>BBZX01000001.1 GCA_001305055.1 Clostridia bacterium UC5.1-1C12
ATGTTTGATTTCATGTATAATAATACGAGGTGATGACAATGGGTAAGAAAGTATTGCTGGGTTTATCCGGCGGTGTGGATTCGGCAGTAGCGGCTGTCATTCTAAAAGAACAGGGTTATGATGTTACTTGTGCATTTATGCGTAACTGGGATGCACTGGCAAACAATGATATATTAGGAAATCGGACGATTCAGGACGATGTCTGTCCTCAGGAAGCGGATTATATGGATGCGAAACGGGTGGCAGACCGATTGGGTCTTGAACTTTTACGCGTGGATTTTGTGAAAGAATACTGGGATAATGTCTTTACTCAATTCTTAGATGAATATAAAAAAGGCAGAACACCAAATCCAGATATTCTTTGTAATAAATATGTAAAATTTGATGCTTTCTTCAAATTTGCGATGGATCAAGGTTTTGATTTAGTGGCAACCGGCCATTATGCAAGAGTCAGCAATGAAGGTGAAACTAAATTATTGCGGGGAAGTGATGAGAATAAAGACCAGACTTATTTCTTATGTCAGGTACCGGTTCATGCGCTTGCGAAAACTTTGTTTCCAATTGGTGATTTAGCAAAGCCAGAGGTGCGGCGGATTGCCGATGAGTGGGAGCTGGCGGTTGCGAAAAAGAAAGATTCAACCGGTATCTGTTTTATTGGTGAACGTAATTTTAAACAATTCCTGCAGAACTATCTGCCGGCAAAACCGGGAATTATTGTTGATATAAACAGCTTAGTGAAAGTTGGCAGCCATGAGGGTGTGCTGTACTATACGATCGGTCAGCGCCGGGGCATGGGAATCGGTGGTGACCACGGCCCTTATTTTGTCGTTGGCAAGGATGTTGAGAAGAACATTCTTTACGTTGCCAATGGCGATGAGAATGAATGGCTGTTAAGTGACAGCTGTCTGGTGAGCGGCGTCAATTGGTTTGCCAAGAATAAGCCGCAGGGTGAGCTTCAATGCAGTGCAAAATTCCGTTATCGTCAAAAGATAATGAGGTAACGATTCGTTTTATTGATGAAACCACGGTATTTGTGAAATGTGACCCTGCTGTTAAGGCGGTTACATGCGGCCAGGAAGCGGTTTTCTATGAGGGCGAGTGCTGCCTTGGCGGCGGTGTGATCGATGAAGTGTTCTATCACGGCGAGGCTTTGGCATCCCGTTTGGAAAAGAGACTTGCCAATGGCCGTTAAACTGACAGGCAGAAAGATGGACAAAGCGCCTTTATCGCCGCTTCGCTGTCTGCTGTTAATTCTTAATTACTATGTAGGCTTTGCTTACTTCTATCCGCGCTGGGCTGCCCGTATTACATTATGGCTTAATCCTTGGGCAATTCAGACATCAAGCGCGGTTTTATTTGCTTTTTATATTTGGATGATCCTATTTTCAATCATAGTAGCTTTTCCGCTGTTTAAAGAAAGCTGGAAGAAGTTGCCGCCGCTCAGTAAAGTGCTGAAAAATGTTTTCTTTTTATGTATCATTGTATATTTAGCAAATATCGGCTTCTCCTTGATTGCCTCACTGTTGTCAGGGACTGCCAGCAGTGTGAATCAAGAGGGATTGGATCAGTCAATGAAGGCCATCCCGCTGCTGACGGCTTTTATCACTGTCGTCTATGCACCGATTGTGGAGGAAACCTTGTTTCGCGGTGTTTTTTTCGCTGCTTCCGCGGAAAGCTGAACTTTATCTGTTCCATGTTGATCAGCGGCTTGATGTTTGGCTCAATTCATATTTATTCATCTTTACTGGCGGGTAATTTTACCGATGCCTGGTACTTGCTGACATATGCCGGTATCGGCTTCATATTGTGTATTGCCTATGAGCAGAATGATTCAATCTATCCGAGTATCATGCTTCATTTTATGGTTAACCTGCTGGGCACCTTAGCCATGTTTTTATAAGGAGGGCGAAGATGGAAGAACTTATTGAGATTGTCGGTAAATTTGTTTCGATCCGCTATCGCAGCGATTATAACGGTTTTACGGTAGCTCGTTTTCGTCTGCACGAATTAAATGAGAAAGACTGTATTGTGACCGGCTGCTTTGCTGCTTTGCAGATGGATGTGCTTGTTTCATTAAAGGGCAGTTATATCGAACATGAAAAATATGGCGTACAATTTGCTGCGCAAAGCATGGAGAAGGTCATACCTAAGGATGAGGACTCTTTGGTGCGTTATTTTTCTAGTGCACTGTTTCCCGGTATTGGCCGCAAGACAGCTGAAATGATTGTCGCTGAATTGGGCAATGATGCAATTCAGAGAATCAAGGCAGATCCCGATGTCCTGATCCCTTTATTTAAAAAGAAAAACGATAAGCGTATTCAATCGATTATTAGTGGTATCGACGAGAATGATGAGGTTGATGACAGCATTGTATTTTTCAACAAGCTTGGTTTAGGTGTCCGTAATATCATGAAGCTGGAAGTGGTTTATGGCGCAGATGCTGCAACTATTATCAAAAATAATCCCTATCAGATGATTGAAGACATTGACGGCATCGGTTTTAAAACCGCTGATAAAATTGCTTACAGTCTGGGCTTCGAACAGAATCATCCTATCGGTTAAAGGCACTGCTGCTGTCTGTATTGCTGGATGCCTGCATGAGCAGCGGCAACAGTTTCTTGACTATGATGAATTTATGACTGCTTTTTCCAAGCGTCTGCGAAAAGAAGGATTGATGCTGACTGCAGAAGAAATTGATGAATATGTAGAACAGCTGAAAATGGACCGTATGATCATCATTGAAGAAAACCGCATCTATCACAGTACACAATATGATGCTGAGAAGGGGATTGCATCTTTTTTATCAGGCTTTCCTTATATGAATGAGGTTGAAGCGATTACTGATGATCTTGAAGAGCGTCTGAAAGAAGTTGAAGCTGATTTTGCGATTACTTATGAAGATAAACAGAAAGCGGCTATACGTGATTTTTTTAATGAATCCTTTCCATATTGACCGGCGGTCCAGGTACTGGAAACGACGATTGTTAGAGGCATTATTGCCTTGTACCGCAATTATTACCCCTATAATAATATTGCTTTGTGCGCACCGACCGGCCGAGCAGCTAAACGGCTTAGTGAATGCAGTGATGTACAGGCTACGACGATTCATCGTTTATTGAAATGGGATCTTGAAAGCAATACGTTTTTAGTTAATGCAGAGGAACCAATCACCGCGGATCTATTAATTATTGATGAGTTTTCTATGGTTGATCAATGGTTATTCTATAATTTATTGCTGGCCAGCAAACAGGTAAAGAAAATCCTTGTGATCGGGGATGAAGACCAGCTGCCTTCAGTGGGTCCCGGCTGTGTGCTGAAGGATCTGATTGCCAGTCAGAGCTTCAAGGTATGCCGGCTGGAAAAAATCTTCAGGCAGAGTCAGGGCAGCGATGTTGTTGAACTGGCACACGAAATCTGCCGCGGCTGCTGTACCATATTGGACAGCGGTCATGACGTCGCATTTTTTGAATGCCGGAATTATCAGGTAAAGGATCAGATTTTAAAGATTGTCAACAATGCCTTTGAGAAGGGTTATGCCGATACTGATATTCAAGTGCTGGCACCGATGTATAGCGGCGTATCCGGGATTGACGGTTTAAATCTTGCCTTACAGAAATTATGCAACCCGCCGGCGCTCTATAAGAAGGAAATCCGTTTAGGTTTTCGAACCTTTCGGGAAGGTGATAAGGTCTTACAGCTGAAGAATCAGCGGATGATGATGTCTACAATGGGGATATCGGCAGGATTGCGGAAATTGTGCCTGCAGAAGAGGATTTTAATCATCAAAATCGTATCTTTGTTGATTTTGAGGGCATTATTGTCGAATATACACCGGAGAACTTTAGTGTGCTGACACATGCTTATTGTGTCTCAATTCATAAATCTCAGGGCAGTGAATATCCAATTGTGATTATGCCGATATTAAATGAACACCATATCATGCTGCAGCGCCGTTTAATCTACACCGGTGTTACCAGAGCCAAAAAAGTCTGGTTTTGCTGGGTGAACGGGAGGCTTTTGAAAAAGCGATCCTTCAGCAGGAAAGAAAAATCAGAAATACGACTTTGGAATTAAGAATCCGTGAATATTTTGGATAAATTTATTGTACTCAATCATACTAAAAAGTGATAAGGAGTGATTACTATGAATAAAAGTCTTATGACACTGCTTTGCGGTATCGGTATCGGTGTTTTGGTTGGTTATTGCAAGGAAAGCGAAATTGATGAGCTTTGCTATAAAGGCCGCCGCGCTAAAAAACAGATGATGAGAAATCTTCATTCAGTTCAAGAGTATCTTGACTAAACCCCATTCGTTGGGGTTTTTCTATGAAAGAAAAAGTAAATCAGCTGCGCGTTCTTTTAATGCGCTGGCTGCCAGCTTGTCTTAGCGTATACATCCTGGTGCTGATCTTAAAAGCAGTAGGTCTGTATGATCCGCTGATTACCTTATTGCTGGCACTGAAACCTTTGTTGTATGGCTTAATTTTAGCTTTATCATTGCAGCCGATCATTATGAGCTTAAGCAAGTATTTCACAAACCGCACCTCAGTGTTTATTGTCTACGGTGGCTGTATGATTGGTTTTCTTGGCTTCTTGCTGTTGCTGCTGCCGGTTTTAATTAATGAGTTATCAACGATTTCATCAACATTAGAAAGCTGGCTGAGCGAATTATCGACTTGGCTGAATGCTAATCAGCTTGATTTTGTTTTCAATGATGATTTCAAACGCTCACTCATCAACAATTCAACAGATATTGGCATGAAATTTGTGATGAATGGGGTGTCCGGCTTCACTATTTTTACTCTCAGCTATATGATTGCTTTTTTATCAGTATTGATTTTGAGGCCGGGGTGAATATGGTTAAAAATATGTTGTTGATCATCAGCGATGGTTTAACTTTTATAAGACGGGAAGCAGCGTGGTTGTACAGTACATTATCGGAACTTGTATCGATCTGCTGTTTATCTTTGTCAGTGTTTTTCTGATTCTCGTTTTGTTTAAATTTCCTAACAGTCTCTTATATGCCGGCTTGTTGGCTTTATTAAATTTATTCCCTTATATTGGCGCAACCATCGGCATTTTATTGATTGCATTAGCCGGTTATCTGCATTTTACGCAGTTTCCGATTTTATGTATTGCCGTGGTGTGGGTGCTTCAGCAAATAGAGGCCAATTTCATTCAGCCGCTGATCTTTCATAAAGCGATGGATGTGCATCCCTTATATCTGTTTCTAGGCTTGCTGCTGGGGGAAGCGATGTTAGGGGTTATCGGTTTAATTCTCTCACCCATTTTAGCCAGTTTTATACAAATATCAGTACGCAGTTATATGCATGCGGCGTCTCATCAGAATGTCGGCGGCTGGGAAGATATTTTCTGGTGAGATGCTTGAAGAATAAAAATTCATATGCTATAATTACAAAGGCAAAATGATGAAAATGAGGAGTAAAATTAACACTTCTGAAGAGAGCGGGCGGTTGGTGTGAGCCTGTGTGGTGAAGGTTTGAAGGCTGCGTTGGAGTTTTGCGCGTTCCCTTACGCTAATTAAGGATAACTAAGTGCACAGCCTTGCTGTGAATCAGGATGGTACCGCGTAATTATTACGTTCCTGGACGACAGGAGCGTTTTTTTATGCTTCAATTAAAAGGAGGAAATTTTATGAAAAATTTAACCGGCAGTGAAATTAGAAAAATGTTTTTAGATTACTTTAAAAGTAACGGTCATATGATTGAACCGGGAGCGTCTTTAGTGCCGCATAATGATCCTACATTGTTATGGATCAATTCAGGGGTTGCCGCTTTAAAGAAATATTTTGACGGCACGATCAAACCAGCTAACAATCGGATTACCAATGCGCAGAAATCAATACGTACCAATGATATCGAAAATGTCGGCAGAACGGCTCGTCATCATACGTTTTTTGAGATGCTCGGCAATTTCTCTATTGGTGATTATTTTAAGCGTGAGGCGATTAATTATGCTTGGACTTTTTTAACAAGTCCTGAATATATCGGTTTTGAAAAGGAAAGAATGTATGTAACGGTGCATCCTGACGATACAGAAGCTTATGATATCTGGGTGAATGAAATGGGTGTTGATCCTTCACATATATGTAAGACGGAACACAATTTCTGGCAGATTGGTGAAGGACCATGCGGTCCGAATACGGAAATGTTTTATGACCGCGGTGAAGCCTATGATCCGGAGCACATCGGTGAACGGCTGTTCTTTGAAGATTTGGACAATGACCGCTATATTGAAATCTGGAATGTGGTTTTCTCACAGTATGATGGCAAAGAGGGAGTAGACCGCAAGGACTATAAGGAATTGCCGCAAAAGAATATTGATACCGGAATGGGGCTTGAACGATTGGCCTGCATCTTACAAGATGGTGAAACTAACTTTGATACTGATCTTTCCTGCCGCTGATTCATGCGACAGAAAATTTACATCGATTCCTTATACTGAGAATAAGATGGCATACCGTGTTATCGCCGACCATATCCGTACAGTGACTTTTGCTTTGGCAGATGGGGCGCTGTTTGCGAATGAAGGCCGCGGTTATGTGCTGCGCCGAGTGCTGCGCCGGGCTGTAAGATTTGGCAGAAAGCTGAAGATTGAAGGTGCCTTCATGTATCAGCTGGTACCGGTCGTTTATGAAATCATGAAAGATTACTATCCTTATATCGGTGAAAAAATCGAATATATTCAAAAGCTTGTGAAGGCTGAAGAAGAACGTTTCCATGCTACGTTAGCTGATGGCGAGCGTCTGATGAATGAAGTAATTGCATCTACAAAAGATAAGGTAATCAGCGGTGAAACAGCGTTTAAGCTTTATGATACTTATGGTTTCCCATTTGAATTAACCGTTGAGATGGCTCAGGAGTCAGGTTTTGAAGTAGATAAAGAAGGCTTTGATAAGGAAATGGAGAAACAGCGTGAAAGAGCTAGAAACAGCCGTGAAGCGCTGGAATCAATGAATTCACAATCAGCAGATCTAATGAATTTTACAGAGGCCAGCAAATTCATCGGTTATGAAGAAACAATTTGTCATGCGAAGGTGATAGCTTGCTTTGCGGACGGTCACAAAGTGGATGTGATTGATGAAGAAGGCGATGTCATCTTATCGGAAACTTGCTTCTATGCGGAAAGCGGCGGACAGGTAGCAGACAGCGGTGTGCTGCTGAATGGCGCGATGAAGGCAAAGGTTACCGATGTGAAGAAGGCTCCGCATAAGCAGCATCTGCATCATGTTAAGCTTGTGAATGGTACGATTAAATGCGGTGATGATGTTACCGGTCAGATCGATACGGAAAAGCGTTTGATTATTACAAGCAATCACTCTGCCTGTCACTTACTGCAAAGCGCTCTAAAGGCTGTTGTAGGCAGTCATATCGCCCAAGCCGGATCATTTGTCAGCGATGAATATCTGCGTTTTGATTTCACACACTTTGAAAAGGTGAGTGAGGAACAGCTCCAGCAGATTGAAGATTTAGTCAATCAATATATCGCTCAGAAAAATCCGGTGATGATTCAGAATATGAATATTGATGAAGCCCGCAAGACAGGTGCGACCGCCTTGTTTGATGAAAAGTACGGCGATGTTGTCCGCGTTGTCAGCATGGGTGATGTCTCTAAAGAATTCTGCGGCGGCTGTCATGTTCACAACACACAGGAAATCGGTGTCTTTAAGATTGAATCTGAAGAGAGCATCGGTTCAGGTGTGCGCCGTATCGTAGCCAAGAGCGGTTATGCAGCTTATCGTGATTTTGTCGTACTGGAAAATCAATTGAGAGAGATTGCCGGCATGCTGAAGCTGAACGGTTTAAGCAATGTTGTAGCGAAGAGCACGCAGATGCTTGATGAATTAAATGCGGTGAAAAAGAAAATGCGGCTCTCAATGCTTCTATGCTTGTCCTTAAGGCTGATGAGCTTGCTAAAAATGCGGTTGATGTAAATGGTACAGCGATGTTAGTTGAACGCATTGATAATGTTGAAGGCAATACGTTAAAGGATATGGTTATGACTTTGCGTGATAAGATCAACGGTGTTGTTTTTATCTGCGGCAGTCATAATGGTAAGGTTGTCTTTGTCAGCGGTGCGAGTCAAAATGCGGTTAAGGCTGGCTATCACTGCGGTAATCTGGTTAAGCAGGCTGCGCTGATCTGCGATGGTAAGGGCGGCGGCCGGCCGGATCTTGCTCAGGCGGGCGGCAAATCTGATGAGAAGCTTGATGAAGCACTAAAAGATGTTAAAAATAAACTAGGTTTAGGACTTTAATTTTAATATAAATTAAGGTAAAATAAATGAAAAGGAGGTACTCCTATGAAAAAAGATGTTACTGAAACGATGGCTTTTAAATCCGATGATTTAAGACGTGACAACATTCGTCATATTTTAAGAATCGTCGATGAGGCATTAAAAGAAAGAGGTTATAATTCTGTCAATCAATTAGCCGGTTATTTGATTTCTAATGATCCGGCATATATTTCCAGTCATAACAATGCCCGCTCAATCATCCAGAGCGTTGAGCGTTACGAGATCATCGAAGAGATGGTGCGTACATATCTGGAAGATATTAAGCAATGAAGCGGATCTTAGGACTGGATCTTGGCAGCCGCACCTGCGGAGTAAGTGTCAGTGATGGTATGGGGATGATAGCCCGGCCGGTAGAAACACTGCGTTTTCAGGATGATGATTATGATCAGTGCCTGGCATTGCTTCAGAAGTATATCGATGAATTTCAGATTGAAACGGTGGTTCTCGGACTGCCGAAGCATATGAACGGCGATATAGGTATCCGCGGTGAGGTTTCAATTGCTTTTAAGGAAAAGCTTGAAGCTCAGGGCTTAAAAGTCATATTATGGGATGAGCGGCTGACCACCGTTGCGGCAGAACGCATTTTGATTGCGGCTGATGTTTCGCGTAAAAAACGTAAGCAGGTCATTGATCAAATGGCATCGGTGCAGATCCTGCAAGGTTATCTTGATAGTAAAAGTTAAGGCTGATTGCCCTTTCTTATTAATGGAGGAAAAAGTATGTTGGAATCAAACAGTTTATTTATTACTGATGAAAATGGCAAAGAAGTAGAAATGGAGATTCTTTTCACCTTTGATGATGAAGGCCGCGGAAAGAAGTATGTTGTGTTCTGTGACCCTAAAGATGAAGGCGGTGAAGTCTTTGCTTCCTGCTATGATGATGAGGGCAATCTGCTGCCGATTGAAACGGATGAGGAATGGGCAATGGTAGAAGAAGTGCTTGGCGCTTTTGGCGAAGATGAAGAAGCTTAATAAAAAGGGTCTTGTTCTTGCCTTCATCCTTTTACTGGCAATACTTGTCGGTTTGGGCGGTTTTATGTATTATCGCTCAGGCCTTGAACCGGTAAGTCATGTGGAGAATCCAATTGAATTTGAGATCAGTGAAGGTGAAAACGCGGATCAGATCCTTAAAAATTTAAAGGATAACTATATCATCAAAAATGAACTTGTTACGAAGCTGGTGATGAAGCAGAAGGACCTGAGTGATTTTAAGGCGGGTACTTATACGCTTGATAAATCATGGACACCTGAGGAAATACTGACGGTCTTAAATGATCCGAATGCCGCAATGAGCAATCAGGTATCAATCACGATTCCCGAAGGCTATTGGGCTAAGGATATCGCTGCTGCGGTCGCTGAGAACACGAATGTAAGCGCCGAGGAGCTGATGTCGCTTTGGAATGATGAAGCTTTTTTGGATGAGATGATCGCAAAGTATGAATTTTTAGATGAAAGCATAATAAATCCAGAGCTGACAGTAGCGCTGGAAGGATACCTTTATCCGGAAACTTATTTCTTTTATCGTGAGACTAATGCCCGTGATGTGACGATGCGTTTCCTTGATGAGTTCGACCGCAATTATCAGATGTTTAAGGGTCAGCTGGAAGGCAGTGAAATGAGCTTCCATGATTTGATAACCTTGGCATCAGTCGTTCAGTTTGAATCCGGTCATCCTGATGATATGAAACTGATTGCCGGTATCTTTGAAAACCGTCTGCGTGACGGCTATCGTCTGCAGTCCAGTGTGACGGTTTGTTATGCTCTTTATGAGTATGACAGCTGGTTGGACTGTGAACAGAATTATGAGGTAGAAAGTCCATATAATACCTATATGATTGATGGCCTGCCGACTGGACCGGTATGTAATCCAGGAATTGATGCCATTGAAGCGGTATTGAATCCTACGCCTTCCGATTACATGTATTTCATCGCCGATGTTTATGGTGATAAAACGGTTTATTATGCGACTACCTATGAAGAGCATCTAGCGAATATTGAACAGTATCTCAATTATTAAGAGGTGACAGCAGTGAAAAAATCAGTAATTATCGGTATTGCCGGCGGCAGTGCTTCTGGGAAGTCATCAATTTCCCGACGCTTAAAGGAAAGATATGAAAATACCAATTCAGTAGTTATTATCCGTCAGGATGATTACTATAAGGATCAGAAAAATAAGACGATGGAGGAACGTGTAAAAACGAATTATGATCATCCATTTGCTTTTGATAACGATTTATTTGTAGCCCAGCTGAAACAGTTGATGGCGGGTGCCGCTATCGAAAAACCGGTTTATGATTTTGTTGTTCATACCCGCAGTGAGGAGACCGAGCATATTGAACCAAGCGATGTGATTGTGATTGAGGGCTTGTTTATTCTCGAGGATGAACAGCTGCGCGATCTTTGTGATATCCGGATCTTTGTGGATACGGATGACGATATTCGCTTTATCCGGCGTTTGATCCGTGATGTGAAAAAACGCGGCAGAACGATTGATTCAGTGATTGAACAGTATACGACAACCGTAAAAGTAATGCATAATACTTTTATTGAACCGAGCCGAAAATATGCGGATATCATTATTCCTGAAGGCGGTCACAATCAGGTGGCAATTGATCTGCTGACGACAAAAATCAGTAGTATAATACAGGAAAATATGCTATAATAGCCGAGTTAAGGAGTGATAAAATGGCTTCAGAAGATAAGAAGGTACTTGTAACCAAAGAAGGTTATAATGAGTTATTACAGGAACAGGAAAATTTAATTCATGTAGTTCGTCAGGATGTGATCCGTGAATTGCAGGAAGCGCGCGCACAGGGTGACTTGAGTGAAAATGCGGACTATGATGCGGCTCGTGACCGTCAGGCACGTGTAGAAGCACGTATTCGTGATTTGGAAGCAATGCTGGCAAATGTTGAAATCATTGATGATGAGGCTGTCAGCCGGAAGAAAAACAGCAAGACTGTAAAGCTGGGTTCAACAGTGAAAATCTTGGATTTGGAATCCAATGAAGAAGAGACTTATACGATCGTCGGTTCAGTAGAATCAGATCCTCTGCAAGGTAAATTATCAAATATCACACCGCTTGCGGCAGCTATCATCGACAGTAAGGTCGGCGATGTTGTAACGGTGAATCAGGTTGAAGAACCTTATGATGTTAAGATTTTGGAATTGATTGGATAATCAGACAAAATCATATAGATAAGCGTAGATCCAATTGGATTTACGCTTTTTTTCTTGTTGGGCGCAGAAAGTGATTTTTGCATTTTCTTGTGCCTTTTTTCTTTTTCTACATAGTATAGGCATGAAAGGATGATAAAGTGATAGGAATTTTTAATTCTGATCAGCGGATGCTGGAAGCACAGCGATACTTAAGTACAACCACATCGACTTATTTAATTGATAATGTCAATGATGCCTTACCGGTATTTGATTATTTGCTTCTGCCAATGAGCGGTATTCGCTCTAATCAGGTTAAGATGCGCAATGCGTGGATCAATCTGCCGGATGATTTTTGGCATCACTGCCGTAAGGATTGCATCATCTTCACGCTACGATGAATGAAGAAATCAATCAGCTGCCTTTTAAATGTGTGAACTTATCCGATGATGATCTGTTTCTCAGCGCCAATTCACGGCTAACGGCCGAAGGTGTGCTGTTTTTACTGCTGGATAACACAACGGTAGGACTTAGTGAATGTAAGGTTGACTTGTTGGGCTTTGGTCACAGCGGTAAGGAAATTTACAATTTGCTGAAAGCATTGGATGTAAAGGTGAGGGTCATACGCCGGAAGGTGGATCATGAAACGAGTGATTTTATGTCGGTGAGCACATGGAAGCAGCTGCCAGTCAGCGATATTGTTATTAATACTTCATTAACGAATTGGATCGATGAGGATTTAGTGAATCATTGGCCTAAAGCACCATTGATTTTGAATATTGTATCCGCTTACCGGATGCCGGAAAGCCGCATAACCTCGAAAGGCGGTCATGTGATTAATGCCGGTGTGCTGCCGGCTTTGATTGCTTCAAAAAGCGCAGGCCGAATACTTGCCGAATGTGTGATGAAGGAGATGGAGTATGGAAAATAGGAAAATTTTATTTGGTATTACAGGTTCATTTTGTAATCATCAGGCGATCATTCAGGTTCTGAGAGATTTGGCGGCAGACAACGAAGTTCAGGTCGTTTTAACTAAGAATGTGGCAGCTTGTTCAACACGGTTTTATAACGCAATTGATTTTCAAAATGACTGTGAACATATCACGAATCAGCGTTGATCAAGGATATTGTGGAAGCGGAGAAGGTTGGCCCGCGGAAATATTTTGATTGTATGGTAATCGCACCGATGAGTGCCAACAGTGTTGCTAAGCTGGTAAATGGGGCTTATGACTGCCCGGTCGCTTTAGCCGCCAAGGCAATGCTGCGCAATCAAAAACCAATCATCTGCGGGATTGCAACCAATGATGCATTGGGTATCTCAGGCCGTAATATTTTTACTTTGCTGGCGCTGAAAAATATATATTTCGTACCGTTTGCCCAGGATGATCCAATGAAAAAGCCAAACAGCTTGGTGGCTGACTGGTCCTTGACCGCGCAGACGTGCGAGGATGCTTTATTGGGCAGGCAGCTTCAGCCAATACTCAGACAGGTGGTGTTTTATGAAAAGTAAATGTTATGTGGCTATGATAACCCCGTTTACAGAAGCTAATGCAATCGATTATGAAAGCGCTGAACGCATCATTGAAAAGCTGGTCAGCGAGGGTGTCAGCGGATTGATGGTATGCGGAACGACCGGCGAATCACCGACACTTTCAGAAAATGAAAAGCTGGATTTTCTTGAATTTGTCATCAATAAGGTGAATAAACGCTGTGAGGTATGGTTCGGCGCCGGCAGTAATGCAACCTGTGATTCAGTCCGCTTGATTAAATTAAGTGAACAGCTTGACTTTGACGGCTATCTCATTGTGGTTCCATATTACAATAAACCGTCACAATACGGCTTGTATGAGCATTTTGCAGTCTTAGCGGAAAACGCGCGCAAAAATATCATGCTCTATAATGTGCCGGGCCGCTGCGGGGTAGCGCTGGAAAGTGCTACAGTAATTCGTCTGGCTAAGGATTTTAAGAACATCGTCGCTTTAAAGCAGGCGGATCATAATTTACAGATGGTCAGTGAAATCCTTGCGGAACTTGATGATTTCAATGTGTACAGCGGTGAGGACGGTTATCTGCTTGAAGGGATGATTGCCGGCATGAGCGGCGTTGTCAGCGTGATTGGTCATCTGTACACCCCGGAATTAATTGCTTTTTTTGAGGCTTATGAGCAGGGAGAAGACTGCACCGGCAAAGATATCTTTTTTAAGCTGATCGCCCGTTTGTTTTTCCTTGAAAGCAATCCTTCCTGTGTTAAATATTTATATTCAAAGATGGGATTGTGCAAAAATATTCTGCGGCTGCCCATGAGTACGATTTCTGAGGAGACATGCGCTCAGCTGGATACCTACTTTAAATGACAAAATACTCAAACTCTTCATGTTAAACTTCAATTGGTGATGACATGAAGGTAAAGGTTTTTGATGAACAGCATGAGGATGATCTCAGTGATGCAATCAACGAGTTTATTGAAAGCAAGCAGCCCAAAATTTTGGATATTCGCTTTGCTACTGCAGCTTTTGAAGGGGAAGATGAACAGATCTTTTGTTTTTCTGCCCTGATTCTCTACGAATAGTTTTGTCCGCGAGGGCTAGACTAATTTTGGGAGGAAATGACCATGGAAAAGAAAACAAACATCAACTGCCGAGTTGATAACTGTATTTTTAATGAACATCAGTGCTGCTGTGCTCATGAAATTACCGTTGGCTGCCATTGCGGCAAAGCCGATTGCTGTCAGCAGACAGAATGCGATTCATTTAAGCGCAGAGATTAATGAAAAAGGCTGGGTCAAAAGTGATCCGGCCTTTTCATTATTAAATATGAATTCAATTAATTTTATGTTATACTAATTTGTGAGGTGAGTTTATGCATAAAATCATAACCCTTTTATTCTGTCTGTGTCTTATAGGCGGATGCGCTAAATCTAATAATGCGGCTTCCGATACGAATACTAAATATATCGGCTATGTAGAAGCAATTATTAATAATAATTCTACTGTTTCCAGCGAGATTCCTTTTGATTATGATCTTTTAGTTACGAAAGACAGCAAGGGACAGTATGTTTATGAAGTAACAATCAGTAATCCTAAACAGGCAATGTATAATGTTGAAATGATGGTAATCGATGTTTCTAAGGTCGGATCAGAAAATATATTTCCTTCAATTGGTGTCATTGATGAGGAGCAGTTTAATCTGATTCCTTTTCAAAGCAATGCACAGCGTGGTTTTTATGCGGCTTTGGCATGCAATGGTGTCTCAGATGTACCGCAGTTTACACTCAATGTTTTTGTCGTTTACCGTGATTATTCGGGCTTGAATGAAACACGTATCTTCTTTAATCTTGATGCAGAATATGCGGCAGATATTGCGGTTCCGGCAGAGGGTAAGGTGCTAAATGAGGTCGGTACGGATGAAAAGCCGGAAAATGATGAAAATAATGATGAAAATGGTGAAGCCGACGATACTGGGAATGATTCAGAGGATGGTTATTATGATGAAGGTTATTATAATGAATATGGCGAGTGGGTAGAGGGCGAGAGTTATTAGAATGAAAAATAAGAAGCAATCAATTATTATCGGCGGGCTGATCAGCTCAGCCGGTATCTTTATTTCAAAGCTGCTGGGACTGCTTTACGTAATTCCGCTCAATGCGATTGCCGGCGCGGATAATATGCAGTATTACGGCTTTGCGTATGAGATTTATTCGTATATTCTCAATGTCTCAATTGCCGGTATCCCGTATGCGATCGCGACTCTGGTTGCTAAGTATTCAAACATTGGTGATTATCGTACAACCTTGGTAATCAAGCGGATTGCTCAGGGATTGATGGTTGCTTTGGGCTTTATCGGCATGTCTTTTTTAATTTTGTTTGCGACTCCGCTGGCCTCGATTGTTTTAGGTGTTAATTCGAGTCCGGAATCGCTGCAGATCACTCGCAATGTGATTGTGCTGATTTCCTTTGCCCTCTTTTTTGTGCCGGTTTTAAGTGCTTTCAGAGGCTTTTACCAAGGCTTGAAGGAAATGGAAATCTATGCTTTTTCACAGGTTCTGGAACAGCTCTCAAGGGTCATGTTTTTATTGGGGGCCGGTGCTATAACGGTTTATGTATTTAAACAGGATCGCATCTGGGCGGTATATTTTGCTGTATTTTCGACCAGTGTAGCAGCCATATGCGCGTTGGTGCATATCTTTATTTTTGATAAAAAAATATGCCGGAAATTAAACGGCTTGCGAATGAGCAGGAAGTTTATTCGGTGGATGATCATAAGCTGCTGTTTAAGGAATTAGTGCGTATCGCGGTTCCTTATCTTTTAGTCGCCATTGTCGGCTTTTCAAATAATATGATTGACTGGCTGTTTTATACGAAGGCATTAGAGGCAACCGGGGTTTCGGCTGATCTTTGTAATTATATCTTTGGTTCGATTATTTCGGTACAGGTGAATAAGGTAACGTCCATTCCGCAGATTCTTGCACCGGGTTTTTCGATTTCCATTATTCCTTATATTACTGTATCAGTGATTGACCGCAAGTGGAAGGAACTGCGCAGACATGTGTATGACTGTGTCGATTCAGTATTATATCTGGCAATTCCGCTTTCATTTTGTTTATTGTTCTTTTCAAGACCGATCATGTATCTGCTTTATGGCGAGAGCTTGGTAACTTATCCGGGTGCCGGCAATGTCATGCTGATCACTTCTTCACTTGAATTAGGTGGTGTATTGCTGAAATGGCATACGATTGACGCGCTTTTTGGTACTTTGACGCCAATTTTTACTTCCTTGCTGATGGCGGTAGGACTGCGTAAACAGAACTTTATCAATTTGATTATTGGTGCGGCTGTAAAGCTGATTTTTGAAATCCCATGTATTCATTTCTTTGGTATGCAGGGGGCTTCGATTTCCAATCTGCTTTCAATGCTGACGATTATTTTGTTGGATGCGTATTTCCTGAAACGCAATTACAAGGTGCAGTGGAAATACACGATCCGCAAGATGGTGCTGATGATGTTTGGCGTTGCCGGTATGGCACTTTTTATGTCTGGTATTTAATTTTGTCGGCTTTAATGCTGTCGGTCACGGCCGTCTCCTGTGTGTGCTCATATTAGGTATTCAGGGACTGCTGAGTGTCGGTGCTTATTTGGCAATCACGGCATTCCTGCAGCTGCCGCAGACAATTTTTAAAATTGATATCAATAAAATGATGAAACGATTAGTGAGAAGAGGGTAGCTCATGATGCGATTAGATAAATTTTTAGCCCATGCGGGTTTAGGAACGCGCAAGGAGGTTAAGCAGCTGATTCGCAATAAACGGATCAAGGTAAATGGTCAGCTGGTGCGTAATGATGATTTAAAAATTAATGAGACAAACGATGTTGTACTGCTGGATGATGAAGCGGTGAGTTATGAAAAATATATTTATATGATGCTGAATAAGCCGGCAGGCTTAATCAGCGCGACCTTTGATGAAAAACAGGCAACAGTCATGGATTGCTTTGATCAGTATATACCGATGGATGCCTTTCCGGTCGGCCGGCTTGATATCGATACTGAAGGACTGTTATTGATTACCAATGACGGGGCGTTGGCGCATGAGCTTTTAGCGCCTAAGAAGCATGTGGATAAGATTTATTATGTGAAGGTGGCAAAGGTAATTACGCAGGCTGATATTGAGGCGTTGGAAGCAGGCATTCAAATCAATGAAGAGGAATGCTGTGAACCGGCAGCGGTGCGGCAAATCAGCGATGATGAGATGGAACTGACGATTCATGAGGGAAAATTTCATCAGATCAAACGGATGATGCATGCGGTTGGCAATGAGGTCGTTTATTTGAAGCGGCTGCAGATGGGCAGTTTGAAGCTTGATGAATCGCTGGCGTGCGGTGAATACCGGCCGCTGAGTGAGGCAGAAATACATGCGTTAAAGAACAGGGAGGCAGATTTATGAAACAATATTTAGATTTATGCAGACACATCATGGAAAATGGCGAGCTGCGTCAGGATCGTACCGGTACTGGCACGAAGTCTTGCTTTGGCTATCAAATGCGGATTGATCTGCGTGAGGGATTTCCATTACTGACAACTAAAAAGTCTTCTTTAAGGGAATCGCAGAAGAATTGCTTTGGTTTATCAGCGGTTCTACCAATATTCAGCCGTTAGTATTAAAAAATGTTAAAATATGGAATGAATGGCCTTATGAGAAGTATCGTCAGTCAGCTGCTTATCAAAATGAGAGCTTGGAAGAATTTATCGAGCGGATCAAAACCGAGGATGATTTTGCTAAGCAGTGGGGTGAGCTGGGCCCGGTTTATGGTCATCAATGGCGCGACTTCTTTGGTGTTGATCAGTTGGAAAATCTAATTCATGATCTGAAGGAAAATCCTTTCTCAAGACGTCATATCATCAGTGCGTGGAATCCTGCGCAAATCAAGGATATGGCTTTGCCGCCATGTCATGCTTTCATGCAGTTCTATGTATCTGCGGATAAGAAGTATCTCTCTTGTCAGCTGTATCAGCGCAGTGCGGATGTATTTTTGGGCGTGCCGTTTAATATCGCTTCTTATTCATTGCTGACGCATATGATTGCTTCAGTGTGCGGCTATGAAGCTAAGGAATTTATTCATACCTTTGGCGATGTACATATTTATCTCGATCATTTTGATCAGGTAGAAACGCAGCTGGCAAGGGAACCAAGAGCTTTGCCGAAGCTGATCATTAATCCGGATGTAAAGAGTATTTATGATTTTAAATATGAGGATTTCAAAATTGAAGGATATGATCCATATCCGGCCATTAAAGCGAAGGTGAGCGTATGATTTCACTGATTGTTGCTCATGATGAAAAGCTGTGTATCGGCAAGGATGGTTGGATGCCGTGGCAGTTAAAAGAAGATTTGAAGCAGTTTAAGGAAAAGACGCTGCATCAGCATATCGTGATGGGCCGTACAACCTTTGAGGCATTAAAAAGCCGCTGCCGCAGCGTACAACCTATGTCATTACCCATCAGCCGCTGCATTATGAGACTGAGCATGTTCATGTAATCAATGACTTTAAAGATTTATTAAAAAATATCAGCAAAGTGTGGAACCGCTGATTATCTGCGGCGGTGCTAAAATCTATCAAGCGGCGCTGCCTTATGTGGATGAAATGTGGATTTCGCTAGTGCCTGGCGATTATGCCGGCGATACTTATTTTCCGGCCTATGATGTGAATGAATTTATCGTTGTAAGCAAGGAACAGTTTGATGGTTTTCTGTTGATTCATTATCGAAGAAAAGAGGGTACACGATGCGATTTGTAGATATCATTGAAAAGAAACGAGACGGCGGCCGATTAAGCCGTGAAGAAATTAATTTTTGGATCAGTGAGTATGTAGCTGAACGGATTCCTGAGTATCAGGTCAGCGCGCTGTGCATGGCCATTTATTTTCAAGGGATGGATGGTGAAGAGATTGCGGATCTGTGCAACGCGATGCTGCACAGCGGTGATATCATTGATCTGTCATCCATTCAGGGCATCAAGGTGGATAAGCACTCTACCGGCGGTGTCGGTGATAAAACCAGTCTTTCCTTAACGCCGATGGTGGCTGCCTGCGGTGCTAAGGTCGCTAAAATGTCAGGCCGCGGCTTAGGCCATACCGGCGGTACACTGGATAAAGTAGAGTCGATAAAAGGCTTTAATGTTTTTCTTGATGAAAATGCTTTTGTGAAGCAGGTGAATGATATTGGCATTGCTTAATCGGTCAGACCAAGAGTCTGGTACCTGCGGATAAGAAGCTTTATGCACTGCGTGATGTAACAGCCACCGTGAATTCGATTCCTTTAATTGCGTCAAGTATCATGTCGAAAAAGCTGGCAGCGGGTTCAGACGCGATCCTGCTGGATGTGAAATTTGGTGAAGGCGCCTTTATGCAAAGTGTTGAAGACGCGGAAGAGCTGGCATCGACGATGATTACGATCGGCAAACATTTAGGCCGTGATACAAGGGCGATGATCTCTAACATGAATCAGCCATTGGGCAATGCGATCGGTAATGCTCTTGAGGTTAAAGAGGCAATCGCTACATTAAAGAACGAAGGCCCGGCTGATTTTACTGAATTATGTCTGCAGGCCGGAAGTATCATGCTAGTACAGGCTAAAATTGCTGAAAATGAGGAAGCAGCCTTGGTCATGCTGAAAAAGAGCATCGAAGATGGCAGCGCACTGGTTAAGCTGATGGAGCTGGTAGCAGCTCAGGGCGGCGATGTCGAACAGATCAAGCATCCAGAACTGCTGCCAACAGCAAAAACGGTCGTAGAAATAAAAACGCATAAAAACGGTTGGATCCGTGAGCTGAAAGCACTTGAATTGGGCACTTTAGCAATGCAGATCGGCGCTGGTAGGGCGGTTAAGGAGGATACGATCGATCCGGCAGTCGGTATTGTATTAAATAAAAAAGCAGGTGATGAGATTCATGACGGCGATGTGCTTGCCTTTGTTCACATCAATGCGCCATTAAGCGATGAATGGATCGATCATTTCCATGATTGCTTTGTTGTTTCTGATACTGCATGTGAAAAAATGCCGTTAATTGTAAAGGTTTTATAAAACAAGTCTGAGGGTTCTCAGGCTTTTTTGCATATTTATGCCTTCAGGTCCATAGAATGCATTGAGGTGAATCAATGAAAAAGGGTTGGATAGCTATACTGATCTGTATGCTGACCTTAACGCTGAGTCCTATTAAGGCTGAGGAAGCAGAGGAACAGCCGGCTTTAGCAAATCAGGCACAGAGCGCCTATGTGATGGAATATTCTACAGGCCAGATAGTTTTTAAAAAGAATGAAACTGAAAAACTGTATCCGGCTTCCATGACCAAAATGATGGGGCTGATTTTAATTTTTGAAGCGTTAAATAATGGCAGTTTAAGCATGGAGGATACGGTTACCGTCAGTGAAACGGCAGCTTCTATGGGCGGCTCACAGATATTTTTAGAAGTGAATGAGGTAATGAAGGTTGAAGATATGATCAAATCAATCTGTATCGCATCAGCCAATGATGCAATGGTGGCGATGGCAGAAAAGCTGGGCGGCAGTGTTGAGAATTTTGTGAAAAAAATGAATGACAAGGGAAAGGAAATCGGCTTGGAAAATACCCATTTCGTGAATACGACCGGGCTTCATGATCCCGAGCATTATTCTTGTGCCAAGGATATGGCCCGCATTGCCCAAGTGCTGATTCAGACCGGCGGTGATCAGCTGCTGGCCATTACTTCAACTTATGACACGTATATCCGTGAAGACAGTGAAAAGCCGTTCTGGCTTGTGAATACCAACAAGCTGATCAAACAGATGGAGGGTGTCGACGGCTTAAAAACCGGTTTTACTCAAGAAGCGATGAGCTGCATCACGGTTACCGCAAAACGCGACAATCTTCGACTGATCAGCGTGGTGATGAAGGAGCCGAGCAGTCAGGTGAGAAATGCTGAAACCAAGCAGCTGCTGGACTATGGATTTGCGATGTTTGATCAGAAAATAATCTATGAAAAGGGCAGTGTGATCGACGCGCTCAATATCGATTTGGCAAAGCCTGAGAGGGCTGAGCTGGTTACTTTAAATGAGGTGCCGATTGTCTTTAAAATAGGAGAAGAACCGCAGATTACAGAACAAAAGGTCGTGCTTATTAAAAATGAACTGCCTTATGCCGTGGATGAAAAAATTGCTGAATTGGTTATCACGCTGGATAACCAAACGACGCTTACGGTTGATTTGGGCGTAAATGTACCGATGGAAAAAGTATCTTATTTTGATCTGTTTTTAAATCTATGGAAACAAGTACTTGCGTAAGGACGCGGTGCTTGTTTTTTTGTCGAAGCTTAGGAGTGTTTGTCGTAAATCAACTTTCATTTTAAAAGCTGTGATAAGATAAAAAACGAAAGGAAGGTCTTATGCGAACAGAACTAAAAAACAATCGACTGATTATTTATTTCAGCGAAGAATTAGATAACTATGCAATCACTCAGCTTAAGGATGAATGCATAAAGCTTATTGAGAAGGAGAAACCGGCTGCCCTGTGTTTTGACTTCAAGGATGTCACTTTTGTAGACAGCACCGGCATCGGTTTTTTATTGGCCCGTTATAAGCAATGTCAAAAGCTGGGGATAGCCATGAGTGTTGCTAATCTTTCCAAAAACAACCGTGCTTTATTTGCCATGTCCGGTATCTTCCAGCTGATCCGTGAAGAAAGAAATGAGGGAAACTATGAATAAGATGTGTTTGACTTTTAAAAGCAGAATTGAAAATGAAGCTTTTGCGAGAACATCGGCAATTGCTTTCCTGATGCCGCTCAATCCAAGTGTTGATGAGGTAATGGAAATTAAAACAATTGTCGCGGAGGCAGTCACCAACGCGATCATCCATGGCTATGAAGGCTGCCGAGAGGGAATCGTAAAGCTGGAGATCGGCTATGAGGTAAATTCATTGGTGACGATTATCGTTACTGATAAGGGCTGCGGTATCAATGACATTGATCAGTGTCTTCAGCCTTTGTATACAAGTAAGAGTGAACTTGAACGCTCGGGTATGGGAATGACAATCATGGATACATTCTCAGATTCCTTTGATGTTATATCGACACCGAAAGAAGGTACGACCGTTGTTATCCAGAAACAGCTCCACAAATCCGCTGACAACGCTTGATAATGAAGCGCTGATCAAAGCGGCTCATGAGGGCAATGAGGCGGCCAAGGAAGCCTTTGTGGAAAAAAATCAGGGGTTGGTCTATTCATGCATTCAGCGTTTTGTTTCCAAGAAAATCAGCCGTGAGGATCTTTTTCAAATCGGCTGTGTGGGATTGATGAAGGCGCTGAATAATTTTGATCTCTCAATGAATGTTCAGTTTTCTACTTATGCAGTGCCGATCATCTTTGGTGAAATCAAACGTTTTTTAGAGATGACGGTTCCATGCGCATCTCACGTTCACTGAAAGAAGGCTTTCTGGTCATGGTGAAGGTCAAGGATGAATTGTTTCAGAAACTGAATCGGGAACCAACTTATAGTGAGATAGCTGCTGCCAGCGGCTATGATGTCAGTGATGTATTGCTCGCTTTTGACGCAAATCAGTTTATCTATTCCTTAGATGAGCCGATCTATGAAAAAGACGGCAATTCGTTGTATCTTGAGGACAAGATATCTGACCGCGAGGTTAGTGATATTACACTGCGCTGTGCGATGCAGAAAGAAATTAAAGCTTTAGATGCCCGAGATCAGCTGTTGATTCATTATCGTTATGAATGCGGTCTGAAGCAGGATGAAATCGCCAGAAAGCTGAATATATCTCAGGTACAGGTCTCCCGTTTGGAGAAGAAAATTTTGAAACAGCTGAAAGAACGTTTTGTCAGTGATTAAGTGTTTAAGCATCTCCTTGTCTGCACATACTATGGACAAGGAGGTTTTTTATGAACGAAATCCATTTAAAAAAGGTTGCTGAACGTCATGAGCCAAAGCGGCATAAGCTTCGCAATGCACTGCTGGCATTTGTGTTTGGCGGCTTGCTTGCCGTAATCGGTCAGTTTGCGGCCAATTTTTTAGTTGAACAATTCCAAATGAAGGCTGATGAATCCGTAACAGTGGTTGTATTGGCCGTCATCTTGATTACCGCTTTATGCACCGGCTTAGGCATTTATGACAATCTGGCGCAATGGGTGGGCGCGGGTTTATTTATTCCGATCAGCGGGTTTGCCAATTCATTAGCTTCTGAGGCGCTGGAAAGTAAGAGTGAAGGTTTGATCATGGGCATCGGTTCCAATATGTTTAAGCTTGCCGGCTCGGTGCTGACTTATGGAATTGTGGCAGCAATTGTATTCAGCGCGATCCGCTATGGGGTGAGCTTATTATGACGACGCTGCAATTTAAAAATGTATATGTGCAAAGCAGCGGCTGCGCGGTAGGCCCGCTGGAAAAGGCAGGCCCATTGGGAGAATATTTTACTAATGCTTTTAATGATAACTATTGTGAGGAGTCAACCTTTGAAAAAGCTGAACGGCGTCTGATCAAGGAAGCGGTCAGCGATACTTTAAAAAAGGGAAAGCTGACAACCCATGATATTGCATTGGCATATGGTGGGGATTTAATCAATCAATGTGCGTCTTCTAATTACTTTGCGAAGGATCTTAAGGTTCCTTTTGTCAGCTTATACGGAGCTTGTTCCACTTCGGCTTTGGCGATGGGGCACGCGGCAATCGCTGTTGAGCATTTACAAATGAAGCATGTGCTCGCATTTACTTCATCCCATACAGCAACAGCAGAAAGGCAGTTCCGTTATCCCAATGAATATGGCACGCAGAAAAAGGAAACGACAACTTCGACGGTTACCGGTGCCGGAGCGGTGGTGCTTGGCAGTAAGCCGGCAGCCATAGCGGTGACTGCTTTTACGATCGGTCAGGTAATCGATTGGAATTTCAGTGATGCCAATGATATGGGCCGTGCATGGTACCTGCCGCCTATGATACGCTGATGACACATTTTAAGGATATGAATCGTACTTTTGACGATTATGATCTTGTCGTAACCGGAGACTTATCCAAGCTGGGTTATGCGATGCTGAGCGATTTATGTCTGAAACAGCGTTTTCAGCTTGACAATAAGCTGAATGACTGCGGTCTGATGATCTATGATGTCAACAATCAGCCAATCTTCTGCGGCGGTTCAGGCTGTGCTTGTTCAATGGTTGTAACGGTCAGTAAGCTGTTTGATCTGCTGCGGACGAATCAGATGAAGCGTATTCTATTGATTGCGACCGGCGCTTTGCTGACACCGGTAATTTTAGCGCAGAAGGAAGCGATTCCTTGTGTCGCTCATGCGGTCTGCTTTGAAAGGAAGGATGCTTAATGGTTTACATCTATGCGTTTTTAACGTGCGGCACGCTCTGTCTTGCCGGTCAGCTGATCTATGATAATACCAAGCTGACACCCGGTCACATAACCTCGTTATTTGTCGTACTGGGAGCGTTTTTGGAAAGCTTTAATATTTATGATAAGCTTGTCGATTGGGCAAGTGTCGGAGCCTCACTGCCGATTACCAGCTTTGGTCATTCTTTGGCTCATGGTTCCTTTGCCGGTGCAATGGAGGATGGATGGCTGGGTCTGATTACCGGTGTGTTTGATAAATGCAGCGCCGGTATTGCCTTCGCGATCTTCATGGCTTTTATTGTCGCAATCCTCTTTAAACCTAAATCATGAACGAAGCACGTCTGGCATCCATCAGACAAAAGCTTTCCGCATCCTTTGATGTATCCTTTACCACCTATGAACTGCATGGCCGTACAATCAGTATGATTTTCTTATCCAGCTTGTCCGCTCAGAGTGCTGTCAATGCATTGATTCAAGGCTTTACACAAAGTCCTAAGGAGGACCCTTTAACCTTTTTTAATGGTTCCGTCAGTGCCCTTTTAGATGAACAGGCAGCGATCACTCAGATTTTAAGCGGTCAATGTGTCGTACTTCTCGATCATGATCCGGCTTATTACAGCGTTGAGACCCGCGGTTATCCGACCCGTTCAGTGCATGCACCGGAAAATGAAAAAAGCATCCGCGGTTCGAATGATGCCTTTGTAGAGAATATCATTCAGAATGTCGGCCTGATCCGCCGCCGTATCCGTGATGAACGGTTGGTGGTAGAGCTGGATAAGGAAGGCAAGCTGACCAAAACGGATTTAGCTTGTCTACATGCGGGGGATCGTTGATCAGGATGTGCTTGATGATTTCAAGCATCGCCTGCGGGCAAACAGTCAGGTTGAAATCTACAATGACCGCAATCTGGTAGAAGCACTGTATGGCAAAACATTGAATCCTTATCCCATGTGCGCTATACTGAACGTCCTGATCTATGCGCCTTGCATCTGCTGCAGGGAAGTTTAGTCGTATTGGTAGACACGATACCTTCCGCCATTTTGCTGCCAACCACTTTCTTTGAACAGATCCAGCAGGCAGAGGAATACACCCAGACACCGCTGCTGGCTTTCTGCACCCGGCTGTCACGCTACATCGGCATCTTTTTATCGATCTATCTGATGCCCTTATGGATTGCCCTGCGGGTCAGCGAAAATCCAACAATGCTGAATCTGCCGGTACAGGGCGTGCATCCGTTTGAATTCGGCTTTCAAATCCTATTTGCTGAGCTGGTCGTTGAATGGATTCGTCAGTCACTGATCCATGCTCCAATATGCTTTCCGGCATTATGGGTTTTCTTGTCGTCTTTGTGCTTGGTGATTTTGGGATTGAATTTGGTGCTTATACAAAGGAAGTTCTGATTATGATCGCCATCAGCAATCTCGGTAACTTCTTAACCCCTGGTTATGAAATTTCACTTGCAAATAAATTTTCCCGTATCTGTCTGAATCTAATGACATTGTTCTTTAAGATACCCGGATTCTGTATCGGCATTATCGCACATTTCTTATTGCTGTTATCGACCGATACAATTAAGTATCCCTATCTTTATCCTTTAATTCCTTTTTCCTTCAAGGAGATGCGCCGTCTGCTGTTTGGCTCATTGATCCACTCAACTAAAAAACAAAATGATCAGATGAAAGCGAAGTAATCGATTGAATAATTTCGCTTTTTTCTTTTCATCGGATATAATGGAAATGCTTATTAACTTGACGGAGGCATTTATGACAAAAAACTATCCGATATGAACCTAGAAGAATTGTGGCACTTATTTCCGATCTCACTGAGTGCTTATCAGCCATGCTGGCAGACATGGTATGAAGAGGAAAGGCAGTTACTGAGAAAGCTTTTACCTGATTTAGCCTTAAGCATCAATCATATCGGCTCTACGGCGATTAAAGGAATAGGGCTAAGCCGATCATCGATATCTTGATTGAAGCGGCTGAACCGGCCGACCTGAAGCAGATTAAACAATTGCTGATAAAGAATGGCTATATCTGTATGTCTGAAGCAGAAAATCGAATTTCATTAAATAAAGGATACACTGAGCATGGGTTTGCTGAAAGAGTCTTTCATATTCATTTAAGGCTTAACGGCGATCATGATGAAATATACTTTTGTGATTATCTGAATAAACATATTGAGATCGCGAGAGAATATGAGCAATTAAAGCTGAAGCTATGGAAGCTTTATGAATTTGACCGTGATGGGTATACCATGGCAAAAACCGATTTTATATCTGAATATACCCGATTAGCTAAAGAAGCGGCAATGAATAATGAAAAAGGAGACAGGATGAAAATCGTTGAAATTATAGATCGCAGTGATTTATTGATTGAACAGCTTACAGCTGTTTGGGAAGACTCAGTGACAGCCACTCACTTATTTTTATCGGCTGCTGAAATATCAAAGATTAAAGAATATGTTCCTCAGGCACTGAATACCGTGCCGCATCTCATCGTGATGATGAATGATCGTAATTCTCCTATAGCCTTTATGGGTATTGCGGAAAATCGGCTTGAAATGCTGTTTATCTTAAATGAAGAGCGTGAAAAAGGAATTGGCAAAAGACTGCTTCAGTTTGGCATTGATTACTATTCTGTAAATGAACTGACAGTGAATGAACAAAATCCTCAGGCTGTTAGATTCTATGAACACATGGGATTTCAAATTTATAAGCGCAGTGAGTGCGATGAGCAGGGGAATCCATATCCGCTGTTATATATGCGATTAATTTAAAGAGACTGTCAAATAGCATGCATAAGTGGACAGAGGCTTTGATTTAATGATAAATTCTTTATTTCAGAAGTGATTTTTGTTATAATTACCCCTAGAGGTGATTTCATGGCATTTGAAGTAACGACCCATTCCTTTGAGGGACCGCTTGATTTGATGCTGCATCTGATCAAGGAAAATAAATTGGATCTTTTTGATCTGGATATGGATATATTAACTGAACAATATCTGACTTATCTGAATGCGATGGAAGCCTATCATCTTGAAATAGCCAGTGAATATTTATCGGAGCTGGCGGGCTTGATTGAATATAAAAGCAAAAAGCTGCTGCCTCGTGAAAAAGTATTGATTGAAGAGGAATTTGAAGAAGATCAGCGCGATAAGCTGGTAGCGCGGCTGCTTGAATATCAGCGCTATAAAGAGGTCTGTCAAACATTTGAAGATTATTATAATCAGCGTCAGATGTCTTATACAAAACCGCCCAGTGAAGAAACAAATCAGTGGATCACTTTAGTAAAAGAAGAAGAACTTCAGGGGAATCCTTATGATTTAGTGAAGGCGATGAATAAAATCATCCGCCGTTCATTTTTGCAGCGTCCTCAGCAGACAAGGATGACGATTAAGGAATTATCACTGGATGAGCGTGTCGTGCAGATTCAGGATCGTCTGCGGTTTTGGAGCGGTAAAATGAATTTTGAAACATTATGCGGGGATTGTACGGATCTGCATATGGTGATCGTAACCTTTCTGTCAGTGTTGGATCTGATCAAGCATGGGGAGATCAACTATGCGGTTGATGACGATGATACGATCTGGATCATTAAAGGAGATGAATAAGATGGAATTAAAGCCGGTCATCGAGGGACTGCTCTTTTTAAGCGGCGATGAGGGATTGACGGTTGAACAGCTGAAGGAAAGCTGTGAATGCAGTGAAAATGAGGTACAGCTTCTGCTTGATGAAATGATGAAAGATTATCTTGAGGATCAGCACGGCATTGAGCTTGTATGCTTTGGCGGCTGTTATAAGTTTATCTCCAAGGAGAAGATTCATCCTTATGCGGAGAAATTATTTTCGTCGACCAAGATGGGAACCTTATCTCAGGCTGCAATGGAAACTTTGGCAATCATTGCTTATAAGCAGCCAATCACTCGAGTTGAGATTGAAGAAATCAGGGGAGTCAGCTGTGATATGATGATCCGTAAGCTGCTGGCTCGCTCGCTCATTAAAGAATGCGGACGTACCGACGCTCCGGGCAGACCTTTTCTTTATGAGGTTACTGAAGAGTTCATGGATGCTTTTAAATTAAAGAGTTTGAATGAATTGCCGGATCTGCCGGTAATTGAACAGAATATGGATGAGGAATTATTCAATGAATAAAAATAATCTAAGGAAGGCGCATGACTTTCTGAAAGCGCATTTATATTCCTTTGAACAGCTGGATATTCTTGATCTGAATTATCGGTATGAACATTCACTGAGGGTGTATCAGCTTGGTTTAAAGCTGTGTGCGGCTGAAGCTTATGATGATGATGTGCTGCCGTTGGCATGCTTGCTGCATGACTATGGCAAATTTGACGCTGAAAAAGAGATTGACCATGGCCGGGTATCCGCCGCGCTGGTACAGCCTTTTTTGAAAACTTTAGCCTTAAGTGAAAAGCAGCAGCATGATATTCTGTATTGTATTGCCACGCATGTCGATGATCAATGTCCGGGTAATTATTCACATATCCGTGAGGCAGATGCCTTGAGTGACTGTGATAACATTGATCGGCTGGGGGCTTATCGGATTGCAGAAACGTTTTTGTATGAAATGAGCACATTTAAATCAATGCCGGCTATGCGGGATCGGATTGTCTGGCGTTTAGCGAATGTGAATAAAATGCTTGAGGAAGGCATGGGTGAAAGTGCGTGTGCTAAAACGCTGTTTCATGAACAGCTGACACTATTAAAAGCTTATAATGAAAAAGCTTTTGGAACAAATTGATCGCTCTTTTTTGAATAATCAGCTTCGGCTGATTTTTTTCTTGTCTGAAATGTGTTGCTGCTGCATACAATGATAAGGGTGAAGCTTATGAAAAAATGTCTGCTGTTGCTATTAGCATTGAATTTACTGGCACCGATGCCTGTTCGGGCCAGCTATGTAGTGATTAGTTCAGATGGCAGTGTGATTGAAGAAAAGGACAGCATGATGTACAAAGTGTAGCATCTATCAGCAAAATCATGACAGCGCTGGTGGTTTTGGAACACAGTGAGCTCAATGAGATCGTTACCATCAGCTATGATGCCTGCCATCAGGTCGGCAGTTCCATTTATTTAAAGGAGGGACAGCAGGTGACCTTGATTACACTGCTTCATGGCTTGATGCTTAGAAGCGGCAATGATGCAGCTTACGCGCTGGCTGAGCATGTAGGCGGCAATGTGGCGGCCTTTGTTGACATGATGAATGAGAAAGCCGCTGAATTAGGCATGAAGGACAGCGTGTTCCGCAATCCCAGCGGTTTAGATGAAGAAGACGGCGGAAATCTTTCGACTTGTTATGATATGGCCTTATGCATGAAAGCGGCGATGGCAAATGATGTGTTCAGAAAAATCGCCGGCACGCAGAATTATCATGGCGAGCTGGGTGTCTGGAAAAATAAAAATCGTCTGCTTGCGGAATATGACGCATGTAACGGCGGCAAAACCGGATATACGATGAACTCAGGGAAAACCTTAGTGACCAGTGCTCAGGTAGGGGATAGTGAAAGTATTGTTGTCAGTTTCGCGAAAGTGAATATTTTGAACTGCATAAAGCAAAGCATGAAGCTTTTTTGAACAATATCAGGAATATGTAATTCTTGATCAGGGACTGTACAAAACGCAGGGAATTGAATTCAGTGTAGCTGAGCCGTTTGTCTTTCTTGTTGCCAAAAGTGAACAGCAGCCCTTTAAAATCGTAACCACTATCGATAAGAATACAGTCACTGTCATGGTCAGCAGCGGTCAAGCAAGCAAGACGCAAAGCTATCCAATTATCAAACAATCTTTGTTAAGGAAGGTGTTTTCATGAACAAGCTTTGGAATGTGATGATTTTATGTTCATTGGTCTATGGCATAGCCACCGGCAAAGTCGATGCTTTGTCACAGTCAATGGTTACCGTTGGTGAAGAAACATTGAATTTTGTACTGCCATTATTAGCAATCACTTGTTTTTTAATGGTATTTTAGAAATTGCTCAGGCTGGCGGCTGTCTGGCTTTTTTGGAACGCTGTCTGCGGCCATTTCTGCGTTTCATTCTGCCGGATATCAAGGATGATACAGAAACTCTGGGTTATGTTGCCAGCAATATCGTAATCAATATGTTTGGCCTTGGCTCGGCGGCTACCCCTGTTGGACTAAAGGCAATCAAGGGAATGCAGAAGCATAATCCGGATAAAGAAACTGCCAGCCGTTCCATGGTAACTTTTCTGGTGCTTAATACCGGCGGCGTAACGATCTTTCCGACAACGATTATCGCGCTGCGGGCGGCCTATGGTTCCTTAGATCCTACCACTTTTATTCCCTTTGCCGTCGTATCGACGCTCTTCGCTTCATTTGTTGGTTTAGTTGTAGACAGGTGGTGGAACCGTGCTTAGCACAAACATTATCCTGCCGGCCTTTTTGGGCATTATTCTGATCGTTGCCATTATCAAGAAAGTGGACGCATACAGTCATTTTGTTCATGGTGTACAGGATGGTTTCGGTTTATTTAATGATGTCTTTCCGGCAATGCTGGGGATGATGTTCTCCATTGCGATGATGAAGGAAAGCGGTCTTTTAGATGCCATTGCCAATCTGTTTACTTCTTTTGCCGGTGTCATACCGAAGGAAATCTTTCCGATGATGCTGTTCAGACCAATCAGCGGCAATGCATCGCTGGCAGTGATGATCGATATTTTTAAAACCTTGGGTGTTGATTCCTTTGCCGGTCAGATGGCAAGTATCATTCAAGGCTCAACCGATACGACATTATATGTTATTACACTTTATTTTGCCAGCGTCGGAGTAAAAAAAATCAAAAATTCACTGGCAATCGGATTAATCAGCGATTTAGCTGGTATTACGATGGCAATTCTTTTAACGTTCTATTTCTTTTCATAGCTTTTTAGGGTAAAATAAGGAATAGAGAGGATGATTTTATATGGAACGCTTACAAAAAGTAATTGCTGCAAGCGGCATTACATCAAGAAGAAAAGCAGAAGTAATGATTAGTGAAGGCAGAGTAACAGTGAATGGTGAAACCATTACTGAACAAGGATATAAAGTAAAACGCGGAGATATTATTGAGGTTGATGGTGAGCAGATTCAAAAGGAGAACAAGGTTTATTTTGTTATGAATAAGCCAAAGAAATCCGTATGCACATTAGATGACGAATTTGACCGCAAAACAGTGGTTTCACTGGTTAAATGTGATGAGCGCATTTTTACGGTCGGCCGTCTTGATTACGATACAAGCGGTGTACTTATTTTAACGAATGACGGTGAATTTGCCAATCAGCTGATTCACCCTAAGTATCATATTCCTAAAACCTATGAGGTAATTATTGATGGAATTTTGACAACTGAACAGATTAAAGCACTTGAAAAGGGTGTTGTACTTGATGACGGCATTCAGACGCTGCCGGCTAAGCTGAGAGTAAAGAACAAGGATTTTGATCATCAAAAGACACGTTTTGATATTACGATCAAGGAAGGCAGGAACCGGCAGATTAAACGTATGATGGAGGTTTATGGCCATACGGTTACCAGTCTGCATCGAAAATCACTCGGTTTTCTTACGGTCAGCGATATGAGTCAGGGTGAATACCGGATTTTAAAACCGCATGAGGTAAAAATGCTGCGACGTCTTGCTTTAGAGGGCGAACAGAAAACTAAATAGTATTAAATTAATTTGATCATTCTAATATATTCAGCGTTATAAATGCTGAATATGGCAGTATGATCTTTTCTTATGTCAAAAAATATGAACAAGTGTAAAAAAAGTATAACAAAATAATAATTTCACAATGCTAAAATGGAGGTGAAAGAAGAGGGAATCATATGAAAAAATTACTGAGGTGTGTTTTAGCTTTGTGTATGATTGTAACAATTGTTGGCTGCAGTAATAAGCCGGCGGATACCATTATCACCGATGGCGTCTATACAGAGAGCGCAAAGGGGAATAATGGAGATGTTAAGGTTGAGGTAGAGGTTAAGGATGCGAAAGTAATTCGAGTAGAGGTTATTGAGCATATGGAAACCGCGGGTATTGCTGATGTACCGATTCAAAGCATTCCGGCGGCCATTGTTGAGCATCAAAGTTTGAAAATAGATACCATTGCCGGCGCTACTAATACAAGCAAGGCGATTCTGGAGGCTGCTGAGCTTGGGCTTAAGGCGGCTGGCTTTGATATTGAAGCGATGAAAAATAAGGAAGTAACAGCAGCAATAAAATCTGAGGCAGAGGATGTCATTTGTGATACTGTAGTTATTGGTGCCGGCGGTGCTGGAATGACCACTGCCATTGAACTTAAAAAAGGCGGTCAGAATGTGATTCTTGTAGAGAAGCAAGCATGAATGGCGGTGCTACAAGTCTTGCGGCCACTTATTTCGTAGCCGTTAATACCGAATATCAAAAGCAGGCCGGCTTGGGTTTAAGCATTGATGAATACATCGCTGATCAAGTAAGTAAAAATCCAGATATGAATGCTGATAATTGGAAAACACTGCTTGAACGTTCTGAGGAAAGTGTTGAATGGCTGAACAGTCTGGGAACGAAAATCAACCGACCGCTCTCAACTTATCAGGTGGCAACTGAAGATGGCAGCTCTCTGGGTGTTGCGATCGTTAAGGCACTGAATGCTGAAATTGAACGTTTGGATGTAGATATGCGTCTGTCAACAAAAGCAATTGAATTGGTAACTGAGGGTGATCAGGTAAAGGGTGTCAAGGTTGAAAGTCCAAATGAGACTTATACAATTTATGCTGATAACGTTGTCATTGCGACCGGCGGCTTTGCATCAGGTAAAGAAGCACTGCTGGAATATGCGCCTGAATGGGCAGATTTACCGTCAACATCTGCAGCTGGCTCAACGGGTGACGGCTTTGAATTGGTAAAAGCGGTAGATGCTAATTTAGCTTTTATGGATGTTGTTCGTCTGAATCCGTCGGTTCATAGTGAGAATGGCGTGAATTCAAGTCTGAGTGCTGCACGGGCAGAAGGCGGCATCATGGTAAATTTAGAAGGCAAACGTTTCTGCAATGATTATTACCCGGATTATACAACACTCTCTAAATGGATGATGGAACAGGAAGGCGATCATGTGTTTATTCTGATCGATCAAAGTGCTATGGATAAATCAAAACGGCTTCAGGGATTTAAAGATCAGGGCTATTTTATCGAGGCTGACACAATTGAAGAGCTTGCTGAAAAAATGGGTGTTCCTGCCGATAATTTAACCGAAACGATTGAGAAATACCGATTGGCTGTTGAGACGGGTGTCGACGAGGAATTCGGCCGTTCAGCAAATCTTACTATTGATTTTACGCAAGCCCCTTATTATGCGGTTTCAACAAAACCGGGCTTACAGGTCACTCTTGGCGGTATTGAGGTGGATTCATCGATGCATGTTGTAACTAAAGCAGGTCATGCTATTAATAATCTCTATGCTGTTGGTGAATGCGCGCATGATGGCTTATTCGGTGGTGCGCCTACCAATGAAAATGTTACTTTTGGCAAGCTTGTTGCCGAAGATATTTTAAATAAATAAAGCTGAGGCAGTCTGGATAATTTAGACTGCCTGCTTTATAATGAATAAGAGGTACTTATGGATAATTTCAAGCAGCAGCAAATTGAAACATGCAAACGATACATTATAAATGAAAGTCTTTTTGGTCAGCAATACGATCAGCTTTTAGAAATGATGCAGGAAATGAATGTCGAGCTGAAAATCGATTTTAATAACTGCTATTTGATTCTTGCGGGTATTCGAAAACGTTTTTATAACAGTAAATTAAACTTGAACCGTGAAAATTATCTGGATATTTTTGCAGCTGTAAAGACTTGCTGCTATCCCTTGAACAGAGCTATGAATTTGAAAAGGAAATGAGTGCGGTCAATTATGACTCATCAAAATTAATTGCAGTCATGATTACACCTAAAACAAGTAAGGAATTGCCAATACACATCATTTCTGATCAGATACAAAAAAGGCTGCAGCAGCAATTCATTGAAGCAAGGCCGGTTAAACATCCATATTTAAGCAGTATAACGCTGTATTCAGGACCGATTGTTTCATATGCACAATTTCAATCTGCATTTAAACAGTTAAGGAACAGCCATCGGCTGGCATTTATAAAATGCGTCCGTGTTCGATGCAGGAGTCAATGTTTATAAAAGACCGTCAGAATGTGAAATTGATTGATTTGATACCCATGGTTCAGAAGCTGCAGCAAAATATGCTTGACGGTAAACCTGAAAATATGCGATTCATCGTACATGAAATAATGCTGTCACTGAAAAGAAGCATGGATGTTATCCTGACCTATGACATCATTTCTGAACTTAAGAAAATGCTGCTGATTTTGAATTTGCAGTTTCGTCTTGATTTTGAAGAAATATCAATGAGGTGCTGCGATTAGAACAATACTGTGCTATTGAAGAATTTGAGGCATCGCTGTTTGATCTGCTGCTTACCTTCTGCCAATTCAAATCAGAACAGAAAGCAGCCATCAGCCCGCTGATCATTAACACAATTCAATATGTTAACCGTCATTATCAGCAAAGTATCAGTCTATATGAAATAGCTGATGCAATGAATGTCTCCGCTTCTTACTTAAGCCGTGTCTTTAATGCCGAAATGGGCGTCAGCCTGCCATATTTCATCAATGAGCTTAGGATTCGCAAGGCAAAACATTTATTATGTGAGACAAATTTAAAAATTGGTGAGATCGCCCTGCAGTGCGGGATGCAGAACGTTCAATATTTCTGTATGAAATTTAAACAGCTGACAGCAATGCGGCCGCAGGAATATCGTCAGATTAATCAGAAATGAGTGTGTTGGAAAAATATCTTATGCGACGTTTTGTGTTATACAGACACACATGAAGATTATGACTGCAGCTTTTATGCGCGTGGCAAGCTAAAGCTGCAGTCTTTTTATTATTGTCATGTAATATCATTGATCGTGGTAATAGTTATTAGTACGTATATTTAAAGGCATTTAGATAAGGAACATGAGATTTCACTCATTGAACTTCATGAGATAATTTCAGGGGGCTTGATTGAGCTGGGGCAGAAGCTGCCCTTTTTTATCTTATAGGAAGTTGCATTTTCAAACATCGAAATACCAATTTTTTGTTATGAAAAGTTATCTGAAAAATGATAAAAAACAGATGAAAGCATCTCGTGAAAATGGTATGTCATGAATAAAAAATAATATATTTTACAGAAAATTCATTATAAGCATCACCTAGTTACCTTTGTATCAATCGCTGGTAAAAAGAGTTTCTGTATGGAAATGCTCAAGTACGACTCCAATTCCGGCAGGTAAAAAGAGAGACATTGAAATACAGGTTGGTACAGCGCCGCAAGGAAGGCAGCTGAATGTCGCTCTTAATGGCATGCTTACCTGAATTTATAGATGGAGGAAATCATTTTCTTGTTGTCTTGAATCTAATTGCAGTTTATTGGCAAATACGTTAAAATGGTTGCAGGTGATGTTATGCAGCAGTATTTTGTACAAGGTAAATTAAATATCAATGAACAGTTTGTTTTTAATAAGGAACAGGCCCATCATATAAAGAATGTATTGCGGATGAAACAAGGCAGCCGGGTGCGGGTGGTGGATGAGTGTGAACAGCCCTACTTGACAGCCATTGAATTTGCTGATGATCAAGTAGCCGGCTTAGTGCTTGAAGCGCTCCCTTTAAATGCTTCCAGGGTCAAAACAACGCTTATTATGGGATTGATCAAAGGTGATAAATGGGATTATCTGCTGCAGAAGGCATGTGAATGCGGTGCCTATGCGATTCAGCCGATGATCAGCAGCCGCTGTGTTGTGAAAGCAAAAGAAGAGAAGGCGGACAAAAAACTGATGCGCTGGAATAAGATTGCTTCAGAAGCTTGTGAACAATGCAAACGCGCCCATCAGACACCTGTGCTGGCCAGTGCTGATTTTGATCAGGTGCTGGGTGTGCAGGCTGACTTAAAGCTGATAGCCTATGAGGATGCCGATTTAAAAGCCTGCAATTTGGCAGCTGTGTTTAAGGAACATCCGAATATTACATCCATTGCGGTAATGATTGGACCGGAAGGCGGTTTTAGCTTGGAAGAAGTGGCAAAGGCTGAAGCGTTTGGCTTTGTACGGGTAAGCTTAGGCACAGCGATTTTCCGTGCTGAGACAGCCGCGTTATTTGCGTTAAACGCTATCAGCTATCATTATGATCTGTCAGGTGAAGCAAAATGAAGCAGCTGATTAAGTTATGTGAAAAGGATCAGCGTGAACCGCTGTTTAAAACCCAGAGCTGCCGAGAACAGCTGCCGCTTATTCAATCACAGTTTAAAGCGGATAAATTAAATCTGACCATCAAGAGTGATCTTGAATTCTTTTATGCACAATTTCTGTATCGCTGTATCTTAAGCAAACAGGCGTTTGAAACCGTTTTTTTTAAAGCATGTTACGAAATGAATGATTATTGGTCAAGCTTAAATTATCTGGAGAAAAAAAGACTGATCAATATTGAAATCGATGCACTGAAAGCGGCCTTGCCGTATGTGATGCGCAATCATAAGCAAGTGTTCATACCGATGTTTGATGAGCGGATGAATGATATATACCGTGATGAGATGGTTCTTTTTGAATTGAAACAGTATGCGCAGCTGCGTTATGAGTATGCTTCTTCGATTACTCAGAAAAGTTTGAGCACGGATGTGATAGCCGCGGGCTTTACTGAGCTTGAACTGATTGGCGAGGCAGAAGATCAATTATTCTGTTTTTGTAAACTCAATCATCGGCTATACGTGCTTTCCGACAGGCAGGCATTGTATTCATTATCTTTATCTCAGTGTGAGGAGCCTTCAGAGCTTGCCGAGCTTTTGCCTTATCTGATACAGGTGGATGAGCGCGGGGCATTGCAGCTGATTCTCAGCCGCCGATGGTTATCGGAAAAGACGCTGCGCAGGGGTGAGAAGCTGTTAAGTAAATGGCAAAGATGATTGTATTTAAGATGAAATAGTGTATAATAAGTTAGTTTGAGGTGATTAAAATGACTACATTTGCTATGAGTACACTCGGCTGCAAAGTTAATACATATGAATCCCAGGCTTATGTACAGGGGCTATTAGAGCTGGGATATACAGAAGTGGATTTTAAAGAAAAAGCAGATATCTACATTATTAATACATGTGCGGTTACCAATACGGCAGGCAGTAAAAGCCGTCAGAAAATTCATCAGGCAATTCGTACAAATCCTGATGCATTTATTGCGGTGGTGGGCTGTTATGTTCAGACCAGCAGTAAAGAGGTTGCTGATATTGAGGGAGTTGATCTGATTTTAGGCAGTGATGGCAAAGCTGGCTTAGCTTTAGAAGTGGATCAAGCCTATAAACAAAAGAAGCGCTTAAATCTGGTTCATGAGATTGACAATGTTAAGGTGTTTGAGGCGCTGCCAATTCATCGTTTTACTGATCATACGCGGGCTTTCCTTAAGATTCAGGATGGCTGCAATCAGTTTTGTTCCTATTGCATCATTCCTTACGCGAGAGGACGTGAGCGTTCATTGCCGATGAATGATGTGATTGAGACAGCTAAGGAGCTGGTGGCTAATCAGCATTATGAAATAGTCTTATCCGGGATTCATACCGGCCGTTATGGTCATGATTTAGGTACTGATTTGACCGCTTTATTGAGACGGCTGTTAAATGAGGTCGATGGCTTGCAAAGAATCCGTTTATCTTCCATAGAAATTAATGAGCTGACTGATGAGTTTCTTATTTTAATGCAGCAGGATGAGCGAATTGCCCGGCATTTACATATTCCAATTCAAAATGCCAGCAATCATGTGTTAAAGGCCATGAATCGTCCTTATACGATTGAAGCTTTTATCAAGCGAATCGATGAAATCCGCGCATTATTGCCTGATTGTTCAATTTCTACCGATATTATTGTTGGCTTTCCTGATGAATCAGAAGAAGATTTTAATGAGACGCTGTCAAATCTTGATCGCATTCAGTTCAGCTTTATGCATGTATTTCCATTTTCTAAACGCGATGGTACAAAAGCGGCAGGCATGTCGAATCAAATCAACGGTTTAGTAAAGAAAGAACGTGCCAAACTATTAAATGTAAAAAGCGGGCATGATTATGCGCTATACCAGCAAACTTGGCTTGGCAGACGGGTCAGCGTGCTTTTTGAGAAGCAGGAGGATCAGTTGGCAATAGGACATGCCAGTCAGTATTTTCCAGTCACTGTTATGTGTGATGCGTCAGTTGTAAATCAAATTCATAATGTAGTCATTACAGGTTATGAAAATGGAATGCTGCAGGGCAAAATCGAGGAGGTAAAAGGATGAATCTATCAGAGATGTTTGATCACGCACCGGAAATAGAAATCGAAGAACTCAGTTTCGATTCTCGGATCAAGACTAAAAACAGTATCTTTTTCTGTGTTTCGGGAATCAATAGCGATGGCCATGATTTTGTTGATCAGGCGATCGATAACGGTGCTCTCTGCATTGTTCACAGCAAACCGATAGAAAATAAGCGTAAATGCATTGTCTATATCAAGGTTGAAAATGTTTTAGCGACGATGAATCGTCTGGCTAATAAGTTCTATGATTATCCAAGCCGCAAGCTTCAGGTTTATGGTGTAACCGGCACTAACGGCAAGTCAACGATCGCCAAAATCATCCGTGATGTTCACTCCCGGTTTGAACCATGCGGTTATATGGGCACGATTTCTATTTCTTATGGGGATGTTACTTTGCCGCCTTCTTTAACAACACCGGATGTGCTGACAATTCATTCAACGCTTAAGGATATGGTGGATCATGGGATGAAGGCAGTGGCTATGGAAGTAAGCAGTCATGGTCTTGAATTAGACCGAGTGAATACGGTTGATTTTAATACGGTGATCTTTACTAATCTGACCTATGATCATCTCGATTTTCATGGTACTTTTGAAAATTATTTTGAAGCCAAGAAGAAATTATTTAAAATGGTAAATAAAAACGGTGTCTGCATATTGAATGCTGATGATGAGTGCTGCCGCGCGCTTACGGAAGTATGTAATGCACGGGTTGTAACTTATGGCGTACAAAATGATGCGGATTATCGGGCTGATGATATTCGCTTGGGCACTCAGCATTCCAGATTTAAGATGCTGCATAAGGGCCGTGAATATGAAGTGAAAACGAATCTGATCGCTTTATACAATATTTATAATTTGCTGGCGGCAATCGCAGCCATGCATGAAAGCGGCTTGGAGCTTGAAAAAGTTCTGGATTGTCTGGATACGCTGGATCAGGTTGACGGCCGTTTAGAGCGCATCGATGAAGGTCAGCCATTTAATGTATTTGTTGACTTTGCGCATACGCCAGATGGCTTACAGAAAGTATTTGAATACGCTAAGCTGATTACTCAGCCGCAGCGCAAGATCATTGCCGTATTTGGCAGTGCCGGCAACGCGATCGTCATAAACGCAAAGTTTTCGGTAGTGTTGCCAGTGAATTTTGTGATATGATTATTTTGACAGAGGATGATCCGCGTGATGAAGATCCAAGAGAGATTGCCAATGAAATTAAAGCGGGGATTGTAGATACCAACAATATTTATATTGAGAACCGTTATGATGCCATAAGGCAGGCAATTGAGATGGCCAATGTCGATGATACGGTACTGATTCTCGGTAAAGGGGATGAAACCTTCATTTATCGCGAAAATGGCCGGGAACCTTATATTGGTGATCATCGGGCGGCGCGGGCAATCATCCGCAGATATTACTTGGGCATCGAGGAGGATGGAAAAGATGAATAAGTTAATCGATCATACATTATTGAAGGCTGATTCTACGCAGGCACAGATTCAAAAGCTGTGTGAGGAAGCGAGAACTTATGACTTTGCGTCAGTTTGTGTAAATCCGACATGGGTTAAATATTGTGCAGAAGCGCTGAAGGGCAGTGATGTAAAGGTCTGTACGGTCATCGGTTTTCCGTTGGGCGCAACAACTTCAGCGGTCAAAGCTTATGAGACTAAGGAGCTTTAGCTAACGGCGCGGAAGAATTTGATATGGTAATCAATATCGGTGCTTTAAAAGATCATAACTATGCATTGGTGGAAGAAGATATTCGCAGTGTGGTAGCGGCAGCCGATCATCGTTGTGTTAAAGTCATTCTTGAAACATGTCTGCTAAGCAAGGAAGAGATCGTCAAGGCTTGCGAATGCTGTGTGAACGCAAAAGCAGCCTTTGTGAAAACTTCTACCGGCTTCTCAACAGCCGGTGCTACGGTAGAGGATGTAAAGCTGATGAAAGAAAGTGTTCATGGTGCTTGTAAAGTAAAGGCTGCCGGCGGTGTCAGATGCTATGAAGATCTTCAGGCAATGGTGGCAGCCGGGGCTGATCGTATCGGTACAAGTGCCGGTGTAAAACTTCTTCAAAAAGAAAATGTAAATTCTGCATATTAAGCTTGCAAAATATCACATAATTATGTATAATGTTAATGCTTGCATCAGAAGGGAGGGTAAGTAATGCCAAAAGTAGTAATAAAAGAAAATGAAGTTCTAGATGATGCTTTACGCAGATTCAAACGTCAAGTATCTAGAAATGGAACCCTTGCTGAAGCTCGCAAAAGAGAGTTTTATGTAAAACCAGGCGTACGCCGTAAGCTTAAATCAGAAGCAGCACGCAAGGCTCGCCGCAGTAAATAACTAATTACTTAGGGACACTTCTTAAATAGGGGTGTCTTTTTGATTGATAAGAAAGGGAATCGGATATGGATACATATGAGGAACAAAAACGGAATGAAAAGCATAAAAGGATGACGGAATCACCGGTTGAACGTTTGATTCTTGCTATGTCAGTGCCGACGATCATCAGTATGCTGGTCTCATCATTTTACAATATGGTTGATTCAGTTTATGTTGGACATCTTGATAATACCGAATCTTCGGCAGCTGTCGGAATCGCTTTTTCAATCATGGTGCTGATTCAGGCTATCGGTTTTTTCTTTGGCCATGGTTCAGGCAATTATATATCCCGTGAGCTGGGCAGTAAGAAGTATGATGAAGCTGAAAAGATGGCGGCGGTCGGTTTTTTTACGCCCATTGGCTTAGGGGCAGTGATTGCCGTGTCAGGTCTGCTTTTTCTGACGCCGCTGGCAAAGCTTTTGGGAGCTACCGGCACCGCCCTGCCTTATACTGTTGATTATCTGAAATATATTTTGATCGGGACACCTTTTATGATGTCATCGCTGGTCTTAAATAATCAGCTGCGTCTGCAGGGGAACGCACAATTTGCGATGATTGGCATAACCGCTGGTGCGGTTTTGAATATTTTTTTAGATCCAATCTTTATTTTTACGTTCGATATGGGGGTCGGCGGTGCGGCACTGGCAACCATTATCGCTCAATTTGTCAGCTGGCTGCTCTTGCTTATCGGCAGTATGCAGAAGGGTAATATTCACATACGATTTAAACATTTTAAGCCGACCTTTGAACGCTATCGCCAAATCACGAAGGGCGGTTTGCCAAGTCTTTGCCGGCAAGGACTTACCAGTGTGGCAGTCATCGCATTAAACTGGGCGGTCAAGGACTATGGCGACAGCGCGATTGCGGCCTTTTCCATCGTATCCAAGATCACAGCATTTGCCAGTTCAGCATTAATTGGCTTTGGTCAGGGCTTTCAGCCAGTCTGCGGTTTTAATTATGGAGCCGGCCTTTACCGAAGAGTTAAAGATGCTTTTATTTTCTGTATCAAGTATCTACTGTCGGCTTGATCATTATATCTATTCTCGGATATCTGGGGGCGCCGGCATTAGTCGCTTTATTTAGAAGTGAGGATCCGCTGCTGCTTGAAATCGGTGCGCAGACACTGCGTTATCAATGCTTGTCCTTTCCTTTTATGGGCGTTGTGATCTTAACGAATATGCTGCTGCAAAACATTGGCAAAACACTGCCGGCCAGTCTTTTGGCAATGGCGCGTCAAGGCTTGTTTTTTATTCCTGCGCTTTTCATTCTGGTCTCAGTTTTAGGCTTAAAGGGTGCGGAATGGGCACAGCCGGCGGCGGACATAGCTTCATTTTTGCTTGCGGTACCTTTGTGTCTGCTTGAAATCAGAGAACTGAATCGGCTTACTCAATACTCACAGCTATAAAAGAACTGTTCTATAATAAGATTCACCTCATAAAATAGAATGAGGTGAGTGAATGATTACATATGATGATCGTCAGTTGATGATTGAGAAATATAAAGCCATTCTCAGAGTCAGAAAGAATGAAATCAAGATCCAGTGCGCACACTATACACTGACAATCCAGGGCAGTGATCTGATGATTTCTGCACTGACGCGGGATGAAATATTGATCGGCGGCACAATTGCCACCGTTGTGTTTAATAATGAATAAATTTGGCTTGGATTACTGGTCCCTGGATTTTAACCTGAATGTTTTCCTGCAGACGGTGAAAACACATAACTGGACCGTTTATGGGATTCGTCAGCAAAAGGATACGATCACTTTTTATGCTTCGGTATTAAACCGCAATGATCTAATCAAGACATATCCGCACATTATCCATCTGAAAACAACCGGTGTCATCGGCATGCTGCTGCGCACATTTAAGCATCTTGACCGGCTGATCGCCGCCGGTGCGGCAGCGGCTTTGTGGCTCTTGCTGTCATCGACGGTTTTTAATATTGAAATTTTAGGTGAGGGAACCGTAAACCGTGCCCTGATCGCGGATACGCTCGTACAGCTTCAGGCTATGCCGCCATTTCAGCTTACAGATAAAAATGTGCTGAAGCAGCAGCTGAATGAGGAATTGAAGAGATCTTTTACTTGGATCGAGGTTGAACAGAACGGCAGCAAGCTGAAGGTACGCTTTCTGCCTAAGAAAACCGTTGAAAAAGAAGAACTGACACGGAATGAATTGATTGCTCAAAAAGACGGCGTGATCGCTTCTTTTGATCTTCAGCATGGTGAAAAATGTGTAAAGATTAACGATGTTGTCAAAAAAGGGGATTTATTAGTCAGTAATATCTTGCTGGACAGTATGAATCTGCCTGAGGAAATCTATGTCAAAGGCAGGGTATTTGCTTATACGTGGTCAGACTTCAGTGTTGAAATGCCTAATAATTCATTGCCGGAAGGTGTACAGTTTTTCCAGCTGCTGTTTCAGGCGCGTCGGATCATCAGTGAAGAGCTGGGTGAGGATGAGAAGATCGTCAGTGAAAATATTTTGCAATTTTCGGTAAATGACGATAAAATAAAAATGGATTTACATTATACATTGCTTGAAGATATTTCAAGCCCGGGAGAATAAAATGTCAAAAGCGTTTTCTATTGATTGCAGTACATGGTCTTATGATGAAATGATGATGTTTTGCGGTACGCATGATAAAAATCTTGATTTGCTGCGTTCAGCCTTTGATGCTGAATTGATTTTTAATAACGGACAGCTTGATGTGCAGTGTGATAATCGGGAAGTGCTTGATTGCATAGGAAAGATTGTCAGTGCGGCCTATACGCTGATCCATGAGCAGAAGCATCTGAATGCGTCGGATTTAAGTTATTTGATCCGGCTTGTGAAAACATCGCCGTCGATTAATCTTGAACGGTTAAACAGTGAGCCGATTGCTAAGACGGTCAGCGGTAAGCTGATTTATCCTAAGACGATCGGTCAACGAATTTTAATCGATGCGTTAACGCACGATGATATCATCTTCGCAACTGGCGTAGCCGGTACCGGTAAGACTTACCTGGCTGTCGTTTATGCGGTTGCTCAGTTAAAAAAGGGTAATTTTTCACGGATTGTGCTGACCCGTCCTGCGGTTGAGGCAGGTGAAAACCTCGGCTTTCTGCCTGGTGATTTGAAGGAAAAGGTGGACCCTTATCTGCGGCCGCTCTATGATGCGCTGTATGATATGCTCGGTGTGGAAACCGTAGAGAAGCTGCTGGAAAAGGAAGTCATCGAAATTGCACCGTTGGCATATATGCGCGGCCGTACTTTGGACAATGCTTTTATCATTCTTGATGAAGCGCAGAATACGACCAAAAATCAGATGAAAATGTTTCTTACCCGCATGGGCTTTAATTCCAAGGTTGTAATTACCGGTGACGGTACGCAGATCGATTTGGTGAAAAAGCAGGACAGCGGTTTGCTGCACGCCCGTAAAATCTTACAAGGGGTTGATAAGATTGGTTTTGTTGAACTGAGCGGTCTCGATGTTGTACGTAATCCGCTGGTTCAGAAAATTATTGAATGTTATGAGAGGGCAGAGGGAAATGAATAAAATATTAATCATTGAGGATGAAGATAATATCCGTAAAATCATTGCCTATGATTTAAAGCGTGATTATGAGCTGAGTGAAGCTGCCGATGGTGAAACCGCCTTAACTATGGCGCTGAATGAACATTTTGATGTCTTAATCATCGATTGGATGATTCCGCGTCTTTCCGGACTCGAACTGGTCAGATGCCTGCGTAAAAAGAATATTGACAGCATCATGATTATGCTGACTGCTAAAGATGATGAGGCTGATATTCTGCAAGCCTTTGAAGAAGGTGTCGACGATTACATAACCAAGCCTTTTTCACCGCGTGAATTAGTTGCCCGTGTGAATGCTCATATTAAAAGACTTCCGAAGGCGGATCATGAGAAGCTGACTTTCGGCAATGTCAGTATCCATCTGAAAAAACGTGAAGTACTGATCGGCAATGAGGCTGTGAGCTGCACAAAAAAAGAATTCGATCTGCTTGTTTATCTGATGATGAATCATGAAATCGTGCTGTCCAGAGATCAGATCTGCAGTGAAATCTGGGGCTTTGAATACGATGGTGATACACGCATCGTCGATGTGCATATCTTTAAGTTAAGGAGTAAATTAGCAAAAAGTAATGTGACCATCCAATCCAACCGCGGTGTCGGCTATTGTATGGAGCTGAAAGATGGACAGGCATAAACTGAGCGCGCTGTTTGCCTTACTGATTGTTTCGCTGGCTTTGGAATCTTTATTTAATCTGCCTGTTTATTTGGTAATTCTGCTGCTGATCATTGCCTTTGGCTTTATCTGGTACAGCAGTGAAATCAGGCTGGCGGCAGATGTGCGCAAAAATAATGAGAATCTGCTGCATGAATTAAAAACCAGCAGCTCTGATTCACATTTAAAAACGAAACAGCTGCTGACCATCGTTTCATCGATTCCTTTTCCTTTATTGCTGCTTGATGAACTGGGAAAGATTGTGATCTATAATACACAGGCTTTGGCTTTTCGTCACTCTGACGCTAAAATTGAACTGGATTATCTGCATAATGATTTTGATCCGGCCATTCAAGAGGTTATTAAAGATGCTTTTATTCTTGAAAAAGAACAGGAAGAGCGCATCCGCATTGATGATGTAGATTATCAGGCATATATGGTGCCGGTGACCAGCCATGGCAAATTCAGCGGTTGCCTGATTCTGCTTCAGGATATGACAAAGGCATTGAGCGGTGAGAAAATGCAGAAAAGGTTTATTGCCGATGCATCTCATGAATTAAAAACACCCATTTCAGTGATCAAGGGGATGAGTGAGATATTGATTCGTGATGATTTTAATGACCCTGAAGCACAGAAGGATTTTCTGAATCAAATCAACAGTGAGGTGCAGCGTTTAGAGAGTATCGTTAAGGATTTGCTTGAATTAAGCAAACTGTCTGTAGAACAGCCGATTCTGCATCGCACGCGCATTAATTTTCATGAACTGGCACAGACGGTATGCAAGCCGCTGATGCCGTTAATCAATGAGAAAGGACTTAAGCTTAATCTGGATTTGAAGGGGGATGCACGGCTTTTCTGTGATGCCCAAAAGATGTCTCAGGTATTGAATAATTTATTAGTCAATGCGGTGAAGTACAGTGACAGCGGTACGATCACGCTGCGTACTTTCACAACGGATGATGATTATTATATCCAAGTCCAAGATGAGGGATGCGGCTTTAATGTCAATGAACAGAGCCGGATTTTTGAACGTTTTTATAGAGTCAATCAGTCAAGAGCAAGAGCTGAGGGCGGCAGTGGTCTAGGCTTAGCGATTGTTAAATCGGTGATTGATGCTCACGGCGGTGTGATTGAGGTTCGATCAGAATTAAATGTGGGTACGGTGTTCACAATCAAACTGAATAAACTTTAGGTTTTGCTTGACTTTGATCTGAATAGCGCTTATACTTAAATAGTAATACGAAGCAATAACTATAATTCACATTTAAGGAATTGTATTTATGTCTCAAGGTACAAGGAATTAATGTGATTTTTTATACCTAATGACTTCAGCTTGTTTACAGACAAAATGGAGGTACTAACAATGAGTACAGGAACAGTTAAATTTTTTAATGCAGAAAAAGGTTACGGTTTTATTAAAGCAGAAGATGGTAAAGAAATCTTTATCCATTATTCAGCTATTCAGTCTGATGGATATAAGACTTAGAAGAAGGCCAAAAGGTTCAATTCGAAATCGTTGAAGGCAACCGCGGTCCTCAAGCTGCTAACGTTAGCTTAATCTAGTTTCTGAAAACACCCACTGGGTGTTTTTTTCTTGCAGGTGTTCGGGCATCTGCTTTTTTTATGCAAAATTTGATTTTTAACAGAGAATTAACAAAATCTTTCTACTTCTTTAACAATCACTCTTTATACTGGCGATGTAATAAAACAAGGAGGATTTCTGATATGAAGAAAATCACTGCATTGCTGACAGCATGCTTATTATTAGGCGGATGTACATCAACACCGGCTGCGACGGATCAAAATAACGGGAATACGGATAATCCGGTAAATACTGGCGTAACAGGACAGATCAATGTCTATACACGTGATTCATCAAGCGGTACGCGGGAAGCGTATGAAAAGGCATCTGATTTTGTTGATCAATTGCTGGATACAGCCATTGAAGTTTCAAGCAACGGCGATATGGCGTCTAAAGTCGGTGCGGACAAGAATGGTATCGGTTATGTTTCACTAACTACTGACTTTGAGGCAAATGGCGTAACACCTATTCAATTTGAAGGTGTAACACCTAGTGAAGCAGCAGCTCTTGATGGTTCTTATAAGTTACAAAGGCCTTTTGATTTCGTAACCCGTGCTGCCGGCGATTTCGGCGATGACGCGAAAGAACAATTAGTTGCAGCCTTTTTGGATTATATGCAAAATTCCGAAGAAGGTATGTTAGTCGTTGAAAAGGCCGGCGGAGTCGTAGATAAATCTAAAGCAAAGCCGTGGGCTGAATTAGCTGTAAATCATCCGATCGTGGAACAGGATAATTCCTCAATCACAATTACCACAGCGGGTTCTACTTCGGTTGAAAAGACGTTGAAGGCAGCGTTGGAGAGCTTTGTCCCAATGGCTGGCAATTTCCAATTTACAATGAATCAGACGGGTTCAGGCGATGGCTGGAAACGCGTTCTCGGCGGTGAAAAGACGGTGCTAATAAAGCGGATATCGGCTTTGCTTCACGTGCATTCAATAGTGATGAAGATACATCATCAGCCATGGTGAGCGGCACTTATTGCTTGGATGCGGTGGTAACGATCGTAAATGCTGAAAATACAGCGGTTACTGATCTGAGCGCGGCACAAATTAAGGCTATTTCACCGGTGAAACAACAAAGTGGGAAGATATTCAATAAGCGGAAAGTACTTAAAGATGCTAAGCGGTGGCAAGGCATCTTTCTTAATGATAGGATGTGAACAGAATTATGGACAAGTTTGTCAGAAAACAAATCAGCAAGGAAAAAAATGAACGGAAATTAAGAAATGACAGGATTTCAAAACGGTGCTTTATGGCGGCAGCTTTTCTGTCCGCTTCGGCAATCATCGTCATTCTGCTCTTTGTCGGTATTAAAGGAATTGCGCCTTTTCTGCCGGGATATGCGAATGGTCAGGTGAATGTTGTTGATTTCCTGCTTGGTACGACGTGGCGGCAGGATCAGGAAATCTATGGCGTTGGCTATATAATAATCAATACTTTGATTTCTTTCTTTTGGCGCATTGCTGCTGGCATTTCCAATTTCAGTGCTGACCGCTTTATTTATTGCCAAGATTGCGCCTAAGTCTATTTCACAGATCATGAGTACGGTTGTTGAACTGCTCGCATCAATTCCATCGGTTGTCTATGGTGTGTTTGCGGCAGGTTCAATCACTGCGTTAGTAAAAATGCTGGCGGCTCAATTTGGTATCGTTACGGCTGGCGGCAGCTCGCTGCTGGCAGTGATTCTGCTTTTGGCAATCATGATTTTTCCGACAATCACATCCATGGCGGTTACAGCCATCCGCTCGGTAGACAAAGAGATGGAATTAGGTTCTTTGGCTTTGGGAGCAACACAGACACAAACCAATTTTAAGGTAATCCTAACAAGTGCTAAATCAGGCATTTTCGCCGGTGCCATTCTTGGTATTGGCAGAGCCTTCGGAGAAGCAACTGCGGTTGCGATGGTAGCAGGTAATAAGCTGATGGGGCCAACCTTTGACCTTTTCGATATTACCCGCACCTTAACTTCTACGATGCTGGCAGGCTTAAAAGAAACTACCGGTCTTGATTATGATATTCGTTTCTCGGTAGGTCTTGTGCTGATGGCTGTGATCTTAGTTTCTAATTATGTTTTAAATCAAATAAAGAAAAAGGTAGGAAATCAATCATGATCAGGGGAAACCGACGTTCCAGCAATGTCAGTGATGGCCTGCTGAATGGCATCACATATCTGTCTTCACTGATCAGTGTGACAGTTTTAATCAGCATTTTTATCTTCATCTTTTCAAAAGGCTCTTCATTGATCAGCTTTGATTTATTGAAAAATGATTATTGGTCAAAAAATTACTTGGTGGAAGTAAAAACGGAGGTTAATCATTCAGGAAACTTTACGGCGCCTGCTGACTTAACCCCACAGGCCAGCTTTTCTGAAAATGGGGAATCGCATTTGTTGATGCGCTGTCCAATGACAAGCATGAGCTTGTGCTGGTCGAATATATTGATCCGCTTTCACCTTTTGCGCATACGATCGATAAGAGTGCGGGGACAAATAAAGGATTGGATCTGGCGCTGGAAGTAGGTGTGCAGGTCGAAAAAATAGATTTTAAAAGGCTTGACGGAAGCGCTGATTTTGCCGGCAATCTGGCCAGTCAGAACGCGGCTGAAATCGCGGCGGCTTTAGATCAAGACGCGGCATCTATCACCTCAGCCTATGTGAAAACACCGGGCGGCGGTATCCGCGGCAGTTTGATGACTACAGGTTATTTAATTGTGGTATCTTTGCTGATTGCTTTGCCAATCGGGATCGCAGCGGCAATCTATCTGAATGAATATGCCAATAAATCAAGACTAAACCGAATGATTCGTTCCGGCATCGAAACGCTGACCGGAGTTCCCAGTATTGTCTATGGTTTGATGGGTGTATCGGTACTGTTTCCAATTACCAGAGCCTTTGGCGCGACTACGACTAATATTTTATTAGGCTCACTGACCATGCAATTATTTTATTGCCGACCATCATTCGTTCCACAGAGGAAGCTCTGCTCGTTGTGCCCAACAGTCTGCGTGATGCGAGCTTGTCCTTGGGCGCCAATCAGTCACAGACGATCTTCAAGGTCGTGCTGCCCTGTGCGGTGCCGGGTATTCTAACCGGCGTGCTGCTGAGTATCGGCAGGGTCATCGGGGAGTCCGCGGCGCTGATTTATACAATGGGTACGTTTATCAACGATTCACCAACCCTGCTGTCGCAGGGAACTTCATTGGCGGTTCATATCTGGTCGGTGATGAGCGGTGAACAGCCTAATTTTGAGCTGGCATCCGCTATTTCTATCATTATTTTGATTTTTGTTCTTTGTTTAAATATTATTGTCAAGCTGCTGAGCAAGCGGCTGAATAAAGCGTGGTATTAGGAGGTACTTATGGAAGAAACGATTTTTAAGATCAAGGATCTTGATCTGTACTACGGTGAGAAACAGGCTTTGAAAAAAGTAACGATGGATATTAATAAAAATCGGGTAACTGCTTTTATCGGTCCTTCCGGATGTGGCAAATCTACCTTTCTGCGCTGCTTAAACAGAATGAATGATTTAATTGAAGGCTGCCGTATCGAGGCAGTATCACCATTAATGAGATGGATATCAATTCAGGGAAGATGAATGTGGTAGATCTGCGTACACGCGTAGGCATGGTTTTCCAAAAACCAAACCCATTCCCGATGAGTATCTTTGACAATGTGGCCTATGGTCCGCGCTGTCAGGGAATCAAGGACAAGCATCTGCTTACACAAATCGTGGAGACATCATTAAAGCAGGCAGCCTTATGGGATGAAGTTAGTGATCGGCTCAATGATTCAGCGATGGGATTGTCCGGCGGTCAGCAGCAGCGTTTATGCATTGCCAGAGCGATTGCGATGGAACCGGAGGTTATCTTAATGGATGAGCCGACCAGTGCCCTTGATCCGATAGCTACCGCTAAGATTGAAGATCTCATTGATGAACTTAAACATGACTATACAATTATCATTGTCACTCACAGCATGCTGCAGGCAGCAAGAGTCAGCGATTATACAGCTTTCTTCTTATTGGGAGAAGTTATTGAATTTCAGGAAACATCAAAATTATTTAAACAGCCATTAGATAAGCGAACGGAAGATTATATCACAGGCCGTTTCGGATAGGAGAAGAATATGGTTAAAATCGATAAAGAAGTTGAAGTGTTAGAATATTCGGTTGTGAAATGGGCAGCCGTGTCATTACCATGCATGAAACGCTGCAGCGGCTTTATATGTCAAAGGACCGCGCACAGGCCCTGGAACTGATTAAGGCAGACAGTTTCATCAATAACATGGAAGAGGAAATCAATGATATCGCTATTTCGGTATTTGCGCTGTTATCACCGGTAGCCAGTGATCTTCGGAGGGTTATAACCGCTATTAAGATCGCCTCAGAACTTGAACGAATTGCTGACTATGCGAAAAATATTGCTTCTTATATTATCAGAAATGATTCAATTAATCCTACGGTTGAGGCATATATCATTCAAATGGAAGAAAAGATGGTTGAGATGCTGAAGGCAGCGATGCTTTGCTATGAGGAAAAGGATGTAGATATGGCTTTTGATATTCCTGAAAGAGATAAAGAAATCGATCTGTTAATTGAGGAATGTTATCAAACTTTAGAGGAAAATGCGGATCAGCAGTCACTGCGAATCATGCTTAGAGGGTCGCAGATTTTAAGAAGCATTGAACGTGCCGGTGATCATACGATCAATATCTGTGAGCATGTGATTTATTGTGTGAAGGGTCAGCACTATGATTTTGGATAAGCCATGCAAATGGCTTTTTTCTTGCTAGAAATCTGGGGGTGAGCTATAATGGTTAAAATTAAAGGAGAGAAGATCATGCATCATAAAGGAACAGCCTTGCTGACAACAAAAACGTTTGATATTAAGAAAATTTAAGATTGAAGATGCTGAAAATATGTACCGTAATTGGGCCAGTGATCCTGAAGTTACCCGTTATCTGACTTGGCCTGCACATTCTTCGATCGAGGTGACTAAAATGATTTTGAATGAATGGATCACTCAAGATCATGATCAGCAGTATATGTGGGCCATTGCTTTAAAGGATAATGATGAGGTGATCGGCAATATTTCAGTAGTTAAAATTGAGGAAGATATCGCGTGTGTGCATATCGGTTATTGTCTGTCAAGAAAGTGGTGGCATCAGGGGGTTACCACTGAAGCCTTTACGGCAGTGATTCAATTCTTGTTTGAAGAAGTACAGGTAAACCGCATTGAGGCACATCATGATGTATTGAATCCTAATTCTGGCAAGGTGATGGCAAAGTGCGGTTTGCAATATGAAGGAACGTTAAGGCAGACCGGCATCAATCAGATGGGATTAGCCGATATGGCTGTTTATGCGCTGCTCGCTCAGGATTATCAAAAAGCTGCTTAATGAGTGCGGTAATGGATAAGGAATAAGTGCTGATTACCGGTGCCGCATCGGTTATGCGACGGCAGAGGTTTTCGCCAGTCATGGCTATGATTTGATCTTCGTTTCATTATGAGTCATCTGCTTGCAGTACAGCATAAATTGAAGGCAAGGTCTGCTGTTCCAATATTGATTTATGCACAGGATCCGGCTAAAAATGATGCGGCTTTTTAAGCTTTATGCACTTAAGGCAAATGATGCGCAATTTGAAATTTAATAAATAATGCCGGTATAGATTTAATCGGAAAAGTGAAACACTTGATCCTGACAAGGAGCTGCCAATGCTGACGCCGAATATGATTTCATTAACGATGCTTTGCAAGCTGGTTATTGCTTAGCATCGGCAAAGCGGCGGCCGAAAAATGAAGATGTAAAAAAGAAAGCTATTTTGCTTTCTTTTATAAACTGTTATGTAATGGTAATTCGATATTACAGTTACGCACGATGTTGCAGGCATGATCACCAACACGTTCAAGATTGGACAGAATATCAATATAAACACTGCCGGTAATAGCTCTTGCGCATTCCGATTGGGCCATGCGTTTGAAGTGCCGCTGCCGGGCTTTTTCTTCAATCAGATCAAGATAATTTTCTTTATCCTGAATCATATCAATCAGCTTTTCATCACGAGTATTGAAATAATCAATTGCCAGCTTCGTCATTTCAAGGATGATATCATACATTTCATTGACATCAGCGATCGCTCCTTCAGAGAATTTACCTTTTTCTTCAAAAGCCATAGAATAAAATTCTCTTAGATTCATTGCTAAATCACCCATACGTTCAATATCTTTTAAAGACTTAAGATTGGCGATCAATTCATCTGTATCGTTAGTACCAAGATTGTGATGGGCAATTTCCATCAGATAATCAGTGATCTTACTGTCCAGTGAGTTAATTGCTTCCTCACATTGATGAGTAGATTCTGAATAGCGTTTTTGCTTAGTGTTAAAATAATCCTTTGTGTTTTTCAAGGAATCATAGGCAAGCATTCCCATTTTAATCGTGGCCTGTTTCGATACGCCCAAGGCACCGGCCGGTAAAGTCGCGGCAATCTTAGGGTCGAGGTTTTCCATGTTAACTTCGATACGCTGATTTTCATCACCGGGAATCAGCGCTTTAACCGCCTTGACCATTAAGTTAATAAACGGATAGGCGAGAATCGTTGTAGATAAGTTGAAGATGATATGCGCAAAGGCAATCTGCATCATGCTGTTAATGGCAAAATGCGTGGAGACAGTGCTGATGAATCCGGTGAAAGGTTTCAGAATCAGCATGAAGAGCAGGGTGCCAAATACGTTAAACATAACGTGAATGCCGGCTGCCCGTTTACTGGAAATGGAACCTCCGATAGCGGCAAAGATCGCTGTGATAGTAGTACCGATGTTGCTGCCGAAGACAAAGGGCAGTGCAACGGCAATGGTAATTGCACCAGAGCTGTACAGCTTTTGAATAATACCGATGACAGCACTTGACGACTGCACAAGACCGGTCATCAATGTACCGCCCAAAAGCGCAAGAATCGGATTCTGGGCCATAGCGGTTACTACCGCTTCAAATTGCGGATATTCACCAATCATCGATAATTCATCGCCCATCAGCTTTAATCCGAAAAACAGGATACCAAAGCCGAGAATGATTTCTCCCATGTAGGTTGTTTTGCGCCTTTTTGAGAAAACAATAAACAAAACACCGATAAATACAAAATATAATGAAAACTGTTCGACATTCAGACCAATCAGGAAGGCGGTTACGGTTGTACCGATGTTAGCTCCCATAATAACCCCGATGGCCTGATCGAGCCGCATGATTCCAGCACGCACAAATCCGATGGCAATGGCTGTGGTTGCTGAGCTTGACTGAATTACAACGGTAACCAAGGCACCAATAATAATTCCCATCCATGGTTTTGATGTGTATTTGTCAATAAAGTAACGCAGCTTATCACCGGCAATGCTTTTTAATCCGTCACCCATATACTGGATGCCAAATAAAAAGAAGGCAAAACCACCAATGATCAGGTCCCATTGGACGGCAGCTTCTGGCATGAGTTCAGTAGGCATAGTTTATCCTCCATATATAGACACTCTTATTTTAACATTAAATTAACAAAATTATAAATATTTTTTACATTTTGATTAAGAATTTTTATTTAATAGGCTAAGAATAGGATAAAAACAAATTTTTACTTATATATAAAGGGGTGATTCTATGGAAAAGCAAGATTGTGCAGTCAAAATCTTATATGCACTGCAAGAAAAAAAGGGGATTGACCTAACAGCGGCCATAAATTATTGTGATGCATTAATTGATGAACACGGTTTAAGCATTTATGATTTATGTGCCGGTTTAGCTTTGAGTCATGTCGATACACGGGCTTATCATACTTGGCGGATTCCTGACACTTGTTTTATCGCATTTGTCGGTTCACGCTGGCTGGGACATTTTATGCTTGCTGAACGGCAGGGGAGGAAAATCTGGGTTTATGATCCTTTAAAGGGAGAAGCGCTGCTGTCATTGTTTCATTTCTTTATGATTTGGCATAAAACGCTGATCCTTCTCTATGTTAATTGAAAATAATTATGGTATACTTATTAGGAATAACAAGCATATAAAGGAGATTTTATGGAAATTAATATGATCAATCAAACAGAAGAAAGTGAATGGGAGAGTTACGCTGAGGATTTTCAAAAGATCAGTGAAAAAACAAGTAAGGTGCTGCGGACAGCTTACGAGTCCAGCTGCTCCGTTGTTTTTGTGACACCAGATGCCATTCAGGAAATAAACCGGGATTATCGCTCCATTGACAAACCTACCGATGTGATCTCTTTTGCCCTGAAAGACAGCGAAGAGGATTATATGATCAGCGAAGAAATCGATGAGGAACTGGGTGATATCTTCATCAATGTAGAGGCAGTAAGAAATCAGGCACAGGAATACGGGCATTCTATCCGCCGTGAGGTATGCTTTCTATTTACCCATGGGCTGCTTCATCTTCTCGGCTATGATCACATGCAGAGCGAGGATGAACAAATTATGTTTGCCTTACAGGATGTGATCCTCAATGATCTCGTACCTAAAACGGCTGATTAATAAGTTTGCCAATGCTTTCAGCGGCATTGCTTATGGTCTCAAGCATGACCGCAGCATCGGCTTTCAGTGTCTGATTGGGGCAGTGGTGCTGCTCTTTGGCGGGCTGTACGGCTTTACCTTAAGTGAGTGGCTGTTTATCCTGCTGCTGATCTGTTTAGTGATCGCTGCTGAGTTTTTTAATTCAGCGATTGAAAAATGTGTGGATCTGATTTCTCCCCAGTACAATGAACTGGCTAAGATTATTAAGGATTATGGTGCGGCAGCGGTGCTTGTCGTATCACTGGCTGCCTTGCTGGTGGGCCTGTTAATTTTGAAAGGAGCTTTACGATGAATAAGAATGAATTAGTGAATCTGGCATTTAAGGCGATGGAGAATGCATATGTGCCTTATTCCCATTACCGTGTGGGAGCCTGTGTATTATGCAAGGATGGCCGTACTTTCTATGGCGCAAATATTGAAAATGCGTCTTATGGACTGGCTAACTGTGCAGAGCGCAGCGCGATTTTCTCGGCTTATTCCAACGGCGTAAGGAAGGAAGATATCGAAGCGCTGGCCATTGTCAGTGAAGGTAAAACCATCGCGGCGCCGTGCGGGGCATGCCGTCAGGTATTGTGTGAACTGATTGGTTTTGATACACCAATCTATCTGGCAAACCGCGGGGCAGAGACAACGACTTCAATCAGAGAATTGCTGCCGATGGCGTTTACTAACGAGGATCTCTAGGATGAAATCTGGATTTATTGCGATTGTGGGCCGGCCCAATGCCGGTAAGTCGACCTTGCTGAATGCGATTATGAATCAAAAACTGGCCATTATATCGCCCAAGCCGCAGACGACCCGCAACAACATTCAGGGTATTTTAACTACTGAAGATGCTCAAATGGTATTTATTGATACACCGGGGATTCATAAGCCGCACCATGAATTGGGGCGGACTTTGAATAAGAGCGCGTTCTCATCGTTGGCGGGTGTGGATCTTGTTTATTATATGGTTGATGCATCGGTGCCCTTTGGCAGCGGTGAGGAATTTGTATTAAATAATCTGAAAGAAAAACAGCTGCCGATTTTTCTGATTCTGAATAAGGTGGACTTATTAAGCAGGGAAGCGTTAATGAAGCTGCTTGTTGAATGGCAGGGAAGACTGGACTGCAAGGAAATTTTCCCGTTTCTGCGTTAAAGCATGACAATATACATGAGCTGCTTGAAGTCAGTAAAAACTATCTCAGTGAAGGCCCTAAGTATTTCCCTGATGATATGATCTGTGATCATGATGAAGATTTTATGATTACCGAGCTGATTCGGGAAAAGGTGCTTTATAAGACGGAAGAAGAAATTCCGCATTCAGTGGCAGTGGTGCTGGAAAAGAAAGTAAATAAGAAAAGCTCGGTGGTGATCAATGCTTTGATCATTGTGGAGCGGCCTTCTCAAAGGGTATTTTGATCGGCAAGCAGGGCAGTATGATCAAGACTATCGGCATTGATTCACGGCGTGATCTTGAGCTGATTTTAGGCAAGAAGGTTTATCTGGAACTTTATGTCCGCGTTGAGAAGGACTGGCGTAACCGCGCAAGCAAGCTTCAGCAATTCGGTATCCGTGAAATGGATGAGGATGATGAATAACAGTTTTGAAGGAATCGTACTAAAAAAGTTGATTACCGTGATTATGATGCGATGCTGAGTGTGCTGACTGCTGCAGGGAAGCGGAGTGTTCTGGCCCGCGGCATTAATAAAATCAGCAGTAAAAACGCTCATTGCTGTCAGCTGTTTACCTTAAGCCGATTTAATCTGCTTGAGAAAGGCAGCACGCTGAAGAATGCTGAGTTAATAAAAAGCTATCGTGGTCTGCGCGAAGATCTTCTGAAACAGGGCATTGCGCAGTTGATGATGGAATTGATGGACCGCTTGGAAGAAATGATGTTCAGCTATGAGGAACTGCTTACTTGCTTGGATTTATTGGAAACTTCGAAGCAGCCTTATTGTATCCTGACTCTTTTTTTAGCTTTGATCGCCCATGAAATCGGTATTGAACCCAATGTTGACAGCTGCTGCCGCTGCGGTTCAAAACAGCAGATTGCCGCTTTTTCAGTCAATGACGGCGGTTTTTGTTTGCCAGCGCTGTCAGCATAGCAGTGATCTGCGTTTAAGTGCAGAGCAGCTAAGACTGCTGCGCTTGGCGTGTAAAGCAGAACTGAAGCATGCGCAGGTGTTGCTGACAGCCGGCAATTGGACGTATCCAATAGTAGATGTATATCTTCAGCTGTTTCAGAATTACAGCGGTATAAATTTACAGAGCGCGGCATTTCTGCGAATTGTTGAGGGCTTGAATTAAGTTGACAATCAGGCTTGAAATATGGTATAAAATACTATGGTTAATTGTAATATTAACGAGGATATATTCTTAATAAACCATGCTTTGTCATGGTTAGTTTTTCTTGAAAGGGGAAAAAGCAGATGAATGATAAGAAGTTTGAAACGATCGTTTCCCATATGAAAAACAGCGGTTTTGTATTTCAGGGTTCTGAAATATACGGCGGCTTATCAAACACATGGGATTTTGGTCCTTTAGGCGTTGAATACAAGGACAATATCAAACGTGCCTGGTGGAAGAAATTTATCCAGGAGAGTCCTTACAATGTAGGTATCCAATCAGCGATTTTAATGAACCCGCAGGTATGGGTTGCCTCCGGTCATGTAGGCGGATTTTCAGATCCATTGATGGACTGCCGCAACTGCAAGACAAGACATCGTGCCGACAAGCTGATCGAAGATGAATCAAAGGGTACTGTAAATCCAGGTGGCTGGAGCAATGAGGAAATGATGGCTTACATCAAGGAACATAAGATTGCCTGTCCCAATTGCGGCAGCCATGATTTTACGGATATCCGTCAGTTTAACTTGATGTTCAAAACATTCCAGGGAGTTGTCGAAGATGCGAAGAACGCGATTTATCTGCGTCCGGAAACCGCTCAGGGGATGTTTGTCAATTTTAAAAATGTACAGCGTACAATGCGTAAAAAGCTGCCGTTCGGTATCGGACAGATCGGTAAATCATTCCGTAATGAAATTACTCCGGGTAACTTTATTTTCCGTACTCGTGAATTTGAACAGATGGAGCTTGAATTCTTCTGTCAGCCGGGTACCGATTTGGAATGGTATGAATTTTATAAAAATGCCTGCATGAATTTCTTAACGAATTTAGGCATTAAAGCTGAAAATCTGCGTTTCCGTGATCATGATGCGAAAGAACTGGCTTTCTATTCCAAAGGTACATGTGATATCGAATATAATTTTGGTTCACAGATAGGCTGGGGAGAAATCTGGGGAATTGCTGACCGTACGGATTATGACCTGCGTCAGCATCAAGAGACCAGTAAGAAAAGTCTTGAATATCTTGATCCGGCGACCAATGAAAAATATCTCGCATATTGTATCGAACCATCGGTTGGCTGTGAACGGCTGATGCTTGCTTTCCTTTGTGACGCTTATGATGAAGAGGTGCTGAGTGAAAAGGATACGCGTATCGTTTTACGTCTGCATCCGGCATTGGCTCCATTCAAGGCTTGTGTAATGCCGCTGTCAAAGCAGTTAAGCAAGGAAGCCGAGGCAGTGTTCGCACAGCTTGCATGTGATTATAATTGCGAATATGATGAAGCGGGCAGTATCGGCAAACGTTATCGCCGTCAGGATGCGATCGGTACGCCGTTCTGCATTACGGTTGACTTTGATACCAAGGATGATGGCTGTGTTACGATTCGTGAACGTGATACGATGGAGCAGAGCCGGGTTGCTATCAGTGACTTAAATCGTTGGATTGCCGAGAAAATAAAGTTTTAATTGAGGTGATAAATTGGCCAGACTCAGTGAGGAAAAAATTAATGAAATTCGCTCACGCGCCGATATTGCCGATGTGATATCGCGTTATGTGCCATTGACAAGGAAAGCCCGCGGTTTTGTCTGCACTTGTCCTTTTCATGATGATCACAATCCATCAATGTCAATTTCTATGGATAAGCAGATTTATAAATGCTTTGTCTGCAATGCCGGCGGCAATGTCTTTACTTTTGTTCAAAACTTTGAACACATCTCTTTTGTTGAAGCGGTGCTGAAGGTTGCTGATTATGCTGGTGTAGAAGTTGAAGAAGCCGACCGGATGCTGGTCAATGAAACACTCGATCCGAATATCGCGTCGATCCATAAGGTCTGCCGATCTGTGATCGAATATACGAATTATACCTTGGCAACGCCCCAGGCTGCTGAAGTGAAGGCTTATTTGCTTCAGCGCGGCATCAATGAGGAATGTATCCGAAAATTTGAAATTGGCTATAATCCTAAGGGAGATGCGCTTTACGCGTATATGAATGCCAAAAAATTTACGGATGCACAGCTTGTTGAGAGCAATGTGGTGCGGATAAGTCCAAGTGGAATGCATGATGTATTTGCCAATCGTATTTTGATTCCGATTCATGACCGCAATGGGAATCCGGTCGGGTTTACCGCCCGCCGCGTCGATGAAAATGATGAGGCAAAATATATCAATACCTCAGAAACGCCGGCTTTTAAAAAAGGGTCGCTCATCTTTAACTATCACCGTGCCAAGGTTGAGGCAAAATCGACTGGCCGCATATTGATCGCTGAGGGAGCGATGGATGTTATCGCTTTTGAGAAAGTGGGTATTCATGATTGTGTCGCTACGCTGGGGACTGCTTGTACCCGCGAACAGCTGATGCTGCTTAAGAATCTCCATGCTAAGTGCGTGATCTGCTATGACGGCGATCGGGCCGGTATCAATGCCACCTATAAATTTGGCAAGCTGGCACGGGAAATCGGGCTTCATTTTGAAGTTGTTGATAATCAGCTGGGTCTTGATCCGGATGAGATCATCGATGGGTATGGCAAGGATGAGCTGCTTCATATGGCAGAGAAAACGATATCGTGGATCGATTTTTGTTCCGCTATCTGCAGCAAAAGTACAATCTTGAAAATTATTCGCAGCGAAAAGAATTCGCGGTTGAATTAGGCCGAGAAATCAATGCCTGCACCGAGCGTTTTGAACGTAAGAATTATCTTGCGAAATTGTTTGAGCTTACCCAGTTTGATATGAGTGAAGCTGAGGTGAAGGAGAAGAAAAAGGTTTTAGTTACTCCTTCGATCGGTTTGCGGCAGCCAAAGAATGGCAGTCTGCGGGCTGAATATGAGATACTCTCACAGATGCTGGTAAGTCTGCAGGCAAATAATGCATTCAAAGATAAGCTGGGATTTTTAATTGATGAAAATTGCAACAAGCTTGCAATCTATATTATTGATTACTATCGGACACATGATGAAATTGAAATCGCTGATTTTTATAACAGTATTAAAGAAGAGGCTGTCAAGTCTTTACTGATTGAATTGAGCGAATGGGAACTGGCTTTGCCGGATTATAATGAAGATGTATTCTTACACTCATGTTTAAAGATTCAGGCGGCATGCTTAGAAGATAAGATGAAAAAGCTGAGCGAACAGTCACTTAAAATCAGTGATCCGCTTGAAAAGGCTAAAATAGGTGATGAAATCATACAGTTAAAAAGACAGCGCAGTGAATTGCTTAAACAACGATAGTAAAACAGGAGGCGCAATACCATGGCTAAAAAACAAACTGCCGCAGAAGTTAAATCGCTTGAAGAATTAAAAACGTTAGATGATATTAAGCAGGAACTTCTGGAATCTTATAAAATAAATAAAATCCTGTATCAGAAGGATGTAGCAGATGCTATTGAGCATTTGGATCTGAGTGATCAGGACAGTGATGAATTATTTGACTGGTTTAATCAGAATAAAATCGTCATTACAGATGATGAGGATTTGAATATTACTGACGCTGACCTTGCATTGGATGATGACAGCATGGATTTTGATGCTGATGATGAAGTTGATGATTTTACTGATGAAGAAAATCTGGCAAGTGATATTGAGTCTTTGGAACAGTCTTTCGCAAACTCTTCGCATACGAAGATCAATGATCCGGTTAAGATGTATCTGAAGGAAATCGGCCGTGTTGAACTGCTGAATCCTGAGGATGAGCCGGAGATTGCCCGCCGGATTCAAAACGGTGATGAAGAAGCAAAACGCATTTTAATTGCTGCCAATCTGCGTTTGGTCGTATCGATCGCAAAGAAATATGTTGGCCGCGGTATGCTTTTCTTGGATCTGATTCAAGAAGGCAACATGGGTCTTGTAAAAGCTGTCGAAAAGTTTGACTATACCAAGGGATTTAAGTTTTCTACATATGCAACTTGGTGGATTCGTCAGGCCATCACCCGTGCAATCGCTGATCAGGCCAGAACGATCCGTATTCCGGTTCATATGGTTGAAACAATCAATAAGCTGACACGGATTCAGCGCCAACTGGTTCAGGATTTAGGCCGTGATCCTACGGCTGAAGAAATTGCTGAAAAGATGGAAGGTATTTCACCTGAAAAGGTTCGTGAGATTCAAAAGATCGCTCTTGAACCCGTTTCACTTGAAACCCCGATCGGTGAAGAAGATGATTCACATCTGGGCGATTTCATTGAAGATAAGAAGCAATGTCACCGGATGAATATGCAAATAATCAGCTGCTTAAGGATGAAATCAATATGGTTCTGCAGGGCCTGACGGAGCGTGAGGAAAAGTGCTGCGTCTGCGCTTTGGATTATATGACGGCCGTACCCGGACGCTTGAAGAAGTGGGTAAGGAATTTAATGTTACCCGTGAGCGTATCCGTCAGATTGAAGCGAAGGCTTTACGTAAACTGAAGCATCCGACACGCAGCAAACGGCTGAAGGACTTTGTTGATAAGCCATAATGAAGTTAAGCAAACGTCTGACTGCCATTAAGCAGTTTGTATTAAAAGACAGTATATTAGCCGATATTGGCTGTGACCATGCTTATCTGCCTTGTGCATGTGTGCTTGACGGCACATGTGTCAGGGCATATGCATGTGATATTAATGAAGGACCGCTACAGCGCGCCATGGCTACGATTAAAGAAACCGATACATTGGATCGGGTTTTTCCTTTACTCTGCGCGGGCTTGAACGATTGTCCTGAAGATGTTGACTGTGTGATTATTTCGGGTATGGGTTATGAAACGATTAAATCGATTTTGGAGGATGATTTTGATCGGCTTCCGCAGTTTAAACGCTTGATTTTACAGTCGAACAGCGACGTTGATCTGCTTCGCAGATGGCTCAGCGATCATAACTTTGCCATCGTTGATGAGGATTTGGTGCATGAAGGTCATTATTATCAAATTGTTGTCATAGAGCCATTTGGCGGCAAGCCGCTGAGTGATGATGAAGTCTTGTTTGGACCTTTGATGCCGCAAAAAGAATTATTTCAAGAATATTGGGAATACCGGCGGCATAAGCTTTCACTGATTCTTGATCAGCTGGCTGAAGATCATGATAAATATGCTGAATTAACCGAATTGTTTCAGCGCATCGATAAGCAATTAAAAACGAGTTCCTGATGAACCCGTTTTTGTTTTATAGCAGACGTGATAAATCAAGCGACTTTATTGGCTCTCCATGAAGCTTATCAATCACCTGAGCGGTAAGCTGAGAAGGGGTTGAAGCACCGCTGGTAACCGCCACAACATCATCGTCGTGAAAGTCTGATAAGTTAAGCTGTGAAGCGTCATCAATCAGTAAGACACGGGGAATGCCGTGATTGTGACCGATTTCCGCAAGCCTTGTGGAATTATTGCTTTGTTTATCACCAACAACAATTAGGACATCAACATTTTGCAGCTCATGCACCGCTTGCTGGCGGATGCGGGTGGCATTACAGATTTCTTCACCGATCTCTGCCTGCGGATAAGCCTGCTTGATATTCTGAAAACAGCAAGCACATCACTGGTACTCATGGTTGTCTGACAAGTTACAAAGAGCGGCATTGATAATGGCGGCAGCGGCTGATGCAATTCAATCAGCTGAATAGCCGGACTGATGCTTAATACCGCTTCTGCTTCCGGATGTCCTTTTTTACCGATATATGCTACATACTTCCCATCGGCCAGCGCGTTTTTAATTAGGGCCTGTGTTGAAAGCACATCCGGACAGCTGGCATCAACACAAATCAACCCTTTCGCAGCGGCTTTATCTTTTACTTGCGAAGCGATGCCGTGTGCTGTAAAGAGGACAATGCCCTCGTCAATCTGATCCAGCAATTCAAGACGGCTTTTCGTTTTATCTTCAATCGTATCGATATTCAGGCATTTCAGCGCTTCGACCACATATTGATTATGAACAAGCATGCCAAGTACGGTTATTTTTTCGTCAGGATATTCAAGCCGTGTCTGTTTAGCGATTTGTATGGCCCGAACAACACCTTTGCAATAACCGCGCGGCTGTACTTTAATAATTCTCATGATCTCACCTCAATACAATTTTAACATATTCCGAATCGTCCGTGAAATTATTTAAATTGATGTGGATCAAAATTAAAAAATTGCCGATAAACAGCGGTTATGTTATAATTTTAAGGAAGTTTGGCAATTATTTTTGAATAAGCAGCTGGCTGTGATTCAGAAATGGCTATAATAAATAAGAGAGGATGATTTTATGAGTAAATTCAGCGATTATAATTTCAGCGCCGCAACTCAGCGCTTTTTAGAAATAAATCAGTTTACAGAACCAACGCCGATTCAGCAGCAGGTAATACCATTAGTGATGAAAAATAAGGATGTTATTGGTATTTCAGATACGGGTACCGGTAAGACCCATGCGTTTTTAATTCCTATATTAGAAAGGATCAATCCTGATTTGAATGAGGTACAGGCAGTGATTACCGCTCCAACCCGTGAGTTGGCAATGCAGCTATATGCGCGTGCCCAGCAGATCAGCGAGGCATGTCCAAAGATTAATGTTAAGCTGATTTCAGGCGGTCTTGAGAAATCAAGGATGAGTGAACAGCTTAAGGTTCAGCCGCAGATCGTTATCGGTACACCAGGCAGAATCCGCGATTTGTTTTTGAATGAGCAGACGCTGCGGATTGAAAAGGCTTCAATTCTGGTTATTGATGAAGCAGACATGACACTGGAATTTGGCTTTTTAGAGGATATTGACGCAATTGCCGGCAGAATGCGTAAGAATTTACAGATGCTGAGCTTTTCAGCTACGATTCCACAGGGTTTAAGACCTTTTTTGAAAAAATATATGACCAATCCAGTCACTGTTCAAATTGAAGATGAGCATAAGCACTCACCAAAAATCGAACAAATTTTGATTCCATGCAAACATTTAAGCTATGAGCAGAAACTGCTTGAAATCTTGCCGGGCTTTACGCCTTATGTTTGTTTGATTTTTGCAAATACACGGTCACAGGCTGCCAGTTGCGCGGCTTTAATGCGTGAAAACGGTTATGATTTAATTGAACTGCATGGTGACTTGCAGCCGCGTGAACGCCGGGCGGCGATGAAAAACTTGATGAACCTTGATAAAACATATGTAGTAGCTACGGATATCGCGGCACGCGGTATCGATGTTGAAGGGGTATCCCATGTTATCTCCTTAGGCTTTCCAAAGGAATTAGATTTCTTTATTCATCGGGCGGGAAGAACCGGCCGTGCGGGTCGTGACGGTACTTGTTTCTCTTTATATAAAAAAGAGGATGAACCGGCAATCAAACAGCTTCAGGTTAAGGGAATCAGTTTCAAAACTAAGAATTATAAAAATGGTGAATGGGTTGAATTAAAAACCTTTAATGCACCTAAAGTAAAAAAAGATAATCCGCTTGATAAAGAAATTGCGAAGGTAGTAAGCCGTAAGAAGGCAGCGGTTAAGCCAGGTTATAAGAAGAAACGCAAGGCTGAGGTAGAAAAGCTGAAACGCCGCGCCCATCGTGAGATGATCCAGCAGGACATCAAGCGTCAGCAGAAGGAACGCGCTAAGACGAAGCAGAAGGAGAGGACTGAAGAATGATTATCGGATCACACGTCTCAATGTCGGCACCGGATTATCTGCTTCAGGCCATCAAGGATACAATCAGCTATGATGCCAACGCCTGTATGATTTATACCGGGGCGCCCTCTAATTCACGGCGGGTGGAATTATCCAAGTTCAAAATTAATGAAGCGAAGGAATTGATGGCTGAGCATGGCATTAAGCCGGAGAACATCATCATTCATGCGCCATATCTAATCAATCTGGCCAATACATTCAAACCGGAAACCTTTATGGGCGGTGTTGAATTCTTGATTCGTGAAATTGAACGGACACAAGCAATCGGCGCAAAAATATTAGTGCTGCATCCCGGCAGTCATGTCAATGCCGGCACTGAGGTAGGGATAAAGAAAATTTGTGAGGGCCTTGACCAAGCGATGGAGAACATCGGCGATACGATGATTGCTTTGGAAACGATGGCAGGTAAGGGAAGTGAATGCGGCTGTGACTTTCATCAGTTAAAAGCAATTATTGATGGCTGCCGCTATAAGGATCATTTGGCTGTTTGTTTTGATACATGCCATGTTCATGATTCGGGCCGCGATCTCTCTAAATTTGATGAATTGCTTGATGAATTTGATGAAATCATTGGACTGGATCGACTGCGGGTGCTTCATTTGAATGACTCTAAAAACAATTGCGGAGCCCGCAAGGATCGTCATGAAAATATCGGTTATGGGAAGATCGGCTTTGATATTCTGAATATGATTGCCCACCACCCACGGCTTGAGCAGATACCTAAAATCTTAGAGACTCCCTATGTAGATGATCAGCCGCCCTATAAAGAAGAAATTAAAATGCTGAAACAAGGCGTATTTGACAGCAGTCTTTTAAATAAGCAGCAAGGATAAACAGAATCACTGACTAACAAGCAGTGATTTTTTTATGCTTTTTTTAATTGAAACGGCCATTGATATAAAATTTATATTGATTTAAACTTTACAAAAGAGAACATAAAAAGTGAGGAATATAATTACTCATTCGTTTAAGATAGGCATAGGAGGTAAAGTATGGAGTGGTTACAAAATTTAAACAAAGCCATTGATTATATAGAAAATAATTTGGATAAAGAAATATCTTATGATGAGGCTGCCCGTATTGCCTGCTGTTCAACCACTTATTTTCAGCGGATGTTTACATATGCGGCAGGGATTTCATTATCCGAATATATACGTCGACGCAAAATGACACAAGCCGCCTTTGACTTACAGACAACTAAATGTAAAGTGCTGGATATAGCTCTTAAGTATGGATATGCTTCACCCACTTCATTTAACAGGGCATTTCAAGCCGTACACGGTGTTTCCCCAATTTCGCTAAGAAGAGCAGGCAAACCTTTAACCGCCTATTTGCCAATCCGCTTTGCGGTAACAGTCAGCGGCAATCAGCCTATGTCTTATCGCATTGAAGAAAAAAAGGCAATGCGGTTTGTCGGCATCCGTTTCCCATTGACGCTGAACATGGAAGAAAATCAAAACATGGTGCCATTTTTTTGGAACAACTTATTAAAAAATGGCCAAATTAATAGCTTGTATGATTTAACAAGCGAGCCATTTGGCATAGCGGGTGTCACTCATAGTCTAAATGATCGATTATATTATACCGTCGCGGCAGCTAGCAGCAAAGCTGTACCTATGGGGATGAAGGTGTTGGAAATTCCTGCCGCAGTATGGGTTGTCTTTGAAGGTGACGGCCTTTTTAAAGAAGCAAGCCAAGATATTTTCAGACGTTTTCTGACTGAATGGCTGCCGTTTTCCGGCTATGCTTATGCTGAACTGCCGGATATTGAAGTATATCCTATCAATCATAATATGTCTAAATCTGGTCATTTTGAGATATGGATAGCAATCAAAAAAGAAAAAAGTTTAAGACTTTACGGAGGCAAACAGATGGCAATTATTGAAGCACATAATTTAGTTCAACGTTATAAAAATGGTAAACAGGCATTAAATGGTTTTAATATATCGGTGGAGGAAGGTGAGATATTTTCTTTATTAGGGCCTAATGGGGCGGGCAAATCAACATTGATCAACATTTTAACCACTTATTTGAAACCGACTTCTGGGAAGGTGCTAATACAAGGGATGGATCTTAACTGTCATGCGGATGAAGCTCGGCGCATAATTGCCTGTGTTGCTCAGCAGCTTTCAATCGATACACATTTATCTTTAACTGATAATATGCTCTTTCAAAGCCGGCTTTATAAGATTCCCAGGCCAGCGGCCATAAAGCGAATGAATGAGCTTATCAACGCTTTTGATTTAGCGCCGTTTAAGAAATATGCAGTGTCTTCTTATTCAGGCGGTGTGAAACGCAGATTAGATGTTGCGCTGAATATGATGTCAAATCCTAAAATTTTTATTTTTAGATGAACCTACGGTGGGTATGGATGTCTGTTCACGCAGACAAATGTGGCAGATGATGAAAAAATTCGTGATGAATTTAAAACTACGATTTCCTGACTACCCATTATTTAGAAGAAGCTGAAAATTTAAGTGATACAATCTGCATCATGAAAGAGGGGAAAGCATTAATTCAAAAGTCCCCACAGGCACTGCGCGCAATTATTCATCAGGAATATCTGCAGATTCAATTCAATACTAAGCAAGCAGCAAATAAATATTTAACTCCGTTTAGGCAATGTTTTGCAAATCAACATGTTGTGCTGAATGATGCGGCGGTGATGCTTCATACCAAAAACAGTCATTTCGATATGGAAAAGGCAATCGGTTTGATACTGACACAAAAAATACCTTGTCAGGGTATTCAAATTGTACAGCCCAGTTTAGAAGATGTATTTGTACGTTTAACAGCTGAACAGGAGACAGGAAAATGAGAGTATTCACTATATTATACCGAAATGTTAAGTGGCGGTTTCACAATGCTTTTACAATTGTTATCACACTGCTTCAGCCTTTGCTTTGGCTGATTCTTTACAGCAGCGCAGCAAAGCAGACGATGCAAAATACTGGCATTGATAATTATACAGCTTTTATTTTGCCGGGTATTTTGATCTTGGTCAGCTTCAGTACTTGCAGCAGCAGCGGGATGATGAATTACTTGATGAAAAAGGACGGCAGTTTTTACCGCATATTGATTGCTCCGATGCATCGCGGAATCATAATTTTAGGTCAGCTCTTGGAAGCGGTGTTATGTTCTTACCTAGAAGCAGCTGTCTTGTGTGTCACTGCCTTATGCTTATCCGTTACGCTGCCGCTAAACTTGACAGTGATCGGCTGCGTGCTTATTTTAATCGCTTTGACTGTCTTTTTTATGGCTGGTCTGTGCTATGGCATCAGCATGATTTTGCCTAATGAAGCGGTGTATGAGACGGTTATGAACGCAATTGTACTGCCGATATTTTTTCTCAGTTCCGCTTTATTCCCAGCCACTGGATGAACAATGCAGTCGCTGTTGCGCTTAGCTGCAATCCTTTTACCTATGTGATCGATGCACTGCGTGCTTTGCTCTTAAATGGCTGGATTGATCCGCATCAGTTAGCCGCTGTTATTATCATGCTTATCTTATTAAACGTCATCAGTTTTAGTTTTGCTTATAGGCAATTAAAAAAGGAAACAAATTAAAAAGACCTGAATAGGTCTTTTGTCATTCTTCGATCATTTTCATAATTTCTTCCTTCAATCGCTGTACCATTCTTGCGGTTGGCACTCGATCAATTATTTCACCCTTTTTTATCAGCAAGCCTTCATCTTTACCGCCTGCTATGGCGATGTCAGCATGCTTTGCTTCACCGGGACCATTGACGGCACAGCCCATGATTGCGACTGTAATATCCTTGTTTAAACCTAGGACAAAGGGTTCCATTTCGTTAACTACAGATTGGATATCATAACTCGTGCGGCCGCATGTCGGACAAGCAATCAGATTTGGTACGGCATCGATTAAATGAAGGCTGCGAAGCAATTGCCGGCAGACAACAATTTCATCGGTTGGATCGCCGTTAATGCTGATCCGAATCGTATCACCGATGCCTTCATGGAGCAGAATACCTAAGGCAGCACTTGATTTTATGGAGCTGGTCAGCTTAGTGCCCGCTTCTGTAACGCCTAGATGCAGTGGGTAGGGGAAGACTTCAGAGGCTTTTTCATAGACTTCTACACACAGGTTTACATCACTTGATTTAAAGGATAGACAGATATCGCAGAAGCCAAGATCTTCAAGGATTTTGACATGGCGCTGCGCACTTTCAATCATCCCTTCTGCAGTTGGCCTTCCGTATTTCTCATGAATATCTTTTTCTAATGAACCACTGTTGATGCCAATGCGGATTGGTACATTGTATTCACGGCAAACGTTAACAACCTCAACAACATTTTCCCGCTTGCCAATGTTGCCGGGGTTTAAGCGAATTTTGTCAATGCCAGCCTTTACAGCAGCAATAGCGATCCGATAGTCGAAATGGATATCGGCCACTAAAGGGATATGCACCTGTTTTTTTATTTCAGTGATTGCCGCGGCATCTTCCTCATCGATGACCGCCATGCGCACAAGCTCACAGCCAGCTTTTTCTAAAGCAAGAATCTGTTTGACTGTGGCATCTATATTTTTAGTCCGTGTTGAACACATGGACTGAATGATTACTTTTTGCTGTCCGCCGATCTGCAGGCTGCCTACGTGGATCGGCCGTGTTTCTGTTCTTTTCATGTTTTTCACCTCGCTGATATTATAGCATGAAAGATGTTCAGAATGGCAAAATTGTATTATAATAGATAACGGAGGACGTTTATGTTAAAAAATCCTTTTAGAGAAATTGATAACAAAAATCGTAAAAACAGCAGTGATTTATTAAAGAAAACGGCTGATTTCAATAAGATTGTCAATCAGCGGATGAAGGTCATGATCATTGTTGTATTATGTTTTTTTATTGCCATCGGCGTTAAGCTGTTTAATGTGCAGATACTGGAAAATGAAGATTATATCGTTAAATTAGAGGCTTTTACCCGCAAACAGCAGGTAGTGACACCGCCGCGCGGTGAAATGGTAGACCGCAACGGCAATGTTCTTGTCAGCAATAAGGAATCATTGAATATTACTTATTATCCGCCTTCCAATGTTTCTTCTTATTCAGAATCAAAATGGGCTTTAGCGAAACAATTCGCCCAAGTATTTCAGATCAAGGAAGATACGATTACGGAACGCGACTGGAAAGATTTTTATTTAGTTGCTGCCGATAATTACGGTAACGATTTGTTGACCGAGGAAGAACTGGATAAGGCACTGCGTGGAGAATTGTCGACGAATGAGGTGTATCGAATCAAAATCAATCGGGTAACGCAGGCGGATATTGATCGCATCTGTTTAGAGGAATTGACTGAAGCTCAAAAGAATGCCGGTTATCTCAGCAATGCGGATAAGCGTATTGCCTGGCCGGTGATGATTTTAATGGAAAAAGCCACCAGTCAGGACAGCTCGGTGATTGTTGAGAATGCTTCTAAAGAAGATGTCGCTTATCTGGTTGAGCATAAGGAAGAATTTCCGGGCTTTGATGTGACTGCAGACTGGATTCGCAATTACGAATATGGTTCTACATTGCGGGATATTTTAGGCAGTGTGTCGACCCGCGGTCTTGATGAAATCAGTCAGGATTACTATCTGGCACAGGGTTATGCATTGAATGAGCGGGTTGGCAGCAGCGGGCTTGAACTGCAGTATGAGGACTACCTGCGCGGTACAAGAACGGTACAGAATATCAGCTATGATGAAGAAAGCGGTATTGCGATTTTTTCACCGTCAACAGTTGGCCGCAAAGGCTATAATCTGAAGCTGACAGTTGATATCGAGCTTCAGCAAAAGATTGATGAGATCCTTCAGCGTGTCTTAGAGCGTGAAAAGGATAATGAGTATCGTAAGAACTTCAAACAGGCATTTGTTATATTAATGAATCCGCAAAACGGTGAAATCATCACCATGAATGGTCAGCAGCGCAATGAGGATGGAACCTTTACTCCTTATGCCAGTGGCAATTATCTGGAAGCACGCCAATCCGGATCAGTCGTTAAGCTGGCGACAATGTATATGGGGTTGAATGAAGGAGTTGTTCAGCCTGATGAAATAATCGTCGATGCACCGATGGTTTTTGGCAGCGGTGCGTCAAGATTGGTGAAACAGTCAGCCGAGAATAAGGGAGCAATCAATGATATTACAGCGATTGCCAAGTCCAGTAATGTTTACATGTTCCATATCGCGATTCGTTTGGCCGGTGGTGTTTATGTGCCGAATGCACCGCTTTATCTGCCGAATATGACGGCATATGATGTTTTCAGAAAGTATTATCAGATGTTTGGCTTAGGCCTTGAAACCGGAGTGGACATTCCATACGAATCTATTGGTTATGTTTCCACAGCCCGTGAACAGGGAACGCTGCTGGACTTTGCAATCGGACAGTACGATACATATACACCGCTGCAGCTGATTCAGTATGTGGCAACGGTCGGCAACGGCGGTTATCGTGTTCAGCCGCATTTTCTGAAAGAGGTTTATGAGATTAATTCTGATGAATCCGTAATCTATCAGTATGAAACCAATGTGCTGAATACGGTGAGCGGCAATCTTGATTATCTTGAACGTGTAAAACAGGGAATGCGTGAGTGTGTCAGTACGACTTCTGCGGCAGCGGATTTAAAAATTTAAATAAGGATATTGCAGCTAAAACCGGTACCGCTGAAATAAGTACGACGGCGATCAGAACAAATTCGGCGGTGATTGGATTTGCGCCAAGTAATAATCCGACGATTTCATTTGTTTGTTCGGCACCGGATTCGAATAATGACCGTTCACAAATCAATATCTGTTTGGAAATCATGAATGATGTGCTTACTGAATACTATAAAACGTATGAATAGGGGAAAAAGTTTAAATTTCTCTAGACAAAATAAGGTATAGCATTTACAATGTTTTTATGTTATAATTTTATAGCCATTATCAAGGAGGGAAACCATGAGAGACAGAATTACATTCAAATGTTCAGAATGTGGTGAAGAGAACTACATCGGAACACGTAATAAACGTAAAAATCCTGAACGTATGACAATTAGCAAATATTGTCCGCGTTGCAACAAGAAAACTGCACATAAGGAGAAAAAATAAGAGAAGCCCGTTTGCGGCTTTTTTATTCGTGAAGAAGATGAAAAAGATAGAACGTTTTGTGGTTAGTGCTTATCAAACGAATTGTTATGTACTCTATCAAAATCAGGAAGCGCTGATTGTTGATCCAGGTGCACGAGCTGAACGAATGATTGCTTCAATTGACGGCAAGCAGGCCTCTGTCAGCGGGATTGTGCTGACTCATGGACATCTGGATCATATTGGTGCGGTTGATGATTTAGCGGCGCATTATGGCTGTCCTGTCTATATCAGTGAAGCAGACATGCCTTTGCTTACCAATCCCAGATTGAATGAATCGGCCGGCGGCCGGGAAATCATTATTAAAACCAAGCCCAAAGCGATTCCTTGCGGAAAGGCAAACATCGGTAGTTTTAATGTTGAGTTTATTGATGCACCGGGACATACTGCCGGCTGTGTGATGATGCTTTGGGATCAAAATCTTTTTGCCGGTGATGTGCTTTTTAAAGGCAGTATCGGCCGCACGGATCTGGCTGCCGGATCTAATTCACAGATGATCAATACTTTAAATGAAATAAAGAAAATGAATGTTGATTATCAAGTGTTTCCGGGTCATGGCGATGCGACAACACTTTTTGAAGAATTTGCCCACAATCCATACTTAAATTGAACCGGGAAACCGGTTTTTTCATAATACTGAGTTGCTTTTAGTCAGGCTGGGCAGCTGTAAATTTATTTCTGATGAAACAAATACATCATTTTCTTAGTGTTTTTTCATTTTTGTGCATATATACAAGGTGAGGTGAGAGGATGAAGGAGAGGCTTGAAAAATTGATTCGTGAAGCACAAAAGCATAGTGCAACCGATATCCATTTCACGATCCGCAATCAGCAGGTTAAAATTGCCATGCGTTCGATTCGCGGCTTTATCGATATTGAAGGAGCCGATTATGATCTGGCTTTATTTAACTTTATTAAATATCAGGCAAATCTTGACTTGGGGAATCTTAGCATACCGCAGTCCGGTAATTTTGAAATGATGTTCAATGGCAAACGGCTGTATTTTCGTTTCTCAATGCTGACAACTTTGCAGGTGCAGACCGCTGTTTTGCGGCTTTTGAATAATCATGAGGTAATAACTATTGATGATTTAAGCATTCGCAAAGAACAGACGCGTACGTTTTATAACTGGACACATTTGAGAAGCGGAATGATTCTTGTCACCGGACCCACCGGCAGCGGCAAGACGACGACGTTAAATGCAATTCTTGAAGAAATCGCGCTGAATAAGCAGTTAAAGGTTATAACACTTGAAGACCCAATCGAGATTGTTTCTCCTAATTATCTGCAGCTGCAAATTAATGAGCGGCTGAATCTGACTTACGAGGAGGGGATCAAGCAGCTTTTGAGGCATGATCCTGATGTTGTGATGATTGGTGAAATCCGTGACAGTGAGACGGCTAAAATGGCTTTTCGGTGTGCGTTAAGCGGTCATTTGGTTTTTTCCACCATGCACTGTAAATGCGCGAGTGAAGCCATAAAACGATTGTGTGAGTTTGGTTTAGAGAAGCATGAGCTGCTTGATACATTAAGTGCTATTACGAATCAGCGTCTGTTTGTAAGCAAGAAAAGAAAGGGTAGGATCTGTCTCTATGAAATATTGGAAAAACAGCCGCTGCGAAGATGGATCGAGGAGGATCAGCCAAGCTGCGAGCATGTCGATATTTTTAAGGAAATCAAGAGAGCTGCTGAGGAAGGAATTATCTATAAAAAAGACGCTAAGGCCGACCTCTACGATTTCGATGAATCAGTTTATCCAGTTAGCCAGCCTGCTTGAGAAAGGATATCCATTGTCCCACTCGTTATTAATTGTTGATGAAGGTCTGCAGCCGATCGTTGATCAGCTGGAACAGGGTATCAGCTTTTACGATTGTGTATTAGCAAAAGGAAAGGGAGCTTTTTATCAGCATTGCAGGTTTTTTCTTGAACTTTCAACACTCCCTAAAGCCATTATGAATGCCGCATCGCTGGTTGAGAAACAGCAGGCGATAAAAAAGCTTTGGCTCAAGGAAACCAGTTATCCGCTGTTTATTCTTTGCTTTGCGCTGATTACTTTGTTTGTTTTTACAACAGCAGTCTTTCCGCAGCTGACTCTGACTTTTTCGGAAGCTGAAAATCTCAGTCAATTAAAGGTTATGATTGCTTTTATGAAGGGCCTGACCTATGGACTGCTGATTCTGCTTATTATTGCGCCGCTGTTATGTATCACTTGTTATTTAAAGCCTGCATACCGTTTACTCCTCTGCCGCTTTCCGCTTTTTCTTGAACTTATATCCTATGTCGTTGCTTCGGATATGCTTTCATTGATTCGCTGCGGCTGTTCCACCAAGGAGATGTTCACTTATCTGCATCATTTGCGTAAACAAGGCCTCAGCGCTGACGCAAGTAATGCGTTGTTCACCGCTTTGCAGGCCGGCGAGTCCTTTGAAAATACTGTCACTTCCTCAATGTATTTGTCAGCGCGTTTTAAATATTTTTTAAATGCGGCTTGCATACTCAGCAGCTGTCATCGTGTCTGAATGATTATCTGCTTTTCAGCAGCAGCGATGGATCAGACAAATCAAGCTTGTATGTATCGGGATTCAGTGCTTTTCATATGGTTTTATCGCTTTAATTGTCGTGTTGATTTATCAGATTATGTTGCTGCCGCTGGAAATGATTGGCAGCTTTTAAAGGAGGCGTTATGAAAAAGGATGGTTTTACGGTATTGGAAATGATTTTAGTATTATCTGTACTCTCGCTGATCTTTCTCATTACCTTACCCAATATTCAGCAAAAGGAGCAGATCATTCGCAAAAAGGGCTGTGAAGCATTGGTCGAGGTCGTTAATTCACAGATTTTGCTTTATGAAATCGATACATTGGAGACACCTGCCAGCATCCAGCAGTTAATTGACGGCAAATATTTAAAAGAGAGTCAGCGCCGCTGTCCGGATGGCAAAATGATTGAAATCAGTGAAGGAGAGGCATATGTTCAATAAAGGCTATACTTTACTTGAAGTATTATTTGTAGTTTCAACATTTGCCATGCTGCTTCTGCTTTTTCCTTTTGTCAGACCGCCGGCCTCGCTGACTTCTGATACCCATAGGCTTTTAGCTAAGCTGGAGGCTGCCCAGCTGGATGCGATTTTGAATCAGCAATCAAACAGTATTACGCTTAGTACGCATCAGGTTTGTTTTAATGATGTGTGTGAAGCTTTGCCGGCATCGAGAACTGCTGATGAGGGTAAAATTAAATTTAATGCTGCTGGTAATGTCAATCATGCCGGGACTTACTGCTTTCATGAAGGAAATCAATGCCGATGTATTATTATTCAGTTAGGCAGCGGACGGATGGCGCTTGAATAAGAAAGGCTTTATGCTGGCAGAAAGTCTGCTGCTGTTTGCCGGGGCAGTGCTGCTTTGTGTGATGATTCTTTCATCACTTGCCGCTGAGCATCATTTCCAGCAATTAAAAAATCAATTTGATTTCAAAAGTGAGGATGAACGGCTTGAAGCCTTATATGAATAAGGGATTTACAAGTATTGAGGTATTGCTCAGCCTATGGATCATATCCTTTTCAATGCTGCTATTGGCTGCGGTTTTACCGATGCTGGAAAGTTTGATTCAGAAAGATGATTTTGTTCAGGATCAAATTGGACTGCGGCAGCTGCGTCATATCCTTTTGCTCAGTGAGGCTGTCAGCGCTGTTGATAATACCTTAAGCGGCATGCTGTACAATGAGGAATACACGTTGATCCTTGACCGTCGGCGCTTAGTTAAGACACCGGGCTATGAAATCATGCTTATGGATCTTTCAGCAATGAGTTTTATCACTAAAGGGGAGTGCATCTATCTTCAATATCAAAAGAATAATGATTCTAAAATCAATGAACGCTGGCTCACCTGTAAACAGCCGGGGATGGATTTCACTTTATTCCCTGATGATGCTGCAGCTGATGATCTCATTGATTCTGCTGATGAGCGCCAGAATCAAGACAGTGATGCTGCTGTTTCAGAATGATTCGTTAAGCGAACGGCTGGAAACCGTTATAGTTATGAAAGTTAAAAGTGATTATCTGAACTATGCAGAATCCAACATTGATTTTGAATATGAAGGGATTCCGATTTCCATTGTCTATGATAAAATGCAGGCAAGAGTCAGTGTTTACTATCCAAATAAAACGCTTGGTTATTTGATTACCTTTAACGATCTTGATGAATGTATCATGAATTTTGAATATCTTAATTAAAAACAGCAAAACTAACTATGGGGTGAATTATGCGAAATGCCATTGTCAGTTTTGCTTTTTATATGATTATGATTCTGCTTTGCATCGTATTTCAATTTGTCGATCAAAATGCTTGGATCTTCGCCTTTTTCTTTGCTGCTTACACATTCCTGCTTTCGCCAAGCTATCAGGCCAACTGTAAGCCGATTGAATGGAAAGACTTCTTTTTGCTTTATTTTTTACTGCTTTCTGCGCTGCCTTTTGGTGGTTTAATAAAATTGAATTCAATTTGGATAATCTGTGGGTAATTTATACCGTTAATTTTATTGCATCAGTTAATCTGGGCTGTTCACACCGATATAAAATATTGATTTGATTGTCTTCTTTAAGCCATCTATAAATATGATATTTAAGGCTAAACACTTAAAAAAAGCCCTATTTATCAATTATAATTGACAAATCTATAATTTTCATTAAAATATAAGGGTAAACTATTGAAAGGCGGTCGTAGAATGATTATTGTTAATGATTTAAAACCAGGTATTACTATCGAATACGAAAATAATATTTATGTTGTGCTGGACATCTCTCACAACAAAACTGCAATGCGTCAAATGATTGTAAAGGCTAAAGCTAAAAACTTAAGAACCGGAACAATTATTGATTTATCTTTCACTGGCGGTGACAAGGTAGAGCAGGCACGTATTGACAAGCGTGAAATGCAGTATCTGTATGATGATGGAACTAACTGCATTTTCATGGATAATGAAACTTATGAACAATTAGAAATTCCGATGGAAAAACTAACTTGGGAATTAAATTTCATTAAGCCGAATTCAAATGTGAATATTTCAATGTATGAAGGTGAAGTGTTAGGTGTTATTCTTCCGGATAAGGTTGAATTACAGATTGTAGAAGCTGAACCAGCCGTTAAGGGTGATACAGCAACTTCAGCATCTAAGAATGCTAAGCTGGAGACTGGTTTGGAAATTCGTGTACCGCTTTTCATCAACAATGAAGAGATGATCGTTGTTAATACTGCGGACGGCAAATATTCAGGCAGAGCGTAATAAAAGGGCAGATAGAACTGGTGTTTTATCTGCTTTTCTTATGAATTGACAAGATTTATAAGTAGTGCTATGCTATATATAGCAAAAACTTCAGGGTAGGGTGCAAGTCCCAGCCGGCGGTATACCCCGCGAGCCTTTGGGCATGAATCGGTGCAATTCCGATGGCGACAGTAAAGTCTGGATGAAAGAAGTTGATTAAGCTTTTAATCGGTTCCCTAAAGGTTTTGTTGGAACCTTTTTTTATTGTAAAAAAGGTATGACGAGGAGGAAAAGATATGTCATCAACAGAATCAGGTTTAAAAAAGAATTATCTTAATATTAATATGATCGCTAAGATTGCCGTCATGGGGGCGCTGGCCGGAGCATTAATGTTTTTTGAATTTCCGCTGCCTTTTCTGCCGCCATTCTACAAGATTGATTTTTCTGAGGTAGCAGTGCTGATCAGCGGCTTTGCACTCGGACCGTTGGCAGCAGTGCTGGTGGAATTTATCAAGATTGTCGTTCATCTGCTGATTAAGGGAACAACTACGCTTTTTGTCGGTGAGCTTGCCAACTTTTTGATTGGCTGTTCCTTTGCTGTGCCGGCTGCCTTGATTTATAAATATCATAAAGATAAGCGTTCAGCGCTTTATGGCATGATAATCGGTACATTATCCATGATGCTGTTTGGCGCTTTGGTCAATGCTTTCATATTGCTGCCTGTCTACGCATGGGCTTATCAGATGCCAATGGACGCGTTGATTGCTATGGGTTCAGAATTAAATGCCAACATTACGGGTATCTTCAGCTTTGTGATCTTTGCGACAACACCGCTGAACCTGATTAAAGGGGCTGCCTGTACCGTAATTGTTTCATTGATCTACAAACGTGTCTCACCGTTATTAAAAAAATAAGCGGTTTTGCTAAATTAGATGAAAAGTGCTCCTGTTTTTGGTATAATATTAAAAGTCAGGAGGCTTTTTTTATGGAAAAATTATCTCGGGTAAAAAAATATGAACAATTACGAAAAGAAATCGAGACTGAACCTGCAGAAGAAATTAAAAGTGACCAACTTTCACAATATGCAAATCGTCTGAATGAATTTGATCCTGTCTTATTCAAAAAGATGGAAGTTAAAGAGGAAGTTCATGTGCCGGTAAGAGAAAAAAAGGAAACGCTGGCGGATACATCGACGGATCTTTTTAATACGGATTCATTTAAGAATGAGTATATGGATGATATTATCAGAGATGTTAAAGAATATAATCTTAAGCGCGGATTAATGGAAAGTGATAATACACAGATTGATATCCTTCACCAGTTGAACCGGCCGGCGGTAAGACGCAGAGAAGATTACATAAAAGAACTGAATGATGATCCGATCAGCCAGCCGCAGCCAGCCGTTGAATCAGAAACGGCATCTCAGTCAAAGCAGGAGATTGCCAAACAGATTCAGGAATTGCTGCATGAAAGCGAAACGCTGCCAGTTCAAGGGATGAGTGTGAAACGGGTTGAAATTGAGAAGCAGGAAACAACTCCGGCGATGATTCAGCAAGACGCTACCCATGAATATACGATGATGAACCGCATGAATGAAGACTTTCAGCGCAAAATAACTGAAGAGACGCAGCAAATTCGGGTGCAGCTGGATGAATACGAAGAAGAAATTACAGGACTGAATAAAGGTATCAATAAAACACATAAGCTGTTGAATATGATTATGCTGCTGCTGGTGCTGGCATTTGTGATCATCGTCGGCATCAGTGTGTTCTGGGTACTGCAGTCAATGGGGAAAATCTAATGAAAAGAAATATTGCTATTGATGGGCCGAGCGCGGCTGGTAAAAGCACGATTGCACGCTTATGCGCAAAAGAACTTGGGTATAAACATTTAGATACCGGGGCAATGTATCGCTGTGTCGGATATTTATCTAAATTAAAAGGCATCGCTGTTGATGATGAGTCAGCCCTAGCTGAAATGATGGATCAAATGAACTTGGATGTTGATTCAGTGGGTCATATTTATCTCAACAATCAGGAGGTATCATCAGAAATCAGAACCAATGAAATGTCGATGCGGGCTTCTGATGTATCTAAACTAAAAAGGGTGCGGGAACGGTTAGTCGCCCTGCAGCAGCAAATTGCATCCGCCGGCGGTTATGTACTTGACGGACGTGATATCGGTACGGTAGTATTGCCGGATGCGATGCTCAAGATTTTTTGGTAGCATCGGTTGAAGCGCGTGCGCAGCGCAGGATCAAAGAATATATAGAAAAAACATTCCATTTGATGAACAGGAAGTAATCCGCGATATTGAGGTGCGTGATTATCAGGATACACATCGTGAAAATTCACCTTTAAAGAAAGCGGCAGATGCCATTGAAATTGATACTTCAGATATGACGATAGAAGAGGTGATTGATGAAATCAGAGGCTTGCTGAAAACCAAATCGAATGAGGAGGGTTAAACATGATCTATGGAATAACAGCAATTGTCGGACGGCCTAATGTTGGCAAGTCGACAGTATTTAATCGAATTATCGGCGAGCGGAAATCAATTGTCGAGGATACACCGGGTGTTACCCGTGACCGTATCTACGGCAAGGCAGAATGGCTCACAAAAGAATTCAGAGTTATTGATACCGGCGGTATTCAGATTGAAAATCAGCCGTTTAAAGAAGAAATTGAAATGCAGGTTGAAATTGCGATTGAAGAAGCGGATTCAATTGTTTTTGTTGTAAATGGCCGAGATGGTCTGACTAAAGATGATGAATATATTGCCAAGATGCTTCGTAAATCACAGAAGCCGGTGATCCTAGTTGTCAACAAGATTGATGATCTGCAATTTATGGATGCAATCTATGAATTCTATGCATTGGGACTTGGTGATCCAATCGCATTGTCAGGAACTCATGGTATTGGTATTGGTGATATGCTTGATAAAATTGTTGAGTCTTTCCCTAAGAATATCCGCAATGAATATGAAGGTATGACGCGCTTCTGTCTGATTGGCCGTCCTAATGTCGGTAAATCATCATTGGTTAATGCGATTTTAAATCAGGATCGAGTTATCGTTTCAAATGTCGAAGGCACGACTCGTGATGCAATCGATACACCTTTTAAGCGGGAAGGCAAGGAATATGTCGTTGTTGATACAGCTGGTATCCGCAAACGCGGCAAGGTTTATGAAAATGTAGAAAAATACTCAGTGATGCGGGCAATGAGCGCCATTGAGCGCTGTGACGTTGTATTGGTAGTCATTGACGGCGAGAGCGGTATCCGTGATCAGGATAAGCATGTGGCTGGCTATGCGCATGAGGCTGGCAAGGGTGTAATTATTATCTATAATAAATGGGATACGTCGATAAGGATGAAAACTCAACGGTCAGCATCGAAAAGAAATTGCGCAATGAGTTTGTCTATCTGAGTTATGCGCCGATTCTGTTTGTATCAGCACTGACTAAACAGCGGATTCATCAAATTCTGCCGCTGATCGATATGGTTCATGATTATTCATTGCTGAGGATTCAGACGAATGTATTAAATGAAGTCATTTTAGATGCTCAGTTAATGACGCCGCCGCCAACTCACAATGGTAAGCGCCTGCGTATCTATTATTGTTCACAGGTTGCGGTAGCACCGCCGACTTTTGTACTCTTTGTTAATGATCCTGAGCTTCTGCATTTCAGCTATAAACGCTTTTTAGAAAATAAGCTGCGTGAGGCATTTGATTTCACGGGTACAACGTTAAGAATCATCGCCAGAGAAAAAACGCAATAGGAGAAGATAAAATGAAAACTGTTGTAATTGGCAGCGGCAGCTGGGGCACGGCTTTGGCTCAGGTGCTCGTTGATAATGGACAAAACTGTATCATTTGGGGTAAAATCATGAGGAAGTCAATGAGATTCAAAATGAACATACAATAAAGAAATTCTTTCCTGACGTACAGCTGAATCCACAGCTTCAGGCGACTGCCGATCTCAGCGTAATTAAAGATGCTGATGTTGTACTTTTATCAGTACCTTCGATTGCGATTGAGGAAGTATGCCAGGGAATTCTGCCTTATTTAACTAAAAAAATCATCGTTGTTAATACTGCTAAAGGGTTTCATCCGGGCAACAACGACCGGATGTCAAATGTAATTCGTGATTGTATTCCATCGGATAAGCTGAGCAGTGTAGTTTCACTGATTGGTCCAAGCCATGCAGAGGAAGTTGTACTGCGAATGCTGACAACGATTTGCGCGGTTTCATTAAATGAAGCTGATGCTATGACGATTCAGCATCTGTTCTCAAACAATTACTTTCGTGTTTACCGCGGCAATGATGAGCTTGGCTCTGAGCTTGGTGTAGCGGTTAAAAATGCGATTGCTTTAGCGAGCGGCGTATTGGCAGGCCTTGGTTATGGCGATAATACGAAGGCTGCGCTGATTACCCGCGGTTTAGCTGAAATGATTCGCTTCGGTACTGCTATGGGCGGCCGTCAGGAAACGTTTATGGGCTTGACCGGCATCGGTGATTTAGTTGTTACTTGTACAAGTGTACATTCCCGTAATTTTCAAGCTGGCTATCAGATTGGCAAGGCGGATGATGCGCAAGTTTTTTGGCAGAACAATACGAAAACGGTTGAAGGGGTGCGCACGGCTAAGGTTTTGTATGAACTTAAGGAGCAGCACCAGATCGACATGCCAATCGTTGATGAGATTTATAAAGTGTTGTATGAGGGTAAAAGGCCATCAGTTTCAGCCCGTGATTTGATGCTGCGTGAATTAAAAGCAGAACTTTAAAAACACATAAAAAATACGCATGATGCGTATTTTTATTTTGCCTGTTCGGTATATGATTTAAAATCATTGATAAATTCATCGATGATATGATCCGGACAAGCCCAAGATGTTACAAAGCGCAGCGCTGAGGTTTCATTCATTTATTTTTTCATGAACCTGAAATGCGTATTTCTCACTGATCTTATCGGCTAATGAATTAGGTAGAATCGGGAATAGTTGATTCGTCGGTGAATCGGCATAAAATTCAAATCCGGTATCCTTGATGACTGTGACCATTCGCTGTGCACATTCGTTTGCATGCTTGGCTAATGAATATAATAAATCATTTTCAAAAAGTGATTTGAATTGAAGACCTATAAGAAAGCCTTTAGCCAGCATACCGCCGCGCTGTTTGATATTATAGCGAAATTCCTTTTTAATTTGTTCATGATTGATTACAACAGCTTCACCGAACAGTGCGCCGTTCTTTGTGCCGCCAATATAGAATACATCACAAAGCCTTGCGATATCAGCAAGCGTCAGATCATTGCCTTCAGCTGTTAAAGCGCTGCCCAGCCGCGCTCCATCCATAAACAGATATAAATCCAGTTCCTTGCAGATTTTGTGAAGGGCGGTTAATTCTTCCTTATAGTATATGGTTCCCAGCTCCGTCGCATTAGAAATATAAACCATTTTAGGTTTGACCATATGCTCATCGGCGTGAAAATCAACGATCTTTTGTATCATGACCGGTGTTAATTTGCCGTCCTTTGCATAGGCTGTACATACCTTATGTCCGCATGCCTCAATAGATCCTGTTTCATGAACGTTGATATGTCCGCTCTCACAGGCAATCACCGCTTCATAAGGCCGCAGGGCAGCGGCTATCACGGTAAGATTGGCTTGCGTACCGCCGACTAGAAAATGCACGTCAGCCTGTTCGGCATTGCATTCCTTGCGGATTAAAGAACGTGCCTGTTCACAAATTTCATCCATTCCATAACCGATTTTCTGATTTAGATTCTCATCGCTCATCGCTTTTAATATCGAGGGATGCGCCCCTTCACTGTAATCATTTCTAAAACTGTACATCATATCTACCTCCGTCATTTTAACTATTATAATCCTCTTTTCTTATTTCATCAATATTGAAGATTTGCACTTAACAGAAAAAAAGGTAAACTATTACTTGGAGGAATAGCTATGAAAAATAACACTGAAGAACTATATCAATGGGGAGAGGACATGCTGACTTTTCACTTACCGCGCTGGCATGAGCTGCCTTCTATTGATTTATATATGGATCAACTGATTTCTCTGATTGAACGTTATCTGGCTCCCTTAAGCATACCCGATGAGAAAATCATCACCCCGGCTATGGTAAATAATTATGTGAAGATGAAATTGATTCCTTCACCGCAGAAAAAACGATATAACCGTGTTCATCTCGCTTATCTGATTGTTATTTCTGTTTTTAAACAAGTATTTCACTCTCAGATATCAAAACAGCAATCACGATGCAAACCGTTGTGATGAGTGAAAAGGATTCCTATAATCTCTTCTGTGAGGAGCAGGAACAAGCCCTGCAGATGATGCTTTCCCTGATTCTGAAGGGCGGTGCGCTGAATATTATTGATCCAGTTGTTATGAGTGCGATACCGATGAAGTTTGCGGCCTTGGCTTTTGCGAATAAAGTGCTGGTTCAAAAAGTAATTCACATTCAGCCGGAAAATGAAATAAAATAAAGATTAACCCCTTATTCTATGCATATCTGTGCATTCTGACACATACAGTTTAATGAATAAGGGAGGAACCTAATGAATACCACAGAGATTTTAAAAAATATCGCACAACGTACGGGCGGAGACATATATCTGGGAATAGTCGGACCAGTCCGTGTCGGCAAATCAACATTTATTAAAAAGTTTATGGAAAAGGCTGTTATTCCTTACATCAGTGATGAGTATGAAAAGGCGCGGATGACGGATGAGCTTCCGCAATCCGGTGAAGGCAAGACAATCATGACCACCGAGCCGAAATTTGTACCGAATAATGCAGCGACCATTGAATTTGAAGACGGCTTTAACGTTAAAGTAAGACTTGTTGACTGTGTCGGTTATGTTATTCCTGAAGCTAAGGGCTACAAGGATGAGAATGGCATGCGGATGGTGCGCACACCATGGTATGATCAAGCCATACCCTTTAATGAGGCTGCTAAAACAGGCACTCAGAAGGTGATTCAGGATCATTCGACGATCGGTATTGTCGTAACCAGTGACGGCAGCATCACCGATCTGCCGCGGGAAGCTTATGTAGAGGCTGAGCAGGAGGTCATTGATGAACTGATAGCGATCGGAAAGCCATTCATCGTGATTGTCAATACGACAGATCCTACCAGTGCGTCAGCCAGCAGTGTTGTTGAGAAACTGAAAGAAAAATATGATGTACCGATTCTGGCGATCTCCGTTGAATCCATGAATGAAGTCGATATTCATACTATTTTAAGAGAAGCGCTTTATTGAATTTCCGGTATCGGAGATTAACATTCAGCTGCCTCAGTGGGTGGCTGTACTCAGCGATGATCACTGGCTGAAGAAAAACATCAATGCTTCCATCGAAGCGAGCATGTCATCCGTTGACAAGCTGCGTGAAGTTGAAAAAATTACCGATGTTCTTAATGAGAATGAATACATTGACAGCAGCAATCTTTCAACGATTGATCCCGGCAACGGCAACGTGTTTGTCGATATTGTGATCAAGCCTGGATTATACAATGATATTCTTCGTGAAATCATGGGTGTTGAAATCAAGGATAAGGCTGAATTAATGTCATTGATGCAGGACTTTTCTAAAGCTAAAAAAGAATATGATGCAATCAGTTCCGCATTAAAGATGGTGAAACAAACCGGTTATGGCTTTGCCTCTGCCAGTCTGAGTGATATCGAATTATCAACACCGGAAATCATTAAGCAGGGCAATCGCTACGGCGTAAGACTGAAAGCGATCGCGCCGAGTATTCATATGATTAAGGTTGATGTAGAAAGCTCCTTTGAACCAATCATCGGCTCAAAAGAGCAGAGTGAGGAATTAATTAACTATCTGTTAAGAGACCAGGGAAAGGATGATCAGAGTATTTGGGATTCTGATATTTTCGGCCGTAAACTCTCTGATTTGATCCGCGACGGGCTTAATGCCAAGCTTTCCATGATCCCTGAGGCTGCACGGGTGCGCTTACAGGATATTTTAACTAAACTGGTTAATAAAGGAAAGGGAAATGTCATTGCGATAGTCCTATAATTAAGCCTTTATTGAAAATTCATTTATTCGATAAAAGTGTTGAAATAGTAACTGTTTGATGATATTATATATTCATGTTTGGAGGTAATTAACATGAGTGAAGTTTTAAACAAAAAAGGTTTAGTCGAAGTTTTGGCTAATAAACTAGAAATTACAAAAAAGGATGCAACAGTTGCAGTTGATACAGTATTTGAATCTATTACTGCTGCATTAGTTGACGGATCAAAGGTTGACATCAGCGGTTTCGGTAAATTTGAAGTTAAGGAACGTGCGGCACGTACAGGTATTAACCCTGCTACTAAAGAACCACTTCCTATTCCTGCTACAAAAGCTCCTGCATTTAAGGCAGCTAAAGCATTAAAGGATGCTGTTAAATAGAAGCTTCGGCTTCTATTTTTCTTTCTAAGGAGGGACTAGCGTGAACGATATCTACTATCTGCAGTATTTGCTGTATATTGCTGCTTTTGCAGTGATTATGATCGCCAATGCTAGAATGCAGAGCGCATATCACCGTTATCGTAAAATTGATACTGAAAAAGGATATACTGGCGCGCAGACAGCCAGAATGATTTTGGATGCGAATGGTCTTCAGAATGTAACTGTCCAGCTAAGCAATGGCGGTTCACTTTCTGATCATTATAATCCAATGGATCATACGGTTAATCTGTCAGCGGATATTTTTTATAAAACATCCATTGCATCGGTTTCGGTTGCGGCTCATGAAGTCGGTCATGCCATCCAGCATAAGGAAGGCTATGGAGCTATTGAATTGAGAAACCGTATTCTGCCATTGGCAAACATAGCCAGTCAATTAGGCTGGGTTGTGCTGTTTTTAGGCTTGATATTCAGTATTAGGCCATTGCTGATGCTGGGGATCGCAGCGTTATGTATTGTTGCAGTTTTCCAAATCATAACTTTGCCGATTGAATTTAATGCATCTAAACGCGCTTTAATGCAGCTTGAGAGTTTGGCTATCGTTGATGAAGCGGAACAGGCAGACGCACAGAGTATGCTTAAAGCAGCGGCACTGACCTATGTGGCAGCATTGATCAATACAGTTTTCCAAATTCTGCGTATGCTTTTGATTTCAGGAAGAAGAAATAACGATTAAAACGAACTTCGGTTCGTTTTTTTAAACATTCAAACTTTCTTCGCTTATATATAACTATAACGGAGGTGGTAGCGTGAGAGCTTTGAAATGGATTCTGACAATCTGTTTACTGCTGACTGTTCATTCACTGAAAATAGAAAGTTATAGTGCGACGGATAAAGAAAGGCTGCCTTATGAAATCCAATCGATTGAAATCAGTGAGGAAGGTTTTGTGATTCAGGGCTGGGGCATGCTCAGCAGTGTTCAGCATTTCCGCGATGGCAGCGATCATCAATTTGAATTAAAGCTGACAAATGACCAGGGTGAAGCTCTAGCGCTGCCAGGGACGATTCTGGCAAATGATCAGACAGAAGTTATGCGGACTATGAATGTCAGAAAATGCGGGGATGGGGAATTTAATCAGGATGGGGAAGTCTGCTACTATGATTACCGTAATGTCGGTTTTCGCTTTGTCATTCCTTTTGAATTGCTGCTGACAGATACCGCATATTATGCTTCTCTGATCGTTCATGGCTTAAGCAGCGGCATCAGCCGGGAAACATTGATTTATTATCCGACACTTGTGCCGCTTCAAGCGCAGCGTGACACGGTGCTTTATCAGGCATTTTCTGATCTTATCGATACCCAGCTGCGGGTTGCCTATCAGTCGGTATTTGAACGCAGCGAACCGGTAAAAGAAAACGCAAACCGAACTGCCGATACATTCTGTTCACCAACATATGGTTATTTTGTATTTTATGAACCAGACACGGTTTTTACACATGTTTTTGATCGGATTCAAAACGGGGGTGTAACTTATTACAAGGTGCATACAAGCAAAGAGATCAAATGCGTGAATGGACGTAATGTCTCCCATGAAGGTGAGGATCATGAAAGCTGGATTGCCGGTAATTTTGTTGACTATATCGGTGAACCTTTACTTATCAGCGCCTATGAATTCAATAATCCGCCCGAAATCACGATTTTAGCTCACCCAATCATTTATACCGGTGAGGCCATTCATTTACTTGATTATGCAATCGCTTATGATATTGAGGATGGCGATCTTACGGATCAGCTGCAGGTCATTGATGGTGAAGTCATTGATGAACCAGGTAATTATCTGATTACCTTCTATGTTGAGGACAGTAAGGGGCTGTATGATATTAAACAGATGCTTGTTACGGTGATTGAACCGGACAATTATCCGCCGCTGATTGATGCCAGTGATCATACGATTTATCAATACGATGACTTTGATTACATGAAGGATGTATCGGCTTATGATTTTGAAGATGGCTGGCTGAATGATGTGATCAGCTATACGGGTTCTGTTGATACGTGGGTCTTGGGTGAATATCCTGTAACTTACTATGTCATGGACAGTGAAGGATTAATTGATACAAAGACAATTATCGTTAAAGTAATCCGTAACCCTCGTGAAAAAATCCGTTATATCGATCAGAATAAACCTTTTTATGAAGAGCCAATTCCCAAAAATTGGACGCGCAAATACATGCATCTGTTTGATATGCTGAAAAACTCTAAGCTGCTCGCTGAAACAAAATTTATTAAATAGACAGGAGACAATATGCTCCTGTTTTGTTATTTTTGGTGGGATAATCATTTGGATATGAGATAAAATGAGATGTTTATTGAATTTATGTGAAATATAATGAGATATTAAGTTGACAATATGAAATATAATGATATACTTTGAGTATAAAGAAAGGGGTACCAAGATGAAAAGAAAAAGTGATACTCGCAGCACACGGCAGCTTAGCACAAGCACTGTTGGAGACTACGCAGATGATTATCGGTCCGCATGAGGACATGCTTGCGGTAGGACTGCAGGCAGGAATGGCACCGGAAGCGTATAAAGAAACGCTTGAAGAGGTTTTCCTGCAATATCCTGATCATGAATTTCTGGTGCTGATCGATGTTTTAGGAGGGACACCCTTCAACAGCATTATCGGCAGACTTCAGGAGCCGAATGTGCAGGTTGTTGTAGGCGTCAATCTTGGCATGATGCTGGAGGTCATGCTGAATCAGGAACATTATGCACTGGATGAATTGGCAGAATTTGCTAAAACCATGGGAATGAAGAGCTTAATGACTAAAAATGAATTATTAAGCAGCTTTGCAAAGGAGTGAGTGAAAAATGAGTATTAAGTTTATACGCATCGATGACCGCCTGATTCATGGTCAGGTAGTAACCGCGTGGATCAAGAATTATCAGGCTAAAAAGATTTTAATTATCGATGATCAGGTAGCCGCTGACAGCTTTTTGATCAATGTGCTGAAGATGGTTGCACCTTCCGGCATTGAATTAAGAATTGAGGGAACCAACAATTTAACTCAGTTGATTGCGGAATATGAGGCGGATGATAAAAATACAGTGCTGCTGATGAAAACACCGCAGACGGCTCAAAAGGTATTTGACAGCGGCGCTTCGCTGAGAGCTTTGAATGTCGGCGGCATGGGCGCGAGTAAAACACGCAAAAATTTATATAAAAATGTATCTGCCAGTGATGATGAAGTTGCGGTATTAAAAGCAATGGAAGATGCGGGAATTCGCGTATATTTTCAAGCGACACCGAATGATAAGCAAATTGATTTAAAAAATTTAAAATAACAAGGAAAAGGGAGGAATATTATGTTCACACAAGCAATCCTGGTTGCACTTTGTACTTGGCTATGTGCATCGGGAATCGAATTTACATGCTGGTCCATTCAGCTTTGTTCACCCATTATCTTCGGACCGATCATCGGTGCAATCATGGGCGATATGCAGGCAGGGCTGATTATCGGTTCAATGACTCAGCTGGTATATATGGGAAATATCATGGTCGGCGGCATCAGTTCTGTCGATTATCCAATGGCCGGCTGCGTTGCGACAGCCTTAGCAATTGCTACCCATTCAGGCTATGAAATGGGAGTTACAATTGCTGTATCGTTTGGTTTGTTCGGTATGGTCGTGGAGACATCAAAAATGACGCTTAGTTCATTCTTTGTCCATCGTGCGGATACATGTGCTGAAAATGCTAATACACAGGGTATCTTTTTCTATAATGTAATATGTCCGCAGATTTTAAATTTCTTTCTCTATTTTATACCAGCCTTCTTATGTGTGTACTATGGCGCTGAATATCTGAATGAATTTTTAGACATGCTGCCGGAGGTATTATTAAGCGGTCTTGAAGCGGTCGGTATGCTGCTGCCGGCTTTGGGAATCGCGATGCTGCTGAAAGCCTTATTCAGCTTCCGCTTTATTCCATATTTTATTATCGGTTATGTCGTATCAGTCTATTTAGGGTTGGGAATCATCCCTGTTTCACTGCTTGGCGGAGCGTTTGCAATTCTTTATTGGTTCAGTTACCGAGATGAACAGGAGGCTTAATCATGGAACAAACAATGGAAAATAACACAGAAAAGAAAATTGAACTGCGCCGTTCAGATTTGATGAAAAGTTTTATGATTTGGGAATTGACGTCAGAAATGTGTTTGAGCTATGAGCGTCTGATGTCATTAGGTTTCTGTCATGCCATGGTTCCAATTCTTAAAAGATTATATCCCGATAAAGAGGATTTGGCTGCGGGTCTAACCAGGCATATGGCTTTCTTTAATACTGAAAATCAATGGGGCGCCTTGATTCCGGGAATGATTGCTTCAATCGAGGAAGAACGGGCCAACGGCATGGATTATTCAGATGAAGTAATCAACGGCTTAAAAATTGGTTTAATGGGACCTTTAGCCGGTGTTGGTGACACGATTACACAAGGGCTTGTCAAAACGATATTGTTAGCCATTGCTGTAGAAATGGGACTTGCCGGCAATGTATTTGGACCGATTATGTTTTTCTTTGTTTATACTGCCTATATCCTAGGTGTAGGTTATATGATGTATTTTACTGGTTATAAAATGGGCCGCAATGCTTTCAGCAAAATCAATGATGCGGCAATCATCCGTAAGCTGACGGACTGTATGGGCATCCTCGGTTTGACGGTAGCCGGCTGCATGGTAGCCAATTATGTGGCAATTTCGACAACGGCAGTCTTTACTTTCGGGGAAACAGTTGTTGAGATTCAGCCGCTGCTTGATGAAATTATGCCGGGATTATTAAGTGTAGGAACTGTTCTGGGCTTGTACGCATTGATCAGAAAGAATGTATCAGTCATTAAAATCATGCTGATTCTCGTGGTGATCGGTATTGCCGGTGCATTTCTTGGTGTGTTCTAAGCTAAAAGGAGAGCGTTAAAATGGATAAAAACTGGATTGAAGAAACATTTAAAACAAAAAAAGCAATCATCGGATTGGTGCATATGCAGCCGCTGCCAGGCGATCCTTATTATGATCAAGAAGGCGGTATGCAGAAGGTGATTGATATGGCACGGGCCGATGTTTTAGCCTTGCAGGAAGGCGGAGTAGACGGCTTATTGTTTACCAATGAATTCAGCACGCCTTATTTGGCAAAGGTAGAATTTGAGACAGTTGCTGCAATGGCCTATGTCATGGGAGCCTTAAGGACGGACATTAAACTGCCTTATGGCAATGATTGCATCAGTGATGATATGGCGAGTATCTCCCTTGCTGCAGCCAGCGGTGCATTATTTACCCGCGGTGTTTATCATGGTACTTGGGCAACCAGCAGCGGTTTTTGTGACAGCAATGGCGGCGGAGCTGTTCGTTTAAAGCATAATTTAGGTATCGATGATTTTAAATTGATTCATTATTTAATTCCCGAATCATCGGCAGATGTAGGCGGCCGTGATCCCATTGCCATCATGAAGCCGACGTATTTTCTAAATCAGCCTGACGGTATTGCTGTTGCCGGCATGGTGGCAGGCCAGAAAGTGGATGTCTCAACATTAAAAACGTGCCGTGAAGCGTATCCTGATGCGGTGCTGTTTGCGGCCACCGGTGTTAAAATCGATAACGTACAGGATTACTTGGCCGTTGTTGACGGCGCTTTTGTAGGGACAAGCTTCAAAAAAGAAGGTAAATTCAGAAATCAGATTGACAGCGAGCGAGTAAAAGCCTTTATGGATAAGGTAAAGGAACTGCGTAAGATTTATGATTAAGGCTGTCTTATTTGACATGGATGGAGTGCTTTTGGATAGTGAATGGATCTATCTGCATAGCCTGAAAAGCCTATTGACAAAATTGGATATTCATGCGGAAATTGATGAATTATCTGTGGTTGTCGGCATGAAGATGGAAGCTATTTCTAATTATCTGATTGCTCATTATCCGATTCCTTATAAGGCAGAAGAATTATCGGCGCTGCAGGATGAAGCCTTTGACTGTGAAGCCGCAAAAAGCGTTCTTGAACCGATGCCCGGCCTGTTGTCTTTTCTTGAACTCTTAAAGTGCAGGAACATCAAGATTGCACTGGCTTCATCTTCTGAACAAGGATGGATCAAACAGGTGCTGACTTCATTGCATATCGAAGCAGCCTTTGATTTAGTGGTAAGCGGTGAAATGGTGAGCCACTCCAAACCCCATCCGGAAATCTTTCAAAAAGCGGCAGAAATGCTGGGTGTAGAAACAGATGAATGTCTGGTCATTGAAGATTCAGTCAATGGCATTAATGCAGGCAGAGCAGCAGGAATGCGGGTAATTGGTTATAAGGGTTCCAAAATCATTCAGGATACCTCCAAGGCCGATCTTGAGATTCACAGCTTTCAGGAACTGATGAATCTGTGACTTTCCTTTGGATAGTGCATTGTCGTTTAATGTATGAAATGATATAATTCTATTTAAGGGAATCTCTACAGAGAGGGGAATATAAGTGAAATATCAAAGACAAATCGACCTGCTGCAATATATCAATAATAAAGGCACTGTATCCATTGCGGAATTACTGGAGCATTTTCATATTTCAAAAGCTACCTTAAACCGCGATTTAACCGATTTGGAAAAAGAAGAAAGCATCCGCAAGGTTCATGGCGGTGTAGTCAGTAATTTGCCGATGCAGACCTTTGAACTGCCAATCAATAAAAAAGAACTCTATAACAAGGCTTATAAAGAAGCCATCGCCCGTCAAGCAGTTCAATTGATTCAAAGCAATCAGTCTGTCATACTGGATTCCGGAAGTACGATTTGGTATCTGGCAAAAGAATTAGTTAAACGCCGTGATATTGAAAACTTAACGGTCATAACCTGTGATTTAAAGGTTGCTTATACACTTGCTGAAGCTGAAAACGATAATCTTTCATTGTTTGTATTAGGCGGCATGAAGCATAAGGAATCCTTTGATCTGTACGGCCCTACGATCGTAGAAATCTTGAAATCACTGAATGTGGATCTGTATTTTATGGGTGTAGCCGCTTTTGATAATAAAACGGGCATCACACATACCTACCTTGATGATGTGAGTACAAAAAAAGCCATGCTTCAATGTGCAAAAAAGGTAGTTCTATGTGCCGATAGTTCAAAATATGGCCTGGTGAAGCGCTGGAGCATCTGCAATGTTGAAGATGTCGATCTGATCATTACTGATAATCATTTAAGTGATGAATCATTAGCAGAAATCAATGAAAAATGTTCAGAAATAGAATTGGTCAATGAATAGAAGAAAGCCGCATTAATCAGCGGCTTTTTCTGTGTCGATCATTTCTCTTAGCTTCAGCATAAACCTTTCGGCAGCCTTAGTAAAAATACTATATCGTTTCCAGATTATATTCATTTCCGCATGCAAGGCAGGCTGCAGCGGCTTAAAGCAAAGATCGGTATTGGCTGTATTGATGATTTTATCAAAAGCCAGCGCATATCCCAAACCTTCATCGACCATCAGCGAGCCATTATACAGCAGGTTATACGTTGCGACAATATTTAATTTCGTTTTATCCTGTTTAAACCAGGCTGGCAGGCTGGCATTCTCAATGGAATTTCTGGATACGATCAATGGCTGATCCCATAAATCCTCCGGGGTTACTGCTGACAGTTTGCCAAGGTGAATCCCAACGCATCAGGACACCCATGAATCACAGCTTGGCATTCGCAGTGATTCATATTTGGCAGTATCAGCATTTTCAAAAACCAAGCCAAAGTCAATCAAGCCTTTATCTAATTTTTCCATTACATCACAGCTGTCACCGCTGTGAATATGCAGATGAATGTCGGGATATTGAACCCGCAGGCTTTGAGCAGCCTCAATTAAAATACGCACGCCTTCAGTTTCACCGGCGCCGATAAAAATATCACCGGCAATCGTTTCATTGGGCAGGGTAATTTCATTCTCAGTTTTCTGCACCAATTCTAGAATTTCTTCAGCCCGCTTACGCAAAATCATCCCTTCTTCAGTTAAAGTAATGCGACGATTGCCGCGGATCAGCAGCTGTTTGCCTAATTCATCCTCCATATCCTTCAGCTGTCTTGAAAGGGTAGGCTGCGAAAGATGCAGCGACTCGGCAGCCGCGGATATACTTTGTTCTCTTGTGACAGCGAGAAAATACTGCAATACACGTAATTCCATAAGTCACCCTCCTTGATAGGATCATTATAACATCTCTTTTCTATAACTTACAAGCATATCAAAATATACAATATAAGTATTTGCTATCCTTGTAACAGGTCATTAAAATAAGAGTGTAGCGGATCCATCGCCTTTATGGATCATCAAGGAGGGATTGAATGGCAGATGAACATTTATTAGCGGTTATAGTTGATTCATTTTGGAAGATTCTGCTTCCTGGCTTAACGATGACGATACCTTTAACCATTATTTCATTCACGCTGGCGTTACTGCTTGCAGTTATTGCAGCCCTTGTCCAATTTGCCGATCTAAAGGGATTAAAACAATTAGCGCGATTTTATATTTGGATTTTTCGCGGCACACCACTGCTGGTTCAGTTATTTGTTGTTTTCTATGGTTTGCCTAATATCGGTATCTTGATTGATCCTTTTCCGGCAGCGGTACTGGTATTTTCATTCAATGAAGGAGCTTATTGTGCGGAAACGATCCGGGCAGCTTTAGAATCAGTTCCTAAGGGCCAGTTTGAAGCAGGTCTTTGTGTCGGTATGTCCTATATGCAGATAATGCGGCGCATCCTGCTTCCGCAGGCACTGAGAACCGCGTTTCCGCCTTTGTCCAATTCGTTGATTGCAATGGTCAAGGATACATCGCTGGCGGCCAATATCACGGTAACTGAAATGTTTATGGTCACGCAGCGAATTGTGGCCAGAACGTATGAACCGCTGATTCTTTATATCGAAGTTGGTTTTATTTATTTGTTATTCTCAACCGTGCTTACCTTTTTACAGCGTATGGGTGAAAATAAACTGAGTGCTTATGAACATCAGGAGGGACGCTAGATGCTGGAAATAAAGGAGCTGCATAAATCATTTGGCAGACATGAAGTCTTAAAAGGGCTGAATCTTAGTGTTAAACAGGGGGATGTTGTTGCGATATTGGGACGAAGCGGTTCCGGTAAAACAACATTGCTGCGCTGTATGAATTTTTTAGAAACCGCGCAAAGCGGCACCATGGCCTTTGATGGTGAGCTTTTCAATTTAGCACACATCACTAAGCAAGAGATTGCTCGGGTGCGTAAAAAACCGCTTTTGTATTTCAGAATTTTAATTTATTCCGCAATAAAACGGCATTGCAGAATGTAACCGAAGGTCTGATTACCGCCCGTAAAATACCTAAGGCAGCAGCTATTGAAATTGGCAAAAGAGCTTTGGATAAGGTTGATCTTGCCGGTAAATATGATGCGTATCCCCATCAGTTATCAGGCGGTCAGCAGCAGCGGGTAGCAATTGCAAGGGCAATTGCCGGTGAACCGAATATCATTTATTTTGATGAACCGACCTCGGCGCTTGATCCGGCGCTGATTCATGAGGTTCTGACAGTAATGCGCAAACTTGCAGATGAGGGAATGACGATGCTTGTCGTTACTCATGAAATGAATTTTGCGAGAAATGTTTCCAATAAAGTTATTTTTATGGATGCGGGTGAAATAATTGAAGCACAGCCTGCTGAGCGTTTTTTGATCACCCGATTGATCAGCGCACCAAAGCATTTCTGCAGACTTATAACGCAGGCAGCTCAATAATTTAATCAAAGAAGGAGAAAATTAAAATGAAAAATAAAATGTTTAAATTCATCATGGGTGCTTTCATGATCAGCAGTCTGGTTTTAACCGGCTGTGGGAAGGGAAGTGAAACGGCTTCTGATTCTGACAGCGCTGATTTGCTGACGCGGATTCAAGAACGGGGATCAATCATTGTGGCAATGGAAGGTACTTGGGCACCCTGGACGTATCATGATGAAAATGATCAATTGATAGGCTATGATGTGGAGGTTGCAAGGCTCATTGCCGATAAACTTGGTGTGAATGCTGAATTTGTGGAGGGAGAATGGGATGGCCTGCTGGCCGGTCTTGATGCCGGTCGATATGATATTATGGTAAATGGTGTTGAAATCAGCGAGGAACGCTTAACAAAATATAGCTTCAGCAATCCCTATGCTTATAATCGTACCGCTGTTATCGCAGTCAATGATAATGATGAAATACAGTCTTTAAACGATCTTGACGGCAAACAGACAGCCAATACGATTTCCAGCACATATGCTGGTTTAGCAGAAGCGTATGGAGCTGAAGTTATCGGTGTTGATAATCTGAATCAAACCTTTGAACTGCTGCTTAGCGGCAGAATTGATGCAACCCTAAATGCAGAAGTAACTTATTATGATTATATGAAAGCTCATCCAGAGGCGCCGCTTAAGATTGCTGTCTTAACCGAAGAAGCAAGTCAGACAGCGATTCCGATGCGCAAAGAAGCTTCGACGGAGAGCTTGCGGCAGGCGATAAATGATGCCTTATCTGAAGCAGCAGCTAACGGTGATTTAACACGTCTCTCAGAGAAATATTTTGGCACTGATATCTCGGTAGAATAAGCAGGTACAATTATGCAACTATCAAAAAAATTTAATTACTGTTATCAAAATAAAAATGATATGATTCAGAATTTAAAAGATGCCGGCTGCAATCAACAGCTGATTGAATGCTTCATGAATCAATTGAATGAGGGAAGGCTGTCGGAGAGTATCTGTCTGCTGAATAAACACCGATGCTGTCTGCTGCACAGTCTGCATCAGGAACAAAAGCGCATTGACTGTCTCGATTATCTGATTTATAGGCTGCAAAGACAGCTTAGGGATTGAGGGAATCAGGTTATGAAAAAATATGTGTTATGTGCAGGCATGATGACCTTTTTGCTATGTGCGTGCCATACTCAACCGTCAAAGCAGGGAAGTTTAGTCAAAAAGGGCTATTTTACGGTTCATGTTATGCAGACAGCAGGTGAAAAGAGAATATCACCAATTGTATTTAAGGATGATGTAAGTGAGAAAAATGATCAATTAGTGATAAAAGATGAAAATATAATCAATGAGACTAAATATCAGGAAGAATTAGAAACACCCATAGCAGATGATTTTGAATATGAAGCAGAACTGTCAACAGATGAAAAAGACAAATTGGATAAGGAAGATAAGGATATGCATCAAATCATCATAACGATTAATAATCAGTCGTTTTCTGTGACTCTTTATGAAAATGAAGCAGTACAAGCACTGCTGAATCAAATGCCTTTTGTTTTGACCATGACAGAGCTGAACGGAAATGAAAAATATGCGTACTTAGATCATGGACTGCCTATTGATGAAGTACATCCTGAAGAAATACACACAGGTGACTTGATGTTATTTGGCAGTGATTGTCTGGTTCTCTTTTATGATGACTTCGCATCAGCATACAGCTATACCAAAATTGGCAGAGTCAATCACCCGGAAGAGCTTGCGGAAACTTTAGGCACCGGCAATGTGCAGGTAATGTTTTCCTTTGAATGAAAAATGAATCCGCATGATTAATAAACAGGACTTATCTGAAAGGGCAGTCCTGTTTTAGTATTTTGTGTAATCACTTGTAATTTGATAAGCCATGATAATTATATATCCATTACTTCGCATAATATATATTATGTTATATTTATATGTTTATAAAATAAGAGGATAAAGTAAGCATAAGCCATTTATCTTAATCATTGCCTTATTTTCTTAAACAATTATTCATTTTCTATAAATTCAATATGATTGGCGGCCATCTGTTTTATGCGCGCTAAACTGTAAACATCATAACCTTCAGCTGTCAGCCGCTTACGTCCCGGCTGAAATGATTTCTCAATAATAATAGCGATACCGTTAATTTCTGCATCAGCCTGTTTCACAATATTAATTGCGCCAAGTGCCGCTTCACCATTGGCGAGAAAATCATCGACAAATAATAATTTTTCGCCTTCTTGAATATAGTTCTTACTGGCAGTCAGCGTGTAATCTTTATTTTTAGTAAAGGAATGCACCTGGCACTGATATAGCTCACTGTTTAAAATGCTTGAAGTAGCTTTCTTAAAAAATACCAAAGGAACATTCAGCTGATAAGCGACCATGAGTGCCGGGGCGATACCGCTTGCTTCAATTGTGATAATTTTGTCAATTTTTTATCTTTAAAATGCTCAAGGATATCTGCTGCCATTAAGTACATTAAATTAGGATCAATTTGATGATTTAAAAAAGTATCGACTTTTAATACTTGCTCATTCACTGCATGACCATATTTTAGAATTGCTGCTTCTAATTCTTTCATAATTACCTCCGTTAATACTCTCATTAGTTTAACACGGTTTAACGCATAAGGAAATAATCAGCAACTATAATCTTTATATTTACCATTGCTATTATGATCCCCTATTCACCTTCTCTGATTGTTTAAAACCTAAATAAAAAGCGCCCGTTGCCGAGCGCCTTATCCAATCACATTATTATTTATGCAGATTCATGATGCATGATCAGTTTAAATGATGAACCAATTTTGTAACGATTGGCATAATTAAATCCTGAATCAGCTTTTGATCGTCTGCTGACAGTTCCTCATCAAGACGGATATTGGAAATAGCAGGAACCATCGGCAATTCGCCCAATAATTCGATATCATTATCCGCAATGAATTTCTCAGTATCATTTTCACTGTAAATATTAATTTTCTTACCGCAGTCAGGACAATTGATATAAGCCATATTTTCAATTACACCCAATACAGGAATGTCCATCTGCTTCAGCATTTTAATTGCTTTAGTAACAATCATTGATACCATCGGCTGCGGTGTTGAAACCATAATAACACCGTTTACCGGCAGACTTTGCATGATTGTCAGAGCTACATCACCAGTTCCCGGCGGCATATCAATAAACAGCACATCAAGCTCACCCCAGACAACATCTGTCCAAAATTGCTTCACTGCATTGCCGACGATCGGCCCGCGCCAGATTACAGGTGTATCTTCACTGTCAATCAGGTAATTGATCGACATTGTCTTGATGCCGTCTTTATCAATTACCGGCAGAATTTCCTGCTCAGCGTTGCCAAATGCCTTCTCATTCTCCAAAGCCATCAGCCGAGGGATACTAGGACCCGTAATATCCGCATCCATAATACCGACTGTGAAGCCCATGGATGCATATGCCTTAGCCATCAGCACTGTCATCGATGACTTGCCGACACCACCCTTGCCGCTCATGACAGCGACTACCTTTTTTATATGATTATGCGGATTATTTACAATGCCGCATGAACTCTCATCCTTACCGCAACTGCCCTTACTTGGACATGTACTGCAATTTGCCATATTAATCAACTCACTTTCTCATGTATTGTAAATGGAAGCTCACATTTTGTCAACTTATCTACACCAGATCATTGAGATAAGAGTGCCCCAGTGAAGGCAGCGCTACCTCAAAATTATCAGCAACAGTCGCTCCCAAGGAAGCAAAAGTTTCTGAATAAGGCAATAATCCAAAACCGGTCATTGAAGGTGAATAAGCGACAAACGGCACCATTTCTCTTGTATGGTCTGTTCCCTTATAAGTAGGATCATTGCCATGATCAGCTGTGATGATCAATAAATCATTTTGCTTCATTTTATCAAGTACAGTACCTAAAGCCTCGTCAAATTTCTCTATTTCCTGAGCATAACCGGCCGGATTGCGGCGATGTCCCCAAAGCGCGTCAAAATCGACGAGATTCACAAAGCATAAGCCGGTAAAATCCTTATCCATGAGCTCAATCGTCTGTTCCATGCCATGTACGCTGCTCTTAGATTTATACGCTTCAGTAATACCTTCAGTATCAAAAATATCATTAATCTTACCGACACTGATTACATCATATTGTTGATCCTTTAACTCATTCAGTACGGTTCTGCCAAATGGCTTCAATGCATAATCATGCCGGTTGCTGGTACGCGTAAAATGCCCCTTAGAATCACCGATATATGGACGGGCTATCACTCGGCCCACCTTGTATTCATCACGCAGTGTCAACTCGCGGGCAATCGCGCAGCAGCGATATAATTCATCAAGTCCGAAAGTCTCTTCGTGCCCGCAGATCTGCAGTACAGAATCGGCAGACGTATAAACAATCATATCGCCGGTTTTCATTTGATGTTCACCTAGCTCATCAAGAATTTCAGTGCCGCTGGCTGATTTATTGCCGACAATCTTATGACCGCAGCGTTCACTCAATTCATCAAGCAGGCTTTGCGGAAAGCCGGTTTCAGTGAATGTCTTAAACGGCGTTGTAATTTTTAATCCCATTAATTCCCAATGCCCCGTCATCGTATCCTTACCGCAGCTGGCCTCTGCCATTTTGGTATAGTAGCCTACAGGGTGATCGATCGGATCCACATGAGCGATTGAGTGCAGATTCGCAAAGCCAAGCTTTTGCATATTCGGAATATGAAAAGCATCTACCGCTCTTGAAAGATGCCCTAAAGTGTCGGTATTGGCATCATCATATTCAGCAGCGTCAGGGGCTGCGCCAACACCCATAGAATCGATAACAATCGTAAAAATGCGTTTATATTTTTTCATAAAGCTCTCCTTTTACTTCTTATTTCTTGGATGGAACTGCCGATAGGCTTGTTTCAGCCTTTCATCCTGGATATGCGTATAAATCTGAGTAGTAGCAATGTCGGAATGACCAAGCAGTTCCTGAACGACACGCAGATCTGCACCGCCGTCAAGCAGATGGGATGCAAAGGAATGCCGCAGTGAATGCGGTGAGATTCGTTCATCAAGTCCCAAGAAAGCACAGCGCTTTTTCAGCATTGTGAAAATGTATTGGCGGCTGATTTGATTCCCTCTTGAATTGATCAAAAGATACATCGAGCGATGGCTGTCCCATTTTCTGCGGACACTGCCATAATATTCCTTAATGAGTTGAATCTCATTTTCATTCATCGGCACATACCGTTCCTTATCACGCTTACCGCGGCAGCGAAGCAATGCCTGTTCCAAATTTACCTGATTGATTTTTAAATCACAGCATTCACTCACCCGCAACCCGCAGCCATAAATCAATTCCAGAATCGTTACATCCAACAGCTCACGTTCACTCGCATTCTGCCTTGTCAGCAGCAGGGTCACATCTTCCTTATTTAAATAATTAGGCAAATGTCGGCCATGGCGCTTACTTTTGAGATATACCGCCGGATTGCTGCAGTTAAGCATGGTGGATGCGTATTCATGAAACAGCCTGAGACATGTGATGCGATGATTCAATGAATTATCCGACAAAGTGTTTGCGGAGGCATCAATAAACTCCTGAATCGCTTGATAAGTGATGGTCTCCATATCTTCAATTCCCTGTTCATTTAAGGCTTCAAGATAATGGGCACATTCATTCTTGTAGCTTTCCACCGTCTTCATGCTTTTCTGATCGACAGCGGTTATGTAATGAAAGTAATCGGCCATTGCTTCTGAGATTTTCATGCATATCACCTGCTACTATTATAGCATACTATATCAAGTTAAAGAGTTCAATTAGCTTAAGAATCAGCGTAGATTTTAAATAAGAGCCGATTAATACAAAGATAAAAGCCAGCAATAAATGCGTGAGTCCGCGGTTGACATAATCCTTGGCATTCATTTTCATCGGATTCAGCGTGCAATAAAGCAGATGCGTTGAACATTCAATCGAAAATACAGCCACGATAACAATTGCTGCGATATCTAAAAGGACTTGCGGAAGCAAGGCAAGCAGAATCCCCAAAATCCCTTTAAGCTGATAAGTAGCGACGAACAAAACGCATGAAAAGCCAATCTGCACACCGCGCGTAAATAATACAAAAGCAATGGCTGGAATACCGATGACTGAAGTACCCAAAAAGAAAATAAACAAGATAAAAATAATGCCTATCACAAATTGTGAAACAAAATATGCATAAGTATCACTGTTTTGATTAACTGTCGTTAATAAAGAGTCCAATGCTGTAACACTGCTTAAATCAACGATTCTGGAAATAATCAGACCACAGAGAAAACCCGCTATCATTAATAAATAGATAAATGTCAGCGAAAATGATTCTTTCTTTTTCATAAACCACCTCAGTTTAATTTATGAAAGAAAAAAGCAGTTTAGCTCATTTATATTTCGACAATTACTTCTTTTGAAGCAATGTCGAAGCATAAACCAGTGAACCGCTTTTTAGATTTTTGTTTAATTCATTCAGCACATCCTGTTGACTGAGTATTTCCGGCTGAGCGAATAGATCAATTTGTTCTACTGAACTTGTACTTGAATAGAGTGAGCCAAGGGCAATACCCAAGTGCCGGATCGGCAGACTGGATTCATTGTTTTTATCAAACAGCAAATAAGCATTTTCTAAAATTACATCTGCATCATTGGTATAGTTGCTTAAAGAACATGAGCGTACAATCGTAGAAAAATCATTGTATCGGATCGATACCGATAAATGCTTCCCTTTGATGTTTTCATGACGGGCGCGCTGAGAAAGTGAAGCTGCCAGTCTGCGAAATACATTCTTAACCTCATCATAATCATTGATATCCTTATCCAACGTCGTAGACTGTGAGATTGATTGATAAGAGGTATCAAAACACAGCTTATTAGAATCCTGACCGCGTGCGTTTAAAATCTTGGTATAGGCATTTTTACCTAGCAGCTGCATGATTTTACGCTCATTTGCCGGATCAGCAAAATCACCGATCGTATGAATACCGTTTTCAATCAGCAATGGCGCTGTTTTCTTGCCGATTCCCTGCATCTCGCGAATGTCTAATGGCCATAGCTTTTTAGGGACTTCCTGAATACGCAGAACAGAAATGCCCATCGGTTTGCGCATATCACTCGCCATCTTAGCCAAAAATCGATTTGGCGCGACGCCGATGCTGCAAGGCAGTCCGATTTCATTTAATAAGCGCTGCTGAATCAGCCATGCTAAATCAAGCGGCCGTTCAAACTTTTTGATAGCCTCACTCATATCGGCATAGCATTCATCAATACTTGCCGGTTCCACAAAGGGTGAAAACTGGCGGATAAATTGAAAGAACCGCTGTGAACATGCTTCATACCAGTTAAAATCACAGGGCAGTACGATCAGATCCGGACAAAGCTGGTATGCCTGCTGCAAAGGCATGGCAGAGCGCACCCCATATTCCCTCGCTTTATATGAAGCCGTACATACTACCCCGCGCCGACTAATTCCCGATACCGCTATCGCTGATCAGCCAACGCTGAATTACGCAATATTTCAGCATTCGCATAGAATGCATTTAAATCGATATGAAATAATACTTTTCCCATTTTATTTTTCTCCTTAACTGCCATTATAGCAAATTCAAGAAGAAGAATAAACCTTAACGGTAACAACTCATTGAATCATTGCGATTTTTCTTCTTATGATCAAGATGCAGTTTATCAGCAATCATCGCAATAAATTCTGAATTCGTCGGTTTCGCTTTAGAAGCATTAATTGTATAGCCGAAAATTTCATTGATAATATCAATATTTCCGCGGCTCCAAGCTACTTCAATAGCATGACGAATCGCTCTTTCTACCTTGATGCAGTGGTAGAGTATTTTCTGGCTATTTCAGGATACAGCACTTTCGTGATTTGACCTAAAAAGTCCATGTTAAGATAAGTTTCAAGAATAGCAGTCCGAAGATACATATATCCTTAATATGTGCCGGAATGCCAATTTCATGGAGGATATTTGTGATATCGCTTTCAAGTTCCAGTTTTTGAATTTTATCTCGTTCACTGTTATCAACAACAGGCACGGACGCGCTCGGTACTGTCTGTTTGGTTTGATACTTGGATATCATATCAAGCTTCTGTACAAAATCAGAAAAATTGATGGGCTTTTGTAATAAATAATCAATCTGATAATTGTTTAATTCCTGCATCATCATATCATTGATAAAACAGGTCATGCACAGAATATGCTTGGCACTCATATGATGATCCTTCATTTCTCTTAATACCTGCAAACCGTCTTTCACAGGCATAATTAAATCAAGAACCAGCAAATCAACGCTGCGATTACTCATTTCTTTCAAGCATTGTTCCCCATTGACAGCACTGCCGACAACCACATAGGCCGATGATTTTCTGATCTCATCTTTAATCCGATTGCTGAACTCTGAGTTGTTGTCAACAATGTAAACACTTAGCTTTTCACTCATAACTATTCCCTCCGCTTTTTTAGCTCATAGATATTATTATAGAACTTAAACGTAAATTTTTGATAATATTTTGTCGAAAGGGGCTCAGAATTCATACATATTCTCATATTTTTGCTGTTTTTGTACAAAAAAGGAATGAAATTGACATAATTCGTCATTAATTGTTGACGTTGTCGTCTCATTCTCACTCTCCATCAACAGCCACTCAATAAAGATGCCATAACCCTTCTGCGGTTTGCTTGTTGCGACATGAGTTACAGCACCGACAAGCAGATCATCTTGAACAATGGGTGAGCCGCTCATGCCTTGGACGATGCCATTGCTGACATCGATACAGTGTTGATCAATGACGTCAAACTCAATGCCCTTTATATCTTGGTTATCCTGTTGATTGATTTTAGTGATGTTGATTTTTATCTCTTCAATAACATCATCATGTAAAACAGTAAAGATACTTGCTTCACCTAAATGAATATCCTGCTGGGTTCCTGTCTGAATCAAGGGCTGTGAGCTGCTGCCGACGATTTCACCAAACACACCGTAACGATTTACTTTGGTGATGATACCCAGCGGCTGTTCAAAATCAATTTTCGCGTTTTTCTCGCCTGCCTGCGCATTTTTAGCTTTGCGTATGGATTGCACCTGTGATTCATAGATGGTTCCCGAATCGGCCTGAATGCTTTCTTTGGTATCCGCATCGATGATTTCATGACCCAATGAAGCAAAGGTCTGTGTCTGTTCATCAATATAAGTCAGGGTGCCGATACCTAAAGTTTCATCTTTGATCAATAAACCGGTACGGATCTGTGAATTGATCATTTGAATGAGCAATTTTCGTTTGATTGTCTCCCCGTCTCTAAGAATCGTTAATTCAGCTTCCTTATGTTCTGCGGCTAAGCCAAGCTGACGGCTTAATTCTTTGATCGTGGTGACCGTTTCACCGTTTACGGCCTGAATCAGGTCTTTTGGCCTGATATCCTGATCGGCAGGATTATAGTTCATGCCATCGATTTCAAGCGTATAAGTACCGGTAATCATGACCCCGTCATAGGTGATTTGGATACCGATCGTATCCCCGCCAAGCTGGACTTCTTTTGCAGAAAGCTGAAGCGTTGTGCATAAAGATAAAGATAAGCTTAATGCTAGTAATTTTTTCATTAAAATCAGCCTCCCTTGTTAGTGTGGAGGCTGATTGCTGGGCTATATTTTATTTAACAAACCATTTTATGACTGTGCCTTATGGAGCAGTTCAAGAGCTGCTGAGAGGGCCGGTTCACTATCGCTGTTGCTGGCGATCATCGCTAAAACGCGAATTCGTTCTTCATCATTCAATGCATGGATCGATGTCTTCGTAAAGGCTTTTTGCTGGTTTTTCTCAACAAGGTACTGAGTTGTTGCACAGGCGGCTACTGAAGCAAGATGGGTAACACAGAACACTTGGGTATGATTCGCCAGTTCAGCCATTTTACGGCCAATCGCGAAAGCTACCTTACCGGATACACCCGTATCAATTTCATCAAAGATTACGGTTTCAATACCCTGCAGTCTGGTAAAAATTATCTTCATACCAAGCATCAACCGTGATAATTCACCGCCGCTGGCAACACTGGCGAGCGGTTTCATGTCTTCACCGGGGTTCATTGAAATCATAAATTCAATCTTATCAATGCCATTTACAGAAGGAGCTTGTTCTTTAAAACTGACCGAGAAACGTGCATGCTCAAGATAAAGATCAACACATTCTTTGCAAATCTCTTTCTCAAGCGTTTTAGCCGCTTTCTGACGCTTTTTTGAATAAGCAAGGGCAACAGCACTATAACGATCGAGTGCCTGCTTTAAAAGCGCTTCCTGCTGTTCGATAAATTCCTGGCGATGGGTAATCATTTCAATCTTACGATTTAATTCATCGCGTTTTTCAAGAATCATAGCGATGGTTGAACCATATTTACGCTTAAGATTATTTATGACGAATAAGCGCTCCTGAATCTCATTATTGCGTTCTTCATCATATTCAAGCTGATTATAAATCTGCTTCAGACTATCCAATGCATCATTCAATGAATAATAAAGATCATTTAAGACTTCATGCTGCCCTTTAATATCATTAAACTCCTCTAAATAGGATAATTCATGAACCGCCTCATACAATGATTCACTGGCGCGGTTTGAACCGTCAAGCGCATCAATCGCGTTTCCCAACCGCTGACTCAGCTTTTCAAAAGCCATCATCTTCTTTTGCTCATTGATCAGCTGTTCCTCCTCATCGGCACTGATTGCGGCTTCATCGATTTCACGCACCTGATAAAGCAAGAATTCAAGATCGTCTTCATTATAAGTCTGATTCATGGCCATTTCATAATCATGCTTCAGATCAGCATATTCGCGGTAAGCTGTCTGTACCTGCTGCAAAGCTTCAAAATCATTGAGATATCGATCTAACAATGTCGTATGATATTTGCTGTTTAATAAATACTGGGTATCATGCTGTGAATGAATATCAATGATATTTTCCATGATTTCCTTCAGCATTGACGCCGGAACCGTACGATGGTTAATACGCGCTGTACTTTTGCCGTCACTGTTGATTTCACGGGTAACAATAAATGTGTTATCATCGCTTTCAAAGCCATACTCCTTCAATAAGCGCAGCGAGTGATGATCGGCAGCTAACTCAAAAACAGCTTCAACTAAAGCTTTTTCAGCGCCTTTTTTAACCATGGCTGCATTGCACCGTCCACCTTTCAGCAGTGCAATCGCATCAATCAGCAAGCTTTTACCGGCACCGGTTTCACCAGTAAACGCACTCATTGAATTGGTAAACTGCAAAACGGCAGTATCAATCAGGATAAAGTCTTTTACATAAATTTCTTTAAGCATAGCTTCTCCTTTCAATTCTCTTAATATTTGTTATTGTACCATTATTTATCAATAAATGGCACCGTTTTACACATATTTTTATATAGAATTTCTCACGGATCTGACTTCATAAAAAAGAGTGATTGCTCACTCTGCATACATCATTAACAATCAGCTCTTAACTATTTTTGATAATCAAAACCTTGTGTGAAGGCGTTGAAGAACAGTAAACAACATACTCCTGATTGCCGTCCCGACCGCATACTTTAGACTTTACCAGCTTATGAGGATAGGTTTTCAGCTGCAGGAGGCCGTCAATCGTCTGCATGAGCACCCGCTGATGCACTTTCATATCTTTAACGATACCATTTTTACCGATATCCTTTTTCCCTGCTTCAAACTGCGGCTTAATCAGCAATACCATCTCATATTCTGGCTTCAGGCATGATAAAACTGCCGGCATGATTGATAGGATTGAGATAAAAGAAACATCCATGCACACAAAATCAGGCAGCGGATCAAACATTTTTGCTTCAAGATAGCGGCAGTTGATGTTCTCCATGCTGCTGACCCGCGGATCTTGACGCAGTTTATCGATCAATTGGCCGCTGCCGACATCACAGGCATAGACATGGGCCGCACCCTGATGCAGACAGACATCGGTAAAGCCGCCGGTAGAAGCTCCAACATCAAGGACGATGCGATCTTCAACACTCAGTTCAAAATCCATCAGTGCATGATAAAGCTTAAGACCGGCTCTGGAAGCAAACGCTAATTCAGCGGCAGTCACTTCGATTTCCGCATTTTCATCAAAATCCTGTGAACATTTAATGACCGTTTTACCGTTAACCTTTACTCTTTCAGCCTTGATGGCATCCTGGGCTTGGGCGCGGCTGGCAAAATACTTGCCAGCGACTAACAGCTGATCAATCCGCATGATGAATCAACTCCGTAATTTTATTGAATAAGTCGTTAAATCAATTTTCTCTACTTTGCGCAGCTGCGGCAGTGAACCGTGTTCCACAAAGTGATCCTTTATCCCAATGCGGACAAGCGGCATGCTGATACCCAAATCATTGCATGTTTCAAGAATTGCTGAGGATAAACCGCCGCTTAAAATATCTGATTCATAGACAATGACGGGCAGCTTAGCTCGAGCACAATCCTTCAGCATCTCAATATCCAGTGGTTTAAAGAAACGTGCATTGATGACCGTAATTGGGATTTCATTAATACTTGCTTTAGAAATTACCCGATCTACATCACAGCCATAGGTAATCACGATTGCTTTGCTTTCTTGATTAAAGCGCCAGCGTGTCCATGAACCGATAGGAATACTTTCATATTCACTGACCTTTTGATAGACATTGCTGCCGCGCGGATAACGAATCGCAAAGGGATGCTGCTGATTAAAACCGGTATACAGAAGCTGCTGGGCCTCTTCACCGTCTTTAGGTTCACAGAGTATAAAATTAGGCAGGGCTCTAAGCAGCTGGATGTCAAAGATACCATGATGGGTTGCTCCATCCTCACCGACTAAACCACAGCGGTCAATACCGATGACTACCGGCAGATCCATGCGCGCCATCTCATGATTCAGCTGATCATACGCCCGCTGCATGAAGGAGGAGTAAATGGCTAAGAAAGGCCGCTGTCCGGCATTGGCCAGAGAAGCTGCAAATACGGCCGCATGTTCTTCGGCAATCCCGCAGTCAAAGGCACGATTTGGATAAAGCGAAAAGAACTTTTCAAGCTTGCTTCCGGAAATCATCGCCGGTGTTAAGGTTACGATATGATCGTTGGTTTTAGCCAGATCACAAACTGTATTGGCAATGATCTCACTCCAGCTGCAATGATTTTCCGGCAGCCGATTCAGCACTTCACCGGTTTCAATATTAAACTGGGAAACACCGTGCCATTTACCGCTTGTATCATTTTCCGCAAAGGAATAACCCTTCCCTTTTTTGGTGATCACATGAACCACGATCGGTCCGCGGTGCTTTTTCGCAATTTTCAAAGTTTTTAATCAGACTCTTAATATCATGACCATCTACAGGACCGATATAATCGAGATTCAATTCAGTAAAGAATGAATTCGTTGAAATATTTTTCTTTACCGTATTCTTAACATTACGCATAACATTCAGCACTGACTCACCGGCCTTAGAGGTCGATAATGCACCACTGATATCCTGCTTTAAATCATTATATGGCTTGGAAGTCCGCAGCCGCGTAAAGGTTTCGTTTAAAGCGCCGACATTCTGTGATATCGACATATTATTATCGTTAAATATAATAACCATATTCCGCTGTTCTGATCCAATTTCATTTAAGGCCTCAATGGACAGACCGCCAACCATCGCGGCATCGCCAACGACCGGTACAACGCAGTAATCCTCATGATTCAAATCACGGCTTACCGCCATTCCCAGCGCCGCCGACAAAGCAGTACTGGAATGACCGGCTTCCCATGGATCATGAATGCTTTCAGCGCGTTCTGAAAGCCAGAAAGACCTTTAAACTGCCGCAGCGTCTTAAAAGCGGGCGCCGGCCGGTCAGGATTTTATGCACATAGCTTTGATGACCGACATCAAAGATTATTTTATCACGCGGAGAATCAAATACATAATGCAGGGCAACCGTCAGTTCAACGACACCCAAGTTGCTGGAAAGATGACCGCCCGTCTTTGCAATACTGGCAATCAGAAACTTTCTTATATCAGAAGAAAGAGCTTCAAGTTCATTGACAGACATCGTTTTTATGTCTTCAGGACCTTTGATTTCTTCAATATTCATCAGCATTCACACTCCTTTTTATCGTCTTCGATGATGCAATGTTAAAAGAATGGCACGAATCGGTTCAGGCCGTGTAAGCTTATCACATAGCTGATTTAATTCTTCATAACATGCTTCGGCCAATTTTTTAGCTTCATCAATCCCTAAACAAGTTGCCATGGTCTGCTTATGATTATGAAGATCACTGGTACTTTTGCCTAGCTCTTCACTGCTGACACTTAAATCAAGGATATCGTCTTGAATCTGAAAATAATAACCAAGCTTAGCGCCAAATGTCTGCCAGGCTTCAATATCTTCATCGCGATCAGCGATAATGGCGGCGCAGATCAACGGCAGAGTCAGCAATTCACCGGTTTTAGCATGATGAATAACAGCAAGCTCAGCCAGCCCGCACACTGTCTTTTTTTCCGCCTCAAGATCCAGCGCCTGACCCAAAATCATGCCGCTGGCACCGGCTGCCTTAGCCATCGCACAGACAATTCTGACATTTTTCGCCGGATCAGCAGTAGCTGTTGCGCCATAATAAAAAGCTTCAGTAAGCAAGCCGTCACCTGCCAGAATGGCTGTCGCTTCATCAAACTGTTTATGACAGGTAGGCTTGCCGCGTCTTAAATCATCATTATCCATTGCCGGCAGATCATCATGAATCAATGAATACGTATGAATCATCTCAATGGCCGCCGCTAAGCGCAAGCCGCTCTCAGCATGAATGCCATAGCTTTCCAGTGCCGCAAACAACAGCTTAGGCCGCAGACGTTTTCCACCGGCAGAGAAGGAATAAAGCATCGCATCTTTAACGGCAGAAGGTTTGATTTGTTCTAATAAGACTGTACACAGCTCATCAAAATTATTCATTGGCATTATCCTTTTGGTATGTGTCCATCAATACCGTTACTTTTTCTTCAAAATTCTTTAATTGCTGATCACACTGATTCACAAGCTTCAAACCTTCTTCAAAATATTGAATCGCTGTTTCTAATTCAATCTCATTCTTTTCAAGCAGCGATACAATTTCTTCAAGCCGGTGCATTGACTGTTTAAAAGGCATTTCATTACTCATCGATAATCTCCTTTCCTTCAACCTAGCCAGAATGCTGCCATCACTGACACGGATTTTTAATAAATCATCTTTTTGTACATCATTGATTGAACCAATCAGATGTCGATTTTCATCATAAGTGAGTGAATATCCACGGGCTACAACCTTTAATGGACTAAAAGCATCCAGCAAAGCAGCACTGCGTTTTTAATTCCAATTTCCGTGCTTCACTAACCGCATCGACACTGTGCCGCAATTGAATGCTGATCTGAGAAAGCAGATGCCGATTTTCAAGGCAAAGCTGACGTCCGCTGCTGCTCATCGCCTCAAAAAGCTGATTGAGCTTATAGCGTTCACGTTCTCCCATACTCACAACCTTTTCCAATCTCTGTACATCCATAGCCAGCCGCATAGCGTCATTTTGAATATAGTTTAAGGGTTCACTTAATAGTTTATTAGCTTTGACACGATTGTATGTCTGTGTGCATTGTTGAAGCTGAGAAACAACTGCCCGCTGAAGTCTTTGGCGGTAAACATTAACCCGCTCGCTGATATCACGGCGATCCGGAGTGATCAATTCAGCGGCCGCGGTTGGCGTTGGCGCTCGGCGGTCAGCTACATAATCGATCAGCGTCGTATCGGTTTCATGCCCGACACCGCTTACGATCACTGTTTGACATTGATAAACACAGCGTGCTAACGCTTCTGAATTAAAGCACCATAAATCTTCAATTGAACCGCCGCCGCGGACAACCAAAATGCAATCATGATGATTGCTGTCAGCCAATTTCAGTGTTTTAATCAAGTCAGCTTCCGCCTCTTTACCCTGCACCAGACAAGGATAAAAAAGACAGAGGCAAGCGGCCACCGTCTTTTGATAGTTGTAAAGACATCTTGGGTAGCGGCTCCGGTCCTTGCTGAGATAACACCAATATTCATCGGGTATTCAGGAAGCATCTTTTTATGCGCTTCACTGAAAAGTCCTTCCGCATTCAGCCGCCGTTTGATTTCCTCAAGCTGCATATACAAATCACCGATACCATCTAGCTGTACCTGCAGCACATAAAGCTGACAATTACCCTGCGGTTCATACATTGATACATTCGCACTCACCAATACCTTCATACCGTCCTTAATTTGCAGCGGGCAGCGGCGGGCATTGGATGCAAACATCACACAGCTGATGCGGGAACTGTTATCTTTTAATGTAAAATAATAATGGCCGCTGCGGTGATGGGTAAAATTGGAAACTTCCCCTTTAATCAAAATTGACTGAAGATTCATATCACGATCTAATGAAGCTTTAATATAACGTACTAATGAGGAAATACTCCAGATTGCCTGACTCATAGCTGATCCAATACACCGTTAATCAATTTATAAGCGTCTTCGTCACAATATTTTTTAGTAAGGGTAACGGCCTCATCAATCACGATCGGTTTTTGAGCCGTTTCAAAATCAAGCTCGCTGGCAGCCATCAATAAGATTGCTTTTTCAACGCAGCCCAGACGGTCAAACTCCCAATCATCACTCAAAGTTTCATTAATTCTTTTAATATAAAAGTCTTTATTCGCTACTGCATCAATAGTAACCGTGTATAAAAACGGATCAATAGCATTTGATTCACTATTTTCAAAAACGATCTGCTTGATATCCTTATTCAACAGGAAGTATTGATAAAGACATGTCATCGCACTTTCGCGTAGCTGATGTCTGTTATTCATAAGATTCCTCCATTCATCTTACCTATTTTATCATAAATAGACTTTTTGTATCATTATTTAAGTAAAAGAAGCGAAAAAAATACCCCTAAAGGAGTATTTTTGAAAAATGACTAGAACAAAAAGCCAGTAACCTTAATATCAATCACATCCGGTGCGTATTCACTCATGTGTTTGATCGAGTCATAGATCTTATTTTGAAGCTTTGCGCAAATCTCATTTACATTTGCATTATACATCACTTTAATATCTACGGACAAGTAAAGACGGTCATCGGTAATCTTGCAACCCAGTGGACTCTTAAATGGCGTAGCCTCAGCTAAAGCTACATTTTCCTCTTCCTCTACCTCTATCTCGGCAATCGTTTGAAAAACGGACTTGCTGATAGCGATTAAACCTAAATCATTTTTCTGTTTTACTGCGATGTATTCCTGAGCCATAATTATCACCTTCTACCTGTATTATACTTGATGTCCTAAGACATTTCAACTAAAAGATACTTCGATTGTTCTTTCATTGCCGACCTTTTCATAAAGCAGATTCATGATCTGATTTGCCAGATTCAGATCCTTTCCCTGTTCGTAAACCGTTACTCTGACCACGCTCTCATCAAGCTCTACAACACATTTAAAGCCCTGTTCACTAAGCAGTGCTTCATATTCCTGCTGCTGCTTCTGTTTGTTTTCCAGCTTGGCTATCGCATCCAGAGCTTCCGATTTTTCTTCACTGTCACCCTTAGTACCGAGAATTTCCTTCTGCTTTTGGATCTCACTTTGATCCTGTTCATTGATTTGATCCTTTAAAGGCTGTGAACCATCGCTCAGCGTTGAAACCACTTCATGATCCTGCGGCTGAATGACGGCTACATCATCGTTATCCATGCTTACATAATAGACGGAAAGCATCAGTATCAAGGAAAACAAAGAGATAAACGCAATGGCTTGTCGATTCATAAGCAAACCTCCTTTGCTACTGTAGCCTATGCCGCAGCGCAAAGGTTTATGCTAACGATTAAAAATATGATTCATCCGATTTAACCAATCATGATAATAAGCCTCTTTATAATTCATGAAATCACTATAATTAATGACTCTGGTTTCCAGCTCCTGAATGAATAAAACAAAGGCTTTATTAACAGCAATCATCTTGTCATCATCGATGATCGCTATCGTTTTAATAGCTACCAATGAACGTGCAAGAATGGCCGCACATTCATCTTGAACCATGACACTTTCACTCATGCTTAATCTTACAAAGCTGGTTTTCAGCCAATAATCATCGACCAAATAATTCTTAATGACTTTGAGGAATAAAATAAAGTCTTCGGTATTATTACCTGGTTCAATAAAAAACAGCATCTTGAAGAAAACATACCAGTCATAATCAATATTGATGACTGAAACAAGATATTCCCCAAGAATTTGAATAAACGGATCATTGGAACTGAAATCACCATCCAGTACAATTTCATTTTCAAAATCCATCTGTGAATTATTCACTTTCTTAAACGTTTTAAATAACAGCGAGATGCGGTCATTATTCATCGAGGAGTGACGGATATCCTTGATAAAGATATAATGGCCCAAAATCGAACTGGTACTCTTTAAATTAATCGTAAAACCGATTGATTCATTCATCTTCATCGCAAAGAGATCATTGATTGCCTTTGTAACGATTTTCTCAAAGCTTTTCTCACTGATTGAAACATCACTCATGCTGGAATTCTGCATCTGATTATAGATAATGCTGAGCTGGCGGTCAATGATCGTCAGATTAGCTTTAATTGAAGAAAGAATATCAACCATAAAACTATCATAGACATAATAATTTGTATTCTTATAAACGAGCTTATGTTCAATATCTCCCCAAAACGCATGAACCAGTGCCTTGATCTGCAGTTCAAAGTTTATTTTCATGCCATCATGCATGATAAAGCCATCGATCCTATAAATTGAAAAACCGTTTTTCTGAACCTGCGGCTGCCTTGAAGCGCTATCTAAAAACAACTCCGGGTGATTCTTATTATAGAAATAACCGCTCGCTTCATCAGGAACGATGAAATATTCACGCAGACGTTTTAGTACCTTATATTCTTCTTCAATAAAGCGGCATTCGATGCTGACACCAATCAAATCTGAAAGATTGTCGAGGATATCCTCACTGTTGTCATAATTGATATAGAAACGATTACGGATGATTTTTCACGCAGACTCTCGCGCGTCTTAACTCGTGAAAGATATCGACAATCATTTCCGCGTCTGCTTCAAAAATAGCATAAAGATCCGTTTTCAGCTGCTGCTCCAATTCATGATACAGATCATTCGCTCATCAAGCAGAGCCAGCGTGGAATCAATGGTATCAAAGATACTTAAACGCATGCCATTCCCTCTTTTCTTTGATAATTCTTTGTATTGAGCCGGTCAGCGTTTAACTGAGCGATCAGCTCATCAGCGCTGGCGAACTTGACTTCATCACGAAGCTTTTCATAAAAATACAGGGTGATCGTCTGACCGTATAGATCCTGATTGAAATCGATCAGATGTGCTTCGACGCTGAGCTCATCACGATGATTGCATGTTGGGTTATGGCCTATATTGATCATGGCCTTTATCAATACACCGTTACAGCAGCAGGCGCCAACATAAACACCGCGCTTTGGAATCACATAATGATCGCTGAGCGCCAGATTGGCAGTTGGAAAACCCAGTACATTGGTGCCGACATGATTGCCGCGCACAACGCTGCCATGTAAGCGGTAAGGACGGCCCAAAAGCTTTTCACTCAAAACCATGTCTCCCTCACTGATTGCTTTTTCAATCCTTGTGGAACTGATCTTCTCCCCGCATAATCAACCTCCTCAACCACCTTGACATCAAAGACATTCTGCTTTTTCAGCGTATCGACATTTCCCTGCCCGCGGCAGCCATAATGATAATCAAAGCCGCAGACTAATGTATGCAGATTCAGCGGAATCAAAATCTGATTTAAAAAAGCTTCAGGCGTTAATGCGGCCAACTCTTTTGTAAATTCTAAAATGATCCATTTTTCAATTCCCAGCTCGGCGCCTAATTCAACACGTTCTGCCATTGTCGTCAAATGATCAATATCCTGAAGATCTTTTAATACCGCCCAAGGATCAGGATCAAAGGTAATCAGCGCGCTTTGGCAGTGATGATCCTTAGCAGCTGCGATCGCGTTGGCTACCAGCTGCTGATGGCCTAAATGCAGACCGTCGAAATATCCAATACAAGCTGATAACGGTACCGGCGATGATTGAATCGAACCGATACCCATTTTTATTACTTCCATAACTCTCTCCTTACCATAATCCCCGCACACAGCGATAGATATTCTCTTTTTCACGTTCATAGACGGCCAGCACTTCATCCTTGCTGATCATCACGACCTGCGCTTCATTGCAGTTTAATTGCACCCGTTTGCCATTTCGTATATCGGTTTCATTTGCCGGCGTAATCAGCGGCAGATGCTTTAAGGCTTCAAGCATCGGCAGCAGTTTGTAATTGCCTTCAGCGACATCCTCAAGGCTGACACATTGAGCCAAGGTAAAATGGCCGGCCTTACTGCGCACTAATGAGCTCATGCAGCCAAGATTTCCGCTTTCTCAGCCAAATCACGGCACAGGAACGTATGTAAGTACCGCTTGAACAAGCTACCCGAAAACGCAGTTCTTTGGCGTCCAGGACTTGGGTTTCATAGATTTCAATATCTCTGAGCGGCCGTTCTACCGTCTCGCCGCTGCGGGCATATTCATAAAGCTTCTTCCCATTCACCTTAATTGATGAAATCATTGGCGGCAGCTGTTTCTGTCTGCCCTCAAAGCTTTTCAATAAGCCTTCAAAATCCTCAATCGGTTTGATTTCACTTGTGGCAAGCACATTGCCCCACATATCTTCAGTATCTGTTGTCTGACCCAGCAAAAGCTGAGCGATATATTCTTTATCGGTATTTTCCAAAAACGGCAAAATCTTGCAGGCTCTGCCGACTAAAATGACCAAAACGCCTGTCGCATCCGGATCAAGCGTCCCGGTATGACCGATTTTTTTAGTGTTCAGCAGCTTTCGTAATTTAAACACAACATCATGCTTGTCATGCCTGCCGCTTTATTAATTAAAAGAAATTCCATCCATTATTTATTCACCTCATGGCTTCTGCTTTATTATAACATAAAATAAGAAGCATGTTGAGAAAACGATTTTCTGCCTTTGCCTTATGCTTGTTTAGAGGCGAGAAAGTATGACGAAATAAAATTTCTAAACATTTCCTAAAAGTCAAGAGTATACATTAGATTTTTTTAAGATATAATAAGATTATCCAAAAGGTATAAAATTTTTCCTACAAGTTGAGATAAGGGAATCCGGACGTTGTATTTTGGTGTGAATGCCTGCACGAGTGCAGGAATCCTAAAAACTTACACAGGATGCCCACCTGTATATACAGGGAAAAGGTCTCACCTTTTGGTGGCAGGCAGCGATGCCTGCCTTTTATTTTATCTGAAAAGAAAAACTGTCAGCGTTCTGACAGATACCTTTCAATTTCTTCATCGCTCAGGCGGCGTACCTGTGTGTTTGGATAGGTGACGAATTGCCCTGCCGTATAAACAGGCGCCATCGCAGGACAGCTTTTATCTTTATGTTTTTTCAGATATAGCTGCAACTCATCAGCTCCGGTAAATATTTTATAAATAGATCCTCCCTTGCTGTTTTCTATTTGATAGATTCCACAGGCTTTCTTAGCAGTGATATCTGCCGCCCGCAGATACATCCTCGCAATTTCCAATGTCTTGAAAGGAAAATTCCAGCGCTGTAAAGAGCGTTTAAGATCCGCTTCAATACAGATGCAGCGGCCGCAGGCGGAACAAATGTATTGGGTATGATTTTTTAAACATTCTAATGGCTTTAATAGCGGTGTACACCGGCTATCTGCAACATAACATTCTTTACACATAAGCATTCTCCTTTTATTCCCAGCGGATCAATTCCGCTACTTCAACATCCAATGCGTGTGCCACCGTTTCCAAGGTGTTCAGCGTCATCCCGCCGCTGCCTTTAATAATTGATGATAAGGTAGAATAGAGATATTTCATATCCATAGGCAAGGTCAGGCGTTTATTTTTATAATAACCCCGCGATTTTAATACTGTAATTATATTGAGCCGGACAATATCGTTTAAGGTCATTGCTTCACCCCTGTTTCTGTATCTATTGTAGGACAAAAAAAGCAATTGTTCAAACGTTATGGCATAGAAAAGCATCTTTAATTATGATTGGACGAATTGTGAAGCATATAAGGAGGCATAGAAACCCTGCTGATTCAATAATGTCTCATGATTCCCTTTTCAATCACCCGGCCATCCTTCATCACTAAAATGCAGTCTGCTTCTTTGATGGTAGAAAGGCGGTGAGCGACCACAAAGCTGGTCTTCCCTTCCATGATTTTATTAAAGGCACGCTGTATCTTGACCTCGGTTCGGGTATCGATGTTGCTTGTAGCTTCATCTAAAATTAAAATGGATGGCTGCATCAGCATGATGCGGGCAATGCATAGAAGCTGTTTCTGTCCGGCTGACAAATTATCCCCTTCACTCACTTGGGTATCATAGCCCTGCGGAAGTCTTTTGATAAAGCTGTGGGCATAGGCCGCTTTGGCAGCAGCAATGATTTCTTCATCGGAAGCATTGGATTTGCCGTAAGCAATATTTTCACGGATCGTACCGGAAAACAGCCAAGTATCCTGAAGTACCATCCCTACTTGTGAACGCAGGCTTTTTTGCTGATGGTGCGGATGTCGATGCCGTCGATTTTTATAGCGCCGCCTTCTAATTCATAAAAACGCATCAGCAGGTTGATTAAGGTTGTTTTGCCGCAGCCAGTAGGGCCAACTAATGCAATATGCTGCCCGCTTTTTACGTCGATGCTGAAACCGTCAATAAAGGGCTGATTGGTATAAGAGAATTTCAGCTTATCAAGCTGTACGTGTCCCGTGCTCAAAGGCAGGATTTCACTGCTGTCAGCGATTTCTTCCTCACTGTCCAGCAATTCAAAAACTCTGGCGGCAGAAGCAAAGGCATTCTGCAGCTCGCTCACAACACCGGTAATCTCATTAAAGGGTTTGCTGTATTGATTGGCATAGGCCAAAAAACTAGAAAGCTGGCCGGTCGTCAGCATTCCGTTAAAAACAAGAATGGCACCGCTAATACCCACACACGCATAAATCAAGGCATTAATGAAACGAGTGGCAGGATTGGCTATCGAAGAATAAAACTGACTTTTAACACCGCTGTCATATAACCGCTGATTCATTTCCTCAAACTGCTTTTGGGCGGCGGCTTCATGATGAAATGCTTTGACAACTTCATTGAGCCAACCATTTCCTCAATATTCGCGCTTAACTCTCCGCGCAGCCGTGACTGTGACTGAAAGTAGTGATAATTCCTTTTGGCGATAAAGCTTGTCAGCCATAAGGATAACGGCGTTAATACAACAACTAAAAGCATGATGAGTCCATTGATTGAAGCCATAAAAAGCAAGGTAGCAGCAATGGTTACAAGGCCGGTAAAAAGCTGTGAAAAGGTCTGCAGCAAGCCATCGGAAATGATATCGATATCAGCGATAATACGGGCAATTAAATCACCGCGTGAATGATTATCAATCGTTTTAAGCGGCAGCCGTGAAAATTTTTGAAATGCCGCCTGCCGTAAGTCACGGATGCTGCCATATGTCATTTGATTGGCAGCCAGCATCATCGTTTTTTGAAAAAAGGCAGAAATAATCAAGACAAAGGCAAGCCGCGCTAAATAGTGTGACATTAGGCTGAAATCCACATTGCCCATCGCTATGATACAGTCAATCGCATGACCGATAATGATCGGCGCATAAAGCGATGCTGTCACACTTAAAATCGCCGAAAGGATTGCCAGCAGCAGATAATGCCTGTATGGAAGCAGATAGAGCATCAGCCGTTTCATAATTTTCATAAATTGTTCATCTCCTTCTCACTCAACTGTGAAGCACAGATCTCTACATAGACCGGTGAACTTTTCAACAGCTCCTCATGGTACCCAAGCCAGCCATTTTACCGTCATCAAGCACCAGAATCTGATCAGCATGACGAAGTGAATTTGCCCGCTGAGAAATGATAATCAATGAGCGTTCCCTGCCCTTTAGCGTTAGGGCCTTTTGAAGCTTGGCATCGGTTGCGTAATCGAGAGCTGATGAACTGTCGTCAAGAATCAGCAGCGCCGGCTTTTTAACTAATGCGCGGGCGATTGCAAGCCGCTGGCGCTGACCGCCGGAGAAATTACGGCCGCCCTGATTAACCATCGTATCCAAGCCGGCTTTTGCTGCATCACAAAATCAGCTGCCTGAGCATCACGCAATGCTTCCCATATTTCTTCATCATCAGCATCGGGTTTTCCCCAGCGGATGTTTTCACGGATCGTACCGGTAAACAAAATATTCTTCTGCGGCACCAAACCTATTAAAGAGCGAAGCTCATCTTCTGAAGTGCTTTTGGGATTCTTGCCGTAAAGGGTGAGTTCGCCCTCACTGATGTCATAGAAACGATTGATCAAATGAGTCAATGTGGATTTACCGGCACCTGTTCCGCCGATAATACCTAATACCTCACCAGGTTTCAGCATAAAACTGATATCCTCTAAAATATTCTCCTCACTGTTTGGATAATGGAAGGAAACGTGTTTCATCATCACAGCTGTTTCACAATCCTTTGTCAAAGGCTCATGACCGTTAAATTGAATTGAGGAACTTAAGGTCAGCACTTCACTGACTCGATGGGCACTGGCTGCTGCTTTTGTGAAAATCACAACTAAATTAGCGACCACATTCAAAGCCAGAAGCATCTGTGTCATATAACTGACAAATGCGATAATTTCGCCTTGCGTCAGCGATCCGCCGTAGACGCGGTGTGAGCCATAATAGATAATCGCCAAAATCGAAAAATTCACGATCAAATAAGTCAGCGGATTCAAATTAGACTGAATTTTACCGGCCTTAATTGAAGTATCAAAGAGATCTTTAACTGCCAGGGTGAACCGTTGCTTCTCATGTTCTTGGTTTGAAGTTGCCCGAATTACCCTGATTCCATCAAGATTCTCGCGGGTCAGCAAAGAAAGTCTGTCCAGTTTGCTTTGAATGGAGCGATAGTATGGGACAGAGCGGCTCATGATCAGATAAAGAACAAGGGCAATCATCGGTGCCGCAATTAGAAAGACTAAAGCCAGCTGCCGGTCAATGCGCATTGCCATGATACAACTGCCGAGAACTAAAAAAGGTGCCCGCAGTGCCAGACGTATCATCATCGCAACTGCTAACTGAAGCTGATTGATATCATTGTTGCAGCGTGTGATCAAGGATGGTGTACCAATTTGATCCACTTCAAAATAAGAAAGCGACTGGATGTGGGCAAACATGGCATTACGAAGATCAGTGCCAAAGCCCTGTGAGGCCAATGCCGCAAAATACTGACAGATCAATGAGCTGGCTAGGCCGACAACAGCCAGCAGCACCAGCAGCAAGCCATAATGAAGAATCAAGGCAGATCATGACCGATGATTCCCTGATCAATGATAGCAGCCATGATCAACGGCACAATCAGTTCAAATATTGCTTCGATCAGCTTAAACAAAGGGCCTAATACTAATTCTTTCTGGTATTTTTTTAAATAGACAAACAGCTTTTTCATAACTTCTCTCCCTTGCTTTTTTATCTTCTTCCAGTTATCATAGTAGCATATCTGATAATATATGAATATTATTTAATTTATATATATACTATTCAAAAAACATATAGGAGGAACTATGGATCTGCATCAGCTTGAAGTCTTTACCGCCATTGTTGAAGAAGGCACCTTATCGGCTGCCGCTAAACGGCTGCATTGTTCACAGCCGCCTTTATCATACCAGCTCAGCAATCTTGAGAAAGAATTAAATGTCACCTTGATTCAGCGCGGTTCACGTCAGTGTGTCTGCACCGAGGCGGGGCTTCAGCTTTATAAGCGGGCGCTGCAAATCCTTGAGCTCAGCCGGCTGGCTGCCGCTGAGCTGCAGCGAGTCGGCAATCATGTCAACGGCACCCTGCGAATCGGTGTGATTTCATCAGCGGTATCCGTCTTGTTGAATCAGCAGCTGGATCAATTTCATCAACAATACCCGCTGATAACTTTTCAGCTGTTTGAGGGCAATACTTTGAATTGCTGGAGGAACTAAAAAAAGGGCTGCTTGATCTGGCGATCGTCAGAACGCCCTTTAAAGAGGATGTCGTTAAGCTGCATCTGCAAAGTGAAGCGATGCTTGCAGTTTCTACACAGCCGCTTTGCGAGCAGGAGTCAATTACCATTCATGAATTAAGCAAGTACCCATTAATCATTTACCGCCGCTTTGAAAAGCTAGTCAGAACAGCTTTTGCGGATGCCGGCTGCGAATTACAGCTGGCCTGTTTGAATGATGATGCGAGAACGACCTACTGCTGGGCAAAAGCCGGGATGGGAGTAGGCCTTGTACCGGCTTCCTTACTGCCGATGTTTGCGAGCGACAACCTAGCCGCAGTACCCATCGCCGAAGACAGCTTTTATACTCAGATCGTCGTTACTTATAAAAGCCGGGATACACTGGCACCGCCTGCCCGCTGCTTTTTATCGCATATGGAAAATCTGCTGAGTGAAGATAAGAAAAAGATATAGCAAGCGCTATATCTTATTTTTTCTGGCTTTAACGATCAGCATCATTGGCCGCCGCAGTTCATCTCTCATACCAGCGACATTTTCAAGCATCTCATCGCTGGGCTTTGGCTCTACGATATTTAAAAGCTCAAAGCCGTGATTCAGCAATGTATTCAGATAGGTCGTGACTGTTTTATGATATTTCGTGACTTCTTCACCTAAGAAGATTGCCTTGCGTTCCCCTTCAATAAAATAATTATCAACCGGAAAATGCAAAATGCTGCCAGCTTCATCATAATACCAGTCTTGTTTTCCTTCAGCGGTAAAAAGCGGATGCTCACAAGAGAATACCAGAATACCGTCTTTGCTTAAAACACGGCTGATTTTGGCTGCTAATGCGTCAAAATCCTTGACATAGTGAAAAGCCAGTGAGCTTAAAACAATATCAAAGGATGCATCTGCAAACTCGAAATCTTCCATTGATTCACGTTGATAGCTGACCTGCTCATAGGTTGTCTTGCTTCTGGCTACGGCCAGCATTTTTCAGAGAGATCGATGCCGATTACCTGATCTGCATGGTGCTGAGCCGCATAGATGCAGTGCCAGCCATAGCCGCAGCCTAAGTCAAGCACGCGTTTATGTTCAAAATCAGGCAGAAGTTTTTCCAGTGTCGACCATTCACCAGCCCCTTGAAGTCCTTTTAAAGAGCGGTCCATCGCACTGTATTTCTTAAAAAATTGTTCATCATCATATTTGTTTTCCTTCATAAATGCTCCTTTCAAAAATCCGCTTATGCGGATTTTATTCTTGATTGATACGGATATGTAATTCCTCAAGCTGTGCCGGATCAACACTGTCAGGCGCTTCACACATCGGACAGCGGGCATTGGCGTTTTTAGGGAATGCGATAACGTCACGGATAGAATCTGAACCAGTTAAAATCATCGCAACACGGTCTAAGCCAAGCGCCAAACCGCCATGCGGAGGTGTTCCGTATTTGAAGGCATCGACAAACCAGCCAAAGCTTGAACGGATTTTTTCTTCAGTAAAGCCCAAAACTTCAAACATCTTCTCCTGAAGCTTCTGATCATAGATACGCAGTGAACCGCCGCCAAGCTCATAACCATTTAAGACAATATCATAAGCGGCAGCTTTGACCGCACCCGGATCAGTGTCCAAAAGCGGCAGATCTTCAGTTTTTGGCATCGTAAATGGATGATGCATCGCATAATAGCGGCCGTCTTCTTCGTTATATTCAAGCAATGGGAAATCAGTAACCCATAAAAAGCTGAATGTATTCACATCAAGCAGGTTTTTCTCTTTCGCAAAGTAACCGCGCAAAGCCCCCAATACATCACAAGCTGTCTTCCATTTGTCAGAGACAATAAAGATTACGTCTTCTTCCTGAGCATTCATCGCTTTGATCATTGCCGCTTTTTCATCCTCATTAAAGAATTTGGCAGCACTGCCTTCTACCGTGCCATTGAGCACCTTTAATACGACAAGTCCTTTAGCGCCATACTTCTTAGCAAAATCAGTAGCATGATCTATATCCTTACGCGTCATATGACTTTGATGATCGACACAGATAGCTTTAATAACACCCTTATTGGCAAGACAATCCTTGAACACCTTAAACTCACAGTTAACAAACAGATCAGAGAGATCATGCAGCTCATAACCAAAACGGTTATCCGGCTTGTCACTGCCGTATTTATTCATCGCATCATGCCATGTCATGCGCAGGAATGGCGTTTTAACATCGATGCCCTTAACTTCCTTCATCACTGCCTTCAGCATGTTTTCTGTCATATCAATGATTTCATCTTCGCTCATAAAGCTGGTTTCAATATCAAACTGTGTGAAATCCAGCTGACGGTCAGCGCGCAAATCCTCATCACGGAAACAGCGTGCTACTTGGTAATAACGTTCAAAGCCGGAAACCATCAGCAATTGCTTAAACAATTGCGGAGACTGCGGCAGCGCATAGAACTGTCCGGGATGAATACGTGAAGGAACCAGATAATCACGCGCCCCTTCCGGAGTAGATTTGCCAAGAATCGGCGTTTCAATTTCAATGAAGCCCTGATCGTCAAGCACCCGGCGCATCACACGGGTAATCTGTGCCCGTTCAATGAGCTTCTTCTGCATCACCGGTCTTCTTAAATCAAGATAACGGTATTTTAAGCGCGTATCCTCTAAAGCGTCGGTTTCATCCGCAATCAATAATGGTGTTGTTTCAGCACTGTTGATAATGGTTACTTTTTCTACGATAATTTCAATATCACCCGTCGCCATTTTAGGATTCTTATCCTTACGTTCGCAGACTTTGCCGCTTACTTCTAAGATATATTCATTGCGGACAGACGTAATCTGATCAGAAATCGTTTCATCAAAAACACATTGTGTAATGCCGGTACGATCTCTTAAATCGATAAAAACTAATGATCCAAAATTTCTTCGTTTGGCTACCCAGCCAATCAGGGTGACATTTTGTCCTGCTTCAAGCATGCTTAATTCACCGCAGCTATGTGTACGTTTCATTTACTGATCCTCCTATTCATGATTGCCGCATGTGCAATTACCTTCACCACATGTGCAAGTATGTTCATGTTCATCTTTCATGGCAAACATAGAATCCATGGTATCAATGAGATCACTCATCGGCACGCTGACCTGTGTTTGATCATCAATGCGTTTAATCGTAACACTTTGATTTTTAACTTCGGTTTCACCGATCAATATAGCAGCTTTTGCCTTCCTGCGGTCTACCGTTTTAAATTGAGCCTTAAAGGAACGGTTCAGATAATCCATATCTGAGCGATAGCCGGCTGCTCTTAATTCAGTCGTGATCTTAAAGGCTTCTAAGGCAGCACTTTCATCAAGGCACAGCACATAGGCATCTAATTCCTCAGGATCACTCATATCGATACCTTCAGCTTCAAGGGCGATCAGGATACGTTCCATGCCCATTGCCCAGCCAATGCCGGACATGCCCTGCGGACCGCCAAAATATTCTACCAGACCATCATAACGGCCGCCGGCTAAGACAGTGCTTTGTGAACCCATCTGTTCATTCACTGAAACAACCTCAAAGACGGTGTGGGTATAATAATCCAAGCCGCGCACTAAGCGATCATCAATTACATAGGGAATTTCCAGCGCATCTAAGCCAGCGCATACAGCATCAAAATACGCCTTGGATTCAGGGGTCAGATAGTCGTGAATCTTGGGCACCGTTTTCATAATTTCAGCCTCAGCATCAACCTTGCAATCCAGAATTCTTAACGGATTCTGTTCATAACGGCGCTGACAGTCAGAACACATGGAAGAAATATCTTTTTTAAAGTGTTCCTTTAAAGCTGTGCGGTAGGCATCCCGTGATTCATCATCACCCAATGTATTTAATAAGACTTTCAAATCCGACAAGCCTAAGGCAGACAGGATTGACCAGCCTAAAGAGATGGCTTCGACATCAAGCAGCGGATTTTTAGCGCCGATTACCTCAACACCAAACTGATTAAAGATGCGCTGTCTTCCCTTCTGCGGACGTTCATAACGAAACTGCGGTCCCATGTAATACATTTTAACCGGTAAATCAGCACTGCCAAACAGCTTATTCTCTACAAAGCTGCGGGCAACCCCGGCGGTTCCCTCAGGCCGCAGAGTTAATGAACGGCCGCCGTTATCCATAAATGTATACATTTCCTTGTTCACCATATCTGATGAATCATTGCCGCGTTTAAATACTTCTGTGTGTTCAAAGATCGGTGTGCGGATTTCGCTGTAATCATAGACATAACAGAACTGACGTAGTAAGTCTTCCAGCTTGTGCCATTTCGATGACATTGCCGGCAGGATATCCTGAGTGCCTCTTGGCATTTGATAATTACTCATACTATTTCTCCTTTTTGGTAAATAAAAAGCGCCCTCATCTAAGGACGCATAAGCGCGGTACCACCTTAGTTCAGCACGGATGCTGCAACTTGTTCCCTAACGCGGAATGAACGGCTGAACCTTATCAGAACAGCTCCTCCAAAGTGTCCAGTTTCAGAACTCAACAAAGGCTTACACCAACCGCCTTCTCTCTTCGCATGACTTCTAAAACACGCTTATTCATAGGATTTACTATAAGTTTACCATCTTTGAAGGTTTTGTCAAGACTTAATCATTAAGCTGCACGCAGCCAAAGAAAAGAAAATTACAAGGTCATAATTTGAGCAATCTGATTGATTACAGAATTATCTTTACAGCTGCCAATAATATATTTAGCACTGTTTTTTGCTTTTTCAGACGCATTGTCAACGGCATAGGAATGATCATAGGCCGCTAACAGCATCGCATCATTATCGCCATCACCAAAGACATAGATGTTATCCTTATGCCAACCGGTAAGCTGAAGCAGCTTATCCATCGCGCTTTGCTTTGTGACACCGGCTGCGGTCAGTTCTATAACATGAGTATCAAAAGGGTTGTTAACGACCTCATCAAAGGTTTTGAAAAAAGCTTCTTTCTCTTTATATTTTTTGCATCCATCTCCAAAATATTTATTTTCACCACTTGATCTTTAATTTGGCTGATATCCGCATCAAAGACATAGTGTGATAACATGAATTGAAACTGTTCATCATTGCCGCTCATTTTCTTTTGCCAGACATCCCATTTGCCATAATTCATCAGATAAGCTTCTTTTGAGATGGCCATAAATGTTTTATCCTGCATGATATATTCTACATTATCATTTGGATATCGGCGATAAGCAGCACTAACCACCTGTTCATCAATCCCCTTTTTATAAAGCACCGCTTTATTGCGGTCTAAAAGTATCGCGCCGTTCATGATGATGAAATAAATCGGCGCGTCATAAAAATTCAAAACCTTTATACCATGCAGTGAACGGCCGGTAGCAATAACTAACTCATTTTTTGAATGCAGGATCTGCTGCACACAGGCTTTCACTGCATCATTATTTTGCAGTGACTGATCAATCAGCGTACCGTCCAGATCACTGACAAATATTTTCATCATTCAAGCATCGTTCCATTGGATGCGATGACCTGCTTGTAGTAATCAAAACTATCCTTCTTGATCCGCTTGCCGGTACCGCTGCCATAATCATCCAAGTCAACATAGATAAAGCCATAACGCTTTGACATTTCTCTTGTCGATTCCGATAACAGATCGATGCAGCCCCACCATGTGTAGCCCATCAAGTCAACGCCATCTAGATTAATCGCGTCACTCATCGCGCAGACATGTTCCTTTAGATATGCTTTACGGTAAGGATCATGGATATGACCATCTTCGCTAACCGTATCTCTGGCGCCTAACCCATTTTCAACAATGAAAAGCGGTTTTCTGAAACGGTCATATAATTCCACCAAAGAATAGCGCAAGCCGGAAGCATCTGTCTGCCAGCCCCATTCACTGCTTGGCAGATATGGATTTTTAACACCGTTACGTGTTGCCCGGCGAGAGCTCCAAGCCATTTGTATCCGCGGCCCAGCAGGAGGTCATGTAGTAAGAAAAGCTGACAAAATCTACAATTCCTTCTTTTAATATTTGTTCATCATTTTTTTCAAATTTAACCGAATATCCCTTATTGCTGATTTCTTTCTTCAGATAGATCGGATATTCACCGAATACCTGAATGTCTACATATCGGTAAATACTTCTCATTCGCTGCTGAGTCGCCAGATTATCCTCCGGTTTGCACGTATAAGGATAAAAACACAGCTTGGTCATCATACAGCCGATTTGCGCATCAGGTATAATTCATGACCGGTTTTAACCGCTAATGCGCTGGCAATCATTTGGTGATGCATTGCCTGATACATCGCCTGTTCAAACGGCACATCTTCAAACTGATCCTCAATCAGACCGCCGCTGGTTACCGGATGACGCAGCATCGCATCAACCTCATTAAAGGTTAACCAATATTTGACATAGGGACCGAAATGTTCAAAGCATACCTTCGCGTATTTAACGAATAAATTGACACATTCTCTGCCGTACCAGCCGCGGTATTTCTTGATCAAAGCGACAGGAACATCATAATGTGATAAGGTCACCAAAGGTTCAATGTTATACTTTTTACATTCTTTTAAAACATTAACATAAAATTCAATACCCTTTTCATTTGGTGTTTCATCTTCAGGGCAGTGAAGATTCTTGACCAGCAGATCGACATACGATAAACCTTAAAACCCATTTCCGCGAATAAAGCGATATCTTCTTTATAATGATGATAAAAATCAATGCCTCTGCGTTTAGGATAATTGATTGTATTCGCGCTCTGCGCTTTGTTTAAATCCTCAGAAGTAAAAGCAAACTGTTTAGTCATATTGGAAATATTGCCGGCTCTGAATTCCAGACAGTCCTGAATCGTCATTCCCTTGCCGTCGATATCCCATGCTCCTTCACATTGATTTGCGGCCGTAGCGCCGCCCCACAGGAAGCCCTGAGGAAATTTTAATTCACTTTGATTGGTATACATTTAACTCCTCCTTTTATAAAATGATTTCAGCTTTTTCTTTAAGACCGAATGATGAAAATACATATTCATCTTTGGTTGGTTCAGTAATGATCAGCATCGTGGTCATTGAATAGCCAGCGGCTTGAATAGCGGCTGAATCGGCTTCAACGATTTTTTGCCCCGCTTGTACTTTGGCTCCTTGTTTAGCAAATACTTTAAAGCCGCGGCCCTGCAAATCAACGGTATTGATACCGATATGCACCAGTACACCCGTGCCGTCCTGCATCCGGATCGCAAAAGCATGACCGGTTGGAAACATTACCTCTAAGGTACCGTTGCAGGGTGATACAAATTCATTTGAACTTGGAATAAAACCAATTGTTTTGCCTAAAGTTTCATTCGCGAAGACTTTATCCTCAATCTGATCCGGCGCAATCATTTCTCCCTTCACGACCGCAACTAGATTTTGATTGGATACTTCAGGCAGTTTTTCTTTTTTACTAAATAAACCTAACAAACTCATAGCTCTCTCCTTCCCGCAATCATCAAGTTTTATTTATCGTCATTAACGCCCAGAACCATAACCATGGAGAAGGCAATGGCCGCTGAGACAAACATACCAAGCGCTACACACCAGAAGTTTTCAGTCATAAATACCGGTGTTGACAGAATGCATGAATTAACGAATGCCAGGCACGGCCGCCAAACATACCGACAATAGCACCACCGACAGCACCGCCGACAATTGTTGCCAGCATCGCATTTTTAAATTTCAGGAAAACCCCATAAATACCAGGCTCAGTAATTCCGATAAAGGATGAAATCGCTGTGGAAGCACCGATCTGTTTGTTTTCTGTATTTTTAGCTTTTACCCAGACACCCATACAAGCACCAAATAAAGCAAGGGTTCCCATCGTATGCATCGGCAGCAGCCAGTCATAGCCAAGCTCTGCAAGATTGCCTAAGCAAATTGTGCTTAACGATAAATGCATTCCGGTCATAACGACAAACAATCGTGTGCCGCCGATAATGGTTCCTGCGATAATCGGTGATAAGCCATATAGGAAATTGAATAGACCAACCAGCAGTGTTGAAATATACATAGCCAGCGGACCGATAGCGGTTAATGTCAATGGCGTCATAATCAATAAGACAAGTGTCGGTGTAAATACGATGCGCAGACTTTAGGCATAAATTTATTGATATACTTATATACATAGCTTAACACCCACACCGTTAAGATAATAGGAATCGTACTGCCAAAATATCTTGGGAATGGAATCGGCAGACCCAACAAGCTCATTGCTTCCGCACCGGCAGTATTACCGGCTGTCATCGTTGGGTACAAGAGTACACCGGCCAGCGATATCGCTAACGGCGTATTGGTTTCAAACGTTTAGACGCTGACCAGGCAACTAAGAACGGTAAGAAATAAAAGGCACAATCGCCCGCCATATTCATTACTGTAATAAATGTTGAGCCAGCATCAACGCCTAAATAAGAAGTTAAAATCGTTGACAGACCCTTGATCATACCAGCGCCGGCTAAAGCAGGAATGACCGGTAATAAAATCGCGGATAATGTTTGAAAGATTAAACCGATGCTGAATTTCTTCTTTTCTTTGTCTAAATTCTCTTCGATCTTTCTTTCCGCGTCAATACCGGCAGTCTTACAGAAATTCACATACAAATCATCGACCTCCTGACCGACAATAATCTGCAGCTGACTGCCATTCCACTGACAGCCGGCAATACCGCTTAGCTTTTCCAACGCTTCTGTATTAACTAAGCCTTTATCCTTTACATCTAAACGCAAACGCGTCATACAGTGATAAGCACGGGCAATATTCTCCCTGCCGCCTACTTCGATCAGAATCTTTTCAGATAATTCATCATAATTCTTTTTAGCCACTTTGTGTTTCCTCCTTACAGCTATCTATTTTTTTCGAATTCATCGGCGCCAATGGTTCGTAAAACTTAAAGGGTTTCTTCTCTGCTGCTTAAACGATTTACATGCAGAATTAAATACAGCAATTCTTCATCATTAAGTTTAATTTCCAATGCTTTACATATTCTTATTGCACATTCATAAGTTTGGGGATATTCAAGAATCAATTGATCAAACATTTTTTGATTCTGTGTTTTAATTTCTTTGTTATTTGCGACACGATCTAATAAATAATACATATGTGAAACAAATCTTGAATAATTAAACCCTTCCTTATCGATTTTTAAATTCATACATTCTTCTACGATTTCCGCGCATTGATCGATTCTGCTTTGACTGTTGCTGTTGGTCAGCTGATTATCAACCAAACCATAATCAATCACATGCAGGGTGATGATGGCGGCTTCCTGTTTCGGCAGCTCGACATTTAGTTTTTCTTTTATAATTTTTAACGCATATTCACCGATTTTGATTTCCGTTGGATACATATGCTTGACCTCATGGGCCAGCGGCAGATTGATATTGATATGCTCTTTCTGACGCTTCATACTGAACATAATGTGATCTGCCAGTGTAAATATCAGATTATCGTTAAATTTACCGTTCAGCAATTGATTTGCGTAGTCAATAATATCGGTGCTGACTTGAATAATTGCTTCCGGAATCTGTGATAAAGTATCGACAAGAATGGGATTCGCATTATAGAAAGTACGTTCAATCTGCGAAACAGGGATATCGTAAGGCGGCTTTCTAAAACCGATCCCTTTACCAAATGCGATTACTTCATTTCCCTTAGAATCAAGGCATAAAGATATATTGTTATGAATATTTTTAATCACTCTCATAGTTTCACCCGCCTATAAAAAAACTCTTCGATGCCGCCAGCAACACAAAAAATATTTGTGTTCTAGGACAAGCCTCAAAGAGTAACTAACCTATTTACATTGTCTATAATAGTATGCGCTTTCAGAATTGTCAACCCTAAATTTGATTAATTTTTAGGTTTTTAAACAGCCAGCAGATTCTTCATGGCTGGATTGATCAGCTGTGTATGGATTTGACAATCATACTGTTTTATTCCCTCGACATATGTTTGAACAACATGCCAATCCTGATCGAGAATGACAAAATCAGCGTCCTTGCCGATCGCGATACTGCCTTTCTTTTCTTCTAAATGAAATATTTGGCTGGCTGCAGCGAAGCATTTTAATCACTTTATCGGCAGGTATCTGGTGTTTAAAGATCAGATTGCGCATGTCATATAAAACATATTGTCCGCTGCCGCTGATCGTACCATCATCAAGCACAATGTGTCCCGCTTCGGTTACGATGCGTTCTTTGCCTCTTGCATAATATCGGCCCGCCGGCATACAGGCAAGCTCTGATGAATCAGAAATCAGAATAAAATGCTCACTGTCTTTGACTCTGAAATATAAATCGATGATTTCCGGAGCCAGATGCACATGATCACAGATGATTTCCAGAATGATATCTTCATCTAATAAGCAAGCGGTTATGGCACCGCCGCTGCGCTGATGAATCGGCCGCATCGCATTACCGAAATGGGAAATGCTGGTAGCGCCCATTTTAAAGCCTTTTTTCATTTCTTCATAATCAGCATCGGTATGCCCGGCAGCAATGCGAATGTTTTGACTCAGTAAATACTGCATAACGGCTTCAATTCCCTCAAGATCTGTCGATACTGACATATATTTCAGATGGCCTTTGGCAGCTTCATTCATTTGTTTCGCATAATCAACACTTGGCTTAGGCCAGTCAAAGCCTTTGCTGGCACCCATATATTTAGGATGACGGAAAGGCCCCTCAGCCTGTATGCCAAGAATGCGCGATCCCTTGACAATACCGGAATCAATTACATCGGCAACCTCAGCCATACTGTCAAATTCCTGAGTGGTTGCGAAAACGCCGGTGACACCAGTTGCGGCAATGGCTTGGTAAACCCATATACCTCATCCATGTCTTTACACGTTGCGGAATAGCCCATGCAGCCATGGGAATGAATATCGATGATCCCCGGAATGATAATTTTATCCGTGTTATCATGCACTGGCAGCATGCCAGTATAATCATCAAGCAGCTCACTGATCCGGCCGTCTTCAACAACCAAATAAGCATCATCCATTGTCTGCTGTTCAGTGTAAATTCTGCCGGCTTTAAATATTTCTTTCATCGTTTCACATCCTTTATCAAAGATTGATTATTTTGAAAAAAGACTCTTATAGTCTTTCTTTCTTAGTAACTGGCGACACTGCCATCGGTACGCGATTCGCAGGCGCCGATGTAGACACCATTTTCCATTCTTAAAATCATTTCAGCCCGGCCAAAAGACAGCTTGTTTTCCGCTGCAACCATCTGATGACCATGCTTTTTCAGCGCTTCGATCAATGCTTCAGGAACATCCGGTTCAACATCGAAACGAATGCCCTCTTTCCATTGCCACCTCGGCGCGTCGAGACACATCTGCGGATTCAAATGAAAATCAATCAGATTCATCATAACCTGCACATGGCCCTGCGGCTGCATATAACCGCCCATCACACCAAAAGGTCCCAAGGCTTTGCCCTCTTTTGTCAGAAAACCCGGAATGATTGTATGATAACTGCGTTTTCTTGGTGCCAGAGCATTAATGCTGGCAGGATCTAAGGAAAAATCATGCCCGCGATTCTGTAAGGCGATGCCGTAATCTTCAATGACGATGCCGCTGCCAAAATCCATATAATTGCTTTGAATGTAGGAGACCATGTTTCCTTCATCATCGGCAGTGCACAGATAAACCGTGCCGCTTTTCGGCGGTTCTACCGGTTTTGGCTGCTGAGCCTGATTAGTGATTTCAGCCGCCCGTTTCTTACCGTATTCATCACTGAGATAATAACGGTAATCAACCTTCATATCCTTACTGTCCGTAACTGTCGCATAAGCGTCTGAGAAAGCCATTTTCATCGCTTCGAATTGCTTATGAACGGTATCGGTGTCATCCCTTGATGTGAACTCAAAATTTTTCAGTATATTCAATGCCATTAAGGCAACAATTCCCTGACCATTCGGCGGGATTTCCCAAACATCATAGCCGCGGTAGCTGACATGAATCGGATCGACCCATTCAACATCATATTCAGCCAGATCTTCCTTGCGGATAAAACCGCCGTCACGTTTGCTTTGCGCATCAATCTGATCGGCAATTTCACCCTTATAAAAAGCATCAGCATTACTTTGCGCTATTAAACGCAGAGTCTTCGCATGGTTCTTAAATTTAACGATCTCACCGAATTGGTAAGGCTCACCCTTTTTGGTAAAGGTTTTAAACCATTCATCAAAAATGGGATTATCTTTAAACAGTTTAGAATCCTGACGAACATATTTATCCCACAAAACGGAAACAACAGCAGAAACCGGATAGCCTTCTTCAGCATAACGGATAGCGGGGGCTAACACGTCTTCAAGGCTCAGCTTGCCAAAACGCTTGGAAAGCGCCGCCCATGCTTTAGGCTGACCAGGAACTGTGACCGGAAGCCAGCCGTGCTTTGGCATTTTATTATAACCGGCTGCTTTGAGTTTATCAATGGAGATTTCCTTTGGACTATAACCAGATGCGTTTAAGCCAACCATTTTATCCTTCATCCAGACAATCGCAAAGGCATCACCGCCCAGTCCATTACTGACGGGTTCTACGACGGTGAGAACAGCCGCCGCCGCAATCGCGGCATCGACGGCATTCCCGCCCTTTTTCAATATTTCCAATCCTGCAGAAGATGCCAACGCACTACTGCTGCAAACCATACCATGCTGGGCCGTAACACTGTAACGGCTTAGCTGATAGGGCTGATCCATTGCGTTAAACTTCATTTTACATCTCCTATCTTTTGTTAGTATTTCTTTAATGCATCATTAACATCGACATAAGCGCCGCCGGGAACCCCTTGTGCATATAATTTAATTCCCATTTGGGCAATTCCCTTCCAAATTTCAAGTTCTTCCTTTGTCGCAAACATTTGGCTTGCTAGCTGCAGCTTGTTTTCACCTGAACGCTGATTGCCGATATTTACTTCCTTCATTTCGATTCCTTTTTCAATCAATGCCGCTAATTCAGCGGGACCCTTAACAAGGATCATAACTTTTTTATTCTTATATGTATCATTCAGAATTTTTTCAACTGCTTCATCAATTGTTAAGAAATATGGAGTAACACCCGGAGGCGTAGCCATTTTCATTAACTGACATTGCATCTTATTTTTGGCAGTTGGATCATCAATTGCCAGAATTGTGTTAATTCCCCTTGACCGTGTCCAGCCAATAGCTACCTGTCCATGTATGAGCCGGTCATCGACTCTCACTAATTCAATACCCATATATTTGTCCTCCGTGTTTTATTATAATCAATGAATTACAGGATGCCGAAGAAGCCTAAGACTAAACCGACAACAACTATGCCCATCATCACCCAAGTTGTACTCTTGCCCTTGCGCAGCAGTCCGAAAACAGCCAGTGTGCATACCAATGGCAGCATTTTAGGCAGAATCGCGTCAAGTGTTGTTTGTAAAGAAATAGCAGCGTCACCAACATTATAAGTTAATTTAGTTGTAACATTCAGCCATGTAGCAGTTAAACCGCCGACAACAAATAAGCCAAGGATCGTTGCCGCTTCCATCCATACTTTGATCTGCATGCTTTCCATCTTATCCATAAACTGATCAGCAAGGTTATAACCCATATGAACGCCCCAGTATTGCATACCAAAGTGAATTACATTCATAATGATAACAAATACCAATGGTGCAACGCCGTTGCCGCTCAATGCTAAGGAAGCACAGATACCGGCAGTAATCGGACGCAGAGTACTCCATAACAAGGAATCACCAATACCCGCCAGCGGTCCCATTAAGGCACCCTTTACGGCTTGAATATTTTCTTCGCTGATTTCATCGCCATTAGCCATTTTCTCTTCCATTGATGCTACGATACCAAAAATCGGTCCGCATGTCCAAGGATGTGAGTTAAAGTAACCGATATGACGTTTATAACCGGCAATTCTTTCTTCTTCTGTCTGATATAATTTGTTGATGACAGGAATCATTGCCCATTCAAAGCCCAGTGCTTGCTGACGTTCAAAGTTAAAGGCGGATTGTATCGCATTCGAACGGATGAATAATTTGTTTAAATCCTTTTTTGTTAAAGTAACTTTTTCTTCCATCTTACAGATCTCCTTCCGCTTTATTCAATTTATTAAATACATAGACTGCACAATATGCGATACCGATGAAGCTACACCCATTACACCAAAGGCAGGAATATAAGCGACCATCGCAAAACCGATAAAGAAATATCCCATATATTCTTTAGTGCTCAGATTATTTAGCAGCAAGCCGAATCCTAACGCCGGCAATAATGCGCCTACCGCACTGATACCCGCCATGATGTTGGCAGGAATGCTGTTCATGATGTTGGTAACATATTCAGCGCCAAAATATAAACCTAAGAAGGTTGGAATGAAATAAGCTAAGAAATGCAAGCCATTGCCTAGCCACATCATCATTGAAATACCTTTCCAATCACCTTTGTTGGCATAAGTATCAGCAGCATGCATGAAGAATGCACAGGCAGCCTTGGCAAAGGTTTCAAAGGTACTGGCTACTACCGCAACCGGCAGTGCTACTACCATGGCACCCTCTAAACCAGTACCGCTTAAAATAGCCGCGGTCGTTCCTAAAGCACTGGCAATCGCTACGTTTGAAGGTACAGAGCCGCCGATGGCCTGAGCACCCATGAAGACAAGTTCTAATGAAGCTCCGACAAATAAACCAGTGCCGAAATCACCTAAAATCAAACCGATGATTGGTCCTAAAACCAAAGGTCTTTCTAACTGGCAGTCACCTAATACTCTTCGCTGTAAATAGGCTAAGCCGGTAATCAAGCTAATAATAAAAGTTGTAGTAATACTCATATTTTACCTCCGTATAATTACGTCTATCAAAGAATTATCCTTATCTTGTCAACCCCTGCTATCCTCCTCTTTTTCATTGTCTAATCCTTTGCTTAATCAAATCATAGCATTAATTTTTTAATATGTCCATACATTTATCATAATTACGCACAATAAATGTACGAATATTTGAAAACCCTTACTTAATTACAAATAAACCTATAAATTTAAGTGTAAATAGGTTAAAATAGATATATAAGTTTATGGAGGGAATATGAATACAACAAAGAAAACATCTAAAAAGCAAATCATCGAAAATTATTTGCTGACCGAAATCGTCAATGGGCATTTCAAAATCGGCGATCAAATCCCATCGGAATTAGAATTATCAAAGAAATTTAATTTTGGCCGACAGACAGTTCACTCTGCCCTCTCCGATTTGGCACTGATGGGCATTATCGAAAGAACCCCCGGCAAAGGCTCATTTGTATCCCGGCATCCGGTTAACCGCAATATTCAAAAGAAAAAAAGCTTTACTGAGGATATGCAAAGTATCGGCATGGTTCCCGGCAGTCAGCTTTTAGAATTTAAAATTATTAAGGCAAAAGAAGTTCCTGAGGTGGCCAAAGAGCTTAAAATTGAAGCCGGTGAGGAATTATATGCATTAGTCCGGCTCAGAACCGGCAATAATACACCGATTGCCCTGCAATATACGTATATTCCGCATAAATTCATCGAGCATTTTGATTTAAGTGTTTTGGATAAATCGCTGGAAAGCTATATTGAATCGCTAGGTTATGATATAACCGGCTTCTTGACAAGACTGCGGGCAATGGAAGGAAATGAGGATCAGCTGAGAATTCTGCAGACTACCAATCGGGCGATCCTGAACAGTATTTCGATTCGTTATGTTGATACTACGATTCCCTTCTATTACACGTCTTCCTTTTATCGTTCCGATCTTTATGAATATACATTTTCATCATTTAATTAAGTAAAATAAAAGATTCATCATGCTTATATGTGATGAATCTTTTTAGTCTAGAATGGAATGAAGATACCTGCTAAGGCCGCTAATGCAATATAGAGAATCGGATGCTTTTTGTATTTCACAAGCAGGAAATATAAGATGGCAAAGCAAGCCAGTGCCGGCCAATTGAAAAATGCCAAAAAATCAGAACCGGTATGAAAGAGGGTAGATTGGATCACATTCCATGCGGATGCCAGAATCAAAGCCGCTACGGCTGGCCGGATACCATAAAAGGCAGATTGTACATACTTATTGTCTTTAAACTTATCTAAGACCTTGGCAATCGCTATGATAACTAAGAGTGCCGGCACAACAATGCCCATTGTGGCAGTGATGCCGCCGATGATACCCGCTGTATTATAACCGGCAAAGGTGGCCATATTTACACCGATCGGACCTGGCGTGCTTTCAGAGATGGCTATCATATCGATGAGCTGCACGCGTGTAAACCAATCATAACGATCCGCTAAATCATAGAGAAATGGCAGTGTTGCTAAACCGCCGCCGACGGAAAACAAACCAATCTTAAAAAATTCAAGAAATAAAGTAATAAGTGTCATTATTGTTTATCCTTTCTGCCATGCAGCAAAATACCTAGTATTGCCGAAGTGACAACAACCGGTATCGGTGAAATCGAGGTGAACATTAAAACGAGGAAGACTAAAACGAAAATAATGAAGGTTGTAAGATCAACAACACCCTTTTTATACAATGTCACCGTCGCATGAACAACCAATACACCCACCGCGATCCGCACGCCTGAAAAAGCCATCTGCACCACCGGATAGGCCATGATATTGCTTAAAAACATCGCTATGACTAAAATGATCACAATTGACGGAAACACCATGCCTAAAGCTGCGGCAATAGCGCCAAGTTCTTTTTTGCATTTATAGCCGATAAAGATAGCGGTATTAACTGCGATAATGCCAGGTGTACACTGACTGATCGCATAATAATCCATAATCTCCTCATCACTTGCCCATCCCCTGCTTTGTACGATTTCCTTCTGCAGAATTGGCAGCATCGCATAACCACCCCCAAAGGTTACCGCGCCAATCCGTGCAAAGATAAGAAATAAATCTAGATATTCTTTCATATGTTTTTATCCTTTCAGCTTCTTATTTACCCGTATTATACTAAAATGTACGTACAATATCAATAATATATGTAATTATTTTTGATGATTCTGTTTTTAATTAGCATAGCAGCTTTTCAAAGATTTATACAAAGCTAGTATCAGCCGTAAAATGATTATTACATGTCAAAGCCCCTATTACCCTTCCTGTGCCTCCTTCTTTTTATAATACAGCTGCATTAAAAAACGGATTTGAGCAGCTTTATGCTTTCTTCAAATCCGTTTTCAATTTAGGGAGTAAATCATATGAAGCCCATTTAATTATTGGATAACTCGTTCAACCGTACGCACACTGTTGATTTTGCGCAGATTGGCGATCAGATTGCGCAGATGTTCTTTATCCTTGACTACAACACTCATTTTAGTAGTTGCGGTCACTTTATCATCATCTACCTTTGAATCAACGTGCAGCAGGCCCGCCTTGCATTGCGATACCACCGTGACGATATCACTCAGCAGATAATTACGGTCGGTGGAATGAACAACAAGCTTCGCTTCATATTCTTTATTATCGATCACATCTTCCCACTCAACATCAATGAGTCTTGTTTCGTTGGCAACATTCGGACAGTCAGCACGATGCACCTTCACACCCTGACCCTTTGAAATATAGCCAACAATGGCATCACCAGGCACTGGATTGCAGCAGGCAGCCAATGATACTAAGATTGAATCAATGCCGGCTACCTTGACGCCCGTCTTATTTAACGGATTGCGGCGCTTAGTTTCCTGACGGTTAAACATTTTAACGAGATCATCGTTACCCATCGTCGAGGTTTTATGCGTCAGCATCCGTTCAACACACGTTGAAGCAGACAGTGATTTCGTTGCAAGAGCATAATACATATCATTCGGTGAAGCGTAGGTGAGATTGCTTACCAATGCTTCCAAATGCTTTTTATCCATGTAAAGTGCCGGGTCAAGATTACGCTTAGCAAGTTCATCACTCAGCATCTCGCGGCCTTTATCAATATCAGCCTGCTTACGGTCATTTTCCTGTTTAATAAAGAACTGACGAATTTTATTGCGGGCATGCGTAGACTTAACGATTTTCAGCCAGTCCTCACTCGGTCCGGCAGACTGATTGCTGGTACGAATCGATACGACGTCACCGGTTTTCAAAACATAGTTCAATGGTACAATACCGCCGTTAACACTGGCACCGATCGTTTTATGGCCAATTTCGGTATGAATACGATAAGCAAAGTCAATCGGGGTTGAGCCATTAGGCAGTGCAATAACCCTGCCTTTCGGCGACATCACATAGACATTGGCTTCAAAAATATCCTTTTGCAAAAGATTCATATATTCCATGGCATCTTCGCTGACACCCTCCCCTGTCATTACAGAGAATTCCTTCAGCCATGCCAGCTGCTCTTCAATTTCCTTCTGCGGAACTTCTTTGCCGCCATTCAGCGACTCCTTATAACGCCAATGCGCGGCAATACCTTTTTCAGCGATGGCGTCCATTTCTTCCGTACGGATTTGAACCTCAAAAATATGGCCCTCATCAGCAACGATGGTCGTATGCAGCGATTGATACATATTCATCTTCGGCATGGCGATATAATCCTTAAACCTGCCCGGAATCGGCCGGTAAGTCGCATGGATATAACCGAGGATTTCGTAACAGCTTGTTTCATTATCGGTAATGATACGAATCGCCAGCAGATCGAGGATTTCTTCAAACCGCTTATGCTTATTGGTCATCTTTTTATAAATGCTGTAAAGATGCTTGCTGCGGCCAAAGATACGGAATTGAATATGATGCTCATCAAGCAGCGCAGATATATCATTAATCATCAGCTTGACCTGTTCATCTCGTTCAGCCTTGCGAACCTGAACCAGATGAGCGATTTCATAATACTTTTCCTTATTCAGATACATGAAGCTTAGATCTTCAAGCTCATTTTTGATTTCGCTGATACCTAAGCGGTGCGCAATAGGTGCATATACCTCAAGAGTCTCGGCAGCAATCCGCTGCTGTTTCTCTTCCGTCATATACTGAAGTGTACGCATATTATGCAGCCGGTCAACGAGCTTGATTAAAATAACTCTGACATCCTTGGCCATCGCAATGAAAATCTTACGATGATTGGCAGCTTGATATTCCTTCTCATCCCGGAATTCAATATTACCGATCTTAGTAACACTTTCGACAAGATTTAATACATCTTCCCCAAACATCGCTTTTACTTCTTCATCACTGGTCTCACAATCTTCGATCACATCATGAAGCAGTCCAGCCGCTATGGTCTGCGGACCGCAGCGCAGGGTGGCAAGGATGTAGCCGACCTGAATTACATGAATTACATACGGCTCCCCGCTTTTTCTAAACTGTCCTTCATGCATTTTGTTGGCAAATTCATAAGCTCTCGTAATTAAATCGATATTTTCCGGTTTGACCATATATTTTTGACTTCATTCATAATATCATCAAACGTTGCTTTTTTATTTTCCATCCCTGTCACCTCACATTTCTATTTTTAAAAAAGGGGAAGCCCCTTTTATTCGTAACTCATTAACGATTTAACATTATAACCTTTTAATGCTTCACGACCTTTTAAACCTGTTAATTCAATCAGGAAAGCACAGCCTACAACTTCCCCGCCCATGGCTTCCACAAGCTTGATGGTCGCATCAACCGTACCGCCAGTAGCTAAAAGGTCATCAATGATCAATACCTTCTGTCCTTTTTTAATCGAATCAGCATGCATATGCAGTTCATTGCTGCCATATTCTAAATCATATTTTAAAGAAACCGTTTCTCTTGGCAGTTTACCTGGCTTGCGTACCGGCACAAAACCGATTTTCAATTCAGAAGATACCGGACAGCCAAAGATAAAGCCTCTGGACTCAGGTCCGACTACTACTTCTGCGCCTACCTGACGGGCAAATTCAATCAGCTCATTGCATGCATAGGCAAAAGCTTCACCGTCCGCCATTAAAGGTGTAATATCTCTAAATAAAATTCCTGCCTGCGGAAAATCAGGAATGGTTGCAATATAATTTTTTAAATCCATAAAAACTGCCTCCTTCAATATTCTACATTATATCAAAACTTAAGCGGCTTTGCATCAAGAAAATACAGATTCCATGACATTCATTGACACCGTGCGCCTGCCTCTGAAGCTGTTGATTGAAACATTTCCCATAAAACCAACTTCCGTTCGCTGAAGATACTGCTCAGCACTTGCACCTTCATTAAATAAAATATACTCATTATTTAATTGACTGATAATCTTAAGATGCGCATTGCCGCCCATGGTTTTCACTTCTTTAATCTGTACCTTTACTTCAAAGATCGGTGCTTCAAAACCAGTGCCAAAAGGTCTTAAACAACTCAGCGCATCAATATTTTCCAATGTCAGCATTGTTTCATCTACTTTAATTGTGTTCAATACCGGTTTTTCATATACAAAATTATTACTGTTTTCTTCAATATAATGACATACTTCTTCATAGGCTTCTTCTTTAAAACTGATGCCCGCTGCCATCGCATGGCCGCCGTATGCTTCCAATAAATCCAAGCAGCCGTCAAAAAAGGTAGTCAAATCAAGACCTTCAACACTGCGGATACTGCCTTTATACAAACCATCCTTATGTGCTAAAACCATAAAAGGCTTATTTAGCTGATTTGCCAGCCGACCGGCGACTAAACCTACAACCCCTTCATGGAATGTATCATCATGAACGATTTGAAAGAAGGCTTCACTTAGCTGGCGTTCAGAAATGCTGACCATTTCCATTGTAATCTGTTTGCGGATCTCATTCAATTCATTAATCTGAACAACGCCGCTGTCAATCAGCCGCTCATCATTGCTTAACAGATAACGCACCGTATTATTTGCCTTAGCACGATCAGCCAAGCGGCCGGTCACATTTAATTTAGGGGCAATTTGAAAGCCTATCGTCGTTTCATCACAGCGTTCAAACTGATTGTTTTTCAATCGATTGACGGCCGGATAACAACCCTGATTCAAATATTTTAAACCAAGCCGGATCAGCGAGCGGTTTTCCCCCCAAACCGGCATGCAGTCAGCAATCGCTGCCACACAGGCAAGAATGACCGCCTCCCGGCTTTCTTTCATCAGCATTCTGGCAATCAAACAGGCCACGCCGGCACCGCTGAGCGTTTGAAACTTTGGATCCATCTTAAAAGGATGCACAAAACAGTCACAAAGAATCTCACTTTCATCATAATTGTGATGATCTGTGAGGATCAAGGTTGCATTGGCAGCCCTGATTGCCTGCATTGCATCTATCGCCTTTACCCCGTTATCCACGGTAATAAAATACTTATAGCCCTTCGCTAATGCATTATGTACCGTGTTGACATTCAGTCCATACCCTTCAGTTAACCGATCAGGTATATAATAACCGCATTCAATCCCCGCCTTTTTCAAAGCCATTACCAGTATTGCCGTCGCACAGATGCCATCCGCATCATAATCACCGCATACCAGAATCTTTTCTTTTTCATCTTTTACCTTTTTCAAGATACGTCCGCATTCAAGGATGCCCGCCGCTTCATACGGATTTGATAAGACAGGCTCATTTAATATTTCATTCAGTTTTTCATCATCAAGATCATATGCGTTTAATACGATCTTTACCAATTCATTGTTTATTTTCATAAATACCTCTGGTTCTATTCTAACACAAAAGAAAAAACATTCATTTCTGAATGCCTGAACTTTCGAATAAATCACTGAATTCATCCAAACTCATCTGCGCTCCCAGTACGACTGCCTGATTTGACAGGAAGGCAACAACCTCATTGACATTTAATTTTAAGATGTCATCAACAGCTTCACTTAAAGTCTTAGGCGTATGAAGAGACCATATAAAGCCGAATAAAGTATCTCTGACTTGCTTGGCGGTAAGCGACTCAAGATATTCACGGCGCAGCTGATTTGTTTTAATCGCGATTGCTAAATCAATCTGTGAATTTTGCTGAAGATCAAACTTCTCCATTCAAGCCCCTCCAATCATACTTGTCTATTATATAGCATATACTCATAAATGTGGAGTGGTAATTTTGAAAAATAAAATAATTCAATCAACAATTCTTTTAATCATCTTCTCAGTGATTGCTAAGGCACTGTCCTTTTTTGTAAGAATTTATCTGGCCCGGACGTTGAGTGCGGATGCGATGAATATCTATTCCCTTGCATCGCCTACGCTGGTTTTCATTATTACCATTGCCCAAATGGGAATTCCGGCCGCTTTATCAAAAGTGATCGCGCAGAGTAAATCCTCAGCCTCAGCTTTGATGACCAGCATCATCCTTTCACTTGTGAATAATAGTATTGTTATCACATTATTTATGCTGCTGATTCCTTTTTTAGCTCAGATCATTTTAAAGGATGCCCAGATAATTCCTGTCATGAAAGCGATGCTGCCAATGATTCCGATGGTGACGCTGTCCGGCTTGCTGAAAGGTTATCTGCAGGGTAAGCAGGAACATGTCAGCGCCTGTGCTTCCCAGATGTTTGAAGAAATCTTCCGCATTATTTATCTCTTGATCAGCTTTACCAACGCGCCGGTTATGACACCGGTAAGAATGGCTGAAATCGCGATGCTTAGCGTATTTGTCGGTGAATGCGGTTCTTCACTCTATATGTTTATCTTCTGCATGATTAAAAACAGCTGCTTTTCCGGTCAACGAATTGATCTTAAAGCTGAATAAAGCCAGCTTTGATGAGATTCTGCGGGTTTCGATCCCTATGACTTCCTCAAGATTAATCGGTTCACTGACCTTTTTCCTTGAACCGATGCTAATGGTGCTCAGTGTCAGCAATGCATCTTCGATCATTGCCACTTATGGTCAATTAAACGGCTATGTGCTGCCAATCTTAACGATGCCCTCATTCATCACTGTCACCTTAGCCAATACGCTGCTGCCCTCTTTTACGTATGAGACAAGTCATGGCAACCGTAAACGCGGCATGAAGATTTTCAACGTTATTTTCTGGATCTGTCTGCTGATCGGTTTCAGCTGCTCAGCGGTTTCCTTCTTTTTTACCGATCAATGCCTGAATCTGTTTTATCACAATACATTAGGCTCCAACTATTTAAAATCATTGGCATGGCCATTTGCATTTTATGCTTTGCAGCCTGTTTTATCCAGTATGCTGCACGCGTTTGGACAAAGTAAAAAGGCGATGATCGATACCCTGAGCGGGTCTGTCATTCGCCTCTTGATCATTACCTTTTTAACACCGGTATTAAATGAAACAGCGCTGCCGCTGGCATTGACGGCTTCGATGCTGATTACTACTTTTATGCATGCAATCAGAGTTAGTTTTTACTTGTGGAAGGAGCCTTCTTCAGCATAAAATAACCATTTTTCTGATAGAGACAGATAAAGCAATCTTCAATCTTATCAATTCCGTTTGCCTTACAGAGCTTTAACAATTCGGCTTCATTAACCCCTAAGGAATCCATGACCTCATGATGCATAACGCCATCCTGAATCAAAGGGAAAGGATATTTCATATGATTGCAGTTGGCAGGCAGAACAGAAAGTGAACCGCTGTTTTCAAGAATCGCGAAAGCCACTTCTTCCGGGGTACCAATGTTCTTATCCCGCAATTGGGTCATTAAGTCATCAATACTGTAACGCTCCTTGCGCATCGCCTTTTGATTAATTACGCCATGATCAATCAAGATAACCGGCTTGCCGTCGACAAAGTCGCGGACTTTTGAAAGCGCAAAAGTATCTGAGATAAAAGAATCTGCAGAAAGGCCAAGGTAAATAAAGGCACCAAGGCTTTAAAGATTGAATCATCAGCTTCAGTAATAGATAATGCCAGTAATTCTGACATAACTAAATAGATAACGATATCAAATACACTTAATTCGCCGACTTCACGCTTGCCCATTAAGCGCAAGGCAAAAATAATAACAAAATAAAAGAAGAAACACTTCCAGATTAAGGTGAAATATTCGCTCATAAACGTCCTCCCAGCATAAATTGATTTTTCTTTTCATATCCTACAATGAGGTGAATCATGAAACAAAAAGCAATAACTATTTCAATTTCATTTGGCATCCTGCTTGGATCTACATTTTTATTATCGCTGATTTTTGCACTCTTATTCCATTTTGGCTTTTTTTCACCAAAAAGCATGAAGCTTACATCACTGATTCTAGGTTGTTTATGCTATCTTGGTGCCGGATCGGTAATCGGTATCAAAATAAACCGCAAACCTTTCCTCTATGCATTATCGGCGGCGGTTGTTTTACTCATTATCTTACTGCTGATCAGTGAGAAGGCGTTCTTTCCGATTCTCGGCGTAATATTAAAGTGCTGCTGCTTGTGCATCGGCTGTATTTTGGGAATGATTATCAGTAACCGATAAAGAAAAAAGATCTTTTTAGTCATCAAAACCAAAAGATCTTTTTGATAGGAAATACCAAGATGTTCATAAGCCTTGGGTGTCGCGACACGGCCGCGCGGCGTACGGTTAATAAAACCGATCTGCAGCAAATACGGCTCATAGACATCCTCAAGCGTCATGGCTTCTTCACCAATCGAAGCGGCAATTGCCTCAAGGCCTACCGGACCGCCGCTGAAGCGTTCAATGATGCCTCTAAGATACTGATGATCGACATGATCCAAGCCAAGATGATCAACCTTTAACCGATCCAGAGCCATGGCGGCAATCTTTTGATCGATGATGCCATTATTCATCACCTGCGCAAAATCGCGGACCCGGCGGAACAGCCGATTAGCAATACGCGGTGTCCCACGGCTGCGGCGGGCTATTTCTAATACAGCTTGTTCATCAATAGCATTACCCATCACACGGCTTGTTCGCCGAACGATCTGTGAAAGATCCTCTAAATCATAAAACTGCAGCTGGGATACAATTCCAAAGCGGTCACGCAGAGGAGCTGTCAAATCACCGGCACGCGTTGTTGCGCCGACTAAAGTAAAAGGCGGCAGATTTAAACGAATTGTACGCACAGTTGATTCTTTGCCTACTACGATGTCGATGCAGAAATCCTCCATAGCCGGATAGAGAATTTCTTCTACTGCTTTCGGCAGTCGGTGGATCTCGTCAATAAATAGAACATCGCCTGGCTGAAGCGTTGACAGAATTGCCGCCAGATCACCGCCCTTTTCAATTGAAGGGCCGCTGGCCGTACGAATCTGTGTTCCCATTTCATTAGCCAAAATATAAGAAAGCGTTGTCTTGCCTAACCCCGGCGGACCATAAAGCAGAACATGATCCAAAGCCTCATTCCGCTGTAACGCCGCCTGAATAAATATCGTAAGATTCTGTTTCAAATCTTTTTGGCCGATATATTCATCCAGCGTTTTAGGCCGCAGTGACGCATCTTCATCAAAACTGCTTTCTTCAGCTGATACTAATCTTTCTTCCATAAGTCTCTCACTTTCTATTAGCCAACAGATTCAGTGATAAACGAATTGCCTCATCACTGCCTGCATATTCCATGGCAGACACCTGTTTTAATACCTTATTGATCTCACTTTGTTTATAACCCAATGCCAACAAGGCATCATTCGCATCCTGCAAGCTGTCGCTGAGCACTTCTTTTTTACCGCCCGGTTCGCTTTCTGCAACAATTAATTTATTCTTCAGATCCAACACGATCTGCTGAGCAGTTTTAGCCCCAATGCCGGGCATTGATTTAAGATAAGCCACATCATTTTGTTCAATGGCTTCAACCAATCTGGCCGCTGAACTGACACTGAGAATGTTAACCGCGGTTTTAGGGCCTAAACCCTTTACCTCAATCAATCTGAGAAACAGCTCATATTCCTCCCATTTAGCAAAACCAAACAACAGGATCGCATCTTCACGGACATGCTGATAAGTAAATAAGGTTACCTCACTGCCATACTGAAAACTTTGCGGATTCGGTGTGAAAATCTGATACCCGATACCGTTGTTATCTAAAATTACATAGTCTTTTAAGGTTCTGAATACGATTCCTTTTACAAATGCTATCATGCTATCACCTGTCTTATTATATCATGAAACCAGATGCCTTTACAGCCTATCTTTGTCCCAAAATAAAAGGCGCATTTCACACCTTATAGTAATTCTTTAAAGCTTTTAATAAACCTTGCTGCGTTTTCCTTCAATAAATGCCGGTCATCATGAGAGCTGGCGTCATAAACGCCAATAGTCTGCATTCCGGCTGCGGCCGCACTGCAGATGGCTGTATTCAAATCCTCATAGACAATGCACATGTTTGGCTCAGCGTTCATCAGTTCAGCGCATTGAGTAAAAAATGCCGGTTTGTCCTTGCCGATGCCAAGCTCATGAGTGGTTATAATGCGCTCAAAATAATGCAGCACCTTCAGTCTTTTTAAAGCGGCTGACGCAAATTTGACATCACAGGAAGTCGCAAGAATCATTCGATCCTGCCGCTGATTAATGAGCTTTAAATAATCGGCCGCAAATGGTTTTAGCTGCAGTTCATACTCATAACTGTCCTTCGCCATCACCGCCCATTCAGCCATCATCACTTCCGGTGCTTTATTAATATGAAAGGTCTTGATAAAATAATCGGCACATTCACGATTGGTCATGTTCTTAATCACATCCAGCTGTTCGTCAGTATAAGCGATGTGATGCATTGCCAAATAACGATGGTCTATATCCCGCCACAAATGCATGGAATCAAGCAAGGTGCCATCCATATCAAAAATATGCAGAAAACTCATAGATTAATTTCCAATTCAACGGGACAATGATCACTGCCGACAATATCAGTATGAATTTTCGCATCCTTGACAGCATCCTTTAAACAATCTGAAATCACAAAATAATCAATTCGCCATCCGGCATTATTCTTACGCGCGTTGAATCGATAACTCCACCAAGAATACTCAACCTTATCAGGATAAAGATAGCGATATGTATCAATGAAACCAGCCGCCAGCAATTCGCTGAATTTGTTTCTTTCCTGATCGGAGAAACCGGCATTCTGACGATTGCTTGATGGATTTTTCAAATCGATTTCCTGATGAGCAACATTTAGATCCCCACATAAAATGACCGGTTTATTATTTTCCAGCTGTTTTAAATAAACGCGGAAGGCATCTTCCCAAACCATGCGATAATCGAGACGGGCAAGCTTTTCCTTTGAGTTTGGCGTGTAACAGTCCACCAGATAGAATTTTTCATATTCGCAAGTAATCACCCTGCCCTCATGATCGTGTTCTTCAATTCCGATGCCATAGCTTACAGAAAGCGGCTCCTGCTTAGTAAAAACGATCGTTCCTGAATAACCTTTCTTTTCAGCACTATTCATATAAATGTGATAACCGTCAGCCGCAAAATCATGCTGGCCCTCCTGCATTTTAGATTCCTGAATGGAAAAAATATCAGCATCCAACGCTTTCATCACATCATAAAAACCCTTCGTTACACAGGCACGAAGCCCATTGACATTCCAACTAACTAATTTCATGACAAAACCTCCAAGTAATGATTTTATTATACTATAAAGTACAGCGAAATAGGTACTTAATGCTCTTTGATTTATAAGTTAAGAATGATTATTTTCTACATGTTATAGGTTCGTCATTAACACTATGCGTATAGAATAAGCGATAAGCGTAGAATTATTTTTCTCATGATAATGCCTTCTCATCGACGATACTAATCGATATCAAAATCATGATATAAATGATAGTCTTCTGCAATACCGAATTGATCAAGATAGATATAAATGATGGCTGAGCCATCAAAATCAGTAAGCCTATGCATAATTTTATCATAACGATAGCCGCTGATTGGCTCATCGCCTTGCTTAGATTTTTCAGTCTTAACAACATATGCCTGTGCATCATCTTCGTAAACTTTTAAATTAAATTTATCTTTTTGACTAGTACTTAAATAATATAATTGTTCATTAACCTCTCTGGCAAGCATACCGCTGAGATTAAATTGAGGTATCGGCGTCCAATCATTATCTGAGACTTTATACACATTGATGATTGATTTACTAGGATCAACGACCTGCGTTACATCCTGCTCATTTAATGCCTCTATGGATACTATCGAGTAGGTTCCATCAGCATGAGCTTTTAGTTTAATTTCAAGCTGTAATAAATCATCCTTAAAAACATTTAGAAGCTCATCAAGCTTACTGAGGGATAAGTTAATCTTTGAAGCATCAATTAAAGAGTAATCCTGCCGATAGAGAAAGCAGTCACTTCTGCCTTCATGAACATTATCTTTTATCTCAGTATAAGCCACTGATGCTTTAATTGTAACGATACCCTGGCTTTCCTGCTGATCATTGATATTCATGATCCAGCCTGTATAATCATTAGATACTGCATCGGCGGCATAAACATTGTACACATATAAATCTTCATTCTTCAAATATTGCCCGCTTACAAACCATTGCGGTGAATAGTACCATGAAGTAGATTCATTAAAGCTTGATTCACTGCCGAACAATTCACGATAAGCAGCCCTGAATTGCTCGCCGGTCATGATAACAGAATTGTGAGGAATCGGTTCCGAAAGATAAATGACCTTTTCTTCATCCCCATCAAGATAATGAATTTCATCACTTTCAGCAATCAAATCTGGATTTATGACATGAAGAACAGGATAGTTTTTCATAATATAAATAAAAAGTTCAAAAGAGGATGCAGGCGGCATTGAAACACAGCCCAAAGTGACAATTGCATTCATTGCCTTATCAAAAGTATCTAAATCCTCATAATTCATATCTATCTTCTGTGTATAAATCCTATCAGATTCCCACTCAGTCAGTTTAAATGCTTTGCAGCTGTCATAAATCGCTGGTGTATCAGCATTTGCCCAGATCCATTCCCCGGCTATTTCATTTGGCTTTGATTCAGCTTCAACATAGACAAAATCAAAATAAGAGTATAAGTTACAATCTGTGCTTAAATCAATCAGATAGTCTTTAGAATCATCATTAAACCGTACTACATGAGGTATATCAGCATAAAGCGTAAATTGTGAGATTTCACGTACTTCATCAACAGCGCTTATGACAAAAAAGGAATCAGCTGCATCAAGATCCTCTATGGTTCTGCCGGGGCCAAAATAATTTAAATCAACGATTGCCGGATCAATCAGATCAAAGAGTTCAGTGAGTTTATCGGCATTTTCAAATTCAACGCTATTCACAAGTCCGTGATTATAATGACTGAAACTAACTGAAGCGTATTCCTTATTCGCAAATTGCTGATAAAGCTCTGCTGTTCTTTGATCGGTGTCATTCTCAATCAATTGCATCAGTGAGCTGCCGTATTTCATGTCCGGCTGATTTTCTACCTTGGCACAGCCAATCAATAATAAGGATAAACATAGGATCATTTTTAATGTTTTCATACTTCCCCCTAACGCACTTTACTATATTCAAGATATTCCTTAAACGTTTTTATACCAAGTACACTCCCCTGTTCATTATGAAGTTGTTTTGTTGTTAGATCATAGATATATTCATTCTTCACCATCAGCGCTTTGTTATTTGGGGTATTATAATCATTTTTCGAATAACATCGAAGAATTGCTTGTTGATCATTTATTTCAATTTCATAGCCAACATATTCTGATGAATTTCTGATATAATTATTCACTGTGTAAGCAGCACTGCCGCTTAGATTGAACTGTGGAACAGCCTGCTTATAACTCGGCATTAAACATGAATCTTGTCCATCACGATAAACCATAATAATCGGCTGAGATGGATCATTTAGCTCCACTCTTTCAAGAACTTCATTAAAAATCTTGGCTGACAGCAAAGCATACGTATCATCCTCACGATGCAGGATATGCAAAGTTATCTGTTTAAAAGCTTCCTTATTCGCAAGCACACATTCCCTCAACGATTCTTCATTACAATATTGCGTATCGGCATGCGTGAGTCTTGAGCCATCCGCCTTGTAAATAACGGTATGTATTCCCGAATCCCAATCATTTTTCTCATTCAATTCCGTATCACTGTAAAACAGCAGGGCCGATACTACTATTTCATTACCTGTCTCATTCATTTCATCAATTAATAGATTATATCCAGAATATCCCGGCATTACGATACCTGCCGCAATGTGACTGTAAAAGTACATATCCGCATCATGAATATAACCATACGTTGTACCTAAATCTGTCAGTGACCAGCTATGTGATTTATCAAAGGGAGCGTCACAATTAAACAATTCAAAATAGCGATTGCGAAATACATCTCCCTTTATCAAATGGCTGTCAGCGCCAATTTCAATATCGGATTGAAAATTTTTTTCTTCGCCATTTTCTAGATAACTGATATCAGTAATCATGTTATAGGAATTATCCGTAATTATATTATACGGCGTAGTCTTAAATATGAACTTAAACGTATTTTCCTCAGGCTGATTGGTAAATTCACCGGTATAGAAAAAACTATATATGGCGAGGTCAAAATTGCTTGGTTCATCACGCCAATAAAAACCTATAAAATCACGATAACAATCCTCATCGCTAAAATAATAAGCATTGTCTTCAGGCATCAGAATCGGTGAATGAATTGTTGCTCTTACTAAGTTAAATCCGAATATTCATTGATATCGGAATCCTTTTGAATCCAGCGGCTGGCAATTTTCATGGTTAAGTCATGATTTTCACTTTTTCTTTGATTTGAATTAATTGATACTGAACAGCCGCCAATAAGCAGCGCAAGCAAAAGCAGCAGTTTCCGCATGATAATCTCCCCTTATCGATTTAGTAGTATTGCTTCCTAGCTAAAATTTTCTCTGCATTAATAAATGCCTGAGTCGTTTTATCGTAAGTATAAGAATCCTTCACAAAATATAGATACTGATCCTTGAATGGTAATAAATAGCGGTCGATGGCCTTTACGGTTACTTGTTTATCATCGTTTTCGACTATGAAGCCGCGAACTGAAGAACTGCTGTCAGCAATTTCTTGATTAATCAGATAAGCATCCAACCCCGATATTGTAAACTGTGGCATCAAATATAAATCACTTGGCAATATGCTGGCCATTGGTTTTTACAATTTCAATCATTGATTCATTCATGATATAAGGTTCAATCTGATTGAGGCACGACGCTGAGAGAAAAGCATAGCTGCCATCCTCTCGATGCAGTAATTTTACCTCCCATTGTAAAAAAAGGTCACGATGATTTAAAAAGAAAAATTTCTGAGCGGTAATCCTTCTGCCCACCCTAACTCTGCAATGCTTATCGGCTGCCAATCTTTATCATAAAGCTTGGCATAATTATCATTGCCAATCCAATCATAGTTTGTATAAAAATCAAGCAGCTTGACATTGACCATAGAATCATTTTCCAACACATCTTCAATCAGCAGATTCCAGCCGGTATATCCGCCTATGGCGCCCAAGCAATAGCATGCATAATAATAGAGATCATGATCTGCGAAATAGCCATAACCATCACGGCCAAAAACACCGCTGTGATATGACTTTGATTCATCCCAATTGAACTCCTGATTGAATAATTGACGATATGCGGATCGGAAAACTTCACCGTTCATCAAAATACTGTACCCGGCAATTGGCCGATCTAAAGATATTGTTTCTTCAACGCCATTGCGCATAAAAGTTATTTCAGAAAGAGCTTCCACATCACCGCCGATGATGCGCTCTGATTCATGATTCAGGATAATATATCGAAATATTCCCTCATCAAAAGAAGGCGCGGACGACATTTCTCCGGTATAGAATAACATCGCTAAAATTCGATTAAGATCATTTGAGTTTTGACAATAAGCATCACCGAATGATTTTCTGATTAACCCCTCGGATAAGCTTAGATCCTCTTTGAATAGATATGCTGTTTTATCATATTCTGCTGTTATATCTGTTTCATCAATAAATTGTTGTTCATAATTATCAGCATCAACAGCGTCTACATCAATCCCTAACTTCAGAAATTGAAAATAATTATACATCGGCTCATCCAATGCCGATTTGAAATGAATCTGATATTCATCCGTATTATCCAATAATATCAGCATTGGGTCTGCTTCATTAAAAATATACTGACAATGAATATGCTGATTCATGCATTAGATGCGATAAGATCAATTTTTAAGTCATTATCCTTTACCGTTTGTGATTCATTAAGGGTGATGATTTCACCATTTTTCAAAAGACTGAAAAATCGGGTGATTTGATTTGAATCAAAGCTTTGCACCTGTGTCTGCTGATTAGCAAAGACAGCCGTGAATACCGCGTTATCATAACGGCTTGAGACTATTTCATCAAACAAATCAGCCGCTCTTTGATCGCGTTCATCATGAATTAACGCATCCATCATTGCTTTATAATCCGTTTTCTCACTATCCGCTGATGAAGCGGTAAAGGTTTCATTATTATTTTCAATTTCACTGTTTGTTGCGATTTCTTCCGGCAGCTTGTGACTTTCACTAATAGATGGGTCTTCGTATTTTGTACAGCCTGATAAGATTAGGCATAAAACGAGAAATAGTTTTTTCATAAAAATGCCCCTTTCTCCATGTACGCACATAGATTGTTTTAAATATTATCGTCAAGCCCAATAATCCTCTCTTTAATTATAATATACGATTTCTACCCAATATTTACAAGGAAAATTCCTTGATAATAAAAACTCCCCGCGTGTGCGGAGAGTTCCTGCTTCTATAAACCTTTATAATATTCAACAGCTAATTCGACAGCTTTAGTCATCGCATTGGAAGTAACCGTAGCGCCTGATACCGCATCTACCTTGCTTAAATCGTCTTGACCAGCGACTAAAGCATTGATGAAATCAGAATTTTCAGCCGTTAACACACCGCCGACATTTTCTGTTTCCTGAGCATCTCTGACATTGATTGCGGTAATCTTACCTTCCGCATCAAAAGTGATATGGGTTTCCATTTCACCGCCGTAACCCTGGGTAACGACCTCAACCTTAGTGCTGCCGTCAGTAGTTGTATGGGTTACCACACCTTCAAATAATTCACCATGAATCGCGAGATAAACCATTCTCTGGAAATCACCGACAAAGGTAATTGTCGCTCCGGAAATCGTATCTCTTTCTTCGATCGGTTCACTAGCCTGATTCGTTGTTTTAAACATTTCATAAACATCTTCTAATGTCATCTTATTTTCTAAAATATAAGTTTCAATAGCTGCCATCTGTTCGCCGTAGCTTCTGCCGCCATGATAGCCAGCAAATGAGATACGCTTAGATCCTTCCTGATAAGAACCATTGGCATATAAACCATGCATGCTCAGGATATCCTTCACCAATGTCTCTTCATTCAGTTCAATGCCGCCATCCTTTGCAAGATAGCCATAAGCCAGCAGCGCTTTATCCATTGCTACTTCTACGGCATTATCCGGTGAAGACAAGGCATCATCCCTGAAATTCAGTTCCTTAAATGTTGTTGTATCAGTCAGATTATCGCATGAAGCTGATACCATGAACTGCGCAAGCGAACCTTCACCATAAGCAGGATCATAACCATAAGCGGTTAAAGTTGTCAGCTTATAGCCGTCCGCTGTCTTTTCTACAGCTGCATCAGAGATATTCATTAAATATCCCATAATATCTTTTTCGAATACTCACCTTCGCTGCCTTGTTGCGAATAATATCAAAATTCAATTCTGTGATGATACCATCTTCCGTTTTACCTTCAAAAATGAATGTATCATTTTTAGGCTTGCCGCTGGATGTCGTACCCTTCATTTCATACTCTGCCGCAAATGTTTCCACAACCGGCTCCTTGACCTCCGTCTCCGGTTTAGAGTCTTTGTTTTCTGTCGAACAAGCACTTAGTCCTAGCACTAAGGCTGATACCGATAAGATACTGATTAATTTATTTTTCATTGACTTTCCCTCCGTCAAATTAATTATTTCACATAAAAGTATTTAAATCAACAATTTTTAATGATATTTAATATTTATTTACTATTCATTATTATTAATCAGTAAAAAAGGATGATTGCTCACCCTTAATCGATAAAATTAAATTCCGTATCGCAGATAACTACAATATCGCCGTCCTGACAGCCAGCATCACGCAGTGCCTGATCAACATTGAGCACACGCATCTTGCGGGCAAAACGCTGATCAGCTTCTTCAGAATTGAAACGTGTCGCATTATATGCACGTTCAATTTCTTCACCAGCGATCTGCCATTTACCATTGCCAAGATTATGAATCTCAAACGGTTTCTCAGGTTCTTCAAATTTATAAAGCACCCCTTCGCTCTCCTGATTTTCAACCTCGCTGTGCATTGGGAATTCCGGAGTCACGGCGAGTAAATCAGCAGCCCGATACAATACTGGATCCAACCCTTCCGCAATAATCGTTGTGGTTTCAAATACCTCAACATCTGGATAGGCTTCTTTAAAACGGCGCAGATTCGCCGCGGCAGCATCCAGATCCATCTTGTTAGCGACTACGATCTGCGGCCTTTCCATCAGACGATACTCATAGGAAGCCAATTCATTGTTAATGATGCGATAATCCTCGACAGGATCACGGCCGTCATTGGCACCCATATCGATGATATGAATAATTACTCGGCAGCGTTCAATATGTCTTAAAAACTGAATGCCGAGTCCCTTGCCTTCGCTGGCACCTTCAATCAATCCCGGTAAATCTGCCATAACAAAGCTGCGGCCGTCGGCAACCTGAACTAAACCAAGATTGGGCGTGATGGTTGTAAAATGATAATCAGCAATTTCCGGTTTAGCTTTTGAAACAACGGAAAGCAGGGTTGATTTACCAACTGATGGGAAACCGACTAAGCCGACATCCGCCAATACCTTTAATTCTACCTGAATATCGTATTCATCACCAAAGGCACCCATTTCACTATATTCAGGTGCTGAATTAACACTTGATTTAAAATGGAAATTACCACGGCCGCCTTTACCGCCGGCAGCAATGACTGCCTGCTGATTCGGCCGGGTCAAATCAGCGAGAATACTGCCATTTTCGCGCTTTACCAACGTTCCCGGCGGCACCTTGATAATTGTATCCTTACCGTCAGCGCCATGCATTTTCTTTGGTTTGCCTTTGCCGCCATCTTCAGCGACGATCTTGCGGTTATAACGAAGATCCAGCAATGTTGACTTTCCGGTATCTACCTGAAAAATAACACTGCCGCCTTTGCCGCCATCACCGCCGCTTGGCCCGCCCAGCGGTACATACTTTTCACGCGAAACGCAACGATACCATCGCCGCCCTTGCCAGCTTTTACTTTTAACTTACGCGATCAACAAACATGTTCGCACCTCTTTTCTTGCTTCAAAAATAAAATCCCTTTCGGGGACTTTTTATGCTTGTGGGTAAACAGAAACTTTCTTTTTGTCTTTACCAAGACGTTCGAACTTAACGATACCGTCGCATTTTGCGAACAATGTATCATCACCACCGCGACCAACATTAGTTCCCGGGTGAATCTTGGTTCCGCGTTGACGATAAATAATAGAACCGCCAGTGCAGAATTGACCATCAGCCAACTTAGCGCCTAAACGTTTTGATTGAGAGTCACGACCGTTCTTAGTAGAACCTACTCCCTTTTTAGATGCGAATAATTGGATATCTAATACAAATTTCATGATGCCACCTCCATTTGCTGTATTTGAATGTATTTTTTATAAGTTTCCGCCATAGTCTGAAACTGAATCAGCATGACTTTTAAAATCAGCTGCACCATCTCATTATGACGATTTAATACGTGTATACTGATGAAGCCACTGTTCATTTGCAGTGAGCATTCACCTTCAGCCAGTTCCTCCAATGCGTTCAGAATACCTACACCGATTGAACTGACACCGGCACAGACTAAATCCTGTCCATGTTCAGCAAAATCAGCATGTCCGCTTATCTCTACGGCCGCTATCTCATCCTGCACTGTATTCACTGTAACCGTAACCACAATTAAGCCTCGATTGCTTCGATTGTTAATTTAGTATAAGGTTGTCTGTGACCTTGTTTACGGTGTGAGCTTCCATCTTTACATTTGTATTTGTAAATCGTGATTTTCTTAGCCTTGCCTTGTTTTTCAACTTTAGCAGTAACTTTAGCACCCTTAACATAAGGAGCACCAACTTTAGTTGTTCTGTTTGAATAGCAAACAACTTTGTCAAAGACAACCTGCTCGCCTTCCTGAACATCTAATTTTTCAACAAAGATTGTTGAACCAACTTCACAAAGAACTTGTTTTCCACCTGTTTCGATAATTGCGTACATAATCGCACCTCCTTCTTTCATAAGACTCGCCAATAACAGGAGACTTGCGTACTTGTAACCCTGTATCATGCGGTTGTAAGCCAAAAGGACATACAACGTAGTTATGTTACCATATAAAGGTAAATCCGTCAATTATTTTCAGTTAAATAATCACAAAAACATCTATACAAGGCCCGGCGGCGACACTTCCTGAAGCTGTTTTACCAAGCAGCTGTCCTCACGCGTAATATCCCCCTGAATCAAAACCATTCTGCCTTTTATCAAATACTGAATATATTTTTGATAAACGCGCGGCATCAGCACCAGATCATACGTTGTCGTTTCATCCATCAATGTCACAAAAGCCATTAAATCACCGGTTTTGGTTTTATGCTGGCGAACGCGCTCGATTTGGCCAAACATTTCAGCCTTACCCATCTTCCCTTTATAATCAATCAAAAGCGGGGCTCTGATATCAAGCTGAGAACGCAGTTCAGTAATCGGATGCTTGCTGAGATAGAAACCAAGCACTTCCCTTTCTGCTTCGCATTTGCGCTCATTTGTTTCTTTGATCATAATCGGTGCCGGTTTCGATACCAGATTGAAATTAATCGTAATCTGATTCTGATCCTCCACCTTTACAATTTCCGCATAACGGATGGCCTCTTCAAGTGATGCGCGCATCGAAGCTCGGTTCATGCCAAAATCATCAAGCGCTCCGGCGTCAATCAGACATTCAATGCACTTCCGTGAAACTTTGCAAGTAGCCATGCGAGCGACAAAATCGTAGAAATCAGTATAACGGCCGTTAATTGAACGATCCTTCAGAATACTTTCACAGACTGCCACACCGATATTTTGATACCTAAGAGCGGAAAACGGATGGCCTGCTGCTCAATCAGATAATCAGCGTTTGACTCATTAACACTTGGTGGCAGAATCGTCAGCCGCCGTTTGCGGGCTTCAAAGATATATTCACTGGTCTTGCTCTCACTGCCAATAACACTATTTAAAAGACTTGTAAAGAACTGCAAAGGTGCGTTAGCTTTCAGATAAGCCATCTGATAAGCAAGCAAGCCATAGGCAATTGAATGCGATTTATTGAAACCATAATTAGCAAATTTCAAAATCAAAGCATAAACCTTATGTACAACCTCTTCTTCATACCCTTTAGCCAAAGCACCCTGTGTAAACTCTTTCTCCAGCTGCTGAAGATCCTTCAGCTTTTTCTTACTCATCGCCTTACGCAGAATATCCGCTTTCGCAAGGGAGAAGCCGGCCATTTTCTGCGCGATCTGCATGATCTGCTCCTGATACAGAATAATGCCGTAGGTGTCTTTAAGTATCGGAATTAAATCCTCATGATCATAGACAACCTGATCATTGTGTGCCCGATTTTCTAAATAAAGCGATATATTTTCCATTGGGCCTGGACGATATAATGCAATTGTAGCGGCAATCTCTTCAAAGTTGCGGGGCTTCATCCTGCGAATCAGATTTTTCATTCCCTCTGACTCCAGCTGAAAGATGCCGACCGTATCGGCTGCCTGAATACAAGCGAAGGTCTTTTCATCATCCAGCGGTATTTTCATGATATCCAGCTTTTCTGTCTGCAGGGCATTGATATTCTGCACGATTTCATCGATAATCGTTAAATTTCTAAGCCCCAAAAAGTCCATCTTGATAAGTCCCAGTTCTTCTAAATATTCCATTGTGAACTGCGTGGAATAAATTCCCTCTTCGGTTTCCATCAGCGGACAGACGTTCGATATCGCGGTATCACATAAAACAATACCGGCAGCATGGGTTGAAGCATGACGCGGCAGGCCTTCCAGTTTTTTCGCGATCGCATAAAGATGTTCAAAGTTTTTAGACGCGTGAATCATTTTCTTAAACCGCTGATCCGCCATGTTGTACGCATAATCAAGCGTTACCTTAGGAACATTGGGAATTGCCTTGCTTAACATATCGAGATCATGAACCGCGATTCCCAGCACCTTGCCGACATCACGGATCACCTGTTTCGCAGCCAAGGTACCGAAGGTCACGATATGGGCCACATGATCCTGCGAATACTTATCACGGACATAGTCAATCACTTCATCACGGCGGTTGTCAGGAAAATCGGTATCGATATCAGGCATACTGATACGGTCCGGATTCAGAAAACGTTCAAACAGCAGGTGATATTTTAAAGGATCGACATGCGTAATGCCCAAACAATAGGCAACCAAAGAACCCGGCGCGCTGCCGCGGCCCGGCCCTACATAAATATTTTGTGAACGGGCAAAACGAATGAAGTCATAGACAATTAAAAAGTAATCGGCAAACTGCATTTTCAAAATAACATCAAGTTCATATTTCAAACGGCTGTAATAAGCATCCGGAATCGCCTGATAAGCGAAGCGTTTTTTTAATCCCTGCATACAAAGCTGACGCAGATATTCCTCGCTGCTGACATGAAATTTATTCTCATAAACCGGCAGCGATGCTTTGGAAAAGCCATTCTCACATCACAGGCCGCAGCAATCACATCCGTAGCCGCTAAATCATCGGCATCATAAAGCTGAGCCATTTCCTCCTGAGTTCTGAAATAGCGCAGTGAGGATACATTTAATGTCTTATCATGCAATGAAACACCCTGATCAATCGCACATAGTACACGGTAACTCTCTTCATCCTCACGATCCGCATAATAGATTCTTGATAAAGCTGTCGTTTTAATGCCATTATTCAGACAAATATCTTTCAGATAAGCATTTTTAATACTGAACAGACCGGAATCGTTCATCGCAACCGACACATAAAAATCCCGGAAATGCTGATTGAATTCGGTAATGATTTCTTCCAGACGCACCTTATCTTCATTAATCAAATACTGTTCAAAAACCGAATGCTCACCGGCGGTCAGCACAACACAATCCTTTGTATAATCAATCAGATCATCAAAGGCAATGATCTTGCTTTTAGTATTCAAATAGGTAGATAAGGCCATCAGCGAGCGGTAACCATCGTCATTTTTCGCCAGCAGCAGCAAAGGGATGATCTGATCATGCAGATTGACATCACATTCAAGACCGAGAATCGGCTTAATCTGCTGACGCATACATTCATGATAAAAAGCCATGGCGCCATGCATCACATTCTTGTCCGTCAGCGCTACCGCATGATATCCGTAGGCTTTGGCCTTTGCTACGATTTCTTTGATCCGCAGCGGACTTTTCAGCAAGGTGTAACAGCTTCTTGTATGTAAATGCACACTCATGATAACATCCCCTTTCTTTATTTCTATTATAACATAAAAGCAGGCATCGCCTGCTTATTCTGCAATTCGTTTCATTAAGCGTGACAGCAGCTCATCAATATCCAAGCGCTCAAGCTTCTTAACACCGCTGGCCAGCTTATGACCGCCGCCGTGATATTCATTTGCGATATCATTAACGCTTTTGCGATAGGAACGCAGCGAACCATTATATAAATGGCCCTCCTCATTAGGATTGCGGGTAAATAATGCCCATACTTCAATGCCGCTGATACCGGCAAACGCATTCACTTTATCTTTAGCCTCCACAAAGCTGAGACCAAAACGCTCATATTCTTCTTGTTCAACGATTTTATAGATCAGCTGATCATCAATGATGGTGCATGTATTCTTCAAATAAGCTTCAAATCTGAATGATTTCAGATCCGTTGCAAACATCTGATGATTCAAAGCAGAAATGTCAACACCCTGAGCACTAAGCCAGGCAGCACAGGCCATCGTCTGCGCACTGACACTCGGTATCGAAAACTTCTGTGAATCCGTCAGCAAGCCGCAGTACAGATAACTCGCCGCCGCTTTGGAGCACGTATCCTTTACGCCCATCAGCAGTTTCGTCAATACTTCACAGGTCGAGCAGGCACGCTCTTCCACAAGATTCAGATCACCGTAGCATTCAACCACCGGATGATGATCAATTTTAATCACCGTATCGCAAAGCTTATACCGCTGATCATCGATGCGCTCGACATTGGCTGTGTCAAGAATGATCGCACAGGCATTCTTCAGTGCTTCATCGCTGATCACATCACTGACCGGAAAGGCTGAATCCGCATTTTCATTATCCCCTAAAGCGACTATGCACTTATCAGGATAAGTTTCTTCAAGCCAAAGCTTAAGGCCGAATTGAGAACCCAGCGCATCGCCATCAGGAAAAACATGACGGAAAAGCGCTAGGGTATCATATTGTTCAATGATTTCAAAGAAATCCTTAGCCATTTTAGAAACCTAAAAGGCTGTATGTATCTCTGGCAATAACCAATTCTTCATTTGTAGGTACAACCCAAACCTGTACCTTAGAATCATCGGCAGAAACACAGACTTCCTTACCGCGTGTTTTATCATTTAATTCATAATTCATTTTCAGATTCATAGCTTTTTCAAGCTTTTCACAGATCTGATGACGCAGGTTGCAGTCATTTTCACCAAGACCTGCTGTAAATACGATTGCATCACAGCCGCCTAATTGGAAGTAATAACCACCGATAACATTAATCGCACGGTTAACATAAAGCTGCTGAGTTAAGATGGCGCGTTCATTGCCCTCCGCAACCGCATTTTCAATATCACGGGCATCACTGGAAATACCTGAAATACCTAACATACCTGACTTCTTATTCAAAGCAGTATCCATTTCATCTGGTGTCATGCCAGTCTTTTTCATTACAAAAGGTACGATAGCCGGGTCAATATCACCGCAGCGGGTACCCATCATGATACCGCCAAGCGGCGTTAAGCCCATAGAAGTATTGATACATTTACCGCCGTCAACGGCTGTAATTGAAGCACCGTTGCCTAAATGACAAGTGATAATTTTAAGATTCTTAACATCTTTGCCCATCAATTCAGCACAGCGCTGAGATACATACTGATGACTTGTACCGTGAGCACCATAGCGGCGAACCTTGTAGTTTTCATACCATTCCATTGGAACTGGGAATAAATAGCTTTCCGGTGTCATTGTCTGATGAAAGGCAGTATCAAAAACAAAAACATGACCAATCTGCGGCAAAGCTTCTTTGAATGCACGATATCCAATCAAATGAGCCGGATTATGCAATGGAGCTAAATCAGAAAGTTCTTCTACCTTATTCACGACATCCTCATCCACAACCGCACTTGAATCAAAATAGCTGCCGCCTTGTACGATACGGTGACCCGCACCCTTAATTTCTTCAAGATTTTCAACGATCTTATGTTCCACAAGAGCTTTAAGCAGTAAATCTACCGCTACCTTATGATCCTTGATCGGTAAATTCTGTGTATGTTTTTCACCATTATATTTGATTGTGAAATCCCCTCTTCAAGACCGATACGCTCCGCGATACCTGAAGTCAGCACTTCTTCTGACGGCATTTCAAAAAGCTGAAATTTCAAGCTTGAACTGCCCGCATTTACTGAAATAATTTTTGTCATAATTTACCTCCGTTACTCATTTTCTTCTAATAACATGACATATTGATTAATTTCTTTATTACCAAACGATTTTATTTTATCATAAATTTCTGATCGTGCATGAAATTTTTGCACAAGCTGTAACTTTTCTTCATATTCTTCCATGATTTTCTCACTGCGTCTCAGCGTGTCCAAAATAGCGCTGCGTGAAACATCGAAATTTTCACTGATTTCTGCCAATGAAAAATCCTCGCGATAATACTGTGTACAGATTTCTTTCTGCTTTTCAGTCAGCAAATCCTCATACCAATCAAGATACTCATTCATTTTCTCAGTTTTATTATTCATTACCCGCCAGTCCTTCACACAGACTATATAAATAAGCGTCTAAGTCAAACGGTCTCAAATCATCTAATTTTTCACCCAAACCGATATATTTTACCGGCAGGCCCAGACGATCACGGATAGCGATCACGATGCCGCCCTTAGCCGTACCATCTAATTTCGTCAGAATAATACCGGTTACGTTGCATGCTTCAGTAAATAATTCAGCCTGTGAGATACCATTTTGACCAGTAGTCGCATCCAGTACCAGCCACACCTCATGAGGTGCGCCGGGGATTTCACGTTCAACTACACGGTGCATTTTAGAAAGCTCATTCATCAGATTCGTCTTATTCTGCAGACGGCCGGCAGTATCACCAATCAGCACATCAATATTGTTTTCAGCCGCATAACGGCAGCCATCGACTAAAGCCGCGCTCGGATCACCGTTTTCACGTCCTTTGATGCAGTGAATATTTAAACGCTCAGCCCAAACTGCCAGCTGATCAATAGCACCGGCACGGAAAGTATCCGCCGCCGCAACGGCCACCGTTTTGCCCTGATCAAGAAACAGCTTTGAAAGCTTGGCAGTTGTCGTCGTCTTGCCGCTGCCGTTAACGCCTACCATTAAGATTACCGTTGGTCCCTGATCATTAAACACAAATTCACGGTCTTCCTTGGCATTATACATTTCTGCCATTTCTTCAATCAGGCATTCAACGATCTCATCAAAACTTTTCAGTTTGCGGTCCATGGCCGTATTCTCAACAGCATCGACTATTTTTGAGCAGTGTGAATACCGATGTCCGCTTCCAAGAGAATCACCATCAGATCCTCAAGAAATTCTTCATTGACGCCTGTGAAATTCAAAGATAAACGGCGGATTTTCTCCGAAAAAGACTTTCTTGACTTATCAAGGCCGCTTAAATAACGATCACTGTCCTGTTTACCTGAAAATGCCTGTTTTAATTTAGAAAAGATACCCATTAGGCATTCACCTCTTTCTTATCTACATATTGCATAGCTTCCTGCAGCTGCACCTTCAGCAGTGAGCTGACGCCGTTTTGTTTCATTGTCACACCATAAAGTGCGTCGCACTGTGCCATCGTACCTGGCCGGTGAGTCACAACGATAAACTGACTGCCGCCGCGGAAATGGGAGATATACTTGGCAAATCGCTCAACATTGGCCTGATCCAATGCTGCCTCAACCTCATCGAAAATACAAAGCGGCATTGTTCTTGCCTTTAATATTGCAAAGAGAACACAAATGGCGATCAAGCTCTTTTCACCGCCGGAGAACAGCTTGATGTTTTGAACATTCTTGCCCGGCGGCTGAACATCAATATCAATACCCGTATTCAGGATGTCATTTGGATCAACAAGTACCAGTGAGGCACGGCCGCCGCCAAACAGTGTTCTGAACACATCGTTTAACTCCGCGTTGATCTTATCAAACATTTCCTTAAACTGCTTGATCATCACCTGATCCATTTCATCAATGGCCTCAAGAATCTTGTCCTTGGCGGCAAGCAAATCACCCTTTTGCTTTGTCAGGAATTCAAAACGGCCGCTGACTTCTTCATACTGAGCCGGCGCTTCCAGATTGACATTGCCTAAAGCACTGATTTCCTGGCGCAGCACCTGTACCCGTTTTCTGGCTTCCGCAATATCGGTATCCATTTTTTGCGTCTGTGCATATTCGAAAGTCATTTCATAATCACTGCTTAAACGATTTAAAGCGTTCTGAAGCATTGTTTCTGCCTTAACTCGGCTTAATTCATATTCACGCTCATCGGCAAGCAGCGCATTGCATTCACGGCGCAGATTACGGATTGAAACATCATTGCGTTCAACCTCCGCTCCAGCCTTTACCCGCCGTTCACGTTTAATTTTCAGCTGTGAGGTGATTGCATCACGCTTAGAATACGCGCCGCTTAACTGGGCAACTAAAGTATCCTCACTCAACGCTTCATCATCATTTAGCTCACCCGGCTTTAATTCCTCATACTCTGCCTTCAGACGATCCGTCTTCGCTTTCTTCGCATCCACAACCGGCTGCAGCTGCGCAATATCAATTTTCAGCTGAACCAAGGCTGCCTGTAAAGCTTCACCTCTTGAAGCCAGCGATGAACAATCATCTCTCAGCTTATCAACCTTGACCTGCTGATTTGCAATTTTTTCATGGATTAGATCCAGTTCTTTCTGCAGTGACATCGGTGAATAGGAATCTCTCACCTTACCGCCGCTCATACTGCCGCCCTTATGGACTACATCGCCGTCAAGCGTTACGATTTTATAATTAAAGTGCAGAATGCGTGCAAGCTCATTCGCATTGATCAGATTATCGCAGACTAACACATTGCCCATCAGTGAGTCACGTACCACCTCAAAAGCCGCATCGCAGTCCACAAATTCATTGGCAGTGCAAGATAGCCGACACTGTTTTTAGCAATGATCTCATGCTCCTTGAAGATGCTGCGTTTTTTCAATACGGTGATTGGCAAAAAGGTTGCCCTGCCTGACGCGTTCTTTTTCAGATAAGTAATGGCATGACGAGCACTGATTTCATCCTCGGTGACAATATGATACAAAGCACCGCCTATCGCATTGCTGACAGCATTTTCATAATTGTCATGCGGTTTTAATATCTGTGAAACAACGCCTAAAACACCATTTAATGAATCCTTTACCTCTAAGATTGCCTTTACGCCCTGCTGATGATTAAACGGCTGCTTCACCAGATTCTCAAGTACCGAGCGGCGATTTAACAGACTGTTCAGATAAGCGTTCTGTTCATTCAGCATCACATTGCATTGGGCCGCATCATTGCTTAGCTTATCCACCTTCTCCTGATTCAGCTTTAAATTCTACATTTAACTCATTCAGACGTGAGCTGCGGTCAATATACTCATACTGTGCTTCATCAATCATCGCCTTTTAATTCTTTAGCCCTGATTTCGGCATTAGCCGAAGCCATAGCATATTTGCGTTTTTCATCAATTTCTGTTTTACGGGCATCCAATGACTGAATTTCACCCATAATTTTCATAAATTCATCCTGAAGCTGATTCACCTCATGGTCAAGCTGTGACATTTCCTGCTTCAGCTCAAGATTCTTGCTCTCGCTGACCGCAATCGTCGTTTCATGCAGCGCCTTCTTACTCTGTAAATCAAATGCCTTTTTCTTTCCCTCTTCGATCTGCTCATTCAGATGCTCAATCTCATCGACAAGTACGCTGATTTCAATAGCTTCCAATTCCTGCTTTTTTCCAAATAAGTCTCAGCTTTTTTCGCCTGACGCTTTAATGGTGTCACCTGACGTTCAAGCTCCATGATAATATCTTCTAAGCGATCAAGATTCTCCTGAGTGCGGCTCAGTTTTCCCAATGACTCGATTTTACGTTTTTTATACTTTGCGACACCGGCCGCTTCTTCAAATAGACCGCGGCGATCTTCCGGTTTTGATTCCGCAAAACTGGAATGGTGCCTTGCGATATAATAGACAATGAGTCACGGCCCAAACCGGTATCCATGATCAGATTTTGAATATCCTTAAGCCTGCACGGTGTGCGGTTCAGGAAATATTCCCCTTCTCCGGTTGAACGATGCAGCCGTCTTGTGATTTCTACCTCTTCATAGTCAACATGCAGAAAATGTTGTGTATTATCAAATACCAAGGTAACTTCAGCCATATTTACAGCTTTGCGGGTATCTGAACCCGAAAAGATAACATCACTCATTGAAGTGCCGCGCAGACTTTTCACGGACTGTTCACCCAACACCCAGCGAATCGCGTCGTTGATATTGCTTTTACCGCAGCCATTAGGTCCTACAATACCGATTACATCAGAATCAAAGGTAATGATTGTTTTATCGGCAAAGGATTTAAAACCCTGCAGTTCTATACGTTTAAGGAACATGATTTCCTCCTTTACAAGCTAACTTATGCCATACCATTATAGCATAACAAAGACAAGAATTGAATTAAATTCTAAAGCGTGCTACACTAAGTGCCTAGAGGTGATAACCATGTCTTTGAATTCAATGAGAAACATGACTAGGCTCAGTTTCAGCGAAGAAGTCGGCAATACGCTCACCCATGGCATCATGGCGCTGCTGTTTCTGTTTGCCCTGCCCTATGCCGCTATCTTGGGTTATATTAAAGGCGGCGCAATGCAGGCATTTGGCGTATCCGTCTTTGTCATATCAATTTTTTTAATGTTTCTGATCTCCGCGCTTTATCATTCAACACCCTTTGAATCGACAAACAAGCTAGTCTTCAGAATTCTTGATCACAGCTGTATTTATATCGCGATTGCAGGCTCTTATACACCCATTGCGATAACGATGATACAAGGCTGGCAGAGTGTGCTGATTCTGATCATTGAATGGTCAATCGTTATTGGCGGCATTCTATATAAAATATTCGGTAAGCGTGAATTCAGCAAGCTCTCTTTAGCTATTTATCTGATCATGGGGTGGATCGCCGTTTTCTTCCTGCCTACGATTATCGCGAAAGCAGCTTGGCAGTTTATCTTCTTTATAGTCTTAGGCGGTGTCTTTTACTCAATCGGTGTCTATTTTTATTCTCATCAAAAAAAGAAATATTATCATGTAATTTGGCATCTATTTATTAATTTAGCATCAATCGTGCATTTCATTGCCATTGTTTACTACCTGTAACAAGAAAAGACGCAGTTTTCTGAATAATCAGAAGCTGCGTCTTTTATATTGGTAAATGGATGATGACCCACGCCCCTAAAACAAGACTGGCTGCGTTGGCAAAGAGACATGTGAAAAAATTTCTGATTTTTTTATGTTCGTCAATAAATGCCATATACGGAACCAGTTCAAATAACACGACAAGCATTTCCAAAATAAGATAACCAAAAATTACATATGTACCCGTTATCGAATTGCTTAAAACGATATTCACAACCCCCTGAGTAAGTAAGTTGGTAATCAAAAAGACTTGCCAGCTCATTTTCTGACGGTAACCAAACAGGAAGAAGACAATACCCTCAATGATTAAAGTCAAGCTTACCCGCAGGCTAACTAGGAGCGGTGCACGGAACGGTGAAAGACCGATTTCGACCGTCTGTGTTTTTAGATTCAATCGAAGCAAATTGTTATACGTCATAAACGTTGCCGCGGGCAAGTCACAGCTGAAATTTATTTCCGCACTGCTTACAATTAATTTGGCTTCGGTGAAGTCAACCTCATGCCGTGCCTCAGATAAATGATAGTAATAACGATAATACGTCTCCCATGCCTTTCTTTCAGCTCTCAATTCAATGATTTCATGCTCATCAAATCGGAGTGCCAGCCGCATGTCTTCAGGCGCATTTTCTACGACGATGAGCAAGCCCGGCGGTTCCGCAGAATTTGCCTGAAGAGATTGCGGCAGAAATAAGGCAAGAAGCAATAAAAAGAAGAACGAACAAAGCACCGCTTTTTTCATTTCTGACACCTCACTTATTTAATAAGAAATCAGCTTATGGTTAGAAATGATTCATAAGCTGATTCCTATATATTTATCATAATATATATCCTGAGCAATATCAAATAAATCGAAGGACAGGAAGCAGTATCAAAATAGCATCTATGATGCAGCCGTTTTCTTCTTCGGCAGTTCACGCAGTTCAAACACCGGTTTACCATTTCGAATATGCATGATCAGCAGTTTTATCTCATCATTGGTTAATCTTACCTGACACCAATGATCCTTAATCAATTTTTTAGCCATTAAAGCAGTAGGCACTTTGTTGATTGAGGTCAGAAAGAAATCATTTTTCCAGATTGCGAATTTGCAGCCGTTGCGATAGTTCGTACAGCCAAAGCTTTTTGGATATTCCACGATTTTATGACCGCAAATCGGACATACACCTAAGCTTTCACGGCTGTCCATATAAATCGTCTTCTCTAAATTAGGCATAAAGGCGTCTACCACCGTTTTCACCAAATCAGCGACATCGGCCTTGCCCTCTTTGATATCCTCTTGAATTACCCACCAGCGGGCCGTACAATCCGCTTTCTTTATTTCATCAGGAAGGATCTGATAAAAATCACGGCCCAGCTGCGTAGATAATATCTGTTTTCCTTTCATTTCCACATAACCGCGCTTGATCAATGTTTCAACGATCGTCGAGCGGGTAGCACTGGTGCCAATCGATCCATTTTCACCCTTTTTGTCTTTATCCTTAGCCTTTAATATCTTCTTAACTTCCGGGTCTTCTACATATTTTGCGATGCTTGTCATATCGCGGATCAGCGAGGCCTGTGTATAATGCTTCGGCGGATTTGTCGCCTTTTCGCTTATTGCGCTGTTAAGTACACGGCCATCATATTTCCCCGGCTTAAACTCCAGTTCATCACTTTCTTCGCCTTCATCATTTTCCTTGATTTCCTGAAAATACTGACGATATCCCTGATCTAAGATTTTCGTCAGCACACAGCGCAGCTCACCGCCATCCACCGGTGCGCTTAATGTTGTCTGCAGCTTTTGAATCGGCGGCAGAAACTGCATAAAGTACATATTACAGATTTCAATATAAACATTCATTTCTTCTTCACTCAAGGCTTTGATATTAAAATTTGACATTGTTGGTATGATGGCATGATGGGCCGTAACGAATTGGTCATTAAAACATTCTGAATGAAGAGTATAATCAAGCGGCAGCGCCACGCCTAATTTATTCATAACAAATGGCAGCAATTTGCCGGCTTCTTTATAATGCTCCTCTTTCAGATATTGAGAATCTGAGCGATTATAGGTAATTGCCTGATAACGGTCACGAAGTGTCTGCGTAATACGGTCAGTGCGGCTTAGATCATAACCATACTTGACATTCATTGCCGCCTGCAGCTTGGCCAGATTATAAGGCAGCGGCGGCCGCTGACTGTTTTCTTTTTGTTTCGACCTTTACTTTTAGAAGCTGATCAGTCAATTTTACCTTCAATTCATCCAGAATACTGCGGTCAAGGATATTCTTTTCATCATTTAATACAGCTTTGCTTGGCTTGTACTTCATTTTGATCTGTTTATTATCAACTTCCACATCAACATCTAATTCATAATATACTTGCTTTTGATGATTTTCAATCTGTAAATCACGGGCCACGATTAAACCGAGTGTCGGACTCTGAACCCGGCCGACACTCATGCTTTTTTGCGCAGTGATACGGAGAACAACCTTGTATAATTGATACCCACAACATAATCGGCAACGGCTCTGGCATAGGCACTGCGTCCAGCCAACCGACAGCTTTCATCATTATCCTTCATTTCTTTGATTGAACGGCGGATCAGCTCCGGTGTATTGTCATTGATATATAGTCTTTTCACCGGTTTGTCACAGTGATGATAGTCAAGAATCTCATCAATCAGATATTGTCCCTCATCATCAGGGTCACCGGCATGGATAATTTGATCTGCATTGCTGATCAGCGTGCCGATTTGGGCTACTCGATTCACCTTATCGCCATCCGGCACTTGCTGCCACTCATCAAAGACAATCGGCAGATCTTCCTTTTTCCATTGTTTATACTTAGGATCATATTCTTCCGGCTCTTTTAATCGCAAAAGGTGTCCATAAGCCAGGTAATCGTTAAGTCACCCTTTTGGATCACTCCCTGACGCTCGCGTTCAGTAGCGTTTACCGCGGCCGCAATGGCTCTGCCAAGCTCCGGCTTTTCCGCTAAAATCAGTGTTTTCAAAAGCAGCCCTCCCTTCAAAAAACGAAGGCATCGCCTTCGCTTAATTAAAACAGTCGCAAAATATCATTCCAGGTTACAAATACCATTAAGCCAACAACCAGTGCGACACCGATCATCATAATAATGGTTTCCCATTTTTCGCTGAGCTTCTTTCCGATCAGCTTTTCAAGCAGTACGATAACGATGCGTCCGCCATCAAGAATCGGCAGCGGCAGCAGGTTAAAGATACCGATATTTAAAGATAATAGACCCAGCCATGTCAAAAAGGCTGTGCTCCTGATTGCGTGATCTGACTCGTTGCTTGGAAAATTCCCACCGGTCCCGACATATCCTCAAGACCAACGCCTCTTACAAGATTGCCTAAAGCTGAAATGATCTGCATCATAGAATTGCCCATTGCCAGCGTACCATATTTAAAAGCTTCATACCATTGAATCTCAATGACAGAGCTGCTGGCCTGAATACCGATCAGATACGTCGTACCGTCACGCTGCAGTTCAGGGGTAATCATATAATCTTTGATTTGTCCGGCTCTTGAAATTGTCAGAATGATACGATCCTGAGGATTTTGTTGAGTACGGGCAAGAATATCATCAAAGGTTTCCGGTATGAAAGACGTACCATCATTCAGGGTTACCTTGACGATTTCATCACCTGCTTGAAGACCTACCTTTTCAGCCGGTGAATTTTCAATGATTCCCGATAAAACCGGCAATGCAGGTCCAGCTACTGATCCTCTTGCCATAACGATGCCGACAAAAATAACCCAAGCCAGCACAACATTCATAAAAGCACCGGCTGCCATGACCACTACCTGCTGCCATGTCTTAATGCCTTTAATTGTCCGCTCATAAGGGATACCGGTCGTATCAGTGCCTTCTTCACCCGCCATCTGCACATAACCGCCAAGCGGTAAAGCACGGATTGAAAAGACAGTTTCGTTGTTCTTATTTTGATAAAGGGCTGGCCCCATACCAATAGAAAATTCGCTGCAGTATACATTAAAGTGCTTTGCTGTAATCAGATGCCCAAATTCATGGACAACCACAATTACCATCAGCAGCAGAATAAACATAATAAAGTTAAATAAAAATTGCATTAAACGGCTCCTTTCACAGCTTCATTGACAAATGCTCTAGCAGCTGCGTCACTGCGGATAATATCCTCAAGTGTAGCATTTTCAATGAATTCAATGCTTTCTACAGCCTTGAATACATAAGTTTCAATATCTAAGAAGGTAATCTTCCCGGCCAAAAATAACGCCACTGCTTCTTCATTGGCAGCATTCATGATCGCACAGGCATTGCCTTCAAGGCGGCCGGCCTTATAGGCCAGTCCCAGCAATGGATAACGGTCAAAATCAGCCTTTTCAAAATGCAATGCGCCGACTTCCGCAAGATTCAGTATTTCACTGTTCATTAACGGCAGTCTAGCCGGATGTGTCAAGGCATACTGAATCGGCAGCCGCATATCGGCTGTACCCAATTGTGCCATCAGCGCATGATCACAATATTGTACTAAAGAATGAACAATACTCTCCCGATGCAGCAGCACTTCAATTTTATCATAATCGATATCAAAAAGGTAATGCGCTTCAATCACTTCAAAGCCTTTATTCATCATCGTTGCAGAATCAATCGTTATTTTTGCCCCCATTGACCAATTGGGATGTGACAAAGCCTCATTTACAGTAACACCCTGCAGCTGATCCCGGCTGCGGTCACGGAAACTGCCGCCGCTGGCGGTAATAATCAATTTTTCAACACTGCCATGTTCATTGCCTTGCAGGCACTGGAAAATCGCGGAATGTTCGCTGTCGATCGGTTTCAGAGAAACACCGTATTCCCTGAGCGCAGCTTTCACAAACTTGCCGCCGACAATCAAGGTTTCCTTATTCGCCAGCGCGATATTCTTGCGGCATTCAATCGCTTTAAGCGTTGGCAGCAATCCGACAAATCCCACCAGCGCATTGACTAAGGTATCACCATAAGGCAGCGCCGCCAGTTCAAGAAGGCCTTGATCACCGATATGAATATCCAGATGCGGATATTTTTCCTGATTTCATCAGCATCCTGTTCATCTTTAACACAGATAGCACGCACCTTAAATTCATCAAGAATCTTATAGGCCGCTGCCAATCGGCTGCGAACACTGAAAGCCACCAATTCAAACAGCTCGGGATGAGAACGAATCACATCCAGCGTCTGTTCACCGATTGAACCGGATGCTCCTAATAAAATGATTTGTTTCATAACAAGTTCACCGCCGTGAAGATCAGATAGAAAACCGTCAGATTAAACAGTAAAGAATCCACTCGGTCAAGGATTCCACCATGTCCCGGTAATAAATATCCAAAATCTTTGATCTTATAACTTCGTTTAATGGCAGAAAATGCCAGGTCACCAATCTGACCGAAAATTGGCAGGAAGAGACTGCCTAATGCCATCGCCAGCAGATGTTCATGCGAAATAAAGAAATACGCAAACAGAAAAGAAATCACTGCCGCGAAAAACCAGCCGCCGATACTTCCCTCAATTGTTTTCTTAGGAGAAATTCTGACACAAAGCTTATGCTTGCCAAAAAAGCGGCCGCACAAGTATGCGAAGGAATCACAGACATAGGTTGCCAGAATAATAAACCAGATAAAAAGCGGTTCCTGATTATACATCGCCAGAAAGCCAGTGCCGATGGTAACGAAAAAAGCCGCGAACGCCATACATAGAAAAGTATCAGACACCAGCATTTTTCACTAAAGACAGGCATTGCCAACAATATAATACATACAAAACCAACATAAGGCAGCCGCAGACGGGTATCCAAAATAAGCGAGAATAAGACTGCCGCGATCAGGAAATACTCAACGGCACGCGGACAATGCTGCTCACTCAGCTGACATACCTCATGCAGACCGACTACGATAATAAAAACCACCAAAGCGTCAATCAAAATACCGCCAAACAATAATGCCGGTATCACACAGGCAAGAATAGCAAACATGGTCAAGATTCGAGTTTTCATTCCTTTAACCCTCCAAACCGGCGGTCTCGCTGCTGATATTGCTCAATGCAGCGATGCAGCTCTGCTTCATTAAAATCAGGCCAAGCCGTATCTGTAAATATCATTTCCGCATAAGCGCATTGCCATAACAAAAAATTTGATAAACGCACTTCACCAGATGTGCGGATCAGCAAATCAAGCTCCTGATGCTCACCCATCATATATCGACCAAAAGCCTGTTCATCGATATCCAGTGAGGCTTTATTAGCTAACACATCCTTAGCATATTGCTGGGCCGCCAGCGTAATTTCCCGGCGAGCACCATAATTTACCGCTAAACAAAGGTTTAAACCAGTATTCATTGCCGTCTCATCGATTGCGTTTTTGATAATCGTAACTGTGTCTTTGGGAAACTTCTCATATTCGCCGATACATGATACCTTGATATTCAGCGCCTTTAATTCTTTAATATATTTAGAAAAAAACATCTTCGGCAGCTTACAGAGATAATCAATCTCCGATTCCGGCCGATTCCAGTTTTCCGTTGAAAAAGCATACAAAATTAAGGTTTTCATCCCTAAACGATTCGCTTCCTTAGCAATCGTGCGCACATTTTCAGCACCCTGAAGATGGCCGGCTGTCCGCGGCAAACCGCGTTTTTTTGCCCAACGTCCGTTGCCATCCATGATAATAGCAATATGAGCAGGTATTCTTTGTAAATCCATGAGTGATCCTCCTAAAGTAAAGCCCACAATGCTGTGGGCTACAATACTGCATGATGCAACGGATTAAACAGCCATGATCTCCTTGGATTTTTCATCCACGATCGTATCAATTTTCTTAACGTATTCATCAGTCAGCTTCTGAATCTTTTCATTCGCCTGCTTAGCCTGATCCTCCGGTAATTCTTTATTCTTCTTAACCGCATCATTCGCTTCACGGCGAACGTTACGAATCGCTACCTTTGCTTCTTCACCCATCTTGCTTGCTGATTTACTTAATTCACGGCGGCGGTCTTCAGTAAGAGCCGGAACATTAATACGAATCATCGTACCGTCATTCTGCGGCACTAAACCTAAATCAGCCACTTCAATCGCCTTTTCGATTTCCTTCATAATGGATTTATCAAAAGGCTTAATGCAAAGCTGACGGCCTTCTACTACTGAAATGCTGCTCACCTGATTGATCGGTGTAGAACTTCCGTAATAATCAATATGCACACGGTCTAAAATCTGCGGATTAGCTCTGCCGGTTCTGATTGTGGCCAGATTGCCGTGCAGATTTTCGATAGCTTTATTCATTTTTACTGTTGCATTATCTAAGATTTCCTTCATAATTATTGTCCTTTCTTGGTAATTAATGTACCATTTACTTCACCCTTGACAGCTTTTAGAATATTGCCGGGTTCGTTCATATTAAATACGATCAGATCAATGTCATTATCCATACACATTGAAGTGGCTGTCGTATCCATGACATGGAGATTTTGCTGAATCAGATCCATATATGTAAGTGACTGATAACGCACCGCATTCTTGTCGATCTTCGGATCTGCTGAATAAACGCCATCAACTCCGTTTTTAGCCATTAAGATGACATCAGCGTTAATTTCACTGGCTCTTAAAGCAGCCGTAGTATCCGTTGAAAAATAAGGATTACCGGTACCAGCACCAAAGATGACGACCCGTCCCTTTTCCAAATGACGAAGTGCTCTTCTTAAAATGAATGGTTCTGCCACCTTATTCATTTCAATTGCAGACTGCACACGGTTGGGACATCCTCCTGTTCGAGCGCGTTCTGTACTGCCAGCGCATTGATCACCGTTGCCAGCATGCCCATATAATCAGCCTGAGTTCTTTCCAGACCCATCTGTTCACATAATTTACCGCGGATGAAATTACCGCCGCCGACTACAATAGCCAGATCGACACCTAACTCAGCCACCTCTTTTAATTCTTTTGCTAATCCCTTCAAAATTTGGGGATCAAATGAATTACCCGGTGAAGACAGCGCTTCCCCGCTCAACTTCAGCAAAACTCTTTTATACATTGTTATTTTCCACCTTTTCGCTACATCTCTTTAAAGATAGACCGGTTTTAAACACACGTTTCTACCATAACAATTATACTAGATAAAGCCTTCAGTTACAACACTCATTCATGAAAAATCTTGTTCATAACAGAACTGCTTCAGCAATAAAAGTAAAAAAAGCATCGATGACTCTAATGAATCACCAATGCCTTTTCAGTTTAAATTAGTTGCCTTTGATCTGATTCATTACTTCATCAGCAAAGTTTTCACTGCGTTTTTCAATCCCTTCACCTACTGCGTAGCGGATGAATGATTTACAAACTGCATTGTTTTCTTTCAGGTATTGACCTACTTTTAAATCAGGGTTCTTGAAGTAAACCTGATCTACCAAGCACATTTCCTGTAATGATTTAGTCAGACGGCCTTCTACGATACCATGTAATACTTTTCAGGTTTAGAAGCTAAAGAAGCATCATTCTTTAAGATTTCTAATTGTACATGTCTTTCATTTTCAATGAATTCAGCAGGCATATCATCGCGTGATACGAATTGCGGACTCATTGAAGCTACCTGCATTGCGATATCCTTAGCAACAGCAGCGTCAGTACCGGAAATTACTGATAAAGCTGAAATCTTGCCGCCCATGTGAATATAAGCGCCGAAAGCTTCATCATCAGCTTTTTCAACGATTGCGAAACGGCGGAAAGTGATTTTTTCACCGATTGTAGCAGTCGCTTCAGTAACTAAAGTTTCTAAAGTCTTACCGTCTGCTTCGGCAGCTAATGCCGCTTCCATAGAAGCTGGTTTAGCGCTCAGCAGCAGGTTTTGCACCTGATTCATCAATGCCAGGAATTGTTCATTCTTAGCAACGAAGTCAGTTTCTGAGTTAACTTCAAATACAACTGCTGTATTGCCTTCTACAGCAACGCGGGTTGCACCTTCAGCAGCAATGCGGTCAGCTTTTTTAGCTGCCTTTGCGATACCCTTTTCGCGAAGCCATTCACTTGCTTTATCAATATCGCCATCGCATTCTGTCAATGCTTTTTTGCAGTCCATCATACCAGCACCTGTCTTATCGCGAAGTGCTTTTACATCTTGAGCAGTAATTGCCATTTGATTTTCCTCCTTGTTCGTAAATATCGAAGTGGTAATTATTCAGCAGCCGGAGCCGGTGCAGCTTCAGTTGTTGCTGCTGGTTTTACAGTTTCTTTCTTTACGAAAGGTTTGCCGCTGCGAGGACCGTTACCATTGCGGTTGTCTCTGTTGTAAGGACGACGGTTAGCCTGTGCTGCACGACGTTCTTCATTTCTCTGACGGCGGCGACGATCGTTTTCAGCGATTTTTTCTTCAACATTAACGATTACATCAGCCATTGTGATATCTTCGCCTTCTTCGATGTTATGAGCAACTGAAAGCAGACCGCCCTTAGCTTCAACGATAGCATCAGCCATCAGTTCAACGATCAGCTTCACAGAACTGTTACCGTCATCATTTGATGCGATTGGGTAATCAACAGCTTCAGGATCACAGTTAGTATCTACCATTGCAAATACAGGGATACCTAATTTCTTAGCTTCCGCAACTGCATTGTGTTCTTCTTTTGGATCAATTACGAAGATTGCGTTAGGCAGTTTCTTCATTTCTTTGATACCGCCCAGGAAGTTTTCTAATTTAGCTTTTTCTTTCTTGATTTGAGCGATTTCCTTCTTAGGATATACATCGATCAAACCGCTAGCTTCCATTTCTTCAATTTCAATTAAACGTTTAACACGTTTTTGAATTGTGCGGAAGTTAGTTAATAAACCACCCAGCCATCTTTGGTTAACAAAGAATGAGCCAGAGCGTAAAGCTTCGTCAACAACGATTTGCTGAGCCTGCTTTTTAGTACCTACGAATAAAACCTTACCGCCTTTTTCAGCAATGTCCTTCATTGCTTCATAAGCTGTATCGATTTGTTCGATTGTCTTTTCCAAGTTAATAATATATACACCATTTCTTGATGCATAAATGTTTGGTTTCATTTTAGGATTCCATCTTCTAGTTTGATGTCCGAAATGAACGCCAGCTTCTAATAATTTTCTCATTGAAACAACAGCCATTTTAATTCCTCCGTTTTACCTCCATCATTTCTAGCATTGATAACCCTGTAGTGACAGTCTTTAGTCGAGGGCACGGATCAATGAATCCATGATGTGTGTGTTTCTCACGTATTAACGTGCTTTACAATTATAACAAAGTTAGATTTTGTTGGCAAGGCTATTTTGATACTTTTGCCCTTGGAAATGCACTATTATAGGCATTTTTAAGCCTTTCACGGGTCACATGCGTATAAATTTGCGTCGTTGACAGAGATGCATGACCTAAAAGCTCCTGAACCAGACGCAGATCAGCGCCGTTATCCAGCATATGCGTAGCGAATGAATGACGCAGCATATGGGGGTGAACACGCAGCATCAGACCGCTTTTTTTAACCGTCTGGTCCAAGATGTATTGAATACCGCGGCTGGTCAGCGGCCGGCCATGCTGATTGATAAATACAAAAGCGTGATCATCCGCACACCAAAGCGGCCTTACTTCGCTTAGATAACGAAGCAGGAATTCCTTTGCTACATCGTGGAAAGGAACGACTCTTTCCTTGTTGCCTTTACCAAGAATATGAACAATGCATTCGCTAAAATCAAGATCGCTGATTTTAAGCGCTGCCGCTTCGCTGACACGCAAACCGCAGGCATAGATCAATTCAAACATTGCCCGATCACGCAAACCAGCCGCTGTTTCAATGTCAATGCTGTCAAACAGCGCGTCAAGCTCATCATAAAATAAAAACTCAGGCACCTGCCGGCGGACACTGCCCAGCTTCACAAGCACAAAGGGATTGGCTGAAAGGATGCCGTATTCGTTCAAATATGTATAAAAAGAGCGCAGTGTTGATACCCTGCGCAAAACCGAATTATTTTTAAGCATACATTCTTCGCGCAGATAACTGATATAATTCAAAACAATACTGCGGTCAACCATTTCCAGCTTTTCAATTCCTTCACGATGCAAAAAGTCTCTAAATTTCTGTAGATCCCGTTCATATGCATCACGAGTATGCTCAGAATTTGTATTTATCTGAGATATATAATTCAAGAAGCGTTCAATTTGCTCATTCATGAGTATGGTCCCGGAATTCTCTGATCACGGATAAAGCCTGCTGGGCAAGCTTTTCCTTACGGTCTTTCTTATTAGTCTTAACCACACACTGCAGCAAACCAAACGTTGCGTTCATCGGCTGGAAATGATCAGCATGCGTATGCGTTATGTAATAAGCCATCGCGCCAATCATACAGGTTGGCGGCAGAATCACCGCTTCCTTGCCCTGCATTTTAAGTGCCATATTGATTCCCGCCAATAAACCGCTGGCAGCTGATTCAACATAACCTTCAACCCCGCACATCTGACCGGCAAAGAACAAATTTTCTTTTTCCTTGCACTCATAGCTGGCCTTTAAACATTTTGGTGAACAGATATAAGTGTTGCGGTGCATGACACCATAGCGGGCAAAGCGGGCATTTTCAAGACCCGGAATCATGGCAATAACGCGTTTCTGTTCACCCCATAATAAATGCGTCTGAAAACCGACAATATTATAAAGCGTAGCCGCCGCGTTATCCTGCCGCAGCTGCACAACCGCATAAGGATGCTCACCCTCACGGCCCAGTCCAACTGGCTTCATCGGTCCATAAAGCAATGTTTTCTCACCGCGCTTAGCCATTTCTTCAAAAGGCATGCAGCCTTCAAAATATTTTTCATCTTCAAATTCATGCATTTTTGTGCATTCAGCACTGATTACCGCTTGATAGAAAGCATCAAATTCTTCTTTATTCATCGGACAGTTGATATAATCAGCATCCCCTTTATCGTAACGGCTCTTATAATAAGCCTTACTGAAATCAATACTGTCTTTTTCAATTATCGGTGCCGCCGCATCATAGAAATAGAAACGTTCTTCATGCAGTAAACGCTGAATCGCCGTGCTTAACGCTTCACTTGTCAGCGGGCCGGTCGCAATGATTGCCGGGTCATCAGGAATCTCACAAAGCTCTTCATGAACGACCTCAACTAGCTCATGCCCTTTGATAAAATCAGTGATTTGCTTAGAAAACGCTTCACGATCAACAGCCAGCGCGCTGCCAGCCGGCACCTGATTGGCATCAGCAAACCGCATGATCAATGAATCAAGTTCACGCATTTCCTGTTTCAGAAGCCCTACTGCGTTATTAATATCATTGCTGCGCAGTGAATTTGAACAAACAAGCTCTGCAAAATTTTCACTGTGATGAGCCGGTGAGCTTTTTTGCGGCCGCATTTCAATCAGGGTAACCGGAATATTCCGTTTAATCAGCTGCCAGCATGCTTCACAGCCTGCCAGCCCAGCACCAACAACTGTCACTCTATTCATCAGCATCGCTCACTTTCTTCTTACTTACAGTCTTCTTCACTGTTTTTTCGCAGCGGTTTTCTTTTTAGCTTCTTTTTTCGCTGCCGCTTCTGGATCTTTTTTAATATAGCGGCATTTCGGATAACCGCTGCAGCCGACAAAGGTTGTACCAAAACGGCTCTTGCGCTTCACCAATGGCTTGCCGCATTCCGGGCAATCCTCACCCGTAGGAACCGGTTCTTCCTTTACCTTATTGCTCTTGATGTATTTACATTCAGGATAATTGGAACAAGCCAAAAAAGCACCAAAACGGCCTTTTTTCATAACTAGCTTGCTGCCGCAGTTAGGACATACCTCATCCGTCTCATTGTTTTCTTCATTTTCCGCCTTCGTATACCGACAGCTTGGAAAATTGATACAGGATACAAAACGCCCGTAACGGCCATTGCGGTATACAAGCTCATTGCCGCATTCCGGACAAAGCTCACCGGTTCTCTCCAGTTCCTTTTTTCCATATTTTCATATGCGTGGTCAAGCAGCGGCATAAACTGATCATAAAATTCACGCAGCTCCTTGACATTATCCCGTTCGCCCTCGGCAATCTCATCAAGATCCTTTTCCATATTGGCCGTATAAGATACATTTATGACGGCCGAAAAGAATTCCTGTAATTTTTTATCGGTCAAAATTCCCTGCTCAGTTGGGAAGAACACCTTCGTCTTACTTCCCTCGCTGGCTTTTTCAAGTGAAACATAACCACGGGCCTGAATCGTATCAATGATCATCGCATAAGTGGAAGGACGTCCAATTCCTTTTTCTTCCATTTCTTTGATCAAACGCGCTTCTGAATAACGAGCCGGCGGTTCTGTAAAATGCTGCCTGCCATCCAGCTGAACATGCTTAAGCACTTCTTTTTCTTCAAGATCCGGCAGCAATTCATCCTTAGTCTGTTCATAATCCTTATAAACCGCTAAATAACCGTCAAAGGTAATGATGCTGCCGTTAGCTGTAAATTCACAGCCATTATTGGCAATCGTCGCAGTCACGACATCACTTTGCTTGGCGCCATTAAATAAGCCAGTGCCCGTGCATAAATCAGCTTATACAGCTTGTACTGATCATTGGTCAGATATTCCTTTACCGAATCCGGTGTGTTATGCACATTGGTCGGACGAATGGCTTCATGGGCATCCTGTGCATTCTGACTGTTTTTCTGATGCACAAAACCGACATACTTCTTCCCATAAGTATCTTCAATATGATGGAAGGCATCCTTAACGAAAACATCACTTAAACGTGTTGAATCAGTACGCATATAGGAAATAAGACCTTCTGTATGACCGCCCAGGCTGATACCTTCATAAAGCTTCTGCGCTACCTGCATCGTCTTTTTAGAACTAAAGCCCAGTTTAGTTGAAGCTTCCTGCTGCAAAGTAGAAGTAATAAACGGCAGCCGGGCTGCCTTGCTTTTCACCTTGCGTTCAATTTTATCGATGACAAACTCACCGGTGCAGCGGTCAAGAACCGCCTGAGCCGCCGCTTCATCCTTCAATTCCGGTTTCTTTCCGTCAACCCGGATCAAACCTGCTTTAAATTCTTTTTTATTCTTTTTGATCAGCGCATCGATAGTCCAATACTCTTCACTTTTAAACGCTTTAATTTCATTTTCACGTTCAACGATCAATCGTAAAGCGACCGACTGCACACGTCCCGCTGATTTTGACTGTATCTTATTCTGAAGCAGCTTACTAAGCTTAAAACCGATGATACGATCAAGCATTCGACGGGTTTCCTGACTTTTTACCAGGTTCAGATCAATCGTTCTTGGATGCTCGAATGCCTCTAAAACAGCATTCTTAGTAATTTCATTAAAAATAACACGATTCTGCTGAGCCGTATCCAGTCCCAGCTCCTGCGCTAAATGCCAGCTGATTGCTTCTCCTTCACGGTCAGGGTCACTGGCCAGATAAACTTCATCCGCTTTTTTAGCACGCGCTTTTAAATCCTTTACAATTTCCTTTTTATCACTGCTTACTTTATAAGTAGGCTTAAAATCATCTTCAACATCAATACCCAAGCCACCCTTGCCTGTAGTAGCCAAATCGCGGATATGACCTTTGCTGGATACAACACTGTAATCCGGGCCAAGGTATTTTTCAATCGTCTTTGATTTGGAAGGTGATTCCACAATCACTAATTTCTTCATGGCATTTCTCCTTGTTACACTTATCTTATTATTCTATAACTTTTTAATTTGTCAAACATTTTTTCATAAATTTTCAATTTCTTCATCAAAAACCAGCATATTTGCCCCTTGTTGGATCAGCATGTTGCAGCCTTTGCCAAATGCGTCATCATAACGATATGGAAACACATAGACATCTTTATCAAGTCTTAAAGCCTCATTAACCGTCAGCATTGTACCGCTTTTCTCCTTTGCTTCAACTACCACGATCCGTTTAGCCAAAGCCGCAATAATGCGATTACGCCAAGGAAAATGTGACGCATACGGCGGTGTATGTTCAGGATATTCACTTAAAATCAATTGATTAACAGCCATTTGCTCATAAAGATAGTAATTCTCCTGCGGATAGACACATTCAATGCCGCAGCCGATCACCCCAATCGTAGGACGACCGCTGCGAATCGCGTTTGCATGCGCCGCCGCGTCGATCCCTTTTGCCAAGCCACTGACAATCCCATAACGTGAAGGACATTTCTTAATCAGATAAGCCGTATAATTCAGCCCCACCGATGAGGCCAAACGGCTGCCGATAATTCCCAGATATTCATTTTCAAGCAAACGTATATCCCCCTTATAAAACAAAATAAAAGGAGGATCTTCAAGAAGAAGCAAGGCTTTTGGATAATTCTCATCGAGAATCGTCAGGTAATGACCCTTGTATTCAGGCATCTGCCATGCCTCGTCATCCTGTATCGCCTTCTTCATTCTGTCATATTCTCCGTTATATTTCAAAGCATAAGCCAATAATTGTTCACGCATTATATCACCCACTTATGATATATGCAATAAAATGAACTTTCCCTAAATTGTAAGCGTTTCTATTTTACTTATTTCACTTCTTCAGGTTCCATGCTCTCACCATTGACAGTACACAGCCATCTATCTTTTATGCCATGCTTTGAGCTGCCATAGCTGTATGAACAAAAGTTATTTTTATCCAAATAATAGGTAATATAGCTTTGATCAAGATCTAATGTACTGCCAATTAAAAACACATATCGAGGATAGTCTTTCATTGATGGAAACGATCCGTCAATTATAAAATAACATTCGGCACTTTCAAGATTACCACAAACTTCTTGTTCTATTAATTTTTTCTGATCAGTTTCCTTTTTTGTATCTTCATATTTTGTCCATGCATACATATACGCGTCTTGTCCAGTTTTAACATTAGCCTTCATTACCTGAGCCTTGGCATCTCTGGCATAGCCCATAAACGATGGAACAAGAAATAAAGCCAATATACCTAAAATCGCAATAACAACAATCAATTCAATCAATGTAAAACCTTTTTTTATTTTTCATTTTCAAGCCTCCTCATTGATTTACCTCTATTTATATAATAATCGTTTCAATCATGAAATACAAGCAAGCTGCTGAAAAGCTAAAAATCAAACTGTATCTGATCCATCGCTTTAACCGGTCCATAGCTATACCGATAAATTTTATCGATAACACCATACTGATGCATCGCTTCGATATGCGCCTTCGTCGGATAGCCCTTATGCTTTGCGAAACCATACTCAGGATAAAGAACATCGTAACCGCTCATGATGCCGTCTCTTGTCACCTTGGCTAAAATTGAGGCGGCCGCAATGCTGACGCTTTTCTGATCGCCTTTAATGATTGGTATATATTCACAGGGACAGACTTTCAGCGGCATCGCATCCGTAAGTACGCCATCGCACTGCTTAAACATCTGCACTAAATCTTCCATCGCTTTTTGAGTCGCCCGATAGATATTTAATTCATCCACAGTTTTTGTATCGATAATTAATATATGGTACTCATCCGCAAGCTTGATAATTTCCTTAAATAACTGACGGCGCTTCTTCTCACTGAGCTTTTTTGAATCATAGATTTCCTCATGATCAAAATCAATGGGAAAACGAACTGCCGCAACAACTAACGGTCCGGCAATCGGTCCGCGGCCAGCTTCGTCAATCCCTACGATAGCGTGACGGCCTTGCTGCCACCATGCTTTTTCATATTCATTCGCCGGTTTCATCCACAAACTCCCAAGTGATGCGGCCAACAAAATCATCACGAATATCTCTTAAAAAGCGCTGAATTGCCCGATCCATATCAAGCTGATTATTCGCTTTAATAAAACCGCGGCGAGCGGCTATCCGTTCAATCATCACATATGGATCATCCACGATTTCCACATCAAAGCGTTCCTTAAGCTGCTGCGGATAATATTGAATCAAATGACGCATCGCATAAGCGCACACTTCCTCCAACGGCAGTATTTCATCACGGATCGCACCGGTCACAGCTAAACACATGCCTACATGCTCATCTTCAAATTTAGGCCATAAAACACCCGGTGTATCAAGCAATTCAAGACCCTTGGTAACCTTTACCCAAGTTAAAGAACGTGTAACACCTGGCCGATCAGCAGCCTGTACAGCTTTTTTATTCGCAATGCGGTTAATCAAGGTTGATTTGCCGACATTGGGAATTCCCACAACCATTGCCCTGATTGCCCGCGGATTGATGCCGCGGCGTTTTTGTCTTTCGATCATCGCCTTCATACATTCCTGACTTGCCTGAGTAATCAGTGACACAACATTATCCTTTAAGACATTCACTGCCAATACCTGTGTTGTATCATTACTCAGACAGGCGATCCACTCTTTGGTGCGGATTGGATCCGCCTTATCAATTTTTGTCAGTAATATCAATCGCGGCTTCTGCTGGATAATTTCCTCCAAAAGCGGGTTTTTACTTGAATAAGGTATACGGGCATCACGGCATTCAATCACCATGTCTACCATCTTTAATTTCTCCTGCATTTCCCTTTTTGCTTTTGTCATATGACCAGGAAACCAGTTAATATTTAATTTAGACGCATTCTGCTCGTTATCTTTCATACTATCACCTTCTTATTCTGCCAACATTAAAAAATATAACTTAATACAGACCGATCTGATTCAGCGGCCAGAAAATCAGAACACCCTTACTGATCAAATCTGCTTCTTTAAAAGGTCCTACTAATGAAGAATCCTTTGATTCCGGGCGGTTATCACCCAATAGGAAATACTCATCATCAGCTAATGTTATCTCATCAAAATCACGATTAAATTGTCCGTATTCCGCAGTCTTTTCAGCAATGTAATCAGCATCAAGATAAGATTCATCAATCGGTTCATCATTTACATAAATGATGCCGTCTTCACCTCTCAGTGTATCTCCAGGCAACCCGATAATACGCTTTACCCAATGATCCGTATCATTATCTTTACTGTTAACCACAACAATATCATAACGCTCAACACCAAAATTTAAGCCCACCATATTGCTTAAACCGCGGTCTTTGTCATGCAGTGTCGGATACATACTGATCCCATCGACAATAACAGGGTTAAATAAAAACTTAGTAATCAGCCAAAAACAGGCAAAGCTGATTACAAATACCTTCAGAAGACTTAATAATTCTTTAACTGTATCATTTTTCTTTTCCATCTTATTTCACCAATTTGAAATTTGAAAACGGATAATAAATCAGTACATCTTTACACGTTATATTATCGCGGGTAAAAGGCCCGACGTAACGTGAATCCGTAGAATTAGTACGATTATCACCCATCACAAAATATTCATCCTCTCCGAGTGTCACTTCATCAAAATCACTTGTGAAAAAGCCGAGATTTTTACGCTGAGTATTGGCATATTCAGTATCAAGGAACGGTTCCTCAATCGGCTCACCATTAATATATACAACATCATCCATACAGGAAATGGTTTCACCAGGCAGGCCAATTACCCGTTTTACCCAATGATCCTTGCTGTTTGCGGCCTTATCGTTAACAACCACGACATCAAAGCGTTCAATCTCCAGATACTTTGCCGAAAAGATACTGGCTATGCCTAAATCATCATCATGCAGCGTCGGATACATACTCATGCCGTCAACTCTAACCGGTGTAAAGACAAAGGTCGTCAGCAGCCAAACCGCCCCCAGACAAATAACAAAGGTTTTAATAAAATCAATTGCTTCCTCTTTAAACGTAGGCTTTTTCTCTGGTTCCTTTGCATCTTCAACCTTTTCTTCTTCAATGACTTCTTCTTTAATTACATCGACATCGATGATATCATTTGTATTATCATTCTCCATACCAAAATCTCCTTTTTTCAGCATTTGATTGCCATATGCTATATAGCTATTTTACCATATTCATCGATTACTTTCATTGGCTGGAATGAATTATTTCTAATCTGTCATCTTGTTTAAATAAAAAAGCCGGTTCCCCGACTTTTTGAATTAACGAATTTCTTTGATACGAGATGCTTTACCAGAAAGTCCACGTAAGTAGAATAATTTATTTCTTCTAACTTTACCTTTACGTACTACTTCAATCTTATCGATGATTGGTGAATGTACCGGGAAAGTTCTTTCAACACCAACACCGTTAGAAATCTTACGAACAGTGAAGTTGTCGCTGATGCCACCGCCCTGACGAGCAATAACTAAACCTTCAAAAACCTGGATACGAGATTTGTCACCTTCCTTGATCTTAACGTGAACACGTACTGTGCAGCCAGATCTGAATTCAGGAACATCTTTTTTTAATTGAGTTGCAGTAACTTCATTAACTAAATTTAAATTCATAACTCTCTTTTCTCCTTTTCTTTCATTTATTTAAACGGCTTACTCATTCGTCAGGAATAAATCACTGACCAGCGGAATAATCGTGCTTTAACAGCCTTTTAATGTTATCACAGATATTTTAAGATTGCAATTATTTTTTATCAATTTCTGCCAATATTTCATCAAAAAGCACTTTTTCTTCCTTCGTAAAGACTCTGTCCTTTAATAATTCCGGTCTTCGCAAATATGTCTTTCTCAATGATTCTTTTAAACGCCATTTACGAATGTTGGCATGATGGCCGGATAATAGGACTTCCGGCACCTGCTGTCCCTCATAATCAACCGGTCTTGTGTATTGCGGATATTCCAGCAAACCATTCTCAAAGCTGTCATCCTCATGGCTTGCTTCCCTGATGACACCTGTGCATAATCTGAAAACCGCATCACTGATTGCCATGGCGCCGATTTCACCGCCGGTCAGCACATAATCGCCAATTGATACCTCAGCATCGACCAATGATCGGATCCGTTCATCATAGCCTTCATAATGCCCGCAAATCAAAATCAAATGATCATAACCGGCATATGTATGCGCCATCTGTTGTCTGAAAGGTGTTCCCTGCGGTGTTAATAATACAACGTAGCTGGTTTCCGTTCTAACACATTTCAGCGCATCGGCAATTGGCTGAACCATCAATACCATACCCGCACCGCCGCCGCATGGCGTATCATCAACATGATTATGCTTATCTTTAGTAAACAAACGGTAGTCAACCGTCTCAAATTCTATTTCCTGTTTAGCTAAAGCTCTCGCTATGATCGAGGTTGACCTAAAGGAATCAAAAAATTCAGGAAACAGTGTTAATACTGTTATCTTCATAGCAATCCCTCAATCACATGCACGACAATCTTCTTCAACTCAACATCCGCATCAACAATAAAAGCATCCACATAAGGAATCAGCACTTCTTTGCCTTCAGCGTTGCGTACTCTTAACGTATCATGCGCCAGCGTTTCAATGATTTCCACTACCTTACCTAATTCATTTTCTTCTTCATCCACTACCTGACAATCCAGCAGCTGATAGAAATACACTTCATTCTCATCAAGCTCCTGCAGTTCATCAGAATCAACACTGATTACACAGCCCTTATATTTCTCAACAAAATTAATATTCAGCAAATCTTTGAATGCTACGAGAAGACATCCTTTATGACGCCGAAAACTAGCCACTTCCATTGGCACCAGTTCCTTGCCGAATTGAATATTCACCGTATTGCCGACAGCAAAACGCTCTTCTTCAAAATCCGTACTGCTGATGATTTTAAGTTCCCCCTTAATACCATGAGTATTGATGATTTTTCCAATTTCAATCTGCATCATGATTCCTCCTCTTTAAAAATAGGATGCTGATAAGCATCCTAATAAGATTCAAATTTAATCGTAATTTTCTTATCTTCCTTGCGGGAAGCAACTGACATCATCTGACGGATAGAACCAGCCATGCTGCCCTTACGTCCGATTAATCTAGCTACATCTTCACTATTCGCATAAACATAAAGCAAGATTTCCTTTTCATCCAAGGTTGACATCAATTTAACCGATAAACTGGCTTTGTCATCAACAATCGGACTGCAAAGATCATATAGAACCTTTTCGAAATCAATCATTGTTATTTAGCGTTTTTTTCTTCGTGAAAACGTTTCATGATACCGTCTTTAGACAGTAGGTTACGAACAGTATCGCTTGGTTGTGCGCCATTGTTCAGCCATTTCATAGCTAATTCAGCATCAATCTTTACTTCCGCAGGGTTTTTTGTAGGATTGTAATAACCTAAAGATTCGATGATTCTACCATCTCTTGGTGATCTTGAATCAGCAGCAACAATTCTATAAAATGGAGATTTCTTTGAACCCATTCTCTTTAATCTTAATTTAACAGCCATCTTAATTTCCTCCTAATCGTTAACTTAACGAATACTACTCTACCATACAAATAAAAAGGTGTCAAGGTTTTTACCTTAACATCTTTATTTTTTCTTTATTTAACGGCGGCGGCCAAAACCACCGAAATTATTCTTAGGTTTTTTACCCATTAATGCACCCATATTCGGCATTTTACCACTCTTGCCCATATTGCCCATCATCTTCATCATTTGACGAGTCTGTTCAAACTGCTTGATTAAACGATTAATATCCGCAACCTGAGTACCTGAACCTTTCGCAATACGGCTCTTGCGCGAAGCACGCAGAATATCTGGATTCTCACGTTCTTCCATCGTCATACTCAGAATAATCGCTTCTGTTTTTTCATTTGACCTTCAGCTTTTGCTTCATCGATCTGACCGGCCATCTGTGACATTCCCGGAATCATCTTCATGATGCCGCCTAGACTGCCCAGCTTATTCATCTGGCGGATCTGCATCAGCATATCGTCCAGTGTAATTTGCCGCTCATCATTTAGAAGCCGCTTTAGCCTGTTCTTCCATGTCCATCTTTTCCTGAGCCTGTTCGACAAAGGTCATGATGTCACCCATGCCCAAGATACGGTCAGCCATACGATCCGGATAGAAGATATCCAAATCATCAACCTTTTCACCCTGACCGACAAACTTCACAGGAACATTTGTGATTGCACGTACTGATAAGATACCGCCGCCTCTGGAATCACCGTCAAGTTTAGTAAGCACTAAACCCGTCACGGCCAGTTGTTCGTTAAAGCTTTGCGCTACCGTTACAATATCCTGACCCGTCATCGCATCGACAGTCAGCAAAATATCATCAGGCTGAATCGCTTCCTTAATATCCGCAAGTTCCTGCATCAATTCTTCATCAATGTGCAGACGGCCCGCAGTATCAAATAACACCGTGTCATAACCATTAGCCTTCGCATATTCCATCGCATTTTTAGCCTGTGTCAGCGCCGGAACATCAGCCCCTTCACTGTATACTTCGACATTAATGCTGCTGCCCAATGTCTTCAACTGTTCGATGGCCGCCGGACGGACGATATCGCAGGCAACCAATAATGGCTTTCTCGCCTTTTTCTTCTTCAATACATTTGCAATCTTTGCAGAAGCCGTCGTTTTACCAGTACCCTGCAAACCAACCATCATAATGGTTGTAATACCGCTGGACTTAAAATTGATCGATGCCTCTGAAGTACCTAATAATTCAACAATCTCATCATGAACGATTTTAACAACCATCTGGCTTGGATTCAGCGAAGTCATAACATCCGCACCCAAAGCCTTTTCCTTTACATGATCGATAAAATCCTTAACTACCTTATAGTTAACATCTGCTTCCAACAATGACATACGCACTTCACGCAGCATGTCATTCATATTTTTCTCAGTTAATTTCCCTTTGCCTGTAATATCTCTAAACGCTTTATTCAAACGATTCGTCAATGATACAAACGCCATAAAATCTCCACCTTTCAGCTTTATTTATTATAACAAAGAATAGTAGAAGTGAAAAGAAGAAAAAAGAAGATACACATGAAATGTATCTTCCAATAGAATTGAATCAATAATTACTGCACAGAATATCTTCACCGTCTAATGTTTCACAGGCAATACCATCTTTAACATAGGACACATAAGTTACAGACTTACCATCATCACTTAAAGTAATATCGATCTGATCGATACTGAAACCCACCCCCAGCTTCTCAGCAACCTTTTCAGTGAAATTCTCTTTAGTAATTCCTGCATCATATTCCTTAGTGAATAGAATCTGATCCGCAACGATCCAGACTGTATGTGTATTAGCTCTTGCGACTTGAACTTTTACCCCCTTGGAATAATTTCTTAATTGTATACCCAAAAATATGACTAAGATACAGAGAAAAGAAACAGCTATAATTATCCAATTAAAGCGAAAAACTTTTTTCTTTTTCATAGATTACTCCTCAAAATGATAATGATTCATTTATTATTTTTTCAATAATAAACACTCATTGATCTGAGCAATTAAAATCGTTTCCATTTGATGTTTGACATGTGTACACACCGGTTTTGTATAAGACATCAGTCACTTGTCCATCTTGATTTAAAACTATATCTATTTCACCAGTAAAGCTCGTGCCTAATTTATCCAATACTTTTTCTTGAAAATTATCAATCGTAATAGAAGAATCATACTGCTTACTAATTTCAACTGCTTTTGCCGCTGACCATACAGTTCTAGTGTTTGCTTTTGCGACTTGCAATTTAGCATCATTTGCATAGCCCATAAACTGCGGCACTAAAAATAATGCTAATATCCCCAAGATAGCGATTACTACAATCAATTCGATTAAAGTAAAGCCTTTTTTATTTTTCATAGTTTACCTCTTAAAAAGAACATGCATTAGGCATGTTCTTGCATTATTCTTTCGGACAAGCTGTACCTGAGAATTCTGTTCCATTATAAGAACAATTTTCATAAGTAACAGATTCAACATACTTTTTACCGGTAGTTGTATTCGTCTTAATTGAAATCGTAACTTCAGATTTAAATGAACTTCCTAATTGTTCTTTCGCATCAGTTGTAATATCTAAATCCTTGATATATTCACTCTTTGTTAATGCAGCATTAGCTGCAGACCAAACAGAACGTGTATTTGCTTTCGCAACTTGTTCCTTAGCATCCTGACTATACCCCATAAACTGCGGTACCAAGAACAGTGCCAAAATACCCAAAATAGCAATAACCACAATCAATTCAATCAATGTAAAACCTTTTTTGTTTTTTAAATTTTTTCATTTTTCTTACCCTCCAGTTTTTTCATGAAAACTACCAATTTTTAAGATTGGTATACCCATTACTAACCATGTCCATTAATAATTATATCTCACAAAAGATATAACATCAAGTGATTAAATATAAATAAAACAATAATGCGCACAAACAGACGCCTCATCAGCATAAACCCGTAAATTTGATGCAAACGCTCTGATTAAGGCTCGTTGAATTATATTATTACATTTATTCATATCGATTAGATAAAAGGCAATAATCTTACGTCTACATTATACAATTAACACAATCTATCGTTAAGTCTCATACTTTTATCGGCAACGAAACGTCATAATTCGGACATTATTTTTGATATAAATCAATCAAAAATCGATTTCAGTTGATAATTCAGTTAATGTGTTCAAGCGAGCTGCCGATGACTGACTCGTTTTCCAATAATAAGGCGTCATCATAAATAATGCCTTGATTTGATCGTTAGCTGTTAATTGAATCTGATCTGTGACATTCACTCTTTGAATGTGGGTTAAACCCTTTAATTCAACATTTTCTTCCTCATTGTCATAGACCTCATCATAGAGCACTTTCTTAAGACCGTGCAGATGCTTGGCACCCGGCCCCACCTTTATCAGAATGCCGCCCTTTTTCAAGATTCGCTTTATCTCATCTATGGGTGTCGGCGCAAAAATATTGACCACACAATCCGCGCTGGCATCACCAATGGGCATATCAAAAATAGAAGCGATCGCATAAATGGTATCCTGATCCAGCTTTGCCGCAGTATTCAATGCCGGTTTGCTTAAATCAAAAGCTATGATTTGATTGCAGCAATCATGAAACTGTCTTGTATAATAACCCTCTCCGCAGCCAGCGTCAATCAGCATATCCGGTCTTATTTTCTTCAGCAGTTCAATCAGCTTATTGGCCAATACCCGATAATAACCGGCCGATAAAAACAAGGTTCTGGCATCTACCATTTCCTTAGAATCGCCGCTGATTTTCTGATTGCCTAACACCAGATTAACATAACCTTTCTTCGCAATGTCATAGGAATGTCTTGCTGAACAGTGATATGTTTTATCTTGCTTAACAAGAGGCAATCCGCATTTGGGACAAACTAACATTGGGTCTTCCCCTTTTCATAATAGATACCGTCAAAGTCTTCAAAGGTAACGGATTTATAACCATTTTCATCCTTTTCATAGATAATCATGTCAAAATGTTCATCGGTATGCATAAATACTGTATTGCCGTTTTTAGTTACAATCTCGGTGAAATCCTCTTCATTCTGATCATGATTCAATCGTGTATCAAAAATAAAGCTTGATTCTTTCTTTATCTTCCAATATAACTCGCCATAAATTGATTTAACTTCAATATAGATGATTTCATCACCGTTTAATGATGCGTTTAATTCAGCAAAAGCATTGGCAATATCGGAAACCACCTCATAACCGTCCGGCAGATCCAAGGAAAGCAGCATGCCGCTGTAACATTTATAGCCTGCATACGGCACCACGATCCGTTTGATTGGATTATCAGCAAAGGCATCCTTCGCTATCCGCGGTATTTCTGCACGTTCAAATACAATTTTCTCAATTTTATTTATTTGCGAATGCACGGCTTTCAATTACCTTCATTTTCTTATGAAAAACAACTTTTCTCAGATAATTGCCGGCAAAGGTTTCCTCACCGATCCGTGTTGCTTTTTCACCTAATTCGATATTCATTAAGCTTTTATTCATAAAATCAGAGCCGCTGATATCCAATAAAAATCACTGAAATAAGCAGTCCCATCCTTTAATAAATAATATTTCTTATCAACTGCCATTTAGATCACACCCTTCTTTCATATTATACCATTTTTTATATGACGAATGATGAAAATTATTTTCTTGATAATGGTTTAAGTGTTACCGGTACAAAAACATAAAGAATCAGATATTTAGCCGGTATAAAGCCAGCAATCATGATAATCAGAATAATATATGGGTTATTGATATAATTCACTAATTCCAAAGTAATAGAGCTTAAGACAAGGCAATAGATAATCATAAGCGCGATACTTTTTATCGTATTCAGTTTAACCTCATAAACCCTGCCGCAGTTTGGGCATTTAACTTGTTTATCTGTCATTTTAACTTTCATTTTATTTTTGCATTGAGGACATTGCATCAGCATCACCCGCTTTCTATTTAATTGTTACTTGAATTTAAGTGAGTTAGCAACAGGACACAGTTTCAAGTACAAAAAAGCTGTAATTTTCAGAGGAACTCTTACTTGTTACAGCTTCTGTCTATCAAATGGTGGGGCCGGGGGGACTTGAACCCACGGGATTGCTCCCAACGGATTTTAAGTCCGTTGCGTCTGCCTATTTCGCCACGGCCCCAACTGGAGGTACCAATCAGATTTGAACTGATGATCACAGAGTTGCAGTCTATTGCCTTACCACTTGGCTATGGTACCATACCTATTTATTTGTTTTACAATGAATGGTGGGGCCGGGGGGACTTGAACCCCACGGGATTGCTCCCAACGGATTTTAAGTCCGTTGCGTCTGCCTATTTCGCCACGGCCCCAAAACTTTTCATTGCTCGTCTATTATATTAAATTTAATCAGAAAATGCAACAGCTTTTCACACTTTTTTAGAAAAAAAGAGCAAAAACATTTCTGTCTCTGCTCCCCTTTTATCTATCCGGTTTTATTGAGCCTTTACTTTAAGCCATAATTCAGCCAGTTTGCTGACCATTTCCGCATTATAAACAAAGACTTCGTCTTTAGCATAGCCAACCCGCGGCAAATAGGCTTCATTGTCTTCATATAAACCGCCTGGCGCTGTCATATCATCTAATACTTCCTGATTGCTTGATGCATAGCCAACTTCCTCAGAATTGCCGTATGATGCATCATAAGTCAGCACATAGTTGATAAATTCATTAGCTAATTTAGGATTCTTGGCATTCGCTGGAATAACCATGCCGTCAGACCAGATATTTGTTCCCTCATTCGGCTGGAAATAACGCATATCTTCATTTTCAGAAAGAATATAAGCAGCATCGCCTGAATAAACAACCGCAAGATCCTTCATGCCGTTAACCATGTTGTCAATAACCTCATCAGTAACATAAGCCGGATCCATTGTATTGTTGATCTGTGACAGCCAATCATAAGCAGCCTGAATTTCAGCATCATCAGAGCTGTTCATTGAATAGCCCAGATTTTTAAGGGCGATCATAAATGAATCGCGTTCTGAATCATACATATAAATGCGGCCCTTGTAATCAGTATCCTGAAGGATGGCATAACCCTCTTTTTCTACTTTTTCACTTGGCACATTGCTGAATTGTATACGATACCTACACTGCCCCAGAAATAAGGCGCGGAATACGTATTATCTGGATCATAGGGCAGGTTTTTAACACCTTCAGCCAGGTTCGCAAGATTAGGAATCATTGATTTATCAAGTTCCTGAAGCATGTTTTCTTTAACCAGACGTTCAATCATGTAATCTGAAGGAACCAGTACATCATATGAATCACCGGCCTGTAACTTAGTATACATTTCTTCATTGGAATTAAAGTATTCTACAACTACCTTTACACCAAACTCTCTTTCGAAATCAGGAATTAAATCTTCACCCATATAGGCACCCCAGTTATAGAGCTTTAATGTATCTGAACCATATTTTCAACAGCATCGCTGGAGCCATTGGAAGAGGAACAGCCGCTTAACAGCAGCATTGTGCTTATCAGTACAGCAAGTGTTTTTTTCATATTCTCTTTTTCTCCTTTTTATCTTTTAAAAGTGGTACAACATTGGCCAAAATCAGTCCAATGGTAATAATAACGATAATAATTGTCGATAAGGCATTAATGGATGGATTGATGCGTTTTGACATTGTCCATACCAGTGTTGAAATATTGTTGACACCGTTGCCGGTAACGAAATAAGAAATAACAAAGTCATCAAATGACATCGTAAAAGCAATTAACGCACCTGAAACGATCCCCGGCATAATCTGCGGCACGATGACCTTCGTCAATGCCTGCCATGGCGTAGCACCCAGATCCATCGCCGCTTCCGTAAGGTTTGGATCAAGTTCTCAGCTTGGGCGTGACGCTTAGTATTACATAAGGAATACAGAACATAATATGCGCCAGCAGCAAAGTGACAAAGCCTTTTTCAATCCCTTTGATTGATGCAAAAAGCATCAGCAGGCCAACTGCGGTAACGATTTCCGGATTCATAATCGGCAAATTGTTAATCTGTTCGACAAGATTCTGTACGATCCTTTTTGATTTAGATAAACCAATCGCGGTAATCGTGCCGACAACGGTAGATACAACGGTGGCAATGATCGCGATGATAAAGGTATACCAGATGGCTTCCATCATCGTGCGGTCAGCAAACATTTTTTCATACCAGCGCAATGAGAAGCCGCTGAAATGAGTCAATGATTTAGTTTCATTAAATGAAAAGAAAATCGTATAAATAATCGGCAGATAAAAGAATATCAGCATTAAAACTATATAAATATTGAAAATAGGCTGTTTCTTTTTCTTCATTAGATACGCCCCCTTCCATTAGACGGGTCTTTATCTACTTTCTTAGTCAGATACATTAAGAACATAATGATGACCGCTAAAATCAAAGACAGCGCAGAACCGGCATTCCAATCGCCGGATTTCAAGAACAAGGTTTCAATAATATTTCCGACATTGAGAATTTACCGCCGCCGATCAATGACGTAATGGTAAAGGTAGATACCGCCGGTAAAAATACTAAGGTAATGCCGCTGACCACACCCGGCAAAGATAAAGGCAGGGTGATTTTTCTAAATGCCTGAATCGGTGTTGCCCCTAAATCACTGGCAGCTTCCAGATAGCTTTTATCCATTTTAGTCAGTGATGTATAAATCTGCAGAATCATAAACGGAATAAAGTTATAAATCATGACAAAGACAACCGCTGCCTCAGTATGAATCATTTTTATTGGTCCGATGCCGATTAGACCCAGCAAAGTATTAAACAAGCCGTCATCCTGAAGCATCCCCATCCACGCATACGTTCTTACCAGCATATTGATCCACATCGGCAAGGTAATCAGCAGTACCAAAAGAGTCTGCGTTTTTTCATTGCAGCGTGAGATCGCATATGCCGCCGGATAGCCAAGCAGGATACAAAAGAAAGTCGTAACCACGGCAATCCGCATTGAACGGATCAGCACATCGATATAGATTGGCTCCACAAAGAATTTAGCAAAATTATCCAAGGTAAAATTTAAAGTTACAACACTGTTCCCTTCCTTGGTAATTCCATACATAAAGATAAACAGCATCGGGATAACGATCATGACCGACATCCATACAATGTATGGAATCGTCATCTTTCTAAACTGCTTCATGGCTTAATAGCTCCCTGACTTACTCATGATATGAATATCTTCAGGCTCAAACTTAAGACCGACAACACTGTCAACTTCTGCATAATCTGTCGTATCAACCTTATATTCATAACCACTTGTTTTAAAGGTCACATAATAAGTTCCCGGCACGATCGTTTCCGGATCAAAATCATAATCAACGGTCGTAATTTCTACTTTAATATCTTCATCAAGATCCCATGCCTGTGCGTTTGCCCAGATTTTTAAATCAGTTTCTAAAGCAACACTGTCCTGAATCTCATCTACTTTTTAAAGAAATTTTCAGCGAAGATCTCTTCACCGTATTCTTTAGATACTACGCGGTTTTGATCTTTAACAATCATATTGACAGTAACCGAAGTACCGTTTGAGGTTGAGAAAGTAACCGGATAAGTTCCTTTTTCAGGTTTAATATCATATTCAACCTTACTGATTGAGATTGATTCTTCCTCATCATCCATACTCCATGCCTGCGCGTCAGCACGGGCAATGATTTCCGCATCCGTCAATTCCTTTACGTCCTCAACGTCCAGATAGAAGACATTGGCACTCATTTTTTCACGGGCTGATTCATTGATTACCGGACGATCATCCGATACATGCATCTGTACAGTAATACTGGTACCTGATTTAGTTTCAACGATAATTTCATAATGCACGCCCTTAAACAAAACTGATTTTACGATACCGCGCAGCTTGCCTTGGCTTTTAGGTACAATATCTAAATCTTCAGGGCGAATTACAACATCGACTTTTTCATTAGGTTTAAAGCCGAAATCCACACAGGTAAACTTCTTATCTTCAAACATAACTTCATAATCTTTCGTCATAATGCCGTCTACAATATTACTTTCACCAATGAAGTTTGCGACATATTCATTAATCGGTTCGTTGTAAATATCTTCCGGTGTACCTACCTGCTGAATTTCACCGTCTTTCATAACCACGATTTATCTGACATAGTCAGCGCTTCTTCCTGATCATGAGTAACAAAGATAAAAGTAATCCCTACTTCTTGCTGGATTTTCTTTAATTCATGCTGCATTTCCTTGCGCAGCTTTAAATCCAAAGCGCCCAGCGGTTCATCCAAAAGCAAAACCTTAGGTTCATTGACTAAAGCGCGGGCAATCGCAACACGCTGCTGCTGACCGCCGGACATTTCAGTAACTGAACGTTTTGCATATTCCTCAAGATTCACCAGCTTCAGCATACGGTTAACCTTTTGTTCAATTAAGTCTTTAGCTTCTTTCTTTATTTTTAAGCCAAAAGCCACATTGTCATAAACATTCATATGTGGAAATAAAGCGTATTTCTGGAATACGGTGTTGATTTCCCTTTTATATGCAGGCAGCTTGCTGATTTCTTCACCATCAAACATGACCTGACCTTCAGTCTGTTCCAAAAATCCGCCGAGAATACGCAGCAGTGTTGTTTTACCGCAGCCGCTCGGTCCTAGCAGAGTAACAAACTCATTTTCATAAATATCCAGATTTATCCCTTTCAGCACTAGCTGACCATCGAATTCTTTTACGATGTTTTTAAATTGAATCAGTGGTTTCATTGCTGCTCCTTTCCACTAAAACAGAGGCGGTGTGGTAATCCACAGCACCTTGGCAACAGCCTGACTTTCATTTTTTAAATAATGGCTGTTGGTTCCGTTAATATAAAAAGTTTCCCCTTTTCTAACTGTAAATTCACTTTCACCGTCAACCAGAACGATCCGGCCGCTCAGCACATAACCAAACTCTTCCCCATCATGGGGATCGATAACCTGTGAGATGCCGTTTACTTCAAGTTCAAGGAGGATGGGCTCCATTTCATTCTTTTGGGCATTAGGCACGATCCAATGAACAGTGCTGCCCTCACGCTCATCAACAAAATAATCGTCCTTGGTAAAGACGCACTTCTCATCCTTATCCTCTTGAAAGAAACTAGCCAAAGTTGTTCCCAGCGCCTCCAAAATATCCTCTAAGGTGGCAATGGAAGGCGATGTCAGATTTCGTTCAACCTGTGACAGAAATCCCTTGGTCAGCTCACTTCTTGAAGCCAGCTCTTCCAGCGTTAAACTATTTTTAATACGCAGCTGCTTCAGCTTATGTCCGATATCCACCAAATCCCTCCTTTTGTTTAGCAATAGTAAACTTAATGTTTTTCATTTTCAAACAATACTATTATACCCAATTCGTTTTGAAATGCAATACTAATTAAACAAAAGTTTTATTTATTAAACAAAAGTTTCAGACAAAGAAAAAAGACTGCCGAAGCAGTCTTCTGTTTAGTCCTGTTTAATTGCAGATAATGCTGAAATACTTACCGCACGATTGGCAGGATAAATACCTGAAATCAGCCCTACTAGTGTAGAAAACAATAATGCTCCGGCAACCAGCCACCAAGGTATGATGGAGGTAGAACCTATTCCGCCCTGTAAAGCACCATAAATATTATCCGTCGCTGCACCGCCACCGCCAAAGGTATTGATCAAATAGGATACGCCATAGCTGACACCGACACCCAGCAATCCGCCTAAGAAGCCAATCGTTCCGGCTTCCATTAAGAAGACTGTGCGGATGTCACTGATGAAACAGCCCAACACCTTCATAACGCCAATCTCCCGTGTACGTTCATAAATGGACATCATCATCGTATTCATAATCCCTAAAGCTGCAACCAGTAAAGAGATAGCACCTAACGAACCCAGCATCAGCTGATCCTTCTGCGCCTTCTCCTGCATCGGTTTACGAATTGTTTCCATAGAATTTGTTGTATAGCCCATGCTTTGAATCATTTCTTCGACAGCCGCAACATTATTCATATCATCAACCTTGACTGTCACACTGTCATAACTCTTTTTAGCATCCTTATTCACTTGAATATTGTTTAATTTGTTGTATTCAGATTCCATTTTTTTAAGGAAATCAACATCAACAAATATTGCCCAGCCAGAAGAAGGATTTTTACTCCAGTCTGCGACCAAGGTTCCGCCGTAAACAACATCATGCTCCTTCGGTTTCTTTTTATCATTCGTATCTTTAATAACAAACTTCATTTTATCATTTTTCACATCGACATAAGGGTCCTTGCCGGTTCCTTCATAGACACGATTATTGCTTGATTTCTTTGTGTTATAAAAATCATAAGCTGACGACTCACTGAAGTAAACCGTACCCTCTTTAGCCCCTTCCACACCGGGAAATGAGCCATCAGAAAGCTGATAGCCTAAAGCCTCCAGATCTTTTAAAGAAACACCATAGATCATACTGTCATAAGCATATTTACCACTTGTAATGCTGATGCCTCCCCAAACGCTTAATTGATAAGCAGGAGTTAACGCAACTACATGATCAAGCTCACGAAATTCTTCCAGTTTTTTATCATCCAGCGGATCGATATCTGGCGAAATACCATAAGCATTGACATTAATGATTGTCAAATCACCCATCTGTGACAATGCTTCCTCCTGAGCCTTCTGCATACCGACCCCCAGCGATACAGTGATAATGATTGCACATGTTCCTACAACAACACCTACGGTCGTCAGTAATGTTCTAACCTTTCTTTTATAAAGATTAGAAAAACACATGATAATCTTATCCTTAATACTCATAATTATTCACCATCTTCTGGAAAATCATCATAAGATTCAGCTTCTTGAATTTTTGATTTTGCGGCTTTCTTCTTTTTAATAACGACAAAGGCAACAGCAGCAATACCGCCAACCACGATAACACCAATCAGAATTTTTCCCCACATCGGCATTCCTTCCGGTTCCTGAGCGTCGGCGTATCGATACCTGGATCAGGCTCATAATTCATTGCGATTGCATCACTGCTGAATTCTTTTTCAACGATTACAGTCTGACCGTTCGCATCCTCATAAGAGAAAACAATTTTCCCTTTTACCGGTCCTTCTTCATTAGCCATTACATTTACTGAATAATAATCACTATTTCCGGATTCTACATTGCCAACATACGTTTTGGACTCCATGGCAGTCAAATTTTCACCTTCAATAGATATTTCAAGATTGTTGATGGTTGATTTACCTTTATTCACGTATGATACATTCACACTGCTTTCCATGCCTACATACATCGGACCCCATAAATCAACTTCATTTACTTCAAAGCGATCCGACTGTTTTAAAGGAATAGAAATCTGTTCAGTTGAACTGCCTTCCTGCAATTCCCCCTTCACAACATATTCAAATTCAAAGCGGATCTCAAGACCATATGATTTTGGATCAGCATCAGCTTTAGGCATTAGATTGATATTTTGACCAATCGAACCATTTGGAGCAATACTCTTCACAAAGAATGAATTACTGGAGCTTGTCGGTGTAAATGCACCGCCGGTTTTTTCATCGGCAACACTTTGAATTGTCATTTTTAAATTCTCAATCGTTATATTGCTGCTTGTATTTCTGAATACCATTGATAAATCAAATGGCTGACCGCCGGTTACAGCTGTACCGCCGTAGTCATAGCTGTCAATGACAATTTTTGGTTTTCCGTTTAAAGCTGCTTCTGAACCGTCACTAGATTTAGATATAAAGGCGAAAATTTTAGAAGTGAGCGGTGTGTCAATTCCATCAGCGGTCACCGTAAGCTCAAGCATCTGTGAATTTTTATCGATATTCTTGCTGGCAATCATCGGGAAGGTTAATGTCTTTGTTGAATTAGCAGGTAATTCAGGCAGATACATCGTATCGATTGCATTGTTCATCATAATCGTTTCCGTGGTTAAATTGCCGATATTTACATTGACATTCTTAACCGCGCCGTTTGATGGATTATTTAATTCTACAGTTAAATTAAAGGCTTCACCGGCTTTGATATTCTGACGGTCAAAACTGTAATTGGTGATTTTCAAACGATTGGCCGGATTGCTGTCAGTGCCGTTGATTTTGATATAGGCATTGACCGTTTCAGTTATCGGATTAGAATTACCAGAATATTTATAAGTAATTTTAATCGGAACGGTAACCGTACCGCTTTTCGCATCAGAGCTTGCGGAAATACTGGCCTTTAAGATCGCCACTTTTCCTTCAAAGCGCTTATCGTCCTTTTGTGTTTTCACATCGAAAGACTGAATGTCATTTGCTTCATAAAAATACAGCCCGTCAGGTAAGGTGATCTGTGCCTGTTCATAGTTGGTAGCTGTCTTCTTAGTCGCATAGACAATTGGAAATTCAATTACCTTGGATTCACCGGCATTGATCGTCGGCGTATCATAGCCTGGATATAATTTAAAAATATTGCCATAGATCGGTGTCTCCGGGTCAGGTGTAGAAGGTACTTCGACTTCTTTATAACAATACCACTTTCCATCATCATCTTGCCTTAAATCTGATCCATTAGGGCATGTTGGCTTAGGATCGGTATCAACCGCCTTCACATTCATTCCCGGCACCATGCTCCCCATCATCATCAAGGACAGCATCGCCGCAGCACTCTTTAATAGAATTTTATTTTTCCTCATTGCTTTTTCCCTCTTCATTCTTTTTCTGATCCTTAACCTGTTTTGCAGTTTCGGGATTTTTCTCTCTTTTAGTCTTCATGATCGATTCATTCGGCTTATCCGACTTTATGTTTCCATCAAGTAAATAAATGATTCGATCTGCATAAGACGCAATTTCCTGATCGTGGGTAACAATAATCAGGGTTTCCTTATATCGCCTTGCCATATCGATCATGATTTCCATAACCTCAATGGTTGTATGACTATCCAGATTTCCTGTCGGTTCATCCGCATAAACAATTTTAGGCCGGGCAACGAATGCTCTGGCTATACCTACACGCTGCTGCTGACCGCCGGACATCTGTGAAGGCTTATGCCCCATACGTCCGTCCAGTTTTACCGCTTTCAGCATCTCTATCGCATAGTGATTCCGCTTCTTTTTACTCATGCCTCTAAACATCAAGGGCATTGCGACATTTTCAATCGCTGTTTGTGTTGACATCAGATTGTATGACTGGAATACAAAGCCGATATTTTCTGCCGGAAAGCAGCCAGTTTTTCTCACTTAACTGGCAAATATCAACGCCGTCAATAAAAACACTTCCTAATGACGGTTTTTCCAGACCTGCCATAATATTCAACAGTGTTGATTTACCGGAACCAGAAGTTCCCAGCACACAACATATTTCTCCCTTTTCAATTTTGAGATTGATACGGTTTAAAGCAACAATTCGCTCCGTATCTACATGGTAAACTTTACGGAGATCCCTTACCTCTATCAAAGACATTGGCTTTCTCTCCTTTTTTACTCTATATGCAAACCCATTATATCATAATTTAATGAAGGGAAAATGCCATTTCTGTCACATTAATCTTAAAAATTTCTTACACAAAATAACAGATTTTTGATAATTGTTTTAAAATAGAGCATTTTTAAATTGCTGAAAATAAAAAAAACATCCTTGATTGGATGTTAGATAGCAGAATTTAATAATGCCTGAAGCTGATTCTTCGGCTGGAAGCCAACCACTTGTTTGACTACATCACCATTTTTAAATAATACCAAATTAGGAATTGACATTACGCCGTAACGGCCGGCAATATCGCCATTTTCATCAACATTGACCTTAACAATCGTAACCTTTCCTTCATATTCTTTAGCTAATTCTTCGAGAATCGGAGAAATCATTTTGCATGGTCCGCACCAGTCTGCATAGAAATCAACTAATACTACGCCATTGTCTTTGATTGCATCAAATTCTGCTGTGTTTGTAATTTTCATAAGTAAATACCTCCTGTTTGTTGTTTGTATTATACCATCTATTATTCATGCTTACTCGTAATTTGCTCTAAATTTTCAATGGCATAGGCAATTCCGTTATGATTGTTATCTAAGGTAACACCATGGGCTGCCTGTTTGACTATATCCATCGCATTGCCCATCGCAATGGCAGTACCGGCACAGGCAAACATTGAGCAGTCATTTTCCCCGTCACCAAATACTAAAACTTCATCCTTTTCAATATGATTGGCACTCATTAACGCTGTCAGCGCATTTCCCTTGCTGATTCCCTTTGGAGATATTTCAACCCATCTAGGAGATGTCCGCACGATTTCATATTCATCGTTTAAGGCTCCCTTTAAAGCTTCAAAGACTTCACTGATCCGCGTCGGAAAATGTGTCAGACACAGTTTATTGCAAGCATCCGGAAAAGCTTCAAGCTGCTCAGCAAAAACTGATTGGGATAGCCGCTTCGATTATCGCTGATCCAATCACGATGACCGCCGGTCAAAGGAAAATCCTCAGGAAAGTTGTTTTCAATACGATAAGCTATTTTAGATTGGCGGATACTTTCAGAAAAATAATCATATAAGCCATCATCCAAAGAAGCAATCAGCTCTAAATCATATGCTTGTGCCAGCTTGAAGACCCGTTCGATATCCTGCTTAATCAGCTCGGCTTTCTTCTGTCTCGCATGTGTCATGCAGTTATAGACTGCCAAACCATTTGCTTCTATCAGCATTCCCTGATAAACATCCATTTTCAATTGAGTTGCATAATCCATCAGCTTGCGGTAATTGCGGCCGCTGGCAAGCAGCAGACGCACCCCTTTTTCTTCTTGTTTTATTAATATTTGTTTGGTTTGCTCATCGATCCTGTTTTCATCATTCAGCAATGTGCCATCCATATCCATAACGATCCATTTTATCATATGTGTACCTCAGAAACATTATAACTTAATTCATAAACATTTCAACTTTCATGTGTGAATTAGCTATGATAAAATAAAGCTGTTTAACAAAATAGAGGTACTTATGAAGATAAAAATAAAAGCAGATCAAACAATTCGTTTATATAATGACAATGTTCTTTGGTTTGAAATGATGAATGATGGTTATTATCTGTGCAATGAGCAAAAGTTTTGGTTCAGCAAAGCACAGGAAATTATAACGACTGAATTTAATCATGGTTTAGGTTCAGGGTTTAAAACGGTTTATAAGGGCTTTGATGGCGGTGAAGACGCATGTGAAGTCCTTGTTTGGGTTGAAGACAGCACTCAGGATATTTATTTTGAATGGCTGCCATTAACTGAAGATAAGCTTAAGCCAAGTGCGGTTTACTGGCCAATGCCGATTCGTTTTGATGATGGCAATGCTAAAAGCTATACATTAATTAATCAGATGCAGGGAACGCTGATTCCTAATAATTGGCCGCATACGGTGAATCAATTGCATTTTGATGGGCAGTTAGGCAGCAGTGCGGCTTATATGCCTTGGTTTGCGCAAGTGAATCAACACGCTGGTTATCTTGCAGAATGCTTAGATCCTGCCGATGCTGCCTACCAGATTGATCACCCCGCAAATGGGCCTTATACCAACATCAGCATTCGCTGGCTCCCCTCTTTAGGCAAAATGCGCTGCCGGCGCCGGATGCGTTATTCATTACGGGCCAACTGTGACTATAATGAATTATGCAAGCTCTATCGTCAGCATGTAAAAGAAAGCGGTCTGTTTACAAGCCTACGTGAAAAAGCCGCCCGCAATCCACTTGTTGATCAATTGATTGGTTCTGCTTTTGTGCATAAAGGAATCAAATCACATATTGAACCGGATTCACTGTTTTATGACCCTGAGTATCCTGAACATAATGATCATTTGACATCTTTTGATACCAGAACAGAAGAAATAAAACAATATTATGAAATGGGCATTAAAAAGCTTTATCTGCATCTTGATGGCTGGGCTGAACCGGGTTATGACAATCGACATCCCGATATTCTTCCTCCCTGCGTTCAGGCTGGCGGCTGGGTTGGATTAAAAAAGCTTTCCGATACAATGCAGACATATAATTATATGCTGGGTCTTCATGATCAATATCGCGATTATTATTTTAATGCGGAGAGCTTTGATCCTGCAAATGCCTGCATGAATGAAGATGGATCGATCTTTGATATGGCCCGCTGGGCTGGCGGCCGTCAGAGCCTTTTATGCGCTTCTCAGGCAGCCATGTATGTAAAACGTAATTTTACGGATTTATTAAAGCACGGCATTCACCTTGAAGCCAGTTATCTAGATGTTTTTACATGCAATGAAGGCGATGAATGTTTCAATCCTGAGCATATGATGAACCGCAAGGAATGTTTTGAATATCGTCGGGAATGCTTTTCAATACTGAATAGCATGAAAATATTGCCAAGCTCAGAGGAATGCAGCGATTGGGCAATGCGTGAATTAGTGTTTGCGCATTACGGCCTTATGACTTCATGCTGAAACCCTATGACACACCGCGCAATGGCTATCCGGTTCCCCTGTTTAATCTTGTCTATCATGACTGTCTGCTTTTGCCATGGCAGATGGATCAGCACCCAGGTCAGGAAGATTATATGCTTTATGCCCTGCTGAATGGCGGTGGTGCTTATCTTGAGAAAGAGGGCGCCTATCCGAATACCGACGGTGTGTTCGATACTGATCAGCCAAAAGATTTAGCAACGGCTTGGCAGCGCTGCAAACAAGTGCTTGAGCTTCAGGAAACAGTCGCAAAAGAAGAAATGGTATCCCATCATTTTATTAATAATGATTGGAAACAGCAGGAAACGCTGTTCGCAGACGGTACCAGAGTTATTGTAGACTTTAATACCCAGAGCTATAAAATAGAAAGGAGCTGAGCCCATGTCAAATAAACAACGCAAATTAGTCATCAATATAACCAATGTAGTTGCCCTGCTGGCAATCTTTACAAGCGGAACCTCGCTGCTTGGTATGCTGACGAAACTATTAGGGCTGCTGGCAGTGATTATAAACCTGATTACCTTGGTGCGTATTATTAAGAGTGAAAAATAAAGACTTTTTAATGTGATTCAGCTTTTTAAAAATTATACTTGAAAATTAACAAAATCGCGCTATAATATAAGGGCGTAATTTCAAGTACGCCGACTTAGCTCAGTCGGTAGAGCAACTCATTCGTAATGAGTAGGTCGGAGGTTCGATTCCTCTAGTCGGCACCATATAAAAATAACTTGCAGATTGATAATTTGCAAGTTTTTTAATTTAAAAATTCGGCGGATTCTTTTGCTAAGTAAGTAAGATTTAGTAAAAACTAAATTCAATCAAAAACAATTAGTAACCCATTGGAAATCTGCGGCCCAATAGATCATTTAGCAGCCACTGCCTCAAAACTAAGTTTACCTTGTTCTGTGCCATTAACAATAAGGATAAGAGAATGCGTGCCAGGGTAATGTTTTCTTGTGCTTAAGTCTGCAAAAGAATGTGTTTTTATATATGTCTTTTCTTGATTTGCCATAAATGAAGTTTCAGCGATTTTAAATATTTTAAGATTTTGCGTACCATTTGCTTTCACATAATGAATACCATATTCCAGCCGCACCTTAGCTGCTTTTTTCGCCTTGACTTTAAAGGAAAAAGTCATACCTTCTCCAATAGAAACAGATTCAGCTTGCAGGGCAAAATCACAAACAGTGACATGTTTTGCATCTGCAGTCCCAAAAATCCCAAGCACACAGTTGTTGCCCTTTTTTAAAAGCGTACGGCAGCCATGCTTTACGACCCAGTCCGTATACTTATTTTTTCCATACCATTCACTTGCAATTTGCGCAACAAGCTCTGGATGCGTTTTGGATATATCATTCAGATTATTGGCCACGCTTTTGCGAACATATAGTGAAGGATCAGCTTTCAATTGCTCTAAAACAGTAAGCACCAAGGTTGGATCTTTTTTAAATCTAATCAACGCTTGGCCCCACGGCAGCGCAGGACGGCATCCCTCACTGGCAAGCCGCCGGACATGCTCATTGCTGTGTTTTGCCCATAGAAACATTTGTGCCATCATGCGTTCTTCATGCTTTATAATGAACTCTCTCACGGCAAATTCAGCAGTTGAACATTGAGTATATCTCTCTAATGCAGCCATTGACAAATCCCAATTACACTCGTCCTGTCCATAGACTTCAACAAAATCCGGAAAGTAAATGAATGCAAGATCATTATGACCTGCTGGATATCCCGCAATCACCTGATCAAGGATGGCCAGTGCCTGTTCATAATCAGAGGGCAAATATTTGCCTAGATTTATAGTGATATGGCGCATACGGCCTTTCAGTGAAAGCGCCTCCCATGCTTCATCCATAATGTCACTTATAAAATCACTATCCTGAAATGAAGGATATATTGCCTTAATGCGGAAGGCTAATTCATGAATCGAATCAAAATTATAATATTTGTCTTTCAATAATTCAGGCATTGATTCCCTCCTTTCATAGAATAGCAAATAATATCCAAAAGTATCAGCTTGCGGATAACAGAAAGACTGAACTATCAATTACTTCCAAAAAGGAATCATTGCTTTTGCTAGTTCTTCAGGATAATCTGTATTTACTTCATGACCCGCATTTTGAATCAATTTAAATTGACTGTCTTTAATCTGCTCATGCAGTCTAAGCGCGCTCTTACGGTTTGCTGAATCTTTCTCACCGCATAAGATCAAAACAGGACTGTTGATCCTGTTCAGATCTTTTTTTATATCCAAGCTGCCCATTGAATTAACCAGACTCATAAAGTCATGTTTATTAGATCCCATTTTTCTAAACGTTGATTCAGGCATTAGTTTAAATATGAATCCTTGCAGCTTAAACAGCCGTTTAGGTATTTCATATGGTGTACCAATTAAAATAACTGAATTTACCTTTTCCGGAGATGCTTTGACATAATCAAGCGCCAAAATCCCACCCAGTGAAAGCCCGCACAAATTCACCTTTTCATTATACCTTTGGCAGTCTTCAGCAAAAGCCTTTGCCAGCGCATCATACGTTATGGCTTGCGGATATGCCTTAAATAAATCAGGACAATCGGCCTCTATGCCGGCTTCATTTAAGTACCGTCTGACAGCCTGCCAGCTTTCACTGTTTTGACCTAAACCATGAATGAGAATATTTTTCATATATGTACCCTTGCCTTTAAATTAAGAATAGCATATCAACGCATCGGCGGCAAGGAAACTTAATCACATAAAAACGTTAAAAGCGCAGATGGCGGATCTTTTGCTCATAGGCTTCCTTTTCCCGCTGATAAATTGCGGCATCTTCCGGCATATATCCCTGTCTTTTGCATTCATTGATATAGCGAAATAAATACTGATTGATAATTTTGCAGCGATACATCGAATCTCGTTCAAAGGCATCCTTATTATACCTCTTGATCAAACATAAATAATCAATAAAACTTTTCATTTTATCACCTCAGAGGTAGTATACCTTTAAACCTAACACGATTTATGTCACAAAAGAAAAAAAGCCTTGCGGCTAATTTCTGATAATGATATAGGTAAGATAGATTGCGAAGAGTACCAGCATCGTAATTCCTGCCTTTTTATTAAAGCATTTCTGTTTCATTGATATTACCAGCGTCTGAATGAAAATCACTATCATAAAGATCAAATCGGTAAAGATAACCGGTGCGATTTCAATCGGATTCACCATTGAGGACAGACCGATGATAAACAGGATATTAAAAATATTAGAACCGATAACATTCCCTAAGGCAATATCACTTTGTCCTTTGCGGGCAGCCACAACCGAGGTAACGAGCTCAGGCAGCGATGTACCTACGGAAATGATTGTCAAACCGATCAGCGTCTCACTCAAGCCGAAACTGCGGGCGATATTAGTCGCTGAATCAACAACCCACTGACCGCCGAAAATAATCAGTGCTAAACCGATAATTGATACCGCTACACTCATTGGAACATTGAATTTAGGCTCATTCACTTCAATGCTGTGACGGCTTTTTAATGAAGTAATTACCGTATACCCAACATAAGCGAGAATCAACACGAACAAAATAGCCCCCTCAAGACGGCTGACTACATTGCCGGTATAACAAAACAGACAAAGCAATAAGCCGCTGACAATCATGACCGGCAAATCAAAATCAATGATTCGCTTTTGCACCTTTACAGTTTTTAAAACTGCCGACGCGCCAAGTACGATCAACAGATTGAAAATATTAGAACCGACAACATTGCCTACCGCAATCGCATTGGACCCCGATATACCGGCAGTGATGCTGACCGCCGCTTCCGGAGCACTGGTGCCAAAGGCAACAATAGTCAATCCGACGACAATCGCCGGCACCTTTAAATGATCAGCGATTGAGCTGGCCCCATCCACGAAGAAATCAGCGCCCTTTACTAAAAATGCAAATCCTACAATTAATAACAAAAAATCCAGCATGATGCTTCCTCCCGAAAAAAAGCCTATGCTACATAGCGTAACATAGGTCTTGTCTTTTATAATTAAACCAGTTTCTGTAATGAAACATGATGTTGATTTAATGACGCTCACAGCGCAGACTACTCCCCTAATGGAAATACTTCATTATTATAATGGACAAAAACCTAAAGTTCAACCTTTTTCTTTCACTTTTTGTAATTTAGGATTATAATATCAGCGGTGATTTTATGAAATTAGAAAAAACAAATGCGATGCGGATTCTCGATAAAGCCAAAATCAGTTATCAGACATATACTTATGATGCTGATGATGGCGCTATCGATGGTGTATCGGTTGCTAAGAAATGCTCACAGGATCCGCAAAAAGTATTTAAAACCTTGCTTACCCGCGGCAGCAGCAAAAATTATTTTGTATTTGTCATTCCTGTTGAACATGAACTGGATTTAAAGAAATGTGCAAAAGCGGTGAATGAAAAAGCGTAGATATGATTCCGGTCAATGAAATCAACAAAATCAGCGGCTATATCCGCGGCGGCTGTTCGCCCATCGGCATGAAAAAGCTGTATAAAACCGTACTGCACGAAAGCTGTCAAACGTTGGATACAATCATTTTCAGCGGCGGTAAAATCGGTTTTCAGATTGAAATGAATCCTCATGAACTGATTCAGCTTATCCATGCAGAAACAGCTGATCTCATAAAAGCATAAATTGATCTTTAAGGTTGATTTATGCTTATTTTAGTTTAATTACCGTATCAAGTGTCGTATTCGTCCCTTTTAAATAAAGCAGAGATTGACCGTTTTCTTCATAAAGAATCATTTCAGTATCTGGTTTTAAATGAGGGTTTGCGTCCTTTAACTGCTGATAATAGAAATCAGCTTCACTTTGACTCATTGGCTGATTAAAGGTTTTATTTTGCTTATCCAAAACATAAACCAGCAATTCCCCCTTATTAATAGTCCCTGTGTAAACAAGCGCATAGCGTTCATCTTCATAAAATGTATAGCGATTGCAGATTTTTAAATCAAGATTCATATCATAAAGCATCGTCGTGTTCGCGCTGCGGGCTAAATTGCAGTCAAACAAAGGCAGGAAGATTGTATTTTGATCGATTCTCTCAAAGTTATTATAGAAAATAACATCCTTTTCAGGCATTGTAATCAATGTTTTATCTTCAACCTTATTCAATGAATAGCTTCCCCATGAATTGAGCTTGCCATGGATTTCAAATTTATCGAGATAGCTGCCCTGCTCATCAATTAATTCCTTAATCGTCAAATAGCCGTCAGCTTTAGCTGCCGCTGAGAAATGTCGGTCAGCAATTGGCAAGCCTGAATTTTTATAACAATTGACAGTTTCTTTGTCATATACAAAGTTTGTGCTGATGGATGCGACCTGAAGGATCATTTCATCACCTGAAAGCTTAACATCATAGGCATAGGGTGTATCATAAGTATACCCGCCAACAGCACCGTCACGATACTCATGATAGGTGAACAAATCATATTCAGCCTCATAAGTGTAACCGAACCATCGCCTGTTATCACTCTCAATCATCCCTAACGGCTCTCCATATAATTCTTCATATTTCTGCCGGATCGCCTCGCCCTTGTAGAATTCGCTGTAATCAGGAACCGGCGTTTCCAATTCTATAAGCTGGCCGTCAATGACGATTTCATCAGTATCATCCATGGCATAGCTTCCCACAGCAATAGGTTCTACTAGGGTGAATACGTATTGCATCTTCTTAAAGAATCCTTGCTGCTCCGCATAGAAAGCAAGCATCAGCTGCTGAATATTTCGTTCCGCTTGCTCCTTACTAAAGGCAACACTTTCCCATGTTCCCAATGACAAGTAAGGCAGATCAATGGTTATCTCTGATCTATTTTCTGCCAAAAACTGTTTAGAAACTCTTGCATCGGCCGGAATAGTGAAATCCGGCTGATAGGCTGTGCCTAAGGACGAAATATCCAAGCTCTTATCTCGTATAAAGGCAGGATGCTTCAAAAGTTCAAAATAGTCAACCGGATAGATATTCGCAGAACCCTTAAATTTCAGAAAATAAATGTTTGATGACAAAAAAGCATAATAGACAGCAAAACCTTGATCACCATAATCTACATTAATGAGAGTTGTTAACGCATTGTCTGAATTTGTTGAAACATCATTTTCACTAATCATTAATTGCTCGTCATATTCATGAGTCGGCGTTATTTCTAAAGATTTCAGCCATTCAATGATTGCTGCCTTTTGATTATTAGAAACAGCATCGCCATTCAGCTTCATAACCCCAAGATCCTTCATAAAAGATTCTATTTCCGGCATGATGATGGCTGGCTTTGAATCCGTTTCGGTACTGACATCACTGGAATCTCCCTCATTCAGTGATTCATTGGGTATTGCAGGCTGACAGGCACAAAGTAATAACGCAAGTACACATAAGCTAAGTTTCTTCATCAAACCACCCCTCTTTACCCTTAGTATACAATATTTAGACAAAGACGACAAAAAAAGACGCTTATTGCGTCAATTCATGAAACAGCTTCAAATAAGCCTGTTTGATTTCAGAACAAGTTTTTTCCTTTAAATACGGTTCAGCGATCAGCTCAGCTTGATACTCAATTAATTCAGGCCCTACCAAATCCTTAAATTCCGCATACAGTATCGCATCATCAATCGCTTTGATTGAAGCCGGTATTTTAGGATCAAGACCATACTTCTTCAAAACAACCGCCAGCAGCTGATCCTCAGCCTCACAATACTTTGGCATCTGCTGCTTGACAGGCCGAATCAAATCCGCCATATAGGCTCAGAGGCATCATGCAGCAAGGCTGTCAGCTGCAGCTGCTTGCTGAAGCCGCGCGCCCTAGCTTCTAAAGCACAATTAATGCAGTGCTGACCAACTGAATAAAAATATTTCGTATGTCCATTTGCCCGGCAAAGCTGTGACAGGGCATGGGCAATATCCTCAATATGAATCTGTTTTTCATCACAAGCCAGCGGTGTGACTCTCTCACCGCTTTGCGTTACCATGCTATCGCTCATAAAGCTCATCCTTAAAATGCTCAATCGCTTTAACGATTCCCTGCCGCATATTGGTATCGGTCACATAATAAGCCGCCGCCTTAACATTTTCCATCGCATTCCCCATCGCAATGCCATATTTAACACATTCAATCATAGAAAGGTCATTCTCCGCATCGCCAAAGCACATGATTTCATCACTGCTGATACCCAGCCGCTGCGCTACTTTCAAAACACCTTTCCCCTTGCTGACGCCTTTTTTCATGATTTCAAGCCAGCGCGGTCCGACGATCATCACATCATAGTCAGTCAACGCACTCATCAGCTTTGGCTTTAACTGAACAATTTTGTCATCCTGAAGAATCAGCTTATTGATTGCTGGTTCAATCAAATCATCCGGATGCTTCAAATAGCAGTTATTCACCATTTCACCTTCAAAGCCGATTTCCTTCAGTTTTCCTTCAAAGAATGACAGCATGCGATTCCACCAGCGATGATAAGGTCTAACATAGAAATAAAAGCGTTCAAAGGTAAAAGCGATGCCCTTTAAATCATAACGATGAGCAAGCTTGAAAACATAACTTGCATCCTTGCTGTCAAGCTGTCCCTCAACCGCATGACTGCCATCCTTTAAGCACATGATTTCAAGGCCATTAATGCCTACGATATAGCCGGTTTCACGCATATCCAAGATTTCACTTACTTTCAGCAGATCGCCGCAATTTCTGCCAGATGCCAAAACAAGCACGATTCCCTGCTGCTGACATTGTTTCAGTATTTCAATGGTAGATGGATCAATCGATTTATCATTGCGGTAAAGCGTGCCATCCATATCCATAACAATCATTTTATGGCCATAACTACCCTCCAAAAGAAAAACAGCCTTGCGACTGTTTCGTCTTCCCTATTTTAACTTGCTGGCTGCCGCTTTGTCAACGATAACCACTACATCTGAATGATTCTGCAGAACAGATGCCGGACAATCAACACTTACCGGACCATCAACCATGGCACTGACAGCATCTGCTTTATTAGCGCCTGCAGCAACTAAAAGAATCTTTTTAGCTTTCATGATTGTTGCGATACCCATTGTGATTGCATGCGTAGGAACCTTATTGATGTCGTTTTCAAAGAAACGCGCATTATCCTTACGTGTACCTTCCTTTAAAGTAACGATATGTGTTTCTTCATCAAAAGAAGTACCTGGTTCATTAAAACCGATATGGCCATTGCTGCCGATACCTAATACTTGAATATCAACAGTTACATTATCCATTGAACGTTCATAAGCTTCACAGTCTTCTTTTGTATTGCCATATGGCAGATGTACATTTTCTTCTTTAATATCAATGCCGTTAAACAGATTTTCATGCATAAATGTATAATAAGACTGTTCATGGTTACGGTCGATGCCTACATATTCATCAAGATTAAAGCTCTGACATTCAGCATAGCTAGTACCGTTTTCCTTATGGTCTTTGATCATATTTTCATATAAGCCGATCGGGCTTGAACCAGTTGCCAAGCCTAATACTGCATTGGATTTAGACGCCACTAATTCATGCATTACTTTGAATGCTTCAGCACTTACTTCTGCATAATTTTCTACTACGATTACTTTCATAAAATACCCTCCTTGTTGATAATTTTATTATATCAAAGAGTGAAGCAAAATCATAGCCCGCAGACTTCAAGCTATCAATAAAGAACATAAAATAATGTTGAATGTTGTTTATTGTCTATAAAATGAACAATTTTATTTGTGAACTTTATAAATTCTGCCAAAAGAAAACCGAGGCTTCTCAGCCTCAGTCGCATTCTTATTCAACATCAATAATTTTCATTGTGTTGGTTGCGCCGGAACCCGTTGGATAACCAGCAACCAAGATAATTGTCTCGCCAACAGCAATGCCGTGTTCTTTGGCGATTTCTCTTGCTAATTCACATTCATTCAGCTGTGTATTAACTGTCTTGCTGAGGTATGTAGATACACCCCAGTTAACAGCCAATGAACGCTCAACCTCTTCATCAAAGCATACAGCGATGATTGGTGCCTTCGGACGGAATTTCGCAATTCTTCTTGCTGAATTACCGCTTGAAGTGAAACAGATAATACCAGCAACATCTAAAGACATCGCAGTATCGGCCGCTGACATACCGATAGCATCTTCCTTTGTTTTTCTTGAGGTAGCGATTGCTTTATCAAGACGTTCACGGTAAGGCAGAATTGTTTCCATCGCTTTAGAAATCTTATCCATTGTCTGAACCGCTTCAATCGGATAAGCACCGACTGCTGATTCACCTGAAAGCATGATGCCGTCTGTACCGTCTAAAACAGCATTGGCAACATCGCTCGCTTCTGCACGTGTCGGTCTAGGATTTGACTGCATTGATTCAAGCATATGAGTTGCTGTGATAACCGGCTTGCCAAACGCATTAGCACGTTTGATCATTTGCTTTTGATAAATTGGTACTAACTCAACAGATACGTCAACACCTAAGTCACCGCGGGCAACCATGATACCGTCAACAACGTTCAAGATTTCATCAAGATTGTCATAACCTTCCTGGTTTTCAATCTTTGCGATGATCTGGATATGATTATCGCCTTCTTCTTCAAGAATACGACGGATTGCCAGCACATCTTCTTTTCTTCTAGTGAAAGAAGCAGCAATGTAATCTAAATGATTTCTTGCCGCAAAACGAATATCGCTTTCATCTTTTGGTGAAATGAATGGCATACTTAATTTAACATTCGGCACGTTGCATCCCTTACGGTTCTTGATCACACCTGGATTTTCAATACGGCAGTCAAGCTCACCGTCACGTTTTTCGAGAATTGTCAGACGCACTTTACCATCGTCAATTAAAATTGTACCGCCAACCGAAACATCGTCAAACATTTCCGGACATTGAATGTGGAAGCGTTCCTTAGTTCCTTCGATTTCCTCACGAACCAGGGTAACAATATCACCTTTCGCATATGTTTCCTGCCCGTTTTTGAAAACGCCGCAGCGAATTTCAGGTCCCTTAGTATCCAGCAGAATTGCAAATTTCTTACCAGATTCCTTGGCTACTTTTCTGATTCTCTCGATTCTCTCAAGATGTGCATCATGTGTTTCATGAGAAAAGTTTAAACGGCAAACATTCATTCCGGCTTCAGCCATTTTAACTAACATTTCTTCACTTTCAGTAGCTGGACCAATGGTGCAAATAATTTTAGTCTTTCTTTCCATTTTTTTAATATCTCCTTGTTTTTAAACCTTAAACTAAACGATCAAACAAATCCTGCAATCGCTTCCTGGAAGCGCGCGGCATATCCAATGCTTCTTCGATCGGTACGGCAATAATCTGGTTATCCTTGATACCCACACATTGTCCGCCGATACCGGCCAGCAGCAGATCCACAGCTTTTCACCCATCCGCGATGCCAATACACGGTCGATCGGCGTCGGTGAACCGCCGCGCTGCACGTGACCTAATACAGTAGCACGGCCAGAAAAGCCAGTATTGAGACTTACCTTTTTCGCAAAGGCGTCAACATCGGTAATTTTCTCGCTGATTACAACAATTGCATGACGTTTCTTCTTCACAACATCAAATTCTTTAAGGCGTTCGAGCACCTCAGTCTCCTCAAAACCGGTCTGGGCAGTGATTACGATTTCTGCACCACAGGCGATACCTGACCATAAAGCCAGATCTCCGCAGTGATTGCCCATAACCTCTACCACCGAACATCGGTGATGAGAACTTGAAGTATCTCTTAATTTATCTACGGCCTCTACTACTGTTGACAGAGCAGTATCAAATCCGATTGTTGAATCTGTACATGTGATATCATTATCGATCGTACCCGGCAAACCGATACAGTTAATGCCTGATTTGTCAATGCGAGAGCACCCCGATAGGAGCCATCGCCGCCGATCACGACAAGCGCGTCAATTTCACGCTTTCTTAACTGCATGATGCCCTTCTCCTGCACCGCAGGATCTTTAAATTCAGGCAGACGTGCCGATCCGAGGATCGTTCCGCCGCGGTCGATAATATCACCAACATCATTTCTTGTCAGTGGTTCAATATAGCCTTCAACTAAACCACGATAACCATCGTAGATGCCATAGACTTCAACGCCGCTCTTCAAAGCGACACGGGTTACAGCACGGATGGCTGCATTCATTCCTGGAGCGTCGCCTCCGGAAGTGAGAATACCTATACGTTTCACCATATCTGATTCCTCCGTTCATGCCCTATTATGATAGCATTTTTACAAACTTTTGACTAGTATTTTAAGTACGTCTGTTACAACCTTTTACATTTTTTTCAAATGTAAGTGCTTTAATCCTTTCAATCAGCCGATTTGCCTTGATTGGATCACTGTTGCCGCGGCTATCCATTGCGAAATGGCGCTCAAGCTCTTCAATCGTATAATTACTTGTAAAGTAAGTTAAACGATGCTTTTCCATCCGTTCATTCAGAATCGGCAGCAGGATTTCATCACGGCTCCATGCCGTTACACTTTCACCGCCAATATCATCAAATAAAACAACATCTGCCCTTTTTAATGAACGAATCATATTTTCCATAATACTGTTTTCACTCATGTTTAATTTTAACGCCATGATCAGCTCGGGCACATTAACAAAGGCTGCTTTCTTATTATGCTTCGCAAAGTAATTGGTAATACATGCTCCCAGATAAGTCTTGCCGACACCCGGCGCACCATGCAGATACAAGCCCCTGACGGGATCTTTAAGATTCTTGACCACTTCCAAAACAGCGCTCACATAAGCAGGCTTCTCATTGCTTAAATCGATGTTTTCTACCGCCACTTTCAGCAGATCATCACTGAGGTGGTGAAGAATATAATTTTTAACATGCGTCAATTCATCGCGGCGGGCACGCTGATAGCGGCAATCCGTCAGCTGATAATTCAGCAGACCGTCATAAACCAGATTCAGCAATTGTCCCTGACTTGGCTGAACACATTCATCAAGCCCTGAACATGACTGACATTTTTTCAGACTCATCAGCCATTCGTGAATCTTTGTCGTATGCTTTTCAAGAAAGCTTTCATCCAATTGGTATTGATGCAGCCAGCGCTTCACTTCCGGATCAGCCTTTAGTAAGCGCAGCCGTTCTTCCTTTAACCGCCGCTGTTCTTCATTCAGCTCAAAATATACCTCAATCTTCTCCATTTACTCACCCCGCATTTTCGCTAATTCAGCCTTCAGCTTTTCAATATCCTCTGGCTTTAATTCTTCATCTTCCTCTTGCTGATTGCCGGTATACCAATCCGGCAGCTGTCTCTCCGTTACTTTAAGCTTGGCCGATGGCTTGCGTTTCGGTTTCGGTTCTTTAATTTTCTGAACCTGTTCCAGCGCTTTTTCCATCGTATCAATATTCAATCTCACCCATGATCCGGCAATCTTTTCCACATAAGCCTTGCTGAGATTTTGATTCAGGGTATTCAGCACATACTCGACAAGCACATTGACAACTTCCTTAGGCAGCTTTAACTCATCTTCAAGATAAGCAAGCAAACGCTTATCTGTGTTAGTAACCGGTACGCCATTTTGCTTCATCTGCAGGAATTTAATTACCGGCAAGCGATATGGGTTGGCATCGGCTTCAACCACCTGATATTTCTTTGTAATTGCATTTTTCAGACGACTGACACTCAGCGTTCCGGTTTTCAAATTAATACTGCGGGCCACCAGCTTGATCATTTCTTCTTCATTTACACCATAATAAGAACCAAGCTGCTCGATGGTTTCAATGTTTTCCTTCGTTCTCGCGGTTGGCGGAAAGGCCAGCTTTGAACATTGAGTTAAGAATAATCCAGTATTAAAAGTGATCCGCATCGTATTTTTCTTTTCAGGCTTAACTTCGTGGAATTTCTTTTCCTCTTCTTCCTCCCATTCAAACCAATCGGCCATCCGAAACGGTTCACTGATTTCTTCATATCCCTCTGCGATCTGTCCTTTCGCAAAGTTCACCTGCATCATCTCATACATCTGACGGCCTTGCTGTTTTAAGTATAAGCGGCCAAATACATCATGACGCAAAAAATCCAATCCCTTTTTAGGCACCTTGAGCTGAATCAGCATATGATCGGCACCGGCATAAGTTTTAATCAGCATAAACTGTTCAAGGATTTTGCGGCTTTTTGTCAATTCCGCAGGCGATAGCTGAAGGCTTTGACAAAGCAGAATTGTTGAACAAGTATTCTGATTCATCATGTACAAGGCTTCCAGCAAGCTGTAAAGGTGCAGCGCGCGCGAACCGATCAAAGGTCCGTAAAGCATGAAAAGCGATGCTCTCTCTTCATCGCTGATGCTTTCGATCCGTTCTATTTTTAACTGTTCATCTTTTACCATCGTGCTTATCCACTCCATGCAGCAAACTGTCAATCTGTGACTGTAATTCTTCAAGTGAAGCATTATTCACAATGACATGATCGGCTTTTTTTATCTTCAGTTCACTCTTCATCTGAGTTTTTAAACGCGCTTGGATTGCTTCATCATCCATGCCGCGATTTTGTTTCAAACGTTTTATGACAACATCTTCATCAGCCGCAACGACCCAGCTTTCATCGAAATATTTTTCCCAGCCGCTTTCAAACAACAAGGGTACTTCTACAAAAATCAGCGAATCCCCACTGGCTGCACACTGCTCCTTAACCCATGCCAAAATCAGCGGATGCTGAATTGCTTCCAGCTGCTTCCTTTTTTCTGGATTGGTGAACACAAGAGATGCAAGTTTTTGACGGTCAATGTTACCGGCTTCATCCAAAATGCACGCTGAGAAAGCATCAAGCATCTGCTGATAACCCAAAGTGCCCTTACTACAGCATAACCGCGATCCCTGATCACAATCAATCACTAAATAACCGCGTTTGCGCAACGCTTCTGAAAGTGTTGACTTGCCGCTGCCGATAATACCGGTGATGGCGATTACTTTCTTTTCTGGCATTTCGGACACAGACAAGTCCCCCTTCCTATCACTTTGATTTTTTTTATCGGTGTCTGACAGATCGGACACGGTTGATTTTCTCTGGCATGTACCTTCAGTTTCAGCTGAAACAAACCGGTAACCCCTAACGATGAGGTATAAGAGCGAATCGTTGTGCCGCCTGCTTTAACCGCCCCGGCTAAAATCCTGCGGGTATGAAATAAAATATTTTCAAAATCCTTCTTTGAGCAATGACTGACTGGTGTTTTTGGATGCAAACCACAGGCAAAACAGATTTCATCAGCATAGATATTGCCGATGCCTGCCAGAAAGGTTTGATCCAGCAGCATTGCTTTCAGCGGCATTTTTTTGGGATGCCACTTTTTATATAATGTTAATGCGTCAAGCCGTTCATCAAATGCATCCAGACCGGTATTTTTAAGCATTGGGTAATTCTCAGTTTCATCCAGCGGATAAATCTCCATGCGGCCAAACTTGCGGGTATCATTATAATGCAGCTCACGGCCATCATCCAAATGAAATACCACATGGGTATGCTTATTGCGCACCGTTGGCTGATCATAAATATAAAATTTACCTTCCATACGCAGATGAGCAATCAGCATATCCTCATTAAGAACAAACATCAGATATTTGCCGCGGCGTTTATACGCCTGAATCGTCTGACCGATAATCTTCTGTTTGAAAAAATCACTGCCCTGCGGCAGAATATTCTCCCAATAGACATCAACACCGACAATTTTTGGATGTCCCAGCTGCACTTCAAGCGTGGCTCTGACGGTTTCAACTTCAGGTAGTTCAGGCATACGCTCACCTATTTGGCATCATACCATGATTTGCCGATATTTGCATCTGCAATCAAAGGTACTTTCAATTCCATTGCCTGTTCCATCGCATTCTTAACTAAAGTCTTCATTAATTCAATTTCATCCTCACAAACATCAAAAATCAATTCATCGTGAATCTGAAGAATAATTTTTGATTTGCACTGCTGCTTCACCATCGCATTATAAACATTAACCATGGCCACCTTGATTAAATCGGCACTGGAACCCTGAATCGGTGCATTCATTGCCGCCCGCTTGCCGAACTCACGAACCATGTAGTTTTTATCATGAATTTCATTAATTTCACGACGGCGGTTAAACAGTGTTTTCACATAACCATTGGCTTCACAGAAAGCGACAGTCTCATCCATAAACTGCTTGATTTCAGGATAAGATGCAAAATAACGCCCAATGAAATCCTTTGCCTCATTGCGGCTGATGCCAAGCTGTTCGCTTAAGCCAAACTCACTGATGCCGTAAACAATTCCGAAATTAACTGCCTTTGCCTGACGGCGCATATTACTTGTAACATCATCATGGGCAACACCAAACACTGACATTGCTGTTTGTGTATGAATATCAATGCCGCAGTTGAAGGCATTGATCATTTCCTTCACATCCGCCATATGCGCCAGCATGCGCAATTCAATCTGAGAGTAGTCCGCTGACAGCAGCACATGATTTGGACTGGCTACAAAAGCCTTACGGATTTCCTTACCTTCTTCATCACGCACCGAAATATTCTGCAGATTCGGTTCAGAAGATGATAATCGGCCAGTGGTAGTCAGGCATTGGTTAAACAATGTATGAATCTTACCGTCAGTCTTTACATGCTTGGCAAGACCAATCGCATATGTGCTGTAAACCTTTTGGAATTTACGATGCTCCATCAGCAGCGGAATGATCGGATGCGCATTCATCAGTTTTTCCAGTACATCTACTGCCGTAGAACGCTTTTTACCGGCCTTCAGACCCAGCTCATCAAATAAAACGACAGCCAGCTGCTTTGGTGAATTGATATTAAATTCATGACCGGCAGCCTCATAGATTTGTTTGGTCAAAGCCAATACTTTCAGATTCGTATTTTCTGCAATTTCATTCAACACATTCAGATCCGTGCAAATGCCATTGTTTTCCATTTCGAATAAAACTTTTGTAACCGGCATCTCAATATCATAGAACAAGCTGTTTAATTCCTTTTCAGCTAATTCCCTCTTCAACTGTTCAACAGCCGCATAACAGCCATGCGCCTGAATCTTTACATATTCGATACGCGATAATTCATCACTTAACTGCGGACGTCCTTTTTTGCCATAAACATCGTCGCTTATAAGCTTGCGGTCAATCTTGAATTTTTCAGCAAACGCATCATAACCGGTAATCGTGCCGTCACTTAGAAATGCTGCAATCCAGCAATCAAAATCTAAACCATTGATTGGAATCTGAACATGTTCAAACAAATGCATCAGATGCTTGACATCAAAGCCCGCCTTGCTTTCCGTATTGGCTAAAAATGCCTGTGCACGCTCGTCCTTGCGCAGATCATTGATTTCAATATATTCGCAGCCGCTGTCATTAACCCATGCCAAACCAAAGAATTCAGCATCCTCATAGGCTTCATTGTTGCAGTCAGGATATAACAGCACACCGCTTTTAAGCAGCGATTCACTGATTTGATCAACCTTTTTTATCTCTGTATCCGCATAGACAGTCTTATCCTCAACTTGTTTTACAAATGACAGCATTTCATATTTTTTATAGAAACTGTTGCTTCTTTCTACATCTTCATTAAAGATACAGGATTCTAAATCAAAAGGCAGCTTCGCATCGGTAATGATGGTAGCTAAAAATAAAGAAAGCTCAGCTTTATCCTTATTCATTTCTAACTTTTCTTTCAGCTTGCCCTTGATCTCATCGATATGCTCATACAGATTATGAACTGTTTCATATTGATCCAAAAGCTTCAGCGCTGTCTTTTCACCGACACCTGGAACACCCGGAATGTTATCCGCTGTATCACCCATCAAACCCTTTAATTCAATAATTTGAGAAGGTGTAACATGAAAATTTTCCTTTAGTCCCTGTACATCCACCAATTCCATTTCCGTGATACCTTTTTTCATCAGCAGCACATTGGTTGTCTCATCAATCAGCTGCAGCAAATCACGATCGGATGTCAAGATTACCGTCTGATAATCAGGATAGGTTTTTGCGGCGCTGCCGATGATGTCATCAGCTTCAATCCCCTCGCATTCATACCATGGAATTCCCTTAGCTTCCAAATATTCTCTGGCAATAGGAAATTGCACGATCAGCTCCTGATCCAGCTGCTTGCGGGTTCCCTTATATTCTTTAAATGTCTCATGGCGAAAGGTTGGCTTGCCGCTGTCAAAAGCTACCAGCAAATGATCCGGCTTAATTAAATCCAGCGCCTTGTTTATCATTGTGATAAAGCCATAGACCGCATTGGTAGGAATACCGTTAGATGTAGTCATCATACGGCCGTATAGAGTTGCGTAGTATGCTCGAAAGAGCATCGCATTACCATCAATCAATAAGCATTTTTTCATAAATAAGACCTCCTGCACATAAAACAAACTTCCATATTATTCTACCACAAATTTGGACTCACTAACAGAATTTGACATAGAAAAACACTCCGCAGAGTGTTTAATTCAAAATAATCGATTAATGCCGGCAATCTGAAGATTATATCTTAGTTTACAAGTAAAGGGTCCTAAATACAGAGCAGCACACAAATCCTTTTTTTTATATTCATAGTTCTTGATACCACTATCCTATATTCACATTGTACGGTATTAGCGGCCATAAGCAAGAAAAATACTTCGCAGCTAAATCATGCTTTTGCACTTTAAAAATGCTCATAAAAACGTGGTACTCGGGCCGAGATCTGACATACCAGATCATTGTTGATGGTATGCACACAGCGGCTCCATTCATCAATGCTGATACGTTCTTTGCCGTCTTGTCCTATTAGGGTAACAATATCACCGCTCTTTACATGCTCGATGCCGGTTACATCAATCATCAGCTGATCCATACAGATATTGCCGACAATCTCAACACGCTGAGAATGAAGCAGTACCTGCATCCCCTGATTGCTGGCAGCTCTAGGAATACCGTCAGCATAACCGATGGATACGGTTGCGATCAAACGGTCTTCTTTTGCCTTATAATGCCGGCCGTAACCGACACTGCAGCCCTTTTTCACTAAGCGTACACGGGATACTTCCGCATGCAAAGACATGGCCGGTATAAATTTAGGCGATGTATTAATCAGGATTGAATCATCACTGGTAAAACCCAGCATAAGGATGCCGGGTCGAACATAATCGTAACAAAGTTCAGGATAGTTCAGCACTCCATAGCTGTTTTGCAGATGCCGCTTACCCGGATTGAATCCGGCATGCAAAACATCAGCGATAACCTGATCAAAAAGTTCGCGCTGATGAATCGTATAAGCACGGTCATCTTCAATATCTAAGCTGTCCGCTACACTGAAATGCGAAAATAGCCCCTCAACAGATACATGCTGAAGCTTGTAAATTTCAAAAACCTCTTGAATGTTATAGTCATCATCAAGACAGCGGATGCCTAACCGTGCCATACCAGTGTCGATTTTGATATGACCGCGGATCACAACATGATGTGAAGCCGCATATTCATCTAATTGAGACGCATAATCAAGGGATAAGAAATTCTGCAGCAGCTGTTTTTCATGCAGATAGTGAAAATGCTCCTTAGGCGTATATCCCAGAATCAAAATATCGCCGCTGATTCCTGCCTCCCGCAGATTCAATGCCTCATCAACGCTGCTTACCGCAAAGGTTTTAATTCCCTCCTGCTGCATCAGCATCGATAACTGCCGGTCACCGTGACCATAACAATTCGCTTTCACAACAGCCATGATTTCGGTTGTCTCAGGAATCAGTTTTTAATTTCCTCCAGATTATGCCGGACTGCATTGCCATCAACCTGCAGCCATGCTCTTGATTTAGATTGCAGCATGCTATCCCTCCGTTCTTTTTATTTTTCTAATGCGAGCTGTACAAGACGATCGATCAATTCACCAAAACCGATACCGGCAGTCTTCATCATTGACGGATAACGGCTGGTAGCGGTGAAGCCTGGAATTGTATTTACTTCATTGAAAATAATCTCCTGACGGCTGTTGATAAACATATCGACACGGCACATACCACTGCAGTTTAATGTGCGGTATGCCTTTTTCGCGATTTCCTTTGCTTCATCGCTCAGCGCTTTTGAGATGCGCGCCGGACAATGAATCCGAGTATTTTCTAGGGCGTATTTAGCCGCAAAATCAAAGAATGAATTCTTCGTATCAATTTCATCGCATTCACCGACAATCAGTTCATGATTGCCCAAAACCGCACAGCCGATTTCAAAGCCGTCAATCGCTGCTTCAACTAATACCTTGCAGTCATAGTTAAATGCAAATTCCATACCCTTGATAAATTCTTCTTCACTGTTTATTTTAGAAATGCCGTATGATGAACCTGCATTCGCCGGTTTAATAAACATCGGCAAGCCAAGCTTATTGAACGCCTGCTGATAGATTGCTTTCAGATTCAACTCTTTATCCTTATAAACACAAAGATAAGGAGCACAAGCAATGCCGGCATTTTCACATAGAATATGGGTAAATTCCTTATCCATTCCACAAGCGGAAGCTAATGGCCCGCAGCCACATAAGGAATTGATGCCAGTTCAAAAAGTCCCTGAATCGTTCCGTCCTCACCGTTTGGACCATGCAGACATGGAAAAATCACATCAACCGGCAGCTTTTTAAACCTGCTTCATCAATTTCCAGCAACCCCCTTGAGCTGCTAGGGCTCAGCACAACCTCACAGCAATCAGCATCTAAATGCCATGTATCATGAGCGACAGCCTCAAAATCCAGCTTAGGATAATGGAGCCATTTTCCCGCTTCGGTAATACCGATCAGGATCAGCTCATATTTATTCTGGTCACAATGTGACAAAAGACTCTCTGCAGAATGCAAAGATACACTATATTCACTTGATTTACCGCCAAAAATGACAGCCAGTTTAATTTTTTCCATTTATTTAACCTTTTCCTTTATCTGATCGAATATCTCATCGAGCTTCATCCCCCGTGAGCCTTTAAATAATACGGTTGCCTCATGATCTGTTTCCGCAAGCAAGGCAGCAATCAGTTCATTCCGTTCAATAAAATGCCGAACATCGCTGATACCAGCCGCTTTTGCTCCCTTGGCAATATATTCAGCCATCGGGCCCAGGCAGAAAACCTTATCCAGCTTAAAATTTGCGCAGTCACGGCCAAGCTGTTCATGAAGCATAGGACTTGTAACACCTAAATCAAGCATATCACCAAGCACCGCTATGCGGTTGCCGCCCTTTATCTGATTGAAAGTAGCTAAAGCAGCCAAAGCACTTTGCGGATTGGATTTATATGCGTCATTCAGCACCAGCCATTGACCCACTGAGCTTAATTCATTGCGCATACTGGTTGTTTCCACACGCTGAAAACCACGCTGTATTTCTTCATCGCTCATCCCTAGCTCATGGCCCACTAAATAAGCCGCACAGCCATTCATCGCCTGATGGCGGCCGAGAATATTACAGCTGAACGCTTCATCAGTCAGTGAAAGCGTAAATGTGATGCCTTCATGATTCTGAGAAAACGATGTAAGCATACAGTCATTGTGCTCACCCTCGCCAAAGGTTTGCACCCTGAGCTGACGCAGATCATGAGATGGAATTTCCTGACCAAGATAAGGATCATCGCCATTATAAAAGAAAGCACTGCCGTTATGTAACCCTTCAATCAATTCACATTTAGCTTTGGCGATATTCGCCATACTGCCTAAATTTTCAAGATGCGCTACACCAACATTGGTAATAATCCCAATATCCGGTTTCACAATCTCACATAAGGCTTCAATTTCATGGCGATTTTCCATTCCCATTTCCACAACCGCCACATCGATATCCTCATCAAAGGAAAGCAGTGTCAGCGGTACACCAATCTCATTGTTGTGGTTCCCCTGTGTCTTCATCACCCGATAACGCTCAGACAACACGCCAGCTACCATATCCTTCGTGGAAGTCTTGCCATTACTGCCGGTAATTCCCACCGTCTTATAATGACAAAGCAGCCGATACTCACCCGCCAGCCGCCAAAGCGCTGCTGCCGTATCTTCAACTAAGATTACTGCCGCATCCTTAGGCGGGTTGGCTCATTCACATTCCAAAGCAGGGCAGCTGCACCCTTGGCTAAAGCCATGTCTGCATAGGCGTGGCCATTCACCCGCTCGCCAACAAGCGGAATAAATAAATTACCGGGTTCAACCTGCCGTGAATCAATACAGACTCCCTTGATTGCAACCTCATCATACACCGTATTTTCATTCTTTGATCCTAGCATCTGCCGGATTTCAGAAACTGTTTTTTTATCATTGCCAAACCCTCTAACATTTCTTTCAATATTATAGCATAACTTTCCATTGTGCACGAGAAATCCGTACCTGTCAGTACCCAAGAAAATGATTTCTCCCCCTTCAGGAAATCATGCCATCATCGATAACAGTTCCTTCCTGTATTTTAATGTCTCTGTTTTACCAGCTGTATTAGCGTCGCGCCCAAGCCTTTCCATACAGCTTTATTACTATTATCAGATATATTTTATAAATATATCCGGTAGATGCCTGCATATGTAATTCCTATATAATGAAAAAAGGCTATTTGCCTTTTTCGCATTTAAATACCGATAAATAACATAAGCCGTTGCCGAAACGATCGCATATGCAGGTAAACCTATTGTATTCATAATTAGCTCCCTCCTACCTCTATATACGCAGGGCAGATCAAGTTTTCTAATTATTTATGTTCAAGTAAATAATAATTGCGTTTCCCCTTTTTAATCAAAGTCAGATTTGCCAACAATGCATTTTCTGGTGTCAGCACCGCTTCAAGATCGGTAACCTTATCACCATTTACCTGAATTGAACCTTGTTTGATCCATTCACGGGCTTCACGTTTGCTGCTGGCAATTCCCCCCTCAACAAGTGCGTCAACCAATGGCAGTGTATTCGCAACTTCACGTTTTTCAAAGCCGTGGAAAGCATCTTTTAATTCACTTTCATCAAGCTCACGGATATTGCCTTTGAATAATACATTCGTAATCTTTAATGCTTTCTGATATTCTTCTTCACCATGGAGGAATGTTACAACTGACTGAGCCAGTGCCTTTTGAGCCTCACGCAGATGCGGTTCAGTTTTTACCTTTTCCTCATAAGCCTGAATATCTTCTTTATTCATAAAGGTCAGCTTTTTCAAGTAATCAATGACCTTTTCATCTTCAGAATTCACTAAAAATTGATACATCTCATAAGAAGAGGTCTTATTCTTATCCAGCCAGACAGAACCACTTTCACTCTTACCAAATTTCGTACCGTCTGCCTTGGTAATCAGCGGCATCGTAAAGCCATAACATTCAGTATTGGCACCATGTTTCTTGCGGATCAGCTCTAATCCTGAAGTGATATTGCCCCATTGATCCTGACCGCCGATCTGCATAACACAGTTTTTGGTTTCATAAAGATGCAGAAAGTCAATGGACTGCAGGATCATATATGAGAATTCGGTATATGAAATGCCTGATTCCAGACGGCTTTTTACTGTTTCCTTACTTAACATGTAATTCACATTAAACAGCTTGCCGTAATCACGCAGATAATCAATAAAGTTCAGCTCTTTGTACCAGTCATAGTTATTTACTAACTCACAATCAAAAATAGTCGTGATTTGCTTGCTTAAAGCTTCAAAATTCTTATTCAGCACATCCTTTGAAATCACATCACGCTCAGAAGTTGAACGCGGATCACCAATCAGGCCGGTACCGCCGCCGACCAGAATAATCGGATGATGCCCATGATCAGCTAACCGTTTAGCTGTTAACATTGAAGAAAAATGTCCGATATGCAGGCTGTCAGCCGTAGGGTCAGTACCAATATAAAACGTCATGCCGCCATTATTGATTTTTTCTTCAAGTTCCGGCGAAGTGACACTTTCAATCAATCCCCGCCATTTTAATTCTTCAAATAATTTCATTTTCTTTTTCCTCCATCAAATAAAAAAGCGTCCTATCCAAGGACGCTTAGCGTGGTACCACCTTAGTTCATGTGAAAACACATGCCCTCAATCAGATAACGGAATCAACCGGTCTATCTTTGCAATAGACAGCTCCAAGGTGTATTTCTATCGGCTTATCTGTGATTTTCACCAACCATCACATCTCTTTGCATAATACCGATAGCTCTTTTCTCTTCAACGCTTATATTAAACAGTATATTGATTCAAAACGATTTGTCAACTTATTTCGTAGATTTACGTGGTGAATAAATATAACTCAATTCAATTTCCTTATCAATAACCTCATCTTCATCATGAAGCATCTTTGTCATCACACGCATCGCTACGGCGCCTAAATCATAATCCGGAATCTTAAATCCTGAGATCTGCGGTCTTGCCATCGCGTTGTACTTGCTGTCAAGGATGCAGACAACTTCCATGTCCTCAGGAATGCGGATATTATTTTCAGCGGCGGTATTCAGTACAGCCATTGCCTGTGAATCACGATAAGTGATTACTAACTCATGTTTATGACTCTTAAAATACTCCTGCAGGAATAAATAAGATGAACGATAATCCTTAGGAATTTCAATGTAATTGTCAAAGCTCTTGCCGGCATCCGCAAAAGCACGGGAAATGCCATCAAACAATTGCTTGATCATTGCCGGATTCTTACGATCCTCAACTAAAGCAATATCGGTAATGCCTTTATTGAGATACTTCGCAGTAAAATCATAAACCAGCTTAGAGTAGTCAACATAGACAGAGCCAATGGTATCGTCAGACATTTTATTGCCGATGACAACGATTGGTACTTGATAACGTGTCAGCGTATTCAGTTCATTTTTTGACAATTTATCATTAAAAATCACTACGCCGTCAACCCGTGACTTAATAATTGTTTCAATGATATCATTCATTTCAATGATACCCTCAGTAGCCGTATGTAAAACGATGTTGTATTTATAAATCTTAGCAACATCGATCAGACCATTGATAATCTGTCCGGTATAGAAGAAACTCGCCTCCGGAACGATCAGCGCAATCGTCGTAGTTTTCTGCAAAGCCAGCCCCTGAGCAATCGCATTCGGTTTGTAACCCAGCTTTTCAATCGCTTCCTGTACCTTCACACGAGTATCCTCACGAACTACTTCACTGCCGTTGATAACCCTTGATACAGTAGCCAGCGATACATCGGCTTCCTTCGCAACATCATAAATAGTAATTCTTTTCATATCTTCACCTAACCTTGTTCTTCTTCATCAGCTTTTTCAGATGTTTCAAGGCAGCATTGTGCAGCTTTGGCTTCATCCTTCTCTTTAAGCTCATCCGCCTTTAATACCTTTTTCAAGCCTTCCAGCGCACTTTCTGCAGCCTTCAGCGTTGAACGGCGTACCTTATCAATACCATCCTGTACATGCTCATCTTGTATTACTTCAACGATTTTATCTGAAACCGTATCGATGGTTGACGCAACTGCCGGATTATTCAGAATATCCTGAACACTGGTATCAATGGCAGAAATTACTGTTTCAGCTGTTTTCTTTACCGTTTCCTTACCAGTCTCAAGCTTATGCATCAAATCTTCATTTTCTTTTAATGAATCAACCTTCTCCTTAGAAAAACTGATCAGGCGGTCGATTTCAAGCTGAATCTTAGCCTTTACCTCAGCCCGTTTTTCAGGATCATCATTTTCTCTGCACCATTTTTTGAATTCTTCAGAAATTCGTTCCAACTCCTTAATTACCTGATCAATAAATGGATTTGTATTTCCTTTTTCTTCTTCATCCTGCAAAGTGATGATTTTATACTTAACTTCCTTTTCAATTTCCTTTGCTTCTTCAGCAACTTCTTCATTATTCAGCTTTGCATTAGGCTCTTCCATAAGTTTGACCTCCTTTAGTCCTGACTTTCTTCAGCAGCTGGTGCTGGTTCTGCAGCCGTATTTTCTGATTCGTCAACCCCGCCATGATTCAACAGCCAGTCACGAATTACATTCAGATTTGATATCAATGCCAGCAATGCGGATTTAACAGCATTCTGACTCATTTCATGCAGATTATCCAAGGTCTGAGAAAATTCTGTGACCGTATTCAGCGGTGCGTCCAGCTTTCTGATCTGTTCCTCGACAACACTCACCGTTGAATCAACAGTAACCATTGTCTTCTGCATGCTTACAAAGAATTGTATGATTTTTCTCAGCAGAAGAATCACATAAATCAAAACAATTACCCCGATGATCGGCAAAAGCTTTGAACACAATTCACTAAAAAATTCAATAAACTGATCTGTAGTCATAGTAACACCTCATATTAAGTGTACAACACTTTGAAACCTATTTCAAGATTAATGAAAACTCTTTACAATATTTTTAAATTTATAGATATCTTTTGAACTCATAAATAGATACACTGCTTCTCCATAAGCCGCTAAACGCTTCGCATTTGCTTCATTCTCAACCATTACCTCGGCATTGGGAATCAGTTTCTGAAGATCCTCAATTGTGATATCGATGCCTTCTTCATGCTTGGCATTTTCCGGGAACGGGCAAAGCACAACTTCATCCGCACCGCTTAAGCTTTGCGCAAAATCATTCATAAAGGCATAAATGCGAGAATAACGATCCGGTTTAAAAACAGCGATGATTTTTTGCCCGGAAAGCGAACACGGGCCGCTTCAATCGTTGCTTTAATAGCAGTCGGATGATGCGCATAGTCATCAACATAAACATAATGCCCGTTTTCTTCAATATTAAACCTGCGCTTTACACCGCCGAAGCTGCTCATCTGTGATTGAATCAGATCACCGTCAGCCCCCTCAAGAAGCGCGATGGCAATGACTGCCAATGAATTTAAAAGCATATGTCTGCCCACATAAGGCAATTCAAAATGATGGAAGAACTTATGATGATAATATAAATCAAAGCGCATGCCGTGTTCATCCTCTTGAAAATTCACAGCCTGGACATCGTCACAATCATTAAAGCCATAAGTCAGCATCGGTGTCTTAATTGATAACAATCGAATATTCTCATCATCGCCGCAGACCACCACAGCCTTCTTTACCTGATTGGCAAAAGCCTCAAAAGCGCTCTTATAATCTTCTAAATCTTTATAATAATCAATATGATCCAAATCAATATTGGTAATAATCGCATAATCAGGATGATAAGCCATAAAATGCCGTTGGTATTCACACGATTCCAAGGCGAAATAATGGCTGTCTTTTGGCATTTCACCAGTGCCGTCACCAATCAGATAGCCCGTTTTATTTAAAGCTGACATCATGTGTGACAGCATGCCGGTCGTTGTCGTTTTGCCGTGTGTACCCGCTACACTGATGGTTGTATAACGTTCGACCAGCTGGCCCAAATATTCATGATAATAATAGCTGTGAACACCTTCGGTATGCAGTGCTTTAGCAACTTCGCAATTACTTTCATCAAACGCATTGCCGATAATGACATTCATCCCCGGCTGAATATTATCCGCATCAAAGGGTGTGATTTTAATCTTTCTCGCCTCTAACGGCTGTTGGGTAAAGATATATTTTTCAATATCGGATCCGGTTACTGTTTCACCTAAATCATTTAGAATACATGCCAGGGATGCCATACCTGAACCTTTAATACCTATAAAGTGAACCATGCTTTCATCTCCCTAAACTTCTTTTTCTTCTTTTTTATCGGCATTTTCTAACTCGATATTACTTAACGGCGTCTCATCGCCAAATAATGAAAACTGCACACAGTCATCAAGGCTGTTTTCACTTTCATTTACAATTAAATCATCCAGCGACAAGCCTTCTTCAACTTCTTCAATGATCGGCGCGCTTTCCTGACGTTTTTCTTTTTCCTGAAGCTCGATCTGTGCTTCACTTTCAAAACGATCCAGTTCGCTCTGACCATACATCGGAGAAATAACGGTACCTAAAGCGTTGCGTTTCTTAGCAGGGCCGGTTTCCACGATTGGCGCCTGACGTTTCGGCTTTTTCACTTCGCTCGAACCAAACATCGGTGAAATGACAGGTGAAAATTCAAATTCCTTCTTCACTGTTTTTGAACCTCACGCTGCGGGCGCACCGGTTCCTTCTTTTCAGGTTCCAGCTTAATATCAATGGTCTGTGTCCGTGTAACCGGTTCACTTTCCGCATCGATTGGCCGGCTGATTGGCTGTGCCTGCGGACGCGGCTGCGGGCGCAGCTGATCGACTCGTTTCTCACTGTTGACGATGGATGAGAATTCCTCATTTTGAACGCGGCTGAAATCAACCTTTTCTAAATCGTCATCGACTACGACTTCATCATCTTCTTCAAATAAAAATGAAAGGATTTTTTAAACATCTTTTCTACCTCCCAAAAAAGGTGAACCGATTACTGCCTGATCATCAAGAATCAAGATACCGCGCTTGGGTTCATCAATCAGACGCAGTTCCCATTCTGAACAAAGCATACCAGCTGATTCAACACCGCGCAGCACTGAAGCTTCAATCAGCTTGCCATCTGGCAATACAGCTCCTGGCAGTGCCGCTACAACCTTTTGATTAGCCGCTACATTGGCCGCTCCGCAGACAATCTGCACGCATTCCTGACCTACATCCACCTGACAGACATGCAGATGGTCAGAGTCCGGATGCGTTTCACACGTTTTCACATAGCCAACCACAAGTCTTGGTGCCGGATCGATCTCAATGCCCGCAAAACCGGCTTCGATCAGCTTCTCATTAACAAATGCCAAAGTTACATCATCCCATGCTGATAGCCGTCATTTAATTTTTCAAAATAAGGATTGATGAGGTTATAACCGATGATCTCATGTTTGAGATCGTAGATTGCGCACACCTCGCCGATGGTTTCAGAAGCTGCCGGTGCAGCATCTTTCAAAACGATCATGCCAACGCCGCTGAAGGCTTTGCGGTTGATAAACAATCTTGCTGAACAACTCATTGCAGACCTCCAAGAAAGGCATCGATCTCAGCTTCACTTTTTCTCAGTTTGCTGACAAAACGATTCAATTCCTGTCCGTTTTTAACCGCCACAAAAGAAGGAATGCCTAAAATATTCAAACGCTGACAAATTGGCAGCCACGCGTCACGATCCACATAAATAAACTCATAATGCTTGTATTTTTCTACCAATTTTGGCATAAATGGCTTAATAAACATACAGTCAGGACACCAATCGGCGGAGAATACAAACACACTCACCTGATCAGAATTCCATGCTGCCTCAAACATCTCCATGGATGTTAGCTGTTTCATATAGTCTTTCATTAATCAAAACCTCCTATTTTTCAACTAAATCTTTGATATAACCGTCAACCGGCACTTCTTCGTTAAGATAATCCAGATTTTGCTGCTGCTGAGCCGTTGCACTTTTGAGTGAAAAATCATTCAGAATCAGCTGCCGTTCTACTTTTACTGACTGCATGATCGTTAACATACAATTCAGCAGTGACTTGATCTCTGCATAAGGAACAATGCTGTAAAAGCGAAGCTCACTGGCCGCAAGATCAATATAATAATAGCCGTCCGTCAATTTTTCCAGCCGCAGCGTATAATTCTTAGTTTCTTCGGCAGTATTTATGTAGCTGCCCTGATAGACCATCCCTGCCGATGAAGTCTCCATCTGCACCTCTGAAAAAGGCTTTGATGCTGCTTCTGTATAATATTCATCAATAATAATCTGAGAAGCATCCAGATTCATCACAAATTTATAGCCATCCTTGAGATAGACACCACTCAGCGAATTGCCATGACCACGTCCGACATCCCGAGGCAAATAATAACTGAAATACTTCTTCGACATATTTGTATCATTAAAAGGTTCAAGCATTGATTTTTCCTGCAATAAGGTAAGTACCTGATTTGACAGATCCGCTTCTGAGGCACAGCCGCCAAGCAGAAATAACGAAAGCATGAGCAACACTACTTTCTTCATCAAAACCCTCCCTTCTAAGCTTTATGCCATACCGCGCGATAAATTGGCTGATTCAGTTCCATGAACCGGTGCTCGTATTCAGTAATCACATCCTCAGGATGCTCATCACGCCGATAATCAACACTGAATTCATCAAGCAGCCAACCATTGTTCTGAAATTCCAATATTGAAAATTCAAACAGCTTAACATTATCCGTTTTCATGATCAGTTTGCCCTCAGGTTTTAAGATCTGTTCATATCGCCTCAAAAATGAAGCATGCGATAACCGGTGCTTGCTGGCTCTTTTTTTAGGCCATGGATCCGAAAAATTCAGATGGATGACATCAACCTCATCCTTCGCAAACCATGAATCAATAGCCTGCGCATCATCAACGATAAACCGGCGGTTTAAATGTTCGCTGTTTTCAACCTTTTTTAAAGCAATCGCTGCGACATTAACATTCTTTTCAATTCCGATCCAGCCGGCATTGGGATACAGTTCTGACATTTTGATCCAATAATCACCCTTGCCCGAACCAATCTCCACATGCAGTTCCTCTTGATTCAGCAGACGGCGCCACTGACCAGCCATTTCATCACAATTTCTAACGATGACGGACTGGGCTTCCAAAAAAGGCTCTGCCCATTTCAACTTCCGCATTCTCATGACTACTGTCCCAGTTTTTCAAGTGCTCCTGCATAAATTGCAACTGCACACAGCATATCATCAATAACAATTCCCTCATCCGCCTGATGCGGGCCGCCGATGACATGTTCGCTTTGATGGCGGGCAATCGGATATTCCGGGCCGAAAGCTACGCAATTCGGCAGCTTACGGGCATAAGTGCCGCCGCCCATCGTCATCGCCGGTGTAAATGTATCACCGCTGTATTCACGATAAACTGCCATCAATTTTTGAATCATCTCTGAATTAGGATCTAGGAACAATGGCTTGCTGTCAGAGCGCACCACGATTTCAGCCGGATAGTCATAAGACTTAAACGTTTCCTGATATCCCTTGATGATTGTTTCACTGTCCGTATCATTCGGATAACGCATATCAATAACAATATTAAATTCATCATTTTCAAGATCAACAATACCGACATTGGCCGTCAAGAAGCCCATATAAGCGCCTTCCTTAGCAATGCTGACACCGCTGCCGCGCCAATCGGACAGCATTCGGTAAGTATTGGTCAAAAATTCATTCTCATACGTTGTACCAATGAAATTAATCAAATGCAAGGCGGCATTCGTACCGCGCCATGGCAGTGAAGCATGAGCAAAGACACCATCGATTTTCAGCACACACCCTGCTTCAGTATATTCAACACTGCCCTGCAGGTTATTGCTTCGCAGATAAAAATCAAATAAATCGACATATTCTTCTCTGAAATCCTTCACCAAAGCGCTCGCCTTGCCAATAACGACATTCGGACGTCACCGCAGTGCATTGACAAAATCGGTGTTTCCGCATGGCCTTTTAACGCGATCTGTAAAAGACCTTTTTCACCATAGATTACCGGGAATTCCGCATCCGGTGTAAAAGACATCGTCGGTACTTCCGCATGCTTGCAATAATAATCCATGCACTGCATGCCGCTTTCTTCATCACAGCCGCAGATCAGCATGATCTTTTTATTCAGCTTTACATTATTATCCTTCAGCATCCGCATGGCGGTCAGACCCGCCACTGCCGGTCCTTTATCATCCAAGGTACCGCGGCCATACATGATACCATCAACCTCTTCACAGCCAAGTGGATCATGCGTCCAGTCTTCACCGATTGGCACGATATCTAAATGAGCAAGAATGCCCACGCTTTCTTTCCCTTCTCCATATTCAATCGTACAAGCATAACCATCAATATCCTTGACAGTAAAACCTGCCTCACGGCCGATTTCCATCATCTTATCCAGGGCTTTACGGCATTGATCACCAAAAGGAGCATTTTCTTTCGCTGTTGATTCATCTCTTAATGAAGGAATAGCAACTAATTCCTTTAAATCTTTTTTAAACTGAGCTTCATATTTTTTTGCTTCTGTATTCCAATTCATATGTTTTCACCTCACCTTATTATTCTATCACAAATAGCTACTTCTACAAAAGAAAAAAGCGACAAATTAAATGTCGCTTTCGTCATTATTCCGCAGTTTCAGCACGCTTCTCAGCTTTTGGCTTTTCAAGGCATGCTTTGCGTGATACATTGACGCGGCCCTTCTCATCGATTTCAATGACTTTAACCTTCACAATGTCACCCAATTTTAATACATCTTCCACCTTTTCAACACGTTCATGAGCGATCTTAGAAACATGCAGAAGACCGTCACAGCCTGGGAACAGTTCCACAAAGGCACCGAATTTTTCAATTCTGACAACCTTGCCTTCATAGATTTCATTCACTTTGGCTTCTCTGGTGATTGCTTCAATCATCGCTACCGCCTTCTTGATCGGTTCAATATCATGATGATAAATCAAAACGGTTCCGTCATCATCAATATCAATCTTCACATCATCGCAATCTGCAATAATCTGATTAATCATCTTACCGCCAGGTCCGATCACATCTTTGATCTTATCTGGAGAAATCATGATTTTTCAATCTTCGGAGCATAACGGCCGACTTCCGGACGTGGTTCAGAAATAGCGTCCATCATGTTAGCCATGATAGTTTCACGGCCGGCCTTAGCCTGTTCCAATGCTTCTTGAAGGATTTCACGGGTAATACCGTCAATTTTGATATCCATCTGCAAGGCAGTGATACCATTCTTAGTGCCGGCAACCTTGAAATCCATATCGCCGAAGTGATCTTCCATACCCTGAATATCCGTTAAGATCGTATAATGCTCGCCTTCCTTGACAAGGCCCATCGCCACACCGGCAACCGGCGCTTTGATTGGCACACCAGCAGCCATCAATGCCATGGTACCGGCGCAGATAGAAGCCTGAGAGCTTGAACCATTGGATTCCAAAACCTCAGCAACCAGACGGATCGCATACGGGAATTCATCTTCACTTGGCAAAACCTGAGCTAATGCCTTTTCACCTAAAGCACCATGCCCGATTTCGCGGCGGCCCGGCGAACCCATACGGCCAACTTCACCAACACAGAACGGCGGGAAGTTGTAATGATGCATAAAGCGTTTCTTTTCAATGTCTGTTAAATCATCAACGATCTGATTGTCATTTAAAGCACCCAGCGTACATACTGACAATACTTGTGTTTCACCGCGGGTGAACAATGCAGAACCATGTACACGCGGCAGCAGATCCACCTGTGAATTCAGCGGACGCACTTCGTCAATCTTACGGCCGTCAGGACGAACCTTGTCAACCGTAATCAGGCGGCGCACCTCTTCAACTACAATATTGTGACAGATTTCATGAACAAATTTCAATGTCGTCTGCTTACTCTTTTCATCTTCATACTCTCTGGCTTCAAAGACCGCAGCTGTCTCATCCTCCAGATCATCAATCTTACCATAACGTTCCAATTTTTCATGGATGCGTACAGCTTCCACAAGACGATCCTGAACCATCTCACGAACCTCTCGGTTTAAATCAGAAGGAATCTCATAAAGTGTGATCTCACGTTTTGGCTTACCGCAGGCTGCGATAATTTCTTCCTGGAACGCGCACAATTTCTTAATATTTTCATGTCCGAAAAGAATTGCTTCCAGCATTTCCTCTTCATTGACTTCCGTAGCACTTGATTCAACCATATTAATGGCATCCTTTGTACCGGCAACCGCCAGTGTGATACGGCTTCTGCTTAATTCTTCAACTGAAGGATTGATGATATATTCACCATCAACATAACCTACATAAACACCCGCAATCGGTCCGTTAAACGGAATATCAGATAAGCCCAGCGCTAAAGAAGCCCCAAACATACCTGTCATTTCAGGTGTGCAGTCAGTATCTACTGACAGTACCGTATTGACTACCTGCACCTCATTACGGAATCCCTCCGCAAAAAGCGGACGGATCGGACGGTCAATCATACGCGCCGTCAATGTCGCATGTTCGCTCGGTCTTCCTTCACGGCGTAAGAAGCCGCCAGGAATCTTACCTGCGGAATATAACTTTTCTTCAAAAGTTACTGTTAATGGGAAAAAGTCAATGCCCTCTTTAGCCTGCTTGCTCGCAGTAGCACATGATAATACCGCTGTATCCTCATAACGTACCAATACGCTGCCACCGGCCTGCTTGGCAATTTCTCCCGTTTCTACTGTGATCACCCGACCACAGAAGTCCAAACTAAAAGTTTGCTTAGCCATTTTTTCACCTCATTGTTTTATCTTGATAATAATAGCATACTTTACTGATTTTGGAAACATTTTCAGTAATAAGAAAAAAGACTTTCCCGATTCGAGAAAGCCTGATAAACAACTATTTACGAATTCCTAAACGAGTGATCAGTTCTTTGTAACGATTCAAATCCTTGCTCTTTAAATAAGCAAGCAGGTTACGGCGGTGACCAACCATCTGCATTAAACCACGCTGAGAATGGAAGTCATGCTTATGAACCTTCATATGTTCAGTTAATGTGTTGATGTTATAAGTTAAAACAGCAACCTGTACTTCCGGAGAACCTGTATCTCCTTCAAAACGTGCGTATTCCTTCATAATCTCTTGTTTTTTTGCTTTTGAAATCATTTTAAATTTCCTCCTGTTGTTAAGTCATTTGTAACCGAGCATACCGCCGAGGAAGCGAATAGCACAGTAACAAATCTTCAATATATTACCACAGGCCAGATAAAAAAACAAGTATTTATAGGAAAATATCGACAATATCAAGTACTAAGCTGACAATTCCGCCGCATAAACCGCCGACACAGAAGCCATGATTGCCTAAATGCCGCCGTTCTTTCAGACCGATGGAAGAAAATACGATGGCCAAAACTGAAACGCTGCCGAAGGGATTGAATGCGAAGGATAATAAAGCAAAGGCAAAGCCAGCCAGACTGAAGGACTGTTTTTCCATAAGATCATCTCCACTCCTATTATAAGCCTTTAATCCATAAAAGCCATTAAAACATCATTCAAAAAAGTCATGCCCGCCTCACTTGGCCGCAGCGAATCACCATCCAGAACCAACCAGCCGCGCGCTATATTTTGATGAATCGCTGAGGCGAAGACATCGTTTGGCGAACACTGAAACAGCGCCTCAAAACGGCTCAGTGATATTCCCTGCTTCATCCGCAGTCCCATCATGATAAATTCAAACATTTCATCAGACTTACTCAATTCAATGCGTTCAAACACTTCTTCATCATTCAGATAATTCAGCAGCTGAAAAGGACGGTCATAGCGAATATGGTTCTCCTTGCCGCTGGCCCCGCAGCCAATCCCCGCATAATCCTCATAATGCCAATACATTTGATTGTGTTTGCTTTCATAACCGGGTTTCGCAAAATTGCTGATTTCATAATGCTGATAACTGTGTTCAGGCAGTGTCTTAACAATCAGCTCATACATGGCACCTTCCAATTCATTATCACAAGGCACGACCTTTTGCCGGCCGAATTTGGAGTGTTCCTCAATAGTCAGTGAATAGATCGAGATATGCTTAATGCGCTCATCATTCACCGCCTGTTTTAAATCTTCCTTTAGCATCGCCGCTGTCTGATCCGGCAGACCATACATCAGATCAATCGATATATTATGAATCCCCGCTTCATGAATCTGATCTAAAGCCTGATCAATCCGTTTTTTATCATGATGACGTTCAATGCGTTTTACCAGTTTGTCATTAAAGCTCTGTACCCCTAATGAGATGCGGTTTACCCCATGCGCCTTCATTACAGCCAGCTTGTCTGAACTCAAATTCTCCGGATTCGCTTCAACACTGTATTCCACTGTTTGCTGTGCATAATCATCGAGCAGAGTAAGCAGGATATCCAGCTGCTTAACAGAAAGCGCACTGGGTGTGCCGCCGCCGATATAAAGCGTCGATATTGCTGTCGGCAGCTGCCGCTTTACTAATTCACGTTCTATTGCCATCAGCCAGCGATCCGCCAGCTGCGGCTGCATCTTACAGCGGCCGAAATCACAATAGGCACAGATTGAATCACAGAAAGGCACATGCACATACATTGCCTTGACCATAATTAAAGTTCTACCCCATTTGACTGCAGCTGTCCATAAAAATACAGAATCCATTCCGAATTAGTCCGATGCCGACCGCCTTCAAAGCGTGAAATCAATCGGCGAATCGATTTTTCAACCTTACTTTTTGTCGTATCATAATTTACTGCAATATAATCATAAATCACAGCCATTCTCACACTGTCGTCAACATTATTATCACGGCAGTATTCAACAGCTTTATTTAAATAATAATAGCCAAGCAGACAGCTGTACATGCGGCTGCCAAATAAGAGACGTTCACTGAATTCATCCTTACTTATCGTCGGCTCCTGATCAAGCAGATAATACTTAACGGCCGCATATAAGCTTTCCGGACTGACGGGTTTCAACAAATGTGCGATGACCGTACCGCTTTTAGGATGATTAAACAGCAATTCAGAAAGCTCATTGCCAATAATCAAAAGCCGCATCCCCTGCAGTTTTTCAATTTGCTTATAAAGCAGTGAATCGCTTAATGAGCGGAAGTTATCAAAATCAAATATAACATGACTGATGCCGGCTTTATGAACGATGCTCAAATCAGCGCCGATATCATAGAAACGCAGTTCAGGCAGCCTCTCTTCCAATTTTTAATGAGCAACCTGAGCTCCTTGTCATGACTTACATACCCAATATTTTTCATTTTATAATTCCCCTTTCATATCATATTAAATAGACAAATTTCTTTCCTATCCTCTGTTTCTTATACCAGCCAAGTTTGACCAGTTCATTGAGACTGGTTCTTGCTGTTTCATGGCTGCACTGATTCCATTTGGCATAATCATTGACTGTATAATAGTGCATCGCTTGACGATGCGCACAATAAAACTGCACCTGCGCGTCATTTAAAAACGGATAGCGAGCACAAAGCTCTTTGGCATCCCCCTCATTCATTGAAGGTAAATGCTTCAGCTTTACCAGCTGCAGCTTTAATTTCAGCCTTTGATGCGCTTGGTGAATCATTTTTATCATTTCTGCCGTACCGTCTTTGCAAGACAGCAAGGAAAGATCCAATAAGTCAGCTGCTGCCGGCAGGCTATAACGCTGAAGACAAAAAGCTGCTGCCGCTGAGCAGTCCTCATGGCAAAAACAGCGGACTGCCATGATTTGTGCAAATACGTGCATCTGTGTCAGCGCTGACAGCTGCTCATAGCTAACCATTTTGAAATAAGCTTTCAGATGATTCAAATAAAAGGCTTGCTCAGTTTCGGGATTTAGAGCTGCCTGAAGCATATAATCACTTGATTCACGCTGACCCATCAACAGCTGATAAAAACGGATCTGTTGTTCCAATGCGTAACATTGCGCGCAAATCTGCGGTGTTAAAACCAAGGTTAAGCACTGATTTGATGTTTTCAGCTGCCATTCAAAGGGTCTGCGATACACTTGGATCTCATGCCATACCGCCTGTGTATTTTGATAATTCAGAAGTGCTTCAAGTTCCTCAAAGCTTAAATATACATCATCCGTAAATTCCTGTGCTAATGACATAGCATCACCCTTAATCAGCATATCATATTTGGGTGAAAATTGGTCAAAAGCGACAAAACTAGAAAAACAGTGCCTTTTCAGACACTATTCATCATCAACCGACAAAATAGCATGAATGCTTCCTGCGGCACTTCAACGGAGCCCACCTGCTTCATACGCTTTTTACCTTCTTTTTGTTTTTCAAGCAATTTCTTTTTACGTGATACGTCACCGCCGTAACATTTCGCAAGAACATTTTTACGCAATGCGGAAATGTTCGAACGCGCAATGATCTTACCATTCAGTGATGCCTGAATCGGTATTTCAAACTGCTGGCGCGGAATCAGCTTACGCAGCCGTTCACAAAGTGATTTACCGCGTTCATAAGCAAATTCACGGTGTACGATACTGGATAGGGCATCCACACATTCACCATTTAACAGGATATCCATCTTAGCCAGCTTACTGATTTGATAGCCGATCAGCTCATAATCAAAGGAAGCATAACCGCGTGAACATGATTTTAACTTATCAAAGAAATCATAAACTATTTCCCCTAAGGGCAGTTCATAAATAATCGACACCCGCGTCTCATCAAGATACTGCATATCTCGGTAAGTCCCGCGTTTATTCTGACAAAGCTCCATAATCGGTCCGATATATTCCTTCGGACACATAATAGTTGCCTTGACATAAGGTTCTTCAATGGATTCAATCGTCTGCACATCCGGCATCATCGAAGGGTTATCAATCGTTATCTGTTCCTTGTTAGTCAGATTGACATGATAGACTACGGAAGGTGCGGTCGCAATAATGTCCACATTATATTCACGCTCAATCCGCTCTTGAATCACATCCATATGCAGCAGCCCCAAAAAGCCGCAGCGGAAACCAAACCAAGCGCCTGCGAGGTTTCCGCTTCAAAATGCAGTGAAGCATCATTAAGCTGAAGCTTTTCCAGCGCATCACGAAGATCATTATAGCGGTTCGTTTCAATTGGATACAGGCCGCAGTAAACCATTGGATTCATCTCACGATACCCCGCCAGCGGTTCAATTGCCGGCAGATCTGCATGCGTGATTGTATCACCGACTCGAACATCCTTAACCGTTTTAATGCTGGCGGCGATCCAGCCTACTTCTCCGCATGACAGGCAGTCCTTCTTAACTTCCTTTGGCGTGCGGACGCCAACCTCCAGCACCTCATAGTCAGCACCGGTTGCCATGAATCGAATCTTATCGCCGACTTCACCGTTCCCTCTTTGACACGAACAAAAGCGATAACCCCGCGGTATGCGTCATAAATCGAGTCAAAAACCAAGGCCTTCAGCCGTGAATTAGGGTTGCCGGAAGGTGCCGGTACCCGTTTAACGATCTGTTCCAGAACATCACGGACATTCAGACCGCTTTTCGCGGAAATGCACGGTGCGTCATGCGCTTCAAGACCAATGACATTTTCAATCTCATCCATAACCACCTCGGGCTGGGCGCTCGGCAGATCAATTTTATTGATAACCGGCAGAATTTCCAGATTGTTATCTAATGCCAGATATACATTGGCCAGCGTCTGCGCTTCAATTCCCTGCGCGGCATCTACAACCAGCACAGCCCCTTCACAGGCGGCCAGTGAACGCGATACCTCATAGGTAAAATCGACATGCCCCGGTGTATCAATCAGATGAAATGTATAATCCTCTCCATCCAATGCATGATATGTCAGCTGAACAGCATTTAACTTAATCGTGATTCCCCGTTCACGTTCCAGATCCATCGTATCCAGCAGCTGATCCTTCATCTCACGCTGCATGATCGTGTCCGTTATTTCTAAAATGCGATCCGCAAGCGTTGACTTACCGTGATCTATATGCGCAATAATTGAGAAATTTCTAATTTTGCTTTGGTCCATCGAACCACTCCTATCTAAAAATCTTCTTTATTATAACAAATGTTTCATAATTAGCAAACACAAGCTTTTTGATAAGCGAATTAATTTTACAATTAACAGGAATCCAGCACTTATAAAAAGAAATAAATCGAAAATACACGTAGATTTTCCTAAAAATGAGCAAAAAAATGACATATTTTAAATTTTTGTCATTTTAATTGATTCACATATGTCTTTCCATCCTGATTCTGAAAGATCAGTTCATTATCAACAATATAAACACTATAAGTCAGTTCACCTTCATGATACCTGCCGATCATTGGATGATCTGCGACATCAACCGCCTTTTCTTCAAGCAGAACTCCCGCCTGCAATTGAATGATTGGCGAAACATCTTGATCAAGGGCCCTTGATTTTTGTGTTGACGGATCAAGACTCATGACACTGATGGGATTTGATTCCGGCTCATCAGCAGGCGAAGAGGAAGGCAGCACCACCAAGAACGCAGCGGCAGTAAGCAGCAGGGATAGGTAACGCTTGCCAAAGTAAAACGGACGTTTTTTGAAGTATAACCTAATTCGCGCTGCCGTGCATCTAATTGACTGTTTAAGGATGCCTCCTGAATCGAAACAACCGCTAAAGCCAGGGCAGCCAGCAGCAAACAAAAAGCAATCACCCATTTCATAACGGTTTCCTCCCTTCCATATATGCCTTAAAGTCTTTCACAAAACTGCGATTGACCTCAAGGTGCTGATTATTCTCAAGTACAAGGAGTAGTTTGCCATTAAAGCCCCGTTTGATAGCGGCTATTTTACCTACATTGACAATCTGCGATTTAGAAATCCTGATAAAGCCGTATTTGCGCCATTCTTCCTCAAGCTTATAGAGCTTACTGCTGATCCGCAGCACTCGCCGATTCACGGAAGCACTGATCTCATTACCGAATGATTCGATAAAATCAATCATATGCAAAGCGACCATTTCTTCGCCGCGTTCTGATGTGCATGGCACTTTAATGCTTAACGGTGTATTTTTAAAAGCCATCAGCTTGTTTACCTGATCCAGATGCTCATAAGCAAAACAAAGGTTGATCTTATCAGCTTCAATGTCATCAGCCTTCTCGCAGAGTACGATCTGATAATCAGACTGTTCTTCGATATGCAGCTGCTTCAGAACACGTGCCTTCTGTTCAGCCAAAAATTTAACTTTAAACATGAAACCTCCCGGTACTAATTTTATTTTAGCTCAATTTTAATAATCAGCAAGGAAACCTAAACAACTTACCGCAATCAGCGGATAACCTGCAGAAATTTATCCGATATTTTCGCAAAAGGTTTGCTTAATGCCATCGCCAGTGTTAACGAGACAGCTACCTGTACAAAATTCATACCGACGGAAGCAAAAGCACTTACCCACTGCATCGTTAAAAAAACATCTGTCAGCGCATAACCTGCCACAACAATGATGGCTCCGCAGACAAAAGCCGGCAGTTTCTTTTTAAAACGGCGTGCCAGCAAGGATACCAGCAGACCTTCCGAACCTTTAATAATAAATGTAAAAATCGCATACTGAGGAAAACCCAAATAAATATCCGACAGGCAGCTGGCAATGCCGGAGACCAGAAAAGCCAACGGTGATGATTCCAACACAGATGCAAACAGCATGATCATCGCATCGCCGATATTAATGTAACCAAGGTTCGCTACCGGCAGCGAGATAAACGCCGTTAAAATAAAAATTGCCGCAATTCCAAAAGCCCCAAATACTATTTCCTTTAGTTTCATTTGTTAAATTCCTTCCCGATATAACTGCGTCCAGCTCCGTTATAAATTCACGGGCACTGGTTTTTGACTTACCTTCCAACTGCAGCTGATGGATGTGAATGATACCGCCAGCCACAGCCACTTTCATTGAATCCGCGTCAAAACCCAAAATGGTTCCGCATGTTGCACCGCTTTTTTCCAAACTCAAAGAGACTTGATGAAATTTCATCTTTTTGCCATTGATCAGCGCATATCCCACAGGCGATGGAATTAATCCGCGCAGATGGTTATAGACAGCTTTGGCCGGCTGATTGAAATCAATCAGCTCTTCCTCCTTGGAAATATTCCAAGCAAACGTTGCCTGGCTCTCATCCTGTTCGATAAATCTTGCTTCATTTGCAAAAAGCTTCGGCAATACTTCAGCCAGACAGTCAGCCCCTAAAATCATTAGCTTATCATGCAGCGTGCCAGTTGTATCTAACTCACTGATTTTAAGTGAAGCGACGGCACAGACTGGGCCGGCATCCATTTTCTTAACCATTCTCATAATCGATACGCCGGTTTCAGCTTCCCCATATATGATTGCCTTATGAATCGGCGCCCCGCCGCGCAGACGCGGCAATAAAGATGCATGAACATTGATGCAGCCATATGCCGGCGCATCCAAAACAATTTGCGGAACGATTTGTCCATAGGCACATGTAATGATCATATCCGGTTTTAATGCCAGTATCGGCTCATAATCCTCTTTGATCCGCTGCGGCTGCAGTACCGGTATCCGATACTTTCAGCCAGCTGCTTGACCGGAGTCGGCTGAAGTTCCTGCCTGCGGCCAACTTTTTTATCAGGCTGGGATACAACACCGACAACATTGCTGCCTTCATCAATCAATCGCTGCAGAATCCCGCATGCGAATACCGGTGTTCCCATAAAAATTATTCTTTGTTCGCTCATCGTGCTCACCTCGCGCTTAATTATACCACAGCTTTTCCTTCAAGAAAATGGTTAGCGTAAACTGGATGGTCAGCTAAAAGAAAAGAACCTGTATACAGGTTCATTCTATCACACTGATAAACAATGACGTAATCATACTGACTGTCGTATCGACTACCTGTACGATAACCTCACTTGTACCCTCAGCCAGTTTCGCAGCTTTATTCATTTCGATTTTATTGAGCGAAGCGCCTTCAACCTTAGGCTCAATGATTTGCTGCTCATCGACTGATTTTTCAAATTCTTCAATTCTGTACTGCATTGTAATCGGCTCTTCACCTTGTTGTTTCATCAGCGTTGAGCCGATGCCAACCAAAATAAAGATCAGCATACCATCCGCAAAAAAGCGTTTCATCGCATCACCCCAGAATCTGTGCAATGCCCAAAGCTAAGATATCAACACTATTTTTAACTTCATCAAACGTATTGTTATCGCTGCCTACCTCAATCAGAAGCATCTTGTCACTCATATCCTGATTGTAATAAGCCTCTCGGGTCATTGTGTTCTTCATTATACCACTGACCAAAGAGTTGCAGCTGTCGTACAATGTCGAAGCTGTCTTAGTTATTTCATAGGAGTTATCAGTAAGAGAGCCGATAACACACATCATTTCGCATAATCGATGCCATTAACCGTAATATAAGTGCTTTCTCTTGGCACGGAGTCACGGTGAAAATCGATAATCAAATCAAAGCCGCCGTTATTCATAATCGCATCAGTGATAAATTTACGGGATATCTGATAAGACATATTGTAATCCATATCATTTTCCTGTCCGTATTTCACAAAATCGCCATCCTCTACAATAACCGTATAGCCTAAGGTTCGCAGCTTATCAGCCAAAACCTGTGCAGCATTATAAACGGTAAGCTCACCGATGTATGCCTCCTGCTGATGTGTATTATAGATATAGATCGATTTATCTTTTATAGGCTGCGGCTGAATTGGTTCAATCACCGGCGGGTTCTCCATTTCCTCGATTGGTTCAGCCGGCAGTTCATTTGGCAGCGGCGGCTCGGTTTCTTCAATCGGCACATTCTCCGTTTTAGGCACACTGATCACATTTAAAGAATCCTGAAGATCCACAGGTTCAATATCCAAATTCGTGTAAACCAAATGCTTGGCCAGAGTCTGTTCATTCACCGATGTTTTTATACCCTCCAGAAATGGCGTGCAGGCAAAAAAAGCACCAGTGCGCAAAGCTTGATAAAGATTTGAAACGATGTTTTCATTGACCGGCCTCCTCTTTGTCATTCTATGTGTTGGCCCAGTCATTTATGAGTTACATCGATTCATAATCCGGATGGATAAAACAATTGATACTTTTCGACAAAATGCTGGCAATCTGATCGCATTCGATGTCCATGCTTCTCGGCGTTACGATACAGTCCAGCTGGTCATGCTTTAATTCACATTCTTCATTAAGTACATCATGTACGATGGCGCCGATCGTCGTTACCGTTGCGACACCAATCGCAATAACCGGAATCTGCATCGTTTCATGATTGATTGCCAATCGGTGGTTGCCCACCCCGCTGCCAGGCACGATGCCGGTGTTGCTGATCTGTACGACACGGTTGATTCTGGAAAGTGTATTTGTCGCCAGCGCATCAACGGTAATCAGTAAATCAGGCTGATAAAAGTCAACGACACCTTTTACGATACGGGCTGATTCAAGACCAGTCTGTCCCATGACCTTGGGGGCGATGGCCGCGCAGTTGCTGACACCATCTCCGACATCCTGATGATTTTCAAACAGATGCGCGGTTACCAAAATCTGTTCCGCGGTTTTAGGTCCAATGGCATCCGAAATCATTTCTTTATTGCCTAAACCAACTACCAGTACCTTATTCACAACGATTTCGCTGGTTAACTGATCGAGACAATTCACCACTTCTTCACTGATGCCGTCACGCAAAAGCGCATCATCCATCTGTTTATATTCCAGAGTGATATAGTCCCCCTTCTGCTTCTTAAATTCATTTTCATCATTGAATACTTTCACCCAATTCATTTTCATATTCGGCATCTTTTTTCAATCCGGTTGTAATGCTCAAATTCACCCATTGAGGTAATTACCTCATCAGCAAAATCCGTTCTTGGCATGTAATCTGCTTTTTTCATTCGATTCACCTCTACGATAGTATGTCTTTTTTTATTTGTCTTATTGCATTTCATAATAACTTTTGTTATAATCTAAAGGCAAATGAAATTAGGAGGTGTCGGAATGCCAAATATCAAGTCACAAAAGAAGCGTGTCTTAACTAATGATAAAAAACACATGGCTAATGCTGCTCAAAGATCTGAGCTGAAAACTGCAATCAAAAACGTAATTGTTGCTGTTGATGCGAATGATAAAGCGGCTGCCATTGCTGCATACAACCATGCAAGTTCTAAATTAGACAAAGCGATCTCTAGCGGAATTCACCATAAGAATTATGCCAGCAGACAAAAAGCTCGTCTGGCTGCAGCAATCAATAAAATCGCTTAATTAAACTAGTTCAGATGAGCTAGTTTTTTTATGCAGAAAAAAGCACTGAGATCAGCGTGAAAATGCTTACTCACAGTGTTTTTTAGGTTCTGAAGCAGCCAGCGGCACTACGGTCGCAAGGCCGCCGAGGCTAGTTTCCTTTAATTCAATAGCAATCTTTCTGCCAGTATAATTCATTGTATTGACGACCATATCAAAACTGACACGATGATCCTTTAATGAGCCTAATTCCTCAGCCATAAACGCCGCATCAATGGCTCTTAGGGCGGCCACTGAGTTTCGCTCAATGCACGGAATCATCACATAACCGCCGACCGGATCACAAGTCAGGCCTAAGAAATGTTCAATCCCGATTTCAGCTGCATATTCAATTTTATCATCATCCATGTCATGAAGACTTGCCACTAACGCTGCCGCCATCGCGCAGGCTGCGCCGATCTCCGCTTGGCAACCGCCTTGAGCGCCGGAAATAGTCGCATTGGTTTTAATAAGATTACCGATAATGCCGGCAATTTTCAGACCGTCTATAATTTTCTTGCGATCGATCTTTAAATCGCGGTAATAATAAGTAATCACAGCCGGCAGAACACCGCTGGCACCTAATGTCGGGGCAGTCACCGTTGTACCACCGCCGGCATTTTGCTCGCTGGCACCATAAGCATAAGCCATAATCAGAAGCTTCTGCTTACGCGATGGATCAGCCGCTTGCTTTGCTTTGTTGTATAAACCGCTGGCTACTCGTTCAAGCTGCAGACGGCCAGGCAGTACACCGGTGGTCATACAGCCGGTTGCCACAGTAGATAACATTTGATCTAATATTTCATTCATGTAATCATCCAATGCCTCAAATTCATCCGTATACTGTGCCAAACGAATATTTCGCTGCTTGCAGTATGCCATGATTTCCGCAAAGGAATGATGCGGATAGATTTCTTCAGGTTCAAGATCAGCACTGCCCTTAACCTTGATTGCACCGCCGCCTACAGAATAAACCGTCCATTCACCAATGACTGCACCTGCTTCGTCCAAGGCTTTCAAAACCATCGTGTTTGCATGTTCAGGAGCGGTTTCCTGCATAAAGCATACTTTACAGTTCTTAGGTAAGAAGGTTTTAATGATGATGGCATCAGTCAAATGACCTTTGCCGGTAAACGAAAGTGAACCATAGAGTTCAGCAAGATAAGATGCTGCCTGCGGATAAGCTTCCTGAAATAATTTTGCCGCCCGCTGCGGTCCTAATGTATGTGAGGATGAAGGTCCTGGCCCTATCCGATATAATTCTTTTAATGATTTCACGCAAATACTCCTTTACAATGTATGAGAAATAATTCAAAGCCCAATTGTTTATCAAGCAAACCGCCCTTTATTTTCTGATCGGTATCCGCCAGCATCGCCAATACTTTCAGCAGCTGATCACAGCTCACCGCGCCAACCGCTTTACGCTTAGCTTGACGCGATATGGATGTGCCTTTAATTCCTGAGTGATGTCATTTTCATTCAGTCCGCTCACCAGCAAGGTTTTTACTTGATAATAAAAACGAAACTGCGATGCCAGCACAGATATCATAAATATTGGTTCTTTATTCAACGCATTCAGATCGTTCCAGATCTTGAATACTTGTTTCTCCCTTCCCTTCATGATTGCATCGGCCAGCGCAAATACATCATCCTCAATCTGCCTGGTAATTAACAGATCGATGATCCGTATGTTTAGGGTGTCGGGATATGCGATCAGCTTAGCCAATTCATTTTCGATGATTGCCGAATCACAGGGCAGCAGACTGACAAGATGATTCAGCTCCTCATCACTGAGTTTAAGCTGGCTGGCTTTCAGCGTCTGTATGACCTGGGCTCTTTTCCCCTGCTCATCCAATGTTGAACAGCTGATTACCCGGCATGTCTTCTGAATCGTTTTCACGATTTTTTTACGTTTATCGACCTTTTCAAAATTACCGCTTAAAATCAATGTAGTCGTTAACATCGGGTGATCGAGATAAGCCTCTAAGCTCTCAGTATTTTGACTGCCCTCATTGGCCGCGCTTAAAAAGCTGCAGTTTTGAGCGACAATGATTTTATGCTCAGTAAAAAAGGAATGGTTTGAGCATCGGCCAGAATTTCTTCCAGTGATGTTGTTGCCATATTGTATGTAATCGTATCCGGCTTAATATCATTTGACATATTATCCTTTACGATTTTCTTGATTTCTTTTTGAATCCGGCCGCGGTCTTCGCCATAAATCAGATAGTTCATCTTATCACCTAGTTTATTATACCAAATTCCCGGCTTCCTGTTATGATAAAGTTGAAATTTAGAAAACTTTTTATTTCGATATCACCCTGAAGATCCGTTCTGAAGCATTTAATCCGATACTCTTCTAAACGCGCAAGTACTTCATCATGCGGATGTCCGTAGCGGTTATTGAGGCCTGCGGATATGACAGCTATCCGCGGTCTTAATGTTTGCAGGAATAGTGCTGATGATGATGTATTGCTGCCATGATGTCCAACCTTTAAAATATCACATTTTATGGTAGGATAAACACTCAGCAGCTGATTCTCAAAAGCTTGTGACGCATCCCCTGTAAACAAATAATCAAGCGTGCCAATACGGCTCAGCAGGACGATGCTGTTGTCATTTTCGTTGCCGAAATCATTCTCTGCCAGCAACGAAATAAACTCGATGTTTTTAAAATTCATAACTGCCTGCTTATCTGTAATTACCTGCCTGATCACAACTAAATCAGCAAGTTCCTGCAAACCGCCGGCATGATCCTTGTCGGCATGAGTTAGGATGAGCTGATCAATGGTCTTATATCCCTTAGCCTTTAATACCGGCAGGATTTTTCGTTCAGGAATATTCGTATAAAGCTGCCTGCCGCATCAATCATCATTGCACCGCCATGAAATGGGAGAGTAATCAAAATACTGTCACCCTGACCGACATTCATATAAGTGATAGTTGTAAATGGTTCAAGATATGGTGAAAAATTAAGGGCCAGCATGGCACATAAAAGCCATTGTGCATGTTTAATGGATGCCTTGCTGATATAAGCGATAACACAAATCAAATAAATGAGCACCGCCAACATTGAAGGCTTGCACCAAAGCGTGAACAGCGTAGGCTGAAGCTGCTGTACAACCTGATCTGCCATACTTAAAAAGGCAAGCAGCCACCGCATCGGAAAGAGTACACAGGCAAGGGTAAGCAGAAGATTAACGGAATACCAGACGCGGTAAAAAGAAAAAAACAGCGGTGAGAGCAGATTAAATTCATAAAAATTAAGCAGCTGCACCGGCATTAAAACAAGCCATGATGAGAGCAGCTTGGATATCTTATGACAGCTGAAAATAGAGAGCAGCGTAAAACTTACAGGCAGAATAAAAGATAATTCATAGACGGCATATGGAAATAGCAGCAAAGTTAAAAGAATCGCAATGCCTAATCGGTCTTTGGATGAGGAATCGGGCAAAACTTGACGGACAGCAGTAAAAATTAATAAGCGGCAAATTGCAAAAGAAAAATGAATGAAGATGCCATAGAAAATCAGGACGGCTACTGCCGCCGTTTTACTTTTCGTCATTTTTTCAAGCAGCTGCATAATGAAGGATAAATGCAGCGCTGAAGCAGAAATAAGATAGAAGTATCTTGTTCTTTAACTCCATAAAATACCTTAAAGCACCAGTTTTTAAGCTCCTCATCAAAATTGTTCAGACGCTGGAATAAGAAATGCTGAATTGATGATGATCGTTTAAGTATTTTCAGAGATTTTGCATTGATTGATGCTGTGATGCCGCGGGCTTGACACCATGAGTCAAAATTAAAAGCGTACAGACTTGCGGTGTTATCCAATGCCTGAAATTCACCATTCACCGAAATCATCGTACCTTTGGGCAGCACCTCATCAGTATAAACGATGGCTTTGACCGAATCAAATCTACAATTAAATAACCGCTGCGAATCGATTCAACAACTCCGTTTTTTGTCTGCGGAAGCGAATTGGTTTTAGGCTGATGAGTGATAAAGCCGCCAACAAGTAAAACGATGAGTGCCGCGATTGGCAGCCGCCGATATTTAAGCTGCCAGATGATAAGTAATCCATAAAAGAATAGCCAATGCGGTATTGATATAATTATCATTAAAGATAACGCGAGGTAAAGCCAACGGCCGTTCATAAAGCTAGTTGATCCTTCATTTTCTCAAATGTCTTTTCGCCAATCCCCTTTACATTCATAATCTCTTCAATAGTTTTAAAACCTTGATGGGCTTCACGATACTCAAGAATCAGCCGCGCTTTGTTTTCTCCAATTCCTTTCAACCTCATTAATTCTTCAAGAGAGGCACTGTTTAAAGAAACCTTATCATTTTTATAAAGCGGAATCACAATCACGGACTGATGCAGCACCTGTTTGTTGAGGTTGAGCGAAGATAAATCAGCTTCCTCAAGCGGCCCGCCGGCAAATTCTATCAAATCAGAAATCGTTGTCTTTTCAGTAATTTCATAACTGCCCGGCTGTACTACTGCACCTTTGATTTCAGCCATTAAGTGTGATGCCGCATAATCATCCATCTGTATAGGCTGCCAGTTATAATTTAGGCCAATCGTCAGCAGAACAAGGAATATAAGTATTACTTTTTTCATCCTATCACCACTTATATATAAGCGTTAAAGTGGAAAATACCTAATATTTATCAAAGCATAAAAAATACGGGAACATCATTTATTCCCGTACTGCGACCCAAACCTCCGCGTAATCATCTTCACCATAATATTCGATATCCGGCGCGCCCGCTTTCATTCTGCCGGTTATATAGCCTGAATTTATTGGTTTATATTTGAATTTAGGCAGCCATTTCATGATTGCCTGTACCTCTGTTTTGGCTATGGTCTCAGGGTACATGGAAATATGGCCCAGGTTGCGGCTGGTATTGTATAAGCCACCATTGATTTAGGTACCGAATGAGTACTGGCAGCTGCTATGTAATAATCAAATCTGCGGCTGTCTGTATCAATATTGTATACATTGACTCCTAAGATGCCATAAGGCTTGGAATCCATTAAAGGAAAGAGCCGATCAGCGAGCTGCTGCTTTCTAAACTTTTCCCAAAACTCAGGGATTACACGTCTTCCTTCTTGTTTTTGATTTGTCGTTTCAATTTTATAGCCAATCACCTGAAAGCTATCCATTTTCTCAATTCTGAATGGTTTTTCCATCTGTAGTTCCTCCCTTTAGGTATGTCTATTATAAATGATTGACGTATTGCTTTCCTCTTCGTTTCAATCGCAAAAGAAGAGCTGAACACCTACTGTCATTGAAAAGAATGAAAAGAAAAGCACTTATCTGATAAAGAAAAAACGCCCGTTAAGGCGTATTGATTGATTTTGGAGCGGATGATGAGAATCGAACTCACGTAGTCAGCTTGGAAGGCTGAAGTTCTACCATTGAACTACATCCGCAAATAAAAAATGGTGCCGACTAGAGGACTTGAACCCCCAACCTACTGATTACAAGTCAGTTGCTCTACCAGTTGAGCTAAGTCGGCACAAAAAAATGGTGGAGGTTAACGGGCTCGAACCGCTGACCCTCTGCTTGTAAGGCAGACGCTCTCCCAACTGAGCTAAACCTCCATCTTTCGATTGCTCATTTATCTTACAGGAATTAGGCAAAAATGTCAACAGCTTTTTAAAATTTTTTGATTAGAAAAGCTCAGATTTTTAAAACTGATTATCATCGTATAATTCTGATGTAAAAAGAAAACGAAGGTTCCTCTTCGCCTAAGTCTTAATGAATTGTTCTGATTTCATGATAAAAATCGTCGCAATGTTTTTTCTGTTATGAATATCCTTAACACCTATTGAATCTTCATATTGATTTCGATTTTTACTTGTTTTTTATCAATGAGCTGTACCAATTTATCAGTTTCTTCATCATCAACACCAAGAATAAACGTAGTATTGCCATATTGAAGGAACTCACCCGTAGAAGCTACCATTGTTGCCATATAATCATTTTCACCCAGCAGTTCGAGCATTTCCTCCTGAAATTCATCATTCACAATTATCATCAGTAAATTCACTTTTACCACATCCATTCTTTCATGCTTTACCCTATTAAGTATATAATAAGATGTCCGCTTAATCAACTCATAATAAATCTCAATCTGTCTTAATTTAGCATTTAGATATTAGTGATTTTGATATCCAGCACCATGACAAGTTCATCATTGATATCGTGTTCGCCGTTAAATGCAAAGCCAAGAGATTGATAGACTTTTATCGCAAGCTGATTTGATTCATAGACGCTTAAATAAATTTCATCGTACCCATATTCTTCATGGATTTTTCTTATTAGCTGAATTAAAACAGGCTTTGCATATCCTTGTCCCTGAAATCGTTCATCGATAAAGAAGCGATCCAGCCACACTCTTCCGCGCTCACCTTCATTGATCCAAAGACCATACATAGCAAATCCAATCAACTGTTCACCATCGGCAACAGCGACCGGCCGCCATAAAGAAAAAGCCTCTGCTTCCCGGCAGCATTCTTCTACTGTTTCTACATTTCCCTTCTGAGATGCGCTGATATGTAATTTTTTGACCTCATCATAATTATGAGAATTAATTGGAATAAATTTTATATTCATCGAATCGCTCCATTTCTTTAACCATAATAAACTATTCTTTTCTTAGAATCTTTGTCATTGATTTACCTTTTGCCAGTTCATCAATCAATTTATCCAAATAGCGTATTTTACGCAGAACACCATCTTCAATCTCCTCAACACGGCAACCGCATATACTTCCTTTGATTAAAACCGCATTTGGATTAAAATGCGGAGCTTGATTAAAGAAGGTCTCTAAATCAGCTTCAGAATCAATTTGCTGCTGAAGCGTATCTTCATTATAACCCGTCAGCCAGAAGATGATTTCATTTACTTCGTCTTGCGTACGTCCTTTCTTTACCGCTTTATTGATGTACAACGGATATATTTTACTAAATAACATTGTGTATGCTTTAGGCTTTTCCATTTTTATTTTCCTCACTTTCAAAAGAATTTAGTAATTTGCATGAAAACTTTGTATGCATTCTTTTAAAGCCTGCCTACTCAACAGTCTGTATTGTATTATTATACTCAATGTTGAAGCAAATAAAAAGCTTTCGGTATTTATCTCAATCAAATAAAATTTTAAAAAATAAAAAAGTAAAAAAGTGCCAACTAATCAGCACTTTCTTGATGTCATTTTCTATTCCCACTCGACTTTTATTTTCTCGTGTTTTTCCGTACTATTAATGCGTATTCCGTCTATAAAATCCTCATATTTTAACCATTACAGTACGTCTTTAAACTTTTTGTAGCCATTTTGTAGCCACTGGCTACACAGCAACCACCAGTGGCTCATTCACCTCAAAACCACTCGGCATTACTCAAAATAAAACGGAAAAAGAGGTCATACCTACTAGATAATGTTAAATGTATATGCTATTACTGCATTTCGTTTACTCATTATCGCATGGAACCAAACACATCCTCCAAACTCTCTTTTATTGACTTATATACATAGTCGGACAACGGATCATCTCCTCCTGTGCATCTTGAGGTAGTAGTAAATGTAAAACCAGTCCGTGTAGTCGTTAAGCTATTTGCTGTTCGACCTTGTTTTGAGTAGCTTTCTTGAATAGTCTGCATAATTTGCTCATAATTAGAAAAATCCTTTTCTTTTGTTTGGAAAATTATTGGCATGGGAATGTCTTCTGTAGGAGATGCGATATAATAGTACTGAATCGATGGCTGCGATGTAAAATCATGTGGATTCGCATCTTCATTATAATCTACTTCAACCACTACTTGATATGGGGTATCGTTATATCTTCGAAAGTATTTCTTTAAGCTCGGAAAATTATATTCCACCATACTTAAATAGCTGATTTCGTGATAATAAAAGAATTTAGCAATGCGACATTCTTTTTGCTCTTTCGAATACCTATCCCATGTAAAACAGGATCTGCTTGTTGGTATTGGTATATCTGGACCGGGGAGGATATGGTTTGACAAAACTGTGTTATCACGATTTAAATAGTGTAATAAATCGCGCAAAGGAAATAGTTCCACGCCATTAAATGTATACCCTACCAAACGAGGATTCTTTTCTTGTTCATCATTAATCATTTTGTCAATGATTACTTCCATTTCGGTCAAATTATCAGTTTCTCTAATTGCTTTCACCTTTCGATGATAGGAAGTAATTCGCTCACACAACAAATATTTGCTCTCGATTAATTTTTTCTTCTCAATTAGCTCCTCAAGTCGATTTTTAACCAAATTGATAGCAATTTTACGACCACTATCTTCACCCAATCCTGATAACCTCAAATTTACACCATAACTAACAAAATTAAACCTAGTGGAAAGCGCTTTTTCTCGAATGTTGCATGATACTCTTGGCGCTGCTGCTCATTAATACATTGAACATCATTTTCATCAGTGGATACAAAATCAAACCAATAGTTCAAATAACTCTTGTCTTTTGATAAACATCCAAAAATAGCAACCTTTTGTCCTGGTTTCACCGTGTAACGATTAGGTGTATGGAGTGGGTCGAATAGTGCCTCTATGGAACCAAAGTATTTATTTAAGATAAATCTATATGTTCTATGTATCTGCGTTAACAAGCGCTTAGCACTATCAGTAAAATCCAATTCGCTCACATCACTTTTTGCATTAACGCATTCAATATACAAAGGTAGATTATGCTCCATCACAAAATCCAAAAATTCGTCTTGTGCTTGAGGCTCTTTGAATATTCCTCCAGCAAAGATGAAAACCTCTTTCCACTCGTCCTTTTTAACTAAATCCGCATACAATTCAACATTGTGGGACAACGGAAAATTATAAACCAAATAGTAAGCAACACAATATTCTTTGAGTAATTTGTGCGCGAAGACTACCTTGTCCTCAATCCTAAATAGACCGGAACCAACAAAAGAACCAATAATATGTATTTTGTTTTCTTGCACAATTTTAGAAAGGTGTTGATCAAATTCGGTATAGCTATAGGAAGGCTGAGAAAATGTATGATATGCAAAATTACCCAAAATAGTTTGTGCATCATGATAGGTTAAAGGAGCGTGCCCTGCAAAATGACCATGCTGAGAAATACCTCCGTATAATTTTTGGAACAACTCTTCAAACAATCTACTCCTGTTAAATATATCTCGATTGGTACTTTGTTTTAATACTGACTTTCCAACAGACAAAAAGAATGGATTAGAAAAAAGCATATAATAGTGTTGGGGGATATCAACAACTATTCCATCTTTTCGCAACTCTTCACGAATGGTTTGCTCACTTAACGTTGTTAGAAAATATTGCTTTTTCTCACCCAACTCTCCATGATAGCGATTGAAACGAGATGTAATAAAGAAAAAATTCTTGCTATACTGGGCAGCGAAATTATTAAATTCAGCATAGAACTTTGTACGGTAATTATCCTGAGTAATATCGTCTATACCATCCATAATAAGAAGGTAACGCCCTTCTTTCAGTTGTTGCTCAATTAACTTATCCACTTCTCCGTCACAAAATGGACTAATTTTATATTTGATACCACTAATAATATCAGTGTAAAGTAACCCATATTCCTGCAAAGAAATAAACACTGGGATTAATGTACCTGTATTCTCGTTTGTACACGCTTTTTGGAGCAATATAATGGACTCATAAGTTTTCCCATAGCCTGCCTCTCCTAAAACGAGAACATGTTTCTCTTTGAGTAATACATCCAGAGAGTTTAATTGAATATCGCTTCATTTTTGGAATAAATTTTACGTTCCAGATATTCACAAACGGAATATCGAGGATATAAACACAATAAATGCTTGCGATACTCATCGAACAAAAACTTTGTGGGCTTGCATTCTGACTCATTAACCAATACATTCATTTTTTCATCAAGTTGTTCAACAGCGCCCTTGATATCCTGTAATTCATCTAATAATCCGTGTGCAAGTTCTTTTGTCACATTACAAATGACTCTTGTTTCGTTGTTGTTTGATTTATTTAAGGCAAGATAAATAACTTCATAATATTTTTGCAGAAGAGTTCGAATCTCGTAATGATATCGACGGTACCTCGAATGCTGTTCAACAAACAGCTGTACATAGTAATCTATCATTTGAGATTTGGATTTATAATGAAATACGGATAAATCACAGCAATTTCGAATAACACTACAAATCACATCATTATCTGTGAGAAAACGATCTAAATCATTGTAAAAACTCTCTTTCCATATTTTGAGAGTATTTCATAATAAATTTGTTTTTTCAATCTTCTCTTAATTTTGAAAAGTTGAATTTTTCCTTTTAATCCAGAAAAAGTGTCATTACAAAAATCTATTAACAAATCTATAATTCTTGATATGATAATGTCTTCCATATTTTGCGCCTCCTTGAATTATTAATTATTTTAAATTTTCTAATTCTTTAATCGCGCTTAAATAATCTCTTTCAACATCACTTAATGTTTTTGCTTTATACTTTTTGTATTCTGTTTCAGCCTTTTTCATTGCTTGTATATGAGAAATTGAGCCATTACCAACTAATAGTTGTTCTCCAGTAACTGTTAAAATGTTATCTAGGTGTTTTACCCAATCTTCCATTGTCATTACTTGTTCTCGTTCTGCTTGTCTTTCCGCAAAATCAAGATATCCTGATACAAGTTGCCCCATTGCTTTTAACTCTTTTTCATTTAAGTAATTCTTTGCAATCTTTGCTTCTTTTAATGTTGGTTGATTCCCAGAAAAGATTGTTAATCCCATGAATTCTTTTTCAGCGTCTGCTCTATGATAAATGACTTCGGCTGCCGTTTCGCCATGAATTGCATAATGAATTTTATTTTGTACTTTTTTAAAGAATTGAATAGATACGTCAGCGGTTGGATCATAATCAATACTTGTAGCATATATTTCAAGAATTTGTCTATAGAACACTTTTTCAGATGCACGGATATCACGAATTCTTTCAAGTAATTCCTTAAAGTATCCGCCACCACCTAATTCTTTTAAGCGTTCATCATCAAGCACAAATCCTTTTTTCATATATTCCTTTATGAGATTTGTTGCCCATATTCTAAATTGAACTCCTCGTTTTGATTTCACACGGTAACCAACAGAAATAATGACATCAAGATTATAGTATTCAATATTTCTTTCTACTCGTCTATCTCCTTCGGTTTGAACTGTTGCAAAATTTGCAACAGTTGCCTCACGAATCAGTTCTCCTTCATCAAAAATATTTTTGATATGTCTTGATATAGTAGATTTATCTCTTTGAAATAAGGATGACATTTGATCTAACGATAACCACACTGTTTCAGAATTAAAAGTTGTTTCAATTTTCACTAATCCATCTTCAGTTGTATAAATAATCATTTTTGAGTTATTATCCATATTAATAAGCCTCCTTGATTAAAGAATAATATAATCACTAATTCTAACATTTTAAACTCTAATTATCATTCAATCACATAATTTTCTAATAATTTTTATTTATAATGTTCATAAACTATAGCCTTTTTATAACTACTTTTTATATTTGTCAATACCCATATAATAATATAGCAAAATCATTCTTGTTTCTATATTTCCATAACATTATCAGTCCACAGTTCACACTGCATCATTACTGTTTGCACAGCATCTTCCATTCCTTCAGGTGGATATTTATGCTTTTTAAGTAATTTCTTGATTAACATACGCATTTTCGCACGTGCAGATTCTTTTTTCTGCCAATCGACAGTTTTATTACTTCTTAATGCCTTAGTTAATTCTCTAGTAATAGCGATTAATTCGTCATTTTCATAGAAATCTTTAATTGCTTGTGGTTTTGTTAAAGCGTCGTAAAAAGCTAATTCATCTGGTGTTAAACCTAGTGCATTTCCTTCTTCGTGAGCACCTTTAATTTGTTTAGCTAAGTCTAATAATTCTTTAATAACTTCTTCATTACTTAACATTCCGTTTAAATAAGAGTTAATTGTTGTTTGAATAATTTCTGAGAACTTTTCTGATTTAACTACATTGGTTCTTCTATATACCTTAATTTGATCTGCAATTAACTTTTTAAGAACCTCTACGGCTAAATTTTTCTCTTTCATTTTTCCAATTTCTTTTAAAAAGTCAGTATCAAACAAAGAGAATTCTTGTTTTACATCACTAAATAAGTTAATTACACCATCACTTTTGATTGATTGCTTTAACAACTCATTAATCCGTTCATTCATTTCTGGAAGGGAGATTTTACCTTTTCCTCCTTTATTCATTAAACGATTTAGCATAACACGTATCGCTTCAAAGAATGCTGCTTCAACACGAAATTCTTCTTCAACTATAGATGAGCATAATTGAACTGCTTGATGTAATGCCGTACTTTCTCTAATAAAATGATCCTTATCTTCTTGTCGTTTTGGGTCTAATATAAAGTTTACTGCACCACTGATTGTTTTTGCTTTTTCTAGATTTGTTCCAACCTTAAATTTATACCAGTCATAACCATGCAATAAATCTTTACATATTTGAAGTTTCTCTTCAAATTTAGTGTAAGCAGCTTTAGATATGTCCATATCTCCATAGTTTTTCTTATCTCTGACAGTGTAATCATTCATAGCCTCTTTTAAAGCTTGAGCAATACCAATATAATCAACAACAAGCCCACCTTCTTTATTCTTGTAAACACGATTTACACGAGCAATCGCTTGCATTAAATTGTGTCCATTCATAGGCTTATACACATACATAGTTGCTAATGAAGGTACATCAAATCCTGTTAGCCACATATCAACAACAATCGCAATCTTCAATGGATCATCGTTATTTTTAAACTTAACAGCCAACTCTTCTTTATGTGCTTTATTTCCAATGATATCATGCCATTCTTCTGGATCTTTATTGCTAGAAGTCATAACACATGCTACTCTTTCCGTCCAATCAGGGCGTTTTTCTAATATCTTCTTATAGATTTTTATTGCTATAGGTCTAGAGTAAGCAACAATCAATGCTTTTCCAGTTAATAAATTTGCACGATTATCTTCATAATGTAACAAAATATCATTAACTAAAGATTCAATTGTTTGATCAGCTCCAAGAACTGCTTCCATTTTTCCTAGTTCTTTCTTACTCTTTTGAATAACTTCCTCATCAGCAGAGTTAGCCATTAAATCATATTCAGCATCAATCAATCTGATTATATTTTCATCTAAATGAAGTTTAATAACTCTACTTTCATAATAAACAGGGCGAGTTGCTCCATCTTCAACGGCTTGAGTCATATCATAAACATCAATATAATTTCCAAATACTTCTATAGTACTTTTATCTTTAGTAGAAATTGGTGTACCAGTAAAACCAATAAAAGTAGCATTAGGTAGACTGTTACGAATGATACGTGCTGTTCCTTTCACGACCTTTGCTTCATCTTCACCTTTTTTCATTTTTTATAATCTTTACTTTTTCTTCCAATCCGTATTGACCACGATGAGCCTCATCAGCCATAACTATAATATTTCTTCTATCTGACAATACATCAAATGAATCTTCAAATTTCTGCATAGTAGTAAAGATAATTCCATTTACCTTGATATTATCTAACAGATTTCTTAAATGCTCTCTACTTGTAGCTTGAACTGGTGTTTGTCTTAAAAATTCTTTACACTTAGAAAACTGTGAAAATAATTGATCATCTAAATCATTTCTATCTGTTAAAACAACAATAGTTGGTGATTCTAATGCTTTTTGTAATAAGTGTGCATAGAATACCATCGATAATGATTTTCCACTGCCTTGCGTATGCCAGAAAACACCACCTTTTCCATCGGTTACAGTAGCTTTTTTTGTAGATGTAATAGCTTTTCTAACAGCGAAATACTGATGATATGCTGCTAATATCTTTATAATATTTTCTCCATCATTTGAAAAACAAATAAAGTTTTTTATAATGTCTAATAATCGTTCTTTCTCAAACATTCCTTCAAAGAAAGTATCAAATTGAGCAAATTGAGTATTTTCATAACTACCATCTTTTGTTTTCCATTCCATATACCGATCTTCACCAGAAGTTATCGTTCCAGCTTTAGAAGTTAATTGATCACTCATAACACAAATTTGGTTATAAATAAACATAGATGGTATTTCTAACATATAATTTCTTAATTGAGTATAAGCTTCAGATACATCAGTTTCTTCACGTGATGGCGATTTCAATTCAACCAATACCAATGGCATTCCATTGATAAATAGAATAACATCAGGTCTTTTATTACTATGTTCAATAAAAGTCCATTGATTTGCAACTACAAAAGAGTTATTCGATACATTTTCATAATCAATTAAATAAACAATGTCCGACTTTTCTTTTCCGTCCTTGAAATATGAAACATCAACTCCATTTTGTAAGTAGTTAGTAAAAACTTGGTTTTTCTTTTCTAACGATCCATTTTCAATATGGGTTATCCGATAAATGGCATCCATAATGGCTTCTCTATCTTTTCCCTTGTTGATTCTATAGATTGAATCTTCAAAATCATCTACATATAAAGGATTCATATAATCTCGCTCAAGATCTGGACCATAGACATATCTATATTCCATTCCATCAAACAATTCTATAATTGATTCTTCATAACTTGATTCTGTAAAATGTGCTGGCATACTTTCACCTCATTTCTAATATTTTGTATACGCTATTAACTTTTTAATCTACATGTCATTTTTATAACTATCATTAAGCACTAAACAATAATTTAGAGCACCAAGCAAGGACTATCTTTGAAAATGAGTTCCTATCTCTTGAAACGCTACCGGATGGTTGGAAACATGGTAGTTTAGTAGATATTGCAAGCTATCTAAATGGTCTAGCCATGCAAAAATATCGTCCAAACGCCGATGAAATTGGAATTCCAATTCTTAAAATTAAGGAACTTCGTCAAAGATGTTGCGATAGCAATACTGAACAGTGTTCTCCAAATATTAAAAGTGAATATATCGTTCATGATGGAGATGTTATCTTTTCTTGGTCAGGTAGTTTGTTAGTTTGATTTTTGGTGCGGCGGTGTTTGTGGTTTAAATCAACATCTCTTTAAGGTCACATCAACAGATTATGATAAATGGTTTTTACTATTCTTGGACTAAGTACCATCTTGATAGATTTATAGCCATTGCTGCCGACAAAGCAACTACGATGGGACACATCAAACGTGATGATCTTGCAAAAGCAAAGGTTCTTATACCTGATGATGCCGATTACAACCGAATTGGATCTTTACTTCAGCCAATATATGATTTGATTATTGCCAATCGAATTGAGAGCAAAAAACTTGCTGATACAAAAGATACACTCCTACCTAAACTTATGTCTGGTGAATTAGATGTTTCCAACATCGACCTTTAAGCCACTAAATTATTGTTTATTCTAGTATTTAACTGAATTTTATCCTCTATCGGATTTATATACGACAATATTTTTTCTTGTTCTTCCAATGAAGGAATATCGAATTCAAGTCGATTAAGGGTTTCAGTTCTTAAACTTGGAATTGTTGTTCCTTCATTGTAGTTATTTAAATCAATAAGTGACATAACATAATAAAGATATTTAGGAAGAACGATATCCGTGTTTACAATTGTATAGAAAAGAGTATCAACTGTCCAAAATGGTTGTTCAACATATTTTACTTTTGCAATTGTTCCTTTTCTACCAATTAGAACAGAAGGCTTATCATAAAGATAATCAGTAGCAAATCCCATTAATCCCCCTGTGCCATAAATAGGAATATTTCCGCTATCTGAAAGTACTTTTTTTGATTCTTACCATACTTAATCGTTGCTAGTTCTGAAAGAGTATATCTATTAAATTTCATACCCAATCGCCCCTAATTTCTTACGAATTTCCTCTTCAAGTTCATGGGATTTAGCAAACATATCAGATAATTCAGATGTTAATCTAGCCATCTTTTCTTCAAATGGTTCGCCATCATCTTCTTGCTCTTCAATACCAACATATCTTCCTGGAGTTAAAATATAATCTTGATTTTTAATATCTTCTATAGAACATACAGCACAATAACCTTTTTCATCGACATCAATTCCATTTTGGAAATCATCAAATGTTTTTGCTATTTTATTGATATCTTCTTCTGTGAAATCACGATGTGTTCTATCTACCATATGCCCCATTTTGCGAGCGTCAATGAATATTGTTTTTCCTTTTTGTTTTTTATCTTTAGAAATGAACCATAATGTTACTGGAATCGTAACACTGTAAAACAATTGTGTTGGTAAAGCAACAATGCCTTCGATTAAATCAGCTTCTATAATATTCTTTCTAATTTCGCCTTCACCACTTGTTTGTGAGGATAAAGCACCATTAGCTAGCACTAAACCAATTTTCCCTTTTGGTGCTAAATGATAAATCATATGTTGAATCCATGCAAAGTTTGCGTTTCCACCTGGAGGAGTACCATATTTCCATCTTACATCATCTTTTAGTTGATCAATTTTTAATCCTTTCCAGTTAAATGGTGGATTTGCTCGTGTTAGCTTAGGACTAAAAAATATGCCCTTGCTGAGCTAATTTTATGATTGCCTTAATTGTTTCTTTACAAAACATTTTAACAGACAATCTTAGCTCCAACAAGGACACATTTTTACGGTTCTAAAACTTCTCTCAATGTGTCTTTAAATTTGTATCTAATCTCAATTCGCATACCACTGTAAACATAAATCCTGTCAATGAAGAACAACAGCATTTGATTGGTTATCTGCTCTGCATTTAGAAATTCATGTGCAGTTGCACTTAGCTGATTAAGCTCAGGATCAATCGCACTTTGCAGCTCGGATAATTGTTTTTCTGTGTTTTGCTTTTCTTGATTATACTGTTCAAGTTCCATTGCAAGATGGTCACGAATTGCCATAAATTCATTTCTGCTAATAGCACCATCAGAGTATCTTTCATAAGCAGTTACTTTTGCCTGACTGTTTTGTTTGATACTCTTTTCTAATCTTAGAATAGATTGCTTCAGATTAGCTTCTGTACCTTTGGTTTTACCAACAGCGTCTTTCAGTTTCTTTTCATAGTCTACAATCAGATTCAGCATACTGACGAAGTTATCAGTAACAACTTTTTCCAAATCTTTTTCCATGAATCTTTCACCTACGGGACACTCTGTATCTTCTACAAATCTTGACTTATCACAATAATAAGCAACTTCTTTTCCTCTTGGATTTCTTGACATCGCTCTGCCACACACACCACATCGAATAAGTGAACGGAGCAAATAATCTTTGTTATCACGCTCATAATGACCAATCTTTCTGATTGCTGCCTGAGCTTTTTCATACTCCACATTATTTACTATCGCTTCATGACAGTCAGGAACAACAATCCATTCAGATTCATCACGCATAAAGGTATGTTCTACCTCAATGTTTTTCCATTGCCTTGTTTGACTTACTACTGCACCTGTATAAATCTTGTGTTGGATAATTCTTCGTATATTAGAACTGTCCCAACTATTTCCTTTTGAAACTTTTCGATGTTTCTTTTTATCAGGAAACATCCTCCTAAAATACTGTGCCGGAGTTTCAATTTTCTCTCTATTCAATACAGTAGCTATCTCACTCACGATTTTTCCGTTGATTGCCATATCAAAGATTCTTCTAACAACGGGAGCTGTTTCAGGGTCAACAAGTAAATGATTTTTATTCTTCGGGTCTTTTATATACCCATAAGGAGCAAATGAACCGATATATTGTCCCTTCTTTGCTTTGGCTCGCATTACTGTTTTAATCTTTTGCGACAAGTCCTTACTATAAAAGGAATAGACTATAGATTGCATAACAACATCTATACCGCCTGTTGTACCAATATAGTTGTTGCTGTCGTAATTGTCATTAACGGAGATAAAGCGTACTCCCAAGAAAGGGAAGATACGCTCTAAATAATCGCCAATTTCAACATAATCACGAAAAAATCGGCTAAAATCCTTACAGATAACAAGCTTTGAATCACCATTTTTTAAATGCTCAATCATACTTTCAAAAGCCGGACGATGATCGTTTGTACCTGTATAACCATCATCTACAAACTCTTGTACCTCATACGATTGAAGTTCTTTGTGGCTATTCAAATATTGATGAAGAAGTGAACGCTGATTCGCTATACTATCACTTTCAGTTTTATGCTTCATATCTCTATCAGCACTTGATAATCTGATATACAAATATAGTTTCACTTTGCTTCGCCTCCCATCAATTCTTCATATGCAGATAACAGAACAGCTAATGCATCCTGATACTTTAGCTTTACTTCGATTCTGCGTTCCTTTAAAGCTGGCTGATAAACAATAATCTTATCAACCATTGCTTTTAGGACACTTTCATCAACTTCCTTTGACTGCTGAATCATCTGCATATGTAAATACCATTCATTTTTATCTGATAAAGCCTTTTTTAATTTTCTGTTGCTTCATCTGTAAAGAGTTATATTGAGCATTAAGTTCCTGATACTCATTGTCAAACTGTTGCTTCATATATTGGTATTCTTCCGGTGTCAAAATACCTTCCGTAAAATCTTCATATAGCCTTTCTCGTTTACCTTGCCTGTTCTTGATTTTCACCAATATGCTCTGCATTTCTTCCTTATAGACAGCTTGTTGTTTTGTCGCACTATCGGAATGATTTAATTTCTGAATCAATTCTTCAAAATCACAGAAAATATGAAGCTGGTCTGATAATACATTCCACACAATCTCTTTGAGTTTATCTTGTGAAACAGAATGTGTACCACCGCATTTCTTATATTTGTAGTTCGGACATTCATAAGTTCCAGATAGCTTTTGGTCTGGACGATAACGATGGTATCGCATTTTACTTCCACACTCACCACAATAAACAAAGCCTTTTAAAATTGGCGGATTACTTTCTCTGTATTCCTTGCTTTTTTCAAGTCTTTCTTCCCAAACTTTTTCGTCCTTCAATTTCCATTTTCTTTGCCTTATCAAATACTTCTTGAGTAACAAGTGGTTCGTGCATATTCTCAAGCACACGCCATTTGCTTTCATCAGGCTCATATTGATAGTTAGGTTTTCCTAAATACAAAGCTGTTGGCATTCTTCCAAATACAAGATGTCCTAAATAGGTAGGGTTTCTTAAAATCTGCTTAATAAGTTGTGCAGACCACTTTGAAGTTTCATATCGTTTATCACTTGTCTGTCCTCTGAGGTAGCGAAGCTTCCCGGAGAAGGAATACCTTCATCATTAAAAGTATTTGCAATATGATTAAGTGGTACTTTATCAATCCTCATCTGAAAGATTCGTGTAACATTAGCTGCCGTTTCAGGGTCAGGCTCAAAACGATACTCCCTTGTGGTTGATTTTATATATCCATACGGAATCATACTTGGGATATGTTCTCCTGCAAGTTGTTTCGTATGTACCGCAGTAGATACTTTTTTTGAAATATCTTTTGAATAGTAACTGTTAATTAGATTCTTTAATGGAATCAACAAACTTTCTGCCGAACCATCTGTTTCAAAGCTATCGTAATTATCAGATACCGAAATAAATCTTACTCCCATAAAAGGGAATACATTTTCAAGTAGATTTCCGGCTTCAATATAATCACGAGAAAATCTTGAAAAGTCCTTGATAACAAGTGCTTTTATCTTTCCATTATTGATGTCGTTTAATAACCTTTGAAACTCAGGACGATTGGTATTTGTTCCTGTCCAACCATTATCACAATAAACATCAACCAAATGAAGATATGGGTGTTCTTCCACATATTCCTTGCAGATTTCAATCTGACCCTCAATAGATTCACCTTTATCATCTTTACCACTGTTTTCAATGGAAAGTCTTGCATAAATCGCTGTCTGCCATTCCAAAACTTGTTCAGGTGCAACAGGCTTAATGGATTCAACCGCTTCTTTATATGTTCTTCTTGCTCTTCTTGCCATAATCAGACAACCTCCTCAATTATTTCTGAAAATCTTTCTACATACTGCATTGCACTATGAAGCTGGTCTTCATAACGAAAAACAACTTCAATATGCTTTGAGTCATAGATAATAATTCGTTCAATCAAATTCACTATCACAGACCTTTGAAGCTCCGTAATGTTTTCATACTGTTTGAAAAGCTCTATCCAAGTAGCACTTCTTTGATTACTTTCCACAGCCTGCTCTCGCTCTTCTTTTAATTGAACAAGGGATTGTTGCCTTGCTTGAATTTTTCTGTCATAGCCGGCACGAAACTCCATATATTCTTCCTTACTTATAACACCATCTGCCATATCACTGTAAAGATTAAGCTTCAAATCTTGAAACCTTTGGATTTCTTCATTTAGCTTTGTCAGTTGAGCATCGTAATTGAATATCTCTCTTTGACTTTCCGGAAGTGCGGCTATGTAATCGAGTACCTCATCAAGTCTGCATATCTGCTGAATATGGTCTTGTACAAGCGACAGCACAATCTTATTAAGCTTGCTTTCACTGAAGCTATGAGAGCTGCAACCAAGCTTTGCTTTGTGAGTGGAACAAACATAGTAGTAATATTTCTTACCTCTGCTTGGAACAGCTTTACGAACCATTGTATGTTCGCAATCTCCGCAATGAACATAACCGGAAAACAGGTGTACAGATTCTTCTTGCGGTGCTACTCGCACATCTCGTTGAAGTAATGACTGTACTGTATCAAAATCAATTTTAGTAACAATTGCTTCGTGATTTTCTTCAATCACAATCCAATCTTCTCGGCTATATTGAATTTCCTTTTTCACCTTGTAGTTAGGTGTTCCTCGCTTATGCTGAATAAGCGTTCCAAGATAAACCTCGTTTGTTAGAATCCTAAGAACTGCAACAGGTGTCCATAACGCTATTTCATTAGCTCTGAATCCTGATTCGTATCTCATTCCATTAGATCGCTTATATTCCATAGGACTAAGCACTCCCATATCATTAAGCTTTTCTGCGATACCGGAATTGCTCATACCTTGAAGTCTTAAACGGAAAATGAGTTCCACAACTTGTGCTGCCTGTTCATCAACAAGAAGCTTATTCTTGTTTTCAGGGTCTTTCTTATATCCATAGACTGCAAAAGCACCGATAAAATCTCCCATCTTTCTTTTAATATCCAGCTGACTGCGAATCTTCATGGAAATATCCTTACAATAAGCGTCATTGATTAGATTCTTAAATGGAACAATCAGAGAATCTGACTGTGATTTTTCTCCGGCACTATCATAGTTATCATTGATTGCAATAAACCTTACTCCCATAAAAGGGAATATCTTTTCAAGATAACGACCTGAGTCTATGTAGTTTCTTGCAAAACGGGATAAGTCTTTACAAATGATACAATCGATTTTCTTTGCCTTAACATCTTCCATCATTTGTTTAAATCCGGGTCTTTCAAAACTTACTCCCGAATAACCGTCATCAACATATTCTTTAATGATAACCATATCTTTTTATTCTGAATAAATCTCGGATAATCTCTTTCTGGCTTCCGATTGATTCACTTTCAGCTTTATCGCCATCATCACGAGAAAGTCTCGTATATGCTCCGACATTCCATATTTTTTCTGCCATAATGAATCATCTCCTTTCACCAGCAGAGTACCCTTTTTACGGAAATTTGTTTAGGATGTCGAGACTGTTCCCGACACCCTTGACAAATCTACAAACTGCGAATATATGCTTCTAGTCGCTGTTCCAATGTTACTCCTTCCTCTTGAAAACTGACCTTTACAACCACATCACCATCAAGATAACAATATGGATTTTTAATCTGTTTGATATATTGCTTGATTCTTTCTTCTCGTGGAAGGCTCATATCCACCTTTACCGATTGACGCTCCACAAGCTCTTTAGGATCAACGGTACGAATATCTATCTTTTTCATTTGTTCTGCATTCATCCGTTATCACCCCATTCTTGGTTCTTTGACAGAAATCAAATAATTTAACGATAGGCTTCTAAGAAGTGCTTTATCAATTCCCAATAATTCTTTTTTTGTTGTCTTTCCTAAGTATGATTTAATACGCTTTTTATCTATCGTTCTAATTTGTTCAAGTAAAACAATAGACGGCTCTGCTAATGCGTCATTATTTCTAATTAAATAATGTGTTGGTAAACTTGGTTTATTTCCTACTTTTGTGGTTACCATAGCTACGATTAAAGTCGGTGCGTGTTTATTACCGGTATTATTCTGAATGACTACCACCGGTCGCATTCCTCCTTGTTCAGAGCCGCATACAGGGTTCAAATCAGCATAATATATATCGCCTCTACGATACGCCCAATCTTTCTTCATCATAAAAATGACCTCCTTTTTTTCTTGGGTATGTACCGAAAAGCTGCAACAGCAAAATAAGCAATTACAGCTTTTCCATGCGTATATGTGAACCCTACATTTGTTCTAAACACCCCTAGGGAGAGATAAAGTATCTTTATTGGGAAATCATCAAGCGACTGTTAGCGAAACAGTTCCATAGGGTTTCTGCCCTCCGCCGGGTTCTCCGCCAGCTCCGTAGAGAAGTATCATTGTACCTGTTGCTTTCATTGCCTTATTGAGTGCTACTCAATATTTACTAGCTGATAAGACTCGCTCGTGTAATCCTGTAAATAATATTTTTGATTTGCTTATTTACTTCGTACAGTTGTGGCGTATCACTGACGTGGCTGATGTTTTCACACCGACAACAGGAACGTACCTGATGAATGATATTCAATTTTCAAAGATCTAAGTTTTTTGTACTTTTCTTGAGTACATCTAAAGTTTAACTGATTTCATTTCTGATTTTTATGACCTCGTACGGCGTTTACCCACCGTGGTACGGCGGATTTTATATTTTTTTCTTCAAAGCTTGTAGCTGAGTAATCATAGAATCAATATCTTTACTAGCTTTGTAATTTGGAATACTACATCCAATCAATAAATAATCTGTGCTGACATTGAAGAAAAAGCCAATTTCAATCAGCAGATCAATAGATACTCCCTGTAAACCTCTTTCGAGCTTTCCGAGATTACTTGTACTAACATTCAATTTTTCTGCCAGCTGTTCTTGCGTCAGTCCTTTTTCCTTTCTCAAATTTTGGATTCGCTTTCCCATCTCTTTTAAATCGTAATACATACCGTTTCCTCCTTTACGGCATAAATCAGAAACCGATAATTTCAGGCTTCCGTTTATGCAATGTCTGGAAGACGGCATAAAAAATGCCCCGCACCGCTATTGGCACGAGGCAATAAGATAATATGTAGTTTTCTTAATATGCTGCTATCTCCCAGCATACCAAGCTTAACACTTTACAAGTCGGACTTTCAGTAGGGAAACTGTCGGACTTTTGTCGGATTTTAGTCGGACTAACCGTAATACCATTCATCACATTCTTCCTTCATATCAATGAGGAAACTTTTCAATTTTGGCAAGCTACTTCCCCAAAGAGATAAGCCAAATAACATAATGGCTTCTTTTTTACGGTCATAAAAGCTACTGCGTTCCATATCCAAAATTTCCAGCAATTCAGATTCTCTATATTTGAAACGAGTAAGGTAACACTTCGATAAAATCTCACAGTACAAATCTCCTCTGCATGGATATTCCCTTACTCGAAGCATGGTACTCTCCACCAGCTCGATCAACCACTTGGTTTCAAACAAACTGCGAATGCGTTCTTCAAAACGCTCTCTTGCTTCATCCGGAGCAAAGGTTTCCAAATAAATTAAAGCATTATCCAAATTAGAACCGCAGTAACAAATCAAATCTTCGTGTACCTCGTCTGCACGACCAACTGTTGACCAGCAGACATCTCTATAAATTGATAAAATCAGTTTAGAACGTTCATATAGAACTTTCTCATCTACCTGCTGCATTCTGCACAGCATACGAATACTGTTTAATGCCTGTGTATTATTTCTACTCATAAGAGACTCCTTTCAGATGTCAATCACATAATTTTAAATTCCTTTCTAAGCCTGTATTCAGCTAAAGGGAAACAAATACTGTAAACAGGCAAATTGATTTTTTAGATAAGTTTTATTTTCATGTTCGGAACAAATCAGAAGTTTGTATTCGGAAGTTCTTGACATCTTTAAACTTCCGATATATAATGTAATCGAAGTTAAACTTCTGTTTCAATACTAATTATATCTATTTTCAGAAGTTTGTCAATAACTAATCGGAAGTTACAAAAATATTTTTTAGAAAGGACGGAACGATTATGACTTTTGGTGAAAAAATAAAAAGAAGCTCGTTTAGCTATGAACTTATCTCAGACGGAGCTTGCCCAGCTAACTGGTATTTCCGAAAGATCTCTTTACACATACGAACAGCTGGGAACCCTCCCTAGAAAGAACAATATTAGAAAACTTGCAGAGGCTCTGCACATATCTGTATCCTATTTGCTTGATGAAGATGAAACTGATACGCAAAGCCAAATAGATAACGATATTTTCATTATGGAAGCAAGGGAAAAGTTTGGCTCTAAAGGTGCCAAAGAAGCACAGGATGTTTTAGGACGAGTAAATTCTCTATTTGCCGGTGGTGATTTGGATGAAGAAGCAAAAGATGTATTTTTCCAAGCAGTCATGGCAGTTTATATGGATTCCAAGAAAAATGCTCGTGAAAAATTCACACCAAAAAATACAGGAAGCATAAAGATAAGGAATAAATTGTGCTAATTCCTCATTCACAGAGTTTCGTTTTCTGTGTTCAATTGGGAGGTGACACAAGTGAGAACGGCAAAACATATTATAGAGACAGTAGAAAAATTGGTAAAGAAATACCATACCAGAGATCCTTATGAGCTATGTAAACTATTAGGAATTAAAATTCACTACTACGACTTGGAAAAGAAATTAAAAGGATTCTTTTTTTACCAATCAAGACAGAAAAATATAGTTATAGACAGTAATGTAAATGAAATTCTTGAGCGTATTTTGGTTGCTCACGAATTAGGTCATGCAGTACTACATACAAAAATTGCGATGATGAAAGGCTTTCAAGAAATGGAAGTTCTGGACGGTGGTTCACAAGAAGAAGATGAAGCCAATTTCTTTGTGGCTGAACTTATTCTCGAAGATGAGAAAGTTTTGGAGCATCTTTCCGAATACTCATTTTTTGAAACTGCCAAAATGCTTTATGTTCCAGCAGCACTGCTGGATTATAAATTCACCTTACTTCAAGAAAAAGGAGAAATGCTCAATCCGATGTACATTCGTAAATCAGGGTTCCTGAAAGATGACTTAAGGGACTATGATGATATACATTACGAATGATAAAAAGCTCAGACAGCGATGTATTTAAACATCAGCCGCTGAGCTTCTTTTGTTTATACGGAACTATTTTAAAAAGCAGACCTATAAACGAATTTCTGATTTCGCCTATGGATATGTGCTTTATTTAATAATGCTTTACGAAGCTTATAATGTTAGAATAGTTTTAAAATTATTATACACATGTTCTGCTAAATCTTTATCATTTCTCACCATAGCTATTGATGTATATATATCAACCAACGACTTAGGATGGTATTTTTTCCGTTTACTTTCGAAAAAGGGCCATCACTTTCAATCAGAATACGTTCATCAGGAATTAATTTCACTCTCTGAAGTGCTTGAGTATTTAAAGTCATATTTGAATTAACTGAAAAGTAACACCCTAATTCTATTAAATCTTGCAAATGCTTAGTAGAACCGCCATACCAATGAACAATACATTTTCGTGGTTTATGTTTAGAAATGATTTCAATTAACTCTTTCTCGGCTCCTTTTATATGAACTGATAGAAGCTTATTCTCATTTGCAGACATTTCAACAATTCTTTCAAAATAATACAACTGTTTTTTAATATCTAATGATTTAGCTGATTTGAAATCAAGTCCTACCTCACCTATATAATTAACATTCTTAGCCATTCTAATAAAATGATTAAAGTCTTCATCTTTCAATGAAGTATCCAAAGGGTGAAATCCTAATGCAAATTTCAAATACTTTGTTTCTGGATACAAATTTTTGCAAGATAAATAAACGCCGGGGGAATTGGTCATACACAGAGTATATTGTTTATTTTCGTTGATTATTTTATATAGTTCATTATGATTTTGATAGAAGTCTAAATGAAAATGTGTATCTATTAGACCGGAAATCATATCCCCAGATACCTCCTCATTCTTTCATCTTCAGCAAATAACTCTATTAGATCTTCCATCGAACTTTTATACACTCTCAAAAACTTTCTACTTCCTCAGTGGTTAATCGTCCTACACTTCTAATAAATCTTTTTAAATCTTCTTCAGATATATGTTTATAGCGATAAACGCTACTTAACACAGCTCTTAAATCTGAGCCTTTATCATTTTCCTCGTTCGCCATCAGAAATTCATATGTTTCTCCAGCAAAAGAATATTTTTTATCTCTTTCTACATCAAGAACCGAACTTTTTCGAATCAAACATGGATAACAATATCCACAATTTATAGGATATTCTTTCTCTCCAAATTTGTTATATCTTGATAAGCATGGATGAGAACAAGATATTGTATCGGCATAACAAGCCTTAAAAGCCTCTGTATATTTTACTTGATTCACAACTTCTCGTTTCGTATTAAATGCAAAAAAATTGTTAATCGAATTCTCTATTCCTACCATTTCAAGAATGTTGTTGAATTGGGATAAAAAATATGGATGAGTTGTCCTTGTACTACAAGTACCTTTTCTACTTTTTGTCAAAGAAATATTAAGTCCAATAAAACCATTTTCAGGAATATAAATTGGAATGTTTTTCCCAAGAATACCAGCAATACTCAAAGCAGCACATAAGAATAATAATGAACGACCACGGGAAGTGTTTTCACTACCATTTAATTTCCCATTAATACTACTAATTGGAGCTCTAGAATTTGCAGTAAAACTTATAAAATCAACTTTTTGATCTTCATATATTTCTTGAAAGATTTCCACAAAATCTTTTTGCTTTTTTCTAAGCTTAGGATACTCATTATGTCCCAATAAACATGGTGAAGCTCCGTCCTCTAACAATTTAATAGCACCACATAAGGAGTCTAAACCACCTGAAAACAGGCAAACACAGTCACATCCTTTAATATTTAAATGCTTTCTATTTGGATTTTCTCTTAGACTATATACCATTTCACTTTTTCTAAACTCAATATGCCATATATCACCCGTTAAAAAGCCAAGCATTCTTTCCCAATTTTCGGTAGTTGGTAACCATGTATCATATTCGAGAACCGGAATAGAAACAAATATTTCTCTCGTCCAACAATCTTTAAAAAGACGCCTGTTAATTCTCTTATCTAGAGAGAAATACTTATTCCTATAATGAATAAATCTTCATATATCGCATCAATCTCCAGACAATCCATTCGATACCAAATGTCTGTAATATTTGTAAATATTGTGCTATATTTTTTCTATTAATCGAAAAACATAAGAATCTTGCCACACTCCAGATGGTTGACTCTCTTGTTCTTTATCAATCCAAAATCGCATAATTATTCCTCCTCGTAATATCTTTCAAATATCGAATAGGCGTCATATAAAGCGTTTTTAACAACATCTGAACTTTTAATATCCGCAAAATTTACCGTTTTTATCATTGATAAATTGAGATCACCATCTATAGAATTTTCTATGTATTCATGCATCTTATTCAGTACTTCCGCAGTCTGCATAGGACTTCTACCTTTTGATATTTTCTCTTCATAACAAAAATCAAATGTGCTTTTATATATTCTTTCAACATTTCTTTAAGTAATGCTTCTGTAGAAATATCTCCAATTTTTGAGATATCATCTATCTCTAGGTTAGCTAATCCTTGTGACAATGCATCCGCAGCTATATTGTCCTCTGTAGTAGCACCTGCATTTGTAAAATCATTAAGCAATTCTGACCAAACAACATCTGATGGTTTACCAATCAAGTCCTCTCGATTATAATCTCTCAAGGCATCGTCTAATCCTTTTGAAGCTACACTTTGAGCAAATCCTAATACTCTTGAAGTAGCAGAATTAAAAGTATTTACAGTAGACATATCAGCTTTCACAGCAGATGCATACTTACTTGCTGCATTTGCTTTAGACGCATAATCCCCATTTTTAGCAAACGATGTTACTGCTCTTTTTGCTTGTGACCAATTAGGTGTCGTTGGTGCTATATAACCTTTAGATGTTCCCATATTTAAGCCTCCTTCTTCTTAATATCAGATAAGACTTTTGGTTTCATCGTTCCTTTGGATAGCATTTCATCGAATGCATTTTCCAAATTTTTCGAATCAGTCTGATACATTGTTCTCAAAGCCGCCATCTCTGGTGGTCCAATGACAATATTAGATTTAGCTAAGGCGTTTGCAATTTTATCTCGATAGCTTTCAAAATTAATATAGAAATCTCTAATAACAAAGTGTTTTAATTCACCTTTTTCAATCTTGGAAACAACAACATTCAAAACATCTTTAATTTCTTCGGAATTCAACGCTTTTGCTTCCTCAATTATTGAACTCATTAATCCACTTGTTGCATTTCCTATTCTCTCTAATACATATTTTGTATTACTACTAAATGAAGATAAGTCAATGTCTCTTTGATTTAAATTTTCTCTTGTTAAATAAAAATACTTATCTAATAGCTGATTTTCTAAGTCCTTAGGTTTACAATTAAGCCACTTTTTTACTTGTGGGTTCAGCCATGGTTCGTATCCTTTTCCATCGCTCTTTTCCACAGCAAGTCGCATTTCTTTAAATTTACGATTTTCCGTATCAAATTCCTTGTTCCACTCATTTAATTGAATAAACAAATCATTATCTATTTTTTGAAGCACTAGCAGTTTAGCTAATATTTCCATGCTCAGTTCTTCACCATAGTAAATCTGTGCTAATTTTCGCTTTGTAATAAATGTGTTCAGAAAACGTTTTGCTTGTCGTGGATTGCCTTTTAAAGTATATGCAACAATGTCTCGTATTTCATCAATTATTACTGATATTTTTTATACTCTATGTCACCGTCTTGCTTCCATGTTAAGTCTAATTCTTCAATCAACTTATTCAATTGTGCCAAACTAATAACATCGCCTGAAACTGTCATCTTCTTATCAAAGATTTTTTTTAATAATTTATCAAAAGAATCTTTCATTAAAAAGCTTTGAGCTACTAATAAGATCAAATAGTTTTGAATATCTTTTGCAGATAATTCCGGAATATATATTGGGAGTTGTATTATTTTTTCAATATATTCTTTGTCTAATTCTACGTCAAACCCATTCATAGGTGGATACTTACCACGAATAGCATATTTTATTACATTCTCATCAGCTGCAATAATGAATGTTGTTCTTTCAACTGCCAAAAATAGTTTTATAACTTCCAAAATTTCAATTATACGTTCTGGACTACATCTATCCAAATCGTCAATCATAATTACAACATTTTCAATACCATCATCTTCTAAGGAAGCTGAAAATTCTTCTCTGAATTTTCTAATATTATTCACTGCACTGTTATCCGTTACGGAATCATAGTCTTTCCAATATTCATCTTTTAACGACTGAATCGAATCAGCGGCATTTTTTACAGTGTTTCCTATTTCCTCAGCACTACCAGTTACATTCAATAACATGGGCAATGGATTCCCGCTAACTACACTTGCAACCAATGGTGCAAATTTTGATACTGCTTTTGTTCCTAATTTAAACCAATCAACACGTTTTATTAAGTTCCCAAGATTTTCTCTAACTTTTTCTGATGGTGCTTTTTTCTTTTAACTCCTGTAATAATGCTTCCATGATTGCAGTTTTAGCATCATCATAGGTTTCAAACATCCATGCATTGATAGTTACACAAATAATTTTTTTCTCGTCTTTTAAGCTTATTATCAATTAAACTTAGTAAGGTTGATTTTCCAGCTCCCCATAATCCAAATACACCAATCGTTAATGGATTATATTCTTTATTTTTTGCAATGTCAGATATTATTCTTGCATAAGGTTCGTAGAATAAAATATCAATATCTGAAGCGTTATCTAACCACATATTATTTCCTCACCTCACATTCTTATATGTTTTCTAGTTGAATTTGCTCGTAATTAACTCTATTCTCAACCAAATATTTGAAACTAGAATTTAAGCGTACTTCATCATGTGAAATCAATACATATGTCCAAGGCTTTCCTTCATTTTCAGCATTCCATTCAGAAACAGCTTTGCAATATTCGTTTGCAGCCTTTGCTTTTTCAATTACATCTTTACTCTTAAGCTCGTTACTTGCTTTAGTCTCAATCATAAAAATGCCATTATCAGTTTCCACAATAAAGTCAGGTTCGTATCTGCTCATACCACCCGGACCGTAATATATATCGAACTGCTTTGGTGAAGGTCTCATCCATTTATCTACTGCGGTATCATTTTCAAGCACGATTGCAAATTTACGTTCTGTATCGCTATCAAACTTATATAATGTGTGACAAGCTTTCTTAAAGCCATTAAATACCTTTGAACGAACTTCACTTGCTGGCATGGTTGCTCTTAAGTCGTATATTTCATCAGATTTAATTTTGCCACCAAAACCCGTTTCAATACGAGAGAATGGTCTCATTTCTGTAGCACGATACTTAACTTCATTTGTATAGAAGTGTTGCATCATTTGAGCATAAATTAAATCAGCAATAGTTGTTTGACGCTGATACATAACTTCTACTGCATCTTCTTCTGATAAATAAGTACAGAAATGAGACTTTGCTTCACCAACAAGCTTATAAAGTAAATCGGCACAAGTAGAATAATCTACATTCTCATGAACGATAATATGTCTTACTATCTCGTTTTCAGCTGAATCCACCCTTGTGGTTGCTGCAATTTCTGGGTTATGTTCGAAAGTTTCTCCGCCTTCCCGAAGTTCAGTTCCGACCATAGATTGACTTGAAGGATGCCAATTCATGTTTCTTGTTTCTAAATCAAAGTCTACAAATCCTCGTTTCACTTCATTAAATGGTTGAACAACAGTTTGAGGTATCGGAATAACGCAATCGGTTAATGCTTGAACACAAGTTTCAATTGCTTTTTCTACAACCGATGTTAATGTTTCCGGTTGTAAATTCATATGTGGGAACTGTTTTATAGTTTCTGCAACAACAGTCTTATGAATTGCTTCTCTTATTTCCGGATCCTTCACGGCATTGAAAGTCTTAATCTGACGATTCAACTCTGTAACACTCTTTGAAGTATACGAAGCAACAAACTGAGCAACTTCTTTTACTTGTTCTTCAACTTTTGGTTTTTCATGTTCCGTAGTAACAGAATAAGTAGGTGTTTCCATTAACGTCATAGCTAGCTGTTCTGTAAAACTTACATCTTCAACAATGTAATCGTAAGTTGTAGGCATTTCTATTGTTTCTTTCGGACCTTCTGTTTGCTGCTCAGTTTCATCAATATAATATACTTTTCTAACAAGAGATTCCGGATCATTTGCTAGATTTATAATAGCTTCGTATTTATCGTGACTCACAATAGATAAACGGTCAACCTCATCAACACCAGTGCGTTCACCATATGGAAGACGAAGTCCACGTCCAATTGTCTGCTCTGTTAAAGTCTCAGAAGCTGATGCTCGCAATGGGATAATCGTATAAAGGTTTGTTACATCCCAGCCTTCTTTCAGCATATTAACATGAATAACAATTTCAATCCTATTCTCCGGATTTTCTAACGACAACAGCTGTTCAATATTTTCGTCCTTCTCAGCTCCTCGCTGTGCAGAGTTGATTTCCATAACTTTATCTGCATAGTAACCATTAAAGAAATCGTTTGATTTTATATACTTCATTATTTCCTTAGAATGGTCAGTATCTCTAGCAACTACTAAAACAAAAGGCTTTACAACAGGTTTGTCGAATGTACGAGCATAAATTTCAAGCTTACTCTTAGTATCTTCATGCAAACGAAGACCATCATTTAACTTCTCATGGTCAAGCTGTTCCGCTGTATATTCTTCTGGTCTAAAATCCTTGCGAGTAAAGACAGCCGGAACTTAACATATTTTTCATCATTCAATGCGTGTGCAAGAGAATATTCATAAATAACATTCTTAAATGATACTTTCTTCGCTCCCTTTTGAATCTGTGGAGTAGCAGTCAATTCCACACCAAGAATAGGGCGAAGTTCATTGATAACATCAAAACTCTTATCAGCGTGGTAGTGATGACTTTCATCCATAAAAATACATAAATCAGGAAGTGATTGAAGATAGGAGAAATATGATTCTCCAAGCACTTCACTTAGTCTCTTAATTCTTGCAGGCTGTCCAGCTTTTACTTTACTATCTGAGTTCAACTTCGAAATATTAAATACGTTAATTGTAACGTCATTTACAAAAGAAGTTATCTGTCTGAATTCGTCATAGTTTTCACCGTCTACAATACGTGGTGGATCAACAAATAAATCTAATCCTTTAAATACATACTTAGGATTTGATGGATTTCCAAGGTCTGCCTTGAGTTTTCTATAAATTGTAAGATTCGGTGCCATTACAAAAAAGTTTTTAATGCCTTTTTCATAACGAAGGTACGCAATACAGGCACCCATAAGTCTTGTTTTACCAATACCTGTCGCTAAAGCAAAACATACAGAAGGGAAATCTCTTTCAAATGAACCAAGTGTTTTAAAATACTCTTGAGCATTCTTTAAATCGTCTGCATAAAACTCTGAAGCGATTGTTGATGCCTTATCATGAAGAAATTTAGCTTTCTTTTCAAGGGTAGGCAGTGCATTATATTCTTCTTCGTTTTCTTCAATAATCTGCTGCATTGTTGTAGGATTTTTTTGCAGACTAATAATATCACATAATTTCGCAAAGTAATCCAAGCTTTCTTCCTGTGGCGGACGCAGAGCAAGAACATTACTTATATACTTAGAATGATAAGTATAATATCTTTCGGTATAGGATTCTTTAATCATCTTCCCATTCCTCCTCATCAATTATTGGAATATCAACAACATTAAGGTTATAGTTATCTACTCCATATTCACATTTATCAAGGACAGATTGTGGAATCTTTTTCACTTGAATATTATCATAACGTTTATCAAGTCCAATATCAAAAGCCGGAGCACAAATAAGTAGCGTTTCCATCATTCCCAAGTCTGAATAAATGCTATCAAGCATCTTTGAATCCATATAATTTGTAGTTACATAGATATAGCTTTTGTCTTGACTATAACCTTGTTTCCAAAATACATCTGGATCAGGTGAGTAATTATATCCATTCAATTTTGCAATAGCTGCTATGAGCATATTTGAGTTATACTTACTTGAAATGACAGGATTACCGTATTTATCTTTTTCAATAAGAGAAGGAGCAAGTTCATAAAACTTATATCCTCCACCACCTTGCCAATTCACATCTTTAGTAATACCACCATTATCTGTTCCATCAATAATAGAATTTAAACGAGGAACACAATGTGTATAACAATGTTCTCCTAATTCAATGCCAATATAATGCAGCCCCATTTTATGTGCAACAGCAGCCGTTGTACCAGAACCCAAGAAACTATCTAACACTAAATCCCCCGGTTTAGTGGATAAGTCAAAAACTCTTTTAACAAGACGCTCAGCTTTTTTCCCATTAGGGAATTCCACATTTCCTTCCTTAGTTAAATTCTTGGTTTCTCCTACAAAATCCCAGTAAGTTCCTTGAAGATTCTTTTTATATAGTTCACCATCAATTTCTTCTGCAACATCTTTTAGCCAAGCGAACAATCTAAAAGAAGCTCCTTTGTAAAATTGTTCATATAAGGTTCCTTTATTTCGACCTGTCTTAGGAACATACTCTATTGAATACAAATCACTTTCTATACCAATTTCTTGTACTTTTTCCATTACTCTTGGTCGAATAGAACTCTGCGGCATTGCTGTTTGAAAAATACACTTCGCATATTTTTTATAAGCTTCTGCTTCAGTTAAATTTTCCTCTTTAATAATGGCGTTTATTGATTTGATTTCAAAATTATCACGTCTATATATTTTAATCTCATTTCCATCACCATCAACTGTTGAACCAACATAAATCTTATCGCCCGAATTCACTAACGCTGATGTATATTTCCAACTTTTTCCTTCTTCTCTGTATTCTTCTACTAGCCTTGATATTGGAGAATAAGAATACACAGGTGTAAACGGTTCAACTTGACTGTAATCTTTAGCGTATATAACAATATACTCAATGTTTTTCTTTAATCTTTTATCTTCTCCACCACCAGAAGCTCCTGCAATGTTTTTCATCAGAACACTGATTGTATTAATATAATTAGAACGACCAAAAACTTCGTCCATTAAAACTTTCATATATGCGTATTCTTCATCATCAATTTGTACAAATATCCTTCCATCCGGAGATAACAAATTCCTCAATATTTCAAAACGAGCTTTCATGAGTCTTAGCCAAATTGAATGTTCTAAGTTATCATCATAATATTCAAAAGCTGAGCCTGTATTGTATGGTGGGTCTATATAAATACATTTTATTTGTCCAGAATATTTTTGCTCCAATGCTTTTAATGCGAGCAAGTTATCTCCGTGGATAAGCATATTTTCTGTATTAGGATCTCCATAATCTTTTGAAGAATCATGAAGCAATATACGAGGCTCTACTGCCGGTTCTTTACCTTTTCCAATCCAAGTAAGTTCTAATTTTTGCATTTGCAATTCCTCCGTTATTTAATCTTAAAACCAATGGTCATGATATGAGTAATTATGCTATGACCCTTTAATTTCTCACGAATTTCATTCTGCAAGCGTTCATTCATTTCATCAATTTCATCTTCACGCTTATTGATATCACGTTCCATTGTTCTACGTTTTTTCTTCATTTTTTCAAGTTCATCTTTTATTTCAAGCATTTCAGAAAGCGGTAAATTTGTGCTTGCTCTGAATTCTTTATTTTTTTCAGTGATAGCTTTCTTTAAATCTTTCAGTTCACGCTTAAGACCTTCTTTTAAATCTTCGCTATAAGCATCTAACTTATCACATTCTTCCAAATAATATTTTTTATTATTTTCTTCAACCTGTTGCTGTTGATAAGCAATAAGCTCCTGTCTAAATCTAATGAAGCTATCAGATTCCGCCTGACAATCACCGACAACAGTTCCACGAAGTTCCATCATGGAATTGATAAGTTCTTCATCAAGCAAAGTTCCATCATCACATTTAACAGTAAATATCAAATGTTCTTCTTCTCCTATACCCTCATAGGATACTTTGTCAATTGACAACATGCCTTTTAATCCAATATGTGAATCAAAAAAAGCTATATGCCTATTCTTATTACCAGAGTAATCAAACTCAATCGTTACCGGAGAAAGCTCAGTTTTATTTGCTTCATCTAACCAATCCGAATATAATTTATCATCTTTTCTAAGAAATATATCTCCCGATGTTTCTGCTGATTTCCAATCAAGATTGTAGGTTTTAAAATTTCCATCGTTATCTACACGGAAACGAAGTTGATCAAGTGGCTCAACTCTTTTTGCTCCATGCATAAGGAAAAAGTAATAAAGCCAACGAGTATATTTATCCATACTAGCAACTGTACTTGTTTGACAATCTTTAAGTTTTGCAGCTACATCCTCATCAAAATTTTCTAAAATTGTTTGACGAGCTTGTGTCATTTTTTCATTAATTACTTCAGACATTTCTTCTTGCAATTCATCAAATTCTTGAGTGATTTCATCAGATGTTTTACATTTCTGATAGATACTAGCAATACGTTTTTCAAAGTCTACACCTGATTCAATAGAGCCAAGAACTTCATCAGAAGAACCAAACACGCCACTAAACAATCTGAATTTTTGATCGAGCAATTGATATACCCTTACATCAGCTGCATTTTTTCTATTAAGGAAGTTTATCACTACAACATCATTTTCTGACCATATCTATGGCAACGACCAATTCGCTGTTCTATTCTCTGTGGATTCCATGGAAGGTCATAGTTTACAAGTAAACTACAAAATTGAAGATTTATACCTTCAGCTGCTGCTTCTGTCCCAATTAAAATACTTGCTCTATCTCTAAATTCTTCAACAACAGCTGCCTTAATATCAGCGGTTCGAGAGCCTGAAACTCTTCCGTCATTTTTATGACGTTCTTTCCATTCGTTAAGGATTCTTTTTGAATCAGCGTCACTATTAGAGCCATTAAGGAAAACAATTTGACCAGCATAACCATTGTTGGACAACAGATTATATAAATAATCTTGTGTTCTTCTTGATTCTGTAAAAATAACAGCTTTTCTTTTTCCACCAAGTTTTTCTGTTTCATCAAAACCTTTATGTAATGCAGTTAAAAGATTTTCACCTTTAGAGTTTTCAGTAATGCTTTGTGCTAACCTAGCGTATTCTTCAAGCTGTGCAAGTTCTTGCATAATACCTTCTCGATCTCGAATCAATTCAGCAGTTGTGTGTTCTTCTTCAAATGATTCTGTTAATTCGTCAATAGTATCATAATCTTCAATATCCAATTCACTTTCAACGCCTAACAAAAGATTATTCAAGCGTTCTATTAGTGAATTAAGTGTTCCAGAAATTGCAAATGAAGATGAAGCTAATAATTTTCTAAGAACCATAGTGATGAGTGTACGCTGACCTTCTGGAAGTGCATATAATTTATCAGTCTGTAAATAATCAGAGATAAAATTATATAGTTTTTCTTCATCAGCCGAAGGTGTGTATTCTTGCAATATTGGAATTCTATTTGTGTATCGAACATATTCTGTTACTTGTGAACGGAGTGTTCGTTGACAAATGAATGTAATCTTTTTCTTAAGTTACGATTACGAATTTCAGTATTATTAACTGCAACATACATTTCTCTAAATGTTTTCGCATCTCCAAAAACATGGTCATCGATAATACTTACTAAGCCATATAGCTCCATAAGATTGTTTTGCAGCGGAGTAGCTGTTAACAACAGTTTCTTTCTTCCGCTTAAAGCATTCTTAAGTCTGTTACCGGTAACATTACTTGTTTTGTATACATTTCTAAGACGATGAGCTTCATCCATAATTACCAGATCCCAATTTACAGCTTTCAATTCAGCCGCCTTTCGGGATGCAAAATCATAAGAACAAATAACTACCTTATTAGAGACTTCAAATGGATTTATTGATCCATTTTTCTAAGACGATTAAATTCTTTTGACTCCATGAGAATAGAATCGATATAAAATTTATCTTCAAGTTCTTGTCTCCACTGCATTCTAAGAGACGCAGGCACAATTAGAATTATTTTTCTTTTTCGTTCAGCCAATATTGTGATAAAACAAGTCCCGCTTCAATAGTCTTCCCAAGTCCAACTTCGTCAGCTAAAATCGCACCGTTGCTTAATGGTGATTTTACAGCAAACATTGCAGCATCTACTTGGTGTGGGTTTAAGTCAACTTTTACACCAGACATAGCTGAAGCTATAGATTCAAAACTTGACTGTGGTCTTTTTAATTGAATTTGTTCAGCAAAATATCTTGATTGATGTGGAGTATAATTAACCATAAATTCATTTCACTCCTTTATTCGTCTTCTGTTATCTCTAAAATATCTGAAACATCACACTTCAATGCAATACATATTTTTTCGATAATATCCATATTTACATTTTCGTTTTTCCCAAGCTTAGTTATAGATGCAGCACTAATCCCTGCAAGCGACTGCAAATCCTTTTTCTTCATATCTTTATCAATTAGTAACTTCCAAAGTTTCTTATATGTAACTGCCATCTTATCCACCTCTCTAAACATTATCATTGCTTTTTATTTTGTTCTCTATTTTAGCATATTATTCTCCGTTTTTCAATTACTATTCCTTTATTAAAAGTAATATTCTTGCGAACACATGATTTCTATTATATTTCTACCTCTAATCACTTTTTCATAGTATTTCACAAACTGGCAAGCAGTGTAAACCAATAGTGGTTTACTATTTTTCAACTTTCCGCTTCCGCAGAAACTTTCAAAATTGCTTGTTGGGGAATACCCCAATCCCCTTGAAACACCAATTTTCAATCGGTGGCTACGCATTCATTCTGAACGCTCTTACTTTTTACAAAAAAATTGGCAGAACTCACGCTAATGAATCCCGCCATTTTTTATCGAGAAGTTCTCTCTCTTTCTTCTGTTTTTTCTTCGTCTGACAAGAACCTTTCCACATTTTTCTTTGCTTTCATAAACTCTTGCATTTCATTTTTCAGATTATGATACTGTGAGTACATCTGCTTTTTCTCATTCATCAACTCATAATATTCTTTGTTTAAGTCTTTTGTTGTTGGTAGCTTCTGAAGTCCACATTCATCAAAAGCTTTCTTGGCTGCTTTATGAAGTATAATCTGTTCTCGGTGCTTCTCAAAAAATCTTTACTGTAGCCGGACTTCCTGTATTGAATATAAATTTCTCTTGTATCATGGTAATTGAAAATATGCTTTTTCAAAGCAAGTAGTTCTGCCATACGAGCTTCTTTTACTTTAATATCTGCTGATAGAGTATTGAATTTTTCTGTAGCTTCATCCGATTTCATTTTCAAATCCTCAATACTTTCGATCTTATTATCTCGTAAAAATAGCAAAGTCTTTGACATGGACTTTAAGTTAAAATTTGTTGCCCAACGCTCATAACCTTTACCTTTTCCAATAATCTTTGCTTGTATATCAATAAGCAAATTAAGTTTCTGTTTCTTTGGAAGTTCTTTTGTTTTTGCTTTTGTACCAGCAATCATATCACGAATTTCATCTTCTGAATATCCCTCACCAAGTGAACGCAAGCGAATAAATCTCTGCTGACCTTTAGAACGAAAAGCTATATACTTTTCTCGTTTCACTTCAAATCCTACATCTTCCATGAACAGAAGAAACTGATTAAAATCATTAGGCTTCTTATCTAAAGCTTCATCAATCGCAAGTCGGATACCATCTCGGAAAGTATCTTTTTTCTCATGCTTTGGTTGCTGTTGTCTTTCATTTTTTGATCTTCTTTCAATAACAGATAGACCATTTTCTAAGCAAATCAAATCACTAAGTCTTTGAATTGCAAGACCGGAAAACCAAAAGTTATTGAATTTTTTTGAAGCATCCAGCATTGTGGAGTTGAAAATAATGTGATTATGAATATGTGGTTTATCTGTATGAGTATCAACAATAAAGGCATGCTTACCTTTTGTAAATCGCATACCAAGTTCATAACCTAATCTATTTGCTTCTTCGGGTGTAACTTCTCCCGGCTTAAAAGATTGACGAATCATATAGGCAATCACATCATTTTTTTGTTGTCTACCTGTTGACTGCTGATAAGCTCTTTTCGTCAAAAGAAATTCTTCAAGAACCGTTTTGGGATCACATTTATAACTACTGATATAGTTTCCGTTTTCGGTTTTCTCAGGGTTATGGGCATAATCAATTCTATCTTCCAAAGTTTTTGCTAATGTTTTTCCTTTGTTTATGTGTAGTGCAATCAGTTTTGTTGCTGCCATCATTTCACCTCCGTCATTTTGAGCAAAAGAAAAAAAAGCCGCTCATCACGACTTTCTTCCAAATCATATTTATTCTATTTTTAACTTCTAACAAATCCTTTTAGATTTTCGTTTGCCGATTCAAGAAAAAGCAATATCCATGCAGCACAGAATAGCGATAAAACACAAAGCACTAAAAGTGTCCCAAGGATAAATAATTGACTCCAAAATCCTTTTACAATTACGAAAATGCAACAGCCAATAAGGAATAGCATAAACGGTCCAAGTACGTAGGTGGACAAGTTTACTAGCACTTTTACAATCAATGTAAGCACACATACAATCGCAATCAATAAATACGCTATCAGCTTAAATGGAAGTTTTATAAGTTTCATCGTTCATGCCTCCTTGTCTTTTTCTAATTACATTTTAAAGTATCTGTATGTAACTCACAAGGATGTCAACCTCTTAAATGCAATTTTTTATTTTGCAAGTTTTAACAGTTCCAACAACTCCCACATATGTTTCGCTCCAATTAAATAAATTTGAATAGCTTCCATATCTTTACGATCCGATTCTAAATGGCAGAATCTCGACAAGGCTTCTGCTTCTTCAGCACTTAATTCTAATGGTTCGTTTATTTTATCGCCATCGACGATTGTTGAAATAACTCTATGCCTTTCTAACAAATCATCTGTTTCATTTAAAATCTTTCGATAGGCTTCTGACTCTTTTTTCAAAGTTTCATGAACTAAACTCTCAACGTCTTCAAAAATCCCTTCTAACCATTTTGGCAAGTGATAAATATCAATATCATCAATTCTCATATTCTAATCCCTTTTCTTTAAATATATTTTTTATGTAAGTACAGCACAAGGCTGTACCTTTTCTTCAAATCGAAGAAAGTCTTGCAAGTATCTCTTTTGAAGTATCCCAAATCTCATCTAATCGGTTCTGTAAGTCCTGAATATCTTCTTTGTAGATACTTCCTGTTTCATTGGCTCGTTTTGCGTATTGATTTAAGTTATTACTACATCTGCGAAGAAGTGAAACCATTTCTTTGACATCTTTTAAATCAAGCTTAACACAATAACCATCAAGTGCCATTTTGCGTATATATGCATTTAAGCAAGTGATTTCAACTTCCTCCATTTTCATACGGATACGCTTCATTTCACTTTCTGATACAAGCACATTCATTTGCTTATCACGTTTTTCAATCATAGTACCACCTCCATATCCGATTTACTTCTTTCATGGGGAATGCCATCAGAATGTCTTTTCAGTTCCGCCAGCACCGATGGACGTTCTTCTTTTTTGGGCTTAACCTCACTTTGCTCGTCCATATTAAGAGCAGCGTCAAGTTCAGCAAGTCTTGCACTTTTCTGTGAAAGCTCACTTTCTAACGGGAAAGGTTTTTTCACTTCCGCTTTGGCAGCTTCCTGTTGATTGTAGAGATTATCAAGCTGTGTTTTTGACTTTTCTAATCGATTGGGAATACCTGAAAGTGCATTGTCCATCCTGATAAGATTTCCTCGTGGATCTGTTCCAAGCGTCAACCTATGGCTCATATTTCCTTTGAGTGTAAGCTGATATTCTTGATTGAAGCTGTCATAATCAAGCTCCATCTTAAATCCTCGATACTCACCAATATTCATCGGCTCTGTACCTTTGAAATTCTTACAAGTTGCAAGAATTGCTTCTCCGGCAAGTTCCTTATCAGTAAGTGTTTTGTACCGACTGTGATACCAACAAAATCTTCTTTTGGTAGTGGATGTTGTTCTACCACTTCAATATCTTTTTCAAAACCTTTAATGAAACTTTGATATTTTTCAATTTCAGCCGGAAAATATTTTAGAAGCTGGTCTTCTAAGCGGTACACTTTACTTTGATGGTCTGCTTTTAATACTTTCAGCCTTGCCACATCAATATCTAAATCCATCTTTTCTTTTATCATCGGATTACCGGCACATAAAGCTTTGATTTCTGCATAAGAGAGTGCTTGCTCATCAACATCATCACAAGAACGAACAGGGGATTTACTCGTCATAATCTGAGAAATAAACTTCTGCTTATTCTCCAAAGTCTGATACAAATATGCATCGAATGTTCCTTCCGTTACATACTGATAGACTTGTACTTCTTTGTTTTGATTGCCTTGGCGAATGATACGACCGTTTCTTTGTGTCATATCTGACGGACGCCAACCAACATCTAAATGATGAACGGCAACAAGTTTGTCTTGCACGTTTGTCCCTGCACCCATCTTCTGCGTACTTCCAAGAAGAACTCTAACTTGTCCTGTGCGAACTTTTGAGAAAAGCTCTTTTTTCTTTGCTTCAGAATCTGCGTCATGGATAAAAGCAATCTCATTTTCAGGAACACCTCTTGTAATAAGTTTTGCTTTAATATCATCGTAGACATTAAAGGTACTGTCCTTTTTCGGTGTCGATAAGTCGCAAAAAACGAGCTGTGTGAGCTTTTTATCTGTTCCTTTGTCCCATATATCAAAAACATTGTTTACACAGGCATTGAGCTTACTGTTTGGGTCATCTGGAAGTAATGGATTCATCAGCCTTTGGTCTAAACCGATTTTTCTACCATCTGATGTGATTTTCAGCATATTATCTACCGATGGGTCTACCGAACCGCTATGCACTTCCGCAGCTCTTTCCGATAATGAAGCCACCATTTCTTTTTGAATCTCTGATGGCTGTACCACTACCGTTTCAAATTTTGCTTCGGGTACAGGAAGATTTAATTGGTCAGATGTTTTAATATCTGCCACTTCCTTGAACATATTCATCAGTTCAGGAAGATTAAAGAACTTGGCAAATCTCGTTCTCGCACGATACCCTGTACCTTCGGGAGCTAATTCTATGGCTGTTGCTGTCTCACCAAATGTGGAAGCCCAACAGTCGAAGTGGGTTAAATTCTTCTGCTGCAAAGTGCCATACTGCAAATATCTCATCACAGTATAAAGCTCTGTCATTGAGTTACTTACGGGAGTTCCTGTTGCAAAGACAACTCCTTTCCCACCTGTCAGCTCGTCCATATATCGGCACTTCATAAACATATCTGAAGATTTCTGAGCTTCCGAAGTAGATAGTCCTGCAACATTTCTCATTTTCGTATACAGGAACAAGTTTTTAAAACCATGACTCTCATCTACAAACAAACGATCTACACCAAGCTGTTCAAAAGTAATAACATCATCTTTTCTGTCACTCGCAAGAAGCTTATCGAGTCTTGTCTGCAATGACTTTCTTGTTTTCTCCATCTGCTTGATAGAGAAGTTTTCGCCTCGCTGATACTTCATTTCATTCAGAGCATTTTCAATGTCATCAATCTGTTCTCTTAAAAGTTTTTCCTGTCTTTCTGCTGAAATAGGGATACGCTCAAACTGAGAATGACCGATAATAACTGCATCATAATCGCCTGTGGCAATTCTTGCACAAAACTTCTTACGGTTGGCTGTTTCAAAATCTTTCTTACTTGCCACCAAAAGCTTTGCACTTGGATACAATCTTAAAAATTCATTCGCCCATTGTAATGTCAAATGGTTCGGCACTACAAATAGTGATTTTTGGCATAAGCCAAGCCTTTTTGCTTCCATCGCAGAAGCAGCCATTTCAAAAGTTTTGCCCGCACCAACTTCGTGTGCAAGTAGCGTATTCCCACCATAAAGCACATGGGCAATAGCGTTCTTTTGATGTTCTCTTAATTTAATATCAGGATTCATACCACCAAAACGGATATGGCTTCCATCAAATTCACGAGGTCGGTAGAGTTAAACATTTCATTGTATTTCTCTACTAAGACTTGTCTACGGTTCGGGTCTTTCCAAATCCAAGAAGTAAATGCGTCTTTAATTGCCTGTTGTTTTTGCTGTGCCAGCGTAGTTTCTTTTTTATTCAAAACTCGCTTTTGCTTTCCATCCGGTTCTTCAATGGTGTCATAAATACGAATATCTTTTAGATTTAGCGAATCTTCCAAGATACGATAAGCATTGGCTCGGTCTGTTCCATAGGTGACATAAGCATTTACATCGTGTCTGCCCGGAGAACTCTTTCCTTTAATCTGCCATTCAGCGGTAAGTGGAGAATATTTTACTTCAATGCTTCTTCTAAGATAGAACGGTGTTTCAAAGGTTTCTTCCATAAACTGTTGAATATATTTTGGGTCAATCCATGTTGCACCAATACGAACATCAATTTCAGAAGCGTCCAAATCCTTCGGTTGTGCCTTTTCAAGAGCCTGTACATTGATACGGTATCTTTCGTCATTTTGCACCGCTAAACGGGCAATTCTAAGCTTATCTCGTACATTGCCGGATAAATAATCATCTGCTGTATGCCAGCCTTTATCCATATCATCAGGACCCATTGGGTCTTTGAAGATAATGCCATGAAGCTCGCTGGTAATCGTGTCAAAGTTGTTAGGAGTACCTAAAAGCTCTGCCATATATGGCAAATCCACCATCCCACGCTCGCCAATAGAAATGGCAAGTGCTTCACTTGGCGTATCTACACTTGTAATATTGACTTCCGGTCGGATTGTTCTTTTGGTAAACATATCCGCTTTACTTTCAAGTTCTCCGTTTTCATCAATGTTTTCAAGAGAGCAAAGCAGATAGTAAGAAGAATCTTCCGAGAATGCTAAAGAGTTGGCTCTTGAATTTAAAAGTCCATATTTAGCTGTGAAGTCATCATAAAGCTCATTTAACTGCTGTTGCTTTTCTTTGATACTTTCATCAGGATAATCATTAAGCTGATAGTCAATCAGTTCATTTACAGTCTGACGAAGCTCTACCATACCTTTAATTCTGCCTTTGGCTGTTTCATTGTGGTCGCAAAGCCTCATAATAGAGTTTTCTCTGAAATAGACTTCATCATCGACTACTGCAAAAGAGAAGTTCTTTACATCAGGATTAGCAGGTATTGTTTTAAGTTCTCCTACAATATTTTGCTCTGTGATTTCAGCTTCAACATATTCGCCTTTGATGTTCTTGATAGCTTCCTGTAGCTGCTCAGAAAGGTCAACACCTTCTTTTGAAGTTACAGTACATTCTTCCTTACCATACTGTGTGGAATGGCTTGTAAGCTCTCCAAGAACCATTTGAGGATTGTCTACAAAGTAGCTGTTAATAGCAAATCCGTCCTCAGTCTGTCCTAAATGCACCCAATCCGGTTCAATATCAATGGGGTGTTCACGCTTCTGCAAGAAGATAATATCAGACACAACATCTGTTCCGGCATTGGCTTTAAAAGCATTGTTCGGAAGTCTGATTGCTCCTAAAAGTTCAGCTCTTTGTGCAAGATACTTCTAACATCTGGAGTCTGTTGATCCATCGTGTATCTGCTTGTAACAAAGGCAACCACACCACCGGGACGCACTTGATCTAAGGCTTTGGCAAAGAAATAGTTGTGAATGGAAAAGCCGAGTTTATCATAAGGTTTATCGCTGACTTTGTAATTTCCGAATGGCACGTTACCGACTGACAAATCGAAGAAATCTCGTCTGTCTGTTGTTTCAAAGCCTGCTACGGTAATATCTGCATTAGGATAAAGCTTCTTTGCAATTCTTCCGCTGATAGAATCAAGCTCAATTCCATAAAGCTTACTGCCACGCATTTCTTCGGGCATAAGTCCAAAGAAATTCCCAACACCCATTGACGGTTCTAAGATATTTCCCGTCTTAAATCCCATCTGCGTAACTGCGTCATACATAGCACGAATGACAATAGGACTTGTATAGTGGGCATTTAGTGTAGAAGCTCTTGCCATCTCATATTCACGTTCAGGAAGCAAGGATTTAAGCTCTAAATACTCCTTTGACCAATTTTGTTTATTCACATCAAATGCTTCGGAAAGTCCACCCCAGCCGACATATTTCGACAAGATTTCCTGTTCTTCGGAAGTGGCATTGCGATTTTCTTCTTCCAAAGTAAAAAGCATACGAATAGCAGCTACATTGTTGGCATATTTTTGTTTTGCACCTCCTTCACCAAGATGTTCATCGGTAATTGTAAAATTAACTGCCGGAATCTCTTTTTCTTCTTGAAGCTTAGCATTGCGGGAATCCTCTGAGAGAAGTCTTTCAAAGTTTGCCATACTTTCCACTCTGAAGATTGGATAGTAAAGCGTCGGATCACGAAGCTGCACTTCATGTTCTCTGACTTCTGTAATCTCAAACTCTGTACCGTCAAGATATACTTTTTGTCCGGCTTGATATTTTGCCTTGCTTTCCTCAATCTCTGTAGTAGACTCATCAATACTATCGGCTTCTTCTATGATTTCAGTTGCTTCAATCTCAACCACTGATTCACTATCATCAGCTTCAACGATTTCTTCTGCTTCTGCATCGGAGATAGCTTCAATAACTTCTTCTTGCTCAGTATGAACATCACTCTCTAAACTGTCAATTTTAGGGGCGATTTCTTCCTCTTTTTTCGGCTCTGGAGCTGTATAATACAGTCCCTTATCAATTAGTCTATCAATACGATTAGCAACCTGTGTCCAATTTAATTTGACCTTTTCACAACCAGCTTTATCATAGATAATTCCTTTTGCATCGTGATTTTGACCGCTTGCTGTTGCACCGGAAAGTGCATGAGAATGACCTCCTGTACCATACTCGCCTTTAAGAAAATCCGCTCTATCTTTTGTTGCTTGGTGCTGCTCAAAGTAATTAAAGATTCTTTTCTTTCCCTCAGAAAAACTACTTCCTCTTGCAAGATCCTGATTGATTTCATCATCAGTTATAAAGGATTTCACTTCCGGCAAAGCAAACATTTCCGTATCAAATTCCTTGCGTGGAAGATTCAGCTCAGTAAGTGCCTTTTCGATTTTGTCTATCTTATGATAGTGGAAACGAAGGACGTTTCTGTCCACCTCATACATCATCTTAAAGACTTGAAATTCTTTTTCTAAATTCGAGCAAAAATCTTTATCACTTAATTTTTCAGCAAGTGACTGTGTTTCACTTGGAAAACCATTGCCTTTAATATCTGCTAAAGACGGGAATACATCTTCTCGTTTAATCTCATCACATAAATCGTGATAGAGATACCAAAGCTTTGCAGAAAGCTCTTTTCTTTCATGTGTTGGTGCTTCCATAAGCTCTACATTGGTTGCAAACTTACCTTCTTCCAAAAGCTCACCGATTCGCTTTGCTACATCTTCCCAAGGCATAAACTGAGCATGAGTGTTATCTCTTGCTGTATTGCCTTTTGCAAAGAAAATACCATCGTCACCATACCATGCAGAAATGCTTCTTTTATCGGTCTGAACACCATAACCACCATGATATATTTCCTTTAAGGTTGGAATGATTTCTTCTGTCAATTTCTGCTTCATAAATTCTGTAGCAACCATCATTCGGGCATTGTCAGTATTACTTCCAAGTTGTAAGAACAAGTCTGTTTCATTTTGCTCAAAAGAAAAAGCGAAGGACGTTTTTACTTCGTTCTCCGCTTCATCTATAAATTTTATCTGTTCATCTTGACTAAGGAATAAGTCTAAGGTTAATTGTACACCAGCTCCGTCAGTACGATTTCTTCTGCCTGTGCTTTTAGGCTGTTCATATGCTGCACCCACAACATCTGCTGTGTTTTCTTGTCCGGTGCCGGATTCTTCTCTAATAATTGCTTCATCAGAAGTTCGATTCGCTTCGTTGCTGTCTCCTGTACTTCCCAAAGGTGTGGAAACAATGTTTCGCTCAGAATCATATCGTCGTAAGTCATCGGCTTGTGCTGCTGAAGGAATGTTTTCCTCATGTTCCCATACTTCCCTAGAGGTTTCGCTTCGCTGTTCTGAAGTTGAATGTCCGGAATCAAATATTCTCCCGCTTTCAAATAATTCATCTCTGTCATCATAACTATTGCTCCTTTCGCTTTTTATGCTTTTTCTACTTCAAATACCGTTCTCTCAATTTCTTTAAATATCTCTTTTGTTACGCTGTTGACTGCTGTACCAAGGGCATTGATGGTTTTCCTTGTGTTAAACTCAAAAATATTTAAGAAATCATCTTGTTCAAAATACACTTCGGGAACATCTACACATCTGGAATATAGTGCGTAAGTGGCACTGATTGATACCGCCTTTTTAAATGCCACTTCGATGTTAAATTCATCATACTCTTCAAGAAATGAATCTGCAACGATGTCAATAAACTCGGATTTATTGTCATCCCAATAATCTTTTGCAAGAGCTTCAGCAACTTCTTCAAACTGCATTTCCATTGTGCCTTTGGCTTGTACTCCAAATGCTTTTTCAAAAGCAGACTGTATCGGTTTTCTGTGTCTATCCTCAATCTTCCAAAGTTCATTAAGCTCTAAAGAATTTCTTCTTTCGCCTGTATCAGCTACATCAAATACATAACGAAGATAAGGCTTTTCCGTATTCGTTACAAAAAGGGCAATACCTTTTGAACCTCGCTTTACATAGCGAAGCTTCTCATCTTTCCATGCGTCAAATTCTTTACAGAGCGTTGCATTCGGTCTTTGTGCATGGATCATGACCTGCTCAGGATAAGAAAAATCATAGTTTCTTCCCATAGTAGAAAGAAATGATGTCCATAAATCCATAGACTTTGTAATCTCATGAATTGTCTTAGTTGCGACATGGGCATAATATTTTTCTTTTTCGTTCATTTTCTAACCTCCAATTCGTCAAATTTGAGGATAAAAGCAAAGCTCACTGTACTGCGATTCAGAAATCTTTTGAAGCTTTTTGATTAAGGCTTCTGTCATTGTCTTTAGTTCCATTTCATCAAAAGCAAGCTGTGCTTTCATCGTATTTAATTCTTTAATCGTTTTTTCCTTGGTGTCCTGCCCGTAAATCATCAATAACATTTTTTCATCATGTGTGAAATCCATTACTCCAACTCTCTTTCTGAGTGGCACTTGGCTGATTTTGCGATTGCACCTACAACGGGTGGCTCTTTCAACTTTTCAAGCACTGAAGCTTTTCCGTTGTTAATAACACCGTCAATCATTCCATAATCATCTTCCATTGCCATCTCTGCATTTTTTAAATAGTTTTCCGGTTTTTAAAAACTTTGGAAGTTCTGTAAAACCTACTGAATCTACATAATGGCAAGTTACCACATCATGCTGCTTTAACGCCACAATGTCACTGACCGATAAACTGTGTCCTCGAAAGCTTTCCGGGTGATATAGATTGAATTTCTCATACAAACTTTCAAGCAAAACTGCCTGATTGTCAGTATTTTCAAGTGGTGCGATATATACCACTTCATAATGGTCAAAGCATGGCTCAATGCCAAGGCTATCAAGCTCTTTTCTTGAAGCAAATCTTTCTGCTGCTGTTTCATCGGTTCTTTTTAGCTGCAAGATAGCATAACTGTCATTGGCGGATTCCAAGAAGGCTTCTAATCTGCCTCATGTGTTCCGCTTCCATTGATTTCATCCCATTTTTCGATTTTCATTTACATTCACCTATCTTTCTTCAAAAATATCCGGCAGCATTTTCTTACTGTCGGATAGGTTCATCTTGTGGCTATTTAGTTTTTCTAAGACCGAGGGAATCCTCTTTTCCTCGATTGCTTCTACTTTTTCTAACAGTTCATCATAATCGACTGTAATCAAATCTTTCTTATCCAGCTTAAAATCTGAAAGAATCTCTTTTCTTGCCTCAATCATAGAAAGCTCAGGCATATCAAGTTGACCGCCATCAATTTCATTGAAGTTTTTATCATACAAAGTGTAATCCCACCCATCATCACAAGTCTGGAGTGCAAGAAAGTGATTTCTTCCTACTTGCCAAGCTGACTGTTCTTCCATAATCTCAGGCTCTTTGGAATACTTTGCACCCACACGCTCCATCATTTCTGCAAACTGACAGATATGAAAGATTTCACTTCCGATTTTTGTATGATAATCATCTACATATTTGCATGGCTTAATGACCGTTTCTTTTGGAAACTCAATCTGAATCGTTCCACCGTCAGGAATGCGAAACAGATCATCGTAGCTGCTGTTAATAAAACGAATCTCTTTACTCATAATTTATCTCTTGCCTCCTGTATCAAACTCCAAATGGAATTTTGCTTTTCCATCTGCTTCCGTACCAAGCACTACATCTGCGTTATAGCTCTTTCCGGTTTTCTTGGATTTACAATCTTTAAGCTTGGCTCTGCCATCACGAAGAAGTTTATCTACGGTATATTCTGTAAGCTTTTTACCGATATGGTTAAAGAAAGCATTATCTTTCCAAAGTACAAATCGACACTGTCTGTTACTGCAAAACCAACCTTTTTCTCTTTCTACTACTTCATTACCACAATGAGGGCAATGTCCAATTACCTTATAATTCTTAGGCATAATTACTTCTGCTCCTTTCACAACTTCATAAGTCTTTACTAATTCCTGTACCATCGTTTCAATCTCATTCATAAAAGACTGCGATGGGTATTCCTTATGCTCAATCTTCAATAGTTTTTCTTCCCAATCGGCTGTCATAGTCGGAGATTGAATCTGCTCCGGCATAACAGTTATTAAGGCAACTCCTTTATCTGTTGGAATTAGGTTTTTCACCTTATTATTACCGCTTCGCTTCAAATATCCTTTTTGTACCAGCTTTTCAATTATTCCCGCACGAGTAGCCGGTGTGCCAATCCCTTTTCGCTCAGCTTCTTTCGGCATTTCATCTGCTGTGGCATTTTCCATAGCTTGTAATAGCGTATCTTCCGTAAATGAGCGTGGGGGAGAGGTCTTACCTTCTTTGGTAGAAACATTACCAACTGTCAATTCATCACCCACAGAAAGAACAGGAAGTTTCCCACTTTCTTCTTTAGTTTCCTTATCACTTGCCACAAGTGCTTTCCAACCATTTTCAAGCACTGTTTTTCCTTTAGTCTTAAATACTGAATCGCCACACATTAGTTCTATCGCTGTTTCTTCATAACGATAAGCTTCACTTACACTTACAAAAAGCCTTGTAGCAATCAGTTCAAGTACAGCCTTTTCACCTTTAGGTAGTTCTTCTAAATTAAACTTCTTAACTTCCTTTGTTGGGATAATGGCATGATGATCGGATACTTTTTTACCGTTTATGACTTGCATGACCTTTGCATTACTTGGCACTTTCTTTTGAAATACTGTTTCAATTTCAGCAATTAAATCCGGTATCATTTCTGCCATATCTTCCGTTAGATATTTGCTGTCGGTACGGGGATAGGTGACAAGCTTCTTTTCATAAAGGCTTTGGGTATAATCAAGGGTCTGCTGTGCCGTAAAACCTAAGATTCTATTGGAATCTCTTTGCAAGCTCGTCAAATCATAAGTGCCGGAGCATTCTCCTTTTTCTCCTTCTTTTCTGCTTTTGTAACTGTGGATTTACGAATACTCTCACAAGCACTTTGTAACGCTTTTGCATCTTCAAACCCTTGAAAACGCTGGCTTTGTGCAGAGAAATCTTTGAAACCTAATACAACTGTATAGAATGGTTCTTCTTTGAAAGCTGAGATAGAAGCTTCTCGCATAACCGACATTGCAAGCGTAGGTGTCATCACTCTGCCGACATTTAATGTTTGGTTATATAGGCAAGAAAAAAGTCGAGTAGCATTGATACCGACAATCCAATCGGCTCGCTCTCGACAAAGGGCTGCTTCGTATAACGAATCATATTTACTTGATGGCTCTAAGTTTTCAAATCCTTTTTTAATAGCACTGTCTTCCATAGATGAAATCCAAAGTCTTTCAAATGGTTTCCTACATCCGCATTGATGATATACAAGACGGAAAATAAGTTCTCCCTCTCGTCCTGCGTCTGTTGCACAGACAAGACTTCTACATCATCTCGTTTCATCAGTTTCTTTAAAATACCAAACTGTTTTCTTGTAGAAGCTGATACTTCATACTTCCATCTTTCGGGTAGAATCGGTAAGTCCTCATATTTCCACTTGCCATACTTTTCATCGTATTCTTCGGGATTTGCAAGTTCTACAAGATGACCGACGCACCAGCTTACAACATATCCATTACCTTCAAGATAACCGTCGCAGCGTTTTGTTGCACCGATAACTTTTGCGATACTTTTAGCAACCGATGGTTTTTCCGCTAATACTAGTTTCATTGTTCTCGTCTCCTTTCGTTTTAGGGAAAAATATAAAAGCAGCCTCATACACTTTGTACAAGACTGCTATGTAATAGTTATTCACTTGTTCGTCAAATAGGAATATCATTTTCCTTACTATTCTGATTTTTTTCTTGTAAAGATAATTCCAATAATTAGTCCTATCAAAAGTAATGGGGAAATTCTAACAAAAATCCATTCAAATCCATGCAATATAACTCCTGCTGTCGCTAACTCCGGATTATTATAGTCCCAATTCAAATATGAACCATTTATCATTAACAATCCTACAAATACAGCAACTATTGCAAGGCACATCAGAATCAAAAACAATGTATAAATTTTCTTCTGGATTCTTTTCTTTGTGCGAATTGAAGATTAAGAACCTCAAGCTTTTCTGAAATCACTTTTAAATCATCAACTTCAGGCTCAGCAATGCTCTCTCCTAATAGTGTACTAACGGGTGTTTCTAATGTTTCAGATAATGATATTAACATCTCTGAATCGGGAACCGATAATCCTCGTTCCCACTTTGATACAGTTTGACGAACCATATTTAATTTGATAGCAAGTTCGTCCTGTGAAAGTCCTCTTGATTTTCTAATTGTCTTTATGTTTTCATTTAGCATTATGAAAACCTCCTTTCACAGCTACTATATACCCTCGTTAGCCGTTGCCTCAAGCAACGCAAATTAACATCTCTACAAACAGGAAGTTGTCAAGCTCTCTTAATAGGGTGTCTGATTACCGTTTTCCATTTTTCAGGAGCTACCTTTCTTGCATCGGATAAGTAGATTTCATGGTGTAGTCTGTTTCCATTCAAATCATTGAAATAACCATTTTTCTCTAAGTATTCATCCATTAAAGCAACGGTAGCTGGTTCATCATCAAATGGTCCTACGTGCATAATCTGAACACATAATCCCTCATCGACTGTCAGGAACTCTGCTACTGAACAATCCAACTTTTCTTTTTAGTTGCTGTTTCTACTGCCCAAGCAAAATCTTTCTTTGTAACAAAATCAGGCAATCGAATAACAGAAATCCAGCAGAAGGAATCTTTATTAGAATAATCGACTCCTTTAACATCGTCTTGCCACCAAAACCCCTCAAGAGGTGGAACAACATATTCAAAAAAACCTTCGATTTTATAATCTGTCTTATAACTCATTTTCAGAGTATAAGCGATTGCATATAACACACTGATAGCTTGTTGATATGCTCCACCTTCCTCATTAGGATTGCCTTTACCTCTTACTGCAATATAGTTAGCCTTTGGAACTGTTACAATCTGCGGTTTGTTCTTCGGCATATAAAATTCTTTGTATTCTTTCTTAAAATCAAAAGCCATAGTTACCTCCATAAAATTTCAATTAGTCTATTTCTTAATTACTCTTTTGAGACCCCTTGCAAACTCAGGTCCATATTTTTTTATTGTAATAAAAGCCAATGACAGAGTGCCCGTTATTTTCATTTCCGTTTTTTACTAATTTTGCACCTGTTTCAGTTTTTTCATAGTCGTTACTATTCAGTTCTTGTTTCTGAAATCTTTTTTTGGTTGCCATTTTCAAATACCTCCTTTAATTTTTCACCACTTACCCTAAGTTCAATTAAATCATAAGCCTTGGCATCTTCTGTACATATATCTTTTTCAGTATCTATATATTCCACAGCATTGTGATATAACATTTCTTCATTATTGCCATGCACAAAGTCAATAGTTTTTAAATTGGTGAAGTCCACTTGTTTCATATCATCCATCGCTTTATCGAATACTTGCTTTGCTATTTCCGGTTGATTAACAATCACATAAGATGCAGCTATCATTTCCGTTGCTTGTAAATAAAGCGAGAAGTATTCTTGAATATCTGAAAAATCTTGGTCTTTTTCTCTTAAATATCCTGAATGTTTTAATTCATTTGCAAAACGATAAGCACAACTTTTAGGAATTGCTTCAAATCCCTCAACTCTACGTTTTAAAGTTTGAAATAATTGCCCCTGAGCGATAAGCAAATTACTTCTCCCACTTTCAATAGCTATGTTTCTACCTTCATATTCAGGATTTAAAGCATAAATAATCTGATCCCTTCCTGCCATAAGAAAACCGATTCTGTCATCCATCTGACCTTTTTCGATTCTTTCAACCGCATGATATGTACGATTCATTAGTTCAGACAAATCGTTTATTTGGTTTTGAATATATAGATTATGATAACTTGAAGCAATGGTTTCAAAAGGATTTCCTCTAAAGATTTCTTCTTGTTTTATTGGCAAGTTATCAACAAATTGTCTTTTCCCGTTATCTAAATATTTATAAAGCGTAGGCCACATAACTCCTGTTTTTGAATTCTGATTCAAGAACAATTCATTTGCTGCAAAAGCTTCTGTATGTTTCAAAGGTATTTGAACAACGTATTCCACAGTTTTTTCTACATGAGATAAAGCATCTGTAATATTTGCATATTGCACTAGCTTTGCCAGAAGACTGTCAATATCTATTCCTTGCGTCTTTGAAGTTACTCTTAAGATTTTACTTTTACTTCCAAAATCCACCTTTTCAACAGAATTATTTGAGTTTTCCTTCGCTTCAATTACCTTACTTGTATTGGATTGTATGATATCAGTCTTCTCGTTCATATTTTGATTCCTCCTTAGACAATCTTGTTTAATTTATCAATCTTTGCCTTTTTCCAAAGTTTCATTTACTGAATCAGCGATTTTTTGTAGATCGACAGTATCTAATGCTTCTTTTAAATCACTAAGTTGCTTTTCGTCTGTTGATAATTCTATTTGTAATTGGCTTATTGTTGCTTTTTTCTGTGCAATAGAACCTTCTAATCTATTTATTTCATCTTTTAAATATTTTTCTATATGTTTAGATGAAATTTTAGGCTTCTTTTGACCATATACTGCTGATAATATCGACCCTACTAAACCTCCCATAGCAATAGGTAAAGCCAAAGCTGCTGGTGCAAAAATAGTTGCTACAAGTCCTGCATACTTAGGAGTCGCATACATAAAACTTTTTAAAGCTTCTTCCGACACCAGATTCCCACCTTTTCTTGAATCTTGTACAGCTGATAGTTTTCCCGAACGAATCCACCTACGAACTGTTTCGGGGTTAGTTTTTAATAATTTAGAAATCTGCTGAACTGTATATACTTTCATGTTGCACCTCCTTTTACTACATTTTACTTATTATGTAGCATTAAGTCAACATAAAATGTAGCATTAAATATTTTTTTATGTATCGGCAGCCAAAGGGCTGCCTTTTTTTACTGTTGTTCTTCTTCGTCCTCAGTTACTTCTTCATCATCTTCAAGCTCAAAGATGTCATAACCCTCATCTTCTTCCTCGTCATAATCATCTTCGTTGTAATTAGCGTCTGGATCAGGTTTTGTTTCTTCTTTCTTTTTCTTGTCTTTAAATTTGATAAAAGCGAAGATTCCACCACCGGCAAGTACAATCACAACCACTACAAACGGAAGTAGATTCACAGGCTTTTCTTCCTTTTCCTCTACAACCGGCGGTTCTTCTTTCACAGTTGTTTCTTCTTTCGGTTTACTTGCTTCTTCTTTCTCGGCAATTTCTGCCTTTAGCTTTTCTGCGTCTTCTTCATTCATCAGTGCCATCAAGTCCATTTCATCAACTTGATTTAAGAAGTGAACTGTGCTGTTACCTTTATCATCTCTATCAATAATCAGATAGAAATAGTTTCCGTTTTTAGATACCAGCGTTACAAACTGTTTGCCCTTGGTAGAAGTATGACCTACATCGTCAACCAAAGTAAGATTTCCTTCGGGTGTAAGAGCCGGACCCGTTGTGTCTTTTTCAACTTCTTTTTCTTCCTTTGGCTTTTCTTCTGTTACGCTTGCCTTTGGTGCTTCTTCGCCACCGCTTGCATACGCTGTAGTCGGCATAATAAACAGAGTACATAATGCTACTGTAAGGCATGGCAATAGCCATCTTTTCTTAATTGTCATCTCTTGTTTCCTCCTCATCGTTTCCATTAAATTCATTCATAGGATTCGGTACAGATACAGAAGCTTTTTTAATAAGTTCTGCAAGCTGCTCCGGTGTAATGTTTGCTGCGTGAACCATGTCATGAATCATGCATTTTCGGTTTCACGATATTTCTTTTCTAATTCTTTTGCACGAGCGTCCCATTCATCTCGCTTCTGTATAGCTTTCTTAAGGTCAGCTCCGATTTTATCTAATTTACTTGCCATAAAATGCTCCTTTCTACAATCTTCCAAAGCAATAAAAGTGTTGCTGCCAATAAGGTACTTCAATAGAAGCGTAAGAAATTGGATTTCCGCAATGGATCATCATTCCGTTACCTACATAGATTCCTACATGGCTTGCACCACTTGTATCATAAGTGCCTTGAAAGAAGATTAAATCTCCCGGTTTCGCTTCACTCTTTGGAATGATGTCGCATATATTCATAAGTCCATTTGCTGTTAATCGTCCAACACTCCACCCATTTCCACAGTTATTGATAACCCACGAAACAAATCCTGAACAGTCAAAGCTGGTTGATGGTGAAGAACCACCCCAAACATAGGGATAACCAAGATACTTTTCAGCTTCACGAATCATTCTCGCAAATCTCTCATCTGTTAATGCTTCGCCTGGAATATCGTAGTCGGTATATTCTCCGCCGGGATTTGCATAGATGTCATCTTCAAATAAATAAGAGCGATTGCCTTGTGTCTGTAATAACACCGCATATCGCTCCATTTCATCTTCACTCATTCCCATACCGGAAATAACCGCTCCAAGTCCTTTGTTTTTTAAGGTTACATGAAGAATACGGTACTCATATTCCACTTCCACATCATATTCATAGGTTTCTGTTGTGGTTTCGCCTGTGTCGGGGTCTGTAACCGTTCTTGTGCCTGTCCTCGTTTCTGTTCGAGTTTTAATCTGAATTTCTTCTCTTAGGCTTAGGTCATATTGTTTATTGAACAATTCTCTTATTGTGCCTTGGACTTCTGCTCTTGTATAATCCTCAAATTTTACTGTCAGATAAGATGTCAGCTCATAAGGATTATGGTTAATTTCATCAAGATGGTACTTGTACTCATCATATCCGAGATTCGTGCTTTCGATGTTATTGATTTTCCTTTGAAGTGAAGCTTCCAAAGCTTTGTAGTCATCGTTTGCACCTATAATATCCTCATCTGTTGCAGTATAGGAAGTACCAAGAATTACATTAGAACCACTTTGAAACATCACAGAACAAGAAGATAAAGCACTTGTTATAATCATTAGTAGTAGTCCTCCTGCTAAGATAAACAGAATCGCATGAGAATGACTTTTTGCATAATCAATCACCTTATCTGCCATCTTCTTTGAAGTGCTTCCTGCTTTCTTTGCTCCATCTGCTGTAGCTTTTGTGCCTGTCGCAGTATTCTTTCCTGATTTTGCGGCTGCATATTCTTTCTTGATGTTCTGCTTTTGTTTCCATCTTGAAAAAGGATTGGTTGCTGTGTTTGGATTTTCTGCTTTCTGTCTTTGATAAAGCGTTTCAATGTTAGCTTTATCCGCTTTGCTTTCTAACTTCTGAGCTTTGCTTTGAGTTCTCATCTTCTTGCTGTAATGGGAATGTTCCAAATATCTGCCCGAAGATTCCGTTAAAAGCTCACCTTGTCTGATAGATTCAACACCTGTATTTTCATCTTCGTTTTGAGCCAGCGTTTTACGAACTGTGGCAGTGGCTGCATTCACAGCACCGCTTTTGACAGCCCGTTTTACCTTTGAAGGAGTTTTAATATCCTCAGTTGCAATTTCTGCCTTTCCAAAACGAAGCTTTTCAGTACGGATAGTAACCTTATCTTCTTCGCTAAGAAGCTTTCGTTTTACCTTATCCGACTTATTCGCATATTTTTCAGCCTTATGATACGATTTTATGACTTTATCATCGGACAATTCTTCATCTGTGAATCTAAGCCTTGTTGTCTTTTTCTTCATCAGCAGACACCTCCGATAATTTAGTAGTCATGATACGGTACAGTTCAAGGTCTGTTGGGAATCGATCAACAAATGGCAAGATAACATTTCCATAAAACAGAAGTCCTTCGCCCTCACCGGAATGAGTAACATAAGAGAGCTGATGTGGGGAAATGTTTAATTGAGAAGCTAAAATCTGTCTATCGCCTGAAGCCTGATTGAGCATATAGATGAAATCAGAGTTTTCAAAGATATTCTCAACTTCTCTACTTGAAAGCAGATCCTTAACATTCTGCGTGATACCGGTCGGAATACCACCCCATTTACGGAATCTTTTCCAAATCTCTACCGAATAAGCTGCTGTCTGTTCTTCTTTTAAAAGCAGATGGAACTCGTCCATATAGTAGCGTGTTGCTTTTCCAGCATTACGGTTTGCGGTAACTCGTCCCCATACTTGGTCTTGAACAACAAGCATACCGATTTTCTTTAGCTGTTTACCAAGTTCCTTGATGTCATAGCAGACAAGACGGTTATTGATGTCGATATTGGTTCTGTGATTAAAGAGATTAAGTGAACCTTTGACATAGATTTCAAGAGCCGTCGCAACATGATGTGCTTCCTTTTCTTCCTGTTCAAGTAGTGCGTTATACAAGTCCTCTAAAAGTGGCATATTCTCAGGAACAGGATTTTCAAAATATCGTTGATAGATATGATGAACACATCTATCTATTACCGTCTTTTCAATCGGCTGTAATCCATCTTTCCACCGACAATCAGCTCACAAAGAGAAAGAATAAAGTCTGCCTTTAATGCTACCGGATTATCTTCCTCAGAATAGTTGGCATTGATGTCCATCGGATTGATGAAATGGGTGCTTGAAGGACTGATTTTTACTACCTGTCCTTTGAACTTATGCACCAATGCTGCGTACTCCGACTCTGGATCACAGACAATAATATCATCATCTGTTACAAGAAATGCATTGGCAATTTCTCGTTTTGCACTAAAGGATTTACCAGAACCCGGTGTACCTAAAATAAGTCCGTTTGGATTCTTTAATTTCTTTCTGTCCACCATAATGAGATTGTTAGAAAGAGCATTTAAGCCATAGTACAAAGCTTCTTTTCCATTTTGGAACAGCTCCTGCGTGGTAAACGGAACAAAGATTGCTGTGCTTGAAGTAGTTAAGGCTCGTTCAATCTCAATTAGATTATTGGCAAGCGGCAGACTGCTCATCAGTGCATTTTCTTGTTGATAATCAAGCCTTCTTAAATTACAGCTATGCTTTTGAGCGATAGAGCTTGCCTGAAACACATTGTTTTCAAGCTCCTGTTTCGTTTTTCCTGTATTCATCACAAGGAATGTTACCAAAAACATACGCTCATTTTGGCTTTGAAGCTCCGTTAATAGCTTCTTTGCGTCCTTACCGTAAGTGGCAAGGTCTGATGGAATGATGTCCATATCATAACCTGAACGAACCGCTTTTTTCTGTTCCTCAATCTTGGAACGGTCAAGTTCTGTGATGGTTCTTTTTACTTTCTTGATTGCCGAAGTCTGATCCACCGATTGAATGTGCATGGTTACAATCTGCGAGGACTCCATATCAAGAAAATCTTTTAAAAGCTGGTCACTAAGCTCCGGTGCGGTAATGAATAGATAAGACATTGCACCATAAAGCTCTCCAATCTGAAAAATCCTATTTCCATGAAAAGAGAACGAAGTCGGTGCAATAAAATCCTTGGTTGATAAGCCTGACGGTGCAAGCCAATTCCAATCAAACTGAAACTTCTCCAAATCTCCCATATGAAAGATGGAATGCATAAGCTGTAATCTTTCTTTTCCATTAAGAAGCTTTGCAGCTACACCAAGCCTTCTAAAGTTATTGAGCAAATCCGTTTGAATATGCTCAAGCCTTGGCTTTGCCTGTCGCATAGATTCAGCTTCGATACCAAAGGTAAGATATTTTGTTTTGGTAAGTCCATTATTGCCTTGGACAAGCTGTGATTTCAGCATTTGACTGTACTCATTTCTTACCGGATTAAATTCATCTTTCTGAAGTGGGATACGGACATTTTTCTCAAAATCCTCTGCGTCCGTACTCATATTCATAAAAGAAATTTCAAAGTGAACCGAGCTGTCAAAGAAATTTAAGAAACTGCACCATTCCTCAAAGATTGCTGTCTTATCCTCTTTTTGAGCAAGCTGATAATTAATGTCCTGAAACTGTACCGTTTTCGTGTAATAGTTATCCCTTACTCTGCAAATCCCATCGGGAAACATTCGCTGATAGGGAATAGACTGTTGAGCGGTACGAGGAACACCATCATCTTTTTTTGCTTTCTTTATCAGTTCTTTAATTTTGTTTTTGTTTCTTTTTTGCTCAGAGTGTTTGGTAGTACGATTCCCTCTGGCTTTTTCTTTTTCAGAATTGAAAACAATTTCGTTGACCTCCTTTTCTAGCTGACACTGACGCATCAGCAACGCATAGTAGTTATTCGTCTGATAGGGTCTTTCCTTTGGACGAATAAATTTACTTTCAATAAAGTGCTTTGCAATCACTTCAAGGGGCAAACCGTCCTTTTCATACATAGCAAGAAAGAATAACGGGAGCATGACAATCATCATGCCAAGCACCGCTAAACTGACATTGCCGCTTGTCTTTAAAAGAAAGAACACAGGCACTCCGATAAGTGCTGCCGCCCCAAAACAAAGTAATTGTCGTTTCGTTAAGTTAAAAAATACTTTTGATTTCACTCGTGTCAAATCACGAGGAACCGGAATATATGCTGCCAAATGTTTCACCTCCTGTTTTAATGAGCATGGAATATACTTTTTGCCAGCGTTCCTGTCTTAAATAATGTGAAGCAAAGAAGTACGGTGTAACCCATAATGCCCCATATCGCCATAATCACATCGTCTGAAAGTGCCATCTCATTGATAAGCACCGCATAAATACCGACGCATATCATAATGAGGAAGCCTTGAAAACCTAATGCAAACAGTGACCTTAGATAATTCTGTCCGGTTTGGCTTTGCTCTTTGTTTCCGAATGTTGAAAGTGGAATCGGAGCAAGACTTGTCATTAAATAGATTTCAATCATTCTTCCATAGACAATGACGAAAATAAGGACTGATAGAATCGACATGGTTATCTGTACGATAAAGGACTGTAGATATAAGCCAAGAAGCGGTCCCAAATCCATTTCCATCAGCGTTTCTTCCAATGCTTCGAGGGTACTTGCATCTATTGCCGTATCTCCCGATATTAGACTTCCGCTGGCATTGATGACGTGCTGTGCAACATCAAAGATTGCCATCGTAATATTGAATGTGTTGGTTATCAACATAACCGCCACGAATGTTTTAAATATCCACTTGAAAAATATCCAAGTTTCAAAATTGGCGAGATTATTGTGGTCTATAATCATCTGTATCAGCTCATAACAGGCGATGAACGTAAGGATCAATCCAGCAATGGGGATAATGACCGATTCCGATACATTTCTAATCATGGAAAAGACTCCGGGCGAAAAGCTTTCCGGAGTCATTCCCACTTGTACCGCAATATCGCCAACCTGTTGGTTGACTGAATCAAACATCCCCGACAGATTATCCATAACTCCGCTCACAAGCATTTCTTTGAGCCAATCTGTTATCTGTTCGAGTATGCCATCCAAATGCTATACCTCCATTTCTTAAATTTAGAACAATCCTGCAAGTAATGGTACTAATGTTGTACCGATAAGAGCTACACCTCCGCCAGCCATAAGCTGTTTCATTCCTTGTGATTTTGCACCCGGATTGTCGTTTCCGTATCCTTCAAGCAAGTTGATTGCTCCCCAAATACCAAGTCCTGCTCCAAGAGCGACTACTAATGTCTGTAATACTGTTACTGCACTACCGAAAAATTCCATAAATCGTTTCCTCCTCTAAATTAAAATAAACCGGCAAGAAGTGGCACTAATGTTGTTCCGATAAGGCAACTCCGCCACCAGCCATCAACTGTTTCATACCTTGTGATTTTGCACCCGGATTGTCATTTCCATATCCTTCAAGCAAGTTGATTGCTCCCCAGATTCCAAGACCTGCTCCCAATGCGATAACCAATGTCTGTAATACGCCTACTGCACTTGTAAAAAATCCCATAGTTTGTTCCTCCATAATATTGAAATTTTCTTTTTTGTGTTTGCCTCTCGCTTTGGCACTTTGACCTCTCGTTTTTATTCGTTAACTACGTTAGTTTGTCTGTGCCGTCTGCTTTTGGGCATAAACCTATCGTTTTATCCTGATTTTTCTCAGGCGATAGGCTTAAAGTTCTTTGTCTGCGTCTATGACTTCATAGACATCATCTTTATTCAGTTTTAATTTTCTGTTTAGATACTCCTCAATCTGAAATGTGTTCTTCTTGTCATAATCAGATGTGAGTTTGTAGTTCGGGTGCTGCATCAACTCATATTTGTCTGATAGAAATGGACGAACACCTCTTAATTGTAAAATACATTTTGCTCCATCAAGAACCGCTAACTCATCGACACTCATCAAATCTTTTCCTAATTTTTGATAGTTCGTACCATAAGAAGGACTGTTACCTCTAGTGTCTGATGTGTTATACATATCAATCGTTTCTTTTCCAAGAGCTTGATTAAGTTCCTTTAAGGTAGTCGGCTCTGAACCGCCAAGAAACACTCTTGAATCCATATTTCCGATAATCGTATCTGCATTGTCTTTGTAGATTGCCTTTAATTGGCTTTGTGCCTGCAATACTAAACAAGCGGAGATTTCACGACTTCGGATTGTGGCAACCAGCTTTTCAAGGTTTGGAATCTGACCGATATTTGCAGCTTCGTCAATCAGACAGCGTACATGAACCGGAAGTCTGCCACCATACTCATCATCTGCCTTTTCACAAAGGAGATTAAATAGCTGAGTGTATACCATAGAAATTAAGAAATTAAATGTTCCGTCTGTATCCGACATAATTAAGAACAACGCTGTTTTCTTATCTCCAAGTGTATCTAACTCAAGTTCATCATAAGCTGTAATGTCTCTTAGTTCTTCAATATCAAATGGAGCAAGTCTTGCACCACATGAAATTAAAATCGACTTGGAAGTTTTGCCCGCCGCTAACTTAAATTTTTTGTATTGGCGTACTGCAAATGGTTTGGCTTTGCTTTTTCCAATGCTTCAAACATCAAGTCCACCGGATTTTGAAAATCTTCATCATCTTCTCTGACTTCCATCGCATTGATAAATTCAATCAGCGTTGAAAAGTTCTGTTCTTCCACAGGTGCTTCATAATGGATATATCCAATCAAAGCACAATAGAGAAGTATTTCTGCTTTCGTCCAAAATTCATCTCCAGCTTTTCCATCGCCTTTTGTGTTGGTAATAAGTGTCGTTACCAACTTAAGAATATCCTTTTCAGAATGGATATATGCAAATGGATTGTAATGCATAGACTTCTTGAAATTGATAGTATTGAAGATTTTAATACGGTAATTGTTCTTAAGAAGTGCATTGCCACATTCGACTACAATACTTCCTTTCGGATCAGTTACCACATAGGAACTGTGCATTTGAAGCAGATTCGGTTTAATCCAAAATCTTGTCTTACCGGAACCGGAACCACCTACAATCAATACATTTTTATTTCTTGCGTTCTTCGGGTCTTTCGGTCTGTTACTCATCATAAGTCTTTCAGTTTTCGTGAGTATGATGTTATCTTCAAATTTTGGAGCTGTAAAAGGTTCTATGTCTTTTGCATTACCCCAACGAGCTGAACCATACTCCACTTTATGGCGATACTTTTTGCGTTTTTACCTTTAAGATATACCGCAAGGCGAATAGCAGCACCAATACCAACACCTACTAACAAATCAAATGGATAAAGACTTGGAAGTGGATTTTCAAATGAATAAGCGAGTGATACTGTTAGAAAAGACAACATCTTTTCTGAGCTATTCACTCCTTCTGCGATTCTCCAAGCTTCACCAAGATTAGTTGCAAATAAAGCGATTAGAATATATGGCACATTGAGTAGGAGCAGTCTTTTTACATCTTTTCCTGTCATTTTCATAGGCTCTGCTCCTTGTCTTTGTTTCTGACCTTTTTCGGTATACTCTTTACCTTTTCTTTCATCTGATTTAACTGTTTTAGGACACTCGGCTTCTTTTCTTTCTGCATGACAGAAGTAAGATATTCTCTAAATGCTTTTGTCATGTCCTTACCGTTTTCAGCCTTAAAGAAAACCAAATATTTAGGCGGCGATACCGAATCGTCCATCTTTATCTGATAATCAATACGGTGCTTCTTTGCAAATTTCTCAAATCCGACAATATCTGTATCCGATATTTCAATATTGGATAACTGATTGCTTTCTTTCATCAAACTTGCGACTGTCTTTTTTCTGTTTGTGTTTTTACGCCCTTACGATATTTGACCTCCTTTCGATGTCGTAAATAGGCATTAAATGCTCGTGCCAATGTTCTTGCTGTGAGCTTACTTGTGCTTACCGCTAAATTGACCGACCTGTTTTCAACTTCTTCCTGCATGATTCATCACCCCTTTCAAACAGAAGGAAGGATTACTCTTTCTTTTTGCATTTGCCCTCAATCGTCATAATGCCGTCTAAAGTAGTTGTGACAATGTGGTATCTTTTAGCCATTGCAATGTCTGTTTTTACCTGTTCATCTACTTCGCTTCCACACACAACTACAAGCCTACATCTTCTTAAAAGCTCCAAAGCCATGTCACGCTTATCTTTGTATTCCTTTGGAACACTGTCTTTTAGAAAATCGTTATAGATAAGTTTAGGACAGATAGGGGAAAACCAGCATCATAAATCTGTCTTGCGTATTGTCCCCCTTATTTTGCAGCTTCTTCCTTCGCTTCGTATGCGTTATCGCTCCATGAAGCAGTAATAAATGCTAAAGGTCTAACCATAATTTTTCCTCCTCACATATCACCAAGTTCCGGTGATTTCTTTATTTTCGGTTCAATCCTTTTTTCCGTTTCTTTTGGCTTGATGGATTCTTTTGGAATTGGCAGTACCATCAGTCCTTTTCCCATCTTCACAAACATTTCCGGCTGATGAAACATCTCGGAAACTTCTTCATTTGTTCCGGTGTCAGTGATCCAAAATTATCTTCTGTAAGTCCGGCTACAATAAACGGTCCGGCATATATGTCATACACCTCACCATCATCACTACGCATAGCTCTGTTAAGTGGAAGTCCTAAAATCTTTCCTTCCTCATTTAAGATAATTCCCACTTCTTCATCAAAGGGATAAGTGACTTCAATACTGCCTCCGACAGCTTCTTGCAAATCTTCAAGCTCTGTACCAATCTGAGTAGGTTTTGGATACTGTCCCGGTTCTACAAGAAGCACATCAATCTTATTAAGATTTAAGGAGCGTTCATGTTCTGTCTTAAAGTCAACACCGACAAAATCCTCACTGTCTAAGATATATTCTGAATTACTCCAAGCTGCGTTTACCTTTTCTTCGGCTTCTGCTCTTGATGAAGCCTGTACCGTTACCGTTTTTTCTAATGTTTCGGTAATCTTCACATCATATTCTTTCAAGTTATTCGACCTCCGTTTCTTTGAAATAACAAAAGCGACCACTTACAAACTCTAAAGTTCATAAATAATCGCTTCACTTTCCCATATTGGAATACAGGCTTCTTCTAATTCCTCAATTAAATCTTCCGGTGGGAAGAATAAATCCTCTCTTTTTTCTAATTTCTTTACGATTGTTCGATACTCGCTGTCATAGGTTACACCGTCATCATGGGATACGGATACACAGCGAACAACGGCAAAGCTCATATCTTCTAAAAACCAAAGCTCCGTACTGTAATTTGCAATCGTTTCATTATCTAATGTTGAGCTTTCAATTTCCTTATAAATACGAATCGCTCTTTGATTAAATAATTCAGGGCTTCTGTACTTAAATCCCATTTCAAAGCTGGAATCCACCTTAAATTGATATACAGTTTCCGCTTTATCTCTTAAAGCCATCACTACATCGTGCAGACATAATCCATAATCACCGCCAAGTTCTTCTTCGTCAAAAGCGTCATAATCGCTTGGATCATATAGATTTAAAATCCATCAAATCGCTTTAATCATTTTATCTTCTTTAAACATTTCTTTTTACCTCTCCATCTGATGTTGTCGTTTTTTCTGCCATGCCTCCAAAAGCTTAATGATAGTATCTTGCATTTGCTTTGGAGTATATGACTTTGGAAAATATTTTTTCAGCACATCGTTTTTAAGTGTTACCTTATCAAGCTCAGATTTCTTTACTTCAGCCATAATCTCTTGCATGGTTTCTATTGTGCAATTTCCATCTTGGCTTAATTTCTTGATACGCTGTGCCTGTGAAAGTGACGGAACATTCTGCTCCATATCCATCGCTTCAAGAAATCTCTTTGTTCTTCCGGTTTTAAGAAAGATAATTCAACTGCCGGATTGAACGATATTTTCTTTTCATCAACCATTGTTAGAAGTTCGGGGATAAGCTCTGTAAGACGCATAAATCTTTGAATTTGATTTCTGCTTTCTCCCATTTGTTCAGCTAACAATTGGTCTGAACGTTTTTGTGTCCCAACTTGGGACACATTTTCTTTAGATGGTCTACCACATTGTCTTTTTACCGCTTCATACTTCATTTTATAAGCAAAAGCTCTTTCACTTGGCAATATCGTTTCTCTTTGAAGGTTGGAATCCACCATTAAAATTACTGCGGCATCGTCATCAAGATTTCTAACGATAACAGGCATTGTTTCAAGTCCTGCAAGCTCTGAAGCGTGGTGTCTTCTGTGACCTGATACCAATTCATATCCACCTTCTTCTCTTGGTCTTGCGATTGCCGGAGCAAGTACACCGTACTGAGCAACACTCTCTACAGTTCTAAGCATTGATTCATCATCAACTACTCTAAACGGGTGATTTTTAAATGGGTATAATTCGCTAAGTGGAATGTTCTGCACCTTTTCAAGCTTTTTATCAGTACGACTTTCTTCTGTTGTGAAAATATCATCGTAACTGGTCAAGCTGATGTTTGCGTTTTTTCTCGCCACTGTCTAACACCTCCTTCGTAAGTTTCTTGTATGCTTCTGCAACTTTTCCTTTTGGATCATGCTCGAAAATACTTTTGCCCTCGGCACTGATTTCCTCTGCACGAACCGAACGGGGAATATCTGCATGAAAGACTTTGAGCTTTCCTCCATAGGTTTCTCTTATAAGATTGCTAATATCCTTTGCATAATTGGTTCTGCTATCTACCATAGTGAGCAAAATACCCTCAATCTTTAATTTAGGATTGATTTGCTTACGAACTTTATTGATGGTTTGAAGTAGCTGCTCCAATCCCTTTGCCGGAAGATATTGTGCCTGAACAGGAATCAAAACATTATCGGCTGCTGCAAGTGCATTGATGGTAAGCATACCTAAACTTGGCATACAATCAAGAAGTACATAATCATATTCTTTCTTTACCGTATCAAGATACTGCTTTAATATCGTTTCTCTGCTCATAGCATTTACAAGCGATACTTCAAGTCCCGATAATTCAATATTGGACGGAATTAAATCCACACCTTCTTTGTGGTGCAATACTCCTTCCTTGGGTTTTAAATCCTCATCTTGCATTACTTTTGTCATCAAAGTAGAAAGTGTAGGGTAAAGGTCATCCGGTTTTGGGTAGCCAAGACTAATAGTAAGACTTGCTTGCGGGTCTGTGTCTATGAGAAGTACCTTTTTACCTGTATTTGCAATTCCAACTCCAAGATTCTCACAAGTGGTGGTTTTACCCGTACCACCTTTTTGGTTGACTACAGCAATGACTGTCGGTTTACTTGTCATTCAATTTTTCACTCCTTCCTAATCTCCATATAAATCGTGATTAACAAGCGTTGTATAATAGCTGTCGATAGTCTGCGTTGCATTGTAAATGGTTGTAAGAATATACTGTCTAATGTTTTTAATCTTTGTAGTGTTTTCCAAGATACAATCCATTACAAATTGCATATGCTCATGTTCTAATTTCATCAATCTGCTTTTGACAATTTCTGCTGGCTTATCATCGCCACCAATACGAATTATTTTTCGATTACTGCTTAATGTGTCTGCCATAATTTCAAAAATTTCATCTAACATCTGTACATGATGTTTATACTGAATTACTAAAGAATCATATTCCAATTTTTCTTTGAGATAGATTTCATAAGGATTATCCATTCCTATCTCTTCGATTGTCTTTTCGGAATTTTCCGGAAAGAAAAGAAAGTCAGTATTACTCTTCTCAGTATTATTTATATCAGTATTATTACATCGTACTTTTGACGAGTCCTGAACCGTATTTAAGACTTTTCCAGAATCGTCATTTTGACTATTCAAGAATCGTCTTTCCACAGAGTTCTCCAAAGCAGATATAAAGTTCTTCACATAGATGATATTTGGTTTTCCAAGTCCCTGACGCTTTCTTTCGATAAGTTCGCATTTATGCTCAAGTTCATTTAATAACTTTGTAGCTTTCTTATCTCTGCAATCCAATGCCTCTTGAATTTCTTCATTCGTAAATATGATGAACACTCTCATAGCTTCATCAATCCAACCGTTTTTTGCTGATAAATTCATACGATCAAGCAGCATTCCATACAACAGCTTTGCGTCTGTAGACACATTCCAAAATCGCTCATCAGTAAATAAAACCTTGGGTATTCTGTAAAAAGCAAATTGGTCTGACTGTTGCCCGTAGAAATAATCAAATGCCATTTTTGTCATCACCGCCTTTGCGTAAGACTTTTTTCATACACCAACCAATACAAGGCGAGTGCCTACCATAAGGACAGTCATCACATTCACTTTTTTCCGCAGCTTCTTCTACCGTTTCGTAATAGCAGTTTTCTTTACCTAAGAAACAACGCTTATTCTTTCCACACCAGAAATAGCAGTAACGACACTCTTTCGGTTTGTACTCCGCGAATTTTGTTCCATACATTTTTTAACCTCCAATCTTCTTCTCTTATCGTTTTGTGGAAATAAAAATAGGACGCTCACTTAAACCTTCTTGGGTATAAGCAAACGCCCTATGTAAATGTCATATTCTATTTTGGGTAAAAAAATAACTCTCCACCACACCTTTGGCGAAAAGCTTCCAATCTACTATTTCTTATTATGTTTTTATCTTCTTAAATTTCTTGAAAGTCCTGAAAACCGCTTAAAATGGGCATTTATGCGATTAGTCCTAATAACTCACGCTCATTAGCCATTATAAAATCAGCTTTTAATGTTTTGTGCAAATCATTGGTAAATGTATCTGCGTTATATTGACCAAAATCAGCATCTATCCCTCTAATTGCCATATTAATTTTTGCCATTTTCCATGTATCTGGATTTGCTTCTTGACCATAGACAGAAATACTATCTCTATTCCCACTATGAGCTTGAATGAATTTTGCCGATTGAACAAACATCCCACCTGAACCACAACATGGGTCATACACACGACAGTTATCATATGGTTTTAATATTTCTACTAATAATTTTACAATGCTAGATGGTGTATAGAATTCTCCTCCATCTTTTCCTTCTTTTGCCGCAAATTCAGCTATACAATATTCATATGTTCTACCAAGTAAATCCATATCTTGATCAGTACCATCCATATGAATTTTATTAGTAAATAAATCTACAACATCTCCTAAAACTGTTTTATCTAAGTCAGGTGTTCCATAATTTTTAGGCAATACACCTTTTAATGTCGTATTTTCCTTTTCGATTGCTTCCATTGCTTCATCGATATATTTACCAATCTCTGGTTCACGGGAATGAACTGCTATATAATCCCATCTTGCAACTTCTGGAATGAAGAAAATATTTTCTTCTGTATATGCGTCTTTATCTTCTTCAAAACCATAACCTTCTTCAACCAATTCTTTATAACGCTTATCAAAAGCACTTGATACATAACGTAAAAATATTAGTCCTATAATTACTTTTCTATAATCAGCAGCTGGAATATGCCCCCATAATACACACGCTGCATCCCACAGTTCTTTTTCAAATCCAATATTTGCATTTGTTTCTTTCGCCATATCTAATCCTCCCTTATAATTTCTACTATATCTTCGATATTACAATTTAATCCTTTGCATATCTTTACTAACACTTCCATAGATACATATTCATTCTTTGAAAGTTTAGCTAAAGTATTTTGACCAATACCTACTTTTTAGCAAATTCCGTTTTCTTTAATCCTTTATCAATTAAAAGTTTAAACAATCTATTATAGCAAACGTTCATAGCACGCTCCTTTCTACATTCCATAATAGAAACATTTTTCACACTTATGGAATAACAAATTACCCGATTATATCCAAGAAACGATATCTTCTATTGAATAATCATTTAATGAATATATCTTTTAATCGCTTAATTTCTAATTTTCTATTTAATTATAAACTATTTCACATCATAATGATAGATTATCTTTGCTTTTACACATATTTTTACATAAAACATAAAGAATTAGTATCTATAAATGATAAAAGTCTCAGTTACTTGGCTGAGACCTTGATTTTTATATTGTTCGTTCATGTTTTTTATGTTGCTGATGTTTGGGAACATCTTTTTCTGTATGAATCACTTTATGAATAAACGCTCTAACTAACTCTGGTGCTTTTCTAATAGCTTCAATAAAATCTTTGGTTTGTTCCTTAAGCTCTTCATATCGTCTTTTCCAAATGCCTATATCTTTTTTAGCCTCTTCTAATTTCGTTATTTAAGCTAATTATTTTACTTTTATATTCAATACTCTGCTTCGCAAGTTTTTTTAATTTCTTAGCTTCAGGTTTGGTAAATTGAATATTACCAGTAAAGGTTTCTTTTCCCATATAATCAATTTCTTCATATCGTGCTTGAATATGATTTTGAATTTTAGACGCTGATTCAATTTGTTTTTAATTTCTTTTCATTAGATACAACTTGATTTTGCAATTTATCTAAGCGTTCTTTTTCTTTTTCAACCTTAAACTGTGTAACCGTTAAATGTTCTTCACTGCTGCCACGCTCTCCTCTTTCTAAATCATCATATCCTTTGTTTTTCATCGCTTGAAAGAAATCATCTTGTAAAACGCTATATGACTTTCTTAATACAGGCTTTCCATTCTTTTGCAGGATTGGTTTGCCTTCTTCATCAAATGCCGGTTTAGAATTCCATTTTTACTAGAACTTACTTGTCTAATTACTTCTTTGACAGTTCCAACTAAATTTTTATCCTTACATCGTTTAGACCATAAGATTTCTTTTTCCACTGTAGGAATATAAACTACATGAAGATGATAGTGATAAATATCTTTCCCTAGTACTTCTGACATCGCACGATTTCTTTCATCCGCATGCATGACTGCTGATAGAATATATTCTTCACCACCCACAATATCGATCGCTACATGATAGGCATCTAAATAAAACTGTTTGGCAAATTCATAACCACCATGATTGTGAAAGTAAGCAGAATTCACATCAAAGATAAGTTCGCCATAGTGGTCGGCATCTTGTTTTAATCCTCTTGTTGAAATTACTTTATCTTTCTCTAATTCTTTAAACATTTCTTCATATTTTGCGATTGGCTTTTTATAATGCACATTCATAAAACTTCTTTCTGCAACGATATCTGGATTTCGATAAACGCTCATTTCTCTTTCATTATGTTCTTCCGTATGAGCAATAGTAGTTTCTTTTAAATTTCTGTTTCGTACAAATGTTCGATCAACTCCATCATTTCTTGCCACATTTTAAATCCTTCCTTTCTCAAAGAATGCACTTTTTCAAAGTGTAATAACTCACTATGACACTTTCAAACTTACAGTTGTAAAGATGTCGTGGGCTCTGCGAGGCTTTCTACATCAAGAAATCTAAATATTTCTTGATAGTCAAACAAACAGCAGTTGTTCACTCCTTTTGTTTGCAAAATGCTACGATAGCGACGATAGTTACGATATTTTAGATATCGCCATTACTACTTAAATCATCGTCGCAATCGTTACATATCGTTGCACCTTAAGTTTTAGTGACAAAACTCAAGGTGATTCTTCTTCCTGAATGTTTCGGCTTATTTTCGTATGCGATATTATAATCACTTAGTAATACTCCTGCCTTAACATTCAAGTGTCTCGTTAATGAATTTGCTTTCATATCCAAATTCAATGCCTCGACTAGTTCGGTTGGACTACCACACCACATATTCTTTTTATCATTAACTAAATTAGCAATTGCTTCAAGAATTTCATCTGGTGGACTTAACCATAGTTCCGTCTCAACCTCTTTTAGATTCCAAACCAAATGTTCTAAATCTTTTTCAAGATGTAACATTTGCTCTGGTTGATCTCTTCCGGCTATTTCTAAGGTAGCCGTCTTACCTGTTCGTTTTTCTTTTTGTAAAACAAACGCTCCATCAGCTGCACCTAGTAGTCCATTTGTTCCTGAAATCATATCAAACTTATCATCTGCTTGTTGTTTACGAGTATGATGAACAAGCAATAAACAGATTCCATACTCATCAGCGAATTGTTTCAGTTGCGTAATAATTTCATAATCACTTGAATAACTATATTTGTCATTTCTTGATTCTCTTATTTTTTGTAAAGTATCAATGATAATCAATTTGGTATTCTCGTGTTCATTCATAAATCGTAACAGTTGTTCATTTAAGCCTAGACCTAATTGTTTAGAAGTAGTCGCAAAATATAATTCATCAGTACCCTCTACTCCAAACATTTGAAATAAACGCTTTTGCAATCTTCGATAATCATCTTCAAGTGCGAGATATAATACTGTTCCTTGCTTAACTTCAAAATTCCATAAAGCTTTACCAGTACTAACATGATAAGCAATCTGTGCCATCATAAATGATTTACCTACCTTTGGTGCTCCCACAAATAAATAAGTTCCCGGATATAGAAGTCCTTCAATGATAGGCGGTTTATTCGTAAATACATGTTCATATAGATTATTCATAGTTAAGGTTTCCATATAGCCAGGTTTACTTTTTTCAAGAAACTGTTGATATTCTTCACTCGCTTCATATTCAGCTAATAGTTTTAACATATCATCCAAGTTATTATTGTCTGGCTCATTTTCATTTGTTATAATTTCTTGTGTTAAGTTATAAGGTGACTGTTCCTCATTAGCTCCAACTAACGATAAAGGATCAGTCATTTTTTCTTGTTCTAATGACATTCTTTTTCACCACCAATCTCTAAGCCATAAAACTTTTGTTTGAAATATTGAATTGGACATTTTCCAGCAATCGTAATATATCCCATCGCTTTTAATTCTTTATTTAAATCTCTAACAATTTGATAAGACTTGCTACGACTGATATTCATTATTTCTTTGAATTTCTTCTGCTGTAATAAATTGAGCTTTCATAGTGTTTTCACCTCCTTTAGCTTTTTTGTGTACTAAATGTGCATTCAATTCATATAATTTATCATTATATGCACTATTAATACATATTCATTATACGAATATATAGTGCGGGTGTCAATATAAAATAATATAGATATGTACTTGTAATACATATTATGGAATGTTATAATATGGACGAGGTGAACGAAAAATGAATAAAATGGATTATTCTGCCATAGGGTTAAGAATTAGAACCCTAAGAAAAAAGAAAGGACTAAATCAAACGGAATTTGCGAAACTGCTTGATAAGTCATTGCGTACTGTACAAAAATATGAAACTGGCGAAATTGAGGTTTCGTTCTCTGTCGTTAATCAAATTGCTCAAGTGCTTGATACGACTACATCTTACATACTAGGGATTGATACCGATGTTGCTCCAATTAGAAGTCTTGCTGATATATTAGGCTTTCTATTTGAATTAGAAAAGGTATCAAATCTTAACTTCAATATTGATGTTAAGAAACCGCCTAGAAGCGAAGAATGGGAATGTTCTATTAGCTTTAAAGGAAAAGATCTAGAAGCTGATTACAACGCAGACATGTGCCTATTCTTAGAAGAATGGGAGAATGAAAGACAAGAAGTTCAATCATATACTCATTCCCAAGCGACATATCGCAAATGGCAAGATCAGACCCTTGCATATTATGCCTCTTGTGGTTTAGAGAGCAACGAGCCTGAGGAATTAAGCGAAGAAGAACGCATTGAAAAACGAAATGCATACTTAGAAAACTTATATCACTCTAATTAAGAGAAAACTAAGGTCTGACATAGAAAAATCAAAAGAAAGAGGTAATTTTTATGTCAGTAACTAAAGACTCAAAAACAGGAAAATGGATGTCACAAATCCGCATTAAAGATTGGACTGGAAAAGAAGTCCATAAAAAGAAAAAGAGGCTTCTCCACGAAAAAAGAAGCCCTACAATGGGAAAAAGAATTTATCGAACAATCAAATGGTAGCGTAGGAATGTTATTCAAAGATTTTGTTAATATCTATTTAAAAGATATGTCTCATCGTTTAAAGCCATCAACTATCGCTAATAAACGCTATATGATCGATACAAAGATTATTCCCTATTTTGGTATGATGACATTAAATGCAATTAAACCTACCGATGTCAGACATTGGCAAAATGAACTTACTAGCTATCGTGATGAAAATGGTCAACCTTATTCACAAACTTATCTAAGAACAGTTAGTAACCAAATCACTGCGATTTTCAATTATGCCGTGAAGTATTATGGTCTAAAAGAAAATCCTTGTCATAAAGCTGGCGGCATGGGTAAAAAGCACGCTGATGAAATGTTGTTTTGGACAAAAGAAGAATTTCAAACGTTTATAGATTGTATGAAGCATAAGACCACAAGTTACACCATGTTTATGACTTTATATTATACAGGTATTCGTATTGGTGAATTGCTTGCCTTAACACCTGCTGATATTGATTTAAACAAGAAAACACTAACAATCAATAAAAGCTATCAAAGATTAAACTGCAAGGATATTATTTCATCACCGAAAACACCTAAAAGCAATCGTATCATCACTATGCCAACCGCTTTATGCGATTGTCTTAAAGACTACATGAGTAAGTTATATGAGATCGATGATGACCATCGTTTATTTCCAGTATCAAAAAACTTTGTAGAACGAGAAATTAAACGAGGTTGTGATGATTCTGGAGTAAAAAGATTAGAATTCATGATATACGACATAGTCATGCCAGTTTACTTGTAGAACTAGGATTTTCTCCACTTTTAATTGCCGAAAGACTAGGACATGAGCGTGTTCAAACTACTATGGATACCTATAGTCATCTATATCCAAATAAACAAATTGAAGTAGCCAATCAACTAGATTCTCTAATTTCTAATGGGGTGGCTACAAAAAATCCATAAAGTGTAGCCAATTTGTAGCCACTAAAAACAAAAAGTCTTAGAAAGCCTTTATTTAAGGCATATTCTAAGACTATAAAACACTTAATTTGTTATTCCCACTCAATTGTTGCCGTCGGTTTGGTGATAAATCATAGCAAACTCGATTTACATTGGCAACTTCCTTTAAGATACGATCAGTGATTTTCAACAATACCGGCCAATCTATTTGTTCAATAGAGGCAGTCATTGCATCTACCGTATTCACTGCTCTTAAAATCACCGGATATTCGAATGATCTTGCATTATCTCTGACACCCACTGATTTAAAATCAGGAACAACAGTAAAATACTGCCACACCTTTTTATCCAAGCCAGCATTGTGGAACTCTTCACGTAAAATCGCATCTGCTTCTCTAACCGCTTCAAGACGCTCTTTAGTAATTGCGCCTAAGCAGCGAACACCAAGTCCAGGTCCAGGGAATGGCTGACGGAAAACCATTTCATCAGGCAATCCTAACTCTAAACCGCAGGCACGTACCTCATCTTTGAATAATTGACGCAATGGTTCTACTAATTCAAAATCCAAATCCTCAGGCAGTCCACCTACATTATGATGTGATTTTACAACCTTCGCTGTCTTTGTACCGCTTTCCACGATATCCGGATAAATAGTTCCCTGAGCTAAAAAATCAATGCCCTCAAGTTTTCTTGCTTCTTCTTCAAAAACACGGATAAATTCCGCACCAATAATTTACGTTTTTCTTCGGGATCAGCGATACCCGCCAGCTTGCCTAAAATCTTTCACTGGCATCAACATAGACTAAATTGGCATCAAGCTGATTCTTAAATACCTCAATAACGCTTTCTGACTCACCCTTGCGCATGAGGCCATGATTCACATGTACACAAACCAATTGTTTGCCGATCGCCTTAACCAATAATGCCGCAACAACTGAACTGTCTACACCGCCAGACAATGCTAGTAAAACCTTTCGGTCACCCACCTGCTGACGAATTAATTCCACTTGATCAGCGACAAAGTTTTTCATGTTCCAGTTGGCTTCAGCATGACATGTATCAAAAACAAATTTTTTAAGCAAGTCAGTGCGGGCATCCTTATCCTCAGGCCAGCAGGCTAATTTTCCTTCACAAAAAGCTGGTTCATGTTCAACTGCCATTACCGGATAACCTGCTTCATATACGCATTTGCATACATCAATCCGTTCCCTGTCAATCATATGATTTGGCCCGCCGTTAATAATAATTCCCTTAACATTTGGCAGTTTCTCTAATTCATCCTTGGTAATATCATGCGGATATATCTCACTGTATACACCTAATTCACGAATTTCTCTGGCTAAACGTGTGTTATCGCTGCTGCCTAAATCCAATATTACAATCATATCTTGTTTCATTCTGTCTCTCCTTTACCTTTTACACTACTATTAATGTACCATATTTTGACAATCGCTGCATCTAATAAATAGAATCATTACATATTTTTATCAAATGATTCTATTAACTGTTTTATTTATCTTCAAAATTCAAATCACGAATTTTTTCAAGTGGCTGATTATATCCCTTTCGCTGACTTTCTTCAAACTCCTGCTGTCTTCGTTTACGCAGTCCTTCTACCTCTAACAGCAATTCCCGGCTTGACATCTTATGCGCTCCCTGACCGCTGACAATCAATTGTTCCATTGCATCGGAGGTGGCGACAACGACCCGATAATCGCTGCTCAATTTATGAGTTGCCCGCTCAATATACATATCAGCTGTCTGCGCCTGATCCGTATACACTACAAAAATACTATGATCTTTAAACATTTGGCCAACACCTTCAGATACCTTATAGGCATCGAATACAAGAATTAACAGACATTGCTTATAGCCTTGAAAATCCCCCATCAGCTGCATCAGCCTCGAACGAGCAGCATCCAAATTATCTACAGCCAGTTCCTTTAATTCAGGCCATGAATGGATAATATTATACCCATCAATCAAATAACATAAAGGCCGATGTTTCACACTTGCCAGCAGGCCTTGAACACCTTCTTCTTTAGCTTTCTTTGAATTATTTTCCAAACGGCGTTTTCCCGGCCCATACGTCTTAATAAATATCGCATCTAAATCTTCATCATTTAACTTTTTCATTTCCTTGGCCGGGGCACTTTGCTGTTTCTTTTCCGTCTTGCTGTAACTGGTTGTAACATGCATCTGCTTCTTCACCTCATGCCAAGGTACAAAATAACCGGCGCCATGTGAACAAAAAATTGAACCTGTAGGATTATCGATATCGGTTTCACTATCATAGCCTGCTTCAGCAATGATTTCATCTTGATTTTGACATGGTTTATAGCCTTCCATCACACAGGCTAATTTTCCTTTACCCTTAGTATAAGCAACTAAGTCGCTTTGATAGTTCTGCATTTTTGCTACTGGCGCGCTGCCGCTCAGTACCGTCATTTCATTAGCAGTATCATCGATTACAAAACTCCCATTCATCTGTTCAATATCAAAAACAGTGCGGCTTAGATATTCCGTAGGCACTTCTAATTTAAATTTGAAATAAGGTTCTAATACGATTGATTTGGCAGATTTCAGCCCTTGACGCACTGCCCGATAAGTTGCTTCACGGAAGTCTCCGCCTTCAGTATGTTTTTGATGAGCCTTACCACTTAATAAAGTTATCTTCATATCAGTAATAGGTGATCCGGTTAACACTCCTAAATGCTCTTTTTCTTCAAGATGGCTCAATATCAGACGCTGCCAATGACGATCCAATTCATCTTCAGGACATGCACTAGTAATTTGGATACCGCTGCCTTCATCCCCTGGTTCAAGCAGCAAATGTACTTCAGCATAATGCCTTAATGGCTCATAATGCCCTACGCCTTCGACGGGTTCCAGAATTGTTTCACGGTAGCTGATAGCACCATGGTCAAAAGACACATCAACATTAAAACGATTGCTGATGATATTTTTTAATATTTCAGTCTGAATCTCTCCCATCATCTGAACTCTGATTTCTTTTAACCGTTCATTATATGTAATATGAAGCTGTGGGTCTTCCTCTCCTAGCTGTTTTAAATTTCTAAGCATAGTAAATGCATCACATCCTTCAGGTAGCTGCATACGGTAGTTCATATAAGAAGAAAGCAAAGGCTTTTTCAGATTTTTTTTCAAAACCGAGCCCTTCACCCGCATAGACATTCTGCAGTCCTTTAACCGCACATACCTCACCGGCTATGGCTTCATTAACGGCAGTAAATTTACTGCCTGAATATTTACGAATCTGGTCAACCTTCTCACTTTCACACAGTTTGGCTTTAACTTTTAAGCGGCCGCCAGTGATTTTCATATGGGCCAGCTTATTACCATTCTCATCACGAGTTATTTTGTATACCTTTGCGCCAAATTCCTCAGAGTAATCATGCATTATAATAAATTCACTTAAACCATCCAGGAAAGTCTCAATACCCTGCCTTTTTAAGGCTGATCCAAAATAGCATGGAAATACTTTTCTTTTATGTATTTTAGCTGATAACAAAGACTTATTTATAATCGTATGTTCCATGTAATCTTCCAGCAATTCATCATCACACATGGCCGCCTGTTCCATCATTTCATTAGATGAAGATGTAAAATCGACACATCTCTCATCTAACCGTTTACGCAGCTCAGCCAACAATTCTTCTTTCGTTAGATGTGCCGTATCCATCTTATTAATAAATATAAAAACAGGTATCTGATAATGCTCCAGCAATTTCCAAATCGTTTCCGTGTGCGTCTGCACGCCATCGACAGCATTAACAATTAAAATCGCATAATCCAGAATCTGCAGGGTTCGTTCCATTTCACTTGAAAAATCGACGTGTCCCGGCGTATCTAGTAAGGTAAATTCAATATCTTTCCATTGGCAAATAGCTTGTTTTGAAAATATAGTAATCCCGCGGCTTCTCTCTTGTTTGTCATAGTCTAAGAAAGCATCGCCATGATCGACACGCCCCAATTTCGGATACTCCCGCTCAAATAAAGCATACTTCTGATAATGTTGTCTTACCGGCATCTACATGTGCCAGAGTTCCGATTACTACATGCTTCATTTGACTACCTCCTGATTTCTTATCCAAAAAGACAGGTCAGCTGCCTGTCTAATTTTCATAGCATTATGCAATTTTATTCACAAACTCTAGTTCAAATCTTTTATGATCTTCTCGATATTTTATAATATTTGCATATAGTATATCTGAGATATTAAATTCATTAATTTCTATTCCAAATGTTCTAAAACGAGGGATAAATCCTTCCGCCTCAAAATTTATTGAAACAAATATTCCACCTTCTATGACTTGAGTTACGATTACTTCAATTTGCATACCCGGTTGATATTTTTCTTTCAATTCTTCTACTTTTACAGAAGGTTTATGTTTTATTGATTCCAATCCTTTATAAGGTGCATTCAAATCATATATACAAAACCCATCTCCGTTAAAAACTTCAACTTTTGGTGCTAAATACTCATTCTTATATAAAGATAAATACTCCAGCATATCAGAAATATTTCCAATAACATTACTAATTTTTAAGTAATCTTTTTCCTTTAAACGGTCAGATATTCTTTTAACAATTTCTGGTTTATTATAATATATGTCTTCTGAACACGCTTCTAAATAAACTGGTGTAGCCAATAAATGCAAATGCATCAGACCTAATGCTGTTAATCTAATAGAGTCGAATTCTTTTATCTTATCCCCAACAGAATCACAAACAATTAGTTTCTCTCTAACTAAATAATTTATTTCTCTCATTATTGCTGAAGATTGATGTCCAACAAAAACTAAAGATTCCATTACTTTCTTTATGCTGTGTAGTCCTCTCGCATTATTTGTTCCCTCTTTTATTTTTATTTTCATTAAGCCAATTTAAAATATCGACACGGATAAATGGATCTACAAAATCATCCTTATAATCTGATGAAAACAAATTTTTTATTTTAGATTGTCCACTGTTATAATATTTTCTATTCCCTCTAATAACAGCATTCACCATCATGTGATTTGGAATGATATATTCTCCATTAGTAGCTCTTACCTTAAAAAAATCATCAGATTTTAGATATCCGCTTCTGCAAAAATCTATGAAGAGTTCTATTCCTGATCTTATATTTTTATCAGCTATAGTATAAAACAAGTGTTTAACAAGATCATTACCCCTTATTGAGTATAAAATCGCTTTTATATATTCCAGTCTTTCATCATCATTTAATTTTACTTTTATCCCATTTTTTAATGCATAATTTTCTTGTCTATAATCATTAGTAATTAATCTTATTATATAGTTTAATCTTTCTTGAAGAACTTTAAGTAAATCTGGAGGATCAATCCTGTACACCATATCCTTTATAACTGTATCTAATGGCGGTTTATTTCTATACTTACTATATGTTGTATCTCTTAAAGGCATTATGATTAAAGTTTTAAATTCCTTTCTGAACCATTCTGCTACTTGAAACATAAGTAATTGGCTTTCATCAGTTGCTTTATCAACATTATCAAATATAATTATACAGGTTTTTTTCTCTTTTTTCCTGATATATTTAATAAGAGATTTTAATTTTCTTTGATCATTATGTAATAATGATTCTAATAATTCATATAATTTAACATTATATGAATTATTACCCTGTAACAATTTACCTATGCCATTTTCAAACTCTTTTACTTCATCCTCAAATAAACATTTTAGAAAATCTAAATTAAGATTAAGACTATTAAAACGCACTAATTCCTCTATTACATAACTTATTATCCAATCATAAATCTTATCTTCAGCTAATGGCGCTTTATTCATATCTAGTATAAACCATTGAAGGTTTTCAGAAATCTTATCATCTTCTGGAAGAATAACATTTTTAATATATCTAATGAAGTTGATTTTCCACTACCAACACTACCTATAAGAAGAATCAATGAATCCTCTCTCTCCTTAAGTCTTGTTTTTGTATATTGGTTAAGAATGTATTCACTGTTGAAGTTGATATTAAATTGATATTATCTAAACTTCTTTCGTATTCATTTCTAATTGTTTTTAGTATTGGTTCTACATGTTGTTCCCTGTTTTTTGATTTTAACATATGCATTTTTTACTACATCACAATAATCTTTTTCACTTTCTGGAACTAATAATCTATTATAATCTACCGTAAAATTCCTTCCAAAATCATTTTCAGGGAGTTCAATGTTCTGTACTTTGGTTCCACCAACCTCTGTCACTGGTTTATAAAATTTTTGATTTTTTCTTAGCAGACGTATAATTGAATTAAAATATTTTTGTAAATTATCTTTACTTAATATATCTAAAAATTTATAAAAAGTTCATTACCAACAACAAAATCATTAAAACTAAGTTCAAATAATAATTCATCACTATCAAAATAACCCACTTTTGTTAGGGCTCCATTAGAAGCAATTACATACTTGCATGGATTTATTTCATGCGGATATAAAGCATTTAATTCATTTGCGTATAATCTAGCTTCATAATATCCCTTTTCTAAATCTCCTTCTTCTTTCTTTGCTTCTATAACAACTAATGGTACACCATTAATTACTACAATGTAGTCCGGGAAAAAACTTTTTTATTAGCTTTTCCTATGGACATTCCTTTAATACTTTTTTTTGTAATAATATCACTTGAGCTTAAGCCGCAACCTTCCGGAAAATCTTTTGATAATAATTGATATATAAATTTTTGTTCAACATCACTTTCAGTTGAAATATCATCAATCGAACAATATAAATTTTTCAAATTCTATCACCTCCATTTAATTTTATCATATTCTGAAAGTGATTAACATGATTATAATTATTTATAATATCAAACAAGAGGCATTTACAGTTAAAAAGAACAAAAAACAAAAGCTGCTGAAAAATTCTAAATGTGAATTATAAAGTTTTAAAAGACAAAACAAAAGAATTGAAGTACTCTATGCAGAATATTATAAAATAAAAATGTTCAGCACCTTTCCTCCGCGCCGCTCACCTTGAACACGTTCAGCACATCTGTTTCAATTTGGGAAAGACGTGCTTTGGCAACTTTCAGATTGTCCGCCACAATGATAAGGGTGATATTTTTCTTCACCAGGCCGTTATTTCCGTGCTGGTTCTGCAGCATAGCCGCGTATTCCTCACGGATACTGTCAAAATCATCCCCTTGGCTGCTGATCTCAATACTTTTTCAAAATTCTCTCTTCCTACATACTGGCTGATGAGGAAGAGCTATACCTCCACGGAGGCATCAAAGTAGTAAAGTCGTATATGGGAAAAACACATCAAAGATCACCATGTGCCTGGTGTCAGGGGCAAAACGCTTTAGGGCCATAATGTCATGGCCAGTCACCGGATTTCTGCCTTGCCTCAGCAAGCATTTTCCCAATGGTCTGAGGTTTCTTCGGCAGACGGTAATTCTACTGGACGTCATTTACCACCCTCATACATTCATCCCCTTTTATAGCTGACAAAAGTGCGAAGTTTCCACAAGAGCCTTTCAGAGGTCTCTTTGGTGTCCGTCTTTGTCGCATAGCTGTTCATCATTTTCCGTTTGTCGTTATTATAGCGTAATGGCATAGTCATGCCAGCTTATTGGTATAAATCAGATTCTCGCCACTGCTAAATGCAGAAGGTTTAGGGCATGAACGAATACAAACTACCATAGATACTTACAGCCATCTGTATCAAATCATACAAGTTGAAGTAACCAATCAGCTTGATAATTATAAGTTATAAACCCTTGCTACAAAAAATCGCCCTAATGCAACCAATTTGTAGCCACTAAAAAACAAGAATCCCGAAATATCCTTTATTTACAAGGTTTTTCGAGACTCAGATACTCTTAAATTATTATTCCCATTCAATCGTCGCAGGCGGCTTCGACGTGCAATCCAGCACTACTCGATTAATGCCCTTCACCTCATTGATGATCCGTCTTGAAATCTTATCCAGAACATCATATGGAATCCGTGCCCAATCTGCAGTCATACCATCAATTGACGTAACCGCACGAATACCAACCGTATATTCATATGTACGCTGATCCCCCATAACACCTACTGACTTCATATCCGGCAATGCTGTAAAATACTGCCAAATTTCTTTATCCAAGCCAGCCAGCGCAATCTCTTCACGCAAAATCGCATCACTGCGGCGTACCAGATCCAGCTTCTCTTCAGTCACTTCGCCCAACACACGAATCGCAAGACCTGGCCCAGGGAATGGCTGACGGTGCACAATTTCATCAGGCAGCCCCAGCAGCGTCCCCAGCTCTCTCACTTCATCCTTAAACAAAGTATTCAGCGGTTCAATCAACTTAAACTGCATATTTTCAGGCAGACCGCCAACATTATGATGACTCTTAATCGTCTGAGCGGTATCCGTTCCGGACTCAATCACATCTGTATACAATGTTCCCTGTGCCAGCCACTTAATCTGCGTAAACTTTGCAGACTCACGTTCAAACACACGAATAAATTCATTACCGATAATCTTACGTTTCTGTTCAGGATCACTCACACCCTTCAGCAAACTCATGAATTCATTTCTCGCATCAATCTTATAAAGATTCATGCCAAAACGTCCCTTAAACGTATCAACTACGGATTCTGCCTCATTCAAGCGCAGCAAACCATGATCTACAAACATACAAGTCAGCTTATCGCCAATTGCCTTATGCAGCAAAGCAGCTACAACCGCTGAATCAACACCGCCGGATAATGCGCACAATACCTCATCATCGCCAACCGTTTCCTTGATCTTCGCAATCTCCACATCGACGAATTCCTTCATACTCCAGTTATTCTTAGCCTCACATACACCAAACACAAAATTCTTCAGCATCGCTGTGCCGTTAACCGTATGACGCACTTCCGGATGGAATTGAATCGCATAAAAGCGCTTCTCAGGATTACTCATCATTACAATCGGACAAGTCTGTGTAGATGCATTAACCTCAAATCCCTCAGGAACCGCAGTAACCTGGTCACCATGTGACATCCAAACCTGCTGCGTATTTTCCATACCCTTCAGCAACGCATTGCCAGCCTTAATTTCAATATCCGCTTTGCCATACTCCGCATGCTCACAGGATTCAACCTTGCCGCCCAAATCATGCGCCATCAGCTGCATCCCATAACAAATCCCTAAAATTGGCTTCCCAATCTTAAAAATTTCAGGGTCTACCTTAAAAGCATTCTCATCATATACCGAATTTGGCCCACCTGAAAAAATAATACCTTTTATTTCAGGATCAGCAGCAATTTCCGCAGCACTTGTATGACGTGATTTCAATTCACTATATACGCCCATTTCACGAACACGACGTGCAATCAGCTGGTTATACTGACTGCCAAAGTCAAGAACGATAATTTTATCTGCCATAAACTTCTCCTTTTCTTTACAATTTCCTAACTATAATATCATTTTTATCACTCTTTTGCACTATTTTTTCTATCAACTTATCAGCGTTTCAAAGGAACGATTTCAATCCAATAGCCATCCGGGTCATTTATAAAATAAATTCCCATCGCTTCATTATTAAAGCACACACAGCCCATCGCCTGATGCTTCTTAAAAGATGTTTCATAATCATTCACCGTCAAAGCCAAATGAAACTCTTCTTCACCAAGATCATACTTCTGCGGATGATCCTTCAGCCAAGTCAATTCAAGTGTAAATCACTCTTCCCATCACCCAGATAAGCCAATATAAAACTGCCGTCAGCCGCTTCTTTCTTGCGCACAACCTCCAAACCTAATGCTTCCTTATAAAACGCCAAGCTTTTCTGTAAATCACAGACATTAAAATTAAAATGATTAAATGTATAATTCATGATTTTCTCCTTCTTTAATTGTAAATAATTGATTCATGTGTTCAATCTTAACGATTTTATCCTTATATTCCTTAGCCTCATCCAGTGCTAAAAACCGTTTAATCACTGCATAGTCTTCCCACATATGCATCGGAAAAACCAATTTAGCATCTGCACTTTTTAAAAAGGCAAGCATACCCCAGCTGAATTGCTTTTCCTGACGGGGATCAAGCGGAACAAAGGCCAAATCAAAGGTTCTGCCCTTCAGCTTATCCATTTCCTTTAAAAATGCATTCTTCGCAGCTTTATTTTCACCATCGCTGTTCTCCCCTTCCCAATGCCACCAATTCAAATCACCGGATGGTAAATAGACACCCCCTCCACATTAACCATAAATGCAACTCCCTGATCAGTAGAATGCAGTGTTTCATATTTCAGCTCATCAAATAAATAACTGCCATTAGCTTTTACCTGATGAATTTTATCGGTTGGCTTAATCCGGATATCTTTCGATAATATCCATTGAATATCTCCCTGCCAATCAAGAATCTCACGATTAAAATGATCCTGATGCGTGTGTGAAGCAAAAACATACACCTTCTTTGACTGATTAAAAGCAGGTATCTCACCGCGATAATAATCAAAAACTAAAATCGTATGCGCTAATTCAATCATAAAACCGCTGTGATCAATATATGTTACTTTCATAACTACTCCTATTGGTGTTTTTACGCCATTCATCAATTTGCTTCATCCGTTCCTGTACGCGTGCCTCTGATCCTTGATTCGTTGGATGATAATAAGAATGATTCAGCAAAGAATCAGGCAGACAGCGCATAGTGGTGAGTTTATCATCAGTATCATGAGCATACTGATAGCCTGCCCCATAGTTTAAATCCTTCATCAGCTTGGTCGGTGCATTGCGTATCTGCAGCGGTACCGGTTCAGCCAGCATTTTTGAAGCATCATCGGCAGCTTTCCCATAGGCGACATATAAAGCATTAGATTTTGGAGCCAGTGCCATATATGTAACCGCATGCGTTAAATGCACATTACACTCCGGCATCCCCAGAAAATGACAGGCCTGATAGGCAGCAACCGCAATTTCCAATGCCCGGCTGTCAGCCATGCCGATATCCTCACTGGCAAAACGCACTACTCTGCGGGCCACATAAAGCGGGTCCTCGCCCGCTTCGAGCATTCTTGCAAGCCAATAGATGGATGCATCTACATCACTGTTACGCATTGATTTATGAAGCGCAGAGATAAGGTTATAATGCTCCTCCCCCTTTTTATCATAAAGCAATGACTTTTTACTGATGCATTGTTCTAAAGTCTCCTTGGTAATCGTAATCTCAATGCCTTGACGTTCACCATTCAGCACAACCATTTCCAATGTATTTAACGCCACACGAGCATCTCCATTAGCAAAATTAGCAATCATATAAATCATTTCATCACTGATATTGACTTTAAAATTGCCAAATCCCTTTGGTGAACTGATCGCATGACGAATTAATTCAGACAAATCATCTGACGATAAGGCCTGAAGCACAAAAACCTTGCATCTGGACAATAACGCAGAATTAATCTCAAAGGAAGGATTTTCAGTCGTCGCGCCAATCAATATAATGCTTCCCTTTCCACAAACGGCAGAAAAGCATCCTGCTGAGCCTTATTGAAGCGATGAATCTCATCAATGAATAAAATCGTCCGTTCCCCCATTAATCGTGCACTTTCAGCCTTATTCATTACTTCCTTGATCTCTTTTATGCCGCTGGTAACAGCACTGAAATCAATGAAACGGCTTTTCGTTTTACCGGCGATAATTCTTGCCAGCGTGGTCTTGCCGACACCCGGCGGACCCCAAAAAATCATCGAAGATACCTGATCATTCTTTATTAACTGAGCAAGCACCTTTCCCTCACCTAAAAGATGCTTTTGTCCTACATAATCATCCAAGGACTTCGGCCGCAGCCGGCTTGCCAGCGGATCACTCATCGCACGGTCATCAAATAATGATTCCTGAACCATTCTTTTCACCTCTTCCTTATGGGTTACATACTTTACAAGGCGTATAACCTTGATTAACCGCATCCTCATAACTATCAAATATAATTTGATTCTTTTTGGCAGGCAATGAATGACACTCTGCCAAATGAAATTTCTTAGAATTAAGATTACCAATATAATATCCTGCTTCTTCAGCAGCCGATGTATTTTCATCATAAGACGGCTTATCACTCTCTGCCATTGCCTCAATGCTAAGATTTACGCCGTCACTATGCACATGAAGCATACCCTGCATATCTGTTCGATATACCTCAGCACCATAAGCTGTCAGCCGATCCAGCACTTCTTGATGCGGATGACCATAGGAGTTGTTCTTTCCACACAGAATGACCGCTATTTCCGGTTTAATCCGTTCCAGCAATTCTTGACTTGTGGAAGTTCTTGAACCATGATGTCCGATTTTAACAAGATCAACATCATCAAGCTGATCCAAGACAGCCAGTTCCTGTGCCTTTTCAGCATCACCCATAAACAAGAAATGCTTCTGCTTATAAACAAGCTCAACAATTAAAGATACCTCATTACCGCTTCCCTTAGCCTCTGTATTATAGAAACGCATAAACATCTCCGGCTGCAGATAAAACAGCTTATCGGCTAATGGAACTGAGGGTGACAATCCCTTGTCAACCGCCGCATTGACAAAATCGCGATATGTTTTAGATTCTGCGGAACCATTTGAAATAAAGACTGTACCAATCGCGAAATTTTCAATAACTGCATCCAAACCACCGGCATGATCTGCATCAGGATGCGTATTCACCAGATAATCGATTTTTCAACCTTCAATGCTTTCAAAAAATCAACGGACATCGATTCATCATCATTGTCACCGGCATCAATCAGCACCTTTTGCTTTGCATTAATGAAAATACAGTCAGAATTACCCGTATCCAAAAAGTAAATTTCCAGCTCACCTTCTGTATCTTCATTCACCGCTTCCGCAAGCTGATTTGGCATCGGCGGCTGCTTTGCCTCATAAGCCCTTGAAGACTGACAGCCGCTGACACCAAGAATAATCAACAGCATCATCAACACTTTTCCAATATACTTCATATCTTCTCTCCTGACTCATTCATTATAAACGATGATTGAGCTAATTTACAGTCTGACACTGATTGGTTCCGATTTCTTACAAACATAATGTTAGATTACCGCAGCACTAGCATCTAAATCAGCGCAGTTTCATATTATGAATATCCATTTCATAAACGACATCCTTACGCTCCACTATCACTTGAATTTTTGCCTTTACCTCAGGATCGTTCATTATCCGATTAAGCAGCTCGCGGGTAGGATTTATCGCATATGGATGTCCGACATGCTGAAACATTGTGAAATCACCCGTCGTATCTCCATAAGCATAACATTCACTCAATTCAAGATCATATTCACTGCATAATTGCTGAATCGCTTTCTGCTTACTGCGGGAATCCCACATCGGTATGATTTCACCCGTATAACATCCCTTTTCATCTGTTTTATATACTGTACCGCGAAAATCATCAAACGCATATTTAGCCGCCATTTCACTGACCAATTCATAAGGTGAACCTGATATTGCAATCACTAAATGCCCCAGCCTGCGATGCATCAAAATTTCATCACGGTAAATGTATATACCGATCTCCCTTCTGTTCAATGACCTTAGCGGCTATGAATTTAACATGTTCCTCAGACAGACCAACAATGGTTTCCTTAAATATATCTGTCATTTTCATCAAATAATCATCATATTCTCCTTGCCGGCGATCCCATTTCATAAAACCGGCCGGACATCATCATGCCAGCGTGTCTGATCAACAAGCTCATGGGTCACAAATTTCTTGAATAATTCAGTAATCAAACCTTCCCGATAAATCGTTCCGTCAATATCAAAAAATGCCGCTGTCCTTTTCATTGTAAACCTCCTATACTTTTTTATATTATACCTTTTTCCAATCACAAAAAACAATCTGGCAATCAAAAAAGGCATCCGCTTGAGTTATACTCCTCAATAGCTTCTGCCTTATTCTAGCCCTTAAGCTGTTTGCACCTCTGCCTGTTTATCAATCAGCTGTTGAAATTCATCAAGCGGCATCGGTTTATAATAATAGAATCCCTGCACATAATCACAACCTGCTGACTTAAGAAAGTCAACATATTCCTTAGTTTCAACACCTTCCGCAAGAATTTTAAGGTCCATTTCCTTTAATGCAAGGATGGTGTAATTCAGCATCTTTGCATACTTTTCGGTTAATTGCTTCTGAAAAAACATTCGATCCAACTTGATAATATCAACCTGTGTTTTTAATAATACATTATAGGAAGAATAACCACTGCCAAAATCATCTAAAGAACATGTAAAACCAATTGCTTTTAGCTTCTCAATGGTTTCAATAACCTGCTCATTTAAGCCATATTGGATATCCTCTAAAAATTCAAACTCAATATATTCCTTGGGAATCTCATATTGATGCAGAATATTTAAATAATCATCAAGAAAATTGATATCAAAGAAAGAAGTATTGGTTATATTAAAACTTACCGGCACCAAGGGAAGCCGCGATTTCAAGCGTTGATTCATCCAATGACAAACCTGATCAAATAAGTATAGATCAATCAAATAAATATCACCTTTTCATTCAATGAAAAAAGAAATCCGTTAAAGGAATTAATTCACCCTTTTCATTGATCCAGCGCATTAAAACCTCTCCGCCAACTACCTGTTCGCTGGACAAATCTATTTTAGGCTGGATATAAGGAACAAATTCTTTATTTAGCCGCGCTTCTGTCAGCTTGTCATTTAAGGCATGACGCATCATGTATTCCTTATACTTCTGTTTACTCAAATCATCAAAGCAAAATGAGCGATGTTTAAACTCACGGCATTCCAAGCGGGCTATTTCAGCTTTATTCGAGATATAAGCATAGTCCTCATCCGGACGCTCCAGCTTATAAAGACCAAAAGACATATAAATATTATGATGAAGCATCGGTTCTTCCACATCAAAAAGCTCATCAATAAAAGGAATCAAAAACTTCTCTATCAAAGCATCATAGTTTTCACAATCGATTAAAAGATGAAATTCATCAGCATGGACTCTTGCTGCATAGCTTTTATCATCAAGATGATGATAAATACAGTCGAGCACTATTTTAAGGATTTGATTGCCCTGTTCAAAGCCATATTTGAGGTTGAAGTAACGAAAATCTTTAATGTTTGCGGTAACAAATACATAATGCTGATAATCCTTCGAAACTGTTTCTTTATATATATACATTAGCCGCTCTACATTAGATCGGCCTGTTATTTCATCGATTTGATCGTTATTTATTGTTTGCTTTACCATTGAAAATACCTCACATCAGCATTTAGATAATTATACCAAAAATTCATAAAGCAATCAAACGTTTAAGCTTTATGATCATCACATTCTTATTGGCCCTTACCCCTGTAGTCAAACTGACATTTCCATATAAAACTCTTGTCATAATCTTGTTATTTCACTATTGAAGATATATCCATGAAAATCGAAAAGCATAAAAAAAGCCCTAGATATAAGTTTTTCTTACATCTAGGACAAGTTTTTCAAATGGTGGTTCCGGTCGGAATCGAACCAACGACACAAGGATTTTCAGTCCTTTGCTCTACCGACTGAGCTACGGAACCATTTGGTTGCGGGAGAAGGATTTGAACCAACGACCTCCGGGTTATGAGCCCGACGAGCTACCAGACTGCTCTATCCCGCGATATATATTACAATTTTAAGGAAATTGTTAACCTTTTTTTAATGGCGGAGGAACTGGGATTCGAACCCAGGCGCCGCTCGCACGACCTACCGGTTTTCAAGACCGGACCCTTCAGCCACTTGGGTATTCCTCCATATTCAATTTAAAATAAGCTGGTGGACCCTGTAGGACTCGAACCTACGACCCGCCGGTTATGAGCCGGATGCTCTAACCAACTGAGCTAAGGGTCCGCATCCTTAATTAGATCTATAAGTTGGTGGCTGGGGTGGGACTCGAACCCACGACCTTCCGGGTATGAACCGGATGCTCTAGCCAACTAAGCTACCCAGCCAAATTAATGGTCGGGATGACAGGATTCGAACCTGCGACCCCTTGATCCCAAATCAAGTGCACTACCAAGCTGTGCTACATCCCGTCGACAAACATTAAATTAAATGGCGCGCCATGCAGGAATCGAACCCACAACCTTTGATCCGTAGTCAAACGCTCTATCCAGTTGAGCTAATGGCGCATCGGTGTTTCTCACTGTCTCATCAGTGCCCATTTATAATACCAAATACCTTTAGATAATGCAAGTATTTTTTTAACTTTTTTTAATTTTTTTAATCAATAATTTTCCGATTGCCGCAGAAGCCTTTAAATAGGCGGATTCTTACACTTGATGCTTAAAAGGATTTACCTATATTCGCTAAAGCAGCTTTTCTGCCTGTAACTTTCCGTATCGAATATGCCCTAAAACAGGCACTTTTATTCCCAAATCATTTAAAACTGAAAAAAACCGCCGATTTTACTCGGCAGCTTCCTCTTTTATTTTATCCTTAGTTGTTTTGATTACCTTCTGACGTGAGAATTCTTCACGCTCTTTTTCTTCAAGTGCATCACTGATGTTCTTTACCGTCAGCTTAAAATCAGGAATCACAATATTCTTTAAAGCGTTAGCCCGCTTTTGCGTCTTGCGTATCGTATTAGCAAGCCGATAAACGCTGTTTTCAACCTCTGCCAGCACAATTGTCATTTCCTTGACCTTCGCGAAGCAGCGATACGCATAATCCAGCTTAGAATTTGCTCGTTCCAGTCCATAGGTCAATTCCATCGGCTGTTTCTCATAATGAATTTTCGGCAGTTCCACACCCATTACACTGCGGTAACTGACTTGAAGCCCATTATCTACCGGTATCGCGTCCACGATATCAGTAATCAGACCTAATGACATATTGGCCTCCTGCAGCGCATAATAAGCGACAGCATACGTCTTGGTTATTTCATCACGAAGCATTTTCACATTTTCAACCTGCTCCATCATTTCACGTATCAAGATATTACGCTTACGATCCATCAGATCATAACCTAAAGACGCCAATGACAGTGATTTCTTAGTGGCAATCAAATTACCTTTTGTCGGAGCTACCTGATTAGCCATAGGCTTACGCTCCCTGATTTGCTAATTCTTTAATGATTGTTTCTTCTTTTAAATCAAACCGCTTAACCGCTGCATCATGATTATAAAATTGATCAAGAACCGCATCATCTACGCGATCCAACTCATTTTTAGGCAAGACTGAGAGCAGTGACCACCCAAGATCCAATGTTTCATCGATCGAGCGATTCTCATCAAATCCCTGATTGATAAAATACTGTTCAAACAACTTACCAAACTGCATATATTGCTTATCCGCGTCAGAAAGTTCATCCTCACCAATAACCGAGGCAAGGGAGCGGGCATCCTGTACCTTGGCATAGCAGGCAAATAGCTGATTGCTTACCGCTGAATGATCGGCTCTTGTATACCCTTCACCGATGCCATCCTTCATCAATCTTGATAAAGAAGGCAGTACGCTACCGGCGGATAGATTCCCATTGCCGTTAAATTACGATCCAAAGAAATCTGTCCCTCTGTAATATAACCGGTTAAATCGGGTACTGGATGAGTAATATCATCATTAGGCATGGTCAGGATCGGAATCTGCGTCACTGATCCTTTGGCACCCTTAATGATACCTGCTCTTTCATAAAGTGAAGCCAGATCTGAATACAGATAGCCCGGATAACCTTTACGGCCCGGAATTTCTCCTTTACTGGAAGAGAATTCACGCAATGCTTCACAATAAGACGTGATATCTGTATTGATAACCAAAATATGCATATCATGCTCATAAGCAAGATACTCAGCAGCTGTTAAGGCACAGCGCGGCGTTAAAATACGTTCAATAATCGGATCATTTGAAAGATTGATGAACATCACAACTCTTTCCATAACCCCCGCCTCTTCAAAAGAACGTTTAAAATAATCTGCGACATCATTGGTAACACCCATAGCCGCAAATACAACACCAAACCCTTTTCCTTCATCATCAGCAACCTTGGCCTGCTTGACGATCTGCACCGCCAACTGATTATGCGGCAATCCGCTGCCTGAGAAAATCGGCAGCTTCTGACCGCGGATCAGCGTCATCAGACAATCGATGGATGAGATTCCCGTATTAATGTAGTTACGCGGATAAACACGGGATACCGGATTCAGCGGCTGGCCGTTGATATCTGCCCGTTTTTCCGCAAATACACTGCCAAGTCCATCGATCGGTACCCCGGCGCCATTAAATGTACGGCCTAAAATTTCCTTAGAAAGCGGCATCTCCATCGGATGGCCCAGCAATCTGGTTTTGGTATTTGTTAAAGAAAGTGTATTAGTTCCTTCAAAAACCTGAATCACACAACGCTTTCCTTCAATTTCTACAATCCTGCCCATTCTTGTGCGGCCATCTTTTAATGCGATCTCTACCATCTCATCAAAGCTGGCATTTTCAACATTATCTAGCACGACAAGCGGGCCATTTATTTCACTTAAACCTACATATTGAAGGCTCATTAACGAATTCCTCCCTTCTATTGGACCGTCAGCATCGCTTTATCGATCATATCCTTATAAGTATCAAGAAGTGCAAGATTATTATTAGGCACATCGTATTTCATCTTGACAACCTTATCAAATAACCCCAGCTGCATGATCGTACTCACCGGTATATTTTTAGCGATAGCTTCTTTGCATCGGCGATTTAAATGCAAAATAACATCCATCATCTTCAGCTGCTTTTCAAGTGGTACATACGTATCCTCCGGATGGAAAGCATTCTGCTGCAGATAACCTACACGAATCAGTTTAGCAATTTCAATCGTTAATTTCTGATCATCGGGCAATACATCAGAACCAATCAATTTAACAATTTCCATCAATTTAGTTTCTTCCGCAAGATGGATGCGATTTCCTGACGGTCACGCATGAAACGCGGATCAACATGTTTGCTGTACCATTTTTCTAAATCCGGAATATATTCACTATAACTCAAGGTCCAGTTTACTGCCGCATAATGGCGGGCATAAGCCAATGCCTTATCCAATGCCCAGAAACAGCGCACAAAGCGTTTTGTATTCTGTGTTACCGGTTCTGAGAAATCTGAACCTTGCGGCGATACGGCACCGATAATTGAAACCGAACCTTCCTGTCCGTTTAATGTTTCCATATAACCGGCACGTTCATAGAATTGAGAAATTCTTGACGGCAGATAAGCCGGGAAGCCTTCTTCAGCCGGCATTTCTTCCAAACGGCCGCTGATTTCACGCAAAGCTTCTGCCCAACGCGACGTTGAGTCAGCCATGATAGCCACATGATAGCCCATATCACGATAATATTCAGCCAGCGTAATTCCCGTATAAATACTAGCCTCACGAGCAGCTACCGGCATGTTAGACGTATTTGCAATTAAAACTGTACGGTCAGTCAGCGGACAGTTGCTCTTCGGATCGATCAGCTCCTGAAATTCTTCAAGAACCTGAGTCATCTCATTACCGCGTTCTCCGCAGCCGACATAAACGATAATGTCCGCATCACACCATTTAGCAAGCTGGTGCTGCATCATTGTCTTCCCTGTACCAAAGCCGCCCGGCACAGCTGCCGTACCGCCCTTCGCAATCGGGAACAGTGTATCGACAACCCGCTGGCCGGTAACCAATGGAATAGAAATCGGCAGACGATGCTTAACCGGGCGGGCATTTTTAATCGGCCATTTCTGGCAAAGCGTACATTCATGCTCACTGCCGTCAGCATCTGCAAATTTCATGACCACATCATTGATTTTATACTGGCCATCGGGTGCAGTCCAAATCACCTTTCCCTGCTGATAAGGAGGCACCATACATTTGTGTTCGATCAGTTTTGTTTCAGGAACAGTCGCATAAATTGTACCGCTTGCAACTTCATCACCTGGCTTAACACATAATGTCACATCCCATAATTGCTCCTCATCAAGCGGCGCCACCGCACTGCCGGTTGCGATAAACGCGCCGGATTCTTTCTCTATTTCTTTTAACGGCCGTTCAATACCGTCAAAAATATTTCTTAATATACCAGGTCCAAGTGTTAAACTGATTGGATTTCCTGTGCTGAATACAGGCTCACCCGGCCGCAGACCGGTCGTTGATTCATAAACCTGTATTGTCGTTTTACCCTTGTTGATTGAAATAACTTCACCAATTAATCGGGCATTGCCGACATAAACCATTTCCAGCATTGAAAAATCAGTCGCATCCTTAACAGTTATAACAGGCCCGTTGATTGAATAAATTACATTTTCACTCACTTTATCACCTCTTGCAGGATTGCCTGCTTTCTTATTGGATAATTAGACCTGAATGATTGGCAAACCATTCATGCTGATCCTTAAACGCGGCATCCAGCGTTTCATCATAAACTGCATGGCTGAGCGCATTCTCAAAGATAAAGCCGCCCATCGTAATCGACGCATCAATTTTAACTTCACACTTAGTACCATAAGCGCTGCTGATTGCTGCCGCATATTTTTCATCCTGCTTGCGAATCAGGAACGCTGAGCCTTCAAGCGAGCAGACAGCCGCCATCTTCTGAGCTTTTTAATCAGAAATGCCTCATAATCCTTACTCGCCGTAAATTCGTTTAACGTTCGGATCACTTCCGCAAACACCATTTCTGTATATGCTTCCCGTTTCGCAATTAATTTCTTTGTAGTCTCACTATTGCTTTTTGATATTTCAATGGCCGCCTCAGCCTCGATTTCCGCCAGCTGACTGGCAAGCTGCAGCTGTGTATCCTTTTTAGCTTCCTTATAAAGCTCTTCTTCAGCCTTTGCCTTAGCTTCATTTACTTCGGCTAAAATACTGTTGCATTCCGCATCGGCAGTCTTTGAAATTTCATCTTCAATGTAGCGAACGACTTCTTCTATATTTTTCATCGCTTCACCTCTATAGTTTTACACCGATTGCTTCACTGACATAACGATCAATCGTTTCACCGATTTTGCTGTCGCCATGACGATCAGGAATTTCAACAATCAGCGGTTTCTTTTGTTTCAATTTGATTTCAGATATTACATCAGGACACAGTTCAATCAGTTTGGTCGTCAGCAGCACGATTGCAACCTCATCATCATGCATCACCTTTTCCAAGGTTTCCAGCATTTCATGACGTTCATGTACTACCACGCCTTCAATTCCTGCCAGCCGCAATCCCATCTGGGTATCAATATTGTCACTGATCAAGAAAAATTTCATCGTCCTCACATCCCATCTTACAGCTTGTTGATAATCAGGATTGAAATTAGTACACCGTAAATCGCAACACCTTCACCAAGGGCTACGAAAATCATTGATTTACCAAAGTTCTTCTCATTCTCAGAGAAAGCACCGATTGCTGCCGGAGCGGCTGCCGCAACGGCCACACCGGCACCTAAAGCAGACATACCAGTAGCTAAAGCAGCCGCTAAGAAGCCCATGCCCTGAGCCGCTGTCCCAACGATAGAATTTACTGCATTTACATCACCTTCCGCAAATACGTGAAAGCCGTTGATTTCAAACAAAACAAATGCGCATAATACCGCAAAGAACATACTTGTATGAGCAGCCAAACGCGTTCTGGCTTGTTTCAAAGAAGTTTTTCCTTTAAATACATTGACTAAAGGCAGTGAAATTAAAACAATAATTAAAGCTGGTAATAAAAGTTCTAGTAAGTTCATAAGTTCCTCCTAATTTAATTGTTATTCAGCGCTTTAAAAGCGATGCCGTTACCATCAAAGTAACGTGAGAACATTTCATAGAATTCAAGACGCAGTACCTGAATACCCACAATCATACCTTCAAGTACCATGACGAAAATATTACCTAAGACAAAGACAATCGGACTGGCATTACCGACCATGCTCATCAAAGTGCTGACAACCAGCATCATACCGGCATGGGATAATACGAAACCGCCGACACGTAAATATGACATTGTGTTTGCCAAAAAGGTCAGACAGATTTCAAACATTTCGAAGAAGGCTTCCATAAAGAAACCGCCAAAACCATTCGGGAACAATTTTTCATGTTCTAACAGCCGTTCCAGCGGCTCCTGCATAAAGATCAAGACAGCCGGAATACCAATCAATATCAAAATATAAGGCAGCGTCAGCACTTGAATACCGGCACCCATCTGTAATGCAATACCCACTAATAATGAACCATATAATACAAACCCGGCGATGCCGTTTTGTGAAAACAGTGCCTTACCTAATTGCTTATTTTTAGACTCTGTGTCACATTGATCAGCATGGACACTAAAATCAAAACCGCGCCAATTGCAATCGCACTGATCAAAAGCGGCATAACAAAACTAGGTGCCATGACTTCAAACGGTTTCTCCGCAAAGCCCAGCGCGTGAAACATCGGATTCAATAGTTCCTCATTGCCAAAGACTGATCCAAAAATCAAACCGAAGAACGCTGAGAACAACCCGATCCGCATACCGACCTCACCAAGCCGCATATTCATCTTCTTATAAGCAATATAGCCAACTAATGAAAGCACCAGACCCTGACCGACATCGGCAAACATAATGCCAAACAAGAGACAATAAGTCAGCGCCACAAAAGGTGTCGGATCAAAATCCTCATAGCAAGCATGCCGTACATTTCTACAAACATCTCAAAAGGACGGACAAACCAATTGTTTTTTAACTTAGTCGGCGGTGTTAACCGTGAATCACTATGCGCCGGTCTTACTTCAACCTCAACATTCGCAATATCGGAAAATTGCTGTTTCACCCGCTCCACATCTTCCTCAGGCACAAAGCCGGAAATTGAAGCACGCTCACCCAGCAGTACCACATACTTCTGTACTTCATAAGTTTGATTCAGACACTGCAGCTTAGTATAAAGCTCAGACAGCCGCTCAGCGCTCTCTTCCACAAATTTCTTCTCGGTTTCAATCACATGATCAAGATGCTCCTGATCCTGCTTCATATCCTCTTCCAATTCTTTAATTGCACCCTCGGGCGTACCGTGAACAAAATCAGGAATCCGCACACGTTCAAAGTGAAGCTGGAGAAAATGTTATCGACTTCACCCTCATATCTCATGGTCGTAATATACATACACCAGCAGAAATGCTCATCCTTATTAAATTCTTTAAAAATATAAGGGCGGTTATTATAATACTGAAGCTTATCTACGCTTTGTTTAGGCATTCTGCCAACTCTGATTTTCAAATAGCGGCACGAGAACAAATCATCAAAATTAATATTCATCGCTGATACATTCTTTACTTGAATGACCGCCATTTTATTTTCTTCGATTACGGTTTGCAATTCTTTCTTTATTTCATGAATCTGATCAAACTTCGCTTTGATTTCATTAATCATTTTATTCGTTTCATCAAGATTGATGAAATAAGAATCGATTGGCTTCTTAACCAAAGTCAAATCCATTTCAGCACATAGCTCTGAAACCTTTGACAATAGATCGGCATAAGGATTGGCATCATTCAAGACCGCTAATCCACTGACCCGATCAACTATTTTATTGGCAAGCTCAGGATGAAAATTATCCAGCGTACTGAAACGCAGCAGCATTTCTTCAAGATGCTGTTTATCCGTTATAATATTCATCAGCCTCATTTTAGTTATTGCCACATTATTCCTCCTTTCAATTTCTAATAAATACAAGTCTTTTCAATATGATCGGCAGAGACACCGTAGCGCACCCCTTCAACAATATTAACAAGATTACTCATTTCAATTTCATGCAGGATCGTATAAGTCAGAAACACGATCGCCGGACTTGTAGAAAAACGCATATGCCGTTCAGCTAAATGATATTTAATCCGGTCAGCATAGTATTCAATAAATACATAATCATGATTATCAGCAAATACACGATAAGGTGAATCAGCCAATATTCTTAAAAAGCTTTCCGCATCCGCTGCCTCAATCAATTCCTCCATTTTGCTTTTAGAAATTCTGAGATAATCAAGCATTAAAGTAGGCCGAATCGTTTCAGCATCAGCATGATAATACTTTTTTAGACGATAAATCTTGGAAATATTCTGCAATTCAATACCGGTCAGAAAAATAGTCAGACAATCACTCTGCGTTTTCCCCCTTAAATGCCGTTTGATCGTCAGCAGCACACGGTCATAATAATACTTTGTCAGAGCTGTTTCGACTTGAGGATAATCAATTAATTCATTGCCCTTGGGCTGATACTTTAATAAAATCTTAGCATAATCAGTACGTGCCAGTATTTCACACAGGGCTGAATACGTCTGTGCTTCCTTGAGCTTATGCAAATCGAAGGAAGTATAGCGATTCAAATAGAATGGAATCTGCGATTCAAACTCGGAATACAGCGATGAGTTGAAAAGCCGCAGCTTACCTAAAATTAAATCAATTTCACTCTTGAAAATGCCGATTTCAAACAGTTCTTTATCTTTGCCGTCAGCATAATGAGCTAGTTTGCAGCCGCGCTCAAACATATCCTTTTTAAGCAGCGCTTCCAGATCACCGCGATGAATCTCACTTTCCTTCACATTGGCAAAGGTGCCGGCATAATCTGTTTCATTCTTTAAATAAGCAGCGATTTCAGCCACACTTTTCTTATGCACAAGCGCGTGATAATCCTCGCTTCTAAGCCGCCGGCCATACATTGCCTTAGCTTTAGTAGTAATGGCATTGGCGGATAATGATGTCATAATTTCACCTCGATTCTGTTTAAAATAAGCAGATTTTTACACATGAAGACAGGCTTCAACAATTGATTTTACCCATTGTTCCTGGTTTTCATCGTAAATTTTCTGAAGTGAAATTAAGGATGCTTCATAGCGTTTCTGATTCTCTTCCTGCTGATCCTGAAGCCTTTTCGCAACCAATTGCTGATGCTTTGCAATGGCTTGGTTTTCTTCATCCATCAGCTGCTTATATACCTCATCACGATTGGCTTCCGCTTGGCTCCTAAGCTGCAGGCGCTGTTTTCTGGCAGCATCAACACGCTCACTTGCGGCATGATCTGCTTTTACGATAGCTTCTATAAATTTATCCAAATAATTCCCTCCTTACTGGTCTTAAAATTCAGACCAAATGTAGTATAAACCTTTTTATTCACTAAAACAATCAACAATCTTGCTCATTTATAAATCACCCTAAAATGAAGCCGTTTACAATTGTTCAAACAGTTTTAACAGCGCTGGTTCTGCAATTTGTATTTCCTTATTTTTCAAATAATTCAAGCAGCCGGCATCGCTTTTAAAAGCAAAACAAAGCTTATAAGCACACAGCGCCTGTCCTTCAAGCTTTTTCATGGCTTTACCATGGTATTTCACATCATTGACCAAGGGATGGCCAATAAAAGAAAGCTGTGCACGGATCTGATGACTTTTACCCGTCAGCAACTCAATATCTAATAAAGAATAGCCATGCTGAACCGCTAACGAACGATAACTCAGACTGACCTCACTCATTCCAGCCGATGGCTTTTGCGAAAGATATGCCTTATTCTGCTGCTCATCCTTGCGATAATAATGAACTAACAAGGCACTGCCGTAAGTTCACCTTCCACAATACATAGATAATGCTTTTCAATTTCACGTTCTCTGATTTTTTCATTCATCATCCGCAAAGCCTCTGCACTTTTCGCCGCAATCACAAGACCTTCTGTATTACGGTCGATGCGATGGCATAGAGCCGGCATGAAGCTTTTTTCAGAAACCGGATCATACGCTTTATGCTCAACTAAATATTTCAGAATCCGGTTGATTAAAGTATCAGCCTGATCTGCCTCATCACTATGCACAAGCAAATTGGCGGGCTTATTAACAATTAATAAATGATCATCTTCATAAACCACGTTCTGCAGCTTTGATGCCTGCATAAATGAAGTATCCGGCTGACCATCAAAAAACTCTTCACTGATATACATCTGAATAGTATCCCCTACATTTAGCCGCTGAGATATTTCACAGCGCTGACAATTAACTTTAATCTTTTTTATTGCGAATATACTTATACATCAAACTCTTAGGCAAGCGCTTGAGACTCTTACTCAGATATTTATCCACACGCTGATCAGCATCATTCTTATTAACTACAAATTCTCTCATGCTTCACCTCTTTCCTATCTTTTAATTATAACCATTCTATTTCTAAAATGAAAGTGGGATTACCAATGACTTATCAGCAAAAACAAAAATACCGCTGACTTAATTGCCGGCGGTATTTTTCATCAAAATAAACTATCGATTGTTATTTTGGTTATTTTGTTGTTTTTCATTAAACTTTCTCATATTGTTTTGAAGCTCATCCTTGCAGTATTCCTGCTTGTGCATGTTTTTAGCTTCTTCAATATCAGCGCCTAATTCATAACCCATTTCAAACTGATACAAGTTGTTTTGAACTGAGTTATTTTGTTTTTGATTCTGATTCTGATTTTGTCTCTGGTTTTGATTTTGATTCAAATTCTGATTCAGATTTTGGTTTTGATATTCTCTCTTGTGGTCCATTTTTATCACCTCAAGAATAGTTTATCTCCACCCTAAAACTTTATACTAAAATAAATCTTCTTCCATTGTTATTTTTTGATTTGGATAAACATCGATAATTTCAATCTTATTCAGGCAATCCTCAATCATTGCTTCATAGTCAAATTTTTGTTCAAAAGCAACTGCTTTACGGCTTACTGGATGCGTTACCGGATTTTTGGGCGTAAAGATCGTACAGCAGTCTTCAAACGGCTGAATGGATGTTTCATAAGTGCCGATTTTTTCTGATAAAGCAATAATTTCCAATTTATCCATTGTAACTACCGGTCTGATTACCGGCAACGTCACTGTCTCATTGATTACATTCATACTCTCTAAAGTCTGTGAAGCCACCTGACCAATGCTTTCGCCATTTACAATCGCCAAACAATTCTGACGCTGAGCGAGACGCTCTGCTATGCGATACATCATTCGGCGCATTAAGGTAATGCAATAGCTCTCATCCGCATGCTTATAAATAGCCAGCTGTAACTCTGTAAACGGAATCACATGAATTCGGATATGACCTTGATAAGCCGCTAAAATTTTAGCTAAATCCACGACCTTCTGCTGAGCCCTCGGTGATGTATATGGCGGTGATGCGTAATGGATGCATTCTACCGTGATGCCTCGTTTCATCATCAAATAAGCAGCGACAGGTGAATCGATACCGCCGGACAGCATAACCATAGATTTGCCGCCGACACCTACTGGATAACCGCCGGCACCCAATAATTTATTGGTCATGATATAAGTTTCAAACTGACGCACTTCAATCATGATCCTCAGTTCAGGATGATGAACATCAACTTTCATTTCCGTATTCTTTAAAATTTCAGTAGCAACCGCACGATTAATTTCATCAGAAATCATGCCAAACAGCTTGTAATGACGGCGAGCTTCTACCTTAAAAGTCTTAGCATTGCTTTGGTTGGCGGATTGATAAGCAGCTGCGATAATATCTTCAATCTCACTGTTCACCTTCAGTGCATAAGAAAATGAACTAATCCCGAAAACACGGCTGATAATCGGTGCTATTTCATCAGGATCAACACCGTTCAGCAGGATATACATCCGATCATGCGTGCGTTCAAATTCCAAAGCCGGATAATTACGCAGTGCGTTTTTCATATTCTGATGCAAGCGGCGGATAAAATCCTTTTTATTTTTACCTTTTGTTGATAATTCGCCATAGCGAACTAGAATGTGGTCATAAACCATTTTACTATTTGATTCGATAGTCATTAAATATCTCCTTTAATACTTTCAGCAATTCATCAACTTCCGATTTCTTACTCAAATGAGAAAGCGAAATCCTCAGTGAATGAGTTGCTCTTTCCTCACTGTATCCCATAGCCATCAGCACCTTGGAAGGAGCTTTGGTTTTTGAGGAACAGGTACTTCTTGATGAGACACAGATACCATAGTGATTCAATGCATTCAGCATGACCTCACTAGTCATACCCATAACCGAAAAATTTAAGATATAGGGTGTCGCATCATGCGGTGAATTAATTTCAACACCGTCAATTTCTGCCAGTCCTAAGCGCAGGTGCTGATTTAGTTCTGACACGTGCCGGCTGTGTTCGTCCATTTCCTCACACGCGATCCGTATTGTTTTAGCCCAGGCAATGTTGCTGGGCGCATTGCTTGTCCCGCCGCGCAGACCGGCTTCCTGCTGACCGCCGCAGATCAATGGCACTAAATGTACATTCTGCTTGTGATAAAGCAAGCCGCTGCCCTTTAAGCCATAGATTTTGTGAGCCGAAAATGAAGCTAATTCAATATTCGGCAAAAAAGTTAACAGCTGTTTGCCTAATATTTGTGTGCAGTCACTATGAAACACAGCCCGTGAAGATTCATGGGTCACTTTGCCAGCTCAGCAATATCATTGATCGATCCCACTTCATTATTTAGAGCCATGATTGATACAAGAATCGTATCCTTACGAAGTGCTCGGCGCAATGTCTCTGCTTCTACAACGCCGCTGCTGTTCACTGGCAGATAAGTCACTTCAAAGCCAAACAATTCCTGAAGCTGTTTCATTGCCTGATCGACACTTGAATGTTCCACACAGCTGGTAATCAAATGTTTGCCGCGGTGCTGCAAAGCAAACGCGCTGCCTTTGATTGCCATGTTGTTCGCTTCACTGGCTCCTGAGGTAAACATCAGTTCATTGGCTTTCACTTTTAAGCAGGAAGCTGTCTGCTCCCTGCTCTGTTCCATTAATTCCGCAACTCTTAAGCCTGCGTCATGCAGTGAATCTGTATTGGCATAATATTTCTCTAAAACATATGTATAAGCTTTTAATACTTCCTGATTAACAGGTGTTGTTGACGCATAGTCTAAATAAATCATAGTGATACCTATGCAGCTGTTCCCTGTGTCTTGCGAATCAGCTTTTCGTAAGAACCAGGATGCAGTTTTTCAATCGTTTGAATAGCTATTTTCAAAGCCTTCGTATATTGTCCGTTTCTGAAACACAATTCTGCCCTTGTCAGTTCAGAATCGATTTCCGGATAAGTCGAACGATATCGATTGCCGAAGACGATAGTATTTTCAACCATGATTGCCATGCCGACAAGGTTATTGACACTGTTAAATAATGTATAAACAAAGTCAATCGCTTCTTTTAATTTTTCATTAAGACGAGCCACATCCAGCGGTGTTGCCTCAAGCAGACAGTTAATTTCATTAATGATCAGATTGGCTTTACGAAGATCTTCTTCATATTTTAAAGAGATCGACGGTAAACGGTTCTTATTGATTTTCACAGTAATTTCATTCACGATCAGCTGAAGCTTAAGCAGCTGCTTTTTAGCCCTCTCTTCATCAGAACATGCCGTATCGAGCTTTTTCTTTATCTTGCCAAGCTCATCCAGCAATTCCTTGCAGTGCTGCTTCAATTCATTCATTGAAAGCATCAGCGCAGTCGCCGGGATCGCCTGATTAGCAGCTGATTCCTTCAGCTTGTCACGAGCTATCAGCACTTCACTCATCATGCGGTCAATCGCATCTAATGAATCAGTTAGATTTTCAAAACCAAAACGGATCTTCACCCGTTCATATAAATCACGCAGCTTGATAATATTTTCATTCATTGTTTGAATGTCATTCAGCAACGGCTCATAAGATGCTGTAACTCCTCTGAAGCCTTCACTTCACGGTCAATTTGTTCCTTAAGCTGCTGGAGTCGTTTTTCACATTCAAGCAAAGAAACCATGACACCCTCGATCCGACCTTCTGACAATCGGCCAAGATCATCCTTAAGCATCGCGGTCACAGTTTCAAGATTGCGTTTTGCTTCAAGATGTTCCAGATAGACGCCTGATTGCGTGCCTGAGCATATACGTATCCCGTTTCATCAATCGCCTTAGGCAGTGACAGTTTCGCTTCCTCATACAAAGCAGGGAATTCGTCCATCAGCTGTTCAAGCTCCTTCATCGCCTCGCTGATTTCTACCTGCTGAGTGCCTGCCTTGGCAAATTCGCTGGCAAACATCCATTCTTCAAAGGTAGAAAACATCTTCTCAATTGCCGTTACACGCACTTCCAAAACCTCGATGCCGCTATTATAATTTTCTCGATTATCTCGAATGATTTCTTTATCGATACGGAATTGATTTTTCAGCTTATTGATTTGTTCACGCTGAGCGCTTTCCTGTTCCAAAATATTATCCAAAGAGGTTGATAATTTATGCACGCCCACCGAACAGTTTTCAAGCAGCTCCTGCAATTCTTTCAGCTGACGCTTCGCCTGCTTAACCTTATGTACATAAATCAGATCATCAATTTCACCCAGATAGACACTGGCTTCTTTCAGCTGTTCCTGAACGATGTCAAATTCATTGCGGGAACGTTCCACACTTTCCGCAACGGCGGAATTGACTCTCGACAAAGCCACCGCCTTGTTCAATTTAAAGGGCAACGGAATACTCTTTAATGAATTATAATTCATCTCAGCTTCATTCAGCTGCTTTTTTACCTTTTTAGTGTTTAGAACCGTAAAAATAATCAGCAGGATCAAAATCACGCCGACCACGATTACACCAATCAAAAAGTTATTGTTTTCCCCAAGTCCTTTGAGCGTTTCCATAATCTTATCCATAAACACACCTCACTGTATTTATTGTATCATAAATCAACCCGTTATTAGCGTATAAATTAACGAAATTTTCAGCATTTCCACTTTTTTCATTGACTGGACATTCAATCAATGATATAGTAATATAGCGTCAAAATGATGGCAGCTCGTAAAGTCTTGTCTAAGGCGTCAATAACGCTGTTTCTGCGGGGTATCGGGTAGCATGCTGCAATATGTGAGGATACCGAAGTATTGACACCCGTCAATGATGATTTACGCCCTGTTATTGTTTTATAGCCAAAAACCATAAAACAATTAAAGGAGGATTTTTAAATGGCACGTATTAATGGACCTGTTTGGAAGGTTTCCCGCCGCTTAGGTTTCTCAGTTCTTGAAACCGGCGAAGAATTACAAAAAAGAACTTATGCTCCTGGTCAGCATGGACCAACGAAGAGAGTAAAACTGACTAACTACGGTTTACAGTTAAGAGAAAAACAAAGAATTCGTTATATGTATGGAATCAATGAACGTCAATTCTACAACACTTTCAAAAAGCATCTGCTATGAAAGGTGTTAAGGGCGATAACTTCATGTTCCTGCTTGAATCAAGACTGGATAACCTTGTATACCGCATGGGCTTTGCAAGAACTCGCCGCGCAGCACGTCAGCTTGTAAACCACGGTCATATCACTGTTGACGGTAAGAAAGTGGATATCCCTTCTTACATCGTTAAGCCGGGTATGACAATTGCAGTAAAAGAAACTTCAAAAGACATGAAAGCAATCGCTGAAGCTTTAGAAGCTACAATCAACACAAAAGCATTTGTTACTGTAGATAAAGAAGCTAAAAAAGGTGTTTATGTACGTCTTCCTGAAAGAAGCGAATTAAATCAAGAAGTAAACGAACTGCTGGTTGTCGAATTCTACAACAGATAGTCATTTACAGACACGCACAAGCGTGTCTTTTTTATATAAGCTTAAAAAAGTCCGTATTTGCATAAAGCGGGCTTTTTGGGAATTCACTGTGATTAAATCAGGCTTTTTTGCTTGTCAAGTGCAAATTCGGACTTTTGCCAATTTTTTCGTTTTTAAGGCATAATACAGCTACATATAAAAGGAGAAAAAATTATGATCAATGTATTTGTAGTGATCGGCAAAGTACTGGAAAAGCCGGAAATGAAAGAAACCCCTAATGGAACAAAGCATACTACCCTGCTCTTAAACGTAGAGCGCGGTTTCCGCAATTCCGAAGGGGTTTATGAATATGACCAAATTGCTGTCGAAGTCTGGCGTGCCAGTGCAGAAACGGTCGTTGATTATTGTAAAGTCGGCGATATGATGGGTATCAAAGGCCGCATTCAATCAAGAACCTACCAGTCCCAGGAAGGTAATGCGTTTATTAATTACGATATGATTGCCGAGAAGTAGATTTTCTGAGCTATAAGTAATTACTCAATTGGCATCAGATGAAGAATTGCCTGATGTTCAAGATTCATCAATTCAGCAGCAGCCTGAATATCAGCCATTGTAATCGTATTGATTACGTCTAAAGCTTCAAAAAGTCGATTTTATTGAAATAATCTCTCATAAAAGTAAAGGCTATATCATCAAAACTGTTTAAATCACGGATTGACTGCCCATAATAGCGGCGCTTCAGCTGATTAAGCGTTGTTTCACTGATACCATTAGCTTTTGCTTTTTCTAATGTCAGCTCAACAATTCGTTTGAATTCATCCAGCTTCTCAGTTTCAGTATAAAACATCATATAACCGAAATCTTCACCAAATTCGAGTTCAAAGCCATAGAAATCGTTGATCGTTCCATCAATCAGCCATTGCTGATAATCTTCGCTTAAAGAAGTGAAGGAAGCATCCAAAATAAATTTAAGGCACCATTCCATCTTAAGCCGCTGCATGCCGTCTTTAATCCCCTGAAGCTTATAAGCAATATTCACCTTGGGTGTCGTCACATCCATATTAAATTGATAGTATGGGCGCTTCACGGTCTGCGGTTCACTGAATTGTTTGCGAGTTACGTTTTTGATTGGCTTGAATTGCTTCTTCATTTGATTATTTTTAATAATTTCCATCAAGGGTTCAAGCTCTTGGCCGGTAACCCCGACTAAAATCATCGTAGAAGGATGATAATTTAGAGCATAGCATTCTTCCAAGCTTGATTTATTTATCCGGTTCACTGATTCCGGTGAGCCGCCGACATCAAAACGCAGCGGATGTTCATGAAAAAGTGATGAGAAAGTTTCATTGATCAGACGTGAATCAGACATCTGCTGATACATCTGCAGCTCCTGAATGATAATTCCCTTTTCCTTTTCTACTGATTCCTCACTGATCGTTAATCGCTGGACAAAATCAAGTAAAAGATTTAAAGGCTCTTCAGGATCTTCCGTAGTTGTGAAATGGTAGGCGGTTTCTGTATAAGATGTAAATGCATTGACATTGGCTCCCATTTCCGAAAACAGATTCATTACATCCTTATCTTCATCTTCAAACATTTTATGTTCGAGAAAATGTGCAGTGCCGGGTTCAAACTGAAAAGCCTTGCCGTCAGCATCCACCTGTTCAATATCTAAAGCACCTAAAGGAGTAGTCATCATGAAATAGCTTTTTTCATAGCCTTTTTTCTGCCACAGCACGACTTTTAATCCATTAGGCAGCGTCTCTTCGATATAAGACTCTTGATATTTACTGCTGATCACCTTATTCATGCGCCTTCTCCTTCCCTGTCAGCACTACTGTCGCAAGCAGCTCACAGGCATTAAATGCCTTAAGAATTGCCTCTTTACTGACATCGCTGATTCTTTCAATATTCTCTTCAATGGTTAATTCACGATTAAGCAGCGAATTGTTGTACGCATAAGACATCATTGAATTCATATCATCACGGCTTGCTTTCAGTGAATTGATAATCATTTTCTTTGTAACTGAAATCAATTCATCACTGAATTCACCCTTTTTACAGCGTTCAAACTGCTCTTTAATCAGCTGTATTGTCTGATCGATATTTTGATGTTCGATACCGGTGCTTACCACTAAGGCACCATCAAAAGAAATCAAATTAGAAAAAATGGAGTAACAAAGACTGTGTTTCTCACGAACCTCCTGAAACAGAAAGCTCGTTGAGTATTGACCAAAAATACCGTTAGCTACCCGCAATGCGGCATATTGTTCATCAACGACATCGATACCGTTTTTCCAGATCATAGCGATATTGGTTTGCGGGATATCCTTTTCAACTTTGGTAATTTCATCGCTGACAGCCGTATTAAGACAGTAGTGTGTATTTACCTTCGCTGAACGCTGTGTAAAATCAAAAATAGATTCAATCATCCGTCCCATCTGCAATTCGTCAAACTGGCCGCAAACCATGATTTCAACAGGATCGTTATTCAGCATGGTCTGATATTGCTTTTCGACATCTTCAATCGTCAGTTTTGACAATATATCAAGACTGCCCAGGCTGATATACTTAACGGCTGCTGCTCACCGGCCTTTTGAAACGCCAGCAGGAGCGAGTATGTCTGAGCATCATCAAGACGACGCATAATTTTGATTTAAGCAGCCGCACAGCTTCATCAAAAATCTCCTTGCTGAAGTGTCCCTGCTCATAATAAGGATTAAATAAAATCTCTTTAATCAGACAGAGCTGATCACGAAGCAAATTCGCACTGCCCTCAACATACATTGGATTAATAATCTTACTGCGAAATTCTACCACATGACCGCCGCCGCAGCCAATGGTCCGGCATGACAAGGTAGCACCATATAGTTCATCACATACATTTGACATTTTCTGTTTCGTATCATATTTTTCACAGCGGTCAGTCATCATCATTGACAGCACTGAACGCTCGGTAGCATCTTTTTCATTTAACCCATGCAGAAAGTCAATATAAACAGCGATATCTTTAAATTTATCACTTTGGATGAAATTTAAAGTTACCCCCTCTCTGATTTTTATTTTCATCGAAAATCCTCCTTGTTTCTTAGTATAAACAATATTCTTATTTTAACCCAAGCCACAGTAAAAATAAAGCCAAATTAGCAAAAAAGAGGCTCAATGAGCCTCTCAAGAGAGAAACAAATCAGTCTTTAATTTTTATATAATAACACTTGTTGTGCAGCCATGCTCTTCACAGATTTTCTGACAGCGCACAAGCTCATCATGATTTACGATGCCTTCGCCAAAAACCTTCACGCCGGCGTCCCGCACGCCAAAATAACGATACTTCAGTAATTTATAACGGCATTGACTCTTGATGATTTCAGAAACGCCGGTCACGGTTTTTGTATTTTCGTCTTCGAAACCCGGCAGAATAACGGTTCTGACCTCTTCAAGCTTATGCATTGCCAATAAGGTACGCAGATTCTTCAGAACCATCGCATTATGCTGTTCAGTGACAAAATAATGAAAATCATCAGATATCGCTTTAACATCAAGCATGACACCGTCACAAACAGCCATCAATTCAGGATAATCTTCAAAATCATAATAGCCATTGCTGTCAATCAGACAAGTTAAGCCAAGTTTTTTCGTTTCCTTGAATAATTCCAAAAGAAAATCAGCATGGTTCATACATTCACCGCCGCTTACCGTAATACCGCGGATAAAAGGCTTAATAGATTTGATATGTTCAGCCACATCCTCAACGCTCATCCAGCTGATTCTAGGCGATGCCAAATGCTTGCATGTTTTAATGCATGTATCACATTCAACGCACAGCTTCTTATCCCAAATCACTCTGCCATCTATCATTTGAAGCGCCTGCACCGGACAAGTTTTTACACACTCGCCGCAGTTGACGCACATATTGATGGTTTCTGGATTATGACAATATAGACAGCGAAACGGACAGCTCTGGAAAAAGATTGAGCAGCGGTTGCCGGGACCGTCTACATTAGAAAACGAAATAATCTTATTAACTGCCGCTTTCATTATAAACACGGCGGTCTAAAGCATGTGAATCTCTGGCAGCACCCTGACCGAAGGCACTGCAGTTATTAAGACTGGTCTTGTTATTGTTCAGCTTTTCAATTTCACTCTTCTTTACGAGATAACCCGTGACGCGCACAACATCATTATCCGCATTGTAAGCTGTGAAATAACGCATTCCTGAATTAAAGGCTCCCTTGATAATATCAAGCACCGCACCCTTTGAATTATTCCATGTATCATCAAATTTGAAAATATCGCCGATACCGGATACAAAATGCTTGTGCATCTTCGTTTCAACCTGAATGTGCTTATAAAGCTCCGGTTCAAAGCCTACTGGAATTCTGGCGCCTGGTGAATCCTCCATACCGTCTGTATCGATGCCTACCTGAGCATGCATCACATACATGTTGTTACAGCCTTCACAATAAACGCCGTGATGTGCATGAACCATTTCATTGATCTTATCTAAGATACGCTCTCCTAAAGCGTTCGCTTCTTCATTATTGCCGAAGCCCTTAGCCTTATCATCGATGCCAAGCAAATGATTGCAGCACTCTGCAAGACCTACGACACCAACCATACCCGTAAAGTTTTCACGCTTTACAAAACCTTCAGTGGCTAAGAAGTTTGATTTGAAGAAGGCGCTTTCCTCAACAATATAACGGATACGTGCATCAATATTGCGGAAAATTAATTCGCAGTAATGCGGCAGTACCTCATTCATAAATTGATCAATATTGGCAGCCTTCAATGAGATTTCATAGAGACGCAGGCGCGGTAATGTATATCCTCCGCCGCCAACATTTAACGCGTTATAGCAGCTGACAATCGCATAAGGCCCTTCATGCTCTTTTTTATACATCGCATGATTTGCAAAACTTGGCTTTGAAGTAGCAAGCATACACTTGATACAGGCTAAAGCTAATTCATCGCTTGTTTCGTTTTCATCATATAATAAAGAAATATTCGGAATTGCAAGCTGCATTTCCTCAGTCAGATCAAGAATAATACGCGTTACACGATTATCCTTAGGGCCGATATTCGCATGTACGAAAGAGTCGGTCAGCGTTTTATCGATATGCTTTAAGAATAAACGCATCACTTTTCGTGTTTCAGCTTCATCCACATCAAATTTTTCAAACATTGTAGTAAAGTTTCCCAAATAGACAGGGAATGAAGTAATTGAAGGTACATGCTTATAAAAAATCAACAGATTATTTACAGCTTCTAACAGATCTTTAGGCGGATCTAGCTCTAAAATTTACAGCCCTTCTCCATGAACAAATCATAATCAGGAACAATATAACGCGGCCGATATGGTGCATTTCCTTCACCTAAATCACAAATCGTATGTTCTTTTAATGCTAATTTGAATTCATCATCGAGTTTTAATGTGTCATCTTCACTTTCTGCAAGTCTGGCTAATGCCAAAACCTGCTGAGCATAAGTTAAAGTTGGATTAGAAATAATTTCTGAAACTTTACTCATCGCTATCCGTCCTCTCTTTCTTTATGTAAACTTCACGAGGCTTGCTTCCTCTTGCAGGCCCAACTACGCCATTCTCCTCCAGCACATCTACCAGCCGGGCAGCCCGGGAATATCCAATGCTGAATTTACGCTGGATAAACGAGGTACTGGCCTTTTGTGACTGAATGACAAAGTTCCTAACTTCATCATACAACGGATCATCAGAAGAATCAATTAAACCGCTTCCACTATCGATCAGCTGCAATCGAATAAACGCATCATCAAACTTCGGACGTGCCTGAGCACTGACAAAATCACAGACCTTACGCACTTCCTCATCTGAAACAAACACACCCTGAACACGGGTCACAACCTGCTCACCGACAGGAATATATAACATATCTCCCATACCAAGCAGCTTTTCAGCCCCCTGCTGATCCAGTATCGTTCTGGAATCAATTGCACTGGATACCGCAAAGGCGATACGGCTTGGAATATTAGCTTTGATGATACCGGTAATGACATCAACACTAGGCCGCTGAGTAGCGACAATCAAATGAATACCGGCAGCACGAGCCAGCTGAGTGATACGCTGAATACTTGCTTCAACATCTTTAGCAGCAACCAGCATCAGGTCAGCAAGCTCATCGATCACAACGACGATCCATGGCATTTTCTTCAAACCTTCTTCTGGATGCTCTTCAATAAATTTGTTATAACCACTGATATTACGGACACCCGCCTGAGAGAACAATTCATAGCGGTTATCCATCGTATTAACAACGACTTTTAACGCGGTAGACGCCTCTGTACCATCAGTAATCACCGGCCCCAGCAAATGCGGAACCTGTGCGTACATCGTAAATTCAACCTTCTTCGGATCAATCAGCAGCAGCTTAACCTCGTCCGGCTTTGCCCGCATTAAGATGGATACTATGATTGAATTCACACACACCGACTTTCCTGAACCGGTAGCCCCGGCAATCAGCAGATGCGGCATCTTATTTAATTCTCCATAAACACAATTTCCTAACAAATCCTTCCCTAAACCAAACAGCAATTTGCTGTCAGCATATTTTTCAGGAACATTTTTCATCAATTCCTTCATCCCAACCGTCGTCTTCTCAATATTAGGTATTTCTATACCAACGGCAGACTTGCTTGGAATCGGAGCTTCAATACGAATATCCTTCGCTGCCAACCCCATTTTTATATCATGCTGAAGATTGCTGATTTTACTGACGCGAACACCTAAATCAGGCTTTACCTCAAACTTAGTAACACTTGGCCCAATGTGTGTTTCCATCAACGTTGCTTTTACACCGAACTCATCAAGAATCCGCATCAGCTTATCACCGCTCTCTTTCGCAGCTTTTATATTCACTGATGATCTTGTATTCTTAGCATTCTCATTCAGCAAGGTAATTCTTGGCAATTTATAATTTGTGTAATCCTCTTCAAATACTGAAACAAAAGCCTCTTCTTCCTGCTTTTCCTCTTTAACCTGCGGGATTTCCACACTTTTTAAAATATCCTGTTCAACCGGTTCTACACGCTTAAGCGGTTCTGCAGATAATGTTTCATAATGAACTGCCGGTTCTTCATGAACTGCCGGCTCATCAAGATCATTAAATTCATCTGCCTCAAGATCAAGAAAATCAAATTTACTCTGATTTTGATTTGCGTTTAAGACATCCATATCAAATTCTTCCTGATCTTCCATCACTTTAACTGTCTTTGTCTTCTTCGGTTTAGCTTCACGCTTTTGCTTTTGACGCTTATTTATCAAAGAATTAAATAATAACGTACAGCGTTTGAAAAAGCCCTGAACATATTTGTTATTGGCAAACATTAATACACCAAGCAGCAATAGTGCCACACTGAAGATCAAAGTACCGATTTTATCAAACAGCAGGGTTGACAAGGAATAAAGAAAAGCCCCAATCAAACCGCCGTTGCCAACCGTCGTAGGCAGCTGGCCGCGAAATATCATAAACGAGTTTTCACATATTCACTGAATATTGTCATACCGGTGATTGAAGTATCCTGTGGTGCTGATGTCTGCAGCAGCCATGCACAAAACAGACAGAAGGCGCCGAATGCAGGCCGCAGCTTCAATTTTTTGACGTCATGGCGGAGCATCATCATCACCGCAGCAAAAATAATACCAGCATAAACTACACCATACAAGCTGCCAAAGAAATAACGGACAACCTGATTCAAAAATTCACCGACAATCCCTATATTCAAAAGACCAATGATCGATAATGTGATAATCAGCAGCGCATAAATATAAATCAAAACCTCTTTATCTTCTTTAGTTGCTGCCGGACGTGTCTTCCTCTTCGTTTTGGCCATGGTCTACCTCCTGCTAAGCTTTATTATTAATCTCGATAATGACCGGCAGAACCATTGGCCGCTTGCCAGTTTCTTTCATTAAATATTTAGTTACTTTATCACGAATATTCGTGCGGGTTGCCAAATTTTCATAGACATGATCCTTGACCTCAGCTTCAATCGTATTTTCACAGATATTGCCGACTTCTTTTACGATATAGTCTGCATCTTTCAAATAAATCAAGCCGCGTGTCTGGACATCCGGACCGCCGATAATTTTCTTCGTTTTAGCATCGATTGATACACCGACAATCATTACCCCGTCCGTTGAAAGCAGTTCACGATCTTTTAAAACAACACCGGTAACATCCCAGTTTTCCTTGCCGTCAATCATCGTATCTTCCAGTTCAATATGATCAGCTACTGACTTAAGCACCTTATTCTCAAAAGCCGCAATCTGACCATTATCTAAAATTACGATTTTATCCGGCCGATAACCCATTTTAGTCGCAAGGTTAGCATTCACAACTAAATGGCGATATTCACCTTTAACCGGAATGTAATATTTTGGCTTAAACAGATACAGCATCATTTTTAAGTCTTCACTAGAAGGATGCATAGAATAAACCGTCTTCGATTTCAAAGAAAACAGCTTGCCGCCTTCCTTGTAAATCTCATTCTCCATATTTGCCGCTTCTAATTCCGTACCGCTCACCACCGGTGAAGCAATAATGATCGTATCATCACTGCGGAAATTAATATTCTTATCTTCATGCATGGCGATGTTTTGAATTTTCCTGAACAAATTCTTACCGCTGTCAGAGATTAAGACAACAACATCATCCATCGCATCGTCAAATTGCTTTTCGGTCAATTCAATTTCACGAGGCAGCTTATAATAGCCTAACACCTCCATCTGATTTAACAATGCGCGCAATTCTTTATCATAAAAGAAAATCTTACGATTAAATTTTCTGGCCAGATCGATGATTTCAATGATTCTGAATAAGCTCTGACGATAAGCAGAAATCACGATGCGATGCTCTGCACCTTCAAAAATTGGTTCAATCAAATTTGTAATACGATGCTTTGGTGCTGTATGGCCTTCTTTATCTGCGGAAACAGATTCATTCAGAAGACACAGAACACCCTTTTTACCAATTTCACTTAACTCATTCAAATCACACATATATTCTTCTTCAAGAACATCATAATCGATGATAAACTCACCGGTATACACGATATACCCCTGACTGCTTTCAATGGCTACACCAAAATTGTCCGGATAAGCATGCGTCATTGGGAATGTTCTTACTGTTACACCACCGACATTCTGTCGGCTGGTCCGCTTGATCTTGTGAATTTTCACATCACGGATGCCTTCTTTTTCAGCATATCATGCAGAATATTGGCAGTCAGCGCACCAGTATAAACCGGTATCTTAATTTGCTTAAGCAGATAAGGCAGCGCCGCTATCACATCGTCGTGTCCGTGAGTAATAAATATCCCCTTCACACGGTCTTTATTTTTTATTAAATAACTAAAATCAGGGATGACAAACTCCACCCCCAGCTGATCTGAATCAGGAAATTTCAAACCTGCCTCAATCAGAATAATCGCTTCATTTACTTCGACTACAAACATGTTCTTGCCGTTTTCATCGAGTCCACCAAGCGCAAAAATGCGTACTTGATCCATAAGTTCCTCCTTTATGCTCTTCTATCAAATTATATTTCAAATCTATTAGTATAAGTCGCTATGCATATTATACCACTACTTGCTAAAAATAACAAAAAAGTGAACAACTATTCACTTTTAATTGCCTCTCCGTCCAACGACCAAGTCTTTACATCCGTGATCTGAACCTCGACGATATCACCTGGCAGAATCGGCTGATCAGCTGTGAAGTTGACAAGCTTATTAGTTTCTGTATAGCCTGAATAAACTCGCTCATTTTTCTTAGAGGGTCCATCGACCAAGACCTTCACGATGCGGCCAGCATAAGCTTCATTTTTCAAACGGGCATAATGATTTGTGTGCTCCATCAATTCATTCAAACGATCCTGTTTTTACTTCTAAGCTGACATTATCCTCCATCGCTGCTGCCGGTGTGCCGGCACGCGGTGAATAAATAAAGGTAAAGGCATTATCAAACTGACAATAATCAACAAGCTCTAAAGTCTTTCGGAACTGTTCATCTGTTTCATTCGGAAAACCGACAATGATATCCGTTGAAAATCCAACACCTGGAATTTTAGACACAATCTTGTCAAACAGTGTACGATATTGTTCCACCGTATAACGGCGTCCCATGATTTTAAGAATTTCATTGCTGCCTGATTGAACCGGCAAATGAATAAACGGCATAATATTATCATAACGAGCGATTACATCGATCATTTCATCCGTAAAATCCCATGGATGTGAGGTTGTGAAACGAATCCGAGGGACACCGATTTTCGCAACTTCTTCAAGCAAGCCGGCAAAGCCGCCTGCCAGCTGCAGATCCTTTCCATAGGAATTGACATTCTGCCCTAACAGTGTCACTTCTTTAAAGCCTTCCGCCTTTAATTCTCTCACTTCATCCAAGATATCCTCAACCGTGCGCGAACGCTCTTTGCCGCGAGTATACGGAACAATGCAGTATGTACAGAATTTATCACAGCCATACATGATATTGACCCATGCCTTATGGGTACCAAAGCGCTTCACAGGCAGATTTTCAATAACTTCGCCCTCTTTAGAATAAACTTCAATTGTTTTCTCTCTGGCCATCATTGCCTGATACAGCAGAACCGGCAGACGATGAATATTATGTGTACCAAACACCAAATCCACATGCGGATATTTTTGATAATTGTATCGACGATTTCCTCTTCCTGAGCCATACAGCCGCACATGCCGAATAACAGATCAGGATTTGTCTTGCGCAGGCGTTTTAATGAACCCAGCTCTCCCAAAACCTTATCTTCTGCATTTTTTCGCACCGCACATGTGTTCAGCAAAATAAAATCAGCTTCTTCCGGTGTATGACATTGTTCAAAGCCTAATTCCTCAAGAATACCGGCAATGGTTTCACCGTCGCGCTCATTGGCCTGACAGCCATAGGTACGCAGGAAATATTTACGGCCGCAGCCGATATTACGTGCTTCAAATGGTATATTAAACAGACTCTTTTCAATCGCAGCCTGTTGATTCGTTCTTTTTTGTGCTTCCTTTAAAGAAGGCTTCATCCAATCTTCATGTACTTTCATTCTATTTTCTCCTTTAAAATTAAAGCCCAAAAAACCAAGCAAGGCTTGGTTTATTGTGAAATGGCTTCTACTGGGCAAGTTGATACACAAGCACCGCAATCAATACATGTTCCTTCATCACATGTTGATTTAGAGTCATCGTTCATTGACAATGCACCAACTGGGCAAACACCTACACAAGCACCACAACCGATGCAAGTATCTTCGTTAATTTTTACTGGCATGATAAATCCTCCTTTTTCTTTCCTAACTATTATAACATAAGTTGTATCTACTGCAAGTATTTTAAGCCTGGAAACTGAAAGAAAATCCATCATTGAAGTAAAAAAGAAGAAGGTGTAAATTTACCCTTCTTCTTTAATTTGAATTCGTTCAACACCGACTGCGCGGTTGCTGATATCATCGATTTCTACGATCAAGCCACAGAAGATACCGGTTCCTGACGCCATTGTATATTTCGTCTTTTCACCGGTAAAACGCGCGATTACCTCATCAATATCCCGACCCAGCACACTGTTGTAAGGACCGCACATGCCAAGATCGGTGATCGCGGCGCAGCCGTCAACGATTCGCTCATCCGCAGTCTGTACATGGGTGTGCGTGCCGACAACGGCAGCCAGCTGATTCGCAAAGCAATAAGTAAACGCTATCTTCTCACTGGTAGCCTCGGCATGCAAGTCGACAACATGCAGATCACAGTCTTCATATACCTCTAAAATATCTTCCATACAGGCAAAGGGTGAATCTGTGATATTATTCATAAACACCTCACCGCTGAGATTGCTGACTGCTATTTTTTACTGCCGATCTTAACCACGCAAGTGCTTTGTCCAGGTTCTGTCGGTTCCATATTCATCGGTCTGACCAGCCGATCAGCTTCGTCGATAAACAGCAGGATATCATTTTTGGAAAAAGTATGATTTCCCATTGTAATCACATCGATGCCAGCGGCGATCAGCTGATTGTAGATTTTTTGGTGATCCCTTTGCCATGAGCAGCATTTTCACCGTTGCAGATCACCATATCAATCGCTTTTTCTTCTTTTAGATGCGGTACTGTATCAATCACCATCTGGCGGCCGACACTGCCAACCACATCACCAATAAATAAAATTTTCATCGTTACTTAGCCAATTCACTCGCTCTTAATTCACGAATAACCGTAACCTTGATCTGGCCTGGATAAGTAAGCTCAGCCTCAATCTTATCACGAATGCCGCGGGCCAGCTTCGTACATGCGTTATCATCCACTTTATCCGGATGAACCAGAACACGAATCTCACGGCCTGCCTGTATCGCATAGCACTGATCAACACCGTCAAAGCTCTTAGTGATTTTCTCTAATTCCTCCAAACGGTTGATATAATTCTGCATTGCTTCATAACGGGCACCCGGACGCGCTGCGCTCAATGTATCGGCAGCTTGTACAAGATTTGAAATCAGATAAGTAGGTTCTACTTCACCGTGATGAGATTGTATAGCATTCAGCACTACATCACTTTCACCATGCTTCTTACAGAACTTATAACCAAGTTCAATATGACTGCCTTCAACTTCAAAATCAAGTGCCTTGCCGATATCATGCAGTAAGCCTGCACGCTTTGCAAGATTTTGATTCAAGCCTAATTCAGCGGCCATCATTCCGGTCAGATAAGCAACCTCCATTGAATGCTGGAGGGCATTCTGACCATAGCTGTAACGATATTTCAGACGGCCGATCAATTTACGATCTCACGGTCGATCTTACCGATACCCAGTTTAAATACTGTATCCTCACCAACCTTAACGATGTTGGCATTAATTTCATTACGCACTTTATTTACAACTTCTTCGATTCTGCCCGGCTGGATGCGGCCATCACGAATCAAAGTTTCAAGAGCGATGCGGGCTACCTCACGGCGGATTGGATCAAAGCATGAAACAGTAATTGTTTCCGGTGTATCATCAATGATTAAATCAACACCAGTTGCCTGTTCAATTGCCTTGATATTACGTCCTTCACGGCCGATAATACGTCCCTTCATCTCTTCTGTCGGCAGCGTTACAACGGAAACTGTCCGTTCCACCGCTTCATCCTGAGATAAACGCTGAATGGATAAAGCTATGATATTGCGTGCCTTTTCAGCAGCGACACTCTTCGCTTCATCTTCTTTTTCTTTGATATATGCAACTACTTCATTCTCCATACGTTTTTCAACGATATCGAATAATTCTTTCTTCGCTTCATTCGTCGACATAGCGGCAACTCTTTCTAATTCCGTTACCTGGACATCGATTTTCTCCTGAAGTTTCTTTTCCATCTCGTCTAGTTCAGACATTTTTTTAGTTAATTGACTGTTTTTCTGATCAATCTGCTGTTCTTTAGTAGTCAAAGTTTCATCACGAAAATTCAAATTATCTTCTCTGCGAAGCAATTTATTTTCCATATCCGAAACTTCCTGTTTACGTTCTTTAATTTCTTTTTCAGCAGCAAGCTTCATTTCATGAGTTTGTGTGCGGCCATCCAGGATTGCCTGTTTCAGCGTATTGTCAGCTTTCGCTTTTGCTTCCTTCAGGATTTCCTCCGCCTTTTGTTGATCCCTATTTAAACCAGCCCTTGATCTGACCGCCATAATGACGATACCAAGAACTAAACCTATCATCCCTGACAAGAGAAAAGTAATAGGATTTTCCATCCTCTGACCTCCTTTTGTCATTTTATGAGAGAGTAAATTAAACTCCCTTTATTATTTTACACAATTCTCACACATTTCACAACCCAAATTACTTAAACTTAACAAGTATTCCTGAAAATATAAAAGAGATGCTGCGCATCTCTTGTTATCTGGCATTCAATTTTTCTTTCAGCAAGCCGTATATTTCATCCTGAACATCCTTATTTGCCTTAAGATAAGCCTTAACCGCTTCACGGCCCTGACCGATCTTGTCTCCCTTATAAGAGAACCAAGCACCGCTCTTCTGAATGACTTCATAATCAACACATAAATCAACAAGCTCGCCGACAAAGGAAATCCCTTCGCCATACATAATTTCAATCGCCGCAACTTTAAACGGCGGTGCCACTTTATTTTTAACTACTTTGACATTTACTTTATTACCGATGATATCAGAGCCATTCTTGATTGCCTCACTCTTGCGGATATCAAGGCGCACAGAAGAATAGAATTTTAATGCACGGCCGCCCGGCGTCGTCTCCGGATTACCAAACATGATGCCTACCTTCTCACGCAGCTGATTGATAAAAATCGCTGTACATTCACTGCGGTTCATGACCCCGGCCAGCTTACGCATCGCCTTTGACATCAAACGTGCCTGAAGGCCTACCTGCGAATCACTCATCTCGCCATCTAATTCAGCCTGCGGTACCAAGGCAGCTACTGAGTCAATAACAACTAAGTCGATTGCATTCGACTTAATCAGCAATTCAGTAATTTCGAGAGCCTGTTCACCGCTATCCGGCTGTGACAGAATTAAATCATTAATCTGCACTCCCAAATTCTGCGCATAAAGCGGATCAATCGCATTTTCAGCATCAATAAAAGCCGCGCGCCGCCGCGTTTCTGTACTTCCGCAATAGCATGCAGCGCTAAGGTTGTCTTACCGCTTGATTCAGGACCGTAGATTTCAATAATTCTGCCCTTCGGATACCCGCCGATGCCCAAGGCTAAATCCAGTTTAATTGAACCGGAAGGGATCGCATCAATATCCACATTGGCACGATCCCCTAATTTCATAATTGAACCCTTGCCATATTGTTTCTCAATTTGTTTGATCGTATCTTGAAGCAGTGAATCCTTTTTATCCGCTTCCTTCTCTAACATCTTTTCAGTTTTCTTTTCATCCATGATTCTGCTCCTTCACACCTTTTATATATGCGTTATATTCCCTGATGTCTAAATTTTCTATTAACCTTTGATGCTGCTTTTCAAAATCAGCGGCATGCCGGCTTCCCACAAGCAGCCGCAGAATTTCTTTCATCACTTCACATACCCGATGCCTTAACACGTTTCGTTCACCGCTTAATTGAAGCTTATAAACATAAACCGCGTCATCAAAAGCCACTGCGCTGTAAACAAGTCCGGCCGGTTTGCCTTCTAAAACATCAGGACCGGCATTGCCGGTAAAAGAGATACAGCAGCCGCATTCAAGCAGCAGCCGGCTTTTATCAGCCATTTCAATTGCGGTCGGCGCCGACACAACACCATATTTATCAATTGTTTCCGCACTTACATGCACAACATCAATTTTACTTGTATTCCAATAGGTAACAAACCCACCCTTAAAAACGGCTGATACCCCCGGCACCGAAGTCAGCTCAGAGGCAAACATACCACCGGTCAAACTCTCGCAGGTGCCGATGGTCAGCGCTTCAGCTTTCAGTGCATCAACCAATGCACGCATTACATTGACTCCATAATAATATCCTTAAGCTGCATAAAATAAGAAATTCCTGATGCCACCGAAATCAATGTCGCAAACCAAAGTAAAAAATCACTCATCGGAAAGCGAACTAATTCAAACGGCAGATTATTCAGCAGTATAACTATAATCGCCAGCATCTGCGTAACTGTTTTAAGTTTACCAAGGAAACCGGCAGCTACAACCTTTCCCTTCTGTGCCGCATTCATTCGCAAGCCATCTACTATCGTATCCCGCCAAATCATAATAACAACTGGCACTACCGGTACAACAGCCGTCGCCGCAAACATCACAAACATCGTATTTACCAACAGCTTATCCGCAATGGGATCGATAAACTTTCCGAAAGAAGTTATCAGATTTCTCGAACGGGCAATATGCCCATCAAGAAAATCCGTAAACGAAGCAATTGCGAAAAGCACCAGCACTAAAATATTCTTTAACGGCAAAGTCACAAAGCCAAATTGAAAATCCGGCATTGCAATTGAGAACTGTGCGTAAGGAAACAGCATAACAAGAACGATCAGCGGCACAATTGCCATTCTGAAACAAGATAATTTATTCGGCAGATTCACTAGATTTTCCTCCAATTTCAAAGCTGATTGTCAATGATCCAGGTGTATTGGCAATTGAATCATCCAGCTTCACTTCTACATCATTCACTTTAAATTTCATTCCCGCAAAATAACCAATTCTAAGATCCAGCACCTTATCCACACTTGGATTGAGCTTTAACTGCAGCGTCTCACCGGATTCATAGATTTTTGCCGCCGGATCACTCAGCACTACGCCGTCCTTGGTAGCCTGGAACCACGCGCGCGGTACAAATTCAACATTTAGCGTCAATTCCTCTGCGTCACCGTAACCGCTGATCACATAAGTTGTCGCATCCTTCGCAGAAACATTCAATGTTGCTTCCGGTTCAGGTTCCGGTTCAGGATCAACAGGTGTAGGATCGGGAACTTGATCGCTAGGTGTCGGTGTTACAATCGGCGGATTAGGCTGCGATGGTGTCTGCATATTTCTTAAAATAAAGAAACCAGCCACAAATATAACCGAAGCAATCACAATGATAACAATGGTCAGAAAAGATATTAATGAAAAATCAATATGCTGACGTGATTTACGTTTCTTACTCTTTTGGGTTTTCTTCTGTTCAGCATTATGCGTCCGTACATGCTCTTCAATTTTCTTATGTTCCTCCATCGATTTTATAGAAAAAGTATGCGTATACTCCTCTACAACATCCTGCAGCTGATCCTTGATCGAATCAAAATCAACATCAACTAATTCACAATAAGAACGAAGAAAATACCGAAGATAAGGTAAATCATTTTTAAAATAATCTACATTGCCGGCTTCGATCGCTTTAATATGAGGAATAGATAAACGAGTCTTGTCACTGACTTCATCTATGGTGTAACCTTTTTCAAGTCTTCTTTGTTTTAGAAGTTCTCCTATTTCTTTCATTTAATCACCCTTTGTCGGTATTTTAATTTATTATATCAATTTCAGCAAAGAAAGTAAATAAACACAAGAACTACTCACCTGCCTCATTTAGTATAACCGATTTTTTATAGAAAAGCACGAATTTATCGAAACAACAAGAAAAAACATAATTTTACCATTTTCTTCTAAAATCAAGTTAAAATCTACTCATCATTTAACATGCACTTCTATAAAGAAAAATATTGAATTCATGCTGATTTTATTCATCTCATACAAGTCATTATCATACGCAAAGACGTTTTTTATAAGTATCACTAAAAAATCATTCTCATTTTCTGATGACATATATTTATAAAAAAACACTCGCTGAGGAGTGTTTAAAGTCAACATTTTGTAAGCCATGTTCTGTCCTTCCGAAGAAGTGGCAACCATTTATCTACATATTGCTATGTCCTGTGATCCTTTCAGTTCATTCACACAGATTCCCCTACCAAATTTGGGTTTCTCGCTTGCGGGGTTTACCCGTTCCATCCGCTGAATTTCTTCAGCGCTCGTCTCTGTGGCACATTAACGGTTCCGCCATAGTTTCCCTTAGGCGAATTACCGGCCGTCAGATTTCTCTGCCTGGCCTTATTGATTCAGCCAGCACAAACACTACGTCCATCGCAGGACGTGCGAGCATGGACTTTCCTCTAACTGCAGGCAGTCAGCGGTTGCCCAAATGTTAACTTTAACGTTTGAAAACTTCAGCTTCCAAAACGTGAAAGACGTTTTAAAATATCCACATTGCTGTATGCAGCTACGTGTTCTTCAGCATTATTACTGCTGGTTTCCAATTCGGATATTTTTGCTTTCATGGTTTCAATTGTATTTTCATACTTCTGCATGGTCGCACCCAGCTCCTGAATCATTTCCTCATACTGCTGGTAATCCTGAATCACCATATCCAGAAATTCATCAACTTCACTGGCAGCATAACCTTTAAAATCGATATTAAACTGCTTTTCAAGCACATCTTCGACCTTTAAATTGAATCTTCTGTCCATACAATCACCTTCCACCTTAATAGTTTCTCAAATCTTTGCACAAAAATCAAGTAAAATCAGAAGCAATTTAGTTTGCTATGGAAATAAGAAAGCAAATTGGTTATAATAGTAAAAGGTGATACTATGATTGGTTATCCAACCAAAAAACAAATGTTTTGCAGACGTCCGCAGCGGAAGCGCTGAAAGTTAATGCCCGGCTTAGTCATATGGGACGCGGCATGACGCTGGAAAGTGATATCAACGCCAGTAATGACTATTATATTGAAATTGACCGTGCTTTGATACATAAGAAACCGACGCCGATTCAGGTTGTAAGAGTTGATTATCCCAAACGAAGCAGTGCTAAGATCGTTGAGGCTTATTATAAAACGCCATCAACAACCGATTATAACGGCATTTACCGCGGAAAAGCGATTGATTTCGAGGCTAAAAGAAACCAAAAACCGGACTAGCTTTACATTTAAAGCAATTCACCCGCATCAAATCAAGCATCTTGAAAAAGTATTGCTTCACGGCGGTATCGGATTTGTCATGATCCGCTTTACTTGCCTGAATGAAACTTATCTTTTGGATGCTGCGTATGTGATTGATGCTTATAACAATGAAACAAAAAATCATTAACGATTCAAGAGATCCGCGCTCACGGATCACTGATCAGAGAAGGCCTGACACCACGCCTGAACTATCTGGATAATGTTGATGAGCTTTATTTCATGGAGGATAAAAATGGAAAATAACAACAATATAAAAAAGGCAGCAAAGGGGTTAAGGTACTGAATTCAATCATTATCGTTATTCTTTCGCTGGTCCTGATTGGCAGTGTTTCGGCTTTTTACTTGCTGGATGGCATTCTGAATGATCCTGATGCGCCAAAGTATGATGCCAGTTCATTAGAAACTCAGGAAAGCTCGGTCATTTATGATTCTGACGGCAACGTTATTATTGAATTAAGCCGTGAGGATGGCACACGTGAAAATGTATCTTATGATCAGATACCTCAAGTTGTCGTCGATGCCTTCCTCTCTATCGAGGATTCCCGTTTCTATAAGCATAATGGCTTTGACCTTCCCCGCTTTATAAAATCAGCGCTTGAAAATGTCAAACAGGGTAATCTTGGTCAGGGCGGTTCGACACTGACCATGCAGATGATTGATGTATCTCATATGTCAAAGCTTGAAAAAGCGCCGAACGGCTTTGTCCGCATTGCCCGTAAGGTGCAGGAAATTTTCTTAAGTATGCAGGCTGAAAGTCACATTTCAAAGCAGCAGATTCTTGAGAAGTACCTCAACCTGATCAACTTTGGCGGTCCTGCCCGCGGCATTCAAAAAGGAGCTCAATATTATTTTGGCAAGGATGTCTCTCAAGTTACGTTATCCGAAGCTGCCTTCTTGGCCGGTGTTATCAATGCGCCAAATGGATTCGATCCATATTACAACTATGACGCAGCCATTGAACGGCGCAATGAAACACTCGATTTGATGCTGTATCACGGTTATATTACAGAAGAAGAGCATGAGCTGGCAGCCAATACTGAATTAGCGTTTCAGCTGAGCGGGCCCATCGTATTTGAAACCTCTCCTTATTTAAGCTATATCGATAAAGTCCGTGAAGAAATTACTGAATTGACCGGCGGCCTTGATCCAACAGTAGTCGGCATGGAAATCTATACGAGTATGGATCGCGGTGCGCAGGAATTAGCGGATCAGATTCTAAATGGTGAAGCAGGTATCAATTATCCTGAAAATGATGAACTATTCCAGGTTGGTTTCTCCCTGATGAATAATCAAAACGGTGAAATCATCGCATTGGGCGGCGGCCGCGGCTATGACGGCGACAATCGCCGGAATCGTGCTTATGGTGTTGTTAAGCAGTCCGGGTCTTCTATTAAACCATTAATTGATTACTGTCTGACATTTGATTATCTGGGTTGGGCAACTGATCATATCCTGCTTGATGCCCCGATGAAATACCGCGGTACAAACACACCATTCTACAACGCTGACGGTCAGAACCGCGGCGATGTGACTTATCAGTATGCTGTTGCTGTTTCCTTAAATACAACGGCGATTACAGCCCTTCAGGAATTATGCGATACAATCGGTGTTGACAAAGTTCTTGAACATATGAAAAAGCTCGGCTTCTCAGCCTTTGAAAATCTGACAGCTGAAGATTTCTCTTTCGGTTATGGTATCGGCGGTGCCGATATGACAACAACACCGGTTGAAATGGCCGGCGCCTTCTCCATCTTTGCCAATAACGGTAATTTCATTGAACCGCATACGATCCGCAAGATTGTATTTAAAGACGGCAAGACCGAAAGCATTGAACCTAATTATGAATCTGTAAATGTAATTTCTCCGCAGGCTGCTTATTTGATGTCAGTGCTGCTTGAAGATGCAGTCAGCACGAATTGGCAGAATCTGCTTCAAATCATGATCTCACCATATCCTGTTTATGGTAAGACTGGTACGACAGACTGGGCACAGGATGGACTTGCATACGGTATCCCAGAAGTTGCCATGAAAGATAAATGGATGGTTGTTTATACGTCGAAGTATACAGCTGCTACATGGGCAGGTTATGATGAACCCGTAGCCGGTAAATTTACTTGGTTTGATACGAATAAAATGCTCCTGAATGTACCGGGACAGATCAATAAAAAACTCTTTGATTTTATCCATCAAAACAATTATCCGTCAGCAATTCAGCAGCCGTCAGGCATTGTATCAGTAACCATGTTAAGGTGCCTTCGATAATGGTTATTACGCAGTACCTGAAGGTACTCCTGATGAAATGATTTCGACCGGTTTGATCAAGAGTGAATTTGCGACATTGAATGAATTAAAACCTGATGAATTATCTGAATTAAAAACATTTACTGCCGAGCTTGACGATGCTACCTCTAAGGTTAACTTCAAGTTCACACCATATCCGGAAGCTGAAAAGCTCGAACCATTTGACGGCAAATATCATGGCGTTGAAGGTTATCCGAATTTCTCCGGCACAAAGCTTTACGATCCAAGTGCAATCTTCGGCGAGGTTGTTTACCGTGTTGAAGTAACCAGCAATAACATCAGTCTTGGCTCCTTCGATTATGCCACTGATACAGCGTCTGAATTACTGCCGATCATGCCGGGACAAAAGGTTGAGGTCTGCGGCAGTTATGCTTATAAGAACGGCATCGCCGCCAGCAATAAGATCTGCACGACAATTGAATCTAAAGATGATGATGAACGGCCAAATCGTCCAACCGATCCTACTGATCCAAATGAACCAATTGGTCCAGGCAATCAGACACCTTCAGACACAGACAAAAACGATCCTCAAAACAATCACAAGGATGATCCAAATACTGAAGAACCTTTAGATCCAACCGATGAGTAAAATAAAAAATTGAAGCTAACTGACAGCTTCAATTTTTTACGTTTACATATTGTCTGGAATGGACAGCGCTCACATTGAGGATTACGTGCCATACATAAATATCTGCCAAAAAAGATAAATAAATGATGACTCTTATTCCAGCGTTCTCTTTTAATCTTACGCTTTAATTTTTTCTCTACTTCAAGCACACTGTCATCCGGTTTAGCCAATCCCAGTCGTTTGCTTACCCGTTCAACATGGGTATCAACAGCAATCGCTGGTACATCAAAAGCAACGCTGAGCACGACGTTCGCCGTTTTTCTTCCACAGCCAGGCAAGGCGGTCAATTCTTTCATTGTCGAAGGCACTATGCCTTGATGTTTCTCTACTAAAGCAGCAGCGCAGCCCTTGATTGAACGCGCCTTATTGCGGTAAAGACCAATTGAATGAATGTATGGCTCTATCTCACTAAGCTCAGCCGCCGCCAGCAGCTGCGGGGTTGGAAAGCGTTCAAACAAGGCCGGCGTAATCTTATTCACTGACACATCCGTTGTCTGTGCGGATAAAATTACAGCAATCAATAATTCATATGCATTTTTATGACTCAATTCACATTCGGCATTTGGAAAAATCAATTCAAGTTCATCAAGTATTTCATCTGTTGTCATTATTTATCCCCGCTTTCATATTTCTCGGCAGTTATCCCTTGCGCTGCCATTCATAAAGAATTTTATCGATGTAGTCAAAGCTCCATTTTTTATTAATTGAAGCCTCTCGGAGCGCGTAACTGATTAATTTTAATTCATAGGTTTTAATCCAGTCACTTAACCGCTGCAGTTCAATCTGTGTCAAAGGCCGTTTAAATTCATTCTCAAACATCTCAAACAATGTTTCATTAAACTCCATAGCCTCTTCACTATGTTCAAAAATACCATCTAAATTGAATTCTAAAGTACGATTTGTAAAACCGATCTTTAAATATCCCTTCTCACTTAAACCATTGATAATTTCATCTATCCGATCCACATCCACCTTCAGCTTTTGTGCAATAGATGCCGCTTCAATCGTCTGCTTATGATCATTATAAAACTGAATCAGCAAAACAACCATTCCCTCTTCAGCATTCAGATTGATCGTTTCAAACTCACTCAGGATATAACTGATCCGATCGATGTAATCCTTCTCAAACCATTTACTCATACCAGCTTCTCCTTCATATAATAAACTACATCAAGTGTATCATAATCAAGATACAGATAAGTACCCTTTTGCTCAAATACATAAACGGCATTTTCATAACCATAGCCATAAACCGGTGTGATATCACTGAACCCATATTCAGCCGCGATTCGCAGTGCTTCAGCATTCTGTGCCGCCGTTTTAGTTTTTGACTGAATCAGTTCACCAAACTGATTAAACCAATAAATCTTTTCCGCATCAGATGCTGAATAAGTCACATAACGAAAACTGTGACGATAAAAGTCCTCACATTGCGGATATTCTTCCTGTATCTTTAAAATCATCTGTTTTTCTTCAGCCTCTGCTTTGATTGCCGGCCCACTGATATTCAGCGCATAATTAACAACGATCAGAATCAGCAGCAGCAAAACCATAAATAGCGATATTAATTTACTCTGTATTTTCAAAAGCGAATCATTCCTTCCAACCTCGTCTCCTCTATTATACATTAAGTTTAGGGTTATTGTCATAAAATCTTGGTTATGTTAAAATAAATAATACGGGGTGATTTATTATGAAAAAAACGCTTAAGATTGCCGCTGTCGCAGCAGCAATTTTCGCCATCCTTGCCGCCTTATCTTTGCTGTATACTTACATGAAGCTGCAAAAAGTAAATTTAAGTGTCGTAAATGCTAAACTTTATAAAGAAAGTGAAATAACAGATGTATTAGAAGCTGCTGAGGATCATACGGTTTATGTTTTCATCTATGATTCTGAGAACGAAGATTGTATCTATCTTGATGAAGTTATGCTTAGGCAGATCAGCAATGAGAACGGTGAAATTCACTTCGATGAAATTTATAAAATAAATTATAAAGATTCATCCTCAACCTACAACAATCAAATCATAAAAAATCTCTATTCAATAGAGAGTATCCCAGCCATTATCAAAGTAAAAAAACTGGACAGCGGTTATGATATCCTAGATACTTTCGAATGGTCAGCAAATACAAAAACAGATATTGAAAATCTGACGGCTTTCCTGAAAAGAAATGAATTGATACCGGTTAATTAACGTGCTAAGGCACGTTTTTTATTTAAAAATGAAACCTCAAAACTGCGGTTTCAGTATCAGCCCGTGAAAAGCGGCTCAATAGTATTTTTTATAAATGCGAGGCGGTCTTTCGCGCGGGGGACAAAATGTGAAGTGACGGCTATGACCAAATCATGCTCGGTGTTGTAATAAATAACGTTGCCGCCATCCCCAACCGCTGCCGCTGAGCGTTTTTCTTCATCAACAACCCACCAAAGATAACCATATGCCAGCTTTTCGCGCTCCCAAAATTTTGTCTCTGCGTGCTCAGCCTCACCCACTGCTCAGAGACGATTTGTTTGTCTTCCCAAACACCGTTATCTAAATATAATTGTCCTATTTTAGCCATATCTAACGTTGAAAGCGTCAAACCCCAGCCGCCGGCATTTAGACCTGTTAAATCAGCTGCCCAGCCGCTGATATCCTTAGCCTTATTAAAAGCCATCTGTTCTTCTTTGCTGTTAAAATAAATACTTTTTTCGACTTTGATCCCCAAGGGTTCAAAAGAGATTCCCTGGCAAATTCCAACACTGACTGACCGCTGGCTCTGCGTAAGATGCCGGTAAAAATATCCGGGCCAATCAAGGGTGTATAGTTAAAGGTTTCGACAGGTTTTCGGCCGCCTAATAAGTCCAGCGTAAATTTCAGCCAGTCATCACTTGTAAGTATTTGATGTAAGGCGGGATTCGATATTTAAACGGTGCCTGCATAATCAGCAAGTCACGCAAGGTTATCTGCTGAATCATCTTCTCGCCTCTTTTAATCACATATTCAGGAAAGAAATCGAGCACCTTTTGATCAATACTTTTAATGATTCCTTGATCTAATGCAATGCCGATAAGAGTTGAAACAATGCTTTTGGTTACGGAATAAACATGAACCATACTATCTGCATTACAGTCATTAAAATATTGCTCAAACATTAGCTGTCCCTTTTTCATGACAACTATCCCTGTTGTATTTTTGTAATCCTTCATAACACAATTCTCAATTATTTTATACTGCTCCTGATTTATCATAATACTCATTTTCCTTTCGATTCAGCACATTGGCTTTTTTTCGGATCGGCAAATAGACTTCCGTGATCAGCTCATCACAGCTTTTAACTTGGGAAGGATCATTTACATAGACCTCAAATAAGGCGTCCTTACTTTCATAACCTTCCTGATCGATCCATTCACTCTGTCTAACATATACTGAAGGCAGATTATCATAAGAACCAGTTAGTACACTTTTCAAACAGAGGCCTGGTGAAAATCTCTGGTGCCTGTGATCCGCTCTTCGATCGGTATCGCAAATTCAGTATCCATCCCGCAGGGACTGAATTCATCACTGTGAAAAAGGACCATCGGTGCAGCTGCACAGGTCAGCTTATCCTGCACAAGCTTTCTAAATAAGGCAGCGAAACAATCCTCATACGCTGCCGGAAAGTCTGCCTGCTGAACCAACTTGCGGATTGACAGTAGATTCATTTCAGGAACCTCTACAAGCTGCACATCGATATCCTCCAAATATGAAAGGATGGATTTGCCTTCCTTTAAAATCACTAAGTCATGATCCAGCTGATTGAGAATACCATTCATTACCTGTATCTGTTTTTCCATTTCTTGTCTGCGCTGAGATAAGGCCAAATAAAGCAGATCGTTGAAGTGATTCTCTGATTGGATCAGCGCTTTGATCTGTTCCAATGAAAAGCCATAATTTTTCAATCTCTGAATGATCAGCATCGTTTCCAGCTGATTCATTGAATAGTAACGATAACCGGTTTCACGATTAATAAGCTCCGGCAAAATTAAGCCGATTTCAGCATAATAGCGCAATGTTTTCGCAGAAACCTTACATATTGCTGAGAATTCACCAATCGTCAGCATAAAGCCACCTCCTGTCTAAACCTATGGTACACCTTGCCCTAAGGGTAAAGTCAATATCGGAAATACATGGAGTATAACATGATTAAAAATAGATTACCATCTAACAAAAACAAGAAAACGATTCCTTTCAGTGAAATAAACTGAATAGGAATCGTTTATATTATTCGATACTCTCACCATTACTTGCGATTACCGCTTTATACCAATTGAATGACTTTTTCTGTATCTGCTGAGTGAACCTGAACCGTCATCCTGTTTATCAACGTAGATAAAGCCATATCGTTTCTTCATCTCCCTGTTGTAGCACTGACTAAATCAATGGGTCCCCACATCAGATAACCGAAACAATCAACACCATCTTCGATCACCGCTTTTTCAATTCTCTGATATGATCATTCAAATATTTGATCCGATAATCATCAATGATTTCATTATTTTCAGTAACCTCATCAGCAGCCCCTAAACCGTTCTCTGTGATAATAATCGGAAGGTTATACCGCCGATAAACAAGATTAAGCATATATCGCAAACCTTTTGAGTCTATCGGCCAGCCCCAGTCGGAAATTTCAAGATAAGGATTGATATAACCGCCATGCAAGCCGCGGTTTTCAGACGTTTGTTTTGTGTTAAGCGTCGATGACATTTCACTTTGATAATAGTTAAAGCCCAAGAAATTCAATCTGCCTTCCGAAAAGAACTTTTTATCCTCCTCAAGAATATCAATTTTTATATCATTGATGATATATTCATTCATTTTATATTGAGGAAATTGACCAAAACACATTGCATCGACTTGATAGAAATCACGCATGGTCTGTTTAAAAGCCGCTAAGACATCATCCGGATGCGGTGTAGCCGGATAAAACGGTGTAATGCCAAATACACAGCCTACTTTATTGTCGGCGTTGATCCTGCGGGCTACACAAGCTGCCATCACGCTCGCTAAGCTCATGTTATAACCGATACTTGCAAGTGTCTGTTTAGGATTTTCCAGTTCAGAATATTTAATACCGGCCACCAAATAAGTAAACATATCAGATGCCTTACTCATCGGATCAACGTGGTTTAATTCATTAAAAGTAACCCAATACCGCACCTTATTGTTTAATGCCTTAAACATTGTTTCAGCAAATTTTAAATACAAATCAACAACTTTGCGATTTGCCCATGAACCATATTTCCTGACAATTTCAACCGGCATTTCAAAATGATAAAGCGTTACCATCGGTTCAATTCCATAGCTCAGCATTTCATCAACTAAGCGCTGATAGAATTCAATTCCTTTTTGATTCGGAGTTTCTTCATCGCCTATTGGATATATTCGAGACCAATCGATGGAAATTCTAAGACAATTGAATCCCATCTCAGCAAATAATTTAATATCTTCTTTATAACGATGATAAAAATCAATCCCCTCATGAGAAGGATAAGCCTTACCAGTCTCTACCTGTTTTGTAAACTCACGCGGCACTCCATAACTGCCCTGGGTTGCCAGATCCATAATCGCAAGCCCTTTACCCTCTTCCTGATATGCGCCTTCACATTGATGTGCGGCAATACTTCCGCCCCATAAAAAATTATCTTTTAAAGTTTTCATTTGTCCCTCTCAATTACTGAATTGCTTCATTTTGTTCAGCGCTCATCTGGGCAGCTAATTCCTTTTTCTCAACATATTTAAAGAATGGATAATAAATAATCACACCGATGACCAGCATCACTAATTGGAATACCGCAGCCCGCCAATCGCCGCCGGTTACTAGGAACCCGTTTAATACCGGCGGTGTCGTCCAAGGAATAGCAACCACCGGCATGCCGATTATTCCCGTGCTGCAGGCAAAATAATACAATGTCGTGGTTACTAAAGGTGCCACAATATAAGGAATCCACATAATTGGATTGAAAACGATCGGGAAGCCAAAAGCAACCGGCTCATTGATTTCAAAAATACCCGGAATAATTGACAGCTTTCCTAACTGGTTATACATTTTCACTTTTGATTGCAGCATCAGCAATACTAAAGCAATCGTAAGGCCCGTACCACCCATCCAGAATCCAAAATACTGAAATCCATAAGCACCGATATGAGTTACGGTTTCACCAGCCTGCCAAGCTGCTGTGTTTTCAGCCAATAAAGCATACCACACAGGATACGTTAAACCTGAAATAACCGATTCATTAATTCCACAGCACCAAAGAGCTAAGGAAACGAAAACCACTAACAGCATCCCTGGCAGAGTATCCAAACCTCTAACTAATGGACTGAAAACCAGAGTCAAAATAGCATTAAGATCTAAGCCTAATATACTAGTTAATACCCAAAACAACGTAATTACCACAAAGCCCGGAATCAATACAGAGAATGAATCAGCTACCATGGTAGGAACGCTGGCCGGTAATTTAATCGTAATATTGTTCTTCTCAAACATTTCTATGATTTTAGTAGAAATCAATGCAATCACAATCGCCAAGAATAAGCCAGTTGAGCCAAAATTAGCCGTACTGATCGTTCCATCAAGCTGAGTCTGCGTAATCACAAATGCAGTCAGCGAAACAAAACCTGCCGACACTGGTTTTACACCCAACTGTTTCGCAACATTATAAGCCACTGAATAAACCGCAATAATTGCCATCAAGCCCATACATACAGTATTTGGAATGTTCAAATAAGCGCTGTAAGGTTCAATAAAATTCGTCCAAGCTTTAACCGGAAAACTTGTAATAATCATGAAGACACTGCCAATAATCGTAAATGGAATAATGGCTGCGATACCATCTCTTAATGCAACTATGTATTTATTTGAGCCAAATTTATTTACAGCCGGTAATAGTGTTCCCTCTATGAATGTCATTAGTTTTTTCATACTCTTTCCCTTTCTTTAAGATAAGGCTTCAAGCGCCTGTGTCAATATATTTTCCCCATTGCATCGCCCATAATCAAGTTGACCGATCATCACAAATTTTTTATCAGCTTGTCGGCATTTCATTTCAAAATCCCCTGACCGATAAGCAATTTGCGGAGCCAGCATGACGATATCCGCTTTAGGCAGATTCTCATCAATATCTTTCTCACCAACCGCCCATATCCGGCAATCCACACCTTTCTGCTTTGCCGACTCTTTCATTTTTGATACGACTAAGCTTGTTGAAAAACCACCGCTGCAACACAATAATATATTCATTCTATTTCCCTCCTATCCTTTCATAAAGATGAATGAATTTCTGTGCTAAAATACATATCAGTTCTGCTGATGACAAATGATCTAAAGCATGCGCGAGAATTAAATCGACATCAATCTTTTGACCGCCGGCCAGCAAATCCAATATATCTTTATGTACCTGATGAGCTAAAACCAATTCTTTATCCGCTTTCTCAAGTTCCTGTTTTGCTTTCTCAAATTCTTCTGTTTCCGCAAAGGCAATGCTCTCTAAAGCCATGCTCTTAGCATTACCCGCATGCAAAATAATCTCAAACCCTTTTTCAATTCCCATTTCAATGTTCTCCTTGTTTTTCTATTTCATTAACTAATGTCTGGTAAGTAGGATTTTTTATTAAAGTAAGGATGCTTTCCTTATTTGATACCAGCTTTGCAAATTCTTCATACATCCGCTGTGCTTTAGCGCCATCCCCCTTTTTCACATTGCCGATCAATATTACCTGCACATAATCATGGGTCCAAAAGACAGGTTTATTTAAGATTGTCACTGACATAAAGGTTTCATTTGTTTCCTGCATCAATGGATGCGGAAAAGCAATTTTATTGTCTATTTCCGTTGAAAATAGTGCTTCACGGCGCAGAGTTTGCTCATAGAAATCCGCCTGCAGCTGATGATTTAATTTCAATCGCAAAACAATCGCATTAATTATTTCATGCTTATTTTCACCTTTTATATCAGTCATAAAATCTTCGGGAGATAATATATCAATCAGACCCCAGCTTTCTTTTTGGGCAACGAAGAAGTTATTGATATTACCGATATCATTGCTGCTCAGCATATGTGAAATCTGCAGTACAGGCTTCTGTAATTCATATGGAAGCGGTACTGTCGTCAAGACATAATCATACTCATCAAGATTTTTTCATTCACTTCGTGTAGATCGGCAGTATCAATCCGTGAAATATATTTGGCAAAGTTTGATCTTACTTTAAAAGCCAGTAAATTTGCCATGCCGCCGCCGGTTGAACAGATTATCAAGATTTTTTTAAGGTTGATAATCTGAAGCTTTTCACGTTCAAGCGCAAGGTTAAAATGCAGTGCCAGATAGCCAATCTCATCTTCATCCAATCCCATATCAAATTCTTCTTCTAATACCATTGCCGCTTCAACCGCAATTTCATAGGCTAATGGGTAAGTTTTTTTAATATCACTGACATAGGGATTCCTGATGCCAAAATTAAATCGAATCCGGCTTATTAAAGGAATCATATGCAGGCCAAGAGATATGTAAAGTTCAAAGTCTTTAGAAAAATCTTTAGCGAATAAATCATTGATTCGATGAAATATCTTTTTAATCAAGCGATCCAGATCAAAATGAATCGATTCCTCAAATTTCTGGTATTTGTCTTGACTATATTTCTGATTGCCGCTGAGAAGCTGGGTCAGATAAGCAATTTCATGTATCGGCACAGGATCATGATTTCTATCTTCCATCAATTCAGCAAGTTCACCGGCAGCATCGAATTCTTTCATTTCGCAGCAGTAGCTTAATTCCGCAACATCCATTTCAATGTAACAATCTTTCTGCATACGATACATGGCAATTACCATATAAATTCTTATTGAATCTAAAGAGGTAGAAGACATCGATAATTCATGATGCTTAAGAATTTGTTTGATTTGATTCATCGCTAATAAATTTTCATATTGATTTAATTGCTCTCTAGAAATATATGATGAATAAATGGATTGAATATATCGGCGGCGATCCCTTTCTTTCCCTTCGATTTTCATGCCATAAAAGGGTTTTGACACAATTTCTAACTGATATTTCATAAAATTTTTATTGATCTTATTCAATACCGAAGATATTTTCGCTCTTGAAAAATAATAAATATCTGTCAGTTCATCAATTTTTTATATAATTCTTCGTCGTAAGTAAAAAATAGGTCAGCTGAATTTCAAAATTTTCGTCACGATTTGCTTCTTCCTGCTGTGTGCCAACACTTTTCAGAAAAGAATTAAATCGCTGTTCATCATCAATAATCAAGCGAATACCGATACTTCTTTTTGATTCAATATGCGCGCCTTTTGTACTTAATTCCCTCTTTAATTGCACAAGATCATTCTGTACAGTTTTGTATGAAACATTTAATCTTAACAATAAATCTTTGATTGTCATCGGCTCATGATTTTCTAATAATTCATGCAATAGAATGTTCAACCGTCTGTCTTGGTTCATTTTCTTTCTCCTTACAGTTATATAATGCACTGCTTTTATACTTATCTCCATACTTATTTATGCCGAATAGTTTTGGTAAAATCGCTTTTATATTAAAGAAAAAAGCTGGAATCACAGGGATTTCAGCTTATAATATTGCAACGATTTGTTTAGTGAACTCAGCGGATCGCTTTGAAGCTACACTGACATATTTCAGAAAATCCATCGGTGAGTCATCATTCACCGCTACATCTGAGAGTGAACGCAAAACGATAAATGGCAGTTTATAATACGCAGCTGCCTGAGCGATGCCGCCAGCTTCCATTTCAGCACAGATGCTTTCGGATAGAGCGATAAGATGCGCTCTATCTGACAATCTTCATGAATAAACTGATCGCCGGTCGCTACCATGCCGATATGATAAGGAATTGCCATGTTTTGAAGAACTTGGCTGGTGATTTCAAGCAAGTGCTGATCTGCTTCATAAAATAATCCATAACCGCTTTCCCCATCAATACCGCTGGTATCAAAATCATGCTGAACAACACGATTGCTGATAACTACATCAAGCACATGTTCATCGGCCTTTAAACCGCCGGCAGTTCCAATATTCAAGAGCGCCTTCAATGGATAGTGGGCTGCGAGCACCGTCGCCGCGATAGCCGCATTTACCTTGCCGACACCGCTCAGACACAGCACAACCCTTTTACCGGCTAATTCTGCTTCATAAACGGTTGTGTGAACGACCTGCTTTTCTTCAGCATGTTCGCACAGCAGCAGCATTTCATCAATTTCTTTCTGCATTGCCGCAATGATCCCAATCATTGTTCTGCCCCCTTTTTCAAAATATAGAAATATTTTTCTCCTTCAGTGATGCCATCATGAATAAAATCAGTCACGATATTCACTGAAAATCCGCATTTTTCAGCTTCAGTCTTCAGCCACAGCGGATCATACACACGCTGTATATGCTGTTCATAATGGGCATTGGCCGCTTCATCATAAAATACAAAATTCTGATAGATTAAATCATCATCGCTTTGAATACTCCACTCATAATTCGTACCGTCTAAACAGCCTTCTTCAAGAAATTCTTCCTTAAATTCATCAAGCCGGTCTAAGGAATGAACATCAAAGATAAATGTTCCTTGCTCAGAGAGCAGTTCATACGCATGATGCAAAAGATGAACGATCTGTTCGTCCTCCAGGATATAATTCAAGCTGTCACAAAGACATAGCATCAGTTCAGGCACAGCTTTTATCTTTAAGTCGATCATGTTCTGAACACTCCAGTCGACCTTATCCGCATCGGGCTTTTGCTTTGCCTGATTAATCATCTCCGCAGATAAGTCGCTGGCTTCAATCGTGTAGCCCTTGCGCGCTAAAGCAAGTGTAATCTCCCCGCTTCCGCAGGCGCATTCCACAACATGTTTAAAATCGGCAGAACGTTCTATCAGATCGACCCATGCCTGCGTAGCCTCATCATCCTTCACCAATGAATCATAATGAGCAGCTAAAGCATGATACATATTCATTAAAAATTCACCCGATCACAGCCGGCATACAGCTTCTCAAGCGCATAGACTGACCGTTCATTTTCTTCAAAGATATGGACAACAACACTGTCGGCATCAACAAGCACCCATTTGCTTTCCTTGTTGCCTTCGATATGTTTTAATGGCAGCTGTTCTTTTAAAAGATCTTCGCGGATATAATCAGCCAGCGCGTTAACCTGACGCAGATTACTGGCAGTCGTGATTACCACATAATCGATAAATGGATTATATTTATTAAAATCATAGACGATGGTGTTGTATCCTTTCGCTTTATCAATAGATTTCAAAATTGTTTCAAGCGTTTGATTCATAATTTCTTCTCCTTCTTTAAATATGCCCGCTGCTGTGCATGAACCAGTTCATAGGCTTTATGCAGATACCCTTCGGCAAGAGCGATTTCCTGACTGGAATCATAATCACGCAGCGGATCTAATTTGTCAGCCATATATAAAATCATCGCCAGTGGGTCTGTACTGTCTCCCTTGACATGATGATAGATGGCGTTCAGAATTTTTTATCATTTAACCGATACTGTCTTTTTACAGTATTAGCTCCCAGATAACCATGCCAGATGGCCGGTGCTTCATCCAGGTATTGCGGAAATTGCGTCTGCATCCAAAGCCGTGCTTTTTCATAAGGCCATTGCTTGCAGATATCATGAAGCATCCCTGCTGTATAAGCCGCTTCCGCATCAAGACCATGGACTTGAGCCAAATGGGCGCTTAATGCCGCTACACTGACAGAATGCTGATAGCGCTTCTCACTCATTGAATGAGCTGCGTATTCATCAATATAAAGCCGCTCCAAAGCAATAATGGAACGCACAGATGCGGGACAATACTGGAAAGCCCCTTGGCGGATCTGCGTACTGGATACCGGCATTTCTTCCATGTCCAGAATCGGCAGCTCATAAGCACATTTAATCAATTCACCATTGCGGCGAAATATTTTAAAAGCTGCCAGCTGCAGACACTCCTCAATATTTTTCCATTGATCAAGCTGTGCTGCCTGATCAGCGCCTATATACCAAATAAATTCAGCCTTTGGATAACGCTTTTTTAAAGCTCTCAGCGTTCTTACCGTATAAGACGGAGCTGCCAGCTTTTCCTCAATCGTACATAATTTCATATGCCGATATGGCGCAACCGCCGCTTTCACCATGGCTGCGCGGATGGCATAAGACGTCAGCGCCCGATCCTTCAGCGGTGTAGAAACCGTTGGAATAAACCAAACCTCTTTGCAGTGATCCTTCCGCAGTGCCCATTTTCCCATTGCCAGATGGGCATTGTGAATCGGATCAAAGCTGCCGCCCACCAAACCAATCCGCATCTTTTAATTCACACTTATTCTTTTTGCTGCGGCGATACAGGACAACCGTTTTGCCGATGATCTGTATAATTTCACTGTTGGTGGCGGCTGACAGATCAAGCGCTGCTTCCTGAATGCCCACCGGGCATGTCTTCAAAGCATTCAGCTTCACAAGCTCATGCGCTTCCAAAGAATCCGACAAAGTAGCACATAGATTGTCGGTAATACCCTCTTTACCGATCTGAAATAAAGGACGAAGCCTCTGCCCCATGCCTCTTAATTTAGTTTTATCACTTTTACTTAACATTAAATCATTTCCTCTCTGAATGTCACATTGACATTTTTATCTGTATATACACGTATCTGAGATACACGCCCCTGAATGCAGAACCAACCAAGGCCATGGATCACAACATCGATACTGCCATTCAGCCCATCTCGCTGTACCGTCACAAAATCTCTGAATGAGTTACTGATTGACGGCACGAGCAGCTCATTGATATGGTCTACCCACAGCTTATCCGCATTCTCCTGCTTGCCGCGATGAATTTTTAATCGGTCACTGAAGTAGCAGACACAGCTCACCGCTTCACAGTCCAATAAATCCAACCGCACCAAACCGCCTACGGAGACGCTTTGTGAACCTTTCAGCTGATAAACAATCGGCTTCACCTGTTTCATCGGGATAACATTCTTCAAATCCGCATCACTGATATGCGTCAGCAAGCTGTCTAAGCGTGTTAGGCCCGGGGTATCATAAATCACAAAATCTTCAAACGGCAGCTCGGTAAAATCCAAGGTCGTACCTGGATGACGCGATGTAGTCAGCTGCGCTGAATTCATCAAAGCATTCAGCAGTGTTGATTTACCGGCATTAGCCATGCCGATCACTGCCACATCACGGTCATGACGCAGCAGACGGATACAATTCTGCACTTCATCAATGCTGTAATTCATCTGCGTATTGGCATTCTTAACCAAATCTCCGCATATCACAATCCCCTTAACACTTATGCCTGTCTGCTTCAGTCGGCGCATGATAAACTGAGCCAGCTTTTCATTCCCCAGCGTATCCGGGAGCAGATCCCGCTTCGTACCAACCAGTACGATATCCTTACCCGCTAAATGGCGGTTAATGCCGCTTAGCAGATTCGCTTCAAAATCAAACAGATCCACAACCCATAAAATCAAAGCATCCAGTTCAGCAACACGGCTCAGCACTGAATCTGAATCAATTCCCTGCTTCATCGAAATCATCACGTCGTCATAATGCCGAATGCGAAAACAACGCTGACAATAATCAGCCTCCGGTTTAGGTGTATATCCGATCTGGCCGGCATCCTCGCTCTGCAGCTCAGCACCGCAGCCAATACATTTTTTACTCATTCGTTTACCTCTTTTCAAACTGTTTCAGAATCCATCGCTCTGCATGACGATTGATTCGTGTATAAATAATATCCTTTTCAGATAAGGGCTGACTTAAAATCATCAGCATCTTCATTCGCTTAGCGCCAAGCCCATCGGTCAGCAGCTGATCGCCGAGACAAGCGCATCGATGAGCGTCAACCTGAAAATCATTCAATATTTTACGGTATGTATGCTTCATTGGCTTGAGCGCGAAAGCATATGCCCTTACATCTAAAGCCTCACCATATTGCCTTACCCGTTCTTCTCGATTATTAGAAATCAGACAGAACTTAAGATTGGCGGCCTGCACCTTTCTGACAAATTCACTTACTTTTGCACTAGGCAGCTTTTCATCATGAACTGCCAATGTATTATCAATATCACAGATCAGCAATTCAATGCCTGCCCTTTGAAGCATGCCGATATCCAGCTGCTGATAAGATGCAATCTGCAGATCCGGTTTTAAATAACGAAACATAGGCCACCTCCTGCTTATTATACCAAAACCAACAGTGTGAATAAAGACTTTTATCCGTGTTTAATCATCAATTCGACTGAATTTTCGGTTTTAAACTCGATCCTAAAAGATCCAGTGCAAAACTGAATCGGATACAAAATAAATTAATTAGAAATAGTTTCTTAAAATCATTCATAGACTATATCAGGTGAGAAAATTATGTTTGAAACTTTATTATCGTGTTTTACCAATCTATTTACTTATTTAGGCTTTATCCAATCCCGTCGCTTTAAAGATCCGCTTTCCAAAGAGGAAGAAGCTGAGCTGCTGCAAAGACTTGAAAATCATGATCAGGAAGCCCGCAACAAGCTGATTGAGCATAATCTCCGACTGGTCGCTCATATCGTAAAAAATATGACATAAAGAAAATTGACAAAGAAGATCTGATCAGCATCGGTACGATTGGTTTAATTAAGGCGATTGATACGTATCGGCTGGAGACCGGCCATAAATTAACGACTTATGCAGCCCGATGCATTGAAAATGAAATTTTAATGGCGATTCGTTCCAACGCCAAGCATGCGTCCACCATTTCGTTAAATGAACCGATCGGCAATGAAACTGACGGCAGTTCAATGTCTTTAATCGATGCCATTGCCTCAGAACCGACGAATCCGATCGATGATTATATGCTTGATGAGAATATTAAAAAAATGAAGGACTATCTCTATGTCCTTGATCAGCGCGAATTAGAGATTTTAACACGCCGCTATGGCTTATTTAATCATCCTGAACAAACACAAAAGGAAATTGCAAAGGAATTTCACATTTCACGCTCTTATGTCTCGCGGATTGAAAAAAGAGCTATTATCAATCTGTATAAAGAATTCTGCAAACATGAAAAAAGTGTCCGCTAAGTGACACTAATAAGGGAAATAATTCAGCTGAACCGGCAGCTTTTCATTAATTTTGACTAAAGCCTGTTTAAAATCCTGACGGTCAAAGACCGCAACATCGATATAACAATAATGCGTACCTAAAGCACCGCCGATACAACGTGCCAGGCCCAGTGAATAAAGCAATTCATTTAATTCCCTTTCAAGCTGTTTTTTATGATGCGCAAGATTTTCACTTACTCCCTCATGTTCATAAACCAAGGTTCCGTATTCACCGCCAAGCCGATTAAAGTTGTCTAAAATCAAACGCCGTTCATTCATGATTTCCACAAATAATTCTGGATGACATGTGGTGATCAGCAGCTTATCGTGATGAACACTGTCATTGATTTCTTCCTTATCCAGCTTATATGCCCGATAAATCTGGGTCGGCTCTTTAAAGTCCGGCCATTTTTTATTTTCCGTCAGATCAAGCAGACGTTCATATAAATCGGCTAAGGCAAACCACTCTTCCTTTGCATCCTGCTGATCAACACAAGTAAAACTATTGATATGAGCTTCCATCTGTAAAGTACCGATCATCATTTCAAGCAGCAGGGCGGTAATTGTCTGCTTTTCCTTTTCATCCTGCCATTCAAATGCCGCGCAGTACACATCAAGATCAACCATCTGAGCTTCCTCAAGCACATGCATGCATACTTGAAACTCTTCAACTCCATAGCTGACATCACGCACATCAAAACGTGTTTGAAAGCCTTTTTCACTTAATGGCTGCTGGCAATCATTGATGATCCAATAATTTAATACTCTTTCCGGTGCAAATTTTTTAACATAAGCACAGATGAGCTGTGAGCTTTTATCATCGCCGCTTAGAAAAGTACATTCATAAAAATCTTCACCATTACCTTCAACCTCTAAGAAGCAGCCGGCTGTCGATAATAATTCATCATTTAAAATCCTGACAAGCTCGGTAATTTTGGCCTGCTGCCGATCTTTTAATGCTTCTTGAAGTTCCGTTTGCTGCTTGATAAACAGCTGCCAGAATTTCTTTGTTTTAGTTTTGATTGTATCCATGTTCTATTGCCTCCTTCATGATCCGGCAATTCAAAAGTCCGGATATAGATGCATTGCTTTTGACCTTGCCCTGAATCAAATCAGCAAAATAATGGATCTGCGGCGTAAATTCCGAAGGCAGGTCACAGATAAAGCTTTCCTTTGATCCATCATAACGCTGCAGCTCCATGCGGCTGCTCTTCCAAAAATCAGGAATAGTTATTGTTCCCTCACAGCCGTAAATGATTGCCGCATTCTGCTTATCAAGCAAGAAACTGGCCTGAATTGATGCCCAAGCATCTTGGTATGTCAATAATAATTCAGCTGTATCGTCAACACCGCTGCCGCATAAATGAAACCATGCGTCAACATGATTGGGTTCATTCAGCATTTCACGTACCATTGCCAAAGCATAACAGCCGACATCAAATAAAGCGCCGCCGCCCTTTTGCACATCATAAATCGGATGGCTTGCGTCAATGACGCTTTGCGGCAGAAGCTGGCTTCCATGTGAATTATCTTACCGATTTTTCCGTCGTTCAGCCATTGTTTGGCCTTTTGGGTGGTCGGCAGATAACAGACCTTCATGGCCTCCATCAGAATCAGATCATGCTCCTGTGCTAATTGATAGGCGCTTAAAGCTTGTGCCGGTTCAATAAACGCCGGCTTTTCTACCATACAATGCAGTCCAGCCTGCAAAGCCAGCATCACATGTTCATAATGCAGAAAATTAGGGGTGGCGATATATACCGCATCAAGCTCATCATGATTAAGGAAGTGATGAAGATTATCGGTATACCGTTGAATATTAAACTCATCAGCAAATTTCTTTGCTTTATCCGCCTTGCGTGCGTAAACACTGACAACGCTAAATGCCTTTGATCCCTGTACACCCTTCATAAAGCGATGAGCAATGTTGCCTGCTCCCAGAATTCCTAAACGAATCATCATATACCACCTCAGCAATCGCATTTATTTTATCATTATTCTATTATTTATACAATTGAAGAAAATCGACAATTCATGCTGATAATGATATAATAATATCACTTAAAAGAGGGTTTTATATGAAAAAAATAATGCTTACACTCTGCCTTTTCATGGCATCTTCTGTCTGTTCACGCAATCAGCGAGGGCAGCTGGGTTAAGGAAGAAGCTGGCTGGGCTTATTATAATGCTGAGAATATGCGGCTCAGCGGCTGGATTCAGGATCAGTATCAATGCTGGTACATGCTGGATTATGACAGCGGCATCATGAAAACTGGCTGGATTGCGGAAAACAGTGACTGGTATTACTTGAATCCTGATAACGGCATCATGCAGGACAGCAAATGGATCACTGAAAACGGCACCAGCTACTATCTATTGCCGGATGGTAAAATGGCAGTCGGCCCCGTTGAAATTGACGGTATCAGTCAATTGTTTGCGGAAAATGGCAGCTATCTTGGCCAAGCTCCCGAAAATGATGACCCGCTGCCGCCTGACAGTGATCTGCCTGATAACAGCTATGAGCGCTCAATGGCTGAACAGGTCATCGATCAAGTCAATAAATATCGTGCTGAGGCCGGCTTGGAAGCACTCAGCAATGCTTCTGCCGCATTACAAAACGCTGCTGATATCCGAGTGAATGAATTAGCCGCCGCCTTCAGTCATGAAAGACCTGACGGCAGTTATTTCGCAACCGTGCTTGATGAGGTAGGAATCAATACATATTATTATGCGGAGAATATCGCTTTTGAATATCAAAGCGTTGATGAAGCCATGGATTTCTGGATGCATTCAGAGTCGCACCGCATGAATATCTTAAATGAAAACTTCAATGAAATTGCCGTCAGCCTGATTCCTTCAAACTCCGGTTATCTTTGGTCGATGATCTGCATTGGAGAATGAGATGAAATTTTATAAAAAAGATGAATATGCCATAACCCTGATTGAACATGTCAGCTCTGTTGATGAGGTGCTGACAGCCTGCCGCCAATCCAAAAAGCAGCGTTATTTTTACTATCAGAATCGAAGACTGTTAGTGAATCAGCAGCCAATTACCCAAAATTGTCAGTTAAAGCAAGGTGATGAATTGGCAGTCCGTGTTTTCATTGATGAGACTATCGACTTTCTGCCTGATTCACTGCCCCTCGATATTGTTTATGAGGATGAAGTGCTGCTGATTGTTAATAAGCCGCCTGGATTAATAGTTCATCCTGATCAAAGGACGGTCATGGTACCTTGGCGAATGCGTCAGTGCTTATTATCACGCAAGCGGTCAGTCACATGCGATCCGCCCGATTCATCGCCTTGATCTTGAAACCAGCGGTCTGGTATTATTCAGCAAATGCTCTTTCTTTCAGCCGCTGCTTGATGAAATGCTCGCGAACAAGCAGATTTCCCGCAGCTATCTGGCCATCGTTAACGGTGCGATGAAGCCTCACACAACGCAGACCATTGACGCGCCGATTGGCAGTGACCGGCATGTAAACAATAAATACAGAGTAAGCAAAACCGGTAAGCCGGCGGTGACTCATATCACCTGTCTGAAAGAAAATCAGCGTAAGAAAATTTCACTTGTTGAGTGTCAGTTAGAAACCGGCAGGACGCATCAGATCCGTGTTCATTTGGCATCAATACAGCGGCCGATTCTCGCCGATCCGATTTATGGAAGACCCTCGCCGCTGATTCAGCGATGTGCTTTGCATGCCTATAAGCTGAGATTGATTCATCCGATGAGTATGAAAGCCTTACTCATCGAAACAAAAATGCCGGAAGATATGCAAATATGCCTAAGAAAATAAAGGGCTGTGACGACGATCACATCCCTTTTTCTATCCTTCAAGCAATAAAATATGAATCTGATAAGTATCCCCTCGCTGGGCAATACCAACCGCTAATTCTGTAAATACCTTGTCATTCAGTGCTTTCATAAAGACATAATCATCTTCAAGCTGATTGATACAATCCTCTGCATTTGTCACATTCAGGCAAATGGCTTCCTTCGCATCAAGATAACTAATTTTCTGTTCATCCAAAACCGTCGTGAAATATGTATTATTCGGACGGATGGAATCAGCTCGCGACAATCCTTCAAAAGCTCTGATATCAGCCGCCATCTGCAGATCCGCCGCCTGGGTATCAAGCTGACCGCCGCTCATTTTCTTCAATTCCCTGATAATTTCCTTTTTTAAGTCAGCCGTATCACTTGTCACCATAGCTTCCCCATTCACATAGTAAGCACTGACGCCATTGATCGTTTGCCAACCATAAACTGCCGCTCCATCAGCCGCAAAATAAAGCTTTCTGCCATCTGTCTCCTGCCAGCCGGTCTGCGCTACATTCTGCTTATAGTAATATAATTTGCCGTTAATTGTCACCAATCCATTCAGCAAGCTTTCAGAACTCGTTCCGATATACTTCCCATCAGTCGCAAACTCAAAGGTTTGATTATCGATGACAACTCTTCCGGTCGCCATTTGGCCATTACCTAAAAAATAGTAGCGGCTGCCATTCTCACTAAGCCACATATTTGAATACATAATGCCGTTTGCCGGATTCAGATAGAACCAAGATTTATTCTGTGCCAGCCAGCCGGTCACCATTTTTCCATCCTTCTCATCAAGATAGTACCAGCAGTCATTGGTTTTCAGCCACCCCTTGGTCATATATCCATTATCCTTTTGGAAATAATACCAGCTGCCGTCGATTTTTTTCCATTCTTTTACCATTTTATTATCTTCAATGTAGACCCGGTTATCCCCAATGGTTGCCCAATCGGCAGATACTCTGATACTTGTCAGCGCAAAACACAGACTTAAGCTTAAAGCTGCGATCAATCCTTTTTTATTCTCATTATCAACAACTCCTTCATCCAAATTATATCACGGATTCACTTTCGCGTATAGTTTCTAAAACCTATCGCATACTACTTGCAGGAGGTGATTTCAATGGCTCAAACAAAAAAATACAAAACCTGGTGAAAAACTGTGAAAAAACAGCTAAATATGCTGAATATACAGAATCAGGCAAGTTAGTCAATGAAGATATCGACGTTGATGCAGGACATCGTTTCCCGCCAGCGCAACAGAAAGGTTCTTATTTTATAGAACAGAAATAATGAAATTGCAGCCCGGGCTAATGCTTAGGCTGCAATTTTATTTATTAATTCAAATCAAAAGCTTCCTGCTCCACTTCCTGATTATCCACTGACGGTTCCGTTTCACTAAATTCACGAATCTCTACCGTTTGAATTCCTTTCAGCGGATAGCTGTCAGCTTCAAGATGAAGAGCGGATGAGAAAGTCGCATCCTTACTCATTAATGCGATATCCTTAAACAATACCGGTTCAATCTTTTCTTTCATAAAATCAATCGCGTCATTCAAATCACCACTGGCAAGCATCTTGATGACTGATGGATTTGATTTCACCTTTTTACAGATACTTTCACCGCGTACCGGTCTTCCCGTCAGCGGCAGATCACTGGCTTTAAGACGTTTGATTGATTGATTTTCACAATAAATAACAACATAATTCTCATTCTTATTTAAGGCGCATAAACTAGCCATCGCCTCTGCCTTCATAGCGATAATTCCCTTGCTGCGCGCACCGGTAGGAGTTATGTTATTCACATTATAACGGGAAACAAAGCCATTAGCCGAACAAACGACTAAATCCGCATTGTCATAAACCACGCAGGCAGCCACGACACGATCCTCAGCCTTAAGCCCCATCAGGTTCATTGTCTTGTTGTTTCTTGAAACCATTAAATCTTTGACCATCGTGCGCTTGATCATTCCCTGCAAGGAGAGTGTAATAATCGATGCATTGGTATCAAAGCTGCTCAAAACAAATGAAGCAATAACTTTTCCTCACTGCTGATGGAAACCATTGTATTCAGATGAGAACCGATATCCTTCCATTTAGCTTCTTCGATTTCATAGACAGGCGTATAGCCATAAGCCCTGAGCTGGTTATATAAAGCAATGTGTCAAGCATATTTACTTCCTTATACCCAATCAGCTCATCACCTTCTTTTAAACCCGTAGAAAGATGCTCACTGGCACTGTAAGACCGCAGTGATACACGTTTTACATAACCATCGCGTGAGATTGTCACCATCACCCGTTCATTCGGTATCATCTGCTGCTTATCAATGACAATTTCCTGTATTTCATTCTCGATTTTAGTCAGACGCGGTGAACCAAAAGCTTTTTTAACTTCCTTTAATTCGCGCACAATTTCCTTGCGCATCAGCTTTGGATAAGCAAGCATATCGTTTAAAATTTCCATTTCATTAACCAAATGCGAAAATTCATCACGCAGCTCATTGACATCGGTACTCGATAAGCGATATAAACGTAAAGTTACGATGGCTTCTGCCTGTTCCTCTGTAAATTCAAAACGTTCAATGATTCTTTTTTAGAATCTGCCTTATCCTTCGATGAACGAATCAGCGCGATAATCTCATCCAAGACCGAAACCGCCTTAATTAAACCTTCTAAAATATGACAGCGTTTTTCCATGCGATCCAATTCAAACTTACAGCGCCGGGTAATTACATCTATTCGATGGTTAATAAAAGCGTCCAGCATCTGAGTCAGGCCTAACTGCATCGGCCGTTTATTCACAATAGCTACCACGTTATAGTTATAAGAAACCTGCAGATCTGTATTCTTATACAAATAGTTTAAAATCAGTTGGGCATTGGCTTCTTTCTTTAAATCAATCGCTACACGCAGACCATTGCGGTCACTTTCATCACGAACATCGATGATGCCGTCAATTTTTTTATTTAGACGAATGTCGTCAATCTTGCGGACCAGGTTGCATTTGATTACTTCATAAGGAAGTTCCTTCACAATAATTTGCTGGCCAGTTTTTGTCTGATTGATTTCAACCTTGGCGCGAACTACAATTTACCGCGGCCGGTAGTAAAGGCATCTTTAATCCCCTCAATTCCCTGTACGATACCGCCGGTTGGAAAATCCGGCCCTTGAATGTATTCCATCAATTCATCTAATTCACAATCAGGAACCTGAAGTCGGTAAATGGCCGCATCAATAACCTCACCTAAATTGTGCGGAGGGATATTGGTCGCATAACCGGCGGCAATACCGCTGATACCATTCACTAAAAGGTTGGGATAACGGGCAGGCAGCACGGTTGGCTCCATGTTGGTATCATCAAAGTTCGGTGTGAACTCTACGGTGTTTTTATCAATATCCTGAAGCAGATACTGAGCTAAGGGTGCCAATCTCGCTTCCGTATAACGCATAGCTGCCGGTGGATCATCGTCCATAGAACCATTATTACCATGCATATCGATCAGTGGTTCCCGAGTTTTCCAGTTTTGCGACATACGGACCATGGCGTCATAAACAGAACTGTCGCCATGCGGATGAAAATTACCGATAACTAAACCTACTGATTTTACTGATTTACGGTAAGGCTTATCATGGGTATTGCCATCGATCTGCATCGTATATAAGATTCGGCGCTGTACCGGTTTTAAACCATCGCGGGCATCCGGCAGCGCTCGATCCTGAATAATATATTTTGAATAACGGCCAAAGCGATCACCCATGATCTCTTCAAGCGGCGATATCAAAACATGTGTTTTTTGTTCATCGGCCATTAACGTTTAACCTCCAATGCATAATTATCCTCAAGAGTAAAGCTGACATTCTCCTCGATCCAGTCACGGCGCACATCGGCTTTATCTCCCATCAGCACCGATACCCGACGTTCGGCAAGCACCGCATCCTCAATGCTTACCTGAATCAATGTGCGGGTTTCCGGACACATCGTTGTATCCCATAGCTGATCGGCATTCATTTCACCAAGACCTTTATAACGCTGTAAAGTGAAATTTTTCGGGAAAGTTTTACGCAGCGCAGTCAGCTCTTCATCACTCCATGCATACTGTATCTGATTGCCTTTGCTTAATTTATATAAAGGCGGCAGTGCAATATAAACCATACCCTTTTCAATCAATTCACGCATATAACGGAAAAAGAAAGTAAGCAGCAAGACTTGAATATGCGCGCCGTCATCATCGGCATCGGTCATGATAATCACTTTGTGATAATTGCTGTCTTCGGCAGAGAAATTTGCTCCCACGCCGGCTCCCAATGCGTGAATAATTGTATTCAATTCTTCATTTTTTTCAATATTGGAAATGCTGGCTTTTTCCGTATTCAGCACCTTACCGCGCAGCGGCAGAATCGCCTGATAGCGTGAGTCACGCCCCTGCTTGGCACTGCCGCCGGCAGAATCACCCTCGACCAGATATAACTCTTTTTACGGGCATCCTTGCTTTGCGCAGCAGCCAGCTTACCAGATAAGATTTTCTCTGATTTGCCTCGGCTTTTACCTTTACGCAAATCCTCACGCGCCTTGCGGGCCGCTTCACGTGCCTGAAAAGCCCGTGACATTTTTTTGATCAGCGTAAATGCCAAATCCTTATTTTCTTCTAGAAAATAAGTTAATTTTTCACTGACTAGATTTTCAACCGCTGACTTAGCCTCCGCGGTGCCCAGCTTTCCCTTTGTCTGTCCCTCAAACTGAAGTAAGTTCTCCGGAATCCCCAGCGACAGAATAACCGTCAGCCCCTCGCGGACATCACTGCCCTCAAAATTACGATCCTTTTCCTTTAAAGCCATAGCGGCGGGCATAATCATTAAACACCTTGGTAAAGGCACTGCGGGCGCCTACCTCATGGGTACCGCCATCCTTCGTTCTTACCATATTGACAAAGGAAAACATATTCTCCTGATATTCATCGGTATACTGAAAAGCACAGTCAATCTGAATCTCATTCACCACACCGCTGAAGGATACCGGCTTGTGAAAGACTTCCTTATCCTCATGAAGATACTCGATAAATGCCTCTAAACCATTTTCATAACAAAAATCAGCATGCTTATCCTTGCGCAGATCCGTCACGATCATCCTCAGACCCTTTAATAAGAACGCATTTTCTCTGGCTCTTTCTTCTATTGTTGAAAAAGAAAATCCGTCGTTGAGAAAATCGTATCATCAGGCATAAAACGCACTTTACTTCCCGTCTTATTCGTCTTTCCCAATTCCTTTAATTCAGAGACTTCGCTGCCGCCGTTTTTAAAACTCATGGCATACATCTTGCCGCCGGTGCAGACTGTAACCTCTACCCACTTACTCAGCGCATTAACAACGCTGGCACCAACACCATGCAGACCGCCGCTCGTTTTATAACCGCCGCTGGTCGAGAATTACCGCCCGCATGCAGTACAGTAAAAATAACCTGCAGTGTGGATACGCCGCTGGCATGCATCCCTACCGGCATACCTCGGCCTTCATCTTCAACTGTCAGTGAACCATCTTTTTCAATGGTGATTTTAATTGTGTTCCCATGTCCGTTCAGTGCTTCATCGATTGCATTATCAACAATTTCCCAAACTAAATGGTGCAGCCCCCGGCTGTCTGTTGAACCGATATACATACCCGGACGCTTACGTACTGCCTCCAGACCATCTAAAATCTGTATACTGGTGGCATCATAAACATTTTCACTCATGGATTCACCTCATTCCATTTGTATAGTATAGCATAAAATGACCTGAATCCAATAATGAAATTTTTCATAATATTCAAAAAAACTTTTTAAAGTTGTACAACCATGATAGAATAGTCAATGAGGTGAAACTATGTTCATTCTTTATATGTTGTTTGGCTATTTATTAGGCTCAATTCCATTTGCGTTAGTTATCGGGAAGGTCTTCTATCATACGGATGTACGCAATTATGGCTCAGGCAATCTCGGGGGCACTAATGCCGGCCGTGTGCTCGGCAAGAAAGCAGGCATTGCCGTCATTGCATTAGACGCGCTGAAATGCGTATTGGCAATCTATCTTGTCTCGCTCTTTGACAAGCAGGCTTCGATCTGGTGCGGCCTTGCCGTTTGCATCGGACACTGTTACCCAGTATTCGCACATTTTAAGGGAGGAAAAGCAGCTGCCAGTATGTTTGGCTTCTTATTTGCGGTTTCATTATTTACCGTTAATAACTTTCTCTGCTTCCTGATTCCCTTTCTCTGTTTCATGATCTGTCTTTATTTTTCAAAGATGGTATCCTTGTCATCCATGATTGCAGCGCTGACTTCAACGATCTGTCTGATTTTCTTTAAAGCAGAGATTTCAGTTATCATCGCCTCTCTGCTTATGGCATTATTAATTATCTATCGTCATCAAGCCAATATTAAAAAGATTTTAAATGGCACAGAAAACAAAGTAAAGTGGTTATAAGAAACTGGCAGCACGACTTTCAAAGTCATACTGCCAGTTTTTTTAATGTCTTTCAGGAAATACAAAGTCAATCAGCGCCGCATTCAAAAAATCATTAAAGGGCTTCATCAGCTTGCACAGCTTTATTGTCTCGGCAATGAAACGCCCGCGGTCGGCAATCAGTTCATCTTCAATAAAAGCTTCCAGATACCAGCTTTTATACCGCAGATATTCACCGACTTTCGCATCCTCTTCATAACCCTTAGGCAGCTTTTTCAGCTTTGTGCCGCCAACCTTGAAATACTTGCGGAATTCAGGATCATTGATGATTGTAAGAAATGCATCAGGGTTTTGCTGGATATGACTGCGAATCATCGCGGTTGCATCATTAAAAACATCCGCGAATAAACCGCCGCCGATAAATGACTGATTCTGTGAAGTCAATGAAATATAATAACCAACCGGTATCGGAAGCTTGCCGCCCGTTGATAAATGAGCGCGGAAGTTCGGATTATAAAGACTCTTATCCTTGCTGAAACGCGTATCCCGAACCATCCGATAAGTAAGTTCTTTGGGGTCCATAAAACTTAATTCACCTTCATCAAGCCCCTGTAAGAGATCATGAAGCAAATCATAAAAGCACTGCTGAGCCGCTTGATATTCTTTTTTATGTTCATGCATCCATTCCTTATTGTTATGCTGTTTCAGTTCATTAATAAAAGTTAATAATTCAACGGTATTCATGCTGTCTCTCTCCCCTCATTCATCACTTCATTCAGCTGTCTGCTTTGCAGCAGTTTTTTCAAAAATTCCTTGATTTCAATATGTGAACAGAAACGTATTTCCTCACGATAAACATCCGAAATTTCATCTAAATCTTCCATATTTTGAATAAAGTTCTCTGTCTTAACATGATCACTGTATTCAAGATGCTGCGGATTCAGCCGGTGGGTTTTGATCGCAACCCCAAACGTTTTGACAGCTGCAGCTATCCTTATTGACGAGGCCGCAGTATTGTTTAAGAAAACCGCCTACTTTCTTACGTGAACGTGAAAGCCGCTGACGATAGTTCTCAGCACTGATATTCAGGATGTCCGCAGCATTTTGACTGTCAAGCTTAAACATCGTTCCCAATATAAAAATACAGCGGTCTTCTGGCTTCAGACATTGCAGCATGACATTCGTACATGACAGTTTCAGCTCATCAGCCAATACTTCATGTTCAACACCGCATGTATCCTTTTGCGCAGCTTCAATATAACCTGCCTCGATATCCTGTCCCATAATTTCAAAACTGAGCGGCTGATTGGCAAACATGCTTTTACGGGTGGTCAGCAAGGTATTGACGGCAATCCTATATACCCATGTCGAAAAGGCACTTTCCTGACGGAAAGCAGATAAATTGCACATTACCTTGATTAATATTTCAGAAACAGCATCCTCTGCATCAGCAACGCTGCCCAGCATTCTTAACGCCAAGGTAAAGATCTGATCCCGAACACTCAGCAGCAATTCCTCCAGTGCGGCACTGTCACCTTGAATGGCAGCTTGAATCAAATCCTGTTCATTTTTCTTCTCCATTGTTCCATCTCCTTTATAAGTTAGACTGCAAAGCAATCAATTTGTGACATCTTTTTTTATTAACCATTTGAATTCCTATTTTAATAAGCATATCATAGCGTTTAAACCTTGGCATCAAGAAAATGATTGATGCTGACAAAAAATAAAAAAGCAGGTTCCCCTGCTAATTAATTAATTCAATCATATTATTGTCAATACAATGGGATAAAGACAGCGTCTTGGACTCCATCTCGAAGCGTACTGTAATTTTACCCTCGGAAAGATTTGATATGATTCCTTTGCCAAACAGTTTATGCTGAATTTTAGCACCGCGCCGCAGTCTTGCAGCTGGCTTATTCGTCTCCTCAGCAGCCTCACTCTCAGCTTCTTTGGAACATAATGTATACATAAAATCGGACATTCTCACTTTGATCTGCGCAGCAGCCTTATAAGCAATCAGCTCTAAATGATTGCCGGCTCTTGACATCAAATAAGCAAACAAAGAGATCTCCTGCGGATAATCCGGATGTGCCTTGCCGACAAGCGGGAAGCTTGTATTGATACAATCCAAAAGATAAACATCATCAAAGCTTTGACCAAAGGCATTCTCTGCCGATGTTAAAATCAAAGGTGCTGAAGCGTTAGGATGGATTTTCTTCAATTCATCAAGCCGGGCAAGCAGCATGTCCGCTTTCGGATAGCGTTTTGCAAGCAGCAGCATCGTGCTGTAAAAATGGATATCCGCAGCCAAACCATTCCGCTTCAAATACGCCGCATAGCCGGATTCTTCATGGATAAATTCAAGCAATCGATAAGCATTCATATCCTTAGCCATGCGGATGGCTTCTAATGAAGAAATGATTTTTTGCTTCTGAGCATTCCGCATACTGCATTCAAGCATCGCCTGATATACATCAAGCTGTGGATTTACCAACATAATTTCTCTGACTTGTTTTGCCTGATTTACCGTTAAGCCAAAATCCAGCTGCTCATAAACATCCATGAATGCATCAATATCATGAGCATTCATAAACAAACGCATAATTGACAGCAATTCATGAGAAGTGTCATTCTCCAGCATCAGCGCAATTGAGTCATGCAGCCGGAACGGTACCGCCATCTCCAGCAGCCGATCAATCAACAGCAATGCCGTCGATGAATGCCGATAGATCAATGCCGTTTCCTTTTCCGCGTTGATATTTTTAAGCAGATAATCCATCATCAGCTCCTTATCACGTAATGCCTTAAAAGCGACTACATCCGCAGTTTCATTACCGCTGTTTAACGATTTCTTAACCAAACGGCTCATACATTCAGTAATCGTTGCCGGTGTATGGTAATCAACATCTGCTTTAATCCATAAAGGATTGTCATAAGTAGCAGTAAAAGCATCATAAGCCTGCGGAAATGCGCCCTGAGCAAATCGGAACGTATTATCGCGATTGATGGCAAAAAGGATACTCTGCAGATCAGAAGCCAGCTGTTTTATAAGAAAATGATCTAGAAAAGACAGATTTTCTGCATCATCAAGCATCAGATGCGTCAGTCTGAGATCACATGCCTCTAAGCTGTAAGTCTTGCTTGTCAACAGCTGTAAAGATAATGAACGGACATCCATGAGATCTCTGATTTCATTGCTTTTCTTTAGTTTCTTCAATGCCTTTACCAAATAAGCAAGATCAATCTGATCAAACATTTTGCCATTGATTTCACTCTCCGGCAGCATCATCGCATCACATTCAATCAGCTTATCGATCAGTTTAGCCAAACGTTCACTGCTTAAATGCACACCAAAGGCATCTTTACAGATTTTTTTCACAAAGCGATCCATCCGTTTATAAATACGGGCTGATTTAATACCATTTTGTTTTTCATAGCCGAGAACCAGCTTCGCGCAGAGACGATCCAGTGTTGTGATTAAGGGTGCCTTTAGCTCAGGATGCTCATAATTAAACAAACGCTGTGTTTCTTTCACACAATATTCATTCGCACATAGAATCAAAATCGACTGTGGAATCACCCCTGATTCAATCAAGCGCGCTGCCCTTCCGCGAATCAATGTGCTCTTTCCGGAACCTGTACTTCCCTCAAAAACACAGGCACCTCTATCATGTACAAGTGCCTGCTGCAATTCATCGTTAAATAATGTCTTCAATCCTCTCAACCTACCTCTACTCTAAAAATGCATACTTTATAATCATACTATATTTTTCCTGTATTTGCCAGTAAAACTTTTACTTCAGCCATTGCTGGGTGAAGGTTTCCACCGGTGCCGGACGGCCATAATAATAGCCCTGAATCAGATTACAGCCAAGCTGAACCAATAATTCAACCTGTTCCTTCATCTCAACACCCTCAGATAATGATGTAATATTCATTTCTGCACAGAAATCGATCACGCTCTTTACTACACTCTTGGAAACATGATCCTGACAAATGCCATCCACTAAACTCTTATCAAGCTTCAGCACATTCATATCCACCTCTGTCAGTGAGGCAAGATTTGTATAGTTGGAGCCAAAATCATCCAAGGATAACAAAAGCCCTGTTCCCGAATCTGCCGAGTGATGATTCCCATCAATTCCCGATCCAGCATGTCTGTGCTCTCAGTAATTTCAATTTCAATCAGTGAATGCTCAATGGCATGCTCATCGACAATTTTAAGCATCTTTTCAAGAATCTTATCATCAGCAATTGTCAGCCGGGAGAAATTCACGGAAATCGGTATGAGCTTGATGCCTTCTTCACGCCATTGATTTAAGATCAAACATGCCTGTTTCAGAACATATAAATCAAGAACTTCAATAATTCGCTCTCTTTCCAGCAGATAGATAAAATGTCCGGGCAGAATCAAGCCATGCTTTTCATGCTGATAACGCACCAATGCCTCGGCACCATAAATCCTGCCGTCAGAAGCATAGACCTTCGGCTGCAGATAAACGACGAAGCTGCCCATGTCTATACTCTTAATTAATTCCTGACGGATATAAGAGTAATGCCGGTAATCATCCTTCTCACTATTCTCATAATAATGCTGCTTATTCAAATACATCATCTCATCAGCCTGTCGGGTTAATTCACGGATATTAAAGTTGGTCTCACTCCATGCGTAACCCATCGATACTGAAAAGCTCTCATGTGTTTCTATCTGCATCTGTATACTGCGGATTCGTTCACGGAAATCACGGATATCTAAATCCTGTGCGATAACGACAAACTCATCACCGCCAAGCCGAAACAGATCACGCGGCTCAAAACATTCACTTAAAATTTTAGAAAAGCGCAGAATAGCCAGATCCCCAATGTCATGACCTCTTGAATCATTAATGTGCTTCAGATCATTGATATCACAATAAAGGATACCCAAAGATTTCAATTTTACATCATTTAATTGAAGAATATGGTCCATATACCGGTTACGATTATTAAAACCAGTCAAGCCGTCATGATAGCCAAGAAATTCAAAATGCTTATGCACATGCTGACGGTCAAGCTCAGCTTCGATGAAAGTTATTAATGAGTTAAACAGCGAAAGGTCAAAACCAGGCCGCAGCGTTGGATTAACGATCATAATATAACCGAGAGTCTTGCCCTCTTTATGCAGTTCTACCATCATTAGAGCTGAAACAGTATACTTCTTGCACAGCTTTTTTACTTCTGAATCCGTTTTATCAACATTATCAATCATCAGCTTTCCTAAGCTGTCACATGCAGCAAAAAGGCATCTGTACGCATTTACATCTGCTTTAGAGAAAGCTTTTGCATCACCATCAGCATACCACGCATAAGACTTTGTAATTGCTGATGCCTCTGTTTCAAACAGCTGTGCGCCAGCTGCCTGATAATATTCAGCAAGATTTTTCAGCACCTGATGCATTCCCGCATCAAAATCTGTACATTCAGAAAAAATTTGAATGCATTCTACCAGTTTTCACAGCTTTCCAGTTTCTTGGCAAGCTGCGTACTGATCACTTCTTTTTCAGTGATATCTACAGCAATCTCCATTTTCAGCGACTTCCCGTTAAGCTTAATCATTTTATCTTTTAATATAAAATGACGCTGCAGATTATCATTAAAATGCTCCCAGACAAGAAATTGCTTTTCATTTAAAATCTTATTGGTACAAAATTCACAAGGATGCTCCTTCCCCTGCAGAATCTTATAACAAGGTTGCCCTTTATACTCTTTTATCGGACTATTTTTCAAACCAGCCCGGTTAATAAAATAGACTTCATATGTTTCAGGATCAGTAAGATATACCACATCCTCTAATTCGTCCAAAATTGCCAGTTCGTCCATGAATAAAGCCTCCCCACGGTATTATCATTCTACCATTTCTAAACGCAAAAAAGAATAGGTTTGCCCTATTCTTCATCAATACAGTCTGCAAATTGTGAATTATATAGATCCGCATAGAAGCCTTGCTGCTTCATCAGTTCATCATGACTTCCCTGCTCGATAATATCACCATGATTAATAACTAAAATACAGTCCGCATTACGGATTGTGGAAAGGCGGTGAGCAATGACAAAACTCGTACGGTTCATCATCATATTTTTCATTGCTTTCTGAAGCATGATTTCAAGTCTTGTATCAACACTGCTGGTTGCTTCATCAAGAATCAGGATCGGCGGATCCGCAAGAATCGCGCGGGCAATAGTCAGCAGCTGTTTCTCACCGATACTGATATTATTTGCTTCTTCATTTAATACTGTCGCGTAGCCGTCCGGCAGCGTTTTAATGAAATGATGTATATTAGCGACTTAGCCGCATTCACAACCTCTTCACGGGTTGCGTCAAGCCGCCCATAGCGTATATTATCTTCAATTGTGCCGCCGTAAAGCCATGTATCCTGTAAAACCATACCAAAAATGGAACGTAGATCATCGCGCCGCATATCCTTGATATCGACGCCGTCAACCTTAATGGAACCGCCATTCAATTCATAAAAGCGCATTAAAAGATTAATCAGTGTCGTTTTACCGGCGCCGGTAGGACCTACAATCGCTATCGTCTGACCGCTCTTGACTTCCACATTCAGATCTTTAATCAAGATTTTATCAGGTGTATAGCCAAAGCGCACATGTTCAAATGAAACATTCCCCTTTAGACATTCAACACAGATCGGTGTATCGCTTTCCTTGACCTCTTCCTCAGTATCAAGAATTTCAAAGATTCGAGCGAAACCGGCAGCAGCTGCCTGAAGCGTTGATGACAATTGGGAGATTGAATTCAATGGCTCATTGATCTGCCAGATATAACGGATAAAAGCCTGCAGATTTCCCACTGTGATAGCTCCGGATAAGACATTTAAAGCGCCCATCATCGCCATGATGCCAATCCCCAAATAAGTAACCAGTGAGATTAAAGGACTCATCAGTGATGAAATAAATTGTGCTTTAAACCCTGACTGACAAAGATTGTTATTGATTTTTTCAAATTCTTCAATTGCTGTCTGCTGACGGTTATACAGCTGAATTTCATCAAAACCGGTATACATTTCAGTAATTGTGCCGTTCATCGCACCATAAGCATCCTGCTGACGTTTAAACAAACGCTGTGAAAAATGTACGATGATACGAGAAATTAATAAAGAAATCGGTATGATCAGCATCGTACATAATGCCATTGTCGTGTTGATTCTAAACATCATTATCAATGCCAAAATTACTGCTAGAATGCCGTTTAATATTTGTGAAAAACTCTGCTGGAGCGCGTTGGATACCGTATCGACATCATTAGCGATCCGCGACATTAAATCGCCGCTTTCATGCGCATCAAAATAAGCAATCGGTAAATGATGAATTTTCATTTCCACGGCATTTCGCAAATCGCGCATCATTTTCTGAATCGCATCCGTCAGCATAAAGCCTGACAGAATATTAGAACCTTTTTGAATCAAATACATGATTGCCAAAAGAATGATTGTCTGTAAAACATAGGCAAAATTAACACCGCTTTGAGTACCGGCTTTCATTGCCAGCACATCATTCATTAAAGAAGTAGTGATCCAGCCTTCAACCGAAGGTGTCAGCGCCATTAATACACTGGCAGTTACCAAGAAGACGACAGCACCTAGAAAAAGCCATTTATAAGGAGAAACAAACGGCTTGATCCGCTGATAAGTCAATTTTATAGATTGTTTCATCGTGCCAATTCCTCCTCGCTAAGCTGAGAAGCAGCAATTTCCTGATAAATCGTACAGTTCTTCAACAGCTCATGATGCGTGCCATGCCCAACGATTTTTCCCTCATTCAGCACAATAATCTGATCAGCATCCATGATCGTGGAGATACGCTGTGCGACAATCAACGTAATCGCATCTTTTGTTTCTTCTTTTAGATCTGCGCGCAGACGGGCATCGGTTTTAAAATCCAGCGCTGAAAAGCTGTCATCAAAAATATAGATTTCCGGTTTAATCAATAAAGCTCTGGCAATTGATAACCGCTGCTTCTGACCACCGGATACATTTGTACCGCCCTCGGCAATCACTTCCTCAAACTGATGCGGCTTCTGGGTAATAAAATCATAGGCCTGTGCAACCTGGGAAGAATGAATCACCTCATCCTCCGGTGCATCCAGACGTCCAAAACGGATATTACTGCCGATGCTGCCTGAAAACAGCAGTGCTTTCTGCGGAATGAAACCGATTCGAGAACGCAGTGCTTTTAAATCAAAATCACGGATATCAACATCATCGATGCGGATCGAACCGCGGGTGACATCATAAAAGCGTGGTATCAGGTTAATCAGCGTTGACTTGCCGGAACCGGTTGAACCGATAAAAGCCACTGTTTCACCCTTTTCAGCTTTAAAAGAGACATCCTTTAAGACAGCTTCCTCGCCATTTGGATATACGAAATCAACATGATCAAATTCAATTTTACCTTTTGTCGGTGTTTCCGTTATCCCATTCTCAGGATTGACAATACTGATGTCAGTATCAAAAACAGCCTGAATACGGCTTGCAGATACAGCCGCTCTTGGATACATGATAAATACTGTACAGAAGAGCATCATAGAGAACATCGCATGGAAACAATATTCAAGAAAGGCTGTCAGCTGGCCGACACTGAGTGTACCGACGTTAATCATATTAGCTGAAAGCCAGAAAATAATCAAAATGACCGCATTCAGCATTAAAAAGAATAAAGGCTGTGTAATCGTCATAAGTTTAAACAGCTTTCTTGATGTATTCGTATAATCTTCATTGGTCTGTGCAAACCGCCGCATTTCAAATTCATCGTTTCTAAATGCACGGATGACACGAATTCCGGTAAGGTTTTCACGGGTTACCTGATTCAGCTTGTCAAGACCTTTTTGCTGACGGTTTGAAAGCGGATCGGCTTTTTTCGCAACAATATAAACACCGGCAACAATAAATGGAACGGAAGCCGCTAACACTAACGAAAGCGGCAATGAATTCTGAATCGTCAGCACCATGGATACAATAAACATAACCGGTGTCAGCAAAGCTGTTCTGAGCAATACATTCACAAATAATTGTATCTGGAACGCATCATTATTCGTTCGGGTTATCATACTAGATACCCCAAATTTATTGAATTCCGCATGGGAAAACTGCTGAACGCGTCTGAAAATATCTGAGCGAATATCACGGGTTATATTGATCGAGATGCGGGCACTGCAATAACCGAGACAAATCGTTCCAAATACCCCCAAAACAGCAATCAGCACTATCACTACTGTACGTTCTTTAATAAACTGAGGATCCTGATTGGCAATTCCCTGATCGATCATCTGAGCAACAATCGTTGGTATACCAAGCTCTACAAGCGCAAAACCAAACACTGACAAGAAATCAAAAAGCAGAAGCTTTTTATAACGTTTTAAATACTTTAAGATCAGCTTCATAAGTTACTCCTTTAAAAAGAAGGAAGAAGCACGCTTCTTCCTTTTCATTCATTTTGAATTTTAACACACAGCCCTCTTAAAGTCAATGCGGCTGTAAGAACTACTTATATACCGCACTATAATCCGTTAATTCAATATTATGGTCAGCAAGCCAGTTTCGCAGCCGCGGATCGCATAAAACCTGAAGATCCCGGCAGCGCTGTATCGTTAATGTAGAATTATCAAGGATATAAGCATCTACGTAACCAGGATGAAAATGCATTACATTGATTTCATACGGACTAGCCAGCAGACCAAAGCCATCTGTATTGATAAAATCATCTGCACACATCCCTCGATGCAGTGCAAGCATATAATCGCTGTTTGTCATCACCAGCTCATGTGCCGGCTTCAGGCTGTCAGTTTCCTTATCTAGCAACGCCATACAATGAATGCCCGTGCTTTCACTGATTTCCAGAAAAGCCTTATTAATTGCATCTGTGCCCGCTGAATGACCCTCAAAATGATTGGGGGCATGACCTGTCAATGCTTTAAATCTTGCCATCTGCGCCAATGTTTCAGTTTTTGCGTCCTCATAGCTTACTACTACATTCCCCTGACATTTAGTGTCTTGCGGACTGGTAGGTGCCCATTGCACTGAACGATAAAATTTACCATTTTCATCAACCATCGATGGTATCATGTGCGGATCGCTCACCGGATACCCTGATACAAAATTAGTATGCTGGGTAAGGTTAAGATCAGGGTACTCTTTAGCCAGCTTTACTGCATGAGGTGCTGCTTCCATGTTACTCATTAAGGAGGCAACTGTCACTATACCCTCTTTATATGCCTTCATTACACCATAATTATATGCTTCACTAAAACCAAAATCATCGGCAACAACAATAAGTTTCTTTTTCATTTTATTGATCCTCATTAATGGCAATTTCATTCAGATATGCTTGATTAAATAAATCTGTATCCTTTTCTGAATCATAAATTAAGCGCCCTTCACTATATGTATAACATGCTTCATAAGCATTATCTATCACACAAAGTCAGCATCCTTCCCAATTGCCAGTGAACCCTTGTGATCGCCAACCCCATAAACCCGCGCAGGATTTAAAGAAGCCATTTGAATCGCTGTTTCCATTGGTATTTGAAGCTTTTCCACTAAATTGCCAATACCGGTAAGAACAGGCTTGGTAGAACCGCATAAGCGGCCTGTATCAGAAAGACAATAACCTTTTTCATCAATATTGACAGCCATGCGGTTATCCTCATTCACAGTTAGCATATAACGACCTGCCGGAGCGCCGCTCAAGGGTGTATTATCCGAAACCATCATAATTTTATCTGTTGTTTTGCAGCGTAATATTAAATCAATCATTTCTTTTGAAACATGCATAAAATCACAAATCAGCTCATTATTGACATAATCATCAAGAATACAAGCACCTAATCCCCCATTCTCCGATGATGAATACCGCTCATGACATTTGCCGTATGAGTTGTTACAGTAATACCTTTACGAAAAGCTGCGATTGCTTCTTCATAATTGCAGTTACTGTGAGCAAAAGCTACGCGAATTCCCTTCCCTTTAAAATATGCAATTGCTTCATCGGCATTCGGGAGTTCAGGTGCCAATGCAACTAACTTTAAAATGCCGCCCCCCTCATCAACCATTTTTTCAAGTAGTTCAGCGGTAATTTCCGGATGACCTGTATCTATACCCTTTTCACCTACTCGGTTTAAAAAAGGGCCTTCAGAATGTATGCCAATAATTCTTGCGCCATCTAATTCAAGGCTTGCCATCTGCGCCAAAGTATTAAAAAAAGGCAAATCAGCCGTCGCAAGAACTGCGGTAACACCCTGGGAGGCTAAACCCTTTAAATAACCTCTGACATGGGCCTCCTTATTCTTCACATCCCCCATAATTGTATAGCCCATCGTGCCATGATTATGGGTATCAAAGATGCCCGGTATGATTCGGTAGCCCGTATAATCAATAACTTCATCCGTATCTGCAGCAATCAGAAAATCACAGATTTTGCCATTCTCCACTTTCATATATCCGCTGATACAGCCATTTTCAGTATAAATTTGATTTGACTTATAAAACATTGTCACGTCCCCCTTTCTTTAGAATATACCTGCAAATGCACCTAACAGTGAAATAACTAAGATAATCAAAATCAACGTTGTAGGACGAATTCCTTTTTTAATTAAATGTACAAGCCAGAACAGCAAACATACTGATAAGAAACCCGGGAATATTGAATCCAATACATCACCGACTACTAAAGATGTCTGGCCGATATTCAATGTCCAATTGATCGGTACATTAACCATTTGTGCTGTCATCGCCCCTACCATCATGATACCTAATACGGAAGCCGATTTGGTAAATGCTCCCATCAAACCTGAATTAAATATCATATCAATAAATGATGTGCCATAAATATAACCCCAGTTTACAAAGAAATATTTGCAGACTGATTGTGAAACTCCATAGATTAATACAAATAAAATTGAACCTAAAATATTTCCCTCAGCACATAATCCAATTCCGATACCGGCAGCAATGATACGCAGGCAATTGAAGAATAAACTGTCGAACATACCGGCTGTCGGTCCCATTAAAGCTGCTTTTACACTTTCAATTGTTTTACCATCAACTGAATTATTTTCTTTTATGCTCTTTTTCCATTGCATAAACAAGGCCGGCAATAAAAGCAAAGGGTACGGCATGTGTATTGAAGAATTGCTGCGAACGTGCATAGGCTTCTCTTTTTCCAACTTCATCATTCTGATAAATATGTTCAATTGCAGGAATCAGCGTCATCGTCATACCGTTTGCTTCAAGCTTAACCATATTAGCTGATACAAAAGTTAAATGTGAGCGAATAAACATTGACCTGAGAATGCGTTTTTCATCCTGATTTAAAGTTTTCTTTTCCATTAGAAGAAATCCTCCTCATCGCTGATCACCTGAGATGATGATGTAATCTGATTTTTTAAATCAACGATCCGTTTTTCATTCATAAACATCGTTATCGCAATTACGATACCAACAATAGCAATCGGCAGCGTTCCCATTCCAAGATAAACAACCATCACATAACCCAAAAAGAAAAAATAACCAATTTCTTTTGACCAGATCATTGATGTTAAAATTGCGAAGCCAACCGCAAGCATCATACCGCTGGCAGCGCCTAAACCAGTCATGACCCAAGCTGGTAAAACCGCTAAGAAAGCCTGCAGACTTTCAACCCCATAGGCTACTGCAAAGAATAATACGACAGCACTGACAATCGGTGTCAGCAGATTGACTAACATGACTTGTATTTCATAATTTTTAATATTGCCGCTGCCAGCCAGCTTTTCCCAATAAGGAGATAAAGCTCCCCCAAACCGGTGTAAACAAACCATTGATTGAAGCCATTGCCGTTCCGATCGGTAATGATAAGGCCAGTCCGGTTTCCATATCCGCACCGGTTAGAACCGTAAACGCAACAGCAATGATGCTGCCCGTTGTTACATCAGCAGGCACTGAACCGCCGATTGCTGAAATTCCCATAAATACTGATTCCAAAGCCGCTCCCATTACAATACCAGTTTTAAAATCACCAAGCAGTAAACCCGCTAATGGCGCAACTACGATCGGCCGCATTAAACATTGCCATGATAAAATATACGTATCAAGTAATAAGATAATCCAATAGAGTAGACTCAACTTCATTGCATCGATAATCATAATACTATCCTCCTTATTTAATTTTCAGCACTTTTGCTGTACTCAGACAACTTATTTGTCACAAAAGATAAGCCGATATTGAGCGAGAAAAAGTGAGATAAACCCTGATTTAATAGACTTTGAACGAGATTGAATGGGATAACACAAGAATAATAGACAACTTATTTGTCACTAAAACATAAAAAGATCAAGATAGCCCTAAATCAAAGGCTTTTCTTGATCTTTGCTTTTTTGACGAACATCATAAGAATTGAAATTAAAGAAATGCGTGTTCAGCGTGCGCACGCATGCAAAGCTTGATTTAAAAAGGCTTTTTAAAGAATTTGAAATAAAAAAGCAATTACGCAAAATGATGTTTTTAAGAAAAGTTGCGTAATTGCCCTATTCAAGGGCTTTTTTGATGTTTTTAGCATGTTTTTTATTTCATAATCAATTACGCAAAATTTGCTTTACTTTATATTGATTTAAATCATATGAGTATAGCTTTTTTTTATTCTAATTTTAGAAAAAGCTAAGTGACAAATTATACCTTTTAGAAATCATGTCACTTTTGCCCTATTCATAGGCTTTTTTGCTGTTTTTATTAAAAATAGCAAAGTGACAAAATAATAAATACTTTGATTAAAATTCGCATTACAAGTAAAGCAAATTATTTAAAAAAAATATCTCGACTAGCTGTATCTTTGCTTTTAGAAATTACAATATTTTGATTTTGCTTCTCTAAAACATTCTCCATAAAATCAACAACTAGATTCTGATTATCTTCATTCAATTTACTAAAAAGATTTAGTAAAAGCTTCTCTGTTACTGAAATTTTTCTCTGCGGCATGCTTTCTTCTGCTCTGCTATTAGAGCTCCCTATTAATATCCAGTCTATTGAGCAATCTAAAACCCCACATAAAGATATTAGTTTATCGGCGCTGGGCAAATATTTGTTATTCTCTATTTCACTTAGATTACCAGATGATATACCCGTTTTAGCTGATATATCCCTCAATGTTAAGCCAAGCTCTTTTCTTCGTTGTTTAATTCTTTCTCCTATTGACATGATTGTTCCTCCTAATCAAAAATTACTGATGTCAGAGCAAAAAGTTGTTGACATGTTCTGACATCAGAGATATTATATTGATGTACTAATAAAGCACAGCTTGCAATTCCATAGTACCACTTAAAAGTATTTTTATACAAACATTATTTCCAAATTTTACCAATTTATACAGAAAGGAGCATCTTCTTATGAAAAGGCAATTAACTCAGTTTGGTAAATCTATTAAAAAGGCCTTGATTGACCAACAAATGACTCAGAGTGATCTTGCTCATACAGTTGGAACATCAAAACAATATCTTAGGCAGATCATGATAGGTGATCGACCTGGTAAGAAATACATCGACCCAATCATACAAACACTAGGTCTTCAAGAAATACATCATGATAGTTTATAAATTTAGAAATACAAAAAAGGAAGGTCTCCCGCAAAAGAACCCTTCCCCCTCTGAGAAAAATATTTCTGAGTCTATTTTATCAAATACTAACCAACTTAGCAAGGAGGTGTCACAAATTGGAAGATAAATATATTCCTTTGGAGGAAGCAGCCTCTTTAGAAGGTATATCTTATACGGGACTTATAAGCCGCATAAATCGTAATCCTTCTAGTTATTGCTTTAATAGAAGACCTAATGAACTTGGAGGTAAAGAGCGCATATTGATTTCTGTAAACTCACTTAGTAAGAAAGCTCAGAAAGCCTATCAGAAATCATTGGAAATAGAAACTAAATCAGAAACCAAATCTGATGAAGCACCGTGGTACTTAGACATTGACTTGAATTGGTACATAGAAAATAACAAAGAACGTTATTACAAAGCTGTTGAACAAGCGGCCATGATCCAGAATTTTATGAAATCGTCAACACACAAAAAGAAAACGATTGAAGCGGATCTGTTATCTGTGGAGTTGGGCTGTGACAGACGTACTCTTTACCGTAATATTGATGCGATACTGGAAGCTCAGGCTTGGGCACTGAAAATGGAAAAGGAAGAAAAGCATAGCTTTGATTACTTTATCCCCTTAGCCTTATGTCGTAAACCAAGAGTCAGCAAGACTTTTCCTTCATTAACTGCTGAACAAAAAGCGATCATAGAAAACATTTGGTTTAACAAGACATTCGCTGCGAATCACGGCACGATTGAAATGTTATATGAAGCATTCAGGCACAAGCCGATAAGCGCGGCTGGCTGTCAATACCAAGCTGTAAGACAGTCGGTCGATATGTGAAGCACTGCATGACTGAAAAGAAAGGTTATAACGCTCATTATCTGGCTGAGAACGGAATGAAAGCATTTAGGAATCGGCAGATGGTCAAAGCCACAAGGGATATCAGCAGCCTTGCAGTCATGGAGTTTGTACAAGGTGATGAACATACCTTTGACCTTTGGGTAACAGTGAAACAATCCAATGGCAAGGAAAAGGCAGTCAGACCAAAGCTAGTGTGCTGGATCGACACAAGAACACGCTGCATCATGGGTGACATCATCTGTGTTGATGCCAATGCAGAAATCTTAAAACAATCACTAGTTAAAATGCTCTACTCAAAGCCCGGCGGTGTGCCTAAACACTTGCACATAGATAATGGTAAAGATTACACTGCAAAGACAAACACCGGTCAGGATCGTAACGAGCGAGCCATGAAAGATGATCTTGAATTTGATCCTGAAACGATTGGTTTTTATAGATCCATTGGAATTGAGGAATGGTCAAGAGCCTTACCTTATGAACCGTGGTCAAAAGGTCAAATAGAAAGATTTTTTGGTACAGTATGTAGAAGTTCAGCCGTTGGTTTGATAGCTATGTTGGTACACTCACTGCATCTAAGACTAGCTCCAAAATCGAAAAAGATATTGCAAAAAAATTAGATAAAGGTGAGCTGCTGACCATTGAAGAATTCTATGGTTATTGGACAAAGTTTAAAGATGAATACTATCACATCAGAGAACACTCTGCTCTTAAAAAAGAAAAGCAGAAATGGACTTCACCATTAGCATTATTTGAGAATTGTGAAGATCGTTATGATAAGAAGCCACCGACTAGAGAATATGTGAATGCGCTGCTGATGCACTCTGAAATCAAGCCAGTGAAGAACGTTGGAATCACCAAGTTTGGAACGTTATATCAGAATGAATTGCTGAATCATTACATCAATCAAAAGGTACGGATCAAATGGGAGCCTGATGATGTGACTACGATCCACGTTTACACTCTGGATGATATTAAAATCTGTGATGCTCAATCTGCTGAGCTGCTGAAGATAGCACCTAAAGTGCCACAGGAAGCACTTGAAAGACATATGCAGGCTCAAAAACGTCAGATCAAGGATGCTAGAGAAACACTTAACCGATTCAATACACCGCCAGAGCTGCGTGTGACTGATACAGAGACACCGAAAGTCATTGGCGGCTTAGAGCTAGGCATCAAGGGCAGCGGAAACAAGACAGTGGAAGTCCCACTCAATCTTACGGCTGCGAAATCAGAAAACAAGCAGCAGAAACAAGTTGATGATGAAGTGAACGATTACCTTGTCAACAGAGGAAATCAAGTCTTGTATTTACTACAACAGGAGGGTATGAAAAATGAATAAAGAATTAATGGCACTTACGTTCAGTCATATGAGCGATAATGATATATCTATCAAAGCTCTTGCTGATAAGATTGGCTTTTCTAGGTCTACATTGAGTCGCTGGCTTAATGGTAAGTATGATTCCGACTGCACATGCATTGAAGATGCAATCTCAAATTATCTGCAAGTCGAACCTACATTGAGTGAAGTAATATCAACTGACGAAGATATGAAAATATCAACACTGCCTATAAAGGAAGCCGAAAAAGTAAAGGAAGCTAAAAAGACCATTGAGAAGAAACAAATCTTTTTTGAAAGTAATGATGCAAGGTCGATCTTAGGTGTCTGCTCATCTTGCCAGCATGAGTCCGGCTTAGGTATCGTTATCGGTCGGTCAGGTCTTGGCAAGACACACAGCCTTAAACAATACGCAAAACTTGCGAAAAAAGCAGTCTATATTGAATGTGATGATATGATGAGCTGCAGGGATTTGATTCAAGCACTTGAAAAAGCTTTAGGTTTGCCAAAGGGTGCAGGAACTAATTGGAATAGGATTAATTCAATACGTGACTTCCTTTCCATCAATCCGGGTTACTTAATCATTATTGATGAAGCGGACAAGCTGGTGACGAAATTCACGCAAAAGAAAATGGAAATCTTGCGCGGTATCTATGATCAAGCAGAAGTTGGGCTGATCATTGCCGGTGAACCGATGCTTGAAATCTTGATCAAGAATTATCTGAACCGATTCGCAAATCGTATTGATTTTTACTTAGCATTGCGTGGATTAAGCAAATCCGAAACGGATCGTTACCTCAGCAATTATGATATTGATCATGATGCATTAGTTGAACTGGAACACAGAGCCATGAATCCAACAAACGGCTGCTTCAGACTGCTTGATCGTACACTAAACAACGTGATCCGCTTGCTGAAGGATAAAGGTGAAACCAAGATCACACTGAAAAGTATCCAGCAGGCAAGCAGCATGTTGATGATCTAAGGGGGACAACATAAATGTCAAAAAACGTAGGTAAAACAATCACGATTGGAATATTAAGCATCTTGTGTATCGCACTTTATCTAAGTACACAGGCAGCCAATAGAACATATAAACAGTTAGAAGATGATTTTAATAAAGTAGCTTCTATCGCAAAAGAAGCTCAGCAAAATTGCTTTGAATATATCAATCAACTTGATGCTTATGAAAAGATGATTAGTAATCTTAATGCCGAACTTCTAACTTATGAATGACTGACTAATTCCGGAGTTGATGCACCTGTTGATCAGGTAATCACTCCATATGATAAAATTGAGTGTTTCATTGTAGAAAAAGGTCTTTCCCTCTCTATTCCCAATTTCTACATTCTTGCACTTGATTACGAAATCGATCCTGCCTTTGCCCTAGCTACATGGATACTTGAAACCGGCTGGGGCAAGGATGAGGGTTGGCAGACAAGGAACAATCCCGGTGGCATTAAATGCGGTGAAACATACTGCACATTTGCTAGTAAGGATGAAGGTCTTGCTATGATGTTTTATACATTGAATCAATATACACATGGTTCTATACCGTGGATTGGAACTAAAACAACGATCTCAGAAATCAGGAATACATGGAATCCGGCAAGTGATGATTCCACGCAAATATATCAGCTCATGAAGGAAATCATAAAGAGCTAGAAAGGACAAATATGAAAAAGAAAACAATCAGATTACGCAAACCGGCTCTGCCTGTACTGAAGAATTTGAATGAAGTTGATGAAGCTTTGAAACATATCGGCGAGCATGAAATCGCACTTAGTAAAATCAAAGAGTCCACTAAGAGAGGTATCCTTGCTCTAAAAAATAAAAGGCTTTGAGGATAGCCAACCTCATAAAGATGCGATTGCTAAACTGGACAAGCAAGTCAAAAAGTATGTCAAAGATCATGCGAATGAATTTAATGATAACAGATCCATCATATTGAATTACGGCAAGATCAGTATTAAGGAAACAAAGCAGGTGCAGCTTGGTAAGAATAAAGCTGCCTTGATTGATAAGCTCAAAGATCACAACATGGATCAAGTGCTTGTAGAAGATACCAGAATAAGCAAAGAACGTCTGAAACAGTATGATAAAGATACCTTAGAATCGCTAGGCATCAAAATCAAACGTCAGGACAGCATCCATATTGACACTGACAAGATGAATGTGATCTATGATGTGCGCTAATCGCTATAAAGCCATTTGGGGACTTGCCAAGTCCCCAGAGCTTAACTTAGACAGTCAGTCAGTTCATGATATCGTGTTTGATCTAACAGGCAAAGACAGCTTGAAGCTGCTTACTGATCAAGAGATTGATAAGGTTGTTAGAGCATTAAAGCAAACTAAGAACCGCATCAACAAAGAAATACCTAAATTTAGAACAGATACTGAAGGTGATATTGAAACTGTCAGGCAACGTAAATTGATCTATATGCTAACAGGTGAATTAGGCTGGAACAAGGACAATCGCCGCATTGATGCATTTTGCCAGCGAATGTTCAGAATGAATTTGAAAGAGTTAGATTATCAGCAATGTTACGTAATTATTGAAGCACTTAAAGATATAGTAGAAAGAGAGGAATCAAAACATGGAAAACATTAGCCCTATCACAAGTTTTGCGAGAAGAACCGAAAGCTTGACTGTTGAGCGGTATCGCTTTTTGGTAGACAATACACCGGATTGGTTTTTAGAAAGAGTTGAGGAAGGAACGATCTTATTACATAACTGCTCAATGGATCATCTCATGAACTTAAGTGCTGAAGGCAGTAATCCCTTTTGCGAAATCAAAACACCGTTTGGCAGCTTATATGCAGGATTCGAACAATACATTATCAAAGACGGAGACATGATCTATCCCATGCAGGAGCTGACCTTCTCTTACCTCTATGATGATTCGGATAGTTATTTTTATGAAGATACAGCTTTCTGATTTTCCGTATCAGCCGGAACAGCTTAAATTTTGTATGTTTTGTAAGAAGCATATTTGTAAAATTGATCCATTGAAATGTGATGATTTCGTATTTGAAAACTATGATTATCTCAAAAAGTTAAAGAAGGAAGTAAAAGATGAAGAAAAAGCTAACGCAGAAAGAAAAGAAATTTAGACAAGAATTAAAGAAAATTTATTGATGCAAAACGTGAAGCAGGAATCGCTTCATGGACAGTCGGTGAAGAATATGAAGCATATGTAAGGAAAATTATGAATTTATAAAGAGTTAGGAGGGATAAAGTGATCAACACTGAAAACTGGTATAATGAAATAACTATTGATATGATACCCGGTATCTATCAAACGATTGCATCAGAAATCGGTATCCAGAATTTCTTTAAATTAGTTAAGATTGCAGGTGGTGACAGCTTATATATCCCTAACTTAGAAAACGTTTTTAAAACCTATCCGAAACAAGAAAATAAAGGAAGAATACAATGGCTATAACGCAACTTTCTTAGCAAAAAAATATGGCATAACCACTCGTTGGGTACAAAAAATTTGCAGCAATGAACTTGCAGATGGTCAATTAAGTATGTTTGATTTTGAATAAAACTGACGAACTAATTCGCCGAACTAGTTTAATGTAAAGATAAAATGAATAGACGTAAAATGTCCGTAGACACAAGGAAAAAGTGTTTACGGATTTTTTATATCCAGGGAGGACTAACATGAACGAAACGATCGTAAACGAATTATTAAAACTGGTAAATGATATCTTACCATTGCTGATAAGTTTGATTTCTGCTTTTTTGCTTTATGTCTTGTTTTTGATTAAAAAGCGTATCCAAGTTGAAACTGCAAAAATCAGTAATGATGAACAGCGAAAGCTTTTAGAGAATGCGATTGATGATGCCTTTAACCTAGCAAATCAAACAGTGGCAGCCATTGAGCAACAAGCTGCCAGTGCAATCAGAGAAGCAGTCAAAGACGGCAAGATTGAGCGTGAGGAGTTGTTAAAGCTGAGTGATCAGGCCTTGAATGAAATCAAAGCCAAACTATCCCCTGAAGCCCAGAGACTAATTAGCGAAAATTTCAATGACTTAGATACATATTTGAAGAATGAGATTGAAGCAGCCGTCTTACAGATCAAAGGTAAGTAATCATGGATCAGTGGATCAATACCATCTTTGATGTTTTGAAAATCATTGTCATTCCTCTATTCTGTTATGTATACAAAGACTTGAAAAACTCAATTCAAAAAAATAATGAAGAAGTCAAAGCGTGTATCAATATCAATAATGAAAATATCAGCAGCTTGCGTAAGGAAGTCATGAATGAGATCAGCAAGAATGATGAAAAGATTGAGAAAGTACATTCTGAATTAAACCAATTAAAATCTGATCTTCCGCTTGTCTATACGCTACGTGAAGATCATATCCGAGCACTGAACAGTGTGGATGCGGCAATCAATAAAGTCAGCCGTAAGATAGATAAACTGATTGAAATCAAAAGGAGGGATAACAATGGATCTCACAGAGAATGAAATCAAACAAAATAAATATATCCGAGGTCGAATCTTGCGCTGTCTGGTCAATGGTAATAACTATTGCTTGTATGCCAGACAGATCATCAATCCCTTGTTGGATGATGCAACGATCATGACACCGGATATCAGTAAATACATCACTTATTTACATGATGCAGGATACATTGAGTTTGTAGATAAAAAGGTTAATGCCTACACTGCTTATGGTAATGATGCTTTGATTAAAATGACACGTAAAGGAGTTGACTTAGTTGAAGGTACGATTGAAGATCCGGGAGTTGATATCTGATGGCACGCCGTCGGACAAACTCAAAAATCAATCAGCTGCCTGAAACAATCAAAGAACAAGTCATTGATCAGATCAAAGATACTTCCATCACTTACGATGAAATATCAGAATGGCTGAATGAGCAGGGATATGATATCAGCCGATCTGCTGTTGGAAGATTTGCATTGCAGATCAATGAAGCAGCAGCCAGAGTTGCTGAAACTATCGAACAGACTCAGGCACTGGCAAAAGCCATTGAACGCAATCCCGATCTTGACTACTCCTCTGCTCCCCGCTTGATGATGCTTAATGGTTTGATGCAACGGATCAGCACCGCAGATGAAGAATTTATGGAAATGCCACTTGAAAAAGCAGGAAGGCTTGTTAGCTCATTTTCAAAGGATGAGCTGAGGAAGCAGAAAAACAGACAGGATCGTCAGAAGAAAATGGAGCTTGCGTTTGAACAGTTAGAAGTTGAACTCATGAAGCTGATCAAGAATGATGCAATTCTTACCGGTAAGTTAAAAGATGTACTGCTGGAAGCTAAAAAGAAGGTGTTGAGTGATGATCAATCTTGAAGAATTGCTTGAGCATTTAGATGAGGAAGTATCTCAGGAAGGAATAGATGCTGAAGAACATCAAAAAAAGCTGTTTCTGAATTACTGCTTACGCAATTATGAACATCAAGATATACGAATTGCTTTATTTAAACAATTTAATGAAGGAAAATCGTTAACCGGTGAGAAAGGTTTGAGAAAGCAGCTGGCTGCCATTGATTTGGAATACTTTGGCAGGGCTTATCTAGGTCACTATTTTGTCAGGGAGTCACCGAAGTTTCACGGCGAGCTGGATCAAATATGGTCTGAAGGAGTGCTTAAAGGATTGAATCCTTATAAGGAGGCAAAAGAAATCGATAAGCTGAAGGGCTGCCGTCGAGCAATAGAAGCACCCAGAGGTCATGCTAAATCAACAACCTTTACCTTTAAAGATACGATCCATGCTGCACTTTATCAGTACAAACATTACGTCATTATATTATCTGACTCATCAGTCAAGCAGATGGTTTTCTGGGTGATATTAAAACTGAGTTAGAAGATAATGTTTTGATCAAAGAGGATTTCGGCATCATGGAAGGTAAGGTTTGGAAAAGCAACGTCATTTTGCTGAAGAATGGCACGAAGATTGAATCAATCGGCAGTGGTAAGAAGATACGTGGCCGTAGACATAAGCAATGGCGGCCTGATCTGATCGTACTGGATGATGTGGAGAATGACGAAAATGTAAATACTCCTGATCAGCGTAAAAAGTTAGCTTCATGGTTTTACAAAGCTGTCTCTAAAGCCGGTGACACCTACACAGACATTGTTTATATAGGTACACTACTACATTATGACTCACTGCTTGCTAAGGTAGCAAACAATCCGGAATATAAGACAGTCAAGTATCAAGGTGTTATCAGCTTTGCGAGCAATCAAGAGTTATGGGATGCATGGGAAGTTATTTATACAAACCTTGCTAATGAGAATAGACAGGAAGATGCCAGGAATTTTTACGAATCAAACAAGGAAGCTATGCTGAAAGGTACAGAGGTACTCTGGGAAGCCAAACTTTCCTACTATGATTTAATGATTGTGAAAGTCTCCGAAGGTGAAGGATCATTTAACTCAGAAATACAAAATGATCCTATTGATCCTGACACCTGTGTTTTCAATGAAGAATGGTTCAGCTGGTATGAACCTTCATTAATTGATTTCTCATTACCTCAATATGTATTCTTTGGTGCAAATGATCCATCACTAGGTAAAAACAAAAAGAGTGATACATCAGCGATCATCACCGTAGCTAAAGATATTAAGACTGGTTATCTGTACGTGCTGCTTGCATCTATTGAGAAGCGCAAACCTGATGTGATCATTGAAGATGCAATAGCAACTTCTAAACGTTTAAAAACGGAGTATAAAAAAGGGTTTGTTGAATTTGGAGTCGAAACGAATCAGTTTCAATATTTCTTTAAAGACGTGATGGCACAGCGTTCAGCTGAAGCCAGTGAGTATCTGCCTATCACAGAAATTCAATCTGTTGGTAATAAGGATGCTCGCATCCAATCCTTGCAACCGTTTATCAAAAATGGATTCATTAAGTTTAACAAGGAACATAAAGCCTTGCTGAAGCAGCTGACTGAGTATCCAATGGGTAAAAATGATGATGCTCCAGACTGCCTACAAATGGTTACTAAATTAGCTATCAATAGCAAAGTTGCCTATAAAATTGAATACCAATCCGTTCAGAGTAGAAATCTAAGATTTCATGAAGGCGCTTATTAGGAGGTTGAGAAATGAAGAAAAGTCAACGAATGCAAAAAACAATACCTAAGCCAGAAAATCGCGAGATCGCTTCAGTTCCAATCTCAAGCCGATTCTCCACCTACCCCAGCAATGGTCTTACTCCAGTAAAGCTTGCACGAATCTTGCGTGATGGTGATGCCGGTGACTTGCTGGAACAATCAGAGCTGTTTGAGGAAATAGAAGAAAAAGATCCTCATCTGTTTTCTCAGATGCAAACACGCAAAAATGCGGTAACAGGTCTGGATTATGAAGTGATTCCCTTTTCCAGTGATGATGAACAGGATAAAGAAATTGCTGAATTTGTGTCTGACCAACTACAAGCTATTGAAAATATGGAAGAAGTCATGCTGGATCTGCTGGATGCTATTGGTAAAGGTTTATCCGTTTCAGAGATCATCTGGGGCTATGACATGGACAAGATAATTGTCAAAGAAATCAGACATAAGCATCTAAAAAACTTCTTTTTCGATAGTGACGATAATTTCAAGGTTCGCACCATTGAACATCCTGAAGGAATTTTGCTGCCAGTGAATAAGTTTATCATACACCGCTACAAAGCGCGCTCAGGCCATCCTGCAAGAGGTGGTGTGATTCGTGTTCTAGCTTGGATGTATTTGTTTAAGAATTATGATGTGAAAGACTGGGTGTCATTTGCTGAAGTCTATGGTATGCCGCTGCGACTTGGCAAGTATGATGCTGCAGCATCATCAGAGGATAAGGAAGCTTTAAGACAAGCTCTTTACTCTCTCGGCTCTGATGCATCAGGAATCGTGCCCACAAGCACCATGATTGAGTTTATCGAGAGCAACAAACATCCTCCGCAGATGTATATGAAAGACTAGCTAGGTACTGTGACGAACAGATATCTAAGGCGGTGCTTGGACAAACACTGACCAGTGATTCAGGCGGTGGCAGCTATGCTCAATCAAAGACTCATAACGAGGTAAGACATGACTTAACGGTTGCTGACTGTAAAGCTCTTGCATCAACGCTGCGTAAATATTTGATAAGACCTTTAGTCTTATTTAATTTTGGTGATGATAGCCGTTTACCCACGATTCGATTTGATACTGAGGAAGCCGGAGATCAAAAAGAGACAGCAGAGATCTATAAGACCTTGATCAATGATGTTGGACTTAAAATCTCTGCGGATCATGTTTATAAAAAGTTTGGTATTCCAAAGCCAGAAGCAAGTGAGGAAATTTTGAAGCCAGCACAAATCAATCCGTTCATGATGAAAGAAGAAATACCTATGATATTGAAAAACAATCAGGATCTGAACAAAAAATTAAATCGAGCTGTGAGAGTGCAGAAAGAACTTGATGAACTTGCTGATGAAGCATTACAAACTACTTCCCCTACAATGACCACCAACTTATACAAAGCGATTGATAAGCTGCTGGCTGCCAATAGCCTAGAGGAAATGAAGCTGATGCTGGAAGATGAAACAGAGCTGCAGCAGTTGCTTGATGAGATTGATGATTCAGAGTTGCAAGATACCTTACAAAAATTAATGGTCATAGCTGACCTTGAAGGCAGAGGTATTGAACATGGATAGAAGCATTCTAAATCGTGATCTATTAGCTGATGAGGAGTTTTTCCTCTCAAAGATACCAATGACTAAAGACGAGTATGAGGATCTTGTTGAAGAATATCAGGTAAGAGCCTTTACTGTTTCCAAATATACAAATCTTCAAGTTCTCAAAAAGTTTCACGAAGAATTGATGAAAGCGATTGAAGATGGCAATACAGTTACTGAGTTTAGAGAATCTATGAATGACTTTCTGAAGCGTAAAGGCTTCGATGGTATCACTAAATACCAAGCCGATAACATCTTCAGAACTAACATTCAGACAGCCTTTAACGTTGGCCACTACAAAGCAATGACATCACCGGCTGTCAAGAAAGCTCGGCCTTACTGGATGTACTCAGCAGTCAATGACAGTCATACAAGACCTAGTCACCTTGCTATGGATGGCAAAGTATTCAGAGCAGATGATCCTGTCTGGGATACATGGTATCCGCCTAATGGATTTAGATGTCGTTGCACAGTTATCACTCTATCCCCTCAGCAAGTAGAACGCATGGGATTAGAAGTCAGTGAAGGACAACCACCAAACGGCATCACTCCACAAGGTGAGTTAGTGCCGATCATGCCGGACAAGCTGTTTAATCAAAACATTGCCAAACAGTTTTATGAGCTTGATGTAAGTACGTTTCCTGAAGCAATGCAAGCAGTCTATAACAAGACCGTCAAAAACGCACGCTGACGCATTTATCAATTAAAGGGTAACAGATACTCGACTTTTCGCAGGACCCCCCGTGCGCACGCGTGCGCACGCAGTCTCAGAGCGTTTTAACAAAAGAAGGAGCGTGGAAGATGAATGAATTAATGATCTGTGACTTAGATTTGCAAGAAACAAATGAATTACCGGAGTGGACAAAGATTCTGCCACTCGGAAAGGTCAGCTCTACCAAAGGTGATTTTATGGTTGATGGTGAAAGCTTTCAATCAATGTTAAATCACATTAGTGAGCGTAAGTTGGATGTAGTTATTGATTACGAACATCAAACACTCAAAGACATCCAAGCTCCTGCGGGTGGATGGATCAAGGAACTGCGTTTAGGTGTTGATGCCATTGAAGCCAAAGTTGAATGGACTGATAAGGCCAAACAATATCTGAAGAATAAGGAATACCGCTTTTTATCCCCAGTGATCAACGTCAGAAAGTCAGATAAAAAAGCTGTTGAACTGCACTCTGTAGCTTTGACTAATACACCGGCTATTAATGGAATGTTCCCTATTATAAACAAACTCGGAAGCGAGGAAGGAGAAAGAAATATTATGGACTTAAAGAAATTGCTACTTGAAATTTTAGGATTGCCTGAAGAAACAACAGATGAAGCACTAATCGAAATGATCAAAGCAAAATGTAATCCAGCCAATGAGCATGAAGTAGTTGCAAACAAAACAGTATTAACATTACTCGGATTGAAAGAGGATGCAAAAACTGAAGAAGTTTGCGCAAGCATCATGCAGTTGAAGCATTCCCCTGAAAGTACAGAGCTTAAAGCATTAAAAGAACGTCTTGATAAGCAAGATGCTGCTCAGTTAGTAAGTGAAGGATTAAAGGCCGGAAAGATCACGGCAGCACAAAAAACATGGGCTGAAGCTTATGCATTAAAAGACAGAGAAGGATTTAAGAACTATCTTGAATTAGCTCCTCAGACTGTACCGATGGGAGAAGTAAACACAAACACCGCAACAAAGAAGTCAGTTGAACTTGATCCTATCGCATTAAAGAATATGGGTATTAGTAAGGAAGATATCGAAAAATACGGAGGTAATGAAAAATGAGCTACAACACAACAGAAATCGCTAATCGTGGACAGGTTTTGATTTTACCGGTGGCAGCGGCTACAAAAATTGAACAAGGTTCTCTGGTTGCCTTATCAGGTGGTTATGCGATCCCGGCTAAAAAGGCAGCATCCTTGATCGCAGTCGGCCGAGCTGAGACATTTGCCGAAAATCAAGGGGCCAATGGTGATGAATTTATTGAAGTTAAGCGTGGTGCATTTTTATGGGACAATGACGGAACGATCAAAGAGACTCATATCATGAGTAATTGCTATATCGTTGATGATCATACGGTCACAGCGACCGCCACAGGCTCATCAGTAGCCGGAAAAGTATTGATGGTCACAACTGAAGGTGTGGCTGTGGAAACATATTAGGAGGAAAACAACATGATACTTACAAACGCAGTCTTACATACGCTGAATCAAGGCTTTTCAGCAATGTTCCAAAAGGCATTTGCTGAGACAAAAACGAAATGGCAAAAAATCGCTACTGAAGTTCCAAGTAATACCTCAGATGAAAATTATGGGTGGTTAGGACAATTCCCAAGCTTGCGTGAATGGATCGGCGAACGTCAAATTAAAAATATGACGGCTTCTGAATATACGATCAAAAACAAAGATTACGAAGCTACAGTTGCTGTAAAGAGAAACGACATTGAAGATGATAAGCTGGGCATTTATGCACCAATGATGCAGGATATGGGATATTCTGCGGCAATTTGGCCGGAAGATCTTGTATTTTCTTTGCTGAAGGATGGCTTTACAAAAACTTGTTATGATAAAAAGCCTTTCTTTTCCGCAGATCATAAAGTTGCTAAAACAACAGTAAGCAACAAAGGCACTGCAAAATTATCTGCCAAAGCATATGGTGAAGCGCGTGCTGCCTTGATGAGCTTTAAGAATGACGAAGGAAAACCGCTGAAGATCATGCCAAATGTATTAGTCGTACCTCCAGCGCTTGAAGGTGAAGCGTTAAAAATTGTCACTGCTGATCAAATCGAAGGAACAACCAACGTCTATAAGGGTACAGCTGAAGTGCTTGTAGCCCCTGAACTGGCGGGTAAAGATACTTGCTGGTTCTTGTTGGATACTAATAGACCTCTGAAACCTTTCATTTTCCAGAAAAGGAAAGCTCCAAAGTTAAACGTACTGAATCAGGAAAACGACCAGAACGTATTCATGCGTAATGAATATCTCTATGGCATTGATGCACGTGGAAATGCCGGTTATGGCTTCTGGCAAATGGCTTACGGCTCAGACGGCTCAGCAGCCGATCCAGTAACACCACCAGCTGAATAATCTTATGTATGCAACTGTTGATGAAGTCAGAGCCATGATCAAAGAGGATGCGATTGATTCTCTGATTGATGATCGCCATATAGAGGATGAAAATGAGCGTGATGTTTTGTTGAGAGACATTACTTCAGGAGCGATCCAAGATGCAGATGCTGAGATCAACGGCTATCTTGCCAGACGGTATCCAGTCCCTTTGACAACGATACCACAGATGATCAATAAGTTATCTAAAGACATTGCTTTATATAATTTATTTTCTCGTAGAGGTATTGATGAACAAAGTGAGGAAAAGAACTATCTGACCAGATATAAGGCCGCTATTGATTTCTTGAAATTGGTTGCTGAAGGAAAAGCAGAAATTGGCTTAGATTCACCTAAACAAGCTGCTGCTTCAGGGTTTGTTATGAACTCTAACGAGAAACTCTTTTCAAGAAAAAACATGAAGGGTTTTTAGTATGAGTAGTAATGTTGTTATCAAAGGCGATGTTCAACGATTGAGAAGTATCTTGATAAGCTGCAAAATGTTGACATCACCGAAATAAGTTCAGTTTTAGCTGATCAGACTCGTTCATCCATTGAATTGAGATTTCGATCTGGTAAAGACCCTGAAGGTAACAAATGGCAGCCATCTAAGAGAGTTCGCACTGAAGGCGGTCAAACATTAGTAAAGACAACCGACCTAAAGAATTCTATTCAGAGCAAGGTATTACCTGAAGGATTTGTAGTTGGCACAAATGTTGAGTATGCTACAACTCATCAACTTGGAGCAAAAGATCGCGTAATAAAACCAAAAAAGAAGAAAGTCCTTAGATTCCCTATCAATGGCAGCTTTAGATCAGCTAAAGAAGTTCATGTCGATATTCCGGCTAGACCGTTTATGGGATTTTCAGAGCAAGATTACCTTGATATACAGGAAACGATTGAAAGCTACTACAAGGAGTGATGAGCATGATCAGCGAGATCCAGCAATACCTTAAAAATCTATTACTCTCTATCGGTTATTCTGAAGCACGTATTTACTTGCGTAAGGAAGATCTGCTTAACTCTCAGGATAGTAGGCAGGCTGGTTGCTGGCCGTATGAGGAAGAATTGGAAAGAATAAGTAAAAGGGTTACTTATGTTAAAGATAGTCAGAAAATAAAACGAAAACAGGTATTTAAACGTATCATCAAATTCAATGTAATTCTTGGCGAATATAAACTTGCTGAAGCTGAAGCACTGTATATGCAATTTCTATCAGCTATTGATGAATACATCAATATTGACGAAAATGCTGTACCTATCCGTCTTGCAAAAGCAGAATGGATAGATAAAAGTGAACGAAATCTTAAAAGCTAAATTTGCAATGCACATGATACTTGAATTTGATACAGGTATATATAAAGAGAGCGGTTATGCTGCTCTTAATGACTTGAGCATTGAAGTCAGAAAGGAAGAAAATGGCAACTAAAAAAGAAAATGAAGCACTCTATCCTGTTGAAACACACAGAGATAATACAAAACTTGATCCTGTGATTTTTGCTGGTACTTGCGCCATGCAGAAATGGTATCCGGGAAAGCAAGTAACAAAGCAAGAATTTGATGATGCTGTCCTTCAATTTATGGGCAGCAAACAGAAAGGAAGAAAGCTATGTTGAGGGATGTAAATGTAACTGTTACTGATAAGCTGCTGGGCGCTGGTGTAATTGCCGGTGAAGGCACTCATTTAAAAATCGGTGCTTCACCCATTGATTCAGATACGCCTATCATTATCAGAAGCAGCTACTCAATGGAAAAAATCAAGAAGCTGGTTGGAGAGAGCCCTTTAACTGATTCAGTCCTTGATTCTATTGCAAATGGTTCTGGTATCATTCTCTGCTTGCCGGTGAAAGCATCTACATCCGGAACGATTGGTGAAGTCACAAAGACAAGCGCTGCTGCTTTAGCGGTATCAGGATCACCTACAAATACATTTGATATCAAAGTACGGATCACTGCTGGCGGAGGTTTAAATACTGCTGCTTATATCTATACAATCAACGGCGGTTTTAGTTGGTCAGAAACAACAACCATGCCAGTGGATGGTATTGTAGATTTATCTGAAACCTGTGGTATCAAATTAACGTTCACAACTCCTGAAAGTGCCGTATTTGCCGTTGATGATGAGTTTAGCTTTTCTACAACCGCTCCTACTATGAGTAATGCTGATGTACTGGCTGCACTCGATAAGATAAAGACAGTTAATCAGGAATTTGAGTTTATCCATATCGTTGGTGAATGTGATGGTGCATTGGCAGCTGCCGTATCTGTAAAACAACAGCAGCTGCTTACTGATAAGCACAAACCGTTAATGATTTTACTAGAAGCAATTAAGCCGACGGCTGATCAATCCGCAGAAGATTACGCTGAAGCATTGATTGAAGAATACAAGAATATCAAAAACTATGATATTCAAGTTTGTGTAGCCAGAGGTAATTATTCTAAGTCCGATGGTACTGTTCGAGAGCAAAATCTAGCGAGCATTGTTGCTGGTCTTTACTCAAAAAGCAAAGTACAGCAGTCAATCGGTCAAGTAGATACCTTTAACATTTCGTCAGATAAACTCAGTAAACTAACTCCACTTGGAATCGAAGAATATATTGAGGAACTGGATGAAGCACGATTACTGACATTGCGTTCTTATGATGGTTTATCAGGCTATTATGTTACAAATGCACGCATGATGAGTCCAACTGATTCAGATTATGTCTATGCGGAGGATGTGAGGGTCAAAAATAAGATTATTCGTGAGATTCGCAAGTCTGCGCTTCAGCAGATGCAGTCCGAGGTGGATATGGAGTCGGATAAAACGATTATTACTGATTTAACTGTCAAAAAGGAATTCATCCAACAGCCTTTGGATCAAATGAAGGAGAACAAAGAAATCAGTGATTTTAATATAGAACTAATTGATCCTGTCGAGAATATGAAAACAGGAACGTTATCATTAAAAGTGCGTTATAAAGCAAAAGGGATCGTGCGTGAGATCAATATCGATCTTGGCCGTGCCGGTTAGGAGGTAACAAAATGATCAATGGCAGAGGTTATTCATGGGAGTCAGTAACTATCTCTTTCCCAGAATTTGCAATGCAAGTTCAATCTATTGAGTATGATGATGAATTAGAAAAAGAATTAAAATATGGAACTGGTAACAAGCCCAGAGGATATGGTTCAGGTAACTATAAAGGAAATGCTAAAATCACTTTATTACGCGAAGATTTCAATGAATTATTGGATTACTGTAAAGCAAAAGGTATTCCTTTATACAATTTAGATATACCAAAGCTCATTGTGTCATATGCGAATGATGGCGAATTGACACGCACAGATGTTATCAACAAAGTATCTATTGCGAAGATCTCTGATAAACCAAAGCAAGGTGATAAGAATATGACAGTAGACTTAGATTTATTAGTAGCTGGTTTAATTGTACGTGATGGCGTTCAGCCAGTTTAAGACATGATAAATGTCAAAAAGGAGATAAAAATGGATAAAAACAACGAATTATTAAAAGGATTAACAGCTGAAGAAACGATTGATGCACTTAAAAAACAGTATGGCCAGATTTATCAGGTAGATATGACCTTAGATACCACAGATGAAGAGGAAGAATTAATCACTTACTTCTTTACAAAGCCAAAAACTCCAAGTTACCACCGATATATTAAAAATATGTCTAAAGATATTGCCAATGCATCATTGGCTTTTGTGAATGATAATATTGTTGCTGAACAGCGCGAGTTATTAAAAGAACATGTTGCTACATATCCAGCGATTGCCATTAATCTTAGTCAAAAGCTATTAGCAATGCTGGGTTTTACGGACAAAGTGATCCTGCGAAAATTATAAATGATAGGATTACTGAATTATCAGATGATTTCTTTGAAGTAGGTTTGCTTGAAATCAAGATGTTTCTTCCTGCTTCCTATTATGAAACTGTTAATTTCAATGAAATTGAGTTTGATGATTTCTTTGAACTGATTGCTTTAGCCAGAATAGCGCAAAAGCTTCAGATCAGTGTGTTAAATCAAGCAATTGTGAGTGCATTTTCGGATGAATAAAAATAAGAGCCTAGATTTTAGGCTCTTTACGGGTAATCCATGAGATATAGACTTTTGTAGCATCAACAATATCTTTAAGAAAAGATGTATCTTTCTTCTCTAGATATTTACCTTCAGAATTTTTAATACCGATCCATAAACTATATGGAATACAGTAAATGAAAAGTGGTATCAAAAGAAGTGAGAACAAAATACCTAAACCTGCTCCTAAATATAATGGCCAGATCATGATGATACCTCCTCTCTATCTTTCTACCTTCAGTATATGACAAAAAGGCGGTGATGTAAATATATGTCGCTAGAATCAGTATTTAAACTTTCTATGATCATGAATTTAGTGGATAATATGTCCACTCCATTAGTAAAAATACGCAATGAATCAGAACAAACGATCACTAAGCTTCAGCAATGGGAAAATGGCATGGTCAGTATGGCTAAAACAGGTTTTGTAATATCCAATATCGGCCGGAGTTTTTGGGATGTAGGCAGTGACATAGCTCTTTCTTCCTTTGATTCACAAGCTGCCCTAGGTGAGCTTTCTTCATTGGGTATTGAGAATCTTGATGCGTTGACTGCAAGTGCTTATGACTTTTCAAATCAGTGGTCTGGCACCACTGCACCAGAGTTTCTTACTGCTGCCTATGATATTAAGTCAGGAATAGCATCATTATCAGATCAAGGTGTGGCGGATATGACAGAACTTGCATCACTGACGGCAAAAGCGACTAAAGCAACCGCTAGTGAAATGACGAGCTTGTTTGCCACGGGTTATGGTATTTATAAAAACTACTATGACAATCTTTCTGATTTGGAATTTGGTGAAATGTTTTCTGCGGGTATTTCTAAATCGGTGCAGCAGTTTAAAACAACCGGTCAAGGGATGGCACAGGCGATTTCATCTTTAGGCGGATCAGCCACAACAGCAGCAGTGCCACTGGAAGAACAGCTCTCTATCTTAGGAATGCTGCAAGCAACCATGAGTGCTCCAGAAACTGGTACTAAGTATAAAGCCTTTATTCGATCGGCTGTCAAAGGCGGTCAGGAGTTAGGTCTTAGTTTTGTTGATGCTAACAATCAGATGCTGCCAATGACAGATATCCTAGATTTACTGCATAGTAAGTTTGGAGACGTAATGGATGCGGCTGAAAAGATGGAACTGCAAAAAGCCTTTGGTGACACTGAATCTGTAGCATTGATTGACCTACTTTATAACAAAACCGGTGACTTAAACTCTAATATCAATGCGGTTGCTAACTCTATGCTGCAAGGTGTTGATGCTACACAGCAGATGGCCGATGCTATCAATAACACGAATCCTAGTAAGTTTGAACTGCTTCAGCAGAAGATTCAAAATACAAAAGAAACACTATCCGCTGCCATGATGCCAACCGTTGAGAAATTCATTGATAAAGGACTCAAAGTTGCTGATTCTTTGTCGAATTGGATTGCTAATAATGAACAATTAGCTGGCACTATTATGACTTGTGTCATTGTTTTAGGTGGTCTACTGGCAGTTGGTGGTACTGGCATTGCAGTCTTTGGAGCTATTGGTCTAGCGGGAGCTAAAAGTTATGAGGGTTTACAGCTTTTATATAAAGGACTCAAATCACTACCAGGTGTAATAAGTAAATCAAGTACAAGCTTGATCAATCTTGGTGGTAAATTGCTTACTTTTGGCAAAAATACAGCAATCACCGCCGTAGGAGCTGCCAAAAATTTTGTTTTAAGTCTAGCAGGCATGGCTAAACAAGCAATAACTACCGCTGTTACGGCTATGCCGGGGCTGATTGCTTCAGTCTGGTCATTCACTGCTGCACTATTGGCTAACCCTATTACTTGGGTGATTGTCGGTATCATAGCTTTGATTGCAGCTTTAGTGTTGTTGTGGAATAATTGGGACTCTGTGAGTCAGTGGATCAGTAATGCATGGCAAGGAGCTTGTCAAGGTGTGCAGGCCGGTATTGATTGGATCAAATCCGGTATTAATGGCATCATTGACTGGTTTACCGGTATACCTGACAAATTTGCAGAATTTGGATCAAACATTATGAACTCTCTGGCTGGCGGTATCAAAGCGGTTGCAATGGCACCGTTTAACGCGGTGAGTAGTGTGTTTGATAAGGTGCGTAATTTGCTGCCATTCTCTGATGCGAAAGAAGGGGCATTTTCTCACCTTACACTATCAGGCCAGAGAATCATGACTACAATATCTGATGGTATCAATCAAGCTGAAGAAGCACCAGCTGAAGCAGTTAAAAAGTCTTTTGAAAAAGTGTCGTTAGTTCATGAAGAAACGAAGAAAAGTCAATCGTTCTTTCTTTAAAACTGAAACTGCAAAAGTTGAATCGAAAGATGAATCAAATGAAAACAAAGGCTTAACAATGCACATTGGCAGAATCCAGCTTAATGTTAATTTAAAGGATATTGAGGATATCCAAAAGCTAAAGCAGCTGCTTGCTGAGTTATCCGATCTGACAGATGGCGCAGATGATCCATATCCACAAGGAGTACCGGCATGATCTATGTAGATGATACAAACGTTAAGATCGATGATCAATGGCTGCATGGCTTATTTAAGAGCATTGACATAACAACTGAAGCACTCATTGAAGAACAGGATGTTGAAGGCAGCAGCCGAAAGCCAAAACAAGCAGTAGGTTATGATGATTCAAAGATTAATCTAATTATTATCCTTGAAGATTCACCGACTGAGACTAAAAAACAAAAACTTGAAATCATCCAGAACCTTTTTCGCAAAGCTGGACAAGACAAGCCTATCGTACATAAGTTGATTCATCCGGTTGCTGCTCTTAGAGGTATTTCTAATGTCGTACTAAAAAGTATGAAAACAAAAGAAGTGAATACCAATGAAGCTATTGAGGTGACTCTTGAACTTTGGAGCTATGAGCCGGTGACTATCACTGTTAGCAGTTATACTTCTGGCAGCGCTGCACCTGTCACTACATCGAATAACACTACTGATACTATCAATAAACGTGGTGTTTTAACAAATAACGGTCAAAAGCGCTTAGCAAGTGGCTTTACCAACAATGCAAGAGTGTTTCCAATGTAGGAGGTTATCCAATGCCTAACATAGAATATTTTTATCCTGAAGTAAAAGTAAATATCAACGAATTAAGCTTAAATAAGGGTATCTCAATAGAAGTTGTGAGCAGTAAAAACACTGTTTATGATTATGCGAAAATCATGTTTACAAAAGAAATACTGGACAAGATAAATGTCAAAAAAAATGATGAATGTGAGATCCTATTCGGTTATTCAGGAAATCTTGAAAGTATCTTCAAAGGATCGGTTACTAAGGATATAAGTGAATCATCAGATAAATGCAGCATCCAATTAAAAGATGATATGCTGAAGCTGGAAAGAACAATCATAACGGATACATACATGAATGCTGTGCCGCAAGAAATCATTAGTAATGTTTGCATGAAAGCAAGTATTAAAGATTTGTTATTAGCTAGTCAAACTTATGCGAATAAAACTGTTTCAATTCAATCAATGCATGGCATTAAAGTCATTCAGTATATAAATTCTTTATGGGGTTTGAATCATAAGTTTTATATGCAAGCTGGGCGCTTCCATTGGGGTTCTTCTGCTAAACAAAAAGAGATCGCTGTATTCAGATATGGCAGCAATATTCTAAATCTGAAAAGAATTTCCGGCTCATGGGAAATGCAGACCGTATCTGTCCCTTTCTTGAAACATTCAACACTGATCAGAGTGGATCATCCTTTAGTTTCAGGAGATTACGAGATCAGCAAGATCATATTTCGAGTCAATGAACAAGGATTTGTACGCAGCCTGATACAGTTCTAGGAGGTAAGTCATGAGTAATTTATTATCAGCAATCAAAAAGCAGTCGCTGATGTGATGATCAGTGATTATAAGCATTGCCTTCAGCCAGCGATCCAATATGCACAAGTAGTAAGCAGCCATAAGCTTGATGTAGGTTATAACTACACGCTTCAGCTTTTGGATAGCAACAAGCAGCCTAAGAATGATGTTCCTCTAATTCCTGATGTATATTATCGTTCTGAGTTGCTGGCAGGAAATATTGTGTTAGTAGGATTATCAGATGGCCAACTGAATCAGATAGAGATTCTGAAGGAGGTAGAAAATGGAACTATCTAGTGATATTCGCTTATCTTCAGATCAACAGTTAACGGCTGCAACTGATGGTGATGCACCGGTGATAAGCGGAATTGATGCCTTGCTTCAGGATCTACAAATGGAAGCAATAACTGAACCGGGTGAGCTGTTCTATGATGAAACTTATGGTTGGGGCTTAAAAGAGTTTATCCAGAATGATGATCCTGAAAGCTGCGAAATCGAAATCAGAGAACGGATTAAGGAAAAGATAGCAAGACGTGAGGAAATCGATATCTTATCACTGAAAATAACTATTGAATTTAATGAAAATATTACGATTCAGATACAGTTTAGCTTGATTGGCAGTGATAAAGATTTATCACTGAGTCTTGAATTGAATCGTGTACAGGTGGAGGTGATCGCTTATGATTGATAAAAATAGTTTAGATAAGATTCTTCCCTTGCCTGACATAGATCAGCTGAAGGATGAAAAAGTAAGAGAGCTGAAAGAAGCTGGTTTTGTAATCACGAATTTTAAGGCTGGTGGTATCTTTTATACCCTCTTAATGGTTTCATTGAAAGCTTATATTGAACTTATAACACTGCTTAGATCAGTGATCAATAATGGATTTGTAACTCATGCAGATGAGGATTGGATCGAGGTAAAGGCATTAGACTATGGTATGCAAAGAAAACTTGCTAAAAAGACTGAAGGTTTGGTTACACTTGAAAGAGCTTCTGGGAAATCGGCTTTGAAGATACCTAAAAATACGGTATTTAAGACAGCGATTGATATCAATAACGAGGAATTACGATATTTCAGCGTGAAAGATGTGGTGTTGCCTGAAGAAGTCTTAAAGATTGAAGTACCGATCATTGCCGAAAAGGAAGGTTCACGTTATAACGTTCCGGCAGGCTTGATTTCAAAATCACTTACATACATTAATGTAAATACGATCCATAATCAGGAAAACTGGATCACAGTTGAGGGATCAGACTTAGAAGATGTTGAAGCATTCAGGTTGCGTGTTAAAAACGCATGGGAAGAACAAGCTACCCTGACTACTGCCGGAAAATACAAAAAGGCTGCTGAAGCTGTACAAGGTGTACTCTTTGCCAGTGTCAATGATCAGCATCCAAGAGGTCAAGGCACCGTTGATATTATCATCACCTCAACTAAAGGTGATGCGACTCAACAGCTATTAGATGATGTGAAGATGGCAATTACTCCTATCATTGGTGCTTATGATGATGTACTTGTAAAATCATCAGTCAACGTTCAGCAAGATATCCATGTAAAGATTTTTGTGCCTGAATCTCCAAAATATGATGGCACTGGTGACAAGGTTCAAGCAGCACTTCTTATCTCTTTACAAATAAGTTCAAACAGAAAACTGAATGAATTAAATCTGTCTGATATCATATTTACAGTCAAAGATGCGGAACCGGCTATCAGAAATATAAAAGTGCTTACTCCTACCGCCGATGTATTACTTGCTAACGAAAAAGTGATTATAGCAGGTGATATTACTGTTGATGTAGAAAGAGTGATCTAAGATGTTTGAGAACTTTGCAGAATATATGTTTTCTCTCTTATCCACTCCATTTAAGAGATGCAAAAATCAATCAATCAATTTTGGATCTTTATCACAGTGATTGGTACATTGTTTGATCAGGCGCAGGAGGCAATCTATAAGACACAGCAGCAGCTTATGATCTTATCATGTGACGATGCATTATTAGATGTTTATGGTGATGATTATGATTTGCCACGATTAAAGGGTGAAAGCACTGAGAATTATCGAAAGAGATTGATATGGAAAAAGAAAACCGCTCAACTTGCTGGGACTAAAAAAGGAATTGAAGCTGTACTTGAATCTCTGGGATATGTTTATCAGTGATCTTCCCTGCTAAAGAGATTGATCCTGAAGCGTGGGCTGAGTTCTATATCTTACTTAAAAAGCAAGAGAATACAGGTATCAATGATTTAAGGATACTGGATGCTGAAGTCAATAAAGTAAAACAAGCTTCAGCAATGCCGAGATATATCATCAATGCCGGAAATCAAGTACAAATTCAAAGTAGGAGTTACAGTTTACAACCTGAGTTTCCTCTTTGTGGATTACTGATCTGCAATACATGGCCAAAGGAGGGTTCAAATGAAATCTTTGAGTAATGAATATATACAATCTTTACCTATTGAATTTGCTGATAAAGCTGTTAAGGCTCTTTATTTGCTTGACGGTGAAGAACATGAATGTACGGATATGATCAAACAAACTTCAGGTAATGAAGTAAGAGTCTATGTAAATTTTAATTCTGATATTGTTGGCTCAATTAGTAACGTTCGTTTGATAGATAGCTCTGATCAAGTATTGGCAACACATGCAGATGAATATATTAAATCAAGCGGATCACCCTTGATCATAGCATTCATATATCAATTTGAAGAAATAGAGGGAGGTAAACTTTATGTATGATAAAACAGTCTGGATAGACCATATAGAAGATCCGAATACTGGCGAAGTCCTTCAGCAAGGCACACGATTTGATCAAGCGAAAATGAATAACATTGAAAATGGCATTTATGATGCTCATGTGTCCCTTCAAGAACTGGAAGATGCAAAAATGAAAGAGTTTGCGATTACCTTAGCAGCGGATCAATGGATTGATAATTCATATACAATTCTAAATTCGCTTCTAACTGCTAATACCTCTGGTAGATTAATAATGGGTGTTAATTCAGATCAAGCTTTTGCTGAACTAAAAGCTGCACGTATCAGTAAATCTGCTGTATTATCCAATGGATCATTAGTGATTTCAGCTTCAGGGATAGTACCTACTGACAATATCAATCTAATCCTTCAAATCAAATCAACTGCATCTAATGAGTTTATCATCGATTTGCCAACAGACGGTGGTGATGCTGACACGCTTGGTAAAAAAGAGCCGGCTTATTTTGCAAGTAAGGCAGATTATTTGGCATTGCTTCAGCGGATAGAAACGGCTGAGGAAAACCTAAATAAAAAGATAGATAAGAATTGTTCACCTCAGTTCTTTTTACCATCAACAGGGTGGGATGAAAATAATCAGCAGACATTGCCTTGCGATAAGTTTGTGGTAGGCTCAACGATTATTCCGGCCTATATTATGCCGAAGAGTAACATTGATGCTTGCTCAAAAGCGGGTATCAGTATTCATTCCAATACTAATACTACAATTACATTTTCATGTAGCAATGTTCCTGATGTGGATGTTGTCGTTGGTGCTATGTATCAAGGTGAAAGTGATGTGACTTATGAAATCATTGATGAAATCGGTGAAAAAGTTATCACATGGACTATATATGAATTTTCACCTAGCATTGATGATTGTTTGTTATTAATAAATTCAGAGGGCGGAATTGTAGACGATAAAACAAAAAATAAAAATCCAGTTTATAACGCAGGTGGTAGCACAGCTAATGCTGAAACCTATTCATATGAAGAACGTGGATATTTTAAGGGTGAGTATGTTTTAGTGCCTAATAACACAAATTATGATTCGGCTTATATAGTTAAAAACATCAAAAAATTAGATATCACGAAGCCGTGGCAGATTTCATTTTCTTTCGGGTTTAATGTTTCTGATATAAGCAGTACATATTCTGTTCCTGAATTTCCAGTTGTTTTTCAGAAGAATTAGGTATAGGAATAAAATCATATGACCGTGTTAGTTTAAAATTTTACTACTTAAATAAAGATACTGGTGCATTATCTTATGAAGTTTTAGCAAGAAGTAGTGACAGAGATAAATATCATTGCAGAATTATGTATAAACAAGTAAATGGAGTTTGGAATTATGTATATGAATTAACTGACAAAGCAGGAACTCTAATAACAAAATCATATCCAACAAAAGAATTGATAGATGTTGATTATGAAATAAAAATCAGTGGTTTTGGTCGAAGAGAAGGAAGTTCAAGCAGTTGGTCAAAGAGAAGTGTTGTTGATGATGTGCTTGTTCTTGGGCATGTTGAAGATACACATATAATACCGTTATTAAATTCAAATGAAGATCAATATTTATATGGTTCATGGAAAGATGTTGAATATTCAGCAATAGTTAATATAGCTGATAACACAATTTTAAGACATAACGTAGACGGAACGGTTGATAAATATGATGTAGTTGAAAGCATTCCTATTCAATATACAGACAGTGATAAGACAATGCTTTTGCTTCATTGTGATGATAAAACAAGAAGTGATTCATTATTGATTAGTTCAAAACGAATGGGTTCAATTACTTATAATTGCGACATTTCAACTATAACTAATAGATTAGGTACAGGAAGTTTTTCGTTAAATGGAATAAATCAGAATATAGTATTAAATAATTCAAATTCGTGTTTTGTATACAAGAATAATTATACGTTAGATTTTTGGGTATATCTTGACGAATTGCCAGTTGAAAACAATTATGGTCTTGCTTTATTTAATACTGAAAACGGTTATAGTTCTTCAAACAATAACATGATAAGTCTAGAAATAAGACCGAATGGTTTAATACAGTATTGCAATTATTACTATTCTGAATCATCAAATGATAGATATAGCACCTTAGGAAGCATTCCATTAAAAGCAAAAACATGGCATCGTATTGCGTTAAGACTTAGAAAGCTTGCAGATACTTCTGCATATGAGTATAGTTTTGAAATTAAAATTGATGATTATAATTTTGTTGGTAAATCACAAAATTTCTATAATTTCAAAACAATAGAACTTGGAAGCAATAGAAAATCAAATTTATGGTTAAAAGGATATATTGACGAAGTGCGTTTATATGATGGTAGTACAAATGAATTTACACCATATGAAGAAGTGAAAGGATGGGTGAGATTATGAGCGGAGCAATGTTCCCAACGTATAACAGCGGTAAGGTGATTGGTGAGATTAATTGGTTAGATTTAATATCAATTAAAAGCGGTTCATCAAAAACTTATAATGAAGTTGAAACTGACAACATTATTTTTCCTATTAATAAACAGGAACTTAATGAAATCTATATCGGTATTAATGGTGGAAGTTGTTCATCATATGATGATCTACTAACGAAAGACAGTATACCAAGTTATTTTTCATCAGAGCAGAATATAGAACTTACAAATATAGTTGCATTTTTAAGGGATTGCAATGCTGGACAACAATTAGAATTTACAGATTTGAATGGAAGTACAAATAATAGACTATATATAAAATTAATATCATATAAAAGTAATAATTTCATAATTAAATTAAGATATAAATATAATAATTCATCAAACACATATATAAGATTTGTAGTTTCATTAGGTTGGAGGTAACAACATGAAATATCAACTATACATTCAAATTGATGAAAATAACTATATTAAAGAAGCTAATTTTTTTAACAAAGTGCAAAAAGCACCGTGGATACTGGTAACAACCGAGAAAGAAATCACCGAGCAGACTATACACGGCTGCAAATGGGAGAATGAACAGTTTGTACTAGATGAAGTCAAGTGGCAAGAATACATTGACTTAAAAGCTCAACAAGCAGCCGCTGAAGTAGAAAGAGCCGAACAGGAAGCTTTGAATGCACCTGCATCTAAGGCAGATCTTGAAGCAATGAAAAGTCTCAAGAAAGAAGAAATCATAGATGAATATACCCTACAATTAGTCCAAGAAGGAGTGATAGCATGAGGGCACATGTCGAGAGTTTAAAACGCTGCTTTAACAAGGGCGAAATTACAGCAGATAAGATTCAAGCTATGATTTCCCTAACAGCTGATGAAAAGGAATACATTCTTGCTGATGCACCAGCACAAAATGAATATGAAACAGCTTATAAGTATTGGTAGGTGATCTAGCATGACCTTAATAGAACAAGCTCGGCAGCTGCGTAAACAATGGCAGCAGCTCTTACAAGCAAATGATGATACAACGATCATTGACTGCGAAGATTTAGTCGACTTTTGGGATACAGGTATGGAATATGCGGTGGATGACATTAGGAAGTTTGAAGGACAAGTATATCGGTGTGTACAGGCTCATACCAGTCAAGATGGCTGGGAACCCTCTCAGACACCTGCTTTGTGGGTTGTGAAGCATACGAAGAATAAGGACAAACCAAAACCTTTCGTGCAGCCACAAGGCGCTCATGACGCTTATATGAAGGATGAAGTAGTCTTGTATAACGATCAAGTATATATAAGTGTTATGGATAACAACGCATTTAGCCCTGATGCATATACTCAAGGGTGGAAGTTAGCATGAAACAAAATCAAACATTAATTAACAAAGATGGAATTGAAGTCATTCTTTGGCCGCAGACACAGCTTAATCTTACACAAGGATGCGGTGATGATCTTGGCTATACATGGCTTAGTCATGAAGGAACTTGGGCATTAGATAATGTTGATAATAGCGATAAGCAGCTTTATGCTCCAGTAACACTTAAATGCATGGGTAAATTTCATCTTGGTAATGGTAATGAGGTTGTTTGGCAGTCCTTAGCTCCTGTTTTATTTGCAGACGGAACAAAGGATTATCTTATTCTTGATATATGGCATGATGATAATATTTCTCATATAAAAATCGGTGATGTTGTCAAACAAGGTGCACACCTTCAGTCTATGGGGTATTCTGGCATTGGATCAGGATGCCATACTCATGTAGAAGCTGGCAGAGGTATAATACAAATAGGCAATTCATCACCTCTTATCTATTCAAAAGGTTGGACACATTTTGCTAATAACAATTTTCATCCCGGAACTTTACCTAATGCAGTTGATCCACGTTTAGTTTATTTTATGAATGATACTCAGATAATGAATTCATTCGGATTGTCATTCAAAAATTTTTATACTGATGGTTGGCTACAAAATTCAGGTAAATGGATGTATTATCAAAAAGGAAAACTAGTGAAAAATGATATGATTTGGGATACTGAAAATCAAGCATGGTATGCTTTTGATAAAGAAGGTATTATGATAAGATCATCATTATTTAAGTATCAAAGTAAGTATGTCTGGTTACAAGAATCAGGAAAAATGTTGGTTAATTCTGAGTTAATGCTAAAAGCTAATAATTCAGGATATTTAAACATATAAAAACACTCTTTTGAGTGCGGATGATTATTTTCTCTTGATAATACCTAAAATAAAATCTGATGATACATTGTACAATTTGCATAATGTAATTAAATGACGAATCGGCAACTCACTAGCACCTCTTTCATAGCGTGCATACATAGTTTGAGATGTGCCTAAATATTCTGCTACTTGTCTTTGCGAAAGATCATGATCTTCACGTAGTGCTTTTATTCTATTACAATAATCTGCTTTCATATTTATCACCTGAAAACAGATTATCATGTTTGATGTTTTCACATTAATTTCTAGTAAATATATTTACTAATATAAAGTAAAAATATATACTGAAAGTGAAAGTGAGGATAAATGTGTTATGAAAGGTAAAGTTATTTTAAGGTTAGGCAAAGTACTTGCTGAAAGAAATATGAGTGAGGAAGAATTTTGCAATAATGCTAAGCTAACGAAATTACAATTTATTAAGTATAAAGATAACCAAATGCAAAGGTTAGATTTACATACGTTATCTAAAATGTGTCACATATTAAATTGCAAAATTACAGATTTAATAAGTTATGAAATGGTCGATTAAAAATAAAACGGATACAACTTCAAATCAAGTAAAATTGTATCCGTTTATTTTGCTATTTTTGTGACAAATAATTTGTCCATTTGTGACAAAATCTTGTCCCGCCACATTTGCTAATGGTACCGGATAATCTTCCGGTGTTGTTTGATAAACACATTCAATTCCGGTTTGAATAATCTTTGCGAATATTGCTGCTTCATCTTCATATGCGTATAAATTACTGCCATAGGCACATCGCTGAAGATCTCCCTTTTTCTCAGCGATTCTTCCATAATTGCCAATATTGATTCTAGGAATTTCTTTCACCTGTTCAACCAGCTTCAATAAGTCAGCAGGATCGGCCACTATCAGCAATATTTTCAATTTATCTGAACGCGGATCATTGATTAAACGAATTGCATCATCAATACTTTTAATTGCTGTCTTAATAGTAGAAGGAGCAGCCATCATTAATGATTTTTGAACAATACTATTGGCTGCAGCCGCATCATTAGCTACGATGATGCGATCCACACCTGTATGTTTTGACCATTTAATAGCAATCTGTCCGTGAATCATGCGTTCGTCTAATCGTATTAGACTAATCATTCTAACCCTCCCTTCTTTAGAAAAATCATCACAAAATTGTGTTTGGTCATCTTTTACAATCAACAATACTTTGCGGCTATTTTCAACCAGTTGATACATAGCCCTTTCATCTAATGGTTCCAATTTCATTGCCAGCTCTAAAATCAAAGCTAGGTTTACACCTGTAATCAGTGTAGTATTTCGATCCTTCAAGTAAGTAAACATCGCTTGATTGACACTGCCGCCATATAAATCTGATAAAAGAAACACCTGATCTTTTTCATCAACATTGCGATAGAAATCATCCAATTTAGATTGTACTGAATGTTCATCGACGTAAGCATCAAAAATAGTAACATTTGATGAATCACCTAAAAGAATATCCAAGGAACTTTTGAAACCACTGGCCAGATGACCATGTGTAGCTAAAAATATTTTAATCATGTGCCTTCCTCCTGCCCTTATTTTCACATTGTTGCCAGTTGATGTAAACGCTTACTTTTCATCCAAAATCGTGAAACGCATGAATTTTCACGAATACTGATGAAAAAAAGCGGAATTCCTTCCGCTAAGACTGATTCTCGATAATATCATCAAACATTGATCATAGGCGGCTGAAGTATCGCGAAGGATCAAATCAAAATAATCATCATTTTCAATCAGCCGATCCAGTATTGAATTAATTAATTTGATTTTAGATAAATCGTAACCGTAATCTATGGATACTACGATTGCATATTTGGCAAATTTGCTGACCCGGTAAAATTCAATGAATTCTTTCTGGGTATGAGATATATCACAAAATATAATCAAACCCTGCCGCTTAATGTAGGAAATGAGTGAATTTTTCCAAAGAATGGCATTTTCAAGTTCAGTCAATTTACTTTCTGCCGCATGACGAAAGCATATACATTTAACCAACGCATTAAAATTATCACTTACTACATCTTCGGTTGCCTTAGTGATTCGCTTCATAAAATCCAATATATGACGATCATAGCCAGATTTAAAAACTTTCCCATAAAGGTCATCCTTTGCTAAGCTGGTCATTGAGGTGTAAGCAACAAATTTTATTGGATATCGCTTGTAGTAATCATTTTTATCACAGATCACACAATCAAAATCATCGAAATTCAAGCTCCGCATCTCATAAAGATTTAATACAGCAAGACTGTGAATATAACGGCTGAATTTCTTGTTTAAATCATTCGCTATATAGCCTGCAACAATTCTGCCTGCTGTGGAAACAACAGCGATATTTTGACGATGATACTCATAATTCACCTGTTTTAGAATATATTCAAAAACGGAAGGAATTATTGAGAGATTCATCACGTTGACAGGGCAATTCATCACACTGCTTAGATGATAAATAAATACACGGGTTAACTCTAAGGCCAAAGGCGTGAAATTATAATTCTCATATTTTGAATAGATTACCAATTGGATTTCTTTATTTGAATCCATTCGATGCCTGAGTGTCAGAAGCAATACAATAGATAAAAAATCACGTTCAAAAGATGCAAATAACTCGGAAGCAAATAATTCCTGCCAAACCGTATTTTTCAAACAATCTAATGTACTTTGTAAATTCTGTGATGCTTTTAATAGATAGACCGGCGGGATGGTTTCAACATCACGATGTCGGCTTAAATCGATATCGCGATGTGTCAGCAGCATGCGGGTAAAAGCGATAACTTCATTTTCGTCATGCCATTTACCTGCCGCAATCAGCGGATCACTGAATATCTTTTGTACTAATGAATATTCGTATAATTTTCTGCTTCGTCAATTTCTTCAGCAGAAAAGGCAGACAGCCGGCAATTAGCCGCATTGCGTCTTTTGGCCAGACATATATATGCTGAAGTTTTTTTGTTGATAAATCGTTAATGACAATTTGTTCAGGACGAAGAATATTTAAGAATGCATGCCGGATGTTTTCATATTCTTGATCATCTTCATAGAATAAGGAATCAAATTCTTTGACAAGCAATGCATCATCAAGACCATAATAGTTATCACAAAAAGCTTCAAGCATTGCCTTACGGCGCTGAAGCTCACTGCCCCTGACCTGAATTGCATCATTAACGACTTTCAGTTTTAAATCATAGGATTGTAGAAATTCACGAATCCATTCAAAATCACGTCTAAGTGCAGACTGAGTCAAATGGACTTCATTCAAGAGATCCGCATATTCTAAAGAAGGAACTGCGAGTATTTTCTTCAAAATAAATATTCTCAGCTTTATGCGGCCAACATCTTTATCAAAGAAAAACTCATAGCTGCGCTCAATCATTAATTTCAGCTGATTGCCTCTGCCTTGATCCTCAATAATTAATTGATATCCGCGGCCTGGAACTGATTCAATAAAACCAATTTGTTCTTGGCGCAAATAAGCATTTAATGATTTGATATCCTCCTTTATGGTACGTGAACTGCATTTTAAATTCTCTGCCAATTCTTCAGAAGTCAGAAATGTTTGTTTAGATACAAAAAATTCATATAGAATTGCAATATACCGTCCAGAATACAGATCCATAAGATTTCCTCCTGATTACTCCCCCTTATTCCTCATAACCGCATCCATTTCAGCCTGTGTGATCATGCCTTCCTTTACCATCGCACTCAGCACAGCTTTCTGCTTATAGATCGTTTTCATCGATAAATTACTTAACTGCAAATAAGCCGGTGACTGCGGTATACCGGCAAGTATGGACGCCTGATCTAAATCAAGGTCCGCCGGTGATACACCATAATAATTATATGCCGCGTCATGTATGCCAAAATTATTGTCCCCATAGTTAATAATATTAATATAAAGCTCTAAAATCGTATCCTTATCATAACGGCTTTCTAAATCATGCACAACAAATAATTCAGAAAACTTTCTGATCAAAGAGGGTTCATAGCCAAAATACATATTCTTAGCCAGCTGCTGCGTAATCGTAGAACCGCCGCTGTTTATTTGCTGAGTAAAAATAAGATCCTTGGCAATTCGCAGCCATGCGATAAAATCAACACCGTGATGTTCATAAAAACGCCTGTCCTCAATAGCAACTGTCGCATCTTTCAAATAATCAGAAACCTGATTTAATAATATATAATTTTCATCCGCTTGAATTTGTGCAACCTTATCCTCGATACTGATTGAGTGTATCGCTGTTTTATACTGAAAATAACCTAAAGTAGTAAATATCAGCATCACCGCCAAGATCAAACAAAGGATAAACCGTATTACCTTCTTAATCATAATTTCAAAAAACACAGCTAAGGCTGTGTTATTTGTTCGCATTCATCGATTTCATGATTTGTTTGATCTGTGCCTCAGATGGTTTACGTCCCATTTGTAAAAACATTGCACGAATCATTTTCTCATTGATTGGCGGATTTTCTCTTAATTCTTTTTCAAACTTTTTCTTGGTGAAATAGAACCCTAACGCTCCACCAATAATAAGACCCAAAAGCGTATATAATATAGACTCCAACATAGGTATACTGCCTCCTAACATCATAACCTATTTTACACGATTTTCACCGCTTTGACAATACCCCCAGCCAGTGAACACCTTGATTTTCATCAATGACACACCAACATCTTTCATATCGAAGCAGATATTCAAGAAATGGATTATCATCAAAGGTATTGGTGATCAGCAGATCTTCATATACCGTTAAAGAATAATTTTTTCTGAGGTATTCATTGCGTAAATAGAGTGTATCTGCTTCTGTACAGATACACTGATCCTCAAAGAATGAACTGCAGCCAGCTAAAATTGTTTCAAAATCATGAAAGCGAAAGAACGCCTGCTTCTGATTTCGGTCAGCATTGGCCAGCGTATGCAGCAGCACCTTATCGTTTCCCATAAATATTTTTGCGGAATCATTAATACACGCAATTAATTGAATACTCATTCTGATCACCCACTCATTAGTTTAGTTGAAACCAAGAGCAGATTTTGTCGAAAAACGACTAGAACTTTTCAATTATGACAATTTTACCTAATTTTTTTAATTCTTCACCCATTTTTTCAATGACCTTGATCTTCTGGCTTAGTGAAATCGGCGAATAATTGATTGAAGCATGGGCAATATTATCGGCTGTTCCTAAAAGGAAATGAACTGCTGTGCAGTCACATAAAAGTGTATGTGCCAACAAGAAAGCACCATCGTTACGGTCTGCTTCAATAAATTGTTCATAGTAATCTCTCGATTTTGAACATTCCTCAAGATACTGCAGCGCCTTGCCAATCGTCAGTGCTCCTTCAGTAACCAGATCAATTCCCTTGATTCTGGCAATCGGCGGTACATCACCGGTAAAGCTAAGCAGATCATCCATTTTAATTTCTTCATGGAGATAACGTGAAATAATCTGTGAAGTCGTGCCGCCGCAGACAATTTTCTTGCCGGTAGCGCTCATTAGTTTACGAGCTACAACCTCATCATCCTCTTTGTTTACCGGCGGACCAACCATTATCATCGTTTCCTTAGGTTCGAGAATATGCGCAACCGCTACGGTGGAGTCATCCCCCGGCAGTCCCTGATACAAATCGTTGACCGCATGCAGAAGATTCCAAGTCGTTGTTCTGGCATTATCGTTATAATGCTGCATCGTTAAAAGATGCTGCGTGATTTCTTTCTTATCCCAGCCAAAATTCAAGATAGAACCAACCCCGGCATGAACGATGCCGTCGGAAAATAAAATCAATCGATCACCAGGTTCAACCATAAAGTGCGCTTCACGAACCTTTTTTTCCGAATGTACATGGATTTCTCTTTCAAAAGTACCGGCCCGGCTGCCCTGCAGAAAAATCACATCGGGCTATCATACTCTGCCAAATAAACACGGCCGTCATAGAAAATCTGGACGATGATAAAGGTAGAATAGGCAACCCCGCGTTCATGGCACACCGGCAGCGTAGCCGTGATTGTCTGAATGGCTTCTTCAATGGTTGTTCCCTCTGCCACCATCGTCGATAAGATTTCAGAAGTAAGCGTCGCTAATATGTTCGCTTTAACACCACTGCCAAGACCATCGGCAAGCACTAAAATGCAAGAATCCGCATTGCGGACAATTTTTACCCGGTCACCGCATAATTCCTCATACTTCTTATTTAAAGAAGCGGTATATGTCTCAACATGGATATTCATCACTCAGACTCTCCCTCAATCGTCTTATTAAGGTTCGTCAATACGACCTTCGTCTCAGCGGTAGTCTCACCAAGCAGTGAAGCGATTTCCTGTACAACACGCATCTGTTTGTCAATAACCTTTTGCGTGGAGGCAATCGTATCACGCCGCAGCTGTTTCAATTTTTCTTCCTGCTGCATTTTTTCAGTCAGATCCATCAAAATGATAAAGCTGGCATTTTCTTCCTTAACCGGAATAACAGCATGCTCTATCACCTTACCGGCATCGGGATATTCTTCAATAAAATATTTGACACCATCTAAATGATCCAGCACATCACTGATCTGAGCGGATGGCAGAATCGATTGAATATCAAATCCCTTAACGCTGAAATTCTGCAGCTTTAAAAGTTTAATCGCCGAAGGATTAATTTCTTTTACTTTACGGAAAGCATCAAGCACAATAATTCCGTTTGGCGTATGTTCAATAATCAGATTGGAAATTGATTCTGCATTCTCTAAAGCATATGGCAGACAATGCTTCGGATCACTCTTGCCAAGCAGTACCGCCATTGCCTTTTCACGGCATGTATCATATCCGCAGGCTCCGCAGTTAAGCTGTCTTGAATAATCTGCCTTGCCCATCGACTGCAGAACTTCATCAATTGCCGCCTCGCTGAATTCAGGCTGATCAACATGATCATCCTGCCATTTAGCATTTACCGGCAGCGAGCAGTCTTGATAATCGATTTTTTCAGCTTCCTCAGCCTTTAAAATACGCGTTTGAGCCAGCCATTCATTTTCCTTGTAAGCATATAAATACGGACCGCCCAAACAACCGCCCAAGCAGGCGTTCATCTCAAAAAAGAATCCCTTAAGATGACCGTTTTCAATCGACTGAAGCGCTGTCTGACAGCGTTCAATGCCTTCTACCGCCAATCGCTTATAGCCGCTGAAATCATCAATGGTCTTAATAATACCGCCGCTGATTGGATACAGCCGGGCAATATTTTCCTGCGGCTCACCGGCTTCTTCATCATAAAGCTCAGTATCAAGCAGCCATTCATCCATTTCCGGCATACTGATTACTGCATCAACACTGCCTGTAAAACGTTCATCCAATGCTTCATTCTGTTTGGCTACACATGGACTCAGAAAACCACTTTCGCATTCGGATATTTTTCTTTAAGCATTCTGCCGTGAATAATCATCGGTGATGCGATTGGACTGAGCTGACTGATCAATGACGGATATTTCGTTTCAATCAGCCTAACGATAACCGGACAGCATGTCTCAATAATATTCGTCATCGACTGCTCACGCATCAAACCGACATATTGTGAAGAAACCACCGCAGCTCCCTGTGCGGTTTCCTCAACCGCACAAAAACCCACCTCAAGCAGCGCCTGCTTCAGCTTACTGAAATTAGGCCATACGATTGGATAAGACGGCGCTACCGAGATTACAACTTCTTCCTTAGCTTTAAGCCATGCTCTCACACGCTCAAGATCACTGCGCACCTCTTTTGCACTTTGCGGACAGAACAAGTAACAGCGGCCGCATGATAAACATTCTTCTTCAATGATTTCCGGACTGCCGCTTTCAAAAGTAATTGCCTTAGTCGGACAGTTACGGACGCATTTAAGACAGCTTTTACAATTATTTTCCTTTAATGCGATGATTTTGCTCATAACAATTCCTTTAATTCAGGTTCAAGCAGATCTACCACATTATAAAGCGTAGCACCCTCAAGAATCTTGCCATTAACTTTGATTCCCAGACCTTTTGTACACTGCCCCATACAGAAAGCGCCCTTAAGCTGTACCTTTTCCTCTAATTGATGCTCAGCGATATAATTCTTCAACAGCTCTACGACTTCATTACTTCCCTTCACGAAACAACTGCTTCCAATACAAATTTCAATTGTTACCATAACTGTTTCCTCTTTTCTTAGATTATTTATGAAGATTAATTTTAGAGAAATCAAATGTTTCCAGTGTTGCTTTAATCGGCTTGTCTTTGATTGCAGCATTTTCTTTCGTCATGCGCTGTTTTACTTTCATTGGATTTTCAATCGCAGCCGGTCCGCAGACACAGCCGCCAGGACAGCACATACCCTCAAGGATATCAGCGTTAAAACGTCCTACTTTCATCATCAGCAGATTCTTTTTGCATTCCGCAGCACCATCGGCATAAAGGGAGGTAATCGCAGTCTCATCGGCACATTCCTTGGCTGCTTCCACAACCGCCTTACTGACACCGCCGCCAATTGCAAAGCCGCGGCCATGAGCGCTTGGTTCATCCCCTTCACACGGTTCGACACCTTCAACATCAATATGCTGAGCCGTCAGCATTGCTGCCAGCTCTTCAAAAGTAAGTACATAATCAACCACCGAGAAGTCTTCCATTGCTTCCTGTTTTTCGCGACACATGGACCGATAAAGACTACTTTTGTTTCCTTGACTGACTTGATATAACGGGCTATCGCTTCCATCGGTGATACCATCTTACTGACATTCTTTTCATAGATTGTCGGGAAATGCAGACGAGCCATATTCACAAAAGCCGGACAGCATGAAGTTGTCATCTGTACGCCTTCTGCCTTGTGATGCAGCAGGTCCTGTTTTTCATACCAGGCAACCGCATCAGCACCGCTGGCAGCCTCATATACCTCATCAAAGCCAAGCAGCCGAATCGCCTGCTTGATCTGCGGCAATGTTGCGTTATCCATCTGACCTTGAATCGCCGGGGCAATAATGGCCGTCATAGAAGCCTTGTCACGAAGCTGTTCAACAACCGGTACCATTTGGCTCATATCCTCAATGGCTCCGAACGGACAAACTGACTGACAGGCACCGCAGTTGATGCACTTACCTTCATCAATCTTGGCAATATTATACTCATCCATCGAGATCGCGTCTACCGGACAGCTCTTACGGCACGGCCTTTGCGTCTCAACGATTGCATGGAATGGGCACGCATTAACACAAGCGCCGCATTCCTTACATTTATCATAATCGATATAAGCAGAATCAGATCCCATCCGCATCGCATCAAAACGACAAGAAGCCAGACAGCTTTTAGCCATACATTTACGGCAGTTATCTGTCACACATATTTTATGAATCGTACAGCCGTCACATGCCGCTTCAAGCACTCTGACAATCTGCTTTGGATTATGCGGCTGATTACTTACAATCGGTGTTTTGCCAGCCGCCATTCTGGTTCTTTCACGAATGATTTCCCTTTCCTTATAGACACAGCATCGAAATGAAGCCTGACTGGTAGGAATCAGCAGCATGGCTAATTCATCCGGTGTCGATTCACTTAGCTTTCCTTCGAAAGTACGGCGTGCAACTTCTCTTAATACATCAAATTTGAATTGTCTCGCTTCATGTGTAAATAAGCTCATAATTTTCTCTCCCTTTTTTAATTGTCAAATTCTTCACATAGCGGATGAATTCAGACTATGCGAAAAACACAACTTGAGTTTCCATGTCAATTATATCACATGTTTATCCGCATTAAAACGCTTCTATCTTAAGAAAATGATTTCCTGCATAAAAATTTTCAGAAATTATGCATCCGGATAAATAAGCTGGACGTCCGCATCATAAATCCCACTTATTCTTATAATAAATAATTCAAAAAAAGACTGCATTACGCAGTCTTATGTTCTTATAACGTACCTGATTCTTTCACCGAAGCAATCAAGCTGGACAAATTCTGAATTTCACTTGGAATAATCAGCTTCGTAGCCTGTCCGTCAGCTACCTTCTGCAGTGCTTCTAAACTCTTAAGTTTCAATACTTCATCAGATATCGTTGCCGCACTCAATACATTTAATGAGTCAGCCAACGCCTTCTGAACTAATTCAATTGCCTCAGCCTCACCTTGCGCTTCACGAATCTTCTGTTCCTTAACTGCTTCCGCTCTCAGAATCGCTGATTCCTTTTCACCTTCAGCTATTAAGATTTCACTTGTCTTACGGCCTTCAGCCTGCAGGATTGCTTCACGGCGTTCACGTTCAGCCTTCATCTGTTTCTCCATCGCATCCTGAATTTCACGCGGCGGCAGGATATTCTTCAGCTCTACGCGGTTTACCTTAATTCCCCATTTATCAGTTGCTTCATCGAGAATCGCACGCATCTGAGTATTAATTAAATCACGGGAAGTCAAGGTGCCATCAAGATCCAAATCACCAATGATGTTACGCAAGTCGTCGCTGTCAAATTCTCAACAGCCATCATCGGATTGTTGACGCCATAAGCATAAAGCTTCGGATCAGTAACCTGAAAATAAACAACAGTATCGATCTGCATCGTAACGTTATCCTTAGTGATAACTGGCTGCGGATCAAAATCAACCACATGCTCCTTCAATGAAATCGTAGTTGCTACACGTTCCATAAATGGCAGCAGGAAATGAACACCTGTACCCCATGTCGTTTGATAAGCCCCCAAGCGTTCTACAACAACTGCCTGACTTTGATTAACGATCCGCACATGGAATGCCAGGAAAGCAATAATAAACAGCAAAAATAATCCTATAACGATCCAAAACATAATTTTTTCTCCTTTTTTATTAAGCCATCGTCACAAGGCACTTAACACCCTCGATGGATTGAACGATAACTTTCTCACCAGTTTTAAAACAGTGTCCGTCAATACTCTTAGCAGCCCAGTCCATATTATTGACCAAAATTCTGCCTTCAAGCGTTAATGGATCAAATTCCTTTGTTACTAATGCCAGCTGACCGATGTTGCTTTCTGTATTGGTCGCAACAAACTTGCCGCTCATAAATTTCTTAAGCAATGGTCTTAATGCAATCAGTGTCAATATAGAAACTATGATAAAGATAATTATCTGATGATCAAATGACACATCGAACAGTGAAACCAGTAATGAACAGGCGCTGCCAATCACAAACCATACAGCTACCAGCTGCTGGGTAATAGCTTCAATTAAGATGAATGCGATACACGCAATGATCCAGAATATTAAAGTTGGTTCCATAATGTCCTCCTTTACATGTCTTATTATAACATTTTCACAATAAATGTATAGCTCTATGACTAATCTGTAAGACTATTCATTCATCATATATGATTGCTGTATATCTTTAAATCAGCTATAATGAATTTAATGAAAAAGGGAGAAGTTTATGAAGCATATATTTATCATTAACCCTACTGCCGGCAAAAGTGATCAGACAAAACATATCGCAGCGATTGTCAACAAAATATTCATTGAAGAAGCCGTTGAGGGCACCTATCGCATTGAGGTGACAAAAGGCGTTCATGACGCTACTGATATTGCCAGGCACTATGCCATGAGTAATGAGCCCGTAAGAATCTACAGCTGCGGCGGTGACGGCACGCTGAATGAGATCGTCAACGGCATCGTTCATCATGAAAACGTTGAACTGGCGCCGGTTCCCATCGGCAGCGGCAATGATTTTGTGAAAAGCTTCGGCAGTCAGGCTATGGACGCTTTCCTTAATCTGAAAGAATTAATTAAAGCTCCGGCCCGCAAGATCGATCTTCTTGAGGTGAATGGTCATTTCAGCATTAATGTTATCAATATTGGTCTTGATTCAAGTATTGCCCAGAATATGGTACGTTTTAAACGGCTGCCTTTTATCAGCGGTGCCAAGGCTTATGATATTTCTGTATTTTATTGCTTCTTAACATCCATTAAGAACCATTTCGAACTGATTGCTGACGGTATCCGGCTGCCGCATAAGAATTATACCTTTGCGGTCATGGCAAACGGCCAATATTACGGCGGCAGCTATCGGGCAGCCCCGTGTTCAGACATGCAGGACGGACTGATCGATTTAGTCTTGATTCCCTCGGTCTCACGACTTAAGATTCTGCAGCTGATGAATGTCTACAAACGCGGTGAGCATCTTCAAAAGCAATATCAAAAAATCGTCCACTACCGTCAATGCCATGAAGTACAGGTAGAAGCTGAGCATGAGATCAACGTCTGTATCGACGGTGAAATCAAGCAATTAAAAAATCCTAAAATCATTGTCCACCGACAGCATCTGAAGCTGATAGTGCCATCCTTAGAAACCAAAACGCTGTAAGCACCCGCCTTGAGCGTTTTTTCATATTCAATATAGGGTGAATACATCACCATCGTATGGCTAGAAAGACGAAATTCTTCATAAATCAACTGCCCACCTAGGTTACAGCTCATTATGCCTGCTGTATTCCATGTTTCGGCTTTCATTTCATGGTTTTCCCGATTATTTTATGACAGACATCAATCAATGCCAAAGTATGCCATGATCCGATTAGCATCATTTCTCCAGCCTCTGCCTTTATACTCCTGATATGGTTCATTTCAACCATAAAGAAAAAAACGATAATCACGCTCGATTACCGTTTCTTTATTCCTGCTATTCAATTGCTGCTTTCAATACAGCTTCAACAGCTGCTTTGCTAGGCACACCTTCATGGAGTTTCTGATCATCTACAAAAAATGTCGGAACATACCAATAATCGTAGCCCTTTGTCTTTTCTTCTTCCTTCTGCTCATCAATCACTTCAATTTCAACATCCCGATATTCAGGATGCTCCTTTTTAAGCTCATCAAGCAGTTCAAAAGCTTTCTTACAATGCGGGCATGTAGATAACATCATCATTTTTACGTGTTTCATTGAATCACCTCAATGATAGTGTACCACTTTACTGCTAACTGCCCATTTTATTGACTTGATTAACGATTTCATCCCAAGTGGCCCGGCCAATTTTGCCGTCAATTGCCATATTATTCAGATATTGGAACTGCTGAACCGCAATTCTTGTAGCGTTGCCAAAGGAACCATCAACAGTCACTGGACGCAGACATGGATTCACCGATGCGATGCTGTTAATATATTCCTGCATCTTAAACACATCGATTCCCGTACTGCCGTTTGTCAGATAATAAGAACTGCTGGCTACCGGAATATTAGTTGTAACCCCTAATAATTTCAAAGTTTCCATGATTGTATCCCAAGTATTGCTGCCGATGATACCATCTGGATTTAAACGGGCAAACACTTGAAATTCTTTAACTGCGGTAGCCGTTTTCGTGCCGTAAATTCCATCCTCACTCTGAGCGGTACGGATATAACCGGCTCGCTGGAACATATTCAAATAAGCCTGCATTTTATTAACGGCAATGCCGCGGTCGCCCTGCTTCAAGATATAACGTGTGTACATAATAAATCTCTCCTTTCAAGCTATCTTATGAAAGAAGAGAAGCTATGTATAGGCTAGAGATATTTCTTATCGAAATTCATATCCGCTTCACTTAAATATTTGCCGCTGGCTTCTGACTGCAGGACATAAAAGCGATCCTTGCTGCGGCCATAGGTAAACCAAAAAGAAAGCACTGAGAAACAGACCCATTCAATAATCGCCGCGCCAATACTCAGTTTCAAAAAGAAAAATGAAATCAAAAAAGCTAGGGAGCCGAAACAGATGCTGATATAAATCAGCTGACGCTTAATATGTTTATATTTATCCTTCATAAAGGCAATCTTTTCCTGAATAAAACTTTCCATTTCTGCGTCCATAACAAAATTAGTAAATACGAGTTCCGACCGTCTTTTCTTAGGCTTCAGCTGATTCATGCACCAAATTTCATTTGAGCGCAAACAACAATAGGTTGCTGCGTTTTTATTGCCTTCTTCCTGATATAAAACGCCTAAAAGCCACATTAAAGTACAGTATTCTTCATCATCGGTTACATCCTTCGCTAACTCAATGCTTACTTCATCACGGCGAAGCAAATGGTTAATCAGATATTTATTTTTTAATTCTTTTATGGATTCACGCATAGGATTTCCTCACTTTTGATAAATAGCTACAATCGTTTTAATGCAAAAATAAGCCAATAGATTCAATATCAGCAAATAGAGTATAAGAACGCTCTGCATTTCTACCCTTGGCAATGCCGCCAACAAGGTGATCAGCAGGCTAAACCATAAGGCTGAGCCATCCGCGCACACAAGCCGCCCTGAATCAATACCAGAATACAGCTCATCGCTAAAACCAAACCGCTCTTTGGCAGCAGACAAAGGCATGCCTGAATCAGTGAAGGCAGCAGAATCAACAGCTTCTTAACCATTATAGCACCTTGGTTGTCCAATCTTCAACATTCAATACTTCATCGACGATATCTTCATAAAATTCAGGATCATGTGATACTAAAATCACACTGCCGCGGTATTCTCTGATGGCCTTCTTAAGCTCATCCTTAGCTTCCACATCTAAATGATTCGTCGGCTCATCCAGTACCAGTACATTGGTTTCCTGATTCAGAATTTTGCATAATCTGACCTTTGCGTTTTCACCGCCGGATAAAACCATCATGCTTGTTTCAATATGATCCGTTGTAAGACCGCACTTGGCAAGCGCTGAGCGCACCTCATTATTTGTCCAGCCAGGAAAAGTATCCCAAATTTCCTGTAAGGCTGTTTTGGTATTATTTACCGCTTCCTGTTCAAAATAACCAATTTCAAGATACGGATCGGTTTCCACTTCACCGCTGTATGGCTGAATCAAACCAGTCAACGTCTTTAACAGCGTTGACTTACCAAGACCGTTCACTCCCTTGATTGCAATCTTGCGGTTGCGTTCAAATTCCATACTGAACGGACGAGTCAACGGTTCATCATAGCCGATTACCAGATCATTAAGCTTGAACAGGACCTTGCCCGGTGTTCTGGCAGTTAAAAAAGTAAACTCCGGTTTGATTTTTATCTTTGGCTTTGACAGAAGATCCATCTTATCGAGTTTCTTTTGCCTTGAAGCAGCCATATTACGGGTTGCTACCCTTGCTTTATTGCGCTGAATGAAATCCTGAAGCTCATCGATTTCCTTCTGCTGACGATTATAAGCTGCCTCCATCTGACGCCGCTTCATGGCCAGCCCCTCTTCAAATTTTTGATAATCACCGACATATCGCGTTAGGGTGCAATTTTCTACATGATAAATAATATTTACTACATCGTTCAAAAAAGGCACGTCATGGCTGACCAAAATAAAAGCATTCTCATAATTTTGAAGATAATTCGTCAGCCAGCGAATATGCTCCTCATCCAGATAATTGGTCGGTTCATCAAGAATTAGAATCATCGGATTCTCCAACAATAATTTACATAATAAAACCTTGGTGCGCTGACCGCCGGATAACTCTGAAACATCCCGCTCCAATCCCAAATCAAGCAGACCAAGCCCGCTGGCTGCTTCATTGATTTTCGCATCAATCATATAAAAGCCATTATGATCCAGCATTTCCTGAATAATACCGACTTCATCCATGTAGCGGCTGCATTCTTCTTCGCTGCAGTCCCTCATCTTTTCATACATCTCAATCATTTCAGCTTCTAATTTAAACAGATAGGCAAAGGCATCCTGTAAAACCATCCGGATCGTCTTACCTTTTTCCAATACCGTATGCTGATCGAGATAACCGGTTGTGATGCGGTTGCACCATTCAACCTTTCCCTGTTCTGGTTCTAATTTGCCGCAAATGATATTCAAAAAGGTTGATTTCCCCTCACCATTAGCGCCCACCAGCCCCACATGCTCGCCCTTTAACAGACGAAAGGAAACATTTTCTAAAATACTTCGTCCGCCAAAGCTGTGGCTGATATTTTCAACAGTTAAAATACTCATACGTCCTCCTGCTAATAAAATAACTGCCGAAGCAGTTATTTAGTTATTTGAATTAATGTCATGTAGAATTTTTTCAATCTTATTGCCTTTTTCAAGCGAATTATCAAGCTGAAAAATCAATTCCGGCGTTTTGCGGATCGTCAGCCTTTTGGCTAATTCACTGCGGATAAACCCCTTTGATTGATTTAATGCTTTTAAACCAGCTTCTTTGCGGGCATCCTGTCCCAGAAAAGAAACAAAGATTTTCGCATAAGACATATCTGATGTTACATCAACATCGGTAATAGTCACAAAACCGATCTTAGGATTTTTCAGGTCAAATTGAATAATTTCACTGACTTCCTTTTGGATAATATTATCCATCTTATCCTTTTTTAATCCCATACTAAGCGACCTCTACCTGCTGATCTTCATAAGCTTCAAAAATATCGCCTTCTTTGATATCATTGAAATTTTCAATGGTACAGCCGCACTCATAGCCTGACTGAACTTCCTTCGCATCATTTTGGAAACGTTTTAAAGAAGCCAGCTTACCGGTATAGATAACGATACCATCACGGATCAGACGAATCTTACATTCTTTCTTTAAGCAGCCATCAGTAACCATACAACCGGCAATCGTACCGATTTTTGATACCTTATATGTCTGACGGACTTCAGCCTGACCGATAACAACTTCTTCATAAACCGGAGCCAGCATACCTTTCATGGCCAATTCCATTTCTTCCAATGCTTTATAGATAATGTTATGCAGACGGATTTCAACTTTTTCCTCTTCGGCTTTCTTACGAACATTAGCACTTGGACGAACGTTAAAACCAATAACGATAGCATTTGAAGCACTGGCTAATACAACATCACTTTCTGTGATCGCACCGGCAGTAGAACGGATCACATTTACTCGTACACCCTGAACATCCAGTTTTTCCAATGAAGCCTTAACTGCTTCCGCAGAGCCCTGAACATCCGCCTTGACGATGACATTGATTTCCTGAATATTACCTTCTTCGATCTGACGAGCAAGATCATCAAGCGTTAAGGCACTGGATGAATTACGTTCAGCATCGATTCTTACTTGATTTCTGGTTTCCGCAATCTGTCTTGCCTTCTTTTCAGAATCAAAGACACGGAAAACATCACCAGCAACCGGCACATCATTTAAACCGATAATTTCAACCGGTGAAGAAGGCCCAGCCGACTTGATTTCACGGCCATGGTCATCGACCATTTTACGTACACGTCCATAGCATGAACCAACGACTAACACATCTCCCGATTTTAAGGTACCCTTTTGAACAAGCAGACTGACAACCGGCCCGCGGCCCTTATCTAATTTTGCTTCAATAACCGTACCTGTAGCTAAACGGTTCGGATTCGCGCGGAAATTTTCAACCTCAGCAAGAATCTGAATGGATTCCAACAGTTCAGGAACACCCTGACCAAATTTAGCACTGATTGGACAGAACATCGTATCGCCGCCCCATTCCTCAGGCATTAAACCTAAATCAGACATTTCTCCCATGATGCGGTCCGTATTCACATCCGGCTTATCAATCTTGTTGACAGCCACGATAACCGGCGCACCCGCTGCCTTGGCATGATCGACGGCTTCCTTTGTCTGCGGCATAACGCCATCATCAGCAGCTACAACAATAACGACGATATCCGTAACCTGCGCACCGCGTGCACGCATAGCAGTAAATGCCTCATGTCCCGGCGTATCTAAGAAAGTGATCTTTTTACCCTTGACATTCACCTGATAAGCACCTATGTGCTGAGTGATACCGCCAAATTCACCTTCGGTAACCCTTGATTTACGAATTGTATCCAATAAGGTTGTTTTACCATGGTCAACATGTCCCATGATCGTAACCACCGGCGGACGTGATTCCAATGTAGACTCTTCATCTTCATTTTCTTTTAATTCCTCTTCAAGATTGGTTTCTTCAATAATATTTTCTTTCGTACATTCTACATTAAATTCCATACAAAGCAATTCAATCGTTTCATCATCCAATGTGGAGTTAATGGTAACCATATTCCCCAGCATGAATAATACCTTGATCAATTCACTCGCATTGCGGTGCAGCTTCTCAGCAAGTTCACCTACCGTCAATACGCCGGAATACGTAATCGCCTTAACCTCTACCCGTTCTTTCTTCGGAGTGAAGTTATTATTCCGGTTGTTATTCTTTCTATTTCTGTTATTTGTCTGTCTTGCCATTATATCACCTAGCCTTTCAAGCAAGTATGAAGATTCTTCGCAAAACCCCCGTCAGCAACGGCAATGACTTTCCGATTGAAAGTACCCATTGCCTGATTCAGTTCTGCCGATGTCTCGACAAAATCAAATTCCACGTTATAGTATGTGCATTTATCTACATATTTCTTCTTTGTATTCTCACTGGCATCCGACGCAATCAGCACAAGCTTAGCACTGCCATTCTGAATACTGGTGAGAACTCCTTCACCGCTTATTACCTTGCGCGCCCTGGCCGCTAAGCCGAGCAAACCCATTGCCTTATTGTTCATTGCTCACCAATGCTGTCAGCTGTTCATAGATGGCATCAGGAATTTCACATTCCAATGCCCGGGCCAGCGCTTTTTTCTTTTTGGCCAGCTCGATCGCAGCCAGATCCTTTTTCAGATAAGCTCCCCGGCCATTGGTACGGCCTGTACAATCAATAACGACCTGCTGTTCAGGTGTGCGCACAACGCGGATCAATTCTCTCTTAGGCAGCTGTTCCTGGGTTACGACACATTTACGCATCGGAATTTTCTTCATGAACATCCCTCCTATTCTTCGTAATATTCATCAAATTCATCAAAGTCGATTTCATCATTGATCCAATCGTTTGCTTTTTCTTCTGCTTCACGTTTGGCGATTTCTTCAAGCTCTTCTTCAGAATAAATCGGCTTTAATTCATAATCCTTCTTCAGATCGAAAGTCGGCTTGCGGCGTTTCTCTTCTTCGTCGCTTTCCTTCTTCCATCTAGCTTCGCAGCTGCTGTCGGTTTGGCAGCCGGCGCACCGGCAATCTGTTCAAACTTCGAAACATATTCTTGTTTTTCTTTAATATTCAAGCCTTCCGCACGCTGTTTTTCCTTAGCGATGCGAGCGGCTCTTTCAAGATCTGTCTCGGCGCGTTCCTCTTTAATCTCAGCCTTTTCTTTAACTTCTTTAACCTCTTCAGCCTCAGCTTCAGCAGCTTCTTCTGTTTCGCTCATCACTTCCGAAACTTGCTCGCTGATACCTTCATCAGCTGCTGCTTCCTCATAACTTGGCTGTAATTCATTTGCCAAATATTCATCATCAATTTCAGAGTTGCCCATTTCGCGTTCTTCAAACATCCGCTGCTGAGCTTCGGCTCTTTCAAGTGCCAGCTTCTCAGCCTGTTTCGCTTTCTGTTCCGCGGCAATTGCTTTCCAGTCAATGCTAAAGCATTCACTTCACTCTCTGACTTGATATCGATCTTATTGCCGGTAAGCTTCACAGCCAAACGGGCATTTTTACCTTTTTTGCCAATTGCCAATGATAACTGATTATCATTAACAACAATCAATAAGCCGCGGCGATCAGTATTTGGAATAACCGCTAAAATTTCAGCCGGTGCCAGTGCATTTTTAATTAATTCACTAACATCATCGCTCCATTCAAAGATATCGATCTTTTCACCATGGAGCTCATCGATGATCACCTGAACACGGGAACCTCTCGGCCCGATACAAGCACCGATTGGATCAATGTTTTCATTTTTTGAATATACAGCCATCTTACAGCGTTCACCAGGGTCTCTGGCAATCGCCTTGATTTCAATAATGCCTGATAAATCTCCGGGACTTCTTTTTCAAATAAACGCTTAACTAAATTACCGTCAGCTCTTGATACAAGTACCTGAGCTCCCTTGGTTTCTTTGTTTACTTCACTGACAACAACGCGCAGACGCTGTCCTTCATAATAATGCTCGCCAGGAATCTGTGCAACTCTTGGCATCAAAGCCAATGTCTTGCCGATATTGACAACGCAGAATTTTTCCTCTACGGATTCAACAGTACCCACTACCAGATCGTCAAGCTTGTCACAATATTCATCATAAACCGCTTGTTTCTCGGCTTCTCTGATTTTTTGTTTCATTACGTTCTTCGCCAAAATCACAGCGGCACGGCCAAGGTTTTCAATGCTGACCTCATTTTCAATCATATCGCCAAGCTCAACCTCTTGACGAATTTTTTCGCATCGGCGAGTGAGATTTCCAATTCATCATCCTCAACCTCTTCAACTACGGCACGCTGCTGATATACTTTGATCTCGCCTGATTTTTCATTGATATCTACACGAACCAGCGCATCAGGAATTTCAATGTGCTTGCGGTATGCCTTTGCCAGCGCTTCCTTCAATGCGGCAACAACAATATCCTGTGACAATGAACGGTCTTGTTCAATTGCCTGCATTGCTTTCATAAAATCTTTAAGTTTCATGTCGTTATTTTCTTTCCTTTCGTTAAATACGCACCGATAAACGTATCAGTGACAAATTCTGATAGCTTACGCGCAATTGTCTTTTTACTGCCTTATCCATATAAGCAATCAGCAATTCATCATCTTCCACAGCCAGTAAATCACCTTTAACCTCACGCAGTCCCTTGATCTCACTGATGAATTTGGCATAGATATACTCATTGACAGCTCCCTTAATTTCATCAAGCGAACGCAAAACACGCTCCGCTCCCGGTGAACATACCTCAAGCATATATTCATGAGCAATTACATCAATTTCATCCAGCTTTTCGCTGATCAGCTCAGCCATTTCAGCACAGCCGTCGATATCCATACTGCCATCCTCATGCATGATCGCGATTTGTAAGATCTTATTTCTTCCTTCATTCGTCCAGCAGACATCATATAACTGAATGTCATGGGCACTTAACAGCGGAAGCACTGCTTCTTTGATTTTTGCCAATTGATCCATAGTTTCTCCTTATTCTGACAAAATTAAGAGTGGACTTTCGTCCACTCGCTTTTCTATACGTTGTTAGTGTACCACGCAATGCCAATAAATTCAAGCTTTTCAGCTAAAAATAAGCTGAAATTTGCTTTACCTGAGATTCTGCACCCATTTCTCATGCAGCTGTGTCAAATCCCGATTCAGAAATCAAATATTTCCCTGAATGCTTACGATGGTAATAATCATTAAAACAGCTCCCACCGCAATAAAGGCTAAACCTACACCCGCCTTTTTCTTGCGTGACTCAATGATCTGACGCTCTTCTTCATTCATTGCTATGGGGTACTTGCGTCTGCCAAGCAGATACAGCAATAATCCGCCGCTGCCCGAGTTACCGCCGATAGAAAATATTCCCCAGAATTTAGGATGCTTCAAACCTCGGCAGCGGGCATCCAATTCAGTTATTTTGTAAACCTGATAAGACAGATTAAAGGCTCCTAATAAAATAATAAATACAAATACTATTGTTAACCAAGTCATGATGACCTCCTAGAATTTCTTAATAATTTGATAAAACAGAAATGTGGTGCTGATAATAGCCGTTGAGGCGCAGATCATAATTAAATATTTATTTTGCGCGATAATGCCGTTAAAAAGCAGAAACAAAATCAACAGCAAACCATTCAATGCAATCATTGTCAGCAGCTTTTTATTGCTGGTAACAACATTCGTACTCTCCGCCAAGTGCCGGATCATTTTAATGTCTCCTTTCAGTAATTCATCAAGGCTGACCTTATAGAGATCACTTAGCTTTATGACAGAGAGAATATCCGGATATGATTTCTCATTCTCCCAATTTGATATCGTCTGTCTGCTTACTTGAAGCTCATCAGCCACCTTCTCCTGTGTCATCGCACATTGAATGCGTGCTTCTTTCAGTTTACTTCCTATCTCCATAAGTTTCTCCTCTCACCGGCATTGTCTCAGCAACAGCCTGTTCTGTCTATCAAATCTCTTTGACATAGCATAAAATTGCGTGTCAAAATTCTTTTACAACTTCTTTTTTACCCATTTCATCACGTATTCTATCTCCCCGGATGCCGCATCCTGCTGTTCTTTTTCAAAACTGAATGATTCTCTCAGATAAAAATGCAGAGCCCGCTTGTTCTTTTTATACACTTGTAAATAAAGCTGATCGTTCATTTGCTTGGCAGTATCCAACAGCATTTTGCCGATTCCTTTTGAACGGCAGTGCTCCTCAACAAACAAACCCGCAATCATCTCCTTATACATACCGATAAAGCCGCAGATTCTGCCTTCACTTTCCGCAACCAAAAGCTCTGCCGACGACAGCATCTTTGCTACTTCTTCATAATGCGTCTGCCAATAATCAGCCGCAATAAAAGAATGGGCTTTAAGATTAGATTGCAGCCAGATGTTCATGACCGCTTTTTGATCCGTATTTCTATATGATCTTATCATCAATACTCACTTCCTAACAGCTTAAGCATATCATAAATACGTCATTAAGCAAAAAAACAGTACCCGAAGATACTGTTTAGAATAATGAAAGCTGATTTTCTTCCTGAAGATCACTCAGCACGCCCATCGTCTCAAGCCGTTTGATATGAGTGCCATTAAGCGCTGTCCGCTCAGAAAGATCCTGCTTAGACAGGAACGGACGTTTTTCACGTTCTTCAATTACCGTGACCGCAACGTTGGCACCCAGACCGTCAATGGATGTAAATGGCGGAATCAACACATTTTCATCATCCGGGTCAACAATAAATTCTGATGCCGCTGACTTCATTAAATTAATATTACCGAAGCGATAACCGCGCAGTACCATTCAAGTGCCAGCTCCAGTGTAGAATAGATATCCTTTTCCTTCTTGGATACATCATTCTTAAATTCATTGCTGTTAAGCCGCTGTGTAATTTCTGCCATGCGGGCACGAATTGCCTGTTCACCGGCAATCATCGTATCTATATCATAAGCATCACAGCGGATCGAGAAGAACATGCAGTAATAATACTGCGGCTTATGAACCTTAAACCAAGCGATACGCACCGCCATCATAACATAAGCGACAGCATGCGCCTTCGGGAACATGTATTTAATTTTTAAGCATGAATCCACATACCAATCATCAACATTATGTTCCTTCATAACAGGAATCCATTCATCCTTTAAGCCTTTTCCCTTACGCACGCTTTCCATGATAGTAAAGGCAAGTTTGGGCGGCAGCTGTTTATGAAGCAGATAAACCATGATATCATCACGGCACCCGATTACATTTTTAAGCGTACATTTGCCTTCCTTGATCAGATCTGCAGCATTATTCAGCCAAACGTCGGTACCGTGTGATAAACCGGAAATACGCACTAATTCGTCAAAGGTTGTCGGTCGGGTCAATTCCAGAATACCGCGTACAAAAGGTGTACCGAATTCAGGAATACCGGCAGCACCGGTTTTTTCTGTATTTTTGCTCGTATCGATATGCAAACTCTCGACAGAAGAGAAAATCTTCATTGTTTCTGGATCATTCATCGGAATCGTTTTCGGATCAATGCCGGAAATACGTTCCAACAGCTTCATCGCCGTAGGATCGACATGCCCTAAGATATCGAATTTTAACAGATTGTCATGAATGTCATGGAATTCAAAATGCGTTGTTTTCCAATCGGCAAAGGGATTATTGGCTGGAAACTGCACCGGTGTGAAATCATGCACATCAAATTCATTCGGTACTACAAGAATACCGCCTGGATGCTGACCTGTTGTCCGTTTTACACCCTCACAGCCCTTGGCCAGCCGCAGGATCTGAGCATTACGCATATGAGTTTCCATGCCCATTTCTTCTTCATATCCCTTGACATAACCATAGGCAGTCTGCTCCGCAACTGTACCGATCGTACCGGCTCTGAATACGTGATCCTCACCAAATACTTCTTTCAGATAATTATGCGCGGTCGGCTGATAATCACCGGAGAAATTCAAATCGATATCAGGAACCTTATCACCCTCAAAGCCCAGGAATGTTTCAAATGGGATATCCTGACCGTCACCCCGGATCATTTCACCGCAGACCGGACATTTTTTATCCGGCAAATCAAAACCGGAAGCGACACTGCCATCGGTAAAGAATTCAACATAATGGCATTTCGGACAAACATAATGCGGTGCCAATGGATTAACCTCCGTAATATTCGCCATCGTCGCAACAAAGCTGGAACCGACTGAACCACGGCTGCCTACCATGTAACCGTCATCAAGACTCTTTTTAACTAAAAGATGAGAAATGTAATAAACCACATAGAATCCATGACCGATAATACTGTCAAGCTCACGCTTTAACCGTGCCTCGACAATTTCCGGCAGCTCCGGCCCATACTTCTTATGTGCATTCTCATAACAGATCTGCGCCAGTTTTTTATCAGAATCCTTGATATCAGGCGGGAACAAGGTATCATAAACAACCTTGATGTCTTCAATCATATCATTGATTTTATTTGAATTAGTCACAACCATCTCATAGGCTAGATCATGATCGAGATAGCTGTATTCGGCAAGCATTTCATCGGTAGTACGCAAATGCTGATCCGGTGCGTGACTCATGCGGCGGCGCTGCGCATTATAGATATAAAGCGGATGCCGTTTACCGCCGATTGCCTGTGAATTGATATAGATATCGCGAATCAGCTTTTCCTCAGGCTGAACATAATGGCAGTCCCCGGTTGCGACAACGATTTTCCCTAATTCCTGAGCAGCTTTAATGATTGATTTTAAGATTTCAATCAATCGCTCCTTACTGCCGATGCTGTTGCGTTCAACCAGATGCATATAATTGCCAAGCGGCTGAATCTCGATATAGTCATAGAACTGAATTACTTCCTTCAGCTTATTTTCACCGCGTGTCTGCGCAATCTCAAACACTTCCCCGTTGAGGCAGCTGCTGCCTAAAAGCAGATTGCCGTTCTTATGCCGTTTCGCGATTTCCTCTCGGAAATCTTTGGTTCTGCGACAACATTGTTTGTATTCTTTGAATTGTACGATAAATACTTCGTATGCGATAAAGTAATCAGTTCAAACATTTCTTTCAGACCGGCCTTATTCTTAGCCAGCACCATGATATGCTTATCTCTTACCTTATTAAAACATGATTCATCATACATCCCCGCCAGATCCTTTAAGGTTTTGATATGCTTCAGATCATTCATCATATTCAAATAAACCTGTGCCAGTACCTTCGCGTCATAATCCGCACGGTGAGCGACTTCCTCATCATAACGAATATTATAAACACGCGCGATGTTGCCCAAACGATGAGCCTTGCGGTCAGCATGCAGACTTCTTGACAGATCTAAGGTATCAATCACCGGGTTCTTTAATGGCTCGCGTCCCATACGAATCAAAGCATCATTTAAGAAGTTAACGTCAAACTGGGCATTATGAGCTACCAGGATACGGTCACCGATAAATTCCAGCAGTTCATCCATCGCCTCTTCAATTGTCGGCGCATTGCGCAGATGCTCCTCGGTAATATTTGTTAAGCTTGTTGTGAAAGCAGATAATTCTACCGGCGGTTTAATAAACATCTGTTTAGCTGAGGTAATGTCACGATTTTCAACTAACACACCGCCAAATTCGATGATATGGTCAAACCGTGTTGATAAGCCTGTCGTCTCAAGGTCAAAGACACAATATCTACCCTCCTCCAGCAGCGTATCATCAGCATTCTTAACAATTTCAAGTAAGGGATCAACCATATACATCTCGACCCCATAAATCATTTTAAACGGCTTTTCACGGCCTTTATTAATTTTTTCTACATAGCGCTGAGCTTTTGGGAAATCCTGGACGACCGCATGGTCCGTAATAGCAATCGCATCATGCCCCCAGCGTACAGCCTCATCAATATATTCACTGATACCGCTGACACCATCCATTTCACTCAGTTTTGTATGTACATGCAGTTCAACACGTTTTTTCTCCGCATGATCCATACGTCTGACTTCTTCAATCTTATCAATGCGCTCAGGCATAAAGACCAGCTCTCTTGAAAAGGAATCGAATTCAACCTTGCCATAAGCTGCCACGGTATCACCGATTTTAATTTCATCCATAACCTCCAGCGTCAAAGCTCCGCGCTCAAAACGTTTGATGACAATCGCATCCTCGGCATCTGCGATATACAAAGTCTGAATATGCTTACCGGTACGCAAAGCCCGGTTCTCTTTTTCAAAGATCTTACCAGTAATCTTAATCTGGAAACATGCCTCGACGATATCCTTGATTTTAAAGTCAATATAAGTCTGATTTTTTTGCTCTTAGGCACAAAGCTCATTTTCTTTTCTTCATAGACCGTAGCCGGTGCCGCTTCCGGTTTTTTAAATTCTACCTGCTGGGTCTCACTCTTCAGCTCTTGGACTAAAATCGGCAGATCAATACCGACATTTTTCAAAAAGCCTTCTAACAAATGCTTGGTTTGAATTGCATCATCAATCATCGCCGCATCCGCAAAAGCGTAGATAATGCGTTTATCCTCAAGCCGCGGCAGTGAGCTTTCAAAAAGCTTCAGCTTGGGCTGAATACTTTGCGCATATTCAAGATAGGCACGCAGTTTTAAAATCGTCGGCTTATCCTGTCTGGTTTCAATCGTCAGATCAACCTTGGCCCGGGCAGCCGTCATTAAATGCGAATTAAAACGCTGCCAAACCTCAAAAGGCAGACTCTCATCAAGCTGTACACGAATGCGCAAAGACTTGCTGAGGGCATGATATTCAGCCTTATCGATCAGCTGACCATTTTTAAAATATTCAAGATCTTCCTCAAGACCAATTTTAATAAGCAGGCTTTCTAAAACTTCGTTCATTTTAAACCTCATTTCTATATGTTGAATTATATCATACTTCGCTTATTTTTACTCAGAATCACACGAATCAGCAAAAGAAGCAGAAATACCTCCGCCAATAAGTGCATAAAACGGATGATTCATCAGCCAGTCCTTTGCGGCATCAAAACCATAACGGAAAATACTGCGGTCGATCTGCTGATTGGAAAAAAGCGGGATCGTCAGTACAATTTCACCGCTATAACGGATAATATATTCACCCACATACTGATTTTCCTCGACCGGTGCCTCCAAGGTTACAGATTTGACAACCTCTTTAATAATGTCAGCTTCATTATAATTAATTGGCAGCAAAGCATAGTAATCATTATCCGAGATAAATGTCAGCTCACTATGTGTATCTCCCCACTTTACCGGCAGCTGGGCGATTTCTTCTCCCTCATCAATGATCTTTACCCATTGATAATTCTTATAAAAATAACCCGCTGCTTCGGCCATATCCTTATATGCCTTATCCCCTGAGCCATTCATGCTCAAGCAAAGCAAAGTCAAACCATTTTTCAGATGCAGCGTCAGCATTGCATCACTCAGCTTGATCCCGCCGATCAATGAATCACTTTCTAAATGAAGTTCATCACACCGCTCTTTAATGGAAGCCTGCGAAGCTGTAAACATCTGCCTGAATTCAGGATAATCCATCCCTATCTTTAATATCTGCATCAGTTCATTCACAGTGGAGATTTGATTGATATTCAGTGATCCGTCAACATTCACAAAATTCGTTTTGATTAAATTTCAGCATTTGAGCCTTTTCATTCATCAGCTCAATCATCCTCGTTTCTCCCATCATCGCTGCCGCCAAATCACGGGCACCTTCTTTTGAAGATACTGCATCCGACAGAGCCGTATCAAAATCCTTGCCGGCCCGTGTCTGATTAAACTGAGATTTATTCTCTATCGCTATCACTGCAAATGCCAGCCTTGTCATTGATTCAAGCTGAATCAAATCATTAGTATTCTTCTCATAAAGATTCAGTGAATCATTCATATTTACAATCAACATCTGTTTGCTTTCAATCGTTAAAGAATGCTGCTCTACTGCCTGGATCGGACAGATAAACATCATCAGACAGCAAAATAAGATCATTAATTTTTTCATTGCATTCTTCTCCTTTCAAAAGAAAAAATCATAGCCTCAGCATTATGATTTTCATCTCTGTTATTTTACCATTTTCTCAAAAGCATCGCGCGCCGCCTGCTGTTCCGCTTTCTTTTTTGAAAAACCGACACCGCGGCCAAGAATAATATCATCTAGCAGCACAATCACTTCGAATTCAGGTTTATTGCTGGGACCGCTCATATTAACTACTTCATAGCGTACAGTTTTGCGTGAATCAGACTGTATAAATTCCTGAAGTTTAGTTTTATAATCAATAACCTTTTCACTCTTAGGCTTGTTGATGGTTGGTGTTATCACTTCTTCTAAAATCTTATCTACGGAAGCATAACCGGAATCAAGATAGACCGCCCCCAACAACGCCTCAAACATATCAGCAAGAATTGAATCACGTTCACGGCCGCCGGTTTTCTCTTCACCGACGCCCAACAGCAGAAAGCGATTTAATTTTAACGTACGGGTATACTGCGCCAACGCTTCTTCGCAGACAAGCTGAGCGCGTAAAGTTGTCATTTCACCTTCATGCAGCGGCGGTTCAAGCAGAAATAATTTTGTTGTAGTCCATACTTGAAGTACCGCATCCCCCATAAATTCTAAGCGTTCATTATCATCTAAAAAGTCTTATGCTCATTAACATATGAGGAATGAACAAAGGCATTCATGATTAAGTCCTTGTTCTTATATGGAATCCCTTTCTCACTAAGCCAATCAAAAATATCCATGAATCTGTCTCCTTTTACCCTAAACCAAAACTATTATACCATTAATCTAAATATTTTGTACTATCAACTGTCTTCATCACCAGATTTTTTAAATCAGGATACGCCCCTTGGGCGAATACCTTAAGCATTTCACAGGCATCCTGACGTGCGGTTTCCAAAACATTGCTGTCCAGCACAAAGTCGCCTAATATAAAGCCCGGCACACCGCTTTGCCTAATGCCGAGAATATCGCCGGGACCACGCATAATCAAATCCTGTTTGGCAATCTCAAAGCCATCCGAGGTATTTTCCAATATTTTCAAACGCGCCATGCTTGTCTCATCTTTACTTGATGTAAGCAGATAACAATAACCCGGCCGATTGCCGCGGCCGACACGGCCCCGCAGCTGATGGAGCTGACTCAAGCCAAAACGATGAGCATCATAGATTACCATAATATTCGCATCTTGACATCGACACCCACCTCAATAACGGTCGTTGCAACCAGCACATCAATCTGCTTGGCAAGGAAATCATTCATAATTCGATCCTTTTCCTCGGTGCTCATCCTGCCGTGAATCAATCCGATTTTATAGCCCTTTAACGTTTTGCGCATCCCCTCATAGATTTCCTCAACACCCTTAATCTTCATTTCCTCATTTGTTTCAATGGACGGGCAAACGACATAAGCTTGATTGCCCTCATCGATCAGCGTCAATACTTCATTAAGAATCGGCTTCATTGAAGCTGACTTAACAACTTTGGTAGTAATGATCGAACGGCCCTTTGGCAGCTGCGCTATCGTCGATACATCAAGATCACCATAATATGAAGAAGCCAGCGTGCGGGGAATCGGAGTAGCACTCATCAAAAGAAAATCAACCTTTTCACCTTTTGCCAATAAAGCCCGGCGCTGTTGGACACCAAAGCGATGCTGTTCATCAGCAATGACCAAACCCAGATCATAAAAATTTACATCCTCTTGAAATAAGGCATGTGTACCAACCAATAGATCGATCTGATTGTTTTTCAAACGCTCAAGAATATCTTTTTTCTCACTGTTTTTCAGTGATGAACAATATAATTCAATTACTACATCATGATCAGCAAACAAGCGCTTCAGAGTTGCAGTATGCTGTTTAGCCAGCAATTCCGTTGGTGCCATAAAAGCTCCCTGCTTATGGGCGCAGATACATGCATATGATGCAAAGGCAGCAACCATGGTTTTGCCGCAGCCTACGTCGCCCTGCACTAAGCGCATCATACTCTTGCTGCTGCTTAAATCATTAAGAATATCCATGATTGCGTTTTGCTGATCCTCGGTTAATTCAAAAGCCAGCGAACGCTTCAGCTCCATCACCTGATCAACCGAAAAATGTTTTTCAATACCTCGGTTCTGACTGTTTTCAAGCCGCATACTCTGCATGCAAAGCTGAAACATTAAAAATTCTTCATATTTTAAAGTACGAATTGCCTGTTTGACATGATTCATACTCGGCGGTTTATGAATAAAATACAAGGCATCTCTTTTATGTAAAAGATGATATTTCCGACGGTAATCTTCAGGAATTACATCTTCAACCACCCTCAGCATACCGTCAATCGCTTTTTGAATCAGCTTTTTCCAATCCTTTTGACTGATTCCATCACGCGTAGAGTATACCGGATGCAAGCCTATCTGTTCACTTATCGGCTGAAAATTATAATTCGTACATACCAGCTTTTGATCCCCCTGATACGTTCCCATAACCGTAATTTTTTTCCATAGCAAAAGCACTCGTCCATGGCCGATTATAGATTGTGCAGTCGATGACCTCTTCATCTGCCAGAATTGAAAATTTAGTCATTGAACGATTACCGCCAAACCGCAGCACCCGGGCTTGAGAAACGATGATTCCCTCGCAGGTGATTTTATCATCCTTCTGCCATTCGTTAAAAGGCTTTTGTACGATTTCCTCATAGCGAAACGGATAATGAGCCAGCAGAGCTTCACCGCTGTCGATGCCCATCAGCGTCAGCAGTTCTATTTTTTATCAGTGATTTTTAATTTTTTTAATTCCATAGAAACCGCCTTTCGTTATTTATTATAGCAAGTTCCTTGATTGCTTGCAAAGGATGAACATGTTGAATCAGCTATGACAAGATCATTATTTGCCATATTATTGTACCCAGTGATTGTTTATACTGTGTAAGAATGCTAAAGTTAAAGTAAGAAGAAATGACATGTTATTTGGGGATTACAACATTGTCATCAGGGAGGAAATAATTATGAAACAATTAAAATTATTGCTGGTGTTCTTGCTGAGTATATCTTTAAATGCATGTTCAGAAAAAGCACAGGACTTAGAGCAGCCGTATTACTCTTTTAGCGGTGATACTTATCCATATCCGCACTCTGAGGTGAATAATCCTGATGATTTAAAAGATCAGCCATGGAATATTCAAAATCTAACAAAGCTTAAAGCATTACCTATTTATAACTATCAATCTCTAAGTATTGATGAAATGATGAAGCAGGCAGAAGCTATTGAAGCATTGCTTGGTTTAGAGACAAAGAGTATCAGCGAGGATTTAAGGGATAACGGTAATAAATTTGTTACCCTAAGCAGCAATACGCATCATTTATACTTTTATGAAACAGGGTCTTATTCACTGCTTATTCATACACCGATCTATGTCACAAAACAATCTTGCAGTGAGGAAGAATTGAAGAATGAAGCATTTATTACAGAATTAGCAGAAAATTTCTATCATCAAAATTTGGAAGCACTCATTCCTTTCAATGATCCAGAGATTCATTTTAATACCTATCGTACCCTCAGAAATTCCATCATCGCAACCGCCACTTTTCATGAGAAGACCGAGGGTGAACAGACAAAACAATTGAATGAGGCCTATAACACATTAACCTTAAGCTTTAACGAAGTAGGACTTGTAGGAATTGATTATCATGCACCTGTAAATGTTTTAATCAATAACGCCCGCTTATTAAGTGTGGATGAGGCAATCGAACAGCTGAAAGAGTTTGATGATGAAAATCAGATGCCGGATATCAGTGAAATATATGACGGCCAATTATTTTACAGCAATGCATTTGATTTAAAGGAAACAATACCGGTTTATCAAATTTATTACACAAATAATGATGAACCAAAAGTCTATTATGAAATGCTGGCACCGGCGATCAAGCTCGATAAAGATTATCTGCTTGCTTTCAAGCCGGAGGACACTAAAGAAATAACAATTAACGAAGAAGTCAAACCAATTATAAATCCGCTTCAAATACCATTGCCTGATGATTTGAAAGTGATTAAACAGGCCGATAATACTCCACTTTCCTATACTGCACAGGGTGGTGTCGGTGCAGCTGGCGGATCGTCATTCTTCTATACCGAGAAACAAATTGAAATGCTTAAAAATTCACGTTGGAATTTAACGAATTTCACTGATGAAGATTTATTTCCCATATATCATAAAGCTTCCCTGACATATGTGCAAATGCAGGCCATTGCCGATGTGATCTGTGAATATTTTGATGTGACGATTCAATCTTCTCAATATTATGAACCCATTGATTTTCGCTCTGAGGATTACATCTATCACCGCGCTGACCGAAGTAATCATACTCAAAAAGTACTGAATATTAATACAAACAAGTTTTATCTGACGATCAATGAACATGGAACGATTTGGCTGCGTATCAACTTAGCTTATTCTGAAGAGTCCGAGTTGCCATATTCTAAAAATCCTGAATCTGATTTTTCAGGATACATTGATCCACAATCTGACACAGTAAATAATATTGCCTTCTATCAGCGTGAAATGATGACTGCCTATGAACAGCTTTTCAAACGCTTATGGCAGTTTGATAATCCAATTGCTGATATTCAGGAAGCTTCGTGTTCTCATATTGGTACTGATCATCAATTTTATTATTGGACAAAACTATACGAAAGCAGAACTGATGTCAGTCTGAGCCAGCAATTATTTGCCGCCAGTTATCAGCAGCTTGATTTTACCTTTGAAGAAAACGGCCTTAGCGGCGTCACCTACACACCGATCTTTGGTACAAAGGTATTCGATACCCAACTGCTCAATGTTGACGATGCAATTTCACAATTTAACAAACTGTCAGTACTGCCGCCGGCCATGGGTCCGAAACCGCTTGAAATTAATGAAATACTAACGGTGACAGTTGACTATAATAATGCCGATTATCTTTATGATACCATTCCTGTCTACAATATCTATTATTGGCAAGATGAACGAATTATTTGTTCCGCAATACCAGCGGTAACCATTGATCCCGATCAATATTATGTAGCACCGGACATTATGTTTGAGCTGCATATTGAAAATGCCTTCCGATAACAATTCATACAGCACTGTGTAAAAAGCGGTGCTTTTTTTGCACAAAAAACAGAACCGAAGTTCTGTCTATGCACCCGGATGGATTTCGCCGGCTTTTTGTAAGCTCATCTTAGTAATAAATGGTCCAATCAATTCATAAACCATCGTTCCGCATAAAATAACTGCACGAATGGTTGCCCCATGTCCTGGCACTGCACTTTCCGCAATCAATGAAAGACCGATGGCTACACCTGCCTGCGGAATCAGACATGGTCCAAGATATGTGCGAACCTTGCTGTCTGCTTTCATAATCACGGCACCCAGATAAGCTCCCAGCCATTTACCTGCCACACGGACAATGATGTAAACCGCGCCAATGACACCAATGCTGCCCAATACCGAAGTGTCTAACTCAGCACCTGATAAAACAAAGAACATCATAAACAGCGGCGGTGTGATGTTATCGATCATTGACATGACGGCATCCGATGAATTGGATAGATTACAGAACACAGCTCCTAAAATCATACAGACAAGCAAAGAACTGGCACCTGTTGCATTAGCCAGCGGAATGGCAAGCAGAATGAAGCCGCCAACTAAACACAGACGATTACCGCTATCCTTAAAGAAACGCAGCAAATAAGTAAATGCTAAGCCCAGTACGCAGCCGATAACACCGGACATTAAAATGTCTTTAAACGGACTTAAAAGAGACAGCAGCAGATTTGTATTCTCAGCCGCTGACATTGACTTCGTTATAGCTAAGGCAAAGCCAAAGGCGATCAGGCCGCCGCATCATCAATTGCAACTACACTCAGCAAAGTCTCGGTCACTGAGCCCTTAGCCTTATACTGCTTAATAACCATGATTGTTGCGGCCGGTGCGGTCGCTGCCGCAATAGCCCCCAGCATGATTGAAAAACTAATGTCATTTCCCGTTATTATCAAAGCAGCGGCAACCAGAAACACGGCTACAAAAGCTTCCATAAAAGCAATGACTATCGGTGTCATGCCCACCTTTTTGAAATAACTCATCTTAAATTCACTGCCAATTGAAAAGGCAATGAAACCAAGCGCTATTTCTGAAAATATTTTTAATGTCTCAACACTTTCTAACGTAATCAGCTTTAAAACATGCGGTCCCAAAATCAGACCGCCAATCAGATACCCAGTAACTGAAGGCAGCTTAACGTATTTCACAAGCCGCGCAAAAAGCAGGCCGGTAAAGAAATGATGGACACTTGTACTAATATATTAGACAAAACAATCCCTCTTTCCTATATTTTAAAACTTCCGCCTTCAATAAAATCAACCGGCATCGTAAACATGATACCTGAATCAGGCTTGCTTAAATCACCCAGAACAGCATGCACAGCAGCCCGTGCCAACAATACCTGATCATCCCTTAATACTACCAGAACCGTCTTATTCTCTTCACGTTCCGGATTCAGCAGAAAACGCAGTGAACCAATGAAACGCTCTGCCTCATTCTCACGTTCATTCAGCAGCCGGTGTGCCATACCTGTTGATGATAAAATCGTGGCACCATTGATACCGTTATCCCCTAATTTAGTTAAAAGATCATCTAAAACCTCAGTCTTATTCAATATAATAACCATACACTTCATATATTCACCCTCTTTCCAGCATAGAAAAGTATAAACCTCTGCTGATTCAAAAACAAGAAATTTCTATACAAAAAAAGAAAAAAGGGCTTACAGCCCTAAAACATCATTGATTCATCAATTTCAATATCAGCTTGAAGACTATGCTTCATCACTCTTTCACAATTAATCCGATCACTTGTTTCATAAAAATGAAGCGCTTCTTCAGGACTTGATCCACCCCTGATTTTGCGTTCGATCAATCGTTCTTTTAAAAGCTTCAGCTCTGCATGGATAAACATTGTAGCATCAGCAGCTTTGACCATTTCATTCCATGGCAGCTCATTAAGCAGCAGCCAATTACCTTCAATCAAAACAATAGGTTTTGTCACATGAATTTGATGATCAATGACATCATGCAGATTGCGATCATAAATCGGCCACCAGCAATCATCTCCTGCCAGCTGTTCGAGGTGCTTTTTAAAAGCATGAGTATCAAATGTTTCAGCACTGCCCTTGATCTTACTCATCAAAACTTCCTCATCATGAATAACCAGCGAATGGCTCTTTAGATATTGCTGGGGATAATGAAAACCATCAAGACTTAATGCCTGAATATCATTGCACAAGCTTTCAATGAATAAAGCCAATGTTGACTTGCCGGCTCCCGGCGGCGCAGCAGGAAAACAATGATCCGCCGCTGCTGTGTGGCTGCCTGCTGCTGCCATGAGACAATCAGAGGCTTGATCTGCTGATTAATAAATTCATCATTATATACTGCATGCAGCTTAAAACCGTTGACTTGTAACTCTTTTTCCATTGTGATTCCTCTTTTTTATTGCCATTGACTGTACAGTCTCCATAAATTCATTAGAACATCATAGAATATAAATTTCAAAACAAAAGGATATTTCTACCAATGATTTATTTGCTATACAACATGTTAAGTTTCTTATTCAAAGATTTCTTTACATTTTTTCTTATATATTTAAAGCAAATTCAATATTTTTTAATCGTATTATAATTTGTAGATATTGTATCATCAACTAGATTAAAACAAAAGAATATATGAATTTAACAAATTTGATTTCACATTCAATGTTCAAAAATATAGATTTAATATGAAGTAATTATTAGTGAATATATAGTTTGTACAAATACTTGAAATCACTCTAAAACAGAAGGTATTTGCTATATTAAAATAAATAAAAATATCGAAATTATTTCTATATACAAAAAGTGCCATGTTTATAGGCACTTTTATTGCTTTTATTATTCTACACCAATGATGAATGAATATACCGGCTGACCGCCCTGATTCATTTCCACCTCAACATGCGGATGCTTTTCATTGATATAAGCTTCTACCTTTTCTGTTTCTGCTTCTGTGATATCCTCACCGCAGAAAATCGTAACTAACTCACTGTCATCATCGATCAGACGATCCAGCAAGGCCTTAGTTGCTTCAAATTTATCTTGTGTCGATACAACGATATCCTTTTCCATGATACCCATGTAATCGCCCTCTTTGATTTCCATACCATCAAAGGTCGTATCTTTGATTGCAAAGTTACCTGACCGGTCTTAACCGTTTCGATACCATTAGTCATTTCAGCTTTGTTAACTTCAACATCGACTTCCGGATTAAAGTTGATACATGCGGCATATCCCTGTGGGATTGACTTAGAAGGCAGAACGATGACATTTTCTTCATCGCACACACTTTCTGCCTGCTGGGCAGCCAGTATAATATTAGAATTATTAGGCAATACAAATACATTCTCAGCATGTACCTTAGCAATTGCCGCCACAAAATCCTCAGTTGATGGATTCATTGTTTGACCGCCGGAAATCACATAGTCAACGCGCAGATCTTTAAACATTTCAGACAGTCCGTCACCTGCCGCAACAGCAATAATCGCGTATTTCTTACGCGGCGCCGCTTTCTGTTCAGTCTCAGCGTTAATCATAACATTTTCATGCTGGAGTGACATATTTTCAATCTTCAGCTTCACAAATTCACCATAGCGCTGACCAAGATTCAAAGCATCACCAGGGGTCAGCGTATGTACGTGAACCTTAACAATCTCCTCATCCTGAACAACAACTAATGAATTACCGATTCTGGATAACGAATCACGCAAAGCATCCTCATTAAAGGCAACCATGCCCTGAGCACTTAAACGAATAATAAATTCTGTACAATAACCGAATTCCTCTGATTCAAGATTAGCTGCAGCCATCTCGCTTGTCTCATTAGCTTCTGCACGTTCAATGCTCTCACCATGCAGCGCTGCCTGAAAGCCTTTTAAAACCGCAACCAAACCCGCGCCGCCGCTGTCAACAACACCAACTTCTTTTAAAACCGGCAGCAATTCCGGTGTTCTCTTTAAAGATTCCTCGGCTTCCAAAACCAACTTGTCAATCACTTCTGTACAAGTAACATTTGCCTTTTTTGATGCAAAATCATACGTATAATCCGCAGATTCACGAATAACCGTAAGTATTGTTCCTTCTACCGGACGCATAACCGCTTTATAAGCAACCCGGCTGCCCTGAACAAATGCAGCAGCCAGCTGGAAGCCGTTTACTTCCTTCATGCCCTCTAAGCCCTGATAAAGTCCTCTGAAGATCTGCGACAGAATAACGCCTGAATTACCGCGGGCGCCCATCAGCAATCCCTTTGATAATACCTTAGCAATATCACTTACACTGTCATGCGTTGTTTGTAAAGTTTCCTTATAGCCCGCATTAAAAGTCATTGACATATTTGTCCCTGTATCACCATCAGGAACCGGGAAAACATTCAGCGCATCAATCTCCGTAAAATGATTCGATAGATTGTTCGCTCCGTTTTCCAGCATCTTTTTAAAGATGGCACCATTCATTTTTTCCATAGTCATACCCTACTTCATCACCTTGACACCTTGAACAAAAACATTGATTACATTGAAATCAAGTTCAAGACTCTTTTCAAGCATATATTTTACTTTCTTCTGAACCTCATGAACAACTTCACTGATCTTAACACCATGTGAAACGATAATATATAAATCAAGTTCAAGCCTGCCTTCGTTTTGACGAACGACAACTCCCTTGGAATAATTTTCTTTTTTCAGCAGTTCAGCAAGACCATCTTTTAAAACCTTTTGAGAAGCCATACCGACAACGCCGTAACATTCGCTGACTACCCCACCCGCCAAAGATGCAATCGCTTCAATAGAGATATTGATATTACCAAATTGTGTGCTCTTTGAAATAGACATAAAGCAACCTCCTTATTAATAACTAATATTATAACCGTATTTCTGAACAAATGCAAAAACTATTCATTTTCTGAAGGCATTTCTTCATCAGGAATCCATGTCTGCGAATCATCTTCATTCTCAGACGGCGGTGTTTCACCCTCATTCCCCTCAGCATTTCATCCTCACCAGGCTTTGGCGCGCGATCCTTTAAGCCCACCGAACAATCATCCACTTCCTTAAAAATATTACCGCTGATATCATCCATGTACAGACAGACATGCGTACCCTCCAGTTCTTTTAAAACCGAACGATAGCTATTCAGCAATTCGATCCCCTTCATTGAAGTCGTTACCCGATTGCCGTCAATCATGACAAACTGAACCATATTCTCATCATAACTGGTAACATAAGGCTCCAATTCAGAAATCAAAGGCATGACTTCCTTATCCACATTCGCAAAAGCCTCATCAAGCATCGTCAGCTGCTCCTCACTGAAGCCGCCGATTCTGGGAATCATCGCCGCGTCCAATTGACTTAATTCACTCGCATCCAACCTGCCTACGCCCTGTACGAGAAGCGTATTCGCATCATCCTTCAGATAGCCAATAATCAGTCTTTCATCAACCTGAATCGTAATACCGCCGCCCCAGGTTTTCTTAACCGAGGCATTCTTGATCAGCGGATCATCTTTCAGCCGCATTTCAATCAAAAAGCCGGGATTCAGTACATAAGAAGACTGATAGTTTAATTTAGCTTTATCTAAAATCTGTTCATCAGAATAAATCATATTATCATTGACCGATAATGTCTTGACTTTAGACATATCCGATGAGAAATATGCAAAAATCAAAAGTGCCAGAATGATCAAACCAACTAAACGCAAGATTCTTCTGCGTGTTCTGATCTTCTTTTTACGATTCAGCTGCGACAAATATCGCTTTTCAAGTTCATTCTCCTGCTGGAGTTCTATTTTCTTTTTGGCCAATTAAAATGCTCCACTTCTGTTTTTAACTCAATCTGATATTTATCTTTTACTTTTTGCTGAATCAAAGTAATCAGTTCAATCACATCATTCGCACTTGCATGATCAGCATTCACAATGAAATTTGCATGCTTATCCGAAACCATCGCGCCGCCGATCTGATAACCGCGCAATCCTACCTCTTCTATGCACTGCCATGCTGGCAGCTGTTCAGGATTACGGAAGATACTGCCGGCCGAGGGCATATTTAATGGCTGGGAAGCCAAGCGCCGCTGACGTCTGGAATCCATCAGATCACGAATTTCCGCGCCATTGCCTTCAGAAAGCTTCAGCTTAGCCGCTAAAATAATCCAGTCACGCTGTTTCTGAAAAATCGAAGAACGATAACTCATTGCCAACTCATCAACACTCAGCCAGCAGCAGTTATTATCCTGCAAGACAAATACCTTATCAAGAATATCCCTGATTTCACTTTTATAAGCACCGGCATTCATGAATACCGCGCCGCCTAATGTACCGGGAATCCCGCTGGCAAATTCTAAACCGCTCAATTCACGTTTCATTGCCTCATGAGCCAACATTATAATCGATGTGCCGCTCTGCGCGATGCACGTACCATCTTCTTCAAAATAAAAATCTGAGAAATAACGGTCAAGACAGAGAATCAATCCTGCATAGTCCTCATCACTGGCAAGAATATTGCTGCCCTTGCCAAAAATTCTTACTTCTAAACCATTTTCTTTTGCGATATCTAAAACCCGCATCAAGCCAAGCGTACTTTTTGGATATAAAAGTATTTCGCCTTGCCGCCGATTTTAAATGTAGTGTGTGCAGACAGCGGCGCATCGACCAATAGATCACCGTACATCTGCAGCTTGATTTCAACATCATTCATTCAGTTCACCCTACCAATTCCTTCATCCAGGCCAGAATATCATCACTTGCGTTCACGAAGCCATTCTTCAGCATATTTTCATGCATCTCTTCCCGAAGCTTTGAATTATTCATGATCCGGCTCAATTTTTCAAATAATAGTTTACCATTCAGATCCTTTTCCTCAATCATATAAGCACACTTCTTATCAACGAGTACCTTTGCGTTATAATACTGATGATTATTCGCTACATATGGAGATGGAATCAAAATAGCCGGAATGCCGAATGCCGTAATTTCCGCAGCCGTTGTTGCGCCTGCACGGCAGATAATGCAATCCACTTTTTCCATTATAGCAATTTGATTGACATAATCAACAACTTAATGTTTTTATTACTGAATTTATTCTTCATTGACTCATAATTCTGTTTGCCGCTGACATAAAGAATCTGGATATCCGCCTTCATTTCCTTTAACGCGGTAACCATCGCCTCATTCACCGAGGTTGATCCCAACGAACCCATAACGATCAAAACTAATGGTTTATCCATGCTTAAGCCCAGCGATTTATAATACGCTTCATCAAAGACTGACTGCTTGGCGATACTGGCACGCGGATTGCCAAGCAAGCGCGTCTTTTCCCGGCCCAGCTCATCAAAGCACTTTTCATAACAGAGCACGATTGCATCCGCAAAACGGGCGCACAGTTTATTAGCAGCCCCGACAATTGAATTCTGTTCGTGAAGCATCACCGGTACATGATTGTGATGAGCCGCCATCATCACCGGCGCACTGACATAACCGCCAAAGCCTACCGCAATATCCGGTTTAAATTCTTTCACGATCTTATTTGCCTTAGTAAAAGCAATACCCATCAATGTCACTGCCTTTATCTTATTAAACACATTGCCGGTCAGGCCGCTTGCATTGAGTCCCTTAAATGCATAACCATGAGCGGGAATCTCTTTTGCTTCCATTCGGTCATGATTGCCGATAAACAGAATTTCTGTTTTTGGATCTTGCTTACACGCTGCATCAGCCAATGCCAAAGCCGGATATATATGACCGCCGGTTCCGCCGGTAGCAATTAAAATCTTCATTTTCTCACACTCCGTTTTATTTATTATAGCATAATTTTATGCTGCCGAATCATGATTTGCAATCCCCATCAAAAGACCTAATGAGCCCATCATTACCACCAGTGACGAGCCGCCATAGGAGAACAGCGGCAGGGTAATGCCAGTTACCGGAAACAGACCGACAACGACACCCAGATTAATCAGTACCTGGATAGCAAATAATGAGATAATGCCGATGGCTACATAAGCCAGATACGCATTTGTTGAATTCTTTGCGATCTTCACACCCTCATAGATAATCAATATATAGAGCAGGATCAGCAGCGCACAGCCGATGAATCCCCATTCCTCCGCAAATATAGCAAAGATAAAATCGGTCTGCGGTTCCGGCAAATAGAAATGCTTTTGCACCGAGGCATCAAAACCCTTCCCCAATAAACCACCCGGCGCGATGGCAAACAGTGACTGAATGATCTGAAAGCCGCTCCCTAAAGGGTCTTGCCATGGATCAATAAAAGATGTAATTCTGGCCAAACGATAAGGCGCCGATAAGATCAAAGCGCCAAAACCTAGAATCCCTAAAAAGCCGACCCGTACAAAATAGCTGAGCGGGCTGTCGGCGGCCAAGACCATCACCACGATCGAACAAACCATAACGATGCCGCTGCCAAAATCCGGCTGCAGCAGGATCAATAAAAAACCTCCCAGCGTCATTGCAGCAACCATTAATAGATCCTTCATAAAGCTTCTAATCCGGCTGCGGGACGCCAGCCATTGAGCACACATCAAAATAATCGCTATCTTAAAAAATTCTGAAGGCTGCACAAGCAATGAACCAACGCCAAACCAGCTGCGGCTGCCATTGCGCTGTACCCCTAATCCCGGTATTAAAACCAGGACCAGTGATGCCATACAAGCCAGATAGATACCTTTATTATGTGCCTTTAGCTTCATTAAATCGACTTTTGATGCCATCATCATCACAAAAACACCGATAAAAGCAAAAACTGCCTGCCGTTTAATAAAATATGCGGCATCATTAAACTTGTATAAAGCCCAAACTCGGCTTGAACTGCCGATTGTCAGAATCCCTAATAATGTACATAACAAAATATAAACTGTCATTTTACGGCATTTCTTAGTAAACAAAAAACCACCTCATTGAAGTTTATGAAGTGGTAAGAAGAATAAAAACTAAAAGTCAGATTATTCTTCATTAATTAATCGGTTCCTGATAAAAACGTCCTTCCAGACTGTTGGTTTTCATTACATTTATAAATGCCTTATCATCAACAAGATGAACAAAACGGATAACCTCTTTCAACTCCTCAGTCGAAATTACCGTATAAAGTAAAGTTCTCGGCTGATTTGAATAACAGCCGTGACCCTCAAATCGCGTAATGCCATGATGCGTATAAATCATCAGCTTCTCAGAGAGATCATCGGGCTTACTGGTGATAATATGCACCGTAACCTTTTTATAACGCACATGCAAAGCGCCGACCACCTGCGTCGATACAAACTGGAAGATAATCGAATATAAAGCTTGATTCCAGTCGAACAATAAACCGGCTACAACCAGCATGACTGCATTTAATCCAAGCACATAATTCCATGCCGGTGCATGCAGCTTATCGGATAAGTAGACCGCGATAAAATCAGTACCGCCGCTGCTGGCTTTGCCTCTTAACGCAAATGCGATGCCGACGCCATTGAAAATACCGCCGAAAACGGCAATCAGCAATGGATCATACGTCAGCGGTGTAGAAGGCAGAAAATCGACAAAAATACCGGTCAGCAAAATCATCAGACATGAATAAATCGTAAAACGTTTGCCGATCGTTTTATATCCGATAATCGCAGGTACGGCATTTAACGTGATGTTGATGAATGAATAAGACACACTTACATTAAAATACTCATCAGCAATACGCTGAATCATTACTGTCAGACCTGTAAAGCCGCCCGGAAATAAATTCCCCGCTCTTACAAAGGTTTTAATATTAACAGCCATGATAAGCGCACCGATAATAACACAGATCAGTGTAAACAGATCCTTCTTTGTTTTCTTATTTATCATGATAAACCTCTAATTTCCTTTAATCAGCAAACTTATTATACACGTTCTGCCTTTATTTACAACCATTTCTAAAAAATTTCCCCATCATTGTGCGAGCTTGGCAAATAATCGGCAGTGCGCCTGCTGATTAGGCTAATCTAGGATTTTATAACGGCGCTGTTTGACAAAATCATCCACTCGGCGGCATCGATCAGTCTGTTGGCGGATCATCCGCACATCAAACGCAAAGCTATAACTCGCCTTTGACTTTGACTGATCAGGCCTGGCTAATGCACGCTGAATCATTCTTTCTGAAAAAGAAGCACGGCGGCCAAACTCAAGCGTTGATTGTTCAGCATTGCCGCTGATACGTCTTACTGCATAATAATTGATCCAGATACAGTCTTTATCCCTTAAAGATTTTAAGGGATAAAGAAGCAGCCAGTTCTCTTTAATTAATACCGGTATTTTCTGTTTAAAGCCATGATTCATAGACACCGCTTTGCGGCAGCCATCAAAATCAAGCTCATGATGAGCGCATAATTCCTTGATCAGCTTCAATGCCGAACAGTCTGCACGCTCTGTTTCAACCCTCCCCCATTTTACGTCTTCATAAATAATGGTACACTCTTCATCGTTACCTTGAATAAAGTAAATAATCTTACATTCCCCTTTCTTCTCGCACAATACCATTGTACCATGGAACTGCACAGCGAGGACTTTAATTTTACAATTAACTGTAAGATTATGATTCAAAAGCCGCAGAAATTGATTGTCATAAGAAAAAAGTGCATTTCTGCACTTTATTGACAACCTTCGCAATCAGAACCGCAGCCGCCTTCGGAGCCACAGCCGCCACAGCCGCCGCCACAGCTTGAAGCTGCCATCTGCTGCTCATAAATCAGCGTATCGATAACCAAACATTCAATTTCCACCTTAGCACCCTTGGGCAATGCGGCTACCTGCACACAGCTGCGGGCTGGATATGGAGCGGTAAATGCCTCAGCATAAGCCTCATTGAATTCATTAAATTCATTCAAATCTGTCATAAATACGGTTGTCTTAACAACATGACGCAATTCCAAATTCATTTCAGCTAATACATTTTCAAGATTAGCGATAGCCTGTTGAGTCTGTTCCTTAATGGTTGTCCCAACGATATCGCCGCTTTTTGGATCAGCCGGAAGCTGTCCGGATACATATACGAAATCACCTAATTTTACAGCCGGTGAATAGGGTCCGATTGCTTCCGGTCCATTAGCTGGTTTAATCGCTTGTAAAAACATGAAATCCTCCTCTACCATTCGCGGTAAAACTTACCTGCCAGTGTTCTTTTCTTTTTAAGCCTTTTCTGAAGCAGATGATTGATAGATGTAAAAACAATGCCGCCGATCAGTCCAAGCAGACATAAGATCGACAATAAGTCATTAATATTTTCAATCATCAAATCACCTCTTTTGATATTATACGATAAAAGCAGTGAAATTTCAAACGAAGTACACAATGGCTATTCTAAATAATGCAGCAATTCACTGATTCTATACATTAATAAATTTCCAAAATTTCTCAACATCAATTTTGGATAATGATTTTAGCTTTGTCTACAATAACATCAGGAGGTAAAAAAATGAAAAAATCTTCTAAAGAAAGCTCTAAGCAAGAAAAGTTTGTAGCTGCACGTCGTAACCCTGATGGTACTTTAAAGGAATTTAAATCAAATACTGGAAAAGTATACGATTACGAACAAGCACTGGAAGCTGTTGAAAACGGAATGATTGAAAACGCTCTGCCATTTACTGGCCGTGATGGCGCTCGTCATATCCGTGGTATCAACGATGGCGATGAGTCAACTAACTTATCTAACTTAAAAGAATTCTAATTAATAGAGTTCAGACATTGAAAAAAGTCATGGTGAATATTCACTGTGACTTTTTTAATAGATTAAATTTAATGACAGCTTCCAGTTTAGAATTCGCAGCACTGATTCATTTAAGCGCACCTCACTGACCTTGCCTCATCAACTGCCTGCTTCATTGCCGCTGCTCCCGCTTTGAAATCGGTAATGATTAATAAATCATTGCCCGCCAGAAATGCCTCAACACTTGGTTCCTGACCGTCCGTAAACTTACGGATAGCCTGCATCGATAAGTCATCGCTCATGATAACGCCTTGAAAATGGAGTTCATTGCGCAATAAGTTATGGATCGTCAGCGATAAAGAAGCCGGCACATCATCAAAACAGGTAACAATGTTATGAGCGACTAAGATGGCCGGCACCTGATGTTCAATACCGGCTTTAAAGGGGATAAAATCCTGATTATAAAAAACTTCCTGTGCCCGTTCATCTACAGCAATATCTTCATGGGTATCAATATTATTGCCGTAACCGGGAAAATGTTTCAGACAGGAACCGATTTGCATCTCATTCATCGCATCAACAACCGCCGCCACATAAGCAGCTGTCCCCTCACTGTCTAAGCCAACCGTCCGCGGATACATATAGTCCTCAGGATTATCAGTCACATCGCTACCGGTGCCAGATTTACATTGATGCCAAGCGCCAGCAGATAGCTGCTCTTGGTTTTGGCATCTTGACTGACCTCCGCCAGACCGCCTTCATTATATAATGCCTGCGGGCTTGGAAAAGGAGACGGTACTAAGGCCGGATTCCAGGATACACGATTAACAATACCGCCCTCCTCATCAACACCTATCAGTAAGGGAAGCTTGCTCATAGACTGCAGCAGCGTATTCTTATCAATCACTTCCTGACTGGTTTTGCCATCCAAGTCTCTGCCAAACAAAATCACACCGCCCGGCTGCAATTCCATTACGGTATCAAGCTCTTCATCAAGCGGACAGCGGATAAAAAAGATCTGTCCGATTTTTTCTTCCAGGCTCATTTCTGAAAGCAGTTCCTCAGCACGGGTTTTCACAATCACCGGTTCACTAGGTTCAGCCGGCTTTATTGGTTCAGGTTCCGGTTCATGATCCGCTTCAACCTTTTCATCCGGCTTTAGCTGCAGCCACTGCGGACGTACGATCCATACCGCGAGCACGATGCTGCCAGCTAAAAGAAGCAGACAAAACAAGCCGAAAGCCGCCCGTTTTAAGGTATTCACTGGATTTCCTCGATGACATCATAAGCCATCGCCTGAGGATAATCAATCAGCAGAATCTGACAAAACGCAAAGCCATTCAGAATCAATAAGAGACCATTGGCAGCAATTAATACATAGCCAAATAAGTGAATCAATGAGAAGCCTGAAAATAAAGAGCCGGACTTCATCGCCATCATCGCTGTGATCGCAAACAGCACACAAATCAGCAAAAAGACACACAAATTCAGACAAGTCATCTTTTTCAGACTCTTTTCAAGCCGCGTTTTGGCATGACTGAAAATAACGATCATCGAAAATAAAAAGAATAAAATTTCATATAAATATAATGAACGGAAAAAGGTTGACAGCATCGGTAAAAGTGAAATTGATGTTGTTGAGATAAAATTAAGCACCATTCGTCCCAAAAAAGCCAGCTGAACGATTTTCATATTCAATAACGATACGATCTGTTCATAAGTTGCCGCTTTAATGACCACCATTCCTAAATAAAGATGCAGCGCTGTAATAAAACATAAAAGGCCATAAAAGTATAAGTGAAAACAGACAGCTGCGTTTTGCACGGGTATTTAATAAGGCATCGATCCTATTCATAGATCCAATCTTCACCTTTAATTGCTTCAACCCGGCTCAGACCTGGATAATCAAGCTGGCGAAGTGCTTCATAAACGATGATTGCCGCGCAGTTGGACAGATTCAGCGAACGGGCGCTGGCCTTCATCGGCAAACGCATGCAATGATCCAGATCCTTGCTTAAAATAGATTTAGGAATACCGGTGCTTTCCTTCCCTAAGATAAAATACAGATCACCCTTGCATTCGGTAAAGTCAAACTGCGATGGGGCCTTCTTTCCATAGCGGGTCAGATAATAATAATGCTCAGCGGGGTTTTACTGACAAAATCATTCCATGACGGATGAATTTCATAATCTAATTCACTGATGTAATCCATGCCGGCACGGCGCAGATGCTGTTCATCAAGTGAAAAGCCTAGGGGTTCGATCAGATGCAGCTTACAGCCGGCTGCCATGCATGTACGCATCATATTACCGGTATTCTGAGGAATTTCCGGCTCATATAAAACTACATGAATCATTTTATCTGCCTCCTTCAAGATATTCCACACATTGTTTCAATGCGCGGCCGCGGTGTGATACTGCATTTTTCATTTCATCGCTCACATTTGCCAAGGTTGTGCCGTAAGGCGGATAATAGAAAATCGGATCATAGCCAAAACCATGCTCACCGATAATTGTTTCCGCGATTTCACCCAAGACTTCGCCTTTAAACACATGCTCAGTGCCATCTTCTTCGACATAAGCAATCGCGCAGACAAACTGTGCCCCGCGCGGCTTTCCTTTTACCGCTTCAATGATCGCATTGTTTTTACTGTATAGCTCGTATCATGCCCCATGAAACGCGCACTGTATACACCGGGTGCTCCATCCATCGCATCAACCGCTAATCCGGAATCATCAGCCATAACCGCGGTATGAAACATCTCATGAAGCGTCCGTGCCTTTATTAAAGAATTCTCTTCAAAAGTTGTTCCGGTTTCATCGATTTCTACCGGTTCATCAAGATCCAGACAGCTTTTGATCGTATAACCTAACGGTTCTAACATTTTCTTAAATTCCTCAACCTTATGCAGATTGCTTGTGGCAATTAATATTTCTTTCATATTTTCTCAATCCTTTCCTTTTCTTTAATCAGCCAGCGCTTTGGATAAGTCTGACTGGCATTATATACACATACTTGGTAACAGATCCCCTCTGAATACGCATACTCCGCACAGCCATAATGGTATAGCTCATTCTGGGTGCTTTCATGAGCATCGATCAGCAGCTGAAAACATTGCTTCATTGTTTCATGATCAACACGATACGTGTTCCATCGTTTCGGCTTTTGTTTAAACAAACGCATATAATCACTCATTAAGACAGCCTCCACAAGTCTTTCATCACAATCACTCAGTTCCTGTTTCAGAATCAGAAACAAATCATGGTCATGATAGCGCCGTTCGTATTCAGCTAAGCGCTGACCTAAAGCCATAAATAAGCTGAATGCGTTCGCTCTTAGCTTTAGCTTTAAGAAAGTATCGATGGCAGTGCGGCATTTACCGCTGTTCCAAAATTTCTCAACTGCCAAGCTGTATGGTTGATTACGCGAAGTTCTTCTTTGCTGAGCCACTTCGTCGATAAAATCTCATATGGCGGATCGCTGTCATAATCAAAATCATAGAATTCAGCTTTTCGTTTCAGGCCGGTTCCTTTAAGCAGCTTCAAGATTCCTAATTGAAGTTCACTCGCTTTTAAGGAGAACAATTCATTAAAAGAAGCATTAAAGGATGCTAAGCCTTCATAAGGCAGACCGGCAATCAAGTCTACATGAAGAATAAGACCTGCCTCACGCATGCGATGAATGACTTCCTTCAGCCGTTCATTGTTCTGAATCCTGCCTACTGCCTTTAATGTATTGCCATTAAATGACTGAACACCTACCTCAAAGCGAAAACGGCTTTTATCTGCCTCATTAGTGAAGAATGCCAGCAGCTCCTCACTCAAGGTTTCCGCTACAACCTCAAACTGAAAGATTTGCCCTGTACAATGCTGATTGATGTAGCGGGCAATCCGCAATGCCCGTTTAGGATCGGTATTAAAGGTGCGGTCAAGAAATTTTACCTGACGTACCCTGCTTTGACTGATCTTCGCAAGCTCTTTAAAGATATAAGCCTCTGAAAACTGACGTACCCGCTTATCCGTTGAGCTAAGACAATATTCACAGCCATACGGACAGCCGCGGCTGGTTTCAAAATATAAATAACGTTTATCCATATCCACTTCATCAAAAGGAAGAAAATAAGGACTCTCACATGCTTCATTGAAATTCAGATCACTGTAAGCATAGGTCGTATCAGGATAAGCCAATGTATTTATCCCTAAAATAGGATGCGGATTTTGATCGATTAAGGATTGAATATATTCCCAGACACTCAATTCTCCCTCACCGATACTAATGGCATCAACGCCCTCCTGAAGCAGCGACTCTGATTCAAAAGTCACTTCAGGACCGCCTACTAAAACCGTACATGGATGATGCTGCTTCAACTCCTTGATCAAGAGCCGGGTTTGTTTAATATTCCAAATATAACAGCTAAAGCAGTAAACATCTGCCTTTTGCGCAATCAGCCAATCAAGCACCTTTTCATGAGCATCCTTAATGGTAAATTCTTTTAATACGACCTGCTCTTTGATCGGCGAGGTTACATAAAGCCAGCGCAGAGCTAAATTCTTATGGATATATTTTGCATTTAAAGTTGTCAGCACGACCTTCATAACTTCACCTTCTTCAATTCTCTACGCCCTATTATACTAAAATTCAGTCAAATATGCTATCATTGGTACAGGTGATTTTATGAAACTTAAAAATACGATTGAACAAATTCTTGGCGAATTAGTTCGCTTTGAGCGATATGAAAAAGGATTGACCAACCATAATTACTATGCCGAAACAAAAAACAGGCTTATATTGTCAGGGTTCCCCGTGCCGATAACGAACAGGTAGTAAGCCGAAGCCATGAAACAGCCGCATTACGGGCCATTCAAAGTCTGGACTTTGATGTGCCTATTATTTATTACGATGAAAAAAGCGGCATCAAGATTACTGAATTCATTCCTGACTGTCAGGAATATGAACCCTGTACTGTTCAAAATAAAATCGAACAGGTCGGCCGGCTGCTCAGAAAATTTCATCAGGCAGATCTGCATTGCCCTTATGCCTTCAATCCCTATGAGCGCTATCAGCAATATAAAGCTCATGTGAAGAAGCCAATCTATGATTTAACCTGTTATGAGGCAAGGATGCGTGAGATTGCCGATCGGAATCAGCATCAGGTGCTTTGTCACAATGATTTGGTCAGCGGCAACCTCTTATTTTCTAAAGAACGGCTTTATTTGATTGATTATGAATATGCAGCCATGAATGATCCGCTTTTTGATGTCATTTCATTTCTCAGTGAAAATCAATTTTTGATAAAGAGCTGCGGCAGCGTTTTTATCTTGCTTACTTTAACACCCAACCTGATAATTTGCTTTTAAATCAGCTGAAAGAATGGGAAATCTTTGAAGATGTCCTTTGGTGTACTTGGGCTATGATGATGGCTGAATCACGTCATGAACAAGTTTATCTGGATATTGCAGAGGATAAATACCAAGCCTTACATGCTCTAACCGCTAATAAATCATAAAAGGATCGCAAAATTTAGATGCGGTCCTTCTTTTCCTATAGATCTAATACATAAGCGATCAATAATTTTGTTGTTTCCTCAAGAGCTTTAATGTGGGTGCGCTCCATCCCGTGTGAGCAAAGACAGCCCATGCCGAACGCTGCCGCATATAGATTATTACCGGCACGGATTGCCGCATTCGCATCGGTGCCATAGCGGTAAAAAATATCAACACAATAATCTACTTCAGCCTTTTTGGCCTGTTCTATAATTTTAGTAGTTAAACCGCGGTCATAAGGTGAAAAAGCATCCTTGGCACAAATGGAAACTTTATGTTCACTGCCGTGATAATCCGGGCCGATCAAACCGATATCAATGACTACATATTCACTCACTTCCGCAGGCACATAAGCACCGCCATGGTTGATTTCCTCATAAATGGGGAATGCCAATAAGTCTTATACTTAGGTTTTAAATGATGCTGTTTAAGATACTCCAGCATTCCAAACACTGCTCCGACCGCAGCTTTATCATCAATGTAGCGGCTTTTGATATAACCTGAAGCACTCAGCTGAAAACGCGGTTCTACCGATATGATATCACCATGCTCAATGCCTAACGCATAGACTTCTTCATCACTGCTTACTTCTTCATCAAGAATGACCATCATGCTGTTTTCATCACGCTCAACAGTACGGGCATCATCAAAGACATGAACAGAATGTGATTTGCACATCATCAAGCCGCTGTATTTTTGACCATTACGGGTATGTACAATGACAGTCTCGCCCTCCAAGCTGGCATAGCTGACACCGCCTAAAGCTCTTGTCATAATCGTTCCATCACGGTTAATCTGGCGTACCATCATGCCCAGTGTATCCAAATGCGCCCCGATACAAACACATTTTGAATCGTCCTCGCCCGCTAAGGTGATGTAAGCCGTTCGCTTGCGGTCATAGCTGACCTCACAGCCAAATCGTGCCGCAGTTTTTTCAAGCAGCTGATGAATTTCATCATAATAGCTCACCGGTGATGGTGTATTAATAAAATCCCGTGTAATATCGATAATCAAATCTCTGTTTACTTCCATTTTCATAAGCTCCTCCAACTATCTTCATCCATTCTAGCACGCTTTCCATTGAAAAAAAGATGCCGGAGCATCTTAATTTTGATTAATATAGCGGCCTAAAAAACGCTGCAGGCTTTCACTCTTAGGCGCCGTGAAAATATCCTCAGGCTTGCCTTCTTCTACAATAACACCATTTTCCATGAATACGACACGGTCACTGACATCTCTGGCAAATCCCATTTCATGAGTAACCACAACCATGGTCAGGCCTTCATCAGCCAGCTGCTTCATAACATCAAGCACCTCACCGACCGTTACCGGATCAAGCGCGCTGGTTGGTTCGTCAAACAGCAGTACGACACAATCCATACATAAAGCACGGGCAATCGCGACACGCTGCTTCTGACCGCCAGATAATAATGTACTGGGTTTATCCGCAAATTCATCCATGCCGACCTTTTTCAGATACTGATGCGCCTTATCAACCGCTTCCTTATGCGAACGCTTCAAGACCTTAGTCTGACCCAGCACACAGTTATCAAGCACGGTATAATTATTAAATAAATTAAAGGATTGGAAAACCATTCCCACCTCACTGCGGTGCTTATTGATATCCCCCTCCATGACATTCGCGCCATTTACCAGGATTTCACCGCTGTCCGGTGTCTCAAGCAGATTGATGCAGCGCAGCATCGTTGACTTACCGGAACCGGAAGAACCGATGACGGTAACTACCTCCCCCTTTTCAACATTAAAGTTAATATCCTTTAATACCTCAAGGCTGCCAAAGCTTTTGCGTAAATGATTGACTTCGATAATATTTTCCATTTGACAACCTCCTAGTATGTTGAATCTTCCACAGTCTGAGACGCCGGGAAACTTGATTTAGTATGATTAATGCGGCCTTCAAAATAATTCAGAAGCATGGCTGTCGCGTAAGTCAGAATAAAATACATCACCGCAACGACTAAGAATGGCTCACTTGATGAGAACGTTGAACCGGCAATACTTTTTGCCTGCCAGAATAATTCTGAGAAACCGATCACTGACAGAACACTGCTGTCCTTAATATTAACGATAAACTCATTGCCGATTGACGGGAACGCGTTCTTAATGGCCTGCGGCAGAATGACATAACGCATCGTCTGAATCGATGTCATACCGATTGAACGGGCGGCTTCACTTTGTCCGCGGTCCACAGATTGAATTCCAGAACGGATAATTTCTGCCATATACGCACCGGTATTGATTGAAATAATCACACAGGCCGCGCTGATCGCATTCCAATTCAAAATGGGTTTCAGCGCATAAAACAAAAACATTGCCTGTACCATCATCGGCGTACCGCGGAAGATCGATACATAAATACTGGTAATCAGATAACCGATTTTTTAATAATCCTTGTAAAAGCAGAATCACTTGCCTCTTTATTCTGAGTTACGGCACGAATGGCGCCAATCACTAACCCGATCAGCAAACCCACCAGCGTACCAATCAACGCAACGATCAGTGTATTTCTTACACCGATGAGAAGCAATGATTTATATTTGATAAATACATTCCAGGCATCAACGATCATATTTGGGTTAGTCACTGATATAACTTCTATCAAATTCATATTCGTACCGTCCTTCTTCTATTTTATTCGTTAGCAGGCTGACGTGTTGTAGCTGCTTCCATCATCAATGAACGATCTTCTTCACTGATACCATCTAATGCTTTTTGAATTGCTTCAAGTAATTCAGTATTGCCTTTTTTAACTGCAACGGATACGGCTGTATCACTTAAATCAATATTGAAGCCCTTGCCTTCATCAAATTCAACCAATGCAAGTTCAGGATGTGCTGCTACGGCGCCTTGCCCTACCGGTGTTTCAGCAGTAATACCGTCAACCTCACCATTTAATAATGACATGATCATATATGGATATGATTCTAACGGTGTCGCATGCTTAACATCTTTGATTTGATCGATAACTGTATCATACATTGTATTCATCTGGCCAAGAATCGTTGAGCCGGCAAAGTCGTCAAGTGTTGATGCATTCGCATAAGCGCCATCCTTCAAGACAACCATAACCATCTGTGACTGATAATAAGGTTCTGTGAAATCAGCATTCTGACGGCGTTCTTCAGTATCTGTCATACCGGCGATAATCGCATCAATGATACCGGAATTTAATGATGGTTCAAGTGCATCCCAATCCAGCTTAGCAATCACTAATTCTTTGCCTAAGTTCTCTGCCACCGCTTTGGCGATCTGAACATCATAGCCATCACAATAACCGCCGTCGCTGATTGCGACATTGAAATCGCTGGCCTCAGGATCTGTCCAGTTGAATGGTGCATAGTTACATTCCATACCGACGGTAAAGGTATCTTTTGTATCTCCCTGATTGTTGTCTGCCGGTGTTGAGCTGCAGCCAGCCAGCAGCATTGCTGCCATAAATACGCTTAATAATTTTTTCATGTTTTGTCCCTCTTTCTAAAATACAAAAGCCGCGCTATTAGCACGACTCTAATTACCGATCGAGTACTAATAGCTCCTCTTCATTTCTGAAGGAGTGTTATAGGTATTCCCTATAACCCAAGACGAGCCTTTGCCAAAGCTCTCTTTCGGCGATGGTTACCTTTCACCAGCTTCACAGTCCGCCGACTCTGCTGATTACTCTGATGCATCGCTGCCTCTATACGTTTTTGTATGTTCCTATCTTATGCTGAAGTGAAGCATTTGTCAACTCTTTCAGTAAATTTATGAAAAAACTTTCTTATAAACCGCTTACATTACAGATTCAACCAACTCGATAAAAAAAACAGGCCATAAAATCAGCCTGTTCTCATTATTTTATGCTTTTAAATTAATGAACTCACAAATCAAATCCACAGTCTTATCGATTCCCAACACAGAGCTGTTTACACATAAATCATAATGCTGAGCATCCTTCCAATCCTGATTCGTATAATAATTATAATAATTACCGCGGCGTTTATCCGTTTTTTCCATCAGCTTTTCCGCATCCTCCAAAGACGCCGTATGATAATCATTCACAACCCGTAAGACCTTGTCTTCAGTTTTACCGGTAATAAACAAGGATACCAGTGACGGATCATTGCGCAGCACATAATTTGCACAGCGGCCAACAATCACACAGCTGCCCTTCTCTGCCATCTGACGGATTACATTCGCCTGAATCTGATGCAGTTCATCATTCATCGAAATATCCGTTAAACCGGCTATCGGTGAACCCAGCACATAACCGATGGCAGTTAAATAATTATTGCTGTAATCTACCTGCTCGTCATTCTTTTCGAATATTTCTTGCTTGAAGCCGCTCTCTTTGGCTGCCATCGTAATCAATTCTTTATCATAAAAAGGAATTTTCAGCTTATCGGCGATTTTTTGCCAATCTCACGGCCGCCGCTGCCATATTCTCTGGCAATCGTAATAATGATCTTTTTGTCCATAAATCTTCCTCCATTCATGGTTTTGAACCTCTTCGTTATAAATATTATACCACGTTCTGAAATAGTTGGCTAAAAAGTTGACGCAGTTATAAAATTTATCATTTGCCATAAAGAAAAAACCTCTGATTGCTCAGAGGTTAAAGGATTTATTTTTCTAATGCTTTTTTAGCTTTATCGCAGATTGCTGTGAATCCCTTAGGATCATGAATAGCGATTTCAGAAAGCATCTTACGGTTGATTGTGATACCAGCCACTTTTAAACCATGCATTAATGTAGAATAGCTCATATCATTTAAACGAGCACCAGCATTGATACGTGCAATCCATAATTTACGCATTTCACGCTTCAATTGTTTTCTGTCTCTGTATGCATAGCGCAGTGAACGCATTACCTGTTCATGTGCAGTTCTGTATAATAAATGTTTTGAACCAAAATAGCCCTTAGCTAATTTTAATGTTCTTTTTCTTCTGTTGCGTGATACGATTCCGCCTTTAACTCTTGCCATCTTTTATTCCTCCTATTTACCTTATTTAATCAGCATTAACTTAATGCGCTTGTAATCAGTCTTGTTGATCAATCCTGACTTAGCTAATTGACGTCTTTGCTTTTTAGTTTTTCCGTGGAAACGGTGAGATGTAAAAGCATGACTTCTTTTCAATTTACCGGAACCTGTCATTTTTACACGTTTTGCAAGTCCTCTGTGTGTTTTCATTTTTGGCATATCAATAACCCTCCTAGTATTTATTTCTTTTTCGGTGCCAATACGGTTGACATTGTGTTTCCTTCCAGCAATGGCTTCTTTTCGATATTGGCAATATCCTGACATTCTTCTACAAAGCTGTCCATGATCTTTTTACCAACTTCTAGACGCGTAATTAGACGGCCGCGGAAACGCATGTCAATCTTGACCTTCATGCCGTCTTCCAGCCAGCCGCGTGCCTGACGCAGTTTGGTTTCAAAGTCATGTTTGTCAATAACCGGTGACAGACGTAAAGGTTTTACTTCTGTAACATGCTGTTTTTTCTTTGCTTCTTTAGTCTTCTTCTGTTGTTCGAAACGGTAACGACCATAGTTTACAATCTTACAAACCGGCGGAACAGAATTAGGCGAAACACATAGCAAATCTAATTCCTTGTCATAAGCTATTTCTAATGCTTCACGACGTAGTTTAATTCCAAGTTGTTCACCATCAGGGCCAATAACCAGAACTTCTTTAAATTTGATCTTCTCATTAACTAAATCATCGTTCACATTATTGGGAATCACTTTTTTATTAATAACCGACACCTCCATTTTAGTGTACAAAAGAAAAGCGGGTACAGTCTGCACCCGCTATCAACATTGATCTCTTTTGATCGTTCGTCGCATTGACCTATGACTTCAGCCATCAGGTGAGAAGGGGTGCTTCTACTTTCCACGTAATCTTTACTTGTTAAGTATACATGAGCTGATAATTAAAGTCAACATTTTTTTGCATTAGTTTCAGGCTCAGTCACTTTTCCTTAATATTAAGCTAAATCAGCTTAACTGTCAAGCATAAGAAAACCTCTCCATGACAGAGAGGTTTATTTCATATGCTATTTTGCAGCACCGGCATTCTCACCGGCAATCTGACCAAATGTGAAGATATCAGCAATTGCATTGCCGCCCAAACGGTTACCCGCATGAACGCCGCCTGTAACTTCACCGGCAGCCATAAGCCTTCGATGACATTGCCTTCTTCATTTAATACTTCAGCGCTTGTATTGATTGCAACGCCGCCCATTGTATGATGCAGAGATGCCTTACGAGGAGAGATAACGATACCGACACTTGGATCATTTTCAATCGCTTCAAGATCGATAGCCCCTGCTAATACTTCCTTACCGAAATCAGGATCACTTTGATTTGCTACATAACTGTTATAAGTTTCAATTACTTCACGCAGCTGTTCTTCAGTGAATGCCGGAGTTGCACCACCGGCTGCATTCTTCGTAGCCTCAGCCAATTCAGCTAATGTAGAACCATACCATACATGTCCATTGTCAACCATTGATTGAACAGTTGTACCAAACAGACCGGCATCCAGTGTTGTACCCTTGCATAAGCCATCAGCTTCCTGTGTGCCGCTGCCTGCATAAATGATATAGAAAATACCGTTATCTAATTCAAGTGAAGCCTTCGCTAAAACGTCACGTTCAGCATATTCGTTAACAAAACGTTTGCCGCTGCCGTCAATCCAAATTTGTTCTGAAGCATCGGCCCAGATACCGTCTGTCATAGTACCCTTAATTGGTGAAGATGAAGGCATCAGCTGAGATACACCTAAATCAACAGTTGCCGCACCGATTTCCATTGCCATGACAATACCGTCACCAGTATTTGTGCCGACATTGGTAGTCAATGTATGATCTGTCAGATCATCACCCCAATAATTATCATATTCTTTAACCATCTTAGGATTTGCGCAATAACCGCCGCTGGCAAGTACAACACCATTCGCAGCATCGATCGTAATCTTAGTACCATCGGCTTTTTCAGCTTCAATACCGTTCACCTTGCCATTTTCATCAGTCAGTAGTTTAGTTGCTTCAGTTTCTGTATAAATAGTAACCCCCTCAGCTTCAGCTGCATCCTTTAATACCTGAATCATAGGAACACCGGCTGTGTAAGCATGCGTTCTTGGCCACATTGCGCCTAATACCGTATACAGTGTTTCACCGGCTCCTTCATGAGATGCAGTACCTACACCTAATGAACCTGCCCAATCATAAGAATCAAGAGCGCTTTCCGCTAATGTGCGAGCTAAATCAATGTCAGAAGCAATCCATGTGCCGTCATTCATCTGACGCAGACCGCCGACATAAATATGCCACATATGTAATGAGATGCTGTCAAAACCAGGCATATCAACACCCGCTGTCTTGCCGGCATTCGCTGCATAGAAATCATTGATATCGCTTTGCAGCTGAGTCAGCACTTCAGCCCATTCTGGGAACTGATCAAAATGCAGAGCTTCATCACTTGCTGATAATTCAAGATAAGAATCCATTGTATGCTTTTGTGCTTCAGATAATACACGTTCGCCTTGAGCAACTGTATCAACCGCATTGAAAGCACCGCCGGCCATCATTGTGTCACCGCCCAAGAATGAGCTTTTTTCAACAAGGATAACCTTAGCACCCTGCTGTGCCGCAGAAATTGCTGCACTTAAACCGCACCGCCGCCGCCGACAACAACAACGTCAGCACTCCATGTTTCATCTTCACCCGCTTGTGCGTGGTAAGCATTGGCAGCCAGTGCATCAGTATCTAAACCAGCTGCCTTAGCTGCTTCATTTGCTGCCCGCATAATCGCGTTGCTCGCCAGTGTAGCACCTGTCACAGTATCCAATGTCGTTGTCTGATGTTCGACGATCTGTGCAGGAATACGCTCAAGAGCAACATCGGCAAGACCGGCAGTTTCATGACATTCAGTCAATTCAACCTTGGTAATCTTACCTTCTTCGATTGTCATTTCAACCGTAACAGGACCTTGCATACCGGTAGAAGTACCAGTAAACACACCTGAAATCGAAGTATTATCCTTCGTTTCATTGCCTGTTGTGTTGGAACATCCGGCTAGGCTGACAACCATGCCTAAAGCCAGTGTTACAGAAAGCAGTAACTTTTTCATTTCTATTCCTCCCTTTGGAATAATTGTATTTTAAACCTGTTAGCCGCTAACAGGTCAAGGGAATTGTGAATGATTTATTTTTCATTATCGATAGGAACACTTAAGCCAATACCATGTATAAAAGTGCCATTCTCCTGATAGCTGATATAAATTCTGCCCACAATATCATCTGTTACAGCGATCCCGCGGCGTTTAACTTCTTCTAGCAAGGGTGCCAGCTCATGTCTTTGCAGATGAAAAGGGTCAGCGCTCAAAATCAAAATCTGCAAGATTTTGCGGCTTCTTGTCTTCTCAATCTCCGCTGGCAGCTCTAAACCCAGCTTTTTACGATTACGCTCTAAAATACCAAGCCCAATGCTGACCGCCAATGGCTGCTGATCATCAAATAAGCTCGCTTTTGATACTTTAATTGCAATGTAAGAAAACGGCATCGCTCCGCAAGCTGTTCAATCGCCTTTACGGTTACTGCGTCCGGTTTCGCACAGCTGCCGAAATTAAAAACATTGTAATTATCATCAAGCAAATGTTCTGTAAGCAAGCTTCTTGATTCTTGAATCATTGTGAAATAATCCTGCATTTCCCGCAAACGAAAAAGCCGCATCTCCTCCTGACGAATTAATTCTTCAAGCTCCAACGCATGCTCCTCAACCCAGCTGCTGATCTGTGTCAGTCCCTTCTGTTTAGCTGCCAAGGACTCCTGAACACTCATATCAAAGCTCCTCAGCATCTGAGCATGATAAATATTCAACGCATCAAGATCAGTAAAATCACGATAATTATTCGCTTCGCAGCGGCCGCCCTTAATTAAACCAATGCGGTCATAATAACGCACCTTGCTGCTGCCGATACCTAAACGTTTTGAAAAATCATTCACTTTCATAACCAGCACCCCTTATCCTTATATAATGATCCTAATACCCCATTTGTTGTTCATGCTTATTTTTCCTTAATCTCACATATGTCATACATGATTTCAAAAACATACCGCTATACACAGGAAAAAGCAAATAATGAGCATAAATGGAATATCAAACATTTTCTTACTATATTTATTGTCGTATCCACACACATAAAAACAGCACCCAGGATTAAGAAAATCAAATTCATCCGCAGTCCTAGAAACGGTTCAATATGTTTGATAAAAGAAAGCCTAAATAATTCTGTCATACATCTAAAGATAAAAGCATTGCATAAAAGAAATAAAACAAGCCATGATCTCGCCATATAATTTCTTTTTCATCATTTACACCTCAGCAATCATAATTAAAGATCATTTAATATTTTAACATATTATGTGAAGAAATCGGCATGAATATATGTGATTACCGAAGTTACTATTTTCACTCAATTGCATTTTAATAGCATGATTCCATGGCTTATTCGCGATATCTATAAAGCTAAAAACTTGTTTCTTTCATGAAATTAAGGATTAAAATAAATGGCACCCTAACTTTTAATTGGCAAAAATCAGTAAATGAAAGCTGAGAAAAAGTGATCCTCAGCTGCGTATTTTTTATATGTATTTCTTAGAAATTATTTCATGGACAACAATCCATAATTTTTACGATGAATATTTACGATATGCGATTGATCCGCTGTATCAAAGCGTTTCAATAAAGGTTCGATATCTTCATATTGCTGTTTAAAATCCATTTCAGCGCCATAAAGCGGAATCAGACGGTAAAAATGAACCAGTTTTTTATTTTTCATTCTTAAAACAGCCTCTTTCCCGTTTTCATCCATTGCGTTGATCAAGCCAACACCTTCAAACTGATTGTTATCCGATAAGGTTTCATGATTTTCACCAGCGCTATCGTGTGCCCATAACCCAGCCAAGTATCTGAATCAATTGGCAGGCGCGCCAGGATTTTCAGCCAGCGAATCGGCCAGTAATTATTTTCATCATCATCCTGAACAAGCCATTCCGGCGGTAAATCAATCATCAGTTCGGCATAATATAATTCATATTCATCAAGGGCTGAAGGAACATTCATGCGATGTGCCCCCATTCCCATCGTGATGAGCCGATAATAATTTCTATCAGCGTTTGGTGGAATAATTGCTATATCGACATGAATATCCGGTGATACAAGCTCATGAAAGACTTGGTCAAATTCGCCGAAATGCTGATTGATATAAGCTTCCAATTCGTTTACTTCAGCTTCTGTATACAGCTGCGTATCGATTTGAGCGCTGCCTTTTTGAATCGTTTAAATAATCCCATACTTTTTCCTCCGCTTTCTTATCTTTATAATTCGATTACTATCTGTTGGTTAAACTGTGTCAGCAAGCTCACTTGCTTTTGAATCACTGCTTGAAGCGCCGGGGTATCGTGAATATTGGGTTCAAACCAGATGTGACGAACTGTAAGCTCTTGTTTTGCTTTATCATATACCGCTTCAATACGGCCAACAAAATCAATACCGTAAAGAATTGGCAGGACATAATAGCCATATTTGCGATCCGCCTGAGGTGTGTAGATTTCCCATTTATAATTAAAATCAAACAGTGCATGAATCAGCTTGCGATCCCACAGCAGATTATCCAAAGGCGCAATAAATTCACAGCGTTTTCGCAAACGCGGTGACTTCAGCACATATTCAATCAAATCAGCATCCTCAGCCCCGCAGTAGCAAGTCTCCATATTCTGAATTCGCAGTTCAATCAATTGCTCTTCTTTTAGAAGTTCATTAAAGATCTGACTGCGTTCAAGTGCCTTTAAGTCATAAATTCCAAGCCAAGCATCACTGGCCCGATTCCACATCATTCCCACAGAATAGATCCGCCGCAGCACCAGCCATTTATGACGCTCATACTCGGAATTAAATGGAGCATGTTCACTAAGCAATGACATCGGCAGACAGCGACTGCTTAAATCATAGTATTTCAGAATGCCCCGCTTATGATGAATACAAAGATCACCTATAAAATACAGATGTTCGAGGGCCGCTCTGGCCAGTGATGTCTTACTCCAATACCAGTCAACCTTTTCATTCATCTTTAAATCATTGGCACAAACAGCTCCCCGCCGATCAATTTCAGCTTTTATTTTATCACATGCTTCTAAAATCTCAGGCTGCGCATAATTTTTTCCCGATGCCGCTGACGCTCAGAATAGAAATAGTTCCAGTCCTCAGTTAAAAAGATAGCCAGATTTTTATCAAAATAATCAATTAACTTGCGTTCTTTATAAAGCAAATCATAAAGCATCTGTTTTTTATAACCCTTGATTCTTGATAACAAAACTAATTCAGGGCTGCGTCCGCAGACATCAATCGGATCATATTGTATGCAGCCAGCTTGTTTGATAAAATCTATAATCCCATCTTTGCCTTTAAATCGGTAAGCGCCGATCAGACCGTGCTTTAATAACAAAAAAGTGCGCGCCTGCTGTTTGGTTAATGTATATGATTTCATAAATGCCTCCTGCGTAAACCTGACTTAATGGCATTGTAGCATACCCTTAATTGATTGTCATCCAACTTTCCATAAAAGAAAAACACTTCCGAATGAGAAGTGTTCATTGGTTATTGATGAAAACGCGTATAAGGATCATTAAAGATCAAAGGCTTTTCATTGGGATCATAGACAACGCTTAAAACAACTTCTGCCTTGCCATCATGATATGCCTTCAACAGCTCCGGCTGTTCAGCCAGTACAGCATGCAGCCATTCAGGACTCAAACGCTCTCCAAAAGGTGTTTTTCAAATTGAATACGGCCGGTTTCTGAGTAGCGGACATCTGAAAACAGATAATGTTTTTCATTGTTTTCTTCCTTTTGATAAATTGCATCTATGCCCAATCGATCGGCCCTATCACAGCGTTGATCAAGATCGATCTTCTTTTCATTGATATAAGTCTGATCGATACAGACAATATGTATCCCTGCCTTACCGGCTGTTTGAATCAATGCCGGTATGGCATTGGCAGGTGCGATTCCGGCTACAAAAACATCATCAAATTCAGGAGCAATCTGAAACAGGCGTACATCGCTGTCTGCCAGCTGCAAACCGATGCGAGCCAGAATTGCCTGTGTATCATAAGGCGCTAACGCATCTAAATCAAGCTTGCGGTATTCAACTTCCGGCAGACCGCAGCGAGCCAGCGCATAAACGCACAGACCGCTGTTGCTTTCCAGTCAATCGTGGCAACATAACCAGCGCGCTCCAAAAAAGCTGATACAAGCCAACAAACATAGTTGCACCGGCATAAGCAAAGCATGGCTTAAATTCAGGGTGGTTGTCAAGAAAAACAGTATAATTCATTTGGCATTCCATCAAGAGCTCAGCCGCATTATCCTGAATGCCATTAAATAATTTAAAGGCTTCCTGATAAACTTCTAGTTTCTTTGTTACTTCATTTTGATCCATGATTTTACCTCCAGTGTCAACAACTGGTTTAAGTTTATCACAGCTAAACCTTTGTTTCAATCTAAAACCCTTACAGCAAAAGACTTAGTCCCTGAAAAAGCAGCAGGCAGACAACATATGGCACAACCAGCATGATAACGATCGAACGCAGCAGCAGCTTCCAGCCATATTCCCGGTATAATGCATTCATTGCCATGACACAAGGTATTGTCAGACATATATAAACCATAAAGCTAAAGGCTCTAAGCGGTGCATAACGATCGGTGAATAGTTGCTGAACCGATGTATTCAGCGCCTTATCCTCAGCCTGCTTTTCAACCGTAAACAACTGCATTGTACTTTCTTTCACGGCATTCAGCAGCCGTTTACCCTGTTCCTTCAAATCACGGCTAAGTTCAGGTTCGGTACTTTCAGGCTCTTCATCCAGCAGGCATTGCGACAAAAAGCCTACCACACTTTCCTTGGCGCTGATTCCCGCCGGCAAGGAAGCGACCGCTTCCCAGCTGGTGCCAAAACCAAGCGGTTCAAACAATACAGCTGCATGACGGGAGAAGTCTGCGATGTAGGAGGTTCTCACATCACCGTTAGGAAAATAGCTAAACGCCCATAGCAGCATCATCGTCAATAAGACAGCCGTAAATGCTTTATGGATAAAACTCTTTACTTCCCGCACCACCTTTTGCAGCAATACCGATAAGCGCGGCAGACGATAAACGGGCAGTTCAAGTAAAAAAATTGTCGTTTCCTGATGACCTTTAAAATGCGCTACCACAAGCGCCAAAATCAATGCCATTAAAATGCCGAAGCCAATTACAGTTATAATGGCTGCACCTGTATGATCAGGAAAAAATGCCGATGCAAACAGCATATATACAGGCAGTCTGGCACTGCAGCTCATAAAAGGTATCAGCGTCGCACACAATTCCTTCTGTTTTTGATTATCCAGTGTTCTTGTCGCATAAATTGCCGGCACATTACAGCCAAAACCAATCAGCAATGTCAAAAAGGCTTTGCCGGAAAGATGAAAGGCCCGCATGGCTTTATCTAAAAGAAAAGCTACTCTGGCCATATATCCGCTTTCCTCCAAAATACCGAGAAAGAAAAACAATAAGGCCATCAGCGGCAGAAAGGATAAAACTCCGCCCACGCCGCCAAGCACACCGCTGATTATCAAGTCGAGAATTGAAGCAGGCAGAAAATTAAAATAAAAGCGAATATAATTGGCGAGAAATTCAGTAAAAAACTGGTTTATAAAATCAATATAGGGACGTGAACCATTGAAAACAATCATTAACAGCAAAACAAAGAATAAAATCAGCAGCGGATAGGACAGCCAGCGATTCAACAGCACCGCATCAATTTTATGTGTCATGTGATAACGTTTCTCATCATGCTGACTCACATAACGCATACAGGAAGCAACAGCTTCGATCTGATTTTTCTCTAGCCGTTCCATCGTCATTTGATTCAAGCTTTCAAGTTTCAGTCCCTGATCGGTCAGCTGTTTCAAAACTTGTGCCTTGCCTTCAAAACACGCATAAACAGATTGAGCTACCTGACGATCATCCAGCTTTGGCATCGCTTGATGAATTAAATCAAACAAATAAACAAAATAACGGTCACTTTCCGCATCCAATAAAGGGTGGTAAAAGGACTGATTCTGACACGCCTGTTGGATCAGCTTCATCAACGGTTCACGCTGATGATCAAAAGCGCTGCCGGCATAGATTGGCAAACCTAAGCGATGACTGATTGCCGGCTGATCAATTACAATGTTCTGCTTCTTTACCTCATCCATAAAATTAAATAATAAAACCATACTGATATTCAGCTCTCTAAGCTTTACAGTCAGCATCAGATTACGGGAAAGATTGCTGGCATCAACAACATTTACAATGCAGTCTATCTTTTCTTCCGCAAGAAAGCGGCTGGTTACCGCTTCCTCATTGGTCTGTTCATCAAGGCTGTAAACTCCGGGCAGATCAATCAGATGATAGCTGTTACCGGCAAAATCAATCACAGCCTCTTTGCGTTCAATGGTTACACCCGGCCAGTTACCCACTTGAAAATGCGCATTGCTGAGGGCATTGATCCACGCGCTCTTACCCACGTTGGGATTACCTACAAAGGCTACGGTATAATTCATGATAGAATCACTTCAATTCTTTTTGCGTCTTGTTCACGCATGCAGATTTCATTCCCGTTGACAGAAAAAAGATAGGGATCTTTAAAGGGAGCTTTCTTAATTAACGTAATGCTGACACCCTCATAGATTCCCATATTAAAACAGCGGCGGCGATCACTAAGCTTGAAATGAAGTTTACTGATCATTGCCCGCTGATTGATTTTTAATTCGGAAGCTGTCATTTTTATCACCAGCTTTATTCTAATGAATACTTTTCATGAAAATGATAGAATTTTGTCAGAAAATAATTTTTTTCTTTTCATTCTTCAAAAACTGTTTATAATGATTATATCGGAGGTATCGTTATGAAACAAATAGAAAAAGCCAAAGCATTGCTTATCACCCGCAATCCAAATGATCCGGAATTTCTGCAAGCTGTTGAAGAAGTGCTGGAATCATTGGAATTAGTCGAAGAAAAACGCCCCGAGCTATTAAAAGATAGCTTGCTGGAACGCTTAATAGAACCTGAACGTCAGATATTGTTTAGGGTTCCTTGGTAGATGATCAAGGAAACGTGCAGGTTAACCGCGGATTCCGTGTGCAGTTTAATTCTGCTATTGGACCCTATAAAGGCGGTTTGCGCTTTCATCCATCGGTGAATTTAAGCATTATCAAATTCCTTGGTTTTGAACAGATTTTCAAAAATGCTCTCACTACCCTGCCAATCGGCGGCGGCAAAGGCGGCAGTGATTTTGATCCTAAAGGTAAATCAGACGGTGAAGTAATGCGCTTCTGTCAGAGCTTCATGAGCGAATTATATCGTCATATTGGACCGGATACAGATGTTCCTGCCGGTGATATCGGCGTCGGAGCAAGAGAAATCGGTTATCTGTTTGGGCAGTATAAGCGTATCCGAAATGAATTTACCGGTACATTAACCGGTAAAGGTTTAAAATGGGGCGGTTCATTGGCTCGTACTCAAGCTACCGGTTATGGCTTGTGCTATTTCGTCGATGCAATGCTGAAACAAAACGGCAAAAGTTTTGAAGGTAAGACGGTACTCGTATCAGGCAGCGGCAATGTTGCCATCTATGCGTGTGAAAAAGCTGCACAGTTAGGCGCTAAGGTGGTTGCTATGTCTGACTCAAACGGTGTGATTCATGATGCTGATGGTATTGACTTAGCCTTGGTAAAGGATATAAAAGAGGTTCGCCGCGGACGGATTAAAGAATATTTAGAAACTCATCCGAATGCAGAATATTTGGAGGGCTGTGCAGCAATTTGGACAATTCCTTGTGATATTGCTCTGCCATGTGCTACCCAGAATGAACTGAATAAGGAAAGTGCTGAGATATTGATTAAAAATGGCTGTTTTGCAGTTGCGGAGGGGGCAAATATGCGACAACACCTGATGCGATTCACCTGCTTCAGTCAAAGGGCGTGCTTTATGCGCCAGGTAAGGCCAGCAATGCCGGCGGTGTTGCCTGCTCTGGTTTAGAAATGTCACAGAATTCCATGCGTTACAGCTGGACCTTTGAAGAGGTTGACGACAAACTTAAATCGATCATGACTTCAATCTTTAAGACAGTTGATGAAACAGCTCGTGAGTTTGGCGCTGAAGGTAATTATGTTGCCGGCGCCAATATTGCAGGTTTCGTAAAGGTTGCGGAATCCATGCAGGCACAAGGTATCGTATAATATTCAAAGTAAGACATGTGAAGGCATGTCTTTTTTAAATCAATAAGCTAGAATGTGAAGCAAAATGAATTTTCTAGTGATCCGCACTCAAAAATCGAAATAAACATTTTATGGGGTAATATTTTGCTGTCAGTTGAATGACTCATTTATTAAATCAATACTATAAACGATATATCATTATGAAGTATATTTAGTATAAAAATACTTTCACCTTGATGTATTTTTATTTACTTATATTTATCTATTAAACTTAAATAAAACAGGTAAAACTGTGTTTATGCAACAAATCATTGACCTTCTTATATGTGAAACATATAATATGTAATATACATATAAAGGAGGTTCACTATGGATTTTTTATCCTATCATACAATGATTGAAACATTAAGCCGTCAGATCAATGAATCTCAGCAGGAATTATTAAATCCTTATCTGGGAAAATATAACCTGACCTTTCTTCAATTTCAATTATTACGTCAAGTTCAGCAAGTTCGACAAATTACCGTGGGAAAGCTTGCTAAAGTCATGGCATTGGATGCTGGCAATGTGTCCGCCTATTGTAAAAAATTAGAACAAAAAGGCACTGTTAAAAAAAGTTCGCAGTATCAATGATGAACGTGTCGTTCAGTTGGCCTTGACCGAGAAAAGTGCTGCTATCATTAATTCTATTGATACATTGATGCTAAAACGGTGTCAGATGTCATGGGAAGCATTCAGCCAAGAAGATCAAAGCTATGTACTAAAAGGATTACAGCTATTGAATCAATTTTTCGATAACGTTCTGAAAGAAGGTGAAGTTCTTGAATAATTTCTTTAAATTATTTTCTATATTTTTTCATTTACAGTTTTGGAGGTTGGATTTGTGAGTGTATCTATTGCTCAATTCCAGCCAAAAAATTTATTAACCGCGGCTTCTTATACGGCCCTTATTGTCCAATCTACGGATTCGGCGCTTTGATAGTTACTTTACTTTTGGACGGATATCTGAATAATCCTGTATTAGTGTTCTTTCTTGGCATGCTCCTGACCAGTCTGCTCGAATATGTTACAAGCTTTGTAATGGAAAAGCTATTTAATAAAAAATGGTGGGATTATTCACATTATAAGTTTAATATTAACGGTCGTGTATGTTTACTAAACTCAGCCTTATTCGGGATTATGTCTTTGTTTGTGATCTATGTTCTGCATCCCGAAGTGAGTGATTTAATCAATTTAATTCCACTGCATTATCAGGCATGGGTTTCACTCATTCTGTTCTTCTTATTCGCCTATGATCTGTTTAATACAATTAAGGCTCAGCTGCGCAAGAACAAAGATATTGCAGAGATTGAAGATTGTCTTTTGGAATTGCGGCAGGCTATCCATGATTTCAGCTATAATGACGAAGAACCGCTTTCTGTGCAGCTTCAAGCCATGTTTGACAGTACAGATGCAGATGAACGTTTAAAGCAAGTATTGGAACGTGTTAATGCTAAATTTAAAGCAATGCAGGCACATCAGCCTTATACCGAACTGCGTCTGAGCAAGGCATTCCCTAACCAGATTGTCTCTGAGCGTCTGCGCAACATCCGTAATTCAGCTGAAGTAATTAAGAAAAAACTTGAAAAGTGGGGTGAATAATTTTGGATCTTGAAAAACAACGAGCTTTTATAATTCATTTCTTCTATTATGCAATCGTTTTATTTTTAATTTATGTTTTTTTAAGATATGTTATTTATTGGATCATGCCCTTTATAGTCGGATTTACAATTGCATTTATGCTGCAGCCAATGATTCGCACGTTGATAAAAAGAACGCATTTGCCGAATAAATTATGTGCCGTGGTTGTGTTTATACTTTTCTATGCAACTATCGGCGCTTGTGCAGCATACCTTTGCTTTAAGGGGTATGGGTTTGCCAAAGATTTTATCACCCGCATTCCTGATCTGTATCAAACTCAGTTTGAACCATCATTAACTGCTGCGTTTGCCAGTCTTGAGTCAACATTGGGTGATGTACACCCAGATATCTGGGAAGCAGTACAAAATTTACTGATGAATTTCAATGAAACATTATCAAGTATCATCACATCAGCATCTAAAGGATTCTTAAATATGCTGACAAATTTTGCCGGATCCGTCCCTAACGGTGTCATCAGTTTCTTTTTTACAATTTTGTCATCTTTCTTTTTCAGCTTCGATTATCGAAAAATCACAAATTTTCTAATGCGGCAGCTAAACGATAAATCCAAGCATTTGCTATTAAGTATAAAATCATATATTACCGGATCAGCTTCCTCGATGCTGATTGCTTATATGAAGCTGATGCTGCTTACTTTTATTGAATTAACTATTGGTTTAAGTCTGCTTAAGATTGATAACGCGATTATTATTGCATTCTTAATCGCACTCTTTGATTTATTACCAGTATTCGGTACAGGCGGCATCATGATTCCATGGATCATATATGTATTCTTCGTAAAGCAAACAAAGCTTGCGGTGGGATTATTAATTATTTATCTGATCATTACTTTAATTCGTAATGTGGTAGAGCCAAAAATTGTAGGCAAACAGTTAGGCATGCATCCACTGCTGATGCTGTTATGTATGTACTTAGGTGCTCGTTTATTTGGCTTTCTCGGTATTTTCCTGATGCCAATGCTGCTGATTATCGTAATAAATCTTAATGATAATGGATTAATTCATTTGTATAAATAAATATATCTGAAAGTATTCTGCAACAGAAAAACAGACTATAATTTCACTAAATATTTATCGTTATACAATATTTATTAACCATAGAAATCATCCTAACTACGTATTCACACCTGTTTTTCATGAATTTCTCATAAGCAAAAAGTATCTTTAACTACAAGATCACACCTGTACTTAAAGATGCTTTTTTTATCAAAAAAGACTACACCCTTATCAGAAATCTTATTTCTTTAAAGTCATAGTCTAATTAATTTACTTACTCATTCCCATGCTTCTTCAGATAAGCGAAATAATCATCGGTGACAATCATTTCACCAAATTTAATATTATCTGAAACAATTCGATTCATTTCATCAATGTTTGTCAAACCGCTCTCATCAGTAAATACAACTTCCCCATCTTTATAATAAGTATGACCATCATACCATGAATAATCTTTAAAATAAGCGTAGCCGCGGTAACGATCATCAAAGATATCATAGCCGACATACGTATTGCCATAATCAAGACCTAACAAATTAGCTACTGTCGCAGAATATCAATCGTCGAATTAGCCTTTGCTACTTCCTGTGCTAATTCTTCACTGCCATAGTTATAAACAAAGAACGGCACCTTATCGACCAGCGGAGAACCAGCGGCTTCTGTATAAGCCTGCAATGCCTCAGTATCACTGTATCCATAAGTATAATGATCGGTATACCCTATGATTACTGTATCCTCCAGCAAGCCATCTTCATTCAGTCTTTCCAGCAGCTCCTTAAAGAAATTATCAGTGATCTTTGCCTGCATATAAATACAGTTGGTCTCGTCATTCATATCATAATCCCAAAGCTCCGGTTCATTTTCAACCTGATAAGCGCACATATCCGCATATGTACTATAAGGCAGATGCGCTGAATAAGTAATAATAAAATCAAAAAACTTCTCACCCTCAGTCAGCTTGCCGTAAATCTCCTCATTCTGAGTCATAATGGTATCAATCGACGCCGCAGTATAATCACCGCCCAATAAATCAGTAAATGATACATATTCATCATATCCAAAATTCTTATGCATAATCGCTCGATTATAAAATTCCGGTACATTATAATGGAATGATTTCACAGAATAACCGGCATTCTTAAATAAATTAGGCAAGCTTTGTGAGAACGTATTCTTACTGAATGAATAAGCCGCATTACCGCCATTGGGTGAGTAAGTGCCGGTATTGGCCGCGAATTCAGAATTGAACGTTGCCCCTGATGAAAAGATTGGTGCATAATGATCGGTAAAGTTCAGTCCATTGGCCATCATATATTCAATGGTCGGTGTATACTTGTCAGATATCAGCCAGTCATCCATGCTCTCCATCAGCACTAAAATAACATTCTTATCCTTAAAGATGCCTGTCATATCATTTGATTCAATTTCCGGCTTTGCATCTAAATATTCATTGATTGAATCATAATCAGCCTGTTCCACCGAATTTGTTTTGATATATGTCATATAAAAATCACGATTGATATATTCATAGAAACCGGATACCTGCATCATCCATGACTGATTTGAGAATTGATCATAAACATTACGCGGATCTCGCCATGAATCCCATCGTGCTTCAGTCTGTTGGATTCCTATCATATCCGGAATTGTACTGTAAAAAATCAGCATAAAACCAAATATTATTGAATGAACGCTCAGCGAAAACAATGTATTCTTCTTTTTAGGAAAGAAAACCAACGCAAACACCATACAGATTAATCCGGTCAGCAAGATTGAAAGCAGCCGGTTATCGATCAGGCCAAACACAAAGCTTAGATAATCACTGCCTTCTCCTGCCATCGCCAAATCATTAAACCAAATAAAGCTTTGGAATAATTGATAATAGATGTATTGGGCACAGCCATATAATGTAAATACCACCGCTATTATAAAATAAACAATACGGCCGATTTTGCGCGGTAATGAATATACCAGCAGAATTAAAAAGCAGCACCAGCATACAGTAAAAAGCATAGGCGCTAAATGACGAATATCATAAAAGCCGATATCCGAAGTATAATAACGCAAAATGATATCTGTGCTGAAAAAACCAAACAAACATAAAAAGCATTGGCAGCAGCCACTGTATCAGCGCTGTTAATTTATTAAATATGAATAAGCATTTCGAACGCATAAAACACCCTCTAACTTTATAATACCTGACGGAATTTTAACAAATCCTTGTGAAAATCAGGTGAATAGTTTATAAAAAAACAATGCAAATCGCATTGCTTATTATAACACAATTAATCCTTTTGAATAAAGTCTCTTATAGCATTTACTACATTTTCTGTCGTTGAAATATATGGATTTGGTGTAAATTCATCGAGTTTAGCAAGAATTTCATAAATTTTACTGAAATCATTACAGCTGATCAGATACCCCTGTCTGGCAAACTCTTCCTGAATCTGTAACTGATGATCATTTGTATGCTCACCATATTTAGCCAGTCTTGCACATGAAATGACCTTCTTCCCTTTCTTTAATGCGGAAAGAATGGAACCGACACCGGCATGCGTAATAACAACATCAGCCTCATTGATCAGCCGGTCAAACTCATCGATCGGCAATAAATCAAACAGCTTCATCGAATCGGTATCAAGCTTAGTACAGCCTGCCTGAACGATCAATTCATCATTGATCAGATTGTTTTTTTCTGTTCATCCAAAGCTTTCAAAAGCCGTGTAAAGGGTTTATCCTGAGTTCCAAGTATCACTAAAATCATCAATAAACACCTCCAACATAAACTGCCTTTGGATAGCATTCCAACATGCTTTCCCACTGTACTAAAAACAGATCAGCAATGGGATAAACTAATTTTCCGGATAATGACTTAGTCTTAATATTAGCAAAAGTCTCAAGATAGATGATCTTGCTGCCAAACAGCTTCCCGATATAACACATTGGCACTGCTGTATGAGCGCCAGTGCTGACAATGAATTCAGGACGCAGCTTGAGCCAAAAGCAGAAACTTTTTAAAATATTATACGGAAATTTAAAGCAATAGGCCAAGAAATGATCCTTGCTGCCATAAACCAGATAATCTACACGGCCTGGATACAGCTCCTTTAACTTCATATTGCTCTTTGTCTTCTCGGTAATTAAATGGAAATCCGTATCATTAAACAAAGCCTTCAGCTGCAGCAATTCATTTAAATGACCGCCGGTGCTGGAAATAAATAAAACCTTGTGTTTCATAACCTTTACCCCAGTTTATTGACTGTCTTATAATAGACCAGATTGGCAGTCAATCGATTAAATGTCAGCAGATACAGGCCTTTAAGACCGGCACCCTTAAAATATTTATTTTTCTTATAATCAGGAAAGCGTTCATGTATCATTGACATCGCTTTATCTACAGCTTGATCAAACAGCTTCTTATCAGAATAATTAGCTGCCCGCTTAATGAAGGTCGCATACAAATACCTGACACAGCTGAATTCTAATTCATCATGATAGCTTGCCATCAAGCCAAGCTTTTCATAGTCAGAAAGAATTTGCTGCCAATTCTTAATGTAATCAAACAGCCGCTCATCATAAGTATAGGTAATGGCACCTGGATGCTGAACATATTGATTAAAAGGTTCCTTCACGGTTCCAATTGACTTTATATAGGGATACAGCCGATAAATGAATTCCATATCCTCATACCAGACACCCTTGGTAAAACGCACGCCATGGTCAAACAAACGGCGATGATAAATTTTATTCCAAGGTGCGGGATATATACGTGTCATACTTTCCTTGATTGCTTCAAAATCGTGCAGATCACTTTCGATATGACTGGATACCGTTTTTGTCTTGCCATCCTCAAAAATGTAGTCCATGTCGCAGCAAACTAAATCAAAATCTTCACTTTCAGCCTTTTGAATCATCTTTTCAAACATATCCTCACGGATATAATCATCACTGTCGATAAAACTGATATATTCGCCGCTGGCAATCTTCAGCCCGGCATTGCGGGCATCCGATATACCGCCGTTGGGCTTCTTGATACAAGTAATACAAGAATGCACCTGCATATATTCATCAATAATCACCTGCGATTGATCAGGACTTGCATCGTTCACAAGTATGATTTCATAATCAGTAAATGACTGTGCTAAAATTGAATCCAGACATTTTCTTAAATAACGTTCAGTATTGTAAACCGGTACGATAACACTTAATTTCATAACTCCTCCTATCCGCGCAGCTTGATTAACAGCTTTGCAAAGGTAAAATGCCCTTTCATCAGACTTTCACAATATAATCTGAAAGCAAATGGTTTTGCTTGATAATAGACATTATTCTGCCACTTAGGAAAATTGCTTTTAAGGGTGTTTAAACATTCATTAAATTCAGTATATTTATTAAATGCCAGAAAACGATAGGATGCGATATAACAGAGCTGATAGATTGACAGATACTCAATTTCGGTCAGATAGGCACTGTCTTGAAAAGCATCAATAGTCCGCTGCATCGCCTGAATGATTTCCAAAGTACGGACAGAAAAGGTACTTTTAGATGTGATGGAATCATTCCGCTGGCGATAATTAACTAAAGGTTTTTGATAATGGATAATATTCTTACAAACCTTAACATAAGCAGGGGTTGTCGCAATATCTTCATACCAGATTCTGGCTGGAAACAGCGTCTGATTGGCTTCATAGCATGAACGCCGAATCAGCTTATTCCAAGCGCATGGATTGGCTAATAAGTATGTTTCAGAAGTCATTGCATCAAATTCTCTGGGCAGTGCGCAACGTTTTTCTCTATGATCCTCACTATAATATTCAAAGTAATCAAAATTAACCAGATCGGCTTGTTTGGCATCCGCATATTCAATCAATTCGGACAGCACATCAGGCTCATAAAAATCATCGCTGTCAAGAAAGGCAAGATACTCACCCTGTGCCTTAGCAGCACCGCTGTTGCGGGCATCCCCCAATCCCCCATTTTGTTTATCAACGAGAATGAATAATTCAGGATACTTACCGACATATTCTTCCAGAATTAACTTTGAGCCATCGGTTGAGCCATCATTCACCACGATTACTTCCAAATCAACATTCTTTTGCGCCAAGACTGAATCCAAACATTCACGCAGATAGGCTTCTACATTATATACGGGTATCACCAGACTTAGCTTTTTCATCCATTGTTCTCCTTTAATTCATCAAACAGTTCAAGCCACTGCTGATAGATGGCTGACATATGAAATTGCTTCGCAAATTTCTTACTGGCACTGCCGAGTTTAAGACGCAGCGCTTCATCAATCATAATTTGAGCCATAGCTTTTTTATAAGCCTCAGCATCATTTTGAGCAATTAAAAAACCGGTTTCACCATCGATGATTTCTTCCTTCGCAGCTTCACCAAAATCAAAAGCCAGACAAGGTACACCACATTCATTTGCTTCCAGCACGACTAAGGCAAAACCTTCATACTCAGATGTCAGCAATAACAATGAACTATTCAGATACGCCGACTTAGGGTCAGCGGTAGGTCCCAGATAATGAATATGTGAATTGCGCTGCATTACTGCCTTAACTTCATCACTTAATTCACCCATGCCTACCAAATCGAGCTCCCAGTAATTAATTTTATATTCACGGATCGTTTCATCAAACAGCTTGACCAATAAATCAACACGCTTCTCTGATGAAAAGCGTCCGATAAACAACGCATGATTGCTCATGCAAGAGCTTTCTTCTAATGATTCGAAATTAATCGGATTATAGATATAGGAAGAATTCGATAAACCAGCAGCTTTCGCCCTTTTACAAGTCGCGTCACTCAACCAAAGCAGTCGGCCGGCACGATCATTAAACTTTTTAAAAAACGGCAGCTGGGTACGGTGCGCTTCGACCTGATTAAACGTTGTATGATAGTGATTGATCGTTTTTTTCAAATAGGCCGTCGGTACCGCTTCTAAGCATTCATAATGTGAACAGATAATAAAGTCAGGATCTATTTTGCCGATTTCCAGCTTACATTTTTCGAAGTCCAATTTCAGGGAAAGATCAAAATGACGGCGATCTTTAATCTGCCCCATTCCCCGTAATAAATGTCCTCCCTTAAACATTTTTAGCGCATCGCTTAACAGCGGTGTATCCCATATTTCATCCGCATTAATCACGAGTTTTTTGGCCGTGTTGGGATATGGCAGCAAATCGCTGCGGCCGCTGGAACGTATAGATACGAAAAAGACTTCATGACCTTCATGAAGAAATTTTCTTGCCAGCGAGCAGTTAACCATAAAAGAGCCGCCCATGGTATCATAAACATTTTGGAGAAACAATAGTTTCATGCTATCCCTCCCGCTTTGTATTCAATAAAAGCATTGCCCCATAATATGCCATGAAAATCATATTCAACAGCTTGCCAAAGGTATGCCCGGCAATATAAGCTGTCACAAAATAAGCACAGAGCGCCACGCCAAGCGCCAGATTCAATCCATTAGCATGATGCTTCATGTCTTTTAGAATTCGAATTAAGGCTAACAGAACAACACCGATAAACGGCAGTATCAGCAGCACTACACCGCCGATACCAAAAATGTAATATTCAAAGACATAATCTCTTTCCGTATAAGGAACACCGGATGTATATCCGATACCTAAATACTTATCCATCGGATTATCATTTTTAGCGATGATATCATTAATCATAAACGTTTTAAAATTACGGTTATCACGGTTCAAACGACGGTCGCGAGTGATGACCTTCACCCAGAATTCAAGATTATCCGCTACTGGATATTGTTCAAGATATTCACCGTTAACATAATAGAACCAATATTCATGATTGATGTAGTTAACCATTTCATTATCACTCATCGGCGGCAATTCTTCTTTTTCCTCACGATCCGGATTCAAATCGAGATATTTCATATAGTCAATTCTTAGTTTAGAAGGTGATTTCGTATATAAGCCAAAAGAAGCAACCAGCACCACAACTAATAAGGGCAATACCTTTTTATTCTTGATTTTTTCAAATTTCAGCAGATGCAGCACAAATGTACCAACAATCATTACCGCTAAGATGATCAATGTACCCTGAGCGGCTGTTTTCGTGCCAATCATCAGCATTGCCAATGACTGCAGAATCACTAAGCCAAAATTCTTCCAATTAAACTTTGCGATGCATTCCGAAACAATCAACGGCATCATCGCAAACATCAATGAGCTGATCTGATTGGCTGAATAAAAGAAGCCTCGGGATGAGTACAGCTCAAACTCTGAATCGGCATGCAGAGAACTCCATGAAAAGATACCGCCTAAAATGCGTTCATTTTCAGTGCTGTAAGAGACTAAGGAGATGCCGGTAACATTGGTGATCACGATCACCGCTGACAGGATCAATGATACCGTCTTGATCGCATTCATAAATGAATTGTTATCCATGCCTAAAGTAAATATTGAAATCATCAACGTGATTGGCATGACATAGGCACGCATAATATAATAGACATCGCGCAGCCAGCTCTTGTCCTTTGCTAATTCAGGAATTATAGAAGCATCAAATTTACCGGTATTTATGACATGCAATACTAAATAAACAGCCAGTACAGCAAAATAAGCGCCATACATCAGCAGATGTTTTTTATCCTTAGCTTCAATCAAATGAAGCAGCGCCATAAGGACAGCAAAGCCAATTAAACCGATATTGATCAGTTCTTCAATTGCAAAACCGGCAATACTGATGCTATCCTGAAAAAAGTACGATATATATCTAACAGCGGCTGAAGTATCAGCACAAACATTAGATATTTTTCAAATTTAAGATTATTCAGCTTCTTAATCATTCACTTCACTCCTAATTTTCTGTTTTGAGGCTACCAGTTTTTTCACCAGCTTTGCCTGATGCTTATAAAATAACCAACCGATCAGCCGTTCCTTTTTTGAACGCTGAACAACATACGGATTCTTATGCCACTGAGGAAAATACCGCTTCATTAAGTCAGCAATCTCATCGATTACTTCTAAATGATCATGTTCAAGAAAATAGCGGCTGCTGTTTTGCAGCATATGCTCATAGACCACCGCTTCTGCTTCATCATGAAAACGCTGCATATCAAGGCCCTTGATCAATAACTCTGAGGCTTTTAAAATATCCTTGCTTCTTTCACGATAACCGTCACCGCGCATAATCGAACATGCTGACTGCCAGTAATGGATATATGGCTTTTTAACATAGGTAATCGCAGTAGCCCAGTTTGCCAGCTGCGGAATCAGCGCATAATCCTCATAGATCATCCCCTTTGCAAAATGCAGATGATGATCTGTAAATAATGAACGCTTCATCAGTTTATTCCACGGACAAGGATCACAAAGCACATATTGGGCCGGTGTTAAAGAACCGGCAGGAAAATGATGACCCATGTCAAAATATTCCTGATGTGATCCCCAGTCAAAATAAGCATCATAAAGAAGAATGTCACTCTTCGTATCTACTGCCTGCTGCAGCAAGCTTAAATAAGCATCTGCTGCCGCAAAATCATCAGAATCAAGATAGGTGATGTATTCACCTTCAGCTGCATCTAAGGCCGTATTACGGGCTTTAGAAACACCGCCGTTTTGCTGATGGATGACTTTAACACGCTCATACTCAGATAGAATCTGCGCTGTCCGATCCTGACTGCCGTCATCCACCACAATAATCTCAATCTCTTCATTTAATGAAGGAATCAGTGAGTCAATACAGCGCTTTATGGTAGACTCCGCATTATAAGCCGTAATTAATATGCTCAGCTTCATGCCTTACCCACCCTTCTTTTAATCATATCAAATACACGATTCATAAAAATTGCTTGTCCGCTGATCTTATATACCGCAAAAACAATCACAAAATTCAGCACAAACAGAATACATGAACTGACAAACCAGCTTAGATAACCGCTGAAATCAAAGAAAGGCAGTAAATTCACAAAGCCCAGAGACAGAATAATCATCAACGCTATAAATAACAGATTCTTACCATAGTATGGCATAACTTTTTCATCAAATACTTGATGATAAATGATTCTTGGCTTAATAAAATAATCAGAAATCAGATAAGCGATAAAGGTTGCTATTAATACACCTGGCAAGCCAATGATATTAATCAATGTTAAAGATAAAGTAAGATTGACCGCGCATTCAATAATCGGACACAAACGCGTTTCCTTAAACAGTCCCGCCGCATTGGTATAAGTCGTCAGCGGCATGCGTATTACATAATAAAACAGCTGCAGTACAAAACAAACTGCCATGGCCCAATTCGTATTAAATAAGCCTGGCTGCCAGACATCAATAAACTGATTAATTACTAATACAAGCGGTACACAGACGATGCTTGCAATGAAGAAAGACAGATTATTTAATTCATTAAATACTTCAAATGCCCGCTTTTTATCCCGTGCCAGCAAATCACCGACACCTGCCGTCACACTGTATGTAATCTTGCCGATCATCGTCATTAGATTATCGGTAATGTATTGATAAGCGGTATAGAATGGAACCACCGCCATTCCTAATACAACGCCGATGATCATAGAATCAATATTATAAGCAACCATCGTGCCAATCTTATGGATCAGCAGATTCTTTACGTCTCCCAGCATTTCATAATCTTTATTTTCTGCTTTGAAATTAACCTCAGGATAAGCTCTTTTACTTAAAAAATAGATAATGATTGAGGAAGCAATATTGCAGAAAGCTAATAGTAAATACATTTCAATCAAACCATAGCCATTCATCAACAGAATAATTTCCACGATACTCTTAAAAATCATAAAGCTCTGTAAGACCATATTCGTGACATATTTCCGCTGACCTGCCTCAAATAACGATTTATTGACAACCACAAGATATGGAATAACTGAACTGATTAAATAAATCAGAAAGGTTATCTGCATATAACTGTATGTAATCGTTGATCCAGCTTCCCGCTTAAAGAAAAAGAATACAAAGAAGGAAACAACGATGCCAATGATCAGCATCGCCGCACCAATCAAATTAAAAATACGTTTGCCGCCGCTTACAAGGGCGCTGATCTTATCCGTATCACTATCGGCGATGGGTTTATAAAGTCTAAAAATCAAAGCCGAGGCAAGGCCTCCATCCATGATTGAAAGATAGGTCATAATATTCACATAAAGGGTATTCATTCCTGATAATTCTTCGCCTAAATTAACATTGATCAGCTTCAGCTTCAACAAACCGATCAAGGTAATTAAAATCAGCGGAAAGAAATCAGTCAGGAAGTTATAAAGCGCTCTTTTCGTTCGCATGGCTGCTCCTTTCACTTCGGTATGTTTTATAATCCCTTTCTAAATCAACAAGAATATTGCCATGACCGCCGCGCTGTTCCATTGGCGGCAGCTGCATATAATCGCCATAATAGCTGCGCAGACACGCATCATATTCCTTATTGATCATAAACATGGCATCCTCAAAAGGAACTTCGATACTTTGCTCATAGATTGCCTTTGGAAAGCTGACATCATAAATATGGCAGCCATTGCATAAATAATAGTTACATTCCTCCTGCGCATGCGAACGGATTAATTTCTCATAAGCATGATCTCTTACAAAATCACAAAAAGCTCTTGGAAAATATTTCAGCTTATCATTCTCATAAAAATACTTACCCAAATGATACTCATTCAACCGCTTTGATGAGAAGAAAGTTACCAGCTTAGCCAGCCGTGCATCTTTCTTATCCAGCTTTGCATATGGGTATGGCAGCAATGGAAAAATATCTATACAAATTCCATTATGTGTTGGATAATCTACCATATCGGCCATTACGGAGGTCGTATCATTGATTCTTATTTTAGCCCAGCTCGAATAATAATAAGGATCGCTTTTCCAATCCTGATAGAAATATTTCGCGTCTAATTCTTGCGCGCATACTTCTTTAAAACGCAGGTAATCATCCATTTTCATTGATACATCAATATCATCATCCATGGAATGAATCCTTTGTGACGGATGGCGCCAATGGCGCTGCCCCATGAAAGAAAATACTCGATCTTATGCTTACGGCATAGCCGGTCAATTTCCTTCAGGCATTCCAGCTCTTTCAGCTGCAACGCTCGCAGATCAAAATCACGCATACAATTCTCCTTATAGTAACACTTTAAAAGTGTAATGATGTGTCAAACCCTTATTTATTATATCATGTTTTATTAATTTTACTTAAAAAAACATGAAGCTGCATAAACAAGACTCAATGGTCTAAACTAACTGCGAGGTGCCGCCGATGAAAAAACTACTGATAGCCTGTCTGCTGCTGACGCAGCTAAATACTCAAAAGCCAACACATGAAGCCGTCATATTTAATGTTAAAACAGATACCTTCTACCTTGTAGAATATACCGATTCATTAGATTTAATTCATGTCCGTCATTTGAATGAAAACACTCGCATACCCATCGCCTGTATGAATAACGAAGTAATGCCATTGCGAAAGATTAACTTCTCCGCATCGCCAAAATGTCTGATGAATTCTCTGAACAATGCCTTTCAGCTAAACCTTGACAGCTACGTGGATCTGCAGGATCAATTAGGCATCGAAGATCTGAAGACACTGGCGGCGAATAAAAATCTAGTGGATCTTTTAAAAGCGATTCAGCTGGTAAGAACCAATCTGTCCATCACTACTTTTTATTCCCTTTATGACGCATACACGAAGCTGGATGAATTAACCCTTATTCATGAATATCCGGTGCTGATTAAAAAACGCTTCGGATTATCTTCCTTTAAGTAATTTTGCCGAACCTTGAACACTGCATAAAAAGAAAGAAAAACTGTCATATGAATAAAAACGGCTTTAATTAAAAGGCCGTTCAAAGGTTATTACTGTATATAATTTCTCAGGCGAACTGCCAGCTTGGCATTGATTTGCTCCTGAATTTCACTTTGGGTCAGTTTGCAGCTATATGGCATGACCAAATCAAAGATCATATTGCTGTGGCTGTCACCCAGGACAGCTCTGAAATCATGAATCTGAATCTCAGGATCTATTTCATAGACTGCCTGCTTCATAAAATCATACAGTTCACTGATATGCGGATTGTCAATAACGATCGGATCTAAGTGAATCACTAAATGGATATTATCCTCATTCAGAAAGTCACGTTCAATATTATCAATCAGATCGTGGCTTTTTAATATGTCTACATTACTTGCCACTTCCGCATGTACACTCGCAAAGCAACGGTTAGGACCGTAATTATGAATCATCAGATCATGGATTCCCAAAATTCCCGGATAGCTTTTCACTTTATTTTCAATATGCTGAACAAAGGTTAATTCAGGTACTGTTCCTAAAAGATTATCCAAGGTTTCCTTTAATATATTAAAGGCCGTAAACATAATAAAACAGGCTACGATAATACCCATAAAACCATCGAGCTGAATATGAAAATAGGTTGAGATAAATAATGATATCAAAACCACAGTTGTAGCCACAGAATCAGAAAGCGAGTCGGCAGCTGTTGCCTGCATTACAGTTGATTCAATTGCTTTGCCGACATCGGAATTAAAAAAATACATCCAGCCTTTCGCAAGAATGGAAAAAATCAAAACTCCAACAGCCAGCCACGAAAAATTAACTGGCTCAGGATTGATGATTTTATCAATCGAGCTTCTAATCATTTCGACTCCCAGAATTAAAATGGACATCGCGACAATCATCGCCGCAATATATTCATAACGTGCATGACCGAACGGATGCTCCTTATCAGCCGGGCGTGAGCTTAACTTGAAGCTGACAAGTGAAATAATTGAATTGCCGGCATCGGATAGATTGTTAATGCCGTCAGCACTGATTGAAACACTGCCAAAAAGCGTACCGATGGCTATTTTGCTTGTACAAAGCACCAAATTAATACCAATACCGATGATACTGCTTAAATTGCCGACCTTAGTTCTGACCTCATTGCTCTTTACTTCCGCACTGCCCTTTGCACAGTGCTTTAGAACAAAATTTCCTATCATAAAAATCACCTCAGATTGTTTTAATAATATAGCACATTCATAAAGAAAAATAAACCGATTTCTCGGTTTACTTTAACGATACTGCGTAAATAACTCATCCAGCGGTGCGATCGAAGCATTGCTGCCATAGACCAATAAATAGTCGTTATTCACTAAGGCATTGTATTCTTCATCTACACCGTTGCGGTTAACGGTCACACGTTTATCGGCCATTGCTTTCTGCATCAGCTCATTCATCTGAGCATCTTCAAGATTCATGCGGTAAATGTAAACACGCTCTCCATTGACATCAAACATTCTGCCTTCATGAGCAGCAAAATCCATGTTGTCAATCGGTGTAACATTACCGAAAGTAACACCTGATGATTCAAAGCTGTTCATCATATCCTGAATCGTTTTTGCAGTCTTATCGGCATCATTATTTGATGCGTTATTCTTATTCGCATCATTCTTAGAAGCGTCATTTCCGGATGCATTGTTGGTCGTATTATTGTTATTAGCTGAAGAGTCTTTACGATCAAACCATGAACAGCCGCTCAATGTGAAAACAAGCATACTGCTGAGTATAAAAATTAAAGATTTTTGTTTCATAGGTTCATTTCCTCCACCCTTAAGATACCCAGCAATGGTGAACCTTATTCATCAATCTTTTCTATTTTAAAAACATTCAGAATATCGACATCCGGACATGAAAATACACATTCATTATGCGGATTACCGGGAATTTGACCGCCATAACGTAAAATATCTACATAAGGAAAGGCAACATGCATCGCCATGGGACAAAGTTTTCCCCGATCAGTATCAAAATCAAAACTGTCACCGATCTGATGATTATAATGACATTGACCATTACCCAGTTTTTTAATCAGCGTTAAACGAATCTTAGCCCTTGACATGATCAAGCTCCATGATGCGATAGAGATTTTTTTCTACCAGCATGCCCTCGATATGATCATAATCTGCCTGCATACTGTCATTAATGCAGTCATAAATAAAATCTGAAGCACTCTGACAGGCCTCCATTAATGAATACCCGCTGAGCAGTTTACTTAAAAGCACGGCAGCAAATACATCTCCAGTACCAGGGAAACGTGCATCAATCGGTGTAAATGTTAATTTGAAAGTCTTTGCGTATGATGATCATACCCAAACATATATCCCTTTGGATCATTCTTCAAAAACACACTGGTAATCACGACTGATTCAGCCCCCATCTCCCTTAGGCGCCGTACCCACTGATTGATTTTTGATTCATCAATTTCATTCAAATCCTCACCTAACAATAGAGCCGCTTCTGTCATATTAGGTGTAATTACATGACCGCAGGCAATCAAAGAGCGCATGCGATCAACAATATGCGGATCAAGACCGGGATAGAGATGACCGTCATCACCCATGGTAGGATCAACTAAAATTAATGTATTTTGCTGCTGACGCAAATAATTCTCAATCAGCTCAAATTCACCGTCAGAATTTACAAAACCGGTCGCGATTGCGTCAAAATGAAAATCCAGCTGATTCCATACATCGATGGTTTTAACCATCACTTCCTTCAAATCTTCAATATGAAATTTACCATAATCAAGAACATTGCTGACTAAGGCAGTTGGCAGGATGCTGCTCATAATGTTTTGTGAGCATAAAACCGGCATCATCGCTGTCGATGCAACACGGCCATAACCGGCAATATCGTTGATTAAACATACTTTTTCACACTCATAAATCTACCTCTCCACTTGTTATTTATTGAAACTTGCTAACAAGTATGTTCCTGACCATCATGATCATGATGGTCACAAACCTGTGAAGGATTATCTTTTAATAATCCTTGGGCCAACAGTTCAAGAATCATCGATACTCTGCCCTGACAGCCGCGAATCACTTGAATGCCGGCAGCTGATAAAGCGTCAACGGCTCCCTGACCAATACCGCCGCAGACTAATGTATCAACACCCTGCGCCTGTAACAAACCAACTAATGCTGAATGACCATTGCCCTGCGCATCAAGCAAACCTTTTGATTGAATCTGACCGTTTTCAATAACTGCCAAAGTAAATGTCTGACATTTTCCAAAATGCTGAAATACTTCCTGATTTTCAGTTGTAACTGCTGCTTTCATTTGATTTCCTCCTCATTTAATGTACGAATCACTCGGCATGGATTCCCCACTGCCAAGGAATTTGGCGGGATACTACGGGTCACTACACTGCCGGCCCCGATTACACAATTATCACCTATGACAACATTAGGCAATACGCTGACACCAGCACCGATCCAAACATTATTGCCAATCGTAATGGGATAGGCATATTCAAGACCGGCATTACGCTCAGCTCTATTCAGCGGGTGATTGGCCGTATATAAACCGACATTAGGTGCAATAAACACATGATCGCCAATTTTAACTTTGGCACCGTCAAGAATGACAAGATTGACATTTGCATAAAAATCATCGCCAATTTCTATATTATAGCCATAATCACAATGAAAGGGTGATTCAATCAAGAAATGCTCACCAAGCTCACCAATCAGTTTTTTAAACAGATGATCCTTTTCTGACAGCTGGCTTGGGCGCAGATGATTGATCTCATACAGCAATTCCTTTGCCGCTGCCCGTTCTTTCAGCAATTCTTCGTCAAAATTAGCATCATAAAGCATTCCCGCCTGAGCTTTCGCTTTTTCTCTCATAAGTACCTCGCTTTTAAACCCTTCTTATTCTAGCATTGAAATGAAGAAAAAGAAAGCCGGAACAAGTGCCGGCTTTGTATTACTCTTCTAATTGAATAATTGATCGTTGATATCCTTGATTGTAATTTTCGCAAGCATATTCAGGCATTGCTCATTCAGCTGATCATAGATATTATCCATGACCTTGGCCATCCCCGATGCTACCTGACATTCCATTGAAGGATCACCGCTTGACCATGCCGATTTGACGATTTTATCAGACAGTGCCTCACAGACATCCCTAAGTGTAATCGCCTCAGCGCTGCGAATCAGAAAATAACCGCCGCTGATGCCTTCTTTAGTATTGACAAAACCAGCTTTTTTCATTTTAGCCATGATTTTTCTGATACGGGCCGGATTAGTACAAACATTGGCTGCCAAACCATCACTTGGCAGCAGTGTACCCTTGTGATAAAGATAGACCAGTGCGTGAACGGCTACATTTAATTCACCTGTCATGCAATTCACCCCTTTTTAATTATTGCACATTGGACAATAAGTCATTTAGTCCCTCACTCATTGTCGGATGTGTATATATATTATCACGAAGCGTCTGATAAGGTAAACCAGAATCCATCGCAAGCTTGATTAGATTGATTAATTCATGTGATTCAGCACAGAAGAAATGAGCACCTAAAATCTGATCAGTTTCAGCGTTAATAATCATTTTCAGCAGGCCGGCCGTTTGTTTCAGCACTTTAGCTTTAGGAATTGCCATTGCCTGCATACGTGCTGTCTTAATTTTATAACCAGCAGCCAATGCCTCTTTTTCACTCATACCAACTCTTGAGAAAGGCGGATCAATAAAAATGCTGGTTGGTACATTGCCGCGGTTTTCGGTTGTACGTTGATGATCCCCCATCAGCTGTGAAGCCACAATTCGTGAATCATCGAGTGAGATATAGGTAAATTGCAGACCGCCGGTAACATCTCCCATCGCCCAAATATTTTCAGCGGTTGTTTTTAATGTCTGATCAACCTTTACAGCTTTTCTTTCCGTCAATTCAACACCGGCATTTTCAAGCATTAATCCTTCAACATTAGGCCGGCGGCCAGTGGCGGTTAAAACAGCATCAGCAGATAAAACTATTTCTTCGCCTTTGACATTTATTTTAACCAAAGCATGCCGCTCTTCGTCAATGATTTCTTCAGCCTTTGCTTCACGCAGCAGCTTAATCCCCCGCTTTTCAAATGATTGCTCAACAAGTGCAGCAATCTCTTGATCTTCCCTCGCAAGAAGTCTTTGCCATCGAGGAGTACAGTTACTGAAGATCCGAAATTAGCATAATAAGAAGCAAATTCAACACCGATATAACCGCCGCCTATAATCACTAATTCTTTTGGCAGCTGTTCATTATCCATCATTGTTTCACTCAAATATGCATAACGGCTTTCCTTTAGCCCTTTTATCGGCGGCACAAATGGACGCGCGCCGGTATTAATATAGAAACGATTCGCTTTGATCTCTTCAATGCCTTCACTGCTTTCAACTTTGATAGTATGGCTGTCGATAAATGATGCATGACCGTCGATTACATCAACGCTGCCGCAATCTTCTGATAATTCTTTTCGCGAAGAGCCGCAATAAGCTGTTTCTTTTCGGTGATAACCTGTCTGTAGAAAGCTGCTTTTTCTTCAAAGCTGCCGCCTTTTGCCATTGAAAGACGGGCATTGTTCTCCAAAAACTTAGAAGGAATACAGGCTGCATTGATACAAGTACCGCCATACATCATCTTAGATGCTTCTATCAATGCCACCTGATGGCCTGCAGCCGCTAATTTTCCTGCAAGCGTTTTTCCGCCCTTGCCAAAGCCAATGATAACATCAGTGTAATTTTTCATAGTTTAACCCTTTCTATAGACACTCCTGTCTATCTGTAACTTAATTTGTTACATTTCATACTGTAACTATACCAGATACACTTAATCTTGTCAACTATATTGTTTCATAAACGCTGCTTATGAAGCACAATTAATTTTAAAAAGAAAAAATGCCGATGATCTCCATCACCCGCACTTTTCCGATATTCTTATATAATTTGCAGCCATTTAATATGCAATTACGATTCATTAACTAATGATTTTTCACCACGCAAGGATTACCGCAGGCCATTACGTTCGCAGGGATACTTTCACTACGACACTCCCGCTCCGATTACTGTATTATCACCGATTTCTACACCCGGGCAAATAACGCTGCTGCCGCCGATCCAAACATTTGAACCAATAGTCACAGATTTTCCAAATTCCACTCCTGCTAATCGCTGTTGCGGATCTGCCGCATGACAAGCTGTATAAATCTGAACGTTAGGACCGATTAAAGTTTTATCTTTAATTACTATCGGACAAACATCGAGAAAAACACAGCCATAATTGATCATAACCTCTTGTCCTAGCGTTATATTATACCCATAGTCACAGAAAAAGGGCGGTTTAACCCAGAAGTTACCGTGGGTATTTATTAATTTCCGCATTAATCGATTGCGCATGGTATATTCATGATATGTTTTTTATTATAACGCGCACAGATACGGCTGGCACGATCACGCTCAAGAACAAGGATCGGATCGATAGGATCATACGGTTCACCATGAATCATTTTAGCTTTCTCACTCATCACAATCACCCAGGATACTCATCATGAGCTGTATATCTTCGCTAATCATAGCCACCTTGCTTTTCTCAATCAATAAATTTCCGCCAGTACAAATATAAGAAGGCATCACCCTGATATCATGATAAAAATATTCATTATGCCGCAGCTTGTATGTAGATCCTGAAGGTATGACGTTTTTTCCTGTCTGCTTTTTCACTATCATATTAAAAGCTTTACGTGCAGCATCCCCCATTAACATGATAACTTCTAAATTATTAAAAAGTGCAAGTTCAGCTTCCAGCTCATCTAATGAATCTTTTATTTGAAGTAAGGGTATAGCAGATTGTTCTTTCGGTGTTTTAACTGCATTACATACATAGATACCCTTTTCAAGCAGCTTCTGCATATCACAAAATATACCGGCATTTGTGAACAATCTAATGATTGACTGAGAATATGATGAATCAGGCACATAAAAATCATCATTTTCATCTTCAGGAACAATCTCATTAATCATAACCACTTTGATGGATTCTGGGCTACAATGGTATTTATTTATAAACCATGCTGCATTGATTTCATTATTGTTCATATGCTTTCCTCCTGAAATCATTTTAACATGATTAGATTCAATATAAAATATGACAGATAAATTAAAAAGAGTCTTGCGACTCTCGGCCTTTTGTGCGTTTATCTTTCAATTCACGAGAACCAGGCGGCTCTCTTAGCACTCAAAAATTGATCCTTAAATGATTTGAAAAATGTAAAACTTCAAATACGAAGTCTCTTCCATTGTCCATAAAATAGGATGATCATGATTCTGCTGAGTAACCGAAACCTGCTTCAGCGTTACGCCTGATTCATGCGCGGCCTCTCTCAGCATCTTTTCAAAATTCTCAATTTCCATAAAACGTGAACAGCTGCATGTGATTAAATAACCGCCCTTGCCTAACAGCTTCATGGCCTTCATATTAATTTTTTATAACCGCTGTATGCATGATCAATAGTTCTTCTTGATTTGGTAAACGCTGGCGGATCTAAAACGATTATATCAAAACGCCCACTTTCACATTCTTCTAAATAATCAAAGACATCAGCCTTTACAAATGACATCCGATCTTCCAAATGATTTAGCTTTGCATTCTCATATGCCTGATCCAGCGCAGTCTGTGATACATCCACAGCAACAACTTCCGACGCCCTGCCATAGGCCGCATTTAACGCGAAGCCACCAGTATGTGTAAAACAGTCCATCACTCTTTTACCATGTGCCATTTTGCGCAGCAAGACACGATTTGATTTCTGATCTAAAAAGTACCCTGTCTTCTGACCATTTTCCACATCAACATTCAGCAGCAAACCGTTCTCATTAATAACTGTCTTAGTAGGTAATTGAGCCTGTCGCCAATACCCTTTTTCTAAAGACAGCCCTTCTTTCTCGCGAACCTTAATATCGTTGCGTTCATAAATCCCCTTCACATCCTGTCCATCTTCTTTTAATACCTCAAGTAATACTTCATAAAGCATATCCTTGATTTTATCCATACCAAAAGAGCTGATTTGCGCAACTAAAATATCATTATAACGATCCACAGTCAAACCTGGCAGCTGATCTGCTTCACCAAAAATCAATCGGCAGTTAGTGAGATTCTCCGCTTCCAAAGTCTTACGAAAAGCATAGGCAAATTGAATTCTTTGCTTAAAAAAAGCACGGTCAAATACATCATTCAAATCTTTAGAAAGAATCCGCACTGTAATATGGCTGTTCATAGATACAAAACCTGTCCCCATGAAATCACCCTGTGTCGTTACAATATCTACCACCGAGCCATTCTCTATTGTTTCATCAAGATTTACAGCATTATTGCGGTACATCCACATCTGCCCCTTTTTCAGCCATTCTTCTCCTTCTTTTGATATAACTACCTTGGGATAATTTCTACGCATAACAATCTCCTTCTATATTGCATCGCTATCAAATTTCTCTGACTTCAACACTATTTATATGTGTTCAAATTTTACCATTTTAGCCAACCGTTATCAACACTCAAGCTATGATTTACATTCATACAAGAAAAAACACCAATCTTAACGATCAGTGTTTCCGTATTCATTCATTATTTAAGCAAGCAATCCTTTTTTGCTAAAATCAATTCTGCAGCCGCACAAGCCGGGCAGTCACAATATACAGCCCCTTCGGCTTTAATCTCTTTACCGTGAGCCTCGATATTATGAGCTAATTCAGCGCCAAAATACTGAACACCAGCGTCTGATCCAGCTAAAGCGATTAAATCATCAAGTGCTACAATATCCTCTGCCAATTCATCAAAATACCGTACTGTTTCAGCTGCCTCATGATCTGTGCCTAAAGCGTCAAGCCACGCCTGGGCAGCCGCTTTCAATTCATTACAGCAGGTTGGTGCCTTCATTAACTCATGCGTTTTTTCAATCACAAAATCTAAGCTTGTTTTATCCATAAATGTACCTCGCTTTCTAAAAGTAGAATATCATATTTACATCGAAGATACAATTGATTAGAACTTCTCTTACTCACCAAAATAAGATGTTATTTCTTTTACCCTGTCCATCTGATTCACCTTAAACGGACAGCGGTTAACACAATGAGCGCGCTGTTTACAATCGCCGGCTTTTCTCCAGATGATGATTATAATCCTTAGCCAGTTCATAATCCAGCAAAGCTAAGTCATAACACTTATTAATTTACGCAAAATCAAGACCGGCAGGACAAGGCTGGCAATGCTTGCAATAGGCACATTTGCCTTGCGGCTTGATAGCTTCAAATGAGCCTGGCACAGAATAACCACACGCTTCAGCAGAAGCATAGAGACAGCTTAAAATGCCTACCAGATTCCGCAAATCACGCACTCCCATCACCATTCTTACAACACTATAACACTGATTTTCCATTACCGTGGGGAAGCCTTCGATATTCCATGTTTCTCGCCTTATCCTATTTATAAATTGATAATTTCATATTCACGGCAGCCTAGTTTTAAATCGGCGGCAGCTTCGACAGTATGAATCCCATGACGGCTGTTCATCCGTTCAATTAACGCAGCCTTGCCTGAATCCGGCGAATTGATGACCGCATCATAACAAGCCTGATCCAAGGCGACTGGATCTAACGAAGCATAAATACCAAGATCCGCCATTTCAGGGGCATCTGGATGAGCATCACAATCACAATCCACGGACAGATTATTAGCCACACTAATATAGACAATATTTTCTTCACCGACAGCATCAATTACCCCTTTGCAAGCATCTGCCATCGATTCTAAGAAGACATCCTGTTCAGGCAGATTCTCCCACAACTTTTTATGATCTGATGTTTTACCAGCCGTATGGATATTTGTCTTCCCATCGGTAGATGCGATACCTATACTCATATTTTTAAGTGCGCCGCCAAAGCCGCCCATGGCATGACCTTTAAAGTGCGAAAGAATCAGCCATGAATCATAGTCCTTAAAATGTTCACCGACAATATTTTTAGTCAAATGGAAACCGCCGTCAACCGGTATTTCCATCTCACCCATTTCATCCATAATATCACAAGGCGCAATTTCACTGAATCCATGCTGCTTTATAGCTTCCCAGTGATCCTTTGGATTCATTCGTTTTCCCTCGTAAGCCGTACAACATTCAACGATTGTACCATCAAGCTGCTTTACCAAATCCTTAATCAATAGTGGCTTCAGAAAATGATGGCCGCCTGGTTCACCGGTTGAAATTTTTACGGCCACTTTACCATTAAGCTTTCTGCCCAATGCTTCATAGATTTTAATTAAACTGGCTGCTGTAATTTCTGGTGTAAAATAAACTTTTGCTTTCATAACGTATCTCCTTTCAATTTTACTTAAATTAAACTTTTGTAATAACAATACGATTTTAAATATTGAAACTAATAAAAAGATTCTCCTTCATTTTAGTTATACACCTTGGAGTTAACTCCAGCGCAAGTCTTTTTATGAAATTGATATATTTAGTCTTTGAATCTATTCCATAAAATGATCATATTGACAGTCATGCCAATCAGTAAAGCATAGAGAATCGTAAATAACAAATGGTATATAAAATATCAGTGCCTAAGATAATTTTCATAGCAACAAGTTTGGCGAATTTTGTTAACGGAGCTGTAAGCATAAACGCTGCCGCACCGTCCATCCGAAATGTCATGACCGATCTGATACGAAACGCTTTTGCCTGATATGAACAGCGGATGACAGACATCAAAGACGGCTTTGCCTTTCAGAAAATCCGGCTGGATGAGTCTGTCCCCCACGAAGAACGGAGGCTTATTTATACCGCTGCTTCCTTCTCCGGTCAGGTGAATTTTGTTCTCTGCGCAAATCCTGCTTTCGTTCATGGCCGTATAAAATCCGCCTGCCGCTGAAAAATGTCTGCCAGAAGCAAAGGTATAAAACACGAGCCTTTGCAGGCAAAATCATGTGCCAACAGGATGCTCGCGCCCTATTGGAAATCCAGCGTCAAAGGGGATTACACCCCTCAGGACACCCATATTTTTCTCGCTGTGAGTATCCAAGCTTTATAAATGCAGTTTGATACCATATCTCATAAAAATCAAAATCCGCTGCAGCTTTCATCCTGTAATGGAACGATAATTGCAGCGGATTTCTTTCTTATTCTAATTCAAACGCCCCTGTATATAGCTGATAATAGGTACCCCTTTCGGCAATCAGTTTTTCGTGGTTGCCCCTCTCGATGATATGGCCGTGGTCGAGCACCATGATGACATCCGAGTTCTGCACGGTAGACAGGCGGTGGGCGATCACAAATACCGTCCGCCCCCTCATCAGCTTATCCATGCCGTCCTGTACCAACGCTTCGGTACGGGTATCGATGGAGGAAGTTGCCTCGTCCAAAATCATCACCGGAGGATCAGACACAGCGGCACGGGCAATGGAGATAAGCTGGCGCTGCCCTTGTGATAGGCCACTGCCGTCACCTTTCAGCACTGTATCGTAGCCCTGCGGCAGCATCCGAATAAAGCCGTCTGCATTTGCCAGCTTTGCCGCCGCAATGCATTCTTCGTCAGTCGCGCCCGGATTTCCATAGTGCAGATTTTCCATGACCGTCCCGGTAAATAGATTCACATCCTGTAAGACAATGCCCAAGCTGCGACGCAGGTCGGTCTTTTTGATTTTGTTGATGTTGATACCGTCATAGCGTATCTTTCCATCGTCAATGTCATAGAAGCGGTTGATCAGATTGGTAATGGTCGTCTTGCCTGCGCCTGTTGCGCCAACAAAAGCAATTTTCTGTCCCGGTTCCGCATAAAGGGAAATATCGTGTAAAACCGTCTTTTCTGCTGTGTAACCGAAGTCCACATGATCGAATACCACACGTCCTTCCAGCTTGGTATAGGTCAGCGTACCGTCGTGATGCAGATGCTTCCATGCCCACATACCGGTGCGTTTTTGAGTTTCCTGCAGCTCGCCGTTTACCTCCGCTGCGTTCACCAGTGTTACATAACCTTCGTCCGTTTCCGGCTGCTCGTCCATGAACGCAAAAATGCGGGAAGCGCCTGCCAGCGCAGTGACAATGGAATTGAACTGGTTGGAAATCTGGGAAACAGGGTTATTAAAACTACGGGAAAGCGTCAGAAAAGAAGCAAGCGCGCCGAGAGTCAACATGCCGGTTCCTTGTAGGCCAATATTAGTAAAGCCAGAAATCGCCATATATCCGCCTAATATTGCAATGATGACATACTGCACATAGCCCAGGGCATTCAGCATGGGCATCATGGAGTTAGCATATCCATTGGCACTGGCAGCGGCAGCCGCCCAAGCTCTGTTCTTATCGGCGAGCTCCTTTTTGGCTGTTTCCTCATGGCAGAATACCTTAATGACTTTCTGCCCGTTCACCATTTCTTCCACATAGCCGTTGACATCGGCAAGCGTTTTTTGCTGCATTATAAAGAAAACACCGATTTTTCCTGTAACCATCTTAACAATCTGCAAAATCAGGAGCATGACCAACACAGCTACCAGCGTCAGAGTGAAGCTGACATAGAGCATACACATAAACACCGCCACGATGGTAAAGACCGACGAAATGAGTTGTGCCATGGACTGCGCAATCATCTGGCGAAGAGTGTCTGTGTCATTGGTGTAAAGGCTCATAATATCGCCGTGCGTACGGGTATCAAAGGTACGGATAGGAAGCCGCTGCATTTTTTCAAACATCTCGTCCCGGATTTTTTTCAGCGTTCCCTGTGCGATCGTTACCATGACCCGATTATAAAAGAGGGTGGCAAGTACGCCAATCAGATACACCGCCCCAATCATTACCAGCATCTTCAAAAGCTGCGTGAATACCGGAGCAGAACTTGTCAGCAAAGGAGAAATATAATCGTCGATCAGCGTTTGCAGGAACAGTGCCGAAACGGCTGACGCAATGGCGCTGAGTAAAATGCAGATCACTACGAAAATGAGCTGTCCCTTGTAATCCTTCATATAAGAAAGCAGCCGCCGTAATGTATTTGCATCAAATTGCTGCTTTTGAATCATATCCTCCGAAGCCAATCCTTTTTTCTTATTCATGGTTGCTGCCTCCTTTCTTCTGGGATTCGTATACTTCCCGATAAATGCCGCAGGTTTTCAGCAGTTCTGCGTGTTTCCCCGACGCCACGATTTTGCCATCATCCATGACAACGATCATGTCGGCGTGCTGTACGGAGCTGACACGCTGCGCAATGATGATCTTAGTCGTATCCGGGATAAACTTCGAAAAAGATTTTTGGATGACAGCATCCGTTTTTGTATCGACAGCGGAAGTGGAATCGTCCAGGATCAATACCTTTGGTTTCTTCAGCAGGGCACGCGCAATGCAAAGCCGTTGCTTCTGACCTCCGGATACATTGGTTCCGCCCTGTTCAATGTAAGTATCATATTTATCTGGGAAACTTTGGATAAACTCGTCCGCACAGGCCAGACGGCAAGCCTCCGCGATTTCCTCATCGGCAGCGTTTTCGTTGCCCCAACGCAGATTTTCCTTAATAGTTCCGGAGAACAGCTCATTCTTTTGCAGCACCATGGCTACAGCATTGCGCAGCGATTCCAGATCGTACTTGCGGACATCCACACCGCCCAGCAGCAGCCGTCCGCCAGTCACGTCATAGAGTCGCGGAATGAGTTGCACAAGGCTCGATTTGGACGAGCCTGTACTGCCGATGATGCCCACGGTCTGGCCGGAGTCAATCGACAGGTTAATATCGCTGAGCACCTTTTTGTTGGCCTTGGCCGCATACACAAAATCCACATGCTCGAAGCAGATAGAACCGTCCTTGACCGTCATTTCAGGGTCGGCAGGGTTGTCAATATCGGTTTTTTCTGCCAGCACCTCCGCAATGCGTCGGGCAGATGCAAGAGAAATGGTAATCATTGCAAAGACCATGGACAGCATCATCAGCGCCATCAAAATCTGTGTGGCGTAGGAAAAAGCGCTGTCAAATCACCGGTGGTCATCCCCAATACCGCATTGTTTCCGCTTGCAACTATGGCTTTTGCACCGATCCATGAGATCAAGATCATGCAGGCATACATAAAGAATTGCATGATGGGCGAATTGAACGCCATCAGCCGCTCACCGGCAACATAGTCCTTATAGATGCTTTTAGAAATGTCTTTGAACTTCTGATCTCGTTATCCTCTTGATTGAACGATTTGACCACGCGAATACCCCGTACATTTTCCTGCACGACATTGTTCAGTGTGTCATAGGTGCGGAACACACGATTAAAAAGCGGCACGACTTTACGAATAATCAAAAGCAGCAGCAATGCCATAATCGGAATGACCGCAAGGAAGATGAGTGCAAGAGTGGTGTTGATGCGGAAGGACACGATCATGGAAAACACCAGCATAACCGGCCCGCGGATTGCCATGCGAATGAGCATTTGATAGGCATTCTGAATATTGGTCACATCAGTAGTCAGACGGGTAACGATAGATGCAGTGGAAAATTTATCAATGTTGGAAAAGGAAAATGTCTGTACATTGTCATACATATCCTGCCTTAGATTCGCCGAAAAGCCTACTGCGGCTTTTGCAGCAACGTGCGCTGAAAGAACGCCGGTCAGCAATTGCAGCACCGCAAAAATCAAAATTGCGATACCGAACTTCCAGACGACCGCCATATTTCCCTGATTAATTCCCTGATCGATTAGATCCGCCATACGAAGCGGTATCAGTATTTCAAAGGCTGCCTCCAGAACGGACAGCAAAATTGTGAGAATGGAGCCCTTTTTATATTCCCGCAGGCTCCCCAGCAAGGTTTTTATCATAGTGTCCTCCTATTTGCTTTTGTGTAGCACGCTACATATAAAGGTTATATAAAAGCCGATCATCAATCGACTTTTACGCTAAATGGTCTGCAACTATCGACAACAATACCCGCAGATGCTCACGGTTTTCCGGCGAAAGCGGTGCTAAAGCATTTCTTCACTGGCTTGTACTTTCTTCTGCATATCGCTGCCGATCGCTTCCGCTCGGGGTGTGAGTTTCACGTTTTTGTTTCGCTTGTCCTCGCTTGTCCAGCAAGTCACATAGCCGTTTTGTTTCATGCGAGAAACAATGCCCACAACAGTAGGATGAGCAACATCTAAAAAGACCTCAATTTCCTTTTGTGTTGCCTGTCCGCCACGGCTGCCCAGATAGGTAAAGACCCTGCATTGAGACATTGTTAAATTGTACTGCTTCAATTCTGCGCCGACTTTGACCGTCATCTTGTCATTGATACTCTTAATCAAATAGCCAACATCATTTTTCATCATAAGCAATGTCCTCCTATTAATGTAGCATGCTACACATGATAACAAACAACTGCATCGTTGTCAAGTCTGTTCATCGAAAAGTTACAAACTGGGAACAAAAACCGCTATGCAGACGATATCCACATAGCGGCTCCTCATTCAAATATGCCTTACATCAGCGAAAACTCCACACGAACCTTCTTGGGTTTGATTTATCCCTTGGAAAGCAACACAACAGTCTCGACGTGCCTTGTAACAGGGAATAAATCAACTGGGTTTTTAGTGATTTTTAACAATAAAATCGTATTATTCATGCATATTTCAGCATATTTTCGTGCAATTTTAACATAATTTCATGTCATCTGTTTTATCGCTTCAAGGGTTGGTTGAGTAGTTTACTCTTAAGATTTTCAAACTTCATTACATAATACACTACAAAAACACCACTTTCAAAGTAATTATTCGATAAATTTTGAAAGAAACAGATACCATATATAGTAGTCCATAATATGTTTCCTATTGTCTTAAAACTATTCATTAGCAATTTCTTGTTCTAGTAGAAAAGTTAAGTTTCCATCGCCATCTGGATCTATAACATAAAAATACTTTTTCTTAATGCCTTTACTTGGAATTCCATAAAACCTATAGCTGTCATCCCTAAATGATATTAAAACCTCGAATACAATAGCCTGGTTTTTTACTTTTAGTTGTTCCAGCAAACATTCCTTTTTTATACTTACCAGATTTCCATAAGTGCTATGTTTTTCATATCCACTTTCATTTTCAGGCTCGCTCCAATGATACATCTGAACAGGAACGTTCTGATCATTACATACTCTTGTATATAAAATTTGTTTATCTCTTGATAACTTGAAACACTTTTCAAAATCCTGTGATAATCCGATCAAATAATTGGATGCAATAAGATAATCCTTTAATAATAAATCCTTTTTATCTAGTGCATAGTCTGGGAAAGTGGTAATTGTATCACATGTTGGATATAGGAAAAATGCAGGTTTTTTGCTGTATCTATATCCGTCAGCATCATGATAAAAGTCGAAAAATTCTGTGTGGGGTTTATGAAATTCATTGACTAGCTTATGAATATTTTCTTTATCCACAAAAGCACTTTGTACTCGAATATATCGGTTGCTTTGTTGAAAATGAGCTGAATACCTCATATCCAACGAAATTCCTAATGAATGCTCAATCATTGACTTTGGCAAATTCTTTGGAATAACATAGTGTGGATTTGGTTTGCTTTCTACTGCTTTTGTAAAAATCCCAAAAAATGGGAGTAGCGGAACATGACTACGGAATTCAAAACACCACAATCCATCTTTTCCCGGTAAATATCCTTTTAGCCACGAATTATAGGTTTTATAATCATTTTCAACTGTTTCTCTAGTCTGACGGTACTTATCCGCTACATAGAACATTGCGTGCCATTCTGCATATTTCTCAAGCGTTTCAACGGTCGGAATAGTACCATGATCATTATATGCCTTACTATAATCCTGTTGAATTAAAAATTCTATACTCCATTTTCTGCATTTTTCATTTGTAATTCCGAATTGTGCAATAAAATAATCACAATCATTAGCCACTTCATTTTGTGTGCATCCAAATATTTCAGCGACATCATCATACCAGTATCGCAATGTGTCCATTGTATCAAAATTGAATTTCCATTTTTCTGAGTCTCCTGTGTTTTCTCGTTGATATTTTCTTGTGTTATCAATATTTTTACTGGATATACATTTATCACATACATCAAGTTGTGCCATTCCATCTGTGTCACAATGTGGTGAAAGCAATAAACAAATTTCTCTTGCCAATCTTCTTTGCAAGGCATGCACTACTTCGCCACTACATGCAATAGATTTAAGAAACGGATATATGGAAATCAACGATATCGGATTTTCTTTTGCAATACGTAAACAGGTCGCCAGATACCAAACTCGTGCTGATTCTAAGAAAAAATAGTTGTCTTCATCCATGTAAGATTTTGGTATTTGTGTATGGTACAATTGTGAGATATTTGTTACCAACTCTAAATTCCCAAGCTTACTAGCACGCAATAAGGCATGTGCTGCTTTACAGCGAATCCCTTTATCTTTATGACCTAACAATCGCCAAATAAAGCATTCAACCGGATAACTAATATTTTCATTGGCTATTATCTCGCTAGCATACTCCACTCCGTCTCCTGATGCAGGATGAAGATATAACATTTCATTGTCTGTTGACCAATTTAATAACTTTATTGCTCCCTCCAAAGAAAGAACATCAGACATTCGACAAATTACCTTTACCAGTTGCTCGTCATACAATCCAGTATGATTTGCCACGTAACTTAAGAAAGCTTCATATTGCACTTGAGCATTGGCTGGAAAAATTGTTAATAATGACCTGTAAATCTCCTCATAGCCATCATATAGATGTAGCAATTCTTTCCCAAATAATTCTATATAGTATTTTTGCATAGAAGTGTCGCTACGCCATTTTTCTATTGAGGGCCATTCTTTTCTACTGTCTACAAAACCAGCAATGTTTATTAGCATTTTATTGCTTCCATAGCGATAAAATCATTTGCCACAATTTCTAATAGCCATTGTAGCGAAGTTACATATTGATCAGGCGAGAGATTTTCCAACCACTCTGCTACAAATAATTCTTTATCTGCTGTTGATAGTAAGTGGAGTCTATCCCGAAGTATTTCCTGAGATGAAACATGAACTTCAGATAAAAATTGCTTTATATCAATACGATTTGTCTGCTCAGTTTTTGAAGTAAACTCAACATGATTTCTATCTTGGATTTGCTGCAAAAAGCTATGTATAGCTTTGATTTTATCTGTACCTAATTCGGGAGACAATAGATTTGAGTCTAAATACTCCACTATCCTCTTACTTCTATATTCCTTTTCATCCATAGGAATATTATATAAAACATCATGTATCAAAATTTCCAGTATTGGTTTTTGTCGAGATGGTTTTTCCTTTGATATTCTTTCTAAAAGTATATCCACCAAATCGTTGTATTGAGATGATAAATCAGGGAGTAACATACCCATTAAAGATGCAGTTTCTTCAATAGAATTTTATCTGTGCTTAATAGTGTAGTGAGTGCAATATAAGTAGTATCTTGTAGCGAAAATCCATTATGATCGTCTCTATCATCTAAACGACAAAGTGACCCCCAAATACTTTTAGGAGATATGATAGCTGCTGATCCTATAGACTCTTTATATGGGAAATTCTTTTCATCTCCCATTTTTCGGCAAAAATCCTCGCACAACCTTATGATTTTATATGCAAGTTTAGGATTGTCTATATCCGCCATTCCTAATTTATCTGCCAACGACTTATAAAGATAAAGCTTTCTATAGGCTTCGTAATCTAATCCTTTTGTACATTCTATTGCTTTTTTGAAATATTTAACTCCTAAATCACTTTGAATTTGTCTTCCTATTTGAGCACAAGTTAAATAAACCTCGGACATGTCTCTTGCTGAAGCGGGATATTTTTCATAATTACTATCAATATCACTCAATATTACCAATGCACCATAGAGGCATTTTTATTGCATACGAGCTTATCTAATAGCTTTGTTTTAAATTGAGGTGCAGTATTGCACACACTTAATATCTTGCTTATTAAATCCTTAAATTCTTTTTGAGTAAAATCTGCATACGAAATTGATTCAACAAATACAAGCAATCCTGCTTCTAACAATTGTTGCTTCTCGTATGTATGGAACTCCATGCTGATCGTTCCAATTCAGATAGCGTTTTGTTGCATACATTTAATAGTCCATTACTATTTTGAATACAATTTAGCCGCAACAAATAAAGCGGAAATAGGAAATCAACCATTTGCTTAAATGATTTCTTGTTTTCTGTATCCTGTTTTGATGCCGCTTTTTCTTTACTTTCCCATAAATCACTCGATGTTATCTGTTCTTCTTTGCATATATGCCTTAGGGCATGATAGCGTAGCACATATAAAAAATTCTTGTTTTTCTTCTTCCATATATACAGATGGGACTCTAGAAAATTTATTGTTTACAGAGAACTTGTCTAATAATTTTCCTGCAAAGTCCGCACTTTCGGTATGGAAAATGTATTCTGTAAATAAGAGTACCTGCCTGTAGCTGAAACGAGTCGCTGGAATGAGATTAATTTTCCCAAATAGTTTTACAAGATACTCCACAAATATTTGGGGCGGCTCTTTACCCAATGAGATATACGCACATACAATTGCCAGTTTGTTAGGACTTGACCATTTTTGTGTAAGCAATAAATTACAGATGCTAACATCTTCATTCTTCAAGAGTTTAAGAAAAATTCTAAAAATATGTTTTGTGGTAACTTTTTTGGGATTCCAACCGCAGAGCAAATTTACAGCTTTTTGTGTTTCACCTAATCTTAACATCGCTTCAGCTGTATCAACTATATTATTTGTACTTGGCCGTGAGTGATATCCACGCTCATTTTCATCCTTATTGAAATAAAATTCAACATTTGCCAAATAACTTTTTATGTATTGGCGAACATCTGTATGGTAGAACGGTAAATGCGAAAACACAAGTGCAGATTTTGCTAAGCTGTCAAAATCATGTGCCTCCGTATGAAAAACATTATAAACAGACATCTCATCACAATACAAAACTGCCTCATTAGGTGCATTCCTTAAAAATTCATTAAGTGCATCTTCTTTAGCATTATAATCAATTAATCGATAAACCAATTTGCATGCCAACAGTTGGTTTGGAGCGATTTTCATTTCTGATCTCTTGAGGGCAAATTGTATGCGATGTTTCATTGCTTGATTAACTTGCACCAACCCGATATCGGAATCATCGATTTTTTCATCTAAAGCAATATGGACTAGTCGTTCAAAATCATTTACCTTATCAATAAAAATGTGTACATATCTGGCGCAGTATGGATTTGTCGCTCTATTGGCATACATATAATCCGCAATATTTTGAAATGCCATTGTATTGTCATTATGGTGAGTTCTTAAGTATGTTTCAAAATCTTCATCTTTAAGTAAGATGTTTGCATTATCCATATAAAAGCCTTGATGGCATTCCACACTAATACTTAGGAGCGCATCTTGGCTTAAGGAAAGCAACTCGCAAAACACTCCGATAGGAATAGGTCTTGGTAGGTTAATTAATGCCGCAAACAGCATATCTACGTCTATTAGCTTATCATATTGCACTTTGACTGCGCTAACAAATCCTTTAAATAATGATTCCACAGTTTTGCCATTTGGTTTTATCTGCAACAGTATGTCAGCTATCGACAAAGCTCCTGATAATAGATATGACTGCATACGAGGATTTTCATCGCTAAGCAAATGAAACTCTTTGCATTCTGCATCGCTTGCATCATTGAACACAGAACGAATATGCTGTGAACTTTCATTAAGATTAAATGCCGGTAGATCTATAGTCATCGGTTTGTCATTGAATGGAATTAAATGAGTTCTTTCTGTTCTTGTAGTAACAATCAAAAACACCCTTCGGGAGAACCTGTCGCAACAGTCCCTTTAAAAAGCATTCTTCGTTAAATAAATCTGAGGCAATCATAGCATTATCAGCTGCATCAATAATAATTGCTACTACGGCATCAGGATTTTGTTGTTTTGCATAAAATAAGGCAGATTCTAATCGTTGGTTTAACTGTCTCCAATATTCATAAACATGCGTCGGGTTACCAATAAGCCATTCTGTTCCACATTCTGTTGCTAAGGTATTGCAGATTTGCGGGATAGCTACCCCTGTTAGATGCCTACGCTCACTCTCTTGTAAAAAGCACCGCCTCCATAGCAATCATATAAAACCGACACAGACTTCTCTGGCAATAGTTCCTTGATATGGCTTACAAATGTTGTCTTGCCAATGCCTGCAGTTGCTTGAATGCAAATAATATTTTTCTGGCTATCTTGAACGCTATCAAGAATCGTATTACTTAAATTACGTTCGATATATCCATTTTTTAAATCTTCTATTTTTGATGGAGCAGGAAACAGCTCGTTGCTACTCGTATCTAATGCGGCTAATACATAGTTTCTATCCATGGGAAATCCGATGGAACTTTCAGGCATCATCATTTCTCTAATATGCTTAATCAAAGAATCATATTTGCTACGCAAATTACCTGTACTCCATTTGCCTAACTGCTGGATAATTTCAGCCCTATGAATACTCCGAATGTTGGTACCGCAATCGTCAAAATCTAAGATTAGTAAGAATTTAATAAAGGAAGCCGATGTAAGACCGGAAGCTTTTTGTAATTTTTCAATATCCTTTTTACATTCAGTTGATACATTTTTCAGTAAATCCCCAGTTCGTTTATATCCTTTTTCTTTAAGAAGAGTTATGCATTCACCGATATGTGCCGAAAACTCTTGATGTAATTTTCGGTTACTAACCAATTTTAGCGTTAGCTTTTCTGAAACATCTCCAAACTGAGTATGGAATCCATTATACGTATCGGCTAAGCGATGGATAATGGAATTATCCTTTGTTTTACTTGTCTTCGCACACAATCCAGATGCTGTCCACGGTTTATCCGTTTGATAAGCACTATACTTTAACTGCGAGAAAATAACACTATTAGCTTGTTCAAAATCTATTCCTCCATAATACTCGGCCAAGTCAATAGAATAAAGTTTTTGTTTGTCCTCAATTTCTATTGAGTCTGCCCATGTAGGACCTTCAACTGATATTGCTGTTAGCTTACTATTAGGTTTCAATATATCTAATAATTTTTTACCCGCCCAAATCAGATGAAAGTCATCGCCAGCATTGGAAGCTATTGCACCAGCATTATTCTGTTTCTCCACTATAAACACCACCTTCTTTTAATTGTTACGCATTTCCTTACCTTTCACGTACTCATGTGGACGCTCCACATAATCTTTAACCTTATATTCTCCAATGTTCTCGTACTTGCTTGTGACAGTAGAGGATACCCCTTCATTGTTAAGGCTATCGCCTAATATTGCATCGGCAAAAATTCGTTCAAGATATTCGTGTTTCGAGTAAATTCCTTGCGATGCCCACACCAAGGCATTTCTCACATAAGCCGAATGGGTTTTAAAGAGCTCATGGTTGACTTCAAATCCAAGGTGTTTTGCCAATAGTACCGCAAATACAATACAAGTTCTGGTATTGCCCTCTCTAAAGGGGTGTATCTGCCAGATTGTTGCTATAATTCTCTCTAAACGAAACACGATATCCTTATCATTACCATCTGTTTTTTCAGTTTCTTTACTTCCTTCATTACAGCATCAAGCTCTTTCTTGATCTGTTTAGGGAAAGTATATCTAACCGTATCTCCACCCAGTACATCTTCATATTTAGCAATTTGAATTGTACGGAACTCACCAGCCCAATCGTATATTTGTCCAAAAATATTTGAGTGAATATCTTGCAATGTTTTTGTATCAAAAACCTTATAAGATTGGTTATAGACGGCAAGCATAGATAAGTTCGTTATATCAGCCTCAGCTCTACTTAATAAATCATGGTCTTTGATATTGGCGAGATTTTTCAATATATCTACATCATCATATAAATAAGGATCCCTCATCTTACACCTCCGCCGTAAAGCCGTACATATTTAACGTGAATTGAAATATAGAAATGAAGGATTCGTCTCCGACCTTCCACTTATCAATATTCTGTTTCGTAGTTTTGCTAGCATATACACCCTCAATGGCATTTAGTGCATTAGCAAAGGATGAACTACGTTCTTTTTGCACATCACTTAGTGAATCCATTCCACAAGATAATTTAAGCAGGGCGAGGTGTCTGGCAATACTTTTATCAATCAATTTAGCTGCCTGTTCCAGCTCTTTTAGGCGTACTTCAACCTTAGGAAGTTCAGCTTTGTATTTCTTGCAGCGTTCTACTTGTTCCTTTATCATATCGACTTCATTTTCTTTTAGATACTTGCTTACTATTTTTCCATCCACTCTATTTTGTAGATAATAATATTGTTTTTCTTTAATAGTTTTTGTAGAAATATATCCCTCAGGAAGAGAAGGAAGTGTTTTCTCTATTTCATATTTCTTTACTAAAAGCTCTTGGTATTCATTTATAATAATAGCTGACATTCCTTATCACCTCACTATTTAATATAATTATTATATCATATATTAACCTAATTATCAACATTATATTCATTTGTAGGTTAACTAGTACGTGATATTTTTTACCTACGACAGGGAAATAATATTACCATTTCTAATTAAAATACAATCTTTAACACAATAAGTAGGAATACCACTTTTTAAAATAGATATGAAAATAATATCGATAGTATTTTCATATCTATCCAAATCGCTTTTAGATTTGCAGATAAGCAAATCAAGCTTATCTTTGTTATACAAATCAAAGATTTTTCTCATTCTATGGCTTCCTCTTTGAAAACCTTTTTCGCTTGTAAAGAAACCAACCAAGTCAAAAAACTTTATTCGTCTTAGAACCATATACCGGGGGAATAACAGTTATACTTTTGCAGTTCATAATAACCTCTTTGCTATGCTTGTAAAATATTTTTATAAAAAGACTTGACATTTAAAATCACCATTTTAAAAATATTTAGGCAGAAAAAATAGTCAGAGGATCATTATAAAACCCGCTGACTATTTGACTACTTCCTATTCAGTTTTATGGGTGAAATCTCAAAAATTACCTATGTCATCTATATTTTTGCTTAATTTTTGCCCTCAAATTGATGACATTTCCGCCTGTTTTTTCACTCCGAAATCGCTCCAAAACCACTATATCTTGTGGTTTAACCCTCGTTTTTTGCCTTGTCACCACAATACGTCATCAGAATCACTGACTCAACATGTGCTGTCCTTGGAAACATATCAAACGGATAACATTCCTCTGCCTGATAGCCATATTTCATCAGCACCTTAATATCACGCATCTGCGTGTGCGGATTGCATGACACATACACAATCTGTTTCGGTTTCATATTCGCCAACGCAGTCAAAAAAGCTTCATCACTGCCGCTTCTTGGCGGATCGATAAACACAGCATCTGCCATCCGGCGCTGAGCCGCTGCTTTTCTCATATATGCTGAAGCATCTTCACAGACAAACTCGACATTTTTTAATTTGATTAACAGACGCATTTTTCTTTGCATCCTCAACCGCCTGACGATTCACTTCAACACCGATGACTTTCTTAGCCTTAGAAGCCGCACTGATCCCAATCGTACCGATTCCGCAATACATATCATATACCGTTTCATTCCCCTTTAAAGCCATCAATTCAATAGCCTTGGCATAAAGCTTTTCCGTCTGATCATGATTGATCTGATAAAATGATTTTGCTGATATGGTATATTTCATTCCTAATAATTTATCGATAATGAACCCCTTGCCGTACAACACCTTTTCGTCATCGCCTAGCACAACGCTTGTTTTTCTTGAATTTGTATTCTGAACCACACTCGTTACCTCAGGACAGCGCTGAATTAATTCACTTACAAAATTCTTACTACCCGGCCATACCTTCTGAGCACCTACGAAACAGACTAACGTCTGATTACTCATAAATCCGCGCCTAATCAAAACATGACGCAGAAAACCGGTTCGGCGGTCTTCATCATATATTTCAATGCGATATTTAATTACCAGCTCTTTAATTGTCTGAAGAATGCGATTGCTGACTTCATCATGATTTAAACAATTATTGATATCGACGATTTCATGAGAATAGTCACTATAAAAGCCCAGCTGTACCTGTTTGCCATGCCGCCCAAAACTCATGATAATTTTATTTCGATAAGCACAGGGAGCCGCCATTCCGCACACATCATGCACCTTGATCCGCAGCCTCTGAGTATTGACAAGATCAATGAGCTGCTGTTTCTTAAGCTGAAGCTCATAAGCGTAATCCATATGCAGATAAGCACATCCGCCGCATTTTAAACTGAACGGACATGCGCTGTTAATTCTTTTCGGCGAACGCTTGATCAATGCGTCAACGCTGCCAATCCAGCCCTCTTTAATGCGTTTGACTAACGTCACCTTTACTTCTTCATCAGGTAATACACCATTCAAAATAACCGTTTCACCCTGAACCGGTACATAAGCCTGACCATCTGCTGCAAGCTGCCTGACTTTAATATTTAAACTTTGATTCAGCTTCATTTCGATTCCCCTTTAAAATAAGTATCAATCATCTTCTCCGCAACCCGCTTCATTTCATCAGCCATAGAAGTGAAACCAAGCAGCAGCAATAATAAATCCTTCTTCTGCAGCGGATCAAGCTTTTCTACATCAATCAGCCGGCAAATTGAATCACCTACTGACTCACGAATCTGCTGTTTCAGCTGAAGATAACTCGTATAACTCTCTTTTAGAGAATCCACACTATAATCGTCAGTCTCAGATAAATTCTGCATCACAATTTTAATATCTCCCAAGGACAGCGTATTCTTCATCGATAAAACGATCATTAGCCTCAGCATATGCTCCAGCGTATATTTTTTACCCTTTGCCGGCGGCAGCAGCCCTTCCTTAGTGTAATTATTAATCATTGTTTTAGTAACAACCTTAGCTTCAGGATCACGCTTGTTCTCTTCAAAAGCATGATTGATCAAACTGATGATCTGATCCATATACAAATCAAGATCCGGTATTTCACTGACACTTAAATCACGATCATTTAACGTATCATGTATCATTTTTTTTAATTCTATTGTTTCCATAAAAAACCCCATTTCATTCATATTGTACTTTATTTATAGAAATTTGCAAGTTTAAGGTTGTAAAAACCTCATTTTATGATATGATTAATTACATAAGATAGTATTGAATACTACTTTATGTCAGATTTCATATGAGAAATATAATAGAAAGTGAGAGAATCATGATTAAAATTTTTACCGATACATCAACCATGTATACGCCTCAGGAAGGCGCTGAAAAAGGCTTTAAGGTATTCCCATTAAGTGTTTCGATCAATAACCAAACTTATCAGGAATTTGTTGATATTGATACCCCAACCTTTTATGAGCAAGTAACAAAAGGAAGTACTCCATCTTCTTCGCAGCCGCCCATCGGTATGCTTATGGAAGCTTATGATGAATGTCAGAACGATGAAATCATCCATATTTGTATGGCAGACGGTCTTTCCGGTACTTATCAATCAGCGTTAAGTGCTAAAGACAGTGCGGTTTCAAAAGAAAATATACATGTCATTAATTCAAAAACGCTTTGTGCGCCGCAGCGTTTTATGGTAGACAAAGTCATGGAACTAGTAGCTGAAGGTAAAAATACAAATGAAATACTCCTTGAAATTCAGCGTATGGCTGATTCTGCTTTCTCATTTTTAATACCTCAGGATTTTTAGCTTTTTAAAACGCGGCGGTCGTTTAACGCCGTTAGCTGCGACGATTGGCGGTGTTTTAAAGCTGAAACCTGTGATGATGCAGACGGAAGATGGCTGCCGTCTTGAAAAATTCACATTAGCCCGTACTATGGGTAAAGCTGTCGATATGATTCTTGAAGATATGCGCCGCCGCGGCATTGATTCCTCTTATTCTATCGGTGTATCTCATGCCTATGCAAAAGAGCAGGCAGAGGATATTGCAGCTAAAATAAAAAATGCCTTCCCAGATATAAGAATCGAACTATTTGAGCTGACACCTGCCTTTATTACCCAAGGAGGCCCTCAATGCATCGCCATTCAGGCAATTCAATGCTAATTAATTTATAGATATAAAAACGGTATAGTCCATTGGCTATATCGTTTTTTGTTTATTTAATGATCCGCACTTTATATACAGTTGGATTTCACATGAGTGCCGCTTTGAAACACAGCAATCTCTATTCTATTACCGTCAACGCCGACTAATGATGTTTCACTGCTGATCAAGAGTGTATGATTAGGCTCAGCATATATTTTGGTTGCACACTCTATAATCAGCCGCACTACGCCGTCATTTAGTATAATAGGATCTCAAATAACAGCTTCAAATGTTTTTCAGATGCTTTAGCGGCTATCAGAGTTTAAGCGACAACAGTAGGATAAGCAGTCCTTAATCACTGTTTCATACCGCCAGCAGATTAACCATATGCAGAAGATGTTCAATTTGATTTTCAGCTTCTTTTTCATCCAGCTTTTTTACCGCTGCCCAGCGTTTTATTCTCTGATGAATGAGTCATGCAAAGTGACTTCCTCACTCGCATCTGAAATATAGCGTTCAACCTTCATATGCAGGTCATATTTATCTCTTAACCGCGTTATCTGCTCCATCATTGGTGAAGCATGATGCAGATCAAGTGCATGCTGATCCTGCCAGCTGTCAATTAAGAGTACGGTTTCCTCATCCTCCATCGGAAAGAAGTATTCATACCGCAGATTGCCGCTTTCCGCACGAATATCTTGTACGATACCGCTGTCAGTCATCGCCTGTGCGAATTTCCTCGCGCTTCCGTTTTTACCCGTATAATAAATATTTACTGTAAATGCCATCTGATTACCCTCCTTTAATCATTTTATTCTAATTCACCTTGCAGCACATTGCTAATAAAATGAGACAGCTTCAGCCATCTCATTGTTTATATTACGCGTTTTTTAAAAATGCCAGATAACCCTTATAGGCTTCATAAACATCTGCCTTTGATACAACTTCCCAAGGCGCATGCATGTTCTGAACCGCTATACCGCTGTCAATAACCTCCATGTTGTACTGCGCAGTGATATAAGCGATCGTTCCGCCGCCGCCTTGATCAACACGTCCTAGCTCAGAAGTTTGGAATGTTACCTCATTGCTGTCCATGATATCGCGCAGTTTAGCGATAAATTCCGGATTGGCATCATTACAGCCGCCTTTTCCGCGTGAACCGGTATACTTATTAAAGCATAAGCCGTGACCGAAGAATGCGGTATTCTTCATTTCGTTTACACTTGGGTAATTCGGGTCATAAGCGGCACTGACATCCGAAGAAAGCATGACTGAATTTTTCAAAGCCCGGCGAACCTTTAATTCTGTATAAGCTTCCATACAATTCATTAATTCCGCAACCGTATTTTCAAAGAAACGTGACTGCATGCCGGTCGCGCCAATGCTGCCCACTTCCTCTTTATCCACTAAGAGACATACACAAGTTCGATCTGTTTCTTCAATTTCCAACTGTGCCATCAAGGATGTATAAGCACATACCCGATCATCATGACCATATCCCATAACCATTGAGCGATCCAAGCCGTAATCTCTTGCTTTGCCGGCTGGCACTACTTCAATCTCCGCAGAGATAAAATCCTCTTCTTCGATATTATATTTCTCTTTCAGCAAATTCAAGATTGCCGCCTTCGATTTTTCTTTTTCCGCATCCTTCGCAGGGATACTGCCAACCAATACGTTTAAATCTTCACCTTCTACAACCTTAGCACCGCTCTTCTGCAGCTGGTCGGCTGAAAGATGAACTAATAAATCAGAAATACCAACGACTGGATCACAATCATCCTCACCAATAACAACATTGATTTTAGTGCCGTCTTTCTTCACGACTACTCCATGCATTGCCAAAGGCAGCGTTACCCACTGGTATTTCTTAACACCGCCATAATAATGCGTATCAAATAAAACCAATTCATTATCTTCATATACCGGATTTTGCTTTAGGTCGATACGCGGTGAATCGATATGAGCACCTAAAATTTTCATACCTGCTTCTAGTTGTTCACTGCCAATGTGGAATAAAGCCAGCGCCTTATCCATATTTACCGCATAAACCTTATCACCGGCTGACAACTTACCGTTAGTCTTAATAACCTCTTCCAAATCACGATAGCCTTTTGCTTCTGCGAGCCGCACACTTTCACTTACACATTCTCGTTCACTTTTGCAGCTGCTGATAAACTTCTTATACTCTTCATTAAAAGAAAAGCACGCCTGCATTGCGGCATCATCATACTTTTCCCATGCATTCTTAATTTTTGCCATAAATATCTCCTTTTTATCCGTTAATATTATACGTCATTCTAATTTTATTTTTCAGCCTTTATTCACTTTTAGGCAGTCTTTTCTTAAGCGCTGACAATAGCTTCATCTTCTTCTCATTCGGCACTGTATAAAGTCTTATCAAGCTCTCTTTCGCCGGTTTTCTTAAATAACCGTATACTAGCAGCTCTTCAAAAGCAATCCGGTAATGTTCATCATGAACTAACAGATAGCTCGTAATCTTTTCTTCACTAAAATTATCCGGGTCAGGCAGATAGGCCTCTTCAAAGAAACGCAGATGATATTCATCCAAAGCTAATTCACCGCGCTTTAATTCCTGATTTTCTAAAGTCAGGCGATCCACCTTTTCCATCAATACTTCAATCATATTTTCCAGAGAGCTCACATAAAATTCCTGACCATCTTCTTTTGCTCTTGCCAATAAGTTTCTCAGATCTTCTGTTTCATTCATAAATAACACCTCTTTCTTTTAAGTATAAGCGATTTATGAACCGTTGCAACAACTCTGAACAAAGTGTCACTAATTTGTTTTAAACTGTGAATTATAAAGCATTGTATAAAGCTTGTTATTCTCAAGCAATTCTTCATGAGTTCCGCGCTCTTCAATGCCGTGATCGGTAATTACCACGATTTCATCCGCGTTCTTGATCGTTGACAGACGGTGGGCAACTACTAAAGTGGTTCTTCCCTTGCATAATTCATCCAAGGCGCCCTGAATCAGTATTTCTGTCGCATTATCCAAAGCACTGGTAGCTTCATCAAGAATCAAAATAGCCGGGTTCTTTAAAAATACACGGGCGATTGACAAACGCTGCTTCTGCCCGCCGGACAGTTTAACACCGCGTTCACCGATTTGTGTGTCATAGCCATGCTCCAGCTGCATCACATAGTCATGGATATTCGCCCGTTTAGCAGCTTGAATGATTTCCTCTTCACTGGCATCAAGACGGCCGTAAGCAATATTTTCACGGATCGTACCAGTAAACAAAAATACATCCTGCTGAACAATACCGATATTCTTACGCAGGCTTTCATATGAGATATTTTCAATATTGATGTCATCAATACTGATTGTACCGGTTTCAAGCTGATAAAAGCGCGGTACTAAATGACAGATCGTAGTTTTGCCGCCGCCGCTCGGTCCAACAAGAGCTACTGTCTTTCCAGCTGGAATATCTAAATTAATATCATGCAGCACTTCCTTGCCGTCAGAATATGTAAAGTTTACATTATCAAAACGGATATGTCCTTCAACACGGTCAAGATTGCGGGCATCCTTGCTTTCCTGTTCAGGCTTCTGATCCATCAGCTCACAGAAACGGCTGAATCCTGTCGCACCTGACTGCAGCTGCTCCACAAAATCAATCAGCTTGCGAATCGGTGAAACAAACATATTGATAAACAGCATATACGTCACAAAATCTGCAACTTCAATCACTCCAAAATATGTATAAATACCGCCTGCCAGAATCACTACGACATTCAGCAGATCGACGATCAAGCCAGTACCGCTGTGAAATTGTGCCATCGCTTTATATGATTTTTCACGGGCCCGTTTAAAGGCATTATTGCCGGCCTGAAACTTTTCTTCTTCATATTCCGCATTAGTAAAAGCCTTGGAAACACGGATGCCGGAAATCGAGTTTTCCAGATTAGCGTTTACCTCACCGATTTTTACACGCGCTTCCGTAAATGCTTCCGTCATTTTAGCACGCATTTTTAATCGCAAAATAAATTAAAATCGGAATAAAAGATAAAAATGATCACCGTCAGCTGCACATTGATCGTACATAAGTAAATAAAAGCACCGATCATCATAATTGATGAAATAAACAGATTCTCCGGCCCATGATGCGCAAGCTCAGATATATCCATTAAATCATTGATCATCCGTGACATGATCGTACCTGTCTCATGCTCATCATAATAAGAAAATGGCAGCTTTTGAAGATGATTAAATACATCACGCCGCATATCCGCCTGCATATAGACACCGACTAGATGTCCGTAATACTGTACAAAATAAGCAAGCAGGCATTTCAGTAAATAAATGACAAGCAGCAAAATAGCAGCTACTACAACAGAACGAAGCTGCTGATTAGGTATGTAATCATTCAGTATGCCTCTGGTTATAATTGGATAGGACAGATCACAGATGGAAATGAAAAAAGCAGCAATCATATCCAGAATAAACAGCCGTTTGTGCGGCTTATAATATTGTATAAATCGTTTAATCATATATTCACCCCTAACATTCAGTAATTAGTATAGCATTTTTTAATCAATTAGACCAACCCATCAGCACCAGAAAAAAGATCCCCTTTGAATTTACAAAAAGGAATCTTAACCCATTCAGTTTTACTTTTTATCAGCCTGAATTGCTTCAATCAGCCGCTGTGGATTGATATTTTTTCACCGGTATCCAATGTTAATTACCGGTTTCATACGCTTTCCCGATGAATCTACCAGGATACAGATCAGATCAGCCTGAACTGCATTTCTGCCGGTCATGGCACTGTCCGGCTCGCACCGCGTTTGAAATATATGAATTATCACCGTCATCCAGCCAATGTACGTCCATCCTTATGTACATATATCCTTAGATCTCGTCTCTGATCCAAATCGCTTTTGGAATTGCTATGAATGAATCTCTCATTCATCTGACCGCAAATAAATAAAGAGAATACTTGCTTTTATCACAGCTGTTTCGCAGCCATTTTAAGCTTTTCTCTATCTGATGGTTCCAAGTGCTGTAAATAGATACAAAGCTGCTTCTGCCATTCATGATCATAAGACAGTTCAGCAAGCATTGAATCGGTAAATGAAGGCATGACATTAAATAGAAATTCTTCTGGATATGCCTTATAGAATAAAAGACAAAGCGGCAATATGTCCAATCGCTTAAACAAATCACTGAATTCAGTTTCATTAAAAATATCCATTTCAAATAAATCAATCCAGTCATTACAATTCAAAGCAGTCTGCATCAACAATTCAATTTCTTATCACTATTTTCATGCAGCAAATGCTCTGCCAATTGATTCAATGCAGCATCTGAGCATAAGGATGGCTCGAACCATTGATTCTTTTTCTTGATTCGATGAACTGATACTAAGTTTTCTATATCCGCATTCTGCAAACGTATCTTAAGCTGACCTTTAAAACATTTCAGATATTCAATCTGTGCTTGATCAATTTGTTTATTTAGCCAGCCGTAAAAATCATCGACTGAATTTTCACACTTTGACCTACCTATTTATGCTTAAGAATATTTAAATCAGAAGCTTCAATCAGCAAAGAGTGCTGCTGAAGCAGCCATGAAAAATAAAGCTGAACCAATACGATCTCACAAAAATTAACCCCCAGCAGTTCGACATTGATTCCTTTTGCTGTTTCATAATCATAAACAAATGCAAGCAATTCGTCTTTATCAAACTGTTCAATAAATGTCTGTTCAATGATTAATCTATGGGCATATTCTAATACTAAATCAACTCCCGATAAGTGATACATGTCATGTTCAAGAGGTAACCCATCAAGCAAAGGATAATCAAGGTCAAACTCACAATATAAAGCATTGAATTCTAAATCGTAATGCTTTATAAATTCAGGAAGTTGATGAAACACAACATCATTCAGACGTTCATTCAAAGAATTCAGACATGAACGTTTTAAATCTGCCGCCAGCCTTTCAACCTCACTCAGCCGCTCTTTCAGCTCACTGATTCCCATGTCAAAAGATATTCAACCGTATGATTCAGCAAATTTATCGAATCACTCCTTGTACTTACTGCATGATCCAATGCATAAAAGACAGAGGCTGTGATTTTCCTGAGCAGTATTGCTGAAATGCATGTACTTCGATTACGATTAAACTTAAACACCTTCTTTTTAACCAGTGCCTGTATTTCTTCCTGTATTCCTTCTTTTCGTCTTGCACTTATTAATTGAAGCTCGCCGGCTCTTTGGATCAGCTCAGCAAATGATTTGATCCTCAAATGCTGGCTAATCGGTACATGCTTCATTTTTCTGCTCCTGATTCGCTTTTAGTACATCCAAAATAACTTTCCTGTCAAATACGCCATGATGTTTTAAATATATTTTATAAATTAATTCAGCCAGCTCGTCATCGTAAACACTTGCCGAAATATGCGCTCTGCAAGCATAGTAACACTGAATAAAAGCCTTAACGCCATCCAGATACTTATATCGATTTAAATAGGGTGAAGCTTTGATAATGTCTGCCACGTCCATGATGATTTTAGTGTCAAAATCAATCAGGCCATGAATCTGACAAGCCAGCTTTTGTTCATTCAGCAATGCTCTGATATCCTCATTCTTCAATTCATAGCCAAATTCTGATAACCTCTCATTCAATTCATCTGCCTGCTGTTTTATAAACTGCCGCTTGATTTCAATGCCTGTATACATAGCCTCACCTTTCCTCTCCCATACTAAATACACCTTCATCACGATCGATACAAGTCTTGAAAAATTAATGAAAATGTGTTAATATAAGAGCAGGTGAAGGAGCAGAAAATGCTTCTTTTTTATATATGTAAGCAGGAATTGCTTCCTGCTTAGTAATCAATGACAGACGGCGTTCTTCCAATACCAACTACCATGGCAACAATTTTACGCCAAGTCGCACAACCGCAGATGCCATCAGCACTTAATCCATTATTGCGCTGATATGTGACCAATGCTCTTCTGGTTGCCGGACCAAAGATGCCGTCCAAATAAGAAGTACCGTAGCCTAACGCATTCAGCGCATCCTGAAGCACTAAAACATAGGTTGAAGAATTACCGCTTCTTAAGGTTGGAAAACCAGCAGTACCACCGCAGGCCGCGCCAATATAGCGGCGGTCCATATGCACCCAAGTCGGTGTCATTGATAAAGGCTCAACATAACCCCATACCCCCAGATTTGTAGCAATCTGATGAATCTGACGTCGCTGAGCTGCAGTCAGCCGCTGACCGACATCAAAAGATACACCGGCATAATGCTGACTTTGCTGACCGTGACCGCCCTCCCAAATACGCTTAAAAGCATAGCCGACCGGAATCCCCGAGCCATAAGTTCGGCGGGTATCGTTCCATGCTTCCATCGCTCTTGTAGTCGTCCATAATACATTCGCTCTTGAAGAACCACGGAATTCACGGACTAACAAAGTTCGGCCATAAGAATAAGGCATCGGATCATCTTCATTTTTATTAAAGTTATACATCAGATTCTTATCTTGATCATATACAAGAATTTTAGTCATTACCTTCACCTCCTGCACTATTCTATGGTGAAGTGATAAAAACGACTGTACAATTATTACTAATTTTCTAATTCAATCAATCATCAAGCCAATCATCATTCAGATATTCTTTTATTTTCCCTGCTTTAATCAGCCAGACCTTTTCACAGAGTGTCTGAATGAAATACCGATCATGCGAAACAACCAACAAGGTTCCCGTATATTCCTGTAAAGTCTGTTCAATAATTTCAATGCTTGTAAAATCGAGATGGTTTGTCGGCTCATCAAAAATAATCAGATTTACTTCCTGTTTTAATATCAGTGCCAGCTTTAATCTGGTTCGCTCACCACCGCTGAGGACCTTTAACCGTTTATACATATCCGCCTGATCAAAGCCAAAGCGTGTCAGATATCTTCGTGTATCTTCTTCATTTAAGCCTAATGAAAACTGTGCATAAGCCAGAATTCTTTCCTCCTCTTTGGGAAAAAGAATCATTTGCGGCAAATAACCAATCTGCGTAGATGGCGCAAGGCTGATTTCACCGCTGTCAACATTCTCCTCACCCATAATCATTTTGATCAGCGTGCTTTTCCCCTGCCCATTCTCGGCACAGACAGCAATGCGATCCTGCCAGTATACACCGGCATCAGTCTGATCAAAAAGCTGCTTCTGACCATAGGCTTTTTGAAAGCTGATGAATCGTTATTACTTTCTTCGAATAACTCGCTTTCTCCTTAACCGATACATTAAAACGCCGTGTTAACATCTGCGGCCGCTTGATACGTTCAATATTCTCCAATCTTTTTTCTAACATTTTTAGCTTTTTTAAAAATTTCTCATTATCGCCCTCATGGCCCCATTGACGGAATCGCCGGATTGCGTCCTGCAGCTTTTTGATCTGTTTCTGCTGCTCCTCATAATCCTGCAGCCATACTAGATAACGTTCCTGTTTTTGTCTGCGATAGGCATCATAATCACCGATATACATCGATAATTCACCATAAGCAATCTCATAGATTTTCTTTACCGTATGATTCAAAACGTCCGGTCGTGAGATACGATAATCACCGTTTCTTTTAGATTTAAAATATAGTTTTCCAGCCAGCGTATTCCAACAAAATCAAGATGATTCGTCGGTTCATCTAAAAGCAGCACATCCGGCTTCATCAGCAATTGTTTTGCAAGATTCACCCGTGTTTTCTCGCCGCCGCTTAATACCTGATAATCACTTAGAAGCAAATGATCAATCTGCAAACCACCGGCGATTTGTTCCACAGCGACCATCACCTGATAACCGTCCACGCTTTCAAAACGTGCCTGAAGCTTGCCATATCTATCTAATATTTTTTCAAGTTCATGACCGTCAGCTTTTTCCATCTGTGCTTCTAAGTCCTGCAGTTGTAACTGCAGCTTAATAATGTCCTCGTGAGCTTCCATAAGATAACTTAAAACATTTCCTTCATAAGCTTCAAACATCTGATTCAGATAAGCGATTCCGGTATTCTTAGTAATCAGCACTTCCCCTTCCTGAATCGTTTCCAAGCCGGCGATCACCTTTAATAAGGTTGATTTACCACAGCCATTTTCACCAACAATGGCTATATGTTCACCATCCGTTATCTTCAATGTGATATCATCCAGAACAATGTCCTGAGTATATGTCTTTGTGACATGATTTAATTGTATTGTCATAATAAAATTTCCTTTCCATATTCATTGTGGGAAAAGAAAAAGCCCCAGCAAAAAAGTGGGACATTCAAAATTATAAAATAATATTGATGCAAGGCTTTTTACTTAAGTTTTCCCTAAAAATTGACGCACTCGTCCCTATTTCCAAGAAAAACTGTGAATGTTATCGTACGACAAAAAGCATCATGCGCTAACTGTTGGTTATGTTTTGTACTCTCTATCATACGAATCATCATTTGCCCTGCACCTCCTTTAGAAATGATATAATTATTTTAAGATAGCCTTTCACAAATGTCAAGGCTGGGTGAAATGCCAGTATTTCCCATAAAAAGACTATTGGTCAATGGATTGCACTTCAAGGTAATAGTGTTCTACATTCAAATCAAGCTTGACATGATGTTGAGCAGGATCAATGCCCAAATTTTGTTTCACTATTTCAATCCCCTTATCATTAGTCAATATCAATGACTGTTTCTTAAAGTTCAGCGTTGAGCCAAGCTGCGTCACTAAATCATAACCGGTAACCCCTATATTCCTGCTGCCCGTCCCGCCGAAATCAAAGCTTCCTCTTTTCCTAAATTCCACATCAACAAAGACGTCTTCACCTGCCGGAATAGTGATTTCAAAAGCATCATAGAAAAACCGTTTATAATTTTCAGTATCATTAAGCATTTCCTCCAGCATGCCGCTTTGATATCTTTCCTTTGTTTCAGTTCCGATGATGCTATATTGCTTCAGCATCCGGCACAATTCTCCATAAAATAATTCTTCACTGATGTTATCAGCCAATTGCATTGCTGCTTCATCATCAGTCATAGTCTTGAGCCTTACTTCATAATAAGCTGAAGTAATCGTTCTAAGTATTTCTTTAAGTGTTGTTTCATAACGGTTAACTGAAGCTTTTGCTCCTTCGATCTCCTCCCCGGATTTACAGCCGCCATTTTCATAACCCTGCACATGATATTCATCAATATCCTCGCCTAATAAAATCAGCATTTTTTCATCCCATAATCATAATCATTTTTAGTAGGAATGAAGAAGCTGCGTGCTGAATAATTATGTTCAGGATCATTCATCCCGCCATTAAAACCATAGGTGAAAATTGCAGTTTGTTTATAATCCATCGTAAATTCAATATTCAGGGTAGGCGCAGCCGCATCAGAGCCGCCGTCACTAATCTCACTTAATTCATAAACAATTACCGGCTCATTGAGGATTGGAACCTCACTGAATGCTGTCTTCATATACGCGTCATCAGCAAGCAGTGCTTTATAACCCTCCCATGATGCAATTCCATTGAGGTTCAAACTTTCAGTATTATCACCCGCGCCGCTGAAGCCGCCGCTATACATGCCACTATAAAGCGCAGTTTCTGTTTCCTTGCCATTTACGGTAATGCTTGGATTCAGCTTAGCATAAAAAAGATGAAAGATAGGGATACATGATTGTGAGTGTTTGATTTTCATCACTTGTGTTAGTGAGAGTATAGCGATCATAGACCTTACATTCCCTTATCCTTTGATGTTTCTGTTCAGCATTGTCATAACCGGAAAAATCTAATTCAATTTCACGAGATACTTCAATCCATGGCACCGCTTCCCTGCTTGTCAAAGGAAAAATCGGGCCGTCATAAGACATAAAAATACTGCCGCCGTCTGCTGAAACAGGAACATCCCGTTTTCGCGGATGGCTCATGCCAAACGCTAAAGCAAGCAGACAAAATGAAGCAATGATGATGATTGCCAGCGTGCGGTTCACATGATTATTTTCTTTGCTCATAAAAAGCCCTCCGATTTTTGATTATTCAAACCTATCAATCTTAAAGCTGCTTTATTACCATGCGCATATCATACTTGTTATTTTGATAAATTAATTATATCAGTTTTTCTTATCAGAACCATTACACCAGCAAATATTTCTGAATAAGAATGAAGTGAGTGATGAACCAAATGCCTACTTCTACATAGTATGGGTAGAAGAAAGGAGAATGTTATGGATAAAATTTATGTGGATCTGGATAATGATCAGTTAAACTTTGAAGAAGAATTTAAGCCATTTCTTGATGAAGAAGTAAAAGATCCATCCATTCAGACAAAGCCGGTATGGCGCGAAGAAGACATCAGTCCTTATGACCTTATGGAAGCAGACGGTGAAGAAGCTGCGATGAATTCAGTCAATGATGATCAAAATGAAACTGCCGTATGGCATGAGCAAGACCGCAGCCCTTATGATTTAATTGATCATGAGGAAGATACTTCGATAAGGTAAAAGAAAGAATCAGGGAATACGGGGATCAGCATGTCTGGAAAGAGGATGATCAAAGTCCTTATGATTTATTTGATGATTCACTCTGTGCAAGTTTTGATGATCCTTATGATGAGATGGTCAGTGAAGATGAATTCTGTAAAGATTGCTCAAATTATGATACATGCACAAAGCGTCAGCCAAACCCAGTGAAAAAATCACAGATGCAGCAAATGGATGATGAAATCGAAGCTAATATTTCACAATCCGAAGCTAATTTCACTAATACCCAGAGTGATGATGATGAGTATGACTGTATTCATGAAGCCGATATGTATGATAACGGCAATATTGACTGGCAATGCGGCATCGACGTAAGCAATAACTCAGTGCAGCGTTCTATAAACAAAAGTAACTATGAATCAAAGCTGCCTAAATCTGTCACTTATGAAAAGAAAACAATGGTAGAAAGAAAATGATCCGCCCAAGAAAACAACTTGCTGGATCAGAGTCATCAAAGAGTATTGATTTCATTTATTGTAAATTTATGAAATAAGCTGTAAATAGTCTTGACATTTTCATGAAACAAGGGTATTCTCTTAGTATCAAATAAAAAGCGATGATCGGGAAATGCTGATGGAAAACGGATACAGAAAGCTGCTGGCTGATGTGAAGCAGTACCATATACATCTAGCTCTCGCCCGTTAGCTGCAACCTGAAAGGCAACGAGTAAGGAAGTCGGGACTTCCCGTTATTGAAGAACAGTTTTGTTTGAAACTGGCTGAGAGGATATCAATTTGATATCAAGAAAAGTGGTACCGCGGTGTTAAGCTCCGTCTTTTTGATAAGACTGGGCTTTTTTATTGGGAGGGACATAAAAAATGAAACATGCGAATAAATATCAGCGTACATATTTTAATGTAGAAAACGCACCGATGCGCTGGATCAAAAAGGATTACGTCGATCATGCGCCAATTTGGTGCAGCGTTGATTTACGAGATGGCAATCAGAGTTTAATTATACCGATGAGCTTGAGGAAAAGCTTGAATTCTTTAAAATGCTGGTAAATGTCGGTTTTAAGGAAATTGAAGTAGGCTTTCCGGCAGCCAGTGAAACTGAGTACGAATTTTTAAGAGCGCTGATCGATCAGAATCTGATTCCTGATGATGTGACGATTCAGGTGCTGACACAGGCTAGAGAGCATATTATCCGTAAGACGTTTGATGCCTTGAAGGGGGCTAAAAAAGCGATCGTTCACCTGTATAATTCTACTTCCGTTGCCCAGCGTGAACAAGTGTTCAAGAAAAGCAAGGAAGAAATCATCCAGATTGCAGTTGACGGCGCTAAACTGATTAAGTCAATTGCTGATGAAACCAAGGGTAATTATCAATTTGAATATTCACCGGAAAGCTTCACCCAAACGGAAATGGATTTCGCAGCTGATATCTGTAATGCTGTCATTGATGTCTTAAAGCCTACCCCTGAGAATAAAGTAATTATTAATCTGCCGGTGACGGTTCAGGTCAGCATGCCGCATGTGTATGCCAATCAGATTGAATATATGTGTGATCATCTCCATGAGCGGGATAATATTATCGTATCCCTGCATCCGCATAATGACCGCGGCTGTGGTGTTGCTGACAGTGAAATGGGCTTGCTGGCGGGAGCGACCGCATAGAGGGTACATTGTTTGGCAATGGTGAACGTACCGGTAATGTAGATATTATCACCTTAGCAATGAATATGTATTCTCAGGGAGTAGAACCGAATCTTGATTTTACTGATATTCCTGAAATTATTGAAGTATACGAGCGGGTAACGCGCATGCATGTCTATGAGCGTTCGCCCTATTCCGGTGAATTAGTGTTTGCGGCATTCTCCGGCAGTCATCAGGATGCGATTGCCAAGGGTATGAAATGGCGTGAAGAGAAACAGCTGGAACTATGGACCGTACCTTATCTGCCGGTAGATCCGCAGGATGTCGGAAGACAGTATGACGGCGGTGTTATCCGCATTAACTCACAGTCAGGCAAAGGCGGCATCGGTTATCTGCTGGAACAAAAATTCGGTTATGATACGCCAAAGGAAATGCGTGAGGATATCGGTTATCTGATGAAGGGTATTTCTGATCATCGCCATCAAGAATTAAAGAGTGATGAAATTCTTGATATCTTCAAACAGGAATACTTCAACAAAACGATGCCGCTTCATATGCTGGATTATCATTTGTCAGAACAAATGAAGTGATGGTTACTTTAACGATTGAAATGAATGGTGAAAAAAGAGATATTGTCGGCCGCGGCAACGGACGCCTTGATGCCGTAAGCAATGCGATTACTTCATCCTTAAATATTAATTATAAGGATCTGCTTTATAAAGAACATGCACTGACAAAGGGATCAACTTCACAGGCGGTTGCTTATGTGGGAATCCATGATGAAAATGGATCGATGTATTGGGGCGCCGGTATTCATGATGATATTATCGCCGCCAGTGTAATCGCCTTATTCTCGGCGGTAAATCGTTTAATGGGAGGAAAATAAGATGGGAATGACAATGACACAAAAAATCCTGGCAGCTCATGCCGGATTGGATCGAGTGACGGCCGGCCAGCTGATTAATGCCAAATTAGATATGGTTTTGGGCAATGATATTACGACACCGGTAGCGATTAAAGAATTTGAGAAAGCTGGTTTTACGGATATTTTTGATAAAAATAAAGTTTCCATTGTTTTGGATCATTTCTCACCTAATAAAGATATTAAAGCAGCTCAGCAATGCAAACAGTGCCGAAGCTTTGCCAGACGCTTTGACGTAGCGAATTTCTATGATGTCGGTACAATGGGTATTGAACATGCTCTGCTTCCGGAAAAAGGCTTGGTAGGGCCTGGTGAATGTATTATCGGCGCTGATTCACACACATGCACCTATGGCGCATTAAACGCCTTCTCTACCGGTGTGGGCTCTACGGATATGTGTGCCGGTATGGCAAGCGGTGAATGCTGGTTCAAGGTTCCGGCCGCTATTAAATTTAATATTCATGGCAAATTAAATCCATGGGTCAGCGGCAAAGATGTAATTCTGCATATTATCGGCATGATCGGTGTTGATGGAGCATTATATAAATCCATGGAATTCAGCGGTGACGGTTTAAAAAATCTAAGCATGGATGATCGCTTGTGTATTGCCAATATGGCAATTGAAGCCGGGGCAAAAAACGGACTCTTTGAGTTTGATGAAATTACTGAAGCTTATGTGAAAGAACGTGTCAATCGTCCTTATAAAACGTATAAAGCAGATGAAGATGCCGACTATGATCAAATTATTGATCTTGATTTATCAACCATTAAATCTACGATTGCTTTTCCGCATCTTCCGGAAAACACGAAAACAATCGATGAAGTCGGTGAAGTAAAGATCGATCAGATTGTTATCGGTTCATGCACCAACGGCAGAATTTCCGACATGGAAGCGGCAGCAGCGGTATTAAAGGGCAAGAAAATTCATCGTGATGTACGTGCCATCATTATTCCTGCTACGCAAAAGATTTGGCTTGAATGTGTAAAACGCGGTTATATGGATATCTTTATAGAAGCTGGCTGTATTGTTTCAACACCTACCTGCGGTCCTTGTCTGGGTGGTTATATGGGTATTCTCGCCGAGGGTGAACGCTGTGTATCCACCACCAACCGTAATTTCGTCGGCCGCATGGGTCATGTGGATTCTGAGGTTTATCTGGCTTCCCCAGCCATCGCGGCGGCCAGTGGTATCATGGGAAGAATTGCTGATGTGAAGGAGGTAATGTAAATGAAAGCACATGGTCAGGCACATAAATACGGTGATAACATCGATACCGATGTAATCATTCCCGCCCGTTATTTGAACACGAGTGATCCTAAAGAATTGGGCGCCTTATGCATGATTGATATTGATCAGAATTTTGTGAAGAAAGTTCAGCCTGGTGATATCATGGTCGGCGGTTATAATTTTGGCTGCGGTTCCAGCCGTGAACATGCACCGATTGCCATTAAAGCGAGCGGCATCGCCTGTGTCATCGCCAAAAGCTTTGCCCGTATCTTCTACCGCAATGCAATTAATATCGGGTTGGCCATTCTGGAATGTGAAGAAGCGAGCGATAAGATTGAAGCAGGTGATGAAATCAGTATTGATTTTGACAGCGGCATCATAACCAATCATACAAAAAATGAAAGTTATCAGGCAAATGCCTTTCCTGATTTTATTAAAGAGATCATTGAATGCAATGGCCTAATAAATAAATTGAAAAAGGAGTCTGTTCATGAATAAGCGTATTACCGTTATTAAGGGTGATGGCATCGGGCCCGAGATCATTGATGAAGCCATCAAAGTCTTAGAGGCTGTCGCCGATAAATATCAGCATAGATTTACTTATAATTATATTGATGCCGGCGGCTGTGCAATCGATAAATTCGGCACTTCCCTGCCTGATGCGAGTTTAGCAGCCTGTTTAGACTGTGACAGCGTCTTGTTGGGAGCGGTCGGCGGTCCAAAATGGGATCAGGTCGATCCAGCGATTCGTCCGGAAAAAGCATTGCTTAAGATCCGCAAGGAGATGGGTTTATTTTCTAATCTTCGGCCAGCTAAGGTTTTTGATGTACTGGCTGCCGCTTCACCGCTGAAACCAGAAATTGTCGCTCAAGGCATTGATTTACTGATTGTGCGGGAACTCATTGGCGGTGTTTACTTTGGAGAGCGTGAAACCAAGGAAATAAACAATGAGTTAAAGGCTACGGACATTATGAGTTACAGTGAGCATGAGATTGAACGCGTTGGCAGAGTTGCCTTTGAAACAGCCCGCAAACGCCGTCATCATGTGACCAGCGTTGACAAAGCCAATGTATTAGATACATCAAGATTATGGCGTAAGGTAATGCATCGGCTGGCTGAAGAATATCCGGATGTAACCTATACCGACATGCTGGTAGATAATACGTCCATGCAGTTAATCAAAAATCCTTCGCAATTCGATGTCGTGGTCACAGAAAATATGTTTGGCGATATTCTAAGTGATGAAGCCAGCATGATTACCGGTTCAATCGGTTTGATTCCATCCAGCTCGCTGGGTGAAGGCAGCCGCGGCATGTATGAGCCAATTCACGGATCGGCACCGGATATTGCCGGTATGAATATCGCAAATCCGATTGGTACGATATTATCAGCGGCAATGATGCTGAAATACAGCTTTGAGTTAGAAGCTGAAAGTCAGGCGATTGAAGACGCGGTGAACGCAGTGCTGAATGAAGGCTACCGCACAGCGGATATTTATACGGAAGGTAAAATCAAATTGACATGCTCAGAAATGGGCGATAAAATTGTTTCAAAATTATAGGAGGAACATCATGGATATCAAATTTATAAAATCAGAGAATCTTAAGACTAAACCCGATCAAAACGCTTTAGGCTTCGGCAAATACTTTTCCGACTACATGTTTGTCTGCGAATGGGATGAAGGTCAGGGCTGGCATGATGCCCGCATTCAGCCTTATGCGCCGATCATGTTAGACCCTGCTTCAATGGTTCTGCATTATGCACAGGAAACCTTTGAAGGCATGAAAGCTTATAAATCGCCAAAGAATGAAATTCTGTTATTCCGTCCGGAAATGAATGCCCGCCGTATGGCTAATTCAAATGAACGCCTCTGCATGGCTATTTTCCCTGAAGCCGATTTCGTCCAAGCCGTTGAGGAATTGGTGAAGGCAGAAGCTGACTGGATTCCAACAGCCGAAGGCACTTCACTTTACATTCGCCCGTTCATGTTCGCAACAGAGGCCAGTGTCGGTGTTCATCCTTCAAAGAAGTATACCTTCGTTATTGTCTGCTCACCGGTAGGCGCCTATTATCCGGAGGGTGTTAATCCAGTTAAAATTTATGTTGAAGAAGAATATGTAAGAGCTGTCCGCGGCGGTACGGGCTTCACAAAATGCGGCGGCAATTATGCAGGCAGCGTGGCAGCTCAGGCAAAAGCAGAAAAATTAGGCTATACGCAAGTTTTATGGCTTGATGGTGTAGAACGCAAATATGTCGAAGAAGTCGGCACGATGAATGTAATGTTTAAAATTAACAATGAAATCTATACCGCACCGATTGAAGGAACTGTTCTGCCGGGTGTAACGCGTGACTCAATCATCGCACTGCTGAAAAGCTGGGGCTATACTGTTCATGAGACACATCTGGCTATCGATGATCTGATGGCAGCCGGTGACAAAGGTGAATTGGAAGAAGCTTTCGGCACGGGTACAGCGGCAGTAATCTCGCCAATTGGTGAACTGAATTATCGCGGCCATATCGTAACAATCAATGATTTCAAGACCGGCGGTCTGACACAAAAGCTTTATGATACATTAACCGGTATCCAATGGGGTAAGGTTGAAGATCCATTTAACTGGGTCAGAGTCGTAAAATAGAATTCCGCTTAAGAAAGTGCAAGCCAACCGCTGACCTGCACTTTTTTATTATATGGGAAATTGCATTTTTAAGCATAAAAGTACCATTTTTTAATTATAAAAGATATCTGAAAATGATAAAAAGCAAGTGAATTTATAATGTAAAAATGGTAAAAGTCTTTGACAAAGGTATAAAACGAAGTAAAAAAGCACCAATAATGCAAAAACACATCCTTTTCTTAGAAGCTGTGTTTTTTAACTCTTAGAGTCATCGCTATGCGGCATTTTCAATCAATGCCAAGCTTTGCTTAATATCCTCAGCAATCAGTTTTTGCATATTTTCTGAATAGATATTTGTTTGTGCTTGCCGCAGTGCCGCTGTTATTTTTAAAGTAAGTTCCGGTTTATCTTTTACTAATAGCGGCAGCAGTTTGACGCATTGTCTGACGGTAATTGGTTTTTCATCATGAAGATGATCGAGAAAGCGCTCAAGCTTCATATCAATCACTTGCGCAGTATCCCATTTAGCATTCGCTGCAATCAATACCAATCCCCGATTACGCACATATGAATTTTTATGATTCAGCATTGAGAAAAATTCATCTAAGTAAAGGGAAACTGAAGCCCCTTCTTCACTCATCATTTCTAGCTGCTTCAACGCTGCATACCCGGTATCAGCATCTGATGCATAAAGCTGTGCTATCAGCTGTCTGATGTCTTCTTCTGAATGAATTACAGCCATGTTGAAATGACCTCATTCAAAACCAGATCCCAAAAACGCCATTCATGTCCATACCCGTCTACCTCAGCATAATCCAGCTCATAGCCATACACTTCCAGCTGTGCTTTCGCATACCGGCACTTATCCAGCAGAAAATCCTTACTGCCGACACGCATATAAAAACAAGGCAGCTCACAATGCTTTTGGCATTCTCTTTCAGCATTGCATAAGCATCCTCACGAGTGCCGATCAATTCTCTGCCGCCCGGGACGGAACCGCCAAATACTTGCGGAGCATTGCCGAACCAGTCCACATTTCCCATTCCGCCGTCTGCTAAATTAAAAGCACAGCCAGACATTAATACCACTTTTGAATACTGATGAGGAAAGGCCAGTGCCAGCTTCATTGCCCCCATAGATAAGCCGCCGATAAAATTATCCTCACGCCGATCACTTAAAGGAAACATATAACGACAGAAAGCTACTAACTCCTCACCGATAAAACTGAAATATTTGGCACCCTTGGGTATATCCGTATAACCGCTGTTTTCAGCCGGCGGCAGTATCAAGGCCAGTTGATGATCCTGGGCATAACGGGCTGCATTAGTAAAGGTCAGATAATCATTTTCATCCCCCGAAAAGCCATGCAGCAGCCATAAAACCTGCAGCTTTCGCTGCGGATTATACACCTCTTCAGTATTTAGATGATCAAAATCGACACTGGGTATCACAGCCGTAAAATTAACCTGACGTCCTAGTGCCGTTGACATAAAATTGATATGCAGTACAGCCATAAGCCACCTCCACGATTCATTATGAATAGCTTACCACGATTTCAAGCTTTTGGGAACCAACCTATTGACCAAAGGGACGATCAAATCGCTTTTTATAGGCATGGTTTTTTCTAAGCATATGCTGCCAGTAAATATCACCTAAACCAAGTCGGGATAAAAGCTGCAGCTGCCGCAGCTTATGGCGGCTCAGCCGATAAGGATCGCCAAGCCGCGCAACAATCTCTTCATCAAGTTCACCGGTTTCAGCTAATCGCCGGCCTAATGCCTGCAAATCTTCAAAAAGCTTTTGATTCGCTTTTTCAGGCATTAAAGAAACGCCTGCTGAATTTCCTCTGACAACTACGCCTAAACATTCATAACCAAGCCGCGCTGCCTGATGCTTCAGCGCTTTGACACAATAGGCTGACTGAGCTGCTTCAATAAAGCCGGACTGCACAACAAAAAGAATCTGCGCGCCCTTTTTCGCAGGCTTCATCACTTCAAACAGCTTCATGACAATTCCCGGCATGGCATGCACATATAGCGGCATGACAAAAATCAGCTGATCCGCCAAAGCAGCCTGAGCTGCCAATTCATCATATTGATGCGTGTCGGCATAAAGAATATCTGACACAACAAGCATCCCACTCATCAGCTGACGGATAAAAACTTCAGAATTTCCCTGACGGCATGCGGAGAACCATTAATAAATATCGTTTTCATGATGCCCGTCCCCCATCTGCGCTGATCTCAATGACTTGCATGCCAAAACTGATAAAAAACACGCTGTAAATATTCAACAAATAATGAGCGGGCTTGAGTATCTGAAAAATCATCAAGATAGCGCACAATGACTGATGGATTTTGCTTGTATCGCATTAAATGCATTGATTCACCGCTGTCATAACGAATAAAAGGCAGTCCTAACACGATTGCTTCAGCGGCTTCAATAATCCAAGCTTTTCATAATATCTGAGTGTTTCACGGCTTAAACCAAGACTTTCATAAACCTGTGAAGCTGTATAAAAATTATCTAATCGTTCATTATCCAAGCGGTCAGCCTCATCAAAGCTGCTTTCTATCCGTTCATTTATCTTCATAAGCCGATCTCCATATTTCAACATTATAGCACAGAAAAACGATGCGGCTAAACATCGTTTTTTAAGAAAGGGGTAAAAATTATAAAAAATTTGTTTACGGGAATTAAAAAACTAAAACGGGATTAAACAGGAATTAAAAATTTTGTTAATTCAGCGCCAAAAGGAAAAAATTCAAATCATCAGCGGCATCGGGAGTACCGTTAATCATTAAGGTTTCCTTAAGTAAGAGGGTATCATCGCTATTTATCTGCCAGTTACGCATCCATTGTCGGCCTCCCCATCCATAGGAGCTTAACAAGGTGTTTACCAGCAAGCGATAACCATCTGCTGAGTGTTGTGAAGATTTACTGCCAAAATTTTATCCATAACATCTTATATCATGGTTTCAAGACGCTTCCTCTTATACAAAAGCGTAGGACCAGATAATCTCTGCCTTCATGTTTAAAACACATCGGCAAGCCAAGAAGCATTTGATTTCATGAGGGTCGTCATTGCTTCAAGGCATTTTGAGGATGACATTGCATTAGATGACTGCAGCTGTCTCCCCTTAAAAGTTACCCAATTCTAACTGATTGACTAAAAAAAGAGGGATTTCTTATCTCATAACAGCCTATACAATTAGCTTTGGTTAACTTTATGACTAAATTATACCCAGCCCTTTAACTCTTGTCAACTATATTTAACTAAAATTTATAAAAACAGCAGTTTTATCCTTTCAGTGTTAACATATAAACGTATAATTAATTTTTAATATGACATAGGGTTGTCAGTTTAATGTGCTACAATATCAACAGGTGATAAAAATGCAATTACAACGCTATCTTGAAACAATCTGGCTGCTGATTCAGCGCCGTTCAATTACCGCCCAAGAGCTGGCTGAACATTTTGAAGTATCGGTGCGGACGGTTTATCGTGATTTAGATGTGCTTAGTACGGCAGGAATTCCGCTGTATACTGAAAAAGGACGCGGCGGCGGTATTCGTTTAATGGACGATCATGTATTAAACCGTACCTATCTTACCGATGATGAACAAAAGGAAATCCTGGCTGCCCTCCATAGCTTTAATCAAGTATATGATCCTGCCACATCCTCTGTTCTAAACAAATTTTCCGCCCTCTTTCCCCATCTTGATGTTGATTGGATTCATGTTGACTTTACAAACTGGTCAGTGGATACTTCTAATGAATTATTCAATTTATTTAAAAATGCAATTCTTAACTGCCAATGCCTGCATTTTTCTTATATCAGCAATGAAGGTCAAGAAAGTGAGCGTACTGTCGATCCTTATAAGCTGATTTTCAAAGGATCTGCCTGGTATATCTACGCCTATTGTCATTTACGTCAGGCATTTCGGTTCTTTAAGATTTCACGAATCATTAATCTGACTGTGTTGGAGGAAAACTTCAACAGAAAGCCAATCGCCGAACTGCCTTCAATATCCAAACCTGATAATCAAATTGATTACACTTTAAGAATTCATCCAAGCATGGGTTTTCGGGTCGTTGATGAATTTGATCCCCATTCTTACACGCGTGATGAAAAAGGCTATTTTATAGTTACCGGAACCTTTCCTGATGAAAGCTGGATCATCGGATTTGTATTATCTTTCGGCAATGCCTGTGAATTACTTGAACCCTGTGTTTTGCGGCATGAGATAAGCCGGCAATTAAAAGAACTGTCCATATTATATCAAGGAGAACAAGAATGAATTACATACAACTAACAAAAGAAAATATCGATAAAGAACATTTATGCTGTGCTACTTCAAATAAATTAGGTACTGCGTCAAAAAGAGCATGGCTGAAACAGCAGCTTGATCAAGGCTTGTATTTTTTAAAGGGTGATGTCAGCGGCAAGGTATTTATTGAAGCGATGCCGGTTGAAAAGGCTTGGCTGCCGATTATCGGCAGTAATTATATGATCATTGACTGTTTCTGGGTCAGCGGTAAGTATCAGGCTGCGGATATGGAAAAGAATTACTCGCACAATTAATTGACAAAGCAAAAGCCGAGGGTAAATCAGGTTGGCAGCCATTACCTCAGCGAAGAAGATGCCCTTTCTTTCCGATCCTGTCTTTTTAAAAGCGAATGGCTTTGTGCCGGCCGACAGCTGGGCTCCCTTTGAGTTAGCCGCACTGCCCTTTGATGATCAGCCATTGCCTGTCTTTAGCTGTTCAAAAGCACCAAAAGGACTCTGCCTTTATTACACCGCTCAATGCCCGTTTACCGCTCAATATGCGCCGTTATTTAAAAAGATTGCCGATGAAAATAACATTCCTATGACATTGATCCATATTGATACGCTTGAAAAAGCAAAAGCCTGTCCATCTCCGGTGACAACCTATGCGTTATTTAAAGACGGTTGTTTCATCACCAATGAAATCTATTCGGAAAAGAAAATTAAAAGCTTCCTGGGAATATGACATGGAAGAAATTATCGCTAAGTCAATCTTACAGAATGTAAGCAATAAAGCCGGCTGGTTTGGTGTTGATTATAATATGAATCTATATCGCGGCTGCTGTCATGGCTGTATTTACTGCGATTCCAGAAGCAGCTGTTACGGCATTGATCATTTTGATCAGGTACAGATTAAAAAAGATGCCTTGCTGATATTAGAAAATGAATTGCGCCGAAAACGGGTTAAGGGTGTTGTCGGCATGGGTGCTATGTCAGATACTTATAACCCATTTGAAAAAGAACTCCAATTGTCAAGACAAGCATTGATGCTGCTTGACCGATATGGTTTTGGTTTGTCATTAGAGACAAAAGTGATTTGATTCTTCGTGATCTTGATATTCTTAAAAATATTTCAGACCATACTAGTGCAATAGTGAAAATGACGATTACCTGCGCTGATGATAACTTGGCCAAGCTGATTGAACCAAATGTCTGCCCATCCTCTAAGCGTTTTGAAGCCCTTAAGACCATGAATGAGGCAGGCATTTATGCCGGTATTTTGCTGATGCCGCTGCTTCCTTTTATCAATGATACATCTGAAAATATAGCTGCGATTGTCGAACAGGCAAAAAAGCATAAGGTACCTTTCATTTATCCGATGTTTGGCGTAACCCTGCGTGATAATCAGCGTGATTATTATTTAAAAAAAGCAGATGAACTATTCCCCGGTACCGCTCAGAAGACAATCCATGCCTTTGGCAGCAGCTATAACTGCCAAGTGCTGAATGCCCGCCGGCTCTATGCGATATTTAAAAGAGCCTGCGATGAAGCCGGTATCCTGTATAAAATGTCGGACATCATTCATGCCTATCAGCGAAAAACTGTCGAACAATTGCAATTGCATCTGTAAACCTACCCGCTTTTCGTTTATAATAATACTGTAACGTCGTGAGACAAGAAAGGATTCTTATGGAAAGAAAAGTTGGAACTATATCAAGAGGCGTCCGCTGTCCAATCATTCGTGAGGGTGATGATCTGGCAGCTATTGTAGCCTCTAGCGTACTTGAAGCTGCAGAAGCAGAAGGCTTTGAACTAAGAGACAAGGATGTTGTGGCAGTTACTGAATCAATCGTTGCCAGAGCACAGGGCAATTATGCGTCTACGGATGCGATTGCCGAAGATGTAAAAAAGAAGCTTGGCGGTGAAACCATCGGCGTCATTTTTCCGATTCTGAGCCGCAATCGTTTCTCGATTTGTCTTAAAGGAATTGCCAAGGGTGCGAAAAAGTAGTATTAATGCTGAGTTATCCAAGCGATGAAGTCGGCAACGAGCTAGTATCTTTAGATATGCTTGATGAAGCCGGCATCAACCCTTACAGTGATGTGCTGACCTTAGAAAAATACCGTGCATTATTCGGTGAAAATAAACATACCTTTACCGGTGTAGATTATGTTGATTATTACAGCTCGCTGATTAAAGATAGCGGTGCTGAGGTTGAAATCCTTTTTGCCAATGATCCGAGAGTGATCCTTGATTATACCAAACGGATTCTTACTTGTGACATTCATACTCGCCAGCGTACAAAACGCCTGCTTAAAAATGCCGGTGCTGAAGTGGTATGCGGTTTGGATGATATCCTGAATGCCAGTGTAAATGGCAGCGGCTATAATGAGCAATTTGGTTTACTTGGTTCAAATAAGTCCACTGAGGAGAGCGTTAAGCTGTTTCCACGCAACTGCATGCCGTTTGTTGAAGCAGTTCAGCAGCAATTAAAAGCAGGCTGCGGAAAGCATATCGAAGTCATGGTTTATGGTGATGGTGCGTTCCGTGATCCTGTCGGCAAAATCTGGGAATTGGCTGATCCATGTGTATCGCCTGCATATACTGACGGACTTGAAGGTACACCGAATGAATTAAAGCTGAAATATCTGGCAGATAATGATTTCTCCGATCTGAATGGTGAAGCATTAAAAGCTGCCATCAGCGAAAAGATTAAATCAAAAGAGGATAACCTTGTCGGTTCAATGGCTTCTCAAGGTACCACACCGCGGCGTCTGACCGATTTAATCGGTTCACTCTGTGATCTGACCAGCGGATCTGGTGACAAGGGAACACCGATTGTGTTGGTACAGGGCTACTTTGATAATTATACTAATTAATCATTGATTTCTATTTAACATAATAAAAGCCAGGCTCGCTGAACCGATGCCTGGTTTTTTTATACGTCTTTTGAAACCTATTATAAAAGCATAAAGATCAGGTTCCGCCGCTTCAGGAAATTCATCAAAGGCCAGCGGATAAATATCAAGCAGATGCATCCTATGAACAGGATATGGTTTTACTTGTGCCAAAAGGTACTTAATAAACGGCGCTGAGATTCCATGATATTCATCAGCCTTTTCTTTATAATACATAAGTGCATTCAGCGCTTCAGGGCATTCTTGTATTTCATCAACGATAATTAAAGGATCATTGGGAATTATCTTCTCACCAGCAATCATCGATAAGTATTCAATGATTCGATGAAAATTTTTATTTGTTTAAAAATAGATTTCAAATCATCTTCTTTACCAAAATTAATAGAGACATAATTTTCATAATAACTTTGTCCAAACTCTTTCATCAGCACGTTTTGCCGATTTGCCGAGCTCCTTTTAAAACTGACGGCTTCCGTTCTCCTCTATCTTTCCATTTTTATAAGTTTTGAATCGCAGCCCGTTTCAATGAAATCACCCTCCTTTTTGACAGCCGATTAATGTTTAACACATTTTTCCAAGTAAGGCTTACCTAGCCCTTAGTATAACTATTGATTAGCTGTCATATCTGCTTATATATGAATCACTTTAGCCGCGGCTGCTATGTCTTTATCAAGCTGATTTGAAAATATATAATAAAATAATCCATGATTTACTCACGGATTATTTTATTATTATAAGTTTTTAAAAAACTGCTTCAGATCCTGTTTGACCTCATCAGCTAATAGATTATCCTTCACACCTTCAATTGCTCCTTCAATACCATAGAGCATATGCAGGCAGGCTCCCTCATCCACCTGTTCTCTGATTTTAATAAAAGCTGTTTTGGCTCCCATAAAACATAATTCTTCTTCATTATGCACACCAATCTGCAGCAATGCGTCTTCCAGTACTTTGCCGACATTAGGCAGCTTGCTAAGTTCGCTCATACGATCACCTCTGTCTTAATCTTAATCCTTTTTATCGTTTAAATCAAGCAGACAATATTTTCTGGTACATGAAGTAAAGCAGATCAGTATTGCCAATGCCGCAGCGGCTCCGGCTAATACATCACTGGCATAATGCACACCTAAATAAATACGGCTCAGCATGATCAAAATGATCAATAAACTCAGTAATAAAGTAAATAGATACTTCTGCCATTTTACTTCAAGCTTATGCCAGATCAAATAGATTAAATAGCCATAAAAAGGCCATCGCCGCCATCGAGTGACCGCTGGGAAACGAATAGCCGTCAATTTCGATCAGCCGATAACCGATAGGTCTTGGTCTGATAAAAAGCTGTTTCAGGAGGACATTGCTGGCTGCGGTTATTGCTAGATTGCTGATCATCAAACAAGCCAGCACACGCTTTTTCATAAGTATTAAAAGCAGAGCGCCGACGGCACATAAAAGAACCAATCCCATTGTACCGCCTAATTCGGTCAGCATGCGCATCAGCGGTGTCAGCGTTTTAGAGATTGCAAGTGATACAAACGTATAGACTTGCTGATCAAATACGGAGAGCTGATTCAGCTTCAACGCACAGGCAATAAATAAAAAGATACAGACAGCGATGGTAAGCAGCAGCTGCCGGCGATATTTTTTCAGCATTTCAAACAATTTCATCAAATCACTCATTTCTTAGTGATTAGGATAGCACAACCCAGATAAATTATCAATCTTTACAGCTTCTCAATCGGTTTCCGCTCCGCCTTCAGATTATGTGTCTTTGCGGAACGCCTGCCTAATTCTTCGCATACATCAGCCAATGGAATATCCAGCTGTACAAGCAGTACCATAAGATGATACATTAGATCACAGACCTCATTCACCTGTTCAGCTTGATCGTCTTTCATTGCCGCGATCACGACTTCACAAGCTTCCTCCCCTACTTTTTTAATATTTTTTCCAAGCCCTTATCAAACAGATAGACGGTATAAGAACCTGCCTCTGGATTTTGTTTGCGGTCCTTGATGGTAAGATATAAATTTTCAAATTCATTCATCACTTTCTTCTCCTTTAATTGTCCGATAGAAACAGCTTTGATGACCGGTATGACAGGCGGCTCCCTCTTGTCTGACCAGCAGCAAAGCGTATCCGCATCACAATCGACATAAATGGCTTCCACATGCTGATAATGGCCGCTGGTCTCTCCCTTTGTCCATAATTCTTGACGGGAGCGGCTGTAGTAGCAGGCCAGCCCGCTTGCCAGCGTGCGTTCAAGACTGGCTTTTGACATATAGGCCAGCATCAGCACCTGACGGCTTGTACTGTCTTGTACAATGGTTGGTATTAAACCATGATTCTTTTCAAAATCCAAACCGATCATAAGCTTTTCCTCACAGCGATTCCCGCTTTTGCCAAAGCATCCTTGACTTCCTTGACTGTAAGCTTTCCATAATGAAACAGCGAAGCCGCCAATGCCGCGTCAGCTGCGTCAGCAAGAAATACATCATTAAAATCATCAAGACTGCCGCAGCCCCCTGATGCAATCAAAGGCACATGGGCAACCTCCTGCACCGCCTTAAGCATGTCAAGATCATAACCTTGCTGAGTACCGTCCGCATCCATACTGGTTAACAAGAGCTCACCGGCACCTAACCGCTGTCCTTCCTTTACCCATTCAATCAAGTCCAGCCCGCTGTCTTTCTGACCGCCCTGAGTATAGACATTCCAGCCGCCCGCTGTGCGTTTTTTCGCATCAATCGCCAACACGATGCACTGACTGCCAAACTTATCAGCACCGTCGCGGATTAATTGCGGGTCATAAACAGCCGCTGAATTTAATGAAACTTTATCAGCGCCTGCCAATAACAGCTTTCTTATATCATCAAGTGAGCGAATACCGCCGCCGACTGTAAAGGGAATAAAAATCTCTTTAGCCACCGCTTCAACAAGCTCACGCATTGTTTCCCGCTTCTCCTTGGTCGCTGTAATATCTAAGAATACTAATTCATCGGCACCTTGTTTATAATACTGACGAGCCAGCGCAGCCGGATCACCGACTTCCTTTAAACCAAGAAAATTAATTCCCTTCACTACTCGCCCATCCTTGACATCAAGGCATGGTATTATTCTTTTTGTATGCATATCAAGCCTCCCGGCAGAGTTTAACTGCAGCCTCAAGATCGATGGTATTCGCATAGATCGCTTTACCCATAATGGCGCCGTCCATGCCGATCGCTTTTAAATCACGAAGGTTTTGAAGGTCACGGATACCGCCGCTGGCAATGATTTGGAGTGATACTTGTGAGCGCAGCGCTTTTAACATGGTTAAATTAGGACCTTGTAATGTACCGTCGGTTTTAATGTCTGTCACAATGAGCGTCAAAACCCCCAGTGCTTCCAGATGTTTCGCAAACTCAATATAATTGACCTGACTTTCAGAAAGCCAGCCGCGCACACAGACAAAGCCATCCTTACAATCAATACCTACAGCGATCTGATTCCTATAACGGGCCAGCGCAGCCTTTAAAAATGGCTCATCCTCTAAGGCCGCCGTACCTAGAATCACCCGTTGTACACCGCAGTTCAAATAAGCTTCAATTGCTTCCATCGTGCGAATACCGCCGCCAACCTCAACCGGCATCTCGGCCTTTTGCACAATCTTTGCAATTAATGCCTCATTCACCCGCTTACCGCACTTTGCACCGTTCAAATCGACGACATGCAGCAGCTGTGCCTTTGCATGATTCATACGCTTTAAAATGCTGTCTATCTCACCGACTGCTTCCCCTTTTTCATAATCGCCTTGAAACAGCCGTACTGCCTTACCATCAAGCAGATCAATTGCCGGAATACAGATCATATTTTTTCCTCCACAAAATATTTTAATATTTTCAAGCCGGTCTCACCGCTTTTTTCAGGATGAAACTGGGCACCGATGATATTCTCATGACGAATCAAACCGCATAAGCACATCGTTCCATAATTTGAATAAGCAAGCAGATCCTTCTCATCGATTTCAGATGCATAATAAGAATGTACATAATAGACATATGCTTCATCACCAATCAGGGAGGTTATGACATCACTGCCGCATAATTCAAGACGGTTCCAGCCGATATGCGGAATCTTTACACTCGTATCCCGCATTTTCACAACCCTGCCCTTCAGGTAACCCAGCCCCTTGGTCAACGCGCCTTCCTCGCTGCTTTCAAACAATACCTGCATACCAAGACATATCCCTAAGAAGAGCTTTTTCTGATTCAATACCACCGTATTTAATACTTCGATCAAACCATTTTCCCGCAGATTTTTCATACAGTCGCCAAAGGCGCCGACACCGGGCAGGATAATTTTATCCGCGGCCAAGATTTGTTCCTTATCGGCGGTAATCACATAATCAGCATTGAGCTTCTTTAACGCATTTTCTACACTGCGCAGATTTCCCATGCCATAATCAATCACGGCAATCATGCTAAGAACCCTTGGTGCTGGGCAGCTCATTTCCTGTAATTTGCACAGCCTGCCGCAAAGCACGGCCCAGACCTTTAAATACCGCCTCAATCTTATGATGATCATTGGTTCCATAGGCAACATTCACATGCAGTGTAATGCCGGCATTGAAGCTAAACGCACGCAGAAATTCTTCAAGCATCTCACAGGAAAAACCACCGATCTGTTCACGTTTCAATTCACAGTGATAAACTAAATAACTGCGTCCTGACAGATCTAAGGTTACATTCGCCAGCGTTTCATCCATCGGCAGACTCATAAAACCGTACCGATTGATTCCCCGCTTATCCGCTAACGCTGTTTTAAAGCATTCACCTAATAAAATACCGCAGTCTTCAACCGTATGATGATCACACACATCAAGATCGCCGTCAGCAATCAGCTCTAAGTCAAAAATTGGCATGGAAGGCAAATAATTCAAGCATATGATTGAAAAATCCGATACCGGTCGCAATTTTACTTTGACCGCTGCCGTCAAGGTTGAGTGAACAGCTGACTTTTGTTTCTTTTGTTAATCGCTGCATCTTGCATGTTCTCATAAAATCTCCTTATCCGCCTGTCTCAGCAGGCTTATGATCCGCTCATTCTGATCAGGACTGCCAATCGTAATACGGAAGCCGTCATCTGCATAATCGCGGATCTTTATATCGTCAAGCAGACTCATAAAGACTGCTTTTCTTTTGCTTCTAAAATAAATAAAATTAGCTTTTGAAGGATAAACAGTAAAGTGCTTTAATGATTGGCAGGCTGCCAGCATTTTTTCCCGTTCACGGATGATCTGCGCTGTACGCGGTGCGAATATTTCATCATGGTTTAAAATAATTGATGCCGCCTGCTGAGAAAAGCTGTTCACATTATAAGGTACCTTGGCGGCCCTTAAACGCTGAATCATGATGGGATTACTGATGGCAAAGCCAACTCTTAAGCCTGCCAAGCCATAAGCCTTAGATAAGGTACGGGTTATGATCAAATTCTCATAAACATCAATCTTATCAAGCATTGATTCTTCATTAAACTCCGCATATGCCTCATCAATGATCACCGGTATCGGTGCCGCAGCTGCCACCAATTGACATAAGTCAACGGCTGACAGTGCTATGCCAGAGGGATTATTCGGATTAGAAAATAAGATTAAGTCCGCCTTTTTCCCCATCTGAATGAATGCATCAAGATCAAAGCTCTGTTTTAGATCATGCTGAAATTTAAGCAGTCCGGCCTGATGAACTGAAGCATAATAGTCATACATTGAAAAATCAGGATCAAGGGTTAATACTCTTTTGTTAGCTGCCAAAACACTGATCAATAAACCCAGTAATTCATCACTGCCATTACCGGCTATTAACTGATCTGTTGATAAGTTCATCACTTTCGCATAAGCGTTCAGCAATTCTTTACATTCATCATCAGGATAACGGTTATAAGCCAAGTCAAGAGCTGCCTGAGCAATTTCTTCTCTAACGGTAAGCGGCAGATTTTCACAGCATTCATTGGCATTCAATAAAATACCCTGACTCTGCGTTACCTGATAGGCCTTAATCGTCTTCATCACATCCGCACCTTAACCGCATTGGCATGTGCCTGCAGATCCTCTGATTCAGCGAGGGTTATGATATTTGATCCATAGGCTTCAACGGCCTCCTTTGAATAGTAAAGAAAAGAGGAGCGCTTCACAAAGCTGTCCACGGAGAGCGCACTGGCAAAGCGGGCCGTACCGTTTGTCGGCAGTACATGATTAGTACCGCCAAAGTAATCACCGATGCTCTCGCATGTGTAATAGCCGAGAAATACACTGCCGGCATTGCGTACTAAGCCTAATAGCGCCCATGGGTCGGCAACCATTAATTCAAGATGCTCCGGAGCGATTGCATTGGCAACCTCCGCACAATCGGCAAGCGTCTCACAGAGAATTAATTTGCCATAAGCTTTTAATGAATCCACTGCGATCACCTGTTTAGGCAGTTGTTCACTTTGCCGCTTCAATTCTTCACAAACCTGATCTGCCAGCTGTGATGAGGTCGTAACCAGAATGGCGGAAGCCATTGGATCATGCTCTGCCTGTGATAATAAATCAGCAGCTGCATAATCGGCTCTTGCCCCCTCATCCGCGATCACCAAAATCTCACTGGGACCCGCAATCATATCGATATCAACGGTGCCATAAACGAGTTTTTTAGCGGCTGCCACATAAATATTACCCGGACCGACAATCTTATCAACCCGCGGTATGGTTTCGCTGCCATAGGCCAGCGCTGCGATTCCCTGCGCACCACCTGCCAAATAAACCTCATCGACACCGGCTAGCTGCGCCGCATAGGCGATTTTAGGATCAAGCTGACCGCTCCTGCTAGGCGGTGTAATCATAACGATACGTTTCACTCCGGCTATTTTAGCGGGCAAGACATTCATCAATACGCTGGACGGATACTGAGCGCGGCCGCCGGCACATAAACACCCACACTATCTAACGGCAACACTCGCTGACCTAAACGAATGCCTAAGGATTGCTGCTGAAGATAACCGCTTTGTTTCTGCGCTTCATGAAAGGCTATAATATTATCCTTGGCCTTCACCATCGCTTCCTTAAACGCTTCATCCGCTGCCGCTGCCCATTCATTAAGCGCTTCATCACTCACCCTTATACTAGTCAGTTCAATGCCGTCAAAAGCTTTCGTATACCGAATGATCGCTTCATCCCCTTGCTGACGCACATCTGCCAAAATAGACTGCACTTTACTTAATACCTCATAACTCAAATCATCGCTGCGGCTGCGCAGATATGCTTCCAGCCTTTTTGTTTCCGACTGCTTAATTCGCTCTAACATGATTCATCCTCCATTCCTTTCTTCAGATCTTCTAAAAGCTGTGAAATTTCTGCCTGTTTTAATTTAAAGCTGGCCTTATTCACAATTAATCTTGCCGATAAATCACAGACGGTATCAAAAACCACCAGCCCATTTTCCTTGAGCGTCGAACCCGTCTCCATAATATCAACAATACCATCACATAAGCCTAAGATCGGTGCCAGTTCCACTGAACCGTCAATCTTAATAATTTCTACATCCATGCCTCTTTTTTGAAAATATTCACGGCATACGTTGGGATATTTCGTACCAATCTTAATGTGGCCAAACTTCATTAAAGGGTTCTTATCCTTTAAACCCGCAACAATAAATTTACAGCAGCCCATCTTCAGATCCAGCAGTTCATAGGTTTCATTCATATTTTCTAGCAGGGTATCCTTGCCTACAACACCTATATCTGCCACACCATGATTCACATAGGTGATGCAGTCATTTGCTTTGACCAGAAAATAGCGTATATCCTTAACCTGATCCTGAAACACCAATTGACGTCCCTTATCTTTTAAAGCATCGATTCCATAACCGGCTGCTGCCAGTCTTTCCACGGTCTGTTTTTCTAAACGTCCCTTGGTTAACGCAATTGAAAGACTCATTCTATCCCTCCTCAAACCATACAATGTCAGCCTGATCACTGACCCGCAGTTCGACAATTCCCTGCCGACGCAAGAGTGCTGCCTGTTTCAGCGCCTCAACCTGCTTACATAACGGATATACAAGAATATGTTTTTAACGCTCACATCAGGCATCAGCGGCAGCAGCTGATCCAGCTTAATTGAAAAACCAATTGCCGGCATCGCTTTGCCAAATTTCTCAATCAGATGATCATAACGGCCGCCGCTGATCACAGCACTGCCAGCCCCTTGCGCATAAGCCTCAAAAATCAGACCGCTGTAATAATTCAGATGCGGCACCTTACTTAAATCATAAGTAATTGCAGCATCACTAAGCAGCGTCAACGCCGCATGCTGCTTTTTCAAAGCCAGCACGATTGATCGCAATTCATCATTGAAACAATAGGACAAGGCCTCATCTAAGATAGCCGCTTTACCACACAGCCATGGCAGCCGCAGAAAAAATGCCTTGCCCGCTTCATCCAACTGCAGCTTAGACACTTGTTCATGAAGTGCCGGCAGATTCTTCTTGTCAATCAATTCAGCCATTAAAGCCTGCTGATCATCCACAATGCCATAGGCTAAACAGGCTTGATGAAAGAAGTTCACGTTGCCGATTTCAAGCACACTGTCTTTCAATGAAAGCTGATCAATCACCTCACACGCGCAGCACAGCACCTCTAAGTCGCCTTCCTGCTGATTCATGCCAATCAGTTCAATCCCGCAGTCGCTTACCTCATTCTGCTTACCAGCTAAATGCTCCTTAACCTTATAGACATTTGCACAATATCGAAAACGAAACGGCGGCTGCTGATCCTTGAAACGGGCAGCGACCAGTCTTGCAATCGGTACCGTCATATCCATCCTTAAAGTTAAAATCTGACCCTGCTGATCAAAGAACTTATACATCTCCTCATCCTTGGGCAGCATGAAGCCAGTCTGATAAGTCTGATAATATTCAATAGCCGGTGTAATGATTTCCTCATATCCCCAACGCTGGAATACCTCTTCAATACGATTCTGCATAAATCTTTTAACTCGGCACTCGCGCTGCAGAAGATCACGGGTTCCCTCCGGAATACTGAATTGCATCTTTATACCTCCTTTAAACACAAAAAAGCTTTCATCCTAAGGACGAAAGCTGACTTCGTGGTTCCACCTTATTTTATTGACATCTCACAATGCCAACCTCTTCAAGTACAAACATACTCTAGCATGATAACGGATGCAGGGGCCCGTTCAAGATTACTTTATTCACCCTGACTGCTCGTGGATGTGTTCAAGATGTTTAACTCACTTTCTTTCACCAACCGAAAGTTCTCTATGCAGCGCCCATCTTTACTCTTTCCAGTCTTAACATTTCTTCTTGACTCAATAGTAACGCTTAAGAAAACAAAAGTCAATAATTTTCTGTAAATTTTCATAAATATGTAAGCTGCTTACAAACCAATTAAAAACTCTGCCTGAAACAGACAGAGCAAATTTTATTTATGATGCTGCTTTTCACCGATTTTCTCAGCCAGTAATTCCAGCTTAGTCTTATAAGCCGCATTTTCAGCCAATGGCACTGCTTCATCAAAAGCCGCTTTCGCATTATCCATTTCATCAAGCATCGTATATAGAATAGCCAGACGTTCAAGATACATTGCCTTTACCTCACCCTCATTCTCATCGGCAAGAGCACGCAGTTCCGCAATTCGTTCACGGTTAGGATGAATATAAATATCCATTAATAAATCAACTTCACTGCTGATCAGCTCTGCATTTTTATCCTTGGCAGATAAAGTCTTAATCAGCGGTGCGATTTCTTCACACATTTTCTTATTTTCCTTGCCTAAGAAATACGGAAAAGTAAGATTTAAGAAAGACAGCTTTTCTTTATCACGAATCTTCAAAGGCAGCAAAGTCTTTAAAATTTCCGTTGCTTTCTTTTCATTATCATTCTTCGTATAGAAATTTAACTTATAGTAATATAGGTGATAAGGTGTAAATAAGAACTTGGCCAATCTTGAATCACAGATCTCATTCAGCCGTTTTTCATCATTATTCAGCAGTACCTTGTAAAGTTCGTCAATCAAAGCATTGGATTTTTTCTTTTTCCAAATATAATAAATTAAATAAATAATTGCGAAAACCCCTAAAACTATCAAATATTGTTGCATGATAACCCTCTCTTATTCTCTGATATATACATTCATTCTAACAGTTTTAGTCACTTTCTGCAATAACAACCATCTGACAGCCTGCTTGCATTATCGATTAATCGATCTTGCCATTCGGGCATACGTATGGCGCCTGCCTCTGATGGCAATGCTGTATGCCATAATACTTTCCGGTACAACCGGCGCAAAACCCGCGTCACCTACATGATGAAGATCAGTACCGCACATCTTGCACATCAAAGCAATATCACGGATCGTAGCTTCCTCAGCACCTTCCTGAGAGGTGCCAATCGATGTCAGTGTTAAGGCATCTAAAGAATGAGCGTAAGCAATCATATCCTTTACATAATTTAATGTAATTCCCGGTACTGTTCCCGCGCCGGAATCAAAATAACATCCGCCCCCGCTTCGACAAACGCACGGATCGTATCCTTTGTAATGATGTTTTCGCCGGCTTCGCTCTTTGAACCAGCGGCATGCATCTTACCAGCCATCAATACAACATCATCACCAACTGCTTTCTTCATCATTTTCAGAGTCTCAATGATTGTCTGATTGCTGACACCCGTGCCCGGATTGCCGGTCAGCAAGATAAAATCAATGCCCAGCGCTTTTGCTTTTAACGCGGTATCCACACTGGCCTGCCGGCCTTCACAAATCGCTTCGATTTGCCCCATTGTCTCTGCGCTTGGATCAACGGGTTCCAGATTAACGCCAATCAATCTGCCAGTCAGTCTTTTTAATTCACGAATAACATCACTGTCCCCTGCCCCTTGGATACCGTCAATATGCGGATGATTCACATCAAACATATTCAATAAAAGGATATCCGCACCAAAAGCCGCACTGATTTCCGCATTACTTATCGGTGGCAGCAAGCTGTCATGACACAATGAACATTCTGCAATCAACACACGGCCTTCACTTGCCTCTAAAGATTCAAGCAATTCTTTTTTATTCATTACTTCCATATCAGAAAAACTACAATCCAAAAAACGTTTCATCATCTTTACCTCCTGTTTACATCTTCAGTATAACAGGTGCCTCTGATAAACGCTGATCAGCTTTTTCCAATTTTGGAAATTTGCATAGGCAAACGCAAGCTTCACGAAAAGACAAGAAATCTGAGCGGCTGTATCCAGAATTGTATCCTTAAATTGAAAAGGAAAAATATAGGGTGTCAGCTCTTTGAATGTTTCTTCATAGGTAGCAGTAATGATTAAAAACGTTTTTCCTTCACCCTTCAGCTTGATCAGCCAGTTCCAATGCTCTTTGATCCATGTTCCCTGCAAGCTGATAAGCCAAATCAAAGTCGATGACTTTAAGCGATACGCCATAAAATCCTCTTCAAGATCTCTTGGCACACCCTGTACCTGAATATGAAACGGCTCCATATAATTGCGCATCACATGCACACAGGTATAGCTATAGGGGGCATAACAGATACCAATTTCCATCCCTTTATGCATGAATGAAGCTGCTTTTTGAATCATCGCTTCATCATGGTACTGCATATAAAAGGCCAGATTATGCTGTTCCTGTTCTAAATAAGACAAACATGCCTGCTTATAGCTGGTTTGGGCGAGTTCAAGCTGTTTGGGTATAACCTGAAGCTGTTCATCACAAATACAATCATTCCGCAGTTCCTTAAAGCTTTTATAATTTAATTTATGACAGAATTTAGTAACCGCTGATGGCGTCGTACAAGCCTGCTTTGCGATATCTTCGATCAGTATATCGGGAAAGCGTTTATATTCCTTCATCAAAACAACGGCAATCTCATAATCCACAGAGGATTTTCAGCTGTATATAAGAAAACCAGCAGACGAATATAAGCATTATTCATAAGCGGCTTCTTATGCCTTGGGTTATAAATTTTTCCATCCCGGCGCTCCTTTAATAATAGCGAAAAAGAGTGGCTGTCCACTCTTATTCTTTACTTGCATCAACCATTAAATTACAAATCTTATTTGAGAAACTGATCGGATCATCCAAATCAAAGCCTTCAATTAATAATGCCTGATCATAAAGCAGATCAGCATAATCCTTAACCTTATCCTTATCGCGGCCATACAGCTTCTGTAAAGCTTCAAAGATCGGATGATTCGGATTGATTTCCAAAATACGGGTTGCCTTCATACCATATGGATTCCCTTCAGGCATCTGTGACAATACTTTCTCCATTTCAAAGCTCATACCCTCACCGGCACTCAGACATACCGGATGACTCTTTAAGCGTGTTGAAATAACAACATCACTGACTTTATCCTTTAATGTTTCCTTCAGATCAGACAGCATGTCTTTATTTTCTTCTGCCTTTTCCTCAATTTCCTTCTTTTCTTCTTCACTTTCAAGATTCAAATCACCTTGAGCAATATTTTTGAAATTCTTCTCCTGATAATTCATCATTACCTGAAGAGCAAATTCATCGACATTATCTGTCAGATAAAGGATTTCATATCCCTTATCCTTTACCAGTTCAGCACTTGGCAGTTTATCCAATTTATCAAGATTATCACCGGCTACATAATAGATGACATCCTGTCCTTCTTTCATACGGCTCACATATTCATCAAGCGTTGTCAGCTTCATTTCATGGGAAGATGTGAACATCAGCAGATCCTGCAGCATCTCCTTATGCATGCCATAATCATTATAAATACCAAATTTAATCTGCAAGCCAAAATTCTTCCAGAATTTTTCATACTCCTCACGATCATTCTTCAGCATATTCACTAATTCAGATTTAATCTTCTTTTCAATCTTAGAAGCGATAGCTTTCAACTGACGGTCATGCTGAAGCATTTCACGGCTGATATTCAAGCTCAGATCCTGTGAATCTACCAGACCGCGCATAAAGCGGAAATATTCCGGTATCAGTTCACTGGCCTTATCCATGATAAAGACACCGCGTGAATACAGCTGCAGCCCCTTCTCATACTCATTGCTGTAATAGTTATAAGGAGCCTTTGATGGAATAAACAGTAAGGTATCAAAATTTACACTGCCTTCCACATGCGAATGAATCACCTTCTGAGGATCCATGTAATCATTAAATTTATTCTTATAGAATTCATTGTATTCTTCTTTTGTAATCTCTGATTTATTTCTTTTCCATAAAGGCACCATAGAATTCAAAGTCTTTTCTTCGACAACCAGCTGCATTTCTTCGCTGCCCTCTTCTTTTGGTTCTTCATGTGATACAAACATTGTAATCGGATAACGGATATAGTCAGAATATTTCTTAATCAGATTTTCTATCTCATAGGTTTCAAGATACTGTGAATATTTTTCATCTTCACTATCTTCCTTTAACACTAAAGTAATGGTTGTTCCATGCTCTGCTTTTTCACATTTATCGATTGTATACCCATCAACAGCATTGCTTTCCCAGCGGTATGCCTCTTCTTCTTTGGCTTTACGGCTTTCCACAACAACATTGCTGGCAACCATAAAGGCAGAATAGAAACCGACACCAAATTGTCCGATGATATCAACAGCCTCATCGTTCTTTTCTTCAGCCTCCATTTTTTCCTTAAAGGCTAAAGAACCGCTCTTGGCAATCGTTCCTAAGTTTTCTTCAAGCTCATCCTTGTTCATACCAATACCATTATCACTGATAGTAAGAGTACGGTGTTCTTTATCCACTGACAGCTGAATTTTCAGCGCTGAACGATCTGCCGTAATATTCTCATCACTCAATGATAAATAATAATACTTATCGATCGCATCACTGGCATTAGAAATCAATTCTCTTAAAAAGATTTCCTTATGCGTATAAATAGAATTGATCATCAGATCAAGTAATCGTTTTGACTCAGCTTTAAATGCTTTCTTTTTGCTCATGTTGATCCCTCCGTTAGCACTCATCATATTTAAGTGCTAATGATATTATAATCCATCTCTGTTAAAATTCAAGTAAAAAATAAAAAAAGTTCGTTAACGAACTTAATTATTGCTTTAAACAAACCTTATCGCTTTATTGAGACCTAATCGCATTGATTATCAAATAGATAAAAAGCAGACCAAGCAAGCAAAATGCCGCGATCAACTCCCGCATATCGAATGTAATACATCAATGGTTTCTAAAGCGAAAAATAAAGCCGGAGTGCCGAAAACGATGCTGGTCAAACGATATTCCGCCTTTTTATCGAAGGGTTTCTTTTCAGCTTCACTGCTCTATATAAATCGATTAGTAAAAATCGGGCCTTTTTCACACAGCATAAAAATACAATAAATTAAAAGCAGCAGTGCAGGCTTCCCGAAGATTAAACCCGCTATGTTTTGTATCAGCGGCATTACATCACCTGCTTAAATCGGTAACAGACTGATTTGCGGAGTAAAAGGAATAATTTTAGCTTCATGCTTTTCAAAATCCATGATATATCCGAGACCATCAGTATGAAAAAACCTTCTGATAATGCAATCCGCACATAACACATATCCTTATCAGCCTCATTATTATGCGCAAAATACCAAGGCTCAAATACTTGAATCAGCTTGGCGCGGATATCTTTGTTTTGCTCATCAAGCGGATGCCCGGCATAATAAGCCCGGCCACTGAATGTATGAAATGAATTACATAAAGATACCTGCGGATTCATCCTTAATTCCTTTACCTTAGTTGATTGAGCATAGGTGACAATCCAGAAAACACCCTCATCATAATAAGTATCCACTACCCGCTGAGAGGGCTTAGATCCCTTCACTGTCGCTAAAACAAATGTCCGATCCTGACTAAATAAGGCAGACAGCTTCTGCAGTCCCGCTTCATAAGCATCCATGGAAAACACCTCCCAGTTTCTCTTATAGTAGCACTGAAAACAGCAACAAGCAAGATAAAAGGAGGCTGAACCTCCTCATTTAGTCGATGCTTAAAACAAGCTTATTCATTTGCGCCGCTTTTCTTGCCAGTCTTGATTCTTCACTGTTCAGCGTAACAATGGTATCACAATGCTCCAGAAGATAATTATCCAGTTTCTGATAGATATCATTCTCATAATGCCGATTAAGCATTACCAGTTTGGTACAAAGCTGATGAATCGTAAAATAACGCTCACGGTGATTTTCATTCCAATAGGTTGGCTGTTCCTCATAAGGACAGACACAGATCAGACTTACATTGGGATACAGTTCCATCTTTTCAAGTACGATTTCAGCAGTCCACATCTCTATTCCCCGCCGCACACCGCTCATAAACACACATTCTCCCTCTTTGATCAAAGTATCAATTTATCCGTCAGTACCTTTTAATACGCTGACATTCCACTGAATTTTCATCCTTAGCATATTGCAGATGATCGTAAATCGGTCCATCAAAACAGATCGTACGTTTCATAATTGTGTCTCCTTTAGTCATTGATTTTTATATCGTCCTATCACTTTTACGATAATTACTATTATCACCTTATTTCATGATATTCAGATACCTTTATTTTCATTATAAACTTTACATTTTAAAGTTACAACAGCTTAACCGCCGCTTGTAATAGTTAACGTTAAAATACATTTTACCTAATAATCAGTACATAAACGTTGATTATCCAGTTATTTTGTTTATCTATCAATATTTAATTTTATAGTAAAAAAATTTGGTGATTCATTTAAAAAAGCTCTTTTTGATAAAAGAGCTGAATTTTAATTTTTAAGACTTTGCAACGGAGCCGGGATTCTTCCGCCTCGATTGATCATCACAGCACTTGAACAGCGATTGATTTTCATAATAGGACCACTGCCAAGCAGACCGCCAAACTCCAGATCCATGCCTTCTTCGACACCGATAGCAGGGATTGCACGGACAGCTGTTGTCTTAGAATTAACCATACCGATTGCGGCCTCATCAGCTATAATTGCCGCAATAGTTTCTGCCGGTGTATCACCAGGCACAACGATCATATCAAGCCCCACTGAGCATACCGCTGTCATAGCTTCCAGTTTTTCAATGCTTAGCGCACCGCTGCGGGCCGCATTGATCATGCCGGCATCCTCAGAAACAGGAATAAAAGCACCCGATAAACCGCCGACTGAGCTTGATGCCATAACACCGCCCTTTTTCACCGCGTCATTAAGCATTGCCAGGCAGGCTGTCGTACCATGGTACCACATGTTTCAAGACCCATTTCCTCTAAAATATAAGCCACAGAATCACCGATGGCAGGTGTCGGTGCCAATGAAAGATCGACGATACCAAAAGGCACACCTAAACGGCGGCTCGCTTCCGTGCCGACAAGCTGTCCCATACGGGTAATCTTGAAGGCTGTCTTTTTAATAATATCCGCCAGTTCATGCATCGGCAGATCCTTCGGAGCCTTGGCCAGTGCGGCTCTTACAACCCCTGGACCGGACACACCGACATTAATGACACAGTCAGCTTCACCGACGCCATGAAAAGCACCCGCCATAAACGGATTATCCTCAGGTGCATTACAAAAAACAACCAGCTTGGCAGCACCGATACAATTACGGTCTTGAGTGAGCTTGGCAGCTTCCACAACCTTTTCACCCATAATCTTAACCGCATCCATGTTGATGCCGGCTTTTGTAGAACCGATATTTACTGAAGCACAAACATGATCCGTCTGCGCTAAAGCCTGCGGAATCGCATTCATCACTTCTAAATCACCGGCAGAAAAGCCTTTTTGAACAAGCGCTGAAAAACCGCCGATAAAATTAACACCAACATTTTGCGCACAGCGCTCTAAAGTTAAAGCATATTTGATTGGATCACCGCCGCTGACTGCCGCCAGCATCGCAATCGGAGTCACTGATATACGCTTATTGATTACCGGGATACCGTATTCTTTTTCAATATCATTGCCGGTCTTAACTAAATCCTTGGCTAAACGAGTAATTTTGTTATAGATTTTATCACAGGATTTATCAATATCCGCATCAGCACAATCAAGCAAAGAAATACCCATCGTAATTGTACGAATATCCAGATCCTCTTCATCAATCATCTTGATGGTTTGTAAAATATCATTAGCATTTAACATAAGACTCACCTGTTAAATACGATGCATGGAATTGAAGATATCTTCATGCATCACATGGATTTTCAGATTATTCTGGTCACCATATGCAGACATGTGATCAACAAATCCCTTAAAATCACAATTGATATGGCTGATATCAATCATCATAATCATGGCAAACATTTCCTGCATAATATTTTGGCTTACCTCCAAAACATTCGCGTTAACATCTGCGCACTCTTTTGAAACCTTAGCTAAAATCCCTACACTATCCTTACCTAAAACACTTACTACAGCTTTCATTTTCGTTCTCCTTATACGTCTTCTTATTTTATCGTTAAAGTAGTAAATTGACAAGATTTTTCGCATCAACAATTCATTTTTTTGTGTTCAAATAAAATACAAGGCTTACCGCGTGTTTCCGCTGCAAACACAGCTGTTTTTAAGCTCCTCAATGATCCTTACGCTGTCTTCAACACAGCCCGGACAGCTCCGCAGCATCGGCTGTGATCCCATCCCCTTCAATTGGCACATTGAGTTGATTGATTCATCGTCTCAAACATTTTCATTCCCTGTTGAATCAGCTTATACGTTTGGCCGCGGGTTTGCTTATCGCCCGGTCTTCCAGAACTATTCAGCAGCGAAATCACCATAGCCATACCCAGCAGGGCACCGCATGTCAGCTGACAGCCTGCCAGTCCTGAACCAAAGCCTTCAGCCATCCGATAGGCATCCGCTTCACTGATATCGGCAGCATCAGCGTAAGCGCAGACAACAGCCTGCGCACAATTATAACCTTTGCGCTGATTAGCCAGCGCTTTTTCTATATAGTGATTCACTAAAAACTCACCAGCCATTCATTAAGTCTTTTCGCAAGACACGCATACCCCTTCGCATTCAAATGCAGGCCATCAGCTGTCATTTCATCAATCAGCGAGCCCTGTGCATCTGAAAATAATGCAAACAGATCAAGCACCTCCACATGATTCAAATCATCCTTTAAAGCCTTCATTTCATTGCCCAGCATTTTTAATGTGCGATTGTTTCTGGCCCGTGTCTTTTGTCTTGATTCATCAATTGGCAGCGGCGTCATTATACCGATTTTAACTGCCGGCAGCTGCTTGCTGATAGAAGAAATCATATTATAAAGCGCAAACGTAATATCCAGACAGTCAAATTCATGAGCGTCATCAAGATCATTTGTGCCGATCAAAAAATGATTTTGTCCGGTTTCATATGAATTACTGAGTCAAGCACTAAATACAATGTCTGCGAAGTAGCGCCATCAATCCCACAGTTTATAACTTCTTTGTTTATGTTAAGCAGTTGTTCATCAAAACGATTAATCAGTGAATCACCCAACAAAACGAATGAGCTTCATGTGCCTGTTCACCCCATGCTTGAATCTGCATGATTTTATCAATCTGATACGCCTCACAGCGGTCTTGTAATTCTCTTTGATTCATGCTGTCCTCCTTATGGCTCCAGCATGGTCAGCTGAACCTTCTGCTTTTCTTCATCGATTTTCTTTACCCAAACCGTAATTATATCACCGACAGATACGATTTCACTTGGATGTGAAAACTTCTCTTTACTCATATTGCTGATATGTACTAATCCGTCTTCATGCAGACCAATATCGACAAAGGCACCAAAATCCACAACATTGCGAACGGTTCCTTCCAGTTTTTCATTGACCTTTAAGTCTTCCATTTCCAGAATATCGCTTCTTAAAAGCGGTGCGTCATAACTGTCACGATAATCTCTCAGCGGTGCAGCAATCGCTTCTAAAATATCATTTAATGTATATTCATCAAGACCGCAGATCTTCATCAATTGTTCACGATCAGCGCCAGCAGTCTTTTCCTGTGCCTGTAATGAACCAATCTGCTGCGGATCAACAGCCAGCTCTTTCAATACGTGATAAGCGGCATCATAGCTCTCCGGATGGATGCTCGTGCGGTCAAGAATTTCACTGCCGTCCTCAATGCGTAAAAATCCCGCGGCCTGCTGGAAGCTCTTGGCGCCAATCTTTGGTATTTTAATCAATTCCTTACGGCTGCTGATACCGCCGTTGCTGTCACGATAATCAACGATGGACTTAGCACTGGCAGCACTCAAACCGGATACATTTTTAAGCAGCTCTGGACTGGCTGTATTCACATTGACACCTACCAGGTTTACAACCTTAGACACCACGAAATCCAACCGCTGTTTCAGCTGACTGGCCGGCAGATCATGCTGATACTGGCCAACGCCAATTGACTGCGGATCGATCTTAATTAATTCTGCCAGCGGATCAAGGATACGGCGGGCAATTGAAATCGCACTGCGCTGTTCCACATGCAGATCCGGAAATTCCTCACGCGCCAGCTTACTCGCACTGTATACGGATGCCCCGGCTTCCGACACCATGGTAAAGGCTATATTCAATTTATTCTCACGGATAAATTCAGCGACAAACTTCTCACTTTCACGTGAGGCTGTACCATTGCCGATAGCAATGATATCAATTGGATAGCGGGTACACAAGTCAAGCAGTATGCGCTTAGCATCCTGAACTCTCGCATTTGGCTGATGCGGATAAATAACACTGACTGTCAGCATCTTCCCCGTCTTATCAATGACCGCTAATTTACAGCCGGTTCTGAAAGCCGGATCAAAGCCGAGAATCGTCTTGTTTTTCATTGGCGGCTGCAGCAGCAGACGTTCAAGATTCATGGAGAATACATCAATGCTTGATTTCTGTGCGCGCTCACTTAATTCTGCGCGGATCGTATTTTCAATTGATGGAATGGCCAGTCGTTTAATGCCGTCAGTCACCGCCATTTCAATCTGTTCCTTTACGATGCTTTCACGGTTTTTAGTAAACCGGCGGATCGCCCAATTGATACAGTATTGCTCATCAAATTGAATGGATACAGTAATTACCTTTTCCTTTTCTGCCCGATCCATTGCCATGATACAGTGATTCGGAATTGAAATCACCCGACTCGTAAAATCATAATACATCTTATAAACCTTACGCTCATCCTCGTGCTTTTTCTTTTCCTTAGTTACAATTTTACCGTAATTATTCATGCTCTCCTGAAGCTTTTTGCGTATTTCTAAATCATCGCTTGCCATTTCCGCGATAATATCTCTGGCTCCCTGCAATGCTTCTTCAACCGCAGTAACCTTTTCACTGAGATATTTTTCCGCTTCATTCTCGACATTGCCCTGCTTAGGCAGCGTCAGCATCCATTCAGCAAATGGTTTCAGCCCCTTAGCTACAGCATCAGTTGCTCTTGTTTTGCGTTTCTGCTGATAAGGACGGTAAATATCTTCAATCTGACTCAGCTTTGTGCAGGCTGCCAGCTGCGCCTTGATTTCATCGGTCAATTTACCCTGTGTCTCTATTAATCTTGCGACATCTTCCTTACGCTTTGTAAGCGCCGCCTGATATTCATATTTTTCAGAAATAACACGAATCTGTTCCTCATCAAGCCCCCTGTCATCTCCTTACGATAACGGGCAATAAAAGGGACAGTATTGCCTTCTTCAAGCAATGCTAATGTACTTTTAATTTGATTTACTGATATATTAAGTTCTTTCGCGATGGGTGCGATTAAATGTTCCATCCTGCTACCTCTTTTCTCTCTATGATTATAATTCTTTTATTTTTTATTCCAGTCTTGACAGCCTTAAGCTCAAGAATGGTTTCACCAGGATTCATTGTCAGAAATATCCTGCTGATACGCGGATGCTTGATTTGTTTGCGAACCAGCTGAGCCAATTTATCGCCATGATTGGAGCCATGAATGACAACCAGCTCACTCACTGATGAAGGACAGCTGTCCAATGTTTTTAAAAGATATGCCTTGGCTTGTGATGTCAAACAGCCATGAAGATCAATTGTTTTTCGCATAATGCCTCCCAGCCACTATTATATCATAAATAATGGGTGTCTTTTATTCCTGATTAAGATATAATGAATATCAGGTGAATAATATGAAAACAATTCAAAAACCAAGAATCAGTGCGGATATCCAACAGGTTCAAACGATTGAAAAGGCTTTGACTGAGGATGATCTGATTGAAAATGTATTCATTGAAAACGAATTTATCAGTGAAGTGAAGCCAGAGCGGATCCACATCAATGGCTCTGTTTTCAGAAACTGTGACTTTATGGACTGCTGCTTTGATCATTGTGACTTCTGCGACTGTATCTTTGATAACTGTGATCTTTCAAATCTCAGCTTTGAAAAAGGTTCGTTCCATCGCTGTGAGTTCCATAAATGCCGCTGTACCGGCAGTGAATTTACAAGCATGCTGATTCAGAACACAGCCTTTGATCATTGCAAATGCACATATGCCAATTTTTCCTCTTCCACTTTAAAAAATAACCTATTTATAAATTGTGACTGCGGCCAGGCCAGTTTTGTAGCTGCCCAGTTTAAAGAGGTGCTGTTTAGTGACAGTAAGCTTGATGAAGCAGAATTTTTTAATTCATCCTTGGCAGGTATTGATGTCTCTACATGCAGCATTCAAGGTATCGCCGTATCGATGGACACTTTAAAGGGGCTCATTGTTTCAGAGTATCAGCCATTGAACTGGCAAAGCTGCTGGGGCTGATTATTAAGGATAACGCATAGGAAAAGCATGTTCGCCATTTATGAACATGCTTTTTCGTATTTCCGCTATTGAACTGGCGAAATTATTAGAATTAATCATCAAAGAAGAAGCATTGTAAAAGCATGACCAAACATTATCAGCCATGCTTTTTTACGATTAATGATAAAGCGGACTCAGATATATTCCATTTTCATCAATATAACAGCCGTCTACATATTGATTACGCACCATTGCTCCATCTGAGCCGACATAATACCATTTACCTTCATTGCCTGCAAGCCACTTGCTGCAAAGCATAACACCCTCTTCGATCTTATACCAATCCTGATAATGGGCAACCCAGCGGTTGGCTGCTTTTGCATCTGCTTCAAAAAATACCACTTATTATCAATAAACTTCCAAGCAGAGGCAAGCTTGCCTTCTTCATCAGCAAAATATAACGCATCATCAAGCTGTATAAATCGATTAAAGACCAAATAAGTTTGCTCATCAAAGTAATAATAATGATCATCAATATGATAGTACCCAACCGCAAAACGGCGGTTTTCTTTATTCTTAAATCGGACTTTATCCTTGCTGCGGATAAACCATTGACCGCTTCCATCCTTTGATGAAAGCACTTTATTTGCAGTTGATGAAGCTGACTGATGATTTTCCTCTTGCACCTTGATCGCAAACAGCTTTTCCCAGTATAGGTAATACCGTTGATCACTGCTTTCACCATTGATAATGAGTTTATACATGCCCGGCTTTGCAGGGGCAGCAGCTATAGTTGATTCATTATCGTTCGTATTGCCGTGAGCTTCATAGTATGTATCGTTCAAACCATAATAATGAACCATAAGCTGATTAAAATCACCTTGATCATAACTCAGCTGCGAAGTGCTGAAAGTTCCTTTCGGACTCCCGTCATAAGTGTAAACAGATGAAAGCGCGGGGGCATCTGCTAAATATGCAGGCAGTAAATCATTCTGACAATATACAGCCGTAGAAAGCATACCATTTTCTGCACCGGCAATAACATAATCACTTGTTTCATCAAAATACATTTCTAATTCCGTTTCTCCTGCTTTCATCGGCAAATATGGATGAACACTCATCACGCCTTCATCAAACCAACGGTAACGAATGGCTGAACGAAGATCTGCATTATCGATAGAAACTGATACATTTTCTATGTCTCCGAAAAAGGGTGACTGCAAAGTATCGGACAGCGAATACCTTGTCTGATCAGGCATACTTATTTGTACCGGTATTTTATTAACTATGATTTCCGCCTCTGCCAGCGGCTGATTTATACTCTTCATCACAGCATTTACTCGTGCGATTCCGGAATGGTTAGCCTTAACTGTTCCATTTTCAACTTCAGCTATGGCAGCATCTGAGCTTATTAATTCAATTCCCGGTATCATTGTTTCGATCAATTGATAGGTTTCGTTAGTCTTCATCGTTTGATTGGTGAATGCACTTAAATCAAGATTATTGATCGTATCATTGATATATTCACTCTGAATAATATCAGAACCATCTTTTGTTTGAACATAGACATTGCGCATACTTTCCTGCGGTACAGATGATTCACTTAAATTGATTGTCGCTTAACCTTATGCTCGGCTTCAGTGACATTCAGACGTATGATTGAGTTTTTTAATTGATAGCTTGTCTCATCATAGTCATCATGAGGATAAGGTAGAAGCCCTGCTGAATATTGATTTTCTGATGCGCTGTATCCGCTATTTCCTATAATTTTCACATCTATAAATATATTTTCTAACACTGCCGGCTGTTCACTGTTCGCTTTCCCTTCATAAACTAAAAAACGATGATTCCAATGCGTTGGTTTTATAATACTGTTTTCTACGACGATATTTTTCAAATGCGCATCAGGACCGGCATAAGAGACTAACATGCCAAAATATGCATAGGGTTCCAAATAACAATCGCTTACTGTTACATTTGTGATATTGCCTTTATGCATTTCACTGGCAATAAAGCTTCCGCGCCAAGAACTATGCGTTATCAAGCTGCTGTTTTCAATCATAATTTCATCAAAATTGCCGCTATTTATAGCACCTATAAGCAAACCGCTCGGTTTTGCTGCGGTAGACAGATTTTCAATGTTACAATTTTCAATTCTGATATTACTTACCGCTGTCGGTGCAAAATCATCGATATCAAAAACCTGACCGCATAAAACACCGGCACCGTCTGCATGGATGTCAAAATTTTTTAATACTAAATTCTTAATCACACCGCCGGCAATACCGGCAAATAATCCATTATACCAGTAACCGTTTTCTCTTTTGATTTTCAATCCTTCAATCGTATAACCGCTGCCATCCAGATATCCGATGAATTTAGAGCTGTCAGCAAAATACACGCCTGCATTTGATTTATTATTATGTCCGATCGGCGTCCATCCCCGGCCGTCATTATAAAACAGTCCGTCCTCTTCAAAATCACTGTCAGTGAAAATCAAATCATTTGAGAGTGTAAAATATCCATTGATATACGTACTGCCATTGATTTCTATAGTATGCGTACGTATTTTATCCAACTCTTTCAGCGTTGTTATCTGATGCGGATGATTTTCATCACATTGATTGCAGTCTTGCCAATCTTCAGCCAATGAAAATGCTTCAGCCTCATTGGTCAAAGTTTCCTCGGCATGGATCATAACCTTTGGCATCAGCATTGATAAGCAAATAAAAATCACAAATTTCATTTTCCTTTTCATGGTGTCCTCCTGAATTATCAGTTGATATTGTGTCAAAATGTATACTTTATGATACAGTTATAAATTTGTGATATATTGTTTAAATCATGAATTATTTGCTCAATTTATATAATTTTCTTTGATAAAACATTTACATATAGCTAAAAAAACTATAAAATATAAGTGTCTTGTAAAGTATACTTTACAAGACACCCTCTATTTATGGCTTATTAAAAAGATGACTTTGATGAAAGGAATATACCATCATCAAGTCATCTTTTATTATTTCACATTTAAACTAAGCGTTTGAATATTTCCGCAATTTTCTCTATTTCTGCTAATTTTGTATATCCCTTTTCATCCATGATCGATGTATAAACATGAGGGATGATTTTTTTAACGCCTGCATTCAGTATAATAGCTAGAATCTCTTCCAAGTTATCCGTTGTGATGCCGCCTGTCGGTTCAAGGATAAACTCTGCTTCTGCGCATGCTTTGGCAGCTTCAATCAGCTCCGCTTTGCACTTCAGGCCGCCCATCGGATAGAACTTAAGTGAATTGCCGCCCATTTCCTTTATCATTGCAACTGCTGTTGCGGCCGGTATCAGCGCTGGCTCTTCATTCCTGCTGAGGGGACCGGTAGAAATTTTAACCAATCCCGGTATGCCGCTGGGTGAAACTAAAGCATTGATATATGAATTTTCACATTTAGCCCGAGTATAGCCGACCGCCGAAAAAATCTGATTGACATGATCCGGCTGTAAGCCTAGCGGCGATATCTGCAGCCATTTTCCATTGTTTCGGATTGCCGCCGCCAAGTCCTACTGAAATATGACCTTTCAGTGTCTTTTGATAACTCTCCATATCGCTGAGAGCCGCATCAACACTTTCATAATCAGCCGAAAGCAAGCCGATCAGCACATTTCCATCCATTACCTTCAGGATAGCTTCGGCATTTTTTATATCCTTACACAAGCAATTCAGACAAAGCTGATGCTTATAATAATTTATCATGTTCATTCTCCAAAATTTCTTTGATACGTGTACAAACAATAAGTGCATCTTCTTCTTGCATCGGCCGCGGATCAAGCTGCAGGACACCTAGATTAGCGTTGTGATTGCGTGTATAAATAATCGTTTTTCCTTTTTTAAGCAGTTGATCAAGGGTTCGTGCGTCAATTTTACAGACTTCTTTATCGACTTTGATTTCTGCGCGGTAAATCATGCGGCCGGCGCCATCTTTTACCATTGTAACTGTTAAACCCTTTACATCTTTCAGTTCTTCAATGATTTCTGATACGATTTGTTTTTGCTTACTGCAATCACTTTTTTCTCACTGTATTGTCTGATGGCTGCCAAAAGACCGAAAATATTTTCCTTACCGACCTTCATCGCTCTGGCAACACCTTTGGATTGCTTCCGGCATGCCTGAATCAGCTCTTTACGGCCTGCAATCAAACCGGAAGTAGGCCCTTCTAATGCTTTGGCACCGCTGTATGTCACTAAATCACAGCCCATTTCGATATATTGGGTGATATCCTCTTCAGCTGCCGCATCCAAAATCAGAGGCAGCTGATGCTTATGCGCAAGCGCGATAACATCCGCTAAAGCAACCTGATCGGTTTGCACAGCATGATGGCTTTTTACATAGAGAATCGCCGCTGTATCAGCATCGACAGCTTTTTCATAATGCCAGGGATAGCAGCGATTAACGGTTCCGACACTTACCATTTCACCGCCGCCCAACGCTATCATCTGACGGATTGGAGCCCCAAAATCAATCTGATGAGCGCAGGCTATAATGATTTTTTGCGTTTTACAGAAACATTAGGTACTTCCTCCACCAACCGTTCATCACCGCCGGTAATGGCAGCAGCCACTGAGATGATGATGCCGGCTGATGCTCCTGCACAGACACAGGCAGCCTCACTGTGACAATAACCGGCAATGACTTCACCGGCACGATCCATCAATTCTTCCATCTGCACATAAGATGTCCCTGCCTCATCCATTGCCTTACGTACCTTATCGCTTAGGATGCTTGAGCCCAGATATGTCATTTTGCCGCTGCAGTTAATGACTCTCTGAACATTAAATTCATCAAACACACTCATACATCAAGCTCCGATTCCCAGTGTAGTAAATCCTAACAAGAAAGCGATATAACCCACAATCATGGCTCCCAAGATTGCACCGCCGATAATCGGTGATTTTTTAGTATGACATAATACAGCTCCAAGCATCGCGCCCAGCCCGGTCCAAATGTCAAATTTAGCTGCCATGATCAAAATAATCGGGCCAAACCATTCACCTACAATATTGCCGGCGCCAACCATGATATCCGTTCCCATTGAGCTGTAACCGCCCGGCATCAGCTTACGGATACCTAAAATGACAGCTGCCAGCACAATGCCGATGACTGCTCCGGTAAGCAGTGATAAAATGAAATTTTCAACTAAAGAAGTATAACCCATTGACAATAATAAGCCCGGCAGGCCGCGCCGACACCGGTCATAATTGCACCGCCGATATCCAATATACCGACTAAGGGTCCTTCCAAAACACGGGCCAGCAAGAAGCCGCCGGTATAACCGATTACTGCCGCGAAGCTGCCGGTAGTCAGTGCTTCAGAAAGCATGACCGTAACACTGGTTGTTGAAAAGCTGCCGGTATGATATTGAATAAAGATACTTGTTCCGGCAAATACTCCTGAACAAATGAGTGCCATAAATACCGCAAACGCACCCTCACTCATAAAAAACTTTTCTAATTTATTCGTATTTTCCATTTTCATATCCCTCTTAGAACTTTCCTCTGAAATAGGCTATCAGTAAAAACATTACTGTGACAAAGCCAATCATCAAGATGCTGCGCTTACTTGTAAAACCTTCATCCTGCACACTCTGACCTACTAAAATGCCTAATACGCAGCCAGGTGTCGCATTCCCCATAATCGATTGTGCCAGTACACCAAATACGGTAGCAAAAACACCATGCCATTTACCGGCACCCAATGCCGAAATCCAAAATGCCACAGGCAAAATCGGCGAAAGAATCAATTCCGCGGCTGGTGATACGATTTTTTCCGCAATCGTAGCCATTGTTGACGGAATCAAGCCTGCCAATGTATTTAAGAAAGTAACGACGGCTGCACCGACAACCGTGCCGCTGATCATCATTTTAAACGGATTGCCGGAAGCTGTCTTATCTTTCGATGCTGCTATTGTTAAACCCGCTGACCACTGCGGCACAAGACGGTGCAGTACATCTGAGCTTAATGATCCCGTACCTACAACGGAACCGGCACTGCTGAATAAGAATCCCAAGCCATAGCTGAAATGAGCGATGGGATCACCATTGCACGCATTCATTTCGCCCAAAGTTCGAAAAGCGCCCATGCCCTGTATTCCCGGCGCATGAAACATTCTAGCAGCTCCGCCAGCCGCTCCGGCACCCGCCAAACCACCTACAATTATTGATTTAATAACTAAGTCAAGCATATTAATTGTCCCTTTCTTTAAGTATTTCTACCACTCTAACTCTGAAAACCGCTGTTGCTGTGAAACGAGTATGCTCCACAGGCAGAAAGAAAAATAAAAAACTTTTTCGTAAATTTTTCGATTTCTTCATGTACCAGCCTCATTGACTCAACATGCATTTCAACAAGATATCCCTCAATACTGCTGTGAATATCATTACGCAGCTGCTTAAACAAATTCTGATAAACCTCTTCACGGGATTTTCCCGATGACTGAATCGAAATTTCATAATCCTTTTCCTGCAGCAATTCTCTGTCTTCCATATTATTTCCTATATTTCAGATAGGCTTCCGTCAAAGCCTTCCCTAATTCTTCCGTATCCATAAAACCAAAGCCTAAAGCCTCATAGCCATTTTTTATGGCTGAAACACCCGCCGGTACATTACGCAGATCATAAATAGCTTTAAACTGATACTTATTCTGGGCCGCTAAAGCACCGCCGCCGCCGCCGCCGCAGAAGCTGATGCCAAAATCAGCATGTTCCTCCTTCATCACATCACCAAGCTTCATATCCGCTCCCATGCCGGGAATTACAATTGCTTCCCCGCCGGCCGCTTCCACGCCGCGAGCCACATTCTGCCCCTTGCCCATACGATGAGCAATAACCACTTTTACCTTTTCCATTTCTTTTCTCCTTTAATCGTTTAGATCCTGGTTGATTCGCTCGCGCATACTGCCCAGATGCGTAGCAATCAAAAAACATTCACTGCGGTCTAATTTACAATTCAGAAGCAGCTCTATCAACTGACTGATTTTACTGCTTAGACCCATTAATTCCTCATCAATCTGATCATAAAGCTCTGCTTCGATTTCAATCACTTCATGTGTTCTGAACAGCCTTTCATATAAGTCGTCAAATGTGTCATAAAGGTAATTCCTGCTGTTTTATCAAAGGGAATACCCAATTCTGAACATGCTGCGAATACTCGCTCACCAAGCTTACGGATTTGTTCCTTATTCTCCTGAGAAAAATTCTGCCAGCCCGCTGAACGCTCTTTAATTACTTCATCAATCAGATTGTTATTAAAATTCTCCATCACACCACCCCCTATCTGATTAATGATTCAAAGACAACCTGTTTTCGGCAAAAACGCTCATGACCTAGGCTATCCTTTAAAATCATCGGTTCACAAGTTTGAAAATCAATCACCGACAAGTCAGCCTGGTGAGCAATCTGCAAGCCATTCTGCAGCCCTAACAAAGCTGCCGGCCGTATACTTATAGCATCGATAAGCTGACGCTCGCTTAATCCACAGACATAAAGCTTGCTGACCACTTCACTCAGAGAATGCAGTTTGCTTAGATAATTTCGTTTATGCAGATCAGAAGAAATCAGGGAAGGCTTGATTCCTTCGCGGATTGCTTTCTCACAAACATCAAAGCTGAAGCTGGCGGCACCATGCCCTACATCAAAAAGCACACCCTCTCGATATTTCTCCTTAACGAGCGGTTTCAATTTACCTTTCTCATCAAAAATCCCTTTAGGCTTGCCATGAAAAATATGGGTAACAATATCTCCCTTTTCCAGACAATTCAATACTTCCTCCAACTGCGGGGGCTCATTGCCGATATGAACCATGACCGGTAACCCTAATTCCTTCGCAAATGCCTTTCCGGTCGAATCACCTCTATGCCCAGCTTGCCGACCACACTGGCACTAGCTCTCAATTTGATACCTTTGATAATGCTCGGATATCGCTGTACAGCTTCACGAAGTGCATTTTCATCAATCAGGGACCAGTCAGCAAGTTCTTGATTTCCCTGGGTCAACCCTACCGATGAATAATTGATAAATACTTTAACCCGCGTTGCTGCTTTTCCAATCTGCTGCATTAATGCTTCTATATCGCGGCAGCCGCTGCTGCCGGCATCAACCAGCGTCCCCACCTGCATATCTACCCCGATTTCATCCATATCCAATCCGAGATCACTCATTTCTTTAAAACAATGAACATGCATATCCGTTACACTGGGACAAAGCCATTTTCCCTTAAGATCAACAATCTCTGCCTCCTCAGTCCTTTGATTAATTCCCAGAATCACACCATCTTCTATTAATAAACTGCCAACGGCATCGATATCATGAGCAGGATCATATAAATTCGCATTAATATATAGGGTTTTCATTTGTTTCCTTTCTGTTTGATAAATATGTTTTTATCGATTTAATATCATATACTGAAGGCCGCTTACTGTATTTCTGATACAGCTTATTTAAGATTTGATAAATCATTAAATCATACGTATTCAGATTTTCTTTTTCTGCTAATTCATCACCCGCTGATTGATAAATCTGCATCATAAGATGAATCAGCATGCCTGTATATTCATTGTTTTCAAGCTTTAAAGATAACTGACTGATCAATTCATCTAATGCTGTCGCACAATCTGTCAGAAGATACATAGAATCCATAAAACTGAAAGCCGACCCTTCAAGATGAACATGCAGAGGATTCTCATCCGCATGAGACTCAATCATCAATTCCTTCCTGATTAACTTAACATCATCATTCAGCAAAAGCGGACTTACCGCAATTACCGGGATAGCATCGTTGTGAAAATAAGTAGTAGAAATAATGGCATCAGCTTGTCTGCGAGTAAGATGTATCGCCTTTTGAATTGAAATCGTGCCCAGTACATTCAAATCAGGAAACTTATTCTGTAAATTCGCTAAAAGCAATTCCGCACTGCCGCTGCCTGTCGTACATACGGCATAAACCCGTTTGCAAGACTGATTCGCCCGCTCCATTGCAGCCGCAATATAAATCACCACATAGCTGATTTCATCCTCAGAAATCTTCTGTTCAAAAATACGGCTGTTCTTAAGCTCTTCTCGGCAGATTTCAAACACTAAAGGATAACGTGCCATGATTTGTTCCTTCAACGGATTTAATTCCACCACCTTTAATTTCATGCGATCCAGCGTGCTTGTCAGATGTATCTTTAAGCCTTCAATTAATTTCACATCTGTAATTAAGGATACACACAAGCGATAAGAAACCGCTTCAATGAATTGCATGATCTTGTAATCTAAATCGAAATTATCCTCTTTGATTAATTCAAAACGATTTCGCAAGTCATAAGATGAAAAAACAAATAATGATATTCCTTGTCATTAATAGGCTGATTAATAATGGTTTGAATGCCCAGTGCAAGCATTTTGGTTTCCTGACTGCATTCAGCAGCTTCAAAGCGGTGATCATTTTCTTCAATAGCATAATGACGTTCAATCCTTGTCAGAGATATAATAATGATCCAGATCAAGAAGATATTATCCTTATCCAAAAATTGAAAACCCTGATAAAATTCAATCTTACAGACAATATCAACAATCTGCTGAATATTAATTCCCTTAAAGTATTCTTTTACCAAATCAAAGATTAAAATCTTTTCATTCTTGAAATACACATCCGGATGCTTTGTCTGTAAAATACCAAGCAGATCATAATTATCAAAATTACGTTTAATAAAGAAGACCATTGCTTCCCTGAATTTTGATTCCCGGCAATCAAGCTCAACACCTTTGGTTTTAGTGATTTCAAGATGGATATCAAAATTATTCAGCCATTCCCTGACAATTTCTAAATCGCGGTAGAAGGTGGAGCGGCTGATGCCGATATGATCACAGAGCTGCTGCAGAGTTAAGGCTTCATCCTCAAACAATAAATGAGCAAGGATAAGATTGGCACGGCTTAATTGATTGAGCGGTGTTGAATAGGGGATTATGACTTGCAGATAATGTCTGACAAGCGCAGCGTCCTTTTCATTATCCAATTCCAATAAGCTGTGTGAGCTGCTTTTGAAGTTCACTCCGAATTCTTCGGCCCATGCTCTGATTGCTGCGATATCTTTATATACGGTACGGCGGCTTATTTTGTAATCACGCATGCAGCTTTCTAACTGCAGTGCATCAGCTGCCAACATATGCTGAACAATTTCTCTTTGTCTGCTGTTTAATTGCACTTGACTCACCTCTATCCGTTTCTATTGTAGCAATTAAATTAAATTCATGCGTATTGAGTGAATATTAAACAATTCATAAAATCGTGCACTAAAAAACACACAAACGCTAACAAAAAAGAGGCAGCCGTTTCAGCAGCCACCCCCACAGGTATTCTTGTTTGATCCTTTATTTACGCTTCAACACGGGCAATCTTCACTAATAACTCCGTGATTTTATTCATCGCCTGAATAGAAACAAATTCATATTTGCCATGATAATTTGCACCGCCGGTACCAAGATTAGGACAATTCAATCCATCGTAAGTCAAGCGGGCGCCGTCCGTACCGCCGCGGATTGCCGTTGAACGAGGCGTGATGCCAAGACTTAACATTGCCGCTTTCGCCCGGTCAACACATCGCATATCTTTTTCAATACACTGACGCATATTGGCATAACTGTCACTGATGGCAAGCTCAATGATTTCATAGCCATATTTCTTGTTTAGGAAATCACGGGCATTCTCAAATTCTGCTTTCTGATGTGCCATTTTTTCTTCATCGTGATTGCGGATAATATAGTGCATTACAGCTTTTTCACAGCCGCCATTGAGTTCCGTCATGTGATTGAAGCCATCATAGCCCTCTGTACAAGCCGGATTTTCAAACACATTCAGACAATTATGGAATTCATAAGCAACCAATATTGCATTAATCATCTTATTTTAGAACTGCCCGGATGAATGCTTTTGCCATGTACGGTAACAACCGCCGCTGCCGCATTGAAATTCTCATAATCAATGCAGTCAATATCGCCGCCATCGACGGTATATGCATAATCACAAGCAAAGCGTTCTAAGTCAAAATCATCAGCCCCGCGGCCAACTTCTTCATCACATGTAAACGCGATTGCGACGCGGCCATGCTTGATTTCAGGATGTGTCAGCAATGTTTCAGCCATCGTCATAATTTCCGCTACACCAGCCTTATCATCAGCACCCAGCAGTGTTGTACCATCTGTAACAATTAAATCATCGCCGATATATTGTCCCAAAGCTGGGAATTCTTTGGGTTCCATCGATACCTTTAATGCTTCATTTAATACAATTAATGAACCGTCATAACGCTTAACGATGCGTGGTTTAACATTCTTGCCGCTGCAGTCCGGTGATGTATCCATATGGGCAATGAAACCAATTGCTTCACATGCCATATCCGTATTCGCTGGAATGCTGCCATAAACGCGGCCATATTCATCCATCATCGCATCCTCGATCCCGATTGCTTTCATTTCCTCAACCAACAGCTTGCCAAGGTCTTTCTGTTTCATTGTGGAAGGTGTTGTTTCACTGTAAGGATCACTTTCAGTATCAACTTGTACATACTTTAAAAATCTTTCTTCTGTTTTCATGTCATTCCTCTTTTCAGTTAAAAATATTATAGCACAACTTCATTTAAACGGTCGGTCAAAAATGATGCTTCCTTATTTATTTTAAAAACAGCCTCTAACATCAAAAAGGCACTCCGCCAGGAAGCACCTTTTATTCTCTTTCCATTAATGCCTTATGAATCTCATGCTTCATCGCTTCATAATCATCATGGATGATCTTCACATCTTTACGCACCTGCTCAGTAACTGCAAGATTTTTATCATCAAACTCTCTCAGCTGCGTCAATCCCATTTCGATAGCCTTAGCCGCAGAGTTTAAAACATCCCTGTCACCAACCAGCATTAAATTCTTTAAGCTGGTCATCACTTCACCCATCATGATTTTGATTGATTCAGTATCCGGCTGTCCATGATAAAACAAAATCGCTTTCGTAATGGCTTTTTCATGATTTTCAAACAGCTTAACATAACCTCTGAATTGGTCACGCAGGCTTCTTTCCTGTAAATGCTCAAGCAGATCAGAAAAAGTGGTAACGCCCATATGACTGCCTTTTAATAATGTATCTAATGATTTTAAGATTTCTTCGTGTTCCATTGTTTCACCTCAGTCTTAGTATGAAACAATGCTTTTGAATTATTATAAATTGAATACTTTTTTTATTGTTTGCACAACCCCATTATCATTATTGCTTGGGCATTCATAGTTACAGACTGCTTTCAGCTTAGGATGCGCATTTGCCATTGCATAACTATACTCACATTCCTGCATCATTTCATAGTCATTTAAAAAATCACCGAAAATCATCGTTTCCGCCTTGCTGACACCTAAAAGATTCTGCAGTTTTTTAACCGCTTCTCCCTTATTGACGCCCTTGACCATGATATCCATCCATTCATGGGCAGATACACTGATTTGCAGCTGATCCTCAAAGTCTTTGAAATGCGGATAGGCATTCTTTTCCGCATGGATAAAATCAAGAACTGCGATCTTAAAGATAACCGAATCTACGGAATGCAGATTATCAATAATTTCATATTTTTTATAATAAGGCTCTACCTGTTCAATGACCCGTGGTTCACGGCTTGTTACATAAGCCTTGCCTTTACCGCACAGAATCGGATATACTTCCGGAATCTGCTCAGCAACACTCAGCAGCTTTTCAATCAATGGGTGCGGCAGTTCACTTACTGACAGTTCTTCGCTGCCATTTAATATATACGCACCATTTTCAGCAATATAATAAATATCATCCTGAATCGGTGCAAAGCTGTCAAGCAGATTAAAATACTGTCGTCCGCTGGCTGCTGCAAAGGTAATGCCGCGTTCCTTTAATTTTAAAATCAGCTCATAAATTTCAGCCGGTACCTCTTTTTTATCATTCAGCAACGTGCCGTCCATATCCGTAATAACAAGTTTTATCATAGAACAAATCCTCCAACGTCCCTATTCTACACTATTTTAAGCTAAAAGTCATGATTTGAATTATCGTATACTGTATCCCACCTCTGTTCTTTAATCATGCTTCAATTCTTAATTTACTTCTCAATGACTGTGCTATAATAAATAAAAGGGGCTTTAACATGAAATCTACAAATAAAGATGTAACTGCTTATATTCAACGATTTGACAAGGATAAGCAAGCGATATTAAATACCTTACGAAGTTTGGTTTTTCAAGCGGTTCCCCAAGCTGAAGAAAAGCTTTCCTGGGGGGTTCCCACTTACTACTTGAATGGTTATCTCATACAATTTGCGGCTTATGAACATCATTTGGGATTTTATTCGAGCCCGGCAGCAATTCAGCATTGTAAGAGTATGCTGGACGGTATTCCCTTTAATAATAAAAATACAATTCAGCTTGATTATCGAAAACCGCTGCCTACTGATTTAATTCGTGAACTGATTTTATACCGTGTCAGTGAAAATCAGCATTCATAATAAAGAGTGTTCGCACAGAACACTCTTTATTTACTATTTAGTAATCATAAACGCCTGATTGATTGACATGAAAACCGTCCGGTGTATATCCGTCTCTGAGCATACTGCCGGCATGATCAATATAGTACCAGCTTCCTTCATCCCAGATCCATTGATTTTTAACAAGTGATCCCGAACCATCGTGATAGTACCAGATCGAGTCCTGTGGGTTCCAGCCTTTAATTAATTTACCCGCGTCATTCATACAATACCATGTATCGTTAAGCGACATCCAGCCCTTATGCATCGTTCCCTTTTCTTCAAGATAATACCAATCATTGTTATCTGCCAGCCAACCAGTTACGGTTTGTCCCTGTTCGTTAAAATAATACCAGTCACCAGTCACTGTCTTATGCCAGTATGGATCGATCGTTTCACTCAGCACATAGCAGCCAGCTTCTGATTGTGACACTTCAAGCCAGCCCTCTTCTTTAACCACTGCCGGCATTACTAAAACCAATTGTTCTGTCGCTTCATCATATTTCTGATAATACAATGTTTTACCGACTAACTCTGTATCAGTCTTTAATTCAATTTTAACCGCCTGCTGAGCAGAAAACATTTTTTTCTCTTTAAAATTTAAAGTTATAACTGCTTCACCCGCTTGTTCAGCGGCTTTTTTTGTTACTTCATCCTTGCCGTCCACCGTAACATTCACACTTAATGAACCGGTTAAATCGCTCAGTGCTCCCTTGGGATAAGTGATTTTCATATCGCGGTTTTCAATTACCACCGGTAATTTTTCATTTTCTTGAACGAGTTTTTTCACCACACTGCTGCTTAATGAACCGGTCTTATCATCAACCTTAACCGTAGTCTCAGTTTCACCCTTGATAATCGTATTGCCGGTACTGCCGCCGGAATGTGAAGGAGAGTGATCGGGTTCAGGCTCAATAGCCGGTGTTTCCACAAGGCCGTCTGTCATCCAATAAGGAGCTGTTTCATCTGCACCATAGATAAGGTTATCACCATAAAACAGACCTTCATATTCAGCACCCTCTTTGAAACCGTCTATTGTTAATGCTTTAACATCATTTTTCCAATTCCCTTTTAATTCAATTTCAACAGGTTTAAAATCATTACCCAAATCATTATCAGTAAGCTGCAAAGGGGCGCCAAGTATAAGTTTGTTAATTCCGTCAACACCGGCAATCACACCGCCATCTTCAAATTCAAGTGTAGTCGTTCCATTGGCTATGCTATTTCCCTCACTAATAATAAGATAACCAAGATCACAGTCTTTAATAACTGCATGAATGTCACCTAACACATCCGCATTGCTCAAGGCTCCGCCCAGACAGACTATCTCATTCGTTAAATCTATATTTAGATGCGGCTCATTAAATGTCTTTATACCCTTTAATAGTATATCTACACTGCCGACACTAAAATCACCGCTTTTACCTAAAGATACTGCACCGCCAATGATCTCCGCATATATTTGAGTATCTATTACTTGAATGGATACATTGCCTTCTACTTTCCCTAAACCATTCCCTTCACTATAACTGCCGCCGATTATATTACCACTTTGTAAGCCGCCAAATATTCTTTCGCTGGCTGGAAAATAAGTGTTCTCTACGTTTAATATAACATTACCGCAAGTTGCTGTTGCATTATTTCCTTTAAGGTATGCACATCCTGCCACATTACCATAACTAGCTGCATTTTTAACAGATAAATATGATGTATTTAATATTTCAGCATTGCCGTCTTCTGCATGACCGCCGCCATAGATACTATATATAAGTCCACCATTAAAACTTACATTTGTTGTATCAACAGTAGCTGAACCTTTTACCGCATAGCCTCCGCCATAAATATCATGAGCATCCCCAACACCCTGTCCGTTTTCAACCTCTCTTAAAGTCTCAACATTATTTAAGATTAAAATACTGCCGCCAATCACATTTGCCGTTACATTCGCTGAATCAGCATGACCGCCGCCATATAAATCACCATCAATTCTAACATTATTAAGCGTAATCATTGTGCCTGTTTCAACATCGGCATTATAAGAACCACCGTAAATTCTACCGGTATGCCCATTGCTGATCGTAAGTGGTATCCCATTGGCATACATTGTACCTGAAATGCTATGACCCGCTAAATCAATCTCTAAAGATGTAATCGTATCAGGTATACTGACCGTTTCAGTAAAACCTTTTTCCATCACTACTTTCACATCCCCGGACTGTTCATCCAAAAAATCCTGAAATTTACCCTGCGCCTGATCATAAACTAACAGAGTCTCTGGTTCCGCATGAATCGGCACTACACATGATGATAAGATCAAACCGCACACACAAAGTAGTTTTTTAAAAGATTGAAACATATTTCTACCGCCTTTATCATTATTTTCACATTCTTAACATATACAAAAAACAGAAAATGTGTCATAAGGTATACTTTGTGAAACGCTTTCCTTGCTAATATTGTATGCCTGTTTATTACATTTGTAAACCGTTTTTTGACACTTGGAAATAATTTCTATTTGTTTTTTCTTGTCTCAGAAAGTATACTTTATAACACACTTCCCTTACTGTTAATCATGCAATAAGAAAAAACAGGAGTCTCAAAAATACCAGACCCTGTTTATTTTCTGAATCAACTTAAAGGCAATATGCTTAAAAATCATTATTCAATAGCTAATGCTACTGCTCTAAGTGCATGAATCAATGTCGTATCAAACACTGGCAGTGGCACATCTGACTGATTAATAAGCAAACCGATCTCCGTGCAGCCAAGAATCAAGCCTTCAGCTCCCTGCTCATACAGCTTCATAATAATTTGACAAAAGATTTTTCTTGATGAGTCATGAATGATGCCTAAACACAGTTCATTGAAAATGATGTCATTAATTGCTTCAATATCCTCATCCTGAGGGATGATAACTTCAATACCATGTTCAATCAGCCGCTGCTTATAGAAATCTTCACGCAACGTATATTTGGTTCCCAGCAGTGCTGCCTTTTTAATATGCTTGTCATTCAAAACATCGGCAGTGGCATCAGCAATATGAACTATAGGCAGCTTTATTTTATTTTCAAGCATTGGCACAACCTTGTGCATAGTATTCGTACAAATAATTATAAAATCAGCGCCGGCGCTTTCCAGCCGCATCGCTGCCTTTGTCAATAATTCAGCACTTTGCTGCCAATCACCTGCGGACTGACATGCCTCAATTTTCTGAAAATCAACACTGACCAAAACTAACTCCGCAGAATGCAAGCCGCCCAGTCTTGACTTACAGCTTCATTTATTACCTGATAATAAGTCCGTGTACTTTCCCAGCTCATACCGCCGATCAAACCGATAATTTTCATAAAGCCTCCTTAAAGAAAAATCCTGCTGATGCAGGATTTTTAAGCATTACCTAATAAAGCAAACAAAACCATAAAATACAATGCCGCAAAGATCAAAGCAACAAAATAATTTACGCCGCCCTTGCTGTGAATCACAGATAGCTGTTCCTCAACGCTGAGATCACTGTGTTTAGACAGCAGTTTGCTTATTTTTCGTTTAGCATGCATACGGTACAATGGATAAAAAGCTAACCCTTCAATCAGCCAGACAACCATCGAAAGCTGCGGCGGTATCGGCAGAATACTAAGGATTGCCATCAGCAAAATGCCTTCAAGATACATTTTACGGTATAAATAATAGAAAGGACCAAACAGCAGTGCCCAAACACTGAAACCGGCATTTTTACTGCGGTTATAAAAGTTATCACTGCCTGCCAGTGAGCGCTCGCACTGTTCCTCAAATGAATAAGGATCATGGTGCTGGAACGTCTGACCAATCGACTCTATTTCTATTTCCTGATTCTCCTGCATGAAATTCTCCTTCTTATTAATGGCTGAATTGAACAGCTAATTCACGTTCAGCTTCAAGCTGCTTTTCATCAATCAGCAGCAAGTCTTCATTTTCTCTAAACCATTTATAGGCTTCGCTAAGCCCCAGCATGAAATCAATTTCTTTATGAAAGAACGGCTGCAGACGGCTTACATCCAATAGGATATCCTGATCCATAAATGGGAAAAAACTGGTATTGCGTGTGTTAGAAGCTACATGATAAATCATGCCCTTCTTCCCAACAATCTCCTCACAGCAGGCAATCCATTCATTAAAAGTGATAGAATGACGATTGCCGGCATTATAAATCGTAATATTCTCACAAGGCTCAGAAATGCATGTCAAAACTAGATTTGCCGCATCTTTGACATAATAAAACTGGATTCTTGTATTGCCGTCATTTGGCACATAAATCGGTCGGTCATTGACCAAATGATGGAATATCAACGTTCCCGCTGCAGATAATTATAAGGTCCGTATACATATGGGAAACGCAGGATAATGCACTCAATCGGTGTATTTTCAAACTGTTCAATCAGATAATTTTCAGCCGCCTGCTTATCCAAGCCGTACTGTCCCCATTCATTAGCCCCCTTGGCGCATCCTCTTTAATAGGCAGCGTACAGGCTGCATAATCATAGACAGCAGATGAACTGATATAAATATATTTTTTAAGGTTTACCAGTTCCAGTGACTGAATCACTGTTTCACATTGATACTTAGTTTTACCGCTGACATCAACAACAATATCAAAAGCATGATCCTTCAAAGCCTCACGCATCGAAACCTCATCATTGCGGTCAGCAATAATCTGAGAGACGCCTTCAAACAAATTTGGTTCGCTTCCCCGGTTTAAAATAGTTACATCGTAGCTGTAATAAGTAAGCACATTCACAATCGCACGTCCAATAAAACGATTCCCGCCTAATACTAATATTTTAGTAGCCATGATTGATTCACTCCCGTTATAGTCATTAAAATTATAACATGAAAAAGAGTTCTGCAGAACTCTTTTTGTGAAGATTTTATTAATCCTTATGCCGGATTCTTTTGATTAATTTATATATTTCTACAAACACGACCGTTAATGCCGAAATGCCGATAGCTTCTAAGGCATGCATTGGATCAAGCGGCACTAGTTTGAAAATATCTGACAAGAATGGCACATTGATGATCAGCACCTGAAGCAGTACACCGACTGCTGCCGCTCCCCATAAATATTTATTATTGAAAATTTGTTTAGAGAATACTGAATGATGACTCTTTACATTAAAGCTGTGGAACAGCTGACAGCCGACTAAAGTGATGAAGGCCATCGTCATGCCGTATTCGTGTGATACACTTTCTCCTAACGCATAAGAGCATAAAGTCAGCAAGCCCACCATGATTCCCTGCCAGATAATCGTCCATAAGAAACCATGCGCAAAGAAATCCTCATCTTTTTTACGTGGTTTGCGGTTCATTACATCCGCTTCTGTCGGTTCCATGCCTAATGCGAAGGCCGGCAATGAATCCGTTATTAAATTAACCCAAAGCAGATGGATCGGCAGCAAAGGTACGCCAAAGCCGCTGGCCGGTATCAGCACTGAAATCAATGAGGCTCCGAAAATGACTAATACCTCACCAATATTGCTGGATAAAAGATACTGCACATCTTTTTTAATATTATCAAAGATACCGCGGCCTTCACGAATCGATGAAATAATCGTTGCGAAGTTATCATCAGTTAAAATCATCGCAGCTGCACCTTTCGCAACATCCGTACCGGTAATGCCCATCGCACAGCCGATATCCGCACTCTTTAATGCCGGCGCGTCATTAACGCCGTCACCTGTCATTGCTACAATATGTCCCTGTGCCTGCCATGCCTTTACGATACGCACCTTGTGCTCAGGGGCAACTCTTGCATAAACGCTGTATTCGTCAATATGCGCTTCCAAATCTTCCTGACTCATCTTATCAAGGTCAACACCCATGATCGCCTTTTGTCCCGCCGTCAATATGCCTAGGTTTTTAGCAATCGCTACAGCGGTAGTAATATGATCACCGGTAATCATAATCGTTCGCACACCGGCTTTGGCTGCCACGGCAACGGCATCTTTTACCTCAGGACGCGGCGGATCAATCATGCCGACCAAACCGACAAAGGTCAACTCATTTTCAATCAATTCACTGGTAAGCTTATCAGGTATCTGATCCCAAACGCGGACAGCAACCGCCAGTACCCGCAGCTTCATTGGCCATTTCATCATTGGCAGCCATTGCCTTCGCGGTATCCGCATTAACACAACGGGCTAAAGTTACATCAGGACCGCCTTTGGTAATGGACAGAATCTGATTATTTAATTTGTAGAATACCGTCATCATTTTACGTTCTGAATCAAAAGCAAGTTCAGCATCACGCTGATAAGTTTCAGCCAATTTTGCCTTGCTGAACCCCTTTTTCAAACTGGCAGCCACCAAGGCGGTTTCCGTAGGATCACCGATTTCAATCCATTGTCCGTTCTCTTCGATTAATTCCGCATCTGAACAGAGGGTAAAGTAATTCAGCATATCGATAGCTTCCTGATCCTCTGTTTCTTCAAATGAACGCAGTCCCATCGCAGGCGTATAGGTTTTCACAACCGTCATCTTATTCTGTGTCAGTGTACCGGTCTTATCGGAACAGACAATCGAAGTAGAGCCTAAGGTTTCAACTGCCGGCAGACGGCGCACAATTGCATTTTGTTTCACCATCTTTTGTACACTCAAAGCTAATACGATGGTCACAACCGTTGCCAAGCCTTCTGGAATTGCAGCTACCGCTAAAGCGACAGAGGTTTTAAACGCATCCAAGGCACTCAGTCCCGACAGCATTTCCATACCGAAAACGACGATACAGATACCGATGCACATAAGTCCGATCATTTTTCCGATCTCATCTAATTTCTTTTGAAGCGGCGTTGCTTCCTGCTTTGCCGCCAGCAGCATGCCGGCAATCTTACCTACCTCATTCTGCATGCCAATCGATGTCACTACAGCTATTGCACGGCCATAAGTTACATTGCATGACTGAAATACCATATTTGTCTTATCACCTAAAGCTACCTCAGTTTTATCAATTACTTCATCATTTTTTCAACCGGCAGACTTCGCCGGTCAATGCACTTTCGTCAACCTTGAGATTATGACATTCTACAAGTCTTGCATCACTTGGCACACAATCGCCGGCTTCAAGCACTAACACGTCACCGACGACCAATTCTCTGGCCGGCACCACACATTTTTTACCATCACGCAGCACTTTGGCGTTAGGCGCACTCAGCTTCTGCAAAGCCTCTAAGCTTTTCTCTGCCTTGCTTTCCTGTACCACCCCTAAAATTGCGTTAACCACAACGACAAAGACAATAATTGCGCTGTCAATCCAATCACTAGGTTCAACAAGTACGGATACCAAAGCCGCAATCAGCAGAATAATGACTAAAGTATCCTTAAACTGCAGCATAAACCGAACAAACAAAGAAGCTTTCTTCGGTTGTTCAAGCTCATTATAGCCATCCTTTGCCTGACGTTTTTTAACCTCTTCACTGCTTAATCCTATACTCGTATCGACATTTAATACCTTCTCTAATTCCTGTTTTGTTTGATTGATCATGTTTACCTCCCAATTCGATAAAAAAGACCCTTATTCTACAACACATGAAGAATAAAGGTCTTGCTTATCCTTATCGGATCATTACATCCGGATGCGAATGCATCGGGCTTGTCGAATGTAATTATGAATTGCTTCATCAGCTACTCCCCCTTATCAGGTATTTTTATCATGCTTGTACAATATCATTTTGACCCTTAATTGTCAATAACATTATTGTAACCAATGATTAAAAATTGAACCATTTTTGACAAAAGCATATCATTGTCTAAATTTTATAATGTTAATTCCATGATATAGTCATCCATAATAAATCCCTGACCAATATCTGTTTCAACCTCATCAATAACTTTAAAACCCTTTTTGCGATATACAGCCAATGAATGCTCATTCTGCTTGTTGCAAGTTAAATAGATGGCCTTCAAGCCAAGTTCTTTACAATATTCAACCGCTTGTTCAAATAATAGACTGGCATAGCCTTTACCTCTTGCCGGTGCATCTAAATAAAGCTTACTTAAAAACAAGCGCTCTGATTCTGGTTTTACTCCCATATAACCAACCATCACATCACCCTCATAAGCCAGATAATAGCGATAATGCTCTTCCTGAATCGCTTTTTTAATTGCCGGATAGCTTTGATTCATCGCCACCATATAATCAATCTGTGCCTGAGTAATAATCCCTAAAAAGTAGTTATTCCATATCTTTTCTGCCAGTTTTGCCAGCGTCTTCAGCTCTTCTTCATTTTCACATTGTTTGATTGCAAGCATGCTTCCATCTCCTTTTTCAATACATTAGCACAAATCAATTTAATTATAAAGATTTAACTGAAAAAAGACGGTTCCCCCGTCTATTTCATTTTATCCATAAGCATTAATATTTCATTCAGTTTGACATCGACATCACCCGTCAAGATCGCCTCTTTCACGCAATGCTCCACATGCCCCTTTAATATCTCACGGTTTGCTTTATTCAGAATGGCCTGAGTGGAAAGCAGCTGGGTGGAAATATCTACACAATAACGGTCATCCGCAATCATCCGCTCGATCCCATCAAGCTGGCCGCGGGCTGTTTTAATCAGCCGCAGCACACTTTCTTTATTTGCTTTCATCAGTCAATCGATACTGCTTCATACCCAGCGTCAGCGACGGCTGCTTTTAAAGTCTCATCGCTGACCTCATGATCCAAAGTCACGACTGCCTGCTGCTTCTCCAGATCAACCTCGGCATGAACACCTTCAATGCCATTCAGCGCTTTTTCCACATGATTCACACAATGCATACACATCATACCTTCAATTTTAATCGTTTTCATTTTACCCTCTCCTTGTTGTTTATTCTCATCGGCAGGCTTTAATTCAACTGCCGTATGATCTGTTTTAAAGAATTTCAGTCTTAATGCGTTGCTGACAACACAGACACTGCTCAGACTCATTGCCGCCGCACCAAACATCGGATTCAGTTTTAAATTAAATGCCGTATAAAACAATCCGGCAGCCAGCGGAATACCGACTGAATTATAGAAGAATGCCCAAAATAGATTTTCTTTAATGTTGCGGATAACTGCCTTGCTTAAACGCAGGGCGGTTACCGCATCTAGTAAATCAGAACGCATCAAAACAATATCCGCACTTTCGATAGCTACATCCGTACCGGCACCGATGGCAATCCCCACATCAGCTCTCGCTAATGCCGGTGCATCATTGATACCGTCACCGATCATTGCCACTTTTTGACCTTTAGCCTGTAAATCGCTGATAACCTTTTCTTTATCCTGAGGCAAGACCTCAGCAATAACCGTATCAATATTTAACTGAGAACGGATAGCTTCTGCGGTACGCTTATTATCACCTGTCAGCATAACAACATCGATACCCTGTTTCTGAAACCGCTGAATTGCTTCACGGCTCGTTGGTTTGACAACATCCGCAACTGCTAAAATTCCTAATACCTGCTTCGTATCCGCAAAAAGCAGCGGTGTCTTGCCTTGATCTGCCAATTGATCCAATTGATTTAAAAGAGAGCTGCAGTCGATGCCTGCCTCACTCATCATCCGCTGATTGCCGGCTAAATAATGCTTGCCGTTAAAATCCGCTTCAACACCCTTGCCGAATACAGCTTTAAAATATTCGACAGAGGCAGCACTGAAGCCTGCGTTTTCACTATAAGTAACGATCGCTTCCGCTAATGGATGCTCACTTGGCTTTTCTAATGCCAGTGCCAGTTCAAGCAATTCACTGCGGCTTGCATTGAGCGTGATTACATCTGTAACCTGAGGTTTTCCCTCAGTAATCGTACCTGTCTTATCCATCACAACACATTGAATCGCATGAGCGGTTTCTAAAGCTTCACCGGATTTGATTAAAATACCATTTTCCGCACCTTTGCCGGTACCGACCATGATAGCCACCGGAGTTGCCAGACCTAAGGCGCATGGACATGAGATAACGAGTACAGAAATACCAATTGACAAAGCAAATTCAACCGACTGGCCCTGAATCAGCCAATAAGCCGATGCCGCAATGGCAATGAGAATTACAACCGGCACGAAGATACCGGCAATCTTGTCGGCCAGCTTGGCGATCGGAGCTTTACTCGCACTGGCATCCTCAACGAGCTGAATGATTTTTGCCAGTGTCGTATCATTGCCGACACGCGTAGCTCTGAAACGAATTGAACCACTCTTATTAATCGTAGCGCCGACCACACTGTCACCGACACCTTTTTCAACCGGAATGCTCTCACCGGTAATAGCCGCTTCATCAAGCGCTGTAAAGCCTTCCAAAATCACACCGTCAACCGGTACCTTAGCACCCGGCTTAACGATCACCGTATCACCAATCACTACCTCTTCAACCGCAATTTCTTGCTCCTGTCCATCCCGCCAAACTAAAGCTGTCTGCGGGGCCAGATCCATCAGCTTACTGATTGCTTCACTGGTCTTTCCCTTGGATTTAGCTTCTAAATATTTACCTAAGGTAATCAGGGTTAAGATCGTAGCCGCTGATTCAAAATAGAGATCCATATGGAAACGTTCCACAAGCGCCATATCATGAACGCCCAAACCATAACCGATGCCATAAATTGCGACAATACCGTAAATCATCGCAGCTGCCGAACCAATTGCAATTAATGAATCCATATTAGGCGCGCCATGGAATAAAGTCTTAAAGCCTACCTGATAATACTTACGATTCACATATAAAATTGGCAGACAAAGCAGAAATTGCGTAAAGCATAGGCAATCGCATTCTCCATGCCGCTTAAGAAAGATGGAATCGGCAGTCCCATCATGTGTCCCATCGATATATAAAATAATGGAATTAAAAAGATAAAGGAAACAATCAGCCGATAGCGCATGGAACGCATTGCATCCTCTACTGCATCAACCTTGACACTCGCCTTTTTAGGCTGTACTCCCTGATGAGGACCGGCGCCATAACCTGCCTTTTCAACGGCAGAAATAATCGCATTCTCATCAATTTCGCCTTCTTTATACTTTACCTGCATACTATTCGTCAGCAGATTAACGCTTACTTCTTCAACACCCTCAAGCTTGCTGACACACTTCTCAACACGGCTTGAACAGGCTGAACACGTCATCCCTGTCACATCAAATTTTTCATTCATCGCAAGCCTCCTACTACCCCCTGGGGGTACGGGTACAATATAACGTAGATTTTACCTTCTGTCAAGCCTTATGATTTACTGAATTACAAATAAATATACAAAAAAGTACCGCTAGGTACTTGTCTTTTGATGCTGTTTTCGGTATTGAGAAGGGGTGCAGTTAAAACGCTGTTTAAATCTGCGGATGAAGTAGCTTTTTTCTTTAAAGCCTATCGTTTCACATATTTCATTGATTGGCATATCGGTTAATAACAGATAACGCAGTGCCTGTTCCAACCTGATTTCAAATAATTTCTGAGTAAAGGTCATTCCTGCATGATGATGAAAATATGCGGAGAAGTAATCTGGATTATAGGAAAAATGCGCTGCAGCACTTTTAAATCAATTTCCGCATAATTCTCACCGATATATTTCAGCACTTGTCCAAAAGGGTGATGGCGCACCATCGTTGATTGACTGACAACCAAATGATGTACAAAATCACGCTGCAGATTTGTCAGATACTGTACTAAACAGCAGCGGAGCAGCTTATCGGAAAGTTATCATGAATCATGCATTGGCGCAGCAGATTCCGTGCCGATTCAGCTTGCGGACTGCGCCGTTCATAATCAAAGAATAAATAATCATGACTGCTTTCATCCAAGGTCAGAAAGTCATAAATGATCCGGCAGTCAGCCAGCTGACTCAACATGATCGTATCAAATACATTCGCTTCCAGATGCAGCAGATAAATCTTATCCGACTTAGGCTGTATCTTAAACCGTGTCTCCTTTCGCATCAGAATTGAATTACCTGCCTGCAAATGCATACGCCTGCCTTCCAGCTCAATTCTGCCATTTTCAAAGCAGAGCAAAAGGCTCACTGTATGAGCTGCATAAGCCTTACTTTCACAGGTGAGCAGTGTATAAGGTAAAGGTAAATCATTCTGCGGGTGCATCGGTTTGCTATTCATATTGACATTGTAGGAGATAGTAATCTTTTAGTCAATCGTATTCTAAAAATAAACCACTTTTAATCTCAGATGTATAGATTATGTAAATGCCCTAATTTTGTTAATCTATTAACAAGGAGGATGGATTTATGAAAAAATCTACAAAAATGCTTTCCTGTCTATTAGTATCCTTATTGATGCTTAGCGGCTGTACGCAAACACCCGCCGATAACAACAATCAATCATCGGATATTAAGGATGGTACTTACACAGCGGCAGAGAAAGGCTATGGCGGTGACGTGACAGTTACTCTCACGGTTTCTTCAGGTACAATCAGCGATGTTGCGATTGAAGGTGCTGATGAAACTAAGACGATCGGCCAGGCGGCGATGCCTGAGTTAATTGAGCAGGTAAAAGCCGCCCAAAGTTCAGAAATTGATGGCGTCAGCGGTGCTACCATGACCAGCAATGCGGTAAAGAGTGCTGTTGATGCGGCGATGAGTGAAGCAGGCTTCACAGTTGATGCAAATACGGTCCTCGGTGAAGATCAAACCTTAACCGCCGATGTCGTAGTAATCGGTATCGGCGCGTCTGGGTCAATGGCCGCCCTCAGTGCCGCTGAAGCCGGTGCAAATGTTATCGGAATCGAAATGACCAGTACGCTGGGCGGCATGGGAAATGCTGCACAGGGAATGTTCGCAATTGGCACATCGCTTCAAGAAGAGCGCTACGGTGATGATTTAGGCAGTGATGAAGAATACTGGTTTAATCATTATCTTGAATTAAGCAACTATCTTGGCAATGGTCAGCTGATACGAACCTTTGTCAGTGAAGCTAAGAATACCGTTGAATATCTGCTTGATCATGATATTAATGTCTATCTGTCTAAAACGGCACAGCAGATTGCTCACTTTGATGATACGATTATTTACCATCGCTGGGGCAACACACAGCCATTTGTTCATTTACAGGAATATCTGGATCAATACAATGTCGATATTCATTACAACACAACCGCTGCCAAACTGTTGGTCAATGAAAACAATGAAGTGGTAGGTGTTGAATGCAATAATGAAGATGGCAGCAAGCTGATTGTCAACGCTAAAAGTGTTATTGTTGCGACCGGAGGATTCGCAGGCAATGAGGCAATGATGAAAGAAGCGCTTGGCGAGGAAATCTATGAAACTGTTTCAGTTATGGGCGGCAGCGACGGCAGCGGTTTGGAAATGATGTATGAAGTCGGTGCCGGCAAAGGTGAGCTGCTGTCAATGAATCACGGTGTCGGTCCTAAATCACAGGATGTGCAGGTAGCTGATCAGCTTACATTAAATTCACCGGTACTTTGGGTAAACAATCTCGGTCAGCGGTTTATGGCTGCGTCATTATTAAAGGATACGGTTGATTATTCAAGTGCTGTTCTTGCTCAAGGCGGTTTTGCCTATACGATCGTTGATCAGAAAACAGTGGATCAATGGACGGATATGAATCAGGCCAACACCGGTTCTTGGGTACACTATTGGGATCGTTTCGGCATTACCGATGAAAATGGTGATCCAACCATCTACCACGCACCGGTTGACAAGGAAACATTCCTGGCTGACTTTGAAGTGCTGACTAATACAGGCGACGGTAAGATCGTGAATACACTTGAAGAAGCGGCAGCCTTCATCGGCTGTGATGCTGAAACTTTAAAATCTACAGTTGCTGCTTATAATCAAGCTGTTAATGATAAATATGATCCTGAATTTTACACTGATGAAGATTCTCTGATCTGGACTTGTGAAACTGGACCTTATTATATTACTAAAGGCTACAACGCGGTTCTCGGGTCTTTAGGCGGTGTTAATGTTACCAATGAAATGCAGGTTGTTACCGAGCATAACGAGATCATTAAGGGCTTATACTCTACCGGTAATAATGTCAGCGGCTTATCCGTAGCTGCTTACGTTAATGTCGAAGGCACCGGTCTTGGTTTCGCATTAACTTCCGGCCGGCTGGCTGGCACCAGTGCTGCCGAATATGCTAAATAAGCATCAGCAGACAGAAAGAGCTTTAAGGCAATAATGCCCTAAAGCTTTTTTTATGAATACGGTTTGTGATAAGATAAAAGTTAAACTTTTGATTATTCCATTTGATTTCCTTTAAAACACTTAATCAACTATCCTTTAAACTTTGTTAATGTTATAATATATAAAATAAACAATATTGAAGCTTCACATGAGGTACTGCTATTATGAAAAGTAAACTATCAAAAATAGGAGAATTAACCATCCCCATAATATTATGCTTAGCCTTGATCTTTACCGCTCTGCTGTCCATCACTTCCATTGATAACCTGCAGGGCAATGCCAGAGTAATCAATTATATCGGCATCGTCCGCGGTGCTACCCAACGATTAATTAAAAAAGAATTGAATCATGAGCCTGATGACGTCCTGATTGAACGATTGGATGACATTCTGTATGGTCTGGCAAACGGCAGTGATGAATTTAATCTGATTAAGCTGGAAGATCAAACCTTTCAAGTCCAGCTGACAGAAATGAAAAGCAGCTGGTCGATCATCAAGAATGAAATATATAAAATCCGCACCGGTTCATCAAATGAAGATTTATATGCCTTAAGTGAAGATTATTTCGTTCTGGCAGATAATACTGTACGCTCTGCCGAGGAATACACGGAACAAAGTGTTCAAATTGCCAGAAATCATTTAATCATCTTGAATACCGTATTTATTATTTTGGCTGGCGGCTGTACGGTATTTACTTATTATCAGGAAAAACGCAGAGAAAAGCTGATTCGGATAGAAAATGAAAACAAGCTGAGAAGCGAGCAGCTCACAAGACAGCAGCGGGAATTGCTGGCACCGATGAATGAAATATCTGAATTGATGTATGTGTCTGATATTGATACATATGATTTATTATTTGTGAATGATGCCGGTAAAAGAATCTTTACTATCAGTGATGATTTAAGTAATTTAAAATGCTATAAAGTGATTCAGGGATTTGATTCCCCTTGTGAATTCTGTACTAATTCACGGTTAAAAACCGATGAAACTTATTCATGGGAATATACCAATCCCCTTCTGCAAAAGCATTATTTATTGAAGGATCGACTGATTGAATGGGAAGGCAAAACGGCACGGATGGAAATTGCCTTCGATATAACCGCGACCAACAATGAAAAGAATGAATTGAAACAGCGCTTGGAAAGAGACAATGTTTTGGTTGACTGTATCCGTGAACTTTACCATAATCATGAGATCACCGAAGCATTAACAACCGTGCTCGCTCATATCGGACAATTATTCTCCGCAGAACGTGCTTATATCTTTTTATTTCATGACCCTTATTTTTCTAATATTGCAGAATGGTGCAATACAGGCATCGAGCCGCAGATCGAGCAACTTCAAACGTTGTGATGGATGACTATCGGCCTTGGATCGAGCTGCTTGAAAAAGATAAGAATATTATTTATGATGATATTGAGATCTTGAAAGATGAAATGCCTGCCGGTTATGAGCTTTTGAGTCAGCAGGATATCAAAAATATCGTTTGGGTACCTTTAGAAAAGGATAACGGATTAAGCGGCTGTATCGGCTTAGATAATCTGGCTTATGGCATGTCGGAAATTGTCATACCTTTCCTGCAGACCATTCAGTATTTTATTACACTGGCGATGGAAAGAAATGAAAATGAAAAAACATTATATGAGATGAGCTATCTTGATGAATTGACAACCTTTTATAACCGCAACCGCTACATTCAAAATATTACTGAATTAAAAGATTTCCAAGGCAGTGTCGGTGCTGTTTATTTAGATATGAACGGGTTAAAAGGGATCAATGATTCCTTTGGCCATGCGGCAGGCGATCAGGCATTAAAGGCCTGCGCTGAGATTATTAAAAACAGTACTGACTCCGAGAAGCTGTATCGCATCGGCGGTGATGAGTTTGTCATCATTTATACCGATACAAACGAAGAAGCCTTTAATGGCAATATAGAACGACTGAAAAAGAATTTCAAACAGAGCGTGTATCAGATTGCCATCGGTTATAAATGGGAAGCTGAATGCTCTAACATCCAAAACGTGATCAAGGAAGCTGATGAGCTGATGTATGCGGATAAGATGCGGTTTTATCAAAAGCATCAGACTAACCGTTACCGTCATGAGGATGCCGATGAATAAATTTATCAATCACCCCAAATCATTGATTTAGGGTGATTTTTATATCTGACAAGGAAAATGAATATATAAAAAGGACCGTTTAAACGATCCATTTTTGTAATGTTTTTATCAATAATTCCACATCGATCGGCTTAGCGATATGTCCATTCATACCGGCATTCTGCGCCTTGACAATATCGGTAATAAAAGCGTTGGCCGTCAGTGCAAAGATTGGAATGGTGCCTGCATCTTCACGCTTTAAAGCACGGATTGCTTCAGTCGCTTCATAGCCGTTCATAACCGGCATTTGAATATCCATCAAGATTGCGGAATACTCGCCTATTGCCGATTGTTTAAACATTTCGACAGCTTTCTGACCGTTGACTGCGGTTTCTACGCAGAGGCCCTGCATATTTAAAATTTCCATTGCAATTTCCCGATTCAATTGGTTATCCTCTACAAGCAGAATACGTTGTCCCTGCAGATCTGAATGCCTCTCCTCAATAAACGCATTGGCTGTTTTATGCTTGCTGCTCATGCAGTAAAGCTTTAATATATGCAGCAGCTTGGACTTAAACAGCGGCTTGGTAATGAACGCATCCGCACCCGCTTTGATGAATACTTCTTCTGCACCGGAGAAATCATAGGCTGACATGATAATAACCGCCACTTTATTACCGGCTTTTAAGCGTATTTGTTTTAATGTTTCAAGCCCGTCCATATCCGGCATTTTCCAATCCAGCAATACGGCAAATACCGACTTATGGCTAAAACTCATTTGATCTAATTCCACAAGTGCCGCCGCTCCGGATACTGCATTTATCGTTTGCATACCAAGCTCTTCAAGCAGCAATGCCGCACTTTCACAGACTGTTTGATCATCGTCAACAATTAACACGGTTTGATTGATCAATTCAGCGGTCTGCTCCTGCGCATCATGACACACCTGCAGCGGCAAGGATACCGTAAATTGACTGCCTTTGCCTAATTCACTCTTGACTTCAATCGTTCCATTCATCATATGGATAATATTTTCGGTAATTGTCATGCCAAGTCCGGTTCCCTGGGTTTTAGAAATGCGGGTATCTTCAGCTCTTGAAAACGGTTCAAAGATATGCGGAATAAAATCCGCAGACATTCCGATGCCATTGTCTGAAATCACAAATTCATAACGTTCACGGCCATCAATCATTGATTCATGTTCTTCAATCGCTAAGCGGATCGTACCGCCCTCTTGGGTATATTTAATTGCATTTGAAAGCAAATTCATTAAGATCTGCTGAAGACGATCCCCGTCAGTCACCACACACTCGTGAAGCAGATGCCCGACCGTTATCTGAAAATTAAGATTTTTCTGCACCAATAAAGGCTTACACATATCAATTACATTCTGCAATAACTCCGGCAGCTTAAAATTTTCCAGCATCAGATCAATCTTGCCGCTTTCAATTTTGGACATGTCGAGAACTTCATTAATCAGATTCAACAGATGCCGGCTGGATACATCAATTTTATTCAGACAGTCTGCAACCCGCTGCGGCTGATTAAGATTTGCCTGAGCAATTACTGTCATACCGACAATGGCATTCATCGGCGTGCGGATATCATGCGACATCGATGAAAGGAAATTAGTTTTAGCCTCATTGGCAACCTTAGCTGTATTATAAGCATCTTCTAAAGCTTTTCGCTGCCGCTCCTGCTGAAGATGCGCCTCGGTAATATCAATTCCTACACTGTAAATTGACGGAATTCGATCCCAGCTATCCTCACCGCTGATGTAGCATAAGGTCATCGTCAGCATTCGTTCTTCTTTAGAACGAGTGATAATGCGAGTCTGCAGCACCGCGTTTTGACCGGTCTTATTTAATGCTTTAGCACTCTTGTAAACTTGATCCATATCTTCTGGATGAATGTATAAGCATTTTGAATCCAGCTCTGTTTTAAATTGATTATCAGTATAGCCGATCAGCTTAAGCAATTCATCGCTGTACCATAAAACCGTATCATAATCTCTGGCATCAATGCGCAGCAAACCGCCGGGAATCGTTTTGATGATAGCTTCCCGTTCCTGATCTTTTTTGCCAGCTTATACTCTGTACTCAGCATGTCATGAGACAGCTCGATCCGCGCGCGGCGGCCCTCCCATTCAAGCATGCGATTTTTAATCATAAACGTTCTGTCCAAAGAGGGGTTATAGAACTCCCATGCATAAGTTTCATCTTTTTTTAAAAGATGATTAGTACAAAATGGACAAGGTGCACCTCGACCCTGAATCGCCTCATAGCATTTTTTACCGATCAGCTTTTCTTTTGGCCGATTTAAGTGTTTCGCATGATTTCTCATTGACGAATAAAAGCTCGTAGTTATCCATATCGCTGATATAAACATTGCCCTCATATTCTGACATCAGCCATTCAATCTGTTTAATGCGCGACGTTATCTCAGCATCCGAAGCTGCCTGTTGATGGCAAAAAGCATTCATATCATGAAAAACTGCCGACAGCACCGCTTTCCCGTTGATCGTCTGATCAGTGATGGTCGCATCCATCTGCCGGCGGTCAGTCAGTCCCTTTATTTTCAGACTCAAAAGCTCACTGCATTGACTTTGTTCACCAGAAAGCTGAAGCAGTGAATGGATCAGTTTTTCATATATCTCTTCAGACAGCAGCTGCTTTAGCTTAACCGCATCTGATGAAAGCTGCCAAAGCTTTTTCAGCCGCTGATTAGCTGCAATCAGGGACAGTCCGTCATCCAGCAGCAAATAACAGGCAGCTAATCCCATTTCATCCATCAGCGCCAGCCTTGCTGAGGCCCATTCCTCAAGTACTTGCGCCCGCTGTATATTCTCTGTCTGATTCATGGCAGTATCTCCTTTAAAACATGCTTCCTATGAAATTATTATAATCTTGAGTACACATGATAGCAATCTTTAATACCAATCATGATTACTATTCCTTTATCCTTATTTCCTGTAAATTACTTAATGCCTGATATAATTCATCAATATGAACCGGCTTTACCAAATAGCCGTTCATTCCTGCCTTTCTGGCTTTTGCTTTATCTTCTTCAAAGGCATCGGCACTCATTGCCAGAATGGCAACCTGACCGCGCTCACCAGGTAAGGCACGAATTTTACGGGCTGCCGTCAAACCATCCATAACTGGCATGCGAATATCCATTAGTACCGCATAATAAGTACCTTCAGGATGATTTTGTACCATGGCTGCCGCCTCAGCACCATTAACCGCTGGTTCAACAATCATTCCCTGCATCTCAAGCAGTGTTTTGGCAATTTCCATATTCAACTCATTATCTTCAGCCAGTAAGATACGTTTGCCTTTCAGATTATATTCAGGCTTCGGTTCCGACTGCTCTTCATGATGAGTAAACATACTGCCCAACGTAGAGCAGATTGATGAAGTAAACAATGGTTTCGTTATAAAACCATTCGCGCCTGCCGCGATTGCCTCATTTTGAATGCTGCTCCAATCATATGCGGATATAATAATAATCATCGTATCCGGACCGACAAGCTGACGGATTCGGCGGGTAGTTTCTAAGCCATCCATATCCGGCATCTTCCAGTCAATCATCGCTACATCATATAATTCATGCTTATCCATTCGCTCACGCACCGATGCGACAGCTTTGATTCCTGAATCAACCCATTCACAATCAGCTCCGATATTTTTCAGAACAGCGGTAACCTGTTCACCTACAATTTCATCATCATCAACAACTAAAATACTCAAATCCTTTAAAAGCTCACGCTGACGGCGTATTTCTTCCTGTTTATGATCAACGTGAATCAACTTCAGCGGCAGCTGAACAATAAACTCCGTTCCAACGCCCTGCTCACTTTCAACACTGATACTGCCGCCCATGAGTTTAACAAGGTTATGCACGATTGACAGACCAAGACCGCTGCCTGCCTTATTGCGGGCATTATCACTGTACTCCTGTTCGAATGGCTGAAACAGCCTCTGTTTAAATGATTCAGAAATACCGATGCCGTTATCCTTTACTGAAAATTTTAAATGCGCGTAACCATTGCTTGTATACTCATTACTGATAGTAACGATAATCTTACCCTTTTCAGAAGTGAACTTTAATGCATTACTTAAAAGATTCATGAGAATCTGACGCAGATGCAGCGCATCTCCCTGATACTCATCCGCTATCGGCTCAAGAATCCGCATCTCATATTGTATTTCTTTCTCACTGGTCTGCGGCACCAAGATACTGTTAATTTCCTGGAGCACATCCTGCAAGCTGAATTCATCCTCATTAATCTGCATCTTTCCCTGTTCGATCTTCGACATATCAAGGATATCATTAATCAAAGCCAGCAAATATCGGCTTGAAGTGTCAATTTTATCAAAACAGTGCAAGGTAGTTTCAACATCCCCCTGCTTCATCTTACCGATCGTTGCCATGCCGATGATCGCATTCATCGGTGTACGAATGTCATGGCTCATACGGGACAGAAAATCACTTTTTGCTTCATTGGCGGCATTGGCTCTTTGCAGGGCGTCGCGAAGCAGCTGTTCCTGTCTGGCCTGTTCACTCTTCTGTTCATCCAAGCCCTTAACCAATAGAATTGCCAGCTGTGATTCCGCATAAGGATCTTCAACATGAATCACATGCGCTGACTGCCAGTGATAGCTGCCGCTGACATCCTGCTGAAGCAGTTCCATGTAAATTTCTTTTTCCCCCTTCGCAAAACGTTCAGACATAGCTTCACGGCGGAAATTCTTTACATAATCCTGCTGATAATCCGGATGCACTCGTTTAAAATAATCGTTAAACAGCTGATGATAACTGCCGGTTTCTGACAATCCAGCCTCTAATTCATTATGCAGCAACGAATAGCTGTCATCACTTAAATTCAAATTATAAATCAGCGGATATGCGGTATCGATCGCAGCTCTTAATGATTCTGTTTCAACTCGACGGCTCTTTTCTATTTCAAGACGCATTTTCTTTTCATTCGTAATATCTGTATAAATAGCCTGTATTACATCTTTTCCATCCATATTGATCAAACGCTTCATTAATACTGAGATCCACAGCTCACTGCCATCCCGCCGAGATGTCAGCCGTTCATAAGCGGTTTCATCACCCAGCTTCATATTATTTAATGTCTCAACGATTGCATCATAGTCCTTGGCAAGAACAAACTGAAGCGGACTTTTAATTTCTCTGCGGAAGCTTTCCTCATCATAGCCGTAGATTTCCCATCCCTGACGGTTCGTCATCAGCAGCTGATGCTTCGCATCTACACTAAACTGAATGATTCCGCAAGGTAGCGTATTAAACAATTCCATCATGAAAGCCGCTTGGCGCTTAACATCACGGTCTGCCTTGGCATACAATAACTCACGTTCTTTACGCTCGGTAATATCACTGATAAAACAATAAGCTTCATCAATACCCTGATCATTTTTAATAATTTTACCAATATTTAATAACCAAATCAGCTGACCATCAGCTCTTCTAAACCGATATTCGCACATGAAGTTGCGCTGTTCCTGAATTGATTTCATTAATTCATCATAAATCTTATCTAAATCCTGTTCATAAATCAAAGACGACGTTTTGCCGTGGGTGACTTCCATAAATTCTGCTTCATTCGCAAAGCCTATCAATTCACAGCCTTGCAAAGAGATCCATTTTGTAGTCAACTGTTCATCCATCGCGCAAATAGTCGTACCGCCCGGCAATTGAGAAAGCATCAGTTCAATCTGATTATCACGGGCTTTTAATTCATCCTGCAGCTCTTTATAACGTGCTTTCCCATATTGAAGCGGAAATAAACGTTCATCCTCCATTGCATCATAAGCGATTGAATGATGCATATGCTTTATCTTAAAGCCATCAGGCGCCTTATGCAGAACAAGGGTGATCCGCTGGAATTCATGGATGCTGACTTCATTATCCGCTCTGGTATCCATATAGCTGGACCCCTGACAAACCGCATCATCCTCACCCAGCAGCACAACATCGTAATGCTCCCGGCTAAGAACGCATGGCTGAAGATCATCCTTACCGTCAATAAATTGCTTGGCAACCGCAGCTTTACCTACCGCTGATTGCGCACGTCCTGAGCCAAACCAAATAATATTCTCATCCATTGCATTGATTAACGGTTCGATATTGTTATCCTGAAAAAATGTACGCAGGATATGAGCTGTAAATTCACTTACTTCTTCCTTGTTTTTAATCACTTTTCTACCCTCCTGCAATGAAATGATTTTTCTTCATAATCAAGGGGGTATTAACCGATAATGATACATAAAAGCAGTATCTACCCCTGATTCATCAAGCTCACATTACATTATATGATATTTATTATTTTATCACAAATCCTTATGAATTACTATGTACTCTGCAATTTAGAATAAGTGTAAACACAAGAAAATCACGAATCCATTCACATGGATAGATGGAAGATACTTTATGCTATGCAAAGGCAAAAGATGAAAATCCTTTTATATGTAAATGGCGGCAGTCTTCACCCGCTTAACTATATTTACTGTAAAAAAGGAAGCCTTATGCTGTAGATTACAACAGCGGTTAGCTTCCTTTTATGGTTTTTACTTCAGCTTATTTCCATCTTTAAAAGCATTGCCGACTTTTTCGCCAAGCGTGATATAAGTATTATGTACGGCATCAAAGGTAATTGGCGCCAGCTTGACAGGATCAATTCTTCCTTCCTCATCAAGAATGCTTTCATCTGCGCTTACATTGATGATTTCACCGACTAAGAGTTCACTTTCCTCATCAAAGCTCAACAGCTTGCATTCAAGGCTCATGGGCAGTTCATCAATCAGCGGTGCATCTACAAATTCACTCTTTGTCGCATGGAAACCTGCCTTGCGAAATTTATCAGGCACCTTATTGCCGGATACGATACCAACATAATCACATTCAGTCACATGCTGCTTATCTGCCATACTGATCGTGAAAGCCTGCCGCTGAAGGATATTCTTTACGGTTTTATGTTCACCGCTAAGATAAAGCGCCACTTGCTTATAATCAGCAATGCACCCCCATGCCGCATTCATCGCATTCGGAACGCCCGCTTCATCATAGGCAGCTATAATTAAAACCGGTTGTGGATACATATATGCTTTGCGCCAAAATTCTTTCGCATAAAAATGCCTCCTTTTTAAAGATTATCAATCCCTTAAACTAATCGGCCGTTGCTGACAAAACACTCTGCGCCATGGACATCATCGCGGTCAGGATAAAGCCATTATACTGATCAATCGCATCAAATCCGATTGAAAAAATAAGAGATGCCAGCAGTTCATATAATAAATCTTTATTAAACGGTGCTTTGAATTTTCTATTTTTAATATAAATTGCCTAACACCGCACACAGGCACTGCAAAGTATCACATAATAGACTGCACTGGATATACTGCAAGCGTCTGAAGCAGCATAAAGATGAAATACTGCATCACATACGCTGTGATATTTCCATCAGTATCCTTCAGCACACCGCCCCAGTAATTCACCGCCGTGTTTAGCTTCATTATGCTTTAAGCCAGCAAGGTTATAAAAATCACAATCATGAATAAAGCAGTATTTTATCAGATAAAGTCCCTCTGGCAGCTGCACAATGAATAAAAAAGGAAATCCTGCAATCAAGACGCTTAAATATAACAATAAAGGCATCTTATTTTTTTCAGTCATTCATTAAGTTTAGTTGTCTAGCCAACCCAAAGCAATGCTAAGGCAGCACTGAGCAGCCATATCAGTAATACCTTTAAAAATTCATTTTCTTACCCCTTTAACAACCATAAGACGAAAGCGTATTACTCATTCTGAATAATACGCTTTTTAATTGAATCAGTAATTATCGATCCTATCGATTTTTAATTGCAGCCTGAGCAGCAGCTAAACGTGCAATTGGTACACGGAAAGGTGAACATGACACATAAGTTAAGCCCAATTTATGACAGAATTCAATCGAAGCTGGATCACCGCCATGCTCGCCGCAGATGCCAAGTTTGATATCCGGGCGTGCAGAACGGCCAAGTTCAGCAGCCATCTTAATCAGTTTGCCGACACCGCGTTGGTCAATACGGGCAAATGGATCTTGTTCATAAATTTTCTTGTCATAGTAATCCTTTAAGAAACCGCCAGCATCATCACGAGAGAAGCCAAAGGTCATCTGAGTTAAATCGTTTGTTCCGAAACTGAAGAATTCAGCTTCTTCCGCAATCTCATCCGCCAGCAATGCCGCTCTCGGAATCTCAATCATCGTACCCACAGAGTAGTTAAGCTCAACGTTATTTTCCTTGATGATAGCATCTGCTGTCTTCACGACGATATCTTTTACATATTTTAATTCATTGCGATCCCCAACCAGCGGAATCATGATTTCCGGTTTGATGTGGTATTCCGGGTGCCGTTTATTTACTGCGATAGCCGCTTGAATTACAGCTCTTGTCTGCATTTCAGCAATTTCCGGATAAGTAACAGCCAGACGGCAGCCACGATGTCCCATCATTGGGTTAAATTCATGAAGCCCCTGAATTACTGCTTTCAGCTCATCTAAATCAAGTTTCATATCAGCAGCCAACTGAGAGATGTCATATGAGCTTGTTGGCAGGAATTCATGCAGAGGCGGATCTAAGTAACGAATGGTTACCGGCAGACCCTTCATCGTTTCATAAATAGCTTCAAAGTCACCCTGCTGCATCGGCAGGATCTTATCAAGCGCTGTACGGCGTTGAGCTTCTGTTTTAGAAACGATCATTTCACGAACCGCTTTGATTCGTTCACCCTCAAAGAACATATGTTCAGTACGAACTAAACCAATGCCTTCAGCCCCATAAGCAACTGCCTGAGCAGCATCTTTTGGCGTATCGGCATTTGTTCTTACCTGCAATACGCGGGCATCGTCAGCCCATTGCATAAAGGTTCCAAAGTCACCAGACAGACTGGCAGGAATGGTTGGAATCGCTTCACCATAGATAAAGCCAGTAGATCCGTCAATAGAGATTGGATCGTCTTCCTTATAAGTAACACCATTAACTGTAAAGCATTTATTTTCTTCATCAATCTTAATATCACCGCAGCCGGATACACAGCATGTACCCATACCTCTGGCAACTACTGCCGCATGACTTGTCATACCGCCGCGAACAGTCAGAATACCTTGAGAAACAGCCATACCCTCGATGTCTTCAGGTGAAGTTTCAAGACGAACAAGAACAACCTTATGACCTACAGCAGCCTTTTGAATAGCATCCTCTGCAGAGAATACGATATGTCCGCAGGCAGCTCCCGGTGATGCCGGCAATGCCTTAGCAATTGGTGTCGCCTTCTTTAACTCTTCCGGTGAGAACTGCGGATGCAGTAAAGAATCCAGCTGTTTAGGATCAACCATCATCAATGCTTTTTCCTTCGTAATTAAACCTTCAGATACTAAATCACAAGCAATCTTTAAAGCCGCCTTAGCTGTACGTTTACCATTACGAGTCTGCAGCATATACAGCTTACCTTTTTCAATGGTAAATTCCATATCCTGCATATCACGGTAATGTTCTTCCAATTTTCCGCAGATTTCCACAAACTGATCATAAACATCTGGCATAACTTCCTTCAGCTGATCGATTGTCTGAGGTGTACGGATACCGGCTACAACATCTTCACCCTGAGCATTCATCAGGAATTCACCGAATAATTTCTTTTCACCGGTAGCCGGATTTCTTGTAAATGCTACACCGGTGCCGCAGTCATTGCCCATGTTTCCAAAAGCCATAGACTGAACGTTAACCGCTGTACCCCATTCACTAGGAATATCGTTCATGCGGCGGTAATAAATCGCACGCGGGTTATTCCAGCTGCGGAATACCGCTTCAACTGATTTAATCAATTGAACCTTAGGGTCCATAGGGAATTCTTCATTTAACTGACGCTGATAAAAAGCCTTAAAAACGTTTAACCATTTCCTTCAGATCTTCAGCATCAAGATCAGTGTCTAAATGAACATCCTTCTCAGCCTTAATGTCATCGATAATCGTTTCAAACTTAGCCTTAGAAAGCCCCATAACAACATCGGCAAACATTTGAATAAAACGTCGATAGCTGTCATAAGCAAAACGCGGATTATTAGTTAATCGCGCAATTGTCTCAACAACATCATCATTGATACCCAGATTTAAAATAGTATCCATCATACCAGGCATTGAAGCACGCGCACCGGAACGAACAGATACAAGCAATGGATTCTCCACATTTCCTAACTTTTTACCTGTACGATCTTCAAGATCTTTTAAGTTCTCTAAAATTTCATCGAGAATTTCTTCGTGAATTTTCTCACCGTCTTCATAATAACGGTTGCAGACTTCGGTCGTAACCGTGAACCCATCAGGAACCGGCATACCGAGATTTTTCATTTCCGCAAGATTGGCACCCTTGCCGCCAAGCAGCTCGCGCATATTGCCGTTGCCTTCTGAAAACTTATATACATATTTTGTTTTCATTCTTAAACCTCCTCAAGTTGGCTGTAATCGCTTACACATAATTATACAGATTTTTTGAAAAATTACTAGCCGTAAATGACATTTCTTCCTCGCCTTGGATACCTTTTTTCTTCAGACAAAATAAATACCGGTTTATTCCTTCATCAATCATTCCTATGATTTTCAATCTCTGATTATTCACTTTGATCAGTACATCATCAAGATCCACACAGAATAATTCATATTGACCAGTTTCATAATTTTTTAAATACTGGGCTGCCTCTGAATAAATTTGCTTGATAGTTCTTTCAACTAAAGCCATAACGAGTTTTTCCTGAAAATCGCCTTCTATCTGATAGGCAAGCATGTATTTTTCAGTAATTTGGAAACATTTTTATATAATGAAGCCATGTTTCCTATTATCTCTTGTCTTTGTCCTTTCAGGCAGTTTGGAGCATTGCCACTATCTGATCTGAAGGGTATGGCAAATGTATGTATATTCCCTTTGTATTTCATTTTTAATAATAGTAAACAGGCTTCGTTCTTTGCTTCCCGGCCAATAGTCTGCATTATTTCATGATTCTCTGAAAAAAGTTCATAAAATGACTGCTTGATCGTATGACCTTAATTCTTCTTTTGTACTGACTGCTCATCATCACCATATATGCAAACAGACTCTTTTTCAAGAGTCTGTTTATCGATAAGATTCTAAATTTAAGGCCCGCTGCCCTCGGAAAGTAAGCTTATGTGAACAAAGCTCACAATAAGTTTATGCATCAAGTAAACATGAATTTTCTCATCTGCATTCTGCCACATGAAGCATAAAAAGCAAGCAGCTGACTGCTCATTACACTCATCGAAAGGGATTGTTTCCGCAGTCCTGTAACTACGCAAATCAATCAATGACAGATAAATTCTGTGTTTACTTACTCTTTTCAGACTTGCTTTGATAAGTACAGAAATACAGTAAAAAATCCCGGTCAATGGAACGCTGATCCAGTACAAATTGATTTTTCCTAAAGAAATCCTGACCTCTTAAATTCATCCGATGCAGCTGTGCAACAAACTGCATATAACCTAAATTTATCATGTTTTGTTTAAACATCACCATAATCTGAGTACCTAACGATTGCCCGCGCACTTCCGGAACAAGGTAGAAAGAACCTATCCAAACGGTGCGTTCAAAAGGATAGCCTTCATAGTAAGTCATAAAACCTGCCGGCTCACCGTCAAAGGTGATCAGCTTGGCATGATATTTTTCAGACTTGCCCTCAGGCGGCAGTACCTGCTTTCTGACAATATCATGAACCTCCTGATCGCTGATCCGCTCTCCGCAGCCGGCCAGTGCATCCTCACACCGGTCACAGATTTGTCTTAACGTTGTTTCATCATCAATAGTCATCTCGCGGATATCCACTTTATGACGCGGCTGAGTATTCTTCTCTTCCATACTTTCATCCTCACTTTACTTTATTATTATAAGCGCACCCTTTGAGATTGACAAGCTGATTACCAACCAGAAGCATCCCAGCTGGCATCACGCGCCTTTTCAGCCCTTTGCCTTTCCGTGTATAGGCGCACACAGTGATAGCCGCTGAACAGCATCAGCAGCAGCGTTATACTGGAACGAACCAATGCCGACAGCAGATATGGTACATCAGGCATCAGCCAGCTAAGCAGCGGCTCAAGCAGAAATACTTCAGCAAGAATGATTAAGAAAACATTAAGGGTGGCCCTTTTAATATTTTTAACCACATATAATTTACTCATACAGTGCGGGCAGCTCATCTCACGTTTTAATTCACCGGCATAAATTTTACCGCGGCAGCACGGACAAGACCATCGCATTCCTCGTTTTTTCATCGCTACACCTCTTTTTAATTATACACCTTAAATAAAGAAAAAGCCCGACCGGTTAAGATCGGACTTCACGTTATTTCTTTAACCCCTCAAGACGGGCGGTATTCAAGGCTAACTGCTGTGTATAGCCAGCCAATTTTTCACGTTCGGCCTCAACCTTGGCAGCCGGTGCTTTATTTGTGAAATTAGGATTTGCCAGCATTCCCTCAGCACGGGCAATTTCCTTTGTCAACCGTTCAATTTCCTTTACACACTTGGCAATTTCTTCTTCTATGTTAATCACATCGGATAACTGAATAGAGAGCGTTCCATTTAAAATAGTACGTGTCACAACCTCTTCAGAACTGTCCTCATTGATCCAGAAAGCATGGCACATCTTATTCAGGATCGCATTGATCTTATCATCACTAGGTCTTAATGTACCGTCAGCTGCCTTAATAATGATATTAACATCAGCCGAAGGTTTCAGATTATACGCTGTTTTAATCTCACGTACCGCCTGAATCATCGTAATCAATTCGTTAACTGCGCTCATTTCTTCATCACTCATGGCAACACCACTCAGACTTGGCCATGCTTCAAGATTGATGGATTCAAAACGATGCGGAATACTCAGATAGATTTCTTCAGTAACAAACGGCATAAATGGATGCAGTAAGCGTACAATAGCACTTAATACTGTCACCAATGTTGATTTAGCCGCATTGCGGATCGCAGGTTCCTCACTGCTTAGATTGGCCTTGCACAGTTCGATATACCAGCTGCAGAAATCATCCCAGACAAAGCTTGTTAATTCATTGCCAACCAAAGCGAATTCATATTTATCCATATTGGCGCTGACTGATTCAATCGTTTCATTCAAACGTTTTAAAATCCATTTATCAATCATAGAAGCTTGACTTAAATCTATCTGATCAATACTGAAATCAGCTTCCAAATTCATACAGACAAAACGGCTGGCATTCCAAATCTTATTAATAAAATTCCAAGCCGCCTCAACCTTTTCGTTAATAAAGCGCAAATCCTGCCCCGGCGTAGAATTCGTCGTTAGGAAAAAGCGCAGTGAATCACAGCCATATTTATCGATAACTTCCATCGGATCGATACCATTGCCTAATGATTTAGACATTTTACGGCCTTGCGCATCACGCACTAAGCCATGAATCAAGACATCTTTAAATGGTCTTGAATGCATTGCATAGCGTGACTGGAACGCCATTCTGGCAACCCAGAAGAAAATAATATCATAGCCGGTAACCAATACATCATTAGGGAAATAACGGTTCAGATCATCGGTATTCTTTGGCCAGCCCAATGTTGAGAAAGGCCATAGAGCACTGGAGAACCAAGTATCTAATACATCCTCATCCTGAATCCAGTTTTCAATATCCCTTGGATCTTCATAGCCGACATAAACCTCACCGCTGTCTTTATGATACCAAGCCGGGATGCGGTGTCCCCACCAAAGCTGACGGGAAATACACCAGTCCTCGATATTTTCAAGCCACTGATTAAAAGTCTTTTCAAAACGCAGCGGATAGAAATTAATTTTCTCCTCAGGATTTTCCTGATGCTTCAAAACCTCTTCTGCCAGCGGCTTCATTTTCACAAACCACTGTTTGCTCAAATAAGGCTCGACAATTACATCTGTGCGTTCACTGTGTCCTACCTGATGCATATGCTTTTCAATCGAAATAAGATTGCCCTCTGCTTCAATTTTTTTAACTAATGCTTTACGGCATTCAAAACGATCCATATCTTTAAACTCACCGCAGCGCTCATTCATCGTACCATCTGGATTCATGCAGATAATCTTCGGCAGCTTATACTTTTCACCGATCAAAAAGTCATTAGGATCGTGCGCCGGTGTACATTTCATCGCGCCTGTACCAAATTCAATATCGATATAGCTGTCAGCAATAATCGGCAGTTCTTCACCATTTGCCGGATTGATCACATGCTTGCCGACAACATCCGTATACCGCGGATCATCCGGATGCACACAGACACAAACATCTCCAAACATCGTTTCCGGCCGGTTGTAGATACATTTAAAATCTGACCGGTTTCCACAACCTTATACTTAAAGGTATACATCGCACCTTCAATCTCTTTATGAATAACCTCTATGTTACTCAATGCTGTCTTTGCTTTCGGATCCCAGTTAATAATGCGTTCTCCGCGGTAAATCAACCCGTCATTGTATAGATCCACAAAGATTTTCCGTACCGCATGGCTTAATCCTTCGTCTAAAGTGAAACGCTCTCTCGAATAATCAAGACTCAGACCCATTTTTGCCCATTGCTGGCGGATATGACTCGCATATTCTTCTTTCCATTCCCACGCGCGGTCTAAAAATTTCTCACGGCCGATGTCATAACGTGAAATACCTTCTTTTTCAGCCGCTCATCAACCTTTGCCTGTGTTGCGATACCCGCGTGATCCATACCCGGCAGCCACAGCATATCATAACCCTTTAACCGTTTATAACGGGCAATGATATCCTGCAATGTTGTGTCCCATGCATGCCCAAGATGCAGCTTACCGGTAACGTTAGGCGGCGGTATTACGATGCAGAAAGGATCTTTGCTTTTATCGCCCGCTTTAAAATACCCCTCATCACACCAGGTTTTATAAATATCTTTTCAACATTCAAATGATCATATTTACTTGCCAGTTCTTTCATTTCTCTCTCTCCATTCTCTTTTTAATAAGCTGTATAAATGCATATCCAAAGCTTCATCTCCGCGTGTCACAGCTTCACGCAAAATGCCTTCCTTCACAAAACCAAGACGCTCTAACAGATGCTGACAGGCAGTGTTGCCATTCATGTGCATGGCTGTGATCCGTCTTAAATCAAGGATTTCAAAACCCATTTCCAAAAGCATTTCCATAGCCTCGCTCATATAGCCCTGATGCTGATGAAAGGGATTCAGCACAAAACCGACTTGGGCGGTATCCTCTTCAATCGTATGAAAACTGCATGTGCCGATAACCTTGCCTGATGCTTTCAATTCAATCGCATACGGCGAAGGCAGTCCCATCCGCTCATAGCTTAAGAATTCAACCTTAAGATAACGCTGACACTCTTGAAGGGAAGCACAGGCTGTAAACATGAAATCAGTAACTTCTTTTAAACGCATATATTCATAAATATCCTCTGCATCCTGCAAAGTGATTTCTCTTAAATACAAACGCTCCGTTTCGATTTCAGGCATTCGCATCAACACTCACCTCCAAATAAAAAAGCATCCGCAAAGGACGCTTATTCACGTGGTACCACCTTTATTTGCACTAACATTCATGCCTCTACTCTTTAACGCAGATGAAACGGATTTTCCTACTCAATTCAGAAAATCTACTCCAAGACTACCTTCATTCAGTTTAATGACTCCGTTCCACCAACCCGAAGCTCTCTGCACATGCCGCTGAATTACTCCTTCTCTTCACAGTATTTCTGCGAGCATTATAACGAATTTCAAAAGAAAAAACAAGTCTTAAGGAAGCATTATCAGCATTTTAGGTTCAATTCCCTTATTTTTATTTACATTGCGCAGTTCATTGGCATCAACCTGATAACGGCTGGCAATCGTTTCATACGTATCATCGCCCTTAGCAACAACCAGACAGCAGCTCGTATAAACATTATCCGCATCATCAAAAAGATCCTCGATGCTTTCAAAATCAGCCTCTGGTTCTGCCGCTGTCTGCACCGTTTCATCCGCTGCCTGCACAGCCGGTTCAGCTTGCACGGGAGCAGGCATTTCAACAAGCTCATCCAAAGCCGGCGGCAAAGTTTCCGTCTTATTATCCTCAATCCCATGGATACCTAAATCAAGCAGCAGCATAATGCCATCATCAGCAACCCCTTTAACCCTCAATATCTCAATCGTAAAAGGTTCTGTATTACTTAATTTAATACGCGGTGCCAGTACATCCAGCTCTAATGTTTCGCTGAAGGAGCGGACTTCATTTTCAACTCGGCAGTGCCCGCTGATAATTATCGGTCCGACCGCTCGCATGCCCCTGATTCACGGCGATAATCAAGCTCCGTTTTTGCTTCAACATCAATTACCCCATCAATCGCTAAACCCTTTAATATTCTTTTTTCAATATTCATTTTCTTTCATGGCTGCACCTCCACTCCTATCCTATGTTATATGCCTGATAATAATGCCATTGTCAAATAAAAATACTGAGCAAATGACTGTCATTTTAAATATTTAAAGTGTACAGTTAACATATAGAAAGCGCTACCAAATTTCTAAAGGAGGAGTTCTATGAAGAAATATGTCTGTACAATCTGCGGTTATATCTATGATGAAGCAGCGGGCAGTCCTGATCAGGGTATTGCCGCTAATACAAAGTGGGAGGATTTGCCTGAAGCATGGGTTTGTCCGATTTGTACCGCACCGAAATCAATGTTTAATGAAGTGAAGGAAGAAATAAAAGAAGAAGCAGAAGAAAAGGAGCAAAAGCTGGAGAACAAGCTGAATCTGTCATCGCTTGAAATGAGCATTTTATGTTCTAATTTGGCAAAAGGCTGTGAAAAACAAGTATTGACAGTTGAAATGGCACTGTTTCAAAAGCTTGCCGATTATTTTAAGGCACATGCCGAGAAAACCGATGATCCGCAGTTTGAAACGCTGCGCACTCTGGTCAATGAAAACTTATCGGATATCTATCCGATTGCTTCACAGACAGCCAAAGAATTAAATGACCGCGGTTCTCTGCGCGCCTTAGTATGGAGTGAAAAGGTATCGCGGATACAGAGCAGTCTGCTTGACCGCTTGCTTAAGGAAGGCAGTGATTTTATTGAAAAAACCAATGTCTATGTCTGCGAGATCTGCGGTTATATCTATGTTGGTGATGAAGTGCCGGAAATCTGCCCGGTATGCAAGGTACCTGGCTTTAAACTGCATAAAATCGAAAGGGGGCAATAATCATGCATGCGTTTAGAAATTTAAGAAACTGTACCAAGGATTGCTTATGTCTGTATGTCTGTCCAACCGGTGCCAGTGATACAGAAAATGGTCAGATCGACTTTAAGAAATGCATTGCCTGCGGGTTATGCGTCAGTGCCTGTCCTTCGCACGCGATTTCAATGGTACCGGATACTTTTGCACCGCAGCAGCGCAAGGCTGATACAATGAAGCAGGAAATGATGAAGCTGATACAAAATATCGCTAAGCAGGAGGCTGCCGCTCATGAGCTTGCGAAGCATAGTGATGACAAGGTATTTGCTCAGGTTGCTGCCGCATTGGAGAAATCAAATCGATACATGGCTGAAGACCTGTTCAGAGAAGCGGGTTATATGCTGCCGCAAAGCAAGAATACACATGATTTTTAAGGTCTTTAAAGACTGTCACCGATGATCTCTTCCTAATGGAAGCTGTGGATCAGCTATTAACGCTGCTTGATCAAAACGACTAATTATACATCTAAAAATCCTTTGCCTTAATGAATCAGGGCAAAGGATTCTTTATTATGCAAAACCAACCATTTCCGGAATAATACAAAATCAAAGGCTGCTGCTTTATTATCCAGTACCTCTTTGGCTTGCGGGGCAACCGTACCCGCATACCTGAAAGGAACCTTACCATCCTTGATTTCACCAGTTGCATAAATATCAATTGGATGGATCTATGCTTCATACAAATCAATGATGGCACTCAGGTTTAAAAGCAAAATAAGAATCATAGAATCAATGCGGCAATTGAAGGATTTAATTCATGTATGATTTATTCAACCTTGGTATTCAGTTCAACCTTTAGATTCTTCTTATTCAGCCGATATTCGACTACTTCCCGAACTGCTGTATAAATGACCGCAAAAATTGGCACACCGATAAACATGCCTAAGATGCCAAACATCCCGCCGCCAATCACAACCGCAAACAAAATAGCGAGTGAAGGCAGTCCCAGCTTATCGCCGAGAATGATCGGCCCTAGAATATTGCCGTCAAACTGCTGGATAGCTAAAATCAATAAGGCGAAATACAATCCCTGTAAAGGATGAATGATCATCAGAATAAAGACACCGGGTATAGCACCGATAAACGGTCCGAATACAGGAATCATATTGGTAGTACCGACAATTACACTCAGCAGCAAGGCATAAGGCATTTTAAAGATGGTCATCAGCACGTAAGTAATCACACCGATAATCACTGAATCAATTGCCTTTCCGACAATAAAATTATTGAAAATATCGGCCGTGATCTTGGCAAAACGAGACAGATAGTCCGCAACCGGCTTAGAACAAAAAGCATATGTAGTCCGTTTGATCCCTAAGATGAAATTCTCTTTCTCAAACATGATGTACAAACCCGCCATCATTCCCAAAATAATATTAAAGAATGTGGAAGTAACCTTACCAGTTAAAGTAACCATCTGCGGCAGCGAACTGGAAAAGAAGCTTGTCAGATTGGTAATCAGTTCTTTCTCAAAATCAGTTCCTAAAAATTCATATAAATATGAAATATCAATATTTTCTCTTACGATTACATCATTAACAAAATCAAAGAAATGACCAAGATAGCCCGGTGCTTTTCAATCAGATCAAACAGGGATGTCAGCACCTGCGGAATCAACAGCCAAAGCAGTGCCGATACCATGATAAAGCCTAGGATCAAAGCAAGAATAGCCGCTAGGTTTCTGACTCCCTTACCTTTTAAACCTACCTTTTTCAGAAATTCCTCAAACATCATCATTGGCTTATCAAGCAAAAAAGCAATCGCAAAGCCAAAGATAAATGGGAAGAGTTTGCCGATCATGACGTCAAAACCGGCTCGTAATTCGTCAAAACGGTAAAAGGCAAAAATACGGTGATACCAATCACAACAACGATGCTGTTGGCAATTACCTTCGACCTGTTTTCTTCTGTTAGTTTTAGATTCATAAAAAACCTCCATAGCTATCATATCATGTCTTTATGAAAGAGTGTGTTAAGCTTCTGTTATTTCTTTTAATAATTTGTCACATTGCGGATAAACCGCATGCCCCTGAACCACCGGTATAGTACCAAAAGGCTTACTGCTTAAGGACAGAATCGGCGGTGTCTGCAGCTGTTTAAATGCATTGCGCCGCAGGGTTGATGTAAACCAGCGAAAATCTTTAACAAATTCCTGCGGATCATCAAGACCGTACAGCTTCAGCCAGAATCCATATTTACCTGCAAATAGTTCTTTTGACTGATAGGCGCGCAGATATTCACAAGGATCCATACCGGACAAAAGATCGTCCAATAGCTGATCGTGATAAAACCATTTCATCGGATCAAGCTGATCATTTTTTAATTCGGCGCTCGGCGGTGTTTCCCATTCAATCTTATCACTGACTTCCGGCAGCAGATTCCAAGGAATCACTTCTTTTTCATGCAGTTCATTGATCTGTTTTGATAATGCAAACAAGTCGCACTTTGTACAGTCACCGATCGGTGAAAGCACACCGATCGCGTCACCATAGAGCGTACAATACCCCAAAGCAACCTCCACCTTATTGCCATTGTTTACTACGACACCGCCATGAATAGCTGCAAAGCTTGACAGCAGATGTCCTCGTATCCGCGCCTGGATATTTTCCATGACCAAAGACGGCCATTTTGAATCATCATAACCATATTCATTACAAAGTACATCCCGGCTGGCCTCAACCAATTGCGTTACAGCTCCATTATTCAGCCGAATGCCTAACGCATCGGCAAGCTGCTGCGCGTTCTGCTTGGTGGCTGATGAATTATGAACTGTCGCAAGATTATAGGCATAAACCCTGTCAGGGCCAAAGGCCATGGTAATTAACGCAGCATTAACACTGCTGTCCAAACCGCCGGATAAGCCGATAATCCACGGCATCTTGCCGCCTAGTACCTGAGCATCAAAAGTCTTAAGACCATAAAGCAGCACTTCAAGCTCACACAGCTCATGTTTTTGATGATTTGGCTTCTGTGTATCAATCAGCGTCAAGCCATCATGCAGAAACGGAGCGCTGCAGATCAACTCGCCGTCTTGATAATAAGCCGGGCCGCCCGGACAAACAAACACATTTTTACCATAACTTTCCACACTCAATGCGTTCACATAAACACCGCTGTGATGCAGACAGCACATCAAATCACGGCAGTATGGGTGATGATCAAGATTGATATTGAAAACATCCGCTTCGGTATCAGTGCCAAAGTTCAGCTTCAGCAATTCACCCTTGTATTCAATTTCCGAATCCATCGCGCTGGCTTCAAAATAAAGCGACTCATCCATAAAATGATGCTCAGGACGCTTTACTTTCATTCGCGTTTCTTTCTGCCATGCGAAAAAAGCACAATTAAACAAATGCCCATGCCGATATTTCACATTGCCCCAAACAATTGCGATTTGATCGCTGGCTTCAATCAATAATTCATTAAAGCTATCCGCAAACTGACAAAAATCATTATTCTGCCACAGTTCTCCCAAATAAGTCCCGCTCAGCGCATTCTGCGGGAAAACGATCAGTTCTGCCTGCATCTTAATGGCCTCTTTAATCTGAGCCTGCATTTTCAAATAATTCGCCTGACAATCCCCAGGATTGATCTGCATTGAACTTAACGCAATCTTCATTCCCTGTCACTCCTTTTTAAACACATTATCATTTCGTTTCAGCACTTGCTAAATAATCAGATAAAGTCACAAACTGATACCCCTTTTCAGCTAAAATCGGCAGCATCGCTTCAACTGCCTCGGCAGTGGTATCATATAAATCATGCATTAAAATAATTGAACCGTCTTCTATGTAGGGAAGCACTTCATTTAATATGGCTTCCTTATTTCTTGTTTTCCAATCCAATGAATCAATATTCCAATTGATCATCCTAAACGGAATCACTTCGCGCATCAAATCCGAAACAGCGCCGTAGGTCGGCCTTACCAGCTGGATCTCTTTTCCCGTCAAAGCATAAGCGATATCCTGCGTCGCATAAATCTCCTGACGAATCGTTGCCTCATCCGCAATACTTAGATTGGCATGACTGTAAGAATGGTTGCCAATCTCAAAGCCGTGCTGATAAAGCATCTGTGTCAAATCCCCATAAGCCTCCATCCGGCTGCCTAACTCGAAAAAGTTGCTCTGCCGCCGGCTGCTAAAAATGCATCCATGATTCGCTTTGTAATTTCCGGTGTAGGACCGTCATCAAAAGTAAATACGATCATCGGTTTATTGGGATCAATAGTCATCGTTTCGACTTCTTCATCCCCCTTATAGGCCAGTGAAGGCACTTGCGGATTCTTTAACGCGATAAAGCGTTCATGATTGGCATATTCAAACAAACCCAATTCATTGCCATCCTTATCGAAACAGCGGATTCCCTGTTCTTCTATCTGGTAATACTCAGGAATTTCATTAAACATCGTTTGCAGCTGAACCAGATAATCTGAACGGAATATATCTTCGATTTTCATTGTCCTTTGCTGCTTCATATCATAAGTGATAAAGCTTGTGCCTGTCTGCTTCAGCTTCATTTGCTCATCATATACTTTTCAAAAAACGCACGGTAACATACTGATCGAAGCTTTTCACACTCTCATAATCAAGAAAAACCAAATCATTTTCTTCACCCTGATAAGCGCGGATGGCTGCTACATGGTCCTTAATCAGCAGATTCAGCGGCTCATCACTGAATTGCGGATAATGAAGTGCCAATATCACATCGGCTTCACTGAACTCATCCTGCAGTGTCTCACCTGCTTTTTTATTATCTAAAGAAACTGATTTGAACTCTTGATAACGATCTTCCTTCCGTCCAAGGAAGACCAATGACACCAGCAAAACCATGACAGCTAATAATGCCAGAACCAAAATTTTCAAACGGTCAAATTCAAACCGCTGCTTTTCCATAGTTTCACCTCTCATTTCTTAGTTTACCATGGTCCAGCAAAACGTTCAAATAATTACCTATTAAAAATTTCTTAAGTTTTTTAAATTATCGATACAGCAACAATTCACTGACAGTAACCAGCTGATACCCACGCTCCTGAAGCAGCGGAATTAACTCGATGGCTGCCTGCACACTGGTCGGATAAATATCATGCATCAAAATAATATCCTTGTCCCGGACATTATTTAATGTCACTTCAATGATTTTCTGCGGATCCTTGCTGGCCCAATCACGGGTATCTAAATCCCAAAGAATCAGATCATAATCAAGGATTCGAGATACGGTGTCATTTTTAGAGCCATAAGGCGGCCGTACAAGCTTTGGATAAATATGAACAATTGATTCAATAGCCTGTTGGGTATCCTCAACCTCCTTGAGTATCTCCTTTTCCGATAATTTAGTCAGCTGACGGTGATCCATCGTATGATTGCCGATTTCATTGCCCTCCAATACCATTCGCTGTAAAGCTTGCGGAAACTTTTCAACCATACTGCCAAGCACAAAAAGTAGCGCTGCAATTATATTCCTTTAACGCGTCTAATAACTGTTCCGTATATTTATTGGGACCGTCATCAAAGGTTAAAGCAACCATCGGTTTATTGGGATCAATGATCTTTGTCGGTTCATATAAAATTTCATCATAGGTTAAATATACGGGATTGCTGTACTCAAGTTTAATCAGATCCTTTAATTCTTCATAAGTAAAGACAGCCTCATGGAGCTGCTGATCAGCAAAATTATCAAAATAAAATGTAATTGTATCTTGATCCAGATAGAAATTCTGAAAATTTTCAACGTTCGGCATGACGGCCATTTTATAATCAATGGAGCTGCCGGCTGTTTCATCGCTCTGCCGCAAACGCTCATCAATTTTTTGGGCCAAGCGCTTAATCTGTTTAGCATCAAACGCATCTTCAAACGTATAGCTTTGACTGCCGTCACCATTACTTAAAAAAGTCTTTACTTCTTCCTTATCTCCGCGCAGAATCTTAACCATCAATGAGATAAAATCATCATTGTGATTTAACCGATATGACATATTGAATTCACAATCACCATCGATAGCCGTAAATTCCTGATTCAGTTCTTCACTTAATGCCTTCAGCTGCTCATCAAGCAAGGGGGCATTTAAGGTAGGATAAATCAGCATCATTTTTTTATCCTCGCCGCTTTCATAATTCACATTCACATCTTCTTTAACCGGATTCACTGACTTGTGACAGCCGCAAATCATCAGGCAGAGTATACTGATCACTATTAATAATCGTTTCATTTTTATCACCTTTTCATTCTAGTATAGAAATTCAGAATGAAAACTTGCCTCTTTTTGATTAAAATCCCACTTTTCTAACAATACTTTAAAATGTGAAAAACGCGTATTTATGCTGATAATTCTTAACTTTCAGTAAAAACAGGTCAATGAAAGCGTTAATCATTGTATTTTTTCACAAATAAATTGTAATTAGCTATTCCTTATAGTATAATTTTAAAGTTAAAAAGGTGGAATTTACATGAGTAAACAGAAAATTATTAATATTGCCGTAATTGCCCACGTTGACGCCGGTAAGTCAACATTGGTGGATGCATTTTTAAATCAAAGCCACGTATTCCGTTCTAACGAAGAAGTTGTGGAATGCGTTATGGATAGCAATGATCTTGAGCGTGAACGCGGGATCACCATTTATTCTAAAAACTGCAGTGTAAACTATAAGGATTACAAAATCAACATTGTCGACACACCGGGACATGCTGACTTTTCAAGTGAAGTAGAGCGTATCATCAAACCGTAGATACCGTTATCCTGCTTGTCGATTCAGCCGAGGGTCCGATGCCTCAGACACGTTTCGTATTATCCAAATCATTAGAAATGGGTCTTCGCCCAATCCTTTTGATCAACAAGATTGATAAGAAGGATCAGCGCGCGGAAGAGGTTGTCGATGAGGTTTACGATCTGTTCCTTGATCTGAACGCTAATGATGAACAGTTAGACTTCCCGATTCTGTATGGTATTGCTAAACGCGGCATCGTTCAGCATACATTAGATGAAGAAGGTACAAGCATTGAACCTTTATTTGAAACGATCTTGAATCATGTGGAAGCATATCCCGATTTAGATGAAGAACCGCTTCAGATGCAGGTATCGGCCTTGGCATACGATGATTATATCGGACGTTTGGGAATCGGACGTATTTACAGCGGTATTCTGAAAGAGGGTCAAAATGTGGCAGTCTGTGACGGCGACGGCAATATCCGTCAGAAGTCAGTCAATCAGATCTTTGCCTATCAGGGCTTAAAGCGAGTAGCCGTGTCAGAAGCTCACAGCGGTGACATCGTGGTAATCAGCGGTATTGCAGATATTTCCATCGGTGAAACTTTATGTGATAAAGATAATATCATGCCAATGCCGACCATTAAAATAGAAGAACCTACTCTATCGATGAATTTCATTGTAAATAAATCACCGTTTGCTGGTCAGTCAGGTAAATTTGTTACATCACGTAATCTAAAAGAACGTTTGGAAAAGGAATTAGAAGTCAATGTCGGCTTAAAGGTTGAACCAACTGAGAGCGGTGACTGCTTCAAAGTCAGCGGCCGCGGTGAACTGCATATCTCTATACTGCTTGAAAATATGCGCCGTGAAGGATTTGAGATTGCCGTTTCTAAACCGGAAGTTATCATGCATCGTGATGAAGAAAACCGCATTGTTGAACCGGTTGAAGAAGTTGTTGCCATTGCGCCAAGTGAATATTCAGGGACGATCATTTCTAAGCTGAATCTGCGTAAAGGCGTTATGGTAGATATGGATGAAGAAAACGGTTATTGCCGCATTACATACAGTGCGCCGACCCGCGGCTTGTTGGGTTACCGTTCAGAATTCATCAACGATACACGCGGTGAAGGTACTTTAGTTCGCCGAATCAAAGGTTATGAGCCATTTAAGGGTGAAATTACTCAGCGTGCAAACGGTGCGATGATTTCTACTGAAACTGGCAAAGCGATGACTTATGCCTTATGGAATCTGCAGGAAAGAGGCACATTGTTCATTACTCCGCAAACGGAGGTATATGAAGGAATGATTATCGGTATGAGTGCAAGAAATACCGATTTAGAAGTTAACCCGATCAAGAATAAGAAGCTGACTGCGATTCGTTCTTCAGGCAATGACGAAGCGATGAAGCTGACACCGGCAAAGATCATGTCGCTGGAAGAAGCCTTAGAATTTATTAATGATGATGAACTTGTAGAAATCACGCCGGATACGATCCGTCTGCGTAAAAAGGACTTACTCCTTTTGACCGCAAACAGTATTACCGTGATCTAGTTAAATCTCAGGAAACTGAACAATAATTATGAACAGCATGTCAGAAATTGAATGGCATGCTGTTTTATTTTACAGCTAATCGCGTGTATACTATACATAACGAATTGCCAGACTATAAGGACGAAAATTATGATCAATAAGAACAGTTTAACATCATTGTCAGATCACCATAAAATATTGATACGGGAAGAAAGCTATGCCTACTTATTGCCATGCGTTGAACTCAGATATTTAATTTCCAATTTTACTATTACCTTTCCTGATAAAACCATGATTTCTGATGACTATACAATTATGCCGCATGGCAGCGGCACACTTGTTTTCTTTCAATATAATGATAAATTATACAGCTTTTATTCGGGGCGACAACAAAACCGGTAAGAGTCGGTGATCTTGCTAATCAGTGCAGCATACTCTTTATCGTTGAATATCAGCCGGCCGGCTTTTTTCCTTTTGCGAATATCAATCAAAAAGAGCTTACAGACCGCATCATCCCTTTTTCAATGATTAATGAAGCTCTTGACTCAGCATTGCGCGCAATATTAGAAACAGCATGCTCTGCCGATGAGCTGATAATGAATTTTGAAGCCGTTCTGCTTCAAAACATACAATTCCCCTACCCTCAAGAATTAGCACTTGCACTGCATTTGATTATTCAAAGCCGCGGGTTCAGCAGCACGGCAGCTATCGCTGCTCATGTATCTTATAGTCCCAGACATCTGAGCCGGCTTTTTAATTTATATTTAGGAATGAGTATGAAGGGATTCTCACGATTAGTGAGAATCAATAAATCAATTCAACTGCTGAATGAGAATCGATCAATCAATGATATCTGTGAAATATTGAGTTATTATGACAGTTCACATTTTGTGAAGGATTTCAAAATCGTATGCCGGCTGACCCCTCAGGAATATCGGTCTCACATGTCCGATTTTTACAGTGAAATTGCCAAGTTTTAAACTTATAATACTTTTATATGAAAGAGAAAGAGAGAGTAACAAGATGAAATTTAATGAAACGACAATTCGCATTTTAGTTCGTAAAAATTATGGAAAGTGCTATGATTTCTATACCGATAAAATAGGGCTGATACCTGTTTGGGGTGATCGCAGCGGCCCTTATACTTCTTTTACCGTAAGTCCTGATCTGCCGCCTTGTATTGCTATGTTTGACGGCAGTGCGATGTCTCTGTTTCCGGGATATAGTCAGCCGGATACAGATAAACAGCCGGATACAATCGCTGCTGTCATCCCTACCCTTACCTTAGATGAAGACTATCAGCGTTTAAAGGCAGCGGGTATTGATTTTCTCAATGAACCGCAAACAATAGAAGCATGGGGGATGCGCTGTACCTACTTCAGAGACCCTGAAGGCAATCTTTTTGAATTAAATGACGGTAATATTTAAGGAGTATAGATTATGAATTGGGAACCTTGGACAGGCTGTTATATGCATAGCGACGGGTGTGCAAATTGTTATTTTTATGGGCCGCATGCCAAACGTTTCGGTCAAAATACAATCAAGAAAACGGATAAATTTGATTGGCCGATAAGAAAAAATGCGAAGGGTGACTATAACATAAAAGGTAATAAAATACTCGCGACTTGTTTTGCTACTGATTTCTTTTTGCCGGAAGCAGATGCATGGCGCAAGGAAATTTGGGCGATGATCAAAGAGCGATCCGATATCGATTTCTTGATTTTAACGAAGCGGATCGATCGGTTTATGACTTCACTGCCGGCTGATTGGGGCGATGGCTATGATAATGTTAATCTCGGCTGTACCGTTGAAAATCAAAAAACGGCTGACAACCGGCTGCCATTATTTTTATCTTATCCGATAAAACGCCGCTTCATTGCCTGCGCGCCTTTACTGGAAGCCATTGATTTAAGACCCTATCTTCATGGTGTTGATCATGTGAGTGTTGGCGGTGAAACAGGCCGTGATGCCCGCGTTTGTAACTATGACTGGGTCCTTGACCTGCATAAACAATGCCAAAAAGCAGACGTGACTTTCTGGTTTAAAAATACAGGTTCTCATTTTGCCCATGATGGTGTGATTGAAAACATTAATCCCTTCAAACAAACATCAAGAGCAAGGGAATTAGGCATTGATATATCCGATGGCAAACGACTGTTTTAAGATATCAAATAGCTACAAAGAAAAATCTGATCATATATAATGACCAGATTTTTTCTACATTTCTTTATCAAATTTAATCCGATAATAAATACTAATACCAACTACAAGCAAATAACAGCCAACCAGCATTAACACAAGAACCATATCCACACCCATTAATGAAAACGTAAGCAGTAATGCGGCAAAGATATAAATCATACTGTCATAAGCTTTAGCTTTAGCCTGATTGGCAATCAGGATGTTGCGCTCGTCCCTAGATTCAATGGCTACCTGTCTGTAAGCATCCGGTGATTTAGCCAATGTTTTGGCCTGTATCCAAATGCCCATGCCATGTCCAAAAATACCGCAGCCAACGCCGATACATACATAGGGCAGAGTCATCATGATTCCCTTAGATGCCTGTGTTTTCAAAATCAGCAGCCCCGCTGTCAAAAGCAATAAACCGCCAATAATCATAATTATATATTTCATTTGTTTCTTCATCATTCATCCTCCTCATAGATAAAGATCTCCTCAATTGTAAGATTAAAATGTTTAGCTATCTTAAATGCCAGCAGAATAGAGGGATTATACCTTCCATTCTCTAAAGAACTGATTGTTTGTCTTGATACTTCAAGTATATCAGCCAGCTCTTCTTGTTTAATGCCTTGCCTTTTGCGAATTTCTTCAAGTCTGTTTTTCAATCGTTCATCCCTCCTTCGGAAAGTTAACTTTACATCTTCAGTATAATGCTGATTCCTGTTCATGTCAAGGAAACTTTACAAAATAAAAACTGATCATAATTAAATAATCAGCATTTTTATTAATTCTGCTAAGCCTTTTGGATTTTCTATCATCGGCAAATGACAGCTGTCGGTGATAAAATGAAAGTTCAGCATTTTGATTGTTTGATTATCAAGACATAAATCAGTAATACGTTCAGGATAATTCGGTACATTTCGGTCTCCATAAATTATATCGATCCTCTGTTTAAGATTATGAATCAGCGGTGTATAATCGAATTCGCTCTGCAAGGAAGCTATCAATTCATTTGACGCATAAGCCCTCTCCTGCTTCAACATTAACTTAATTTCATCATATTCTATCATATGTTCAGCCGTCATTAAATTACGGTAGAAGGGATTCGCAGGTCTTAAATTTGTTTCAATCAAGATTAAATGCTGACAATCAATCCCCATCGCCGCTAACTGAAGGGCAATCACACCGCCCATAGAATGTGCAATTATTATATCATAATGCCTGCCCTTTACCTTTGACCAAACCCATTTTGTAAGATCCATAACTTCAGTAGCTGACATGGTTATCTCATGCGGATAAGTCAAAATTTCTGTCTCCAACTCCTGCATATTATTTAAAAATGATTTCCAAATCGCTGCCGTGCAATTTAATCCATAAAGCAGTAACGCTTTTTTCATAGTACCATCTCCCAAGCTATTATATCATATATTTTTATATATGTACTTCTTATTGTTTCAGCTGTACGATGCGTTATAGTTTTGTTATAATAGCAATAGAAACGAGGATTTGTATATGGATCAAGATTTACTGTTAGAAGGAAATATATCGGTAAAGGCAGCTTTGCTTGCGAAGGTGCGTACCGTCTGCGAGGTTATTGTTGATGAGCATAAAAACGATAAGGATACTCGCTTTATACTGGCTAAGGCTTATGAAGCAGGTGCTGAGGTGAAAAGGGTTAGCCGCGGCACGATTGATAATATTGCTGAGGGGAAAACCCATGGCGGTCTGATTGCCAGAGTGAGTGAGCGCAGGTATCAGTCATTAGCGGATGTGATAAGTCTTTCAAATCCTTTTTTGGCACTGGTTGAGGGTGTTGAAGATCCGTTCAACTTTGGTTATTTATGCCGGATTCTTTATGCGGCTGGCTGTGAGGGTCTTTTAGTCAGTTCCCGCAACTGGAGCAGTGCTGCTAAGGTGGTTACTAAATCAAGCGCCGGAGCCAGCGAGTACCTGCCGATAATACCGATAGAAGATTTTGACAAGGCTTTGAGCCAGCTGCATGAACGGCAAATTAAAATTTATTGCGCAATGCGGGAAAATGCCATTGAATATTATGACGCTGATTTTAAATCACCTGTCTGCATCGCGATCGGCGGTGAGATGCGCGGTCTAAGTAAAACGGTTCTGTCGCATTCAGATCAAAACATCTATATTCCCTATCCCAATGAATTCCGCAATGCGTTAAACGCTGCCGGAGCAGCTTCAGCCATTGCCTTTGAATGTGTGAGACAGCGGCGCTACAAGTAAAAACAGAGAGTTTAACATTGTTAACAATGTCGGACTCTCTGTTTAATTAATTATAATAATTCTGATTGCTAATCATCAGTCTTTCCGATCATAAGGTTTAACCTCTGCACTCTGTTTTTCAAAATCGATAAATGTTTGAAAGGCATAACGGCTTTCATCCTCATCCCAGATTTCCACAAATACCGGTGTAACCTCAATCAAAATCTCAGTGTCTTCATGACTGTAAGCATTATAGCTCTGCCAAAGATATTTTTTATAAGCTGTTTCAAATTTACGTCCGGCTTCTTCCACAACTAAACCTTTATTGACAGCGATTCCTTCAACCTGTACACCGCCCACACATAAAGCTACTCTTGGGTTTTTGAAAAGCTGCTGTGTCTTTCTGAAATTTTTATCGGTCTTAAAATAGATTTTATCATCGTAAAACAAACAGCTCACGTTTCTTACCATTACATAATCATCCACACTGGATGCCAATGCCATAATTTTACTTGTTCCCAGTTTTTTAAACATTAATGCTTTTGCTTCATTGAATTCCATATTTTTTGCCTCCTGTTTATAGATATTTATGAATCAAACCGCTGATTTTCTTATACACGATCAGCGTTACAACACAATTCGCAGCCGTCTTAATGATATTAAATGGCAGAATGCCAATCAGCGCCAGGGTTGAAACATCATTAATCAGCGGATTAATACTGTTGCTTGAGGATACAATTGAATCCATCGTCATTCCATATAGATTGATATAAAAAGGAATGATCATTGTGAGATTAGTAATTACCGCCGTGATAATACAAAGCAGCGCACCGGCAATCATCCCCTTAATAGCCCCATTTCTGGTTTTATTCTTTTGGTAGATTATGGCTGCCGGCAGAACCATAGCACAGCTTAACATCAGCCCCTGCAGCTCACCCACCAGCATCGACTTGCTGCCGGATATGATAAGCTGAATCAAAATCTTAACCAGAATAATCAAAAACGCACTGAACGGCCCTAGCGCAAACCCGCCGATCAGTTCCGGCACGCCCGCCAGATCAAAGCTTAAAAAAGGCGGCATAAAGGGGAGTGGGAAGCGAAACAACATCAGCACAGAAGCTAAGGCACCCATCATACCGATCAGCGTCAAATGCTTCATTGAAAAAGCTTTATGCATAAAAATACCTCCAATCAAAAAAAGGAAACGAAAAAAATTCGTCTCCGAGTGTACACAGAAAATGTCTTTTCTCATCCGGACTTTAACCGTCGGTTCTGGAATTTCACCAGATCAGCTGCTGTTTCGCAGGTCATGGACTTTACCATCGGTAGGGACTTACACCCCGCCACAAAGACTTGTTATTCAATTTTGAATGCAGGTTATGCCGAAACATCCTCTGTAGTTCTATTATAAGCAGTTCAATCAGTAAATACAATCCCAAAATAAATTTTTACTTTACGACCTTTATATCATAGACATTTTCCACACCTAGAAAATGTATCAATGACTTCGTATATAAAGCTGAATATACAAATAAGAATAATACAAGAATGATCATGATCAGCATAAAATCAGTGGTTAATTGCTGAAGCATCAGATACAGCAAAGTATAAAGAATCAGGCCAAGCACAAACATCGTGATGATAGCGAAGCGTTTTAACCCCACCCTCAGCACTTTCTTACAGTGACTGCACCTTACTCGGGTATTCCATTGTACGAGTGAAAAAGGTATACTATGTCCGCAGAACGGGCATTTCAGCTCAATATCAGTCAGCTGATGCCAAATTTTCATAAAGCCTTCCATACGCTTAATCCACAAACAAGAATCCACAGAAAATGTAGATCATATTAATAAAGAATGAATTAACCCCAAAGAAAAATAAAAACTTCAGATACAGCCGCAATTTCAAACAGTCCAAGCTGCATCAAGACCAGAAACAATACGATAATGATTGCCAGTACCTTTTTCAGCACTGCCGGATTGCGGCGTTTACGGCTTTATTCAATGAAGTGCCAAACAGAAATAAAGCACTTACTGTAATAATCGTCAGCAGCATCGAGGTAAAGCTGCTGTAAAAGTAGGTATTGATCAGCTTAACGATAAGCGCTGATAAAAAGATAATCAATACCGGATAGCCTAAACGCTTTACATCATCCATTATTCATCCAGCGTGATACTTGTCATCACGTCTCCGTTATGCATATTGCGGACAGCTCCCATATTATCTGTCACACAGCCAAACACCGTGTGTACACCATCCAAATGCGGCTGAGGCTCATGACAGATAAAGAACTGACAGCAGCCGGTATCCTTACCGCGATGAGCCATTGATAAAGCCCCGGTCACATGCTTATGCGGATTATTCTTTGTCTCACACGGAATTGTATAACCCAAATCACCGGCGCCGGTGCCGTAAGGGCATCCGCCTTGGGATACGAAATTTTTAATTACCCGATGGAAGGTTTTACCGTTATAATAACCTTCTTTGATTAATTTCACAAAATTGCCGACCGTAATCGGAGCTTCTTCTTCATAAAGTTCAAATGGGATCACTGCCCCGTTTGCCATTGTAATTTTACCAGTTAACATTTGTTTCCTCCTTGAATCCTGTATATAAATATATCATTTTTCAGCTGCTTTTTAAAGTATGAATCAAAAGAAAACCGTACCTTTCCATAAGGTACGGCAGTGATTATATGATTTGAGCAAAATTTTGTGTATTGATGAAGCGGATCTTACGCTTGCGAATGATTTCATTGCCAAAGACAGCGTCAAATTCAAGATCCTTAAAAATATTAGTACGGCCGGTAATAATATTTTCAAATACTAAATTCGACTGATGAAATTTAAAGCGTACTTCATCAACAAGAGATAGATGCGTTGTCTCTAAACCATGCACACCAAGCACGATAGCCTCGCCATCGTCAACCTTTTTGATTTTATCATCATCGATTATATGCTCTGAGATCCAGCTCGTTTTAGCACCGCTGTCAAAACCTGCCAATGCATATTCCTTTTTGCCATTTAGGACAACCAGAGTTGGAAACATACCGCTGATCATATTGCAGCTGCTGACTTCACCCTGATATTGAATGACATTAAAGGTGCGATTGGCATCATCAATTTCAAAATCCAGCTGACTGAGGATATCCCAACCTAAAATACCCTCAATCCCCGTCAAGGAGATGCCAAACAATGTCGGACTGATATCCTGCAAGGAAGAAAGCACCATCGGCTGATTTACTAATTCCAAGGCACCGACACGAAGCTTTTTCACAACTGCCGCAGATAATTCTTTAGCACTGCCGGCAAAGCTTTCAATCTGCATGACACCCTGATTGCTTTCACAGCCGCATTCTTCAGCGCATTTCTCAGTGACTGCGGAAACCTGAGCCCCGGTATCAAGCAAAAAACTTTTCTCAATGTCATTGACTGAAACATTTATCAGATATAAGCCAAATAGATTTTTACGCAGCGGCACACTGAATTCTGGCAGATAAAGCCGTTTTTCATGAGCCGGGCCGCCGTTTGCAAGATTCTTATAAACCTCTTCCAGCTTAGCATGATGCATTGAAGAAGCCATAACCCGATTCAATAAGCGCTGATATTGGGGTGTATTCTGTATCATCGCCGGTTTTGTATCAACAACATAGCATTTATGTGAATTAAACATGGCTTGTTTCCTCACTTTCATAAACGATCTCACCATTGATCATTGTTTTCATTACCTCAGCTTCATAAGATAATAAATTGCCTTTCACAAATACGAGATCCGCGTCCCTGCCCGTCTCAAGGCTGCCGACCCGATCAGCGATGCCTAAGATTTCCGCAGGATTGATCGTAATTGCCTTTAACGCTTCCATCTCATCAAGGCCATGCTTTACCGCCAAGGCAGCGCACAGACTCAGATACTCTTGAGGAATAACCGGAGAATCAGTAATAATGGCAATTTTAACACCTGCTTTATTCAAAATGCCCGGTGTATTAAAGCTTTTTTCCTTTAACTCAAATTTAGATTTATTTCCCAAGCTTGTCCTACTAAAGCCGGAAAACCGCTGGCTTTTACTTCATCTAAAATCAGATGGCCTTCCGTACAGTGATCGAGGGTGCAGTTCAGATCAAACTCCTTCACGATCCGCAGTGCCGTTAAGATATCATCAGCACGGTGAACGTGAATTTTTAGCGGCATCTTTTTTTGAATTACCGGAATCATCGCTTCCAGTTTCATATCTAAAGCCGGGCATTTGCTGATATCATCACCGGCAGCTTCTTTTTTAACCAAATATTCTTTCGTTTTCAATAAGGTTTCGCGCAGATAAGCCGCGGTCTGCATGCGTGTCTTGATCTTGCTGTTTTGATAAACACGTTTAGGATTCTCACCAAAAGCGACCTTCATTGCGACATTATCTTTTATAATCATTTTATCGATACAAGCTCCGTTTGTTTTATAAGTAGTAAAAGTACCGCCGATCACATTTGCGCTGCCCGGCCCCGCACAGACGGTTGTAACACCATGACTGCATGCCAGGCGCACCGTTTCATCCATCGGTTGATGCCGTCAATCGCGCGCAGCTGCGGTGTGATGGGATCGGTGCTCTCATTGACATCATTGCCTTCAAACTGAATACTTGATTCATGAAGACCCAGATGGCAATGAGCCTCAATGAGACCTGGATAAATGTTATATCCGGAAGCATCGATCACCTGTTTCGCATCGACCGCCAAATCCTTGCCGACGGCTTTGATCTTGCCGTTATCAATCAGGATATCGCCTTGCAGAACACCCGCTTTACCCATGGTATAAATCATTCCATTTTTAATTAGAAGCATAAATCAACCTCCTCGCTTATCAGTATTATACACCAAAACTAAAAATTACACTATTTAGATCTCGATCATTGAGCGTCAGGCTGCAAACATGTATAATAGTTTCAGGAGGATTCTGCAATGAAAACAAATAAAAAACAATTAGTAATACAGTCTGTACAAGGACGCGTCCATCATCCAACCATGCGCGGAGCCGGATATCGAGTCGGCTTTGACGGCTGGGGGCGGATCCCAATGGCTACCGGGGTATTACTTATAATTACGCAATTGGTGACTGCTGTATGGGAATTGCCGGTGATCATATTGAACCGGGGGTTAGCTTAAAGAATGCGGATGCCAGTGAAAATGACGCGATGAACGCTTTTGCCTGTGTCGGCAATACCGCAAAAGTATTAACCGGTGACGCGAAGGGTGAGCTGGGCTTTGTGACCGGCAAGCATGGCGGCATTGATCATGTCATGATTTACTTTCCAAGCGAAACACTTGAAAAAATGGCTGTTGATGACAAGGTACTGATCAAGGCTCATGGTCAAGGCATGAAGCTATTGGATTATGAAGAGGTCATGGTTATGAACACTGATCCTGAACTCTTTGATAAGCTGGGTATTGAGGAAAAAGACGGAAAGCTGATTGTACCGGTTACCCATATCATTCCCGCTTATCTGATGGGCAGCGGTCTTGGCTCGGCAACCTTAATGAGCGGTGATTATGATATTACCACCCAAGATAAAGAAGCCGTTAAAGAGCTGGGATTAGATACACTGCGCTTTGGCGATTTGGTTTATATTCAAGATAATGACGGTCATAATGGCGCGCATTATCTGAAGGGCAGCGGCAGTGTCGGCGTCATCGTCCATTCAGATTCCTTTACTTCAGGTCATGGCCCCGGTGTCTGTGTCATGCTGACGTGTAAAAAGGATACATTAAAACCAAAAATTTGCAAAGATGCCAACATTGCCAATTATCTTTTAAAATAGTTTATCTGTCCGCAAAGCTGTTTCGGCAATGCGGGCATTTTTAGAATGAATATTACGCACAATAAACATAAATTACAATCCATGATTTAAAAAACGGCATGATTGTGCCGTTTTCATATGCTTAATAGCTGACTGCCGTTTTCAGTTGACGATTATTGCTCTGCCATTCCTCTTCTTTGCATAAATGATCAAACATATTGTTTGTCTCTTCAAGCTGAGCATTGCCAATTTCTGAATAATAATCTTTCCAAACCTCGTCCATTAAGGATTCCAGCTTCTTATCCATCTCAAGCATTTCACATTCTCTTTTTGTCATCATTTCTCATCCCTTTAACTAGCATGTATTATTTTACCTGAATAAAAATCACAAACAAGACTTGATTTTTATAATCTTTGCAAAATCTTAACAAAGTTTTCACTTTTTCTTCACATCGGCATGTAATAATATACTTAGGTGATACAATGAAAAAATTAGTAAGTATAATTGTTCCCGTATATAATGTTGAGGACTACCTCGCTTTTTGTCTTGATTCGCTGCTGATGCAAACTTATGAGAATATTGAGGTAATTGCTGTCGATGACGGTTCAACCGATAGCTCATTGGCAATTTTAAATGCTTATGCGGCAACGGATCAGCGTCTGCGTGTAATCTCACAAGCAAACAGCGGTCCGTCAGCGGCTCGCAATCTTGGCTTGACGATATGTCATGGTGAATACATAACGTTTATGGACAGTGATGACTGGGCTGAGCTGACCTTGATCGAAAAGCTAGTGAATGCCTTGGAAACCGATCAAAGCGATATTGCGATCTGCGGACACTGGATTGCCGGCAGTCATTTTAAGTTTAAGGTCAGAAACCGCAAGTCATGTGTTCTTGATCAGAAGCAGGCTGTGAAAATGATTCTTCAGGATAAAGTCATTAAAAATTATGCATGGGGAAAGATGATCCGCCGAAATCTGCTGCCCGCACTCCGATTTCCTCTCGATCAGATCTATGAGGATGTACGTTCCATTTATAAAGTATTTCTTCAGGCATCTCGCTTTTCACTGCTGAATGAGCCGCTTTATTATTACCGGATGCGTCAGGGCAGCATTACATATTCACTGCCTGCGATGAATGCCGCTGAAATGAAAAAGGCTTATCAGGAACAGCGGCATGCGATTGCGAAGTTTTATCCTGAGCTGATCAGCTGTACCGATATGAATCTCTTTAAAGCCAATTTTCTAATTCTTTATACCGCTGCCCGTGATAAGCTGATGATGATTAAGCCAGTTTAACACTGGCTTTTTTCTTTACTTCACCCGCTGATTATGCTAAATTGAAACTGACGAAATGAGGAATGAGTATGGGTACTTCATCAAGAAGAATGGATATATTTAATCTGCTTCAGAAGAATAAGGCGGTGGAAGTCAGCGAGTTGGCCCGTTTGTTTAATGTGTCGACGATGACGATTCGGCGTGATTTGGAAATGCTTGAAAAGCAGGGGTTGGTAACAAAGAATTATGGCGGCGCGCAGCTGAATCAGGGGGCTGCAATTGAACCGAGCTTCACCTTAAAACAGAAAACCCAAATGAATTGTAAGAGTGCGATTGCCAAAGAAGCGGCCCGTTTTGTACAGGATGGTGACAGTATTCTTATCGACTGTGGTACAACCACTCTGCAGCTTTGCCGTTTCATTCAGGATAAGCGGATCACGGTTATTACGAATTCATGGCCGGCGATCAGCTATCTGCAAGCAAATCCCAAGATCAAGCTGATTCTGGCGCCCGGCATCTATTCCAGCACCAGCAATGGTGTGATCTCTGCCATGACGATTGATTTTTTCATCAGTTTCAAGCCGATAAGGTATTTGTCGGCAGTCAGGGCTTTGATTTAAACGAGGGCGCCACAGTACCGGACATGGAGGATTGTCAGGTTAAGCGGGCATTGATTAAAAGCGGACGTAAAAAATTCTCATGATCGACCATGAGAAATTCAACACTCATTATTTATGCCGGCACGCGGCTGCCGGTGAATTTGACGTGATTATTACGGACAACCAGCTTGACGCTGCTTTGCGCGCTGAGGCTGAAGCATTAAAACTGCCATTGATTCTGGCTAAAGATTAAGCCGCAATGGCTTTTTTTATTTAAAAAAACTATAGGATATCCTCCCCCAACAAGATTTTAGGCATCGTTATCAGACAGCGGTTCCAACGTTTATAAAACTTTCCAAGCCTTGCTTTGACACTTGCGCATGAACCTCTTCATTTTCAAGTGTCCAATGCAAAATATAGGTTACTTTACCTATATATCTGGTTAAACGAAGCGGCGCCCTGCCTTCTTTTACAGCATTGAAATCTTCTTGACGATGAGTGCGCTTTATGTATTTTACATCTATAACACCGGGCTGTGAAAGATAAAATTCCGCGACCTCTTTCATCAAAACTTCAATTTCATCCTGCTTATCAATTTTAGCTTCATAAATACATATTTCATTAAACATCAGACATCCTCCGCTGCTTTAAGTTACAAGCTTATTTCAATACATAAAATCACACAAGAGCTAAATTGCCGACATCTTCGGTGTTATTCACGATAAATCCGTTTATTGGAACGGAAATACTGCTTCCATTTGCAGCAGTCATTCAAGTGCAGCATGACATGACGGGTGGGCGGCATCAGCAATAAACCCGCAACATCCTTTTGCCCCAAAAATCAAGCAGCCACATTGAATCTACATGCTCACTCACACCTTTGACAGCCCATATTTTATCTAAATCTTCAGCCTGCACTTGACGCCGCATATCCGCTGCATGAAGCTCATTTACAATCGTACGGGTACGCAGCGATACCTGCCTGCGATAATTCAATAAAGCTTTAATATCCACCTGATGACTGAATTGAAGAATTTCATCATCTGACCAGGCATTGCCGGTATCAGTGTTATCAACCCTCATAGCCTGCTGCCACCCGGAATCAAAAAGCTGTTCCTGTCTGGCAGCAAGATAATTCATCGTTAAATCTTCGATCCGTGCCGTATGCCACAGCACCCACGCTATTGTCTCATCCTTGCTGGTTGCCATATAGGCATATTCTTGAACCGTCAGATCATTTAAAAGCTCATCAACCTCATTCACAGCTGCCATTCTATTGTCTGAAAGATGCAGTGATGCGTGAATGGTTAAAAATAATTCTTTAGCTGCTTCAAGCTGGTCTGGCTTCCGGATTATCTTTTGTAAAGCTTTATGCTGCTCACTTAATCCTTCTCCAAAATACTTCATGAATGATCCTCCCATGCCATTGCATTATTCCATAGCGATACCTAACTCATGAAGCAGCCCCTTGACGATTGCCATACTGAGCTGATTCTGACCATCATCACTCATCAGAAAGTCAGCCTCTTCATTATCGGTTAAAAAGCCCATTTCCACAATGATGCTCGGTATTTCATTTTCCATCAGCAGCTGCAGAAGATTCACTGACGCATCCTTAGGCTCCCGGTTAATCAGTCCATCAATCTTCTCTAATTCCGCATTGACCGCATCGCTCAGTGCCATGGCCTTCGCATCATCAAAATACACATAAATCTCACTGCCCTTGACCTCACCGGCCAGATCGGTTGAATTGCAGTGCAGGGATACAAAATAACTGGCATCAGACGCATTGGCAATCGCGCTGCGTCCGCGCAGATCTGCCACATTATCATCCGGCCAAGGTACATTATCATCCTCTCGGGTCATAATGACATTCACCCCATAATACTCAAGCGCACTTTTAATCTTCTTGGCCACGGTCAAATCAATATCCTTCTCCAAAATACCATTATAAGATACCGCCCCATTATCATAACCGCCATGACCCGGGTCAATAACAACGGTCGGCTTTTCCTGCTGTTCCACAATCGGCGGTTCTACATTCGCATTTACTTCCTCATGCATAAACAGACCAATCAAAAATTGAATACTCATTGCCAATAGGGCGATTACCGTTAAACATCCTACTGCGAAAATAATACAATGCTTTATATTTAAACGTCTGCGGCGTTTCATACTTATCACCATCCAGCTATTATTAAACCTTATTTGCTGCCTGATTGCTACTGATTATGTATAATCCGATAATTTCCCATAATTAAAAGCCGTGATTAAGCCTGAACCTGCTTCAGATCATGAATGATTTCCATAATGATCTCATAAGCGTCGCTTTCTTTATTTAACCGGGCTTTATAGCGATCGAAGATTTTTAACGTTTTCTGCGGATACTCATCAATATAAGCTAATCCATAATGAAGAACCGCCTCCGTTTTATCATTACGAGTATCAATGGCCGTCAGCAGCATCTTTTCACCTTTGGGATTCTTCGCTGCCACATAGGCCGTAGCCAATTCAACTTCAAGCGCATAAGCCAGAAAATCGTTCACATAGCTGAACTGCTTATTGAAGCGCAGCACAAAATCAATGATTTTTGGTAATAGCACGGATCATTCATCCTCCCCTGTTCCATGCATTCATCCAGATAATCAACGATGATGCTGTGCAGATCGATGCCGTCATTTACCTCATAAGTGATGCGGTCAAAATTATCCAGTTCAAAACATTTGCACATCTTAAAGAAACGCTGAAAACAACTCTCCAGCTGTGCAATCTTTTCGCAATCATCAAGCTCAGCCTCACATAAGTCATCAAGCTGTTTAGAAATCAAGCCGTAATGTTCAAACTTAAACTGATGGAACTTGCTGAGAATGAGATAAATAGCCTCATCGATAAAATCACGCGGATAAATGCTGCATGTATCATCAATCGTACATGTTTCAAAAATTTTATCGGAAACCTTTAAATCATTCCAATTCCTTGTCAATTCATCAACGATCTGTTCATAGCTCCACGTGCAGCCCATCGCTTTTAATTTTTCCATCATCAGCGACTGATCCATTATTTCAAGATCATCATACATTTTATCCATTTTTTCAGCTAATTGTTTTTCATCAATCATCATTATTTACGCTCTCTTTCTATACAGCTGATTAATGCCTCGATAAATCGCTCATCATCAGCCTCACTTCGTTTTTTTATATGCCCGCAGCGCTTTGTCTGTTTGCGGATCTTGATTCCATCACTGCGCTGATTTAAAAGCTGAAGAATGCTTCCATCATCAAATTCCATGCCTGAGGGATGCAGACAGACTGCCTTCTTCCCCAATGCCAGCGCCGCTAAGCCGGTATCCTGGGTAACAAGCAAATCAGCTTCTTGTATACGTTTCAGAATCTCAAAATCAGTATGATCATGACCTTGATCAACAACGATGATTTCAATGCCGCCGATCGCATACTGATGAGCCGTATCACATACCAGAGTAACCGGTATATCCCTTTGCTGAGTGACCCATAAGCATTCATCAATGACCGGACAGCCGTCACCATCAATAAACAAACGCATTATTCATCACCCGCAAGCAGACCGGCAGCAATGAATGCCTTGCAGAAGCCATCATGATCTAAATCATCGGTAATCAAATCTGCCGCCGCTTTTAAGCTTTCCTTCGCATTGCCCATCGCGATACCCACTTGGCACAGCTGAATCATGTCAATATCATTAGCGCCGTCACCAATCGCAAGCGTCTGCGTAAGATCAGCGTTTAAAACATCAAGCAGCTTCAAAATCGCCTTTGATTTAGAAACTCCCTTAATCGCAATTTCGCCGCTTTCCGGACCAAAAACCGGTACTGTACATGGAATGATCTCAAATTGGTGGCCGAAATGATCGGCAATCTGCTGATATGAACAGCTGCCTTCAAGGAAACAAATCTTACTGACATCCTTGCCATAATAGTCTCGGCTGGCTTTCAGACAGGCTGTAAAAGGGTGTTCGCTCACATCCGTCAGTCCCATTAGCTGCATGAGCTTAGGAATACAATTTTCACTGGCATAAAGGCCGCCGCTGCATTCCACAAAGTAATCCATCTGATGATGATCAAGCATATCCACAATGCGCTGACTTCTGCCTGCTTCATCACTAAATGCATCAATACCTCCCCCTCGTTTTCCAGATAGCTGCCACCGGCACAGATAAAGCCGTTAAACCAACTGCCATAATATTATCATGCAGCTCAGCCTTACTGCGGCCCGTACACAGATAGAGCTTATGGCCCCTTTTCTTTAACTGCTCACACGCCCATAATGTGCTCTTTGACAATACGCCGTCATTACCGACTAACGTACCGTCTACATCAATAAATATGATCTTCTGTTCCATGTCCTACCTCATTCTTTCCCTAGTATTATATAAGATTCCAGAACTTCTGTCTATTTATCCAAATAAAAACTACCGCGTTGAACGGTAGTTTCAGATTATGAATTCTGGATAAAATCAAGCAGCTGCTGAGCGGCCTCATTTAAGCCTGTGCGGTCTTCTTTGCTAAAACCAAGATGCGTAAAGATTTCCCCGACAAAAACATTATTGGCATACAGGCAATCAAATACCTTATCAATCAGCGGTGCGCAGACATCTTGTTTCTGCATCGGTCCGAAAGGATTCGCAAAATAAGTCTTTGATAAACCGACTTCCTGAGTCGTACCCAATGCCATACGCTGACCTTGAACACAAATGTTCTTTACTTCTTCCTTATCGGCAATTCTTCTTAAACCAATAGCTTCACCATAGTTGTTGGCATAGGCAAACAGATCGATGCGATGATTTGTCGCTACCACATCATAAGGAGCTGCCGGTGTAATAACACGCGCATTGGCACTGTCTGGATTCAAGAATACTGAACGGTCCATATCACGGTATGGCGTACCCTTATCAAGATCATCCAAACGGATGAAGGCACCGATTTCTGTACCCTGACCGTAAGGGATGCTGTCTTCGATATGAATCGTACCCATATCATCAAAGACAACTTCAATATCTGAAATCACTTCATTGCCTAAGGCACGCAATGCTTCAATTGATTCCGACTTACCGGCTCCGGAATCACCCATCAGCATGATTCCCTTGCGCTTGCCGTCCTTCAAGGTAATATTCACAAACGCGCCGTGAATTGGCAGCCAGCCTTTCTGCATCATTGCTAAATTATGCAAAGTCAGAGACATTTTCTTAATATAGCCAAAATACTCGATCTGCTGACCATAAGATACTGAACCAACCCAAATATCTTCTTCGGTATCATGATAGAAAGTTGTTTCATTCTTGCCGTCCTGGTTCCCAAACAAACAGATCAGATCCGGTTTTTTCGCGCATTCATCAGCCGTCGCAATTTCAAACAAGTTTGCCAATGAAATCCCCGAACACATGAAATCACGATGGAAATAAATGAAAGCTAACATACTGCCGATCTTAGCCGGGAAACAGAACCATTCATCCGCATTGCCGCTGAATGAATCAACCGGATTGTCCGCTCTTTCCACAAACATACCCGTCCGTTTATTAGAACGTGTTGTCAGCAGTAAAGGTGTACGCAGCATGACTGAATCAAACATTGGAATTTCTTTAAGCCGATCATATCTTGCCGATAGTTTGCTCTTATTGATCCGCACTGCCGCTGCTGCATTTGTTCCTGCCTGCAGCTGACGGTATACCTTATTCTTTCTGCCCTGAACCTTTTGTTCAAGATTACGATAAATATCACGGATCAAACGGTTAAAATTAGAATCAGCCGTTACATAGCTGGACTCCTGAAGGGCATTCCCCGATCCGATATTAGTGACTGAAAAACGCTGATGACGCTTCCAGAAATTATACAGTTCTTCGATGAAATCGAGCAGCAACGTCTTATCATTCAGATAATAGCTCTCTACTTCATCACATTCTAAAATTGTCAGTTCTCTGAAAAGCTTCGTAATCTCAACCTTTGCCTGACGGGTTGATTTACCATTAACAGCCCATGCATATAATTCAGGATCCGTAGTTTCCAAATCATCAATAAAAGATTCCACAAGATTTTTAAACGTTGGTGAATTCAACAGCTCTGCCGGTGTACGTGCATACGATGCGCTGAAATTCAGTATTGCCATCTGTTCATTCATATACAATGTTTCTTTCATCTTTTATCCCTCGTATCTTTCTATAAGCCTACATTCTATCGTACGCTTAGCCTTTCTAATTATACACACAAAAATTTTCAGTGTAAAGTTAGTTCTTTTTCATTCTTCAATGAAAACTCTTACATCTTTAAAAACGATCCTTTACTTCATCAATAACCTTTGTCAGCTCAACATCAAAGCCTTCAGCTTCATCACGCATCTTAAACTCAACAAGACCTTCGCCAAGTTTACGGCCTAAAGTGATACGGCATGGAATACCTACTAAATCCATATCCTTAAATTTAACACCCGGACGTTCATCACGATCATCAAGCAGAACCTCAAAACCTGCCGCGCTCAGCTGTTCATATAATACTGCCGCAGCCTTTTTCTGAGCTTCATCCTTCATTGAAACAATCACTAAAGCCACTTGGAACGGCGCTACTGATTTTGGCCAGATCAAACCATGTTCATCATTATGCTGTTCCGCAATCGCTGCCATACAGCGTTCCAGACCGATACCGTAGCTGCCCATCACAACCGGATTCAGCTTATTATTAGCATCAAGATAATTCAGCCCCATAGTCTGAGCATATTTAGTTCCCAGCTTGAACGTATTACCAACCTCAATGCCCTTGGTAAATACCAGCTTTTTACCGCAGCATGGGCAGACATCACCCGCCTGAACACAGGCCACATCAGCAACAAGATCCGCTTTAAAATCCTTTAAATTAACATTTTCAATATGATAATTCGTTTTATTGGCACCAACGATGAAGTTTTTCATCTTAGCAACCTCACGATCCATGACGATCTTAATCCCTAAACCGACTGGGCCGGCAAAACCGACAGCCGCTTTCGTAATCCGTTCTACATCATCAAAAGCCGCCAATTCAATTTCATTTGCCTGAAGCAATTTCAATGCCTTGGTTTCATTCAATTCACGGTTTCCCTTAAGCAGAAAGGCTACAAATTCACCATCTACCTTATAGAGCAATGTCTTTACAAAAGAATCAGCTGTTTTATTGAAGAAGGCAGCTACTTCATCAATCGTCTTCGCATGCGGTGTTTCCACTTCATTCATCGCTAATTCAGCCTCATCGCTGACCTCACTCGTATCGATAACCTCAGTGATTTCTAAATTACTTGAGAAGTCACAGCCCTCACATTGAACAACTGTATCCTCACCGATTTCACAGATTGCCTGGAATTCCTCAGACAGCAAGCCGCCCATAGCACCGGTATCTGCCTTAACGATTTTATAATTCAGACCCATGCGGTCAAAGCAAGCCTTATAAGCGTTAAACATCTTCATATAAGAAGTATGCAGGCCCTCAAGATCAGTATCAAAGGAATAAGCATCCTTCATGATAAACTCACGGACGCGAATCAAGCCGTAACGAGGACGGGTTTCATCACGGTATTTCGTTTGAATCTGATAAAGATTATACGGAAAGCTCTTATAAGAAGCACCGTTCATACTGGCGGCTACCGCAAATAATTCTTCATGGGTTGGTCCCAATACATAATTTTTCTGATAACGATCCTTTAACGCGAACATATTGCTGCCAAACGCTTCACGGCGGCCTGACTTTTCATAAACCTCTTCAAGAATCAGGGCCGGCATCAATAATTCCTGAGCTCCGGTACGATCCATTTCCTCACGAACAATATTTTCTACCTTTTTTAATACCCGATATCCCATCGGCATGATCATATATACGCCATTGCTGGTTTTCTTGATCATTCCGCTTCTGACCAGCAGGTTGCCGCTTGTTGATTCTTCATCCTTAGCATTTTCTCTTAATGTATAAAAGAAGCTCTCACTCAATTTCATTTTTCTTTTCTCCCTTAATAAATTGTACTGCGATCCTTAATCATCACTTTACGGATCATATCATTTTTCTCCACCGGAAATGGTATCCTAGTGGTTAGTATCTGCATCGCTTATTCGCCACTTCTATTTTCTCATTCATTTCATCAAAACAGTCGCCGATAATCAATGGTTCATTGGTTATATGCGGGCCAAATACCTCTGCCTGACAGCCTGGCTTAAAATTATTCCTGACCAGAATCGTTGCCATTTGGGTCTTCAGGTCATACGACAGCACACTGGCTATAAATTCCTGTGTAACACCGGCGCCATTAACACCATACAGATGTGCGCTGAATTTCGGCAGACCGGCATAAAAGCAACATCTGCCGGGCGGTTTTCCGCTTTGCTTAATTCAGACAGGAAGAACGCCAGCCGCGCTTCACTGATTTCACCTTTTTCATATACCTCATCAATCAGCATACGATACGCCTTCACAACCGTGGCTATGTAATACGTTGATTTCATCCGGCCTTCAATTTTCAATGAAGCAACACCGGCATGAATTAAATCCGGAATATAGCGGGCAGCCATCAGATCCTTGCTGCTCATTGAGAACAGCTCCTGATCATCATTCAGCTTTTCACCGCCCTTATACAGCCGATATTTCCAGCGGCAGCTTTGCGCGCAGCCACCGCGGTTCGCATCACGATTAGTCATATTATTGGATAACGTACAGCGGCCGGAATAGGATATACACATACCGCCATGAATAAAGGCTTCGATGGGCAGCGGTGAAGCAGCCGTTGTTGCCTTAATATCTTCAAGCGTACATTCCCGAGCCAATACCACCCGATCAACTCCCTTGCTTTGCCAAAATTTAGCGGCCAATGAATTGCAGGTGGAGTGCTGGTACTCAAATGTACCTCAAGCTTCGGTGCTGCCGCTTTGGCAGTCATTGCAATCGTTGCGCTGGCACAGATTACAGCCGTTACGCCGGCATCCTCCAACTGTTTTAAATATTCCTTTAAATCATGCATATCCTCTTCATGCGGCAGCATATTCACAGTCACATGAATACGGGCGCCATGAGCATCGGCAAACTTAACCGCCTCTCGAATATCCTCAATATCAAAATTGCTTGCCCGGGATCGCAGAGAGAATTTTTGCCGCCGATATAAACAGCATCAGCGCCATACAAGATTGCTATTTTCAAACGCTCAAGATCACCGGCCGGTGATAATAATTCGATTCTCTGTTTCATACATTCACCTTCACTGTACTCGTTTTCTTATACATAAAACCGGTACTGATATTCTGATTTGGATATTGCTTCTGATATGCTTCAAACATTTCTAATCCGGACTTTCTGCCTGCAAGCACATCACGATAATCGCGGGCAGTCTGAGCAACCTCATCACTGCTCATAAACAGACTTCAATACGCAAAGACTGTATCCCAGCCTTGACTAAGTCATTTACTTCATTAAATGAACATAAAGTAAAGCCAGTAAATACATGCGTGCCAAGTTCATCTTCGATAATCGGCATATGCTCATCACGATTTTCTTCCATCAAATATAAATCATGATTGTTTTCAAGATCAAATTCACGGCCCAGAAATTCATAATAGCTGGTTAATAAACGACGCTTGGAATGCATCATATTCAACCGGCCATGAATCAGCACTTCTAAATTACCCTTGACCTGAGCGGCAATACCGATCATTTCTTCCTTGGTGATTTCCTTTGATAATGTAACGCTATTGATACCCTGATCAAGATAAAACTGTGCGTCAGCCGCATTGGTAATCAGTGTATCTGGATTGTAAATCAATTTATCTTTCATTGCTAATTCATCGGCTAATTGTAAAACCGCGCAATCAGTAAAATAAATCCGGTCTACATTCATTGCTTTTAATAATTGCAGTTCATCACGGCACGCTTCACATTCACTTTCAGTAAAAAAACGTGTCAGCTGAACGGCGCTTTTCATATTTAATTCATGGAGCAGTTTTGTTCCTTCTTCAATTTGTTGATTAGTGAATACCCCAGCGGGTCGCGCACTAAAAAACGGCAATGCGAAGAGAACCGTATCAATTCCTGCATCATGGTACTTTTTAATATCTGCCAATTCATAACTAGCAGCACTTAATTCGAACATTTGCCACTCTCCTATCAACTACGTGTATTATTATACTGTTTTTACGGCTTTCTGTATAGCAAAACAAATGAATAAAAGCGGAATAAAGATGGGATTTTGCGGCTGTATTCGGTGAAATTGATAATAAATTAGAGAATTGCAGGCGATGATGAAATGATTTAGTGTTCTTGAGCTTGAAATGCTGTGCATACTTAGATAATTATGGCATGCGCGCAAAAGAAAAGGGCGTTTGCCCTCATTCTTTTGATTTTTAGATAGATGCTGAATCGAATGTAACAGTCATAGGGGTTTACTGATATAGACGTTCAGCTGTTAATAACTCATTCTTAACCACAAATACTTCAAATTAATTAAATTCTACGCAATCGCTGGCATAACAAAATGGAGTTGGAACTGTATCATCACCTGGAGTTGGCGGTGTAACGATTCCTGAAAACATAATGCCTGCAACTAAAAGTACTTTTAATAATTTCATTCTATCACCTCACGTGGAATAGAATATCACACCTTTTAATTCTTTTGTAAATTTTAGGAGCTATATTCCTTTTTAGTACATTTTATATACTTTTTATTACATTCTCCTAAATTTATCCATAATTTTAGATACTCTTCTTTTATTATAGTTGTGATTATTGGAAAGGGTTTTAGATAATTGCTTGATTTCATTAGAAAAGATAATGTAGTAAAAAGAATCATGAGAACCAATGCTAGGCAATACAGAAGAATCAATATAATCAATCAAAGCATTTACATCATCGCCATTACATTTCATATAATAGTAATGATAAAATATTTTCTCTCTATTTGTAATTATTTTACATTCATCAACCGGTTTCATTACAAAATCGATTGCCGGATCATCTTCAATAAAGGCAATATGTTTTAAACAAATAGAACTCTTCACATAATATTTCTCATCACTGATAGTTTCTAAAAAATATGTTTTAGCTTTTACATAATTTTGCATTTCAAAATATCGGATAGCTAAATTCATATATCCTTGCATTATTAAAATCACATTTATTTTCTCTTTTTTATTCTGAATAAGTTTATTAAATTTATCCTCATAACATTCTAGCGATTTTTCTTGTATATTTCCTATCAGCCAAAATATACGAACATAAACTAATACTAAACCATTGTAGTTTAATGCGAGCAAATATTCTTTTTCTACTTCACTCAGAATTTTTAAACAATCAAAATGATATTTTAATGTTAATAAATAAACTGCATAATTCAATTTATTAACACTATAAGCAGTATTAGATAAATCTAAAAGTTTAAAAACTTCATAAGATTTTTCAAAATATTTAGTACCCTCAATAAATCCATAAAATTTATAACAAAACTTAAAAAGTATATCTGATAACACATCTATAATATTCTGATTGAGATATTTGAAAGTTAATACTGTATGATTGATTTCTTTCTCGATATTGATACTTACAAAGTGATACTTATAAATCATTTCAAACGCTCTGATGTACTCATACTCAATAATATATTTCCGATATGGTTCCAATCTTTTGATTGTCTCATAACAGATTTTCTCCATCATTTTCGTATCATACCATTCAACTGCATCTCTTAACATCTTGCATTGGTTTAAAATATAGTCATCCATATCATGCCGGTAATTATAAGTAAAACCTAATTTAGCCAATGTACCTAAATAAAATTCATCATTCTTAGCTGGAATATCCTTATTAAAATTAGTCGCTACCTGCCTTGAACAAACATTTTCGATCAGATCAAATAAAGTAATCCCCATTTCCTTTTGATAGATTCTGATCAATCTTCCTACTCTGATCTTATTCTTGTTACTGATAACTATTTCCTCAGCCATTCGACATCACCTTTCTTCGGGGTTTAAATTAACCATTAAAATCAGATTTGTAAATATTAAAATTATGTAATAATTATATCAATAATCGATACTATTCCGCTAGTATAGCTTCATATACAACGTCTTGTTGAATGATGGAGTTTGCTTCCCAATGCGTTTCTGATATATAATACAAAAAAAGGAGGAATACGTCGTGCAAGATGATTGGTATAATAATTTTTAAAGGAATGTGAAGGAATATCAATGAACGAGGTTTGTCCTCACTGCGGACGCAAGGCATTGGTTCGGGTTGCTGATCTTGATTATGTATTTACCTGTTCAGCCTGTGGTCATACATTTGAATTTGACGGCCGTTATGCGGATGAACTTGATTATCTGATTGCCAGAAAGCAATAAAGCAGAAGCTGTTTAGCCTCTGCTTTACTTTTCATTATAGTTCTTCGTTATGCGTTATATTTATCTGTATCAAGCATATTTTCGCTCTTGGCAACAATCACGCTGGTTGCTGAATCACCAACAACATTCAATGAGGTGACCAGCATCTCAATCGGTCTGTTAATTGCCAGTATTAAACTATAAGCCAATAACGCAGGATCGTTTGTATATCCCATGGCAGTCAGGATCGTGAATAGAATTACAGCTCCGGCTCCCGGTGCTGCCGGTGTGCCCACGGATGCGATTAAAGCCAGTACAGCGATTAATGCAATATTGCCGAAAGTTACTTGATAACCGGCGCTTGCGGCAATGAAGATAGCTGCAATTACCTGCATGATGGCAGTACCGTTCATATTAACAGTCATGCCTAAAGGCAGGACAAACGATGCAATTTCTTCATTAACGCCTAATTCTTCAGTGGTCGTCTTAGTATTTAATGGCAGAGTTGCTGCACTTGATGAAGTTGAGAAACCAAACAGCGCTACTTTTGAAATCTTGCCGATAAATTTTTTAGCACTTAAACCAGTTGCCAGTCTTACGATAATACCATAAGCCACAAACAAGAACAATAAGAGACAAATAATCGTTATCACCACATAAGTTAAAGCCGGTTTTAAGTGATCAATGCCGTAAATCGCAAAGGTTCTGGTAATCAGTACGAAGATTGCCGCCGGTCCAAATTTATTAACAACGTAGCTCAGGAATACTACGACGATGTCATTGATTTCCTGACACAGCTTTTTAAATACGGTAACCTTATCACCTAATTTAAGGATTGCCAAACCAAATACAACCGCCAGAACAACAATTGATAAGACACGTCCGTTATTTGAGAATACATCGAAGATATTATTAGGAACTGCCTGAATGAAGATCAGCAGCGGATTGCTTCCCGCCTTACCGGCAGCCGCTGTTAATTCCCCAACTTCACCTACACTGAAGCCGCCTAAATGATAAACGGCAAATCCTACCGCCCCTGCGAACAGCAGCGCGATGAATGAAGTAATCAAGAACCATTTGATAGTTTTAAATGAGATTCTGCCTAATTTCTTTGCATCTGACATATCGCAGATTGCCAGCGTGATGGAAGTAAATACCATCGGGATAATGATCAGCTGCAAAGCATTGATGAAAATCTGTCCTAAGATATAGAAAATACCAATTGCATTTGTTGCGCCTTCCGCTGTGATATCCTGAAACAGCAGATTATTAATGAATGTCCAGGTAGATGCCTGTCCGGAGCTTATTAATGATTCACGCAGGAAGATGCAGCCAGCGCCGCAAAGCAGTCCAATCGCTAATGCAATGGCCATCTTCATGGCTAATTTTGATCCTTGATTCTTTGTCATATGTGTCCTCCTATAAAAAAGATCCTACCATTAAAGTTAGCAGGATCTTGAGCCTCATACGAAAAAAGCAATGAATTTCAATCCCCTTCATAACCTCTCTGGATTATTTTAAAGGTTCTTTTTAAACCTGGTTAAGTATAAATCATGAAAGAGGGTGCTGTCAACGATTATTCACGATTTCTTTCATGTAAGCTATTACAGTTTCTAAATAACCATAAATTTATAAATAATATTCAATCAATAGATAAAGAGGGGCGAATTGCTTCACTCCTCATAGCGTGTTACTTAATGATTTTGTTGTTTTTTGTGGAAAATGCATAAGCCTGCAAATCCGGCCGCAATGATTGCAATACCGATATACGGCTGTTTCAAAATAGTCATTAATACCATGACATCCAGGCAGTCATGCCCAACACCCGCCGCGCCATAAGCCGCGTAGTCAAAAATCGTAAACAGGAAGGCTGATCCGACGATTAATAAGAAGCCATAAATCAAACCCGCGATAACGGCTCCGCGGCTGCCGCCTTGCGCATTGCCATAAATTCCGGCAACCCCACCGGTAAAGAACGCGCCGATAATGGATACTAATGGTACAACGCCAAAGAGGGCAGAACTTACAACCATACCGATGATCATGCCAATAACAGCTGTAACAAAACCAATCATTAAGCTGTTTGGAGCAAAAGCGAATAATGCCGGAACATCAAGTGCCGGTATAGCACCTGGTACAATTTTATCAGAAATACCTTTAAAGGCAGGTACCAGTTCACCTAAGAACATCCGCACGCCTTGCAGCAGAACCATGATACCGGCAGTGAAGCCAAGGGCTTTCAAAATACCATAAATAATATAATTAGTTTCACCAGCATAAGGAGCCACCGCTTCAGGGCCTGCCAGAATTACGACCAACAGATAGAATACCCCCATAACGATTGATACAGACATAGAAGTGTCTTTGAAAAATTCCAGTGATTCAGGTAATTTAATATCTTCAGCATTTTTTGATTTATCACCCAGCAAACCGCCGATATAACCAGCTGGAACAGTACCCAGGGTTGTCAGATGGGCAATCGCAAAATTATCATTGCCGGTAACCTTACGCACCATCGGCTGTCCAATCGCCGGGAAGATAACCATCAGCATCCCCTGCAGAATGCTGCCTATCACAACAATCATCGTCTCACTGAAGCCGCCGATATACAGACTGCCTGCGACTGCCACAGATAAGATCCACATCATATGGCCGGTCAGGAAAATATATTTTAACGGACTGAAACGGGCAATCAAGACATTGACCACAAAGCCGATGCCCATAATCAAAGCACTTGTTGTGGCAATGATGGGTACTGCGCTTTGCATTGCGCCAACTACGGCTTCTGATGAAGTTGCGAAGCCCTGAAGATTGAATACGGCCGAGAATAAATCAACAAACGGCAGAATTTCCGTGACGATCAAACTTGAACCTGCGGATAAGACCAACATACCGATGGCTGTTTTTACTGAACCGGAGAATACTTCGCCGGCACTTTTCTTCTGCAGCAGCAAACCGATCAGCGCAACTAATCCCAGGATAATTGCCGGTGTCTGAAAAATATTGAGAATAAAATCTAACATAAGTCAAAACCCCTTTCTTTAATGTTCATGACTGTCAAGATATCCTTTAAGCTTCCCCTTAACTTCTTCAACATCCATAATGTTATTGATATACACGACATTCTCTTGATCCGCAAAATGCTTACGGAAGCTTTCCGTGGTTATGATCAAATCACAGGGCTTACCCTTTACGGTTCCCATATCCCAATGTTCAATCTTACACTTAACGCCAAGCTGATTCATGGCAGTATCTGCTGTCATTTTCAAAATCAAACTTGAACCTACACCTAAACCACATACGGCAATAATTTTCAACATTTTCTTGCTCCCTTCTATAAGCAATCAATTAAATCATGATAATTCTTAATATGCTCTGCATTGATAGCATCACCCCGATCCAGATTCGAGCTGACATAGGTTGGCGGTACATAACCTTGTTCAGCACATAATTCAATGACCCGCGCCGTTATACAATCCATCACCAGCATGCCAAGTATCGTTGAAGTACCTGTGAATTTATCAGGCACGCCCGGCATGGAAAGACACGCGTCACCCAGTTCACATTTCAAATCAATGACCACATCCGCGATATCCTTCAGATTCTTACCGGATGAATGACGGGAACTGACCTGATCAGAAAATGCTTTAGATGTTAGTGCGATAACTTTCATACCAATTTCCTTAGCAGTAAGCGCCATATCGATGACACCGGCATTGCGTCCGGAGATGGAAACAATAATCATCGTATCATCACCACTGACATTTCCAGCTTCAAATACTCGCCCGCAAAACCCTCAACCCGCTCCTGAATCGTACTTAGCTTCGCTTTGGGAAATAACGCGAGATGCGGTATCAGCAAGGCATTCACCGGGACTAATCCGCCAGCCCGATAAAATACCTCCATGGCAAACATCTGAGAATGTCCGCAGCCAAATACATGAATCAGACGTTTTTTCATCACGGAGGCTGCGCCATAATGGGCTGCCTGTTCTATCTGTTCCCTTTCATCATAAATTGATGCTTCATCTGATCCATTACAATGTCATAGAATTCCTCATGCTTCATTTTTGTTTCCTCCTAGTATTTTTTCAATATTTCCGCTATTTCTGCTTTCGATCCATGATTTCTAATCAAATTGATAAATGCAGTATCCTGAAGCAGAGAAGCGAGACTCATAATCATTGCCATATGTGAATCTGCATCAACAGCCCCAAAACCAAATGCACAATCTATCTCTTGATTCTCAAAATCATCAAATACGATTTTATGCTTGAATGTTACCAGTGACAGACAGGGTTCCCTTACCTCTGAACCTGGCTTGCCATGAAAGAAAGCAACCCCCTCAACCAGAATCATATAGGGACCATATGTCTCAATAACATCAATCATTGTCTGTACAAATGCCGCATTCACCTTACCTTGATCGACCAGCAATTCCCCGCAAAGCCGCACTGCATCCCGCCAATCCTTTGCATCCGCATCCGTCAAAATTAAATCTTCAGTAAGCACTTCTTTTATCATAAGTGTCCTCCTATTGGTTATGACATCATTACCAGTTATGCTATTTTTTCTGAGATATCAATCAGACATCTCAGAAATTAAGATACTAATTTAACTGTAAACTCAAACGAATCTCCCTTTGAAACAATCGTAGAATAACAGGCTATTTTATCATTGGAATAACTGGTACGCTTAACCAGCAGACCATACTGCTTCTTTGGACAGTTCAGCAGTTTGCATTCACGGGTATTTAACTCACATGCCTTAAAGGTTTCAATTGCTTTATTAAATACAATATGATAATCCTCTTCCAAGGTTTTATATAACCCCCGCTTCGCAAAATCCAAATCAAGCAGAAATTCAAATTCCTGATATGGAAAATAGGCTTTTTCAACCATGATTGCGACATTCTCAGCACAGCGCAGACGCTCAATATAAATTACATCATCATTTTCATTGATACCAAGATGATAGGCAATCTTTGGTTCAGCTTTGATTTTTTCCCGGGTTACGATCTTAGTGGAGGATATTTTTCCCTGCTTTTCCATTTCTTTTGAAAAACTGTAAACATTCCCTAAATTCTGCACGATACTCTTTCCGAGAATAAACGTACCCTTGCCTTGAATTTTTTCCAATTTACCCTGTCTTACCAATTCATCTATTGCTGAACGAACCGTTATTCTTGAAACATTGTACTGCTTACATAAATCTCTTTCAGAAGGAATCGGTTGTCCTTTTTTTAAAGTACCGTCATTGATCTGTTCTTCAATACTTTCAGCCAACTGGCAGTACAGAGGGATTTTGTTATAGTTGCTGTTCATGACTTTCCTCCTAAATTCAGTTTAACTGGTTATGACCAGTTTGTCAACAACTTTTTTGTAAACGATTCCATTTTATTCATGAACATTGATTCTCACTCCTTACGCATTGCCGATAAACCTGTAAGAAAAAAGAGAGCCATTGACTCTCTTATGCGTTTTGAAGTGTTTGAAGGATTGCATCTGTAAATTCACTCGTTGACGCGCTGCCGCCAAGATCCTGAGTTAAAACTTCCCCCTGAATCAATACGCGGTTAATAGCTGCGCGAACCTTTTCACCCTCATCATGATAGCCCAGATAATCCAACATCATGCAGGCGGATAATAAGAGTGCGGTCGGATTGGCCAGATTCTTACCGGCAATGTCGGGTGCTGATCCATGAACAGCTTCAAACATCGCGTATTCATTACCTAAATTTGCACTTGGCAAGAGTCCCAGACCGCCGATTAAACCGCTGGCTAAATCTGAAGTGATATCCCCATAGAGATTAGGCATAACCAAAACATCAAACTTCTCAGGGTGCATGACCATCTGCATGCAGACATTGTCGACGATGTAGCTGTTTGCCTCTAAATCAGGATATTCTTCTTTGATTTCATTAAACACCTTTAGAAACAAACCGTCGCTGAGTTTTAAAATATTTGCCTTATGCACACAGCTGACGCGCCGGCGGTGATGCTCTCTGGCATAATCAAAAGCAGCGCGGATAATTCGCTCACTGCAGCGGCGAGTAATAATTTTAGTTGCATGAACGGTATTTTCATCGATTTGCTTTTCAACTCCGACATATAAGTCTTCCGTATTCTCTCTGAAAATAACCATGTCTACGTCAGCGAATGGCGTCTTAACATTAGGCAGGCTTTTAGCCGGACGGATATTGGCATAAAGATCATATTTCTCACGCAGCTGCACATTACAGCTTCGAAATCCCTTGCCGATCGGGGTTGTTATCGGTGCCTTTAAAATTACCTTGTTGCGTTCAATTGACGCAAAAGCTGCTGCCGGTATCAACGCGCCATGACGCTCATATTCTTCAGCGCCAACCTCATAAGGTTCAAACTCAAGCGGCAGCTTCAAAGAGTCAACGATCCTTACCACCTGAGTGCAGATTTCCGGACCGATACCGTCGCCTTTAAACAATGTTACTTTTTTCATTCTATCGCTCCTCAATTTTAACAAATTTTTTGTATCCCCAACATATTTAGTTGCCGGACGGACAATCTTATCACAATAACATTTATCCTCAATGTTATGTGCCAGCCAGCCGACGATCCGAGCCGTTACAAACAGCAGACTGACAAGCTCCTGCGAATATTCAGCATGCTGTAGACAAAACCGCTGTAAAAATCAATATTACTGGAAACACTCTTGCCCTTGCGCTCTTTAATACACTGTTTCGCAATTTCTTCAAACCGCTTATAGAAATCAAACTGTTCCGTCATCTGTTTTTCTTCGGCAAGCATATAAGCCTTTTCTTTCAAAATTTCAGAACGCGGATCACTCAGTGTATAAACAGCATGACCGATACCATAGATCAAGCCGCTGTGATCAAAGAAATCTTTATCCAGCAACCGCTCGACAATAACTCTGATTGAGGCATCATCAGCCTGATAGCCAATCTCATCTATGACCGCGCTCATCATCTGACAGACTGCCAAACTGGCACCGCCGTGACGCGGCCCCTTTAATGAACCAATGCTGCCGCTGATTGCTGAATAGATATCTGTGCCGGTTGATGAAATGACGACATTGGTAAAGGTTGAGTTATTGCCGCCGCCGTGATCGGTATGCAGGATCAGCATGCAGTCAAGCACCCGCACTTCGGTATCTGTATACTGCATATCACTGCGGATCAGCCGCAGAATGCTTTCTGAAATCGTACAATGCGGATCAATTTGATGGATGATCAGACTTTCATCATCAAATTATGACGTTTAGCCTGATAGGAATAAGAAATGATCGCCGGCATTTTGGCAATAATATTTAAGCCTGAAACAGCGTATTCATCGCTGTTGTATCATCACTGTTTTCATCATAACCATACAGCATTAAAATCGCCTGCTGAACCTTATTCATCAGATTCTTGCCCGGCATCCGTAAGATATTTAGTTCTAAAAAGTCCTTGGGTAATGCGTAATGACTTTGCAGATAGCTCATGAAAAGCGCTAATTCTGAAGCATTAGGCAGTTTTCCGAAAAGAATGAGAAAAGCGACTTCTTCAAAAGCATGATGCTCACTGAAATCCAAGCCGTCAATCAGATCCTTAATCTCATAACCACGGTAATATAAACGGCCGATATCATCGACCTTTTCACCATTAACCCGTTTATAACCCACAACATCAGCGATCTTCGTCAATCCAACCAGCACTCCGGTGCTATCCTCATTGCGCAGCCCTTTTTTACTTCATAAATTTTGTATAAACCATTTTCAATAGCATTGTCATTGACTGACTGTTTAAATATTTCTGCTAATTCACGATTCATTTCCACACCACTTTCTTAGTTTTCACATTTGTTTCATTATATTACATTTATAGTTTCAATTCAATACCAATCATGCTATAATGAGTTCTGAAAAAGAGGAGAAATGAGAAGATGAATACAGTAAGTGAAAAATCATAGCCAGACATCTGGTATCCGGAGAAATGAAAAAGGGTTCCCCAATTACGATTCACATCGATCAGACACTGACTCAGGATGCTACCGGTACAATGGCTTATCTGCAGCTGGAAAGCATCGGCATTGATCGTGTTAAAACTGAGCTTTCAATCAGCTATGTTGATCATAATACATTACAGAGCGGTTTTGAAAATGCCGATGATCATCAGTATCTGCAAAGTGTCGCAAATCGGTACGGCATCATATTTTCAAGACCTGGCAACGGTATCTGCCATCAAGTGCATCTAGAACGTTTTGCCAGACCGGGCAAGACGCTGCTGGGTTCGGATTCTCATACACCGACAGCCGGCGGCATGGGTGCCTTGGCCATCGGTGCCGGCGGTCTGGATGTAGCGGCAGCAATGGCAGGCAGACCCTTTGCCTTAACTATGCCTGAAATTATCGGCATCCGGCTCAGCGGTAAGCTTCCGCGAGGAGTGGCTGCCAAAGATATCATCTTAAAAGTCCTGCAGCTATTAAGCGTTAAGGGCGGGGTCGGTAAAATCATTGAATACTTTGGTGACGGCGTGCTTTCCTTAAGCGTACCGCAGCGGGCTACCATTACGAACATGGGTGCTGAATTAGGCGCCACAACCTCCATCTTCCCTAGTGATGAGCGTACCTTGGAATTTTTGAAGAAACAACAGCGTGAAAATGAATTTGAGGAAATCAAAGCCGATCAGGATGCCAGCTACGATCAGATCATCGAACTTAATCTTGATGAATTAGAACCTATGATAGCCTTGCCGCACTCACCGGATAATGTGGTTACAGTCGCCTCGGTGGCAGGCCGCCCGATCCAGCAGGTCGCAATCGGTTCTTGTACTAATTCCTCTTATCTTGATTTATGCACCGTTGCCAATATCGTGCGGAATAAAACCATCGCGCCAAATGTCAGCTGTTCCCTCTCACCGGGTTCAAAGCAGGTATTAAGCATGCTGGCAGAAAACAATAAGCTAACCGATATTATTAAGAGCGGTATCCGTCTATTAGAAAGCACATGCGGACCGTGTATCGGTATGGGACAATCACCCGCAAGCAATGCCTGGTCACTGAGAACGTTTAACCGCAATTTCTATGGCCGCAGCGGTACCTTGAGCGCCAGTGTCGCTTTGGTATCATGTGAAACCGCCATTGCCAGCGCTATCACGGGCGTTATTACCGATCCGCGCACGATGGATTTTGAACCTGCCGAAGATTTACCTTATTACACAATCGATGACCGTTCATTGATTCAGCCGCAATGTGATCCAAATGCGGAAATCATCCGCGGACCCAATATTAAAGCCCTGCCGAAAAATGAAGCCTTGCCTGATCAAATCAGTAAAAAGTCATGATTAAAGTGGGTGACAACATTACCACTGACGACATTATGCCGGCCGGTGCTAAAGTGCTTCCTTACCGCAGCAACATTGAAAAAATTTCTGAATTCTGCTTCATGAATCAAAAAGCGGCCTTCCATGATGACTGCATTAAAGAACATGGCGGCTTTATCATTGCCGGCAGCAACTATGGACAAGGCTCCAGCCGTGAGCATGCCGCATTAGCACCGATGTATCTTGGCATCAAGGCAGTGATTGCGAAAAGCTTCGCCCGCATTCATCAGGCCAATCTCTATAACTTTGGTATTCTGCCATGTTTGTTTAAAAATGAAGCCGACTATGACATGATTGATGAAATGGATGAATTAGAATTTAAAAATCTGCATGCGATTCAAGGTGACACAACATTAGAAGTCATGAACAAAACCAAAGGCCGCAGTTTTATGGTTGTTTTGTCATGTACCGCCCAACAGGCTGAATTTCTGATAAAAGGCGGCCTGCTGAATACATTAAAGGATTAAAATGCTAATTAACTGCCGAAGATGCGGCAGTTTTTTATAGTATACAAAAGGTCTGCCGGCTCCAACCCCTTTTGTCTTTTATGAACCACATGATTTATAATGTTTAACACCAAATTGCCAAATCAGTACCGCCGGAAGCAAAAACAGACAGGCTAATAACGGTACCCAGATCAAAAGTGTCTGATTGCTTTTTCCCATAAGATAAAGCAATGGATAATATTGAATCAGCGCATAAGGTATGATATAGGTGCAGAATTGAAGAATACGCTTGCCAAAAACAGCAATGGGATATTTCCCAAATTCTACGGCTCCGTTAGTAAATACATTGAAGATTTCCAGCCCTTCAATCGTAAAAAAGCAAAAAGCCGCGGTAATGATGAAGATACCAATAAACAAACAGATACCGCCAATCATCATAAAAATCAGCATCATGATCTTGCCGATACTCCATACCACATTCGCGCTGTTTAATCCTGCGGCCATCAAAATAACCGCCTGAAGCAGCCGGCCGATCCTGGTAAATTCAAAACGGCTGCCCATCACCTGAAGCATTGTATTTTGCGGTCTTAATAGAATGCGGTCAAATTTCCCGCTTTTTACCAACGAGGGAAAGTTATCAAAACCACGGCCCAGACACTCCGCAAGTGTATACTGTAAAAGAATACTTGCCGTACAGAGCATGATCATTTCCATGCTGTATCCCTTTATGCTTGTAAAACGCTGAAGCAAAAATACAGCTCCTAAAAAAGCACTGAAAGAAACTATAAAACTGACCCAGCGCCACTAATAAAAAGGAAAGCTTGTATTCCATCGCTGATTTTAATTCCATCAGAAAATATCGAAAAAACAGTTTCATACTAACCTCCCTGCACAACAACCCGCTTAAGCACCTGTTTAAGCAGCCATTTTCCTAAAGCAATCAATACAATCGCCCAAAAGAGCTGAAGCAAAATGACGTGGACAGCTTCCTTATAAGCTAATTCGCCGCCATAGATGCGCAATGGCAAATCCTGCATCGAAGCAAAGGGCAAAAGTTCAGCAATCCTGCGCAGCGGTTCAGGAAAAACATCAGCGGAATAACCGCACCCGATAAGAAATCTGCCAGTGAAGATATCACTAACGTAATGCCATTGGGTGCCAATAGATAAAAGGTAATGGCATAAATCAGCATACAGCAGGCACTGATAATGAGTAAAGCCGCTGCCATTGAAACGATAAACAAGCAAAAAAGCTGCAAATCAGCAGGCAGGCTCATACGGAATCGTCCTGGTATAAGCATGGCAGCTAATAAGATTGGAATAGAGCGCAGACTGCATTTAGAAAGCCGTGAAGCACTGCATTTAGAAAACCACATTTCATATAGTTTAATTGGCCGGCATAGTTCATAAGCGACGCTGCCATCACGGATGGATTCTAAAATATCACTGTCTAATACCCATAAAGCAAAAAAGGAAAGAAATGCCTGTTTGAGCCAAATATAATCAACCAATGCCTGAAAATCCATCGGAAAGATCCCGATTCCTTCATCATAGAAAACACTATATACAATTAATTCAAGCATACCCCAAATAAACTGCGTACCGACGGCAGCCCAAGCAGCTGTTTTATATTGCAGAAAATTAATAAAACGGATTCTGAAGAAAGCAATATATTGTTTCATCGCTCACCTCTAAAGAATCTCAAACTGCCGATAAAGCAAGGCGACAATTTCATCGATGCTTTTCTCGGCAATTGAAAACTCTTTTATATCCATGACTGCCGTAAGCTTTTTCATTACTGCAGCGCTGCTTGTAAGCCGGGTATCAATTTCTAATACGGCTGACATCAGCGGCAGCATGTCCTTTGTTTCGATTAAACGGCAATGCTCGGGTACTGTCAGCTCTCCCTGATAGAGAATAGAAATTTGTTTCTCAGATGCATACCGCTTCTTTAATTCATCAAGTGTGCCATCATACAGCAGTCTCCCCTTACCAATTAAAAGTACCCGCTGACAAAGCGCTTCAATATCCTGCATATCATGCGTTGTTAAAATGATCGTTGTTTCATTTTGCTGATTCAGTTTTAAGATAAACTCCCTCACAGCCAGCTTAGAGACCGCGTCAAGACCGATCGTCGGCTCATCAAGAAACAAAATAGACGGTGCATGCAGTAAAGAGGCTGCCAGTTCACAGCGCATTCGCTGTCCCAATGAAAGCTGACGGGCAGGTATGTGAAGCAGATCCTTAAGCTTTAACTGCTCGCTTAACTCGTCAAGACGCTGTTTATAATCTTGCTCATCAATTGAATAGATGTCTTTCAATAAATTGAAAGAGTCAATAATCGCAACATCCCACCACAGCTGACTTCGCTGACCAAATACAACACCGATATCCTTGACATAATCCACTCGATCAAGCCATGGCACCTTGCCATTAATTGATACCGACCCCTCATCCGGTGTCAGAATACCGCTCATAATCTTGATGGTTGTAGATTTACCGGCGCCGTTAGGCCGATATACGCTATGCTCTCACCCTTCTTAATGTTGAATGATATATCATCCAGCGCCTTGACAGTCATAGTTTCATGATGAAACAACGACTTAAAAGAAGCCATCATGCCTGATTGCTTCTTTACTACTTTAAATGATTTACTTAGATGCTCCACCTGTATCATGATACTTACCTCCTTCAGTACAGTTAGACCATCAGCGGACATGTCAGATAAATCTGTGTGCAATGATTATAGCACAGCCATGTCATAATAGAGTTCGCATTCATATTGCCGGACATGAATGATAATAAGTTGCTTATTATGGAATCACTATACTGCTAAACATGTCCAATGTCAATGATAATCAAAATTTAAAAAGAGTTAGAGTAATTATATTTTAATGCTTATTTATAAGTGCAATTAATGGTAGAAAGGAAAATATCGCCTCTTTGCAATGTGTATATATAATTATAAGACAAGCTGAGGAATTTATAAGCCTATGACGCCTAAAGCAATGGTTCGATAGGTGGTATTATGCCGCCGTCTGCCTCAGATATTTTAAAATATAAAACCAGTGAGAATACCTATACCGCATTGATCAGCATCGATATAGATGCGTGGCCAAAACTTACAGCACAAAATCTATCAGAAAAAATATAACTCTTCCCGCATGGCTGAATCAATTGGCAGAAACGGAGAATATAAACTTTTCATCACTTTTGCAGGAAGCACTGATTCAAAAAAGGGACTGGCAAAACGTCATCAATAATAAAACAGCAGAGTTTAAAATACCTTCTGCTGTTTATTTGTAAGCATCAATCTGCAAATGCTTTATCCCTTTATTTAATCAATCACTTCAATATCATACGGATAGTGATTCAGCACTTCACAGCCATCCTCAGTTACCAGCACCAAATCCTCAATGCGCACACCGCCCACACCAGGCAAATATATTCCCGGTTCAATTGAGAAACACATACCCGCTTTGACGATTCGCTCATTGCTGCCGCTCACATCATAAGGTTCATGCACACTCATGCCAATCCCGTGACCAAGGCGATGGATAAAATATTCACCATAACCGCCATCGCGAATTACACGGCGAGCTGCTTCATCAATGTCACAGAATCTGACACCCGGTTTCACTGCTTGCTTCGCAGCCATGTTTGCCTTTAATACCAGGTCATAAACTTCCTTCATCGTATTTTCTTTAATGAAGAAGGTTCTTGTCATATCTGAACAGTATCCCTGATACTTACAGCCCATATCAATGACGATGCTATCTCCTGCCTGCAATACCTTATTCCCCGGCATACAATGCGGATCAGCACAATTTTCTTTAAATGCGACAATCGTCTCAAAACTCTCATCACCACCGCTGATAGCGACAAACAAATCATGAATTTGAGCGGCAACCTCTGCCTCACTCACACCTGCCTTCAATAGTTTTCTGACTTCATGCATCACCTGATCATTCAGCTGTGAAGCCTTACGCATCTTTTCCTGTTCATCAGCATTTTTTATTGCCCGAAGATCTGAGATTATATCTGTTTCATCACTGATTTCAAGCTCTGGGTACAGCTTCATCAAACGAATTAGAAACGCACTCGGCCACTCACCATCAACACCGACATGACCCGGATCAAGCAAATCAGCAACTACCTTAACACCGTCATCACAGTCATTATAATTTACCAGTTCAACACCATTGATAGGATCGATCGGGAACAGCTCATTCAGTACTAAAACTGCTCGATCAGGCTTAACAACCAATACCAGCAGCCGTTCACCGCATTCAAAGCGGCGGTTTATTAAATAATCAATTTGTTTGGGTGAAGCAACAATCAGTTGATTTAAACCTTGTTGACGCATTGCTTCCTGAAGCTTACTTAAGTTCATAGATATTTCCTCCTGTATTGATCAATGATTTTACGATGTGCGGTCACAATTGAAAGATTGTCTAATTGGTCCAAACTGACATATTCCCAGCCGGGCTTTAATTCAATTTGTGAGGCATCCGCAAGATATACATCCATATGCCAAACCCGATGTGAAAAGACATGTTTTTTCTTCATCAGATGTTTGAGATGCTCCGTTTTTAACTCCGTAAACTGCGGCAGCCGCATAAAGCCTTCCATCAAACCATCCTGCCAATCACGGCACAGCAGCAGCTGATTTTCTTTAGGTACGATTAAAGTGATCAAATCAATCTCCGAAGGTGCTTTTTTGGCTTTTTTAACTGGAAATTCAGCCTGTCTGCCAGTTTCAAACGCTTGGCATTTCGCTTTTAGCGGACATTGCTCACACTTCCATGCCAGCGGCGTACAGATTAATGCGCCAAGCTCCATCAAGCCCTGTGTAAGTCTGAAGGATCACTGTCAGCCATTAGATCATACACAAGCTCATAAACCTTTTTATGTGTTTTCTGCGAACTGATATCATCCGCCATCAGCAGCAATCTTGAGATTACTCTCAATACATTGCCATCGACAGCCGGCGCCTGCATTTTAAAAGCAATTGAAGCGATCGCACCCGCTGTGTAATTGCCAATTCCCGGTATAGCTCGAAGCTGCTCAAGATTTGCAGGCAGCTGACCTTGATAATCACGCACGACCATTTTTGCGCCTTCATGCAGTTTGCGGGCACGATTGTAATAACCAAGCCCTTCCCAGCTTTTTAATACCTTTTCAATTGGTGATGACGCTAATGCCTCAATCGTGGGATAGTCTTTCATCCAACGCTCATAATAGGCCAGCATCGTATCAATCCGCGTCTGCTGGGCCATAATTTCACTTACCCAAATCGCATATGGATCACCGCTTTCCCTGAAAATCAGCTTACGGTGATGCTGCCGATACCAGCCTGTCAATTCATCTTTAATTTCCATAACTTCTCCATTCTTAAAAGAAAAGCAGATTTACTCTGCTTTTTGGGCAACGCCGCCTGCCAGTGCAACCTCCGCTACCTTAGCTGCTACCATATCTGCAACTCTAGGATCAAAAGCAGAAGGTATAACATAGTTTTCGTTTAATTCTTCATTGCTGATCAAAGAGGCAATACCTCTGGCTGCCGCCATCTTCATTTCCTCCGTAATCTTAGTTGCCCGCACCGATAAAGCGCCTTAAATAAACCGGGGAAAGCTAACACATTATTTACCTGATTAGGGAAATCACTGCGGCCTGTACCAACAACGCGGGCACCGCCGGCCAATGCCTCTTCAACTGTGATTTCAGGTTCAGGATTCGCCATCGCAAAAATGATCGGATCACGCTTCATGCCGGCAACCATTTCTTTATTCAGCAATTTCGGAGCGCTGACACCTACAAAAACATCCGCTTCCTTTAAAGCTTCCGCCATCGTCAGCCGTTTATTCCCTGAATTTGTGATTTCACACAGCTCCTGGGTTAAGAAATCATAGTTCTCTTTATCCGCTTTCAATACAATACCGTTAATATTAAAGCCGTAGATTTCCTTCACTCCGAAATCCTTCAGCATATGAATGATCGAAGAACCTGCCGCCCCCGTGCCGCTCACGACAACTGTAATATCTTCAGCCTTTTTATTCACGACCTTTAAAGCATTGATCAAAGCGGCAGTTACACAAATCGCCGTTCCATGCTGATCATCATGAAAAACCGGAATGTTTAACTCCTTTTTCAAAGTTCTCTCAATTTCAACACAGCGAGGGGCTGAAATATCCTCAAGATTAAAACCGCCAAATGCCGGTGCCAATGCCTTACAGATAGCAATGATCTCTTTAGGATCTTTTGTATCGAGACAGATTGGTACCGCGTTGACATCCGCAAACCGCTTAAATAGTACACATTTGCCTTCCATTACCGGTAAGCCGCTTCCGGTCCGATATCACCCAAGCCCAATACCGCCGTACCGTCCGTAATAACCGCTACCGTTTTACCCTTGCCGGTATATTTATAAACATTCTTTAGATCCTGATGAATCTCACGGCATGGCTGGGCAACACCCGGCGTATAGGCCAAAGTCAGATCTTCCGCATTATTGACTTCACAGACAACCTTAGTCTCAATCTTTCCCTGCCACTGCGCATGTTTCTTTAATGCTTCTTCATATACATTACTCATAATAGGTTCTCCTTCTTATCAAAATTTAACCATTTATCCATAACCAACGCCTCAGCCTCACAAAGTGTCAGCGCACTTTGATCACAACTGACATTAAAGCTGTTTGCCGGCGTATACTTAACCATTTTTTTATGCAGCTTATTTTCATCCAGAACGAAAACAATGAACTGAACGAAGGAAGATATACCTAAAAGTACCGCATAAATCAATAAAACGCTCCTGAAATATTGTCAGCGAAAACAGCGCTGAATCATTCAGAATCAGCATCCCGATCAGCATTGCCGCAAAATATGTCGGATATAGCAGCACTAACAAAAGCAAAGAAAAGCCATAAAACTTCTTTTCATTATTGGCATAACTGATTAAAGGAATCAACGCAAGACAATATGTATAAGGCACAAGTATCGCAATGATCAATGTAAAATACGACGCTTTGCCAGCCACAAAGCCCCACGTATACAACACTGCCGCAAGCAGCCATATGCCAAGCAGCACGCCCCATTTAAGAGCCGGCAGCTGCTCACGCTTCTTTTGTATCTTAGCAGCCTTTTTCAGCTCTAAAGAACGCAGTTCATTTTCCTTCGCATTTATTTCAGCTGTTTGCTGCTGCTTAAGCATAGCAATCTTCGCAAGCTGTTCATCATAAAGGGCTTTATTTTTCATCAGATAACGATTTAAAATGAAACTCAGCCATGCCGCTTCCGGTTGATTTTTAGTCTGCTTCAATACGGCCTGCATCATCTTTTGATAAGGCTCTTCAAAAGGCGCAAAACTAATCTCAAATCCATCGCTGACACATAACATCCGCCCGAAATAAGCATAAATAAACGCTTTATCCCGCATATCGACAGAACTGAAAAGCGGCTCTGCCTTCTTCAGATTGCCATCAAAGTAATAAGCATATCCCTCGCGCAGCGGATGCTTTTCATCCAGTGCCAGCCGCGTGAAAAATTCATCATCAAACAATCTGCTTACAATATCATTGGCAGTTAACTCATAATGACAATGAGTACAGCCTCCCGCTTCATCAAGCTGAATCAGCGCATTGCATTTTGGGCATTGAATCTCTTTCATAAAACGCCTCATTTCCAATTTCTTCGAGGTTATTATAACATAGTTAAAAGCTTTTATCCTCTTATAATTTATGATAAAATACAAATATCTGAGGTGAACAAATGAAAACAAAAATTGCTGTGGCAGTACGCTGCATGAAAGACAAAGATTATACCTATCATTATGCGAATACTGATTATTTATACATGTTGGAGAAGATTAATGCCCTGGGCGTTCCCATCTTTCCGTTAATGGAGGCCAATCAAGCCGCTTTAACATGCGACGGCTTATTGCTGCCTGGCGGCGCTGATTTAAACCCCGCGCTCTATCATCAGCTGCCCGATCCCTCGGTGACGGATTATTTTGATGAAATTGACGCACTTGACTTAAACCTTATTCAAGCGTTTATGCAGCAGCACAAACCAATATTAGGAATCTGCCGGGGCCTGCAAGTATTAAATGTAGCTTTTGGCGGTACGCTGATTCAAGACATCCCCAACCACAGCCAACATGCTGACCGTCATGTTTTAACTCATGAAGTTACGATCGTTAAGGACAGTCAGCTAGCCTCAATCTTTGGTGAAAGCACAAAAGTCAATTCTCTGCATCATCAAGTGATCGATCAATTGGGTGATGGCTTAAAAGCCGCCGCTTTCAGCAGCGAGGGCTACATTGAAGCTATTGAAGCCGATAACATTCTGGCCGTTCAATGGCATCCTGAAGCATTGACGCATGAGCCTGATCAGCTGAATCTGTTTAAGAGTTTTATTAAGCAATGCCAAAAATAATATCTGAATATAAAAATGCGCACATCTTGATCTGCGCATTTTTTCTTTTCCCTTAAATTGTATGCTTAACGCGATCGTGTTCCTCCGCCGCTTTGGCATCATTAAACCGATCCAACGTACCTACCAAATAACCAGTAATGCGGCGAATCTTTTCAAAAGGCACTGGCGCAATCTTATATTCGACTCCGACATCCTCACCGTCAAATTCAAGATTCATCGATTCAATGACATGGCCGGGATTCTTCTTTCTTGCCCATTCGATGTAATTGCGGCAATCCTGATCACTCATTTCCTCATTGGCGCTAATCTGCACACCATTAATTAATTTATTAAATACCATATCGCATTTCTCCTTTTTCCTTATCTTAAGTATAAGCCATCTAAACACCGCCTGCATTCACAATGCCCATTTTTATTCTTCACTTTCCTCGGCAAACGCATCGTATTCTCGATCATCTGCGCTGAAGCTGATTCATCCAGCGAGGTGACTGAACTGAGCCGCTTTTGGATTTGACGCGTGCGTACACCCACCAATTTATCAAGCTCCTTCTGTGCCAGATCAAGCTTGCTTTGGGTATTTGAAAGAACATCACCGAATTTTTCAAATTCTGTCTTAACGGCTCCCAGCACATCCCAAACCTCACTGGAACGCTTTTGAATAGCCAGTGTTTTAAAGCCCATCTGTAATGAATTCAATAAAGCCGCCATCGTTGTAGGTCCGGCAATGTTGATCTTAAAGTCATGCTGCAGCACTTCGATCAAACCACGGCGAACGACCTCCGCATACAAGCCCTCAAAAGGCAGAAACATAATCGCAAAATCCGTTGTATTAGGGGCATCAATATACTTATCACGGATATCCTTGGCATTCTGCTTAATCGCTGTATCCAACAGCTTACCTGCCGCGTTAATCTGTTCCTTATCACCGGTATCATAGGCATCCAACAGCTTTACATAAGGTTCGCTTGGAAACTTTGAATCAATGGGCAGATACACAAAACGATCATTATCAGCAGGCATTTTAATCGCAAACTCAACAACATTCTTACTGCCCTTTTTGGTCGCAACATTTTCTTCAAATTGTTCAGGTGCCAAAATCTCTTTCAGGATTGCCCCCAGCTGAATCTCACCTAAAATACCACGGGTTTTCACATTGCCAAGTACTTTTTTCAAATCACCGACACCGGCTGCCAACGTCTGCATCTCACCAAGTCCCTTATAAACCTGTTCCAAACGCTCAGACACAAGCTGAAATGATTTAGAAATACGCTTTTCAAGCGTATCCTGTAATTTTTCATCGACCGTAACCCGCATTTCTTCCAAACGCTTGCCGTTATCTGCCTGCATTTCCGTAATTTTCTGTTCCAGTGTTGTACGCATCTGTTCCATCTTTTCCTCATTTTGACGGGTCAGCACATTCACCTTTTCCTCAAGCTGACTGCTTGTTTCAAACAGCTGGCGGCGCACCAGCTCATTGTTGGCAGTATTTAATTCATTAACCTTCAGCATCCGCTCATCCATCTGTTTAATCAGCGTATTGATATTGGCCGCTAAAACATCCTGACGCGAACTCATCGATTGATTCAGCTCCTGAAGCCGCATATTCTGAAGCTCCATAAAAGTTTTCTGCGAATCAGACAAAACCGTTGACAGACTGCTTACCTGATTCTGCGTTGATGTGCTCAGCTCCTGCTTCATCAGCTTCAGCTCCGCCATCATCGCCGCATTTTTTTATTATCACCAAGATGCAGCACAAACAGCAAGACAGCCAGCACCGCAATCCCAATCAAACATATATATAGTAATAATTCCATAGAATCCCTCCAGTGTCTCTATTTTAACATACTTGCCGTTTTATACGATCAAAGAAAGCATTTTAATTCATATCCTACCATGCATAATGGGTGTTTAGTAAAACAAAAAGGAGCCGTTCCAGCTCCCATAACAATTCAATTCTTTGACTTCAGAATTTCTGTGATCCGCCTTACATCCTTTGGATCACTGATTTGCTGCATCTATTCTGCACTGCATTCTATAACTGCTTAAATTGTGCTACGCCGACCTTTTTCAGATAAAGCAGACAAACTACATCCAATAAGGTAAAAAATAAAATTTAAAATCAGCAGATAAACAGTCACCGGTGTATTGCCAATCACTTGAATCGATATAAAGGCAATGATACCGGATAGAATCATACCGCCAAAGATACTGATCATGCACGCCATACTCTGCTTCACGACCGTTGTCTCACTCACCCAATCAAACCGCGGAAAGTTAAGGTTTACAATCAAACCAAAACCAGCTGTAAAGAATGCCGTAACTGCACATAACAGAAGCAGTAATAAAAGCTCTGCGATATTTAATGAAAACAACAGTGCCAAAAGCAGAACCGAAAGCATTGCCGCCGGGATCAGAATCATCAGATTCAGCGCAATCTTAGCCGCAAAAATTTCCTCAGTGCGGACCGGCAATGACTTGATGATCCATAAATGCCGGCCCTCAAGAGATATTGATGAATTCGTTGTGCAGCTCATGACAATTAAGAAAATCATTCCCAGTGCCAATATCACACTGATCTGCGAAGTCAGTTCCGGCGGCAGTTCATTCATGATTGCCATCAAGCTCTGTTTACTGAATAAGGCAAAAACAGAGGCACCCAGCATGATAACTGGTCCAAAAGCCGTATTCATCACATAGATACCGCAGGCGAAATAACGGCGAGCCTCCTTCATAAGCAGTGCTTTAAAACTTGAACTTTGTTTAATCTTAGTTAGTTTATAATTTTTCTCACGATAGCTGCCTCTCAAACGGCTGTTAATGGTCGTAAAATGCCTGGCAAAGAAAACCACAAAAAATACAAAAAGGCAGGACATTGCATAATAAGCCAAGCAGATAACTCATCAGGCTTCCCTCAATCATGCCTTTCACCATTAAGCCAAAAAATGGCAGATAAAGTTGCATGTTGCGGATGACTTCTTGTACATCAACAGCGCTGCCAACCAGTGTCTGAATCATAAAAGAACCGAAAAAGACCAACACGATAAAGATCATCATTAAAAGATTGCTGACTAAATTCTTATATTTAAAATGACTGGAGACATAACCGATCACTAGCGAAAACAACGCTGATAAAACCACCGCCGGCATCGGCAGCACTAAAAACATACCCAGCCCGCCCAGATAGTAAAGCAATGACTGACCTGTAAATAAACCATAAAGCAGAATTGCCGGCATCAGCAGAAACAAGGCATAGAAATACTGCAGAGATAAAAACGACAGCAGCTTACTGGCAACCAGCGCCGTTTTAGAAATCGGCATTGAACGCAGCAGATCATAGTCCTTGCTGCCAAAGAGATGATTGCCGCTGTTATATGCCGCAAAAACCAGAAGCAATACAAAAGCTGCCAAAGCCATCGTATAAAGTGCCAGCTGTCTCTCTTCTCCCTGAAGCGCATTCAGCAGCGTTATTGAATAAAAGCTGGACACCGCCAATAAAGTAACCACCATAAAGCTAAAAAGCCCATTCCTGCTGCTTGTTTTCCCTTGCTTCTTGTATGCCTGATACTGCTGAATAATAAATTCCTCGTCTGCAGCTTTACAAGATTTATAAAATTACTCATGATCCGTCAGCTCCAGGAATACTTCCTCAAGACTTTGATCACCCATAACCTGATCAATGCTTCCCTCAGTAATAATAGACCCATTCTTAATAATTGCGACATGATCACAAAGCTTCTCCACCACCTCTAAAACATGAGTTGAGAAAAATATTGATCCTCCCTGATCACACAGCTCCCGCATCAGCTGTTTTAAGATGTGCGCAGCCTTAGGGTCCAAGCCAACAAACGGTTCATCAAGAATCAGCAGCTTCGGCTGATGAATCAATGCGGAAATGATCATCAGCTTCTGCTTCATACCATGTGAATAAGAAGCAATCACATCACCCAGATTGGCCGTTAATTCAAACGCATCCGCATACTGCCGAATCAAAGTTTCCCGCAGCCTTGCATCCACCTTATAAATATCACCGATAAAATTAAGATAACGAATCCCGGTCAAGGATTCATAAATATCCGGATTATCAGGAATATAGGCCATGATCCGCTTGCATGCCATTTCATCATTCTTAATCGATTTGCCGTCGATTAAGATATCACCGGCTTCAAACTCAAGAATGCCCACAATACTTTTAATCGTTGTGGTCTTGCCGGCACCATTATGACCAATAAAACCAAATATCTCACCATTTTCAACGGTCAGATTCAAATTATCAACAACCTTCTTATCACCATAACTCTTAGAAAAATTTTTAATTTCAAGCATTTTCATATCCTCTTGTCTTTCTGAAATAAATATATGAATAAATCATCGGCGCTAAAGTCATACCGATCAGATCAACCAATAAAGCAATTGTTCGCAGCTCTTTGGGCAGCACAATGAATAATATGGCAAGAAAACCGCCAAGAAACCATAGTTTGCCGCCAAAACGATGCGTCATCGTCCAGTTTTCTTCATTGCTGATGGTCCACGGTGTTTTAATTCCCATAAAATAATTGTGTTTGATTTTAGGGAAGATATTGCCCAAAAACATAAATAATAAGCCAAACAGTACCTGAAATAAAAGATCCGGTTTTATAAAATCGATCGAAGCGGCAGCCATTATCATAATCAGTTCAGTACCAATCATAAACAATGACAGGGCAATGAATGAATGATCATATCTTTTTGAAATCTCGCATAGTTCTTGCCCAAAGGATCGATGTGCGGCAATAGCTGAAACAGCAAGCCCAAGCCGATCAGCAAAAGCGGCATCAGCAGAAACGCTAGTTTTGGCCCATAGCCATCAATTTCCCATTGAAAATTAAAATGCATTGGTATCTGTTCAGGCAAAAATGGCAGCAGACAAAGGATTGCAGCTAAATTAATGAATGGCAGCAGCATTAGGCGCCAGTTAAATTTAATCTTCATCTTATCACCTCGTTTCGCTCAAACCGGCCAGCCAGCCGAGTATTTCCTCAACAACACTTAAGTTAATCTCATAATAAATATATTTCCCAATCTTTTCATCATCAATCAAACCGGCACTTTTTAAGATAGCTAGATGATGCGAAATCGTCGCGTTGCTCACATTAAAATGAGAAGCAATGTCGCCGGCACTCATTTTATGCTGCTTCAGCATTTCCAAGATCTCGCGGCGGGTAGGATCGGATAATGCTTTGAATGTCTCCTGAAAACTCAAGCCTCTCACCTCCATGTCATCTTCAGTATAGAGAAGAGCTGACTCACTGTCAATAACATTTAGACATTTATCTAAATGAATGACTAAACTGTCATCAATCAGAAAAAACAGGCCCTTTCGGAAACCTGTCATTATTGTTAATCATCCATAACAGCAAAGAATGCATCAGAAATTCCTTGAATCAATTCATTCGCTGTCATTGCATAAAACGCCGTGTGCTGACTTTGCAGATCAGCGGCAAGTCCATGCAGATAGACACCTAAAGAAGCGGCATCAAATGCCTGTTTCTGCTGGGCCATCAGCGCGGTAATCATGCCGCAGAGTACATCACCGCTGCCGCCCTTTGCCAACCCCTCATTTCCCGTCGTATTAATTCTCAGCCGGCCCTTCTCTAAAATCAAGGTGCGCATGCCCTTTAATACCAAAGTCACCGGATACTCGTTCACAAAATCAAAAGCATAGCGCAAAACATCACTTTGCAGAGCATTCTTATCGACAGCGCAAAGCCGCTGCATCTCGCCCATATGCGGTGTCAGAATCGTCGCGCTGCGGCGCTTCTTTAAAAGCGGCAGCCGGCGGCTTAACGCCCATAGACCATCAGCATCAATAATCAGCGGTTTATCAATCAGCAAGAGCCGTTCCAGAATACGCTCCGCATCCTCACTGCGGCCCGCTCCGCAGCCAAAGGCAATCACCTCCGCATTCTGTGCCGCTTTAAACAGTTCATCACAAAATTCATTATCAAAATGCCCCTGCTTATCGGAAACAGCAAGGCTCATGGCCTGCGGCAGTGAGGAAGTCAACGCATTCATAATACAGGCCGGCGCCGCATAAGTCGTCAAACCGCAGCCGCTGTAAAGACACGCCTTTACACACATCTGCAGAGCTCCGCTCATCCCTTTTGAACCGCCGATTAAAAGTGCTGTCCCGCATGTATACTTATTCGCATTACGCGTCTTGGCGGCAAGAGTCTGTGTGCAAGCTCTTTATCTAATAAATCAAAGCCGCTTTTCAACCTTTCAATTACCACATTCGGTACGCCGATATCCGCAATAACGATATCCCCGCAGTATAAACTGCCCGGCTCTAAATAAAGACCCAGCTTAGGATTTTGAAAAGTAACCGTCACTTGTGCCTTAACCGCCGTGCCTAAAATCTGCCCCGTATCGGCATGAATACCGCTGGGAATATCACAGCTGATCACCGGCTTGCCGCTGGCATTCACACTTTCAATCACATCATAAAATAAACCGTCAATACCGCGGTTCAACCCCGTGCCGAACAAGCAGTCCACCAACAGCTCAGACTCATGAAGCAAGAGCCGCAGATCCTCTAAACCCGGCTGGATAAAAGAGCGGATATTCAAGGCGCGCATGATCTGATAATAAACTTGACCATCCGACGGCATCTGATTCCCCTCGCCCAGCATGACAACACTGACACTAACATCCGTAAAACGCTGCAGCTGCGTCGCTAATGCCAGACCATCACTGCCATTATTGCCCAAACCACATAAAATACAAACGCGCTTTGCCTGCCAGCGCAAAACTTCCTTCATCAGCGCATCAGCTGCGCGATCCATTAAAAGCAGCGTCGGAATCTGATATTCCTCTAAAGCGATCGCATCAGCTTCCCGCATTCTTTTGCCATCCATTACTTGCATCATTCATCCTCCTTTTAACTATATGACATAAACCCATGCCGCAAAAAGCACCGATACTATCAAGCATCACATCACTCAGCTTTGATAAACGATTGGGTGTAAATACCTGTATCAATTCATCAATACACGCACAGCCGGCACATAACAATAAAGTATAAATCAGCGGATGCTTTATGCGATAAGTACATACAAACTGATAGAAGCAAATACCAAGCAAAGCATATTCGCCAAAATGAGCAGCTTTGCGGATGAAGGAATGAAAGCTGTCAAAATCGAAAGGCAAATTAGGAATCAGCTTATAAATTACACTCAGAATTCCCTGCGATGCCTCAGAAGAAATTGTTCCTGAAATGCTGCCCGGCAGCATTGAATTGCCCCATATTAAAATAAGCACGGCGACGGTCACAATTCCCCAACAGTATCTTTTACGCATAAAACACTTCCTTTACAATAATTATACACTATTTCTTGAAACTTAAATCAGTCTGTTTTATAATGTATGCGCATTATTACGTTGCATCTTTATAAGAGTGACAGTAAGGAGACTATGATGAAAAATAAAATGCAAACACGCAGAATGGCCTTATTGGGTATTTTTATCGGATTTGAGCTAGTCCTTATGCTTACCCCGCTGGGTTATATTCCCATCGGACCGCTGAAAGCGACAACCCTTCATATCCCGGTAATCTTAATCGCCGTCGCCTGCGGATGGAAGGAAGGCGCTGTTTTAGGCGCTGTTTTGGTTTAACCAGCGTGGTGATGAATACGCTCACACCAACACCGGTCAGCTTTGTATTTACTCCCTTTTATTCATTTGGCGAATTACACGGCAATTTCAATTCATTGCTTGTGGCGCTTGTACCAAGAATTTTAATCGGTGTCAGCTCAGGGTTAATCATGCTCGGCTTGAAAAAGCTGAAAGTCAATGAAACTATTGCAGTCGCTGCCGCAGCCATAATCGGTTCATTATGCAATACGATCTTAGTTCTGGCAGGCATTTATATCTTCTTCGGCCCGGCTTATGCAGCGGTGAAAGGTATTGCTTATGACGCGCTGATGGGAGTGATCTGGGGAACCATTACAACTAACGGGATCCTGGAAGCAATCTTGGCGCTGATTCTTGTATCCGCGATATATAAAGCGATCAAACCGCTTTTGAAAGGAGTACCTCATGCGTAAATGTGTAGTTGTCGGCATCAGCGGCTGTGTGGCAGCTTTTAAAGCCGTTCAGCTGGTCAGTGACTTAGTAAAGCTCGATCTTGATGTCGAGGTAATCATGACTAAAAATGCCTGTGAATTTATTCAGCCGCTGGCTTTTGAAGCACTGACCAATCATACTGTTATGGTGGATACTTTGATCATCGTTTTGAAAAATCAACTCAGCATATCAGCATTGCGAAAAAAGCTGACTGCTTCATTATCGCCCCGCTACCGCCAATGTAATTGCGAAAATTGTTCATGGTCAGGCAGACGATATGCTGACGACAACCTTTCTTGCCTGTCAGTGTCCGAAGCTGATTGCACCGGCAATGAATACCGCCATGTATCAAAATCCGATCACACAGGATAATTTGAAGCTGGCGAAGCATTATGGCATTCAGATCATTGAGCCGGTCAGCGGCCATCTGGCATGCGGTGATGCCGGCATGGGCAAGCTGGCAGATCTTGAGACATTGAAGGCAGCCATTGATCGATGTTTAAATAGCAGTGATGAATTAGCTGGTAAAAAAGTGATCATCACCGCCGGTGCTACAATTGAAGCCATCGACCTGTACGTTTTATCACGAATCATTCCTCAGGCAAGATGGGCTGTGCGCTGGCACGTCAGGCACAGCGCATGGGTGCTGATGTGACGCTGATTCACGCCTCGATGAGTGTTCAGCCGCCGCAATTCATCAAAACGATTCACACGCCGAACGCCGCCGACATGGCAGAAGCAATCAAGACACATTTTGATGAAGCGGATATTGTAATCAAAGCCGCGGCAGTGAGTGATTACCGCTGTGTACAGCCGGCACAGCAAAAAATAAAAAAGGCCAGTGACACACTGACACTGCAATTGGTAAAAAACGAAGACATTCTAGCTTGGTGCGGCGCTCATAAAACACATCAGCTGTTGATTGGCTTTGCCATGGAAACAGAAAATGTACTGGCTAACGCCAGAAAAAACGCGCCTTAAAGAATTGTGACCTGCTCGCAGCTAATTCCATTTGTGAATCCGGCGCTGGTTTTCAAGGCGATACCAACCGCATTACCATTCTCTCTGAAACAGAGGAAAAAACCTATGATCTGATGAGCAAAGATGACTGCGCAGCGATTATATTAAAAACTGCGGCAGCCCATTTAAAGGAGAAATAAACCATGTTAATGACAGTAGACATCGGCAATACTAATATGACCATCGCTTTTTTTGATGAGGATACAATCAAGGCAACGTTCCGTCTGACAACCAAAACCATTCGTACCAGTGACGAATATGGCAGCAATCTGATTAATTTCATGCATGCCTTTGATATTCATGCCAACACGATTGAAGACGTAATCATTTCCTCAGTGGTCCCTAAGGTGATGCATGCCTTTACCAACAGTATCCGCAAGTATATTCATAAAGAACCGATCATCATTGGTCCCGGTTTAAAAACCGGCATTTCCGTTCGTACCGATGATCCCCGTTCAGTGGGAGCTGACCGCATTGTCGATCTGGCAGGCTGTATGGCAGCCTATGGAGGCAACGCACTAGTCATCGATTTTGGCACCGCCACTACCTATGATTATGTAAGCAAAGATGGTATCTTTCAATATGGCATTACCGCTCCCGGCATTGAAATCAGCGCCAAAGCCCTATGGACACAGGCCGCCAAACTGCCGGAAATTGAAATTAAAAAGCCGGATACGATTCTTGCGAAAAATACAATCACATCAATGCAGGCAGGCTTAGTTTACGGCTACATCGGCCAATGCGAGTACATCATCACGCAGTTTAAGAAAGAGCTTGGCATCAGCGACATGAAAGTGATTGCGACTGGCGGTTTAGGCCGCATCATCTGCAGCAACACAGCAATGATCGATACTTATGATCCCGATTTAACATTTAAAGGTCTGAAAACTATCTACGACCGCAATCATTAAAACAAGGCAGAATTTTCCGCCTTGTTTTTTTAATTGATTTCTTCAAACATCTCTCTGCCTTGGAAACAAATCGGGCACTTATAATCTTCTGGCAGCTCATCCATCTCCGCCACATATCCGCAGATCATACATTTAAAACGGCGCGTCGCCGGTTTAGATGCCGGTTCAGCTTGCGGCTCAGAGGTTTTGATTTCTTCAAACATCTCTCGGCTCTGGAAACAAACCGGGCACTTATAATCCTCTGGCAGCTCATCCATCTCTGCCACATATCCGCAGATCATACATTTAAAACGGCGTGTCGCCGGTTTAGATGCCGGTTCAGCTTGTGGCAGTATATCTTCTATCTTAGGATGCACGCCATTCAATATCGCGCTGCGGTCTACATATTCAGTATGCAGGAACCTTTCAGCTTTTTCGCTTAAAGGCTCAGAATAGAATTCTTTATATACTGCCTGAATCTGCGGGTTTTCATGAGAAAAACGAATCGCGCTGGCCGCATCCTTTTGATACAGTGAATCAATACGTGCCTGACGGATCTCATCATTCATCGGTACGGCACTCTTAGGCTGACCGCCGCCGCCAATACAGCCGCCGCGGCATGTCATCACTTCTACAAAATCATAATTGACTGCCTTAGCTTTTATTTTTTCCATCAGCTGACGGGCATTCTCAGTTCCATGAACGACCGCTACCCTAACCGGTATACCGTTAATTTCAAGTTTGGCTTCACGAATACCAGCCATGCCGCGAACCGGTGTCAGCTTCACAAGATCCGCCTTGGGATTCTCATGAGTAAGCATCCAGTATGCTGTGCGGATTGCCGCTTCCATAACCCCGCCGGTGTTGCCGAAGATAATGCCAGCTCCCGATGCTGGTCCCATAAACGAATCATATTCACTAGGTTTCAGCGCATTAAGATCGATACCCTCGGCCTTCAGCCAGCGGGCAAGCTCACGGGTAGTAATCACCGCATCCATATCACGCAGATTTATATCATCCAGTTCATCAGCAGCTGCGTTCATCTCCGGACGGCTGATTTCAAATTTTTTAGCAGTGCATGGAGTCAGCGCTACATTAAAAATACGATCTGCGGCAAGCTTCTGCTTCTGCGCGAAATAAGTTTTGATCGTTGGCCCCTGCATGCCAATCGGGCTTTTCGCGCTTGATAAATGATCGCGCATTTCCGGATAGAAGGTTTCCACAAACTTAATCCACGCCGGGCAGCAGCTCGTAAACTGCGGCAAAGTACCATGCGTGCTGATTCGCTTCACAAGTTCAGCCGCTTCTTCCATAATTGTCAGATCAGCTGAAAAATTCGTATCCAAAACATAATGAAAGCCCAAGCTGCGCAAAGCCGCAACCATTAAGCCCTCCACTAATGTCCCGGCCGGCATGCCAAACTCCTCGCCTAAGGCAACCCTCACTGAAGGCGATGTTGAAACAACGATCCGCATTGACGGATCTTGCATTGCCTGTTTGATCTTATATGTATCATCCACCTCACTTATCGAGTTAACCGGACAGACATTCGCACACTGACCGCAATGGATGCATACCGCTGTATCATTAGTAGCCGCTAAATCATACATTCTGCCAACTGCAATTTCCTCTTCGCATACTTTACGGCATTGACCGCATTTAATACATAATTCTTCATTTCTCACAATGGCTGGATTATCCGTTTCAATCGGTATCCGAATTGCGGAAAATTCATGTTTACTTATCATAATTTGTACCCTTTCTTTACAATGTAATAATTATAGTTTTCCAATCCCTTCCAGGTCAACGTACTTGCCCTAAAAGATGCGCCAATCATAAATAACTATGCTATACTAAAAGCAGAAAGAGAGGACAGTATATGAAAAAATTATTCAGCTGTGCCGATGCGTATATCAAAACGATGACCATTACCGAAATGGGGCAGCTAAAATTATGTCTTGCTTCGATTGGCATTCTGATTGGTTTAAGTGTTAAGAAGGAGCAGCGCAAAACCGCCGCTGTCGGCGCCGCAGTCTTAATGGCTGCAACCTATTTGCCGCTGATGAGCCGCTTTGTGAAAGACATGTCTAAAATGTATAAAAATAATTAAGCTGCGGAAAGAACTTACAAAAACAAAGCTGAGGTTTTCAACTTCAGCTTTGTTTTTGTTGTAAAATTGATATTATCAATCAACAGCGTATTTCATATATTTGTACTTATTATTTTTTATACCTTGTATGCAGTAAGTGTGTTATCTTGTTAATTTTACTCCAATCCTCTCAAAATCAGTTTCTTAACCATTTTTCAACATCAAAAAAATCAGAATTCCTTTGCTTTAATTCAAAAGATTTCTGATCTTAAATCTATAGATTAAATATTATTGATAAATTCAAACTTCTCAAATGTCTGCATTTCAGCGATAACCAGCAAATGATCTTCAGCAGCAATCACATATTCCGCGGAAGGTGAAATACTCAATCGAGACTCATTGCTTTTGCGGATACCCAAAACATTGATGCCAAATTTACGGCGGGCATCTAGCTCAATCAGCGATTTTCCGACCCAGCTTCTAGGTGCGTTCATTTCAACAACTGAATAAGTATCATCGATATCAATCATATCCACAATATTTTGACTCAGCAGACTCTTGGCGACCCGCTCACCCATTTCCTTCTCCGGACGAATGACCTTATCCGCGCCGATTGCCTTCAGAATTTCCATATAGCGTTTATTTTTGCTTTCGCAACAATATATGGCACCTTTAACTCATGAAGATTCATGATTGCCATGATGCTTTCTTCAAGATGCGACCCTACCGCTACGACAGCAACATCACAATCACCGATACCGGCGGCTCTCAGCGTTTCCAAATCTGTAATATCTCCCTGATTAGCGCTAGTACAGATATCCGCCATGCGGTCAACGCATTTAATATCCAAATCAACCGCGATAACCTCACAGTTATATTCACTCAATGTTTTAGCTACCGTTGAACCAAAGATACCTAACCCCAATACTGCAAATGTACGATTATTTAGCTTTTTCATTTAGATCTCCTAACCGACGATTACATGACCAGACGGATAACTCAGCGTCTTCTGGCACTGCCTTTTCCTCTGATAATCGAAATGATCAGTGTGATAACACCGATACGACCAATATACATCAATAAAATAATAACCACTTTTCCCACAACCGTCAAGGTCGGCGTTACATTGGCACTAAGCCCGACGGTTGCCATTGCTGATACTGCCTCAAAGAACAAATGTAAGAAAGTTGCCTTTTCACTTAAGGTCAGTATAAACAAACCGATCACCAGCGAGAATAAATTGATAAATAAAATCATCGCGGAACGGATCACCACACCTTGTGTGATTGAACGCTTATACGCAACAACCTCATCACGGTTTTTCAACTGATTTAAAACCAGAAGCGCCAGCACCACAATCGTTGTCGTTTTAACACCGCCTGCCGTACCGCCCGGTGAACCGCCGATGAACATGCAAATAATCATCAGAAATTTAGTGCTTTGATGCAAAGACGCGATATCCAGAGATGCAAAGCCTGCCGTACGCAGTGTCACCGACTGAAACAGAGCCGCAAGCAGCTTGCCGGGTACTGATAAAGCACCTAATGTCGCCGGATTATTGTATTCCACGCAAAAGATGAGCACTGCCGGTACAACAATCAAAAACGAAGTCATAAGCAAGACAAGCTTAGTATGCAAAGATAAATATTTCCAAAATCGTGACGGCGTAAATTTACCATTGCGCATATCTCTGAAACGATCACGCAAATCAAACCAAACAGCAAAACCCAGACCGCCTAAAACAATCAGCAGCATCACCACGGTATTCACTAATGGATCATCGACATACGGCATCAGCGAAGTAGCGCTCATCGTATCAAACCCGCATTACAGAATGCCGAAATCGAGATAAAAATCGAGTTGAATATTCCTCTGACAATTCCATATTCAGGCGCATATTGCGGAATGAAGCGAATGGCCAGCAAAATGGCGCCGCAGCCTTCAAAGATTAACGTATACCGAAGAATACTGCGAATAAAATTGTGCATATCAGATAAAGAGTCCTGGTTCAGCATCTCTTTCATCATCAGTCTGTCATTCAATGACAGACGGCTTTTTAAATGAATAATAAAGATAGCGACAATTGTCATCAAGCCTAAACCGCCGATTTGAATCATCAGCAGGATGACAAGCTGTCCAAACATCGTAAACTGATCAGCTGTTACCTTAGTCACCAACCCGGTCACACATGTTGCACTGGTTGCAGTAAATAAGGCATCCAATGGATTCAGCCATGCCCAGCCGCGATTACTGATTGGCAATGTCAGCAAAAATGCGCCCATTAAGATAACCACCACAAAGCTTAAGGCTATTTTACGTGAAATTCGCATTTTTGATAACTTTTCTTGTATAAAGTTCATACACATCCCCTTCTAGGCATTACTCAATGCTACTACAAGTACCCTCTATTCTACACAATAAAAAAATTAAATCAATATAAATTTAGCTTTTCACAAAGTAAAAATCCGGTTATGAGCCGGATTTCCAATTTTAGTAATTTTCTGCGTCCAATGCGAAATAAGATTTTGGATGATTACATACCGGGCAAACTTCAGGTGCTTCACTGCCTACATGCAGATGACCGCAGTTCAGACATTCCCAAACAACTACACCATCTTTAGCGAATACTACGTTACCTTCAATATTAGCTAATAATTTGCGATATCTTTCTTCATGATGCTTTTCAATCTTCGCAACACCTTCCATCATTTCAGCAATTTCAGTAAACCCTTCTTCTCTTGCTTCTTTAGCGAAAGTAGCATACATATCAGTCCATTCATAGTTTTCACCGGCTGCTGCATCTTTTAGATTTTCAACTGTTGAAGGCATACCGTCATGAAGCAGTTTGAACCATAATTTCGCATGTTCTCTTTCATTGTTGGCTGTTTTCATGAATAAGTCGGAAATCTGAACATAACCGTCCTTTTTGGCTTTGCTGGCATAATAAGTGTACTTATTTGTAGCCTGAGATTCACCCGCAAATGCAGTCATTAAATTTTGTTCTGTTTTAGTTCCTTTTAAATTCATATTAACCTCTTTCCAGGAATATACTTTAACGTATTTCCTTATTTTACCCTTATTGTTATTATATCCCAATTTGTGTCTTCATTCAATGGATATAACTATAAAAATGTGGGTTAAACTAAGAATACCAATTTGGCTTTTAATTCAGATTTTATGATTTTTAAATTGATTTTTTTGTCATTTTTTTCTCATTTTATCAATAAAACATAAATTTTAATCAATTTTTTGTTTACTTTTTTGATATGATGCCGTATATTCTAACTATTGGAGGACAAGCAAACTTATGAATGATAAACATCCTTTTGATGATTTTGGAATTAATCTTTTCAGTGAGTCGGTCATGAAGGAAAGACTTCCATATCCGGTTTATACTAAATGGAAAACAGCGATCCGTAAGGAAGACGCTTTAGATCGTAATACAGCTGATGCCATTGCACATGCAATGAAGATTTGGGCAATGGAAAAAGGGGCTACCCATTATTCACATTGGTTCCAGCCAATGAGCGGCAATACCGCTGAGAAGCATGATGCTTTGTAGAACCTGGTGACTATCAGGCAATTTCCCGTTTCAGCGGCAAATCACTGATCAAGGGTGAAGGCGATGCTTCCAGCTTTCCCAGCGGCGGTTTGCGTGCTACCTTTGAAGCCCGCGGCTATACGTATTGGGACTGTACATCACCGGCCTTTGTACGCGATAACATTCTTTGTATCCCCACTATTTTTGTTTCCTATAACGGTGAGACATTAGATAAAAAAGCCCCGCTTTTAAAATCTTTAGAAGCCTTAAATAAAGAAGCGACACGCATTGTCAACGCTTTTAAGGATAAAGATATCAAGCGTGTAACCGCCATGGTCGGTTTGGAACAAGAATATTTCTTAATTGATAAAAAGCTGTATCAGCAGCGCAGTGATCTAATCAATACCGGCCGTACATTATTTGGCAATGTGCCGCCGATTGGGCAGGATCTTGCTGAACATTATTTCGGATCGATTCCTAACCGTGTAAAAGCATTTATGAAAGAAGTCAACGTAGAATTATGGAAATTAGGCATCTATGCCAAAACAGAACATAATGAAGCGGCTCCCTGCCAGTTTGAAATTGCACCGTTGTTTGCCGATGCTAATATCGCAGTAGATCAGAATCAGCTGATCATGGATGTATTGAAAAAGGTAGCGGATCTGCATGATCTGGCTTGTATCTTTCATGAAAAGCCATTTAAAGGCGTTAACGGCAGCGGTAAGCACAACAACTGGTCATTGGTTACCGATGATGGTCAAAATCTATTAGAACCAGGTGATAAGCCACATGAAAATATTCGTTTTCTGCTTTTTGTCTGTGCGGTTATCAAAGCCGTTGACACATATCCTGAATTATTGAGAATGGCCAGTTCAGATATTAATAATGATTTGCGTTTGGGAGCTAATGAAGCACCGCCGCAATCATCAGCATCTGTATGGGACAGGAACTCGAACAAATCCTTTTCCAGCTTGAAAAGAGCTTAAAAATCGAGCATAATGTCGAAACAACACCTTTCTCAATCAGTAACCTTTCCTATGTACCAAAAGATACCAGTGACCGCAACCGTACTTCACCTTTTGCTTTCACCGGTAATAAATTTGAATTCCGTATGGTTGGTTCATCCCTTTCCGCTGCTACTACAAACATTGTATTAAACACAATTGTTGCGGATAGTCTCAGTGAATTTGCCAATGAGCTTGAACCGCTGAAATATATTCAGGATGTACGTGATAAGGCCTTAGAAATCTGCCAGCGTGTTATTCGTGAGCATAAACGCATTCTATTCAGCGGAGACGGTTATTCAAAAGAATGGATCAAAGAAGCTGAAGGACGCGGATTGCCGAATATTCCTGCATATATCTATTCTATAGAATCATTAGTCAGCGATAAAGCAATCGGTTTGTTTGAGCGTAATAAAGTACTCTCTGAGGTTGAACTGAAAGCCCGTGCGGACATTCTCTATGAACAGTATTATAAGAAGGTTCTGATTGAATCAAATACACTGATGGCAATGACTAAAAAACCTTATTGCCGGCATTGATCAAGGAAATCAAATTCTATTCCGATGCATACGCGTCTTTGAATATTAAAAATGCTTTCTATGAAACTAAAATCAATACGCTCTTAGAAATACTCGGCAATGTTCAAAAACACTATGATGAATTAAATAACCTGCTTACAGCCGTCAGCAAAAGCGCGACAAATCGTGAAAAAGGTTATTATGCATTTGAAACAATCGTATCGGCGCGTCACAGTTTGCGTAAAGCCGTAGATCGCATTGAGAGTGAGATTTCTAAAGAAAACTTCCCGGTACCAAGCTACGAAGAAATGTTTATTTCTATCTTATAAATAAAGGAATGCACTATGTTGTGATAGTGCATTTTTTATTGTACAAATAAATTGAAATCTGTATGATCATCCTGTTTGATAGCACTCATGTTCACACTCAAGCACTCTTCAATATGAACATGTATACCCCACCCTTCATACGGGTAGGAATCATCGTATCATTAGCGTCTTTGATAAAATATTTTCATAGTCTTTCCTCTTTCAATCATAGATAACTTAATAAATCCATTTCATCTATCTATTCCTAATTCCCTGTATTAGCAGCTTTTTTCAGTGATTTTACTAATCTCATGATTTTTAAACGATAGAAACTGAAAATGAATATAGCACCGTGAAAAATCATCATCGCGAAAGGATATCCAGTCCATCGTATTCTTCTTTCAAAAGCAAATATTGTACTGCAATAAGATATAAGTAAACTGATTAATATTTAAAGTAAATTTGAGTAATATAAAAGCCTGAAACCGATGATGATTTCAGGCATAGATATTTAATCTTCTTTAGGAAGAATCAGATTAAGTACGACGCGACAAAGGCTGACAATGCCGTGCCGGATAAAGTGATTAGTTTACCCATTGGCAATACTGCGCCGCCTAAGCCGATTACCAGCATTGCTGATGCGATAATCAGATTGCGTTGTTTATCAAAGTTTACTTGATTATCGATTAAACCCGCAGGCCATTGCTGGCGATAACACCATAAAGCAGGATGCTCATGCCGCCCAACACCGGGTTAGGAATTGTTTCGATCAGTGCTGATACAATGTTGATGCAGGACAGACAGATGGCGATAAGCGCCGCACCGCTCGTTACATAAACAGAAGCGACCTTAGTCATACCGATAACCCCGGTATTCTCACCATAAGTCGTATTTGCCGGGCCGCCCAGAAAAGCTGAAACCGCAGTTGCGATGCCATCACCCATCAAGGTGCGGTCAAGTCCCGGATCTTTTAAGAAGTTGCGTCCGCAGACCTTGCCCAGTACCGTATGGTCCCCAATATGCTCAGAGATCGTAACGATGGCTACCGGCAGCAAAGCAAATGTTTCCGGTCCAAAATATAGCTGATATGTATCGAAATTCCCCACTTTAAACGGCAGGATAAACTGCGGCAGCGAGAAAATCTTACCGCTTGCCAATACGTCATTCACCGGTTGAAAATCAACGATACCCACCGCTAAAGCAATCAGATAACCGCAAATGATGCCGACCAGGAAAGGTATGATTTTAAAGAAGCCCTTTGCTTTGGTAGATACCAAAGCAGTTATGATGAAGGTTGCTACTGCCACCAGCATGCCGCGCCAGTCACCGCCTTCTACAAACTGAGCATTGCCGACCGCGTTAGCCGCCAGGCCTAAGCCGATTACCGCGATCATCGGACCGATTACAATTGGCGGCAGTAGCTTGTCAATCCAATCCTTACCAATAACCTTAACGATTAAGGCAACTGCTACATAAATCAAACCCACTAAGATCAAGCCTGTCTGAGCCGCGCTGACATCACCGCCCATTGCTTCCTTTGCAATCAAGACCGCTGAGATATAAGCAAATGATGAACCAAGATATACCGGTACTTTTCCTTTTGTGCAAAGGACATAAATCAGCGTACCAATACCTGAAGCAAATAATGCGACCGATACCGGAAAACCAGTGATGATCGGAACTAATACCGTTGCCCCAAACATAGCAAAGACGTGCTGAAAGCTAAGCAGCGCCCATTGTGCCGGCTTTGGCTTTTCATTCACGTCAATTAACAGATTATTTTTTTCTTTCTACCATGATTTTTCCTCCTATCAAAAGCATAGAACCTTTGGCAAAAAAATCACGATTTTTGCCTTTGAAACCTCTCAGGATTTCATTAAAGACCTATGTTCTTTGATAGTTTAGCATAAATCACATACAATTACCACAATTAATGATTAAAAAGCTTGCTGACCTCATTAATAACCATGGTACTGGCTGATAAACCAAACACGATCAGCCATTCTTTTAAAGCCAGCGGCATCGTCTTCAGCAAGAGATTCATCGGCGGGAAGTGGCAGACAAATACTTGCAGTGCCAAACCAACAATGATTGTCAGAATCAGCCATTTATTCTTAAATAGACCGATACTGAACATTGATGCCTTGTCATTACGGCAATTCATTGCATGAAACAGCTGTGACATCGACAGCACCATGAAGGCCATGGTTTGCGCCATCACCGTACTGTGCGCGAGTCCATATTTAAATGCTACTAATGAAATCGTGCCGATATATAAGCCGTTGCATACAACAAAGGCATAACCGCCATGGGCAAACAGACTCTCCTTTGGATCACGGGGTTTTTGTTCCATAACATGACGGTCATCCGGTTCTACACCCAAAGCCAGAGCCGGAAAAGCGTCTGTTACCAGATTCACCCACAGAATCTGAATCGCACACAAGGCCGGCACGCCATGCGGCAATAACAGGACAGCCAGAAACAGAGTCATGATCTCACCCAGATTACAGGAAAGCAGATAATAAACCGCCTTTTGAATTTTCAAATAAATATTTCGGCCTGCCTCCACAGCCGTGACAATTGTTTTGAAGTTATCGTCAGTCAATAAAATATCACTGGCGCTCTTGCACACATCACTGCCGTTCTCCCCCATCGCGATACCGATATCCGCGCTTTTTAATGCCGGCGCGTCATTCACGCCATCACCTGTCATCGCTACAATACCGCCGTTCTTTTTAAAGCTTTCGACAAGTCTTACCTTGTGCTCCGGGGATACACGGGCAAAAATTCTCACCCGCTTGCATGCCTGAAGCAGCTGGTCATCATTCAGAGTATCAATCTCATCACCGCTCATGACATCCTCTTCCCGGCTTACCAGCTTTAATTGATGACCAATCGCATAGGCGGTTATTGGTGAGTCACCGGTAATCATCACGACTTTGATCTGTGCTTTACGGCATGTTTCAATCGCTTCTGCTACCTCCTCCCGCGGCGGATCCATCATTCCGGCAAGACCGACAAATGTACAATCTTTTTCAAGCGTATCCTCACGGAGTGTGTGCGCTGACTTCATCGCTAAGGCAAATACACGAAGTGCCTTTTGCCCCATGATTTTACTAGCCTCCATGATACATTTTTTATCATAGCTGCTCATCATCACCTTCTGACCATTTACCAATAAATGGGTACATTGATTGATAATGCGGTCAACGGCGCCTTTCGTATAGACAACCCTCTCCTGGCCCACCTCATGAATCGTACTCATCTTTTTACGGCTGCTGTCAAAAGGAATCTCATCAATGCGGATCTGTGAACATTCAAGCTGCTGCTTCACGATGCCATGATGCTGCGCAAATTCAACCAGCGCCTTTTCACTAGGATCACCTAACAGCGAGTCACCGCGTGTCTCAACATTGTTGCACAGCGCGCAGATCGTCAGAAATTCCTTAGTTACCGGCCGGTCAAATTCACGGTCAGAATAAGTAGATACAACATTCATCTTATTCTGTGTCAGCGTCCCCGTCTTATCTGAACAAATAACACTGACCGATCCCAAAGTCTCCACCGCATGCAGCTTACGTACAATCGCATTTTGTGAGGACATTGTGGTGACACCCATTGCCTGAACGATGGTCACAACCGCCGGCAGACCTTCCGGAATTGCTGCAACCGCTAAAGAAATCGCCAGCAGCAGCATATCAAAAATATTCTTGCCCTGTATAACACCAACCGCAAACATCACGGCACAAAGCACGACTGACAGCAAGCCCAGCATCTTGCCCATCTCTGCCATTCTTCGCTGCATAGGTGTCATTTCATTGTTATCCTTATTCAGCAGGGCAGCAATCTTACCTACTTCACTATCCATTCCGCAGTGTACCGCAATACCCCGTCCTCTGCCGCTTGTAACATATGTAGACATAAATGCCATATTCCGCTGATCTGCAGGCCCCAACGGCCCATCAGCCACAAAATACTCGTTTTTTTCCGCCGGTTCACTCTCACCCGTCAATAGACTTTCATCAAGTTTTAAGCGCGTTGTAGAAATCAATCGCAAATCACAGGGTATACAGTCACCTGCTTCAAATTCAATCAGATCACCAACCACACACTCACTGCTGTTAATTTCCGTAAGCACACCGTCACGAATGACCTTACAGGTCGGATGAATCAGCTGCTTCAATGCCGCCAATGCCTTCTCACTCTTCAGTACCTGACCTGTTCCAATCAATGCATTCATAATAATCACAAACAAAATAATACAGGCATCCATCGCTTCACCCAATGTTACGGACAATGCCGCACCGATAATCAGGATAATTACCATCGGATCCTTAAACTGTTCCAAAAAGATTTTGATCGGACTTTCCTTTTTTCCTCTACCAGTTCATTCGCACCATCGGCGCCATCGTTTTCCGCCTCGGACTGACTTAAACCATGATTGAGATTGGTATCCGTCAGTACCGCTATTTCCTTGATACTGTTTCGATAAGCCATATTCACGCTCCTTTACAGATACTTTATGCATTTCATATAAAAAAAAGAACGGATCAACCGTTCAGTTATGAATATTTCTTAGGATTGACAGGCACTGACAGATACTTCTTTAGAAAAGCTTCCAAATCCTTTTCTGACAGAATCTTAATCGCCCGCTTATCTTCATACATAAAATCAAGATAAATACGCTGAATCTTCAGATCATCACCCTCAGCAATCAGCTCCACTGCCGAACCTTCACTAGGTTTCAGCTTAATGCCATTGATCTCTGCATAAAACTCATTGATTTCACCATTTATGCTGCCAAGATGAATCCGGTCGGTGATACCATCAAATGCAGATCCACCTGTTCCATCAGCAGCAGAAAGCTTTGAAACACTTCCTTAACCGCTACCTGTTGAGTTACACTGATCAGCAGTACATCGGGTTCATTCCCCTGCAGATATTTCACCAGCCGCATCAGCATTGTTGTTGATTTAGGCGTTTCCAGAAAAAATGAAGAATCAATATACAGCAGTCTCATAGATTAATGCTTAAAGAAGTTAGGAATACCGCCGTCATCCAGATCCTCAATGCTGCGAGATGGTGCACTATTGCGTACCGGTTCCTTCTTAACAGCCGCTGAACGCAGAGTCGTAGCAGTTTTTGGATCATTAGCAGTTTCATCAAAGCCCGTGGCGATAACCGTAACAATAATTGCATCACCAAGATTTTTATTAATGGCAACACCAAAAATCGTATCAATTTCATTGCCGGCTGCTTCACGGATATAGGCCGCAGCATCATCAGCATCATAAAGCGTAATATTTTCACCACCGGTAACATTGATAATCGCATTCTTAGCACCGGTAATCTGAGCTTCCAGCAACGGTGACTGAATAGCCTTCTCAGCAGCCGCTCTTGCTTTGTCATCACCTTCAGCCATACCGATACCGATCAGCGCTGATCCTTGGTTTTCCATAACGGAGCGAACATCGGCAAAGTCCAAGTTGATCATTGCCGGTACCGCAATCAAATCGGTAATCGTCTGCACACCTTGACGCAATACATTATCGGCAGCTTCAAAAGCTTCACCGACCGGTTTGCGTCCGATTACTTCAAGTAAGTTATTGTTTGACACGATAATCAATGAGTCTACATACTGGCGCAGTTCACTCAAACCGGAAGTTGCCGATTCAAACGCTTGCGTCCTTCAAAAGAGAAAGGCTTCGTAACGATTCCTACGGTTAACGCGCCTTCTTCCTTCGCAATTTTCGCAAACAGCGGTGCCGCACCGGTACCTGTACCGCCGCCTAAACCGGCTGTGATAAACACCATATCGGCATCCTTCATCGCTTCACGGATCTCTGACTCATTTTCCTGAGCCGCTTTGCGTCCCACTTCCGGATCGCCGCCTGCCCCTAGACCTCTTGTCACTTCACGGCCCAGAACGATTTTATTTTCAACTGCCGACCGATTTAAAACCTGAAGATCGGTATTAGCCACATAAAACTCAACACCCTTGACACCTTCATTGACCATGCGGTTAACAGCATTGCCGCCAGCGCCGCCAATTCCAAATACTTTTATATTTGCTACCTGTTCAAACTGTAAATCACTCATAACCGTGTCCTCACTCTCTCCTATTTTTCATTCATTAATATATTTTTTAATTTTTTAGTAAAGCCATGTTCTTCACTGTCTTGATTTTGTGAACCCAAGATACCTTGTTCAACCTCTTGCTGACCTGTACAGATTCTTGTATCCTGCCGTATTTCATTTAATGTACGCCAAGCATAGAACATCCCTAAGCTTACCGTCATTGAACAGCTGCGGCCGCCAATCGTCTGCGGCACATAAACACTGGCCGGCGCATTTAATTTTGGAAACAGATGACGCAGACCCTGAATATCCAGCCCATCACCTGTAAGTATGTATTTCATTTCACCCATTGATTGAATCGGCGAACAGGCGTCATTAACCCGCTCAATCCATGCCTGGGCATACGGTGTAATCACCTTATTCAGCTGATTTAAAGTAATCGTACACTGCTTATCATTTTCAGCCCAAATAAAAACCGGGCGATTCCCATTAGGTTCATCCTGAAAGGTTGCATTTTCTTTAATCAGACGAACCGCATTTTCAGTTTTGATGTTATAATCTTCCTTCAACGCTGAAACCCATGAACCATAACCTTCATTCAATGTTTCACAACTTAATAGTTTACCATGCGAAAATAAAGAAAGTGTCGTATTCTGACGAGACAGATTCAGTAATACAATATAATTCTCAATCGTCTGCTCAAAAATCGCTGCCTCTTCCGCAATTGCATAAGCGTCAAGACAGATATCGAGAATCTGCAGCCCCGCTTTTTCTACACAACGGGCATACGAATAAAGAATCCGCTTATTGGCATAAAACAGATCGATTTCCATTGAAAATGCATCACATACCTCATTCAGCGGCAGCTTTCTTGATGAAATTCCATTAATGACATACTTAATACAGCCGACATTCACCAGCTCCAGATTTTCCTCCGGGCTATACTGAATCGCTTCATTGATGCCATTTTGAACATCACTTAAACGTACCTTGCCGCTTTTAACCATAACATTGACGCGGCGGCTGTGGCGCTTTACATCAACACATGGAATAGCCAGCAAAATTCGCTCAATCCGGTAGCCTAAAATATTTGATGCGTTGTCAACCGCCTTGATCAAAGCAGTTACAACGTTGCTCTCATTCACAATGATACTATCTTCAACACCATTAAAACGAACCTTCTCTGCACGCAGGATATTAAATCGAGTTTCATAAAACTCGCCGACAACAAGTCGAACTTCATGATCGGCAATTTCGACTGATGCATAAATTTGCTTATCCGACATATCTTAGAAAGCCCCCTAACTATTAATACTTTTATTCTATAATATAATAACATAATTCAAGTGACTTAAAAATAGGAAAAACATATTTCCCCAGCTTTTTTGATAAAAGATCAATCAAAAAGTACAAACATATACAAAGAAGTGCAAAGCCTGCGCATAGACTGCTCAGTCAGCAGGAATACAGTTTCTATTTTAATGCTTATATTTAGAATAGTACAACATATTCACAAAAATGGCAATTTTTTCCAAATAAACATGACAGATGAGCCTTACGACGCCGATCGCCAAGAATTATAAAATAAAACCGGAAGGCTTTTAGATTCAGCTTTCCGGTTTGAATTAATAATCGTACATATATTCGCTAAGACCCCAATGAATTAATAAGTATCGTTACAAATAACGGGCAGCAAAGGAAGGCAGCTCACCACCAATGATAAATGCCCAGCCAAGGAAGATCAGCATATAAAAGAAGACATCAAATTTAATTTCTTTACTGAACAAAAATCCTCCCGCTGCTTTCAGGCGTTTACTCTGCTAACACGCCATTGGCCGCAAACGTATAGTTTACACCGTCAATATTCTTGCTGCCGGTTACCATCGCACCGGTAATATCAACATAATACCAGCTGCCGTTATCATCGATCCACTTACCAAGCTGCATGATGCCGTTCGCCGGATTGAGATAGTACCAAACTGAGCCTGAAGCTACCCAGCCAGTCTTCATCACACCCGTATCATAATCCAACAAATACCAGCAATTGTTTTCCAGCAGCCAGCCCTTATAGTTTGAGCCGTCCGCAAGCTGATACACATAAGAACCGTTATTTACCCATGTACCTTTGGATAATCAATCGGAGTATTTTCACTGGGCGCTTCCTCACTTGGATCAACCGGCAATGTCGGGTCGATAGGATCGGATGGCGGATTCGGTTCATTCGGTAGAGGTTCATTTACAACACCGTTGTCACGAACATAGACACCCTTATCAGTGAATGTATAAGAATGACCATCGATGACTGCATCACCAACTGCCATATCACCCATTGGTGACAGATAATACTGAGCGCCGTCAATCGTCTGCCAGCCTGTCTGCATGATGCCGTTCGCCGGATTCAGATAATACCATTTAGAACCATCAGCTCGCCAGCCAGTCAGCATTTTACCGCTCGTATAATCCAAATAATACCATGACTTTGAACTGTCCTGAATCCAGCCCTTAGCCATTAAACCATTCTCTTTGAAATAATACCAAGTATCACTGACCTTTTTCCAGCCTTTAACCAAGGCATTATTTTCCACATAAACCCACTCAGTATCAAACTGCTGCCAGCCAGGCTGATTCAGATTCGCATTTATTGCCGTACCGCTTGTCAGCTTTCCGCTGAAACGGCTGACTGTACCGCTGAAGCTCTCATTAAAATTAATCGTTATCGAAGAAGCAGAGGTTGTAACCGAATCATTTTCATAGCTGAAGGACGCATTCGCATCTGCATCACTTAAATCAATACTCTTGCCCTTTGCGTTCTTTAATGGATTTGCAAATGAGTTATTATTCAATTCAACAGCAATTAGCTGATTGATAATTTCAATACTTGTAACCGGCAATGTTTCAAATGTAGATACATCACTCACCTTACCGCCGTCAATAACTAAAGTAGTCAGACTTTTCAATTTCTTCAATGACGGTAATTCATCGCCGCTGCTGATGAAATCACTCTTGATTGTCAGCTTATGCAGTGAAGTGCATTTACTGATAAAATCAAGGTCAGCACTCTTTTTAACGGTAACGCTTAAATCACTTAAGCGGCCAAGATCACTTAATTCACTCATATCCGCATCAGCCTGCACTTGATTCATCACTAAGGTAGTCAGCTTGCTTAACGCACTGATGCCTTTAAAAGATGCAACAGCATCATCAATAGTCAGAGCCGTAATTGTCTGCGCTTCTTTTCAGTGACCGGCTGATTTGCCAACGTGTGCTGCCCAGCGCTTTATTAACAGCTTTTAATAAATTACTGTCACTGAAACTGATTTCTTTATCTGAACCGGAAGGAATGGTTGAACCGCTTCCCTCATTAACAATTTCTAAATCACTCTTTAAGATATAACCATAGTTATTACTGAAATCATACGGCTCATACCAAAGACTTTCATCATGCTTCATCACATTGCGGTTTTTATCTAAATGGAAATCAAGCAGTACCTTATAGAACTTGCCTTCTTCACCTAATACGACATAAGAAAGGTTGCTGACACTGGCAACTGAACCGATAGAAGCGGATGTTGTTGAAGCCTCCTTACGGATCGGCATCCGCTCAGCACTCGGATGAATGGCAATTGTTTCACTGCCGTAATCTTTTAAACCACTGTATTTATCCAATTTATAATAGTAACTGGCTGCCTTTTCTCCCCAATAAGGATCAGAAGCATAAGTTACATTCAGACCGCTGTTCTTATCACCGACATGGCCGCCGTTATAACGGCTGTCGTAATAATCCAAGAAGCCCCAGTTCAGATGCATACTGGCAAAGGTTTCAATGCATTTTTCAATCGAAGCATATTTTTTGCGTCGGTTGGTGAAGCATCAAAAGCACCTAAACCAAACAAATTATTACGGTCAACCGCATATTCGCTGCGGCCGCTTGCACTTTCATTTAAAGCAATCGCGAAAATTAATGCCGCGTTGGTACCATAAACATCTTCCACATCAAGGAAAGCTTGTCCGGATTCAACTAGCATCGACTCCTTTGAGCCCATACTCTTATAGCTTGAGGGAATTGATGTATAGCCCAAACTCTTGCGCACATAATCATTGATATCCTCAGCGCTCAGATTCGTCTTGCTGTGAACCGGCAGATACTGATAATAATTATAATAAGGATCATCCGTATTGACCGCATGCTTAAAGGTATCATTGCGGTAATCTTCAATCATATCCTCATAATCAGTATAAAAATAATTACCGTCATAGCTGTAATAATTTGTACCGCTTTTCAGATAAGAAGCTTAGGCCCCATTACCTGTGTTGACATGTATTTCTTTATTGTAGGATCACCGCTGATTTGATGATAAATTTCACCGCTGCTGTTAACCCCGTAATAAGATGGATATTTAGCCTCACTGATACTTAACGGTGTTAACCCGCTGTTTTTAGATACCCAGCCCGTCACTCCGGCAATCTTTATCTTATAAGCAGAAGCGGTTTCTTCAATCAACGCCATATCGCCGCCATAGCTGCCTGACATATTAATGTAGCTTAAAACAGTACCCGTACAGCTGGCATCCTTATATATATTCAATGTGCCGCTGCCATGCAATTGTATCGCTACCTCATCAGGTGAAGAAGCAGCCTTAATCGGCAAGTCTTGACCCGCCGTATTGACACACAAAGCAAAAGCCAGCAATCCTGTTAGTATTTTTTTAATCATCGTGCATCCTCCATAACGATTTTATTGTAACAAATATCTACCTTAATGTATAGAATTTACGACGGGTTTAAGGAAAAGGAAATCAATTTCTGTGATGTTTTAAGCATAATAAACCTTTTTTATTAAAAATCAGAATTTTTTTCTTCACTTTTACTTGCTTTTATAAAAATTAAATGATATAGTAATTAGGCAAGTCATGTACAAGTAAGCTGAAAGGGGGTTACGGTATGTCAAAAGTTTGTGCAATTACTGGTAAAGGTCCTTTATCCGGAAACAAGCGTTCTCACTCATTACGTGCTACACGTCGTAAATGGAATGTGAACTTACAAAAAGTCAATGTCATGGTAGATGGTAAACCTCAAAAGATCCGTATATCCGCTCGTGCATTGAGAACATTAAAAAACAAGGAATATAAGACAGGGCAACCTGTTTTTTCTATTCACGGAGGTATTTATGATACAGGATGAAATAATGAAAATCAAATCAGAATTACCGGCTGATGTATGTCTGATGGCAGTCAGCAAGACCCGCAGCCGCGCTGAAGTAGAAGCGGCATGGCAGGCAGGTATTCATGTTTTTGGTGAAAATAAGATTCAGGAGCTGAAAGAAAAGGTACATGAAAACGATCCTTTTGAATGGCATATGATCGGTCATCTGCAAACCAATAAAGTAAAAGATGCCGTGCGGCTGACTTCCCTGATCCATTCCGTTGATTCTTTGCATCTGTTAGCTGCCATCGATAAGGAAGCGGCAAAGCAGAATAAATGCATGCCAGTGCTGCTGCAGATCAATTTTGCCAATGAAGAAACTAAATCAGGCTTTACTGCTGAAGAAGCACCGTTAGCCTTAGAATTATCCAAGCGCTTTGCGAATATCAAAGTCAAGGGCATTATGACGATTGGTGCGCATAGTGAGGATGAAGCACTGATCCGCAGGAGCTTTCAGCAGGCTCATGATTTTTACACCGCCTATCAAAAGGAATATCAGCTGGATACTTTATCAATGGGAATGAGCAATGATTATCAGTGGGCCCTTGAATATGGAACAACGTTGATCCGTGTCGGTTCTAAGATTTTTGGTGAACGTCAATATAATCAATAAGACAGCTGCGGCTGTTTTTATTTTACGCTCGTATGACATCGTGGTAAACTAGGTACAAGGTACTATGAGGAGATGATGATATGCAAACAGCACAAATCAAATTATTAAGCGCCATGGCCTTATGGGGTACCATGTCGCTGTTTGTAAAGAATATCAATCTGACATCGGCTGAAATAGCGTTATATCGAGCAATCATCGCAGTGGCGACACTGGTTTTGCTGCGTGTGCTTCTGCATCAAAAAATCGACTGGCAGGCATGCCGAAAAGACTGGCTGGGGCTGTTGATATCCGGTTCTGCTTTAGGGCTTAACTGGACGATGCTGTTCAGCGCTTATCACTATGTATCGGTCTCTGTCGCAACGCTGTGCTACTATTTTGCACCAACACTGATTATTTTGTTCAGTACCCTCTTTTTCCATGAAGTGATGAACCGCCGGCAGCGGCTTTGTTTCATTGTCTCCACACTGGGCTGATTCTGATTATCAATGTCAATCATTTAGATCAGCAGCCGGAGTTGCTTAAGGGAATTTTCTTTGGCTTGAGCGCCGCGGTTTTCTATGCCGTCATCATGCTGGCAAATAAAATGATCCATCATACCAACGGTTTGGAGCGCACCCTGATTCAATTAAGTATATCCATTGTATTTCTGCTGCCCACCTGTTTCTTTAACGGCATCAGTCTCCAATCAATAACGCTTCCCAGTCTGCTGAATCTATTCATTCTCGGAATTATCTATACCGCTTTTGCTTATTTTCTGTTCTTTTCCGCAATCAAAGAATTACCGGGACAAAAAGCGGCGCTCATGACTTACATCGACCCGCTGACGGCGATTCTCACTTCGGCGCTGATTCTTCATGAGGCCATTATGCCGATTCAGCTCTTCGGCGGTTTATTAATCATTTGCGCGGCGCTGATCAGTGAATTGACACCCAAAGGAAAAATCAAAGCTGACGAAGCATCGTAACATAAGCAGAATGCGCATTAGGCCGTTCTTCTCCCGTTTTAACAAATTTGTTCTTGAGCCAAAAGGCCTCGCTTTGCGGATTACCTTGATCAATCGCAAGCTGGCATTTTTCAAAACCCATCGATTTTAAGAAGCTAAGGCAGTCTTCAATTATCTTGGAACCTATATTTTTCCCCTGAGCCTTTTTGTCAACCATAAAAAAGCCGATATAAGCGGTCTTGGTCTGCGGATAATTCAGAATCAGATCCATTACTGCTATCAGCTGCTGATCAAAAAAGCCAAGATAATACTTATCCTCAAGCTGCTTATTCGGCGGCAGTGCCTGCATATCCTCAGCGATGCTGGCAGTGGTCACAAAGGGCGGATGATATTCATAAAAGAGTTCATTCTTGTGGCACAGCTCATAGATCATGCCTATATCATCAGCCGTTAATTTTCTGACATCATAGATTGTCGAACAATTAGTAATTTCCATCTTTTTTCTCCTCGCAAACAGCATTATCGTTATGTTGAAATATTAAGATAAATTGTATTTAATGTCAAACCAGTTTTTAATTTAAGAAATAATTAGTAAAACTATTTATAACTTATCTTTCAATTTGCTAACTATTAAGCAAATGTTATAATTGCATCATCAAAGAGGCGGCATTTTATATTTATTAACCTGATAAAGGAGTGATTGTGATGAAAGCACACATGCTTATTTTAACTGCCTTATTATTTTTAACCGGCTGTACCTCGCATAATCCCAATATTATTGAAAAGCCCTCCAATCAAATACCGGAAATAAATCAGAATACTGAAAATCCTATTGATGAAACGATTAGTGCAACTGATGAAGAAATTTTTAATTATGAAATATATGATAAAGTATACATATTTGATGATTATCTGCGAAATGAATTTACTGATGTTCAAACCATTGTTTTTCTTGCGGAAGAGTTAGCATTTTTAAATGATATCTTACAAAGTGAAGTTAATGCAATTATTCAAGAAAATGATTTGAATATGTTAAAGGATGATTGGAGTGTATTTACAGCTCGCAAGGTCGAACTCTATGATACAGGTGATATTTTGACAATTATCATAAAAGACATAATATATGCAAATCACGTAGGTGGACAGTCAAAAAAAAATTATGCTTGCTATCATATTGATAAAGCAGGAAAACAGGTTTTAGACAATGCCCAATTTCTTAAAAGAAAGGAATTGGACATAGATGAGCTGCAAAGTAAAATCAACAGTTTATTAGAAAATGAAGCTGGATATCAAGAGAAAACTGATTTAGATGCATTATGGAAAATTTACGGAACCCAGCTTAATAATGAATCATGTATATTCATAAAAGATGGAACTTTAAATATGTATATTTCAGTATCCGGTTCTATTGGTGAAGGTATAATAAATAAATGTTTTGAATTATAACATTCATATATACTGTTACTGACTGTTGACATCTAGGTTGACAGTCTTTTTAAACGACAAGCAAAAAGAAAAGGACTAATCGCTTAGCCCTTCATGAATCATCACATTCAATCATCAGCAGCCGCCCCTGATGAACAATTATTTCTGCTTCATCGATAATTTCATTGCTGGTGGTAAACGTATCCCATGGATGAACGATACAATGATCTAAGGGATATGCAACACCCTTCAGTGTAATCACACATTCCTCAAGCGGCATGAAAGAGAGATAGTGATAGTCCCTTTGCTGATGATAGGTACCAAAACCAATCAGGCGGATTCGGTTGCGCTCATTCATCAGAGTGATATTGCGTTGATTAACCAGTAATGACAGATTAATCAATTCATGATCGATACGCCCGCCTAAGCCGCCATAAAGAATGATCTCATCATAGCCAAGCGAACGCGCATAGTTGATTGCCGCTTCACTGTCGGTCTCATTCTTGTGGGTATTCAGCTGTATCACCTTAGTATAGGCCTTAAGCTCAAGCAGCTCAGCATCACTGATAGAATCAAAGTCACCGATTGCCGCCAACAGCTCACAGCCCAAACGCATCGCTGTAACAGCACCGCGGTCAATTCCAATCAGCGGCTGTTCAAATGTGGGAACTTGTTTGCACAAACCGGCCAAAAGTATTATTTGAGACATTTTAACGTATGCACATTGCTTTGATATCGCCCTTAAACACATAACTGCCGGCTACCAAAACATCAACGCCTGCATCAACCGCCGATTTACCGGTCTGATCTTTGATTCCGCCGTCAATTTCAATAACACAAGCTAATTGATCAGCATCAATTTGCTGACGCAGCGTCCTTACCTTATCCAGCGTCTCCGCCATGAAAGCCTGACCGCCAAAGCCTGGCTCTACCGACATAATCAACACTAAATCAACTTCCGGAAGGATGTTTTTCAATACCTCAGCCGATGTTTTTGGCTTAATGGAAATACCTGCCTTAGCACCCAAGGCATGAATTTTTCTTGCCAGTTCAATACATTTTTCTTCATTGTTAAAGACTTCATAATGAAAGGTGATCACATCCGCACCGGCATCGATAAACACAGGTGCAAAGAATGTCGGATCTTCAACCATTAAATGCACATCCATCACTAAGTCAGGACAGCGTTTCTTATAACCTTTTAAAATATCCGGGCCAAATGTCAGATTCGGCACAAAGTGCCCATCCATCACATCGAAATGCAGCATTTTGCTTCACTGGCGCATAATTCATCACACTGTGATTCAAATTTAGAATAATCCAGCGATAAAATCGATGGTGCAATGACTAATTCTCTCATAAATTACCTCCTGCGGCCTTGCTTGATCAGTGCCGCTACGTCTGCATAGTTCTGATATCGGATTGCTGATATACTCTGATTTTCCACGCCCTGCTTTACCTCACAACCCGGCTCGTTTAAATGCACACAGTCACGATACCGGCATCGCATCGCTGCATCCTTAAAATCAGGCAGACGATGGGACAGCGCCAGCAGATCCATCTTTGAAAAGTCCAAAGACGAGAAGCCCGGCGTATCCGCTACCCAGCCGCTGCCGACAGCATAAAGCTCACAATGCCGTGTCGTATGCTTACCGCGGCCTAAAGCCTTGCTGATCTCTTGAGTATTTAATTCAAATTCCGGATTGATGCGGTTCAGCAGACTCGATTTACCGGCACCGCTTTGACCGGTTAATACTGATATTTTATCATTGAAGCATTCCACCAGTTCATTCTCATCAAAATCATGCCCGGTGACATAGACTTCATAGCCACTGCGGCGATAATCCGCAATCGCTTCATGAATCGGATCATCAGCACTCACCAAATCCATCTTGCTGACACAGAGTACCGGCGTAATATTTGCCATGACAATCTGAAAAATCAGCCGGTCGATCAGCACCGTGGAAAAATCAGGATCTTTGCTGGACATGACAATTACCGCCTGATCAACATTGGCAATCGCCGGACGAATTAAATAGTTTTTACGTTCTTCAATCTTTTGAATACCGAATTGATGGTCAAATTCATCCACCTGCACATGATCGCCGACAAGCGGCTTGCGGTCTTGTCTGAGCTTTCCCATTGCAACACAAAGCTGCTTGGTGCCATCTTCAAATAAGACGATATATTGATTGGATATATTTTTTAAAATTGTTCCTTTGATCATATTAGTAATAGTAAAGAGCGATCACACTGTCCTTAGTCTGTTTATAATAGGTACCTTGGGCAGGATCAGTCTTTGTTACCTTTCCGGGAACGATATTCATCAATTCCTCATCGCTTAATCCATCGGTTGACTGCTGGTTAGGAATCGGTGTGGCCCCTTTTTCAATCAGCTGCCGCATCGCATCCTCAATGGACAAGCCCACCACATTAATCATTGTAAATTCAGGCTCCACAGCATATTCCAAACGGATGACATTGTTGCGGCTTGATGTATCGATGCGATCGCCTGCTTTAAGCAGATCCTGGGAAATTATCGTACCCGTTTCAACTTCCGATGGATTCTTCTGAACCTGAACCGGTGTTACCTTGATTCCCTTCTCACGCAGCAGCTGTTCAACCTCTTCAAATTGTCTGCCGGTATAATCTTCAACCGTAAACAGCGCACCCTTAGAGATAGTCAGTGTAACGGTTGACCCTTTTGCCGCCTCTGTATTAACGCTTGGATTGGTGCGGATGACATTATTTTCAGGAATCGTATCCGAATTCTCATACTGCTGACTGATGACAACATCAAACCCAGCAGCTGCAAGCTCGTTCTGTGCCTGTTCTGCATTCATATTTGTCACATCAATAATGTTTACCATTTCCGGACCAAACATACTGCCAAACATTCCTGAAAAGTATATAATCGCTGCTGTCGCGACTATGGTAATGGCAATTAACAACACGCCGACGACACTCATAAAACGATTTGCGGCCGGTGCCTCCTTTTCACTTTCAGCAGGTGCCTCACTGACATGTGACAGCACCATCGTTTTAGCACCTTCATTCACGACTTCATCAAAGGTGATTTTAGGCACATCCGCATATTCCGGAAGCAGGCAGCAGCACAGATCCTCATACATTTCCTGTGCGGTTTTGTAACGCTGCGCGCGATTCTTAACTGTTGCCTTGATAATAATATTCTCTACCGCCTGCGGCAGTGATGGATTAAATTCACGAATGCTTGGGATTTCTTCACTTAAATGCTTCATCGCAATCTGAACCGGATTATCACCATGGAACGGTACATCACCGCTCAGCAATTCATAGAAGACAATACCCAAGGCGTAGATGTCGATCTGATTGGTAGCCGGTTCACCGCGTGTCGTTTCCGGCGCCAGATAATGAGCAGAACCAAGCACCGAATCACTTTGAGTCAGCTGAACGGCATCATGAGCAAGTGCAATACCAAAATCAGTGATTTTAACGGTGCCGTCATCCTTGATCATAATATTCTGAGGCTTGATATCGCGGTGTATAATGTGATGCTCATGCGCATGCTGAACCGCGGATACAACCTGCTTCATGATATTGACCGCTTCTTCCTTATGCAAAGCGCCGCGCAGCTGAATCAGCTGTTTCAGCGTCCGGCCCCGCACATGTTCCATCACGATATAATGACGGCCTTCATATTCTCCGACATCATACACCTGAACCACATTGGGATGATTCAGCTTGCTGGCAGCATTCGCTTCCCGCTGAAAACGCAGCAAGGTTACTGGGTCATTGCTTAGCTCACCGCGCAGCATTTTAATCGCTACTTCTCGATTCAAAATCGTATCGACAGCTAAATAAACATCAGCCATGCCGCCTTCTCCCAGTGATTTAATGATCTGATAACGTTCGGCAATCATCTTATCCATTCAGGTCACCTTCTCTTTGATCAATTAGAATGACCGTAATATTATCCAAGCCGCCGGCAGTTAAAGCACTGTCAATCAGCTTACGGGTGCGAACCTTGATTCCCTCATTCATCAGCAGAATCTCACGGATTACCCCTTCCTTGACATAGCCATGCAAGCCATCGCTGCATATCAGCAGCTGACTGTAATCATTATTAATGCGGGCAATATCCACCCGGACATTATCCCAAATACCAAGTGCATTTGTCAGTACATGGCGCTGCGGATGATTGTGCGCCGTTTCCCGGCTCACTTCACCGCTGCGCAGTAAATCACTTAAAAGATTATGATCCTCGGTCAGGCAAATCAGATCATCATACATCGCATAAGCTCTTGAATCCCCAATATTAAAAACATATGAATTTAAGCTGGTAATTAATATACCGACCATTGTCGTACCCATGCCGTGCTGAGAACGATTGCTAGTCGATTGCGTAAAGATCGCATCATTCACTTCATTGATCGTTTCATGCAGCCAGCGCTGTACATCCTCATCATTATTCAAACTTGGGTTCTTTAAAAAAACAGCCCGCATACTTTCCACGGCCAAGGAGCTTGCCACATCGCCGGCTTTGCCGCCGCCAATGCCATCGCAGACAATGGCCATAAAATCATTATTGATATTAAAGGTAGCACAAAAGCTATCCTGATTGACACTGCGTACTAGACCGATATCACTCATTCCATAAAAATGCATTACTCACCCTCCATCCTCTGCTGCTCATGCTTCGCCCGAAGCTGACCGCAGGCCGCGTCAATATCGCCGCCATGCTCCTTGCGGATCGTCGCACGGACACCCTGCTTCATCAGCTTATCATAAAAACGCATTGCGCTTGCGCGGTCCACGCTGCGATAACCATGTTCATCAACCTCATTATAAGGAATTAAATTCACATACGCATTCAAACCATGAATCAGCTTAGCCAACTGAGCCGCATGGGTATCCTGATCATTGATTCCCCTTAATAAGATATATTCAAACGTCAAACGCCGATTATTCAATTCACAATATTCTTGAATCGCAGCCATCAGCTCATTCAGCGGATATGCTTTATTAATCGGCATCAGCTTATTACGCAGCTCATCATTGGGCGCATGCAGCGATATAGCCAGATTATACTGTACCTGCATCTTCGCAAACTCTCTGATTTTCGGCACAATTCCGCATGTAGAAATCGTCAGATGCCGAGCCCCGATAGCCAGTCCGCGGTCATGGTTGACAATTTCACAGAAAGCCATGACATTCTCAAAATTGTCAAACGGCTCACCGGTACCCATTACCACGATATTGGATACCCGATCATTCACAGCATCAAGATCCTTCTGCACCGCCAGCACCTGAGCAACAATCTCACCGCTGCTCAGATTCCGTTTCTTCTTCAATAAACCGGAAGCACAGAAATCACAGCCCATGTTGCAGCCAACCTGCGATGTTACGCAGACACTCTTGCCAAATTCATACACCATCATGACCGTTTCAATCAATGAACCATCACTTAATTCAAACAAATATTTCGTTGTGCCGTCTTTTGAAACTTGTTTTTCCTTGACGACGCATGCTTCAAGAGTAAACATCTCTTTCAATTTTTCTCTTGTATCTAAACTCAGATCGCTCATTTCATCAATGCTGTTAACACGTTTGCGATACAGCCATTCAAAAATCTGCTGACCGCGGAACTTTTCCATCCCTGATCAACACAAAAATCACGAAGCTGATTAAAGGTTAAATCATATAAGCTTTTCATTTTATCACCTTTAGATATTTTACCATAAATTCCAATCATCAACGTAATAAAATGCCAAAACAATCTTAAGCTTTGACTTTAATCAGCCGGCATAGATAACTCCAGCTCATTATGTTATAATCATTACGAACAAGGAGATCAATAATAATGAGTAAATTTCATAAAGAAACATTAAAAATGCCCAACCTGTCAGGAATCCATAGAAGCTGTTTTCTGGGACAGCATTACCATAAATGAGAATGCGGAGATGCAGTTTAAAGAAGATGTAAAGACCGGTAAATTATTTAAAGCTGTATGCCCGCATTGCAAGATGATGTATCATCTAAACTACCCGCTGCTTTATACCGATCAAATCAATCATTTCATGATTTACTATATTCCTAACGAAAGCAAGAATGCCCAGCTGACATTCCCGGATACAAGCAATACAGCTTATACATATCGCATTGCCGGCACCTATTTTGAATTCATCGAAAAGATTTTGATTTTTGAAAACCATTTGAATGATATTGTTATTGAACTAATTAAAGCGGTTATGCTCCAGAAAGAGAAAAATCTTCAGAAGAGTCAAGGTGTCTACTTCGCCGCTCTTTCCGATAAGAAGCTTTCCTTTCAGATTCTCGGCCATGAGCATGCCTTTATCAGTTATCCAAGAGATGCTTATGAAGAATTAGCAAAGGGATTAAAATTCAAAGCGGTGGGTGATTTCCAACTGATTAATTTGAAAACCTTTAATAACTTCTTAATTAGTAATAACCAATAGAATCAGTCGACTAAGCGTAGATAAACAAACGGTAATCTAATGGAGGCAGAACAGATGCTGACAAAACCTATTCATGGCTGGAGTGATTTTCAATTAGCAGGAACTTCTGTGTATGGATTAAGTTATCTTGATGATATTGCATTCGAGTGGGTGGCACAGGCAATCCATGGTCTTGAAACAATGCTGCCATTTTGTGTCAAAGGATTTTTAGAACCAAATCGCTTTTTGTGTATTGTAAGTTACTGGAACTGTCACATTATATGTGAAGATGATGACCGCTGTCCGTTGAATAAAAAAGATGTTATCAATGAGATTTCTCATACTGATATGCTGCAATTTTGCAATCCCTTTATGATGATATAAGTCAGAATTTGGATGAATGGGCAGCCTTTGTAGATTACAATAATGAAGATATTGTTAAGAAGAAAGAAGAGCTTGCTGAAAAATTGATGATTTTAAAAAGGCTAATTTCTGAAAGAGAAGAATGTTTTGCGAAAATCGTTGTTTTCTTTAATCAGATTCAACCCGCATTATATGAGAATTTAAGAGTATTCTAACAAATATTTTACTTTGCCAGCCTTATATACCAAGAACTGTCAATCAGTTCTTTTTTATAACAAGAAAATCCTCCTAACAGGCACCAGCTATTAAGAGGATTTTTTATTACTATTCAGGTTTGAATTCAGGATATTCCTTCTTTACAACCTCAGCACAGCGGTCGCACAGACCATGCTCATTGGTATCATTATGAACCGTCCAGCAGCGAGGACATACGATGCCGTCCATCTTTTCAACGGCAGCTGAGCATACCTCATATGCCTTCAATGATGTATTTGTCAATACCGCTTCAGAGACAATCAGCCATTGCGCAAACTTGCCGCCCAACATTTCATCAACGATTTTCGCATCTTCTTCACTCAAATTCACAAGAACCTTAGCTTCCAAGGATTTACCGATGATCTTCTCAGCACGGGCTTCTTCCAATGCCTTAAAGATATCCGAGCGAATCAGCAGCAGACGTTCCATCTTCGCTTTGATTGCTTCCGCATCTTCGATTTCCACTGCCTTAGGGAAAGTCTGCAGATGGATGCTTTCACTGCCCGGCTTAAAGAAATCATTGATCTCTTCAGCTGTATGAACGAGGATCGGCGCCCACAGACGCAGTAACGCATCACAGCACATAGCTAAAACACTTTGTACCTGACGGCGGCGCGGATCATTCTTCGCTTCAATATACAGGATATCTTTTGTGAAATCCAGATAATAAGCACTCAGCTCATTCGTCATGTAATTTGTTAAAGTGCCGGTTACATTCGCAAAATCAAATTCATCATAGCTCTTGATAACCTCTTCAATCACTTCATTCAGCTTGATAATCATGTATTTGTCAATATCCGTAAGATTCTTGACTGCCACCAATTCATGCTCAGTGAAATCCTCTGGATGAATATTGGCTAACAAGAAACGGAAAGTATTTCTAACCTTACGATAATTTTCAGCACATTGCTTCAAAATATCATCGGATACACGCACATCTGCCTGATAATCGATAGAAGCACCCCACAAGCGGAGAATATCAGCACCATACTGTTTCATTACCTTTTCCGGTGATACCGAATTACCCCCTGATTTAGACATCTTCTCACCTTTGCCGTCAAGAATAAAGCCATGGCTTAATACTTGACGATAAGGCGCAACACCATACATCGCAACAGCAATAATTAAAGATGAATTAAACCAGCCGCGGTATTGGTCACTGCCTTCTAAATATAGATCTGATGGGAATTTCATACCGCGTTCAACTAAAACACCGGTATGTGATGAACCAGAGTCAAACCAAACATCCATCGTATCCAGTTCTTTACGGAACTGATTATTCGGTGAACCAGGGTGCGTAAAGCCTGCCGGCAGCAGATCCTTCGCTTCACGTTCAAACCATACATTACTGCCAAATTCACGGAACAGGCCAGCTACATGCTTAAACACCTTTTCATCCATGATCGGCGTATTATCTTCAGCATAGAAAATAGGAATTGGTACACCCCATGCACGCTGACGGGAAATACACCAGTCACCGCGGTCACGAATCATGTTGTAAAGACGTGTCTCACCCCATGCCGGTGTCCATTGAACTTCTTTGATTTGTTCCAGCAGCTTTTCACGAATCTTATCAATAGAAGCAAACCACTGATCTGTTGCACGGAAAATAATCGGCTTCTTGGTACGCCAGTCATGCGGATAGGAGTGAGTGATCCATTCCATCTTCATCAACGCACCTAATTCATCTAATTTCATAACGACTGTCTTGTTGGCATCATCTACAAACTGACCCTTTAAGAAATCACCGGCTTCAGCGGTCAGACAGCCATGCTCATCCACCGGGCATAAGGCCGGCAAGCCATATTTACAGCCAACGATGAAGTCATCCATACCATGCCCCGGCGCCGTATGTACACAGCCTGTACCAGCTTCCGGCGTAACATGATCACCCAGAATAATCACACTGGTGCGGTCATAGAACGGATGCTTTGTCGTAATCATTTCAAGCTCTTTGCCCTTAAACGTTTTCAGGATTTCTTTTTCCTGTAAACCAAATTTTTCCCATAGACTGTCAACCAATTCTTTTAAGACAACTAAATTGCCCTTTTCACTCTTTACTAAAGCATATTCCAGACGTTCATTTAAGCAGATTGCCAGATTCGCCGGAATTGTCCACGGGGTTGTTGTCCAGATAACAAAACTATCAGTTTCCGGGTTCAGCACGCCTTTGCCGTCTTCAACATTAAACTTCACGAAAATTGTCGGTGATTTAATATCATGATATTCAATTTCAGCCTCAGCTAATGCACTTTCGCTGGATGGTGACCAATAAACAGGTTTTAACCCCTTATAAATTAAACCATCCATAGCCATTTTGCCAAAAATCTCAATCTGGCGGCTTTCAAATTCCTTCTGTAATGTAATATAAGGGTGATCATAATCAGCCACTGTACCCAGCGCCTTCTGATCCTTCATCTGATTCGCTACCTGCTCCATCGCATAGTCATAGCAATGCTTTCTGAATTCAGCTAATTCCATTTTCTTACGGTCATAACCAAGCTTTTGCATCGCATTTTCAATCGGCAAGCCGTGGGTATCCCAACCCGGCACAAAATCAATGCGATAGCCTTCCATGAACTTAGAACGATTGATAATATCCTTTAATGTCTTATTCAGTGCATGGCCAATATGCATAGCGCCATTGGCATACGGAGGTCCGTCATGCAAGACAAAATCCTCTGCACCCGCTCTTTTTTCCAGCATCTTCTCATAGAGATGCATTGATTCCCAACGCTCTTGAAATTTTGGTTCTTTGCTTGGCAGTTTCCCTCTCATTTCAAATTCAGTCTTGGGCATCAGTAATGTGTCTTTAAAATCCATTTCTCTTTTCCTCCCTGAAACATAAAAAAACGTCCTCATCTAAGGACGCTGACAACGTGGTACCACCTTAGTTCACAGTTTGCACTGTGCACTCTTTCCCCTATAACGCAAGGCTTTACGGATTTCCCTACTTAATTCAGAAAATCAGCTCCTAAGTGATCTCCATATGAAATTCACTCTGATTTCCACCAACCATCAGATCTCTATGCATTCATTCATAAGGCACGTCTTATTCACAGCTTTTACTTTTAATCTTTTAATAAACTCAAATCCGGCAGCGGCGGAACTTCAAATGATTCCAATGCATTTGTCAGCTCTTCAAGCTGTTCCATCATCCGGCTCTTTACCTCACCGGTTTCTTCGCCAAGCTTGCTGACTTCAAGCAGAATCTGCTTAGCCGAAGCCAATGCCTCCTGAATGATCACATCCGCATTATCCTGGGCCGTCGCTACGATCACATTGCCTCACGCAAAGCAATCCGCGCGATATCTTCAGCCGCCTGTTCCTTCATCCGCAGTTCACCCGACAATGTCGTATATTTTTCCTTCATATCCTGACATTGCTTTTCTAATGTTTCACAGCGGTCAGTGTACAGCTCCAGCTTTTTTTCAGTTCGTCAAGGTCATCACTCATGCGTCCGATGCAATCATCGACCTGATAGCGGTTATAACCGTTACGCATTGTTTCAAATTGTATCTTGGACATTGTGCTCACCCCTTACTGAAATAATCCCAGTTCAATCACATAGTTATCTTTTTTGTCTGCTTGCATATACCTTTATAGATAAATCGTCCATATCCGCGGATTGAAAGCACAGCATTATTATTGCACAATGCGCTGCAATCTTCAAGCAGAAGATGATTCACCTGCACATTTCCGCCCTTAATTAAAGCTGCCGCCTTGCTTCTGGACAAATTACAGCAAGCAGCGACCAATGTATCCAAACGATTGCCGGAAACAATTTTCTGCATCCAGCGGATATCCTTTTCAATGACAGCCGGCTGATCACAGACTTTGAAACAGATTGAAGCCCGGCCAATCTTACGGCATTCATCAATAATATATTGTGCTACCTCACTGACGGTATATACATAAATCACACCCTCTTTAACACTGACATCCCCAAACTGATCATTGCGCAAGCCAATATTTAAAAGAGCGCCCAGCGCATCCCGATGGCTCAGCTTGACATAAGTCTGAGCATACTCTGCCTTCAGGAGTGTCAGATCCACTTTTTGATCCTCTGATTCATCAAAACATAGCAGCGCCCGTTTTTCTCCGCTTCCGGATAACCCCCGTCAAGCTTCATAAAACAGCGGCTGCCGACCACCTTCTTCAGCACTTCCTGCTCAGGTTCATTTAAAAAAGGTGTGATAATCAGACGATGCTTAAACACAACCGCATCTACTAGATCATCAAACCGTTTTGCTTGTTCTTCATAACCTTTAAAATGAATCAGCCAATCATTGCTCATCTTCACCATCAACGTTGATCTTACCGTTTACACCAATTGATTTCGGCGCGCACAGGATAACATTCTGACCAATTTTCTGAATCGTACCGTCAAGTGCAAAAACAACACCTGTCAAAAAGTCAATTGTACGCTGAGCATAATCACGCTGTAACTTATGTAAATTAATCACGGCAGCTTTATTATCCTTTAAACGGCGTCCAATCTCTTGAGCCTCATCAAAAGAACGTGGTTCAAACAATACCATTTTTGTATCAAAACTGGCATTAGAAACAACTTTAGACTTAGGTGCTTCGTATTTACTGATTGCCTGAACTTCCTCAGGGTCTAGTTCCAGTACTTCATCTTCATCCATTGGAGCTATAAATTCTTTAAATTTATCTTTGATTCCCATAATGACTCCTCCATATGCTTTTTCATTATATCATATCCCTTCCAATAAAAAAAGGGAAAGTCAAAACTTTCCTTTCTTTCACAGAATTTTCATCGACTTTTATCGACAAAGACACGTTCTTTCTTCACTAATATGACATCTTCTCCGATATTGGTAATCTGTTCGACATTAATCTTTTCACAGCAGTCATTAAACAGCCATGGCAAAAACGTGCAATTCCCCGTTTTATTTCACAGACATAAATCGTTTTTACACAAAGACACTGATCCAGCTCCATATCGCTGATCAGGCCAAGCTCCTTGCCGTCAACACTGATTACTTTTTTGTGCAGCAATTCATTCAGCTTCATACGATCACCTATTCTAGTCTATGGTGAAATTTAAAAAAGTTCCTGTTTAATCAAATTCTTTTCTTAAACAGGCAATCGCACTCTTTTCCAGCCTTGACACCTGAGCCTGTGAGATTCCCATTTCACGGGCTATTTCACTTTGCGTATTGTCGAGAAAATAGCGTTTACGCAGTATCTCCAATTCTTTAGGCTGAAGATTTTTCATACTCTTCTTTAAAGTCAGCAGATTATTCAGTAAAGCAATCTCATCCTTGCTGTCCTTAATCTGATCAACAAGCATCATCTCATCGCCGTCACTGTTATACATCGGCTCAAAAATAGAAACGACGCTCTGTACAGAATCTAAAGCTTCCACAACATCCTTGACTTTGACCTCACACGCCTGTGCCAGATATTCGATGCTTGGTTCACAGCTGTTTTCATGCATGTAGGCTTCTTTAATCTTGAAAATCTGATAAGCCAGATCCCGGCAGTGGCGAGATACCCGCATAACTTGATTATCACGCAGATATCGCTTGATTTCACCCATAATCATCGGTACCGCATAAGTCGAAAAACGCACCTCATGCTTTAAATCAAAATTATCGATTGATTTAATCAAGCCGATACAGCCAACCTGAAATAAATCATCCATATTGTCACAGCGCGATGCGAAACGCTGTACGATGCTTAATACCAGTTTTAAATTACCTTGAATTAATGTTTCCTTGGCACTTAGATCCCCTGCCTGCAAGGCTTGGAATAAACGCACCATTTCCGCATTATTTAAAACCTTCAATTCATTTGTGTTGATGCCGCAAATGTCTACTTTATATCGACTCACAACGATCCCTCCTGCATGATTTCATTGTCCCCTTAAGTTGTCAGGGATATTCAGCAGGCAGGGCATTTCCTTTTATTTACAGCGGCAGCAGGAACTGAATTCATAGAGGATCATCGGCAGCTCCTATGCATAGCAATCAGCAGCTGCCGGCAGTTTAGCATGGATTGAAGATAGAGACACAAAACTCAAGCTATCCCAAAATTGACGAATTGTTTCATCAGTTATATAATTGAGAAAATACAATTAAATTTGCTTATAACGTAAAAGTTAAAGCGATCCGGATTTATCAAAGGAGTATTATGAACAACAATCATCAATTAATTACAAATCGGATGTTTACAGGGATGCTGCTCGGACTGTCAATAGGCTGTGTTGCAGGGATTTCTCAAGGCAATATGGGGACATCGATGTGTTTAGGGCTTGTTTTGGGGATGATTGTTGGTATAGTGATAGGCACTGCTGTCAAAAACATCAAAAATAAGAAATAAAATTCCCATTTGTGGAAAAGAGATACCATAAATATTTAGAGAGGAAAATGCGTTTCAGTGTTCCCCTCTCTTTTACTATACAAAAAAGCAAGGTAATAATCTGAAAGAGATTCTTGCCCTTGCTTTACATAAAATTTTTAAACTATCATTCTAAAAAGATGTGTAATTTTCTCATTTCGTTGGATCAAATCAAAACATGAAACATATCCTTCCCATTAACTATCATGCCCTTTCATCATCCTTATACCGTATCAATAGAATCAATACAGAAAAATGAGCATTAAATGCCCATTCTCATTGATTTATTTCCCCTGCCAGCGCTTTAATGTCGCAGATATGCCAATAATTGTTCTCTTGCTTCTTCAACATTTAGGTTTAAGCCGTTTTCTTTATTCCATTGAGTGAGTGATTTTAAATTCTGTTCAGCCAATTCTGCCATTGTCAGGTCTTCTGTATAAGCGCCATGCTGATAACAAAACGCGCAGTATTCGTGAGAACTGCTGCCATCACTTTCACTCCCTAAATCACTTTCCTTTGTTATTGTCATACCACAGCTTTGACAAATGCTGATTGGTTGACCCAAAAGTTCATCCACAGTGATGTCAAAGATTTTCGCGATCAGCTTTAACGTATCGGTATTGGGAATCGTTTCACCCGTCTCCCAGCGTGAGACTGCCTGTCTTGTGACAAATAATCTGGCCGCAAATTCATCCTGAGACAATTTCAGCTTTTTGCGCAAATCATGAATTACCTCTTTTGTTTCCATGATTGTACCTCCTTTATTTCATTCTATCATTGCCTGAAGTGCACGACAAGCAACCCCATGTTGCGCTTTAATCCGCAAATTGCTCAATCAGTTCCTCCCTGCTTGCTGATGACTGCTTTTTATCCAGTAGAATCAGTACGCTCACCGCTCCCAAAATCAACAGACAGCCCATGATTTTACTAACGCTTAATGCCTCGCCCAATAACACCCATTCCGCAAGCACGGCCGTCACTGGCTCAAACATACAGAAAATGGCAGCCGTAGAAGCTCCCAGATACTTAATGCCCAGCTGTAATGTAAACACCGCGAAAAACGAACAGCCAAAACCGATCAAGAAAGCATACCCATAAGCGGCAGGCGGCAGCTGCCAAACCATCTTATTGAATACTAAATTGTAGAAAAACATCACAAAGCAGGCAATCAGTGCCAGATAAAATGTCAGCTTGTATGAATTTAACTGATTTAAGCTGCGCCGTTCCACACCAGTCATATAAAACGCATAGGAGATACTAGAAGCGACAGCTAAAAGGATACCCATTGAAGAATTGCCATTGTCTGATTCAAAAAAGAAGAAGATGCCCATCGTTGCGGCCAGCAGTACCAATACTGTTGACTTTGCTAAATGTTCCTTATAGAACACATAATTAATCAAAGCTACAAAGGCCGGATAAAGGAAGTGCAGTGTAGTAGCCGTTCCCAGTGAGATGTAAGAATAAGCATTATACAGCAGCAAAGCGGTAAGCGTTATACCAAAAATACCGACCAGAGACGTATTCATAAAATCTTTGCGGCTGATAGCAAAGGATATGTGTTTTTGTTTCATCAGCACAAAAAGAATCATACTCGCAAATACATTTCTCAAAAATACAAGTGTTTCCGCATTAGCTCCCAAATCATAAGCCTGTGAGCAAAGCAATGGCATGATGCCAAAAGAAACGGCAGACAATATCGTATAAAAATCCCCTTTGTTTCATATCTAACCTCCGCATCATATTGCGAATAGTTTAGCACAAAACAAGGGGATCAACAATCTATTTTGTATGATTCAGCTGCACTTTAAGCTGGGCGATAATTCTTTTTTCAAGTCTGGATATATAGCTTTGTGAGATACCGAGCTTTTGTGCAATATCTTTTTGTGTACACTCATCATGTTCAATACCATAGCGCATCTGCAGAATCAGCTTCTCTCTGTCCTTTAAGGAATTCATTGCCTTCAGCAGCTCACGTTTATTTTCATTCTTTTCAAATTCCTTGGTTACTAAATCATCATCTGTACCGATAATGTCACTCAGCAATAATTCATTGCCGTCATAATCGACATTCAGCGGTTCATCCAGCGATACTTCACTGCGCCGCTTGCTTTTCTTGCGCAAAAACATCAGAATTTCATTTTCAATACAGCGGGACGCATAAGTAACCAGCTTAATATTTTTATCACTCTTGAAAGTGTTCACCGCCTTAATCAGACCAATGGAACCGATACTGATCAGATCTTCCATAAAAATCGGGTTGGTTTCATAACGTTTGGCTATGTAAACAACCAGTCGAAGATTATGTTCCACAAGCAGATTGCGGGCTTCGAGATCGCCATCTTCCCAGCGTTTGATTGCTTCCTTTTCTTCCTGTGCGCTTAACGGCTGCGGCAGCACATCACTTCCCTGAATGTAATAAACCTCCTGCTCAGCCTTTTCCCGAAATAAAAAATCAAAGATTCGTTTTATGAATTTCATGTTTATCCACCTCACTTATCTGCCGCAGATTCAGCAAGCAGTCAGCCTGCATCGGGAAATGCTGATCGCCAATAACTACCATTACACTCATCCAGTTTCCTCCTTTGACCCTGACATCACTCAATTTTCCTTCTATTTCTACTTCATTAGACAATGTATGCATTTTTCCCTTGATTATGTCTCTGCCTTTTGATTTTTTCAAAAACTTTAGGACGTACAAACATGACGGGACAGCCTTGAATCACACAGTTATTGCCGCTGTCTAAGTAACCGCGAAGCGTCAGTGAACAACATTCAACCTCATAGACAAAAGCCAGCTGATTCAAAGTATGTCCCCATTTCATGATCAAAGCCGCTAGTATGATCAGCAAAAGCAGCCAGATAGGAAACGGATTATAATCAAGGGGCGGAAACCATGTAAAGTTATAGATACTGCCGCCAGCCAGCTTAAAACAGCTGCCGGTCATCAAAAGACGCAGAGAAATTGATGCGAAATAGGCGCTGAGCCGATATCGAAAAACAGCCAGGCGCACAGCCCTTCGATTATCAGCAGCAAAGCGGCAGCCCAAGGATGGAAACAAAAGCTGGCCAAGGCCGCAAGCAAAACCGCATAGCTCACACATTTTCTTAAGGCAAGCGGATAAGCCGCCGCATAGAGGGCAGCCAGCACGCTTACCAGATTGACCAGAAGCGTTTGAATAAAAGCAACCTCCACATAACTTTCCATGTTTCACCTCCCCTATGAGTATAACGGAAGCACTCAGTAAAGTTTGTCGGATTTTTTATAACAGAAAAGTAAAAAGATGCTTGACACAAGCACCTCCCTTTGATTCTTTTGATATCAGCCCTTCTTATTCGTATTTCTTGCCAGCCACATAAACACCAAGCAGCAATAGAAGCAATAAACCAAACATCACAAATGTTTTTATTGTATCCCAAACAGCCATGCCAAAACATGTGACGCTCACCAAGCAAACTAACGGATAAAGAAGCGCGCCTAAAAGCATGCCAGCTTTCATTACAATGCTGATAATCGGCCAATTGCTGTTATTGAATCTAAGACCTGCAAGATGGATGCGAAAGACACCCTGCGCATAATAATTAATCTTATTTTCATCATAATAGCTTGGCAGCAGTTCTTTGGCAAAGAAGCAGAACCAACCGGCAAACAAATACATCATGCCCATAAACAGCAGGACATTTTCCGCTAATGCATGCCATGTCAGGCCGATGCGCAGCAGTAAAGCAATTTCAGCAGCGCCAATTAAAAGGCTAATCAGATAAGCCAGCTGCCAGCCTCGACGTCTTTGTTTTATCGTATGCTGTAGCGTTAAGTCCAGAGAATCAGTAACTAAACGCTCTACCTCATCAGCATTCAATACCTGATCCTCATTAATCTGTTCACCCCGCAAAAGCTCAGTGACACTGACATGTAAGACCTCGGCAAGCGGGATCAGCAAAACCACATTGGGAATGCTTAAGCCGCGCTCCCATTTGCTTACCGTCTTATCTGATACAAACAGCTTACCCCCTAACTCCTTCTGTGTCATATTTCCTTCTTTACGCTTTGCCGTAATAAAAGCGCCGATTTTCTGATTATCGATCTGTACCATTGTATCACCTCACTAAAATAGTACCGTGCATAAACAAAAATTACAATCGACCGTCGGTAGATATCCCTTTTTAAGCTTTATAAAGCCTTGTTTTTCAACCCGATCCCAAATTACTTGACTTAGTCATATAAAAGTGTATTATTGACTTGGTCAAGTATTTATCGGCAAGCTTATGCTTCATAAAATCAAATACTTCTCAATGTATACAGTTCTGATCAAACGATCAGCGGATTGGAGATAGATAATGTACGATTTTTTAAATTCACCTTTTACGCTGCGAGGCGTAACACTTAAAAACCGGCTTGTGTTTGCCCCGACGACATTAGGGCTTTCAGCGGATGAAACGATGGAAAAGCTTGGACGGATTGCCAAGGGCGGAGCTGCCTTGATCATTCTTGGCGACGTTGCGATCGAGCCTGCGCGCGGGTCATCTTTATTTGAAGAAAATGGTTTTATGGCTTATCAAAAACTAATAGCACATATCCATGAGAACGGCGCGTTAGCCGCGGCTCAGCTGCATATGTCTGATTCTGACATTAAGGGGATGATGAAATATATGCCGGATATCAAAGCTGGCCGTTATTCGCCGAATCAATTGCGCACTATGCTGAATGATCTGACAGCGGATTATGTAACCTCAATGCCGATTGCGCGAATCAAGACGATTATCAAACAGTTTGGCGAGGCGGCGAAGCTAGCACGGAAAGCCGGCTTTGACATCATTCAGATCCATGGCGACCGCATGTGCGGCAGTATGTCTTCAAGCATTTATAATCATCGCATAGATGAATATGGCGGCAGCCTGAGAATCGTGCCCGCTTTGCCTGTGAAGCGATTATGGCAGTGCGTGAAGCTGTTCCCGATATGCCCATTGATTATAAGCTGGCAATCCGTCAGGAAAATCCCCATTACGGCAATGCCGGTGTATTAGAAAGCGAGTTAGCAGTTTTCGTGCCGCTGCTTGAAGCTGCCGGCGCTGATGCTTTTCATGTTGCTTTAGCAAATCATTCTGACTTATCCGATACAATTCCGCCCTTAAACCACCCATACTTCAAAGCGGAAGGCTGCTTCTTGAAGTTTTGCGATGAGGTGCGTAAACTAAGTAATAAACCCTTGTGTGGTGTTGGCCGTCTGACACATCCTGAAATGATTGAAAAACAGCTGTCTCAAGGACGCATTCAATTAGCCGCAATGAGCCGGCAGCTGCTGGCTGATGATCAATGGCTGAATAAGGTCAATCAAGGCTGTGAAAATGAAATTCATTACTGCATGGCCTGCAACAAGAAATGTCTGGGCGGCATGCAGGCTCATCAAGGTACGCGCTGCATCTACGATGAAAATCAGTTAAAATAAAGACACTTTTGCGTGTCTTTTATATTTCATTATTTATTTTATCCTTACGATGCAAAAACCGATAAATAAATGCGATTACCGCACATAAAATGACAAACAACAGGGCCGTATTTTCCTTCGTAAACAACTGAAAAAGTAAATCCTTTTCAATATTTTCCTCAGCCGTAAATTGCAGACTTGCAATTTCTTCTCCCTCGCACGTTATCAACAGTGTCTGAATCAGTTCCCCCTTTGTTATCGGCGGTGTCAGTGACTCATTCAGATAAGTATAGCTGCAGCTTTCACGTTCAACTGTTTTAGGCAAAATGGCTGTGATTGTCTCTGGTGCCTTTAAATCAAGCTCATTCTCTTTGAATTTCCGTTTGATCGTCAGTGCCGGCAATGCTTCATCTTTACTTAAGAGCATCACTTGATGATACTCATCAAAAGCTCTGTCATAAATCAGCTTTGCATCCTGAATATGAATTGGCTGATACCCCAGCTCTGCCGGTGCCTTGGCCGTAACTAGAATCAGACTCATATTCTCTTTTTCAGCGGCACTGGCTAAACAAAGCCCCGCTTCATAAGTAAAGCCGGTCTTGCCGCCGATTAAATAATCCATGGACGGATCTGCATAGCGGAAGGTCGAACTGATCAGATAAATGCCTTCGGGATGTGCCCATGTTGTTTCAGTGATAATTTCCTTTGTCTCAAAAATACTTTTAAAGACTGGATTTCGCATCGCCTCTTGCAGCAGCAAAGCAATCTCTTTTACCGTTGATACATGCGCATCCTCATGCAGACCCGTCGTGTTGACAAAATGCGTCTGCGTCAACCCTAGTTTGGCTGCCCGCTCATTCATCAACTCCACATAGGCCGCTTCACCGCCGGCAATCCGCACAGCCAACGCCACACACGCATCAGCTCCGCTTGGCAGCATCAAACCATAAAACAAATCTCGTACGCTGACTGTTTCACCGCTGACAAAACCGGCTACACTGGCATTTGCTTCTGCCAAACCCGCCAGCATCTCATCGGTGATCGTTATTTTTTCATCTAAATCCTTCAGTTGTTCAGCCGCTACGAGCAGCGTCATTATTTTTGTCATGCTGGCAGGATAAATGAGATCATCTTCCCCCTTGCCCTCAATCACTCTTGATGTTTTCGCATCCATCAGTACATAATACTGACTGGCAATTGTATCAGCTGAAATTGATAACGGCTGAGTGAAGATCAGACAACAACATATCGATATGAATCCTTTCAAAAATTTCCCCATGATAGCTCCTTACTCTGTATTCATTACTTATTATACTCTAAAGGAACTAAAAACTTGGACTTTTTTTAAGAATTTCAGCCAGTCTTCACAAATTTATGGCATAATTAAGAAAAGAATGAGGTGAATGAAATGGCTAAGCTGCTGATCGTAGATGATGAAGAAAAAATTCGTACCCTAATTAAAAAATATGCTGTCTTCGAAGGCTATGAAGTTGTGGAAGCAGCGAATGGCTTTGAAGCCATCGCAAAATGCGCGAGTATGCGCTTTGATCTGATTCTGATGGATATCATGATGCCTGAGCTTGATGGTTATTCCGCGGTCAAAGAGATCCGCAAAACGGCTCAGACACCGGTGATCATGCTCTCTGCTAAGGGTGAAGAATATGACCGTATTCATGGTTTTGAAATTGGTGTTGATGATTATGTAGTCAAACCGTTTTCGGTACGTGAACTGATGATGCGGATCGGTGCGGTCATCAAAAGAACACAGGGCAGTGATCTGAATGAATTTACTTATAAAGGATTAAAAATCAGTTTTTCAGCACGGACGGTCAGTGCTGATGGTGAGAAGCTGCATCTGTCCCCAAAAGAATATGAGTTACTTTTCTATCTAGTAAAGAATAAAGGGATTGCGCTTTCCCGTGAACAATGTCTGTCTACGGTTTGGGGATATGATTTTTATGGTGATGACCGCACATTGGATACCCATATCAAAACATTGAGAAAGAATCTTGGTGCTTATGGCAGCTGCATCGTCACATGCCGAGGGGTAGGTTATCGATTTGAAACTGAAGAATAAAATAAAAAATTTATTAGAAAAGCTGAAGCAGCTCGACCTTAAAACAGCTCGATTAAAGTTAAGCTGCCCTTCTACCTGTTGATTTTTGTCTTAACGACATTAATTCTCTTATGGCTGTTAGAGGTTGTGTTTTTTGAAAACATCTATACTTTTGTCAAGCAGGATTCATTAACCCGCGCCGGCAACCGCATTGTCGAAGAAGTTGATAAAAAACACGCGGACAAGCTGATTGAAAAAATCTCCCGTGAGGATGACGTCTGTGTGACCGTTACCGATGAATTTGGCAATTCGATTTATTCAGGTATCAATAATCGTGACTGCAACGCCAAGATCTCACTGGATGATTTTATGCTGCGTATTCATGATGCTCAGATTCATGACGGAATCTATGTGAATACATTTTTCAAGGAAGAACCCGTATTTGATATTAATGCTTCTGATCCCGGTTCGATTAAATTTAAACAGACAATGCGGATCATTAAACAGATCAGTTATACTGGTATTGTGCATACCGAAAACCGTACTTATATCGTAATGCTTGATGCCCGCCTGACACCGTTGGATTCAACCGTTGATCTGATTCGAATTCTTTTAGTTATGTTTACTGTCATCCTTTCCCTTTTTGCTTTATGGCTGGGCTGGCTGCTTTCCAAGCAACTCACTAAACCGCTTTTAACAATCACTGAACAGGCTCAGCAGCTGGCAAGCGGTGATTATGATGTACATCAAATCGTAAATGGCTACCGTGAAGTACAGAAGCTGTCAGTAACGCTGAATCAGGCCGCCAAGGATCTCCAGCAGGTTGAAAAGCTGCGCAATGAATTGATTGCCAATATCTCCCATGATCTGCGTACCCCGTTGACGATGATCAGCGGCTATGCGGAAATGATGCGGGATCTGCCAGGTGAAAACACCCCGGAGAATATCCAGGTGATCCTTGATGAAACCAATCATTTAAACCGCTTGGTCAATGATGTTCTTGATCTTTCCAAACTGCGTTCAGGCGCCAGTGAATGTATGTTGAAAACGTATTGTATCACCGATTCCGTCCTTGCAGTCATTGAGCGGCTTCAGGCATTAACCAGTCAAGAGGGTTATCATATACACTTTGATTATAATGATAAGTTTATACCGAGGCTGATGAGCTGCAGATTTCACAGGTGCTTTATAACCTATGTACTAATGCAATCAATTATACCGGTGAAGATAAAACGGTGCGCATCATACAAAGCATTCATGATCAGACAATAAAAATAGCGATTGTCGATACCGGTGAAGGTATACGCGAAGAAGAAATTGATAAAATCTGGGAACGCTACTATCGAACCAACAGCGATCACACGCGGGCCAAAGTCGGCAGCGGCATCGGCTTGAGTATTGTCAAGCGTATCCTTGAACAGCATCATGCCCAATTTGGTGTCAGCTCTGAATTAAATAAGGGAACGACCTTCTGGTTTGAATTACCACTTAAAGACATATCGAAATGATATGTCTTTTCATAATATTTTCTGTTATTGTTCAGCTAATTTTCACAATTATCACTTATAATGATTAAAAATCGAGGTGATGGCATGGTCAAAAACAAATATCTTTATAAATTCATACTAGTAATGGGCCTGCTGCTTACAATGGTTTTTACCCTTTCCTTTACCCGGTCAGCACTTGTCCAAGCATCAGAAATGCCAATTGCAACGGATACCGATACAGGCCATGAAAATCCTGACAATCGTTTTGAATTTGATGCAGGGATGCTTGAGGAAGCCCGCAGAATCATTAACGGCAGCAGTGAATTAGATGATGGACAGCTGACACAGCTGCGTCAGATCGGCTTTACTGATACGCAGATTGAATTGCTGTTTGAAATCACAAAGAATCCATGCGCGGCTGACATTGATGAATTAAATAAACCTGATGATTTGATGATCGTACTGCCCTTTCTTTTAATCCTTGCAATAATCGGCATCGGCTATACTTACCATAAAGTTAAACTGTCTCACTGACGGTTATTTTTTATTTTCATGTATTCTTCACGGGTAATTGAATACTGACAAAGATCCATGATCTCACCGGTATATAAACGCGAATGATAACGGATCTGGCCTTCATATTTAAAACCATTTTTTTCGATGACTCGGCGGCTTCGTTCATTTTTGGGTAATGCCCGCAAGTGATGAGTTCCAGATGCATATTAATAAACCCTGCATACAGCACCGCATTGACCGCTTCACTCATATAGCCATATCCCCAAAAATCATGATTTAAAACATACCCTAATTCACGCTGGCAATCCCGCGCCGAAAACGTTCATCAAGATGCAGGCCCACTGATCCAATTAACTTATGACTTGCTTTTTCTTCGATTCCTAAAATTTCATCAGAAGCAATAAAATTTTTCAATATTTCAAAGCTTTCAGAGACTTTGACATGTGGTTTCCATCCAGCATTGATTCCCACATCCGCTTGACTCGCATACTCAAAAAATCAAACAAATCTCGCTGACTGAATTTACGCAGTATTAATCGTTTTGTTTCCATTAGAATCATCCTTTCCTGATTCATTCGCACAATGTTAAAGAAATATGTTATACTAACCGTGTTTAGAGGTGACTTTATGAAAAAAGAAAACCAAGCACATCGCCGCACCGCCTTAATCTGCTGGTGTGTAACCTTTGCCCTGACGATCTATTTCCGTTGGGCTGGCAATGCCCTTTTCACTTATATGTTCGGAATGCTGACGGTGTTTTTTCTTGTCGCAGCCAGTATTTTTCAATCCCGAATCCGTAAATTGGATAACGCTCAGGCAAAGGAAGCTGACCAAAAGCAAAAGAAATAAAATTCAGTTTCATTATACTGAATGCCTGATCGTATTACAATCCCGCAGATATTCACATTTTTTATAACAAATTGAAAAGTCTATATAGAACAGAGATTAGCCCCGAAAGTTAGACCAAAATCTAACACTTGCAGGTCATCACGTTTATCCTATATAGACTTTTTAACGATAATTCAGATTGAAGTCATGAAATAAACCGGTTATGCTGCCTTCAAAACAGCATTTTGTTTCGGCTAATAAAGTAAAATCATAAGGCAGGCAGAGACAGCACGGCTTATTTAGACGCACTGCCCCGCTCTTTTTTAAAACCTCCGCAATAAATTGTGAACAGAAATAGTGTCCCAACTATTTAAAAAACAAATGAAGCAAAGCAAGCAATAAGCCGATACACGTTTTATTAATCCATAAAATCGATGATTTTGATGCCCCCGCTGCCGGCAATGACAGCGGTTGACTGCCGTTTTTCAAAATAACCGGTTTCAACGACGCCTGCAAGCTGGATCAGCTCCTGATGCGCCTGTCTCATTGTTTTCTCATTTGGTATTCTAACATCTAAGATTAAACCGCCGTTATCCGTAATCAGCGGCTGACCTTGATGCTTTCTTATCGTCACTTGATAACCCATCGTAATCAAAACGGTGCGCATATGCTCATGATTAAACGGCAGAACCTCCACCGGCAGCAAATATTGATTAAGCTTGTCAACCATTTTCCGCTCATCCATGATCCAGATCGTTTTTTCTGCCCATTGGGCAAGCATTTTTTCTCTGGTTAACGCTGCACCGCCGCCCTTAATTACATTACCATGAGGATCGATTTGATCCACACCATCAAGATTAATATCAAGGGAAATCTTAGATGGATCTTCAATAATCGGCAGCTTCATTTCACGGGCCAGCGCTTCGGTTTTATCAGATGAACAAACGGCTTGTATCCGCAATCCTGCTTTGATCCGCTCACCCAAATAATTTAACGCATAAACCATGGTTGAACCGCTGCCTAACCCAACCTTCATACCATCATGAATATACATACAGCCTTGCTGAGCAGCCTTTTGCTTTAATTCTTCCCACTTATTTTCACACATCTGCTTCACCTCTATCTAATTTTATTCTTATCATATCATATGAAAATTGAAGCAATCATTTATTTGCCCACTTTTTAGATAAGTGATTCATTGAGTTGCATCAGCAACCAGCATTTATCAAGGGTTACAACCACATATAAAATGATAAAAGGAAGAATATGAGCCTGCCTAACATCCTTCATCAATCCTATTGCTTTGATTCCGCACAATTCCTACATTAAATGCAACCTTCAAATGCCCAAATTAAAAGGAACAGATCACTCTGTTCCCATTTTTAGTTTATTCAGTTTCAATTAAGCCATAACCGCCGTCATTGCGTTTATAAACTACGGATACGGTTTCACTTTCTTCATCACGATAAATAAAGAATGAATGACCCAGCATTTCCATACGCATGATAGCTTCTTCAAGATCCATTACGGAAGGAGCAATTGTCTTTGTCTTAACTAATACGTCCTCTTCTTCATCTTCTAATGCTTCGCCGATAAAGGCCATCGACAATTTATCCTTATGCTTTCTTTCAAGGCGTGTCTTTTGTCTTCTGATCTGATCCTCTAATTTATCTATTGCCAGATCCACCGCCGCATAATAATCAGGGTGGGCTACCTCAGCTCTTAAAACAGCCATCTTTGTTGGGATCGTAATTTCAATTTTAATATCCTTTTTATGGATTTTCACCAACACATTGGCTGTGACACTATCATCAATAATAAAATATTTCTCTAAGAATTTCAGCTTTGTCTCAACCTTTTCCTGCATACCAGGAGTAATTGTAACATTCTTACCGTAGATTTGGACTTTCATCTAAAATCCCTCCTTATCTATACTTATTATTATACGTTATCTTTTTCTAACTAACAGTCTGTTCTTTTATTTTCAAATCGTGTATAATGGAAGCGTAAGGGGAAAAACCACTGTTCCCGATTACCAAATAAAGGCAATTGAAGCCATCATCAATAAGCTGAACCAGACAAAGGATCTGGTTTTTTATAATCAGCGTCCATGCCTTTACCACCCTCGATATAACCGCAAAGAGTCTATTTTGTAAGCTTTTTATTGACGTGCTAATTCCGTTTAATTAATTTGATGTATGACTACCTATTTTAATTGTTTTCATGTATAATGAATTAAATCACTGACGAAAACTGTCAATTACAAGGAGATACTATGATAGATTTACACTTACATATCGATGGGTCATTTAGACCGCAGACTATTTATGAATTAGCCAAAGAAATGAATATTCCATTGCCTGCTGATAGTGTAGAAGGCCTGCTGCCTTTTATTCAAGTTCCTGAAGACTGCCGCAGTCTGGAAGAATATCTCGAACGCTTCACGCTGCCGCTGCAAGTAATCCGCACACCGGCTGCGGTTGAACGGGTTACTTACGAATTAGTGATTGATCTGGCAGCTCAAGGATTGGATCAGGCTGAATTGCGTTTTGCACCGAAATCATGTGCCGGGACCGCCGATCAAAAGGAAATCGTGGAAGCTGCGATCCGTGGTTTAAACCGCGGTATTCGGGAAACCGGTATGAAGGCTGGCTTGATCCTTTGCGCGATGCGCGGCAATTCATTTGAAGACAATATGGAAACCCTGCTGCTAGTGAAGGAATATCTTGGCAAAGGCGTGATTGCCTTTGATATTGCCGGTGCTGAAATTGTATTTAAAACATATCTGTATGCTGATTTATTTGCCAAGGCGCGTTCCTTAGGTGTTCCATATACGATTCATGCTGGTGAAGGTGATGGCCCTGAAAGCATTAAAGCTGCTTTGGATTTCGGAACCAAACGATTGGGTCATGGCATCCGTGTATATGAAGATCCTGAATTGATGAAACGCGTTCGCGATGAGAAAATCGTCCTCGAAGTATGCCCAATCAGCAATCTGCATACAAAAGTGGTTGATGACATGAAGGACTATCCATTAAGAAAATTATTTGATTATGGCATCCTCGTTACAATCAATACTGACAACATGACAATGTCAAACACAAATCTAAAAAAGGAATACGAATTTATCAAAAAGCATTATCATTTCACTGATGAGGAAATCAAACAGATGAATGAAACAGCTTATCACGCTTCCTTTATAAAATAAAATATTAAGACTGATATGAAAACTTACGGACGCCTAACCAGCGTCCTTTTTATAATTTATTGCTGCTTTTGATGGATCAATAGTATCTTTAACCATAATCATGATCTTTGTAACATATTCCGTTGAATCAGAGATGGCAAACTCATTCAAGCCGATTTCATAAGCATAACCAGTAAGCGATAAATGATTCTGATTGGCATAAGCAAGCATTTTCTTATACATACTCGGCAGCTGATCCCATGTTCCCTTTTGGTAGCCGCATAAATATTTACCTTTCGGTTTAATTGTCTTCTTTGCTGATGAGCTCCTGCTTAGAGCCGGCGTATAAAGACCGTCATATTTTTCAAAATTATTATCAATAACTTTGTCAAGGGAAATAAAGCCGCCGATTCCCATACGAATTTGTTCAATGCTCCATGTATCTCTCAGATAACCAAATACTTCTGAGACATCATCTTCTGAAAAATCATAAGGAATGACCAACAAAGCCTCAGAAGGGTGTTCTTCAACTTTTATCACTTGTTCACCCAATTTTTCACAAAAAATCAAATTATCTATTTTGGCATTCAAAATCCTTTTAATTGCTTTCATTTTTTGGATTTCCGCATCGATTTCCTTTATTTTAGAATTTGCCATTTTAAGAAAGCTATCAGCAGCAGGATTTTTATAATAGGCTTCAATTTCTTCAATACTCATATTCAATTCTTTCAGCATACGGATATACTCGAAGTCAATACTTTGTGATAAATCATAATATCTGTATCCATTCTCGCCTTTTGTGTTAGGAGAAAAAAAACCGATATTATCATAATAATGCAAAGTACGTTTATTCACTTCATGTAGTTTCGCAAATTGTGCTGTCGTTAATTGAATATTACTATTTTTCATATTTTAAAATTCCTCATTGACTTTACAGTTACTGTAAAGATTATTATACAAATTGTAAACAGAAATGACAAGGAGAATTAAAATGCAAATCACATTAAGAGATTATCAAAAAGAAGATTCAAAAGAATTACAAACCATTGTTCGTGAAACGTGGCATTATGATGAATTCTGCAGTCCCAAAACCGCTGCAAAATTAGCCGGTGTATTTTTAAGCAGCTGCTTAACAAACTATACTTTTTCTCGTGTTGCCTTATTAAACAAGAAACCGGTTGGAATCATCTTAGTCAAAAATACAGCGCTTCATAAATGCCCCTTAAAATATAGATTGAAACAAATAAAGTCTATTTTATCATTGTATCTTTCAAAAGAAGGCCGAAAAGTATCAAAAATATTCGGCAGCGTTAACGGTATCGATAAGCAGCTTTTAGCTGATGTGAATAAAGTATATCCGGCCGAACTTTCCCTGTTTGCGGTTGATTGCTCATGCCGCGGCAAAGGGATCGGCAAAAAACTTTTTAACGCTGCCCTTGAATATTTAAAAGAGCAAGAAATTAATGCGTTTTACTTGTTTACAGATACAAGCTGTAACTATGGATTTTATGAACATCAAGGCATGGTTCGCCGCTGTGAGCAAGAGCATCTTTTTAATATTAAGGGTCAGCATGCAAAAATGAATTTCTTTATTTATGACTATCAATTTTAGAAAAATGTAAAAGCAGCTGTCTATTTCAGATAGCTGCTGAATTTATCAATAACATTAGTATAACAAATCTTTTCAATTTCAAGTTCACTAAAGCCGACATCCGCCAAAGCCTGCGCAAAACGCGGCGCATCAAGAGCCGTTTCAATTCCCTTGGCTGCCGTACCGAAGCCGTCTTCAAAGAAGTCCATGAAGTCAAAACCGCAGGCGATGGTTTCAACCCCCACCAATGTCTTTAAATAAGCCGCATGTTCTGCCAGTTTAGCCACCGTTTGATCAGCTTCATTTTGATCCACAAAATAACGAGCTGAGTTCATCCCGATTAGACCACCCTTAGCTTTGATTGCCAGGCATTGCTCATCATCAAGATTTCGCGGATGGTTACAGAGTGTGCGGCAATTGGAATGCGAAGCAATCACTAAGCCGTTACTGAGATTCATAATATCCCAGAAAGTTTTTTCATTGGCATGTGAAACATCCGCAATCATATGCAGCTGATTCATTTTGTAGATAACATTTTTACCCTTTTCACTTAAGCCTTCATCAGCTTTGCCCTTTACTCCATTTGCCAATGCATTGCCTTCATTCCATGTCAGCGTTGCCAAGCGGATGCCGTGATCATAGAGCCACTGTATTTTATTCACTTCATTATCAAGAATTCCGCACATGCCCTCTACCGACATTAAAGCTTTTATTTTATTTGAATGCAGATCCGCCGCCTTTAAAACTCTCACAAATCATCTGATTCATTAAGCTCAGCTTCCAAGCTAGTATTTCCAGCTGCATATCCTGCCATGTCTCATGACCATCAAAAAACTGGCCATGCAGACTCCCTCAAAACCACCCTGCCTCAGCTTATCCAAATGGTATCGCTTTAATACATGGGTTTCATGATTCAAATGCTTCTTTACTACATCATCGCCGATATCGGCATGCAGGTCAAAAAATTTCATGCTACCTCCTCGTAAATTAAATCAAACGCAGTCATTGCAATTCCCGGTCTAACACCGCTATCATATGTCCTCTCATCAAGGATCAATAGGCACTCATTCACATTATCCATTGCTTGTATCACTTTACCTGCCAGCTTCTTTGCCTTTTCAAACAAATCCATAAATGACTCCGTACTCTCACGGCTTGGCTCGGCCGGATATTTCCATAAACGATGCTGTTCATTTAATACATCATAACGGCCGTCAATCTTAGCTGGAACAATATTGCCGCTGTAAAGCCACGGCTGATGTTTCAGCTTTTCATACTGCCTGACAACCCTTGTTTTCCAGCCTTTTGGATCATACAGCCAGCGCTGCAGCTTCTCCCAGTCAGCCAATGCATCCCGGATATCCTGCTGTGTGATGTCATCATTAAAAACAGCTTTAAGAATCGGACGATACACATTGGCAATAACCCGATCACTGATTAATCCCGGACGGGTAAGAGATGGAAAATGAAATTTTCTGATATCCGTATCCAGTAATTTTTCAGCATCATCGCATCCATCATTGATTCAAATCGATGATGCATGCTGGCACTATTTCCCGTATAATTGCCGGTTCGATAAAAAATGTACGGATGTGTCGTACTGTCAAGTGCCCAATGGCACAGATGACCGGCTATGTATGAGCGCATCGCTTCCTTTACATCCGGATCGCTTTCCGCTTTCATCACGTCAATTGCCATTTGATAAAAATCATTGACATGCGAACTATGCAGCACATTGCCGTAACTGCGAACGCGAACATCTTCATGCTTCTGACTGAAAAAATGGTAAAAGAAAAAGAAATCCGGCCCATTGCTGCCGATAATATATTCATTTGGGTATTCTTTGATTGCAGAAAGCGTTGCGGAATCATTTATTTCCTGTTTCACACTTTCCGCAAATAAATAATGCGTTATGATATTAGGCATAGTTTCACCTCGCATTCATTCTACTCCATTTACGTACCTTTTGTATACAATTTTCATCGTTTAGGCATTTACCTTTATCAAATGATGAATGATACATAGCTTAATACAGGAGGTGAAGTATGGCAAAAGGTACTTACAGGTGATCACGACAATGGCGGATCAGGCAATTGCTGTCGGCAATGCTATTGTGCGTGTTTATAAAGACCTAAACAATGAAATAGTATTTGAAGATTATTTGATTACCGATGATGAGGGTAAAACTGAAGTTCTGCAGCTGGAAGCGCCGGCGCGCTCGCTGTCGCTCAATGAAAACAACCGCACCCGTCCTTATGAAATTTACAGTGTAGAAATTATGCTGGCTGGTTATCAAACCCAGATTATTCAGGGCGTTCAGATTTTTGCCGATGAACTCAGCGTACTGCCGATTTCAATGGTTCCAACCGACGGCACAGCGCCTGCCAGCGACGAGGTGGATTTGATTCCCGATCATCATTACTGACGAATTACGGTGGTGACAACATCAATCAGTCACCGGCCAACCGGCGCTGTATGAATGGCACCATGAATGATTATCGGATGGTTGAGGAAGGTGAAATCAATCCGCCGCATCGTGATGTCTTTGTTTTAAAGGGAGTTGTCATTCCCCGTAAAATCAGAGTGCATTTGGGACGGCCGACAGCCAGTGCTGAAAATGTGACCGTTGATTTTATTTATTATATTAAAATGTCTGCTCCTCAGAGGTATATCCGACTTGGCCGCGGGAAGCACTGCTGGCAAATATTCACGCTCAGGTTTCATTGGCTTTGAATCGTGTATATACCGAATGGTATCCAAGCAAAGGCTACAATTATGATATTACCAACTCGACTGCCTTTGATCAGGCTTTTGTAAAAATCGTAATATTTATGAAAGCATGAGTGTATTGGTAGATGAGGTATTTAATCAATATTTACGCAAACGTAATTTTGCGGAGCCGTTCTATTCAGAATATTGTGACGGCAAGATTGCCCAATGTCCAGGCATGAAGCAATGGGGTACGCTTACCCTGGCCAATCAGGGGTTAAGTGCGATTCAAATTCTTCAGCGTTATTACACAACCGATGTGCGTTTAGTGACCACAGAGCGGGTTGAGGATGTCAAGGGCTCTTATGATGGTGTCTTAAGAGTCGGCAGTACCGGTGACAATGTCACTTTGATTCAGGAACAGCTAAATGCGATTGCGGTTAATTATCCAAATATTAAACCGATTTATCCGGTTGACGGTATTTTCGGTGCTGATACAGAAGCAGCCGTAAAGGTTTTCCAGCGGCAGTTTAATCTGACGGCAGACGGTATTATCGGCAAAACAACTTGGTATAAGATCAATTATATTTATTTGGCAGTGCGCAAGCTCGCTGAGCTGACTTCAATTGGCCGAATTGAAAATACCAAGAGCGGTGAATGGCCGGGCACTGTGCTTCGTGAGGGCAGCAAGGGGGTCGATGTACAGCAGCTTCAATATTATCTGAGTGTAATAGCAACCTTCCAGCCGCAGGTTTCTACTATCTCGACGATTGATTCACGTTTTGGACTGCAGACTGAACGCGCTGTTATGTCCTTCCAGCGCGCCTATGGACTGATCGTTGACGGTATTGTTGGACAGGCGACATGGAATGCGATCTATGCCGCATATTCAAGATTCAACACAACGGTAACCCCAGACGATTTAGCACCGCAATATCCAGGCATTGCCATTAAAAACGGAGCCAGCGGCACCAGTGTCCAGCAGATTCAGCAGGCGCTCAACATTGTCGGGCAGGAATACACCGGCATTCCGGTATTAGTTGAAGATGGTGTCTTTGGCGCTGAAACAGAAAGAGCGGTACGCCGCTTCCAGGAACTGTTTAATCTCGATGTTGATGGCATTGTCGGTGTCAACACATGGAATAAACTGTTTGAAGTCAGCAAGGCAATCCAGCAGGGTTCACGGCCTTCACCAACCTTCCCTACCTTCCCGGGCACGTTGCTGCAAAGCGGTTCCCGCGGTACGGATGTAAAACTAATACAGGAGCGGTTGAACTTCATTGCGATGTATTATAAAAATATTCCTACAATCGTTGCCGATGGCATCTATGGACCGCTCACCGCTAATTCAGTAAGAGCCTTCCAAACCATGCTGGGACTCAGTGTCGACGGCATTGTCGGCTTACAGACATGGGATAAAATCATGCAGATGTATAATGAATTAGCCAACTGACAACAAGGCCATACCAAACGGTATGACCTTTTCTCTAATTTGATTTTCTTAAAATTGACTTGACACCTTGAACCGTAATCCAATAATACAAGCCATAGACAAGCATAAACAAAGCCGCTGTAATCAATGCTGATTTAGTGACATTGCCGATGCCTAAAAAGGAAAACGCATTGCAGACCGCATTAATGCCGATATAAGAATGCAGCACTGCCAGTCCCAGCGGTAAAATGAAATACAAACCGATTTGCAGATACACCGCGTGATTGATTTGTGAACGATCAGCACCCAGTTTGCTTAAAACCTGATAACGCTGACGGTTGTCACTTGCATCAGATAATTGCTGGAGAGCTAAAATTACGGTACTTGCCATCGCAAATACAATTCCCAGATATAAACCAATAAATGTGAAAATCATGCCAAAGCTGGTATCACTCATCATGATAGCGGTTCGTGTAAAAGCTGATAACTGCCTAAAATTTCACTGTTTTCCTGACGCAGCGCACTCAGCCGCTGATTTAATTCTTCACTCTGTTCATCAGCATTACCGCTGAAATTAATGTTCCATATTGAAGTCATCGGTACTTCATTGGCAGTCAATTCATCATTGACGATAAAGAATATGCCGTAATTACCGCCTTGACTCATCGTATAAGGATATAAAATATCGACTTGATCATTAATTAAATGTAAATCTCTGCCGAAGACAGTTACTGTTTCACCGGCATACTTGCCGCCCTGCAGCGATGTCTGAATTAATTCCATATCACATGTAATCAACGCCTCATCAGCAGCTAAATGAATTTCACGCTGGCCAAGATTGTGCATCAGTTTGTTGTAATCACTAACGCTGATCAAGATGATGGCAGCTGTCGCATTGGCAAACACATTCTTAGACTTTTCCGGCAGCATTGGTAAGATCACAGACTCATCAACATCTGAACGAATCAGATCTACCCAGTCGGATGAGTCAATATCTAAGCCGCTGCTCAGCCGGTACATATCTTCCTGCTTCAGATCATGCTCATACATAACGATTGAAGTATCATAAGGTGTCCGCAGCGTTAAATCATTACTGAAAGCTTCATTAAGATTCAATCCGGTAGCCAAGGCGCCAATACTTAAAAGCAGCATCAAGCAAATAATGCCCATTGATATAAAATTGGTATTGATTTTCGCATTGATCTGTTTCAGCACAAACATATTCAGATTATGATAATAGAACTTGCGGCTGCGTTTAATAAAAAACAGCAGGAAACCCGAAAGTGAGAAAAAGAACAGCATTGTACCAAGGATTCCCAATACTAAAATCTGACCAAAGAATTCAACAAATGTAACCGTCGAATAAGAAGCCAGAAAATAGGCAGTGCCTAAAAACAGCAGGCTGACTATAAAAAGCACAATAGAAACCGGCATTGACATCAAGCGCTGTTTTTCATTTGCTTTTTCCGCATTCAGCAGCTGAATCAGCTTATAGTGATTTAGTATACGGGTATTAAATAGCATGATGACTACAAAAATCAACGCAAAGCAAAGAATTGTCATCAGCAGTGCCAAGGATGAATATACAAAATGAAAATTAACCTCAACCTTAAACAAAGCAGCTACCAGAATCGCTGTCAGCTGAGAAACAGCCAAACCTAGAAGCAAACCAGAAATTAATGAAATCAAGCCGATAAACAAGGTTTCATAGATTAAGATTCGTGAGATTTTCTTTTTCGGCATCCCCATCAGCATATATAAACCAAATTCCTTTTTGCGCCGTTTAATCAAAAAATTATTCGCATAGAGGATCAAAAAGCCAAAAACAAAGACTACAAAAAATGACAGGATCAGCATAAAGGTCGCAACCAGATTTATATAATACTCTTGATCGGTACTCAGCATCATAATCTTCTGTTGGGCATCAAAAGAGTTAAACACATAAAACAGACAGACTGAAAATGTCAATGTCATAAAATAAATCATAAAATCCCGATAGCTTTTCTTTACATTGCCCACCGCTATCTTTAGATAAACAGGTTTCATAACGATGCCTCCTTGACAATCCTATTTTAAGATTTTGTCATGACAGACGCCATGGATTTAGCTAACAGTTATCTTTCATTTTTGTAAGGAAAAGAAAATGAGCCTGCGCTCATTCAAATTTTTTAATACATCAAGAATCATGTGATAAACCAGCACCATTGAATATGTATCCATGCCGCAGTATTCATAAAGCTGTTCACGAATCTCATCATCCATCTCATCCGCTTGCAGACTCCGCCAGTTAGCGACCGCCTCCATACCGTGACTGATTGATAGATCATGATAATCATAGTCAGTAAAGATTTCCACAAGTTTCTTTAAGCTGTATGCACCCGCCATTCGCACATCATAGATGTTGCCGGTTGAAAATGGCAGTGACAGATCGACCATGCGCTCCCAGATAGCCTTTAAGCGTTCACTGTATTGAGGAAACTGGACAGCTAATTGCTTCAAGCGCAGCATTTCAGCACCCACGGCATTATAAACCATAACCGAACCCTCAGCCGGTATCTTAGCTAACAGATCTTCAATAAAGGCCACACGGCAGTCACCAGTGCCGATAAATTGCTCATGCAGCAAAGGCGCTCCCGGTGTGTTTTCAACATGCATTGAATATTGGAACACAAGTACATCATAGGGCTTCATTCCCTGATAGGGCGGATAGACATACGTTTCCCATTCAAAATCAAGATAGGTAATCGGATACTGAATTCGCCGTTTTACCCAATCGCGCATCGCAAACACATCAAAATATAGGCCGGATTCACTACGGGCAGCCATGATCTGCGCATATTGATGACGAGTGCCCTCAATATCATCACCGTCAAGCATTCCCAGTTCGGTTTTGCCGGCATCGACTAAATCATATTTCATGCCTGACTGAACTAAATTATAGACAGAATCAGGTTTTTCTTCCTGATTAAAGCAACGGTCAAAATAATCACACTTGCCGCGATGGGTACAGACCGAACTGCGCTGCTTGCCCTCAGGATACTCAGCCAGCGCGCTGCGCATACCAATAAGCAGGCTGTCAACATCAATCTTTGTTCAGCTATGATCTCAAATATCGTTTTATGTGTCTGTTTCTTGTCATGATACAAAAAATCATCAAGCATCAGCACCTTGAAGACATCCAACGTCTCTTCACGCACATAATCTGCCACCAAATGGATCATTTTCACATCATTTACCTGTATGCCGTTTTGTTTTAATACCCAGCATGCAATTGCCAAATAGACAGCTTCACTTTCCTTAGGAAAACATTGATTATTTGTAAAAATCACCTGATAGCCATCCTGCTGTTTACGCAGGAAAGGAATCGTAACCCGCAGATCCTGATAAGTAAAACGCGCAGCTACAAAAGTATCATAATGATCCAGCTGAGCCAGAACCAATTCACCCGCATCGCCGCTTTTCCCTTCATAATACTCTGTGCAATTTAAAAACTGCTTGGCTAATTCCAGGTACTTTCATTGCATGTAGCAAAAGGAAAATACGGTTTGGGCGCCTGCTGATTCAAATAAAAATAGCGGTCACACCGATTGTATTTTTTTATATCCGAAATATGAAACATACCCATCACCTCTAACTTGTTTATTATAGCAAAGTTATATATAAATGTGAAGTTTATCTGATAATCAGAAATCATGGCTGATAAACAGCATTCTATTTTTTATCTAAGCTGACTTAATTCAAGGTTTAATGCAGCAATCGGCAAGAAAAAAAAGCGCTATTCTGTAAGCGCTCTCAATATATTAATTATAGCATAGAAAAAAAATTAAAAAAAAAGACTATTCATTCATTTAGTAATTGTTATAATAAAGGTGACAAAAGAGGAAGGGTGAGACCAATGGACAACTCAATCCACGGTCTGATTAATCAATTATAAATTCACGCTGATAATTGATCGACAGATCGTATGAACTTAAGATTTTATTGAAAGATACAGAAAGTATGATATCTTTAGGATAAAATCAAAAAAATTAACAAGTCGTGAAAATAAAATTGTATTAGTGAAGTATAAAAGATGAAAAAGCTTTTGAAACATGATTACGATTTATGATAATTGAATAATCCGAATTTTATTTTTAAAGGTATGCAAACGTGAATAAGAAGTAAAAGACGGAACCAGATCTGCAAATGGTATAGTTGCAAAAAATTAACTGAGAATAAAAATACTTTAAGGAATTGCTCTTAAGCAGGTAGACTACAAAAGAATAGTCAGTAAACAGTAAAAAAGTAAGTTGTTCAAGGTTAGTAATAGTAGTGATCCTTTCGATTAAGTCAACCCAAAAGTAAACGAAAGAATACTAGAAAAGGAGATGTAAGGAGATATTGATGGAACCAACTCATTCATAAGTCGCCGGTTATTGGAAATTGATACAATAACTGGGACTTTAATTTATATTCAATTATAGCTGATAGTGTTTGCACATCGTAACAAGCTGATCATGAATCTCTTTCTTTAATTCAACTGGTTCCAGCACCTGACAGGCGGCGCCTAATGAGAGCAGAAAACGGACAGCTTCCATCTTACCTTCAATAATGGTTTTTAAATGCAGTACCTTTTCATCAAGCCACTCCTTCTGTGAATTGATGCCGACTTCACTTTCATAAATCAGCAATGCCAGATCACCGCTGATCACACAGTCAATTTCATGCAAATCATCCTTCATCAATCCTGTCTGACCAATATGCTCCTTAATATCAAAATCGAGATCTCTGGTAAATCGTTCATCCAACATCGTACAAGACTGCATACGGGCTTCTGAGAATTTATAGACTCTGAATTCATGAATATCGGCATTATAACCTAATACATAATATGAACCCTTGATATTCAATAACTCATACGGCTGTAGCCGTATTTTTTATAGTTATCACTGCGCATTGATTTATATACAACCGCCATTGTATGCAGCGTGTCACGGCATGTTTCACTCAGCGTAATCATTTCCCGCATCTGAGATGATAATGCTGCGGTATTGCTTTTAAAAAGAATTGATGATGTATTAACAGTGGAATGTGCCGCGCCTCTGATTTTATCCACAGCTTGCAGATAATCATCAAGCGGCAGAAAATCACTGTGCGAACTTAAATAGCTGACACTCTCACTGATTGCATCTTTTTCTTCATCGCTAAGCGGCAGTAAGGGCAGCACTGATTCCTGCATCAGCTGATAACCGCCATATCTACCCGGTATACTTTCTATCGTATAACCGGCAATTTCAAGCTCATGCTTAAACTCAGAAATATTGCGGACATTGGTTTCCAATAATTCTGCCAGTTCAGCTTTAGAGAGCAGTCCCCGTGAGTTAAGATATGTCAGCATACGGATACATAAAGCGGTACGATTCATAGAAATGCTTCCTTTCTTCAGCAAAATAGATCTAACGGCGCGTATCGATGCGGCAGCGGTCCAAATGCTTCCGGTGTCTCATACGTTTTAGGAATAATACCGCGGTATGCAAGTGCGCCGACCACACAGCCGATGCCCTGCTCCAGCGCAAAGCCCAGTGCCTCTGCACATTGATTTGCGCCATGCTCGATCAGCAGCGTAACCATTGCCTCATTCCTTGTAAATACGGCGTGAATCAGCAGCGGATAGCCGTTAAAGATCCAGCTTGGATCGGCTCCCTCATAGATGGCCAGCTCAGCCGCGGTTAGGTCTTCCTCCCAAACTGCGTTTAATAATTTTTTTGCTAATTTATTTTCTGTCATAGTGTTCACCTTTCCTTTGTGAACTTACTATATCATTGATTGTAACACTATTTATGTAACAATCATAGGTAAATGAATTTTATTTTTTAGAGCTCACATAACTTCACATATTTTTATGATAGTGCTGCGGTATCTTTATCCTATACTTTAACCATGCAAGAGGTACAATATAATTTAAATCTTGCATGAATTTCAATCATCCCTAATTGAAATTCAAATTCTATCCCCTTATAAATAATCCTAAAACAACAAAGTGAGCGTTTCCCCTGACGCTCACTTTGCTTTATTCAGCTTTCTTTTATAGTTTAAATCCAACTGCTCACACTGCCTGATAATCTGTTCTGCGCTTTCTTGAAGACGCTGCGGATCCCGCATCGTATGCAAAATTGAAGCAGCCGCCTGATCATAATCATTCTTATATTCCTTATTGATCTTTTTCCAGGGAATGCCCTTGAATTGTTCAGCAATCGCCGGATCATAAGTGAGTCTTCCCTGCAGCATCAAAACCGCAAGCACCGGATATCCCAGCGTCTTCTGCCAGTAAGAGGCATTGTCTGAACTGGCATAGGTGTTTTGATCCCAAACAATCTCATACTTCTTTGAGCCATCACTAGAGACAGCTTCAGCCCAGTTCTCATGCATTGTGATCCGCTCATCAGCAATTGCTGAATAGGCCTCATATACTTTAACAGCTTTTGGTATTTTCCATTCCATAAAACCCCTCCTTTGTCTAATTCCCATAATAAACCATAATTCTGGCATATTGCAACGAAATAAATCTTTTACAATAATAGCAGCAGGAAATACCTGCTTGAACAGTCAACCCCAACTATGAATGTTCAAAACATTTTCTAATCCCTTTCATTTTAACAAAGAACAACGGCGTGATGAACCGTTGTTCTTTGTATATTTATAGTATAAAACAAATTTTATTGTTCATACTGGTAATAGGCAGTCAGTAATTCCTCGCTGTACTGCTGTTTCATTCATATTTCTATCCCTTTCATGTTTCTTTATTGGAGGAAAAGCCTATCCCACAAGGCTTTTCAATTATATTCATCATCACATAATTTCACGAAATACATACGTTTTCTTTTGACACAATTACGCTATACTATATTCAGGCAAGGATAATAGCTTGCTGATGAACATGGACAATCCCTATCCATAATGTTCAATCATATTCTATCCCTTTTATAAATAGTATTTGAAAAAGCATCGTTCCCCTGCGATGCTTTTTTCTGTTATACTAAAGGTGTCAGGAGATTGCTTATGAATGAAATACACTGCCGCAATGCATTAACTAAATCGAAGGGCAGATTCCCCTATGATTATGAATTAAATCCATATCGAGGCTGTGCGCATCACTGCCAGTATTGTTATGCCATGTACACTCACCGTTATTTAGAGGATGACGGACACTTTTTTGATCATGTGCATGTGAAAAGCAATATCGTAGAAGCGCTGCGTTCACAGTTAACCGCCCCAGCTGGAAGCATAAAATCATTGGTATCGGAACCGTCTGTGATGCTTATCAGCCCATCGAGGCAGAAATGAAGCTGATGCCGGAAATATTAAGGCTTTTGATTGAAACCGCTACTCCTTGTGTCATTTCCACTAAATCAGCTTTGATTTTAAGAGACAAGGCACTGCTTGATGAGCTAGCTGAAAAAGTACCGGTCATTGTTGCTTTTTCTATCAACACCGTTGATGAAGAACTGCGTAAAATCATGGAACCTAACGCAGCACCGATACAGGGACGAATCATGGCCCTGCGTGCCTTTAAGGATTCAAAAGTTAAAACGGGGCTGCACACTATACCGATTATCCCGATGCTGACTGACAGCAGTGAAAATCTTGAGGCACTCTTACAGTTAGCTCATGAGGCTGATTATTTTACCTGCGGTACGATGTATCTGAGAGGTGAAACAAGAAAAGCGTTCATGGCATTTATCGAACGTCAATACCCTCATTTAAAAAGAACCTTTATGCAGCTCTATGCCAAAGGTTCTCTTGATAAAGACTATAAAAAACAGTTATATTCTTGGCTGCGTCCGCGGATGAAGAATATCAATACTGATTATCAGCAGTTTTTGATCATGAATGAACAGCTTTCACTATTTTAGAAGCAGATCTTCAACACCATTCAGATAAGCACGAACGGACTCCTCATTGATACTGTAATAGATGCGGGTTCCTTCTTTTTCCATCGTGATTAAGTTGGCATTAATCAAAGCGCTCATATGATAAGATACTGTAGCTGTAGTCAGATTTAATCTGCCAGCCAGTTTTTGCCCATAACTGCGCCCCTGTTTTAATACGCTTAAGATTTCCAGCTTAGAGGGATCAGCCATAGCTTTCGCAGCCAATAAAACTTCTTCCTTATTGAAACATTGCTGATTCAGCTTGATCCAAATCATTGCAATCCCATCACGGACATCGTAGACATTATGCTCACTATCATTGAATATTGTGATTCGGTTACATGAAAAACAGAGGGTCTGATGACAAGTGTTGAATTTTCTTCATATTTGATGCCAATCTGATCGAAACGCTGCGGATTGATATGAGTTCGGTATAGTTCAAGCAAGGGTTCTATATCAGTCATATGTTTAATAATAAGTGCTGCTGTTTCATTCAGCAATCCTTTTAATTCATGATAATAAGGCAGCGGATCATGATAGACTTTCAGCCATTGCCAGCGCACTGCATTACTTTGTGCCGCCATTTCCAAAAGCTCAAGCTGATCTGCTTTTTCCTGTGAGAATAATTTCAGATTGGCATCCATTTGCGTTCGGTATGCATCTGCATTCTCAGCCTCAATCTGATCAGCAGTGAGCACCATCATTGAAGCCAGCGGCATATCACCCTCAAAATAAGTCTGCAGCAGATGCTCATCAACATTCAGCTCTAATTGAATCTGAGCACTGAGCTTATGCAGCTGATTAAAAACCATATCAACTGTTTCATCATGCACCCCATATTTATTTTTAATTAGATTGAGCGACTTTTTGATAATCCTGCTGCTCCTGAAGCATATGCAGATATTCAATACTATCCAGAAAAGGATCGTATGCCAAGTAGTTTATATTCATAAATGCCTCTTTTCTAATTCACATAATTTTCCAATTTTATACTGTGAGTTGCCGACAACTTTTGGTATGATAGGTGCAAGGCAGAGATAGAAGCTGCCCCATTACTAATAAGTAATTCAATTCTCTCTCCTTTTATATAAAAGCTTAAGCGTCGTGAGACGCTTTTCTATTTCATAAAGAATTTCATTAATTTAAGCTTATTGCCGTAAGGCGGATATTGTACCGGTGCTTCTATACGGCTCTTCTTCAGGATACTCTTAAAATGAGAGAGTTCACAGAAACCTCGATAACCATGATATTGTCCCATACCGCTGTTGCCTACCCCGCCAAAGCCCAGCTTCGAGTTGGAAAGGTGCAGTAAGGTCGTATTGATACAGCCGCCGCCAAAGCTTAGATCCTTGCGGAAATGCTTTTGAAGATCACGATCATTAGTAAACAGATATGCTGCCAGCGGTTTTTCATGCGCTCTTACATAATCAAATACTTCCTCGATATCCTGATACGTCAGAACAGGCAGTATCGGGCCGAAGATTTCCTCTTTTAAAAGTTCATCATTTTCACTTAAGCCATCGATCAAGGTCAGTTCAATCTTATGTGCCTCACGGTCTATATGACCGCCGGTCAGGATACGTCCTTCTTTTAAATAACCGCATAAACGGTCAAAATGCTTCTGATTGACGATTTTGCCATAGATAGGTGAAGCAAGACAGCCCTGCGGATAGAATTCGTGAATGATTTGTTTCATTGCTTCAATCAATTGATCCTTCACTGATTCATGAACAAACAGCGTATCCGGCGCCACACATGTCTGTCCGCAGTTCATCGCCTTGCCCCAGATGATGCGCTTGGCAGCCATTTTCAAATCGGCATCAGCCGCCACGATACACGGACTCTTACCGCCCAATTCAAGGGTCAGCGGCGTTAATGTTTCCGCAGCCGCACGCATAACGACTTCCCGACATGAACACTGCCGGTAAAAAAGATGTGGTCAAAGCGTTCTTTCAGGACTGCCTCATTCACCTCGCGGCCGCCTTCAATGACTCTGACAATCTCTTTATCAAAGTTTTCATTAATCATTTTCTTCAGCACTGCCGATACTGAACGTGAATAACTGCTTGGCTTAATCAGCGTACAGTTGCCGGCACTCATCGATGCAATCAGCGGCGCGATGGACAGCTGAAGCGGATAGTTCCATGGTGACATTACTAAAACAACACCCAAAGGCTCCGGCTGAATCATGCTGCTTGATGGCATGAGCATTAACGGCGTACCTGCCCGTTTACAGCTGCTCCATGCCTTGCAATGCTTCACTGCCTCATTAATTTCCATCATTAAAATACCAAACTCAGTTTCATAGCTTTCAAATTCAGATTTACCTAAATCTTCATATAAAGCATTAAATAATTCATGCTCATAGCTCAACAAAGCATGTTTTAATTTTAATAAATTTTTCTGTCTCGCTTCTACCGACTGCATTTTGCCTTTTTTAAATCCATTCCTTAAAGCTTCTACAATTTCACGCATAGAATACCTCCGATTTATATTTATTATACAACAAAACTTGATCAGCGGATATTCATAAGCCATTTATCCATACTACAAATAGCAAAGATTGTCTAATGACATATCCTTGCCTGTACGATAGAATAGGTACACTTATATTGGGAGGTCTTTATGGCAAGTTTTGTAACTAATTATATCCTGCTGATGATTTACAGCTTTTTAGGCTGGCTGTGTGAATCACTTTTAGTCACCGCGATGCAGCATAAGGCAGTGAATTCCGGTTTTCTAAACGGGCCAATCTGCCCGATCTATGGCTTTGGCGCAATGTTTGTTATTTTATTGCTGCAACCCTTTCAATCACATCCCGTCTTGGTTTTTATCTTAGGTGTCGTACTTACCAGCGCCCTCGAATATTTTACCTCATGGATCATGGAAATCTTATTTCATACCCGCTGGTGGGATTACTCACAATTCTTTCTCAATCTGAATGGCCGCATCTGTCTGCTTTTCAGCATGATGTTTGGTGTTATGTCACTTTTTGTTCTCTATGTGCTGAATCCTCGGATTCATGGGATATTAATGCTCATTTCTTATCCCGCGCAATGCTTTATGGCCGCCGCGCTGCTTGCGGCATTCCTTATTGACTTACTTTCTTCATTAGATGAACTGAAGGCCTATGATCAAGATATCCGCAAATTTGAAAAATGCTGTCCGGGAACTTAAAAACAAAAATTGAATGAAGTTGCACCGGCTTTCAGCCAGCTTGAATTAAGGGAACAGTTTAACGGCTTCATGGAATTGAAGGATGAGCGAATCAATGAGGTAAAACAGCACCTGAATGCCCGCTATGAAAAACTGGCTAATCAGGAAGGCTTTCACAGCCGTTTAAAGAATGCATTTCCGCAAATGAAAATCTCTTCTCAAAAACTGAATGCAATCAGTTCTTATCTAAAAGAACGGCAAAAATAAAAATGCGCGCACCCATAAGGAAGTAAATTCATTATTGCAGGGCGGCATAATCGAAAAGCTATGCCGTTCTGCTTTTTCTCTGCCGTTCAAGCGTTTGCTTGTTGTCCTGCACCAATGCGCCAATGAAGTTCCAAACAATTTCCACCCTTTGTCTGCGGTGTCCGCTGGACTTATCCGGCGCATGGACGATGATTATCTTCACAAACTCGTTTACGATGGTGGACGTTAATTCCCGTATTCCCACATACTTGCGGATAACGGTGGCGAAGCTGTCAAAGTCTGACTTGTCCTGCTCGTAGGTATCAACGGCGGTTTGTTCTGACTTGACAAACTCTGCCAGTTCCTTTTGCTCTGCTTCATACTCGCTGGACAGCTTCAAAAAACGCTCGTGGCTGATTGCGCCGCTGATGTCGTCCTCGTAAATCCTCTTGAAAATACGGTCAAGTTCGGCAATTCGTTTCTTCGCCTGTTCCAGTTCTTTCTTTCGCCGCTTCATTGCCTTTTACGCTTCCTCAAACCGCTGCTGATAAACCGTTTTCTGAAAACCCTGTATATCGTCAAAGAACATTGCCGTTACGTCAAATATCCTCTGCCGCACAAACGACTTTAATGTTTCCTCGTGGATAAAGTGCATGGTGCAATCGCCTGAGTTACTCTTGTACTTGGAACAGCGGTAACAATCTTGCTCCGGCATCATGTTCTTGCCTGTTGCAAAATGCAGCTTGCTCCCGCAATCGGAGCAGTAGAGCAACCCAAAGAATAGCCCTTGCCGCTCCGCCTGCTTGGCGGGACGGCGTTTGTTTGCCCTAAGTTCCTGCACTCGTTCAAATACTTTCTCGTCAACAATCGCAAGCTGCGTGTTGGAAAAGATACGGTAGTTTTCAGGGACGTTTTGCAGACACTTTTTCAGTTTGTGGGATTTGGAATAGGTCTTGAAGTTGACCGTACAGCCCGTATATTCCGGGCGTTCCAATATTCCCGCTATGGATTTGTAATCCCACCGATACAGGTTGTCCGGCATGGGTTTCCGTCGCGCTTTGCATAGTAGGCTTTGACTGTCAAAACCTTTTCGGCGGTCAGCAGCTTTGCAATCTGCATTGGGCCTTTCCCCGCGATACAGAGGCTGAAAATACGTTTGACTACCTCGGCGGCGTCCTCGTCCACAATCCACTTCTTTTTGTCATTGGGGTCTTTGATATATCCATACAGCAGATTTGTGCAGAGACAATGGACGCAATATAGCGCGGCGCAATGTTCAACTCGTCCGCTAATCTGTTTCTTGAATATCCCCGCGCCTTTCGTGCAGCTTTTATCACCTGTAATACGCTTGGATATGATTACACACTTTACAGTATTGACAGCAATAGAGCCTATTACTTTGGGCGTTAATTATAAAATTTTCAAAACCACTTGACAAAAACCGAAATCGGATTTATACTAAAACCGAAATCGGATTTTAAAAAACAAGGAGAACAACATGAAAAACAATTTTCAAGAACAGTTCGCTGCTTTATCTCGGCAGGAAAAAAGACTGATGAATTATACCATCGGATTGCTACGCGGCTTAGTCTGTCTGATTCAGTATTTTGGGCGCTGTTCTGCCTTTGTGAAGATAGTGAACTATACACGCAGAATAGTCTTGCAGAAACCCTGTGTATCCCAAAGCAGACCCTCAATTCCGCTATCAGCAATCTTGTGAAAGACGGCTATATTTATCTTGAACAAATGGCCGTTGCACGCAACAGTAAGTCTATTCATTTAACGGAGAAAGGGCGTGAGTTCTGCAACCGATTTATTCTTCCTGTAATCAATGCAGAAGAAAACGCGCTTATGCGAATGACGGAAGCGGAGATTGCCGACTATCTTACCCTATCACAAAAGCAATCTCAATTTTTGCAAGAGGAGCTTAATGCTTTTCTCGAAGCGGTAAGGAGTGAAAAACAATGAAAGAAGAATGGGTATTATGCCCCCAATGTCGTAGTAAAACAAGGCTGAAAATACGGGAAAACACTGAACTTAAAAATTTCCCTCTATTCTGCCCAAGTGCCGACAGGAAATGTTAATTTCGGTCAAACAGTTTCATACATTAATTATAACAGAGCCAGACGCAAAGACGCAGAGCCGATAACACACAGATTTTGTGGTTATCGGCTCTTTTATTAAAATAGGAGGATTTTTTAATGGAAAAACTTTTACACTTTTTATCGCCTTATAAAAAGCGGCTAACACTAATGCTATTACTGTTGTTCTTGCAGGTTTTGGGAACGCTGTATATCCCTACTCTTACGGCAGGTATGGTAAACAATGGAATTATTCAAGGTGATTTGGATTATGTTTGGAAAACAAGCGGGTTTATGCTTATGGTTGCATTAGTCACAGCAAGCGTTTCTATTTTTGGAACATATCTATCGACCTATATTTCGACAGGCATGGGGCGGGATATTCGAGGCGCCTTGTTTCGCAAGACACAGGCTTTTTCTGCAAATAACTTTAATCAATTTGGCGCGGCCTCTTTGATTACACGCAGTACTAACGATGTATCGCAAGTGCAGCAGGCTTTTTCTGCCATTGTTGAGATGCTGCTTCCCGCCCCTTTTATGACGATTGCAGGCCTTGTTTTAGCATTTTCAAAAAACCGAGAATTGGCTCTTATTATATTGGGTTTAATGTTATTCATATTTATTATGACGATTACGCTTGGAAAAAGAGTTGTTCCGATTTTTGATACAATGCAAACAATGCTTGATACAATCAACCGTACCGTTAGAGAAAGTATTATCGGAGTCAGAGTTATCCGCGCATTTAACCGAACACAGGACGATAAAAAAGAGTAAACAACGCATTTACGGATTATGCCAATATAGCAATCAAGGCAAATAAGATTTTCGCTATTCTTATGCCGTTAGTGATGTTGTTCATGAATATTGGAACTATCTTAATTATTTGGTTTGGTGGAAAACAAGCGGCAGCCGGGAACATCGGTATTGGCGACATTATGGCAATCATCGAATACGCTATGATTACACTTATGTATTTGGTGATGGGGGTTGCTGTATTTCTGTTCATTCCACGCGCACAGACTTGTGCAAATCGTATTGATGAAGTCTTGAAAATGCAGCCGGAATTTTCAACAAGTGTTTCTGAAATCAGCACACGCACCATGGACAAGAAAACGTATGCAAAGGTTGAGTTCCGAAATGTGACATTCCAATATGCAGACGCAGAAGAAGCGGTTTTGCACAATATTGATTTTATGGTTGAAACGGGTAAAACCACAGCCATTATAGGCAGTACTGGTTCCGGAAAGTCTACAATAGCAAGTCTTATTATGCGTTTTTATGACATTGCGGAGGGCAATATTCTTGTTGACGGAAAAGATGTGCGGGATTATTTACAAGGCGAATTGCGGAGTAAGGTAGGCTATGTACCGCAAGAGGCGTTTCTTTTCAGCGGCACGATTGCCGATAACCTGCGGCATGGCAAAAAGGACGCAACGATTGAAGAAATGCGTCATGCTGTAAAGGTTGCCCAAATCGACGATTTTATTGAGAATGTTGAAAATGGGTTTAATCATACAGTTTCTCAAGGCGGCAGCAATTTTTCGGGTGGACAAAAGCAGCGCCTGTCCATTGCGAGGGCAGTTATAAAAAAGCCGGATATTTATATTTTTGACGATAGTTTTTCGGCTTTGGACTTTAAGACGGATACGCGGCTTCGTGCGGCTTTGAAACAGGAAATAATCGACAGCGGTGTTATTATCGTTGCACAACGTATCAGCACCATTCTTGACGCTGACCAGATTGTTGTATTGGACGAAGGGCGAATTGTAGGAAAAGGTACACATAAGGAACTGTTAAACAGCTGTTTGGTTTACCAGCAAATAGCACACTCTCAATTAAGTAAGGAGGAATTAGCATGATAGACGAAAGAGAAGATTTAGAACTCCAAAGCGGCACTAATTATCTTGCAGATGATATGTCGGGGGAACGCGCCCAAAATGTGCGAGGCACTATGAAGCGTTTTTTCAAGGATTTAATGAAACAAAAGTGGAAGATTATTATAGTCTTTCTGAGCCTCGCAGCCTCTGCTATATGTAGTGTTTTAAGCCCAAAGGTACTTGGTAACGCAATCGACCAGATATACAATGGTATTCAAAATGCACTGAATCAGGGTACGACGTTTTCTATCAATCTGCCCACAATGGGCGGCATACTGTCTGTACTATTAGGGTTATATCTGCTTGGTACATTGCTGAATTATATTCCACAACGGATTTTAGCAAGCGTATCACAAAAAGTTACGCTTACTTTGAGAAAAAGCATAAGCGATAAGTTGAACCGGCTCCCTTTACGTTATTTTGATACACATAAAAAGGGTGATATTTTAAGCCGCGTAACAAGTGATTTGGAAAAGGTAGCAGACACACTTCAAGAGGGCTTGGCACAAGTGATTACCTCTGTTATTACACTTGTTGGAGCCTTTGCGATGTTAATTGGTATTAGCCCAACATTGACGTTGATTGCTTTTGGTACGGTCATAGCAAGCATGGTAGTAGCCGGAATTGTCGGTATGAGAACCAATCATTATTATGCTGCCAATCAAGCCGCTCTTGGTGAACTGAACGCAAACATTGAAGAAACTTTTACAGGAAATAATGTGATTAAGGCTTTCAATCTGCAAAGCGATATGACAGCAACAAATGACAAATTGAACGAGACATTGAGGAAAACAGCAACAAAGGCACAGTTTATCACCTATGCAATCAATCCATTAGTGCGTTTAATGGGACAGATTGGTTATGTTGCTATCGCTGTACGCGGCGCACTTTCGGTCATCAGCGGTAATCTCTCTATTGGCGATGTGCAGGCAGCATTTCAATATGTCAATCAAATATCAGAGCCGATTACGCAAATATCCTATACTTGGAACAGCTTGCAGGGCGCTCTTGCTTCAGTAGAACGAGTATACCAAATCCAAGATGAAATAGAAGAAATACCTGATATTACAGATGCAATTATGCTGCCGAAGCCAACGGGCAATGTTGCTTTTGAGCATATCCACTTTGGGTACAGTGACGACAGAATCCTTATGGACGATATAAACATTAACGTCAAAGCAGGAAGTAAAATAGCCATTGTCGGGCCTACCGGAGCAGGAAAAACAACACTTGTTAATTTGCTTATGCGTTTTTACGAAGTGCAGGGAGGGAAAATCAGTATCGACGGTATTAATATCAATGATATGAGCCGAAGAGAATTACACTCTATTTTGGGTATGGTGCTGCAAGATACTTGGTTGTTCAATGGCACAATAGCAGAAAATATAGCCTACGGGAAAAGCAACGCAACGCTTGAAGAAATCAAAAAAGCAGCAAAGGCGGCAAGGATAGACCACTTTATCCGTACATTGCCACAAGGCTATCGAACTGTATTAGACGATGAGTTGTCGGGAATTTCCGTCGGGCAGAAACAGCTTTTGACGATTGCAAGAGTTATCCTTACTAACCCGTCAATTTTAATTCTTGACGAGGCTACCTCCAGCGTGGACACTCGGACGGAGGTGGAAATCCAAAAAGCAATGAACAACTTAATAGATGGTCGCACAAGTTTTGTAATAGCACACCGACTTCAACTATTCGGGACGCCGACTTAATCCTTGTTATGCGTGATGGAACGGTTGTCGAACAAGGCTCACACGCAGAACTAATGAAACAAAATGGATTTTATGCTGATTTGTATAATAGCCAATTTGTGAAAATAGCGTCGTAACTTCAAAAGACAACACATATTAACCTATAAAATCAGCTCACAAAAGAGCCGGACGTATAGACGTAGAGCCGATAAAACATAGACTAAGTGCAAATTATCGGCTTTTTCATTAATAATAGCGGTAATCGTACTGCAAGATTGCTGCACATCTATCACAACACAAAGACCGTTGCGTGAGCGATGCGTTGGCTTTGTAGCGTTCAACGGCGGCTTTGAAATAGAAAATCAAAACCGCCGTTTTCCTTTTTCAAAAAGCAAAACTTGGGAGGTGTATTAAAGTTCCCTTTTTTAAGGACACGGCGGTATCAAGGAGGTATCGCCATGTTCGTTTTTATTTGTTCTAATCCGCCTAACAACTACTTATCAAAAAAAGCCCGTTCCAGTCTACGGGATATTCTGGCTATGAGCTACTATCAAATCGTCATGTGTACTCCATTACATCATATAGCATAACCGCCTGTTCAGCTTTGCGCTGTACAGGCGTTTTTTTGTTATAGCCCCATTCTAAACGGAAAGGGGGTGAGAATGATGTTATCCAAAGAATATAGAGAATGTATTGAACGCCACGCATTTTGCAAAGCCGTATTGCACAATGAAGCCTATGACTATTATCGGGAAAGGAAACACAAAACGAAGTATGAAATATCCTTTGAATACTTGCAAGAGAATACATCTTTTGCGCCTCACAGCATAGACGAATACTTTGTTTTGAAGAACAAGTCGACTGCCTTTGTAGTCAACCGTCAAACGATTATTATCGAAAGCGAAAAGTTAGCAAAAGCCTTGTTGTGCCTATCGGAACGGCGGCGGGGAATTATCCTTATGCACTATTTTCTACAATTAAGAGATAAACAGATTGCGGCGTTATTAGGAAAACCGCGCACAACAGTCAGCTATCAGAAAAACGCAGCTTTGAAACAGTTGCGGATAGAAATGGAGAAGTTGGATGATGAAGAATTGCAAATATAATCTTGTTCCCTATGAAGTGATTGAAAAAGCAGTCACAGGCGATACCGCCGCGCTCCTTGCGGTACAGGAACGGCACAAAGCCTACATAGCAGACTAAGCCGAGGAAACGCCGAAATGACTAAGCGATTAAATGCAAAACTATTGGAAGCTTTCCAAAAATTCAGATTGGGCAGTAGACCGCTTTCGCCCTCTCTGAATTATGGAGCTTCCTGTCACGCAATAGGGGATTAAAAATCCTGTATTTATGCGGCTTTACAGACGCTAAAACTGGGTAGGCAAGGGTTTTTATACTCGTACCCCTCAAAATGGCGTTCTACTGCGTAACAAAACAGGCGCACCACCGTTTAAGCGATACGCCCGTTTCTAACACCCTGTTTGTCAGCTTTAGTTGTTTACGATACTTCCTTATCGGTGTTTAACTAATGCGGAAACCGCATTTTTTAATCATCAATCTTCAATGAAATACGTGAACCATTGCATTCCTGGGCAATATTCAATAAATGATCAGACATTCTTTCAATATCCGTCAGCATCTCTGAATAAGTAACAACCGTTTTAGCACTGCACTGCTTGTTGCGTAAATCATTCACCTGCTTCTCCCGGTAATAGAAAGTCAGATCATCCATCTTTTGTTCATCACGTTCAATCAATTCATACTTATCTTCATAGTCAAAGAAAGACTCTTCGCCAAGCTTCATTAAACATTCCTTAAGCAGTAAATACAATTCCTTTAGCTGGGCCTGTATTTCCTCATCAAATTCAACTTCTTTATTTAGATAGAATTCCATGTATTCTTTTAAATTCATCACATGATCATCGATTCGTTCAAGATCATTGCTTGATTTTAAAATAACTGTTGATTTTAATTGAATCGGCCGCTGACATCTCTAATGTACATGCCTTTGCCACAAAATCGGTAATTTCAATGTTCAGTGCGTTGATCTTAGCTTCATTGCGTTCAATTTTTTCCTTTTGGAAACGGACATTCGGATCAAGTGCCTCAAAAATATAATCCACATTGCGGCGCACGATTTCAAACATATGTACTATTTCTTTCTTCAGCTGAGCCGTGGCAATCGCTATTGAGCCAAGATGCTGATCATCCAGATAAAGCGGCTTCAGCAGATCCTCTTTTCATCATTGTGTACCGGCAGGATCAGCATGGCCAATTCAGCCAATTTCACACCAAATGGCAGCAGGATCAGCGTCGTCGTGACATTGAATAAAATATGCAGATTGGCAATCTGAGCCATTGGATTATCCGGCGTCAAGCGGCCAATGATCGATATCAATGGCGTTGCCAAACAAAGCAGTACAAAGATTCCCGTACCAATCACGTTAAATAATAAGTGAACGATGGTTGTCCGTTTCGCATTGCGATTCGCGCTTAAGGATGCGAGAAAGGCAGTAATACAAGTACCGATATTCTGACCAAACAGAATATAGGCCGCACTGTGCAGCGGAATTAGACCGCTGGCTGCCAATGCCTGCAGGATGCCAATCGATGCTGATGAGCTTTGAATAACGGCAGTAAATACAAGACCGACCAAAATTCCCAGCAATGGATTTTCTACGGTTGTCATCAATGCGATAAAAGACGGAGATTCACGAAGCGGCAGCATGGCTGCTCCCATCATATCCATACCGATAAATAAGATACCAAGACCGGCAATGATCTCTCCGATATCTTGTACTTTTTCTTTTTTAATAAAGGTTATTAAAACGACACCGATAAAAGCAAACAGCGGTGCTATCGCGCCAATGTCCAGCGCAATCAACAGACCGGTTACCGTCGTACCGATATTGGCACCCATGATGATCCAAACCGCCTGTTTCAATGTCATCATGCCGGCATTCACAAAGCCGACAACCATTACCGTTGTTGCGGAAGAGCTTTGAATTACAGCTGTAATGCCAGCGCCTACCAAAACACCGACGATGCGGTTTGATGTCAGCTTCTCAAGAATCAGCTGAAGACGATCACCCGCGGCTGCCTCTAATCCATCAGACATCATCTTCATACCATATAAAAATAATGCCAAACCTCCAAATAAAGTCAAAAAACCCTTGATATCCATATTGTCCCTCTCATTTAGCTATTCATAATGATTATAGGGAGAGTTTGAGCCAACGTCAAGAAAGGCTTTGTTAAATTTCTGTTAATTTTTAGTTAACAGGAATAATTCCATTCAAAAAGCACACAGTTTTACCCTGTGTGCGGACTATTATTGAGCTAATAAACCAGCTTCTAAGTCTTTCAGCATCATATCGAGAGCGCTTATGCCGCCTTCTGCAAGATACCAAACCGTTGGCGTCAAATAGACGATATGATCGTTTTGATAAGCGGCTGTCTGTTGGACAAGTTCATTATTCATGACCTCCTGTGCCAGCTTAGCACCCTCAGCATTAATTGCTGAATCACGGTCTAAAACAAAGATATAATCTGGATTTTTATTTACCAGTAATTCAAAAGATGATTCATTGCCATGGGTTGTATCAACATCATCAGCAAGATTGGCAAAACCGATTTCATTGCCAATCAGTGAACAGCGGCTGCCATTACCTAGAGTATTAAAGTTGGAGCTGGTAACCATACCGATAATCGCCGATTTTCCCGCTGCCGCCGTCTTTAAAACCTCAACCCGCGCATCAAACGCTGCCGTCTGTTCCAACGCCAAGGCTTCTTTGCCAAAAATAGAAGCTATCATCTGCGCATTATCCTTAACACTTTGTATCAGGCCCTTACTGTTATCAACCGCCGTATAAACTACCGGTGCAATTTTAGATAAGGCATCATATTGCGCGCTCAAACGGCCGCCAATGAAAATAATATCCGGTTCACTGGCCATTAACGCTTCCATATCAACTTCTTTTAAAGTACCTAAATCGGCAATATCGGCATTATCGTTATAAGCGAGCAGATAATCGATTTTACTGGATTTTGGCATCCCGACTACGCGATTTCCCAATCCCCAATTATCAAGCATATCTAAAACCGCCATATCAAGGACCGCGATTCGCTGTGGATCATAGGGAACCTCAAGTTCAATACTTTCCTGATTGCCATTCAGCGTTGTCACGCTCACTTTTGCTTTCTCATTTTTTACATCTTCCTGTTTACTTTCTTGTGCGCAGCCGCTCAGCATCAAAGCCGAACAGCATAAAATACTTAACATTTTCTTTAGCATCTTGCTTCTCCTATATTAATAATAAATCGAAAGAGGTTTGCCCTCAATCTCCTGAATCTCAAAATCTACCCGATAAATATCACTCAGCACCTCTTTGGTCATCACTTCTCTGACAGTGCCAAATTTTGCTATTCTGCCATCCTTAAACGCACAGATATAATCAGAGTAAAAAGCCGCGTAATTAATTTCATGCAGCACCATGACAACGGTTTTACCTAATTCATCACATAACCGCCGGACAATTTTCATCATATTGGTCGCATGATAAATATCCAGATTATTCGTAGGCTCATCAAGCAGGATATAATCAGTATCCTGGGCAATAACCAGTGCGATAGTTGCCCGCTGCCGCTGACCGCCTGACAGCTCATCAATAAATTGATTTTCAAGCTCCGTTAGTTCCATATAACTAATCGCCTGGTCAATAATTTTTTATCCGTTTCATTGATATGTGAACCGCTGTATGGAAAGCGTCCGAAGGTGACCAGCTCCTTCACAGTCAATTTCATCTGGATAGCATTAGACTGTGTCAGAATTGCCAGTTTTTTTGCTAATTCACGGCTTTTCCATTGTTTAATGTCCTTCTCTTCAAATCGATACAGCCGCTGTCACTGGCAATCAATCGCGATATCATACCCATAACGGTAGACTTGCCGGCACCGTTAGGTCCGATAAGTGAAGTAACTTTACCCTTGGGAATTGAGAAACTTACTTCATCCACCGCTTTTTTTCCGTCATAGGCTTTTGTTAATTGCTTTGCCTTCATCCCTTGACCCTCCTTTGTCTAAGCAGCAAGTATAAGAAATAGATGCCGCCGCCTACAGTAATAAAGACTGAAATTGGTATACCATAATTATAAACACGTTCCACAACGATCTGGCCGCCGGTCAGAATGATGAATCCGATTAAAAATGACCCCATGATTAACGTCGTATGCCGATATGTCTTGAAAAACTCCCGGGACAGATTGGCGATAATCAGACCCAGAAATGAAATCGGGCCAACCATCGCAGTAGCTACGGCGATAAACAGCGTTACACCAAGCAGCAGCCTGCGGATCGTACGGTCATAGTCAACACCTAAATTAATGGCTTGATCCTTCCCCAGTGTAATCACATCAAGCAGGGCCAGTTCTTTTCTTAAACCAAAGACAATGGCTGCCATCAGCAATACTGAAAAAACGATAATACTTGTATTAATATTGCTGAAGCTGGCAACTAATGAGGATAACAGAGAATCATACTCATTGGGGTCCATAATGCGTGTCAGTGTAGTCTGAATGCTTGAAAAAAGGTTGTCATAATCGTACCGCTCAAAAGCACATACAGTACATTATACTTTGTTTTCTTAAACAGATAACTGTAGATCAGTGTCGCAATGACGCCCATCAGGATCAGATCTAAACCAAAAGACAGATTGCCTGAACAGCAAAGACGCTGCCTGAACCTAGAAAAAAGACAACCGCAGTATGAATCAGCGTATAGAGTGAGTTCATGCCTAATAGACAGGGGGTAACGATCGTATTGTTGATAATTGACTGAAAGACGATGGAAGCACCGCCGATTGCGAATGCTACAATTATCATGACAACAAGCTTGGGGACACGCAGACTCATGAAATAATCAAAATACTTCATATTCATAAACAAGAACAGATAAATCAGCGCTGCTGCAACGGACAGCAGAATCAGCCAGAACATCTTTCTTTTATTGGTTGAACGCTCCTTCACTGCTTTGCCTCCTCTTCAATTACCGGCTGATTCGCACAGCCGCTGCCGAAGATGGAAAGCTGAATGCTGCGGCTGCCATGATTTAATCGATAAAATAACAAGCCGATAAACAGCAGACTGCCGATAATGCCGACAATCAGTTCAATCGGCAGCTCATAGGGGTAAATCACTGTTCTGCCGATCATATCGCAAACCAGTACAAACAAAGCGCCAAATAAAGCAGTATCCGCCATTGTTCCCCGGATCTTATCCCCCTTAAACATCGCTACCAAATTCGGCACTATTAAACCGATATAAGAAATACTGCCAACGACAACAACAATACTCGCACTAATCATTGCTGCGATGGATAACCCCAGGAATAACACAAGGTTATAATTCACACCCAGATTCTTGGAAAAATCTTTTCCCATGCCGACGATATTAAAATGATTGGCATAGAAAAAGGCGGCGAGTACCAAGGGCACAACCAGATAAACAATCTCATAACGGCCGCGCAGCACTAAGGAGAAATGACCGACCAGCCACGAAGAAAGGGCTTGGGTTGCCTCATATTTATAAGCGAGAAAACTTGTTATACCGCCAATCACATTACCAAACATAATGCCGACTAAGGGAACCATCACAACATCCTTAAACTGTATTTTTTGAATAAAATAGACAAACAGCCACGTTCCGAAGATAGCTGTAATAAACGCAAAGACCGCACGGCTCCAAAGCGTTGATCCAGGCATGAATAGTAATGCAATCAAGATTCCCAGCTGAGCCGAAGAAAGCGTTGCCCCGGTTGTAGGGGATACAAACTTATTCATACATAATTTCTGCATGATCAGGCCCGCCACACTCATGCCGATGCCTGTACAGAGAATTGCCAGCAGCCTGGGTATCCGTGAAATCAAAAGCAGCTGCAGCTGTTCATTATTGCCGTTGAGAACACCGCTCAGCGTTACATCTGATACACCGATAAACAAAGACATAATTGATAAAACAAATAATGCCGCTGCCAGCAGAAAGGTTATTTTTACCTTTTTAATGATACCCCTCCTAACAAGTTAGATATTTCTAACTTTATCTTTTGAAGAATGCAGTTAGCTTCAACTAACTGCCTGTTCATTCTATCAACTCCATCTTCTTTTGTCAAATGATTTTATTATAAAATTTTATTGTGAATTAAAATTTATAAATTATTATTTTATTTTATGGAATTTCACTTTGAAATTATTTTTAAATTTTGTTTATAATTAAACCATGCAACGCGTAGCTTTTGGCATAAAACCAGTTGACACTACGAGTTGCTTTTTATGTGGTTTTCAATATAGTTCTTATCAATATTGAAACCAAATAGTGTATATTTAGGTTTTAGCGTGTGGCCAAGGGCATAAATCCAGCTCCTTTTGCCGCTCGCTTTTTTGTTTAACAAGGAGGAAATTTATGGAACAAAAATCAAATCATTTTTTAGAAACAGAGGCCATTCAAGCATTGATGCGCAAATATGCCCTGCCCTGCATCATATCCTTGCTGGTAGCGGCATTATACAATATCGTAGATCAAATATTCATCGCCAATGCCAGTTATCTGGCTCTTACGGCAACGCCGCTAATACTGTTGTATTTCCACTGACCGTTGTCGCACTCGCCGCTGCCGTCATGATTGGCGATGGCTGCTGTGCCTTTGTGAGCTTATCACTAGGTGCCAATGATAAAACAAAGGCTCATCAAAGCATCGGCAATGCCATTCTGTTATGCCTGACTGCTTCCCTGCTGCTTACGGCGGTTTATTTACTTTTTCAAGATGCGATCTTGACGATGTTCGGCGGACAGGTAAATGCTGAAACATTTGCCTTAAGTAAATCATATTTTTCACTATCACCCTCGGTATTCCCTTCTATATGTTTGGACAGGCAATGAATCCCATTATCCGCTCTGATGGAAGTCCAAAATTTGCGATGATTTCTACTCTGGCTGGTGCCGCTGTCAATATTATTTTAGATCCCATCTTTATTTTTATCTTCAAATGGGGTATGATGGGGGCAGCAGCAGCGACCGTAATCGGACAAGTTCTAACTGCCGTTCTCGCAATCTGGTACCTCTGTCATATGAAAGCTGTCACACTGAATAAAAACAGCTTTACGATTCAGCCAAAACTGACTCTGCGCTTTTTGTCTTTAGGTATCTGCAGTTTTCTTTCACAGATTTCATTGGTAGCAGCGATGGCGGCAATCAACAATATGATTACCAAGTACGGTGCGCTTGATCCTATATTTTCACAGGCTCAATATGCACAGATACCCATGGCTGTCGTCGGTATTGTCATGAAATTCTTTCAAATCGTAATATCGATTGCCGTCGGTATGGCAGCTGGCTGCATTCCTATTATTGGTTATAATATCGGTGCCGGGCGTCAAGACCGAGCGCGCAGTCTGTTTACCCATCTCTTAATTTGGGAGACCATCGTCGGTGCGGTTGCACTACTCATCGCAGAAGGCTTTCCACATCAGTTAATCACTGTTTTTGGTGCTGCGAATGAAAGTATTTATTATACAGAATTTGCTGTGCGTTCCTTCCGCATTTATTTATGTATGATGATTTTTGCCTGTGTCAATAAGGCAACCTTCATTTATCTTCAAGCTTTAGGAAAGGCGCTCGTATCTACGCTGCTTTCGATGCTGCGTGAAGTAGTATTTGGTGTCGGCTTTGCCTTAATCCTGCCGCTGTTCTTTGGTTTAGACGGCGTCCTTTACTCCATGCCGGTATCTGATATTTTAACCTTCTTAATATCCGCAGCGGTTATCTTCAGCACTTATAAGTATTTAGATTCAGAACAGAAAAAGGAGATCCTATCATGAACAAAAAAATTATTACTATCAGCCGTGAATTTGGCAGCGGCGGCCGAACCGTCGGCAGGCTTACGGCAGAAAAGCTGGGAATCGCGTGTTATGATCAATCTTTGATTGAGGAATTATCAGTGAAAAGCGGCTTCACAAAGGAATATATTGCCGAAAAAAGTGAATATGCCAGTCATGGCGGCTGGTTGGCCAATGCTTTGCGGATCGTTCGGTGGACGGCTATTCCAATCAAGATTATATTTGGTTCATTCAAAGAAAGATCATACTTGAACTGGCGGAAAAAGGTCCGTGTGTGATCGTCGGCCGCTGTGCTGATTATATATTAAAAGAACACGATTGTTTAAAGGTATTTATTCATGCCAGTATGGAAAAGCGTGCAAAACGAATCGTTGAACAATATGGTGAAAGAGATGATTCACCGATGAAGCGCTTAAAAGACAAGGATAAACGCCGGGCCGCTTATTATCAGTTCTATACAGACATGAACTGGGGAGATGTGCATAATTATCACATTTCTTTAGACAGCGGTGAACTGGGCATTGATCAATGTGCCGAATTGATTACCCATCTTTATAATGCTGAATAATGTAAAATGTACTTATACCGTAATTGGATAAGTACATTTTTAATTTTTCCATTGATAGCTGGCCATGTTAATTTTCCCTGGGGACGTGCAGAAAACACCTTCATTTGCCAATAATTCGCGCTGTTCCTCCCAGCCTGTGACTAAGCGGCCATCACTGTGCAGTACCCGATGACATGGATAACGGCCAAAATATTCAGCCTGTGAGAGAATCTTGCCGACCATCCGCGCCCGTTTTGGATAACCGGATAAGGCAGCAATCTGGGAGTAGCTGGCAACTTTTCCTTTGGGTATTTCACGCACGATTTCTAAGACCATATAGGCAAAATCTTCATTCATCACAAGAAGCCTCCTTCTTTTCATAACCGCTGTCAATAAAAAAATGATTTGAAATTCTTGTACCAAAACGAGGACTTGAAAAAAGGATCACTTCTATATCCTTTACCTGATCAAGCTTAACAGGCGTGAATGTCTGTTTGTATTTTGATTCATCATTATTGATCCAGTGGCCTGATTCATCAAGATTATCCCATGTCTGCAGATATATGACATCATGAATCTTATGATCATAATCAGCATGTATTCGATACGGATCAGCATAACCGTCTAAGTAAGTCCCATCCTGCATATGACAGCGAACCATCTTACCATTGATCTCCGCAAGCGTTTTTTCATTTAACACATTACTCTCTTTTAATTTCCCATCAAGTGTATAAAACATGATTTGTCTCATTTTATGTACCTCTTTTAGTAGATTATAACACAGCCGCTGGCATAGCTTAAAAGATAATTTTTAGAATCAATGCATAAAGATTCTCTTTTTCTTAATCATTATTGAAAATTCATCAATGATATCCAGCATGAGCCATACTTGTTCTGCCTCTGATTCATCACTATCATGCTTTACATACTTTATCAGCTCTCCATAATAAATCTTATTATATTCAAACATAGACTTAACGCTAACATAACTATCATGTATTTTTATTAATATATCAATATTTTTAAGTGATTTACTTAATTCATAATCAGCTGCCTGCGAATGATATACAATGATATCAAAACTGTTCCAGAAGTCAGTAACCTGAATGCCAATAAAGGCTTCATCATAAAATTTTCTTTTAACAAATAATAAGATACATTATATCCTGATGAAGCGGCATATTTAAGCCGATAAAAAATGTATCTTCAAGACATGTGTGATAATTTTCATCAAATTCATGCTTATGCAATCAAAAGGCTGCTCATAATACACTTTTTTGTAAGTGAAATGACTAAAATTAAAGAGACTATTAATAAGACTGCTCAAAGAAATTTCTTCATACTCTGCCTGCCTTTAAACCTTTATATCTGCATTATACCATTTACGACTTTATTCTCAATCTCCAACTATTGTACAGCATACAAAAAGGTACCGTTTTAACAGTACCCTTAATCAAATTATTCTTCTGTATCCGGAATCAATCCTGATTCCTTCAATAAAATTTCCACATCAGTTCCCCTCACAAACCGCATCGCGATCTTAATCATTTCTCTTTCCTTAAATGACAGCTTAATGTTTGTAATCGGCTGCTTATCAATGGCATAGTAGCAAGCTCTCAGCAATTCACGAACATCATATTTACTGCCCCATACTTCCGGCACACCGCGGTCAACATTTAATAATGTATAAACTGATTCCATACCTGTACGCATTGAATATTCCGTAGTGAAAATAGTGTCTCTCGGTGTTTCCGCAAACTGACCGATGAAGGCAAAGTTTACAGCACCTTCAGGTACAACCTTTGGACGGTCACTTTCTTTTCTTGGCTGGAAGAATGAATTAATGAACGGCATGAAGCAAGTGGTTGTGTTGCAGGCATTCTTCGCTAAATCTTCAATTTGATCACCAGGTACGCCGATATGATAGAGCCATTCCTGACAAATTTCCTCACCGGTGCAGTCACGCATTGCCTTTTTAACAAAATTACCCTCTTTATTAGTCGTTAAACCATAAACCCAAATCAATACGGTATCTTTATCCTGGGCCTTAAACTGCGGCTGACGATTGATAGTCCAAGACATGTACCAATTTTCTGTACTGTCTTTAACCGTAACAATACCGCCGGTTGTAACCTTTCCTTCACGAGGATCACGCTTGCAAATTTTCATGATATGCTGAATGATATCCTCATTCGCAGTCGCAACCGTGGCACTCATCCAGTTTGTAGCTTCAAAATCATCACAATAATGATCCGGATCACCATATTCACCATGGTCAGCCTGCGCTGCTATATTCTTCCACAGATCCCAGCTTTCTCCTGTACCATTCTTTACACATGATAAATCTGGGGCGGTATTCTGATCGCCGTAGCAAGAGGTATCCGTGCAGCAGCCATTAGTAATGAATACTAAATCATCAGCAGTTAAATCAATGGTTTGTTCAACACCGTCTTTAATATAAACAATTTGCTTTGCTATACGTTCACCATTTTTATTTTCAATGACAACATTTTTAACATTCATGCCAAATTCCAATGTAACGCCATGAGCTTCCAGATACTTCACTAGCGGCAGAATCATACTTTCATATTGGTTGTATTTAGTGAAACGCAAAGCACTAAAATCAGGTAAACCATCAATATGGTGTACATAACGGCATAGATAACGCTTCATTTCCAAAGCACTTGACCAGCGCTGGAAAGCGAACATTGTCTGCCAATAGAGCCAGAAATTCGTTGACCAGAATGATTCCGGCAGCACATCCGATATTTTTTTATCCTCTAAATCCTTTTCAGGGGTGATAAATAACTTTGACATAGCTAATGCAGACTCTTTATCTAATGTAAACTTCTTATCTGTATGCGCATCCTCACCGCAATTAGTTGACGCACGGCATAAAGAGTAATTCGGATCTTCTTTATTTAACCAATAATATTCATCAAGTACAGTGACTCCCGGAGTTTCGATTGATGGAACATCGCGGTATACATCCCACATAACCTCAAAATGATTATCCATTTCACGGCCGCCGCGCATATAATAGCCTTTTGTAATATCTTTGCGGCCATCACAGCTGCCGCCGGCTAAATCTAATTTTTCTAAAATATGAATTCGTTCACCTTTCAACTGTCCATCACGAACAAGATAGAATGCTGCTGTCAGAGCGGCAAGACCTGAACCAATCACATAAGCTGATTTATGATCAACGTCAGCCGGTTTCTTTGGGCGTGCAAATGCTTCATAATTACCACTGCTATAATACATATTAAGTACCTCCATTTGTTTTACACCCATAGAATACTCAATAATTAAAAAAGCTGCCATAGACATTACGTCCTGCCTGTCCAATCTTTCAACATTGCCTTAACCTTGACAAAATTTCATACAAAAACACTGACTTGTATAAATCAGTGTTCCTTTTCAAAATCATGAAGCGCTTTTGTGATATTACCATGTATCATTACATAAAGACGCTGAATAATTGTCTGCGGGTCTTCCCTCATTCCCTTGCTGATCCAATCCAGCACAATACCGACAAAACCATATTTATAAAAATCTGCAATAAAAGCTTTATCCGCTTCTGATACTGTATAGACTGCCGCTTCCTCATCAACAACATCATAAAGCAGATGATAGGTTTGTTCATAAAGGAATCGTTCAAGATGTTCACGATTTAGTGAATGAAAGGTATTTAATACAAAAGAGCTGTTTTCTATCAGATAGTCAAAAATATTCTGAAAGCCCTGCTGCCAAGTTGCCGCTGTTTTTTATCGCCAAGGATACGGGCCGCTTCACTGACATAGATCCATTCAATCAGATCATAGATATCCTGAAAATGATAATAAAACGTTTGACGGTTTACCTCACAGTCCTCAACCAGGTCTGTCACCGTTATTTTATCCAGCGGTTTCTCCTTCAGCAGCTGTTTTAAAGAGGCCGCTAATGCTTTTTTGGTTGTCTGTGACATAATTAATCACTAAGCGGATAAGCGCTTATCATGGTGATTTTTTTTCTTGCGCAGTGTCAGTTTTTCTATAAAACCAGTCTTGTATTTCAATGAAATATAACCCACTAATGCCATGATAAAGGCACCTAAGCAGTCAACGATCAAATCCTTCATCGTATCCTGAAGCGCCGCCCTGCCCATCAGCAGCTCACCGGATTCAAGAGAAAACTTCTGCATATTTAAGCCCAGAACACCATCAAAGGTAAATTCATAAATTTCCCAAAATACACCTAACGTCACCGCAAAGCAGAACGCAAAAATCGCAATGAAAATCGGCGACAGATTTAATGGTATCTTATCGGTTTTATTCAGCAATGTCACAAAGGAGAAGCCTAATGCCCCCAGCATACCGCCGGAAAAGGTATGCAGAATCGTATCCCAATGCGGTACTGTGTAATAAAATGAACGCACCTCGCCAAGAAAGATCGCTCCATATAGGAAGATCGCATAAAGTACCAGCATGCCGGAAGGAATCTCAATTTGAAAACGATGAGAAAACAAGCCTGGTAAAGTCATGGCAAATAAGCCGAGAATACATTGTACAAGCATTAATACATAATCACTTTTTACACGTCCATAAGGAACATCGTTGCCCGCCGGTGCTAGAAATAATCGAATAATCAAAAAGATTGCCGATATCAGTAAAGAAAAAAAGACAAAACGGTTAATAAATTTACGCCAGTTGAATTTTTTCATAGATTTTCCTTTCCAAATTTAAAATAATCATCATTATTATATCACTTTCTTTCAAAAAGACAGTCAAATTTACGCAAACTATATAAACTGTCACCGAAAAGAAAACCGATGGATCACATAAAATCCATCAGTTCAGAAAGTTCTTCAGTCATTCGATTTTCTATGAAATAAGTAAGCAGCCGGTCTTTTAACTCATTATTAATGAAAGGATAGGTTTCACTGACATACTCTAAATTTCCTGTTTCAAGCATTTCGTCAATAATCTTTTCACGATGCTCTGAGTTGGAGAAAGGCATAAAATCATCAAGCAGATCAAAACGATCATAAGCCAGCAGCCATGAAAGCAATATCGTTTTCTGGGCTGAGTTAAGGAAAGGATAAAGATCATCAAGATCTAAAAAATCAGGTACATTTTCATATTGCACGATTTTTTCAATCAGCAGATCGCGCTGCGCACTGTTTAAGAATGGCAGCAGTTCATCAATTTCCAGCTCATCCAAAGGTGTCTTGGCAATCAGTTCACTCATTCGCTCACGCTTGAGAAACGGATAGATGCTGCTTAACTTTTTATTCATTCGGCCAAGCTTGCCGACTACACGGTCCAACTGGTTAGGCTTCATCAGCGGTGCAAGCTGTTCCAGCAAGCCGCCTAAGTTGATATTGATAAAGGTATCATCAGAGTTTTCATCTGATTCAGTCTTTTCATCATCAACCGCTATGTCCGCCGCTTTTGGCGCTTCATCCTGAGTCTGCTTTTCCGTAGGTTCAATCGTTATAGTCGTTTCATCCTGTTCAGCCTCAGTCACTTCTTCAATGATATGACGGGCAGTCACAACTTCTTTTTCTTCCTTCATTTCGAAACTGCCTCTTAATAAAGTATCAATACTGATATGAAAGAGATCAGCAATCTTCGGCAGCATGGTTATATCCGGAAGACTTTCATCACGTTCCCATTTGGATACTGCCTGATAAGTAACGCCCAACTGGTCTGCGACTTCTGACTGCGTCATATTTGCTGCTTTACGATAATCAGCAATTGTTTTTCCAATGTTCATATGGTTCTCCTTTAGGTTATCGATTAGGTTCATAAGACTGTGTATCCAAAACCAAGCTTTTGCGCTTAAGGTTTTTAGCAAATGCATTTTGCTCCTGCGGATAATAGAATTCCTGTTTTGATTGTCTCATGTTATCACCTTCCCTTGACACCTTCATCATAGAGAAGAAACTTGATTCTAACAATAACCCGTTCGTTGAATTGCTGCTTTCAACTATCGGTTGAGTACTAAAACACCGTGTTTATAGACTTTGTTGACATTTTGTAAAGCAGTGATATCATCCAAAGGATTTTTTCAAGAACAATTAAGTCAGCAAACTTACCGACTTCAATCGTACCATGGGTAGCTTCAATGCCTAGACATTCAGCACTGTTATGGGTTGCAAAGGTAATGGCCTCCATCGGCGTAACGCCGTACTTAACCATTAATTCCAATTCATAGGCTGTTTTATCATGGAAGTTATAAGGCGTACCGGCATCTGTACCAACCGCAATTTTCACCCCAGCGGCATAAGCCCGTTTAAAGCTTTCCACATGAGCGTCAATCACCAGTTTTGATTTACGCATCACATAATCAGGCAGTATGCCCTCGCCATGATCGACGATACATTTTGGAGCCGCGAGCGTAGGCACCAGATAAGTACCCTGACGCAGCATCTGGGCGATTACTTCATCATCAAGGTAGATGCCATGCTCAATGGAATCAATACCGGCATTCAGCGCGTTGCGGATTCCCTGATTTCCCTGGGCATGAGTCGCTGTTCTCTTGCCTGCCTTATGAGCCTCTTCTACACAGACCTTCATTTCTTCCATTGTAAGCTGTGCGCTGCCCGGTTCTACACCTTTAGTCATAACACCGCCGGTAGCCATTATTTTAATGACATCCGCTTCCTCGCGAAGCAGAATGCGTGTATTCTTACGGCATTCATCAACACCGTCAGACTGCATGCCGCTGCTCCAGCCGTGACCGCCGCTCATCGTGATCACTCGGCCGCATACGACAAGATCCGGGCCAACCACTGTGCCATTTTTGATACAATCACGAAGCTGCTGCTCACTGGTACCCTCAGAACCCAGAGAACGGGCAGCGGTAACTCCGCTGTAAAGCAAATCATGCATGAAACGCTCCCCATCATAAGCCTTCTGCAAAGGTGTGCGTGCCTGCTCTTCTTCAGCCCTCATATCACAAGGTGAAAAAGCATGAATATGCGCGTTAATCATTCCCGGCATAATCGTAAAATCAGAATAATCAATGAATTCTACTTCCTTAGCCATTTGTTCAGCCTTTAATATCCCTTTAATCTTCCCCTCATCAATGCACAGGATCATGTTCTCACTGACATTCCCGCAGCCATCAATTAATCTTCCAGCTTTTATATATTCCATAAATTAAGCCTCCTGTCTTTCATTCTATTTTACCTTTTGATGCATCAGAAGTAAATGAAAAGTCTGGTTTTCACCAGACCTAGCTTACATTTTTTCGTGCATTGTACGAGATATTACCTCGTCTTGCTGTTCCTTTGTCAATTTATTAAAATTAACGGCATAACCGGATACCCGAATTGTTAACTGCGGATATAATTCAGGATGCTTCTGAGCATCTAACAATGTTTCTCGGTTAAATACATTCACATTCAGATGATGACCGCCGCTTTCCACATAGCCGTCAATCAAATTTACTAGATTATCTACACGCTGACTCATAAGTTCCTCCTTAGTCCTTTCCTAATGATTCCGGCACGATTGAGAAGGTATTTGATATACCGTCACGAGCGTCATCATAATTTAATTTTGCCACTGATGCTAAAGACGCCAATGCACCGCTTGTATCACGGCCATGCATCGGATTAGCACCTGGCGCAAAGGTTCACCGGCTTTACGGCCATCCGGTGTATTGCCTGTCTTCTTGCCATAAACGACGTTGCTTGTAATTGTTAAGATGCTCATTGAATGAATACCGCCGCGGTATGTATGATGCTGTCTGAGCTTATCCATAAAATTCTTTACAAGATCGGCAGCCAGCTGATCGACACGATCATCATTGTTGCCATATTTAGGGAAATCACCTTCAACCTCATAATCAATGACGATGCCGTTTTCATCACGAATCGTCTTTACCTTTGCATATTTGATTGCGGAAAGAGAATCAGCAACCACCGATAAACCGGCTACACCTGTCGCAAACAGCCGCCGTACATCATAGTCATGCAAAGCCATTTCGATCGCTTCATAACAGTATTTATCATGCATATAATGAATGACATTGAGTGTATTGATATATAAACCTGCCAGCCAGTCCAAAGTTTGATCATATTTCTTCATTACTTCATCAAAATCAAGATATTCACTGGTGATCGGTTCAAAGCGCGGTGATACCTGAATCTTTTTCTTTTCATCGATACCGCCGTTGATTGAATAAAGCAAAGCTTTCGCAAGATTGGCACGGGCACCGAAGAACTGCATATCCTTGCCGACACGCATACAGCTTACACAGCAGGCAATACAATAATCATCGCCCATCTCAACACGCATTAAGTCATCATTTTCATATTGAAGAGATGATGTCTCAATGGATAACTTGGCGCAATATTTCTTGAAGCCATCCGGCAGATGTTTTGACCATAAGACAGTCAGATTCGGTTCCGGTGCCGGCCCCAATGTTTCTAATGTATGTAAGACACGGAATGAATTTTTAGTTACTAAAGGCCGTCCGTCAATTCCTACACCGCCCACTGATTCAGTAACCCATGTCGGATCACCTGAAAATAAATCATTGTATTCAGGCGTTCTCATAAATTTCACCAGACGTAATTTCATGATGAAATGATCCATCAGTTCCTGTGCTTCAGATTCAGTAAGTATACCCTTTTCTAAATCACGCTGAATATAAATATCTAAGAATGTAGAAGTACGGCCTAATGACATAGCAGCCCCATTTTGATCCTTGACGGCTGCCAGATAACCAAAATAAACAGCCTGAATTGCTTCCTGTGCGGTTTTCGCCGGTTTAGAAATATCACAGCCATAAATTTCTGCCATCTTTTTAAGTTCACCTAAAGCTCTGATCTGTTCTGCCACTTCTTCACGGTCACGAATTTTATCTTCATACATGCTGCCGTTCAAGCGAATACGCATTACTTCTTTTTTATCTGCAATCAAAGCATCAACACCATATAAAGCAATACGGCGATAATCACCAACGATACGGCCGCGTCCATAAGCATCAGGCAAACCGGTAATGATACCGCATGTACGAGCCGCCCGCATCTCCGGTGTATAGGCATCAAAAACACCTTGATTATGTGTTTTCCTATATTCTGTGAAAATCTTCTTGATTTCAGGATCAAGCTCATAACCATAAGCTTCAAGGGCACTTTCACTCATACGGATACCGCCGAAAGGCTGCAAGGAACGTTTAAAAGGTTTATCCGTCTGGAAACCGACAATCTTTTCTAAATTTTTATTCAAATAACCCGCAGCATGGGAAGTCAATGTTGATACAACACCGGTATCTGCATCAAGTACACCGCCGGCTTCTCTTTCCTTTGCATTCAGCTCCATGACCTGCTGCCACAGTGTTTTTGTAGCTTCACTGGCATCCGCAAGGAAAGTCTCATCCCCTAAATAAGGGGTATAATTTTTCTGAATAAAATCACGTACATTGATTTCCTTCAGCCATTTACCTTCTTTAAACCCTGTCCATTCTTCTCTCATCTTGCTTACTCTCCTTGTTGATTGTATTGCCTGATTTTCGCATCAAGCCAAAGTGTGAGGATTTCCTTTGGCTGATAGCCATGCACCTCACCTAATAATTCATCATCACTTAACAGAACCAGAGCCGGCAGATGTGTCAGTTCATAACGCTTCACATATTCTGCAATCTGTTCCAGTTCACCGATTTCTATAAAATCGCAATCATCACGTTCACCAACTACTTGATGAACCACAGGCAGATTCTGTGCACAGCCTGCACAGACATCCCCATTCAGCTGTATCAGCCTAAACTTTTTCATACCGATCTCCACTCAGAATTTCTCTGGCTCTGGCAATACTTTCAGCACTTGGCGCTTCAACACCCGCTAAAGGATAAGACAGGCCAAGCTTTTGATACTTAACGATGCCCATCGTATGATAAGGCAGAACCTCTGTCTTTTCTACATTCGATAAAGTATTGATCCAAGCCCGCATTGCCAGTAAATGCTTTTCATCATCCGTATATCCCGGTACCAGTACATGCCTGATCCAAACGGGCACATGATGCTGATCTAAAAATGATGCGAAAGCAAATACCCGCTCATTCTCAAATCCGCATAAGGCTTTATGCTCTGCATTGTCCATATGCTTCATGTCAAGCAGTACAAGATCACATACTTCAGTTAATCTGATATACCGATCATCCTTAATGTCAAAGGTAATTCCCGAGGTATCCAGACATGTATGAATGCCATGCTGTTTACATAAAGCAAATAATTCAAGTACAAAATCAAGCTGCAGACATGCTTCGCCGCCGCTGATTGTCAAGCCTCCCGTATCCTTATAATAAGGACGATACTTCATGATTTCATTTAAAATCTCATCAGCATTCTTGATAATGCCGCTTTTAAGATCCCAAGTATCAGGATTATGACAATATAGACAGCGCATCGAACAGCCCTGCATAAATAACACAAAACGTATTCCCGGACCATCAACGGTGCCAAATGTTTCAATTGAATGAATTCTGCCTTGAACCATGGGTTCCCTCCGTTCTGTATGTTTAGTCTATCGAAAGTCAGCGAATCTGTAAAGTAAAAACACTTAAAAAGAATACAAAAAAGCCGACTCTCCCGGACGAGGTGCCCAGACGGTCGGCGCTGCAATGTCATACTTCATGTGGTTAATTCCACTTCCGTCAGTCGTATAACTATTAATAAAATAGCATTGAACATTAGGCTTTGTCAAGTCCGAAGCTGAAATTATCAGAGTGAAAATAGAAGATAAGCTGTATAATAAAAATAATCCAGCTTCATATAATGTTCTGCAAATCATATCTATAATTCAAGTATGCAAGTATTCCAAACAATCTTTCAATATTCTTATTATAATAACTGCTCTGATGAATAAATGTGATTTGCAATGAACAATTTTACTGGAATTTCTCTAAAAATAAATTAAACATTTTCACTAGAATAATATTCCGGAAAGTTTTGTGCAAATGGTTCTCCAATATGTTTTTTAGGATCTCTAATAATTTCCCTTCATCTGAATCACTTACTGCAAGTATAATTTTCCCTATTTTATAATAATATTGCTTTAGAGGATATATTTTACCACTATATTCACCATCCTTGCTCATGTTATAAGCATCATTTTTCATCTCATCATTTGATGGATATTAGATATGTAGTAGCTCTTTCTATTGCAGTTGGGCATCTTGTTGGATTATTTTTTGCATTATATCTTGATGAGTTAAGAATACACTATATTCTTCTGTATCATAATATAGTTGATTTAACTGATTTAAGCATAGAATTACGATCTCCAAAGGGAGCTTATACTTGGTTTTATACCATTTTATTATTCATGGTAATTGGCATCATATTACAAAAATTCTTTTTCAAAACCAATGAACCCTCATTAATTAAAACCATTTCTGAATCATTAAAAACGTTTATTAAAAATAAAAAGCTGTGATCAATAAGAGAAAAATACTCCAAAGATCATAGCTTTTTTACATTCTTTCAGTCAATCACATATGATGAAGAAGATTAATAAGACATATCCAGTTCACTCAACTGCTCGTTGAATCTTTTGATACTGATTGAGTTATCATTGCCCCCTTAATAATAAGCACACAAGTATCAATGTGAAAAATCATTTCAGTATGATCATTCAAATAATAACCCTCAGCTTCATAGTTATCATTAACCGGTTCAAGCTCATTATTCCCCTTATCTTTTTGATGTAATAAGGCTTTATAGACAAACTCACTTGTCTTACTGTCCTTCGCTATATATAAGTTATAATTATATTTTCCTGAATCAGAAACAAATTCACATTGATAAGGAATAAAATAGCTGCTGCTCTTCGTGAAGTTCCCTCCATGGCTGGATCGTTCATGCGGATAACACGGCTTGTATCTACTGACGGCTTCGGCATGATTGCTTGAATTGCACCGATTGCCAAACAGCTGCCAATATAACATAAAACAAAAACCTTGACATATTTTCCTGTCTTTAATTTACGCCCTTCATTTCGTTTTAGATAATGCATCACAAATAGCATATTCGCAAAAGCTGCCACAACATAAATACTCTTACCTAAACTTCCTGATGCAGTAATTTAAGACCTAGATAAATAGCATCACCGCCAAAGACAAGAACCATAAGTATTACTGAGAAAATTGAATTAGTTAACAGATGATTCTTTTTATTATAAATATTATGGACTGCATTCTTTTTGATTCTTATATACTGCACACTTGAAAACAAGATATAAATAAAGCCTAACGGTACAATAAGTAATGTCACTAAAAATAAATCATCCTCAAAAATAGCAAACGGCTGCAAGATTGCAGATATGATGGCTAAAACAATAAGTGAAAGCGCAGAATAGATATTCGATTTAATATTTCTAAGCTGCTGCTGACACGCAAGCTCACAAGCCAATTCATCATCACTTTGCAGAGGGACTGGATCAACACCCGATAATGCTTTAAACACCTGAAATTCTTTATAGCCATCTACATACTCCCAACCGCTGTGAGCACATAAATCACGATATTCCATCAATTTTTCATCATCATTATTGCGGCGCGGCTGTGAGAAAATATCCACCGTATAACGGCATGATTGTTTCTCACCTTTAACAAACACAGCACTTGATGCATTAAGTTTGTGAAAATGCCAGCCTTTTGCCGCAAACCGTTCAAACAAGCCACTCATTTCAGACGTATCATTTACCCCATAATTAAGCGGAATCCAACATTTTTTCATGAGATTCACCTCCTTAGATTAGTATGAAAGATCTAAATTATTCAACTGCTCATTGAATCGCTCAATCACCATAGGCTCATCCAGTCTGCGATTACTTTCAATGACAATAATACCGGTATCGATATGTACAATAATACTCTTATGTTCTTCATTCAGATAATAACCTTGAGCAGTGTAAGGTTCTTGCAATGGCTCCAATGTTTTTTTCAATTCTTCGGCCGTTGCATTCCATTCAGCTTTATTCATTAAATATTCATCAAATACAAGATTGCTTGTATCCAAATCTTTAGCAACATACAGTTCATAACTATAATTCCCTGAAGCTATTTTAAATTTACATTGATAAGGAATAAAATAACTGCTGCTTTTTGTGAAACTTCCCTCAAAATCAGGATCAATCATACGGATAATACGGCTTTCATCTACAGGGTGATCAAAGGAAAAGAATACTTTACTAATCCCGCTTATTACTAAATAAGCAATACAGCAGATCAAGACAATACCAATATGAGTACCTATCTTCAACTGGCGGCCATCTTCTCGCTTTTCAACATATTTAGTTACAAGAGCAATCATTAACATGCTTGTCACAAAGGGAAGTTCGGTTACTGTTTCACCATGGTATAATTTATAAAACAGCAGTACGCTCATAAACAAGATAAAAGAAATGCTTAAAAAGAACTTTATCAAAAAACTGCTTAATAAATGGTGCTTAGTTTTAAATTCACCGGTGAATAAATATTCCTTTTTCATTTTAATGATTTCAAATAGCTTGAAACATAATTTAAAACCATATATCAGAATAAAGAGAGGTAAAACTATAAAATCAAAGATCAAATATAAATCATTAGCCAGATAGACTTTAGGTAAATATTTGAATATTATTACTAAAAAGGCGATGGCTGCAATGAGTGAAATAATTATGGTTATTAGCGTTACCTTCTCATTTAGATAAACATGATCAAATTCAAGATCAGAATCACTTTGCAGAGGCATTTGTTTACAACCTTTGATAGCTTTAAACACTTGATATTGTCCGAAACCGTCGATATGCTCCCAGCCATTCTGTCTGCACATTTCATAATATTCATAAACACTTTCGTCATCATCTCGCTTACGTGGGGGAATCAGACATTCCACAGTAAAAGGAACAGTCTGTTTTTCACCTTTTATAAATAATGCACTGAAAGCATAGAGCTTATGAAAATGCCAGCCTTTCTTTGCAAGCTTTTCAAATAATTCACTCATTGCATGTGTATCTTTGACATTATAATATAATGGAATCCAGCATTTTTTCATGGGCTTCACCTCCCCTTTAATCACTCATTAATGCTTCTCCCTCTTCACTCATGACTTTAAGCCGATTTAACTCCTGTCTCAGCAATGTTCTGCCATTCTCTGTAACGACATACGTTTTTCGCCTGCCGTCATCTGCAATTTGATTAATTATTCCTTCATTTTCAAAACGTGCCAAGAGTGCATATAATGTACCAGCGCCAACCTGCACCCTGCCTTTAGAAATTTCAGTTATCTTCTGCATGATTTCATAACCATAACAAGGCGTAAGCAAGGCCAGCAAAATATAATACATGGGTTCACTTAATGTCTGAAACTGATTTCTTGCCACTTTATCACCTACTATCGATACTCGCTATATCTACTATCAATATAGCATAGATTTAACATTTCAGCAAGAGCAAGCAAGAAAAAGCCAGCGCATTGGACGCTTGACCCGATGGCTGGCTTTGTTTGTTATCCTACATGTAAATAATTCCATTCGCTGCAGCAGAACAGTGAATCAAATATTATCCATACAGCTTGCTGATTAACATTCGAACTTATTTCTTTGCTTTATTGCGGATATGCATATAAACAGTATTTTTAGAAATTCCCAGTAAATTAGCTACTTTCACAACAGCATCCTTGATATTGAAAATCCCCCGTTCATCCAGCTGATAAACAATATATTTATTTTTATTGCTGGCACTGATCGACTGATCAGCATAGATTTCATTCTTTACTGCTTCTAACGCGGTTTCAATCAATTCATCTGAATTCTCCGCAAAGTTTTCCTTAGGGGTATTCACCGGCGGTGTTGACACAGGCAGCATCGTTTGAAGGATATCATGAAGAGGTGTATTCATATAGAAATTGATACAGAATAAGCCGACAATTCTGCCTTTATCCCCTCGAATAGCAATCGTGGTTGATTTTAGAGGTTCACCTTTACGATTTTTACTAAAATATGTAATATAATCTTCTTGCCCTTTTGATATTTCATCAAGCATATTTAATGCTAAGTCTGTGATTGGCGCCCCTACTTTACGGCCTGTATGTTCACCATTGATTATACAAATAACTGAATGTTCAAAGCTCTCAAGACTATGTAAAACCATTTCATAACCATTCCCCAGATAAAAGGCTAAGCCTTGAATCATCGTTATATAGGAATTTAAGATTACTCGATCGACTTTAGTTAATTTTATTGGTTGATGTGCCATATTCTTCCCCTTTTCAACAACGCTTGTTAAAGTATGCGATGTTTCCTTTCCATGTTATATATAGTATATCGCTGAAATATCGTTCAATCAATGATGAATTTCCGGATTTCACTAAAATAATTTTTATTATTGATGATATTTCTCTAATGCTTTTTTTATTCTTAATAACGCGTCAACAACTCTTTGATTATCGCGATATACGCCTAATACAATGCGTAAATGACCCTCGCCGCCAATACCATAGTTAATGCCATCGTTCACCGATACCTTTGCTTCTTTGACTAAATAACTAACAATATCACTGGATTTGCCTAATTCCGATACATTGACCCAACATAAGAAGCCCGATTCAGGCATCAGCATGCTGACATGAGGAATGGAGTTGATAATTTCATATGCTTTTTTCCTTCGATAATCAAAGGCTGTCTCAAATTCTTTCATAAAGGAAGGATCTTCAAGAGCCGCGAGAATTGCTAACTGACTGACCGTATTTGTCGCGCCAAGCACAGAAACAGCATTGGCAAACATCGTATCCATTATCACATCACTGCATACTAAATAGGCAACCCGATATCCGCTAAGCCCCATCCCCTTTGAGAATGAGAATACCGTGATCGTTCTCTCAAACATCCCCGGTAAAGAGGCTGGTGTAATCATTTCATTCTCATAACAGAAATCTTCAAAAGCCTGATCACAAACTAAAAGCAAGTCATGACGAATGACAAAATCGGCTAAGGCTTCCAGTGAAGAACGATTAAATACCGTTGTTGTCGGATTATTAGGATGCGTTAATACAACCATCTTAGTATGCTCACTCACCCGCTTTTCAAATTCATCAATTTCAAGCTGAAAAATGATTGCTTTCCTTTAAGGGTACAGGAATCGTGCGGCCGCCCATGATTTCAACATTTAAGAAATTATTAGGGTAGCTTGGCGCTGGAATAAGTACCTCATCACCGGCTTCTATAAAAGGTAACATAGCAAAATACAAGCCTGAATCAGAGCCGGGTGTAATTAATATATTCCGTTGAGGGTCTACTGTCAAACCATTTTGTTTTTTTAATTTGTCAGCAATTTTATTTTTCAATATTTGATTACCGATCGGTGCCGTATAATGGGGTGCAGCTGCTGCCTCGATGGCTTGAATGGTTGCCTTTTTCACATGTTCAGGAAGTGAAAATCAGGCATAAATGGATCTGCCCATCCCATTAATGCTACCCCTTGTTTTTCAAGTTCTTGATATGAACCGCCGACATCCGCCTTTTCAACATTTGAGAATAATCCGCCATTGGCATTGCGGAATGCTTTAATCATTTTTTCTTTTCATTTTCCTCTTCCTCTCTGATAAAAGAGGATACGGATGTATCCTCTAAGATTCGTGTTAGTTTTCTTCAAAACCCATCACTACAGTTAAAACTGCCGCAATGATAAAGGCAATGGCAAAGCCAAGCATTACTAACCACATATTCATTGGATCATCACCCATAAACATCGCAAAGTTTAAGAATGAGGGCCCTCCCATAGCATAGGCTTTTAATGCGAAGAATGATGCAAATCCACCGCCTACAGCACCACCGATAGAGGCAGCTAAGAAAGGTTTCTTATATTTGAAGTTTACACCATAAATAGCAGGTTCGGTAACACCGGTAATGGCTGAAATTGTTGCCGAGCCGGCAATTGCTTTCATTTTAGGATTCTTTGCTTTTAGCCATACACCGAAAGCAGCACCTGCTTGTCCCATGTTAGCAGCGCCGGACGTCGGTGAAATATAGTTAAAGCCTTGTGTCGTAATGCCTTGTACTAATACAGGAACCATGCCATGATGAATACCAAGTACAACCATTGAAGAATAGATACCGCCATAAATTATACCGGCAAAAACACCGCCTTTTTCAAACAGAAGTGTTACAATTACCGCTAATTGATTACCTACCAAGTCGCGATCGGTCCAATGGTAATTAAAGCAATCGGAGTAGCAATTAACATAACTAAGCATGGTACTAAGATAATTTTTAACGCACCAGGGATAATCTTGTCAACATATTTTTCTATAATTGATGCAAACCAAATGGCAAATACCATCGGTAATACGCTGGATGCATAATTCACTACAGTAAATGGAATAGCAAGGAAAGAGAATGTTGTAGTTCCTTCAGCAAGTAATGCTGCCCAATTACTAGACATCATTGCCGCGCAGATCGTTAAAGCTACATATTGATTCATTTTAAATTGTTTGGCAGCAGATGCAGCAAGCAAGAACGGCAAGAAAGTAAATACACCATTCGCAATAGTATTGATTACATAATAAGTATTACTTGAATTATCCAAGCCGCAAACAACTGCAATAGTTAATACGGCACGGACTAAACCAGCACCTGCCAAAGCCGGAACAATCGGATTAAAGATGCCTGCGATGGTTTCAAAGAAAGAAGTCATTAAATTACCTTTTTTATTTTTTAAGTCTTTCTTTAAATCATCGATGTTTTCATCAATGGATGCTTCTTCAGCCAAGCCGGTCATTTCAATAAATTCTTTATAGACATTAGCAACATTAGGCCCAATAACAATCTGTGTTTGCTGACCATTATTGACTAATCCCATAACTCCATCAATATTTTTAATCGTTTCTTCTTCAACTTTACTGTTATCTTTTAGAGTAAGACGTAAACGTGTCATACAATGAGCTGCACTTGCAATATTTTCTTTGCCGCCAATTGCCCCTAAAATATCCTTAATCATCTTTTCGTATTTCATAACTATCCTTTCTATCGCTTAACTGCGATGATTTCTACCTCACATAAAACGCCTTTTGGAATTTCTCTTACAGCAACGCAAGAACGTGCCGGGCAACTCGTAAACGTATCCCCATAAATCCTATTAAATGCCGCGAAATCTTTCATATCGGCTAAGAAACAAGTTGTTTTAACGACATCCTCTACGCTCATCGATGATGCTTCGAGAATCGCACAAACATTTTTCATTACTTGCTGTGCTTGTTCCTCAATGGTTGTACCAGCTATTTCATTGGTAGCTGGATCTACTGGAATCTGTCCAGAGGCAAACAGCATATTGCCTGCTTTCATTGCTTGAGAATAAGGACCAATTGCTGCTGGCGCTTTCTCGGTGGAAATAATTCGATCCATTTCAATCACCCTTTCTTGATAAAATATTTTTCACTAAAGACAATATATCACTTAAATTTATTTTAGTCAATAGCATATTTTTCATTGTATTTTATTTTTTTCATGCTATAATGGCCTTATAAGGACAAATGAATAAAATATATTTCATTGTTCTGGTTAGAAAGCGAGGTAAATATGAAAGAAAACAAAAAATTCCCTCAGGGGTTCTTCTGGGGAGGGGCAACTGCCGCCAATCAATGTGAAGGTGCATGGAATGTAGATGGCAAAGGGGTCAGTATTTCTGATGTTATGACTTCAGGAACACATAAAGATCCTAGAAGAATTACACCGGTAATTGATGAAGATAAATATTATTATCCTTCTCATGAAGCCATCGATTTCTATCATCATTATAAAGAAGACATCGCATTATGTGCAGAAATGGGTTTTAATATCTTTAGAATGTCAATTAACTGGACGCGTATTTTCCCTAATGGCGACGAATCCCAACCTAATGAAAAAGGTCTTGAATTCTATGATCATGTATTTGCGGAATTAAAGAAATACAATATTGAACCATTAGTAACTATTTATCATAATGAGAATCCTTTCGCATTAACCGGTAAATGCAATGGTTGGGCAAGCCGTGAATGCATAGATTACTATTTAAATTTCTGTGAAGTATTATTTAAACGTTATAAGGATGTTGTTAAGTATTGGATTCCATTTAATGAAATTAATTGCTTAACTACCAAATTAGGTAACTGGAATCATGCGGGTATTCTCAATGAAGGAACGGAATTCTTCACCGCTCAGGTTGATGATCCAAATACCCGTTTCTTATCGCTTCATCATCAATTTGTTGCCAGCGCAAAAGCTGTACTGTTAGGAAAATCAATTAATCCGGAGTTTCAATTCGGTACGATGATTTGTCATATTACGGTTTATCCGCTGACATGCAATCCAGATGATGTAATTCTCACTCAGCAAGAAGATCTGATGCGCAATTGCTTCTCCGGTGACGTGCAGGTTAAGGGGATTTATCCGTATTACATTAAACGTTATTTTGAAAAGAATGATATCCATTTTGAAATCACTGATGAAGATTTATCAATCATCAAACAAGGAACCGTCGATTTCTATTCATTTAGTTATTACATGTCTAATTGCATCAGTTCTGACGCAAGTAGCGCCAAGGTTTCCGGTAATGTTATGGGCGGTGCTAAGAACCCATATCTAAAAGCTACTGAGTGGGATTGGCAAATCGATCCAAAAGGCTTACGTTATACTTTAAATCATGTTTATGACCGATATGGTGTGCCAATTATGGTTACTGAAAATGGTTTAGGCGCCAGAGATACATTTGAAGATGGCAAGATTCATGATGATTATCGCATTCAATATATTAAAGAACACATCATTCAAATGAAAGAAGCAATTAATGACGGCGTTGATTTGATTGGCTATACACCATGGGCCAGCATTGACTTAGTCAGTGTATCAACCGGTGAAATGGAAAAACGTTATGGATTTATTTACGTAGATAAAGATAATCAAGGAAACGGTACGCTTAAACGCTATAAAAAAGATAGTTTCTATTGGTATAAAAAATGTATTGAGAGTAATGGTGAAGATTTAGATTAACACTCTTCGTTTTATGAAGCCGCATGTTGATGTGGCTTTTATTATGCATAAAAGTTAGTGAAAGACTAACAATTGAAAAAGCAGCCAATGAATTGCATTGACTGCCCACTATTATTTTATTTCATCAAGCTGACCTGATTGAATCGCGTCAATATTTCGCATGATTCTGTCTTGCGGCCAATCCCACCATTTGATTTCAAGCAAAGCAGAAATCGTTGAGTCAGAAAAACGCCGTTTTATCATTTTCGCAGGTACTCCGCCAACAATCGCATACGGCTCAACATCTTTTGTGACAACCGCTCTTGAAGCGATGATTGCCCCATCGCCGATCGTAACGACTGCCATAATGATTGCTTCATATCCGATCCATACATCATTGCCAATACGAGTATCACCTTTGTTGTCCCATGATGATGCCACATCCTTTATTGAACGCTGCCATGCTTCATAAAATAATGGAAAGGGATAGTAGATAAAGACTGCATTGAATGATTAGCACTGTTGAATAATCGAACAGAATTTGCCGATGATCAGTTGATCATGTTTGATTGGATAATGAACCAGCACCTTGTTTTTTCAAAATCACAAGGATCATTCACAAAATCATTAACCATCGTGTAATCACCCACCTGAATCGTGAGATCAGTGATACAATACTTTAATACTGAAAATATTTAACGGTTCAGTCAGCGATTACCAGTCTGCCGTTTTGCAGTTTTAGAATACAGGTCGGATTCAATGCGTCAGAATAACGGTGAGAAATGGTAAAGATCGTACGGTCTTGACTAAGCTGGCGGATCACCTCAAAAACTTCATTTTCACTTTCGGCATCTAGTCCGGATGTCATCTCATCTAAAAAGAGAACCGGCGGTTCATGAATCAAGGCGCAAGCCAAGGCCAGCAGCTGCATTTGACCATTTGAAGTGCGTTGCTGCCCGGAGCCAGCATACTGTCATAGCCATCAGGCAGCTTTTCTATGACCTCATCCATTTTCACAAGCTTACAGCATTTTTTCAGCTGCTCATCAGTAATCGCAGGATCATTTAAGGTTATCAGCTCCCTAATGGTTCCCTGTCTTGTTAGAAACAGTTGAGAAATCACGCCCACCGACTGGCGGCGTTCTTCTTCACTCACACCAAAGGGATCTTTATTTAATAAGGAAACAGTTCCTTTATCCGGCGCATACAGCCCCGTTAAAAGATTCATCAGCGTTGACTTTCCCTCGCCTGTCTTCCCTTGAATCACAATTCGTTCACCTTGACGGATAGTCAAGGATAACCCGTCAAATATTGGTCTCTGATTCGGATAAGCAAAAGTTAAATCATCACAGCGGATCACCGCACCGCCGCCGTCAATTTCTCTTTCAGCCCTCTCTTCCTCCTCAAGATTTTCAAAATCTATAATGCGTTTAACACCGCTGGCAGCTTCCTGAATGGTCTGCAGCTGCATTGCGATCGCCTCGACTGGCGCTAACAGCTGAAGCAGCAAATTTACACAGGCAACAACACTGCCGCTGCTTAATAGACCGCCTGAATCAATATCCTGTTTCGCATAAAGTAAAAAGCAGATCAAAACCAAGCCTCGAAATATATTCATTATACATGGGAAAAGTGAATCATAAAAATTGGTCTTATTTAAAATTCGATAATTTTCATCAAGCGGTGCCTGCAGTTTATCTAACTGATCTGCCTCTTGATGAAAAAGCGCAAAGTGGGCGTATTTTGTATCCGTGAATTCAGCCAGCCATTCAGCCGTGAGAGCGAAACTCTGGCCTTGAGCTGATTGCGGAAGGTTAAAATATTAAACCGATATGAAATCAGCACCAGAATCGGCAGCGCCGCCGCTACAAAGAAGGCCACGGCAGGATTCAGCGTATAGATTGTAAAGCTGATAGCCGCCATACTGCCGAGATTAGCAATTAATGTTAAGATATCATCGGTAAATAAAGTAGCAATCGTATCTACATCATTACTGAAATAAGACATCCATTCACCGCTGGTCTTTGACTGAATCGTAAAAATAGACAGGTGCCGCAGCTTTTCACTCATTTGAATCTTTATTTCCACAATTACTGACTGTGTCAGTCTGCTTAGCGTATATTGTTTAATTAAATCAGCTGCACCGCTCATTAAGACAGCACCTAGATAAACAAAAGCCAAAGACAGTACCCCTTGGGCGATACCGGGCACAATATGCTCATCGGTAATCTGTTTCAAAAGCAAAGAGGGCAGCAGCTGAAGATAAATACCGGCAGCAATGGATAAGAAGCAGAAAAAGTGATCAGCTTCTTTGATTTGAATCCCGAAATATTGAGGGTACTAATATTTTATGCTTCATCACAATCACCGCCTTCTAACTGAATCACCCGGTCACAGACATCAAAAATCAATGGCCGGTGAGAAAATACAAAAATAATTTTTCTATTTGCTAAATCACGAATCATGTCAATCAGCTGGATTTCAGTTTTATGATCCACATTGGCAAACGGATCATCAAGGATCAATATTTCTGCGTCTGAATATAAAACACGGGCCAAGCTGATACGCTGCTGCTGACCGCTTGAACACTGACTGCCGTTTTCACCGATTTCTTTATCATCATTCAATTCATCAAGACATGCCTGACGCTTGCTTTCCTTATAATCGTTATCCCGCTGACTGCCCCAGGTTATCACCTCACACAGCGTACCATTTACACAAGATAATTGATGCGGCATATATTTAAGAAGAGCCGCTTTGCTTGCTTCAGAGAGTGCCTTCACTTCACAATCATTAATTTTATAACTGCCTTCATAATCATAAAAACCACACAAGGTTCTCGCCAGCGCGCTTTTGCCGCTGCCTACCGCCCCGCGGATACCGATTAGTGAAGGCTTTGTCACCTTTAGATTAAAATCACAGAAAGCCGTATGCCTTGCCTGCGGATACATATAAGATACATGAGCTAATTCTAAAGTATTTACAGGTGCGCCCAATGATTCGCCGCTGCCATCCTGTTCCCGCTCAAGCAAGGCAGATATATGATGCCAGCTGGCAATAGCTCCTTGCTGAACATTGAATACCTTGCTGGCTACCGTTGAACGCTGAGCTAAGGTTCCCATCAGCGAAATCATTGAAAGCAATGCTCCAACGCTCATGCCGCGATTGACAACCTTTAAGCTGCCCAATCCGACAACAACAACCACGGATAAAGACGCGATGCCCAGATAAATGGGTGCCAGGCCGTTTTTCATGAAGGAAGCCAAGCCATTAGTATCGCCCTGCTTTTGAAAAGCTTCACACAAAGCCTCTAGATTTAATTCTTCACAGCCGCTCATACGCGCGAATGTCAGCTCATCCAATGTCTTCTTCAATTTAACACTTGCCTCACTGTTTGCCTTTACTGCCAGTTCATTTTTAGCCACCACTTTTTTCTTCATCGCGTTGGCACATAAAATAGCAAACGGCAGCGGAATACAGCCAAGCAGTGTCAGCTTCCAGTCAAGCATTGCCAAAGCTGCCAGATAAGCAAGCATCAGCACCCATGTATCCCAGATTTCAGTCACCGTTTTACGAATTGCTTCAACAAGCAGATCGACATCCTTGACACATGTATTCAGCACATCACCGCTGCCTTTTAATTCAAGCTCATCATTTTTAGTATGAAACAGAGCTTCCATTAATGAATAACGCAGATTAGCACTCAACCGATTTGCCATCACTCTTACTGAATAACGCTTAAAGAAACGAAAAAACTGATAAGCGATGGTTACCGCGGCTAAAATAATGACCGCATAAACAACATCGTCATAGCTGCCGCCCAGTACCTGATCAATACACCAGCCTGAATGATGGGCACCAATGCTGACAAGCAGTTATAAGGCAGACCGCCAAGACCGCTTAATAGCAGCGGCATGCGAATCTGCTTGATATAACTTTTTAATTCTTGCTTCTGCTGCGGACTCGTAAAATACATTTCTATACCCCCTAAAAGAAAACACAGCCGATACGCTGTGTTTATTAAACATCAAAAGTATCGATGTTAGCTGGACCACCTTACTCATGCAGGTTGGTGTGGGATCAAACGAGCTAACTCTCTAACCCAACTCTTGATAACTGGTTATTTTCTATTTCTATTAAAGCATAATGAAAATGAAAACGCAATCAAAATAATTCATCAACGGTTTGATTGACATTTGAAAAAAGAACCATTAAACTAACAATAGTAAGTCGGCGAACTAATGATGAATATAGCCCGCATTCATCTATTTGTTAAGGGTTTAAAGTTGAAAATTAATGAACCGTGCGCTACAATTGTACATATGCTTAAGGAGGGGGTACACGATGTCTATTACTGTAGGAATCGACATGGGATCGACAACTGTCAAGTTTGTGATCCTCAACGAGCATAATGAAATTCTCTATAAGAGTTATGACCGTCATAAATCAAAAGCAAAAGAGATGGTCTATGATAAATTCAAAAGCTTAAAATCTTTATTGGCTAATGAAAAAATCGCATTGGCAATCACCGGTTCAGCCGGCCTCGGTTTTGCGCATCTTGGTAATTTGCCTTTTGTGCAGGAAGTTTTTGCCTGCGGTGAAGCAGTAAAAAATATGAGCCGCAGTGTGATGTCGTCATTGAACTGGGCGGCGAGGATGCCAAATTCTGTTTTTAAAGGGTGCTGTTGAAGAACGCATGAATTCTACCTGTGCCGGCGGTACCGGGGCTTTCATCGACCAAATGGCAGCTTTATTAAATCTTGACCTTGAAGAGTTTGACCGCTTATCGCTAGAGCATACGATGATCTATCCGATAGCCTCACGCTGCGGAGTGTTTGCGAAGACTGACTTACAGCCGCTGATTAATCAGGGAGCCGATAAGGGCAATCTGGCAGCGAGTATTTTTCAATCGGTCGTTGATCAGACGATTACCGGACTTGCACAGGGCCGTAAAATTGAAGGCAATGTTTTATTCCTCGGCGGTCCATTATCCTTCTTAAAGGGACTGCAGCAGCGCTTTGTAGAAACCTTAAAGCTCAGCCGTGATCAAGCGGTATTCCCGGAAATCGGCCCTTATTTTGTAGCCTTAGGGGCTGCTACCTATGCCAAAGCGGAAACTGAAACCTATACTTATGATGAATTGCTGAAACTGTTTGAAAAGATTAAGAACACTGTTTCTGAACATCAGGGCTGTGAACCTTTGTTTAAGGATGAAGATGACTATCAGAAATTTGTTGCCCGGCATAATCAGCAAGCTGTTGCCGCCAATAATCTAAAAACCTATAAAGCAATGCCTATCTCGGTATTGATGCTGGATCGACAACGACTAAGCTGGTTTTAATTGATGAAGCGAACCGCATTCTCTATTCACATTATACAAACAATCTCGGTAATCCCGTCGATGTTGTATTAGAGCAGCTGAAAGTGATTTATGCGGCTGCCGATAAAGACATGAAGATTCAAAGCAGCTGTGTGACCGGTTATGGCGAAGATTTGATTAAAAGTGCTTTTCATGCAGATCACGGAATCGTAGAAACGATTGCCCACTTCAATGCCGCCCGTTATTTTAATCCAAATGTAGATTTCATTTTGGATATTGGCGGTCAGGATATGAAATGCTTTAGAATCAAAGATAACAGCATCGATGATATCCTGCTGAATGAAGCTTGTTCATCAGGCTGCGGTTCATTCCTTGAATCCTTTGCTTCTTCACTTGGCTATAAAATTGATGAATTTTCAAAGCTAGGCTTGAAATCAAAAAATCCAGTCAACCTCGGCACACGCTGTACGGTTTTCATGAATTCATCGGTGAAGCAGGCGCAAAAAATGGTGCTACGATCGAGGATATCTCTGCCGGTTTAGCCATTAGTGTCGTTAAGAATGCCTTATATAAGGTCATTCGGGCACGCAGCTCTGAGGATCTGGGTGAAAATATCGTTGTTCAGGGCGGAACCTTTGCCAACGATGCCGTTCTTGCCGCTTTTGAAAAGGAATGCGGCCATCATGTCATCAGGCCGACGATTGCCGGTTTAATGGGTGCTTTTGGCGCCGCTTTATATGCGAAAGCTCATGCGCCAAAGGAATCAGGGATTTATACGGGAGAGCAGCTTGAAAACTTCACCCATTCCACAAAGGCTGAACACTGCCGCTTCTGTGCAAATCACTGCAACCTGACGATCAATACGTTTAATGACGGCAGCCGGCAGATTGCCGGCAATAAGTGTGAACGGCCGCTGAACAAGGGCAAGATGTCTAAGAAACCGCTGCCTGATTTATATACCTATAAATTTAATAAGCTGCTGACTTATCAGAATACCGATGGCACAAAGGGTACGATCGGTATTCCAATGGTTTTAAATATGTATGAAAACATTCCTTTCTGGCAGCCATTCTTTAAGTACCTCGGTTATTCAGTCGTATTGTCAGGACGCAGCAGCCGAGCATTATATATCCGCGGCCAAAATACGATTCCTTCGGATACGATCTGTTATCCGGCAAAGCTCGTTCACGGTCATATTCAAACCATTATTAATCATAAGGTAGATAAGATATTCTATCCTTGTATGTCTTATAACTTTGATGAAAAGATTTCTGATAATAATTATAATTGTCCGGTGGTTGCTTATTATCCGGAAGTTATTCAGAATAATATGGAGCTTGCCAATATCCCGCTGATTTCATTCTTTATCGGCATGCAGGACTCAAAGGTATTTGAAAAAAGATTTATAAATATTTAAAAGCAGCTGGTTTTGACTGCACAAAGAAAGAAATCAAAGAAGCCAGTGCGGCAGCTTATGCCTCTTATTATGCTTATAAGGAAGATATCTATCAGCAAGGGGAAAAGGCATTGGCTTATGCTAAAGAGAATCATCTTAAAACCATTATTCTCTGCGGCCGTCCTTATCACATCGATCCGGAAATAAATCATGGTATCCCTCAGCTTTTAAGCAGTTTAGATCTGGTTGTTGTTTCTGAAGACAGCCTGCGGCCAAGAGAAAAAATAGAAGTGAATGTATTGAATCAATGGACTTATCACGCCCGTATGTATAACGCTGCTATCATTGCCGGTGAGCTTGACGACACGGAATGCATTCAGCTAATCAGTTTTGGCTGCGGTATCGATGCCATTACCGGTGATGAGCTGCGTGATCAGCTGCGGAAACGACATAAATTATATACTGGTATCAAAATAGATGAAATCGACAATCTTGGCGCCGTGCGCATCCGTGTTCGATCACTGCTGGCGGCAATGGAAGAAAGGAAGCGTGATTCATGAGTGAGGTTGTAAGTTTACTGAAGAAATGAAGGCAACGCATACAATTCTGATTCCTTATATGCTGCCGATTCATTTTGAAATGATTGCCCAATGTCTGCGCAAAGAGGGCTATAAAGTAGAATTACTGAAAACCAGCGGGCGCAGAATTGTTGATGAGGGACTTCGCAGCGTCCACAATGATACGTGTTACCCTGCCCTGTTAGTCATCGGTCAGATGCTTGACGCGCTTAAAAGCGGCCAGTATGATCCTGATAAAACAGCCCTGATGATCACTCAGACAGGCGGCGGCTGCCGTGCCAGTAATTATATTTTCCTGCTGCGCAAAGCATTAAAACAGAGTGGTTTTCCACAGGTGCCGGTAATTTCCGTCAACACCAGCAATCTTGAATCCAACCCTGGTTTTAAACTGACACCAAACCTGATTATGCATGTGCTCTATGCAGCCATGTATGGCGACGCGCTGATGTGTCTTGCCAATCAGGTAAAACCTTATGAAATCAATAGTCAAGATACCCAAAAGCTGCTTGATCAATGGTGTGGGGAAATGGTCAGACAGTTTGATTCAACTCGCTTTTTACATTTTAAAAAGAATATCAAAAAGATGATCCAAGATTTTGAATCGATCCCAGTCAGTGGCGAAAAGAAAATCAAGGTTGGCATCGTCGGCGAGATTTATATGAAATATGCACCGATTGGCAATAACTATTTAGAAGACTTTTTGATTCGTGAAGGGATGGAGCCGGTCCTCTCCGGAGTCATGGATTTTGCCATGTACTGCTTAAAAAATAACATTCTCGATGTAGGTTTCTACGGTTTCTCTACCAAAACCTTATTAGTAAATAAAACCGTTTTAGCACTGCTTCAGCGTTATCAGAAGCTGATGATTAAAATGATAAATCAATCCCGCTTTGAAGCTCCGACGCCCTTTGCCAAGCTGCCTGCCTATGCGCAAGGCTATATCTCCACCGGTGTTAAAATGGGTGAAGGCTGGCTGCTGACCTGTGAGATGCTTGATTTGATCGATCATGGCGTAAAAATATTGTATGCTGTCAGCCTTTCGGCTGTCTGCCGAATCATATTGTTGCGAAAGGAATGACTCGAAAGATTAAGGATCAATACCCGGATTCCAATATTGTAGCAATTGACTACGATCCCGGCGCTACGGAAATCAATCAGGAAAACAGACTGAAACTGATGTTGAGCAATGCGCGAGTCAACGCTCAGCGGGATGAAGCAAAATAAAACACACGATCGTGTGTTTTTTACGCTTTGCCTTCAAGCTTTAGTTCATTTTCTTTCTTGATATCAATCAGCAATGCCGCAGCACACAGGATGATCTGCGTCAGCGGTAAGACTGCCCAGATACCGTTAATATCAAAGAATAGCGGCAGAATCAGCATCAACAGCGGTGTCAGCAGCAATGGATCGCCATAGATCAACAAGGTTGATGCGCGGGTTTCCCTGATTGCATAGAAATAAGAAGAATAACACTTCACCAACCCCGCAAAGAAGAAAGCTGCACTTGAAATCAGACAAGCGCTCTCAATCATCACCCCTGCCGCATGAGACGCACCGAAGATTACCGGAATCAGCGAATCAAAGGCCACGATCAGTACCCCAAATAAGATACCAAGCAGCATTACCAATCGGCGCGCGCGGCGCAGCAGTGAACGTACCAGATCATGCGTCCGGCACCGTTGCAATAGCTGATCAGCGGCTGTACTCCCTCACCAATACCATGCAGCAGCTCCATCGTCGCCTGTAAAACATAAGAAAGCGCCGAATAAGCCGCAACAGCGATTTCACCGCCATAATTCAAGCATTGCCAATTGGCGAAAATAATAACGATGGATGGTGAAAAGGTTAATCCAAACGGTGATACACCGATTCTTATAATATTTTTGCACATGCGTTTATTCAATACAAAGTCACTGCGTTTCAGCGGATTCTTTTTATCGGTAAAGATCAGCAGCAGGCAGAATAATGCCGAGAAGCCCTGAGCAGCCACAGTTGCTAAAGCCGCACCGCTCATCCCCATCACCGGCACTAATACCGCATCCAAAACAATGTTGGTAAATAAAGAAAACAACATGATCAGCATTGCCTGAATTGAACGGTTGCTGTTTCTTAAAATCGGTGTACAGCCTGTCCCAAAGATTTGAAGCGACGACCCAAGCACGATCACAAACAGATATTCATAGGCCAGATCATAAACCTCGCCCTTCGCTCCAAACAGTCTTAAAAGCCATGGTGTAGAAATAAAAATCAACGTTATCGACAAAATTGCAAACAGGCACAGCAGCATTAACGTGTTACCTTTCGCCTGCCGTGATGCATTCTCATCCTCAGCCCCCCGATACGTCGAAATCAGCACCGAACCGCCAACGCCGATACCGGTTGATACAGCTAATATAAATGAAGCGATCGGCCAGCCGATATTAATTGCCGCCAAACCCACATCTTTTAACGCGTTTCCGACGAAATATCCATCAACAATCGCATAAAACCCACTCAGCAGCATTGTCAGCATCGATGGCAGAACATAACGCCAAAATTGCTTTTCAATCTTTTCGTGTGTCATAATAAAACCTCCCGACTCTCAGTATAAACTATGGAGTAACTCCAAGGTCAAGAGGTTCTTTTTATTTCACAGGTATCAAAATTTCAGAATAATACTCACTGGCATCTGTTTCACTGACAGCCAGCATGTAATTTATATAAATCGTTCCAGTAGGCTGATAACCCTGCTGCTTCACTTTTTGAAAGAGCGGTTCTATCTGCGCTTTGATATCTTTATGATCATTAAATTTCATCAGTATCCGCGCACACAAATCAGTTTCCTCTAATAACGGACAAGTCTTATCCTTCAACAAATGAAATTCATCTTCCATCTGTTTTTCCAATAAAATCATAAACGCTGACTGTACGATCCAATCATTTTGCTGATGATAGACACCTACCAGCTGACAAACATCAAATATATCGGAAGCAAATATCCGCTTGCTCTTGCGATAAGCCGCCATCTCATTTTTACCTCTAAGCAGCACATAATAAGCCGGCATTGGCTGAATTTTAACTTCACCCATCGCCGCTTTGATTTCATCGACATTCTGAGCAGTCAAAGCGAGTTTTTTAAGATCAGCTTCTGTTCCTCTATCTGCGCCTTAATCTCTGCTTCCTTTATCGTTAAGGTCTGCTGGAGCTGATCCAGATCCCCTTGATAAAGAATGGTATGAATATTCTGTAAACTTAAATCCAGACGCCGATAAAATAAGATATCAATCAGCAAGTTAATATCCGTTAATTCATAGCTGCGGTAATGATTCTGCTCATTTACCGATGGCTTTAATAAACCCTTTTTTTCATAAAAGCGAAGCGTATCACTGCTGATACCAAATAGACGGGCAATTTCACTGATTTTAAAATTTTCACTCATAGTCAGCCTCCCTTTCTATTATTATATCAGAAATTAATTTTCTGCATAAAAAAAAGAGGATTTGATCCTCTAGCTTTCAATAACATCCCGTTCATACTCAAGCAATGCCTGCTTACGGACAATACCGCCGGCATAACCTACCAATTGCTGGTTTTTCCCGATGACACGGTGACACGGTATGATAATACAGATGGGATTGCGGTTATTGGCATTGCCTACCGCCCGCACTGCTTTCGGCGAACCCACAGCCTCTGCAATCTGCTGATAAGAGCGTGTTTCACCAAAAGGTATCCGCTGTAATTCAGCCCAGACCCGCTCCTGAAAAGGGGTGCCATGGACAGACATCGGCACATCAAACTGCAGCCGCTTGCCTTTAAAATATTCCTTCAGCTGTTTTTTACCAGCTTGGAGCATGGTGTTTCTTCGGCACTTTCACATTTTTCATTCACAAAAACAAGCGAAACCAATTCGCCCTCAAGTACCCCTATACGCAGCAATCCGATTGCTGATTTAAAATAGTCTATCTGCATTTCCTTTTCTTTATTCATCCCTGATACTCCTGCCTGTAACATCTGCTTAGTGGAAATAATTATACTACTTTTTTTATCTTTTGAATATGGATAATTTTACTAAATTATTCAATCCCTTATAAGCCCCTTATTTATTTGCACATTTTAGTTATCGATGAGTGAAATATTTGTAGTTTTGTGCAATGTTTTGCACATACTAACAAGCTTTCGCTTCTTGTTTTACTTTTAAAAAATCGAGTGTTATAATTTGACTATCAAGGAGGATTTTGTATGAGCAAACCTAATCCATTAAAACAAATCGTAGCTAAACAAAAAAAGGGTGAACCGGTTGGTATTTACTCAGCCTGCAGTGCCAATGAGTATGTCATTGAAGCTGCACTTGAATGCGCAAAGCGCGACAATGCCTGTGTTCTAATTGAAGCCACTGCCAATCAGGTTGACCAAAACGGCGGTTATACCGGCATGAAACCGGCGGATTTCAAAGCCTTCGTCATGAATATCGCCGAGCAGGTTGGAGTTGATAAAGACCGTATTTTCTTAGGCGGAGATCACCTAGGCCCATTAACCTTCGCAAGTAAAAATGAAGCAGAAGCAATGGCTGACGCGAAAGAGCTTGTCAGATGCTATGTAGCTGCTGGTTTTACTAAAATTCATATTGATACAAGCATGAAAGTAGCCAGTGATGATCCAAATGTCCGTTTAAGTGATGAGATTATCGCTCAGCGCGGTGCTGAACTGGCCAGAGTCTGTGAAGATACGTATCAGGAATTATTAAAAACTGAACCTGATGCGGTAAGACCGGTTTACATCGTCGGCAGTGAAGTACCGATTCCGGGCGGCGCTCAAGATCCTAACGCCGGCATGCAGGTAACACGTGTCGAAGATTTCAAAGCAACTGTCAAAGCGTTTGAAGATGCTTTCGCAGCTAAGGGTTTAAGCAATATTTGGCAGGATGTTATCGGTGTTGTTGTTCAGCCGGGCGTTGAAGAAAAAGATGCCGGCTGCACGGAATATGACCGAGCTAAAGCCGCTGAGCTGATGGCAGCAATAAAAGATTATCCAAATTTGGTATTTGAAGGTCACTCTACCGATTATCAGACAAAATATAAATTAAGAGAATTAGTTGAAGATGGCGTCGGTATCTTAAAAGTAGGGCCAGGCCTGACTTATGCGATGCGTGAAGCATTATTTGCGCTGGCTTATATGGAAGATATGATTCTTCATGGCAAGGACGATGAGAAATCAGATTTCATCAATGTTCTTGAAAAAGCAATGATGGATGATCCAAAGAATTGGCAAAAGCACTATCATGGTAATGCTGATGAATTATGGTTCAAACGCAAATTCTCATTCTCTGATCGTTCCCGTTACTATATGCCGGTTGAAAGCGTAAAGGCTGCCAAAGATAAGCTGATTGCTAATTTGAGAAAATACGGTATCTCATTGGCCGTATTGTCTCAGTTTATGCCGATTCAGTATACCAAAGTACGCTGCAATGAATTAGAAAATGATCCGGAAGCTTTAATTAAGGATCGCATTAAAAATACCATTGACGAATACTTATACGCGTCACATCAAGAAGTTCTATAAATTTTTAAACGGTATGGATAATCTATACCGTTTTTTGTATGATAAAAACGCGGTTTGTCCGCATCTTTATCGATTATGCTTAGGCCCAAAATCGACCTGCGGCAGCAATTCACTGATTACTTCCATCGCTTCCACAAATCTGAGCTGTTGTTCAGGGGTAAATTTTTGGATTTCCTCAAAAGCATGCCTTGAGTATTTACTTTCAATTTCCTCAATGACCTGCTCGCCCTTTTCAGAGACCAGAATATAAATAATTCGGCGGTTTTCCTTGCAGTACTGCCGTTTCACATAGTCCATTTCAACTAAATGATTAATCAGCTGCGTTGCCTGCTGACGGCTCATCTGCATCTTACCCGCATATTCACTCATCGTCATCATACCGCAATATTTCAGATACCAAATAGTACTCATCTGATTGGTTGTGAGATCGTAATCGAATTTGTAGTATGCCGCAAATGTTTTATTAATGCCCTCTAAGCTGCTGCTGACATAACGCATCAGCACTTCCCGCATCTGCTGTTCATTTAGTTTATCATATCCCTTTGTATTCATCCTAATCCACCTGCCATATGAAACCATTATAGCACAATCATCACTCTTTGACCTTATATTTAAAAGTATTGCCAAGAAAAAAGACAGAGAGCTCTGTCTTCATTCACTATTTTTTAACCGCTTCCTTAACGGCTGCACTAATTCCCTGGCAGTCAAGTGTAGCGCCGGAAATCGTATCAACCTCTGAACTGTCAGCGTCAATAATTGCCTGAATATAATCACTTAATTGTGTTTCATCCATGAATAAGAATTCTTTGCCTTCAACAGCTTCCACATTGGTGATTTTGCCTTCAGCAATTGTTACTTCAATCTTGATATCACCATGCTGCCCTTTATAAACAGCATCGTATTTACCGTCTTCTAATTTCGGATCAGCAGGTTTTTCTTCATTGCTGCCTGCCTCGACAACACTTGTTACTGTGCTCTTGCCGTCAAAAGCATGCTGAGCCGCAGCGCGTCCTGAAGCAATGGCTTCTGAAAGGAAGACACCATTTTGATAAAGATTGGAAACATAGCTTCCTAATTCACCTGCTTCATATAAGTTAGGAATCGGATTGCCATCCCAGTCAAGTACCTGTGAATGCGTATTGCGCTGAGCACCGCCGGTTGTCGCAACTAATGTTGGTGTCAATTCAACTGCATAATAAGGCGCCTGATCAATTTTTTCCATCGTTGCCGGATCGCGGTTGAAATCACTGTCAGCACCCGCATCAACCATCGCGTTATAACGATCGATAGCCGCTTTTAATTCAACTGGATCACGGCCGATCTTTTCAGCTAATTCTTCAATCGTATCCGCTTTAATGATCCATCCCTTGGCAATTTCATCTTCATTATTTTTTGACCAGACATAGCCTTCAGTCGTAATTGGCCAAGACAGCCACTGACTAGCTACTGATTCACTTGAAGCCAGTTTATCATCGAAAATCAGATGTACAGGCAGCGCTCTTTCATGAGGTAAATCCACATAACGTCCATATTCAATATATTTCATATGCTGACGGTGATAATCCTTTGATTCATTATAGAAACGCTGAGTATCAGAATCAATTTCAATCCAAGCACCTGATTTAAAGGTCATATTCCGCATAAACGTTGATTCATACTCAGGCACCTTGATGCCTAACCAGAAACCACCGGACTGTGTCTGATTATTCATATGCCACATTTTCGCACCAACTTCATCAGCATGCGGATACCATCGCCGGTATTGCCAGGTGTACCTGCTGTATAAACCATATCCATACCATGATAGTTGCGCTGCATTTCAAGATTATTTTCAAAACCGCCGCAGGCAGCAGCACACCTTTGTTGGCTTTGATTCGGATTAGATTCCCTTCCGGATCTTGTGCGATGACGCCAAGAATTGCCTTGGTCTGCGGATCCTGAATCAAATCAATGGCCGGTGTAGAATAAGCAACCTCAATGTTGTCGCGCATTTCAACTGCCGCGTTGAACCCTTTCCAAACGCCGCCGTTTTCAAAAGCCCCTGAACCTTCCTTGCGGATATGTGCCGAAGTCCCTTCAAAACCAGCGCCTGGGAATTCAGCAAATTCAACAACCAGACTGCCCCAGCGAAGCGGACCGCCGCCGACATAGCCAACCTCATAACCAGCCGCGTTGACAGTACCCTGAACCCATTTGATCTGATCAGCGAATTCCGTCGCTAAGAAATCAAGATATTCTTCAGGAATCGGATTCGGCTCATTACAATTCCTGATATATTCTTTAAAACCTTCTACTCCTGACTCAGAAGGTACGATAAATGTCTGCCCAGAAGCAATTGAATTACCGCCTGCCAATGTTGCCGGCATTTTTCAAGCACTAGAATACTGGCATCCGGCGCGATATCGCTGGCTTCCAAAGCTGCCGCTTCACCGGCTAAACCATAGCCTACGATCAGAAAATCAACTTCCCTGTCCCACTTCTCTTCAGTTTTTGGCTCCGTAGCCGTACTGCATCCAAAAGCTGTCAGAAGCATGAACATCGATACTGCTAAACCTGTTAATCGTCTTCCTATGTTCATTTTCATCCTCCTCGAACATTGTCATGAAATCATTTCCCTTTTCATTCATGTACATTTACAGTAAACATTTGTTTACTGTTTCATTGTAACATTTTAAACATACTTGTCAATATTTTCACTTATAAATCGTTATAAAATTATTAATTCACCCATTTGCTTGTGAAGGAGTAATCAATTTATAAATATATCTTTTAAATTTTCACAATTCATAAAATAAAAGAGAGCCTGCGCTCTCTAAATTTCCATGATCTGCCGATAAAGAAGCTTCATCTGCTTTCTCATTTCATTATATTTCATATGCTTATCCTGATTTGGATCATAGCTTTCTATATGCAATTCTTTATTCACCGCATGATACCCCTCTGCCACATTCGGGTATAAGCCTAACGCGCAGGCAGCAACCAGAAATGCTCCGGCAGCTGTACTCTCACTGTTATCACTGCGGGTTATTCTGCATCCGCAAACATCGGCCAGCAGCTGAGAAAAGCCGTCACTTGCTGACATCCCGCCACTGATACAGATAGTATCAACAGCCGCATACTTTTTAAAATGTTCAACATTTTCGGCAATTTCAATGCAGATACCTTCAAGAAGAGCTTTCAGCATCGCTTCTTTGCTCGTCTTAAGGGTAAGGTTATAAAACATCGCCGTGGCATCGCTGTTCCAATCCGGTGTTGAGCGGCCCTGAAAGTAAGGCAAGACTATACAGCCATCAGAATCCGCATGCAGTGCGGTTTCATTCATCCACCCGTAAAAATCTTCATGATCGGCACAGAAGACAGAATGGAACCATTCAAGCGCTGAGCTGCACGTCAGAACACTGGCTTCAAGGATATACTGTGAAGCGACAGACGCCGCGTTGCAGACCACATCCATTGCTAAATGTTTTGGATAATGCTCACAGGGGGTCAAGAGGAAGGCGCCGGTACCCAAGGTTAATGAACAGATTCCCTCACTTACCGCTCCCTGACCAATCATACCGCATTGCTGATCGCCGCCGGCACTGATAATCGGCAGTTTGGCATGGATACCGGTAAGTGCCGCGAATTCATCACTCACCGCCGCGATGATACTGCCGGCTTCATGCAGTTCACAAAGCTTCTCTTGATCAATGCCGAATAAATTCAACTGATCTTCATCCCAATCACCCTGCCGCAGATTCATCAGCAGCGAACGGCTGCCATAGGTCTTATCGCTGGCAAACTGATTGCTCATAACATGAATCAAATAATCAGGAATAACTAACAGCTTATAAGCCTGATCATAAAGATCACGGCGATTTTCCTTCAGCCATTTCATTTTAGAGCCGGAAAACACTGGATTAACGCGTGATCCGCAGCGTGAGAAGATCAATTCATTATAAGACTTAAATCATTGCAGCACTCAACACAGCGGCGATCCTGCCACATAATCGCATCAGAGAGCGGCTCGCCTTTTTCATCAACCGCTATCACACTTGAGCGCTGTGAAGTTAAGGCAACCGCATCAAAATCATGCCCTGAAAGATTCGTCACAATATCAATCAGCGCGCTGCGAAAATCCAGCGGATCTTGTTCGATATACCCATTATCAAGCAATTTTACCTGATACTTTTTTGACAGCCGGCAAGCTGTGAACCATCTGCCGCATAGACAATGCCGCGCATACTTGAGGTACCGACATCAACGACTAAGATTTTCACTGCCTTCACCTCTTTCCTCAAGATACGGTGAATATGAATCGTCAGATACATAATTTCCTGATTCGTCAGCGTAGTTTTAAACCGGCCATGCAAATAAATTTCAATCTTTTTCACACACTCGTATTCAACCGCTAAACTGCTAATGATTTGTTCATACAGCATTTCTTGTTTTTCTGATGGCAGCAGCTGCTCTGAAATCAACCGCTGAACAAAAAGTCTCAGATGCGTAACAAAACGCGAATAAGCAATGCTGTCCTCATCATAAATCAACCTGAAATTATACTTCACAATATCTAAAATATCGGCGACTACCTCATTAATCAGCGTCATCTTACCGCTGTATGGATTACGCTGCTGAGCAGTAATAAAATGAAAAGCAATATTGCCCACTTCATCCTGAGGCAATTCAACACCGGCTTTTTCCTTCATCAGTTTTAACGCGTATTCCCCCACATCAAACTCATTAGGATTGAAGCGCTTCATATCCAAGGTATAGAAATTCTGAAACTGAATACCATTCTTCATACGTTGGGCCGCAAAAGCCAGGTGGTCTGTCAATGCGAGATAAATATGGTCAACAAGCCCCATCTGATACGTATCCAAGGCATAATCAATGACCATTTTGGCAATCTCAAAATAGATACTGTCCGTATCTACCACCAGCCGCATCATGTTCTTGGAAATTTCACGATCCTTCAGGATAAATACCTTTTCAATATCTTTCTTATCAAGATGGGCACCAATCGCTTTATTATATCCGATCCCCTTACCCATCAAAATAATTTCCTGACCCTCATCATTTAATGCCAGAATCAATGAATTATTCAATACCTTTACAACTCGCATAGCTTCTCATCCCTCTTACTTCCAGCAGCTCTATTTAGCGCCGTTCTCTTTGATAACCTTCTGATACCACATAAAGCTGTCTTTTTTAATCCTTCTTAAATCCTTTAAATCATGATCCTCACGATTGACATAAACAAAACCATAACGTTTTTTGAATCCCTGATGTGAACTCAGCAAATCCATAAATGACCATGGACAGTAACCCATCATTTCCACACCATCTTCAATTGCATCACTGATCGCATCAATATGAGCATCAATATAGGCAATTCGATAATCATCATGAACATGGCCGTCTTCAGTTAATACATCGGCTGTGCCTAAACCATTCTCAGTGACAATCATCGGCAGATGATAACGCCGATAATAATCATTCAGCACAAGACGAAGTCCCATCGGATCGATTTGTGCGCCATACTCACTTGCCTTCAGATTCTCATTCTTCTCATCACGGCAATAGCATATTGATCAAAATCAACCTCATTCCCGCGGAACATTCTTGAACCGATCGGATGCGTTTCATCCGCCGGCAGATAGCTGGCACATAAGGTACGATAATAATTCAGTGCGATGTAATCGATCTTAGCCATTTTTAAAATCTTTTGATCTTCCTTTGGCATATGAGGCACAATATCCCTTTCCTTCAGATAACGCATATAATAACCGGGATATTCACCATTCATATGCATCTCAAGACAATAGTTCGTCTTAAAATTATCATTCATTTTGGCTGCCCAGACATCCATCGGCTGATTGGTCAGCGGATAGGTACAGGTAGAAGATACAGCCGGCCCTACTTTACCGTCTTTCACTATTTCATGACAGGCATTTACCGCTAAGGCATGCGCAAGGAACATATGATAATCCATTTGAGCGCGCAGCTTATCCGCCTGATAATCATCTTCCACATATATATTCATGCGGTTATTCACACGAATCATCAAGTTTTGTTCATTATGCACCTGCCATATCTTCACCCGATCACCAAAAGCTTTAAAGCAGATACGAGCATAACGTTCAAATGCAAAAGCGCATTCGCGGCTTTCCCAGCCATTGTATTTCTCAACTAAAGCATACGGCAAATCAAAATGATACAGAGTTACCAGCGGCTGAATACCATTGCGGATTAATTCATCAATGACTTGATTATAAAAATCAATACCGCGCTGATTCACTTCACCATCGCCGTCCGGAATGATTCTTGTCCATGCCAGAGAAAAACGATAGGCCTTCATTCCCAGCTCTTTCATTAATGCGATATCTTCACGCCAATGATGATAGAAATCGCTGGCTACCTTACTGTCAGCCTGTTTATCAGAATGCTTAAATGAATTATAATCCGCAACACTCATTCCCTTGCCGTCTTCATCCCAGCCGCCTTCAATCTGAAAAGCGGAAGAAGAAGCACCCCATAGAAAATGTTCAGGAAAACGTTCTTTCATTTTATACCTCCTAGCGTGCTGCCACAATGACAGTTGTATTGATATCAGCCTTTGCCTTTGGCAGGCCGGTTACTACTGAGAATTCATTCGTATTGCTGATGACTACCGGTACACTCATATCAAAGCCTTCTTTTTTCAATGCTTCAAGATCAAAAGAAATAATCTTTGTACCTTTTTTAACAAAACTTCCCTCTTCAACATTCTTCGTAAAATGCTTACCATTTAATTTTACGGTATCCATACCTACATGAATCAAAATTTCCGTACCATCCTGCAAAGTCAAACCAATCGCATGCAACGTCGGATAAATCAGACTGACCGTACAATCAGCCGGCGCTACAACTTCACCTTTACTTGGAATAATGGCAATCCCTTTACCTAAAGCACAAGAAGCAAATACTTCATCATTTACATCCGTAAGTTCAATCGCTTCCCCCTCGATAGGTGATGCGATTTCCACATCGACATGATCAGGAAGTTCAACTGCTACATTCTTTTTAACTGTTTCTTTACTGTCAACATCATCAAAGCCAATAAAATAAGTCATTGCTGCCGCACCAAAGAAGGCAACCCCGATACCAATCAGATAGAAAGCAAATCTTGTCATGCCATAGGCCGCATAGGTGAAGATAGTCAAGATACCATTATTAGCAAAGGCATCACCATATACGTTCCCCAGACCCATGATAGCACCGCCGATTGCTCCGCAGATTACCGCATAAACCATCGGTTTTTTCAGACGCAGGTTACAGCCGTAGATGGCAGGCTCGGTGATACCCACTAAGGTTGCCGCAATTGCTGAAGAAGCTGCTACCTGTTTCAGATCCTTACTCTTTGTTTTAAGCATAACGCCTAAAGCCGCGCCGCCCTGAGCAAAGTTTGCAGAACCGGCAAAAGCTAATAAATTCTGATGACCATTAACCGCAACATCGTTTAAACCAATTGGCAGCAAGGCACGGTGAGCACCAAAAATAACACACACGCCCCACAGACCGCCGATCAGCGCACCGCCTAACACAGCACTGACATTCATGATTGAATCATAGACAAATTGCACGCCGTTACCAACATAAATACGATCGGACCCAATACTACAAATACCAGCGGCAGCATAATTAACAGTTCAAGACCTGGAACTAAGATAATTTGAAGAATCTCAGGGATGAATTTTTCAAATACTTTTCAAGCACCGCCATTACGATAACCGCCAAAATGATTGGAATTACTGATTCAGTATAAGAGAAAATCTTAACTGATTCACCAATCTGCCACGCACCCTTCATGATTGGCAAACCAAAAATCGTTGAAGCAACCTCGGTATTTTGAATCATTGCATCGATGGCTGGATAAACTAATGTACCGCCGATTGCCATCGCAATTACCTGATTACATTTTAATGCTTTTGCTGTTGTATATGCAAGGAAGATAGGCATAAAGTAGAAAATAACCTGACTTGCATTGTAGAGAATATTATAAGTATCTGTAGCCGCTAAATCATAACCATAGTTGCTTAACAAAAGCTTAGCTGCCGTCAGCAGACCCTTGATTAAACCGGCTGCTGCGATAGCCGGAACTAATGGTGTAAAAATATCCGTAACTTTTGAAGGATCAAATTACCGATGCTCTGCTTTTCTTCCGGTACTTCAACATCCCCGCCGGCATAAGCATCACCGATGATTTCAATAACCGCATCATAGATTTTAGTAACCTTAGCACCACAGACTACCTGAAATTGACCGCCTGCTACTACAACTGAAATAACGCCCTCAAGATGCTCAACTACTTCCTTGTTTGCTTTCTTTTCATCTTTTAAAACAAAAACGCAAACGAGTAAAACAATGTGTAACGCTTCTGATATTTGATTTGCCGCCGACATTTTCAAGAATGTCTCCCGCGATTTTCTTATAATCCATTTCCATTTCTCCTTTTCATTTTTCTATAGGTCATTGGCCATATGACAGTTGACAGACGCAAAAAAGATCCCATCAGTCCATAACACTCTGCTCCTCTTAAAGAGAAGTCAAGAATTATAATCTGATGCGATCTTGCCTGCTTACCAGTAACACGTCGCTGATTAATCTATCAATCTAGTAGTATGTTAACACAAAGTTTTTTTGATTTCAAGAGGATTTATGATTTTTTTGCAAGCGTTTGCATTTTAAATGAGTAATATTTGATCTGAGCTATATTTATAAGGAATAAAGCATACAGAATTATTTTGATTCAAACTGACAATGAATGTCTCAAATTTAATTTCTTTGCAGTAATTATAACAGCTTCCATTTACTTCCCGTATTTTTTGCATAAATTCTAAAAAAGGGTCTTGTCAAACTCAAAATCTCATGATATTATATACAAGCGTTAAATAGTTCAGCATGGAGAAGTACTCAAGAGGCTGAAGAGGTGCCCCTGCTAAGGGTATAGGTCGGGATACTGGCGCGAGGGTTCAAATCCCTCCTTCTCCGCCATTTATAAAATGGTAAATTTGGTCCAGTGGTGTAGTGGTTAACATGCCTCCCTGTCACGGAGGAGATCGTGGGTTCGAGTCCCATCTGGACCGCCATTTATTGCAGATGTAGTTTAATGGTAGAACACAACCTTGCCAAGGTTGATACGGGAGTTCGATTCTCCTCATCTGCTCCATTGATAACTAAACACCTTCGGGTGTTTTTTATATATCAGCCTATTAAACAACAGGCAATCCCGATACAAGAAGCAAAAGCTTTACAGCCTTTCTAAAAGTAAATGAATCAATGACAGTGCATCTTTAAAGGGCACTTTTTTCATTTGATGCTATCGCAGTTCGCCATACCCCGAGTTATTAAAATACCAGGTAAGTTCTTCATTTTTAGCCATTTTTCCTGATACCTTCAAATAACACCATTTCTTATTATTCATCACCCAGTAATTTCTAGCCATACGGCCATCTGGTTTGACATAATACCAAGATTGATAATCACGATCCCAAATCCATTCATCCTTAACCATTTTGCCATCACGGTAATATGTCTGTTCACCAAGCTGCGAATCCCATTTCCAGCCTGAATTAGTTTCATAAAATTTAAAGCTCATGCCAAACGTATTCATGATCTGTGTGCCATTCATAAAGAAAACATGACGCGGGTCCACAGCATTAGGTAATGTATACGGATGTACATTATGTCCATTTGGATAATGTGTCCAGCCAGTTGACGGAATCAGCGGACTTTTCCCCGGTGTTAGCTTCAGCTTGCCTTTGCCTGCCTCCACATGCATATGAACAGCAGTCGCCGCCCCTGAGCTGCCAGCCGTTTGAGCATGTTCACCTTGTTTGACAACATCCCCCACTGACAGATGTGAGATATCATCATCATGCCAGAAATCGAGGGTCAGCGTATCAATCGAGCCATCCGCAAATAAAACCTCATCCACCGATTCCCAGATTACCTCATTGCCATTATCAATGCTGTATTTACCCATACAACGCATCGTAACCGGCGCATAGATTTTACGATTCTCCCAATCCACATTATCCAATGCCCACGTTCCTTCATGAGAGAGCCATGTGTGACCTAAATCATCACCGCTTCCCTGTGTTAAATCTATGATTGTCTGCGGCCAAAGGACGACTTCAACACCTCTGGCGGTTTTTAATTTTTCATCTGCAAGCATAATTGCCACCTTTCTATTTCATTGTATTCAATGATGAATCAAAGGTGACTGGCATCGGCTGACGAAATTTAGAACACAAATTCAGCCGTTTGACATTTCTATCCGCCGCTATTAGAATGAAAATAGTTAAGACGTACGCATAGCCAAACAAAGGAGACAGCAAATGAACGAATTAGAAAAATGCTTAGCAGGTGAATGGTATAATTGTCATGATGAAATATTCTTAAAATATAAAAGTAATGCAAGAGCTTTATTAGCCAAATATCATGCGCTCGCCGTTCATCAAAAGGCTGAGAAAACCGAAATACTTAAACAATTATTCGGCAGTATAGGCAGCAACATTTCCGTAGGCACACCTTTTTTATGCGATTATGGCAAGAATATACAATTAGGTACAAATATATCAATAAACATGAATTGTACTTTTGTTGACTGTAATAAGATTGAAATAGGCGATAATGTATTGATTGCTTCTAATGTTCAGATTTACACCGCGGCTCACCCGGTCGAATTAGCGGATCGTCTAGTGCCTGATTGGCACCCTGAAGTGGTGAATACTTCTGCCGTACCTACGCTTTGCCAGTAAAAATCGGTAATGGCTGCTGGATTGGCGGCGGTGTAATCATTCTGCCGGGTGTAACGATCGGCGATGGCAGTGTAATCGGTGCAGGCAGCGTCGTGACTAAGGATGTACCGGCAAATTGTGTAGCGGTGGGAAATCCATGCCGGGTTATCAGAAAAATAAACGGTGCTAAAGGAAATGAATAAATAAAGATATAAAATTCTGCCTGATCCGATAAACAAAAAACACCCGAAGGTGTTTAGTTATCAATGGAGCAGATGAGGAGAATCGAACTCCCGTATCAACCTTGGCAAGGTTGTGTTCTACCATTAAACTACATCTGCAATAAATGGCGGTCCAGATGGGACTCGAACCCACGATCTCCTCCGTGACAGGGAGGCATGTTAACCACTACACCACTGGACCATTCGATGTATTTTATGTGACTGCCCTAATATAATACATGAATCAGAATTAAATTGCAAGCATAAATTTCAAAAAAATAAAAAAATTTAGATACAGCTAAAATCACATCATATTATAGATCAGCGGCAGCATTAAAAGAACATAAAAAATCACTTCCCCAATCCCTCCCTGATGAGTGTTATACTTTTGATACTGACGATAGCGCATTGAATCATTCACATAATTGGACTTAGAAAGCAGACCGCCTGCCGACATACAGAGCAGCGCTAATAAAACGATACCGGCTGTCCAGAATAGCCACCAATCATATCCCTGTGCACTTTCATATTTACCGATACCAACCACAATAATACAATAAACAATATAACCTCCCACCTTTATCAGACGCTGTTTATCCATAAATACTCCCCCTTTATAGTTCATTGTACCATTCAACATCAATAATTTTTAAGTAAAAATTAAAAAACTGCTTTGATTTTCACCAAAGCAGCACTGCTTATTCAAACAAACGCGTCTTAACTAAAAGCTTATAACAAAGCGGTACCAGTATCAGCTGAATCACTAGACCCGGCAATGCCGTCACAAATACGGTTGTCAGATAGGCAGTAATGCCAAACGTTGAAGCACTGAAACCGGCTATCAATGCATTGACAATGCCATTTACCAGTCTTCCCGCCAGCATAGAAACAATCAAAGCAATCCAAATATTGCTTTTTTTAATCAGATAGCCAATTACCAAACCATAAGTACCCAGCTCCACAGCCATTGCCAGACCCACAGGCATCAATGGCGGCATGCCGGTTAATACAGAGGAAAGCAATGGGGTAATCAAACCACAAATCAAGCCGGCAATCGGCCCTAATAGACTGCCGCAGATCATTACCGGCAGATGCATCGGCAAAAACACTTGGCTCGGCCCTAACCCCAGCATATGAAAGGCCTGCGGTACGATTGTTCCCAGTGCGATAAATAAGGCTGTCATTACTAATCTTTTTGTTTTTGAATTCATAAAAATCACCCTCTTTTGATAGGGTGATTATATCATATATTGTTTACAATTCCAAACTGATACGCAAAGCAGCATTGATTTTCTCAATTGTTGACTGATCCAGTGTGCAGATCCATTGCCCCAGCCGCTTCTTATCAATTGTCCGCAGCTGTTCCAACAAGATCATCGATACATAATTCAGCTGGGATACCGAAAATATCACGTGTGTCGGAAGCGGCGGTTTGCTCATTTTTTTGATATCGGAGCAACGATGAGTGTGGTAGAATATTTATTTCCTTTATCATTTTGAACAACAACCACCGGCCGTACACCACCCTGTTCGCTGCCAACCACTCCGCTTAAATCAGCGTAATAGACATCACCGCGGCGTATCATTTATTTCATCACTGCCACTTGCATGCTGGACAGCACACTCATCATTTCTTCCGGTGTCAGATCCTGAGAGAAAACCGTCAGTTCCACATTCTGCTGATACGCACTCATGCTGGCACCGTCATAGAAACCAATCACATCCAGCGTATCAATCATTTCACCCGGCATGAAGACGGTCTGCAGTTCATCACTCGCCGCTTTCACTGTTTCTACGATCGTAAAATTCTTTTCACCGGTAAATTCAAGCACATGACGGGTCTGACCATTCACCTGCATCACGTTATTAGAAACTAATCTGGAATCATAGGTACTTACCGGATATAACGGCAGATCTTCCTGAGCCAGCGGTAATGAAGCTACGGATGAATCAAGTTCCTTTGGTGCCGCAAAACATCATCTTTCACATCATTATTATACTCAACCTTCTCAAATACCATTTTCAGCTGCACTGTATTATCTTCATCAAATATCTGAATCGCCTGCGGTTTTGCTTCACCGTCAAAATCCATTTCCTGGCGAATATAATTCTTATTATTCGGATAGCTGACCGGAGCGGTAATATGAGCGCCGTTTTTGTTTTGTTCAATTACGGCTTCTTCACTCTTCATAACCTCAAACATTGTCTGAATCAGATAAGGCTTCGGTGAATTCATCGGCCATTCACCTTCAAATTTAAAAATCTGATTTAAGCTAGGCGTAATTACAAAAACACCGTCAGCATTTCTAAGTAAAATCTGTTCCTGATTCAAATTCTTATCAAAAAGACTTACCCGATAATATTCATCTGTCTCCGCCTTTTTATAGTTTACTTCAATCAGATAACTCTTAATATCCTCTCCTTTATTCAATTCCATTTCACCCTGCAGAGTATACGATGTAAGATTGCTCATTATCTTGTCACATTCTTTTGTGAATGACTTAGGTTTAAACGCAAAGAAACACGCAACGCCGATGCAGAGGACAACTACTGCGGCTATAATACCTTTCTTTTTCATATTGATCTCCCTTCACTTTCCCTACAACTTATGCAGCTTCGTGAATAAACATGACTTTCAAGAAAAAGAAAAAATTACTCCAAAGAGTAATTTACATTACGATATAACCATTTTCCATCAATGCCCTGCGAATAGCGGCCAGCTGATCATTGCCGGCATTGTCAATCGTCAGGGAATGATTATATAGATTAATTTCATAAGCAGCCAGAAAACTGCTCATGATAGAATCTATTTCACGGACATCCTCATCAGTTTTCATATTTGTAAGAATCAGTATTTTTCGCATCAGAACACCTCACCCTTATTATACTCAAAACACAAAAAGAAACAATTATTTTATCGTTTGATGATCGTTCCTACATCATCACTAAAGGTGCCCTTTAAAAAGATTCGGATATGGTTTTGGGCAGCAAAATCTATACAGCGGTCATGAATCACCCTGCAATGCAGAGCCAGCATATGATGATATGTGATCTCTTTATATTTCTTCGCATTTTTATTGATCTTAGGATCACTGTCATAAACTCCATCAACATCAGTATAAATTTCAACCTCACTGACATCCAGCATTTTTGCTACCAAAACTGCCGTATAATCACTGCCGCCGCGGCCTAATGTCGTAATTTCACCGATTGAATTCATCCCTATAAAACCGCAGACCACCAGTACATCATAGGCGTCCAGCATTTGTTTAAAATCGTGGGGATCCATCGTCACAACATTAGCGCAAAGATAGTTATCATCAGTCAGGATACCGGTTTCTTTAAAACTGAGAGCATAGGCATTGATCCCGCACGCGCGCAGTTTTGAACAGAAGCGGATGCTTGATACCAGCTCTCCCATGCTTAACAGCCGGGCAGTTTCCTGTTCCGACAAGTATTCATTACCCAAGGATGCCAATGTATCTGTCGCATAAGGATCGCCGTAACGTCCCATCGCACTGACAACGACAATGACCTTGCCTTGTTTTGCTTTTTCTTTACATATATTGAGTGCATATTGACAACGTTCATCATTACTGAGCGATGTACCGCCGAATTTACAGATTTGAATGTTCATATTTAATCACCTTTGACACTTTAGACTATGGTTTTATTAGCAGTATGTATAGGCAAATCTGAAAGAAAGCAGTTGAAAAGTTCAGCAAAATAAGTTATTATATTTAAGCAGCAGATATTCCATGCGAACGTGGTGGAATGGCAGACACGCTACTTTGAGGGGGTAGTGGGCGTATGCTCGTGTGAGTTCAAGTCTCATCGTTCGCACCATGTGACTGTAAAGCCTTAGAAATAAGGCTTTTTTATATACAAAGCACCTTAGGGCTAAAACTAACTAAAATCTTAAATAATTGCGTCAATAAATAGCGTATTATTTAATTAAGTAGCGATATTATGATTACATTCAAAAAGCAGGAAATTTTCATACAAAGCAATCATTAAAATCAACTGTCTATGACAATTTACTCCCTTTGATTTCACCTATAAAAAAGATAAAATGAATACAATCATCTTGACAATTTTACCGCTACCGTTTATAACTTTAGTTGAGCAAGATATTAAATAATCTTAAAAACAACCGAATATGTACTGTGTTTGCGAGGGAACTGAAAAGTTGAAAAAGGCTAAGACCTGACCTCTGGACCTGTCGGTTAATACCGGCGTAGGGAAGCAATTTCTTACGCCGTTTTGCGTCTGAAAGAGCTTCTGTTTCCGGGAGGCTCTTATTTTTTATACTCAGGAGGAAAATAAAATGTCATTTATGGAAGAAACAATCGAGAAGTATTGCCTATCTGGAATGCTTGTAAAGAAAGCCGCTTCATCAGGGAAATGAAATCAGGTTCATTACCCATGGAAAAATTCAAATTTTACATGATTCAGGATAGTATCTATTTAAAAAATTATGCACGTATCTATGGCTTAGCCATTTTTCAGGCCACCTGTTTAAAGGATATTCAATTCTATTACAGCATTCTGTGTTTTGTCACTGAATCCGAATCTGCTCTGCGGCTTAACTATCTGAAACAATTTGGCATGAATGATGATGATATTGAGCACATTTCCCCAGCGAGGGAGAATCAGCAGTATATTGATTTCATGCTCGATATTGCGAAGCAAGGTGATAATAGAAAAATCCTGATGGCATTACTGCCATGTATGCTGAGCTACACTTATATTTTCCACAGTATTGCTGATGAAGCTGATACTCAGCAATCTCCTTATTGGGACTTTATTCAAGATTATAGTGATGAAGGTATTTTAAAGGAGTATAAAGCTTGGTGTGATTACGCTGATGCTTGTTTCGCAGACTGTGACAATGATGAAAAAGCTGAATTACAGCTAATATTCAAAAAAGCCAGCTTGCTTGAACTTAATTTCTGGGAAATGGCTTATCATGCAAAGGTGCAGGCATGAAGAAAGTATTAACGATTGCAGGCTCTGATTGCAGCGGCGGTGCAGGCATTCAGGCAGATTTGAAAACCTTTTCCGCTCTTGGCACTTTCGGTATGAGTGTTATTGTATCAGTGGTCGCGGAAAATACTCAACGAGTGCTTGACATTCAAAATATCACGCCATTCATGATTACCCAACAGCTTGATGCTGTTTTCGAGGACATAATTCCTGATGCCGTTAAAATCGGAATGCTGCCGACACCGGCATGTATGCTAGCAGTTAGCGATCGGTTATCAAAATATAAGCCGGTGAATGTAGTCATTGACCCGGTAATGAGTGCAAAAACGGCTGCCCGTTGATGCCTGTCGAATCTATCCAGCCATTCATTGCACACACCCTGCCTTTGGCTGATGTATTAACCCCCAACATTCCTGAAGCCGAATTAATTGCGGACATGAAAATTGAAAATATAAAGGACATGGAAGTAGCAGCAGAAAAAATCGTAGGTCTGGGATGTTCGTCTGTGGTCATTAAAGGCGGACATGCACGAGGCTCAGCTTTAGATGTCTTATATGATGGCAGGAGCTTTTATTATTTTGATACCCAGCGAATCGTAACTAAAAACACGCATGGCACTGGCTGTACTTTTTCCTCAGCTATTGCCGCTCAGCTTGCTAAAGGTTATGATCTGTACACCTCAATTGGGCAAGCAAAGGATTATGTAACGATGGCAATCAAACATTCATTAGCGATCGGTAAAGGAAACGGACCTACTCATCATTTTTATGATTTGTACCGCCATGGATTATCTGATGATAAATAACAGACACAAAATGAATATTGATTACAGCCTTTATCTAGTTACTGATCGTCATGCTGTACGCAATAGTGACTTTATAACAGCAATTCAGAATGCGCTGATAGGTGGCTGCACAATGGTACAGCTGCGTGAAAAAGACACCTCCGGCTATGATTTTTACACCCTTGCAGTACAGGTTAAGAAACTTACCGATCATTATCATGTTCCTTTAATCATCAATGACCGCATCGATATCGCACTCGCTGTAAATGCTGCAGGTGTCCATATCGGTCAGCATGATATGCCTGCCATCATCGCCCGAAAGCTGCTTGGCAAAGATAAACTGCTTGGCGTATCAGTTACCTCTGTGAAGCAAGCACAAGCAGCAATGGCTGATGGTGCTGATTATATTGGTGTTGGTGCTATGTTCCCTACAAATACTAAAAAGGATGCCTGTATCGTAACGATGGCAGAGCTTAGAAAGATAAGAGCAGTCATACCGCTGCCAATCGTGATAATCGGCGGTATCGATATTGATACCATACCTTTTTTCAAGATATCGGTATCAACGGTTTAGCTCTTATTTCAGCTATTCTTTCACAGCCTGACATAAGACAATCAGCTGCCACATTGAAGCAGCAATTCATTAAATGCTGCATCAATAATGAATAACTTAGAATATAATTAAATCAGTATGAATTGCAACGCGGCATAGTTCAACTTTAGTCCAAGCTTCAGACAACTTTTGAACTATTCAAACAGCATTCAAGCATTTATAATAGCAGCAGATACGGAGGCAGTATATGATCTATGACACATTAGCAAATTATCATTTATATAAAGGCATCAATCCCAATCTTGATGAAGTCATTACATTCATGCAAAGCCACGACTTGATGAGGCTTCCCGAAGGTAGAACAATCATTATTGAAGATATCGCTTGGGTTACACGTATGAAGTATTCAACAAAGGCGCAAGCTGACTGCCGATTTGAAGCGCATCAGCGTTATGGCGATGTTCAAATCAGCTTAAAGGGCTGTGAGTTCATGGGTTATGCCCCGTTTGATGAAATAACGCCAAGTGAACCCTATAATGCTGAAAAGGATATCATCCACGGCACCGGCTCTCCGTTGACCTTATGTCAATTAAGCGGCAGCATGGCGGCAATATTCTTCGCTCATGATGCCCATATGGCTAAGATCAATTCAACCCTTGAAGAAGTAGACAAGCTTTGTTTCAAATTCAAATTATAAATTATGTAAAATCAGAGCATGGTCTATCCATTTCCAAATGCCCTGATACTGTCAATAAGGAAGCTTCAAGATGAATGAAGTTTCCTTTTTTATTACTGCGGCTTTTTATCAGACAGATAACGGCGGTTATAAAGATAGGCGGCATCCTCCGGCTTCAGCGCCCCGGCCTTTTCATTCGCCGACCAAGCCTGCTGCCAGTCTTTCAGCTTATCATAACAACAGCACAGACTGATCCATGGTATATATCCATAACAGTCAGGGTCAACAAAGCCGCCTGTCATATTAGGCAGCGGCAGCTCACTTGCTAAACGATACCAAAAACCGCCTGCTCCCACTGTCCCCTTTCATAAAATAACCGCCTAACCCACAGCATACCTCACCTCGCGGCGGCGCATAGAGAAAAGATCGGATCAGACTTTCAGCAGCCGCCTCACCATGCCCTAATTGACTGTGACAAACAGCTAATCCCCGACACGCATCAATCTGGTTCTCACTCCAGCCATGAGGGTCTTGAAGAAAAGCCTCATACTGTATAATCGCCTCCGCAAACCGTTGATGGTCGGCCAGCTCTCTGGCATAATAAAACTGCTGACGCAGTGTAAGCAGCCCTTCAGCCTTGATCTTTTCCAATATCCGCAAATTACGCTCAGGATCATTAGCATGCAGCTTATGGTGTTCAATCGCGATGTCGCTCATTAAGCGATGATCGGCATAAGGAATTGTTTCATGAACCGCTCCCTCCCACTGCAAATGCGCTTCACGACGCAGCAGGCGCTCACGTGGAAAGCTGAAAATCGGTCGGCCTGCCGCATCAAAAGCCGTATGATAGAGCATAACAATCATATCATACGAGGGGGTCAATGACTGTTTCAGCGCCAGCAGCTTATCCCGATTCATTTCCGTCAGCACATCATCCGCATCAAGCCAAAGAATATAATCCATCGTTGCCTGAGCAAAGGAAAAATTTCTGGCAGCCGCAAAATCATCAATCCAGGGAAAAGTATAAATACTCGCGTGATGCGCCCTAGCAATCGGCACCGTCATATCCGTTGAACCGGTATCCACAATAATAATCTCATCCACCGCTGCTTCTACACTGCTTAAACAGCGATCCAACACCGCCTCCTCATTTTTCACAATCATGCATAGACTTATCGTAATCATAAATCATCCCCTTCTGCTCTACCCTATGCGTTTGCCCAAGCATTGTGACAATGAAGTCAAAAAATTTCGAGGTCAGCTAAGTGCCTGCTTCATATATTACATTTTTATATTACACTTATTAATACAAATAAATAACTTAATTAAATTATTTATTTGTGATATATTTTTAGTTCTTTAACCATACTATAATATATATATCGGAGGTGTATATAACAATGTATGAAAAGAAAAAGCCAAAGAAAATTCACTGTTACTAAGAAACCTCTATATAAAGAAGATAAATCAATCAATATGACGATCCGCATCGATAAAGAATTGCAGAAGCAATATGATTTATGGGCAAGCAAAACAAATCGTTCACGAAATGAGCTGATGGGCATGGCCTTAGCCTATGCCATTGAAAATATCGAATTTATAGATGATGAACAAGAGTAACGGCTTCATGTATGAATCAATGATATCCTTCAGCCGTCTTATTCCCCATTTATCTTTTTGTTTTTCCTCAAGCCGCCCCAGCTTGGCGTCAAAAAAAACCGCATGTTAAAGAAATCACCGGCAGCCAGCACCGCAGATTTTATTTACTGTAAAAAATTTTTATAATTTCAGGTAAATAAATTTGCTTTTTTTTATATTAATTTTATAATTTTTTTATCTATTTACGCCCATTTTTAATCATTTTAACATAAAGAATGATATAATAATAAAAACATATTTTCTAAAAAGAGGTGTCAAAATGGGCGAATTTAAAAGAACCAAGCAAAACAATACATCCTTGGGTGGGGTGTTTGACTGCTTATATGATGAACACTTTACCCTCCTATCGGCAGACGATTCACTCTTTCAGCTGCTCGGCTATACAAGAGATGAATTTTTAACGCTGTTTCACAACCATTTTATCGAAATAATCTATGCGGAAGAAAAGGCTAATGTCATGCTTGAAATTGATGTTCAATTAAAAAAGGACATGTATTCATGTATGAAAATCGACTGGTATGTAAAAACGGTGATTTAAAATGGATATGGATCAGCGCTCAAATACTAAAAAATGACAAGGGTATCCCTTATTTTCACTGTATATTTCACGATACTACAAAGGAAAAAAACACCTATGAAAACCTGATAATCAGTGAAAACGTTTTCAGGTCATCGTATCACAAACTCAGGATATAATCTTTGAAATGGATGTCAGAAATAATCATGTCTACTATTCTGATAACTTTGAAAAAAAATTCGGCTATAGGATACCGCTGGATAATTTTCCCGCTTCCATGTTTGAGGGCGATATTATCTATGAAGAAGATAAGCCTGTTCTTAAGGATGCGTTTCAATCGCTGCGGATGGGCAGCAATGACATGCAATGTGAATATCGGCTGAAGTATCGGAATCAGGGATATCATTGGGTAGAGGCTAAGACAACTACAATTCGTGATGAGCAAGGCAGGCTATTAAGCATGATCGGTGTCATTACCGATATCAACAAAACTAAGGAAACCATACTGCAAACGATTAAGGAAGCCGACTATGATCCTTAACGGGACTTACAACCGCCGCGGCTTTTTGAAGAATTTCGATGAAATACTGACGAAGTATGATTCCTGTATGCTGCTTTTGATTGACCTAGATGATTTCAAATGGTTCAACGATAACCTCGGACACTTAAAGGGCGATCAAGTTTTATACAGTGTATCACAGGCTTTGAAGCAGACATTCAAGGATCAGCTGATTGGCCGTTATGGCGGTGATGAGTTTATTATCTGTGCTGTTCAGCCAATGAGTCAAAATGAGTTAAAGCAAAAGGTCAGGGATATTCAGAATGTATTTTATAATGAATTTTCAGAAGAACAATGCGTCGAATTAGGACTCAGTATCGGAGCCTGCATGTATCCGCTCCATGGTGATAATTTTCTTTCACTGTTTCACAAAGCTGACGCAGCTATGTATGAGGCTAAGAAAAACGGTAAGCACCAATTTATGATGTATGACGATTATGAATGCTTTAAGGCTTTACCTAAAAAGCTGATGAAAAAAAGCTATCACGATCAAAATTTAGAAGCGATTATTGGTTTATTCATGAACATTCCTGAAAATTGTGATGGTGTGCCAATTCTTTTGGAGCATTTAGGCCAGCTGTTTAATTGTGACAGGATAACGGTTTATAAAAATCAGAAGCAGACTTATTGCTGGTGTCTCAAGCCAGATTATGAAATCATGGATAAGATGCCGCCTGCGTCATTGAACGATGAGCAGTGTCACACTGTCTTTTATAATGACATTGATACCATAAATCAGCCGGAGTTAAGAGCTTGGTTCAAGCAGCGCAAGACACTCGCGGCTGTTCTCTCACAAGTAAAGGGAAATCAATATGTCAATCTGACAATCTGTCTGGAGGACTGTCATACGAAACGCGTAGTAATGGAGGAATCAAAATACAGTATTCAGATGATCTGTGAGTTAGCCGCTGTTCTTATTATTAGGAAACATGCCATTTTATCACAGGCGCAGGATAATGCCGCGTGGCAGTCTGTCATTATGGATCATTTAGCGGTGGGCGTCTTTACATGCACATCGGACAATCGCATCGTCAATATCAATAGCGCTATGATTACCATGCTCGGTTATCAGGATCGAGCCGATTATTTCAATGCCACTCAGGGTATGCTTATGAACAGCATCTGTCCTGATGATCGGCTTTCAGCGACAGAATCCGTGAAGGAACAGCTTAAAGAAAAGGGAACCTTTGAATGTGAATACCGCATGATGAAAAAGGATGGCAGCTGGTTCTGGGTCAATGAAAAAGGCAGAAGTATACCCGGTGAACCCAATGAGCAGACTACGATTTCAGTATGTATGGATTTTACACAGCATAAGGAATGTCAGAATCAGCTGACAATTTATCGAAATAGCAGCAATGGCGGCACCTTTGTCAATTTACTAGATCAAGGCGCGCATACCCTGCTCTATGCCAATGACATCTTTTATGAGATTTATGATATTACGCCAGCCTCGCTTCAGCAGAAGGAGTACCGATGCTTAAATCTTGTTCATCCTGATGACCGGCAGAAAGTAGATAGTATCTTAGAAAATGCTTTAGAACAGCATTTAGAAAATGTGAATTTTGAATTTAGAGCCATTACCGATAAAGGAGTTATCAAGTGGATTCATCTCCATGGCACCCTATCCCGACTGGCAGATCAGCCGGTATTAAATGGCTTCATCACAGATAACACATTGGAGCACCAGCTCATCGAACAGCTGGAACATAAAGAAACGCTCTACCGCACTGCTTTACAGCAATCACATATCAATGTATGGGAATATAATGTTAAAGAAAAGGCCTTGTTCTTAACAGAGAGCGCGGTTGACATGCACTCCTTAAATATGATTGAATCAAACATCCCTGATTCCATTATTGAAAGAGGCATTATTCATCCAATGAGTATCCCTATTGTTAAAGATATGTATAAAAAGCTAGGTGAAGGTATACCTAAGATACAGGCTGATGTCTTGACGATCGATAAGGATGGCATCCATTGGTGGTGGGAGCGAATCCATTATCACATGATCTATGATGAGTTTGGAATGCCTGATACCGCAGTTGCTATCGGAGAAGACGTGACTAAGCAAAAAGAAACGCAGATGCTTTACCAAAAGGAATTATTTTCGCAGGTCATTCAAAATAAAGACTTGATTGCTTCCTTTAAGGGAAATATTACTAAGAACCGCATTGATTATATCGAAGGTGTAGCGATTAAGGATTATGAGGTTTTAACCTATGATGATATTTTAGATTTACAGAAAAATTCTCTGCCAGCAGTGAGGATGTCTTCAGAGTTCAAAAGTTCTAAGCAAGGAAGCTGTTTTAGAAGCATATTCACATGGCAATAACTTCATTACATGTGATTACCGGCGCAAGGACAGACATGGAAATCTGTCATGGGTCAGAGCATTAAGTAAAACCTTCTTAGATGGTAACGGCAATGATCTTCATATGCTGGGTGTATTGCAGGATATCGAAACAATCAAGGTGCTTGAAAGTTTGATCCATATTAATGTTGAGAAGGAGCCATTGACCGGTGTTTATACGAAGAATACCCTAGCTGCAATGATTGATGAAGTTTTAGTACGGGCACCTGCTTATCATAAGCCGTTCGCGCTGCTGCTTTTCCATGTTGATTCAAGCAATTTTTCAGCACTTACTGATGATAATATCAATAAAGTATTTTCTGAGCTGGCAAGTCATTTACTTTTATGCTTCTCAAAAAGCAAGCTGGTTGGTAAGCTGTATGCCGGTGAGTTTGCCGTATTTATTTATAATCATTTCGATGAAATGAGCATTACCCGCTATATCAATGAAATCAGGCAGTCGATGCGGATGTATTCAATCATTCCGGGTGTTCAGGAACCTATTGACATTACCTTTGGCGCTGCCATTGACCGTACCTCTAAATCCTTTGATGAATTATATCATAAAGCAAAGGGAACCATGCAGGATATGTCACAGAGCATCAATTTAGCTAATCAGACAGAGGATGACCGCATTCATATAACACTTGAAAAGGGTGAGGTAGATTTGGCCGAGTTTATCAATCGTTTCTATTATACGGTAGCTTCTCCGCTCAATACAGTTGAAATCCTAGGTGAAATACGCAGGCTTTATGAATGTGAGCGGGTATTCCTATATGATGTTCCCTATCAGCAGCTATATGAAAGCATGGCGGAACACGCACAGCTTCAATCCCTGAAATCGAATGGCAAATTGCTTCTGCACATAGATAAGATCAAGCAGTGGGCAATGGATCATGAAGATGGAAGTTTGTTATATCATGAGGAAATGAAGGAGCTGCGCTGCGCGGAAACCCTTTTGGATAGTAAAGCGGCTTATCTGTTAGTGCCAATGCTGGAAGATAACCAATTAACCGCGGTGATCGGCATTGACGGCGTAAGGCATAATGAGAGCCAGCTCAGGTTTTTAAAAGCGCTGCAGAGCATCATCATTCATGAATGGCGGCTTTATCGTTTTAAGGAAGAAAGTGAAAGTGATCAGGAGCTTGATCCATTGACCAAGGTTAAAAACCGCATCAGCTTTTTCAATTATCATAAAAATCTGCCGGTGGATACCTTGATAGCCATGGGTGTGATCATGGTCGATATAAATGGCTTGAAGGATCTGAATAAACGATATGGTTTAAAGTATGGCGATGATATTATGATACGGTTAGCAAATACCTTAACAAGGGAAAATACTGACGCGGATGTCTATCGCTTTGACAGTGATGAATTTTTAATGGTTTTTAAAAATATCACGTATGATTCTTTCATTAAGCGTATTACTGATATTAAAGACAAAGCCGAAAAAATTTGCAGTGTTACAGTGGGTGCCTCATGGGCTGAAAAGCAGATTTCTTTATATAATCTGATTGACAACGCGATTGAACAAAGAGATATGGAAAAGCAGCTGCATCATGGTGAGTTTGCGATGATTAATAAGAATGACAGCCATGCTCAAGCGCATAAGAAGCTGAATGAAGCGCTCAAAAAGCAATATTTGAAAATGTATCTCCAACAGAAGGTGAATAGTGCAAACGGCAATGTAATCGGTGCTGAAGCGCTGATTCGTTATCAAGATACAGAGCATGGTTTGATCGGACCAAATCGGTTTATCCCTTATTTAGAGATAACCGGATTGATATTCTATGTAGATTTCTTCATCTTTGAAGAAGTACATAAGCTGCTGGCCATGTGGAAAAAGAAGGGTATCGCCCTTATTCCTATATCACTGAATTTTTCAAGAGTTACCTTATTGGGCGATCAGCTTGTAGAACGCATGAATCAGATCAATCAGAAATATGATATTGACCGGGATTTGATTGAAATTGAAATTACGGAGAATATCGGTGAAATCGAAAGGAATACGGTTATTAAAAAATGCCGTGAAATCAAGGCGGCCGGATATCATCTCGCTTTGGATGATTTCGGTGCTAAGTTCAGCAATATTGCGATTATTTCAGATATTCAGTTTGATACATTGAAATTTGATAAGGGGTTAGTTGATTATCTGGTTGAGAATGAAAATGCCCGGTGGATTTTGGAATCTATCATAAAGCTGTGCCGCAGAATGGATATCTATAATGTTGCGGAGGGTGTTGAGATTAAGGAACAGGTTGATATTCTTGCGGAGCTGGGGTGTACCTATATTCAGGGGTATATTTATAGCAGACCGGTGATCTTTAACCGTTTCGACACCAGCCATAATTGTCGTGAGCATAAAAAATAAGTATTGAAAATATAAAAATGCACCGAGGTCTTGGTATGATTCCCAATGTTGACAGGAAGAGGATCATTAGAATGGGTGCATTTTTATTGTTTCGTGTTTAGAGATTTATCTGTCCAGCTTGAAAATCGTGATTGTCAGCGCACCTTCTCTTGCTGATTCGGTGCTGTTATAAGTCAGATTGAATATGGTTTGATTGACAACCTCGATGATAAAGGTGACAGCACCAAAGGCACTTGCATTGGTTGTGCCTGTTTTGAAGTAAACACCATGTTCGAGATGCGCTTTTCCATTGTAGTATGGAGTAATCTGCATATATGTGTCAGTTCTTAATATGCCTGATACTTCATAGGATATTGAATAATAGCCCGGCTGTAATGTGATCGTGTCGGCACTTGTCAGCTGGATATTGCCGGTCGGATCTGTGATGCTGCTGCCCATTGGAATTACGGCGGCATTGGTAAATAAAGCGCCAAAATTTATAAAGGAAGCAAAGATACCATTACCGCTTGCGCCCGTTGGTCCCATTGGACCTTGAATACCTTGTGGACCCATTGCGCCGGTATTTCCCTGTAAGCCTTGAACGCCTTGCGGGCCCGTTGGTCCGGTTGCGCCGCGCATACCTTGATTACCTTGGATGCCTTGCGGGCCTATCGGTCCGGTATTACCTCTTAAACCCTGTATACCTTGGGCACCTTGGATGCCTTGCGGACCTGTCGGTCCGGTTGGACCCGTTGCGCCGCGCATACCTTGAATACCTTGGATGCCTTGCGGACCCGTCGGTCCGGTATTACCTCTTAAACCCTGCATTCCTTGGGCACCTTGATATCCTCGCGGACCCATTGGTCCGGTTGGACCCGTTGCGCCGCGCATACCTTGAATACCTTGATTACCCTGCGGGCCCATTGGTCCGGTTGGACCTTGGCAGCAGTGCCGACGGCATGAGTTACCGCCGCAGCTGTCCCAATTTTCATCGCTAAACCAATCATCCTGTGAACAGGCACCATGATTCTTATAATAATTCATTCTTTCACCTGCTTTCTGAATGAAGCCTTCATTCATTCCATACTATGAAAGAATCTAACTTCCTTTAGTTGTTTCCCTATAAAAATGCAATCAATTATTTATGTATTCTTCTTATGCGATATTTGCACAAGAAGAATTTTTTAACTTATCGCAATACCCGCGCTGGCATAGCCAGCAACTGTATTCACTAAGGATAAGCCTGATGCGGTGGCAGTAAATACCAGCAGCAAGCGTGTTTGATTTGTCACCGCGATATTCAACCCAGTTGTGGTGCCAGAGGATAATGTGCCGACCGCAATTACACCTGAGATGCTTGGCAATAATGTTACTAAAGCACCAGGAATAGCGGTAAAGCTATTGTTTGGCGTTGCACTGGCATAAAGCTGAGCTGTGATTGTAATCGAAGTGCCAACTAGAGAGAGAGCCGCTGTTGTACTAAAGAAAGCGGACATGCTCGTAATGATGCCTGAGCGCGGCATAGAAAAGGCAAAGTTGGTCAGCGTTCCCGCGGCATTTGTTAAATCGATCGTACCTCCCGTTATACTCAGGCCCGGGGCTGATGAACCGAAACCGATAAAGCCTGGTGTACCAATCAAACCACCGGTAATTGTTGTTAAAGACATAGGTATACCAGAACTGAATGGTATGATTGCTGAGCTGCCGCCGGCACCAGCTGGGCCGGTTGCGCCGGTGGCTCCCGTATTTCCCGGTAAGCCTTGGACTCCCTGAACACCTTGAACACCGGTTGGGCCGGCTGGACCGGCTGGACCTGTAGCGCCAGTATTGCCTTGCAAGCCTTGAATACCCCGTTCACCTTGAAGTCCGGTCGGTCCCATCGCGCCAGTAGCTCCAGTGGCACCGTCATGACCCGGCAAGCCCTGAACACCCTGAACACCTTGAACGCCGGTTGGGCCGGTTGGACCCATTGCGCCAGTGACTCCACTTGGTCCGGTTGGACCAACTAATCCCTGAATGCCTTGAATACCTTGCGGGCCGATGTTGCCCATTGGGCCTGTGGCTCCCGTATTTCCCGGTATGCCCTGTTCACCATTTATTCCTTGAACACCGGTTGGGCCGGCTGGTCCCATCGGGCCTTCCGGTCCTGTTGCACCAGTATCACCTTTTAAACCCTGAATGCCTTGGATTCCCTGTGCACCAGTGGCGCCGGCTGGACCCGTTGCACCTGTATTTCCCGGTAAACCCTGATCACCGCGTTCACCCTGAAGTCCGGTCGGACCCACTTCTCCCATCGGACCTTCCGGTCCTGTTGCACCGG
>BBZX01000002.1 GCA_001305055.1 Clostridia bacterium UC5.1-1C12
CTTGCTCCCGTGAAGATAACTAGCTGCCAGGTGATCGACCTTCATTGGGTCTTTTTTTTGTTTATCTATTGGCATTTGTGGTATAATATCTAAACTGTGGAGGTAATCATATGTTAGAATTTACAGATCAATTAAGCCGTGAAGAAAATGATGGATTTGTCAAAGCTCATCCGCTTTGCAATCTGCTTCAATCATCCTCCTGGGCAGATATAAAATCAAATTGGGATCATTGTTATACCGGTGTAAAAAAGATGGCTGCTTAGTTGCGACAGCAATGGTTTTAATCAAAAGACTGCCGTTAGGCTTTACTTTATTCTATATCCCAAGAGGACCGATTATGGACTATAAGGATCAGGCATTAACCGCTTTTATGCTGAAAGAACTGAAAAAATTAGGTAAAAAGCATCACTGTCTCTATATTAAAATCGATCCGTATATTTTAAAGAACCAATATCGTATCGAGGAAGCCAATGAATCAATAAATGATGAATGCAAACAGGTAATGAACAGTTTAAGAGCCTGCGGAGCGATCCATCAAGGCTTCACTAAAGATATTATGAGTACCATTCAGCCGCGTTATCAAGCCAATGTCTATGCAGCAGAAAATTTTGAAGAGAATTTGCCAAGACATACAAAACGGCTGATGAAGGACGCGCTTAAACGTCACGTTAGTATAATCATGGGCGGCAGCGAACTGGTAAAGGAATTCGCACAGGTCGTTGCGAAAACGGAGAATCGTAAAAAAATTGCTTTGCGTAATGAGGAATATTTTCAAAAGCTGATAAATGCCTATGGTGATGATGCTAAAATCCTGCTGGCTAAGGTGAACGTGAAACAGCTTGTGGATACTACCAAAACATCTCTTGAGACGATGACACAGGAATACAACGACTTGCCGGAAAACCAAGTCAAAAAACGCCGCCGGCTTGAGGAACAGCTGGCCAGCCTGCGTAAGGATCTCAGTGAATATACTGAAATAGCCGCCGCTGTTGAGGGTCAAAATGAAATGGTGATTGCCGGCTGCTTATCAGTGAAGTATGGCCCAACTATGGAAATGCTTTATGCCGGTATGGATGAACGCTTCAAAAAATTTATGCCGCAATACAGTATTTACGTAAAACAGATGAATTGGGCCTTTGAAAATGGCTGCCATTGGTGTAATATGGGGGTGTTGAAGGCACTTTAGATGATGGATTAACAAAATTTAAAGCTAACTTTAATCCTACGATCGATGAAACCATCGGTGAATTTGATCTGCCAGTAAACAAAAGTCTCTATAAAGCCAGTGAAATGGCTTATAAATTAAGAAAAGAAAATGAAAGTGAAGGCATAAAACATGGTGAAGAAAACGATAGAAATTCATTCCAAGCAAGAAACTGAAGCCTTTGGTTTAAAGCTTGGAAGTCTTTTGAATGAAGGCATGTGCATCACCCTCAGCGGTGATCTGGGCGCCGGCAAAACAACGCTGACAAAGTCGATTGGCAAAGCCATCGGCGTAAATAAAACCATCAATTCACCGACTTTACCATCTTAAAAATCTATCATGGTAAATTTCCGCTCTATCATATTGATGCTTATCGTCTTGAAGGCATTGAGCAGGATCTTGGCTTTGATGAATTCATCGAGGGTGACGGCGTATGTGTGATTGAGTGGCCTGATTATATGGCAAATCAGCTGCCGGACCAACGGCTTGAGATAATGATCCATAACGGCAGTGATGAAAATCGTGAATTTATCTGTACTGCGCTTGGCAGTAAGTATGAAGAGATCGTGGAGAAACTGATATGAAAACATTATGTATGGATACCGCGCATAAATTCCTTGTGATCGGTTTATTTGAAGATGAAAAGCTAATTGCGAAAACATCGGAAAGAGCATGGAAACAGCAGTCTGAAAAATTCTTTCCGGCATTAACGGAGTGTATGGCACAGGCAGGCTGGTGTGCGGATGACTTAGATGAGATTGTGATAACTGAGGGCCCGGGAAGCTATACGGGTGAGCGTATCGCGATGACGATCGCCAAGGTCTTATGCACCACTAAACAAAAACCTTTGTATACTATTTCAACATTTCAGATGGCTGCCGGCAGTCAGGAGCGCTGTGAAGTCATTCTTGATGCCAGAAGCAATCGTGCCTATGTGGGAATCTGTGAAAAAGGTCAGCTGATCAGTGAAGGTATCAAGACGCTGGATGAAATAAAAATTGATGCTGAGCATGAGCTGATTGTCGGTGATATAGAGTTATTAGGACATGAATATAAAGAAATAGATTTTGTGAAGAACATGATGGATGTTAAGCCTTATTGGAAGAAAATTGAACATGTGCATCTTTTAGTTCCGCATTATCTTAAAAGTCAGGAAGAACTGGTTAAGCAATGATTTTACGAGAAATGAAGCTTGATGATCTCGATGCGGTTTTAGAAATCGAGAATGAGGCATTCAGCGATCATTGGCCGCGTACGGCTTATGAATACGAAATCAGTGAGAATGAATTCTCCACAGCCTTTGTAGCAGTGGATGGAGAACTAATTGTCGGTGCGGCAGTGTCATATCTTATCTTTGATGATGCTCAGATTGCTACGATTGCAGTCCGTCAGTCACATCAAGGACAGGGTATCGGCTCGCTGATGATGGATAAGATTGTACAGGATGCTGATGCGGCTGGCTGTTCCACACTTTCTTTGGAAGTGCGTATCAGTAATACCCCTGCAATTAAATTATATGAAAAATATGGCTTTATTAATGTGAATATTCGCAAAGGCTATTATGCTGATGGTGAAGATGCTTATTTGATGATCAAGCCTTTGGGCGGACAAACAAAGTGGGTGGATTGATATGCTGTCAGGATATTTAGTCTGAAATTAAAAATATCTTTGTATGCTTCTTTCTATATGATTGAGGATGATAATCCGACAATTGGTATCATTTTGTGTTCTCAGAAGAATGAAGCTATTGCAAAGTATTCGGTATTAAATGATGCGAAGCAAGTATTTGCTTCAAAATTCTGTTTACCTTGCCGGCCGTGAACGAATTACAAGATGATATTAAAGCGGTACGTAAGCGTATAGAAGATATGAAGGGAGGAAATATAGATGACGAAGATATTAGCGATTGAATCAAGCTGTGATGAAACAGCGGCAGCCGTTATCGAAGACGGCAAAAAAATATTATCGAATGTAGTCGCAACCCAGATTGATGTACATAAGAAGTTTGGCGGTGTAATTCCTGAAGTAGCGTCAAGAATTCATGTGGAAAATATCTCAATGGTGATTGCGGAGTGTATGGAAAAAGCGGGTTTAGGCATCGAAGAAATGGATGCTATTGCGGTAACGCAGGGGCCGGGATTGATTGGTTCTTTGCATGTCGGTGTGCAGGCAGCAAAAACGTTAGCGTGGGCTTTCAATAAGCCACTGGTGCCGGTGCATCATATTGCCGGTCATATTTATGCCAATCGCTTAATTGCTGATCTGAAATTTCCATTAATGGCGCTGGTTGTATCCGGCGGTCATACGGAATTAGTTTATATGAAGGACGAGTGGAGCTTTGAGGTCATCGGTACAACGCAGGATGATGCGATTGGTGAAGCCTTTGATAAAGTGGGACGTATCCTCGGCCTGCCATATCCGGGCGGTGTTTATATTGATAAATTATCCAAAGAGGGAAAGAATATTTATAAGCTGCCTAAGCCGCATCCGGAAAAGGAATTGGATTTCAGCTTCAGCGGATTAAAATCAGGTGTTCTGCAGTTCATTAAACGCTGTGAGCGCAACAATGAAACATTTGAACCTGCTGATCTTGCCTGCAGCTTTCAGGAAACAGCAATCGCTTGTCTTTTAGAAAGAGCTGAAAAGGCAATGAAGCAGATGCAGCCTAAAATGATCGTCTTAGCGGGCGGTGTTGCGGCAAACAGCTGTCTGCGGCAGCGCATCAGTGAACTGGTCAGTGAAAAATTCCCGCAGATCGAGTGTATTATCCCGCCGTTATCATGCTGTACCGATAACGCGGCGATGATTGGGGCAGCCGGTACGATCGCCTATGAACATGGGGTACGCGGTGATGCATCATGTACCGCTGATCCAGCCTTTGAATTGAATCAATAAAAATTGTATTAGTTTAAAAAACATATATTTCACAATCAAAAAAGTGTGCTATAATAAGGTCGGTGATGAAAAATGGCAAATAAAAATGTACCAAAGGCAACGTTGCAGCGTTACCCAGTTTATTTAAAAGCACTGAGAAAGCTATCTAATTCCGGTGTTGAACGTATCATGTCTAAAGAATTATCCAATGTTGTCAGCATTGAGCCGACAACGATCCGCCGTGACTTCTCTTTTCTGGGCAATCTCGGCAAGCAGGGTTATGGTTATGATGTCAACAAGCTGATTGAAATATTTAATCAGCAGCTGGGGCTTGACTTCGATGAGAAAATTATTTTAGTCGGGGCCGGAAACATGGGACGTGCTTGATGAAATATAATAAGTGGAATCATGTGGTTGGTGAAATCACATGTGCATTTGATATCTCACCGGACCGTCAGGGAGTTCGTTTTGGAATCCCGGTTTACGACTTAAAAGATTTGGAAGAAAAAATCCCTCAGGCTGCCGTATCGCAATCCTAACCGCTAATGTTGATATCCAGCAGACGGTTGACCGCATGGTAGCTGCCGGCATCGTCGGTATCGTAGATTTTACTCATGAGCACTTTCAAGTGCCAAAAGGGGTTGCAATTAAGACCGTAGATGTAGTATCATCTATACAAGAGCTGGTTTTTGAAACCAATTCATTAAAAGATTAATGGCGATGAAATGAGACAGCCTGACGGCACTTGTCAGCGACTCTGCGTTTTGGTGAAAGGCAGAGAAGGAAAGTCAGTGACTGAACACTCATGGAGCTGAACCGGAGAACTAACAGTAGACGGTTTCGCTAAAGAGAGCGTTATCTCATAAAAGATGCATGGGATGAGTCCCGTGAATCAGGATGGCACCGCGGTAATTACGTTCCTGTATAGGAACGTTTTTTATTTAAACAAATCCAGGAGGACAAAGATATGTTTGAATTTATGACCATAAGAGAATTATACGAAATGGTATTCTCCAACAATCATGTGGAAATTGATTCCCTTGAGTATGTACAGCTGCAGGGTTGGGTAAGAACCAATCGTGATAATGGCAAGGTAGGCTTTATTGAATTAAATGACGGAACTTATTTCCGCAACGCCCAGTTGGTTTACGGCGATCTGATCAAGAACCGTGAAGAGATTTCTAAATTTCAACCGGCAGTGCAATTACTGTGACCGGTCAGTTTAAACTGACACCCGATGCGAAGCAGCCATTTGAAATTGTTGTGACAGAAGCGGTATTAGAAGGTGCCTGCGATCCTTCCTATCCGCTGCAAAAGAAGCGTCACAGCTTTGAGTATATGCGCGAGATTGCGCATTTAAGACCAAGAGCCAATACGTTCTATGCGGTATTCCGCCTGCGTTCAGTTTTATCGATGGCAATCCATGAATTCTTCCAGGATCAGGGCTTTGTCTACGTACATACCCCAATTCTTACCGGCAATGACGGTGAGGGTGCCGGTGAAATGTTTACCGCGACAACACGCAAGGATGCGGACTATGAAAAGGATTTCTTTGGCAAGGAGGCTTTCTTAACAGTTACCGGTCAGCTGCATGTTGAGGCGTTTGCGATGGCTTTCCGTGATGTATATACATTTGGCCCGGCATTCCGTGCTGAAAACTCAAATACGTCACGCCATGCATCAGAGTTTTGGATGATTGAGCCGGAAATTGCTTTTGCTGATCTTGATGATAACATGGATCTGATTGAGGATATGGTTAAATTCTGTATCAACTATGTGCTTGAAAATGCACCTGAAGAAATGAAGTTCTTTGAGAAAATGATCGATCAGGACTGCATTAATCGTATTACTAAGTCCGTGACTCAGAATTCAAGCGTATGCCATATACGGAAGCTATTGAAATATTGGAAAAGGCAGATGTGAAATTTGAGAATAAAGTATTCTGGGGTATGGATCTGAATTCTGAACATGAACGTTATATCTGTGAACAAGTTGTGAAAGGACCGGTCTTCCTGACTGATTATCCTAAGGAAATCAAGGCTTTCTATATGCGGGTGAATGATGACAGCAAGACGGTTGCCGCTTGTGACTTATTAGTGCCGGGCGTTGGTGAATTAGTCGGCGGATCACAGCGTGAAGAGCGTTATGATGTGCTTGATCAACGCATGGATGAATTAGGAATGAAAAAGGATAATCTGCAATGGTACATGGATCTGCGTCGCTACGGCGGCTGCAAGCATGCCGGATTTGGTCTTGGCTTCGACCGTTTCCTGATGTATCTGACGGGTATTCAAAACATCAGAGATGTTGAACCGTTCCCAAGAACACCGAGAAATTTATTATTCTAAACTTTAAAGACCGGCAGCCTGCCGGTCTTTTTCTTTGTATAAAAACTATCGGCGAAGCGCGGTTAGTGCTATAATACGTTTTATAAAAGGAGCGTGAAGAAGATGATTATTGGAATTCCAAAGGAAATCAAAAACAATGAAAACCGTGTATCATGTACACCCGCTGGCGTATTTGCGTTATGCAAAGCCGGACATAAGGTGATCGTAGAAGCGAATGCCGGGATTGGCAGCGGTTTTAGCAATGAGGAATATCAAGAAGCGGGAGCTGAAATTGCAGATGTAAAGGAAGTCTTTAAGAGAGCAGAGCTGATAGTGAAGGTTAAAGAATATTTACCATCAGAATATCAATATCTGCGTGAGGATCAAATGGTGTTTACCTACCTGCATATTGCCAATGATTCTGAATTCGCCAAAGCCTCATTGATTCAAAACGACAGCCATCGCTTATGAAACTGTGCGCGATCGTAAAGGCGGACTGCCGCTGTTAACGCCGATGAGTGAAGTTGCAGGACGGATGGCGGTACAGGTCGGGGCAACCATGCTTCAGAAAAATAACAACGGACGCGGTTTGCTTTTGGGCGGTGTCCCCGGTGTATTCCCGGCTGAGGTAGTTATCATCGGCGGCGGTACCGTGGGTCTCAACGCGGCGAAGATTGCCTGCGGTTTAGGAGCGATCGTTACAGTATTTGATATCAATGCTGAGCGGATGGGTTATATCGACGATATTTCCGGCGGTACGATTCATACGGCTTATAATAATGAATACAATCTAAGACGGGCATTAAAAACCGCAGATTTAGTCATCGGTGCGGTTTTAGTGCCAGGTGCCAAAGCGCCTAAAATCGTTACTAAGGATATGGTGCAGACAATGAAGCCGGGCAGTGCCATTGTCGATGTGGCTATTGATCAGGGCGGCTGTATTGAAACCAGCGATCATATTACAACTCATGATCAGCCAACCTTTGAGCGCTATGGTGTTCTGCATTATTCGGTCGCAAATATGCCGGGAGCTGTACCTCGTACTTCCACAATGGCCTTATCCAACGCGACGCTGCCTTATCTGATGAAGCTGGCAGATCATGGAACTGCCGCATTAAAAGCAGACCCCGGCTTTCTGTTAGGCTGAATACTTATCAGGGCCATATTACTTACCGCGGTGTCAGCGAGGCACTTGCCATGCTTATACAGATCCTGAAACATTATTATAATTTATTCATTGAGAAATCCCGACTCTGTGTTGGGATTTTTTGTGTATCCGCCGCAAATTTGTGAACATTTATTTCTTATTTTTGAAGATTATGACAAATGTAATTTCAGCATTGTAAAACTTCATGAATAAATGCTGACAAAATACAGGTGTGTAAAATCAGCCTTTTGCTTAAAATGAAAGCGTAAACAACGGAGGGCAATAAATTGAATTACGTGATACTTATAACGCATGGAAAGTTTGCCGAAGGTCTTCACGATACACTGAAAATGTTTGTCGGTGAACGTGAGGATGTACTCAGTATTGGCTTAAGAGCAGGGGAAGATGTGGAGGCACTGGCCGGCCGTATCAATGAATGCTGTGAAGGCTTTAATGAAAATGATCAGTTTATTGTATTAGGTGATATGATCGGCGGCTCACCGCTGACCACACTGATGAATTGTTTCAGTGAGAAGGATCTGCTGAAACGCTCTGTAATCCTTGGCGGGCTTAATCTGGCGATGGCGCTTAACGCGGTGCTGATGAAAGAGGGAAGTCTTGAAGATTGCAAAGCGGCTGCTCTAAGAGAGGGCATACAGGCTGTGAATGAAGTAAAACTGTCATCAGATGATGACGATGAAATTTAAGGGGAGGAAATATTATGTCAATTAGTTTTATTCGTGTCGATGATCGCATGATTCATGGTCAGACCTGCACTCGATGGGCTTTGGAATATCCATGTGAGGGAATTGTTGCCGTCAATGATGATGCTGCTAATAACAGTGTATTAAAAGCTGCTTATAAGAGCGCCAGCGGGAAGAAAACCTTTATCTGGACGATGGAAGATTGGGAAAAGAAGGTTCAGAAGGTATTGGATTCAGATACAAGCTATTTCCTAATTACTAAAAATCCATTGGATATGAAAAAGATATTAGTCGATCTAAACTTAAAATGCAATGTGAAGAAAGTCATCATCGGACCTTGCAACGATCGTCCGAACGCAGTTAAGCTAGGTAACAATCAATCCATTACACAGGCTGAAGCCGACGCTCTGGAAGCAATCAGTAAAGCTGGCTATGATGTGGAATTCCGGCTGATTCCTGATGAAAGCATCGGTAATTGGTCAAAGTTTAAAAGTCAGTTTGGTTATTAAAAAAGGAGGAATAGAATATGACAATCAATGTTTTTCAGGCAGGCTTACTTGGCTTATTCGCTTGTTTAGCAAGTATGCCCGGCATGGGTGGTTCAGCCATCGGCAATTATACTTTAGGCCGTCCGCTGGTAGCTGGTTTAGTTGTCGGTATTATTTTAGGGGATGTGCGCACCGGTATATTGGTCGGTGCGGCAATGCAGCTGTTATATATCGCCCTGGTAACCCCGGGCGGAACCGTATCGGCAGATGTGCGTGCAGTAAGTTATATCGGTATTCCATTAGCCATGCTGGCCCTTAAATCCTATGGCTTGGATGCTGCAAGTGCTGATGGCAATGGACTTGCGACTTCCTTTGGTGCCATGGTTGGTACGTTAGGTACTGTCTTATTTTATGGAACCGCAACAATGAATCTCATCTGGCAGCATATCGGCTGGGAAGCGATTGAAAAAGGGGAGTTTAAAAATTATATCTGGTTGACATGGGATTGCCTTGGATCTCCCATATCGTCTGTTCCTTTTTGCCGACCTTCATTATCTGTCTGGCAGGCGCCGGCATGGTCGATACCATTAAAGCCGTTCTGCCGATGGATGGTCTGGCGATGAAAACGATCTTTACCGTAGGCTCGCTGCTGCCATGTGTCGGTATTGCGATCCTGCTGAAACAAATCATTCTTAAAGGTGTTGACTTCATTCCATTCTTCGTAGGCTTTGCATTGGCAGCCGCATTAGGCATCAATCTAGTGGTTGCGACGATTATTGCCGCCATGTTTGCCTATATGAATTATCAAATCAAATGTGCTCAGCTGATTCGTGTGAAAGTACCATCACAAGACATCGAGGACGAAGAGGAGGATATCTGATCATGAAGAAATTATCTAAAAAGACTTTAAATAAATCATTCAGAAATTGGTATTACGGCCATCTGACTTGTTTCTCGCAGGAACATATGCAGACATTTGGTTATCTTTGTGCGATGCTGCCAATCATTGAAGAACTCTATGACACAAAAGAGGAACAGAAGGAAGCATTGGAAACCTACAAAGCCTTCTTTAATACAGAGCCGCAGCTGGGTACTGTCATCGTCGGTGTGACCGTGGGTTTGGAAGAAGCCAAGGCTAACGGCGAAGGCGTTACCGGTGATACGATCAACGGTCTGCGCGCAGGTCTGATGGGCCCCATTGCCGGCATCGGTGATTCATTGGTCGTTGGTGTATTGATTCCCTTGCTGTTGGGTATTGCCTTAGGTTTATCAACCGATGGTTCACCAGTTGGCGCGATCTTCTATATCATCGCATGGAATTTAATTGTTACCTTAGGGATGCGGATGCTTTATTTCAAAGGCTATGAATTTGGCGGTAAGGCGGTGGAATTTCTTACCGGTGATAAAGCGATGGCGCTTCGTGAATCTATCATGATGCTGGGCAGTATGGTTATCGGTGCGGTTGCCGCGTCATGGGTATCTGTCAATACGGTATTTAAAATGATCAATGCTGAAACCGGTGAGGCCTTCCTTGATTTAAACGCTCAGATCAATTCAGTTCTGCCTAAGGGCTTAACCGCAGCTTTTGTGCTCTTTTGCTGGTATATGATTGCCAAAAAGAAAATGTCACCGATCAAAGTTATGTTGCTGCTTGTAGTAATTGCCTTTGTCGGCGTACTGATCGGTTTCTTTGATCCACAGCTTGCTTATTAACATAAATCAAAGTCTTTATCTTGAAAGATAAGGACTTTTTTAAATCAGGTATTGTATAATGATGCTGCAAGGGGAGATTTTATGAATGATAAAATAATGCGCCGGCTTTGCTTTGTACTATGTATGGTTTTATGTATTGCCGGGTTACTTAAATTTTATAATTTCAGTGAGGAACAGCTTGCCGATGGAAAGCAAAAACCGATACTGTTCGGTTCTACCTATATGACGCTGAATAATCCCTTTTTTGATGTGATCAATGAAGAAATGCGGAATGTGATCGAAGCAAACGGAGATGTATTGATCACGATGGATCCGCAGCTTTCACTTGATAAACAAATTGATCAGATTCATTATCTGATGGATCTGGGCTGCTCGGTTCTGATTGTCAATCCGGTAGACAGCAAGGGTCTGATCGATGTGCTGGCGGAAGCGAAGCAGCAAGGTATTATCATCATTGCCGTGGATACGAATGTTTACAACGGTCAGGATTTTGTTGATTATACCGTAGTTTCAGATAATTACCATGCCGGGCAGTTGTGTGCCGAAAATATGATGGCAACGCTCGATCAGGCACAGATCATGATTCTGCGTCATGACGCGGCTTATTCAGCAATTGAACGGATTCAAGGCTTTAAAGATGCTATCAGCATGTATCCGCAGTATCAGATCACAGATGAAATCGAGTGTGAAGGACAGCTTGAAATCAGTATGCCGCTGATCGCACAGGCTATTAATGAGGGGATGCAGTTTGATGTAGTCATGGCATTAAATGATCCTTCGGCGTTAGGTGCTGTCGCAGCTTTACAGGAAGCTGACAAACTTTCAGAGGTATTGGTGTATGGTGTTGACGGTACGCCGGAGGCAAAGGTCTTGGTCAAAGAGGGCTTCATGCAGGCGACAGTTGCGCAATATCCAAAGCGGATGGGTAAGAAAGCCGTAGAAAGTGCCTATCGGCTGTTAAATCATGAAAGCGGAATCGTGGAGGAAAAGATTCCGGTTACGATGATTAACGGCAGCAACATCGATGAATTTTCATTAGAAAGCTGGCAATGATATGAAAACGTATTTTTCAGACATTAAAAACCGACTGAGTTTTTCCTATCAAAGCATGGTCATGATCTGTTTCCTCCAGCTTGCGTTTCTCAGCGCTTTAATTGTGTTCAGTTCTCTGCATATTCTCCGGCATTATCAGGCAGCTGCTTTTCTGAAGCAAGTCAATGTCATTCCGATTGCTTATTATCGGGTGCCTTTCTATACTGCCGGCAGTTTTATTTTGCTGATGATTCTGCTGCGCCTGCGTTTTGTACTGAATGAAACATTCAGAAATACTTTATTCTTATTAATTGCCGAACTAGCTGTCTGCTTCTTTATGATGTGGAGTTTATCCTTCAGCACCAATGATATTTTGCTGCTAGTCATCGCTAATATGGTTTCATTATCTAAAAAGCGACAATATCGAGGCCCATCTTTAGTTATTTATACGTTCATGTATCTGCTGACCAATACGAATGTAATTACGAATTTTATCCCTGTAACTGCTCTTGATGCTTACCTTGGTATCTATACGAGTCAGGCGGCTTCATTAATCATGGGTGTAAAAAATATACTTACTACGCTGTGTATCATATGTTTTATTGCGAATATGCTGTTTCTAATTCAAAATCAGTTAGATGAAAGTAAGAAAATTCAACAATTAAATGAGGAACTGCAGAATTTGAATGAGGATTTAAAGGAATATGCCAATGTGCGTGAAAAAATGGGCGAAACGCGTGAACGAAATCGTTTGGCTAGGGAGATTCACGATACCTTGGGACATACCCTGACTGGTTTATCGACAGGTCTTGAAGCATGCAGCGCCTTGGTGGACGTCAATCCAGAACTCGCCAAAAAACAGTTAACGCTATTAGGCAATGTGGCCCGTGATGGTTTAAAAGACGTTCGGCATTCCGTCAATAAGCTGCGCCCGGATGCCCTTCAGAAGAAAACATTAAAGGAAGCATTAGCTACGATGATTGAGGAGTTTCATCAATCCAGCGGCGTACAGGTGCATTTTGCCTGTCATTTATCTTCTTTGGAATTTCAACAGGATGAGGAGGATACGATTTATCGCATCGTACAGGAAGGAATGACCAATGCCCTCCGTCATGGCAAGGCTACTGAAATTTATATCTCTTTTGGCATGGATCAGATGAATCTTGTCATTATTATTGAAGATAACGGCATCGGCTGTACGCATATTGTAGAGGGCTTTGGTCTGCATCATATGCAGGAGCGAGTGGCCTTGCTGCAGGGAACTTTAAGAGTTTACGGCGCGGATGGCTTTGTGCTAATCGTCGAATTGCCGATTCGAAAGGAGGCTTAATCATGATTGAAGTAATGATTGCGGATGATCAGGAACTAATGCGTGACAGCTTGCATATCCTGCTTAGCACAAAAGCTGATATTCATATCTGTTCATTAGTTAAAAATGGTAAGGAAGTATTGGCGCAGATTCCTGAAACGAAACCGGATGTGATTTTAATGGATATTCGAATGCCGGAATTGGATGGTGTCACATGCACCAAACTTGTAAAGGAAGCCTATCCAAAGATTAAAATTATTGTGCTGACAACTTTTGATGATGATGAGTATATTTATGATGCTTTAAAATATGGCGCCAGCAGTTATCTGCTTAAAGGTGTTTCTTTGGAAGAATTGTATCAGGCGATTCAAACGGTTCAAAATGGCGGCGCGATCATACATCCCAATGTCGCGGTTAAAGCGATGAAGATGTTTTCCGAAATGGCAAACAACACGCTGGAGCCGGAAACCCCGGAGGGGATCAAGACCTTAAGCAAAACGGAATGGAAGATTCTTCAACAGGTGGGGAATGGCTTATCCAATCGAGAAATTGCCGATAAATTATGTTTCAGTGAAGGGACTGTGCGTAATTATATCAGTGTGATTCTTGATAAATTAAGTCTTCGTGACCGCACTCAATTAGCGATATGGGCAGTACAGAATCACAAGCTGGTAAACAAAGAGGATCAGCGATGAAACGGTTAAAACTATGGCTGCCCTGCTTATGTGTAATGATTGCCGCGTTGATTCTTGTTTCTATTCCAAAACAGCAGAAATTAACGATTGGCATCTTCGCCGGCAGTAACTGGAATGTACCAAGCTCGGCAAGTGATGAACGCATTGAAAATGCCATTGCTGCTTTTAATGAAATATATCCTGATGTAAAGGTAGAATTTCAAAGCGGTATCCGTCCTGAATTGTATGAGGAATGGCTGTCTCGTCAAATCATCAATGATCAGCTGCCGGATGTCTTCTTTGTTCCTTCGCAGATGTTTTCATTGCTTGCGAATAATGGCAGCCTGGCTGATTTAACATATTTAAGTAATCACGATAATCGATTTAATAAAGAAGAATATTATGCCAATTCATTAAAGGAAGGAATGAAGGACAATAAACTGTACGCGCTGCCTTATGAAAGTGTGCCTACTTTAATGTTTGTGAATAAAACCCTCTTGGACAAGGAAGGCATTTCGATGCCGGACAGTGACTGGACATGGATGATTTTTATTCAATCTGCAATCAGATCAGCAAAGATACAAACGGTGACGGCATTCAGGATCAATTTTGTCATTATGATTATACATGGGAGGATGCTTTATATAGCACCGGTGCAGCTTTCTATGATGAAGCGAACAATCAAGTTAATTTAAACAATGAGACAACCGCGGAAACAGTGGCTTTCATGCGCAGGCTGAACGCACTAAATACGGAAAAGGTGACGGCAGAAATGTTTGATAAGGGGCAGGTTGCTTTTCAGCCGATGAATTACAGTGATTATCGAACGTATATGCCTTATCCGTGGCGTGTAAAAAAATACTCAACCTTTGAATGGGATTGTCTCACAATGCCGGCGGGGGCAAGCGGCGGTAATATTTCGCAGATTGATACCTTGATGCTGGGCTTATCATCAAGAAGTAAAAATCAAGCGATGGCATGGGAATTCATGAAGCTGTTAAGCAGTGAACCGGCAATTCAAAGTGAACTGGCCAAAAATTCACCAGCTGTATCGGTGCTTAAAAAGGTCATGCAATCATCTGAAGTCATTGATGCCTTAAAAGCAGATAATCCTGGCAGCAGCAGTTTTGAAATGACGATTCTGAATGATGTAATGGAACAGGGCATTGCAATACGCCGTACGGATCCATATAATCAGATTATTCAAATAGCAAACAGTCAGATTAATGAATTAATGAATAATGAGGCTGATATTGAGAATGGGTTAGCCAGTATGCAGCGTCAGATAGATACATATCTAAGAAAGTAGGAATCTTATGAAACAATTAAAAATGGTCGTTTTTGATGTAGATGGTACGCTTTATGATTTAGTTCGGCATGAAATACCGGCTTCCTGCATTGAAGCGTTAAAGGAAATGAAGGCAAATGGATATCTGTTTGTCATTGCAACAGGCCGTGCTCATTATGGTTTAGGCAAGGCGCTGAATGACTTGAATGCTGATTATATTCTGGCAATGAACGGCGGTGTTGTTGTTGATCATGAAGGAAAGGTAATCTCCCATCATGATTTCACGCAGGCTGATGTGAACCGCTTGAATCAATTCTGCACGGACAATGAAGCCGGCTTGATCTGGAAATTCCTTGATGCGATGTATATTTATCAGCATCCTGAAAAGATTGACTGGCTGGCAGGTCAGATAAACAGTGATATTGGCCGTGATCCCTTTGTAGACTGTCCGCAGATGAATCGTCACCTGCGTGATGACGCGCCGCAGAGCGCCAGTGTTCATGTGCCGATTGAAAAGGTAGAGCAGGCTTTCAGTGTAAATGACAGCATCGCTTTCCTCAGATATTCAGAAGATGGTTTTGACGTTGTGCCGAAGGGCATAAATAAAAGTGTCGGCTTAAAGGATCTGATGGATTATCTGCATTTAAGTCATGATGAGGTTGCCTGTATCGGTGATAACTATAACGATTTAGAAATGATGGAAACCGCCGGTACTGCGATTGCGATGGGAAACGCGATTCCAGAGGTAAAGGCTAAGGCTGATTTTACCACCACGGCATCCGATCAGGATGGGATTGCGAATGCGCTGAAATATTTGGGGTGCATTAAGTAGAAGCAGATGTTTGATTAAAGAGGAGGCTGAGCTCAATGGATCGGGCAGCTTCCTTTTTTGATTATCTGACTTGCGTAAAAGGAGCAGTTTGTCTATGAAATAACAGGCTGAGTTTAGACAGCAATATAAGCTTAAATGAAATTCAACTTTACAATACTTGTATAATCCCTGTCAAAATTCAAGCTGAACTTGTAATATCAATTAGAAAGTTCAAGAGACACTTGTTGGTTTGTATGATAAAATATATTGATATAACAGCAATATATTAATAAAGAGGAAGCCTGCATATGTCAAGTACGATCCAAATTAGAATCGATGATGATTTAAAGAAGTAGTCCGATAAACTTTTCAAAGACTTAGGAACTGATACAACCTCTGCACTTAGAATTTTCTTAGCTCAAGCTGCTGCAATTAATGATTTTCCATTTGTAATTAAGAGAAGTTCAGTTAATGTGCCTTCGCTGGCTGCTATGCCGGAGCAGGAAATATCAGAAAGAGTAAGCGCCGAACAAAGCGCTCAGGGAAAACAAAGGGTGACAATGGCTTCATTTCTGATATAAGGTCAAAGGATAGACTATAAATCATAACTGAAAATGAATTAGACAGTTATTGATATATGCTTCGGCTGCTGTGAGATGCAAAGAAGCAGTACATATGAAAAAGAGTAGAAGCGCTACTCTTTTATTTTGGACAATACAGTCCATAATTAATTGTTTCTGAAAACAAGCTAATTCCCGCTTGCGAGACAATTCAGATAGGCAGTCAGTTCTTTTAAGGTGTTTAATTCAAAGATCTGATTTGGGCGGTGAATCTTAGGATAAGGATTCATCCAGATCGTAGCAGCGCCTAAGGCTTTAAGCTGAAACAGATCATTATAATAGTGGTCACCGATCATCGTAATAGTTTCAATGTCATCTAAGATTTGCGGGTTATAGGCTTTAATCGCATCCATTAAACCATAAGGTTTATGACAATCGTACAGGATAACTGAAAATGCGTCGGTTAAGCCGAGCTTTTCAATGAATTCATGAGCGGTATCCTCAGGGGAATTAGTCAGCAGACAAACTGTCATCTTCTCATTGCATCGTAGGATGGCATCATTTAAGGCGTGATTTACTTCCAGACGCTTTAACTGCCGGCTGCGTGTATGATAGAAAGCCTTTTGGGCGGTTTGTTCATCAATACCGATACATTTGCCGATCAAGGTCAGCACAGCCCATAAATCACCAAGATAGAGCAAGTGAGGATCATTATTCAGAGTCACTTTTACAGTCTCCAAATGAGCCAGCATATCCGTCAGCTCCGTCATTGTCTGCGCGTGTTTTTCAGGCAATTGTATCTGAGTATTCATGCGCAGAATTTCTCCCTGCGTGATCAGTTCACATAATTCATGAAGATGTTTAAGCTCAAATCGGGAATCATTTCTTAAAATATATTCAAAATAAACAAGATCAAAATCAAGATCCTGATACACTGTTCCATCACAATCTAAGATTATTGTTTTCATACTTATCCTTTCAGGCCGCCGCGGGCAACACCATTGACAATATATTTTCTGGCAAGTAAGAAGAGCAGAATCATCGGAATGACTACGATTGCCGCCGCGGCCATCATGCGTTCAGTTTTAGCGCCGCCTTCGGTGACGAATGCATAAAGACCAAAAGGCAGTGTTCTGACGGCGGGTGAATTGGTTGCCAGCATAGGCCATAGAAAACTGTTCCAGCAGGCTATTGCATTCAACAGGGTAATTGTTACTAAAGAAGGCTTAGCCATCGGTACCATGATCTTCCAAAGATATTTCCAATTGGAGCAGCCATCAATGCGCGCTGCCTGATATAAAGAGTCAGGAATACTGGCGAAAAAATTACGCAGGATGTAAGTATAAAAAATACTTGATGTAAAGGGAATAATCAATGCGATGATCGTATCATGAATGTCCCAGGCGACAATGGTTCGATAATTGGTAATGATCAGCATCTCAAAGGGAATCATCATTAATGCGAGCAAAAGTGAAAATAAGAGATCACGGCCGGGGAACTGCAGTCTTGAGAATGCAAAGGCGGCTAGGATCGTTGTAAATCCACAGCATACTATACAGCAAATGGTGACGATGACAGAATTGATAAAATAAGTTGCGAAGGGAGCTGTTTCAAGGGCAAACTTAAAGTTATCCAGATTGAAGCCGGCAGGCAGCCATACTGGCGGGAATTGAGTAATCTCGGCAGAGGTTTTAAAAGCTCCGCTGATCATCCAATAAAAAGGCAGAACCATTAAAGCTGCTCCCATGAATAAAAAGAGATAGATCCCTGTGCGGCTGAATTTGGATTTCATGCTTATCCCTCCCTTGACGCGCGCTTCTGCAGCCATAATTGAAGCATCGTGAAACAGAAAATAATGACAAAGAGTATCATGGCTGCCGCCGCTGCATAGCCATATTTAGGCGGTGTGAGTCCACGGAATTGATAATAAATATAATAAACGACAGTAAATAAATTATAGGCAACACCCGGCCCGTTGAATAATGGAAACAATTCATTAAAGACTTTAAATGCGCTGATCGTATTAACAATTAAAACGAGAAAAATGGTCGGCGCTAATAAGGGAATGGTAATCTTAAAGAAGATCCTTAGGGGACTGGCGCCATCGATGCGGGCCGCAGTATTATACAGGGGATCAATATTCTGTAAACCGGAGAGTAATAAGATTATCGTAAAAGGAAGAAGGCTCCAGATGCCGTAGATCACAAGCGCCAGAAAATTATTACCGGCACTTTGCAGCCAGTTGATACTTTCGAAGCCGAATAGATTCAGAAAGAAATTAATCAAACCACTGTTATAGTTAAACATGAATTTCCATGCCAGACCGACGGCAGTTACCGAAGTAACCATCGGTAAGAAGTAGGCAGTCTGAAGCAATGCTTTAAACTTGATATTTTGATTCAGCAAGGTTGCGAGTACGATAGCAAGACATGTGGAGATAGGAATAACGGTTAATACATATTTGAATGTATTGATGATTGCCTGCTGAAAATAAGGATCACTTAATACCGTGGTATAGTTATCCAAGCCAAAGCCGCTGAAGGCACCGGTCAGATACTTATAATTTTCTTTAAAGGACATGATAAAGACGTTGATCATCGGATAAAGGGTAAAGATGATAACACCTATCAAGAAAGGCGCCAGATACAGATAAGGTGAAAGGGTTTCTTTCAGATTGCGTCTTTTTTCATAAGTACCGCTCCCCGCTGGCTTCATCAAAGATAAAAATCCCCTTATCACGGAAGTGAAGCGTCACTTCCAACCCGACCGGCAAAGCTTCATCACTGTCCATATAAGCGCGGATCTGCGAGCCGCCAATCTGCAGGGCAGCAATCATTTCCTTACCGATAACATAAGTTTGAATCAGCATTGCCCGCAGTCCATCAGCAGCTTTCTGTAAACGGATGCTTTCCGCACGGCATGAGAAAATGAGCTTTCGCTGCTGCGGAAGCTTAGCAGCATTGATTTCTTTCATCGGCTGACCTTCAACATACAGAATGCCGTCTTTTACTTCCGCATTTAGTTTGTTTATTGTTGGATTGCCTAGAAAATCAGCTACAAAGCAGTTAGCCGGATCATCATAGAGCCGCTGCGGCTGATCCATTTGCTGAAGTACGCCGTCTTTCATTAAAAGTATCGCATCAGAAATACTCATCGCTTCTTCCTGATCGTGGGTAACAAAGATTGTGGTGATCTTGGTTTCCTGTTGAATGCGGCGGATTTCCTCACGCATTTCAATGCGCAGACGGGCATCAAGATTACTCAGCGGTTCATCTAATAAGAGCAGTCTTGGCTTTTTCACCAGGGCGCGGGCGATTGCGACACGCTGCTGCTGACCGCCTGACAGCTGTGCCGGTTTGCGTTCCAGCATCGATTCCACATGAACCAGCTTAGCCATTTCGATTGCCCGGCGAGTACGTTCAGCCTTAGGCACCTTTTGGATTTCTAAAGGGAAGCAGATATTATCAAGAACACTCATATGCGGGTAAAGTGCATAATTTTGGAAGACCAAACCGACGCCGCGTTTTTCCGGGGCGGTGAATGTCACATCCTCATCGTCAAAGAAGATTGAACCATCCGTTGGTGTGAGAATACCGGAAAGCATATTCAGCATTGTACTTTTACCACAGCCGGAAGGCCCCAGCAGAGCTATTAGCTGACCGGATTCAATTTCCGCGTTAAAGCTGCTGACAGCTGTATGATTGGCAAATTGTTTCGTTAAATTTTCTATCTTGATTTTCATGAAATTCTCCTACTTTAATAGCTCCTGCCAAGCCAACCCATCAATCTGATCCATCGTCAGCCCAAACATGGCAGCCATTGTCGGCGCTTCATTCACCATGGCTGAGCGATCAATGACAATGCCTTTTTTTACCGTTGGCCCGCAGGCGATAAAGGTTGTCGTCTCATCCCTTGAAGGCAGATGGCCGTGACTGGCTAACGTCTGATGATAACCGGCGGGCAGATGTTTCGCGAAGAGATCATCACCGGCTAAGGTTGTCTGAAAGGACATCGGTTCTTTCCCTTCAAGCACAAAATCAAGCGGTCCGCTCAAACCAAATTGTGCTTCAGCTTCTTCTTTGGTAAACAAATAACCGATGTTGTACTGCGGATCAGCTTTGATCATTTTTAAGAATTCATGTATTTTATTCCGCATGACCGTATCTTCCGGATTTTTAAGCTGAATCCATGCCGATAAGGCAGCTGAATGACAATAGGCATCATAATCAATTAATTCACCTTTCTCATTGCAGCGGATAAAGCCATGCTGCTTCAAAAGCAGATTCATATTCAGACAGCGCTTAACATCCTGTTGACCATGATCGCCGAGAATTACAAAATTAGTATTCTCAAAACCCCCATAGCGTTTAACACTTTCTACCAATACGCCGAATTCTTCATCATGCTTGCGCAGCTGAGCCTTTACCTGCTCATTATCAATGCCGTATTCATGACGGACACTGTCAAGATCACACATCTTCACAAACATGATATCTGGCTGTGCGTAATCACGGATCACATCAGCTGCCAATGCCATCGTAAATAAGTCAAGACTGCGGTCTTTTCCCTTCAGATAACGGCCATATTTCCAATAATAACGATCCAGTAATGCTTTTGACGCGTTATCCTCAAGAAACTGGTAGGGATTGAAACCCTGATAACCGATCGTACGATCATTGGCATATTCAAATCAATATCCGCCTTGCCGCTTACCGGCCAGGTCAGGGAACAGGTCGTATACCCATTGGCTTTAAACAGATCAAAAAGTGTAGGGCATTTTATGTCCGAGCGCTGATTGTACCAAGGGGCATCCTTGCGCTCAACACCAACGATCTCGTTATGCGGCACACCGTGATGATTGACCGTACAGCCGGTGATGATTGAACAGTGACACGGATAGGTGAGACTCGGATATACCGGTTCAACATGCTTAACAAGTGAGCCGTTTTCAAACATAAATTTAAAATGCGGCAATTCTTTCATATATTCAAGATCCAGAGTGCATAATGCATCAAGACAAAAGACGAGTAATTTTTGTTTCTTCATAGTTTTCCTCTCAAAAAATTGCTGAAAATTTCAGCAATTCTATTATTCACTCAGCGCCAGATCAGCAGCCTGTACTGCTTCATTCAAGGCATCCTTGGCCGAGGCTTGGGCTGTGGCAGCTTTCTTAACAGCTTTTTCAAGCTCTGTGCGAACTGTGCTTGAACCCTTTAATACCGGCAGGGCACCGGCATAGTCATTCTGCAGAGCTAATGCCTGAAGGGCGATATTACCGGCAATGTATTCTTTATAGGCCGCTGCTGAATCAGCATCGCTGTAAGGGGAGAAACCGCCAAAAGCGATTGCCCATGCTGCGGCGTTATCTGCATTAGTGAAGTATTCCGCAAAAGCGGCAACGCCTTTTTCCTTCGTTTCATTACTCTTAAAGCCAATGATATTTCTTGTCCATTGCTGAACCCACTTTTCAGCGCCATTGCTTAACTGTGGAACACGGGTACAAGCCAATTCATGATCACCCAGATCCAAGAATGGCAAACCCGCGGAAGAACCGATGTAGGCTCCTAATACATGGGCGCCAATATCTCCTGAGTTGTAGTCACCGGTAGTTGGTGCCAATTGGAAATAGCCTTCCTGAACACCCTTAGAGAACCATTCCACCAATGCAATATAACGATCATCCTGCCAATTGACGGTTTTGGTTTCCTTGTCAATGTAACCAACACCTGATTGATTTAAGAGCATGATGGCAAGATCTGGAATGGAATCAACCGCAAAACCCGGAATTCCTTTTGCTTCATAGATTTTCTTTGAATTGTTCTCGACATCATCCCAAGTCTGCGGCGCACTTAAACCTAATTCATCATAGAGTGTTTTGTCATAGAAGAATACAGGGCCGGTGGACTGAATGGCGATGCAGTGCCAGGCACCATCGGCAAAATCGGTGGATTCTTCAAATAAGCCTTCACTGACTCTTGATTTATAAGTGTTAATATCAAGATAGTCAGAAAAATCAATGGCCATGCCTTCTTCCGCATAATCTGCGGCTGCTGACGCATCCAGCATAACCATATCCGGACCGGTGCCGTTGGAAGCAGCTTCATAAACTTTTGATGAGAAGCCATCCAGCGGCTGTGTCAATGCTGTAACGGTATATGTATCCTGTGAAGCATTAAATTCATTGATAATATTCTGCAAAGTTTCCTCATGTACCTCCGTAAACGTATGCCACAATGTTATTTCCGTTTTTCTTCCGCGTGATCCGATGCAGCATCAGGCTGCGCATTGCTGAACATCCGCCTAAGAGCAGACATGCGGCAAGCAATAAGCTTTTATTCTTTCTCATATTACCTCCATGTTATTTAACATGTGTAAGCCTACCATCAGACATTAAATGTTCAATTAAAATTCTGTTAATATTTGGTTAAATCGATTCTTATCAGTCAAACGACAAATCGTAATTGTGGTATTTCAGCATCGTTTGCGTTAGAATAATAAAGAAGAAAGAAGGGATTTTAATGAAAGTATTAGCATTTATGGCTGATGGCTTTGAAGAAGTTGAATGTCTGGCGGTTGTGGATGTGCTGCGCCGTGCCGGCATTGATACAGAATTGATTTCAATTAATAATCAGGCAAGTGTCTGCGGTTCGCATCAGATTGAAATAAAAGCGGATAAAACCCTAAAGGAAGCGGATCTTGATCATGCCGATGTTTTATTTTTACCTGGAGGGTTACCGGGAACCACCAACTTAGCTGCTTGTGAGCCGCTGTGTGAGGCATTGATTCAGGCAGCTGCTGACGGCCGCCGGCTAGCCGCAATCTGTGCCGGGCCAAGTGTACTTGGCGGATTAGGCTTGCTTAAGGGTAAGCATGCGACATGTTTTCCAACCTTTGAGGATCAGCTGATCGGTGCTGAATATACGAGACAAGGTGTTATTACCGATGGCATGATCACTACCGCCCGCGGTTTAGGCTATGCACTGGATCTTGGCCTTGAATTAGTCCGTTTGATCCTGGGTGAAGAAAAGGCGAAAGCGGTTAAGGCATCGATTCAATACGATCAGTGTTAATAAAATTAAAGATACTGAAAAATCTCATGGCAGCGGCTGTGAGATTTTATTTTATCTGTTAATTTGTTGGCAGCTGAGATTGAATCATGGCTTTAATTATAAATTTATATTAAAAAGGTTTCATTCATCGATAGATTTACCATAATTCTATATTTTAGTGTATAATAATGAAGAGTATAGATGAATGAAAATAGTACATAAATGATACAATCAGGTGACAAATGAAAGAATATATATTAAAAACCATGGATGACGGCCATGTGATAACTGTGCGTGATGTACAGATGGTTTTGCTTGAAATGCTTAAAATGATTGATAAAATATCCAAGGACTATGGCATTCCTTATTATTTAGTTGGTGGCAGTGCTTTAGGTGCCGTCCGTCATAAAGGGTTTATCCCCTGGGATGATGATGCCGACATTGCCATGATGCGTGAAGATTATGAAAAATTCTTAAAAATTCTGCCGGCCGCTTTGCCTGAGGAATATATGTTTCAATGTTTCGATACTCATCAGGAATATACCGTTACGATACCGGCTATGAAAATACGCAAGAAGAATACCTATGTTAAAGAAGCGAATACTTTACTGGCTAATAAATGTCCGGATGGCGATGGCTTGTTTATCGATGTCTTCATCATAGATTATGTCAGTGAGCGCAAGGCGGCGGATTTAATTCACCGCATCGGCAATGACGCGCTGATGCCGCTGATTACTATTTGTGAGAATCTGCATATGAATCCGCTTGGATTGAAGAAGCTATTCGTGAATCACGCGAAGCGGTATGGTGAAAAAGCGAAGGGCAGTCCGCTGATCGGTTATGATCTGACATGGACTTTCTATTCGCCGTTTAAACCTATCGTATATCCTAAATCAATGATTTATCCGACCCGCTATGTACCGTTTGAGGACACGATGCTGCCCGTCCCAAATAAAGCGGAGGAATATTTGAAAATTGAAATTGGTGAGACTTATATGCAGTATCCTGCAGAAAAGGATCAGCAGCCCAAGCATATTATTGATATTAAACTTTAAGGAGGTGCCTTATGAGTTATGTGCCAAAGAAAAAATTAAAGGTGAAATGGAAAGTTGCAGTCCCCTTCTTTACCTTGATTCTTCTGGTTGTATATCTTGTTTTTAATCTGTTGATATCACCGGATAAAGGAAATGACAACGGTTATACGATCTGTGGTTTCACACCTTCTAAAACGGCTTCTTTTATTAATAAAACGTTCGAGAATCAATATGAGATCAGCGACTATTTTTATTATGGTGAAACACTGAATCTTTTGAAACAGCCTTATGATGTGCTGACTGCTGATGAAATGGTCGGCAAGACATTAAAGCTGGTAGATATTTGTACCGGTAAGGAATTAATGTTCTCACTTGAAAATAAGGCCGATCATCAGTTGAATCTGGCTGAGGTTGAGAATGGTTTTATGAGGTCTATTTAGTTTATAATCTGAGCGATCAGCGGATTGTTATGAAAGAGCCGTTAAAGGATGTTTTTCATACGGTTACACGCAATAATGCCAGTAAGAAGGTAGAATTAATCGCGGATAAGGGAATCCTTAATGATGAGGAAACACTGCTTGATCAGAATTATATGTTCATCAATGTAACCAGTGATACCGTTCAGCATGATTCAGTGGATATCATGCTTGATCCGGCGGGCGGCAATGATGATTATGGCATGGGTGTCGATTGGGGTTATGATGCCAATGGCTTGAATGAGAATGATGAAATGTATGCCGCGGCTTTAGCATTAAAAGAAAAGCTGGAAGGCTATGGCTTTACGGTGGGAATTACCAAGGACAGCATCAAACAGGAAATCAATACTTATGGATTAAATGGCAGATTATATAAGGCTTATGAAAAAAATGCTAAGTATTATATCAATCTTCAGTTTAATTCTTCCTCTTACAATTATTTGAATGGTATGGAGGTTTATTACTCGAATTATGCTTCATCAACATTGGCGAATCAGCTGTTGTTTGATATGAAGAAAAATATCGATCTTGACGGCAGCTCACTTTATACTTCAGGAACCAGTGTCGATGGTGTTGTACCGCCGGTATTGGCTGAGGGGGATGACGGACGCGCGGTCTATGACAGCATTCTTCAGATCCGTGAGGCCGGCGGTGTCGCCACTCAGGCGGGCATGATTTCTGAGCGTTCACGCACTGAAATTCTTTTGCGACAGCGAATAAGCATGGAATGCAGGCAGTAGTGATTAAATATCTGTATATTTCCAATGATGAGGATGCCGAGTTCTGGAAAACTAATTTTGACAAGATCATCAGTGAGACAGCGAATTCAATTGCTTCTTACTTGAAAGTTACAAAGGAATAAGGGTATGCAATATCAAATAAATAAAGGAACAAAAGGCTTCGGCGCGAATATTCTGTTTGAAAATATTCAGTTCGAGGTTAAGAATAATGAAAAATCGCGGTAATCGGCGCTAATGGCTGCGGCAAGACGACGCTGATGAAGATTATCGCCAGTGAAGAAGAACTGGATTCAGGAACGATTCATAAGGCTGGCAGCTGCCGGATCGGTTATCTGGCACAGACGACTTTTACCAGTGAATCACGCACTGTACAGGAAGAATTGAATGAAGTTTTCAAAGATGTAGAAATCATGCAGAAGCAGCTGGATGAAATGACCGAGGCGATGGTTTATGACCATTCTCAGGAGCTGCTTGACCGCTATGCCGACCTTCAGCATCGCTTTGAGGAGCGGGGCGGTTATACGGTTCAGTCAGATATTTTAAATATCTTTACAAGGTTTGGCTTCCATGAAGAGGATCTTCAGCGGGAGGTGCAGACTTTTTCCGGCGGACAGAAAACCCGTATCGCATTTGTGAAGCTGCTGCTGTCAGCTCCGGATATTCTTTTGCTGGATGAGCCGACCAACCATCTTGATCTGGAAACAATTGAATGGCTTGAAGGCTATGTGAAACGCTATCCGAAAGCTGTTGTGCTGGTTTCTCATGACCGGACTTTTATTGATAACGTGGCTGATGAAATCTATGAGATTGAATATGGTGTGATGCGCCGTTATGCCGGTAATTATTCATCTTATGTCAAGCAGAAGGATAATGATATTGAGCGGCAGAAATCAGCTTATGCCCGTCAGCAAAAAGAAATTGAGCGGATGGAGACTTTGATTGAGAAATTCCGCTATAAAAAGAATAAGGCAGCATTTGCACAGTCTAAAATAAAATATCTGGATCGAATGGAACGGATCGAAGATCCAAAAGAAAGTAAAAAGTCATTTAAAGCCAGCTTTACATCAAGAATCCGCGGCGGTAAACGGGTGCTTACTGTTGAAGAATTGAAAATTGGTTATGATCATGCGCTTTGTACGATCAATCTTGAGGTGATGCAAGGTCAGCGGGTAGCGGTAATTGGGCCAATGGTAAGGGGAAATCAACCTTTGTGAAAACCGTTATGGGTAAAATTCCAAGCCTGGGAGGCTCTGTGATGCTTGGTCATCAGATCGAACCCGGTTATTTTGATCAGGAGCTGGCGCAGTTTAATACGGCAAATACGATTCTTGAGGAAGTCTGGAATGACTTCCCTGATCTGACCCGTACAGAAGTAAGAAGTGCTTTAGGCTGTTTTCTATTTACCGGTGATGAGGTGTTTAAAACAGTGGATTGTTTATCCGGCGGTGAGAAGGTGCGCCTAAGCTTGGTAAAGCTGATGCTTTCTCAGCCTAACTTTCTGGTTATGGATGAACCGACCAATCATTTGGATTTATTAGGCAAAGAAGCACTGGAAAAAAGTCTTTCTGAATATGACGGCACAATGCTGTTTGTCTCTCATGACCGTTATTTTATTTCCAAGCTGGCGACGGCAATTCTGCATATCGATGAAAACGGTGCGGTTTATACACCGATGAATTATCATGATTATATAGAAGGAAATAAAACAGCTGAAGAAAATCAGGTTAAAGTGAGTCATCAGGAGAAAAAGAGCCGGCCGGTGAATCTGAATATCGGCAAAGAAATCGCTAAGCTAGAGAAAAAAATCGCCGCTAAGGAAGAAGAAATTGAAGCCCTGCGCGAGCTTCGCTTTGATCCTGAATATTATCATGATTATCAGAAAATGAATGAATTGGATAATCAGATCGATGAAGTAAATAATGAAATAGAGAATTTAATGGCGCAGTGGGAAGAATACAGTGAGGCGCTTGAGCAATGATGGAGAAAAAGCTGAAAGAGGCCGAGTTTGCATTATTGCTGATGCTGCTGGGGCTGCCTTGTCTGCTTAGAATCTATTCTGTAAATATCAATATTTTCTGGCTGCTTTTGGCAATCATTGATGCCGCCTCTGCCCAATATCTCGATGAGGCTTATATCGTTAAGCATATGGAGGAAATTACAGCGACAGCGCGCGGTAAAAGAGTCCGCTTCTACATTATAGCAATCATGGCCGGTTATCTTTTGATTGGTTTTAAAAGTTTTTCTTTAATGCTGATTCTGCTGGTGAATGATGTTGTCATCTCACTGCTGAGCGCTTTAAAGATTTTCTTCAATAAAAGCCGGTAACGTCTCTTTTAAATTGCTGTAAAGTATGATAAAATAGGCACGTACTTAAATAGGAGGATTATAAAATGGCAAATTGTTTAGTTGCTCAATCTGGTGGACCTACTACCGTTATCAATGCATCACTTGCTGGTGTAGTTAAGGCAAACCAATTAAACCCGGTATATGATATAGTTTATGGCGGTTTGAATGGCATTGAAGGTATTCTTCAAGAAAGACTTGTTGATTTAACTCACATGCCGGATATGGAAAATCGTATTCTTCGTCAAACTCCATCTTCAGCATTAGCTCATGCCGTTATAAATTAAAGAGAGATGACGAAACTGATTATCGTAAACTGGTAGCAGTTATGGATAAATTCAACATTGAAATCATGTTCTACATCGGCGGTAATGATTCAATGGATACAGTTGACGCATTAAGCCAGTGGGCTAAGAAAAATAATATCGCGAAACGTTTCGTAGGTATTCCTAAGACAGTTGATAATGACCTGATGGTTACTGATCACTGCCCTGGTTTTGCTTCTGCTGCTAAGTTTGTTAATGATGTTGTAACTTCTACATGGCTGGATTACAACGTATATACTCGTTCAGAAGTATTCATTCTTGAAACAATGGGAAGAGATGCTGGCTGGTTAGCTGGTTCTTCTGTAATTTCAGGTAAGTGGATCTGCTTGTATTGCCTGAAGAAGATTTTGATCAGGAAGTATTCCTTGCAGAAGTTAAAAAATGCATGGAAACAAAGGGTAAATGTTATATCGTTGTCAGCGAGGGTGCCCATTTTGCTGATGGCTCTTATCTGGCTGCCGGCAAAGCGGTTAATGACGGTTTCGGACACGCTGTATTAGGCGGTGCCGGTAATGCGGTCAAGAACATGATTCTTGAAGCAGGCATTGCACCTCGTGCTAAGTTCAGGATTTAAGCACTGCACAGCGCTGCGCTAACTATACGCAAAGCTTAGTAGATGTTACAGAAGCCTTTGAATTAGGTATGTCTGCTCATATGAGAAGTGCTGACGGCAAATTCACTGGTCACGTTGTAGGTGTACAGCGTAAACCGGGCGCTGAATATGATGTTAATTTCATCGAAGGTCCGGCTGATCAATTCGCAAATCATGTTAAGCACATCCCTGCTGAATGGATTCTGCCTAACTATGCAGGTCTGAGTCAGGAAGCTTACGATTACTTCAAACCATTAATCGTCGGTGAGCCTGCATTAATCATGAAGGATGGCGTTCCTGCTTATGTGAAGCCATACCACATGAAATAATCTGAATTAAAAAATGAATAAAAGGTATGAATGTGAGTCTTGCTCAGTTCATACCTTTTTATTCGCTTAAATTGTTAGTATGAAAAAGATGCCGCAAGCGTCTTTTTCTTTCATCAATCATATAAAAAGCTGTCTTAATAGGCAGCTTCTTTCTTTATCAGAGATGTATGGTGAGAAATGTAACGATTGGAATATAGTATCAAAATGTATACATTATGAGACATCCTTCTTTTTACCATCTTATACCAATTTCTCAACTTTGTAAACACATTTTAGTTCTTTTTGTTAATATCACAGATACATTTTAGCGCTTTTTAGACTGTCTTATAAAGTATACTTTGTAAGACAATTTTACCTGTAACGCCATTAGGAAATTGTTAACTGAGGCATTAAAACAAGAGGAGTGGTTGAATGATAGCTGTGAATACTGCTGTTGTTACTAAGAATAACGCGTTTTATAGGCAAATGGTACCAATGGTTGAATTATATTTGAAGAAATTGAAGATGGAAACAGATTTTTTGTTGTGCAGCGGATTAGCGGAACTGCATGGTGTTGTTAAAACGGGAAAGCGTTTGGATTTTATAATGATTGAAATCAGTGATCAGCTTCCAATAGATGACATCCAAGCCTTTATGAATGCCAATCATTTTGCTGAATATATGCTTATCAATGATGATAGGATCGTTAATTCTGCTGCTGTGAGAAAAGGTAATCTGATTTATCGCAATCTCACACAAAACAATGTGAATCACACGCTCGGCAACCTGACAGATAAAACGAATATGGCTAAGCATTTACTGGTTCCCGTGGCTGGCTGCAGCCGTGTTGTCGCGGTAGATAACATCGTATATGCGGAAATAATGAAAAGAACGCTTACACTGCATTTAGAATCTGAAATTATTACCTATCAGGGACAGCTGGACGTATTGGCGGCTCAGCTGCCTGAAACTAATTTTTTCAGATGTCATCGTTCATATCTGGTTAATTTAGATTATGTAACTGGCATCAGGCGTTATGATTTTATCTTAAATGATAACATATATGTTCCGATTGCTAAGGGAACATGGAAAAAAGCGTCAGAAGCTTTATTGCGTTTTATTCGATAGCTTTAAACTGTATAAAACAGTTAAAGATAAATCTAGGAGGAAAATTATGAGTACATTTAATAATCCAAAATCAAACTTTGGTGATTTAGCAAAGAAAATGGGGATTGGGGGTAATGAGGAGAAAACGCAGCTCAGAACTGCGCCGCCGCTTTCCAACACAGTGAAGAAAAACACGGCTACTGTTATATCATCAGATGTTGTGATAATCGGTAATATTAAAAGCCGTGAAGATTTTGAATTAAATGGTGAAGTCATGGGTGATATTGAATCACAGGGTACGATCCGTATCAATGGTAAGGTGAAAGGCGATGTAAAGGCAGTGAATGTACTTTTTCAGCATGCTTCTTATACAGGAAATATTGTATCTGAAAGTAAGGTCATGATTGATTGTGATACATCGATTACCGGTGATATATCAGCGAAAATGGTAACGATAGATGGCTATTTAAAGGGGAATACGGTTGCTGATGAAGAAGTGACAATTAATGCGCAGGCGGTTGTGCAGGGCAATATAACAGCCAGACAGATCAGTATCGCGCAGGGCGCGCAGATTGTCGGCAGTATTGAAACGAAAGCTGCGCCTGAGCCATCAGAGATTGAAGTAGATCGCTCAGCTTTTATCGATGAAACAACCAGCTCTATTTTAGCGGGCATGGAAAATGAGGAAGAGCCGGAAGATTCTTCAGAAGTAATTGCTTGAGATTATATAAAGAGTATGTATTAGATGTGAACGGTCTTCTTTTTATGATTATAATCAGCTCCTTCTAATCGAGGCGGGTGATGTGGTATTCATACATACACAGAATCCTTCTTTTATGAAGGAGTTCTTTATATTGACTAATATAACAATATAGTCAATATTATGTTGACAGAAGCATGCAGAAGTAGTAAACTCTAAACATGACTAATTTTATTTAACGGTCATTTATAGGAGGGCTTATGAACAAAATAGTTAAACGATTACTCATTGGTACCGCGTGTGCAGCAGTTGTCCTTGTGGGCGGTTTCTATGCTATGTTCCATAATGAACTGGCAACGCTTCAGTCAATGAAAAAAGTAGATGATTACGCATTATATACAATGGAGTATAAAGGCGATTATGGTTTTGATGATTTCCTGGCAGCCGGTGCCAGTACGGATGGTGAACTGATACAATTTGTATCTGCAAAACTTCTAAAGGGAATACCAGTAGAATTCAGCATTCCTAATCTTGGCTGTTCAACCTTTAATGCGGCCACTCCGGATGGCGCAAAAATATTCGGCAGAAATTTTGATTTAACATACTCACCGGCTTTATTTGTGAAAACGCAGCCAGATAATGGCTATGCTTCTTTTTCAACGGTTAATTTAGGCTTTTTAGGTTATAATGAAGAAAAATTGCCGGATGGCTTATTATCAAGCATTATTACATTGGCGGCCCCTTATGCACCGCTTGACGGCATTAATGAAAAGGGCTTGGCAATCGGTGTATTGCTGATACCTACCGAGGCAACAAATCAGCAAACCGATAAAATTGACATTACTACGACGACGGCAGTGCGGCTGGTATTAGATAAGGCGGCAACCGTTGATGAAGCAGTCGCTTTGCTGAAACAATATGACATGCACTCATCCGCAAACAGCAGTTATCATTTTCAAATAGCCGATGCAAACGGGAAATCAGTTGTCGTAGAATATGTTGATAATGAAATTAGTATTGTTGAAATGAACGGCAATTGGCAGGCTGCCACCAACTTTCTTCTGACACCGGGTGATTATGACTTTGGCAAAGGACAGGATCGTTATGCGACTCTGGAGAAGACATTGACAGAAAATAAAGGTATTTTGAGTGAGGCAGAAGGCATGAATCTATTGGAAGCCGTTTCTCAGCCGCTGCATATGAATGATGAAAATGAAATGACAGGCACTCAATGGTCAATCATTTATAATCAGAGTGAATTGAGTGCTACAATCAGTATCGGCATGAAATATGATACTCCGTATACGTACATTTTGAATAAATAAGGAAGGGAACACGGACAGCAAGAGGCTGAAAGTGTTCTTTTTGTTTGAAACGATGAAAAAATATGAAAATTAAAACAAATATTGTAAAAAAGTGTGAAAACGAGCGATAAACATTATGGAAATACAGGAAAATAATGTTATACAAGTCACAAAAATGTGAATAAGGCTTGTAAAATCAAGGGTTGTTATGTATAATGATTACATTATCAATATAAGTTGATAGGAGGGAATTCTTTAATGAAAAAGTTAGTAGCAGTATGTATGGTTGCGCTAATGGCTTTAGCAGGATGCAGCAGCAATGGCGGTAATGGTAATGGTGATACCAATAACGGCGGTAATGATGCTAATGCAGGCAAAGAGTTAGTAGTAGCAACATTTGATATGAACGGTGATTTCCACCAGTCTGAAGGTTTCGGAAACAGTTCATATGACAAGAACGTTCGTGATTTGATTCATGGATATTCACCGGTTGCATTTACAGCTGACGGCGAATGGATCGTTGATGAAACAGTTATTAAAGAACTTGTTAAGTCAGAAGATGCTGATGGCAACACAGTTTATACATGGACTTTAAATGATGGATTAAAATGGAATGACGGTGAACCGGTAACAGCAGACGATTATGTATTTGCTTATTTAGTAGCAGGTTCTCCGCAATTAGTAGCAGCGGGTGCTTCTGATTCTACAGGTGAAAACTTTGTAGGCTACACTGAATATCACACAGGTGAAAGTGATGTCTTAGGCGGTGTTAAGAAAATTGATGACTCAACTTTCTCTGTCACTGTGTCTAAAGACAAACTGCCATATTTCTGGGAACTGAGCTTCATGCGTGTATATCCATATCCTATGCATGTATTGGGGGCTGACGGTGCTATCGAAACAACAGATGAAGGTTCTAAATTTACTGGTGATCTGGCTGAAGCAGTTAACAAATTCGGTTCTGACTACCGTTTTGCTCCAACTGTAAGCTGTGGTCCTTATAGCTTTATTTCATTTGAAAACAAAACAAGTGAAGATGGTTAAAAATGAGAACTTCGCCGGTACTTGGGATAAGAAAACACCATCTATCGAAACAATCATTGTTAAGACAGTTAATGCTACATTAGATGTTGATATGCTGGTTAACGGTGAAGTTGACATCGTTCAAGGCGTTGTAGAAGGCGATAAGATCGAAAAAGCAAAAGCTGCTGAAAACGTTCAGGAATCTACTTATGCCCGTAACGGTTTTGGTAACGTTCCAATGCATACAGATTTCGGCGCTACAAAAGAAAAAGAAGTGCGTCATGCTATCGCATACATTTTGGATAAAGATGATCTGATCAACAATATCCTGGGCGGTTACGGTACAACAGTTAACTCTGATTACTCAACAGCTTCTTGGACTTATCAGGCTAAAAAATCTGAATTGGACTCTAAGTTAATCAACTATGCTTTCTCTATCGATAAAGCAAATGCAGAATTAGATAATTCAAGCTATAAGTTTGAAGCTGATGGTGTTACTCCTTGGGATGTAACAAAAGCTGGTGAAGGTTATTACCGTCACAATGCTGCCGGTGAGCCATTAACTATCACTCACTTAGGTACAAATGACAACCCTGTTACAGATACGATCGAATTGCAGCTGAAACAGAATGCTCCTAAGGCCGGTATTGACTTCAGAATTGAAAGAACTGACTTTGCTGGTATGCTTGATGCTTATTACTATGGAGGTGCTAAGCCTGATAGTGAAAGAAAATACAACACATTCAACATGGCAACTCAATTCTCTGATGCACCGGACCCTTACTATTCTTCATATGCATGTGATTTCGCAGGAACTCCATCAAATCCTTCAAATATCTGTGATCCGGAATTAGACGAAATTATTCAACGTTTAAGACATACTTCATCTGAAAATGCTGAAGAATTCGCAGATATCTGGGTAGAATATCAGGTTAAATGGAATGATTTAATGCCTATGGTTCCAATTTATGCTAACCAATACTATGATTTTGCTGATGCTGATTTGAATGGCTTTAATACTACTCCGTTTGCTTCTTGGGCACAGATTATCTGTGACATGAGCTGGAAATAGTTTTAAAAAATAAAAGTTAAGTTTATGCAGAGAAGATAGTAGAGAAATTTACTATCTTCTTTGTTGCTGTTATTGCTTGAAAGGAGGAGCAACATGATAAAGTACTCAATCAAGAGAATTCTCTCGCTGATTCCGGTAGTATTTGCGATATCCATTGTGCTTTTCGGATTAAACAAATTAATGCCGGGTGATCCTGTGGCGATGATGATTCCAACTAATACACGTCCTGATCAGTATCAGATGGTGTATGATGCGATTGAAGAAAATTTGGGACTGGATAAACCGGTTCCTGTGCAATATGTGAACTGGGTGAAAAATATCGCTCAGGGCGAACTTGGTTACTCTACTACATATAACAAGCCAGTTAAGGATGTTTTAGCTGAGCCACTGAAGAATACAATTATTTTGAATGGCTTTGTATTGTTATTTTCACTGACGATCTCGATCTTTGCCGGTATCTGGTCAGCAATCAAGCGAGGTAAGTTTGTCGATCAGTTCTGGCAGGTATTCTCACTCATAGGAATGAGTATGCCGTCATTCTTTATCGGTTTATGTTTAATATCTGTATTTGCATTCAAATTAAAATGGGTACCTTCAAATGGTATGCCGACCGATCTGTCTGATTTGGCAGCATGGGCGCGCTATTTGGTACTGCCGGTTACAACTCTGACGATCATGAGCTTAGCGGGAACGATCCGTTATGTGCGTAATGCTATGCTCGACGCTTTGAGTCAGGATTATATCAGAACAGCACGTTCAAAAGGTCTTAGCGAGAAGGTAGTTATTTATTCTCATGCTTTTCGTAATGCTTTGATTCCGATCATTACGGTAGTTATCGCACAAATCGGAACATTGTTCGGCGGTTCAATGGTTGCGGAGCAGATCTTCTCATGGAATGGTCTTGGCCGTGTCCTAGTTACTGCATTAAATCGCCGTGACTCGATGACGGTTATTGCTTTGAATATGTTCTATGCTGTTATTTATTTAGTGTCGAATTTTGTCTGCGACTTGGCCTATGCGCTGGTAGATCCGCGTATCAAACTTGATTAAGGAGAGCTGAAATATGGATAAAAAGAAAAATATATTTTCAAGAATGCTTAGCTCCTTCACATCAATGTTTGCGGGATTATTCTCACCAAAAGCAAGAAAAAACATGAATGGTCTAAGCGTATTGGAAGAAGAAGCAATTACTTCACCAACTAAGGTTGTGTGGAAGAATTTTATTAATGATAAGTTAGCACGTATTGGATTGATTGGATTTGTTGCAATCCTGTGTTTCTCTTTCATCGGTTCAATTTTATTCCCGATGGATGCTTTAAATACTGAGGCGGTTATTAAAAACGTTCAGCCCGGCAAAGGTTATTTGAACGTCAGTGACCAACTCGTCAAAGAAGGGGTCAAGGATATTCGTTCCGGTATCACGTTCTCAATTGGTTTGTCAAAGGAAGGTAATTTATATGGTTGGGGTATTGACCAAGAAGGTGCCCTGAATATACCTGATGATGTCAAATCAAGAAAAATCGAGAAAATTTCAGTCGGTGACAAGCATGTTCTGGCACTGTCAGATACTGGAAAGCTTTATGCCTGGGGTTACAACAACTTCAATCAGGGAGATGTACCTCTTGAAATGAAGGGGTTATTTGAAATGGAAAAAATCCAGGATATCTTCGCTGGTGAACAATATTCTGCAGTTTTAACTAAAAAGGGAAAATTGTATATCTGGGGCAGTGTGTTATCCAGTAAGCTGGATATCATCCCAGAGGAGTATCAAGGCCATATCGTCGATATGAAGGGTTCAAGCTATAACATGCTGCTGCTTCTTGACGATGGTACCGTTGGTACATTAGGTGTTGCGGGCAATGATTTCTCTGCTGTACCTGAAGAATTAAAAGATGGTTCAGTTAAAGCTGAACAGATTGCAATTTCATTCCGTAATGGTTTAGTCCTGGATGATCAGGGAAAACTGCATGTATGGGGTTCTCGAGATAAGAACTGTCTTGCGATACCTGAAATCAATGAAAAGATCGTTCAGATCGAAAGCGGTAAAAACAGCTTCTACGCACTTGGTGAAAGCGGTACAGTCTATACATGGGGTACAAATGATCTTGGCGAGCAGAATGTTCCGTCAAACTTGAAAGCGACAGCAATTTATGGCGACTACTTCCAAGCTTATGCGTTGCAAGAGGATGGGAAAGTTACTGCTTGGGGCAATGATGGCTACACATTAGGTACGGACGAACAAGGCCGTGACTTATTAACCCGTCTCATTCATGGCGGTAAGGTTACCTTGATCGTCGGCTTCATCGCTTGTCTGATTCAGGGAGTTATCGGTATCATTGTCGGTATGATTTCCGGCTTTAAAGGCGGTTGGGTTGATAACCTGATGATGCGTCTGACTGAAATTATCTCATCAATTCCGTTTATGCCATTGGTTATCACATTATCCGCATTCTTATCTACGGATATGACCAGTGATCAGAAAATGTATTTGATTATGTTTATCTTAGGATGTATTTCATGGCCGGGCTTGGCACGTTTGATTCGCGGTCAGATTCTTATTGAACGTGAAAAAGACTTCGTACTGGCTGCCCGTGCTCTTGGAATTAAGGAAGCCGGCATCATGGTACGTCACATCCTGCCAAACGTTTTAAATATTTGTATTGTTAATATTACATTGAGTTATGCTTCTAACATGCTGACTGAATCTGCATTGTCCTTCTTGGGATTCGGTGTTCAGCCGCCTATGCCTTCATGGGGTAATATGCTGACGAATGCACAGAAGATGACGGTTATCGAGCTCTACTGGTGGCAGTGGATCTTACCGGCTCTTTGTATCTTTATCGCTGCCTTCTCTATCAACTTGATTGGTGATGGTCTGCGTTCTGCCCTTGATCCAAAGGCTAATGAAAAGTAGGTGTAAATCATGAGTTTATTAGAAATTAAAGATCTACATACGTATTTTGATACCAAGCGCGGATTGATCAAGGCCGTTAATGGTGTTTCATTAACCATCGAAGAAGGACGTACATTAGGTGTAGTTGGTGAGTCAGGTTCAGGTAAGAGCCAGACAGCAATGAGTATTTTAAAATTATTTGAACAAAATCAGAAAATATATTCCGGTGAAATTTATTTTGACAGCAAGAAGATTTCTGATCTGAATGCACAGCAGATGAGTCATATCCGCGGAAATGATATTTCTATCATTTTCCAGGAACCGATGACCTCATTAAATCCGATTTTTACGGTCAACCGTCAGATCAGTGAGGTTTTGATGCTGCATCAGAAGCTCAGCAAAAAAGAAGCTGAGAAGCGCAGTATTGAAATGCTTCAGCAGGTTAAGATTGCGAATCCAGTACAGGTAAACAAAAGCTATCCATTCCAGCTGTCAGGCGGTATGCGCCAGCGTGTAATGATCGCTATGGCACTTGCCTGCCGGCCGAAGCTGCTGATTGCCGATGAGCCGACAACAGCGCTTGACGTAACGATTCAGGCACAAATACTGCGTTTGATGAATGATCTGAAGCATGAGCTGGGTACATCGATCATGTTCATTACTCATGACTTAGGTGTTATCAACCAAATGGCTGATGATGTTGCAGTTATGTATTGCGGACAGGTTGTTGAATCTGCACCGGTTGAAATATTTTCCGTGGTTCTGAATATCTGCATCCTTATACCGAGGGTCTGCTGACTTCAATTCCACGTCTTAACTCTGAACGTACCGAACGTCTGGATGCAATTCCAGGCTCTGTTCCGCATCCATTGGCACTGCCTGAAGCTGTAATTTGCGCCGCGCTGCAAGTATGCGTGTGACAAATGCCGTAAGGAAGAACCTGATTTGGTAAAGGTAGGAGAAAATCACAGCATCCGCTGCTTCTATCCGGTAAAGAGGGGGAAAAATAATGGCTAAAGAAAAATTGATTGAAGTAACTAATCTTAAACAATATTTTCCCGTTAAAAAGTCTTCTTGGTTTCAAAAGGAACAGCTATATGTAAAGGCTAATGATGGTATTTCAATTCATATCAATAAGGGTGAAACCTATGGTTTAGTTGGTGAGTCAGGCTGCGGTAAGTCAACGCTTGGCCGTGTCATCCTTCAGCTTTATCCTCAGACTCAAGGTAATACGGTTTATTATGGCCGTACGATTTATGAATATCAACCGAAGTATGTGGAAAGAGTACTTAAAGATCTTGATAAAGAGATGGCTAAGTACAAGAAGGCTGTGGAGAAGGCTAAGACTAATACAAATTCAGTAAATAACTTCCCGGCTGATGATGCTGATCGTATATTCCATCAAATTGCTCGGTTAACCGGTGGTTTGTTCTATGCCTCTGATTTAAAAGCGGCTGGCGACGCATTGCTGGAAGAATATCATGCTGGCTGTGAAGTCGCTAAGCTTGCGGCGGCATTGGATGTGAATAATACAGCCAGCCGCACTGCTTATGAAGCAGCAGAAAAGAAGCAGGCTGACTGCCGTGCTAAGCTGGATAAGCTGAAGGAAGCATGCAAGTCTCATGAGGGCTTTGATAAAGCTGAGTCGTTATGGGATCAGGGCATCGACCTTGGCATGCTTACCCGCGAAGAAGGCCGTGTGCTTCGTCAGGACTTACAGATCATTTTCCAGGATCCATATTCTTCATTGAATCCTCGTATGACGGTAGGACAAATCATTTCCGAAGCACTGGTTGCCCATAAGAAATTTAAAAAAGGTTCTCAGGAGCTTGAAGATTACATTATTGACATCATGGAAAAATGCGGTTTGGATAAATACTTTATTCACCGCTATCCTCACCAGTTCTCAGGCGGTCAGAGACAGCGTATCGGTATTGCCCGTGCGCTTGCTTTGAATCCTAAGTTCATTGTCTGTGATGAGGCTGTATCAGCGCTTGACGTTTCGATTCAGTCACAGGTAATCAATCTGCTGCAAGACTTAAAAGAAAAAGAAGATTTGACTTATTTATTTATTTCCCACGATTTAAGTGTTGTTAAATACATTTCTGATCGTATCGGCGTAATGTATCTGGGTAATATGGTTGAAAGCGCGCCGTCAGAACGCATTTTCAAAAATCCTAAGCACCCATATACAATCGCTTTGCTGGAAGCAATTCCGACTACGGAACCAGACAGCAAAGAATTGGCTATACTTGAAGGGGATATTCCAAGTCCTGTCAACCCTCCGGCGGGCTGTAAATTCCATACAAGATGTAAGCATGCGATGGATATCTGTAAGGCTGAGTGCCCAAGATGGCGTGAAGTTGAACCGGAACATTGGGTAGCTTGTCATCTTCTGGATAATAATGAATAATGAGTAAAAATTTTAAGGAATATAAAAAACAGCTTGGGGATAGGGATGAAGAATTAAAAGGCAAGTTTAAAGATGTGGAGTTTGATAAGCATGACGGTATTGCAATGTTTATTGCTGCTTTCGTTACGTTTGTTCCCGTTATTCTTGTCATTCTTGGTGGTATCTATTTCATTGTCTGGCTGTTATTTCTTAGATAGTTAATGAGTCACTGGCTATTGTCAGTGACTTTTTTCTGTTCTAAAAGCATAACTTGATAAAATCGGCAGATATGCATATTTAGTCGAAATCATATATAAAAATAACTAAGTTATTGGCTGCTGCCAATGACTTTTTTCTTAACGAAATCTTAATGCCGGTGCTTTTAACCCTAACACCATCCTAATTCTTTAAATGTTATTGTATTTATGCAGGAGGAAATAAAGATGAATTTAATCATACTAGCGATTGGGTTATGTGCCCTGCTCATGCTTATTTACTATATTGTTTTATTGATGAGGGGGATAACCATGATTGAGATGTTAATGCAATATCTGCCATATTTGCTTGTCTTACTTGTATTGGCAGTGCCATTAGGCGGTTACATCAGCCGTGTTATGGATGGCAAGCATGTATTTCTTTCAAGGCTTCTGAAGCCATGCGAGAAATTAATTTATAAGCTTTTAAGAATAGATGATACACAGACAATGGATTGGAAACAATATCTGATCAGTGTTATTCTCTTCTCATTATTTGGTTTTGTATTATTGTTTCTATTGCTGATGCTTCAGGGTGTATTGCTTGGCAATCCGGAAGGATTTACAGGCTTGTCGTGGGATCTGTCGTTTAATACGGCGGTCAGCTTTGTAACCAATACGAACTGGCAGGCATACAGCGGTGAGTCACAATTGAGTTATCTGTCTCAGGCATTAGGCTGACGGTTCAAAACTTTGTGTCAGCCGGTACTGGGCTTGCGGTACTATATGCGCTGATTCGCGGTTTCTTAAAGACGGATGCGAATTCGTTAGGTAATTTCTGGGTTGATCTGACAAGGAGTGTCCTCTATATTTTAATGCCGCTGAGTCTAGTGCTTTCGCTGCTGCTTGTATCACAGGGAGTTATTCAAAATTTAAAGCCGGGGGCGGCCGTATCATTGGTTGAACCTGTTGCTGTCAGCGAAGACGGAACGATCCTGACGGATATTGAAATTGTAAACGGTGAAGTATATGCCAAGGGTCAGAAAGTTGATGCTCAAATTGTTACTGAACAATTTGTTCCAATGGGTCCGGCAGCGAGTCAGATTGCAATCAAACAGCTGGGTACAAACGGCGGCGGTTATATGGGAACTAATTCAGCGCATCCCCTTGAAAATCCAACTTATTTAAGCAATCTAGCTGAGGTAATTGCTATTTTGCTGATCCCCGCAGCGCTGTGCTTCTCCTTTGGCCAAAGCATTAAGGATAAGCGTCAGACGAGCGATATTTATTGCTATGCTGAGTATGCTGTTAGTGGCATGGGCCGTTATCGCGGTAAATGAACAGACTGCTACACCTCAGCTTGCGCAGAATGGTATTGTGGATATCAGCAGTATTGATCAGGCAGGCGGTAATATGGAAGGTAAAGAATCGCGGTTTGGCATTGCTGGTTCTTCAACGTGGGCAGCTTTCACAACGGCAGCTTCTAACGGTTCTGTCAACTCGATGCATGATAGTTATACGCCCTTGGGCGGTATGATGACTATGCTTCAGATGCAGCTTGGCGAAGTTATATTCGGCGGCGTCGGCTGTGGGTTGTACGGCATGCTGGCATTTGCAATTCTGGCCGTGTTTATCGCGGGCTTAATGGTTGGCCGTACACCTGAATATCTGGGGAAGAAGATAGAACCCTATGAAATGAAATGGGCAGTGCTGGCTTGTTTGGCAACACCGATTAGTATTCTGGTTGGCAGCGGCATTGCCGCCGGCGTACCGGCAGTCATGGATAGTTTAACGAACGGCGGCGCTCATGGCTTCTCTGAATTGCTGTATGCATATTCTTCAGCCGGCGGCAATAATGGTTCAGCCTTTGCTGGCTTTGCGGCCAATACTGTATTTCTTAATGTTTCTTTAGGATTAGTCATGCTGTTCGCAAGATTTTTACCCATCATCAGTATTTTGGCGATTGCCGGCAGTCTTGCTAAGAAAAAGAAGATTGCGGCTACAGCCGGTACATTATCAACATGCAGTCCGCTGTTTGTATTCTTGCTGGTCTTTGTCGTATTGCTGGTTGGCGCGTTAAGCTTCTTCCCGGCACTGGCTTTGGGCCCCATCGCTGAGTATTTTCAGATGATTGTTTAGGAGGGATGAATATGAGTCATAAACAAACAGTATTTGCGGATCGCAAAATGGTACTCCGCGCTATTAAAGATTCTTTTATAAAATTAGATCCTAGAATTCAAGTCAAGAATCCAGTCATGCTTTTAGTCTATGTATCAGCGATTTTGACTACGCTTCTTTCCATTTTAGCAATCTTTGATATAAAAGATAGTTCAGGTGGTTATACATTGGCGATTGCCATTATTCTTTGGTTCACCGTATTATTCGCCAACTTTGCGGAAGCAATTGCGGAAGGACGGGGAAAGGCACAGGCAGATGCGCTTCGGGCAGCTAAAAAAGATGTGATTGCCCATAAGATTCCTTCTTTAGATCAGCGCGATATGATTTATGATGTCGCGTCAACAACATTGAAAAAGAAAAGATATATACATCGTCAAGGCAGGAGAACAGGTTCCTGCTGACGGTGAAGTTATAGAGGGAGCGGCTTCGGTTGATGAATCAGCGATTACCGGTGAATCAGCACCAGTAATTAGAGAAGCCGGCGGCGACCGCAGTGCTGTTACCGGCGGAACTACTGTAATTTCTGATTGGCTGATCGTGGAAGTAAGCAATGAAGCAGGTGAAAGCTTTCTTGATAAAATGATCACGATGGTAGAGGGAGCATCACGTAAAAAACACCGAATGAAATTGCTCTGCAGATCTTTTTTAATCGCACTTTCAATCATTTTTCATTTTAGTTACTCTGTCTTTATATATGTATGCCAATTTCTCGGCGAAGCTGGCAGGTATGGTTAACCCGACATCAGTAACGACGTTGGTAGCATTGCTTGTCTGCTTAGCGCCGACTACGATAGGTGCCCTGCTTTCCGCCATCGGGATTGCCGGTATGAGCAGGCTGAATCAGGCTAATGTATTGGCAATGAGCGGCCGTGCTATCGAAGCGGCCGGCGATGTTGATATTCTGATGCTGGATAAAACCGGAACGATAACATTTGGCAATCGCCAGGCCAGTGAATTCATTCCTTTGCCGGGCGTATCCGCTGATGATTTAGCTGATGCGGCACAGCTTTCCTCACTTGCTGATGAAACACCGGAGGGAAGGAGCATCGTGGTTCTTGCTAAAGAACAGTTTAATCTGCGCGGCCGGCAGTCTCAGCGATCAGGGCATGACCTTTATTCCGTTTACCGCTAAAACAAGAATGAGCGGTGTAGATATTAAAGGGGAAGAAATTCGCAAGGGGGCAGCTGAAACCATTAAGGCATATATTCAAGATAATGGCGGCATTTATCCAAAGGAATGCGATGAGATTGTAACCCGCATAGCAAATATGGGCGGTACACCGCTGCTCGTTTCTAAAAATCATCAAGTCTTAGGTGTCATTTATTTAAAAGATATTATCAAGCATGGTGTTTCGGAAAGTTCGCTGATTTGCGGAAAATGGGGATTAAAACGATTATGATTACCGGTGATAATCCATTAACTGCCGCTGCGATCGCTGCTGAAGCGGGAGTTGATGATTTTCTGGCTGAAGCAACACCGGAGGGTAAACTTGCAATGATTCGTGATTTTCAGCGTCAGGGACATCTGGTTGCAATGACTGGGGATGGTACCAATGACGCGCCGGCTCTGGCACAGGCGGATGTCGCAGTGGCTATGAATTCCGGCACACAGGCAGCCAAAGAAGCCGGCAACATGGTTGATTTGGATTCTTCGCCGACAAAATTGATTGATGTAGTGCGGATCGGCAAGCAGCTGCTGATGACCCGCGGCAGTCTGACAACTTCAGTATCGCTAATGATGTCGCTAAATACTTTGCGATTATTCCGGCTATGTTTCTCACCATCTATCCGGAACTTTCAGCATTAAATATCATGCATCTGCATAATTCACAAAGTGCTGTCTTATCAGCAATTATCTATAACGCGCTGATTATTGTGGCATTAATTCCCTTGGCATTAAAGGGAGTTCGCTATCGCGAGGTCTCAGCAGGCAGTCTGTTAAGCAGGAATCTGATGGTTTATGGTCTCGGCGGCATTATTACACCGTTTATTTTCGTTAAGCTGATTGATATGCTTCTGGTATTTTTCCATCTCGTTTAGAAAGGGGTAAGCTTATGATACAAACAATTAAAGCCCAGCTGGGTAAAGCGGTTGGCTTAGTATTAATCTTTACATTAATCTGCGGTGTGGTTTATACACTGGCAGTCACAGGAATTTCACAGCTTTTGTTTCCTATCCAGGCCAATGGCAGCATGATCGAGGTTGATGGTAAAGTATATGGCAGTGAACTGCTTGGCCAGCAATATACAGATGAAGCACATATGTGGGGAAGAATCATGAATATTGAAGCAACGACTTTCACAAATGATGACGGTGAACCGGTGATGTATGCATGGTCAGAGAATATCAGTCCGGCCAGTGATGAATATGAGGCATTGATTGCTCAGCGAGTCGAAGCGATTCAGGCCGCACATCCGCAAATGAAAGATCAGCCGATTCCGGTTGATTTAGTTACCATGTCTGGAAGCGGCTTAGATCCGCATATTTCATTGGCAGCTGCTCAATATCAAGCCGCCCGTTTAGCTGAAAATAATAATATGACACTGGCAGAAATTGAAGCTATTATTGACGCATGCACCGAAGGCAAAAGCTTAGGCTTTTTTGGTGAAACATGCGTGAATGTATTAAAAGTAAATTTAATGCTGGATGGTATTTTGGAGTAAAGTATGCATAAGAAAAACATCGCCTTAGAATTTGAAATGAACTTGCCCGCTTATGCTTGGCCAGCTGGCGCAGAGGAAGAATTGACCGCGCTGTTACTGACAATATCATCAGAATTATCCATGAACCCGGCAATTTACACAAATGAAAATAATCTTTGGATTTATTATGGCCATTCATATTTCCAATGTGAGATTCTGCTTAATGATTTACTCTATTCGATGGCTTATATTTCACATAAATATCCCATTTCTATCTATGGCTGTGCCAATGGAATTGAAACGGCTCAAATCAGCCTGGATGTGGGAAATGGCAGAGTAAAGGTTCAGAAGCTGAATGTTTCCGGACAGGACTTCAGCGAACTATATGATTTATGTCTGCGGATCAGCTGCCAAGATCAAAAGCAGTTAAAAATCCTGAGTGATATTCTGCAAGGTATTGATTATCGTCATGATTTCCTGCTGATCAAAAGGAATGCATTTACCAATCAAAGCTTTATTCATTATCCCGACTTGGATAAGAATACGTATTTCCGCTATCTGCCGCTTAGACCGATGGATGAATTAGATCCGAATCGTTTCAGTTATACGCTGAAGCAGCAGGTCGACTTATGGCTGCTGCTGTTGATAGATGGGGTGAGTGCCGTGGAGTTCAGTTTCTTGATGAATAAGCTTGAAACGGGTTGTCTTAATTCTTTCTTCACCTGGGAGCTGTCACTTCGTTTTGCTCTTCAGCAAGCCGATATAAAAATAACTTATGATGATAATGGCTTTATCATGCGGGATAGAAACGGTGAACGAATACTGTATGACTATGTCCATGGCACACCTGCCCAGCAGCTATTGCTGAAAATTATCTTTCCGGCTCCGCCGCTTCATCGCTGATCTTTATACAATCTTAATATCGGCAGCTTTATTCCTTATGATTTATTAATTTCACTTATGATATAATTGAAACATACAGAGGTGAGCTGATGATCAGAAAAGAAACGCCGGATGAGCTGTTAGCACGTCTGAAATATGAAGAATCAATCAACAGCTGCGGCCGGCTGAAAATCTTTTTTGGCTATGCTGCGGGGGTTGGCAAAACTTATGCGATGCTGTCAGCGGCTCATGATCTGAAAAAACAGGGAATTGATGTCGTGATCGGTTATATTGAACCGCATACCCGCGAAAAGACCATGGCATTGTGTGAAGGTCTGGAAAAGATACCGACTAAAACAGTTAATTATCACAATCTCCACTTAAATGAGTTTGACCTTGATCAGGCTTTAGTACGTCACCCGCAGGTTTTGCTGGTTGATGAACTGGCACATACAAATGCCCATGGCAGCCGTCATGAAAAGCGTTATCAGGATATAGAAGAATTGCTGAAGGCGGGGATCAATGTATTCACAACCGTGAACGTTCAGCATCTTGAAAGCTTAAATGATATTATTGCTTCGATTACCGGTGTTGTCGTCCATGAGCGAATTCCTGATCGAATTTTTGATCAGGCAGATCAGGTAGAACTTGTAGACATTGAGCCGGAAGAACTGACTCGCCGTCTAAATGAGGGATTGATCTACCGCAAGCAGCAGGCGAATCAGGCTATTACAGGCTTTTTTAATTCAGTTAATCTGACTTCGCTGCGTGAAATTGCTTTGCGCAGAGCAGCTGACCGAGTAAATAAGCTGGCAGAACAGGTAAATCATGCGGGTATAGGATATGCTGATGAGCATATCCTTGTGTGTTTATCTCCCTCACCGTCAAATCCAAAGATCATCCGCACAGGCTCGCGCATGGCATCAGCATTCAAAGGAAAGCTGACCGCTTTATTTGTGGAAACCTCGGCATTTCCATCGATGACGAAGGAAAATCGGGAACGTTTGCGCGATAATATTCACTTAGCGAGTCAGCTGGGTGCGAACATTGAAACGGCTTTTGGTGATGATGTAGCGTTTCAGATCGCTGAATTTGCCCGCAGGAATAAGGTTAGTAAAATTGTTCTTGGCCGCAGCAATACACGCACGAGGTTCGGTTTGATCCGCCGTCCGTTCTCTGAACAGCTGACGGCTTATGCTCCCAATTTGGATATTTATATTATTCCGGATAAAGATACACCGGTATTAAAACGTAAGCTAACATTTGCAAGCAGCCGTGAACTGAATATCAAGAATTTGGGTTTCGCGGCAGCTGCATTGCTGCTATCGACCTTGATTAGTTTTATTTTTTATGAGATGGGTTTCAGTGAAGCTAATATTATTACTATCTATATTTTAGGTGTATTAATAACCTCTGTGGTTACCGCCAATCAATTGATCAGCGCTTTGTCTTCGATTTTAAGTGTTGTAATCTTTAATTTCTTTTTTACCATTCCGCGTTACACACTGGCAGCTTATGATTCTGGATACCCGGTTACCTTTATCATTATGTTTATTGCTGCGTTATAACCGGTGATTTGGCAATCCGCATTCGTAAGCAGGCGCGTCAATCAGCGAATACAGCTTTTCAGACTAAGATTTTGCTGGAAACCAGTCAGCTGCTGCAGAATGCAAAAAGTGCTGAGGATATTATCGCCTGTACATCACATCAACTGATAAAACTGCTTGAAGTGCCGGTTGTCTTTTATCCGTCTGATGTCGGTCATGGCTTAAAGGAACCGAGTATCTTCGCTTTAGAACCAATGCCGGCAGCCCAAATCGTTTCGGAGAATGAGAAGGCAGTTGCGGAATGGGTTTATGAAAACAACAAACGTGCCGGTAAGACAACGAATACATTGGGCAATGCCCAATGTCTTTATCTGGCTGTCCGCAGTGATTCCCAAGTACAGGGGGTCGTGGGATTGGCATTAAAGGAGGCGCTGGACACGTTTGCCAGTAATCTTGTATTATCAATACTCAGCGAATGTGCGCTCGCCTTGGAAAAGGATATGTATAATTACAAGCGTGAGGAGGCTTCTGTAAAAGCCCGCAATGAAAAATTGAGAGCCGATCTGCTGCGAAGCATTTCTCATGATTTCAGGACACCGCTGACCAGTATTTCCGGCAATGCCAGTATGCTGATGAATAACTGTGACCGCTTAGAGGCTGCCAAACGAAATCAGCTGCTGATGGATATCTATGATGATTCAATGTGGCTGATTACTCTGACTGAGAATCTGCTCTCAGTAACCCGAATTGAAGATGGTACAGCACATTTGAATATGCAGGCAGAAATTGTTGATGAGGTGATCTTGGAGGCAATGAAGCATATTAATCGTCATGCGTATGAACATCAGCTTAAGGTTATTGAAAGTGATGAAGTATTATTGGCCAAGATGGACAGCCATTTAATTATGCAGATTTTAATCAATCTGATCGACAATGCGATTAAATATACGCCTTCAGGTTCTGAAATCACTATAAGCAGTAATAAAAAAGATGATATGATTGAAATTAAGGTAGCGGATAATGGCAATGGGATTCAAGATAAGGATAAGACTCAGCTGTTTGATATGTTTTATACAGTTAAAAAATCGGTTGCTGACAGCCGGCGCGGTATGGGAATCGGGTTATCCTTATGCCGTTCCATTGTTCAGGCGCATGGCGGCAGCATCACGGTTACCGATAACGTGCCGCATGGCACAATATTTACGATTCAGCTGCCAAGTGAGGAGGTAGATTTACATGAATAAACCCTTTCTGCTTGTGGTAGAGGATGACTCTGCCATCCGTAATTTAATTGCGGCAACCTTGGAAACACAAGGTTATCATTTTCATGTGAGTGCCACGGGCAGTGAAGCTATCAGCGAAGCCGTTACGCATAATCCTGATGTTGTTCTGCTTGATCTTGGACTGCCGGATATTGATGGCATTGAAATTATAAAGAAGCTGCGCTCCTGGTCACTGATGCCGATTATTGTAATAAGTGCCCGGGTTGAAGACCGGGATAAGATTGAGGCACTTGATGCCGGGGCTGATGATTATCTGACGAAACCCTTTTCTGTGGAAGAACTGCTGGCCCGCTTACGGGTGGCGCTGCGCCGTATCCATTATATGCAAAGCAGCAATGCCGCCGCGTCCGTCTTCATTAATGGCGGCTTGAAAATCGATTATGCGGGCGGCTGTGTTTACCTTAATGATCAGGAACTGCATGTCACACCGATTGAATATAAATTGTTGTGTCTGCTGGCAAAGAATGTCGGCAAGGTACTGACACATACAACCATCACCCGTGAGATCTGGGGCAGTGCATGGGATAATGACGTGGCTTCACTGCGTGTTTTTATGGCTGGACTGCGTAAAAAAATAGAACCTGATCCATCTCATCCCCGATATATTCAAACTCATGTCGGGATAGGTTATCGTTTACTTAGAATTGATGAAAAAAATGAATGATTTTTAGGTATTTAATTCTTTTCTGCATATATATTAACTAAGGGAATGGGTGAATGATATGCAGAAGGACAATGAAGCGATTGTGAAGCATTTGGCGATGATCTATAAGAAGCTGAAACGTCAGTATTGTGACGTAGATAATCTGATGGTTTCGGAGAGTGATGATCGTGAGCTGGCAGAGGCTTTTGAATATATTGAAACGATAGACGCGATTCTTGCCGGCCTGTCTAATGATGAGGCGCTGATTCTGCGTAATGATTATTTCAGCAGCCGTCAAGCTAAATGGTATATGAATTATTTCACAAAGAGCACTTATTACCGTATCCGATCAAGAGCTATTGATGAATTTGTGCGTTGCGTAACCGCTTAAATAATGATAAAATAAAGTTTAGATAAGAACGGTTATATATAGTCAACTGAACGACGTTTAGACGTTGTGCTTATCATGAAGAAATCTTGAGGAGGACGAAAAAAGTATGTTAAAAGGTATTGCTGCATCTGCTGGCGTTGCTATTGCGAAAGTTTATAAGCTTGAACAGCCTAAGGTTGAAATTGTCAAGGTTGACAAGATCGATGCTGCTAATGAAATTGCCAAGTTTAATGAGGCTTTAGAGGCAACTAAGAAAGATATCGAAGGAATCAAAGAAAGAGCTGCCGGAAAATTATCTGAAGAAGAGCTGGCAGTATTTGACGCCCATTTAATGATGGCTTCAGATCCTGATTTCGCGTCACAAATCGTTGCGATGATTGAAAATGATAAGGTAAATGCTGAATTTGCGGCAGATACAGTTGCGAAGAATACAATTGCGATGTTTGAAGCGATGGATAATGATTATTTCCGTGAAAGAGCGGCTGATATTAAAGATGTTACGCATCGTTTAACAGCTCATTTATTAGGTCTGATCATTCCTGATCTGTCTGCGGTTGATGAAGATTCTGTTATCGTAGCACACGATTTAACACCTTCTGATACAGCTCAGCTGAATGAACACGCTAAAGGTTTTGCGACTGCAATTGGCGGCAGAACATCTCATTCCGCAATCATGGCAAGAAGCTTGGAAATTCCTGCCGTTGTTGGTTGTGCCGGTGTGCTTGAAGCAGCTAATCATGGTGATTTAGTAATTTTGGATGCGGTTGCCGGTGAAGTGTTCCTGAATCCGGATGCTGAAACTGTGGCGGTATATGAACAGAAAGCTAAAGATTTGCTGAAGAAAGAGAAGCATTAAAAGTATTAAAGACAGCAAAATCAGTGACTGTTGATGGTCATGAGGTAGAATTGGCAGGTAATATTGGTACACCGAAGGATGTTGAAGGTGTATTGAATAATGGCGGTGAAGGTGTAGGTCTGTACCGTACCGAATTCTTATATATGAATTCAGATCATTTCCCAACTGAAGACGAGCAGTTTGAAGCTTATAAAGAAGTATTAGAGGGAATGAACGGCAAGAAGGTTGTTGTTCGTACATTGGATATCGGCGGTGATAAGAAGCTGCCTTACTTCACATTCCCTGAGGAAATGAATCCATTCTTAGGCTATCGTGCAATTCGTCTGTGTCTGGACCGCACTGATATTTTCCGTACTCAATTAAGAGCACTGATCAGAGCTTCTGTATATGGTAAGCTTTGCATCATGTTCCCAATGATTGCGACAATTAATGAATTCCGTCAGGCTAAAGCCTTATTCCTTGAAGAAAAAGAAAATCTGATTAAGGAAGGTGCTGCTGTTGCGGATAACATCGAAGTAGGTATGATGGTTGAAATTCCTGCTTCTGCTATTTTGGCTGATAACTTTGCGAAGGAAGCTGATTTCTTCTCAATCGGAACCAATGACTTAGTACAATACTCAATGGCTGCTGACCGTATGAGTGAGAAAGTATCTTACTTGTATCAGCCGCTGAACCCATCTCTGTTACGTTTAATCAAACTGACGATTGATGGTGCTCACAGCAATGGCCGCTGCTGGTATGTGCGGTGAGATGGCCGGTGATCCATATGCAGTGCCTGTACTGCTTGGTTTAGGCTTGGATGAATTCTCAATGAGTGCTACATCAATCCTGCCTGCACGTAAGATCGTTAACTCTTTAAGCAAGAAAGAAATGGAAGAGCTGGCTGCTAAGGCGCTGACTCTGGATACAGCTGAAGAAGTAACTGAACTGGTAAAGGCTGCATTAAATAAATAAACATATTAAAAGGTGTACATATTAACCTGTACATCTTTTTTTGACTTTTATCTCAGAAAAAATATTAAAATCTATTGTATATAATTATTTGATTATTTCAAAAAATACGAAAAATTCTGATTTTTCTTAAGATAAAAATCAGATTGATTAAAATAACAAAACCACTGACGCTTTTTAATAGTGTCAGCGGCTCTTTATAAATGTGTTTTATCTAAGCTGCGTCAGGGTGTTTAGTAAGCCAGTTCACCGCATAGGAACAGGTCGCTTTTACCTGCTTATGCTGTTTTTTAATTTCATTGACTGCCGCTTGTACAAGCTGGGAAGCGATGCCCTGTCCGCGCAGGCTGTCATCGACAAAGGTATGATTAATAGTCATACTGGTTTCATCGCTGTCAATAAAGGTAATTTCCGCGAGCAGTTTGCCGTCAGTTTCATAATAAATGCGGTTTTTTTCAGTTGTAAAGTTCATAATTTATATCTCCTTTAGATAATGACCGGTGATTGAGTCCGGATTTTTACTGATTTCAAGAGGTGTTCCCTGGGCGATGACTTTACCGCCATGAATGCCGCCCAAAGGTCCTAGATCGATGATGTAATCTGCTTGTTGGATCAGCTGAAGATTATGTTCTACCACAATCACTGTGTTTCCCTGATCGACCAGACGCTGCAGCAGCTTCAGAAAATTATCAATGTCGATGGGATGCAGCCCGGTTGTCGGTTCATCGATTAGATAAAGATTTCCCTGCTTCTGGCTCTGGTTTAATTCATTGGCAAGCTTTAGTCGCTGTGCTTCACCGGCAGAGAGTGTTGTGCATGACTGCGCCAGTTCAAGATAGCCTAAGCCGCTGTCGATAAGCAGTGTTAATATTTTCATCAGCTTCGGATACTCTTGGAAGACTTCCGCAGCTTCCATAATTGATAAATGCAGAATTTCATGGATATTATAACCCTTGAATTTTTATTTTTAATACATCATCACTGAATTGTCTGCCATGGCAGATCGGACATGTGACTTCTATATCATTGAAAAATAAGAGATTGCTGGTAACAGTACCTAATCCCTCACAATGCTCACAGCGGCCGCCGGGTGCGTTGAATGAGAAATGCCGCGGTGTCAGACCGGCTGTATAACCCTGTTGGGCATATATCTTTCTGATTTCGGTAAAGATTTTGCTGTATGTAGCTACATTGGAACGTTTCATGCGGTTTAGCGGTGTCTGCTCGATGGCGATGATCTTTTTAAAATGCTGAAGGTTTCGGATTGCATCACACGCTTGCTGCTTTGCCAGCACTTCAAAAATGAGTGTTGATTTGCCTGAGCCGGACACGCCGGTGATTGCGCAAAACACATTGATCGGCAGCTTAATATCGAGATGCTTCAAGTTGTTGCGCGTTGCGTTGATGATTTCGATCCAGCCTGAGGCTGACGGTTGTTCCCTTGGCAGGCCTGCTGCTTTTTAAAATACTGACCAGTAATGGAGGAAGATTGTTTCTTCAATTCTTCAAAACTGCCCTGAGCGACGATCTCACCGCCTAAACGGCCGGCTCCCGGCCCCATGTCGATGATCTGATCTGCAGCCTTCATCACATCAGGATCATGTTCAATGACAAGTACCGTATTGCCCATTGCCTTCAGTTTATTCATCAGTTGAATGATGCCTTCTGTATCCTTGGCATGCAGACCCGTTGTCGGTTCATCAAGAATATAGAGTATACCGCTTAATTCAGAATCCAATGCCGCAGCCAGTCTGATACGCTGCAACTCCCCGCCGGAGAGCGTCATAGTCTGCCGGTCAAGTGTCAGATAGGGGAGACCGGCATGGATCAGCCGCTGCAGCTTGGTTTTTAAATCAAGCAGATAGACTTCAACCAATACTAGCTGTTCATGGCTGCATTGTTTTTCAAGGCGGTCGATCCATTGCCATAATGCTTCTAAGGAGTATTGCACTAGTTCTGGCAGCCGGGTCTGCATAATACTTGCTTCACGGCTGAGAATAGTCAGACGCTCTCCATGACATTCACGGCATTCCCCCTCGATGAAATAAGGCGCCAGCTGTTTGCTTAAACTGCCTTTTTCACTTAATCGCCGCCACAGGATCGGCCGCACACCTTCAAACAGACCCTCAGAAACCGTTTTAGGCGCATTAATATGCGGATAGGTTATTCGTATCCATGGGTTATCAGTTCCATCAAGCAGCAGCGATTTCTGAGCCTCTGAGAAGTCTTTAACCGGTAAATCATGAACAGCAGGCAAGCCATAAACCTTTAAAGCCTTTTCATATAATTCAATCTGATACTCTTTATAGCGTGCTTCCCAATAAGCGACTGCACCAGCCTTTAAGCTTAATGTCTCATCGATAAGCTTTGACTCATTAAGCATCAGCTCTTTGCCAAGTCCCTGACAAGCCGTACAGGCACCTTCTCTTGTATTGTAAGAAAAATGCGATCGGGTTAATTTTTCAATCCTTGCATGACAATGCGGACAATGAATGTAAACCTTAAATAAATCCTCTTGTTTTTCGGTTTCTTCCTTAATCATTGACTGATCAAACAGCTCATGACAGATTGGACAGCGGCGGGTGGACAGCTTTTCATAAAGCATCCGCAGATCAGTATAAATATTACTCATCGTACCTAATGAAGAACGCGGGTTATTCACACTATGCCCGGCTGTGATCAAAATAGCCGGTGAACCGCCCGATAAGCTGTCCAGCTTAGGCTTTTGAATGCCCTGCATACCCATCGCTTCAAGATAGCGCCGCTGACATTCCTGAAATAAAGTATCAATAGCTAAGGTAGACTTGCCGCAGCCGGACACACCTGTCAAAACAACTAATTGATGCTTAGGAATTGCGGCATCAATATTCTTCAGATTTCCTGTACGGGCCCCTTTAATGACAATGGCTGACATATATTTTCCTCCTTGTGTATAATTTAATACACCCTGCATCTGATGTCAGTATAACACAAACGATTCTGACATGGTGAAACAGCAGAGAGAATCAAAGCTTTAGTATAGATTTATGATATTCTATTAGTATAAAAGGAGGTACAGCTATGTACGCATGGGAATCGATACAATGCACGCTGGATTTTATTGAAGAAAATCTGGATGCGAAACAGGATATTAAACAATTGGCCGCGAAGGCAGCCCTATCCCCTTTTTATTATCAGCGGCTGTTTTCAAAATTAGTAAAAAAGCCGGTCATGGAATATATTAAGCTGCGGCGTTTAGCGAAGGCGTGTGAAATACTGAAAGAGAGTGATGATACAATTTTGAATATTGCGATTCGATGCGGTTTCGGCTCACAGGAAGTATTTACCCGCTCATTTAAAGAAGCTTATGGCATGACACCGACAAGCTACCGTCAAAAGCCAATCATGCTGAATCAATTTGATAAGCCGGATCTGCTGCTGAATGAAGCGGACATTGAAGAAAATGCACCGTTAGTCAGTGAGGGTTTGGTGCTGGTAATGAAGCACATCGTTTTAGAACAGCCGATTCATTTTACAGGCATCAGCGGTACTGTTCCAATCAGCGCACAATTGCCATTAGGAGAAACATGCGGGGCAGATATACCCGGTCAATTGTGGGCACAGTTTCATCAACTGAAACATCAGCTGCCTAAGCTTCATCATGGCCGTGAAATTGGAGTTTCTTATCTGAACAGCCAAACCCCGATGGCTGTTTTACCTATTTTACAGGTGCCGAGTGTGAAGCAGCGGATACCCGATGGGAAAGCTTCATTCTGCCGCCAAGAGACTACATTATCTGCAGCTTTGAAGCGGAGACATTCAACGAGCTTATAACGGCTTCACTCAATAAAGCGGTAAAATTCAGCACTCGGTGGCTGTCTGAACATGGTTATGTGATGGATTGCTTCGCACCTGAAATTTATTATACCACGCAGATTCCATCGATGGAGCTGTGGTATCCGTATCAGTCCCAATAATTAAAAAGATCTCGCTTTTCATCAGTGAGATCTTTTAACTGTATTATTTAGATAATTCAAGGAACTGATCGATCAGTTCTTCACAGGATATCATGGCATCTTCCCAGAATTCCTCTTTGGTCAGATCAATATCACAGATCGCCGCTACATCCTCAACGCTGCTGATCGTTGTCGCATGCAGCAATTCACGGTACTTAGGCACAAAATCAGCGCCTTCTTTCTTATATTTCGCATAGAGGCCTCTGGCAAACAGACCGCCGAACGCATATGGGAAATTATAGAAGCTTAAGTCTGAAGAATAATAATGGGATTTACAGATCCACATATAAGGATTCAGTGTTTTTTCATCAAGACCGTCACCATATGCCTTCTTCTGTGCTTCAATCATCATTTCACATAAGCTGTCAGCAAACATAAATTGATCCTTCGCATTTTCAAAAACAGCACTTTCAAACAGATACCGTGAATAAATATCACAAATAATCTGATTCAGATCCTGAAGCTGTTTTTCAATCAGCGCCATTTTTTCTTTTTTATCTTCAGTTTCATCGATAACGGAATTCATAATCAGATTCTCATTAAAGGTAGACGCTGTCTCGGCAACCGGCATCGAATAGCTGACATTCAGCGGCCGGTGGTCCTGAATGTTGTAACCGTGATAAGCATGTCCCAGCTCATGAGCCAAAGTAACGACATCACCTAACGCGCCGTCAAAATTAGTCAATACACGGCTCTGTTTAAACTGCGGCAGGTTTTCACAGAACGCGCCGCCGACTTTACCCTTATGCGGATAAAAATCGATCCATGCGTTATCGAAGGCCTCCGCAACCATATCGGCAAGATCATCGGCGAAGCCACGGAAATGATTGACCAGATAATCTCTGGCTTCTTCCACCGTGAATTTACGGTCACTTTCACCTACCGGTGCAAATAAATCATACCATGCAGACCATTCTCATGCCCTAATAATTCTGCCTTACGCTTCATATAGGCTCTGAATTTTGGCATATGCTTATCCATTGCCTTCAGCATCGCATCAAGGGTTGAACGCTGCATACGGCTATCCATTAGCGTCATTGCCAGCGGTGATTCATAGCCTCTTAATTTCGCTGCTGTGTTAACCTGTTTCTTGATATTGTTCAGCGCGAAAGCCACCGGTTCCTTGATTTTTTCATAACCCGCCAGCTCAGCTTCATAAGCGGCCTTACGCACTTCAGCACTTTCATCATAGGCGAGATTGCGCACCATGCTCAGGTTGACCTTTTCACCCTTGTAATCCACTTCCAAGGTAGAAGTCATGTATTCCTGAAGATTGCCCCACGCTTCACCGCCGGTCAGATCCATCATCGAAAGCACTTCTTCCACTTCTTCGCTCAGCAAATGCTTGGCATTCTGTTTAATTTCATGAAGCATGAAACGGTAGGTTTTTAATAATTCATCCTGTTCAATCACTTCATCAAGATTTTCAATTCCGGCAATAAACTTATTGATGGCAGTAGTTGGTTTGGCAGTAGCCGCCATCCTCTGACTCAGCTGCGCGCCATAGGCAACCGTTTGGGCATCCGATGTATTGACCGCCTGCCGCAGATTGATGTAATAGCAAGCCGGCTTACCGCCAGTGTCAGCTTTTCATTCAGCTTCAGCACTTCCACCAGCTTATCCTTTGCCGCTCCCTCATCAAGATGTTTCGCACATTCGTTCAATTCATCGATTAAAGCTGGCAAAGCTTTAAAATCACGCTGAAATTCTTCACTTTCATAACTCTTATACAGGATATCAAGATTCCATTCTTTATTCATCGTTTTTCCTCCTTGCATTAGTATGCTTCAATTACTCTGTAATATAAGCCAGGATCAATTTCATGGATGCGTCAAGTGCCTGCATATGCGTTCGCTCCATACCATGAGACGCATGGACCCCCGGACCGATCAAGGCACCCTTAATATCATTGCCGCCGCGCAGGCCGGCACCGACATCACTGCCGTAGAATGGATAGATATCCACGGCAAAGTTTAAATTTTCACGCTTTGCCAGTTCGATCAGCTTGCTGGTCATCGCATAATCATAAGGCCCGCCGCTGTCTTTCGCGCAAATCGATACATCATATTCACTGCATGCCAGATCAAGACCGATACAGCCCATGTCACAGGCAATCAGCTCATTAAGCTCAGGCAGTGAGCTGGCGCCATGGCCTACCTCTTCATATGTAGTAATGATAAAAATACAGCGATGCTTTGGGGTGATTTTTTGTTCACGCATCATTTTTAATACGCCAAACAGACATACGACAGAAATCTTATCATCAAGGAATCGGCTTTTCACAAAACCGCTTGGTGTAATTACCGTTTTTGGATCATAGGCTATGATATCCCCATTCATGATTCCCAATGCCATAACATCTTCTTTATTCTTTACAACCTCATCGATTCTTACCATCATATTGTCACAGTCACGCGGTTTACTTTTGGCATCCGCATAAACATGAACCGCCGGTGAAGAAGACAAAATCGTACCGGTGTAGACCTTTTGATCTCGGGTGATGATTCGGCAGTATTCACCATCTAAAGTGGGCATGATCGGTCCGCCTAGAGCGGTAACAGCCAGTGTACCGTCCGCATTGATTGAACGTACCATTAATCCCAATGTATCGGTATGGGCGCTGATACCTACCGTTCTTGATTCATCGCAGCCATTCACGATGATATGCAGATTGCCTTTCTCATTGCGGAAGGTCTCATAACCAAGGCTTTGTGCCTCCTGTTCTAAAAAAGCTATCGCATTGCCCGTATAACCGCTGGGGGAGTCAATACTGAATAGCTTTTCAGCCAATGCTTTGATATACTCTTTATCCATCTCATTCTCCTCTTTCAATTGTGACACAATCCATGCCGTCACTTTCTTTCATTTTTACACGTATCGTCTCCTGAATCGAGCTGGGTATATTTTTACCGACATAATCAGCCGTATCGGCAGCTCACGATGGCCGCGGTCAACCAGCACCGCCAGCTGAACCTCTTTGGCCCTTCCATAATGCAGGATACCTTCAAGCGCCGCTCTGACTGTCCGTCCCTTAAATAAGACGTCATCAACCAGGATCACTTTCTTATCTTTCACTGAAAAATCAATTTCCGGCAATGGATATTTCTCATCAAGATCATCGCGCCATGCCTGAATATTCATCGCATGACATTCAACCTCAACCCCTTCTACCTTCTTGATCAGCGCCGCCATTCTTAAGGCCAGAAATTCACCTCGGGTTTTAATACCCACTAATACGATGTTATTCACACCCTTATTGCGTTCAATAATTTCATGAGACATACGGGTTAAAGAACGCCGCATCGCATCTTCATCTAGTATAATTTTTTTCTCCATTGTTCACCTCTAAAATAAATCCATGATTTCTTTCTTACTCATGCTTGTAATTAAACCATCATTCTCATTGATAATCGAATCCGATAAATCCCTTTTCAGATCCTGTAAGGTCTGAATCTTTTCCTCGATCGTATCCTTCATAATCAGCTTAAATACTTGTACATTCTTATGCTGACCGATTCGATACGCGCGATCTGTCGCCTGATTCTGGGCAGAGACATTCCACCATGGATCAAAGTGAATCACCACCTCGGCACTGGTCAGATTCAAACCGGTACCGCCGGCTTTCAATGAGATTAGGAAAACCTGTGTATCATCCTGATTAAAGGCATGGACGCTGTTTTGACGATCTATCTTGGAAGTTGATCCTTTAAGCAGATAATACGATATCTTTTCCTTCTTTAATTCATTTTCAATCAATGCCAATAAGCTTGTGAACTGTGAAAAGATCAATACCTTTTTCTTTGATTCACAGCACTGATGAATCAATTCCATACAGGCATTCAGCTTACATGATTCACCGGCATAATTATCATAAATCAACCGTGGATCACAGCAGAACTGACGCAATCGAGTCAGCATTGACAGAATCAGAATCTTACTCTTTTCAAAGCCGTTCTTATTAAATTCATTGCTTAATTCCTGTTTGATGGAAGCTACATTAGCGATATAGAGCTTACGGCTTTCTTCATCCATATCAAGTACCATTGTATTTTCAACCTTTTCCGGCAATTCCTTTAATACATCTTTCTTGATTCTTCTTAATATAAAAGGTTCAACCATACGTTTTAAGCTTTCCAGCATTACATCATCATGATCTCTGACGATCGGAATCTCAAAGCTTTTCCGGAAATGATTGTAGCTGTACAGATAACCCGGCATCAAGAAATCAAAGATGCTCCAAAGCTCTGCCAGAGAATTTTCAATCGGTGTACCGGTCAAGGCGAATTTATTTGCACTGCTGATCTTTTTTACACTGATCGCATTCTTCGTTGACGTATTTTTAATATACTGAGCTTCGTCTAAAATCTGGAACTGGAAACGGCGGCCTTCATACTGATCCACATCCCTCTTTAAATAATCATAAGAAGTAATCAGCACATCATAGTCATCAGCCATCGCAATCAGCTTTGAGCGTTCTTCAGCTGTGCCGCTGATGACTAGGGAACGAAGACCTGGCGCGAATTTTTTGATTTCACTTTCCCAGTTAAGGATCAGTGAACTCGGACAGATAACTAAACTGGTACTTTCAGGATGGTGCAGCCGTTCGTCCTCAAACAATGTGATGACCTGAATCGTTTTACCGATGCCCATATCATCAGCCAAAATGCCGCCAAAGCCATAGGAGGCCATCGTTTTAAGCCAGCGGAAGCCGACTTTCTGATAATTTCTGAGGATCGGCTTCAAAGCGGCCGGCACACTGTAGTCACTGTCGGATACGTTTTTAATCGCTTTCACCAAGGTTTTGAAATTACCGTCACGTTCAACCTTTAAAAGCTCCATCTTACGCAGCCGGGCATCTAAAGACAGCGAGCGGTATTTTTCAACGACAATATGTCCCTCGTTCAATTCTTTGCTGGAAACATTCAGACCATGAAGCGCTTCGCTTAATTCACTCAGCGATGAATCCTCAAGGTTGATAAAGGAACCCGATTTCATGCGGTAATATTTCTTGTTTAAGCTATATGCCTGAAGTACATTTTGTAATTCATCAATTGGGAAATCACTTGTGTCAAACTGGATTTCTAAAAGATCATTTTCAATCTTAACCCCCATGGAAATTGAAACGCTGCTGCGGATCTGTACTTGCTTGATCTTATCTGTTGCATAAATCTGACAGCAGTGTTCACATTCCTCAATGCCCTGAGAGAAAAATTCATAAAAGGCATCCTGACTGTTTTCAATATAAGAAATACCGGTCGTATTATCGATGCGGGTCATATATTTTCTGACAATCATCTGAATCGCAATCTCTTCTGAGAAATTACGGTAGGTACTCATCTTCGTAGGCATAAAGGCATTGTATTCTTCAGTGCCATAGCTGAATACAAGCCGGGCACTGACAACATTATGCTTGGGCATATCCAAATATAAACGGGCAGACAGCGGCAGCGGCGCAAATTCACTGATATCATCACCGCTTAAAACAATAAGTGAATGGATTGATGTTAAGACATTGTTATAGAAGGAAGGCATGTGTCTGACATCGACCAGCAAACCTCGCTTGATTGATGCGAACAGCTTCAGCAGCGGCATCAAATGGGTGGAATATTCACTGTCCAAGCGATAGAGAATCAGATCGTGAAACAAATAAAGATGCTGCTTGCCTTCAATTAATTTAAAATCTTTCAGCGATAAGGTAAATTCATAGGCCGTATCATTATAACGCATCGCGTTTAAGCGCAGCGGCGGATTTTCATCCTTGAATACGACATTGATAATGCGGTTAGCTTCGATATGATAATTAATGCCTTCACTCATAAAGCGGTCAAAGAAGGCGTCAACGGAGCTGGGTTTCATATATAACAGGCGCGGATTGGCGCCAACAATGCGGTTTTCATAATAAACATGATCAAATTCAAGCGTTTCCATGAAGGTCAGCAGCTTTTGAGCTTGTTCATTCAGCGAGTAGCTGTTATGGATAAACTCACATTCATTGCCATATTGAATGACTACATTCTGCTGCATATCATGAAGAAACTGAGTAGGATTTTTTAAAATATAAAGCTTATTATAACCCAGCTTAAAACTGAGTGCGGCTGCTGCGAGCGGAGCTGTATCCAACAATTCTAAGATCGGCATGATCTGAATCTTACGGCCGTTATTCATTGCCAAGGTGGAATACACAATACTTTGTTCATATTCCTTAATACAATCCAGTACCTGCGGGTCAGTCAAGACCGCCTTGGCTTTATCCGCTTCTTGATTAGCCAGCTCCTTAAAGTAGAGCTTCAGTAAAACAGCGACCGCGTGCCGGCATACCGGATGGGAGGTGCCATGCAGCGGACAGTTGCAGTGATGGGCTTTAATCATATAATCATCCTTGGTAATTGCCAGATTGACTTCATGATAGGTTTTATCTTCCTGTACGGTCGCATTCACTAAAATGATGGCAGGATCAAAGTTAGCATCTACCTCTAAAGATACGACCCGGCCATCTTCATAGTATTTAAGACCTTCATTATATATATCAGGGCTGATTGCAAAATCTTTTATTTGCGCTAGCGTCAATTCCATATCGATCCTCCAAGCTCCATATCATTACTCTTTATTCTATCATTTTCTTTGGCTGATGTCTTGAAAAAAGATGAGCAGTGACTCTTTTTAACTTACTTATGCAGAAAAGGGGCGCTTTGAATAGTTTCCAAAATGGCTTTCGCTAAATCAACTGCGCTGCGATAATCAGCATAACTGGCAAAGCCGTGATGAGAGTGAATATAACGAACCGGAATGCCGATGACGATCGTCGGTATATCGCGGACATGTATAAAAGCACCGTTTGTACCGCCGCCGCTGCGCACACTTTCCTGACAAGGAATCTGTTTGGCATCCGCAAGCTGTAAAGCAAAACGCTGAAAACCGGGATGGGTAATCATTGAACGGTCAAAATGCCGAAGCATGCAGCCTTTTTTTAATGCGGTTTGAATCATATAAGGTTCCTGGAACGTATCATCAGCCGGACAGCTTCAAAGACGATGGCCAGATCAGGTTTCAACCGTTCAAGGTTGGCTTGAATGCCGCGCTCACCAACCTCTTCCTGTACCGAGAAGGAGGCACAGACATCGGCGGCCGGCTGCTGTAATTCCTTAAGTGTATCAATCAGCGCTGAAACACCAATGCGGCAGTCCAGTGCTTTTCCTAAAATTAAATCATGTCTTTCATCATAGCTGCATGTGACATCAGGCACTGCCGGTGCGGCCAGCCCTAATTTAAGTTTTCCTTCAGATCGTGATCACTCACGGCACCGACATCGATGACCATCTTACTCAGCTCAGCCCCTTCATGCTTTTCACTCTCACTCATAAAATGAATCGGTTTGGCGGCGATGATCCCCTCAATCAGCTCACCATCTGTATTGCGGACTTTCACCTTGTGAGCCGGTGCCGTATTCGCTACCCAGCCGCCCAATGGCAGAAACGGCATCGTACCGTTAGGCTTCACTGCCTGAATAATATAGCCTACCTCATCAAGATGGGCATCCAGCATGACCTTTAAACGATTGCCGGTATTTTTAATGGATTGTGCGGTTACATTATGCAGACTGTCCTCATGAACATCCTTTACCTGAACCAGCATCTTTTTTACTAAAGCCGCAACATCTTCTTCAAAGCCGCTGGGACCAAAACTATCAGAAAGCATGCATATCTGTTTTATCGAATCATTCATCATTTATCCTCTTTTCAATTGCAAAACTATTATACACCAATCCGCCATTCATGGTAGAATATTATCAAGGAGAAAAGAAAGGATGGGGAGGCGAGGATGCAACTAGGTATTTCTGAAAAGGATAAAGAAAGATTAAACTGCATTATCCGCTGGCTGCAATTAAAGCATCACATAAAAAGTTGAAAATATGATAGAAGGTATCTGTTCACGAGGTACCTACAATAAGATCCGCAAAGGGGAAGCGGTTAAGAACGATGAAATCTATGAACGGCTGCTGGCCATCTTTGGGTATGAATATACTTATGATGAGCAGCAAGAGGCTGAACTGGAAATCATGTTCAGAGAACTGAGACTGAAAGCTGACCGCTATGATCCGGATCGACAGAATACGATGGATGAATGTATCCGTTATTTAAAAGCGCAGGGCAGCGGTGTATTCTGTTCGCTGTATCTTGAAGCGTTGGAAATGATTAATGACTATTGGAATAAGGATATATCCGATCGAGATCATGCCGAGGAATTATTTCAAATCATATCGATATTTCCTGATCCGCTGATTGATCTGCTGATGGATTTTATCTTTAGAATGCGCTGGAATGCTCATCTTGACCGGCCTGAATTATTTGAAGAATTAATGGATGTCTATGATTTTAAACATTCTGCCTGCATCAGCAACCGCATGAATTATATTCATATCTTAATTTTTAACCGCCGTAATTTTGATGCGGCCATGGAAATCGACAAGCTGGAAAAATTGATTGATCCCAACCGCAATGCAGCTCAATATCTGCGTCTTTTTGTCTTTAAGCTGCAGATGATCAATAATATACAGGGAAAATCAATTCTTGAATATTATGAACAGCTGAAATGCTTCTTACACACCCATTATGAGCAGCTGCCTTATAAACAAAGCATGAGCTCTTTATACAACATCGGCATTTATCTGTTTGATCAGGGGCATTTTAACGAGGCGAAAAAGGTATTGGAATATGTCGGTAAGCTGCCGCGCTATAAGTATAAAACCTATATCCTGCTGCAGGGAATATCCCGTCAGGTCGATCATTGCCGGCTGAAAACTAATCCGGATCTTGACCGCTTGCAGGACGAAAGTCATAAGCTGCAGGCGATGGTCAATTATTTCTGCCGCCGTGAGGAGAAATCATTTGATGAACAAGTCAATGAACTGAATCAGGTAGTCTGCACTTATATGGAAAAAAGCGGTCTCGATGATCCGTTTTATGAGATATTCAGAGATGAAATGACAGCATTGTTCGATGAGGAATGCGTTCGTGTTCCGGAAAACAGAGCAGTTCTGACACGCCGTAAGTATCATTTACTGCGTAAATTCAGACAAGTTGTGGAATAAAAATTAGAAAATAAGCCATTAAACGTGCTAATTGTCATTTATAAACCAAAATTTTCTAGTTTTTACACAGATGATAAAAAATGTGCTATCCTAAACATGTGAAAAAAGTCATGAGAGTGACTTCATTGATGCGAAAACATTCAACGGGGGTTGAATGTTTTTTCAGCTTCAGGCATTGATTTGATTGTTTTTTGACACTAAGTGGTATAATGATAAAAAAGAGAGAAGGGTTAAAATGAGTTTTCTTGATACATTGAGAAAAGATAAGATGGAAGCATTAAAGAATAAAGATACGGTTAAGAATGGCGTATGTTCACTGCTGATATCGGCAATTGCTTTAAAGGAAAAAGAAGGCCGTGCGGTATTGAGTGATGATGAGGCAATGAGTTATGTACAGAAAGAGTTAAAGCAGACTAAAGAAACATTATCGCTGACACCGGCTGATCGTACGGATCTGATTGCGGAGACAGAGCGCAAGATCGAAATTCTTGAGGCCTATCTGCCTAAGCAGATGAGTGCTGATGAATTAAAAGCGGCAATTCTTGAGATTCTTGAAGAAAAGCAGCTTGAACGCAGCAATAAAAGCAAGGGCATACTGATTAAAGAAACACTGGCTCGCTATCCCGGCAAAACTGATGGCAAGGCAGTTAATCAGGCATTGGCAATACTGCTTAAGTAAATTAAAAAGACACCTGCATGCATTGTATCATTCAATGAGCAAGTGTCTATTTTTTATTTATTTTCAGCAAGTGTTTTAATTTCGCCGTTGAGGACAGCACCTTGAGATACCCCAATGCGGCGTGTCTGAATATTGCCGTTTAATACAGCGTGTTCTTTAATCAGACAAGTATCTTCTGCGATGATTTTACCATTCATCTGACCGTCCAGCGTCAATGAGCGGGCTGATAAATCACCGACGATGGTCGTTGCTTCATCAACGATGATATTCTCAAGCACTGAAGCATTGCCCTTAAGATCGGCTGCCGAAAAGGTTACGCTTTCAGCTTTGATATCGCCGGTAACCGTGCCATTCATCAAAATGCAGCCGCCGGCTTCAATATTACCTTGTACATTACCGTGCAGCTCAATACTGCCGCCCGTCTTAATATTGCCGATGATTTCAACATCGCTGCCGATAATTGTCGATGAATTGCTGGTTTTGTTCGGCTCAGCGGACTTGGGAGGTTCGTTATGTGAAACAGGCTGCGGTTTTTCAAATTTAACCGGCTCCTCTTTTTCTTCACTGATTCCCATTTTGCGAATCAAATCCCCAAATGAATTTTTTGATGTAGTCGTATTCATAGTTTCCCTCCAGAAATGTGCCCCAATTTTTTATTATTATATCACATATTTTAAGGAATAGAAACTTATGGCAGCAACGAAGAATTTATTTGTTTATTTATAAACGGTATAGCTCCCTTTTTGACAGCTTTTACTGAAATAAAGCGCTTTGTCAGCATTTTTATACATATTTTGAAAGCTGCTGCTTTGCTTGTCATTGTAAGCAATACCGATGGTGCAGCTAAACGGCATCTCGATCGCATTTTTTAATTCATCAAGCAGGCTTGCAATCAATGCTTCCACATCGGCTCGAGATGGATAATCTGCGATGAATATACTGAATTCATCACCGCCTAGACGGCTGATTAGTTCATTGTGACAGAAGATTTTATTCAGCAGATCGGCAAAGCTGCGCAGGAAGAGGTCACCCTGAAGATGTCCGTAGTTATCGTTAATTGATTTAAAGTCATCAATATCAATCATGAGAAATGCGCAGCAATGATCATGGGCCGACAGCGCGCTGTTGACACTTTTTTCATAAGCTGTACGGTTATAAAGACCGGTCAGAGAATCAAGCTTAAGCTGCTGTTCAAGAAATATTGAACGTTCAATGGCATCGTTTGCTTTTTGAGTGATTGTTTTTGGATAAAAATTCACCCATTGCCTGATCCATATTCGGAACTGAATGATGCAGGTTGCACAGGATTGCTTCACCGTTTTCATAACGATAGACAGCCGTAAAGCGAGTATCCATATCGGCAATGACTTGAGTGCTGTTATGACTGATTTCTCGGGCATAAAAGCCACCGTAAACAAAGCATAAATCTTCACTGAGCGCTTGTGCTTCATACCATTCATCCATAATTTCAAACTGCGCGCCGTCTTGTTCCTGCTGGTCTTTCGCAAGCAGCGCCGCCATGTTGTCAGCACCCTTAAATATCTCATGCTTGCCAGTACCGATAATGATAAAATCATCAGCGATATGTTGGAGCAGAAATCTGAATTCAGCTTCTGAATGATCGATTAAATAACTGCGCCAGAGTCTTTTCATTGAATCAATGGCTAATTGATGAAATGCTGTTTGGTTCATAAAGCTGCCTCCTTTTCCGATGCAAGACGCAGCTGCAAAGTATAAGTATCGTCTTGAATCATTTGATAGATAGTTAATAATTCCTGAGCATGCTGATGCGCGGTTTCAAGGATATCGTCATAATGTTCAATCATACAGTCAACGACATGCACGTCAATCAGCTGCTGCTGGCTGTAAGAGAGCAGCAGAGCGACTGTGGTATCCTTGGCATAAGCTTTTTTATAACTGCGCCGTCCGCTTAAGGCACTGACGATATCAGCAACCGCGACAATTCGCTGCGGCAAAGTCAGATCCTTTTCACTAAGACCTAAAGGATAACCGGTGCCGTTTAATTTTTCATGATGACGCAGACTGATTTGAATAATTTCATCATCAAGCATTCCTCGCAGAATATGCTCAGTGAGGGTTACATGTGATCGCATGATGGTCATCTGCGCCTCATTGAGTTTGCCGTCATATTCAAGAATTTCAACCGGGATACCGATTTGCCAAGATCATGAAGCATGGCGCCGCAGACAATTTTCTGAACAAGCGCGTCTGATAAACCCATGTGTATGGCTATTTCACGGCTGATCGTCGTTGTGGTAATTGTATGTGTGACCGTATAACGGCTGCGAAAATCCATACAGTACACGGCCATTTTCACATACTGATCAACCTCGGATTGGGTAAAGGGGATTCCGGTAAGCAGCACGTGAAGTTCCTGGCTGTATATCTGTTCTTCAGACATCGGATATTGGATTGGGTGCTTCAACAGCGTATTTACGATACGCTGATCAAAGCGGTCTGCATTCTGTAATTCATGATGCAGTGAGTCCCAGCTATGACCTTGGCTCAGATAAATATCGGCGCGATCCGCAATGTTGATGATCTGTGCCATATCACGAAGCATGGAATCAAGTTTGAGATCCGCTAATTCAGAAGCATTGGTATGGTGATACAGAACAGCGTCCGCATAGTCTTTCAGCGGTGAGAAATACAGCAAAAACAGATAGCCGTAGATAGCATGCTGCCAGCTGCTTTCCGTTTCAAATTTTAATAAATTATCAATTTCATCGGTTTTATTGGCACCGATATCATGCAGCAGGGCAGTTAAAATAAGATTACGCCGAATGAGCGGATCACAGTCAGGATATAATTCCTGAAGCATGTGATCAGCATGTGCCGCAACACGGAAACCATGATCTACCAATCTGGTATCGACATGATTCAACATACGCTGAAAAAGGGTAATCACTGAATGATTATCCATTGGATAAACAAAAGGCAGCATGGTAAAACCTCCCAGTTTTTTTAAACTCAATCTTCGTTAATTATACAATAGAAATAGGAAGATCAGCAATTAATTCATCACAATTGAATCAAGGATTGGCAAAAAATGAAAAAAACCTGTCACAATTGACAGGTATCATTTAAAATGGTCGGGATGACAGGATTTGAACCTGCGACCCCTTACTCCCGAAGCAAGTGCACTACCAAGCTGTGCTACATCCCGATGACCTCTTATAATTTTACTCTATTTTTTCAGAATTGCAAGTATTCTAAAGAAGCTTTTATGAATTTATTTGATTATTTGCTTCACAGATAAAATCATAAGTACGGGGCTGCAGCTGCTGAAACGTTTCTGGATCATACAGGTAATTAATATAGCTTTCCACAAAATATTCGCTGCAGTGATATTGTGGATCATAATAGGTAATGATTCGATCATTATACTCATTATCCATTTCGGTTTCACACAGCTTTGAAATTGAGCAGATGCGGAAAACTGGAAGCGGGCATCGATGACATGCAATGCTTCATGCAGCAGTGTTGTTTCTCTAAATAAAGAATCCGATAAATAAATGGTCGAGCCGGTGTATTGATCATCAAGGAAATAGGTACGTGTATAACCGCTTGTATTTGCGGAGAATTCCTCGTCGATTTCTTTTTGTTCAATAATTACAATTTCATCAAGATAAGGGAGGAAAGCCGCTGGTAAAGGATAGGCATCATATTGATATTGGGCGATGATATCGGAGATATCATTCGGTGTATTCAATTCCACAGGCAGGCCATACAGCTTGATATCACTTGTCTGTCTTGAAAAAACAGTTGTAATTTCTTGGCTGTGATTGACGGTGGGAGCTATAAATAATAAAAGTGCAAACAGGAGTATAATTGTGAAAAAACGCATCGTATCACCTGTTTTAGTTTATGTCATGCTTTTATTTTTCATTCTATAAAGCAAATATTCAAAATGATAATCTTATCTCATTGACATTATCGATTATCGATATTAAAATGAAATCAGGAAATAACGAATATCGATATTAGACGGAGGCGATGCTGACAATGGCCAGAGAACGATTTCAGACATTAACGGAACAGATGTTTTATATCCTGCTTTGTCTTCGTGAAGAATGCTGCGGAACGGATATTATGGCCAAGGCAAAGCAGCTGAGCGATGGCAGGGTGATAGTTGGTCCAGGTACGCTTTATAATTTACTTGAAAACTTTGTACTTGCGGATTTAATAGTTGAGACGAAGGCTGAGGGACGCAAAAGAAGCTATATCATTACGGAAGCGGGACAGCAGGCATTAGCGGATGAAGTTCAGAGATTGAAATGTTTGATTCATGATTATCAAAAACCAATAACATAAAAGGGGTGAGTAAGAATGAAGCAAAGAATACAGCCGGCATCGTTTGATTTTTATGATTCAACTGGAATTGAGCGTCATTTAACGAAGATGGCATCTAAGGGGTGGCTCTTATGCAATATCTCAGGGTGGTGGACATATCAAAGAATCAAACCGCAGAAGCTAAAATTTGCTGTGACTTATTTTTCTGAGGCATCGGATTTTGATCCATATCCTAATGATAATCAGGAGATATTCATTGACTATTGTGAAAGTGCCGATTGGCAGCTGGCGGCAAGTAACGCTGCAATGCATATTTTCTATACGGCACAAGCAGATGCAATACCGATTGAAACCGATGAAGCACTTAAGCTGGATAAGATTCACCATGTAATGAAAAGGGGCGTTTTACTCAATGAAGGCATACTCTTAGTGCTCAGTCTTTCATTATGTATCAGCAATGTCCATCAAATGTACGATCAGCCGCTTGAAAGGTTTTCTGATCCATCACACTGGCTGCTTCTTTGCGTGGACTTGCTGGCTTTTCTCTATCTTTTAATTGATATGATTCGATATGATACTTGGTATAAATGTTCTGTCAAGTCCGTGAAAAAAGGCGGTTCTTGCTGTGTGGTCAGGCGTTCAATGCACCGTGCGCTTTGGCTGCTTGGCTGTCTGCTTCTGGCTCTCCTCAATCAAGCATGGCTGGCATTGCTAGTGATGCTTGCAGTGATTGTGTCTTTGCTTGTAAGTTATCTTTTCAGCCGGTTTGTTCGGTCTCATCTAAAAAAGCACAACGCAGCCCGCTTAGAAAATTTATCTTGCACAGCCCTTGCTTTTATTGCTGTCTTCATGGCTGCAACGCATCTTTTCTCTTCCGCTGTCAGTCAGTATCAAATAGCGGTCAAAGCTGATAATCAGGAAGTAAGAGAGTTGTTTGATGCGGTGGGGCATCGTTATGAATGGGTGATTACGCATGATGCATTGCCGTTATATATTGAAGAGCTGCTGCCGATTCAAAACGATGACTATACTTATATCAATGATCAGCAGGAATCTTTTGCACTGGCTTATTCACGCTGTGCTCAGCAGCTGCCTGATATTTATCGGCATGAGCCGCAGCTCACCTATGAAATTGTTGATATCAAGGCAGACTGGCTTTATGAAGCCTGTCTGAATGAACTTCGGCATATCTATCTAAACAACAACGCATACTGGCAGGAAGCCGACGCTTCGCTCTGGCAGGCGGATACTGTTTATCAGCTATATCATAATGATCAGCCTTTCTTAAATGAATATATCATTTGTTATGAACAGCGGATCGTTAAAATTACATTTAACTGGAAGACTGCGACGCAGGAACTGCAGATTGCCGCCGAGCATCTGCGTCCTTAATGTTAGGTTAAATCTTCTAAGCTCAGCAGGGTGCAGCCCTTGCTTTCATAATAATTCAGCATTTCATCAAGCTTTCTTTTGTCATAACTGGTGATGCACTCCTTCAATACATTTACCTTATAATCAGCTTTGCGCATATTGTAACAGGTTGATTTTACACAGGCGGCAGCGTCGGCACCGGTAATATAAAACTCATTAATGGTATGCTTTTCGATAAAGGCCCTGAATTCTGCACTGGTTAAGGCATTTCCTTTATCTTTAGTAAATACATTCTCTGACACGATTTTCAAATCAGGGGCTAATTCAGCACCGGCAGTGCCTGGCTTAAATGTTCTGGTTTTACTTGATAAATTCTCATGACGGATATAAATCACAGGCATTCCCTTTGCGGCTGCCCAATCAATTGCTTGATTAATTTTATCGATTATTTCTTTGTAATTCTTGGTAATATCATTTTGAATGTCAATGATGACTAAAGCTTTTTCCATAGTATTGGCTCCGATCTGTCATTACGCAATTGGGCAATTTTGCTGTATGACATTCATAGAATATCATATTGAACTTGCAACCCAGTGTCATGTTTTATATTTTTCCACAATGTTTCGTGCTCTTGCAGCTATTTTTTCGCGGACGCTTTGCGGCTTGATCACTTCCACGTTCTCTCCGCATGACAGAATATAGCTGTATAACAAATTATTATCAGGCATATATGTTTCTACTAATAAATGACCGTCAGGCATTTTGGTGATTTCATCATCAAACTTATCATAAATTCGAAATGCCATGCAGGGGTCAAAGACAAGTGTCACTTGGATCATATCCATTGCGAAATTTTCGGATTCCTTAAAAAGCTGATCGGGAATTGGCCGATCATAGTCTTCATCACACAAGGTAAGCTTGCGGATTCTGGTTAATTTAAAAAAGCGAAAGTCATTGCGGAGCGTACAGAAGCCATAGACATACCAATCATAGCTTTTAAAAACCAGCTTCAGCGGTTCGATGATTCGCTCGATGACTTCTCCCCTGCCATTGCAGTAAAGGAACATGACCTTTCGGCTTTTTAGGATTGCGTTTTGAAGCGTCTGAAAGAGGACTTTGCCGGCACCGCTTTTGGTCCAGCTTGAAAAATCAATTTCCAGCCAGTCAACATGTTCCCTTTGAAATACGCTGCTTAATTTCAATAAAAGTGATTTCGCAGATTCTCCTTCAATCATTTGCATACTTTGTAAAGCCATGAGAATGTGTTTCTGTTCTTCTTGACTGAGCATCGATTTCTTAAGCACATAATTATCTTGGATTGAGATACCGCCGCCCCTGCCTTGACTGGCATAGATAGGAATACCGGCAGCGCTTAGGATATCGATGTCTCTGTAAATGGTTCTTACGGATACCTCAAAATATGCCGCCAATTGCGGAGCTGTCATCGTGCCCTTTTCTAATAATAAATAAACCATCTGAAAATATCTGTTTTCTTTCATGGCTGTCTCCGATCTTAGATTAATAAAAGTAATCTGTATTGTTAATTATACCGCATAAACAAGACAGCTTAAGTCATGTTTAAAAAATAATCTCCCCTTTATGAATTAATTTGATATAGATGCACAATTAACAAAAAATGGATGTGTAAGCCTTTTTTACATTATTTGGGTAATTCATTGTTTTTTTCCAAGCAATCTCTTAATAAAAATAAGGGGTACATGCCCCTTCTCAATTATAAAACTATACCATAACATAAAATTCATAAGCGTAAACAAAAGGGACAGTTCGTTGTCCCTTTTAAGTTTATTGTATTTCAATCATGATTTTTTCATAGGCAGAACGCGGCAGCCAGACGGAAACAGAACCACCGTCGACAAGAAAGCGCCCGTTTCCATCCTGATCAATTACGATGACTTCATCACGATGATTCATGACGTCAAGATATTCTTCACCAACATGGGCAAGTCCTACAAACATGACCTTCTCACCACCGGTACCGTCACTTGCCAGCATTGCATATCCGCCCTGTGATTCACCTTCCTGCGTCCAGCCGATGATATTCGTATCATCTAAGTATTCATGCCAAAGCCCTACCGCAGCCTCTTTTCTTATTAACAGCAGCCGCTGTAATTCATCTACCGGGGCAATATCATCATGGGGAATGCCATACACATCACCATAAAATACACAAGGTGTTGAATTTGGATGAAGGAGTATCAGTGCATAGGCAATCGGCTTAAACCAACCATCAACCCATGATTCCAGTGCCTGATGCGGCTGCGTATCATGATTGTCCACAAAGGTGATCGCATGCTGAGGGTCAAGCTGAAGCAGGGTATTGTCAAAAATTGTCCGCATATCAAAATTACCCTTTGATTTAGAGGCTCTTTCAAGCTGATAATGCAGAGGCACATCAAATAAATGACAGACATTGCCGGTCTTATGAAGGTAATCAAGCAAAACATTAACATCGCTGTTCCAGTATTCACCAATAGCATATAGGTTAGGGTACTGGCCGCGCATTCCATTTAAAAACTCAGGAATATAGCAGGCATCAATATGTTTTAACGCATCCATACGAAAGCCATCGATTTTAGTGAAAGCCAAAAACCAGCTGCCCCATTTTTTCAATTCTCCGCGTACCTCAGGACAGCTGAAATCAAGGTCACAGCCCATCAAATAATCATAATTGCCATTTTCCTGATCCACATTGCGATCCCATTCCTTACCTTCAAATTGATAAATACTGCTGCGCTGTGTTTTCTGATCCCAATCAGTGCCGTCAAAATGCTTCCAATTCCATGTGAAAGCAGAATACTTTGCATGGCGGTTAGGAAAGGTAAATTTAGTCCAAGCAGTAATCATATGGCTGCCGCTGATTTCACTGCTGCGGTTATTGCCGGCATCTTCATGTGCCATTACTTCTTCAGTTTCATCAGCACCCATTTTATGATTGATCACCACATCCGCAATCACTTCAATCTGATTATCATGCAAACACTTAATGGCTTCAATGTATTCATCTTTTGTGCCATACTTTGTAGTAATGCTGCCTTTCTGATCAAATTCACCTAAATCATACAAGTCATAAATACCATAGCCGACATCCTTATCACCGGCACTGCCTTTATAAGCAGGCGGCAGCCATAAAGTTGTAATACCATCATTTTTTAACTGTTCGGCTTGATGTGCGGCACGTTTCCACAGCGTATGATCGGCGGGCAGATACCATTCAAAATACTGCATTAGCGTTCTTTTGTATGTCATGCGCTTCCTCACTCTCTGGTTTTAGTATAGGAGGGTTTTTATTAAAATACAAGCGGTGCTTTTATTCATAAATCAGGCCGATTATCTGAAACGGCAAAAAAAGTGTCTCAAAACCCCATTTTAGACACCGATTTCAGGTTCATATTTATATTGATAATGTTAAAATGATAGTGTCGTGAATTTGACAAGGAGATAGCTATGACAAGTCAGAATATTGAATCATTAGAAATGCAGATCAGGCAGCTTGAAGAACAGCTGCGGTTTTATCGTGATTATGATTCACTGACCGGTGTCTGTAATAAACATGTCTTTTATGAAACCATCCAACAGATTTTAGATGCAGCGCCTGATGAAGTCTTCGAAATCATTACTATAGATATTGAACGGTTTCGTTTAATTAATGATTTTTATGGGACTGAACAGGGGGATGCGCTGCTGCAATATCTGGCCCATCAGCTGCAGGCTGAGCTGGCTTGTGAAAACAGCTGTTTCTCACGCATTGGTTCTGATGTTTTCGCAATCTTTCTGCCATCAAAAAACGGCGGTGAAAAGGCGGCGGATAAGATTGTTGACATCTGCCGGAATTATCTGCTTACTATGGAAATCATCCCGGCTATCGGCATCTATGAGATCACTGACCGCAGTATCCGCGCAAGTCTGATGTGTGACCGTTCAGTGATGGCCGGCAAATCCGTGAAAGGAAATTATGTGCATCATCTGGCTTGGTATAATGACAGCATGCGCAATCTTTTGATTGAGGAGCAGGATCTGCTGAATAATGTGGAAACTTCACTGGCTAATCATGAATTTGAGATTTATATTCAGCCAAAATGCAATATGAAAACCGGACTGATTGTCGGCGGTGAAGTATTGGTCCGCTGGAATCATCCATTAAAAGGACTGATCCCGCCTACGGTCTTCATTCCTTTATTTGAACGGAATGGGTTTATTAAGAAATTGGACGCCTATGTATGGGAACAGGCCGCGCGATGGCTGCATCAGCGCAAGCAGCAGGAGTTATCAGTGCTGCCGCTTTCGGTCAACGTATCGCGGAGTGATATTTTCAGCATGGATGTTTTTGCGATGATCAAAGCACTTGCTGATAAATATGAACTTGACGCCGCCTGGCTGGAAATCGAAGTGACAGAAAGTGCATACAGCAGCCGGACCGATGAAATTATTCAGGTAATCAGTCAGCTGATGAATGAAGGCTTTACTGTTTCTATGGATGATTTTGGGAGTGGTTATTCTTCATTAAATATATTAAAGGATATCAACATCAATGTGCTGAAACTGGATATGCGTTTTCTTGACAACAATGACCGCAAAAGCAAGGATATTGTGGAATCTGTGGTACATATGGCTAAATGGCTTGATCTTAAGGTAATTGCGGAAGGTGTTGAAAATCGTGAACAAGTTGATTTTCTGCTGGGTATCGGCTGTGTTTATGCTCAGGGCTTTTATTATTATCGGCCGCTGCAGCTGACTGCTTTTGAGGAATTGATCAGTGATGAGAGTAAGATCGATGTTCGTGATCACTTGAATCAGAAAACATTGGAAGACTGGCAGCTGAATTTTAAGGATCTCTTTCATGAGGATATGATGTCGGAGGCATTGCTGAATAATATCTTGGGACAGGTTGTACTCTATTCCTATGACGGACATGATATTCGTGTCATGAAGGCTAATGAGCAATATTATAATTTAATGTGTGAACATGATATGACGGATTTTTATAAGCATGATGAATTACCAATTTTTGAGGAAGATCGGCCGCTGATGATGTCTGCGCTTTTAAAGGCCAGTGAGAATGGTGATAAAGGTTCAGAGGTAATTGTACGCCGGTATTCTTCAAAGGAGTTTTATGGGTCAAAATTCGGCTGTTTTATCTTTCCGAGATTAATAATAAAGATATTTATTATGCATCAGTATCTGATGTCAGTGATTATATGGAAACTATCGAAGAATTGAAGCTGGCTGAAAAACGGTTCTATTTAACGATGGAATCCGGCCGCGATACGATTTTTGAATTAGATATCGCTGCTCGTACTGCTTATTATGCAAAACACACACAGGATGATTTTGGTTTATCTGACTGTGTGGTAAATGCGCCTGAGGGTTTTATTGAACAGGGTTCGGTATGTGAAGGGTATGAGGATGATTTTATTCAGATGTATCAGGATATCTATGAGGGTAAGGATCAGGCAAGCTGTACGATTCAGGCACATATGGTGATGACAGCATTGTTTGGAATCATATTACGCTGACAGCCGTTAAGGATGAAAACGGTAAGTCGGTGAAAGCAGTTGGCTTGATTCAAAATGTTACAAAGGAAAAGAAATGGAAATGCGTAAAAAGCAGTCCCAGCAAACGATGAAAGTGAATTCTGCCGGTTAATGCGGCAGTTTTTCTTGTCTGAGATGTGCTATAATAGGATTAAATTTGAATGAGGGATGAAGATGAAAATTAAAATTGTATTTATCGATGTAGATGGAACATTAGTTGAAACAAGCAAGGGTATCGTGGCTCAAAGCTCTATTGACGCGATTGCTGATTTACAGCACCATGGAATACAATGTGTGCTGTGTACCGGACGGCCGCCGATTCATACAAAAGCAATCACCGATTTAATTGACTTTGATGCCAGAATTAATTTAAACGGCGGTTATATTGAAGAGAAGAATGGTCAGGCTTTGTTTGAAAATCCGATGAGTCTTCATGATTTCCAAATGATTTGGGATTATGCACAGGCACATGAGTGCGGTCTGTGTTTTCATTTTGACGATTTCTCTTATGGTTATCATCGTTTTGATAAAATCGAGGACTTTTTCAGAACACATGTGAAGGAAGGCTGTACGATCATTAAGGATGATCCAACACATACCCGGCATCTGCATAATATGCCATATAATGGTGTTGTGGTTGCTGAGGATGAACAGGCATTAGTTGATTTTGTCAATGTCACACCCAACCTGCGCTGTGATAAGATCGCTGAGCATGTTTTTGATGTGTTTCGCGCTGATAATGATAAGGCTAGGGCAATTGAGATATTGCTTGATAAATTCAATCTGGAATGGCATGAGGCGGCGGCAATCGGTGACTCTACCAATGATTTGAAAATGCTTGAACAGGCAGGCTGCGGAATCGCGATGGGAAATGCGAGTGAATATGTAAAAAGCCATGCGGACTGGATCAGTGATGATGCGGCGCATGACGGTGTAGCTAAGGCAATTTGGCACCTGTTAGAAATCAATCAGGCATAAGTATTATTTTATCCGCTATGCTTCAGGAATATTTTCAGTATCCCATTTCCATAAAGCATGCGGAATCGGCATCATGCCGGCACCTCGGATATTTCGGGCGGCTTTTGTATTATCAAAATCCTGAATCGGCCCATCAGGGATATTTCAGTGAATTGTCGGCGGTCATCAAGGAAGCTGTTGAAACAACGGTTATTTTAACCGGCTTGATGCTGCTGAAGCATTGCCGGGTGCGCAAAAACAGATATGATCATAGTTGACATATTTTATTAAAGGCTGCGCCATGGCTTAAGCGGGCGATAGCTTAACATATAATAAAAATCGTGGCAGCACGATTTTTTCTATTTTTTATTCTTGATTTTATGGCCGAGCAGCTGATTCAGAAAGTCAGCAATTCCATCATCATCAGCACTTCCGCAAACCGCATTCGCAGCCACCTTTAAACTGCCGCAGGCATTACCCATCGCAACCCCTAACCCGGCCTTCTGTATCATAGGTAGATCATTTTCCGCATCGCCAAAGCACAACACATTTTTCCAATTTAGATTCAATTGCTTTAAAACTAATTCAATGCCAAACGATTTGTCGGCGTCACTGCCATAGACATCATATCCGTTTCCTCCCTTAGTAAAAACTAATGTAGGGAATTGATCCGCAAGCAAGGCAATCGGAAAGTTCGGCGGCGGTATGAGAAAACAACCGTATATGTCTTTGGATGACAGTTCCCGATTGGCAGACTTATCAAGGCTTGCTTCTAAAACGTGCTGATAGCTGTCCCTTGTCTTATATATCAGCGACAGATGATGGCTGAAACAGAAAGCGCATAATTCACTGATAACCTGACGGTTTATGGCCGCTGACCAGATAATCTTATCGTGCTTTAATACGATATGACCGTTAATGGTTATGAGAAAGGGCGGCTTAAGTACATCAATAATTTCCACGGGTGTATTATAACTGCCTCGGCCTGTGGCAGGGATAGTGATAATGCCATTTTCATGAAGCTGATGAATGGCTTTTTTAGTTGGTGATGAAAGTACAGAGCGGCCGCGGGGAAGCAGGGTGTCATCAATATCAAAAACAGCCAGTTTGATCTGTTCAGTCGGGAATGATTTCATTGATCAGCCGCACAGCGCTTTGAATTGAAGATTCAAGCAAAGCCTTACCTTTCTCAGCAGTTGCCTTGCCGCCATCACCAAAAGAGCCGCTTTCAATAAAATGCTCCCAACTCACCGGCCGATACTTTGCATCCGGGGGCAGCGTTGGAAACTCAGCGGTTGCCCTTTCCATATGAACCAAATCAGGCGGATTGCCAAAGCATAGATGTCTCCATCTCGCCGGCATGGACACAGCCGCAGGGAATTGGCGTTTCCATAAGTTTCATCAAGGATGAATCGATTTCGGCACAAATATACCACACATTCTCCCATTGATATTCATCAAGCAGCTGCCGGGCGGCTTCTTTTAACGCGTTTGAATTACCGTTATGTCCGGCTAATAATATAATGTTTCTGACGTGATGCGCCTGCAGAGATATAACAATTTCCTTAATCATGCTGATTAAAGTATGGGTGCTGAGAGCAATCGTGCCGGGAAATTTTCTGGCTGACCATACCTGTCCGTAATTGAGTGCCGGCATCACCAGACAGTGACAGCGCTTGGCCGTTTCCATAGCCAAATAGCTGCCAATCAGATTGTCAGTATCCAAGGGCATATGATGACCATGCTGCTCACATGAGCCAATGGGCAGAATAACGGCCTTGCATTCCTTAACTGCCTTTGCAAATTCTGGTGAAGTCAGATTGCCTGCATAAACATCTTTCATAAATATATACCTCCTTTATAGTTGATTAACTAGTCTCATTATAAGCACAACCATGGATTATTTTCAATGAATTTAAGATAAAATATGGTATAAATTATAATAAAACAGCGAATCTAACGGAATTAATAGGTAAAAAATGTAAATTATATGATTAATTTATTATTTATATGATAAAATTATCATAAAATGATTGACGATGTAAGATGTAAGCGCTATACTGAAACCATAAACAAATAGTTCAAACAAAAGGAGGTAGAAGCTATGTTTACATTCTTACAAATGCTGTCGAGTAACATTCTTACTCAGCCTGCATACTTTATTGGAATCATGGTATTTATCGGTTTGCTTGCGATGAAGAAGCCGTTTCATGAAGCGCTGGCCGGTTTTATTAAAACGCTGTCGGTTTCTTTATCTTAAACATTGGTTCCGGCGGTCTGACCAGTACATTTAAACCGATCATTGATGCTTTGGGTACAAAGTTTCAAATGGAAGCGGCGGTTGTCGACACATATTTCCTAATGGGACAGATGTATGGGGACACGGTTTATTTTCTATTGAAGGTGCGGTTGTCTGGACAATGTTTGCTTTTGCCATTTCAATCGCTGTTAACTTCATTTTAGTTATTCTTAATAAATGGACGCGCTGCCGTACATTATATGTAACCGGTCATACACTGCAGGGGTATACAACTTTGATCATGTGGCTGGTCTATTTAGTATGTCCGGCTGCCCGCAATATGGGATTCACCATTTTATTCGGCGCGCTGTGTGGCGTCTGGGCAGCTGTCGGTTCTAATATCACCGTTGAAGCAACTCAGAATCTGACCGGCGGGGCGGGTTTCGCAATCGGTCATCAGGAGATGCTGGGAATCTGGTTTACTGACAAGATTGCCGGTCTCTTTGGCAAACCTGAGGATAGCGTAGAAAATATTCAGCTGCCGGGCTTCTTATCAATTTTTAAGGATAATGTCGTATCGACAGCGATTCTGATGACCATTTTCTTTGGCGGTCTGATGCTTGTGATTGGGGAGCCGGCCATGCGCGAAATTGATTCGACATTTACCTCCACAACCTTATTCATCGTTTATATTATTACAAAATGTATCTATTTCTCAGTGTATATGTATATCTTGTTAGCCGGTGTCAGAATGTTTGTGGCAGAGCTGATGAAAGCCTTTGAGGGTATCTCGCAAAAGCTGATCAAAGGTTCAATGCCGGCTGTTGACTGTGCGGTAGCGTTCAATTATGCACATCCTAATGTTCCTTTAATTGGCTTTATTTTCGGTTTTTTCGGTCAGTTAATAGCCATTGCCGGTCTGTTGATCTTCAAATCACCGCTGTTTCTGGTGCCGGGCTTTGTGCCATTGTTTTTTGACAACGCAACCATCGCGATCTATGCCAACAAACGCGGCGGTAAAAATGCGGCTATCCTATGTTCAATGCTGAATGGATTATTCCAAGTGCTGATCTCATTTGTGATGATTATGTTTGTGAAAGGGGTCGGCGGTTATTCACTTTCTGCGTGGCCGGCTTTCTTTGACAACAATACCTTCTTTGCGGGTCTGATGGTGCTGATTAATTTTGTCGGGCCGTACGGAGGCGCAATTATCGCTATCATCGCTTTACTGGTCTTAAATCAGCTTTACTATCGTAAGCATAAAGCAGTTTATTACAATCACATAAAGGAGAATTAAATTATGTTAAAGGTTATGGTTGCCTGCGGCAATGGCATGGGTTCAAGCATGCTGATTAAAATGAAGGTAGAAGCTATTTTTAAAAAGCATCAGGTTGAGGCGCAAATTGATCATACCAGTGTCGGTGACGCTATCTCATCAGCGGCTAATTATGATGTCATCCTCTGTCCGCTGTCATTTGAAGGATCATTTAATCATGGCGGTAAGACACGGATTATCGGACTGCAGAATGTTCTCTCAGAAGCGGAAATTACTGAGAAACTAAAAAATGCGTCAATTCTATAATTCATCCTTTCAACTGTGCACTTGCTCGCACAGCGATGAAATAAAAACCTGCCCTTTGGCAGTTTTATTAAGCTTTATCCGGGTTAACGATGATGACCTCGATACCGCGGCGTCTGAATTCATAAACAGCCAGCATATCAACCTTATTATCGGTGATGATAGTATCCACCAGATCCAAACTGCCGCAGAAGAAACGGTCGGTTTTATTGATCCGTTCGCTGCTGGCAACGACAAAGCATTCACCGGTACAGCATTTAAGCATCAATTCGGTGATGCTGGCTTCATGCAGAACAGATGAACTCAATCCGCTTTCAAGACTGATGCCATCAACACCAATAATACACTTGTTGGCTTTGATCTGTGAGATTGTATTATAAGCAATTTCACCGACAATTGAGCTTCGGGGTTCACGGATCTCACCGCCGGTAAGCAGGGCTACAATGGACTTATCACGTTCAATATTGACAATGTTGGTGTTATTCGTAATGATGGTACAGTGTATATCCTTGATATATTTGACGGTACCTAATGCTGTATAGCTGGTATTTATAAACAATACATCATTTTCATCGACATGCCGGGCCGCTTCTTTCTGAATGGCTTTGCGTTCACGCGAATATTTATTTTGTTTTAATTTAAGCTTAAAATCATCATTTAGCTTCAGATTACCGTTTTTTTGACCAATTATTTGATTTCGCTTTGAATTCTTCGATATCTCTGCGTACCGTTAAGGTTGAAATAGAAAGGTAGCTGGCAATGTCTTCAATGTTTGATTCACCATTTTCCAGCAGATAAGTGATGATATTTTCACGTCTTTTTTCAATTTCGGCTTTGGAGCTGCGCATGAGTATCCCCCTTCAAACTTCTATACTTATCTATTATACCTTATTTTACGAAAATATTTTAGCCTATTTTTGATAATATTTCATAAACATTAACGGTATTAAAGAGGGGAGCGGCTTATGATAATTCAAACTGACCGGTGTACAGCTTATAGTAAGTACCCTCCTGAGCAATCAGTTCATCATGACTGCCGCGTTCAATAATACGGCCTTGATCGAGAACCATGATCGCTTTTGCGTTACGGACGGTTGATAAGCGGTGGGCGATGACAAAGACGGTGCGTCCCTCCATTAAGGAATCCATACCTTTTTCGATCAGTTTTTCGGTCCTTGTATCGATTGAACTGGTAGCTTCATCAAGAATCAGTACCGGTGGATCGGCTATCGCGGCTCGCGCAATCGCAAGCAGCTGACGCTGACCTTGTGAGAGATTCGCGCCGTCGCTGTGCAGCATTGTTTGATAGCCGTCAGGCAGACGCCGGATAAAGGAATCAGCATTAGCCAGCTTGGCTGCCTTAATGACGTCCTCATCGCTGGCATAGAGGCTGCCGTAACGAATGTTGTCGGCGATCGTACCGGTGAATAAATGGGTATCCTGCAGTACCATGCCTAAAGAGCGGCGCAAATCATCTTTTTAATCAATCTGACATCAATGCCATCATAGGTAATACTGCCGCTGTCCACTTCATAGAAGCGATTGATCAGATTTGTAATAGTCGTTTTACCGGCACCGGTAGCGCCGACAAAGGCAATCTTTTGACCTGGCTTCGCATATAGATTGATACCATGCAGAATTTCATGGCCTGCGTCATAGCTGAATACGACATCTTTAAAGCGTACATCTCCCTTCAGTTCAACCAGCTCAGCCGAACCGTCAGAATGCGGATGCCGCCATGCCCAATGACCTGTGTAGTTATCACATTCATGCATCACACCGTTTTCATCTTTGCAGACCCGAACAAGGGTTACAATGCCCTGATCGATTTCTTCAGCTTCATCCATCATTTCAAAGATTCTTTCCGCACCGGACATAGCTGCCAGAATAAAAATTGATTTGTTGGGTAAACTGATTGATCGGCATCGCCGTCTGTCGGACATAGACAAGATATGCTGCCAAGGAACCGAGATCCATCAATCCGGCAATTGAGAAAAGCCGCCGATCATCGCTGATATCGCATAATTCAGATAGGACATGCTGACAACGACAGGTACCATGATACCTGAATAAGTCAGCGCTTCGGTGGCTGATTCACGCAGCAGCTCATTGCGTCTGGTGAATTCCTCAAAATCTTTTTCTTCATGATTAAATACCTTTACAACCTTTTGACCTTCCACCATTTCTTCAATAAAACCATTCAGAGAGCCGATATATTTCTGCTGCTTATTGAAATAATGCTTGCTTTTTTACCGCTGGTTTGAATAAACAAAGTCATCAGCAGCATCGCAATCAGTACGACGATGGATAATCGCCAGTTTAAGACAACAATAATGATGACGGTGCCGGTTATCATCACAAAATTATTAATGACCGCCGTAAAAGAATTATTCAGCGCATCTGCGACAACATCGATATCATTTGTGAACCGGCTCATCAGTTCACCGTGGGTGCGGGCGTCAAAATAACGAAGCGGCAGATTTTGTGTCTTCGCAAACAGATCACTGCGGATCTCTTTAATAATTTGCTGGGCCATTTTTACCATCAGCTGTGTATAGCCCAGCGTACATAAAACACCGGCTAAATAGATACCGCCCATCGTGGCAGCCATCTTCATCAGACCTGTTAGATCTTTAGTCAGAATAAAGGAATTAATCGTTGGTTTCAGCATGTAGGTACCAGCCAGATTAACTCCGGCAGAAAGAATGACAAGGATTGCGACAATAAACATAGCGAATTTATGATTGCCGAGATAAGCCAACAGTTTGGTTGCTGTACGTTTCAAATCCTTAGGCCGTTTATAATTCATTTGTCTTGCCATTATAACTCAGCCCCTTCCTTTTGTGATGAATAGATTTCCTGATAAATCGGATTTGTTTTTAAAAGCTCTTCATGAGTGCCGACGGCATTTACATAACCGCCTTCAAGAATAATGATCTGATCAGCATGCAGGACAGAGGAAATCCGCTGAGCGATGATGATCTTTGTCGTATCCTTCAGCTCATGATTTAATGCATTGCGGATCTTTGCTTCGGTACCTGTATCAACCGCACTTGTGGAATCATCAAAAATCAGCACCTTGGGTTTCTTTAGTAAGGCTCTGGCTATACAAAGCCGCTGTTTCTGACCGCCGGAAACATTGACGCCGCCCTGACCGAGATCGGTATCCAATCGCTTTGGCATGCGTTCGATGAATTCATCGGCACAGGCAATTCGGCATGCCGCCATCAATTCTTCATCATCAGCAGATTCATTGCCCCATTTCAGATTATCACGGATCGTACCGCTGAAAAGCGTATTCTTTTGAAGCACGACACCGATGGCATCACGCAGATGTTTGATTGGGTATTCCTTCACATTCACCCCATCAATCAACACCGCTCCCTTGGATACATCGTAAAGCCGGGGAATCAGCTGAATCAGCGATGTTTTAGCTGAACCGGTGCCGCCGATGATACCGACTGTCTGCCCGGCTTTAATGGAGAGATTAATATCTGAAAGCACATATTCCTGAGCCGCTTCTTTATATTTAAAATAAACGTGGTCAAAGTCAATGTTTCCGTTTTTAACTGTCAGCGGTTTGCTTTCATCACTTTGGATACTCGGCACTTCCTCAAAGACCTCTTGGATACGGGCCGCTGAAGCGATGGAGCGGGTCAGCATCATAAAGACATTGGAAATCATCATCAGAGAATTTAAAATCTGCAGCACATAGCTTAAGAAGCCGGTTAATTCACCCACCTTCATATTGTCGACAAAAATCATCTGGCCGCCGAACCAAAGAATCGCAATAATGGTTGAATACATGACAAATTGGAAGGCGGGCATATTTAATACTGCGAAATGGAAAGCTTTTTCAGAGGTTGTCTGCAGATTAAAATTCACCTCTTCAAATTTTTCTTTTTCATAAGTACCGCGCACATAGGATTTAACGACCCGAATGGCAATCAGATTTTCCTGAATGACACGGTTGACTAAATCAACGGCTTTCTGCATTTTGCCGTAAAGCGGTCTCAATGTCCTTACAATAAGAAAAAGAATGGTTCCCAATACCGGCAGTGCAACCATAAAAACAACGGCTAAATCTTTGTTGATCATGATTGCCATGCCTAAGGCGGTAACCAGCATAAACGGAGCTCTGACAATCGGCCGGATGCCGGAAGATATTGCTGTCTGTAAGACATTGACATCACTGGTCAGACGGGTAACTAAGGATGAGGTAGAAAAATGATCGGTGTTCGCAAAGGAAAAACTTTGCACCTTTTGATATTCAGCTTTTCTTAGCTCACTGCCAAACCCTTGACCGGCCGTTGCCGCAAACCGCGCATAGGCCATGCCCAGCGCCAGTGATATCAGCGCGCAGAATATCATTTGCGCACCTTTAATTAAAATCAGCTGTGTGTCTTGATTTGCCACTCCAATATCGATGATATCTGCCATAATCAGCGGAATAATCAATTCAAACAAGGTTTCAAGCATGACACAGACAGCCGCAAAAATCAAATGCTTTTTATAATCTTTAAAAATAGACAAAAAATTTTTTAAGCATGCTGCGATCTCCTATTCTATTTCTTTACCACTTAAGTTTTTGTACATTCGGCTTAAATAATCAGCAAAAGCCGTCTTTTCTTCTTCACTGAATCCCTGAAGACCGCGTGCTTCAATCGTGAAACATTCTTCATTCCATGCTTCAATAGCTTTGCGGCCAGCTTCCGTTATACTGATACTGCCGGCCCGGCGGTCATCCTGATCTTCACTGCGGGTAATCAATCCGGCTTCTTCCATCTTAGACAAAGAGTGCTGACGGTAGCGGCGCTGATTTCACAGGCATTTGCCAGCTCTTTCTGCATCCAATGATCTCGCTTTGATAAATAACGCAGAATCTTAGGCTGACCCGGTGACAGGCCATAGACAGCCATTCTGGGTCTGGTACAGTTTTTCAATGCGTTATGCGTTTTGAACACTGTCAAATATAAAGGCAGTTTCATCTAATCCCTCCTTAATTAGTTAGCTTACTAACTATTATATGTAGAAATATACTCCTGGTGTGTACAATTGTCAATGTTAAACATTGTAAATAAGAAAAAAGGACTGTCTTATGCAGTTCAGTCCCTGTTTGATTTAAAGATAGATAGTGAATACGGCAATTTGCGGAGGATTCATAAAGCGGATCGGCAGCTTGGTTGTGCCGATGCCGGCATTGACATAATGCTTGGTCGTTTGATCATTCATATCATAAAAACCGCGTTTATAGTGTCTTGCCAATGGCGGTGTAAAAGGAATAAAGAAAGGCAGTGATATCTGACCGCCGTGCGAATGGCCGCTTAATAAGAGCTGATAACCGTTGGTTGAGCCGGTATCGGCAAGATCCGGTTCATGCAGCAGCAGGAGATTGTAATCGGCATCGGCTGCGGGAATCAGACTTAAGTCAGGATCACCCAACAAGCCGTCATCAAGCCCGGCGAGCCAGAGTGTGTGCTGATCGTTTATGGGAATTAATTCACCGCTGTTTTGCAGCAGGGTGAAACCGGCATCGTTCATGATCTGCTCATAGTAACGAACCCCGCCGCCGCCATAATCATGATTGCCCCAAATCGCATAACGGCCCAAGGGGGCGCTGATGTCAGCAAGGATCGGTGCTATTTCATCTAAATGATCAAAGCTTGCGAAATGATCAACCAGATCACCGGTAAAGACAACAAGATCAGGCTTTTGTTCATTGACCTTGGCTGTCAGCTTTATTAAATTATCCAATGTGAAGCTGTCGCTTAAATGAATATCAGAAAGCTGGATCACCTTAAAGGAAGGCTTATTTTTTTCTGTTTTATTTAATTCATAAGTATAGATTTTCAACATTTTACCCTCGATAAATAAAGCATATGCAACAATCAGCAAAAATATGATGCCGATGATCATCAGCTTTTTCTTCAAAGTAACGGCTCCTTGGCAAGCTGCATCAAGCCTTTATCACAAAGACGGTAAACGGTCCACTCATGCATTGGTTCAGCATGCAGCTTCTGCGTATAAAACTTAATTGCGGAAGCATTCCAGTCAAGACACCACCAATCCAATCGCTCACAGTTTCGCTCAACCGCAATTTCTGCCAGCCTTTTAAATAATTGTGAGTCGATGCCTTGATGACGGAAAGCCTCATCGACATATAAATCCTCAAGGTAGAGGTTGGCTTTGCCTAAGAAGGTAGAAAAATTATGGAAATAAAGGGCAAATCCAACAGGCTGTTCGTCATTCATCGCAATCAGCACTTCTGCCTGATGGCGGACAAAAAGACTTTCATATAACAGTTCAGGAGTTGCTTTTACTTCATTTTCTTTTTTTTCATACTGTGCAAGCTTCATAATAAAATCATGAATCAGCGGTGTATCTTCAGGTACCGCGGTACGTATATTTACTTTTTTCATTTCTTCATCTCCAGTCAACGATTGTCATTATTATAAAGCATTCTTTTTAAATTTGTTTCTTAATATTTACAAAAGATTATGAATTTGTAAATCATACTGCCATTTTACCTTGAATTTGAGTATAATGTTAGATATATGGAGTTGATAGGATGAATACTAGAAAGAATGTTTTGATTTTATTAATGATACTGCCTTTGATTGGTTTTATCTTTGCATTTATATTATTTCCCTTTCAGATACCGATGCATTTTGATTTATTTGGTGCTGCGGATCGGATTGGTTCAGTCTTTGAACTGCTGATATTTTTTGTGGTCTCTTTGTTTTTGGGCGGTATTGGTTTAGCATCGTGAAATACACCGAAGCTTCCAGCAAGGCTTGGCTTTGTTCCTTATTGCCGCTGATGGCAGTAAATCTGACAATGCTTTATGTGCTTGCCTATATCGGTTATATGAACCAAGGCTTGACCCCGATCAGTCTGCTGCGCTATCTCTCTCTGCTGTTTGGTCTGCTGATGATAGCGGTTGGCTTTATGTTTCATAAATCAAAGCTGAATTCAGGCAATGGACTGCGAACTCACTGGAGTTTGAAAAATGAGGCTGCATGGTCCGTCACTCAGCGTTGGAGCGGTGTATTGTTTGTATTAGGCGGCTTGCTGATCTGTGCAGAGGCAGTGCTGCTGGCTGTGGATATAGTAATGCTGCCGGCGGTCATTTTGACCTTTGTATTATGTTATGCCTTTGTGTATTTTGTTCATGGCGGGCAGCCAGAAGAGTACGTTTTTAATTCGGCCGTCATTTTTGATGGCTTTTATATTGATCTTTGTGTATGCTAATAAAGAGGTGAGGCAAATGATCAAAAATGGTCAGCGTGTCTATTATTTGATAAATGGTGTCATTTTCTCAGGCAGGATCATCGATCTGGAATGCATTGGGAATAAGCAGACCTTTAGTATTGACAGCTATGGCGGCTGTGAAGGTCAGTTTGTGATCGATATCGATCAGCTGCATCAGCGTGTATTTCTGTCCATTCAGGAAGCGGAGGCTGCGGCTGCTCAGGGTGAACAGGGCTTTATGGCCGGCTGTTAAGCATATAAAATGAAAGGAGCGTACCGATGCTGGAAGAAATTGTTAAGCGCAGAAGTATTAGAAAATTTACGGATCAGGAAGTAGAAGAGGATAAAATTGAAGATTTGCTGAGGGCGGCCATGAGCGCGCCGACGGCCCGCAATACACAATCGTGGCGATTTTTAGTTGTAAAGAACCGTGAGGCTTTGAATTCAATGGTTGAACTTCAGCCATATACAGGAATGATGAAAACCGCGTCCTGCGCTATCATTGTAATGGGGGACCGGGAAGCTTCACAGCCGGATGAATATTTATATGTTGATGCTGCGGCGGCAATTGAAAACATGCTGCTGGAAGCTGTACATCTAAACCTTGGCACATGCTGGTGCGCGATTGGCCCAAGAGCAGAAAGAATCAAAAATTTCCGGGACTATTATTCAATCGATGAACGTTATATCCCAATTGCCGCCGTGGCAGTTGGTTATCCTGATGAAGTAAAGGAATTACAAAATCGCTATGATCCAAAGAAAGTCACATGGTACCGTTAAGTATCGCTTATTGCAGTATAATAATTTAGAAAAAGAGTCTGATCGACCATCATTAATGGTATAGAATCAGACTCTTTTATTTCCCAGGTAATATTACAATTTACTAAGATAATTCTTCGGCTCCTGTACAAAGCTGATAATATTTGCCTTTTTGGGCAAGCAGCTCTTCATGGTCACCGCGTTCAATAATTTCACCATGCTCAAGAACCATGATGGCATTCGCATTGCGCACGGTTGACAGACGGTGGGCGATGACAAAGACGGTCCGTCCCTTCATCAGACGATCCATGCCGTCTTGAATGATGGCCTCTGTTCTGGTATCAATACTAGAGGTAGCTTCATCTAAAATCAATACCGGTGGATTTGCTACCGCGGCTCTGGCAATTGCCAGCAGCTGCCGCTGTCCTTGTGACAGATTGCTGCCGTCAGCGGTAAGAATTGTCTGATAGCCCTGCGGCAGATGGCGGATAAAACCATCGGCGTTTGCCAGCTTCGCGGCGGCAATCACTTCTTCATCTGTTGCGTTCAGATTACCGTAACGAATATTTTCCATCACCGTTTCAGTAAACAAATGAGTATCCTGAAGCACCATGGCTAAAGAAGTACGCAAATCATCTTTTTTAATCAGCTTAATATCAATACCATCATAAGTGATACTTCCCTTATTGATATCATAGAAGCGGTTAATCAGATTCGTAATCGTTGTCTTACCGGCACCTGTTGAACCGACAAAGGCAATTTTTTGACCCGGCTTCGCAAACAGATTGATATTTTTCAGAACCGTGTGGTTTTCTTCATAACCGAAGACAACATCATGGAAGCGTACATCGCCCTTCATTTCAACAAGAGTAAATTCATCACCATGCGGATGCTTCCATGCCCAGCGATTTGTTCGTTTTTCACATTCCACAAGCTGACCGTCTACTTCTTCAACATTCACTAACGTAACAATACCGTCATCGACTTCCGGTTTTTCATCAATCAGCGCAAAGATTCGCTCCGCACCGGCTAATGCCGCCAAAATACTGTTGAATTGCTGAGACATATTGACTAATGGCTGTGAGAAGCTTCGGGAATACTGAAGGAAGCTGGCTAATGAACCAACATCCAAAGTGCCGCTGATGATCTGTGTCGCACCGATACCGGCAATCAAGGCATAAGTGATATAGGATAAATTCCCCATGATCGGCATGATGATCGATGCCAAAGTATTAGCAATCGTCGCTTCATCACGCAGCTGTTTATTTAAGTCATCAAACGTATCACAGATTTTCTTTTCATGATTAAATACTTTTACGACCTTAACACCTTCAAACATTTCTTCTACATATCCATTTACTTTACCGATTGCGGCCTGCTGACGGCGGAAATAGATTCTTGATTTACCGCCGATCGTGCGGATCGTCAGAAACATGATAATCATCATAATCACAATGATCACCGTCAGTGACGGCGATAAAACCATCATCATGGTAAATGTGCCGATAACCGTTGTTAACGATTGAATAACCGCTGTAAAGCTTTCACTCATCGTTTCACGGATCGTATCCACGTCATTGGTGTAACAGGACATGATTTCACCATGAGCATGAGTGTCATAATATTTAACCGGCAGATCCTGCATTTTATTAAATAAATCAGTACGGATTTCATTTAATGCGCGATTGCTCATTTTCATCATTAAATATTTATAAGCATAAGAAGAACAGATACCGACGACATAAATAACCGCCATCATGCAAAGCATCATAATAAAACTGCTGTAATTGCGGGCAGCCTTGCTGACACCGATCATTGGCATAATGTAATCATTAATGATCGGCTTCAGAAAATAATTGCCGGCTACCTGTGCGCTGCTGGAAAGAATAACCAGCATGACTACAAGAACTAGCTGAACCCGATTTCTTGATAAGTAAGAAAGAATTCTCAGCAATGTCTTGCCGCCGTTTTGTGGTTTAGCTGCTGCTTTCATTCGCTGATCACTCCTTTCATCTGTGAATTATAAACTTCTTGATAAATTGCGTTTCTGCTTAATAATTCATCATGTGTACCGATATCATCAATCATACCGTCATTGAGGACAATGATCCGATCCGCATCTTGTACTGAAGAGATGCGCTGCGCAATAATCAGCGTCGTTGTTTCAGACAGTGTTTCATTAAAGGCTTTACGGATTGACGCATCGGTTGCGGTATCGACAGCGCTTGTGGAATCATCGAGAATGATGATTTTCGGTTTTTAATCAAAGCTCTGGCAATACACAGACGCTGCTTCTGACCGCCTGATACATTGGTGCCGCCCTGATCGAGATGTGTTTGATAACCATCAGGGAAATCCATAATGAAATCGTGAGCGCAGGCAGCAATACAAGCCTCTTTGATCTCTTCAAACGCTGCGTTTTCATTACCCCAGCGCAGGTTTTCTTCAATAGTACCGCTGAATAAGACATTTTTCTGCAATACCATACCTACGGCATCACGAAGCGTCACCACATCAATCTCTCTGACATCGCGGTTATCAACTAAAACACTGCCTTCACTGACATCATATAGACGCGGAATCAGCTGAACAAAGGTGGTCTTGCTTGAACCGGTACCGCCGATAATACCGATAGTTTCGCCTGATTGAATACTCAGGTTAATATTTTTCAGGACATAGTCCTCGCTTTCTTTTTTATATTTGAAAGAAACATTTTTAAATTCAATGGTACCGCTGGATAAAGGCCCTTTATAGGCATTTGCTGAATTTACGATATCGATTTCCTCGTTAAGCACTTCTACGATACGCTCAGCGGAAGCACCGGAAATAAGACAGTTAACAAACAGCATGCTCAGCATCATTAAAGACATGAGAATCTGTGTGACATAAGTGATAAAACTCATCAATTCACCTGTCAGCATCGTTTGATTCATCACCATCCCGCCGCCGAACCAAAGAATCAGAATAATACATAAATAAGTGGAAAACTGCATGATTGGCAGGTTCCAAATGATGAAGCTTTCAGCCTTGATCGAAGCTTCCATCAAAGCGTCATTGCTGGTTTTAAATTTTATTTTCTCAAATTTAGAACGCACAAAAGCTTTCACAACGCGAATACTGGTCAGGTTCTCCTGAACAGACGCATTCAGACCATCATATTTTTTTAACATTGCTTCAAATAAAGGGAATGCTTTATGAATAATGAAGTATAATGCAAAGCCTAAAATCGGTACGATCAACAGGAAGATAAAGACTAACTGTGAATTGATCGTAGCTGCAATCGCAATAGCAACAACCAGCATGATCGGGCTTCGGAATGCCATCTTATTCAGCATCAGAAACATTCTCTGCACGTTGTTGGTATCCGCAGTGGCACGGGTAATCAGAGAAGCAGTTGAGAACTTATCAATATTGGAAAATGAAAAGTCTTGAATTTTATCGAATAATGCCTTTCTGATCTGTGAGCCAAAGCCCATGCCGGCCTTTGATGACAGATAAGATCCGGCAGCTCCGGCAAGCAGCGAAACCAGGGACATCCCAAACATCAGCAGGCCAACCCTGATAACATAATCCAAATCACGGTTGGTAATGCCGACATCGACGATCTTAGCCATCATAAAAGGAATCATTATTTCTAACACAGCCTCTATAACAACACAGAATATGCAGGCTAACGCATATTTTTCATACCCCTTCAGGTATTTAGCCAATGTTTTAATCATTGTTGTCCCTCCTTTTCAAGTTGTTGATTAAGTTTACCGATCAACGCGGATAATTGTTCCTTATCTGCTTCACTGAAATCAGCAAATAAGCGATCATCCAGTTCATTAAATTTTTTGCGGCAGGCATTTGTGACAGACTGACCCTTTTCACTGATGCTGACCAGGGTTGCCCGCTGATCCTTTTCATCATTGCTTTTGATCAGATAACCATGCTTAACCAGCCGTTTGACGCTGACAGCGACACTTGGCGCCGAAACCTTTAATTCCTCAACAATTTCTTTCTGAGTGCATTTTCCTTTCTCAGAAACGATTTCTAGAATCGGCAGCTGTCCGTAATATAAACCTTCACTTTCCATGATTCGTCTTATTTCACAGCCATGCAGACGATTGAAAGCATGTATTTTGCGTATAATGTCATGTGGTGTCATGAACAACCTCCATTTAGTTAACCGACTAATAATTAATCGACTAAGTAATAGTATCGCTAATTATATAGGTTGTCAAGTAGATTTGTTTGCCTAATCTTTGACATAAGGTATAAAAAGATCGAAGGGGGCTTGACTTGGAGTGCACTCCAAGTGTTATCATGAGCTTAACAAGGAGGTAATGGCATGACAATAGCGGAAGTCAGCAAGAAATATGATATTACAAGTGATACCCTGCGATATTATGAACGCATCGGTTTAATACCGCCGGTACCAAGAACTAAAAGCGGCATACGTGATTATGATGAAATTCATGCGCCTGGATTGAGTTAATGAAATGTATGCGCAAGGCGGGTGTTCAGATCGAAGCGTTGATTGAATATGTAGCCTTGTTTCAAAAGGGAGATGAAACGATTGACGCGCGCAAGGCATTATTGATTGAACAGCGACATCAGCTCCAGGAAAGAATGAAGGAAATGCAGCTTTCATTGGATCGTTTAAATCAAAAAATTGATAAATATGAAAAAGGTTTGATGAAGGCAGAGAAAAAGCTTAGATAAGTGAGGGTGAAAAATGAAAAATATACTGATTCTATCGGCAAGTCCGAGAAAAGGCGGAAATTCTGATTTGTTATGTGATGAATTTATGCGCGGTGCTTTAGACGCCGGCAATCAGGTTGAAAAGCTGTGTTTGTGTGATTATAAGATAAATTATTGTACCGGCTGCGGTTTATGCTCAGAGTTTGGCAAGCCTTGTCCGCAGGCTGATGATATGGCAATGATATTAAAGAAAATGATTGCGGCTGATGGTTTGGTAATGGCAACGCCGGTTTATTTTTATACGATGAATGCTCAAATGAAAACATTGATTGACCGCGCCTGCGCAAGATATATGGAAATCAGCCATAAAGAATTCTATTATATTCTAGCCGCGGCGGAAAATGATCGGGCACTGATGACAAGAACGATTGAAGGCTTCCGCGGTTTCACGGATTGTTTAGAAGATCCTGTGGAAAAGGGCGTTATTTATGGGGTCGGTGCATGGAAAAAAGGTGAAATCAAGTCAATGCCTGTCATGCGTGAAGCCTATGAGATGGGCAGAAAGGTATTATAGTTATGATGGACAGAGAGAGAACGGCGGCTGACAAGATTAAACGGCTGTATGGTGAAGCCGGACTGATGCATGAGGCTGATCATGATTTAGAAAATCTTTATGAGTTATTTGCATATGGTGAAATTTATAACCGAAGTCAGCTTAATGATCAGCAGCGTGAGATAATAGCTTTGGCGGTGCTGAGTACAAATCAAACGCTGAATCAGCTGCCTGAACATGTACATGCGGGTTTAAATGCGGGCTTGAAGGCAGAGGAGATAGAGGAAGTGATTATCCACTGTACGCCATATATCGGTTTCTCCAAGGCGCTGGAAGCTGTGAATGTGGTGAATGAGACATTAAAAGCGGAAGGCTTTGAGCTGCCGCTTGCAAGTCAGCGCCAAAGTGATGAATCAGATCGTTTTGAGAAGGGCTTGGCTTTGCAGAAACGGATTTTTGGCGAACGGATCGATGAATTGCGGGCTAATGCACCAAGGAATCAAATGCATATTCAAGATGCTTTATCAGCTATGTGTTTCGGTGATTTTTATACGCGCGGTGCCTTGATGTAAAGACAAGGGAATTGATTACCTTGTGTGTGCTGGCGGCGCTGGGCGGCTGTGAGAATCAGCTGAAAAGTCATGTGCAGGGCAATGTTACAGTTGGCAACAGCAAAGAATTAATGATTGAAGCTATCACTGTATGTCTGATTCACATCGGCTTTCCGCGTACCTTGAATGCGTTAAATTGCATCAATGAATGCCTGCCTGAGTAATAGCCCGTTTATCGGGTTTTTTATATTTTAGAATAGTGAGAGTAATGTTATAATAGACTTAACAGGAGGGCAGGATATGTTAACAGATAATTTTTATTTAGAAACTGAAAGATTGCAGATAGTTCCTTTTGATTATCAATATCTTCAAAATTATGCGGAGGAGTTTACTGAAGAAATTGCCCGGCTTCAATATCCTGATCCCTTTTCTTCAATAGACGCAGCCAAACAATCAGTTGATGAATTTGTCAATGAGATGCATCAGGGAAGAATGCTGGAGCTGCTTATTTTAAGTAAGAACGGTGAATTTCTTGGCAGCATGGAGGTATTTGGGCTTGAAGAGACAAGTCCTGAGGTTGGTTTGTGGCTAAAAGAGAGTTGTCATCGTCAGGGATACGGTTATGAGGCATTATCAGCGATGATTAGTTTTTGAACGATTTAGAGAAATATAATGGTTATATCTACGCTGTGGATGAGCGGAATATGGCTAGTCTGGCATTAGTAAAGCGATTTGAATGTGAACAGATCGGTCTTGATCCGGTGGTTACCGAGAGCGGGAAGCAATTGAAGCTGCTGCTTTATAAGATATATAGATAGTTAGCAGTGGGAAAAAACCAAGAGGTAAATATTAAAAAAACAGTTTATGAATGGCGGCGGTGTCAATTCGATTATTATTTATCAGCTGTTTTTATTTGATGGGTTATCAGCTGGAGAGGTTGATAAGCTTTTATAACCTTACTGAAGTCAGTTTTCTTATCATGCATCCTTCAGCTATTGTTTATCATAAGCTTTGGCACTGTCCTAAATGTGATGCGAAGCTGCCATATGAAAGTGCATTTTTTGAAGATTTTAATTGTTGTCCGTATTATGGCAGGAATAATTATGATCCAGTTGATACAAACTTGTTGCAGCTGGCAGAAACAGAAAACAGCCACCGAAGTGACTGTTTTCTGACAAATTGTAAAAGGGAGTGTCAGTAAAGTGCCTTGAGGTCATCACGCTCAATGGGACGGCGCTTTACTTTCACTGTCATTATTTCCAGAATTCATATTTCTAAACATCAATTACTAAAAAATGGCTGAATTTCTTTTTAAGTTATTCACGGTAACTACTTGTCATCGATAAAAAAATGTGATAAAGTATTAAAGCAGTAAATCTTAGGGGTGTAGTACAATGGTAGTATAACGGTCTCCAAAACCGCTGATGGGAGTTCGATCCTCTCCACCCCTGCCATAGTTCAATCAAGGTCTTATTTATAAGGCTTTTTTTATTTATTATGAAAAAATGCAAATTTTAAGAAGAAATAATTCAATAAATCTTGTTTATTTATACTAATGAGGTAAGAGAATATGAAAAAAATACTAGCAAGTTTATGGACGCATAATAACGAATATTAAAAATTAAAGAATAAAAAAGCCAACCAATAAACCTGCGATAAATATAATTACATACTTAATGACAGTTTTCTTATCCATAGATGTGCCTCCTTTCTTAACATGAAGATTCCATATGCGAATCCTGTTTCCTGCTTTTATGTTAGCATGGATAATTTTTAGTATAACGTTGTAGCTATGCTTTGAATTTGATAAACTGGTTTCATAAATGTTGACTCATTTAGAGTGAGGTTAAATTATGAAAAGGAAATATTCTCAGGAAGAAGTGGAACAATTAATGATAGGACGAATATACTGCAATCATGAAGACTTGAATATTTTTGTCAGGCGGAAAGGGCTTTACGCTTGGACAATGAATTTAGGAAATAAGTGGAGTTGGATAATCACAGTTACAGCAGCAATGATCATCATTGTGATAGTATTTCTGATGTTGGAATTATCATAAATATTCGTATATGATTTCAGGAGTGCTTATTTTTTTTCTTATCAGCCATACAAGAATGATAATGATAATCACTATGCCAAACCAAAATGGGAATGAATCAAAGCCATAAAAATCGAGAACAGTTGAACTGTAATTTTGAATTGCTAGCAATAGCATTTGTATCACTCTTTTCTTATTGATGTTTATTTTACTTTTATTCTAGCATAGAAAATAAAAAAGTGATAAATATTAGATCGTGTGAAAAGGTAATAAATAAAACTATCACGGAATTTGATATTAAATTATCGCTGAGCATTTCATTGTTGGCTTATAATGTTATACTATTGGCAAGAGGTGATAGTATGCTGAATCAGCGGCAAAGCTTTATCCTAAAAGATTTAGAGGCAGCCAAAGAGCCGGTTACAGCCAAAGCCCTGGCTGCTAAATATAATATATCACTGCGCACGATCCGTAATGATATCAATGAAATCAGCGATTATGTCAATACACTTGAGGGAGTAAATTTTATTAAAGTACCGGGTCTTGGTATGCGTATTGATGCAAAGCAAAATATATATAATCAATTAGAAAAGGAAATCAATCTTGAAAACCTAAGCATTTACCGTGCCGAAGACCGCAGTCATGTCCTGCTGTTCTGCTTTTTACTGCTGCCAAATCCGATTACCGCAGAAGCCTTGGCTGAAAAGATGCAGCTGTCAAAAATACTGTCATGAATGAATTAAAATCAGTCAATGAACAGCTTGCAGATTATCACTTGCAGGTTGTCGGCAGAAAGAATCATGGTTTTTATCTCAAAGGTGAAGAAATAGATGTCATATCATTAATCAATGCATTGATCGAAAAGGCTAATAAGAAAAAGATTCAGTATCTGCTATTTGAAAGTGAAGACACCTTTTTAAACAATGTCGAAAAGATGCAGATCGATCAGCTGCTTAATTTTATTAATGATGACCTTGTTTTAATGATTAATGATTATGTCAGGCTGAAAATATGGCTGGCCTTTTTTATCAAACGCTGTTCTTATGGTAATTCATTACGGTTGAATCACAATTATTATGCCGATGTACTCAATGATGAGAATCATATAAAAATTGAACGTCTTGCGCAGGAAATCCATAAATTATTCAGCCTGTGTCTTGATGGCGGACAAATCGAATTTTGACTTTCATCATTGCGAACTATACATATTGGGTCGATGATAAGATCGTCAAGGAAGAAACTAGTAAATTGGTACAAGCAGTAGAGGCGATGCTGAAAGAAGCACAGCATGTATATCCTGAGCTGGCAGTTGAATATGATCAGCTGAAAAATGACATTCTGACTCATATTCAGTTAACCTTGAATCGCTACAAACTGAATTTACCGAATACAAATCCAATTCTGACGCAAATTAAAGCTAAATATGGAGAGCTTTACGGTATGGTTGAACATGCTTCAAAAGCTTTTGAGAATGTGTATGGCTTATCAATGGATGAAGATGAAATCGGGTTTTTAACGCTTTATTTCTGCCGCAGCCTAGAGAAAAGTCATCAATTAGCGGAAGCACGTATTTTGGTGGTGTGCAATACAGGACGGGGAGCAAGTAAGCTGTTGGCTGCCCGCCTTATGAACAATATGCCGGAAGTTCATATTGTAGGCATGATTCCGGTTCTTGATTTAGAACGGCAGTCAGATTTAGTGGATAATGCGGATCTGATCCTATCCACAATACCGCTTCATGATATTAAAAACCGGTTGTTTTGGTCAGTCCCTTTGTCAGTGAACAGGAAATGCTGAAGATAAAAGAGGTTATAGTTGAAGGCAAAACTCATAGCCGGCCTTCATTAACAGATGCTACAGATTTAATGAATTCTTTGATTACACAATATGTACCCGGCAGCAAAGTCAATGAATTTTCAGCCCGTCTGGGAAGCTTGATCAATTTCAATTTTGCGGCGAGTGAACCGGCCTCACTTTCTGCGGAGCTATATGCGGAAACATGTGTTGAGGCTTGTATCATGATGTCAGAATGTCCGGCTAATCATGGCAAAAACGTTGATTACCATCGATTCTCAGGAATTCTCGCCCATATTGTTATGTCGGTGCCGCGCTGGGTCAATGGCCGTTTCATCAGTGCTTCTGATTATGAAGAAATGAAAAAATCATATGCCAAGGAATATGAAATTATTGTTAGGTTTCTGCATGTCATGGAAGAAAAGCTCGGTGTCTATATTGACCCAATTGAAGCAATTGCTATTCTCCGTTATTTGATTTGAATTTTTTGATAACACCATTTGATTGCACTAATCATGTGGTGTTTTTGTTATTTTAATTTTATAAATTCAATGATATTCTGATTACAGATAAAGAAACACCTGATAAAACTAGAAAAAAGGGTGAAAATACTTATCTTTATAAATCGGAAAAGAGGTGTCTTAATTTGAAAAGGGTTTTGATCAAATGGTATTCTTGTAGATAAACATAATGATTTGCACCAAGTGAAGAAGGATATCCTTTGCGAAGCAGGTCTGATTACAGATATCCAGGATGTGATCAATGATGAAAACGCCCGGGTAATCGATGCTGAGGGACTGTATGTCAGTGCCGGCATGATTGATATTCACATGCACAATCGGCTTCGTGAAGCTGTGATGGATGTGGATAAGCTGGGTGTTTATCGGGGTGTGACGGCGATGATTGAATGCGGTTCGGCAGCGGTGGATGAAGCTGATAAATTTGCGGCTGAAGCCAAAGCCGCTAAGACAAAATATTATGCGCTGCTCAGCGGGCATAGTGAGCATGGTTTCTCAAAAGATATGGCGGACATGGACGTTGAAAATATAAATCCTGCCCATTATCTGGAATGCTTTGACCGTTATCCCGGTATCTTTTTAGGCATCAAGGTTGCCTGCAGCAATACGATCACCAACGATCAGGGATACGCGTTAGTAAAAAAGGCAAAGTCTATTGCGAAAGAGCGCTGTCTGCCGGTGACGGTTCATGTTGGCACATTCCCGCCTGATCCTTGCGGTTTGGTTGAGTTTCTGGAAGCGGGCGATGTCATTACGCATACTTATCATGGCAAGGAAGTATCGCTCTTTCAAAAGGACGGAACACCGAAACGCAGCTTTGTGAGAGCCAGAAATCGAGGCGTATTATTCGACGTGGGTCACGGCAGTGCCAGCTTCTGTTATCCGGTAGCGGCAAGGGCATTCCGTAAAGGCTTTGCACCGGATTTGATCAGTACGGATATCCGCCTGTCAAATATCAATGGCCCGGCTTATTCACTGGCTATTGTAATGAGTAAATGGTTGGCAATGGGGATGAGTCTTATGGATGTAGTAGACAGTGTTACTTATCGGGCAGCTAAAACATATCATCTGGATATGCTGGGGGAAATTAAAATCGGCAAATCAGCAGATTTCACTTTCTTTGACATAAAAGAAGTAAATCTTGAATTAGAAGATTGTTATTATAACCTTCAGAAAGTCAGTCAATGTATAGTGCCGGAAAAAGTCATGGTATCTGGAGGTGGAGAAAGTGAATTATATCAGTGTACTGAGGGATATTCTAAAGCTTAATCATGATGAAATCGCAGCTGTCAGTGATGATTTTGAAAATATCAATGCTTATCTCGAAGCTCATCAGATCATCATTCCCGATGATTTCCAGGTGACGCTTTGCAATCATATCAATGTGATGCTGCTGCGGTTTAAAACTAATGAATGCGCGCAGATTGAGGTCAATGAAGATGTATATCGGCAAGTTTCAAAACGAAGTCTTGATTATGCTGAAGAATGTCTGACACCAATCTGCAGGAAATATGGTATTTTGCTGAATCAAGCAGAAAAAGTTTTATTTGCGATTTATTTACAGACAGGGATGTCAAAGGAGGATGGATCATGTCAAATAAACCAGTAGTTGTAATAGGGCATCGGATGGGTGATGGTAAACGAACGGCGAAAGGAATTGAAGCAGCCGGCGGTACCGCTATTTTAATCCCAGGCATGTTGGCGGATATGAAGTTAGGCGATGTCATGCATGAGAATAATGCGGATCTTGGCTTGAGCTTCTGCGGCAGCGGCGGTGCCGGGGCGGTTACCGCCGCAACTAAATACGGATATAAATATAAGCAGTATCAGCGTACGCCGGCGGCTGGTGCTCAATGTGTAAAGGAAGGCTGTCAGGTTATCGGCTTCCCTTTTATGGATAGTGAAGAACTGGGTGAAACGATTGTTAAGGCATGGAAAGATAAGTATGAAAAATAGTGAACAGGATGGCAATGATTTAAAACAGAAAGTGGTTGATATTGAAGTCAGCGCCAGTTCAAAGCAGGGGCGGGCAGATGCTGTTTCTAAAGCTTTTACGGATATGCGCAAACGTGTATATGAAGTGGTTAATGGCGCAATTATTTATTTAAAACCAATCAATGTTCAGATTCTTGAGGAAAAGGTTACAACTTCAAAGGAACATTTCCTGTTCCTCTTTATGCCAAGAATTAAAGAAGAGGTTACAATGCGTTTGAAAATTAGTGTTGAAGTTCAATATATGGAACTGTAAGGAGGTAGAAGCATGTTTGAATTAATTATTAAGTCAATCGTTATCGGCGGTTTGGCTGGTGCTGGTGTAGGGGCTGGCGCGGCGCGAATGTACTATGCACCTGAATTACAGGCGGCCGGTGCTTTCAGAACACTGGGTGAAATGAATGCATGTCAGGGTGATCCGGTGTCACATTTCAGTTTTGGTTTTTCTTTCTACATTAATTGCATGGCAAACGGTCTGGCAACGGGTTGTTTTGATCAGGATTTCCTGCATCGGGTTATTCCAAATATCAGTGCCGGTGTCTTGCTGACAAAGAATAAGGATGTTAAAGAGACGATTCAAAATCCTGCCAAGATGGCTATCGTAGGTGCTGTTGTCGGTATTATCGGTTTAGTTATCCTAAATAGTTCGGTGAGTTTTGTACCCGCTTATGTATCGGCAACGCTGACTGAAATCTTCACACCGGCAATTAATAATTTCTTGATTGTTATGCAGGTTCTCTTCCTGATCGCGGCTTTAGATAATGGTAAGATTACTGGCTGCTGGGGTATCGCTTTAGGCTCAATCGCATTTTTAGTTACCGGCAATGCAACACCCGGTTTAATTTTAGGAATTATTACAGGTCAGACGATTGAGAATAATGGTGTTAAGAGTAAGATTTCAATTGTCTTTATCGTATTGATGATTGTCATTTGGGTATTAATCGCATACTTCCGCGGCTTCTTTCCCAAATTGATTGAGGCATTTACAGTTGCTGCGGCTATGCTGGGCTAGGAGGTGAAACCATGATTGAAAAGTTAAATAAATTTTTAATGAAAGACTGGGCTTTTTTATTAATTTGTGTAGCAATATGTGCCGGTGTTGTTGGCGGAACCCATACTTATCTCGTGAACGGAACGGGTTATCTGACAAATTTTGCCGGCGGTCAAATGCTTAAATTAGGTATTGAGTCAGGAGATTTAGGGGCGGCAGTCGGCTATGGCGGCGGTTTTCTGATTGCTCGTGTTCTTGAAGGACCCTTGGTAGGTTTGATTGATATCGGCGGATCTATGATGCATGGTGTCGGTTTAGGAATCTGTGCTTTGATTATCAGTATGGGCTGGGGCTTCTTAATCTATAATTTCCCATTAGCTATTTTGACTGGCGGCTTTGTCGGTTTAGTAATAGGGTTAATTGTTATGGGTGTCCGCAAGCTTATGCCAAGCGGTGTTACGGCGGGCGGTACAGCTATCATGATGGGTGTCGGTCATCAGTTAAGTAACTTTTTGGCCCCGTTGTTTCTGTTAAGCGCTCTTCAATATTCGATTCCTATCGGAATTGCCGGTGCTTTGGGCGGCATTGCATTTTATATTAAAGGTAAAAATTGTGTCGGCGGTATCATAATCGGAATGTTTATAGCGGCCTTCTTTTTCTAAATTATATATTGTGACTGCAAAGTGATGATTGCATTCATAAAATAATATATGAATTTTCCCCTTTCAAAAATTTAAAAGTTTGACACCCATAATTGTATCAAGTTCATTTGGTTAAAGTGACTTTACAAAATCAGGGTATCTTTGCTTTGACGGAGTGACGGTAAAGCGCATTGATCAACTATGAGTATCAGAATAAAATCAAGAACAGCTGAATACTGGCTGTTCTTTTTGAATGTACATTGACAAGTCTGCATTCAGGCGATAGACTGATATTAGAAACTGGGTATATTATCAAATCAGGGAGAATGATGATAAGGATGGATTCAAAGCAATAAAGATGTGGGGCAGCGTCAGTCTGCTTTTTTTAACCTTTTTAATCGGTCATAGCTTTATGTTATAATGTTAAACAAAGGCTTTAATCAGAAGATTGTGAACGTTTACAATTTTAATTCTATGGTGTACTATTTATCAGATAGGCAGAAAGGAGTGAGTTGTTTGCTTCGTAAATCGAAAATTAGTGAAATGCTTAAGAAAGCATGTGAAAAATACACATTAAAGGATATTGAAAATGGCTTTGAGGGTTTCAGCGCGACACAGCTGGCGGATCAGCTGGCTATGGATCGTGCCAATGTCAGTAAAGAACTGAATACTTTATTTTTGGAACAGCGGGTAATTAAGGTAATCGGCCGCCCTGTTTATTATTTTGATGCGGAAGTATTTGAAAAGCTTACTCATGGTAAAAACGAAGTATTTGAAACTGATCATCTGAATCTGTTGATTAAAGAACATAAGCAGCATGTCAGTGATCCTTTTGAATTAATTATCGGTAGTGAAGGCAGTTTAAAAACCATAATCAAAAAGGCAAAGGCCGCGATGATTTATCCGCCTTTTGGCCTGCATACATTATTAATCGGCTACGGGTGTCGGCAAGACGATGTTTGCGGAAATCATGTATTCTTTTGCCAAGGAACAGGGGGTTTTAAATGAAAAAGCGGAATTTGTAGTCTTTAACTGTGCAGAATATGCCGATAATCCCCAGCTGCTGCTAGGTCAGCTGTTTGGTTATGTAAAGGGTGCCTATACTGGTGCCGATCATGATTCTGAAGGCCTGATTCATCGTGCCAACAACGGCATTCTGTTTTTAGATGAGATCCACCGTCTTTCACCGGAAGGTCAGGAAATGCTTTTTATGCTGATTGATAAGGGTGAGTACCGCCGCATGGGTGATTCTAAGAATACGAAGGCCAATGTGCTTATTCTTGGCGCTACTACTGAAAATACCGACTCAGCACTGCTGAAAACCTTTCTGCGTCGCATCCCGATGACGGTTACGATTCCAAGTCTTCAAGAGCGTACAATTAAAGAGCGCTATGACCTGATTGAAAAATTTCTCCGTCAGGAATACAGTCAGCTTAAAATACCGATTCAAGTGACTAAAAAGGGGATGAAGGCTTTGATGGGTTACGACTGTCCCGGCAATATCGGGCAGCTGAAGGCGGATATCCGCCTGCTATGTGCCCGTGCATTCCTCGATTATAAGGCTCGTGACTTAGCCCGTGTTGAAATTAATTCATCGCTGCTTGCGGATTCAACCTATGCAGGTATCTTTAAATCAGAGAAACAGCCGGAAATTATGGAAATCATTGATTCTCATGCCGGTAACCTCTTTATTTATAATCAGGAAATTAATTTTGAATCCTTTGATTTCCGTGATCTTGAGGATATCTATGGTTTGATTGAGAAATCCTTCTCGCGCTATGAGATTGAAGCTATTCAGCCGATACAATCAGCCGTGAGATTAAGAAGCAGATTGAGGAGTATATCTCGCGTCTGATGAATAAGCTGGTAAATACAGATATTTCTCAGAAGGAAGATTTATATAAAATTGTATCACCGCGCATTTACCGTTCTGTGGAAATCGCCATGCAGATTGCTGAGCATCACATTAACCGCAGTATACCGAAGAAGGCTTATGCCGCGATGGCTCTGCACATGTCTGCCATTGTCGAGAATCATGTAACTCATTCAGCGTTCAGCGCCAATCAATATACGATGGCGATGGATCATCCGCTTGAATATCAAACAGCCAAAACGGTCAGAACGATATTACAGAGTGAACTTGATATTGAACTGCCGGAGCAGGAAATCATCTTTATTACCTTATTTTTGAGTATGGAAGAGGAACGCAAGACTGAATCAAGGCATATCGGTTTATTAGTACTTGCCCATGGCAATGGTGTTGCCCGCAATATGGCTGATGTAGCGAATACCTTACTCTGTACACATCACGCGCATGCGCTTGATATGCCGCTGAAGCAGAATGTTCAGGAATTTTTAGAGGTTGTCAGTGATAAGGTTAAAGAAGTCGATGAAGGCAAGGGTGTCCTGCTGATGGTTGATATGGGTTCCTTATTATCCTTTGGTGAATTAATTACTGAGAAAACCAATATTCCGGTTGCCACGGTGGAGATGGTATCTACGCCTTTAGTGCTTGAGGCAACCCGAAAAACGATGATGGTTGAATATACATTAGATGAATTAGCAAAAGAATTTAAGGATATGCTGCCTTATATCGGCCGTTCCTTTTCTTTGGAGATGAAAAACCGCATCCAGCAGAATTACGCGATTATCTGCACATGTCTGACTGGTGAAGGGGCGGCAATTAAACTGGGTAATCTATTGCGCTCAGCGATTCCTTTAATTCAGGAGTATGAGATTGAAGTGCTTTGCTGCAATAAGGAGACATTCAAAGAAATTAATCTGAAAGGCAAGACAATTCTAGCGATTGTCGCGCCGTCGATCTGCTGCTGGAAAATGTTCCTTATATCCCTTCTGATAAAATGATCCTTGAAAATGGACTTTATGAAATAAATCAGATTATACAGCGAATGGTGGGATCGAAATCTGATATCCAGGAAGTACCGAATTACATAACGCATACGGTACTTGCCGAATCATTGACTTTCCTCGATCTGGATAAAACTGAAGATGTAATTCAAAAGTCTTTTAAACTGATTGAAAAGATGGTTGATATTCAGGATTATAACCGTATTTTGGTGAATTATATTCTGCATGTGGGAAGCATGGCGGAGCGCTGCATTCAAGGACAGATTCTTAATTATGAGAAGATTGATGAGCTGATAGCGGCTAAACCGGCACTGTATCATGCGGTTAAACTGGGAATGATGATTTTAGAAGAAGAATTCAAATGCAGTGTGCCTGACACAGAAATAGGTTATGTTATGGATTTGTTTGACACAGAATAACACACAGAAGAAAATTGTCGAAAAAGATGCGGAAATCTCGCATCTTTTTTAAGTTGCTACGATTCTTGCTGGTATATAGGTGAAAGTTAACTTTGAAAGGAGAAGTTTGAATGAGTAACCATGTATTCCTGATTTGCACACATGGACGCTTCGGTGAGGAATTAATCAAATCCGCGGAAATGATTGGAGGACAACTAAAGAATGTTTATGCGTTTTCACTGCTGCAGGGCGTTGAACCTGAAATCTACATGCAGCAAATCGAGGAAAAGCTAAAAGAGCTGGAGGGACAGTCAATTATTTGTCTTGTTGATTTATTTGGCGGTACGCCGTGCAATACAGTGGCACAGCTGACTCAGCGTTATGATTTACAGATCATAACCGGTGTTAATCTGGCGATGTTATTGGAAATGGATTCACAAAAGAATAATTTAGAAAGCAAGGAATTGATTGAATTAGGTTTAAATACCTTAAAAGAAAGCGGCAGAGATGTGCTTTCATATCTGAAAGGAAGGTAATAAATATGGCAAACATTAAGCTTATTCGTATTGATTTCCGTCTGATCCACGGACAGGTTGTAAACAAATGGATCAAAATTACCCGTTCCAATAAGATTGTGGTTATTGATGATTCACTGGCATCAAATGAATTTATGCGCAGCGTGTATATCATGGCAGCGCTCCGGGGGTTGATGTTCAGGTATACAGCATCAATGATGCGATCAAAGAATGGAAAGAAAACCAGTTTGGCGAGGGTGAAGTCTTAGTATTGTTTAAGAGTGTGCCTGATGCTTACCGCTGTTTCAAAGAGGGTTTTGAAATCAAAGAACTGCAGATTGGCGGTCTTGGCGCACAGCCGGGACGTAAGATTGTTTATGGACCGATCACTTTAGATAAGAGTGATGCGGATCAATTAAGTGAAATGCAGCATGCCGGTGTTCGTGTTTATTTCCATCAGGTACCGGATGATCCATCTGCGGAATATGAAAAAGTAATGGAAAAAGTAAAATTCTAAATTAGAAAGAGGAGAAAGAAATTATGACAACATTCATGATTGCAGTCATCAGCGGTATCCTTTATTTTCTGGGTACTTCGAGAATCGGATATGGTATATCCAGCACATTGGGCGCACCGGTATTCTTAGGCTTTATTTATGGTTTGCTTTTTGGTGATGTAGCCAATGGTTTAATTATCGGCGCATCGATCAATCTATTATATTTAGGGGTTGTATTTACCGGCGGCAACGTACCGAGTGACGGTGCATTGGCAGCGTGTATTTCGATTCCGGTTGCTTTACAGCTTGGCTTAGATGTCGATACAGCGGTTACGATCGCGGTTCCATTCGGCATTCTCGGTTCATTTGTCGATCAGATTCGCCGTACAAGTAATTTGATTTGGTTACATAAGGCTGATGATTTTGCCGCTAAGGGTGATGAGAAGGGGATTTATGCTGCGCGATGGTTTATCCTACTATTACCGCATTCTTTATTCGTTTTATCCCGGTATTCGCAGTAAATCTGTTTGGAGCTGACGCTGTACAAGTATTGCTTAACTATCTGCCTGCCTTTATCACAACCGGTCTGTCAGTAGCCGGAGGTATTCTGCCTGCTATTGGTTTCGCGGTTATTATCATGTCCATTGGACGTAATGAATTACTGCCTTATTACTTCATCGGTTTCTTTGCGGTTAAGTATTTAGGTATCGGCAATATGGCATGTGCAGTATTCGGTATCTGTATCGCTGCACTGATGATTTATAGAGATAGTAAGAAAGGGGCGCAAGCATAATGTCAGAACGTTTATTAACTAAAAAGGAAGTCAATCAGGCACACTTATATTGGTATTTAGCTGCTGAAACAAATAACTCTTATGAACGTCTTCAGGCACCTTCATTCTGTGCCGCGATGGCAAAGAATTTAAGAAAAATCTATAAGGATGACGATGAAGCCTATAAGGAAGCTTTACAGCGTCATTTGGAATTCTATAACACAGAGGGTACAATTGGTGCTGTTGTCGTCGGTATCGCTTTGGCCATGGAAGAAGAAAAAGCTAAGGGCAATCTTACCGGTGATGTTATTACAGGTATCAAGCTTGGTTTAATGGGCCCTATTGCCGGTATCGGTGATACGTTGATCTGGGGTATGTCTAAAGCTATCTTATTAGGTATGGCATGTACTTTCGCTCTTGAGGGAAGTCCGGTGGCTTTATTATTCCCGCCTATTTTTTCAATCATGATCTTTGTGGTCGGCCGTTATACTTGTAATTTAGGTTATAAATTAGGCAGTGAGGCAGTACCGAAGCTATTAAAATCAGGTACGATGAATACTTTAATTACTGCCGCGTCAGTTTTAGGTTTATTGATGATGGGTGCTTTATCCGCTTCTTATGTTAAGGTTTCTACACCATTGGCATGGACAATGTCATCCACTGGCGCAGAAATTGGTCTGCAGGCTAATCTGGATGCAATTCTTCCCGGTATGCTTCAATTATTGGCAGTATTTGGTATTTATTGGTATTTTACGCATAAAGGTCAAAATTATATTAAACTGGTATTTACAATCCTTGCGATTTCAATTATTGCCGCGTTCTTTGGCATTTTAGGTTAAGGTCAGCAAAATGGAAATGTCATGGATCAAACAGCAGTGTGATCGTTATTTGGATGAGCATCTTGATGAGCTGTGGGAGATTTCCCGTTATGTACATGCCAACCCTGAATTAGCTTATGAGGAATATAAGGCTTGTAAAGTACAGTGTGATTATCTGAAGAAAATGGGATTTGAAGTCGTTGAGGGGGCAGGCAATGTGCCTACCGCCTTTACGGCTAAAACCGGATCAGGCAAACCGGTAGTGGCCATTGTGTCAGAATATGACGCGCTGCCGGAGCTGGGTCATGCCTGCGGTCACAATCTGATTTGTACGAGTGCTTTAGGCGCGGCGATTGAGGCTAAGCATTTTCTCGATGAACAGTCTGTGACAGGTACGCTGTATGTTATCGGTACACCGGCAGAAGAGAGCGGCGGCGGCAAGATCAAATTGCTGGAAGCAGGTATTTTTGATGAGGTGGATGCGGTGATTATGCAGCATCCAACGAGTGCTCCAACTCGTTTGGCAGGTGCCTGCATGTCATCAATGCGACTGGATGTTGAATTTTTCGGAAAGTCTGCCCATGCCGGCAGTCATCCGGAAAACGGCATCAACGCATTAAGCGCGGCTAATTTGTATTTTGTGGCTACGGGTTTATTGCGTCAGCATTTTAAAGGTGATATGCGGCTTTCCGGTATTATTACCGAGGGCGGTAAGGGTACCGGCTTAATTCCTGATTATGCACATGTGAAGGGCAGTATTTCTTCTTTCAGTCTGAAGGATTTGAAAATGAATGCGGAAAAAGTTAGACACTGCGCCGAAGGCTGTGCTCACGCGCTTGACTGTGATGTGAAAATCACGATTGAAGAAGGGTATCAGGGACGGGTGCCGAATGAAATCTTATCAGAAGTGTGCCGCAAAGAACTGATAGCTTTAAATGAACCGCTGCTTGAGGGCATGCCGTTTGATTACGGCGGTGAAGATTTAGGTAATGTCTCCCGCCGAATACCGATTTGTAATCCATATGTAACAATATTCCCTGATTATAAAATCAGTAATCATACCGCACAGTTCAGAGAATTGGCAATTTCAGAGAATGGCCGTCATTGTTTGGAAATTGCTTCTAAGGCTATGGGCAGAACCGCTATGGAATTCTTGACCCATCCGGAAATTCTTGAAGCTGCTAAGGAAGAACTCGCTGAACGTTTGAAAAACGAAGATTAGGTTGTATCAGTTGGCAGAAGTAGGATGTGTTGAAGATGAAATACCAGACAACCCAAGCGCAGAAACAAAAGCAGAAGCAAGTCTATGCCAAGCAGCAGATTCAAGAGCTGCGTCTTTTGGAAATGGGCAGTGATGAATTATCGTCACTGGTTGAGCTGGAACTGGAGAATAATCCTTTTTAGAAATGGATGACAATTATTTTAAGGGTGATCCTGATTTTGATTTAATTTTGAATTATATCCAGCCAGAAGAAACTTAACGGATGTGCTGATGAGCCAGCTGAGAGTTGGTGATTATGAGGATGAGCGGCTGATTGAAGCGCTCATCCTGCTTCTTGATTCCAATGGTTATTTGAATATGACGCTTGATGAAATATGCCGTCTGCTGAACAGCGATGTGAAAACTGCAGAAAGAGCACTGGCTGATCTGAGATCATTTGAACCTTATGGCATCGGTGCTTTTAACTTAAAGGACTGTCTGATCTTACAGCTGATTCACAGTGATACTATTTATGCTGATCTGGCAATTGAAATTATCGAACAGGAGCTGGAGCTGCTGGCTGAGAATAAATTAAAACAGCTTGCTGTAAAGCTGAAGGAAGAACTGGAGGATGTGGTAAAGGCAGTTGCTTTGATTCGATCCCTTGATCCCAAACCGGGAGCGCGGTATGCTTCGGTGTCAGCGCCTATTGAGCCGGATGTAATTATCAAACATAATGATGAAGGTCTCTGTGTTGAATTGAAGGATCGCGCTATCTATCATCTCCAGATTTCTACAATTTGTTTTGATGATGAAGATGAGAGTGTGAAAGCGATACGCAAAAAATATGTACTGGATGCACAGCAGCTAATCAGCGGTATTACCCGCCGCTGTTCAACATTGCTGAATGTGATGGCTCAGATTCTGATTATTCAGGAAGCTTATTTTCTGCATCAGGGTGATTTAAAACCAATGTCACTAAAAATGTTAAGCAATGCGCTTAACTTAAATGAATCAACGGTATCAAGATGTATTAAGGATAAAACTTTGCAGTTTGACGGGCAGTTTATGGAAATTAAACAGCTTTTTACTGCTGCTGTTAAGAGCGGTGAAAGTAATCAGCAAATCATGGAACAGCTTCAGCAATTCATTAAGTATGAGAATAAGGAACATCCGTATAGTGATCAGGAATTAATGCTGATCCTTAAAGATGAGGGAGTTGAAATATCAAGAAGTGCGATTGCAAAGTATCGCAAAATATTAAATATTCCTCCTGCGTATAAGCGTAAGAATTTTTAAAATAGATATCTAAGCAGAGGGGTGAGATCGTGAATATCGCGGGTATCTTAATGACGGTGATTTCCGCCATGATTTTTGGCTTTACTCCCGTTCTGACAAAATATATTTATGGGCTGGGCAGTAATGCGATGACTGTGATTTTCTATCGGAATCTCATTATTATGCCGGTTTTGTATTTACTGGCCAAGCGTCAGCACGCGTCCTTTCAAATGCGCGGGGATATGCGGTTAAATATGTTAATAACCGGTGTAATTGGTTCAACTGGAACAACCCTTTTGCTTAGCTATTCCTATAACTGGATTTCCGTAGGTACTGCTACTACGCTGCATTTTCTATATCCGATTTTTGTGGCGCTGCTTTGCCGGTTCTGTTACGGTGAAAAGCTGGGCGGCGGCAAGACGCTCGCGTTGATTTTGGCGCTGCTTGGCACTTGCTGTTTTATGGATCTGCATGATATGGAGAAAATGGGCGGTCTTTTAATGGCGGTTGGTTCCGGCTGTACTTATGCATTTTATATGGTTTTGACTGAAAAAAAGAATCTGAAGGAAATCAATCCTTTTGTGTATTCATTCAATATTTCCTTGATTATATGTGTCTGCATGCTGATTCTGAATTTATTTACCCATGAAATTATTTGGCGGCTGGATCTTGTCTGTCTTAGTTTAATCATTTTATTGGCAGTCCTGAATTCAGTATTTGCGATTACCTTGCTGCAGGTGGGAATTAAAAAGCTGGGGGCAACGACAGCTTCAATTTTCTGTTTGTTTGAGCCAATTAACAGTGTGGTTTGTGAATGGCTGTTTCTAAATGAAGTTTATCCTTTTCTAAATTGCTGGGATGTACGATAATAATAGCAGCTATCGTTTTACTGGTAGTATTTGAAAATCGCAAGGTGAAGCAGCGAAGAAAGGCAGCGTAAATGATGATGAAGGCATTACTTCTTGATTTGGATGGCACATTGATTGATTCTGAGCGGATTCCCAGAATGGCATGGCAAAAAGCGGCTGAGCATTTTGGCTTTACAGCCGATGAATCATTTTTAAATCAGCTGACAGGCATGACTAAACAAACCGCTCAGGACTTAGTGAAAAAGGTATTGCCCGAAAATGTTGATGCTGAAGCTTTTCAAGCTTATCGGCATCAGGTCATGGCACAGATTTTAAAAGAGCAGGGAATCAAAGCCAAAAAAGGCGCCCGCGAATTATTGCTTAAGGCGCAGCGTGAGCATGTAGAATGCATTGTGGTAACTTCCTCTTATACTGTCAGCGTAGGTGAAAAGCTGGCGGCGTCAGGGTTAGCGGATTTGATTGAGAAGATCGTCTGCGGTGATGAGGTTCAGCATGGCAAGCCTGCTCCGGATATTTATTTATTAGCCATGCAGCGCTATCATCTAACGAGGATGAGTGCATCGCAGTTGAAGATTCAAAGAATGGTTTGCTGAGCGCAAAACAGGCGAAGATCAAGTCGATCCTGGTGCCTGATTTAATCAGTCCGGATGCTGAAATGATTGCATGCGCTGAAGTTGTGCTCGATGATTTATCAGCCGTCTTAAAGTATCTATTTAAAAATTAGATTTCTACAGTGGGGAGTGATGATCTCACTGTTTGAAATAATTGATCAGACATCCTTTCATTTGATCAAAAGCAAGTGAGTCACTCAATGCAGTGATTCTTTTGCTTTTTGGCATAACACAGCTGTTATTTGGCAATTAATTAGCTGATAAGTGCAAAATTCGACGTTTCATCAAGCTGAACCAGACATTTTTTTATATATTGCATTATAAATAAATGTGCTATAATATGCGGGTTAAGGGATAAAAATTAATTGTATTTAGTAACTATTAGTAACAAAATATAAATAAACCTTTAACTAAAGGAGTGAGATGTTCCTTGCATAACCATCTCATAAATAAAAAACAGGGAGGAAAATTTAATGAGTGATATGGTGCGTTACAGTAAAGTAACAGCTAAAAACCGGCGCGAAATCGTACTGCTGAAAGGCAGACCTTGTATTTGGGGCAGATGTGCATTCTGCGATTATACTCTTGATAATGATGAAGATGAAGCGTCGATGGTTGAGTTTAACCGCAATGTTCTGCGGCAGATTACCGGTGAATTTGGTGTTTTGGAGGTTATCAATTCAGGCAGTGTATTTGAACTGCCGGCACAGACATTAGCGGAACTGCGCGGAATTGTTCAGGAGAAGGGCATAAAAAAATTATTTTTTGAGGTCTATTGGTGTTATCGTGAGCGTTTATCTGAAATCGAAGACTATTTCCAAATTCCTATTATTTTTAAAAATGGTGTAGAAACCTTTGATGATGATTTTAGGAATCGTGTTTTAAAAAAGGGAACGGTTTTCAGCGGACCGGAAGAGGTTGCGCAGTATTTTAAATCGATTTGTCTGATGGTAGGAATTCAAGGGCAGAGTAAGGAAATGATTGACCGTGACATGGAATATCTTCAAAAATATTTTGAATATGGCTGTGTTAATATGTATGTAAATAATACAACAAAGATTAAGGAAGATCCTCAGATTGCTGCTTGGTTCAGGGAAAAATATGCTTATATAGAAGCTGATCCAAAAATTGAAGTTCTGTGGAACAATACTGATTTTGGTGTTGGCGAGGTATTGTCATGAGGAAGCAATCAGTAAAGGCTATTGCGATGCAGGCAATTGCGGCCGCGTTATATGTAGTGCTGACATGGGCGGTGGCGCCGTTAAGCTTTGGCGCAGTACAGCTTCGTTTTTCTGAAGTTATGATCTTACTTGTATTTGTTGATAAGCGGTATGGCCCGGCAATGATATTGGCATGCGCATTAGCCAATTGCTTCAGCCGCTGGGCATTGTCGATGTAATCTTCGGTACAGCGGCTACCTTCTGCGCAGTGGAATGTATCAAACGCAGTAAGTCATTATTGACAGCAACCCTATGGCCTACGATCTTTTGTGTCATCATTGGCTTAGAATTAAATGTGGTTTCGGATCTGCCGTTTTTATTTACAACCTTCACCATCATGCTGGGTGAGTTCGTTGTTGTAACATGTATCGGTTATCCGATTTTCAAAGCTTTGATGAAGAATGAAGCTTTGCTGAAATTAATTAAATTAGATTAGCATCATTAATAAGAAAAACTAAAACATTTGGGTGTCAGGAACAATGTCAACCGAATGTTTTTTGATATAATAAGAGTAAGAAGGTGAAGACATGAAGGCGCAGCTGATCAAAGTATTGAAAAATACACGGCGAGTCGTATTTTATCGAGGGTTAGAAATGTTCAGTCAGCATGCACTGACGCTGAATAAGAAGTTTGGCAATAATGTTTACAGTTTTCATGTGCATAATTCTCAGCAGGGAGTTTATCAGACGAATATTTATCTGAATGACGAGCATGAAGTGATGCATATGGATTGCTCCTGCCCTTATGGACATGGCGGCTATTGTAAGCATGAAATTGCGGCATTGCTTGTATTGCTGAATGAATTTGATCCTGATCTTGATATTTTAGCGGCGGCCGCTGCTTTTAATGAATGGTTGGATGAAACATATCCGCAGCAGCAAAGTCTGATGGAATATCTCTTTAAAGAAGAGGCGCAGATTGCCGGAGATTTTGATTTAGGGCAATTTTTGGATTTGTTCTCTAAGCGGCAGCTTTTGTCTGAAATGAAGGATTTTGATCAATTTTCAGACTTGCTGAGAGCGTTCTTATACTTACGGTATCGGGATGTAATTAAAAAAGCTATGATGCCAATTACAAAAAGTATCATAGCAGCAGAAAGGGAGTTGGATTGTGTATCAAATCATAATCGGATCGGAGATGATGATCAAACATTTTTAAAAGAAGCGGCAGCTCAGAGTGCGGCTATGATGGAGCATAATGGAATTAGACCGGGCATTGATTACGAACTATTAACATTTAACCTCAGCAATTGATTGATTATCTGTATCAAAACATAGAGGCGTGTCAGCTTTTAATGCTTGATGTTGAATTTGGTTCAAAAAACGGCTTAATGATCATGAAAGATCTGCGTGAACAGAAATTAAAATGCAGTTTAATTATAAATTCAAAACTAAGAAACAGGTACCTTATTGACATTTACTCAATGGGTACCTGTTATTCAATTTGTATGTTTGTTGTAATAATAGATTAAATAGGTTTACACTCTTATTTATTTTATAAGTTAAAACAAATTTTTATACACATCATTAATAATGGAAATCAGATTTTCATAAGTAGGAACTTTTGTAATTCGATCCAGCATATCTTTATTAGATATTAAAAATGATAGATAATACCATAGCTGATAAGCTCTAACATTGTTTTTATCAATAGAAACCAACATCACTAAATTAATGCTCGTATCGCCTTCCCAGATTATTTCTTCTTTAGGAATGCCGACGGCAATAAATGTGCAGTCAGTGATTAAGCGTTCAGGATGTGGAATTGCAAGTTTATTGCCAAAGCAGGAGGAAGCGATTTTTTCATGAAGCATTACAGAATCGTAAAGTTCATCAGACAGTTTGAATTTCTTCTTTGCTTTTTTAAATAGGATATCTATCATTTCATACTTATCTTTTACATTACCATAATAAAATAAATCTTCATCAAATTTGTCTAAAATATCCTTCACACTGGTAAAACCATTCAATGCCATTTCAATCTTTTGATAATCGGTATCAGTTAAAAAGTAATTCACCAGCATTGCTTTTGGATATGCTTCTGCAACCTTACTTTCCGTAGTAAGGATGGCATTGTAATCATCAAATATTTCAGGTTTGACCATGGAAGCAGAAACAGTTTTTATTTCGTTAATGTTATTAAACCATTGCTTGATTTTCTGTTGAATTAAAATCGTTTCACTTTTTTGCTGAGAACAGATAAGCAGTATATCCTTTCTATTCGCTACTGGAGTGGTCTGATTCAAACTTACTGAAAAATGCAGCGCTAAATATGATATTTCATCATCAGATAAGCGCTCTTTATATTCGGGAAGGATTGAATAGGTGAAAGTTGACGCTATATCAAACGCAAAGGGGAATTTCTGCTTGATGGTATAAGTCATGATGTTTTTAAGCAGCATCCCGGTTTTCAAACGTGATAATAAAGGGAGAATATGAAGTCCCAAAGAGATTCTTAAATTAAGATCATTGGTCAAATCGAGATTGTAATTTTCATTTATTTGCTGAAGTCCATGGTAGATTTTTTGTTGATTTCATCGGATATGTATTCCTGCTGATCGTATTCTCTTTTACCCTGAAGATTTAGGCTAATAAGATAACTTCACTCTCAATATACGGCAGTGAATATTTGTTGCAGCAGCTTTGTATGATTTTGATGGAAATCTCTAGTACATGATGAAAAACATCATCATCCTTTAAATTGATAGACTGCTGTTCAAGGTAATTACCACTTCGCATACGTTCAATAGCGGTAGCTATATGAATGATTAGATTCTGCAGTGCAATATCAGAAATTTTATAATGCGAATCAACAAGAATCTGCGTTACGATGTTTTTTACTTCATTGATAATCGGCTCATCCTTTTCATTCTGAATAAAATTATGCGCGAAACATAAATTTTCCTTAATGATGCATTGTCTTTTATTGATCTCGCTGCCTTCAATTTTTAAACCGTAATAGGGTTTGCTGACCAATGATAGATTGTATTTTTTTAAGACTTCCTTAAGCAGGGCCAGATCAACGGATATCCGTGAACGGCTGATATACATTGCGTCTGCAAGATCCTGACTTTTGATAAAATCATGAGATGTAATCAGTGTAGACAACAGATAGTCAACCCGTGATGCCTGTACATCAAAGAAATAATTACTATTATAATCAAGTGTGAGATGATCGGCAAAGCTGGCGCATAATGCTTGGTTTTTAATCAGCAGAACATGACCTTTTGAGCTGATTGATCTTAGTTCAGCACCGGCCTTCTCAACTTCATCGCGAATGACTTGAATATCGTTTTGAATGGTCCGAATGCTGATATTATATTTATCGGCAAGTATTTTTGATTTAATGATTTCATCATGATGAGCATAATAATCCATGAAAATTTCGATTTGTCTTTTTGTCAGCATGCGCTCACCTCCACAGTCCTTTATTATTTATATAATACCATAAGCTGAAATAATTAATTTCTTCTGATTTGCGTAATGATTCGCGAAAATATGAAGAAACACATTATAAAAAATTAATGTTATAGTGAAAGCGTGATAAGAAAGGCATGAAAAATATGGATAATTATGAAGCAATATTTAGATTCGATTCAGCCTGAAAATGAAGCGTTAGTTGAAGTGATTTTAACAGCCGGGGAGATTTTGATTAAGGCAAATGCTGAGGCATACCGTATCGAAGACAGTTTAAAGCGAATGTTTTCTGCTTATAAGTGTCAAGCTGACATCATAGCTCAATCAACAAGCTTAATTGCAACGATCCGCTTTCCTGATCGACAAACTATCACGGTGATAAGGCGTGTCAATGAACATCAGACAAATCTCAATCATGTTCATACGATCAACAGCATATCACGGAATCTTACTGATGGGAAATATACTTTATCTCAGGCTGCTAAAGCAATGAATGTACTGCTTGAATCATCGAATACACGCCATGATAAAAGGCTGTATAAGCTTGGCTTCTTGATGCTTGGATGCAGTTTTTCCCTCGTCTTTAAGGGCAGCTTTAATGAATTCATCGCATCATTTCTGAATGGATGCATTTATGTTTTGCTGTTGGTATTAAATGATGCAGCGGGATTGTCTGAGCTTATGTTTGATTTGTTGGCATCATTGATCCTATCGTTATCGGTAATTGCTTTAACAGCCTTATTCACTTATTTAAGGATGTCTGTTGATAGCTCCATTGTCTTAATTTCATCAATTATGCCGATGGTTCCCGGCATAGCGCTGACTAATGCGCTGCGTGACTTATTAAATGGTGATTTTGTATCAGGCTCCAACCGTTTATTGGAAGCATTGGTTATTGCGGGTACGATTGCAGTAGGTATCGGTTTTGGAATGGGAATCGGCGGCGATGGTTTATGGTTTTAGAAGTCTTTGGAGCTTTTATGACAAGCGTAGCTTATTCATTGGTAATGCAGGTTCCTTCCGATAAAATCATACCGGCGTCCGTCAATGGGGCATTTGCGTGGTTTATCTTTTTATTGCTTAATAATAGGTGCGGACTGGCTTTCAGCACATACATTGCAGGCATCTGTATGTCGATTGGTACCCAACTGCTTTCAAGAAAATATAAGACACCTATTACCGTGATACTGATACCAAGTTTTATACCTTTTGTGCCGGGCGCTGACATATATAAATGTATGTTTTATTTGATGAAGGGTCAGTCATCGCTATCCGTTTATCATTTAGGACTGACCATTACGGTAGCCGGTATGATTGGTTTAGGCGCATTGAGCTAGAAGCGCTGCTGCGATTGATTAAAAAAGCGGCATATTAAAAAACAAGATAAAGATGAGGTACTTTTATGGAAGAAAAATTATCTTACTGACACATGGGGACTGGGGAAAAGCGCTTAAGTCCAGTGTGGAAATGATTCTCGGAAAAGCAGATTTTGTGTCTGCGGTAGCGTTAACCCCTGAAATGCTGCTGGCGGAATTTAGGCAGGCGGTAGAGGCAGCGATTCTGGCAGAGGTAAAAAAGCTCAGGAAAAACATGTTTCGCTGCATATTACATTAATGACAGATGTTTTTGGCGGTACACCGACAAATGTTGCGGCAGTGATTGCGAAAGAACGGGAAGATTGTACGATCAGTGTAATCACCGGTCTTAATTGTCCGCTGCTGATTGAGGCTTGTACACAAATTTCGTTTGGCGGTGAGTTGGATATAAAGAAGGTACTTGCCAGCTGCCAATCATCAATTTTTGATGTTATGGAAAAAATTACGGGGAAATAGAAATTATTATATTAAATCTATTTATTATTTGTTACTTAAAGGAGGGTGTAACATGAACAATATTGTTTTGTGCCGCATTGACAGCCGTTTGATACACGGGCAGGTCATGACGAAGTGGGTTCAGCAATCACAGGCAAATAAGATTGTTATTGTCAGTGATGCTGTTGCCAAGGATTTATTTTTATTAGAGATTTATAAAATGTCAGCGCCTCCGGGCATCGTGATTGAATGCTATGGCATAGAAGATGCCGTTGAAAAATGGCAGAATCATGAATTTGAGACCGGTAAAATCTTATTGCTTTTGCCGGATATTAAAACACTGAGTGAGTTAGCGTCTAAAGGTGTGTTGGTGAATAAAGTTCAGATCGGCGGCTTAGGCGGCGGTCCGAGCCGTAAGGTTGTTTATCAAAACATTACTCTTGATGATGCTGATGCAAATGCCTTACAGGCATTAAGCAGTCAGGGTGTGGATATTATTTTTCAGACAATTCCAGAGGATAATCCTTTGAAATTTGAAGATGCATTAAATCGGTTTAAACGCTGATCATTCGACGGGATGATCTTAAGGCATACGTATGCGAAAGCTTAGCTTATGAATATTGCTTTTAGAGAAAGGAGATCAGAAACTTAAATAGTTTCGTAAATCAAATGGGAAATACTTTAATTATTGCCATATGTATGGGGTTGTATTATTGGATTTGCAGATTGCGTTTTGGTTATACTTTTTCAAGCATGCTGCTTCAGCCAGTAGTAATTGGTATCTTTGTAGGGGTACTTTCAGGTAAAATGGTTGAGGCTATGCAGATTGGTGCAGCTTTACAGCTTGTTTATCTCGGTGTGACATCAACACCGGGCGGTAATGTGCCTAATGATCCGGCCTTGGCTGGCTGTATCGCTATTCCTATCGGTGTACTTTCCGGTATGAGCCCAGAAGTAGCGATTACCCTTGCGGTACCTTTTGGGGTGATCGGTGTCTTTGTTGATCAGATTCGCCGTACAACAAATACCCTATGGGTACATAAGGCAGATCAATATGCGGAAGAAGGAAATTCACGCGGTATCTTTACCTGTGCTTATATTTTACCTACGATTGTTGGCTTCATCATCCGTTTTCCAATCGTATTTGTTATTGATTTCTATGGTGTGGAATTTGCTAAACAGGTATTGACTATGATTCCTGATTGGCTGCTGCATTCCTTCGAGGTTATGGGTGGTATCTTACCGGCTTTAGGCTTTGCAATTACATTAACCGTTATTGGTAAGAAGCAGCTTATACCATTCTTTATTATCGGCTTCTTTATGGTTAAATATTTCAGTCTTGATGTTATGGCAGTCGCTATCTTTGCAGTAGCTGCGGCATCACTCTTATATTTATTCTTATTCAGGAAGGAGGAAATATCATAATGGAAGAGTCTAAAATGAATGAAATACGATTAACTAAAAAAGATGTTAATCGGTGTATGAATCGATTGTATATCGGTGCAGAGATGTCCAATTCTTATGAACGTCTTCAGGCATTAGTATTCTGTGCTTCCATGATTCCTGCTTTAAAGAAACTTTATCCTGAAAAGGAAGAGTATGTTCAGGCATTAAAGCGACATCTGGTTTTCTATAACACAGATTCTATTCCCGGTGGTATAATATTAGGTATCACATTAGGTATGGAAGAAGAAAAGGCAAATGGCGGCAGTATCACTGACGATGCGATCACAAGTATCAAAACAGGTCTGATGGGGCCGGTAGCGGCTGTCGGCGATACGTTGATTTGGGCAGCATACATGCCGATTCTGATTGCTTTATTCCTGCCCTTTGCGAAAAATGGCAATCCGATGGGCGGTATTCTGCGCTGCTGATTTATCCGATCAGTACATATTATCTGATGAAATATATGACGCAGAAAGGATATCAGCTGGGTCGTGAGTCCGTATTGAAAATTTTGAAGAACGGTTCAATGCAGGCGGTAATTTTCTTTGCCAATGTAGTCGGATTAATGATGATGGGTGCTTTGACAGCAGGCAATGTTTCTATTTCAACACCGTTGAGTCTATCTGCCAGTGGTTCCGAGTTTGCTTTACAGGCATTTTTAGACAGTGTAGTTCCCGGTATTCTGCCATTAGCCGCAGTTTTCGCAATCTATATTTATATGGCAAAGAAGGGACAAAATTTCAACCGCATTTTATTGGTTATTTTAATTGTTTCAGTTGTAGGATCATTATTAGGCATTTTATAAACTGCTGATGCAGGAAGGAGGAAGTATAATGAAGTTTTTATGGAAAGGGAAGCTTGTTGAACAGCAAGAGATGACTATTGATTTCAATGACCGGGGTTATCAATTCGGTGATGGTATTTATGAGTTTGTCAGAGTGTATAACGGAAAGCTGTTTGCTTTGGAAGAACATCTGGATCGTTTTGAAAATTCTGCCCGTCTGCTGGATATGAATTTGAATTACACTCGTGATGAAATTCGTCAATTCTTCTATGATTTGGTGGAAGCAAATGATTTAGACAGCGGTAATGTATACATGCAGTTTACTCGTGGCGACGGTAAACCAAGAAACCATAATTATCCTGATTTTAAAGATCAGCAATCTGTTGTATCCGGCTGTGTGTCTCATTACTACCGCGGCACGGATAAGATTGAAACAGGTGTTTCAGCAATCTTGTATCCTGATAAACGCTGGCTTCTTTGCAATGCGAAGTCCTTAAATCTGCTTCCTAACTGTATGGCAATTGCTGAAGCAAAAAACATGGTGCTGATAAAGCGATTCTGTATCGCGATGGTTATATCACTGAAGAACGTGCGGGAAATGTTCTTATCGTTAAAAATGGTGAAGTTTTCACAACACCAGATGGACCTGAGATTCTGCCTGGTATTACTAAACTGCTTGTGCTGCAGATCTGCCGCAAAAAATGTATTCCTTATGAAGAACGCAAATTTACAATCAATGAATTACTGGAGGCTGATGAGGTTATTGTTACCGATTCAAAAACAGAAGTTTGTCCAATTATAAAAATCAATGATAAGGTGATCGGTAATGGTCAGCGAGGGCCAATCACTAAGCTGCTTGATGATGAATATAAGAATTTAATTATCGAGCAGTGCGGTAAAGTAATGTAGCAGGAGGCAATCGTATGAACTTTAATGAGGTACTGGATCAACGCCGATTGCTGCCGTTGTATACAGTCAAAGATTTAGAAGAATGCTTAGCGGTAGGAAAATGCCTCGTTGAAGGTAATCTGCCCATCATTGAAGTAGCATTTCGTTCTGACCATGCAGCTGAAGGAATCAAAGCTTTATCATCGATTGATGGTTTGATGGTTGGTGCCGGTACTGTCAAAACAATAGCACAGGCACAGCTGGCGATTGAAAGCGGCGCGGCGTTCCTTGTTACACCTGGTCTTTCAGAAGAAATTGCGGAATATGCCAAGGAGCAGAATGTACCCATCGTTGCCGGTGCCGTGACACCTTCTGAAATCATGCAGGCGAATCAGTTAGGTTTAACATGTCTGAAGTTTTTCCCGGCTGATGTATATGGCGGTATTTCAGCTTTAAAGGCATTGCATGGCCCTTTCTTTGAATCGACTTTTGTACCGACGGGCGGCGTTACGTTTGAAAATTATAAAGATTATCTTGCCTTGGATTATGTTAAAGCGGTTGGCGGCAGTTTTATACTTCCCAAGAAACTGCTGAAAGCAAAGGATTGGCAGGGCTTACGTTCATTTATTAAAGGTTTATAACAATAGTAAGCAGGAATTGTTTGATTGACAATTCCTGCTTTTTCTTTATGCTTTATAATAGGAATCAAAAGGAGCTGATAGGATGAGTGAATATTCTGAACTGATTAAACATTTTGAACCGCTGCGTGAATATATGCGTGACTTTTATGTTTATGGGTTTAAAGGACGTGAAGATTTCAAAGGAAAAAGCTTGCGCAGCTATGATAATGAACGGCGTAGGATAGAAAGCTATCTGGGCGATACGATGGCTTTCCGTCAGGAAAAGAACGGCAAAAAGGTATTTTTATCTGTTGACAGCAGTGAGATATCTGAGAATCCGTTTTACCGTGCATTCAAGGCAAAATCATTCACCCGCAATGATATTATGCTGCATTTCTATCTTCTTGATTTGCTTCAAAATGATGCTGCTATGAGTGCGGCAGAGCTTGAAAGTGCCATTGCTGATCAATATATGTCCTTTTTTGAAAAGCCTGTGCTGCTTGATGTGTCAACCATTCGTAAGAAGCTGCAAGAGTATGAACGGTTAGGACTGCTGCATTCAGAAATGATCGGCAAGAGAAAGGTCTATATGCGGACAGATCCAAGGATTAATCTAGCATTAAATGTTGACGCGATACGCTATTTTTCGGAAGTTTCACCATTAGGGGTCATCGGTTCTACCCTTCTTGATAGAATTGATGAGTCATCCATCCCTTTAGGCTTTAAGCATCACTACATTGTACATGCATTAGAGAGTGAAGTGTGTTATGCATTATTAGAAGCTATTCATCATCATCAAAGGATTGAAGCAGTCTGTTACACAGGCCGTGACCGAAATATTAAGAATTCACTGATCCCATTAAAAATATTGATCAGCGTACAGGGAGGCCGTCAATATGTATGCGCCTATAATACGTTAAAACATCGCTTTATGTCGATTCGTCTTGATAATATCAAATCAATTACAGCCTGTGAGTACAGCGTTCAATTTGAACATGCATTAAAACAGCTGAATCACCTGTTGGAACATACATGGGGAGTATCATTTAAAGACGGCAGACATCTTGAGCATCTTGAAATGACATTAGAAATACAGCCAAATGAACAATACATTATTCACCGCATTGAAAGAGAAGGCCGCATGGGAAAGCTTGAAGCAGTCAGTGATACGCTTTACAAATTCAGCATTGACCTTTATGATGCCATGGAAATGCTGCCGTGGATCAGAACCTTTATCGGCCGGATCGTAAAGCTTGACTGTGACAATCCATTAATGGCGGTTACTTTTTATAAGGATTTTAATTTGATGCTGAATATGAACGGAGTTGATACAAATGTTGTTCAGTGAAATATATAACGCTTATTTCAAAGCGATGGCAAAGCTGATTGCCGCGGCGCTTGATGAATCCTTAGATACCGCTAAAGCAATGGAGATTATTAATCACTGTGCTTTTAAGGAAAGCTTTACGGTAATTTTAGACGCTGTCAGAAATGAAGAATGGCTGCTGATGAATCGGCAGTATCAAACACCGCTGCATAACGTTCCAAGCCAGCCATTTTCATTGCTGCAGCTGCGTTTTCTTAAAGCCATAACGCTTGATCCCCGTTTATCTTTGTTTGGTGATATCATTGATCTGCCTGAGGATATTGAACCTTTATATACGGTTGATGATATCTATTATTTTGATCAGATCAAGGATGGTGATCCCTATGAATCCGAGGGTTACCGCAGACATTTTCAGGCAATTCATCATGCCTTAAAGCATCGGAAAATGCTGTCGGTCACTTACCAAGGAAAAGCCAAATGCCGTCATATCAATGTTCATCCTTCAAAGCTGGAATACTCACTAAAAGATGATAAATTCAGACTGATCGCAGCCTGTGAAGGACGCTCAATCATCCTGAATCTTGCCCGCGTGATTGAGTGCAGTGAGCTTTCTGATAACTGCATACCATCGCTGCCTAAAACAAAGAAGGCATCTGTGACCGTTGAAATCATTGATGTCAGAAACGCGCTGGAACGGGCAATGCTGCATTTTGCCAATTATGAAAAAGAAACACGGCAAATTTCAGATACGGTGTATCATATGAAATGTTCATATAATAAAAGTGATGAGACGGAAGTGCTGATTCGGTTTCTCTCATTTGGACCAATGCTGCGTGTTTTAGAACCGGCATCGTTTGTGAAACAAATAAATGAACGCTTGTTAAAACAGGCCAAACTGATTAAACAGAATGAACTTGCTGAAAATCATAATTAAGTGAATACTTGCGCCATTGAGAAATTCAATGGTGTTTTTTCGCATTATATAAGTTCGCAGCTTTTTTCCATGATTATCCAGACAGTATCCCGTAAACTATGGGTACAAGGTCATCGATACGCCGGGCGTTTCATTTCCCGCAGTGCCTGAGGCTTGCCGTAAGGTATGCTGGTGATTCTTGGATACAGGTTCGATTCCTGTTCGGATTATCCATCCGTCTTGGTAAGAAAACTTAGCCGAAAGGCCCATTGTAAAGACGAGGCTGCACTCAGCTGCCATTTGCGGGCTGTAAATAATCTGTCTGCCTTGCCGGTTTTCGGATACCGATGATGAGATCATTAAAGCCATAGCTCAGCTCCCGCTTATTGTTTCCGTCATCTTAAGAAAGCTGCCGCATTCAGATTATGCAGACTGGTCTAATTAAAGGAGGAACTGTGATGAAACAGATTATAAATGAAAATGAAAGAGGCTTATTATTTAAAAAGGGTTTATTCGTGAAGCTGCTGATGCCGGGCTGTGTCCGCAATTTCAGCAAATCTAAAGAAATTAAAATTGTATCGCTGAATGATGAATTTCAAATCGAAGATTATGATTTAAACATCTTCCTCAGCAATCCTGAGTTAGCATCTCAGCTTGATCTTGTTGAAATTAAAGATCAAACCTTTGTACTGCACTTTGTAAATGACTGCTTTGCCGGTTGTCTGACAAGAGGCCGCCGCGCATTTTGGAATGTCTATGATAAACATACATTTGTAACTGTAGATACGTCCAATGTAGAAGTGGCAGAAGACTTTCCCAAATATTTATTCGCTAAAATCTCAAAGCAGCTTTATACGAAAGTCGATGTAGCGGCTCATGAAAAGGCACTGCTTTTTATCGATAAGAAATTGAATCGTGTATTAAATGGCGGTACTTACTATTTTTGGAATAATGAATCGGAAATTACCGTCCAGCATGTTGATACACGGCTTCTGCAGATGGATATCTGCGGTCAGGAAATGCTGACGCTGGATAAGGTGACATTGCGTATCAACTTTGTCTGCCGTTATGCGGTAAAGGATGCTGTGCGTCTTTGTACGGAGATTGCTGACTTCCAAAATCAGATCTATGTTGTCTTTCAGCAAGTGCTGCGCGAATTTGTCGGCAGGTACCGCCTTGATGAAATCTTAGAAAATAAAGAACAAATGTCAGAGTATGTTTATCAGGCAGTCAAGGTAAGAGAAGATGAATTCTATATCAGCATCAAGGATGCCGGTTTAAAAGATATTATTCTGCCCGGTGAAATCCGCAATATCATGAATACTGTGTTAATTGCGGAAAAGCGGGCACAGGCTAATGTTATTACCCGCCGAGAAGAAGTCGCTTCCACAAGAAGCCTGTTGAATACCGCAAAGCTCATGGATGAAAATCAGACATTATATAAATTAAAAGAACTCGAATATTTAGAGAAGATCTGCGAAAAAGTTGGCACAATCACCGTCAACGGCGGTAACGATCTGCTTGCCAATCTTCGTAATCTGATGAAAGGAGATTAAGATGTTAGAAATAAAGGGAAAATACAATAGTGCAAAGGTATTTACCGATACCATCGAGGAATCGGCGATTGAACAGATTCAGACTTTATGTGACATGCCTTATACATCAGGCCTTAAAATCCGCATCATGCCTGATGTTCATGCCGGTGCTGGCTGTACGATTGGAACTACGATGGAAATTAAAGATAAAGTGGTACCTAATCTGGTGGGCGTGGATATCGGCTGCGGGATGGAGGTTGTGCATCTGGCAGAAACAAAATTAGATCTTGAAAAATTGGATCAGATCATTCATGCACGCATTCCATCAGGTTTTCATATCCGTACTCAGCCTCATGCTTACAGTGAAAAATCAATCTTCATGAACTGAAGTGCGCGCCTTTTGTCAAGCTTGACAGAGCGGTGAAAAGTATCGGTACATTGGGCGGCGGCAATCATTTCATTGAAATTGACAGAGACGATGAAGGACAGCTGTATCTGGTTATTCACTCAGGCAGCCGTCATTTAGGCAACGAGGCGGCGCATCATTATCAGCGGCTTGGCTGGCAGAGAATGAACCATTTTGATCCTAAAACAATTGCTGATATGATTGTGGAATATCGCAGAAGCGGCCGTGAACAGGATATACAAGGAGAGATTGAACGTCTGAAAAATATTCAGCGCTCAGATATTCCGGCTTCGCTGGCTTATGTCGAGGAGGATTTGTTTGAAGACTATCTTCATGACCTTGCAATTATTCAGCAATTTGCGATGCTGAACCGTCAGGCAATCGCTGATGAAATTATGACGGCGATGAATCTTCATGCTGTCGATCAATTTACAACCATTCATAACTATATCGATACTGAAAGTATGATTCTTAGAAAAGGGGCTGTGTCAGCCAAAAAGGGAGAAATCCTTTTGATTCCGATTAATATGCGTGATGGTTCACTGATCTGTATGGGCAAGGGGAATCCGGACTGGAATGCATCGGCACCGCATGGCGCCGGCCGTTTGTTCAGCCGAATGTCTGCCCGTAAGCAGTTTACTTTGGAAGCTTTTAAGGCATCAATGGAAGGAATCTATACAACTTCAATACAACCGGATACATTAGATGAATGTCCTATGGCTTACAAAGATATGAATGAAATCATAAACAATATAGAACCCACCGTGGAGCTTATAAAAATTATAAAACCAATCTACAATTTCAAGGCAGGTGAATAAAATGCGGAATCAGGTTCAAGAAAAATTAAATCAGATAGCTCAGGATCATCATGTGCGAATCCTCTTTGCTGCTGAATCGGGCAGCCGAGCTTGGGGCTTTGCCTCTGCGGACAGTGATTATGATGTGCGTTTTATCTATGCAAGAAAGTGGTCTGATTATTTAAAATTAGATAAACAGCGTGATGTGATTGAATTACCGGTGGATGCCGTTTGGGATATCAATGGCTGGGATGTGAAAAAGGCACTTAAGCTGCTGCATGATGGCAATCCAACGCTTTTGGAGTGGCTGCATTCGCCGATTATCTATCAAACCTCAGCCGCGGCAGAGCAATTGCTCCAGTGTCCGCAAACTTTTAATATTCGCCGTGCTGTATATCATTATTTAAAAATTGCTGAAAATGTATATGCTCAATGCAGCGGCAGTCAGATTCAGCCTAAAAGTATCTCTATGTAATGCGCGGACTGCTTGCGTGTCAGTGGATAATCGAAAAAGCTTGTCCGCCGCCGGTGTTGTTCACCGATTTGATGGCAGCCGAACTGAACGATCCATTGAGTCAGATACTTCTCGATTTGACGGCGGCAAAGCAGCGGGCTTGTGAAAAAGAGACCGTGAATCGAATTGAAGCGCTGGATCTATTCATTGAAAGTCAGCTGACAGCTTTAAACCTAAAGGCTGAAGCATTGATTATACAGGATGTACAGTCATGGGAGCCATTTAATGAATGCTTTATGCGCATTCTTCAATCATAAATTTGCTGTTTACGATGACTGTTTATTTATCTGCAAAATCTAAAGAGATAGTACAATTAATTCTGATTGCAATTGACTAACTTTTCTGTGTGTGGTATATTTATAACATAAAGATATAAATATACCACATAGGAGGAATATTATGAAAAGTCATAAATATTTATATGGTGCAATGAGCTTACTTTCATTATTAGGCTTTATCGGCATATTTACAGAAGAAAAAGGATTTCTGGGCTTCTTCGCGTTTGCTGTTAATTTAGAATATTTTTTTATAAAATCTGATGAAATGTTGGAAGAGTATATGAATAAATCAGCTTCAAGGGCATTTTATTGTGGAATGATTATGACTGCTGTCATTACAACAATCTGTTTTCTATTCCAAAATCGAGCCGGACATGATGCTCTTTCAATAGGCTTTGCATCCGGCTGGGCTGTTTCAGTTATCGTCTATGCTTTATCTACGGCATTTTACGGCTTTAAAGAAAAGTGGGAATTAAGTAATGATTGAGAACAGAATTAAAGAATTCCGAGCAAAAAATGACATGAAGCAAGAGGACTTAGCACAATTGGTAGGTGTACGCCGAGAGACAATTGGCAATCTTGAAAAGGGGCGATACAATCCCTCTTTGGTTTTGGCTTGGAATATAGCAAAAGTATTTGGTGTCACTATTGAGGAGATTTTCACTGTTATGCCATAAGTGGCTGATTATAAATTTAATAAAGAAAACCATCGGTTATGAATCCCTGTCATGCATAATCGATGGTTTTTTTCAGCCAATATCTTTTGTTTGTGTACAAAGCTTTATTGTCCTAAAGTCAAAATATCTTTTATTTTACGGCTATTATTGCCATGATTAATGATTCCCTTACGCTTTTTCTCTACTCAAAAGAAAAAAGCGTTGCGGAAAAGTATTCGCAGAAATGAAATAATAAAGTCAAGGAGGTATTGTTTATGAGTTTTCCAAAAGATTTTTACTGGGGCGGTGCAACAGCTGCCAATCAGTGTGAGGGTGCATGGAACGCAGACGGCCGCGGCATGGCTTTGACTGATGTCACTACCGGCGGTTCGGTTAAGGAAGCGAGGATGATCACTTATATCGGTGCTGACGGCAAACCGGGTAAGATCAGAAGTATGGGTGAAGCACTCCCTGAGGGCGCCAAGTATGCCGTGCTTGATGATTGCTATTACCCCAATCATGACGGTATCGATTTCTATCATCGCTATAAAGAGGATATCGCTTTATTTGCGGAAATGGGTTTTAAAATGTTCAGAATGTCAATCTCATGGTCGCGTCTCTATCCTAACGGTGATGAAGCTGAACCCAATCATAAGGGTGTTGAATTTTATCGTTCTGTATTTGAAGAATGTAAAAAATACAACATCGAACCCTTGGTTACGATCCATCACTTTGATACGCCATTATATTTAGAGGCACATTATGACGGCTGGAACAATCGTCAATTGATCGACTTCTATGACCGATTCGCTGAAACCTGCTTTAAAGAATACAAAGGGTTAGTAAAATACTGGCTGACATTCAATGAAATCAATAACACGGTCATGTTTTTAGAAATGTTTGGCAACAAGGCCGATGACGCGATGTATCAGAAAGCCTATCAGCAGCTGCATTATCAGTTTGTAGCGAGTGCACATGCGGTAAAGAAAGCGCATGAAATCGATCCAGACTATGTGGTGGGCTGTATGATCTGCGGCATCACGTTCTATCCGGGAACCTGTGATCCGGAAGATATCCTGCTGAACCGTCATACATGGGAAAAGGGAATCTTCTATTGCGGCGACGTACAGTGCAAGGGAAAATATCCAAGCTTTGCGAAACGCTTGTGGGCTGAGCATGATGTGCATTTAGATATCACCGAACAGGATCTGCTTGATCTGCAGGCAGGAACGGTGGATCTGTATACCTTCTCTTATTACATGTCGACGGTAGTAACGAGCCATGAAGTGAAGGAAACGGTAAGCGGCAATTTCTCAGCCGGGGCAAAGAATCCGTATCTGACCTATTCGGACTGGGGCTGGGCCTTAGATTCAAAGGGACTGCGCTATTATCTGGAAATGATCTATGATCGTTATGAGCTGTCGTTAATGGTTGTAGAGAATGGCTTGGGTGCTTATGATGAAGTGGAAAGTGACGGAGCAATCCATGATCCATACCGCATCGACTATATCAGAGAACATATTATCGACATGGATAAGGCGATCGAAGCAGGAGTCGATTTGATAGGCTATACGACATGGGGCTGTATCGATCTAGTATCAGCAGGAACCGGAGAAATGCGGAAGCGTTATGGGTTCATATATGTAGATAAAGATGATGAAGGCAAGGGAAGCTTTGACCGCAGCAGGAAAGACAGCTTCTATTGGTATCAAAAGGTTATTGCCAGCAATGGTAAGGATTTAGCTTAATTTCCAATTGATTTTTTCCCCTTCTATGCGGAATATAAAGCATTGGAAGGAAATTGTAAAAAGTGTCATAATGGTATCAAGGTGATAACATGTTAAATAAAATCGACTATCGAATTTTAGAACTATTAGCTAAAAACAAAGAAGGCATATCCAGTAAGAGCATATCCTTTTCATTATCTAAAAGCTCTAAAACCATTCAAAACCGCATCCCGCTTTTAAACGATGAATTGAAATCTTATGGCGCCACAATCCTCGTGAAAAAGGGCATCGGTTATGAATTGAAAGTTGATGACGAAGACCTATTTAACAGGATATGGCAGCATGAAGAAGCCTCTGAGGATGATGTTATTGATAAGCTCATTCAGGAATTGATTAAAACGGATGGCTATATCAAGGCTGATGATTTAGTTGCGAGTCTGTATATTTCTAAGTCAACCTTAACCAAAGCACTGAATCAGCTTCGGGGCATCTTAGCAAACTATAACCTTGAAATTGAGGTAAAGCCTCATTATGGACTTAGAATCCATGGCAATGAATTTGATTATCGCCGTTTTATATCCAGTAATTATGTACAGAAATGTTTAGTGAAGGAATCAATGTTTAAATCTATTGATGAGGATAACGATGTTTATGAAAAAATAAGAAATATCGTGAACAATGCGTTCGGAACATGTAATTACAGCTTGCCTGAGTATTTAACCGACGCTTGATCCGCCATTTATACATTTCAATCAAAAGAATCATGAAAGGGAATACGATTGATTTCAGTTTAGAGAGCGCGCATTGTTCACAAAATGAAGATAAGCTGATGGATTTGATTATTCAGCAGCTGGAAGCGGAATTCTCCATTCAGTTTAATGATTCAGAACAGGAATATGTTTTGCTGCAGCTGCTTTCTAAGCAGGAAATTGACCAAAAAGACAGCTCACAGGTACCTGAAGAAATCAACGAACTTGTTGAAAAGATTCTGATCTATTTGCGTGATAACATGAATTTTAATTTTCTGAATGACTTCAATTTGAGAATCATGCTTGGCCTGCATCTAGTCCCCTTAAATTCCGGCTTGAGCATGGCATCGTATTGAAAAATCCGATTATTGAGGAGGTTCGGCTGCAATGCATCAGCGGCTATGATTTGGCGATTGTCGCGACACATATGATTGAAGAAGCATGGGGTTATCCTATCTCTGAATCAGAAATCAGTTATTTCGCATTGCATTTTGACGTAGCTTTAAAGAAGGAAAAACAGCTGATATCGAAAAAGAAGGTGCTGGTGGTTTGCGGAAGCGGCCGGGCCAGCTCCCAGCTGATTTATTATAATTTCCAGCAATACTTCTCCCAATTCATTGAGACCATTGATATTTGTGATGTGAATCAGGTAGAGGCAATGCTTGAAAGTCATCAAATTGATTATATCTTTACAACTGTGCCGTTGAAAATAAAAACATCCGTTCCAATCTTTGAATTTTCATTCTTCTTGAATGAGGACAGCATTCAGAAAATCAAGTCGGTGCTGACCAATGAAATTCAAATCAAAGATATCGTACAGTTTTTTAAACCGGAATTATTCTTTACGAATGTGGAAGCAGCGAATAAGGATGAAGCGCTGGCTGTTATCTTTAAGCGGTTGCGTGAAAATATCGAGCTGCCGGATGAGTTTGAAGAACTGGTATTGGAAAGAGAGAAATTTTCATCCACGGATCTGCTGCCGCATGTTGCACTGCCGCATCCGAATAAAACATGTACAGAGTCAACCTTCATTTCTGTAACGATGCTGAAAAAGCCGATTGAATGGAATAAACAGAAGGTTTGGATCATTTTTCTGATTTCGATGAGTAAAACATCCAGTGAGAAATATAAGTTCTTATATGAATGGATCATAAAACTGTTGTCTAAAAACAATACCGTTCAGCGGCTGATTGATAACGGAAATTATGAAACTTTTGTTGAGGAATTGATGCGGTTGAATTAAAGGAGGAAGTTTGTGAATCAAATACGATTAGAGAAAGCCTATAATTTCAGAGATATAGGCGGTTATGAAACTAGTGAAGGACTTGTGGTGAAGAAAGGCTTACTGTATCGCTCGGATGAATTAAGCAAGCTGAGTGAGGCAGATATTGAAACGATCCGCAAGCTGAACATTAAAACGATTATTGACTATCGCTCCGAGCGGGAAAGAGTCAATAATGAGGATAAAGTCATCCCGGGTGCCAAAGTGATCTATCTTGATCCTAAGGCAGATGTCGCGGCGCTGGCAAGTTCAGATAACAAGCATCTGCTTGAACAGCGGTCCGACAAGATTACAGCGAAACAGGCTTATGATATGATGTCATCCCAGAACCGCGAATTTGTATTAGCATCCTCGTCAAAAGAGAGCTATTCAAAAATGCTGCATTTGCTGCTGGATATGAATAACTGCGGCATTGTTCAACATTGCCGCGGCGGCAAAGACCGCACCGGTTATGGGATTGCCTTAATCTTGCTGCTGCTTGGGGTGGATCAGAAAACCGTTGTGGAAGATTATATGCTTACCAATGTATGCAAGCATGAGAAGAATACACGCAGCTTGGCGGAAGCTATGAGCAAACGCACAATGAAGATTTTGTATTAGCTTTGCGTTATCTTAAGGAAGCAAGAGAGGAATTTCTTTTAGGGGCATTGAATATGATCAATGATTCTTATGGCGGTATTGAAAACTATGCCAGCCAAGAATTAAATTTCGGTCCGGAGAAGATCGAGGAATTAAAGAAAAATTATCTGGAGGAAAGAAAATGAAATTTGATAATTTGAAGGATGGTTTAAATAAGTTTTCCATAGCTTTTTCAAATAATGTTTATATGAAAGCTTTATCACAGGGAATGATGGGGACAATGTCATTAATGATGGTAAGCTCAGTGTTTACCTTGATCGGAGCCATTGATATCGGACCAACACAGGCATTTATGCAAAGCACAGGGATCCTTGCAGTCTGTAAACTGATTTCTACGATGACGATAGATATTATCTCTGTATATATCGCATTCTTAGTTGCTTATAAATTAGGTGACATCATGAAGAAAGATGCCGTTAACTGCGGAATCATGGGTTTGCTGGCTTTCTTTATCCTTTGTCCGTTAGCTGAGGGTGAAGCCTTTGCAGTCAGCAGCTTCGGAAGTCAGGGTGTATTTACTGCCTTATTCGGTTCACTGATAGCAGCACGTTTATATATCTGGGCAGTTGATCATAAGCTGACCATTAAAATGCCTGATTCTGTGCCGCCATTTGTAGCTAATTCATTTGCGGCAATCATTCCGGGTATTTTGGTTGCTTTATTGTTTGCGATTATTGCGAATGTGATGACATTGACACCTTATGGTACAGTAACATCAATGCTGATGACATTTATTCAGAAACCATTCATGCATCTGGGAAACAATGTATTCTCAGCAATGATCGTCGTAGCATTTATTGAATTATTATGGTTCTTTGGTATGCATGGTGTTGTGACCATGATGCCGGTTATCATGATGCTTTGGATGGAACCTCAGATGGCAAACCTTTCAGCATATTCAGCCGGTGAGGCATTGCCTTATTTATTTACATTCGGCTTTGTATTAGGCAATCGCGGTGCACGTTCATTAGCTGTTTCATTCCACTGCATGTTTAATTGCAAATCAGAAAGACTTAAGGCAACAGGTAAGCTTGGTTTAGTTCCGGCGTTGTTTGGAATTTCCGAACCAATCAAATTCGGTATTCCTCAGGTAATGAACATTCGTATGCTGATTCCATTGATGCTGACGCCGGCGGTTTCCGTATTAAGTGCTTATCTATTGACAATAATTGGCTTTTTACCTTATACAAATGGTGTAACGCTGCCTACCGGCTTTCCGGTTATCATCAGCGGATTCTTTACAAATGGCTGGCAGGGAATCATTGCTCAGCTCGTTCAGTTAGTTTTATGTTATATTATTTATATTCCGTTTATGCGCAGAGAAGACAAATTTGCCTGTGCTGAGGAAGCTGAAATTTTAAAACAACAGGAGGCTTAATATGAAAAAAATTGTATTATTATGTGCCGGCGGTATGTCAACAAGTATTTTAGTTAATAAAATGAAAGCTCACGCTGCTTCCATCGGCAAAGAATTTGATATTGACGCGTTTTCAATCGATTCAGCGGCTAATGTGGCAAAAGATGCTGACTGTGTGCTGCTAGGACCGCAGGTTTCTTATCGTAAAAGTGATGTGGCACAGTATGTCAGCTGTCCGATAGACGCAATTGATATGATGGCATACGGTTTAATGGATGGTAAAAAAGTATTGCTTCAGGCATTAAAACTAATGGGGGATGAATAGTGGAAGCATTAGAAAATGTAAGCTTTCAGATTATCAGCTATGCGGGCAGCGCGAAGGCTAAATGTTATGAGGCACTGCAAGCGGTAAAAGCCGGTGATTTTGAGAAAGCGGAATTATTATTAAAAGAAGGGCAGGAGTTGTTTATCGAGGCTCACAAGGTGCATACCCAGCTGATTCAAAAAGAAGCGAATAATGAAGCTGTAACACCGACACTGCTGCTGATCCATGCTGAGGATCAATTGATGAATGCCGAGATTCAAGGAATATCTGCTTGAAATAATCGCCTTGCAGAAAGAAGTCGCTCAGCTAAAAAAAGAAAAATAGACAACCAGTTAGGAGCTATTTCTGATTTAGGAATAGCTTCTTTTTTGACTATAAATTGTTTGATAAACTAACATAGCTACTACTTATTTATGTTGTCAAGGGCATGCGGGAAGCGGGAATAAGTAAATCTGAAGCAGGCAGCACTTGCTTCAGATTAACTGATCGAGCTTTATCGTGTTTATCCCAATGTTCGTTCTATGATGCTGTCAATGATTCATGAACAGCTGAAAAAGCCAATGATATTAAACTTGAAGTTCGGATTTTACGTAAGAGCGGCAAACCCATATGGGTGTTGGATAAGGACAGCTTGTTGTCTGATTGGCCGCAGTAAGACCTTTTTTAGTCTGCTGATTGAAATACGCTGGCAAGCATTTCCTGCATCGCCGGCTGCATTGACCATTCGATTACTTCCAAAATATCCTGAAAATGATAATAAAATGTCTGACGTGAAATTCCACATGCTTCCACAAGGTCTTTGACGGTTATTTTATCGGCATTTTTACGCTGTACCAGTGATACAAAGGCATCAGCAATCACTTCTTTCTTATTAATCGGCATGGCTGTGTCTCCTTGATTTTACTGAATATTAAATGTCTAATCAAGGCAGAGGGTCAATGAGTGTGCAAACGGCGCTTTTTAATGATGAATAGAGACAGCAGTATAAGCATCAGGCCGCCGGCAAATAGGAGAGTATAGCTTTTTTTAGATGTGATGCAGAAAATCAGTTCACTGCCTTCCATATCGATTTGAAGATAGCTGCCGCAGTCAGTAAATGGCTTAGAAACCCATTCTCCCGCATCGTTTAAGACCCATAAGCTAACCTTGCCGTCAACGGGTTTTAAAAGTCTTAATGTGATGTTTTCACTTTGCTTGGCTGTTAATTGTACTTGCCAGCAATCATCATCTGCCTTAAACTGATTAATTGTCAATGAATCCTGATCGGTAAACGTACCCTGTGCTAAAACCAACGGTTTTTCATCAATGCAGACATCACTGGCGAGGACGCTGATCAATGGCTGATACTGCGCCGTCAGCACTTCTGAAAATTGCATGCGATGATAATCAAATGCAGGCCAGCTGGCATAATAACCAGTCTTTTCAGGAATTTGGGGAAGCGTCAGCGTGCTTAAATCTTCGTTGAAATCAAATGAAACGGTTTTGATTGTCTGATTCTCTACCTTAAAGGTCAAAGTAAAATCAAAGAAAGCGCCAGGCAGTTTATTCAGCTCTTTCAGGGCTTGATATTCGATTGGCTGGGCGATTCCCGCATAGCTGATACCGTCAATTCCGGCGTAGCCAGTATCAACAAAATAATTGCCGCTGATTTGACTATGCTTGTTTGAAGCTCCGGCAATCGCACCGATGCGGCCAATCCCTTCACTGACTTTGATTAAGGCATAGGAATCAATGAGCGTTCCGGCACTGCCGGCAATGCCGCCGATATAATTATTTCCTTTCAATTCAGCTTTTACGACACATTGCTGAATCTTGGCATCGGCATATCCGGCAATGCCGCCGACATAATCACCGCTTGTACTTTCTACAATGCCGTAGCCTTCACATTGGCTGACCGTACCTAAATCAAGGCGTCCAACTAAACCGCCGACATGATTCTTTTTCGCAATGACTGAACCTTTATTGATACAGCCGCTCATGACGGCTTTGGTTTCATAACGGTAATTCAGCTTATCGGAAGCCGCTGATAAATCATCTTCGGGATCAAGATCAAATTCGACGGCCATTGAACCGGCAATGCCGCCAATATTAACATCGCCTTCCACAATATCGTAATTGACTGAATCGGCAACCTTACCGTTGGTTGTGGCATCTATATCCTGATCTGAGGTATCTTCAAAGACATTGCTTATTGTATCCGGTTGAGAAAGAGCTTCGATCATTAGATGCATAATGACATTAAACTGATCACTGATCGCACGGATATCGGCTGTCAATGTTTTTGAAGAATGTTCAACTTCCTGATTTAATGATTTTAGGGAAGCGGATATGCTGCTGATTGAAGCATGAAGCTGATTGCTGTCCTGCTGATATCCTTCGGGCCAGCGTGTGAACTGTATTGGCTCCTTATCGGCCAATGCTTGGACTTGCTTGCGTATCTCACGAACCATATCAGAAAAATCATCACTTGTTGTTTCCAGACTGCGTGTGGTTCTTTTCAGCTGAGTATATAATGGTGCTAAATCATCATTGAGTGCTTCTAATTCATCAAGCGCAGACCCTAATTTCTTTAACGCTTCATTAAAATCACCGCTTGCCTTTTGGACATCAGCCAGTGCTTTGGCCGCTTCATTTAACGCTTCTGAAACCTTAGTCCAGTCGATTTCATCAAGCAGCGTCTTTAGTGCGTGATTGGTTTTAGTGATTGCATCACTCATCGCTGATAAGGAAAGTGACAGCTCTTCAAGCGCGTCAGATGCATTGCCGCTCCCCTTCATCGCATCGGCAAACCGCTTCATCGCGTCACTGCCTTGGCGCGCGGCATCACTTAATTCCTGCATTCCCTCATTCAGTAGGTTCAGCGCTTCATTTATTTTTTCCTGATCACCGCTGGCCGCCGCGTCACTCAATAGCTGCATAGCCTTTTCAAGCTTATCGGCAGCACTAGCTAAGGCTTGATTTGCCTTTTTTAAATCATCGAGAGCCAGATTGACTTGATGAATGACAGCACCGCTGTCCTCAGAGACGATTTGCAGCTCTTTGATAGCTTTTTCTAATTGAGAACAAGTCTGACTGAATGAATCAGAGGTGATTTTTAATTTTTGATGATTGGATCAAGACGATCGAGTGCTTCGACGATTAAAGTGCTTGTATCATTGATGGTTTCAATTGTGGAATCGATAAAATCGGCACTTTGATCTAAAACTCGTTTTGAACTGTCGGCCGCCGCGTCTGCGTAATTTGCGAGAGTATTAATTTCCGTACTGATCACGGAGGATGAAGCATCGGCATGATTCATGGCATTATCGATCATCAGCTGCAGTTTATCCAGTTCATCGCCAAGACTTTGCAGCTGATTTCGGGAAACCTGTTGGATAAAGGCCGGTTCCATCTGTCCGACGATACCGCCGACATCCTTACGGCCGAAAATATGTCCGTAATTGCTGCAGCCGGATAAGTAACCGGACTGCCGTCCGACAATGCCGCCGATATTATAACCCATATGCGGATAACCGATCATCGCATAATTGATACAGCTTTGAATGATGCCTGAAGAATAACCGCTGATACCGCCGGTATCCGTATGAGTATTGATCGGCTTCACGTTATTAAAGGATTCTAATTGATTCAAATCAAGATTATCCAGATCCAGCGTGTTTTCTTTTGCGGATGTGTTGATTCGGCAGCGATTTACACATTTTATAATACTGCCGAAATTCTCACCGCTGATGCCGCCGGTATACTTTTCACCGCCCAGCGTGCCGGATACCTCACAGTTGGCAATTCTGCCGCTGTCCTGATTAATACCGGCAATGCCGCCGATGATCGCGTCGCCATAGATATTGCCGTAAAACTTGCAATTAATGATTCGCCCATAATTTTCCCCGGCGATACCGCCGAAAATCTGCCGCCCTTCATCAGCGGCAATCGTCAGTGAAATATTGAGATTTTGAACTGTCCCCTCAGCCTCTATGATACGGAATAAACCCTTAGTTGGTTCATTGGCGTCAATTTGAATGCCGGTAATTGTATACCCCTGCCCATCAAACATACCGCTGAAAATGGGGACGGGTATAAATTCTTGTTCCGTGAAATCAAGATTGCAGTCCAGATAGATACTTTTATTGCGCGACCATGCATCAAGCCTGCTTAATTGCACGAATTCATTAAAATCTTCAATGGAATCGATATGCATAATTTCCGTTTCTGCCTGCAGTTTCTGTGGAAATAAAGCAAAGATCATCATTAATACGCTGAATATACAAAACCATTGTTTAAGCCTCTTCATCGTCAATCACCTCACTCGCTGTCTCAATCTTACCGGCTTCGATCGCAGCGCTGATCGTACCTTGTAACGTGCCTTTGAAATCAGCGTCAATCATACCGGAAACATAGCCGCGTACATGACCGTTCATTTTAATTGATCCAGTCTGTGTCTGCAGGCGGGATGGCTTTTTCAATGTGAACGCGGTTTTTCTATGATCATATCACCCAGCATCAAAATCTGCGGCAGAACTCCCATAACTAAGAGAATGGAAAGGATCGTACCGCGGCCCAGACATGTACCGATGGAAGAAATCGCCGGATCACTGGAAAGCTGACCAATCAGAGTACCCGCTGATGCCAGCATCATGCCGGAGGTTACAATGGTTGGAAATGCCTGATTCAGTGCCTCAACCATCGCGTCCGCAATCGGCATTTCCTTTTTCAGTGAAGTGTAGCGATTGGTTATGACGATGGCATAATCGATGTTGGCACCCATCTGAATTGAACTGACAACAAGATAGCTCATAAAGAAGAGATTGGTTTTGCTGAGATAAGGGAAGGAGAAATTCATCCAGATACTGCCTTGAATTACCAGAATCAGTAAGATTGGCAGACCCGCTGATTTGAAGGTAAACAGTAATACAATAATTACAAAGACTGCCGATAAGATACTGATCAAGATATTATCCTTGCTGAAGGAAGCAGAGAGATCATAATCATTTGTTGAATTGCCGACGAGATAGAGATCATCAGAATCATAAAACTGCTTTGCACACTGATGAATCTCCTGCAGAAAAGCAAATGTTTCAGGGCTTTCTTCAGGCAGATCAAGATAAATCAGAATACGGCTGTAATGTTCACCCAAAAGCTGCATCTGAGCATCTGTCAGCTGATTATGAATATCCTCAAGTTCTTCATCTAAATCGGCTGCCAGGCTTACATAACCCGCTTCTTTCTGATCATAGAGGAACATAAACATATCAATTAAAGGAACGCTGTAATTATCAATGCCGCTGACAATCTGACCATATGTTTTCTGATCCGCAGCATAAGCGCCATAAAGCAGACGGGCAACTTCAATATCCAAATCCGTCAGCTCCGCAAACTGGCGCGGTGATAACGTATCTGTCAATACATAACCGTCCATGGCCTCAATATTAGCAAGTCCCATCACTGACTGGACGGGTTCCATCGCTTCCAGCTTGGCAAGCAATTTGGCTTCAGTTTTATAATCGCCTCTTGGCACAAGCAGCGCCATCATGTTGGTACTGCCGAAATTAGCTTCGATCTTATCAGCGGCAATTTGACTTTCATTCTGTTTTGCAGTTGTCAGCGTGCTGTATCCATACACATAAGGACAGCGGTTAGAGAAAATAAAAGCACCGATTAGCAAGAGTACGAATATCGGCGGTACGATTTTCTTCGTCTTTACCGTCAGCTTCCCCCAAGCACTGATCTTAGGCACAAAGCTGCGGTGGTGGGTTTTATCGATCCATGGACTAAACAGCATTAAAAGCCCCGGCATCAGCGTAAAGACACAAAGAATACTGAACAGGATTGCTTTAATTAAAACCAATCCCATATCATAACCGATTTTAAACTGCATAAACATCATGGCAATCAAGCCGGAAATTGTTGTCAGGCAGCTTCCGGATATTTCCGGTATCGCCTTGCTTAACGCGGTAATCACAGCTTCCCTGGCCGGTTTTGTTGTTCTTTCTTCAGAATATCGGTGACAAAGGATAATCGCGTAATCTAAGGCCAGTGCCAGCTGCAGCACAACCGCGATCGAATTGGATACGAAGGAGATTTCACCAAAAATGAAATTAGTACCCATATTTAAAATTGCGGCAGCAGCGAAAGTAATCAGCAGCACCGGTATTTCCATATAAGTATGCGAAGTAAACAGCAAAACGGCGATTATGATCACAATGGCAATAATCATTACCACATTCATTTCAGAAGCAATTTCATCAGACTGTGAGCTGCCTACCTCGCTGACGATATACACATCTTCATCAACCAACAGCGCTTTAATTTTATTCATTGCCTGAATACTGATTTCATCATCGCTTTCACTATCAAAGGTGACAGAAAATAACGCTGACGCATTATTAAAATGCGCCTCACTGTCATCAAAATCCACACTCTTAATACCTTGGATTTCAGTTAATTCATCACTTATTTTAACTGCCTGTTGGATGGTGAGGTTATCAACCATGACCTCGGCACTGCCAAACGTAACAAACTCCTCATCCATGATCGTCAAGCCCTGCCGTGTCTCTGTTTCTGCCGGTAAATAAGATGTCAGATCATCATTGACTTGAACCCAGCCTGCGGAAAAAACACAAAAAACGGCAAAACCGATGAATGCCAGGAAGAAACCATTCCGTTTATCAACAATAAAAGCCGCAGCAGTTTCCACAAAACCTGGCTTTGCTTTTTCTGTTTCCTTTTTCAAACCCATTCCTCCCTTGATAAAAGATGCGATTTTTAATCATCGCTATCTATTGAATCAGTAATTCATCCTTGAATAATTGCTGATAATAATTCTTTTATGAATGTATACTAGCACAGCCATGACATGAAGAAAATCGACAACTTTTTTGATTTGTCTGAATTTAGACAAAATGAAGCATTTGTATAACGGTTATGCAAGTGATATACTATTCATGAGAAAGCTATGAAACATAGCGAAATATCACTAAAAATTAAAACATAACTTACTGCTGCTTTGAAGGAATAGCTGAAACATAAGCCATATAATACGATTACGGTTAAAGAAATCATCACTGAATGTCATGTAAACCGGCAGACTTTTTTATTATCATTTTCATGATATGATGACGCCGGCTGGTTATCTGAACAGGATGCAGGCAAAGGACGATCAACGTCATGAAAGGATGGCATGCTTAGCCTGTTGAATTATATTGAATGGAATGAGGCGGTATGCCGAAATAGTTTAGATTATCTAGGCCGCGATATGCTGGGTCAGTTTTTCATCAGGATGCACGGTACTTAATGACACAGTTTATCTATGAGGTCTCTGAAGGGATTGGAATTTTCTGATGAATGTTTAAGTTTTATCCGGGATATTTATATCGAAGCGGTGGCTGGCATGGGTATAAAGTGGCTGTGTGAAGGCTTGAAAACACCGCTGTGATAATTATAAAAAGGTTCAGTATAACGTTAGAGGAATCAATAAAAAAACATTATGCTGTGCGCAGCAGGCACATTTGCAGGAGAAAATCAGTATGAGTGATTGGTTTACTATTGAAAAAATTGATGATCAGACATATGCCATCAGTGAATATAAGCATTGGGAACAGGTGCATTCTTATCTGGTGATTGGCGATGAATCGGCTTGTCTGATAGACAGCGGCTTGGGTGTGGAGAATATTCATGCAGCCGCTAAACAGCTGACAAATGTGCCGATACTGGCAGCGACCACACATGTGCATTGGGATCATATCGGTTCGCATCACGCATTTGATCAGATTGCGGTTCATGAAAGGAAGCTGATTGGCTGCGGCATTTTCCGATTCCGCTATCAGTGGTAAAGGCTAATTTATTGCGTGATCCCTGTGACTTTCCAAAATCCTTTGATCCATCAGCCTATACGGTTTTCAGGGTGAACCAACCGTATTCTGCATGACGATGATGAAATAAAATTGGGCGGCAGAAATTTGCGGGTAGTGGCAGCTCCCGGCCATTCACCGGGTCATGTCTGTTATTATGATGAGGCAAGAGGGCAGTTATTTTCTGGCGATCTGATCTATGCCGGCTGTCTCTATGCTTTTTATCCAACGACGGACCCAATCGCTTTCAGGGCTTCGATAAAACATGTGAAAACATTAAATGTCAAACGGTTGTTGCCTGCCCATTATGCTTTGGACATACCGGTAACGTTAATCGATGAAATCGATGAGGGTTTTACGATGATTGAAAAGAAAGGTTTGCTGAAGCAGGGAAACGGACAGTTTGACTTTGAACATTTCAGTATTCACATTTAAGAGGAACAGGTATGTCTGACAGTCTGTCTTTAGTCTATTGAATTCAGAAAAGCAATAATGCGGCAAGACAGCGTTCCGCATAACAATGGAGGTGCATGAAATGAAACCAAAGAATGCTGTAAAATTGATTTATTGTTTGTTTATAGGCGGTTTTATCCTGATTTTGCTGAGTTATGTCAATATCCTCTTTCTGCCGCTTGGCATTCTTGCAGAGGGCTCTGCTGTTGTGTGTAATTTGCTTTTCTTTAAGTGTCCGCATTGCGGCAAACATCTTGGCAGAAACGGCGGCGATTATTGTCAGCATTGTGGAAAAAGGGTTAATGATTAACAGCACGAAAGCTTGGGATGATGTAATTCTTAATTTGAATGAGTTGACTTTCTGCGCTTTGCGCATATAATGGAAGGAGTAAAACAAATAAATATGTGGTAGGTGAGGCTACTACAGGGATATGGGTTGCTGCCGCAAAATAGTGGAGACACTATGCGTTGGTTAGCAGACTGCGTCGGTTCAAGGCGTAGTCTAATGCAATTTCATGGTCAACAAACCACGCCCTGTAAAGCTAAAGCTTGGATGACAGACACTCTTTTTTTAGTTCGTATAAAGACTCTTTGTCATCGCACAGAGAGTTTTTTATTTGTTTGGAAAGGGGTGACAGAAATGGAATCAGGCTGCAGTGGCATAGGACTTGATGATGGGCATGCCCGAGTGTGTATCACATTAACAGGAAGTGATCAAACCTGCATCTTGATCCTTTCTGACCTTTAATCATGGGCAGGTTCACCTTCTTGGCTTATGTCGTTTTCTAAAGCAAAGGAGGATAAAGAAAATGACATTCAAGAAGTTATTGACACAAAATAATTTAATTAAGCATAGAAAAAATGAAGCAGATAAAGAAAGGCTGCAATTGAAACAGCGTTTATCGGCTTTGTCTTTACTGAGCGAAGAAGCGCTGTTGAAAAAATTCAATCAAAACATGAATGGTTTTAATGAGGAACAGGCACAGCTCATGCGTGAAAAATATGGGGCAAATATACTGCCGAAGCAGAAGGCTGATTGGGCGGGACTGCGTCTTTTGCGCTGCTTATTTACACCTTTTACCTTGATTCTGATGGCATTGATGGCGGTTTCCTATATTACTGATGTAATGATGGTGAGTGCCAGGGATCAAGATTTTTCTAAGATCATTATCATTTTTGTGATGATTACCCTAAGCACTGTAATACGTTTTGTTCAGGAAACTAAATCCAGCCGGGAAGCTGAGAAGCTGAATGAAATGGTAGAAACAATAACCTTGGTTTATCGAAATCAGACAGCGAAAGAAATTCCGGCGGATGAAGTAGTTGCCGGTGATTTGGTGCGGCTGGCCGCGGGTGATTTAGTCGTTGCTGATGTAAGAATTCTGCAGGCTAAGGATCTGTTTATCGCACAGGCTTCATTAAGCGGCGAGAGTGATCCGCTTGAGAAGCAGGGTATCGCTTTGAGTGAGCCGGCGGCATCAGTAACAGACAGTGTGAACCTTGCCTTTATGGGCAGCAATGTAGTCAGCGGCTCAGCATTATGCATTGTTATCGCTGTAGGCTCCGATACTTTCTTTGGCAGTATGGCAGAAAGCTTCAGTGAACCGCAGGATGCCACCAGCTTTGAAAAGGGTATGAATGCGGTCACTGAAATATTGATGCGTTTCATGCTGGTTATGGTACCTATCGTATTTGTAATCAATGGTTTTACTAAGCATGATTGGCTGAGTGCCTTCATGTTTGCGGTATCGATTGCTGTCGGTATGACGCCGGAAATGCTGCCGATGATTTGTACGACATGTCTGGCGAAGGGCGCGTTAGTGATGTCGAAGCAAAAGACGATTATTAAAGATTTAAATGCAATTCAGAATTTTGGCGCAATGGATATTCTATGTACTGATAAAACCGGTACTCTGACTTTAGATAAGGTTGCCCTTGAATATCATCTTGATGTTTTAGGCAATGAAGATTCAAGAGTGCTGCGCCATGCCTTTTTAAACAGCTATTTTCAGACGGGATTAAAAAATCTGCTTGATGCGGCAATCATTGAAAGAACCTTTGAGGAAGCAGAACATGATGAAACATTTGCCTCTTTAAGCACTCTGTATGAAAAGGCAGATGAAATTCCCTATGATTTTAACCGCCGCCGTATGAGTGTTGTTGTAAAGGATGGAAATGGCAAAACACAGCTGATTACTAAGGGAGCCGTAGAGGAAATCTTAAAAATCTGTACCCATGCGGAAATCAATCATCAATCAGAGGTGATGAGTGAAAAGCTGCGTGATCAAATTTTAAAAACTGTCGCTGATTTTAATGATCGGGGACTGCGGGTACTCGCTGTTGCGCAGAAAACAAATCCGCGGGAGGCCGGCATGTTTGGCGTAGAAGATGAGAAGGATATGATACTGATTGGTTATCTTGCTTTTCTTGATCCGCCAAAAGTTACCGCAAAGAGTGCGATTGCCAGTCTGCATGAATATGGTACTGAGGTAAAGGTACTGACTGGTGACAGTGATCGGGTTACCCGCAGTATCTGTGAACAGGTGGGGATCGATGCCGGCCACATTGTAATGGGTTTTGAAATTGAAGCGATGAGCGATGATGAATTGAAAGCGTTGGTGGAGGAATGTAAGGTTTTTGCGAAGCTGTCACCGGATCAAAAGGCACGGATCGTCGAGCAGCTAAAGGCGAATGGTCATACAGTGGGGTATATGGGGATGGCATTAATGATGCCATGGCAATGCGTAAAGCAGATGTCGGTATTTCAGTAGATACAGCGGTGGATATAGCGAAGGAAACGGCCGATGTCATTTTGCTTGAAAAGGATTTAATGGTATTAAAGGAAGGCATTCTTGAGGGACGCCGCACCTATGCGAATACAATTAAATATATTAAGATGACTGCCAGCTCCAGCTTTGGCAATATGTTTTCAGTTCTCTGCGCCAGTGCTTTTCTGCCTTTCTTACCGATGACCTCAATTCAGCTGATCCTGCTTTCTCTGGTATATGATCTCTCCTGTGCGGCAATTCCATGGGATAATGTCGATTCAGAATTGCTGCTTCAGCCAAAGCCGTGGGCAGCTGAGAGTATCAGCGAGTTTATGCTTTGGATGGGCCCCATTAGTTCGGCGTTTGATCTCTGCACCTATCTACTGCTTTATTTTGTAATTGCCCCAATGGCAGTGAACGGTGGCTATCATACGCTTACAGATCAAAGCAGCATTACCTTATTTATTTCTGTTTTTCAAACCGGGTGGTTTATTGAATCCATGTGGACACAGACGCTTGTGCTGCATACACTGCGCTCAGCCAAGCTGCCATTTATACAGACAAGAGCTTCTAAACCGGTTATTTTGCTGTCATTGGCAGGCATCTTCCTGCTGACGCTGCTGCCGTCCACCCCAATCGGCGAGGCCATAGGTTTAGTCAGCATGCCTTTGATGTATTATGGCTGGCTGATGCTGATCGTAGCCGCTTATCTGGTTATTACTACTGTTGTAAAGTATTTTTATATCCGCAGATATGGGGAATTATTATAAGCAAAACATCGGGTCAGCGGCCCGATGTTGTTTTAATATTTAATAGCATATCTTCATCTGCCGTTAAAGGAAGCATAGAAATCATTATACGCGACCTTCACAAAGGCATAGACGATCATAACAGATATTCATTGTGCGTCCTTCAGAAAGATACAATTTTACGAAAGATGCTGACGATCCTGAAGCAGGACAATGCCGGTGCAAAACATACCGATGCCGAGTAATGTAAAGCCGGTGTGCAAATCAAGCTTATTAAGGATCGATAAAACTAAGACCGCTGTACCCATTGCCGCCACGATTGCTTTGAGCACTGTCTGTATCACTTCATTGATTCGATTCATGATTGATTCATTTTTGGGACATGCTTTTCCCTGCATTAACTCATCAACACTGACATTCAAGATTTCCGCCAATTTAGGCATTGAATTAATATCCGGACATGACAGATCACGTTCCCATTTTGATACTGCCTTGTCTGTCACATTCATTTTATCTGCGAGCACTGCCTGCGTCATTCCCTGTTCCTTACGCAGTGACGCAATCATTTCACCTAGTGTTTTGTTTTTTCATTTTGTTGTCTCCTTTAACATAAGCTCATTGTAACAGATGCGCTCAGCGACTCAACCGACCATCAGTTTACCTTTCGGATTTTTTGGTTTACCTGCAGTTTACTGATTCATTAAATTACTGGTATATTCAATTTTATTACTCAAAACATCATCATAATATTGCTGTTTTGCATCGATATAAGCAATACTTTCATTGATTTGATTTAACTGTGTAAGCAATGCCTGTTTTTTATCATTTAAAATCATTTTACGGGTTGGAATTGAAGCGCGTCCCATTAGGCAAAGAGTGACATAATGCTGCATTTCTTTGATCCCCATCCCGCAGTTTTTTAAGCAGGATAGGCTTCTTATCCATTCAATATCTCTCTCATCAAATACCCGATAATTGTGATTATCTCTTTTCACATTGGGAACAAGGCCTTCATTGCAGTAAAATTTCAGTGTTTCATAAGTAAGACCTGTTTTCAGACAAGCTTCTTTCATGTTAAACATCGTGTGTCTCCTTTATTAAAATAAGTATTGACCGGTAGCTGCTACCGACATGTATAATCCAATTGTAGCTGAAATATAGCAGCTGTCAAGGAGGAAATATTTATGGAATATGTATACTTAAGTAACGGTGTTGAAATGCCTAAGCTGGGTTTCGGTGTTTTTCAAATAGCAAAAGAGGACTGTGAACAATGTGTATTAGATGCTATTCAAGCAGGCTATCGCCATTTTGATACAGCTCAATCTTATTTTAATGAGGAAGAGGTTGGGAATGCCGTTAGTAAGTGCAAAATACCGAGAAATGAGTTATTTATCACGACGAAGGTGTGGATTGATAACTATGGTTACGATAAGACAAAACATTCACTTTATTTGTCAATGGAAAAGCTTAAAACGGACGTGATTGATTTAGTCTTATTGCATCAGCCTTTTAATGATATTTATGGTTCCTATCGCGCATTGGAGGAATTATATGAGGCAGGCAGGATCAGAGCTATTGGTGTCAGCAATTTTCCGCCGGATCGCTTAGCGGATATTGCTGCGTTTAACCGTATTAAGCCACATGTGAATCAGGTAGAAACAAATCCGCTTAATCAACAGATCAAAGCACAGATGAATATGGTAAAAAGAGGTGTGCAGATTGAAGCATGGGCTCCGTTTGGCGAAGGGAAAAGCAACATGTTTGCGAATCCGGTATTAAAAGCAATCGCAGATACTCATGGAAAGTCAGTCGCTCAGGTTATTTTAAGATGGCTTATGCAGCGAAATATTGTAGCTTTGGCTAAATCGACACATAGTGAGCGAATGAAAGAAAATATAAATATTTTTGATTTTCAACTTTCAGAGGAGGAAATGAGTAATATTGCGCAATTAGATACAGGTACCAGTCTGTTTTTGATCATCAAACACCGGAAACAGTTGATATGTTTGTGAAAATGATTCAGGATCGTAAGGATAAAATCTAAAAAGTTAATGTGTGTCATCATGGCTGATCTATTGTACAGTTTTGTGAAAAGGTTTAAAATTAAGAAAAAAGGAGGATCACTATGAAGGTATTAATGATTAACGGCAGTCCGCATCCAACCGGGAATACTTCAATCGCGCTGAATGAAATGGCAAAGATCTTCAGTGATGAATCGATTGAGACAGAAATCCTGCAGATTGGCAATCAGGCGATACGAGGCTGCATCGCCTGTGGTACGTGTCATGAATTGGGGCAGTGTGTATTTAATGATATCGTCAATGAAGCGGCTTTAAAATTTGCGGAATGCGATGGCTTGGTTATTGCCAGTCCGGTCTATTACGCATCAGCAAATGCGACGCTGATTGCCTTTTTGGATCGTTTATTTTACAGCACGCGCTTTGATAAAACGATGAAGACAGGCGCCAGTGTCGTCGTGGCAAGACGAGGCGGTTTATCCTCAACCTTTGATGAATTAAATAAGTATTTTACTATTTCCGGTATGCCGGTTGCTTCCAGTCACTATTGGAACAGTGTACATGGCAGAAGTGCCGGTGAAGCGCTGCAGGATGGCGAGGGTCTTCAGACAATGCGCACGTTAGCAAGAAATATGGCATTTTTGATGAAGAGCATTGAGCTGGGGAAAGCGGCTTATGGCCTGCCGGCAAAGGAAGCGGCTGTGCATACTCACTTCATCAGATAGTATTTAAACAGAAACAGAAAAAAGGTATACGGATGTATGCCTTTTTATATGCTTATTTAATTTTATCGAGAATCTCACTAGCCGCTTCTTCATCAAGGATCACGGTTACGTCTTGATGCAGCTGAAAGATAGAAACCGGGAAATCCTGTGTAATCGGTTCAAAGAATGCCTTTCGCGCTGTTTCTGCCTTTGCTTTGCCGGACAGGATGAAGACAATGCTGTCAGCGTCCATGATCGTTTTTGGCCCCATCGTAATATAATGCTCCGGAATCCTTGTTTCATCATCAGAATTCAAGTCCTCATGAAGCAGCTGAACCATCAGAGCTTCAATCACCTTGGTCGCATGGGCATCAATTGTATGTACACCCTCATCCCAGCTTTTAAATGTCTGCGGCTGATTGCCGCAGAAATGACCATTCGTACCGATTCCCATCAGCACCAAATCCAAGCCGCCGTCCTGTTTGATTTCATCGTCAACCCGATCTTTATTGGCTTCCGTCAGATTGTGGATATGGTCATCAGTTACGTTTGCCAGATTGAAATATTTGCGGTCCAGACTGGCTCGGCAGATTCCCACCGGATCATCCTTATACCAGAATTCATCAAAAATATAATAATGCACATGATTGAAATAAGCCTTATCCCTTACCTGCTTTGCTAACAGCTTATACCCCTCAACCGGTGTTTCACCGGTGGTGATCGCAATGTTCACCCTTTTTTTGTGCTGTGCATATGCTTCAGCATCAGCTGAGCCATCACCTGACTCAATTCCTGATAATCTTTGGTAACTATAAAACGCATAATTGACCTCCCTTTATGAATAACTTCACTCTAACGCATCAACACATCATTTAATGTCACTGTCAGCAAGTTAAACACAAAGACGGATAAAATCATCACTATTATTTTAAGACTAAACCTAATTCTTCAGATTGCATTGATTCTCAACACAACCTGAGATTTTTGTCATAAATGCTCCTTTTTTCAGTGAAGCTGCCAAATTATTCCAAGCTATCTGCAAATTAGTGTCGACAACAGCACATCTTTTTAAAGTAAAATTAAATTAAACCTCAGTCTATGATGAAATTAAGCGGCACTGTGCTGAAACCGTCAACACATGCCACACAGGGGAATCCATTTGTTTATGATAAAGGCAGATGAAGGACTGTCTTTAAGAAAGGATCTATGATGGATAAAGCAACAAAGAGTGAAATTTATGATTTGATACTTCAATGTACCTTAGAATTCTGCAGTTCACAAAAGCTGAACAGTGATTCAGCAACACTGGGGGAACGTCTGAATATATCAAGATCTTTAGCTTCACAATATCTCAATGAATATTTTAAAGACGGCACTTTCATTAAGATATCAACACGGCCGGTTTATTTTTTGGATAAGAAAACCGTGGAGAAAAGTTTTCGCATTGATTTAAAAAGCAATGAATTCTATGATGTGAATGAACTGATTCAGCTTGTTGAAAAGGGACTGCTCGCGCAGAAAAGCTTCCTGCAGGCAATTGGTCATGATACATCGCTGGCTTACTGCATCATGCAGTGTCAGTCAGCCATCAAATATCCGCCTAATGGACTGCCGATTCTTCTGTATGGTGAGCATGGTGTCGGCAAGACATATCTGAGTCATTTGATTTATCAGTATGCCTTAGAAGAAAGAATCATCCCGGATGATGCGAAGCTGATGTTTCTTCATGAAGCTGACAGCAATCTTGATGATTATAAAAAAATCTTCGGCTCGATGCACATTCAGGGTGATAAAAAACTGCTTCAGGAAGGACTGCTGGCTAAAGCAAAGAATGGCATTTTGGTTATCGATCATGCGGAAACATTGTCTGATAAATGCTACCGGCAGCTGATGAGCTACATGAAAAGCGGCGACTATACGGTTGAAAACTATGGCACTTTTCATTCCGCGACACGGTTAGTCATGACGAGCTGTGTTGATCCAAAAGAGAATATTGACAGTCTGTTTCTTCACAATGTACCGATTTTATGTCAGATACCTTCATTGGAAGAACGGCCTCTGGAGGATAAAGAAGCGTTTGTGATCCACTTTCTAAAAGAAGAGGAGGAGAATCTGCGCAAGCAGATTTATCTCTCAAGCAAGGCATTTGCGGCATTAATTGAAGGTCATTATAAGAATAACATTGAGGAATTAATCGGCTGCATCAAGACCAGCTGTGCGAATGCTTATTTAGCCAGTGACCAAGCTTCAAAGAAACTGGAAATTTATTTGTATCATTTACCCGTATCAGCAATCAGTGCCGTTCTGCCGTAAACGAGGAAGAAAATCTGATCTGTGTCGATCAGACGGTCAATCACAGCATCAGCGGTAAACTGCTGAGTTACTTTGACTATATGCTTGAATTATATCACGAGTATGAAAAGGGGAATCTGAGTGATAAACAATTCAGCGAAAAATGCTTTGAAGGCATGAATCAGTATTATGACTACATTGTATTTGAAAGAAAATATACCAATCCCAGGGTATCCGCTTATGAAAAATTAATCGTGAATATCTTTGAGAATATGCTGGATCAATACGATATTTATATCCCCGCCAACTGTGCCTTTGTCATTGCCAGAATCATTTACAATATGATGCAGATGGTATCAAGCATTAAGGCATGGGAACTTAAAAATAAAGAAAGCATTCAGCATCTGTTGAATTGTCTGAAGCAAAACTATGCCGCTGAGGCAAGTGTGGCTGTTGACGTGCAGCTTAAAATCAGACAAACGCTCGATATTGAATTAAACATGATGAATCTAGCTTTTCTGATCTTGAATATTCAGTTCTATAACCGTGAAATGAATCGTTATCTGTATAACTGTATGGTCCTCGCGCATGGATACTCCACCGCTTCCTCGATTGCGGATGCGGCAAATAAGCTGGTTGGTTCACATGTGATGGACGCGATTGACATGCCGCTGAATACATCGGTGGATGAATTGATCTGCACCTTAAGGAAATACATCCGCCGCCGTAATCAAAATAAAGATTTGATTTTAATGGTAGATATGGGATCTTTAGAAGATATCGGCAATCAGATCAGTGATATCGCGAATATGCGGATTGGCGTTATCAACAATGTTTCTACCAAAATTGCCGTCAATATCGCCTATAAGGTAAAACAGGGACTTGAAATGAATGAGATTTTTTCTAGCATTACCAAGGAAACCTATCTGGATACCAAGATTATCAGTAATGTGAAACGGAAAAAAGCAATAATTTTCACTTCCGAAACCGGTGAAACAGCGGCTGAGCGAGTGGTGCAGTTATTTAAAAACAGCCTGCCAAGACCGGTGGATGTCAGCATATTTACTTATGATTACTATCGCCTGTCGAAGAATTTGGATGATGACGAGGTTTTCGCTCAGTTTGATGTGATCTTCGTTGCCGGTACGATTCAGCTGCCTTTGGCTAAGGTTGCTTATGTATCGCTGGAGGATGTGATTGCTTTTAAGGATATCGACCGTATTTCCTTAATGCTGACCCGTTATTTCAGTGAAGCGGAGGCGGAACAGTTCAATAAGAATTTAGTGAAGAATTTTACACTTGAGAATGTGATGAATTATCTGACGATCCTCAATCCCGATAAGCTGATTACTTATATTGAAGCGGCATTGTCACAGCTGCAGAATTTAATGGGTATTATGCTGCCGAATAAAACGATGGTCGGTATGTATATTCATATCAGCTGTCTTGTGGAACGGCTGATTACAAAGGATGACAGCGGCAAGAAGCTGGCGGAAGCGGGTTTATTGAATAAAGATGAAAAGCGTTTTGTGAAGATGTTTAATGAAAGCTTCACGGATTTATTAAATCATTACCGGGTGGTGATCCCGTTAAATGAAATACTCTATCTTTATGAATATATTTTTAAGGATTTAGGGATTTAGGCAGACATCTGCGGCTGTTTGAGCTCACAGCTTCAGAGGTTAGCAGAAAGGGAGGAACTTATGATTACATTATTTCGTATTGATTTTAGATTGCTGCACTTCCAGACAGCACAGGTTTGGCCGCAGAAAACCGGCGCCAATGAGATCGTTGTTGCTAATGATGGTGTCGCCAAGGATGCGCTGAGAATCAGTCTGATGAAAATGTCAGCTCCGCATGGCTGTAAACTGAAAATCATACCGGTTGCGGAGGCGATCACATATCTGAACAGTGAGGCAAGCAAGGAGCGCAAGATTGAACTGCTTGTGGAAACCACTCATGATGCACTGCGGATTGCAGAGGAAGTAGAAGGCATCACAGCTTTAAATGCGGCTTTGATGAAGGGCGGCGAAGGCAAAAAGATGGTTAGTCCGTCATTAGCCTTTGCACCGGAGGATTTTGAGAATTTCAGAAAAATCTTAGCCAAAGGGATACGGGTAGAATCCTATGTGGCTCCGGATGATCGGCCGGTACCGATTGAAAAATATTTATAAATAAAAATAGGAGGATTTATGACAACAGCACTATTATTAGGGTTAGTTTATGCGTTAGCCTGGTGTTCTGATAACTTTGCGGGCAGTTCCTATATGGATCGTCCAATCGTTGTAGGCGCGCTGACAGGTTTAGTTATGGGCAGATTTACAGAAGGCTTAATCATCGGAGGAACAATGGAACTTGCCTGGATGGGATTTCTGCCTTATGCCGGAATGATTACTGGTGAAACACGAATTGGCGCCATTTTGGGAACATACTTTGCGATATCGACAGGAAATTCATTTGAAGTCGCTATTTCTATCGCATTGCCGGTAGCCATCTTAGGCGCCAACATTTCCACCACCTTTAATACGATCGGTTCTTATGTCATGCATAAATGCGATGGCTGGGCCGCTGAGGGTGAGTTTGAGAAAATCAATCGCTTTCATATCTGTTACGGTTTGATTAAATTATTATTTATGACTTCATTGGTTGTACTTGCGGTATGGCTGGGTACGGATGCCATTACCAATCTGATCAACATGATTCCGGAGGGTATCATGAATGGTTTAAGCAAGGCATCTGACTTATTGCCGGCTGTCGGCTTTGCGATGCTGATCAATATCATGTGGGATAAACGCTTTATTCCATTATACTTTGTCGGCTTTGCGGCAGCTGCCTATCTGGGCTTAGATGTTATGGCAATTACGATCATTACATTATGTCTAGCCCTATACGGTATGTTTATGAAGGAAGGAGAAGCCGACTATGAGTGAGAAAAAGTTTGAGATCACTAAATCAGATCTGAATAAGTATTTTGGCGCAGTATGCCGGTGGAGCTTTCATACAACAGTGAACGGATGCATAATTTGTTTTATATTTATTCGTTAACACCGATTTTTAAGAAAATCTATAAGGATGATCCGGAGGGCATGAAGCAGGCATTGCTGCGCCATGTGGAATTTTATAACACGACACCGCAGATTGAACCATGGGTAGTGGGGATCACCGCTGCCTTAGAGGTACAGAACGCGGAATCAGGCAATCAGATGGGGGATACGGTTACGGCCATCAAAACAGGATTAATGGGCCCGATCTCTGTAATCGGCGATACTTTATTCTTTACGAGCGGTTTCCGTGTAATAGCGGCCAGTGTGGGCGCAGCGATGTGTATCGCCGGCAATCCATTTGGTATTCTCGTTTATTTCTTGATCTTCAATGTGCCTAATTATGTCTGTCATTGGTACGGCATTCATTACGGTTTCAAGCTGGGCAGCAGTTTTATTGATAAAGTGGTTGCTTCCGGCTTGCTGCAGAAGGTGACGGATATTGCTTTGACCGTTGGTTTGACAGTGTTGGGCGCGCTGACCTCATCGTATGTCTTCCTGTCAACAAATCTTTCTATTACTTATGATCAGGCGGAGGTTTCTTTACAAGCGATTCTTGACGGTATCTGTCCGAATCTTTTGCCGCTTGCACTCACCCTGTTCTGTGCATGGCTGATGCGTAAAAAGAATGTGAAGGCACCGATGCTGATGGTTACGGTTATTGTGGTCGGCGTTATTCTCGGCGCTTTTGGTATTATTTAAAGTTGGAAAGGATTTGTAAGGTATGGAAGAAGAAAATAAACACGCGATGATGGAATGCATCATGGCTGAGCCTGAATTGATCCGCACCCTGACAGCGCATCGCAAGCAAGTAAGCAGGGAATTTGTGGCATTGTTTTTGAAGCATCCGATTAAGAAGATTTACTTCAGCGGTCAGGCTTCAGGCACTTATATCGGTATGATGCTGAAACCGATGATTGAGGAGTTGCTGGCAATCGAAGTTACCGTTACAAATCCAGCTGCTTTTTTAGAGCATGAACAGTTTAATGTGAATGGTGTTTATCGTCCTGATGAAATGGCAATGCTTTGTCCGGCTCATTCAGGTTCTACAAAGGGACCGGTGAGAATGGCTGAGATTGCTCGGCAATTAGGGATTCCCGTCATTTGCACCACCTATGATATTCATTCTGAATTAGCAAAACGCAGCACTGTGGTTATTGACAAAATGTCCTATGAGGAAGCATCTTATATTGAAACGAAGGGACATATCGCTTCGCTGACCATTTTCTTTCTCTGTATTTTGGAAACCGCCTATGCGTATGGCAAGCTGAGTCAAGGCGAATATGAACAATGGATCAGAGATTTTGAGAAACTGCCGGCGGCTTGTGAGGATTGCATTATACAGACTAAAAAATGGTATGAAGCAAATAAATCGATGCTGATTTCTTCTAAAGCAGCCCGTTATATCGGTTTTGGATCAGGCTATGCTTTAGCGCTTGAGGGCAGTTTAAAGATTGCGGAAGCCACGGCATTAGCACCAGTAGTTTATGAAATGGAAGAATTTATGCATCAGGGAACGACGCAGATCAATGCGGATTCGCTTATCTTTCTGATAGCGCCTAAAGCAAAGGAATCACAGCGGTTGAGCCAGCTTTTGAAATGGTGCAGACAGCATTCAGAATATTGCGTGCTAATAGCGCATAACGATCATCCGGATTTGGACGCTGTCTCACTGCATGCGGATTTTCTTGATAAAGAGTATATTTATGTACTTGAATATCTGATTCCATTTCAGATGATTGCGCATCTGATGGCAATGGATATGGGTCTAAGCACGATTTATGCCCGCAATGATGGAGCCAGCAGTCAGCTGGAAACACATGTGAATTAGAGAGGTAAATGAATGAAATATATAATCGCGACACATGGACATTTGGCTGACGGGTATGCCAGCGCTATTAAGGTACTCAGCGGCAATCAGGATATTTATACGCTCAATGCCTATGTTGAAGGACAGTTTGATGTAACAGCGGCATTGAAAGCGCTGCTGGATCAGTTTGAACCGGGGGAGAAGATTCTCGTTTTTACCGATGTGATCGGCGGCAGCGTCACACAGATTGTATCGAGACTGATCGGTGAATACGACATACTTTGTATTACCGGTATCAATCTTGGCTTGGTCATGGAGTGCATCTTTGCCGGGGATACATTAAACGACCAGCGGATCGATGAGATTGTTGAAGAAGCGCGCCGTCAGATTCTTTATGTGAACAAAGTCATAGAGTAAAAAAGAGGGGTCATTCATAATGGATGATCCCTTGTTTTAAGATTATTATTTTTTCTTGAATAATTTTATTATTTGAATGATGATCAGCACGACAAGCAGAAAAACAACAATTTGAAGCAGTATTTGTAGCTTTTCAACAATCCGGAGTATTGGTAAAATGTAAAGATCCTGCATGCTATGAGTACTTTATGGTAAAATTATTAGTACATCTCTAACGATAGATTGTTGTAGTAGCGGTAGTAGTGTCTACAGTAAATCCTGCTTCAAATAGTTTACCGATATTTATAGAACCGCCTATACTTCCGCCTGAAGAAGTTTCAGTTTCATGGTACAAGCTCGTCGATGAACTGACCTCAAGCTCAGTTGTAGGATAACTGCCGCCAACGGGGTAAACCGCAATATTATCATCTTCATGTTTTGTCTGTGACGCATATGTTTTGATATAAATAGCTGTAGATTGGACAGCATCGATTTGACCAAACATTGAACCACTTGTATAGGCAATCACTTTTAATTCGGTACTCCATGTTAATTTTTTTGAACCGTCCGTAACCTCTGTTTTATTTCTTGTTAGTGTTTTGATTGATGTCCCTGATGCCTTTGTTTGCAAATCATTTGAAATAATAAATTCATCTACTTTATTTTTAGTCTCTTTATCGTAAATTTCAGCAACATAATCTGAGGAAGTATGATTATAAACAGAGTAAAACTCAGTTACAGGATAATCTGTTGTAATTGTAAACACATCTAAATTTATTTCAATATATTCATTACCTTGTGCTTTTAATATAGAACTATCGCAGATAAACAGCATTACAATCGAAAATATAACAAATACTTTTGAAATGAGTTGTTTGGTGTATTTTTTCATGATACAATCTCCTTATATGTAAAGCATAGCATCAAAAGTCATCAGTAGTCAAGGAGATAAAATGTTTATTTAAAAGGTTAAAAATTCTTCCTTTAACGATAACTTGAAATAGGTAAATAAGGCAGTAAATAGTAATTTGAATGCTAATTTTTAACCTTCTATTACAGCTTGCTTGACGCGTCGCCGGGATCAGGGTATGATGGATATACAAAGATAAAAACACGAACTGGCCGGTAGTCCAGTTGCAGGAAACTGTCAGTAACCTTCCTCCTTAGGTCGTCCGTTCTTTGTTCATGAATCATTTAAAGGAGGATTAATCATGAACAGAGGATCACAATGTCTTAAGGTTTTTTTTGAAGCCCCTTTTTGGGTTGGAATCATTGAGCGGCAGACAGACGAAATGCTCGAAGTATGTAAAATAACTTTGTCAGTGAGCCAAAGGAAGTTGAAATTTTAGCATTGATCCCTCAGCTGAAAGAACTTGTATTCAGCCCTGCCGTCAGCATAACGGTAAAAGAGCGAGCGAAGAATTATAAACGGCGATTAAAAGAAAGCCGCCGTGAGTCACGGGACTTGTCAGCCGGTACAAGGTCGCAGCAGGCATTGAAACTTAAACAGCAGCAGGAACAGGCAGAACGTAAAACAGCCAAGCACACTGCGAAGGATGAGAAAAAGCAAATGGATCGGGTAAAGCGGTGTAATAAACGTTTGAAGAAACGAAAGGGCAGATAAATCTGCTTTTTTTATTCAATAGCAGCACAGCGAAAAAGGCAGCTGAAGGGCATCTTTATTTATAAGGCGGTAAATCTTTCAGAAAATTAATTTTCTTGTTCGATTATGCTTGACCCTGACTTAACGTCATAGTGTAGATTGTATATATCAAGGGAGGAATTAACATGAAAACGGTAAAAGAAGTTTCAGCACTCAGCGGTATCAGTGTGCGCACACTGCATTATTATGACAAGATTAATTTACTGAAACCAACCTTATATAGTGAAACCGGTTATCGGTATTATGATGAAGCAGCACTTGAAAAGCTACAACAGATTTTGTTTTTTAAAGAATTTGAATTACCGCTGAAGGAAATTAAAGCGATCATGGAAAACACCGCCTTTGATAAAGAAACGACATTGAAAAAGCAGAAACGATTATTGCTGATGAAAAAGCATCGGCTCACTAATCTTATCCACTTGATTGATGATGTTCTGAAAGGAGAAAATACAATGAGCTTCAAGGAATTCAGTCAGGTTGAAATTGAACAGCTGTTTCAGGAATTGATTAAGGATATACGTGAAGAACAGCTTCAGGTGTTTGTGAAGCAATACGGCGGCATCGAGGAATACAGGGAAGCATATATCGATCATGCTAAAGAGAGCAAAACGCAGCAGAATTTTAAAAAGATGATTGAATGGTATGGAAATCAGGAACAACCGGAAAATAACCCGATTCTTAATTCATACCAGCGCCGGTTTGATGAGCTGTTTAAGCGTATCGCGGATAGTGTAGGTCAGGGCTGTGATGAATCAGCGGTCAAAAAATGATTGGTGAATATGAATTTGTCTGCAAGCAGCTCTATCAGATTTCTGATGCAGAGGATTTGCTGCGAAAACAAGCCGAGCTGTTAGCGAGTGATGAAACTATGACGGCGGCGCTGGATCAGCGCTATGGTGAAGGGAGCGCTCTGGCGATCAGCCGCGCGATCATGAATTTCTATCATTAATCAGAGAAAAAAGCATCGTGACTGATGCTTTTCTTTATAAGGTTTATTTCCGGTTTTAATTTGGTATTACTCAATGTTATCAAAAGCTGATCGTGCTGATCGGTAAGGTACTTGCTGCTTGCCAGAACGGGATGTGGTTTTCCTTTAATCAGCAGATTAAATTCAAAGGTGAATACCCGTTTGCCGAAATTCAACTGGTGGCATGAAAGGTCAATCAGTTCCTTCAGGTTCAGCGGCGGCATCAGGTATTGATCAAGCGGCAGCGGATAGGATTTTGAATCCACCAGCTCAAGCATCAATGGATTGGCGTAAACACAGGCATGCCTGCTGCAGTCAAAAATCATAACTGCCTCAGGCAGTGAATCATAAACATGATACCGGCTTTCCGTCAGGTTTTCAATTCTCAGCTGTTTTCTCAGATCACGGGTATAGCCAGCCACCAGATATTCATTTTTAAACCGAATGCGGACCAAGGTTACTTCACAGGGAATCGGCTCGCCATTCAGCTTTTGATGCTGCCAGAAGAAAACACAGCGGCCTTTTTCAAAGGCTTTACTGATATATTCCTTTGCTTTCTGCATAGAAGGTGTTCCGTCAGGCTGAGTTTCTGGAGATAAATCATAGAAATGATCCAGATATTCCTCTTCGCTTAATAAGTCAAACATCTTAACAGCGGCATGATTGCATTCCACATTCTGATAATTATGATTCCATAAGTTAAAGCCTAAAGGCACCGCATCCATCATCATTAACAACAAATCCTTATTGCTGGACATTTTAATGCAGTAAGGCGGCAATTCTTCTTTACTTGCATATTTACCCATACAATCCGGCTGAGCAATGAAATTTTCTTCAAAGTTTTCCGGCGGTATTGGTTTTGAGAAGAAATATCCTTGTAAAGTATCTGAATAGAGTGAACTGATGCTTTGCTGCTCCTCACACGTTTCCACGCCTTCCACACATACCTTCATACCGGCACTGTGGCAAAGTCTGATTACTGCTTCAATAAAGCTGTGATTAAAATGGTTGGCATAGAGCTGCTGCACAAACAAACGGTCAATTTTCACAATATCAATATTAAAGTTTGTCAGTCTACCTAATGAAGAATATCCGGTGCCAAAATCATCCATGGCGATGTTACAGCCCAGCTTGCGCAATTTGATAACGCATCTGCGATGATATCACTGTCACTCACAAAATAAGATTCAGTCATTTCTAAGATCAGACTGTCTGCCGGAAGATGAGCTTTCTCAAGCTCGGTTTCTACGATATGAGGAAAATCATCATCTTTAAGCTGCAGACAGGATACGTTTACACTCATGACAAATTCCGGAATCCGCTGACGCCATTTTGCGCACATTTTGATTGCTTCGCATAGTACCCAGCGTCCGACCGGCAGAATCAAGCCGGAATTTTCAAGCAGATGGATGAATTCATCAGGGTATAACGCACCATAGGTTTTGCTTTGGTAGCGAAGCAGTGCCTCAGCACCAATGATCCGCAGGGTTGCCGCGTCGGCAATTGGCTGATAGACAAGATGATACCCTGCATAGTTATCGGCAATACTTTCCTGAAGATCCTGAAGGATTGCCTGTTCTCTTACTTTATAATCAAGCATGCTTTCCTCAAAGAAGACACACTGGTTTTTGCCGTTTGCCTTTGCTTCTTTTAAAGCGATAGCCGCGCATTTTTCAGCTTTTTCATCAATGTCGCTGATATCGGAAAAACGTACCGCACCGGCTGACATGGTGAAATCATAGGTTTGACCCTCTGCACTGTGACTGTTTGATGTATAAGCCTGAATGGTTTCATAGATTGCTTGTAATGAGCAGCGGGTGCCGTCGGGTGTGAAAATGGCAAATTGATCGCCGTCAAAACGATACAGCTGTACGCACTCAGGCAATAAACCCGTCAGATCCTGAGCTGTATTGCGCAGTACGATATCACCGAAATGGTGTGTTTTCAGCGTATTGATTTTGGTGAAATTATCAATGCCAAGGATCATAAAACCGGCGTTATCTAGCATGCCGTCCGCTGAGAGATTTTGCAGTGTTTCCTGAAACGTTTCATGGGCAAGCAGTCCGGTGATGGAATCAACCTTGCCGAGCGACGATGGTTTTTTACAATGCCGATGAATGAAAGCGGCGTCTGTGTCTGAGGATCACGAAACAGACATCCCTTACAGTGTACCCAGACATACTGACCTTTGCGGTTGCGGATTTGATATTCTTCGTTATGTGAATCCGCTTTGCCAGCCAGCATGTCGTCAATGGATTTAAAGTAGCGTTCTTTATCCTTTTCATGAATCAGTTTTCCCCAGACATTAACCAGATCCTCTACTAAACGGCCGGGCAAATCAAAATCATCATACATATTCTGTGAAACAAAAAATACATTGGTTGTCAGATCTCCCAAATAGATATAATCATCGATACTGCTCATGAAAGCCTTACTGACCATTTTGTCATCAACATAAAAGTTATCAAGTTTCACAGAATCACCCCTTATTGTTCTTATATATTTTATCTTATCTTTATTTACCAAAAATGCAAGAAAACGATATCATTCAGCGGGAACAAGCAGACGGAAGGAGATTGGCAGTCTCAATTCTTCGGGCTGCATTCCCTGTTTCAGCAGATAATTTTCTGCATGGATAAACTGTCGGTTTACATAATCTTTAATCAGCAGCGCTGTTTCATTCATGTTTTTATTTTCAAGAGTATCTATCACCGTCAGGGTAAATTCTTGATCGCTGATATTGTGCTCGCCTCTTTCATGATTAGCTTTTAATGGATGCCCCCATAGGAATAAACCATATAATTTGCCATATATTTCACGGATGCTGTGCAGCGGGCAGGCCTCAGCTATCATAATCAGCAGGCACCAGAGCGTTAATTCACATTGGTCATTTTCTGCATAGGTTCTCAGCTGACTGATTAAATCATTGTGCTGCTGAGCGGTCAGCGTCGGCAGGGTCATCATAAAGACATTTTCACATGAATAAATGATTAACTCAAAGGCCTGAAAAAAGTAGGCAAGATTGCGGCGGATTGCCTTGCAGCTGAAATCCGGCGTTTCCCCCTTTTCACCAATCGTGAAGATGCGTGTACCTTTACCGTTTTCGCTGCGGCATGTGCCAAGCTGATTCAACAATTTAATTGTTCGGCGGATCGTACTGATCGAATGTCCGTATTTTTCTGCCATTTTTTCATAAGAGGGAAGATAGTGTGAAGATCGGTATTCTCCCAGATAGATGTCATGCATCAAACGCACCGCCAAGCTGTAACAATGCTGCGGCCGTTCGCGATAAATCCACCATCTGAAAGGCAGCTGCGGAGCATGGCTGTTTGCCTCATGAGCTTTTTGTATATAATCAGCAGAACGGGCATAAATAGTATCCTGAAGCAAAAGCAGCTGATCTAAGAGGTTCGGCCATGCTTGAACCTTCAGGTGATGCACAGCGCTTTTCAGTCCCTGACGAATCAGATCGAGATTAAAGAAATTGTCGGTATCATTGCGATGAGTGATAGGAAATCCCTGATAGAGTGTAAATTCCCAAAATAGATTCATAGCTAATGGATTTTCCAGCTTCTGCAGAATAAAACAATAAAAATAAACAGAATCTTCCACATGGATACATTCAGCCAGTGAAGAAAGATAATGAATTTCATCTGCATTCAGCTGCTTCATTCCCTCAATCAGCAGGGGAATCCAGATTAATCTCCCCGCTTCACTTAAATCCGCAAAGGCAGCGCTGCGCTTGGCAAAAAAGCGCAGATTGTAGGCCTGTACTTCTGCTTCGCTTTGGCTGAAAATCACTTTCGTATATTGACCATTGCGCATCGTTATATAGCCTTCATCGCGCAGCCGTTTAAGTGCAGTCTGTACAGTTTGAGCTGAAACACTGAATTCACGGCAGAAACTATCAATAGTCGGCAGTGTATCATTTAACTGATAGTGCTGAAAATGGAATTTTTGGAGTAGATATTCATAGATCAGATTTGAAAATTGCTGTTCATTTCTCAAAGATGATACCTCCTGACGCTTATTTACTTATTATTTTAACATTTACTATGATTTGACTCCATAGGATAGTTGAGTTTTTTAGAAATTGAGTTATAATTAAAGAAATGCTTATGAACAAGGTTATATGAGATCGTGCATTCTTCTGTATGGTGATCCCATGCTTCTATTTGGTCAGCAGAATGAGACAAAAATTGAAATGATAATTAAGATGAAGATGCGGGAGGTTCTGCGATGACAGAAAATGATACAGTATCCGATACTATGCAGACAGCTTCGGATTATGAATATAGTACATTAATGCGCTTATTGGGAGTCAGTGTCAGTAAGCACCTTTTAGATGATCATTTTACACTGATTTGGGCTAATGATTTTTATTATCAGTTAATTGGCTGGCCAAAAGATGAATATGAAGCAATTTTTCATAACCGTCCTGATTTATATTATGAATATATGAACAGTCAGGAAGAATGGCAGAAGCTTGGCAGAACAGTAATGAAGGCACTGGAGGAGCATCATAACGGTTATAAAATGGTATCCCGTCTGCGCCGCAAGGGCGGTGATGATGTCTGGGTGCAATTTTCAGCCCAGTTTGCTGATGAATACATTAATGGTTATCAGGTTGCTTATTCAGTGCTTACCAATATTGATGATTTAGTGCGTACCCAGAAGGAGCAGTCTGTCACTTATGAAAATCTGCCGGGTTTTGTGGTAAAGTATCGAATTGAAAAAGACCTGCGCTTAACTGCGTTAGACGGTAATGAGCGGTTTATGGATTATTTCGGCGGTGATGCTTTAAATAATGGCAATGAACTGCATCGAAATAACATTGAAAATAATTTAGAGGTTATCACTGAACATAAAGAAGAATTGCTGGCCGGCAAGCCGGCTCGCTTTGTGATGCATGTTAAGAGTCAGCAGGGGGATACGCTTTGGCTTCAGGTAAATGCTTCATGTATTGACTGGCAGAATGGCTGTCCGATTTATTTATGCATCTTTATTGATATTACCAATGTAACCGAATTAAGAGAGATTCAAAGAAAATTAACCCTTCAGGCGGCCGCTCTTCAGGACGCACTGAATGCTGCTGAACAGGCCAATCAAGCTAAAACTGATTTTTTGTCACGCATGAGTCATGAAATCCGTACACCGATGAACGCGATCATTGGCATGACGACGATTGCGGCAGCTTACATTAATGATCAGCGGCGTGTCAGTGACTGTCTTGAAAAGATTGGTTATGCTTCTAAGCATTTAATGACTTTAATTAATGATATTTTAGATATGTCTAAGATTAACGAAGGAAAGATGCTGATCGCTCATGAGCCATTTAATCTGGAAACCGTGGTGGATTCGATTTTTTCCATTATTTATCCGCAGGCAAAGGCTAAGGGACAGACATTTTTAGTACCGGTGATAGATCTTGTGCAGACGGAGCTTTTGGGGGATTCCCTGCGTTTGAATCAGATCTTACTGAATTTATTATCGAATGCGCTGAAGTTCACGCCTAAAGGCGGAATGATCCGTTTGGAAATTCGCCAGCTGCAGCATTATGATCAGCGTCTGCGCCTGCGTTTTACGGTCAGCGATACAGGAATCGGCATGAATGAGGAGTTTATGGATCGGTTATTTAAGCCTTTTGAACAGGCAAGTGCTGCCACCGGTCAAAAATATGGCGGTACTGGCTTAGGCATGTCGATCACCAAAAATCTGGTTACCTTAATGGGCGGCACAATCACGGTCAGCAGCAAAGAAAACAGCGGATCGACGTTTGCGGTTGAGCTTGATTTCGATCTGCCTGATAAACCGTTGGCAGCAATTAAACCAAATGTCATCGAATCATTAAAGGTGCTGATTGCAGATGATGATAAAGATGGCTGTATTCATACTTCATTGCTGCTTAAAAATCTGGGTATCAGTGCTGATTGGGTGCTGACCGGCAAAGAATGTGTCGATAAGGTATTTGACGCATATAAAAGTGGTGAAGTTATGATGTGTGTCTGATTGATTGGAAACTATCTGATATTGACGGTGTTGAAGTAACACACCGTATCCGTCAGTTTGCGGATGCGAATACGGTGATTATTATCGTTACAGCTTACGATTGGAGTGCTATTGAAGAAAGTGCCAGAACGGCAGGAGCTAATTCATTTTTATCTAAACCGGTATTCGCCTCTTCCTTATACAACACACTCTTGTCGATTACCGGCATTGAAAAAGCTGTTCGTTCTCCGATGGAAAGGGTGCAATACCCATCCTTGCAAGTCCGTCATATCCTGCTTGCGGAAGATAATGAACTCAACCGTGAAATTGCTGTGGAGTTATTAAAAATGGTAGGAATCAGTGTGGACTGGGCTGTCGATGGACAGCAGGCGGTAGATAAATTTATGGCTAAAGGGCATCTTTATGATCTGATTTTGATGGATATTCAGATGCCGGTCATGGATGGCTATTCAGCAGCCGAGAGAATCAGAAAATCATCGCATCCAAGAGCGTGTACCATTCCGATCATCGCAATGACGGCAGACGCTTTCCATGAAGATTTAGTAAAAGCAAGTGAAGCAGGCATGAATGGACATCTGTCTAAACCAATCGATCCGGATCGGCTTTATCAAGCAATTGCTGATCATATCGCTAAAATATGAAAAAAGGAACTCATGTTCCTTTTTAATTTATTCAGCTTTTGCTTTCAAATAAACATTGATCCGCTTATAGAAGGTAACCATCAATAAGGCTGTTGCCGTGATCCATGCTGATATTTCCGCAACACCGATGCTGTGGAAGGCAATGATGCCAGGCAGTGTGACGGCAATAACGATACGGGTGATAAATTCTACGGCTCCGGATACCATCGGAATAACGGTGTCACCCATTCCCTGAAGCGATGAACGATAGATAAACAGCAGTCCCAATACCCATAAAGCCAGCACACAGATAACAATGTATTGATAAGCGATTCGGATAACTTCAACCTCACTGCCGGAAACCATCAGCGCTAAGATCTGTTTGCCGAAAAGCAGCATGATCAAGGCTAATACGATATTCACACCGGTAGATATCTGAATTGTTTTATTCAGCCCCAGTTTAATCCGCTCATATTGACCGGCACCGAGATTTTGACCCGCGTAAGTTGCCATAGCTAAGCCAAAGGTAACACCGGGCTGTTCGACAAGATTCATGATCTTATTGGCAGTGGAATAAGCAGCTACATAGATGGAACCAAAACCATTGACAACGAACTGCAGAACCATGACGCCGATAGCAGTTACGGAATTCATAAAGGCAACCGGTACACCTAATTTAAACAGGCGAAGCAGCAATTTCGGATGAAAGCTCCAATGCTGTTTTTTCAGATGCAGATCTTTAATGCCGAGAATTCTGAAAAAGCAGAAAAAACATGACAGAATCTGAGCAATTACTGTCGCATAAGCTGCACCGGCAACTCCCATGCCTAAACTGATGACAAAGTATAGATCAAGACCGATATTGACTAACGAAGAAACGATCATCGCATACAGTGGCGTACGGCTGTCACCCAGCGCTCGAAGTATTGCGGAAAATAAATTAAAGGCAATCGTTGCGCCAATGCCCCAAAATATAATAATGATGTAGGTTAAGGCATCTTCCAGGATGTTGGCAGGGGTGTTCATCACTTCCAGAAGCGGCCGTGCGCCAAGTACCGAAATGGCTGTAATTAAGATCGTTGCACCGATTGAAAGATAGACTGACATGGTAACACTGCGTTTCATTTCATCCATATCATTGGCACCGTAATATTGAGAGATGAGAATTGAAAAACCGGTTGTCAGACCAATTACAAATCCCAATACTAAAAAATTGATTGAACCGGTAGCACCGACAGCGGCTAATGCGTCAACGCCGATACCGCGGCCGACAATAATACTGTCAACCATATTATATAACTGCTGAAATATATTACCCAGCAATAAAGGAACAGCAAAGCCAAGGATAAGCTGTGTCGGATTGCCGCTTGTCATATCTTTAGTCATATAAACCTCCATAAAATACAATTCATTATACAATAGATAACAGGGAAGTAAAAGGCTGTGAATGATAATTTAACGAAAAAAGAACATACTATACAAATGACAGCGTTTACGTTAAACTAATGCTTGGAAATGAGGATGATTATGAAACTATTTGTATATGGCTCATTAATGAAAAATCGATGGAATCATGGATTTATGGAAAATGCGGAATTTATAGGTGAAGCGGTTTTGCATGATTATGCGCTTTATCATTTGATTACTTATCCGGCAATTAAACCAGAAGAAGGCGCCAAGGTACAAGGTGAGGTGTATGAGATCAGTGAAGCGATGCTGCCCGCTCTTGATGATTTAGAGGATGAAGGATCTGAATATCAGCGTACTTTGGTTAAGGTCCAGCTTGGAAATGAAAGTGTGGAAGCATCAGCCTATGTTTATCTGCTGTCAGTGGACGAATCAAGAAGGATTACTTACGATAAGCAGCCATGGTATGCAGATTATGTATGGTATGCTTGCTATGGTTCGAATCTGCTTGAAGAACGGTTTATGTATTATTTAGCAGGCGGCCGTTCAGTCTTTGATCATACTGAATACAAGGGATGTAAAGATCAAAGCCGTTATCTGGCATCATGTCCGACAACGATACCTTATGCATTGTATTTTTCGCGTTCAGCTGCCAAATGGGGAAATGGCGGCGTCGCGTTTTTAGATGTCTACCGGCCGGGCATGACATTAGGCAGGATGTATCTTGTGACAAGAGAGCAGTTTATGGATATTCAAGCGCAGGAGGGCTTGTGGTATCGGCAGTCACTAGATCTCGGTACTTATCAGGGACTGCCAATCATCACCTTTACCGATACACAGCGCCTGCCAAACCATCAGCCGCACAGTTCTTATTTAGAAGTGATACGGCATGGCTTAAGACAGACATATCCGGATATGGCCGATGAAGAAATTGAAAGTTATTTGTCAGAAGCAATGCAGTGTGACAAAAGGTAAAGACTTTTGTCACATTTTTACATTCTCATGTGTGATATAGGTGAAAAGGCTTAAGCAAAGCCTTAGTCAATCGCTTAAACGCGCGGAGGGAAATATGAAAAATATAATCATGAAATGTGCATTGGCAGCCGCTTTATCACTGGGATCAGTATCGGTATCCGCAGAAGCATTAGAAGCTAAATCATTCAGTTATCATGAGGAGAGGAAAGATAAAGGAATCGATGAATTAAAAGAATTAGAAAAAGCGAAAGCTGATGTAAACAATGAGATTGACAAGGTTGAAAAGCAGCTGAGACAGGGTACTATTACAAAGCAGCAGGCAGAAAAAAGGTTGGCCGAATTAGAAAAAGCATGGCAGAAATAGGGAATGCGCAGGCTAAGCTTTTGATAAACTGAAAGATTATGAATTTCTGCAGAAGAATTGAAAAAGCTGGCCCATGAAATTGATAAAAAAGAGGATGAGGCAAAACAGCGTCAAGAAAAGGCAGAAACCGATTATAAGCATGGCAGGATTACCCGGGCTGAATGGCTTGCTGTCAAGAAGCAGGCAGAAGCCGATAAATTAGAACTTGAAGTATACAAGCTTAAATTAATGGAAGCTCAATTGAAAAATTATAGCGAGGAAGAACAGAAAGTGATGCATAAACTTCTTGAATTAAAGAAAAGAGAATTAGAGCTGGAACAGGCAGAGCATAGCTTAAAGGCTGATTTTCAAAGCGATAAATTAACCTATGAGGAATATCGAAAGGCAAAGAAGGCACTGGATAAAGCAGATGATCAATTAGATAGGGAAAAGGAAGAATTTGAAAAACAGCCAGCAATTTTGATGAGTTAGAGGATAAGCTTGAATTTGATGATGATAGTGATGAGGATGATGATCATGACAATGAGGATGAGGACGAAGACGATGAAGATGATGAGAAAGAGATTGATGATTAACAAGCTGTGAATAATTAAAGCAGATGCTGTGGGATGACAGTATGAGAAAAATACTGGCATAGGGTAGCTGCCGTACAGGAGTGCGACAAGAAAAATTGGCGATACTTGGTTTTCACAACCAGGAATCGCCTTTTTCTATCTCTATCTGAATTATTGGAACTATTACTGGAGGACCATATGATGCAAGAACTGAACTATATTCGTCGTGGTGATTACGATATTCACAATATTCACTTACCGGAGGAAAACAAACCTATTGGTCGTTGGGGTCGGTTACACAGAGACTATCTCAAAGAGCACCATCTCATCTGCTTCAATGCTCTGTGTCTTAGTGCTATGAGGTTTTACATATCAATCTATTGCTTGGCTGAACTGAACTTGCTTAACCTCGAACTTGCGACGAAAATGACGAAACTTTATTGTAAACTTTTCTGAATGATACTGATATTTTTTGATTTCTGTGCTATCCTATACATGAAAGTAACGACGAAACTGTCGCAAGTTCGAGGTAAAAACTATGATTGAACGAGATTCTTACGTGAATTGCATTATCCACAATATGTGGAATGACGAAGTAAAAGTCATTACTGGTATACGTCGGTGTGGAAAATCTGTACTGCTCTTTGAGTTGTTCTATGAATATCTCATCTCTCAGGGCGTTACGGAGGATCACATCATTAAGATTGAGTTGGATCAGCGCCGGTTCTATAAATTCAGAAACCCCATTACGCTTTGTGAACATGTGGAGTCTCTTGTTGCGGAGCAAAAGGACGAGAAGTTCTATCTGTTCATTGATGAGGTTCAGCTTACCATGAAGGTAATAGACGAAGCTAACGGCGGCTTTGAAGTATCCATTTACGATATGCTGAATGAACTCAAAGCCTACAAAAATCTGGATGTCTATGTAACGGGCAGCAATTCTAAGGGCTTGTCCAAGGATATTGCTACGGAGTTTCGTGGTCGTGCAACACAAATCCATGTGTATCCTCTATCATTCGCAGAGTTTTACTCCCATGTGGGCGGCGATGAGAGGAAGGCGCTGGATGCTTATATGCTTTATGGCGGTATGCCCCGTGTAACAGCCTTAAAGGATGAAAAGGACAAAAAGGATTACTTAACTGGCCTGTATACGGAACTGTATATGAAAGACATCGTGGAGCGCAACGGCATCGAGCGTGAGGATATTCTTGGTGACATTTTGGATTTTCTTGCTTCGCAGATCAGCTCTCTGACCAATCCAACCAATGTTGCCAACGCACTGGCGAGCATGAAGAACGAGAAGGTCAATCCTACGCTGATTTCAAACTACATTCAGCATATCATAGACTCGTTCCTGATCTCTATGGCGAAGCGTTACGATGTCAAGGGTAAAACCTATTTCAAGTACCCCAACAAATACTACTATACAGATATCGGGCTTCGTAATGCTCGACTCAACTATCGTCAATACGACCCCGGTCACATTATGGAAAACATCATTTATAACGAGCTTTTGCGGCGCGGGTATTCCGTGGATGTGGGCGTCGTTACCGACCGCACCGGCGGTGCAAATCTGCAAAAGGAAATTGACTTCGTTGTAAATGATGCGGATAAGAAAATCTATATCCAATCCGCATTCCAAATGGATACAACAAAAAAGGAGTCTTCAGAATTAGCATCACTGCTGCTGACAAAGGACTTTTTCAAGAAGATCATCGTCCGCATGGATATTCCCCACAGCTTCTACGATGACAACGGCATTTTCCATTGCAATCTGATTGACTTTTTGCTAGACCGTGTTGAACTGTTTTGACCAACGCATCTTGTTATAGGCAATTCGATTATTCAGCATGCTTTCTTTGCTGTTATTAAACCAAAACCGGGCTACCTTTTATGGGGAGTCCGGTTTCGCTTTTAGTCCGCAGCTGGAACTATATGTATTGAGTTTACTTCGCCCCATACTTTATCCCGTATATGATTACCCCCGATAGACAAAGCGTTATGAGCGCTGCTGAAGCGGGCCAGTCCTCTAATTTGAAATCAAGGTGTGTATCGACAGAGACATTAGGGATATGGGATGCGGCTTTTAAGATTTCGTTTTTCATGTTATAGACTCCTTTTGCAAATTCTATCTTGATTTTTGGTGCTTTCGTGATATTATGATAGCAGATTATAATGTCCGCGAAACTTGATAAATTAGTTAAAATGTCCGCGTGTGGGGGAGCTATGCCAAAAGGAATAATTTATAAAATCCCGGTCGATAAAACAGTATTTATGTCTATTGTGAAGGAGTGTGGCTCCAGCATTATTAAGCTGGGTGAATGCGAAAAAATAGACTGTACAGAAAGAACCATCTGTCGATCATTAAACGAAGGTAAAATGACACCTGGTTTCTTGGATCAAATTGCTAAGCACTTGGATGTTGATTCTCGTCTGCTATCCGGTGAGCTCCATGGAAAAGCGGTATAATGGCGATTTCCTTAAAAAGCTGTATTTGGCTCAGTTGAAAGCCGAAAGATATCCTTATTATCGTAAAAGGAAAGTGGATCTGAGCAAACAGCCTATAGAAAAGCTATTGGAACAGATTCTTTCTGTATTTGATATCTCCTTCTCACAATTTGAAGACATGGATTTTGAAAGTCAATATCTTCTGCAGCACGATTTGTTTGATGCACTGGTTCCTGTAATCAGAAAACATTTTTTGGTGGATGCTTACGATCAGAAAGATCTGCCTCACCTTGAAAAAATAATATGCGACTTAGATAATTTTCGTGATGATTATTATCAGCACCTGCACGCTGAGGAAGTGCTGCGCTTAAAATTCTTGGAGCATCCCCCTTGTGGAAAAACGAAAGCAGATGTTCTTAGAATGAGCGCCGAGGATGTAATTGCACTTGATATGGATAATGATTACAGTAAATAGAGGATAAGCTTGAATTTGAGGATGATATCGATGAAGATAATGATCATGATGACGATGAAGAGCTTGATGATTAACAAGCTGTAAATGATTTAAAAAAAGGTGCTGTGTGCGCCTTTTCTTATGATTATTAATTATTTTCAAATTGAATGTCAGCGAATGCGCAAGATAGGTGAAAAGTTGGCTTGGAAAATTTGTTAAGATAAAGGCAGGAGGAATTGTATGAAAAATAATTATGAAATCATTGACACGGTGCTGATATTGATTGAAGAACAGCTTCATGATGAATCCCTGTGTCTAGATACAGTAGCTGTAAGTGTCGGTTATTCAAAGTATCATCTACATCGTATGTTCTCTGCTGTTACGCATTATTCTATGCATGAATATATTCAACGCCGAAGACTGAATGAAGCTGGCAGACAGCTTATTGAATCAAATAAAACAATAATTGAAATAAGTCAGGAAGCCGGTTATGATACACAGCGGACGTTTACCCGTGCCTTTAAGGCAGTATTCAAAAGCAGTCCGGCAGCTTTTAGAAAACAAAAGGAATTTATGCCGGTACAGCTGAAACTGAATGTGTATGATAAACTGCCAAATCAAAGGGATAGGGTTATGGATATCTGCATAATTGAACGGGATGAAATGATATTAATCGGTTTTACCGGCAATACAAAACACGGTTTTAACTCTATCGGGCACTGTTGGCACAAGCTTCATAAGTACAAACATAAGATCATTAATCGCGCTGAATCAGACTTTTTGATTGGTGTCAATGATTACTCGGCATTTGAAAAACAGGAACAGCATCCAGTTTTCAAGGTAATGGCTACGGCTGAGACGACATCGTTCACCGCATTGCCAAAAGGCATGAAATCTCTTATTCTGCCGGCCAGCAAATATGCAGTGTTTACTTTTCATGGCAGGAATGAGGCCAGTATGCAGCCCATCGCTGAATATATTTACGGGCAATGGTTTCCTAATTCAACCTTGATCTTTAATGAAAACAGCCGTTATGATTTTGTGAAATACAGTGAGCAAACGGATGATCGAGGTGAAAGTGATATTGAATACTGGGTGCCGATTCTTTAATTATTATTTACGAGGATCAGATTTACAAAAATCTGATTTTTCTACTTTAGGGTTGCTTATAAGTGAAATGGTGTTATAATGTGCATGTACAATAAGTACAATTAAAAGGCGGTGAATCATGGAAATTATCATTAGTAATAATGCGAATAAGCCTATTTATGAGCAAATTACATCACAGATTAAGGCTATGATCATGAGTGGAGAGCTGCAGGCCGGTGATGCCATTCCTTCTATGAGATCATTGGCAAAGTCAATCCATGTGAGCGTTATTACTGTTCAAAAAGCTTATGAGGATTTACAGCGAGATGGCTTTATTGAAACAACGGTTGGCAGAGGCAGTTTTGTATCTGCTCAAAATAAAGAATTCTATCAAGAGGAGCAGCAGCGTATTGTTGAGGCCCATTTACAGTCAGCTGCAGAAATCGGGCGGGTTTGTAATATACCTCTTGAAAAATTACAAGAATTATTAGGCTTATTCTATCAGGAGGTTGAATAGCATGGAAAATATTTTAGAACTAAAAGAGATTACTAAGACATTCCCAAAGTCAAATTATAAGTTGGATAATGTATCCTTTTCATTACCTTATGGCGCAATCCTTGGTTTTGTGGGTGAAAACGGTGCGGGCAAAACGACAACGATTGGCTGTATTTTAAATACTATTATTAAAGACAGCGGTACAGTAAAATTATTTGGCAGGGAAATGCACGATGGTGATACGGATCTTCGTGAAAAAATTGGTGTCGTATATGACGGTGATAATTTTCCTGTTAATTGGACAGCTGAACAGTTAGCCAAAGTAATGAGCGGTCTTTATAAGCAGTGGGACGATGACTTGTTTCAGCAATATTTAGGAAGCTTCCGCTTACCGATAAAGCAAAAAATAAGAAACTATTCTCGAGGTATGACGATGAAATTAGCTATCGCTGCCGCCTTAGCTCATCATCCGCAATTATTGGTACTAGATGAAGCTACCAGCGGCATTGATCCGATTATGCGTGATGAAATGCTTGATGTCTTCCTTGAATTTGTCCAAGAGGAAGATCATGCGATATTGTTATCTTCTCATATTACAAGTGATTTAGAGAAGGTTGCTGATTATATAACCTTTATCCATGACGGCAAGCTGCTATTGACAGCGACAAAAAATGAACTGGTTTATGAATATGCGATTATGCGCTGTAAAAAGGAGCAATTTCTCGCGATCGATGCCAAGGATATTCTTGCCTACCGCCAACGCGATTATCAGATTGATGTGTTAGTTGCTGACGGTAAAACCGCTCAGAGAAAATACAAAGATGTTGTTGTAGACCATGGTTCCATTGATGAAATTATGATGCTTTTAGTAAAGGGGGAACGTGTATGAAAGGACTTTTTAGAAATAATGTCTATGCTGTCTTATCAAGTATAAGGATCTTCTTTATCGTCATGCTGCTATTGGGCACCGTGGTTGTAATATTGAACAATAATATACCGGTTTTGGTTATTGGCTATATGCTGTTAGGCATGGTTGGTTTTTCCTTATTAGCGATTGCCTGCCTTGGGAAAGAAGAAAGTACGAAATGGCATAAATATAAATTAACTGCACCGGTGAAACGCTCAGAGATTGTAAGAAGCTATTTTATAAGCTTACTGCCATGGCTGCTGCTAGGTATAGCATTTGCCGGTGCGGCAGTGACTTTATCAATCCTGCTGCATGGTTTTCCATTCGGCAGGGATACTGATGTTTTCACCTTGTTTGTAGTAGGTGTAGATATTAGTCTGATTACTGGCGCTATTTTCTTTCCGTTATTCTATTTAGGCGGTGAGGAAAAAGAGAAGTAGTTCTAACTATCAGCTTACTTTGCAGTATCGGTATCGTATTTGGTTTAACGGCTCTCATTAATTCTTTCTTGCCAGATAAGATTACTACTTTGCAGGTTATCATGGGCGGCCTTGTCTTACTTGCCTGCGCATTTATACTTTATCTTTTGTCTTATCCAATAACGGTCTTTATATTTAATCAAAAAGAATATTAAATCATGGTATAAACAAAAGCTTGTTTAGACTGAAAAAGCGGTTTCCCGTGGTGAGCGGCCGCTTTTTTATTATATAGGAAATTGCATTTGGCATGATTTCCTGAATTTATTGATGTAATTATTTTCTTGAATTAATCATCATCTGTTTCGTTTTCATCAACCTCTTCAAGCTCATTGTCATCTTCATCGTCATTGTCTAAGTCTGAATCATTGTCAATATCTATTTTATCACTGTTATCATCAATTTCATCATCTTCTTGATCTTCTATGGCATCTTCTAAATCATCAAGCTGATCTTCCTGATGATCCAAAGCGTCTTTTTTCAATTCAAGAGCTTCTTTTTGCTGTTTGTATTCTGTTTTGCTGATTAACCCTTGTTGATATTGTTCTTTAAGCTGATCCTCTTCCATTTCCAACGCTTCTGCCTGCTGCTCCAACAATTTTTTCTGCTCATAAAGCTTTTGATAATTGCTGTCAGTCTGTGCATAACTATTTTCCCATTGTTCTTTTTCAGCGCTTAAATCCTGCTGCTGCTGATCTAACGGCTGCTTTCTGTCGATGTATGTTTGCCAGTCAATCTGACCTGATTCATATAATGCCATTAACTCATCATTTTTATTAAGCAGATCAGCTGTTTTATTATCTAATTCTGTTTTCTGTAAATAAAATTCTTTAAGCTGTTGATCTCTTACGGTATCGTGACTGAATTTTATTTGATTCAGATCAAGCTGCTGATCAAGTTTGTACTCCTGTTTTAATTCAACCTGTTTTTTAACAGTTCCTCTTTATCTTTTCTTAAAGCAGCCATCTTTTGCTGATACTCGGCCTCTGAGATAAGTTCCAAATCAAATTGAACATCAAGCTCCTCCATCGCCTGCTGATTTTTTTGCAGCGGGTATTCAACCTCGCTGGCTGAAATGGTCAGATAACGCTCATAATCGAGGAATTGACTGCCAGTCTGCGAGGCAGCGTAAATCATAAAGATGCCAATTAATGCAAGTGATACGAGAATCTTTGTCAAGAGCGGAAACCGGCGCGGGTCTTTAGCTTGCCGTTTTTTATTTGAGTCAGCAATTCGGTTTTTGCCTGTTTGGAAACATACAGGTGATCAAATTCATTCAAATGTTTATTCTTCATCGAAGCTCACCTCGTTTCTCAGCATTTCTCTTGCGCGTTTTAACCGTGTTCTGACGGCTGCATCGCTGGTTTTTAATAATTCCGCGATTTTTAAGGTTGGATATCCTTCATAATAATATAGATAAATGACATCACGGTATTTGGCAGGTAATTTTAATACATAGCCCATCAAACCGCCGCCGCTGTCTGTCTGGGGCGCTGAAGAAAGCTGTTCATCCAGTTCCGCATGTGCGTGAAAAAGCGAAAAACGCAGGGCATTCCTGCATTTATTGGCAGCCACCTTTAACAGCCATGCTTTACAGTGTTCCTCATCATTAAAGGTCATGCCGCAATCATATAGCTTTAAAAATGTTTCCTGATAGATATCTTCCGCATCACTGCGGTTTTTCATGTACATGTAGCATAGCCTGAAGACATAATCACCATAGTCCTCGATGATTTTCTCAATCCAGCCGCTGTCCCTGATTGCGAACATAGTTTCATCCCTCTCTATAAATAAAACAATGAAGTTGTGTGAAATGTGACAAGAAAAGTAAAAAAGCTGGCAGCCAGCTTTTAATTGTAGTTCTCAGCGTTTACGGATATAGTTTAGCTGATACTTCGGTGAATTCATATACTGTTCTGTGAAATCCATTACATCACCATTTTCAAGAAAGGTTGTATTATTAACTTTAATGATCGGTGTATCCCGGTCGATATTAAACATTGCCTGAATTCTTTCATTGGGCAGCATAGGAATTGTATTATGAAAGCTGAAATCGATCTTAAGCCCTTTGATTTTTTCAATATAATCAAATTTACTCTTTTCAAGATACTGAATGCTTAAATCCGGGAATTTTTTAATTGCCATATGGGTGATTTCAAACATCAGAATATCATCATTTCCATAACGGCTGCGTTCAATGTAATAAACCATATCTTTTTCCTCGATGCCTAAAATACTGGCTATCTGCGCATCCGCTTCTTTCAGCGAAAAGGTATTAACAATGGTCTTACAAGTCATGCCTAAAGATTTCATATCCTCGGTGAAACTGCGCTGTGAGGTTGTTTTCTGTGAGGCGATGCTGTGTTTGACAAAAGTGCCTAAGCCTGCGGTTCTGCTCAGCATTCCTTTCGCAACCAGATTATCCATTGCCTTGCGGACGGTGACTCTTGATACATTATATTTTTTAGCTAATTCAAGCTCCGTAGGGATCAGATCATCTTTTTTATAATAACCGGTATTGATTCTTTCAATTAAGTCATTTTCAATTGTTTTATATAATGGAATTTTAGAATTGCTCATCATTCTTCCCTCTTTCTTCTTAAATGTATTATAAGTGAAAAACATCAGTTTATCAATGAAATGTATTGATTTATATTTAAATGAAGAGATATTTAATATTGATTTAATGAAATGTATCATCGTTTTGCTTGATTTCTAATACATATGATAAGCGATTCACAATGAGTGACTATTATCTATTTGTTTAAGATTGAGGAATATCAGTATGAAGCGGGAGAAATCTCTTTGTTACTTTAACCGGATTCGACAATTAAATCTAGTCTTGCTTCATATACTTTCAGTATGGAGGATATGGAATGGCAAAGAATTATTTTGAAGGTTGGTATTATAAGCATCAGTTAAGGATGATACATTGATCTGTATTCCCGGTATTCATGATGAAGAAGGGGTGCGGCGCGGGTTTATTCAGCTTGTGTTCAGGGATCAGAATCGTTATCTGGAGTTTACTGAGGATGAAATTGGCACAGTGAGTGATACATGCGTTGAATTGGGTAAGAATATATTTACCTGTTATGGAATTCATCTTGATAATGAGTGGATTTTGGCAGACTTGTCATATGGTGAGTTTAAACCGCTGCGTTATGATATTATGGGACCTTTCGTATGGCTGCCTGGAATGGAGTGCAGCCATGGTGTTTTAAGTCTTTATCATCATGTGTATGGTCGTATATGCTGGGATAATGAGGAGATCAAGGTGGATGGTATCGGGTATATTGAAAAGGATAAGGGGACTTCCTTTCCCAGTGAGTATTGTTGGTTTCAGTCAAATGCGTTCAATTCAGAAGCCTGTGTGCTATTTGCGATGGCCCGTATTCCTTATCTCGGTTTCAAATTCTGGGGACATTTCGCGGTTGTTTATGATGGGGTGAAGGAATATCGCTTCGCAACTTATTTGGGGGCAGAGCTTCTGCAATGCGATAAGACGCACCTGCGGCTGAAGCAGGGCAGCTATTATCTGCGCATCAAGGTACATTTCCGTGAAGGTGTGCCGCTGAAGGCACCGGATGCAGGCAGTATGAAACGGATTATTCATGAAGCAGTCATGTGTGAGGGAGAAATCTGGCTGTATAAAAAAAGAGAGCTGATTTTTCATGAGGTAACCCCGGCAGCCAGCTATGAAGTATGTATGAATGACTAAGATCAGCCAGCGGCTGATTTTTTCTTTAAAAATACATCGTGTATTCGTGTAATGTGTATGAAAATGATATAATGAGTAAAAAGGAAGTGAGGGTATGGGGAAAGCGTTAGAAATATCACGATCAATTCGTGAAGGCAAATGGCTGTCCATTGAATATGACAGTAAATCTGAACAGCGGATCACTTATTTCTGGGTCCGTGTCATTGATGTGTTTGTAAAGCCGAATGTCCGTTTAAAGGTTCAGATGTTTAATTCAGAACGATCAATGGCGGTGACGGATAATGTCCTGCTTTATTATGATGCGATCCTTGATGCCCGAGTAATTGAGGGGACTACTTGTGAAATACAAAGCGCGCTGATAAAGAAGATCACCTCCGATTATCAGGCCTATGCTTTTCTTGAATATCTTGGTGTTAATGAGCGGGTATCGGCAATCAGGCACAATTTGATTTTGTCGTTTATGATATGATGAAAAAACCATTATTAGCCATTGAAGTCATGGGACTTGAGCATTTCAGTGAGATCAAGGCAAGGGAAAGAGATGCGCAGAAGCAGGAAATCTGCCGGCAATGTAATTTAAAGCTCATTTCAATCCATAATGATTATGTAAGACGTTATCAATATATCAAGAATATCATTTTAAATAGCTGAAAAGCGGCTAGCATGATATACTTGTAACAGGAGCTGATAGTATGAAATTAGAAAAAGAGGCGGGACTGGCAGCTTTGAAAAAGCAGGTTGATCTTTACTGCGCGATATTTGAATCGCATCATGGAATTTTATATGACTGGGTCAAAAACTTATCCGGAAGAGATCATGATGATTGCCAATTTGTTTGATGAAATTCATGATGTCAATATCACGGTGACTGAAAAACGGTTCGCGGCAGTGAAAGCAATGCTTAAAGGGGATTTTGTTGCGGAGGCATTGACGCTGATATTGAATAATCAAAGAGTTAAAATGATGGACAGCGAGGCTTATGAAATAGCGGCTGATACTTATGAGCGAATTAAAAATGGAATGATCCCACTGCTGATTTATGATGATGTTTTTATAATCAAACCGCATGATTATCGAACTGAAGTTTATTCCATGGGTGATATCAATATAAATATCTCAGCGCTTATGGCTGACATCGCGAAGGCTCCGAAGGCTTATCCAATCAGTGAAATACAGACAGACTGGGTTTTTTGGCATACATGTAAGCCAGATAAAATCGATGTGGCTTATGCGATGAATGAAACGGATCTGCATCAGCCCTTACTCTTTATTGAGAAAAAACGCGGTGAGTATGTCTGTGCGGATGGTTTTCATCGCTTATATCGGGCTTATCAGGAAGAAGTAAAAATGGTGCCGATCCATCGTTTAAGTGTTACTCAATATTTGCCTTATCTGCTTGATAAACGTTCTTATCGGCGTTTTATCAGCTATTGGAATGAATCCTTATTTAATGTGAAATAGCCATTGAGAGTTAAAAGCTCTCTTTTTTGTTTAAATTATGCAAATATGTCATCACTTTTAAACGAAGCAGTCCTTGTCCATATGGGATGCATTGCACTTTAACGTGTGTTTCATCGGATTCTGTGCTATAATAACCAAATACAGAAACGAGGAACACAATGAATTTTAATGAATTAAATATCAGCAAGCCGCTTTTAAAGGCTTTGACTGATTGTGGATATAAGACACCGACACCGATTCAGGAGCAGGCAATTCCACATTTGCTTAATGGTGCGGATCTGCTCGGCTGCGCACAGACGGGAACGGGGAAAACCTGTGCCTTCGCGCTGCCAATTTTACAGCGGATTTCGGATAAAAAGGGAATTAAAGCGCTGATTCTGACACCGACAAGGGAGCTGGCGGCACAGATTTATGATAATTGCATTACTTATGCGAAATATACAAAACAGCGCTCGGTTGTTATCTTTGGCGGCGTTAAACAGCGCGGTCAGGAAAATGAATTGAAAAGGGGCTGTGATGTTTTAATTGCGACACCGGGCCGCTTGAATGATCTAGTGTCACAGGGAATTATCACCTTAGATACCATCGAAATATTTGTATTAGATGAAGCGGATCGAATGCTGGATATGGGCTTTATTCATGATGTGAAAAAATCATGCGTCAATTGCCTGCCAAGCGTCAGACGATGTTATTTTCAGCAACTATGCCGCCTGCGATTAAGAAGCTGGCGGATCAGCTGTTGAACAATCCTAAATATGTCAGCGTAGCACCGGTATCTTCTACCACTGATTTGGTGAAGCAGTCAGTGATGTTTGTCAGTAAAAATGATAAGAAAAAAGCATTGATTTATCTGCTGCGCAAACCGGAACTGCGCTCTGTGCTCGTATTTACAAGAACGAAGCATCTTGCGAACCGGGTTGTGCGTGATCTTGAAGGCAATGGCATCAAAGCGATGGCAATACATGGCAATAAGTCACAGAACCAGCGGACTGAGGCACTCAGCAAATTTAAAAACAATGAGATCCGTGTCTTAGTGGCTACCGATATTGCCGCCCGCGGCTTGGATATCGATGAATTAAGTCATGTCATTAATTATGATTTACCGAATATATCAGAAACATATGTTCACCGCATCGGCCGTACCGGCAGAGCAGGCATGAGCGGCACCGCTATTTCTTTCTGTGATGAAGAGGAGCGCGCTTACCTCAAGGATATTGAAAGGCTGATCGGTAAGAAAATTCAAGTTGTTGATGATGATCATTATCAGCAGATGGAGATTAAAAAGTCTGTGAAGGTTAAGCCGCAAAGCAGCAAGCCAAAGGCAACAGCCAAAAAGCCGCTTAACGCTAAACCAAAGCGTGTAAAACAGCGGGCCAGCGATAAGGTAGAACAAATCCTCAGGCAGACAGAAGCAAAATCAAGAACGCGTTATTAGAACGTGTTTTTTTGTTGAATTGAGGGTGTGTGAGTGGTAGAATTAGAACAATGAGCCGGAGGGAAAGTTATGCAGGATGAATTAAAATACAGAATTAAGAATGAAATTCAGGAATTCAGGGAAACTGTGAATAAATTTTTTGATAAAGAGTTAAGTGTTAAAGATTTTAAGGGAATGTCCGGAGGATTTGGCTGTTATGCTCAGCGCGGCGGAAATGCGATGATGCTTCGGTTAAGAATGACCGCCGGTGTTCTCAGTAAGGATAAAATGCATTTTACTGCCAGAAGTATGGCTGAATATGGCGTTAAAGAGCGCATTTCACAACTTGTTCAACAATTCAGCTGCATGATTTAAGCGCTGATGAAGCTTTGACTATCATGGATCAGGCGCTGGATCATGATATCGTATGCCGTGGCGGCGGCGGCGATTATCCGAGAAATGTAATTGCTTCACCATTAAGCGGTGTTGAAAAGGGTGAGGCTTTCGATGTTATGCCGTATGCGATGGCTGCCGGTGAATACATGAACCCTTTAGTGAGCGATATTAAATTGCCGCGCAAGCTTAAGATCGCTTTTGCTAATTCGCCAAAAGACAGCGTTCATGCCTCTTTCCGTGATTTAGGCTTTATGGCTAATTCAGATCATACGTTTGATGTCTATTGCTGCGGCGGTTTAGGTAATAATCCGAAGCTGGGCGTGAAAGTGGCAGAGCATATTGATCCATTAGATGTTTTGATCTATATTGATGCGATGATTGAATTATTTAAGGAGCATGGCAATTATGACAACCGCGCTAAGGCAAGAACCCGTTATATGCAGGAATCATTAGGTCTTGAAAAGCTGCAGAGTGAGTTTGACCGTTATGTGAATTTAGCACGTCAAAAACCTGAACTGAAACTATCAGTTAAGGAGACAATAATCAACAAGTCACCTTGCAAGGAGTTGTCTGATCCCAGAGCCATCGAACAGAAGCAGCCGGGATTATATGCTGTCTATTACCATCGATCGGCGGCAACATTGATATTGATCGTTTCATTAAACTGGATCAGCTGATTGCTGATATGCCGTCAGTGGAATGCCGAATTACTGCCAATGAAGGAATGTATATTATCAATCTGACTGCGGATGAAGCCAAAAAGTATTAGCAATGACTGATGACAGCGCGCAGAATGAGTTTGAAACAAGTATTGCATGCATCGGTGCTTCAATCTGTCAGGTTGGTCTGCGTGATTCTCAGGAAATGCTGCATGAACTGATTACGGCTATGCGTGAGTTGAATTTTAAGGATCATGTATTACCTAAAATTCATATTTCCGGCTGTCCAAGCTCATGCGGAACTCATCAAATTGGCAGTATCGGTTTCCAAGGCAGTGTTAAGGTCATCGATAAGCAGCCGCATCAGGCATTTGTGATGGTTGTAAACGGCAAGGAAAATTTGGAAGAACGCCGGCTTGGACAAAGCATCGGGACCATTTTAAAAAGGGATATGATTCCTTTCTTTACTGAACTGGGCACAATGATTCAAACTGCCGGCAGTACCTTTGCTGACTGGACAGCAGTCCATCATGATGAATTCATAGCACTTTGCGAAAAGTATACCGATTAAGTAAGATTTCATAAAAAACCGATAATCTAAACTGATATTATAATCAATTTATACATTATCGGTTTTTATTTTGGGGAGATTATTTCAATCAAAGTTCATTCTGACAATTAGTACCAATCATGTTTTTCATTTCTGTCAAGCTTATTCATTTGCGCCATTTCTTCCTGAGATAATTCAAAAGTGAATAAGTCGAGGTTCTCCTGAATATGTTTGGGATTGCTTGAACCGGGAATTACAGTAACACCTTTCTGCAAATTCCAACGCAAGATCACTTGAGCAGGTGTTACATTATGAGCATCCGCAATAGTTGTAATTGTCTTATCGTTGAGTAATTCATTTGTGTGACCTCTACCGCCAAATGGATACCATCCCTGCATTGTAATACCCAGATTTTGAATATAGGGAATGACATCATTTTCCTGATAATATGGATGAATCTCATTCTGTATTAAGGCAGGCGTAATACTTATCTGTGGTAAAAAAGCTTCTAATTCTTCCACATACCAATTAGATAAACCAATCGAATGAATTTTTCCATCTTTAACCGCCTGTTCCATCGCTTTATAAGCCTCAACGTCACCTTCACCTGGGTGATGGAGCAGCATCATATCGATATAATCTAAACCCAGACGCTCTAAAGCTTCATCAATAGCATTTGCGGCATCTGAAAATTGATTGGGATAAAGTTTGGTTGTTACAAAGATTTCTTCTCGAGCTATATTTGATTCACGCACAGCTCTGCCGACACTTGCTTCATTGTGATACATATAAGCAGTGTCAATAAGCCGTCCGCCGTTTTCAAGTAAGGTGATAATTGAATTGTAACATTCATCGTCAGAAAGACTGTAAGTCCCTAATCCCATCATCGGCATTTCATAGCCGCTGTTAAGTTTAACAACATGTTGATCAAATCGAACGTACTCTTATCTGGTTTTATATCCATGATATTTAACCACTCCTTAATCGTTTCTCTTGCCGTATCAGCTGCGAAACGTCTGCCTTCAAGCCATTTTGCATTGTCAGCAAGTGAATGAAGATTCGCATCGCTTGAGCCAATACCGCTGCTTTGTGATGTGCAAAATGGCAATATTGTCTTATTCGAGAAATCATAGCTTTCTAAAAAGGTACTGATGATTCTTGGGGCTTGACCGTGCCATATCGGATAACCGAGGATAATTGTTTCATACTGCTCGATATTTTTAACGGGTTCACTAATGGCCGGACGGGACGCGTTATCCATTTGTTCTTGATCTGCTCGGCCATCAGTATAATAAGCTAAATCTTCATCGGTATAAGGTATGGCAGGAACAATTTCATAGATATCAGCGTTGAGAATATCGGCTGCATATTCAGATAATGTTTTAGTTGTTCCGGTAGCGGAAAAATAAACAACTAAAGTCTTTTTTTCAACTGTATTCTCATTATTCGATTCTTTGACCGTTGGATTATCTGTCGCTGAAATTGCATTATTTTGTTTAAGCTCATTACCGCATGCGCTAAATATAAACAAAAGCGAAATCATAAACATTGCTAATAAGGGATTGTGTTTTTCATAATATTTCACTCCTTTTAAATCAGAGATGCGCCAAAAGTTTAAGCATTTCGATTTTCTCTTCTAAATCATCATTTTTTTCATTATAAGTGTATATTCCCTCATTTTCTAAGTTTAGATATTCTATAAAATCACCGTTAAAAGAGAAGAGCGCACCAGAATACATATCAGGATCATTGGAACTTAAGATTATTGCTGCCTTGCTTAAAAATTTAGGTTTTACAGGGTAAGCAACAGCGTATAAACGATCAATCACACATTTTAACTGCCCAGTTATTCCGTGATAATAAATAGGAGAAGCAATTATCAGACAATCTGCCTTGTCTAACAATTGATAAATGAATTGCATGTCATCCTTTTGAATACAGCGCCCTTTACCTGATGTATGGCAATGTTCACAAGCAAGACAGCCTCTGATATTTCTATGACATACATCGAGGATATCTACTTTATTTCCTGAATTAATTGCTCCTTCTTTGAATGCGTTAATCATCTTTTTTGTGTTCCCATTTGTACGTGGACTGCCATTTAATACTAAAATATTCATCGTATATCTCCTAGGATGCTATGTGTTTAATAAATTTAGCTGGGACGCCGCCTACGATTGTGTTAGCAGGCACATCTTTTGTAACTACGGCACCGGCCGCAATAATCGCGTTATCAGCAATTGTTACACCAGGCAGAATCGTAGCATGAGAGCCAATCCATACATTTTTTCCAATGTGTATCGGCGCCGGATAAATGGCTGAGCGTTCAGTTGGCTTTTGCCCGTGATTGATAGTTGCCATGACAACATATGAACCTATTTGTGTTCCTTCATTGATATAGATGCCGCCATGATCTTGAAAATGGCAGCCGCAGTTGATAAAAACATGTTCCGCAATAAAGATATTTTTACCACATTCAGAATAAAAGGGAGGAAATAAGGAAAAGCTTTTGGGTACCGTTTTACCTGTCAACTCTGAAAACAATGAACAAACTTCATTTGCATCATGATAGTGATTATTAAGTTTAGCTGTTATTCGCATAGCATCAGCTGCAAGCTGATGCATGAGCTGGTGCTCATCTGAATCTTTAGCAATGGATTTTCCTTGTCTTAAATTATTCAAAAACATGTCGATATTCATATTATTTCTCCTGTGCTTACCGATAAGATCTTTCAAAGATTCCAGCACAATCCTCGTCTGTCATTTTACAAGGATTGGCTTCAAATAAACCGCCCTGCATAGAACGTGCGCCTTTAGCCAATGTCATAGCTTCATCAATTGTAATGCCATAATCACTCATTTTTAAATCTGAAACACCGCAGGCTTCCTGTAATTGAAGTAAGGCTGTAATGAAATCTTCAGGTTTATCTGCTTGCTGCATACCCATTGCTTTTGCCATTTTAATAAATTGTTCATCACAGGCATGTTTTTCAATAAAGAATTCAGCAAAGGCTTTAGATATCATGATCAATCCTGCGCCATGCGGCAGATTATGATGATAAGCGCTCATTGAATGCTCCATGCTGTGCTGGGCAGTTGTAGAGGTAAGCTGCATGGTAATACCTGCCATCGTGCTGCCATAGGCAATTTGTTCTCTTGCTTCTAAATCTTTACCATTTTTAACGGCTTTAGGCAAATATTCAGCAATGCTTTCAATTGCTGAGAGGGCTAAAGTTTCACTTAATTTATTGATTTCTTTTGACATCATGACCTCAGTATTATGGAACAGCGCATCAAAACCCTGATAAGCGGTATACTTTGCGGGAACTGTCAGCATTAATTCAGGATCAACAATAGCAATTACTGGTGTTAGTGAGGGATTGCCGAAACCAATTTTTTCTTTTGTTTCTAAATTGGAAATAACACCGAAACCATTCATTTCAGAACCTGTACCTGAAGTTGTCGCAATCGCAACAATGGGTAGTCCTGCATTTGAAAGCGGCTGACACTTGCCAGTACCGCCAAACACATAATCCCATAAATCACCTTTATTAGTTACCATCGCAGCAATAGCAGAAGACGCGTCAATTACAGCACCGCCGCCGAGTGCTACAATGAAATCACAGTCATTTTCTCGTGCGAAAGCGGCACCTTCCATAATCACATCTTTTACTGGATTTTCCATAATCTTATCGAACACAACAGTTTCAACATCTGCCTTTTTTAATTCGGTAAGTGTTCGGTCAAGATAACCATTGATTTTTGTGGATTTTCCATTTGAGATTAAAACCAACGCTTTTTTCCCGGCAATTTAAGATTTCCTAAGCGATTTAAAGAACCGCTGCCAAAGTAAAGATTTGTGGGATTGTTGAAGTTAAAGTTAATCATAAAAATTCCTCCTAAATTGTAATTTTTTGAATTTTAAAAATTAGTTGTTTTGTTCAGCTCGCCATTATTAAGCAGAGCTGGCGATAATGAGTGAATGAAAGCGGCAGAGCATCAATTTACCTTATTCACACAGGATATATATGTCTTTAATCTAATCATCATTCTGCATCGGTTAAGCTTTGATTCAGAACGTGATTATATAATTTGCGCCTGCCGGCATGTTGTACATCCTGATTTCATTATAAATAATGTCTGGCAATATAGCCAATACTTATAATCTATATCTTGGTATGCTTTATATGAATGCCAAGTCCTTTCACAATTTGTAAAGGAATGTTTGTGATTTAGTGGATATAAATCTGAATAGTGATTTCTGATGTTGATATATAAGAGACTAAATAATAATGCCATCATCTAAAAAGATGAAAATCATAAAGAGACAGATTGTTGCGGTTATTTTCTTTACTACATATAGGAAAGTCAGCATTGTTTTATCTCAAGTTTTCGATAAATTTTGGAATGGTGCTTGACATAAGCGCTTTCAGCCGCTATAATGAACTCGTATTTAGGATTGTAACTTGAGACAAGGCAAAGCCTAAACTATAACCAAAAATTCTATTGGGTGTAGTTTAGCTTTTATAGTTTTAAGGGGGTGTAAAAGTTGAAAGTCAAGAAAGTATTCAATAACAATATTCTGCTAGCTGAAGATGAACAAATGCTGGAAACAGTATTGATGGGAAAAGGCATTGGTTTTGCGATGAAGCCAGGTGATACACCCGATGAGAGTAAGATTGATAAAATTTTTAAACTTGATTCTAAGGGTCTTCAAAATCAGTTTGTTAAGCTGGTTGATGATATTCCGGTTAATCAGTTAGAACTGACAAGACGGATTATTGATTTTGCGGAACAGGATTTGAATACCCAGTTTGATTATTCGATTTTTATCGGTCTGGCTGATCATATCAATTTCGCTGTTAAAAGAGCTAAAGAGAATGACAGTTTAAATAACGCGTTATTGTGGGAGATCAAAAGTTCTATAAAAAGGAATTTGATACAGCTCTCAAATGTCTGGATATTATTGAGTATTATGAGGGTATCCGGATGAGTGAGGATGAAGCGAGCTTTATTGCCATGCACTTTGTAAATGGCCAGCAAAGTGGTGAAGGCGTAAGAAGCACAGTAGCGGCAACCAATGTAATTCAAGACATCCTGAATATTATTAAATTTCATTATAAGATTGATCTTGATGAAGAATCAATCAATTACAGCCGTTTTATCACTCATATTCGTTTCTTTCTGCAGCGGGCACATCAGCCTTCTGATAACGAGGATGATTATCTTTATGTGCAAATAAAGACAAAGTATCCGGATACATATGAGTGTGTATTAAGGGTCAAAAAATATTTGGATAATAAGCTGGCAATTGATTTATCAAATGAAGAAATGTTATACTTCATGCTGCATATCCGAAGATTAACGGATCGAGTGAAAAACCAAACAAAATAGGATTGTAACCGTAAGGGCAAAGCCTGGATGATTTCAAAAGAATGTGCTGATCACATACTTTTTGAATGAAATTCAGGCTTTTATTTTTATTAAAAAGGAGAAAAAATATGAAATATCAGGAAATGATTAAAGAAATACTGATTCATATCGGTGGTGAAGCTAATATTGAATCAGTAACCCATTGTATGACACGTCTGCGTTTTGTTTTAAAGGATGACAGCAAAGCAGACAGTTTAGCAGTTAAAAATATTAAAGGTGTTGTAGGCTGTGTTAATAAAGGCGGGCAGTTTCAAATTGTTATCGGTACTCATGTTGCCGAAGTTTATGAAGAATTAAGTGAAACCGTTGGTATAAAAAACGGCAATACACAATCAAAAAAGAAATTTGAATTATCACAGGTATTTGATTTAATAGCCGGTATTTTCATGCCGATTGTCGGAGCCTTGGCCGGCTCGGGTATGGTTAAGGCGATATTATCCGTTTGCGTAGCAGCTAGCTGGATTGATACAACATCTCAGACTTATACGCTTTTATATATGATTTCCGATATTGTGTTCTACTATCTGCCATTCTTCCTCGCTTATTCAGCCGCAAAGAAATTTAAGATCAATCCATATGTATCATTAATCTTTGCCGGTATGCTCGTTCATCCTACTTTCACTGGTTTGAAAAGCGCGGGAGAAGCTGTTTCATTTTTAGGGTTGCCAGTGAATATGGCTACCTATACGTCCAGTGTTATACCGATTATTTTAATAGTTGCTTTCCAGGCAATGATTGAAAAATATGTTAAGAAATTTACACCTAATGCGATTAAGACTTTCTTTGTGCCAATGATGACAATTTTAATTGTGGCACCGGTAGGTTTAATTGTTTTAGGGCCTTTAGGAGCTATCTTAGGAGGCTATTTAAGTACGTTCTTTACTTTCTTGGATACGAAAGCAAGCTGGATCGTGCCTACCTTAGTGGGTGGATTAGCGCCATTATTGGTTATGACAGGCATGCATTATAGCCTGGGGGCGGCTCAGTCGGTTCAGCGTGCAACCGTAGGTTATGCAACTATTTTAGCGCCGGGTATGATTTCAAGCAACATGGCCCAAGCAGCAGCTACTTTTGCGGTATCCGTGAAAACTAAAAATAAAGACTTAAAAGCATTAGCTTCTTCTTGTGCTGTAACAGCAATCTGCGGTATTACTGAACCAGCGCTGTATGGTGTAAATATGAAATTGAAACGCCCGCTTTATGCAACAATGCTGGCTGGCGGCTGTGCGGGTTTATATGCCGGTATAACCGGTGTGAAAGCTTGGTCAGCAGGAACTTCAAACATTTTCGCCTTGCCAATCTATATCGGTGCTGATAACTCATTTATGAATGCATGTATCACGGTTGCGATTGCTTTAGTATTAGGTTTTATTTTCTCATGGGTATTGTATAAAGAACCCGTTGAATTTGAAGAAGAAAAAAAAGCTGAAACCAAGCAGTTTAAATAAAAAAGCAGAGATTTATGCACCTCTTAAGGGTGCTGTACTGCCGCTGTCAGAAGTTAAGGATGACGCATTCAGCAGCGAAGCATTAGGCAAGGGCTGTGCTATTGTACCGGTAGATGGTGAAATTGTGTCACCTTTTGATGGTAAAGTGGTGATGCTATTTGAAACTAAACATGCGATTGGTTTAGCCTCCGAGGATGGTACTGAGGTTTTGATTCATTTTGGATTGGATACGGTGAAATTAAATGGTGAATATTTTACCGCTCATGTGAAAACCGGTGATAAGGTAAAACGCGGGGATAAATTAATCAGTGCTGATTTAAATGCAATTCAAGATAAGGGTTATGATGTAATTACACCTGTTATCATAACAAATTCAAATAATTATTTAGATGTTGTGGAAACTGATCAGGATAATGCAGATACACAGACAGTGCTGCTTACAGCCATTCGATAATTATGAGCTTTCCAGATAATTTTTTATGGGGCGGCGCACTTTCCGCTAATCAGTGTGAAGGTGCATATCTTGAAGATGGCAAAGGACTTTCTCAGCAGGATGTTATGCCTAAAGGTGTTCATGCCCCAATAACGGCGATGCCGACAGCTGATAATCTTAAATTAAAGGGAACTGATTTTTATCATCGCTATAAAGAGGATATCGCTTTATTAGCAGAATTGGGATGCAGTGTCTTCCGCTTCTCAATCGCTTGGAGCCGTATATTTCCAATGGGTGATGAGAAAGTGCCGAATGAAAAAGGTTTAGCATTTTATGATGCGGTGATTGACGAGTGTTTGAAATATGGTATTGAGCCATTGATTACGCTCTCCCATTATGAGATACCGCTGCATTTATGTCAAAAATATGATGGTTTTCGTTCACGGGAAACAATTGATTACTTTGTCCATTATGCGGAAACAGTCTTCAGACGTTATCATGATCGAGTAAAATATTGGCTGACTTTTAATGAAATTAATGTAACGTTAATATCGCCATTATTGGGTGCCGGTATAATAACACCCAAAAATGAATTAACCCAACAAGATAAATATCAGGCTGCACATCATCAATTGGTAGCGAGTGCCAAGGCTACAAGGCTTGCGAGAATGATTGATCCTGATTTGAAGATTGGCTGTATGGCAGCTTCCGCACCGCGCTATCCAATGACATGTAAGCCTGATGATATGATGGCGATGTTGAATTCCCAGCATGAATTAGATTACTTTATTCATGTCCATTGTACTGGCGAATATCCGTATTATGCTAAGCAGCTGTGGAAGGAAAATAAGGTTGAATTAAAGTTTGCAGATGGTGATGCGAAAGAACTTCAAAACACCGTTGATTTTATTTCTTTCAGCTATTACAGCAGCAAAGTGGTCGCTGCCGATGAGAGTCAATATGAAATGGCAAATGGCAACATTATGCGTGGTTTAAAAAATCCATATGTAGATTACACGGATTATGATTATCCCATTGATCCGCAGGGACTGCGCTATGTGCTGAATTATCTTTATGATCATTTTCATAAGCCGCTGTTTGTTGCAGAAAATGGCATTGGTGCCAAGGATGTGCTGATTGTAAATACGGAGGGTGTTAAAACTGTCGATGATGATTATCGCATTGCATATCATCGTTCGCATATTGCCGCTTTGAAACAAGCGATTGATGATGGCGTTGAAGTGTTTGGTTATACTTCATGGGGACCATTGACTGTATCAGTGCAGCATCAGCAGAAATTAGCAAACGATACGGTTTTGTCTATGTTGATTTGCAGCCGGATGGCAGCGGATCACTTGAGCGGTTCCGTAAAAAAAGCTTTTATTGGTATCGAGACTGCATACGATCAAGGGGAGAAATCTGCGAATAAAATAAACTAGGCATCTCATGGGCTTGAGATGTCTTCTTTTGAATTAACTATTTATTTTTCTGAAACTACTTGTTTTTTTGTCCAGATAAGTTAAACTTACTCATGGTAAATTTAATGTCGTAACGGCCATGTTTTTTTTCGTTTTCCATTACCAAAACGAAGAAAAGCATGACCTTTTTATTTGTTTGAGGAGGTATATATGGAACAAAATAAAATGGGAACCAAAGCGGTTTTCCCACTCTTGATGTCAATGGCTTTTCCGCCGATGCTGTCAATGCTGGTGCAGTCATTATACAATATTGTCGACAGCGTTTATGTAGCGCAGATTTCACAGGATGCGATTACGGCGGTATCGCTTGCTTTTCCAATACAGAATTTTTTACTGGCAGTAGCGTGGGAACGGGGGTCGGCATGAATTCTTATATTTCCAGAAAGCTGGGGATGCGGGATATCAAGGAAGCGAATAATGCAGTAACACATGGCATTCTGCTTGCGGTAATCAGTTCTATCGTATTTGCGGTTGCTTCTTTCTTTGTAATTACACCGTTTTTTAAATTGTTCACTGATGATCCTGTTATTTTTCAGATGGGTAAGCAATATATTGAAGTCATCATGCTGATTTCTTTTGGTCAGATGGTTCATATAGCGATAGAAAAGGTTTTTCAGGCAACAGGCAAGATGTCACTGCCGATGATTATGCAGGCAGTTGGCTGTATTGTGAATATTATTCTCGATCCAATATTTATCTTTACTTTTGGTTTAGGTGTAAGAGGTGCCGCAATTGCTACGGTTATCGGTCAGCTTACATCCATGAGTATCGCTATATATATGCTTTTTGCGAAAAAGAATGAAGTAAAATTTGATTTGAAGTCTTTCCATTTAGACTTTAACTGCATCAAACAGATCTATGCGGTAGGGGTGCCTACTATCTTGATGAATTCATTAGGCTCAGTCTTAGTTATGGGGCTGAATTCACTTCTAGTGACATTCTCTAATATGGCAGTATCATTATTTGGTATTTATTATAAGCTGCAGACTTTTGTATTTATGCCTGTCAGCGGTTTGACACAGGGAGCTTTACCAATCTTCGGTTACAATTACGGCGCCCAAAATCATCAGCGTTTAAAGGATACGCTGAAATATGCATTGGTTGTTGCCTTATTGATTATGGCTGTGGGCACTTTACTGTTTGAAGCTGCACCGGGTCTTCTGCTGAAAATGTTTAATGCTGATGATGAAATGCTGGGAATTGGTATCCCGGCATTGAGGATCATCGCATTGTCTTATCTGCCGGCTGCCTTGGGTATGATTTTCCCAACGCTGTTTCAGGGGATGGGAAAAGGATTATACAGTTTTATTATCTTCATGACCCGTCAGTTGGTGATAACTTTGCCGGTTGCTTATTTGCTTGCCCCTAAGCTGGGACTGACAGGTGTTTGGGTAGCCTTTCCGATTGCTGAATGTGCGGCAGCTTTGATTGCCTTTATCTTATATCTGAAGATCCATAAGACAGATAAAATTTTTGTTAAGCAGGCATAATTAAGCATTTTTTATTGAATTAAAAAGAGCTGAATAAGGTACAGCAGATCGTTGACCTTTATTCAGCTTTTTTAGTTTATGTGTAAATGTGGCTGATTTCAGTCATTGCTAAAATCACATTATGATAACTTGTTGCATAATGTATACTTTTTGAGACACTTTATTTTCTTATATTATAAGTCTTTTTGTGTCGTTTGTAAAACGATTTTTACCATATTTTGTATATTTTTTAGTGCTTTTTATGCTGTCTTATAAGGTATACCTTATAAGACAGTTTTATTTTAGCATGGAGTATTTATTACAATTAGCCGATGCTCCATAATCATTGGGTTTGTATGAAAAGAGGGATAATTGTAAATATATTAAGTGCGATTTTGATATTTGTGTAAATTAATGGGAATAAATGAAAAGAGGAAAACACATGAAAATAAGAAAAGTTGTAAGTGGTTTTGCGGCTTTCAGTATGGCTCTGTCTTTAATGGCAGGTTCTAATTTTGGCCTTGAGGTTAAGGCAGAGGAAAAGAGTTTAGCAGATGAGATCAGTGAATTAGTCATTAACCCTGAAGGTGATGTTGAGCTTATCCCAGCTGGTTGGGATGAGGATTTTAATGAGACACCAGCCAAATTACTGCTGCATGGCAACGCAGTGATTTTTACTGTTATCGGAGCAGCAGATAGTAGCTGGACTAAAGTATATCTTGATGTTAATAAAAATGGTAAAATCGATAAAAGTATAGATACAGAGATAGATTTAGGAAGTTATGGGCTACTGGTATTCAAGGAAGTGCAAGAATGGTTATGACTTAAGTGAAGTAACTGTTTATGCCATCGGAGATTTTGAAAACAGTTATACCGAACATAACGGTGATCTATTAGTTACGATCAGACAAGGGGCAACATTAGCAGGAATTGCAGGCTCGACCGATTCATGCAGTCAAACAGGTGATTTCCTATTAAATACTTTAGCTGATGAAGGAGAAATAGGATATATCGAAGGAGCAGGGGCTGGTACATGGGATGGCAGCATTACGATGAACTTAGCTGGTGAAATGATTTTAAATGAAGTTTATGGCGGCTCTAAAGAAGCGGATACTACAATCACCGGGAATGTAGTCATAACGTCAAATAATGAAAATACGACATCAGGTGTATTCGGAGACAGTTATTATACTCCTAAATCCGGAGGGGCTTATGCTGGCGGCAGCGGAACTATAATTAATGGTGATTTTGAAATATTGATTCAAAATTCCGGCCTTAGATATATATTTTATAATATTGATGCTTCAGAAGCGACCATTGATGGCAGTGTAAACTACAAATTAGCAAGTTCTGATTTATATGGTACATTAAAAACGAATGAAGCCGCAGCCAAAGATTCAAGAACTACAATAGAAATAGCTGGCTTTAACACTAAAGATAATGGCAAGGTTTCTTTGTATGAGGGTGAAACAGTCAAGTATATCGATAAGAATTATGCTTTCACAGCTTTCACAATGGAGCCTGAAATTAATGCGATCGGTACAGTAGTTGCTGAAGCTGCTGACGGCGTTACAATTACTGCTGAAGGTGATGAATTTAAAGGCATAGGCTTATTAAGAAATACAAAGCTTATTAAAGAAGACAATACAATCAAAATCGGACGTGAAACGAATGCGAAGGAGCTCACGTTTGTAACAGGTACGGATAAAACTTTAGAACCGCAGCTTGAAATTAAGGGTGATGCCATCAAGTTACCGGTGATTAAACGGGATGGTTATGAATTCTTAGGTTGGAGTGATGGTGTAAATACATATGCACCTGGCAGTGATTATACGATTCCTGAAGGAGATGTAACGCTTACGGCTGTGTGGAAATCTACTTCTTCCTCTAGTTCATCAGCTCCTTCAACAGGTTTTGTAAAGAAAAAGGGAGAAACATATTTCTATAATAAAGGCAAACCTGTGGAGAATGGTTTCGTTATTGTTAATGAAAAAGAAAAATTAGTCGATACCGTTGCTCCAGGTAAGCTGACAGAATTAGAAGATTCAGAGTATAAGGCATATTATGCTAAACCTGACGGCAGTGTTGCTAAAGGGGAATGGATCGTAATCGACAGCAAAGGTAAATTAGTGGAAACTTTACCAACCGGAGATTTTAAAAAACAATACGGCAGTGACTATAAGGTTTACTTAGCTGATGAAAATGGTAAGTTAGTCAGATCATGGAAGGATACAGAAGGAAACTGGTATTATTTCAATCCTGATTTCAGTGCTAAATATGAATACTGGCAGGCCCATTATAATGATTGGTATTTCTTTGATAACTATTCATATATCAGTAACACATGGCATGCAACAGATAACGGCAGATGGTATTACTTTGATGAAGAAGGAAAGATGCTGAGAAATCAGTGGGTAGACGGTTGTTGGATCAACGAATTGGGAATTTATTGGAGTCCGATTTATTCAGATCCTGAATATGTAGCAAATTATCAAGAGTAAAAAATATCTAAAGGGTCTTTATGCATAAATATGCTGAAGATCCTTTAAATGATTGTAATGCATATTAATGAATCAATATATAATTTGGAATATCGAATTATATGATTGAAATAGCAAATCGAAAAGTGTCTCAAAAAGTATACTTTTCGAGACACTGTATTTCTCTTTAATTATAGGTATTTTATGACTATTTGTAAAGAAAAAACAGTCTTTTTATGCATTTTTAAAGACGATTTATGAATTTTTCAATCGTGACTGAAAGTATACTTTGAAAGACACTTTTCAATACCTGGGGAGGTAAAAAATGAAATCAAATTGTAAAACGAAGTCAGCGATGACTGCTTTAGCCGTAGCTGCAATGCTTTGTACAGCGTCAATGCCTGTCAAAGCCGCTGATTCACAATGGGTGAACAGCAATGGTACATGGTCTTATGTAAAAGCAGATGGCAGTAAAGCTGTCGGCTGGATCAAAGAAGGTAACTGCTGGTATGCCTTTGATGCCAATGGTGCAATGCGTACAGGCTGGATCGCATCCAATGAACATTGGTATTTCATGGGTGAATCCGGTGTCATGCAGGCAGATGCATGGATTGAGGACAATGGTGCCCGCTATTATATTAAAGGTACCGGTGTCATGGCTAAGGACTATGTCAAGGATGGCTATGAGCTGAATGCTGACGGAAAAGCGATTCCTTTAGGTGAATCGAATTCAGTGGTATTAACAGATGCAAGTACAGTGGAGGGGACAACCGTAGAAGGCAATTTATATGTAGATGTAACGGCAGCTAAGGAATTAGAGTTAAAGGGCGTTACTGTAAAAGGAAAGCTGGTACTCATTGGTGACAATGAAACAGCCGGGAAAGTAACGCTGATCGATTCATCAGTAGCTACGATCAGCACACAGACAAGAAATGCGGAGGTTGTCTTATCCAAGAATACCGAAGTAAAGAATATCATACTGGAAGAAACAGCGAAAGTAACACCTGATAAAGAATATAAGGGTGAGGTCGCAAAGATCGAAGTACAGTCAACCACAAAAGGTGAGGTTGTGATCGAAGTACCGGCAGAAGAGGTAACGGCACGAACCTATGCATCACTAGATATTCAGGCGCCGGTAGAGAACCTAGAAGTAAAAGCTGAAACAGATGTCAAAGTCAATGCAGATGTAAAGAACGTCACAGTGACAGAATCGGCGAAGGATACAACCGTAGAAGTAGCAAAGGGAAGCACAGTCGGCACTTAACGGCAGACGCACCAGTCAGTATTGAAGGTAAGGGAACCGTCAATAAGGTAGAAGCGAATGCGGATGGTGTTGAAGCCGGTAAGGATACGATCATCAAAGATGTAGTTAAGGGTGATGATGTTACTGAAGCACCGGAAGAAAATAAACCAAGCACTGGCGGCAGTACATCAGGCGGCTCAAGTGTGAGTACGTATACAATAACTTATGCAGTAGATAGCTCTATTTCATTTGATGCACCTGCTGCTGTTAGCGTGAGCAGCGGCGCTGTGATTACTGAACCTTTAAAACCGGCGGATGCACCAGAAGGGTATGAATATAAGTGGGTAACAGCAGATGGCAGACCCTTTGATTTTAATACTAAAGTAAGAAAAAGCATGACTTTAACCTTGATTCTTACAAGTGTTGATTTTGCCGGCGGTAATGGCAGTGAAACATATCCATATTTGATAGAATCTTCAGAGCAAATTACTAAAATCGGCGATCATTTCAGTACAGCTGCCAGTTATCATTATAAACTGATTTCTGACATTGTAATTCCTGACGGTCATGTTGAAATGCTGACATTTACAGGTGTATTTGACGGTGACGGGCACACGATTACATTGCCGGATGTAGATTCAAGTATAAAAAATAAAGCCGGTAATACTGGATATGCTTGGTTTACAGAGAGCACCTATGGTGATGCGGCATTTAAAAACTTCACGATTGAACATGGCAGTCAAGGCATATTGGCAATGGTTGAAGCTGCTAATATGAATGTAATTCAAGGCAGCGGCAATGATAAAACTTATGAGTCGGCTATCAATGAAAATACCATTTTGTTTGATTCGATTACGGTAAATGGCGGTACAGTTGAGGTAACAAATAATGATAATAATGAATCGGCGTTTATCACCCACTCTGGAGCTTTCAATACGACTTTTAAAGATATAGAAAATAACATCAGCTTTAAACGAATTTCAGGTGATGTTTACGTTTCATTCTATGTCGGCGGATATATACAGACATCAGATAAGAGCGTAGGTGTGGATCGAACAAAAAATCTGAATTTTATCAACTGTAAAAATACAGGGAATATGGATGTTACTTATGCCTCTTTGTATTTAGGCAATGGCACAAGCAGTGACAAGCTTGTTATCAATGTGGAGAACTGTGTAAATACAGGCACTCTCAATGGATACAAAGTAGCAGAACCATTTGCAGCTATTGGACACAGTAAGCTATCTGACGATATGGAAGCTTTAAATAATGAGCTTAAAGATGGTAATTATACAAACATCGATCAGCTCGATGTTAAACTTGTTGATGGAAAATATAATTTTAAACATGACAATGCTGCAGAGTATCATGTAACTTATACTGCTTATGCAAGAGATAATAATGGTACGGTTATGATTGCTGTTGAATTGAATAATGAAGATTTATCGTTGACTACTTCAAAATATGGCAATCTGAGAATGGTCGCATACACAGATGAATATGAAGCTGATAATTTTGAGCCGCTGAATTCATATGGAATGGAATACTACGTGGATGAAGTAAACAGTTTAATTGTTGTCAAACTGGGTTCATATGCAGAAAATGAAGGTATCACACTCAATAGTGCTGCTGCCGTTACAGTTACGGCAGTTAATGCCGATGGCGATGTTATTGCCATCGGTACTGCAAAATAGATTTAATTGCTCTCCCCAAAGCAGTTATAAAAAGACCCTTTCGGCAAATTTGCTGAGAGGGTTTTTTGACAGTCAATGAATACATGCTTCAAACTATTACCAATGATAAAAAAAGACTGCTGACAGCGATTAAGCTGAAAACAATCTATTTATATACTATTAATTTGCTTATTTCAGCTTGATAGGCTATTGACAGCTGATAACACTGCCGTCCTGAGCTGCTGTACAAGTATCATTACCGACTGTATATGTCCCTGAACGCTTCATACTGCCGGCAAATTCTCCGGTATTTTCAAGCAGATACTGAACGCCGTCAATCGTTTTCAAGCCAGTCTGCATGATGCCGTTTGCTGGATTTAAATAATACCAATGAGTGCTGTCACCGGCAATCCAGCCAGTCTGCATTTCACCGGTCACAAAATCAAGCAGGTACCAGCATTGATATTCATCCTTGAACCAACCGGTTACCTTTTGATCATTCTTATAATAATACCAAGTGCTGCCGCTTTGTACCCAGCCATTCTTGCCGGATGGTTTTTCGCTGCCTTGATTGTTATTCGTGCCGAAAGCTTTTTTCAGATTGTTTAATTCAGTCTGTGAACCAGAGGCTACTAATTGATCATATCTGAATAACGCATAACCGCTGTAACCTAAAGCCGCGGCTTTTTCAGCTTGTGTTGCGAGATTGTCTGAAGACCATGCCCAGCCGGCGTCACCGCCGCCCTGACCATTAACTTTATAAAGTGCCAAGCCGACTCTTAAATCAATGTTCTTATTCGTCCAAATATTTTTGAATGCTTTGGCACGGTCGGAGAACATTGTTGTCGTACCACTGGTGCCGTATTGATCCGTCCAGTAAATCTGCGGCATGACATAATCTACATAGCCTTCCGTTGACAGCCATGTATCAATGTCAGCACCATGATCACGGTCATTGTCCAGATTGCCCTGCGGTGAGATTCCGAAGACTTTTTCAGATCCGGCATTCTTAACCGTTTGATAGACACGTTTTACAAGCGCATTGACATAATCCTTGCGCTCCTGCTGCGAAGTATTGCCATATGTACCGGATACATAAAAATAATCATCAAAGTGAATACCGTCAACATCATAGTTATCAACGATTTCTCTGACCCCTTCGACAATCGCATTCTGCGCTGTCTTGCTCGCTGGATTTAAAATCATTTTATGCTGTCCGTCATTGTCATATTCAATTAAATCATCCTGCGCAAAATCTTTAAAGTATTCTGAGCTTGCAAAACGCTGTGTTTCAGATGTCTTTAATGAAACGCGGAATGGGTTGATCCATGCTTCAAATTTCAATCCCTTGCGGTGAGCAATCTCAATCATTACCGCCAATGGATCATAGCCTGGATCTTTCATTTCTGAATTCAGCCAATCTGCCCATGGATAATTTGCCGTCGGATAGACTGCATCATTAAACGCACGCACATGGACAATCAGTGTATTCAGATTGTTGTCAAGGGCATTGTCACAGATGGCAGTGAATGCTGATTTAAATTCACTTTCATTCTTATCCTTCAGATATTGCTGAAAGTCAAGATATGAGACCCAGACGGCTCTTGATGTCATGGCATCTTCTGCTTTTACGGCGGTTGGAACATTAAATGCCGCCAGCATGACTAAAGCTGCCACGAACCCATTAAAAAGTTTTTTTACCATATTCAAACTTCCTCCTCTCATCAAGTATACACTACCAAATCACTAATTTCATTAGAAAATTCTCCCAAATGCTTCCAAATCAAGCTCATCATTGATAAAATAAGCGTTTGTGAAATTATGTGAAATTAACGAACGACTTGAAAGCGGCAGTTTGTTGCTTATAATAAATAAAAAGGGTGAATTTATGGCAGCAAAGAGAAGAAGAAAACGTTACCGTTTGACTGAAAAGGGAAAAATAGCGGCAGGTGTAATCTGTGCGGCTTTTGTTTTGATGGGAACGCTGCTTTTTATGTTATCTGAGGGTTATTTTGAACATACCGATCCGCAGATCGTCCGTCTTGTATCTGTTGATGCTACGATACCCATCTATGAAACCAGCACCTCTGAAACACCTTTTACCTATGTCACCGCCGATAATGCTTATGGTGCTGATGCGGCGCTGATCAGTCAGTCGCGACATCGTTATGAAATTATGCTTGCCGGCTGCCGCGGCTGGATTAAAATGGAGAATGCCGAGCTGTCTGAACAGGGATATGACTATCCTTCTTATTATACGGTTGATGAGCGGCAGAATTTGATCCATATGGTTAGTACAAATCTGAATGAACCAATTTACATGCCAATTGTGCTTTGCACTGCGCCTTCATGGCTGAAGCAGGGAGAGATTGTTTACAGTTATGACGGACATTATTTTTATCGTTCATTAGATCAATATTTAGCGGATTTGAATAATCGCCAGATGTCAAACAGCATCCATTCAATCCCATTTTACAATTATTATCAGTATTTGCCGATGCATTCAGCAACCTCATTAACCGGCAGTCAATTGAATGACTGGCTGAATCATGAAAAAGCCGATTATGCCGCTGCTTCAGTATTAGCTGATGCCGGTGAAGCGTTTATCGCCGCTCAGCAGGAATCAGGCTGCAACGCCTTATTGATATATGCGATTGCGATGAATGAGAGTCGCTTTGGCACCAGTGATTTCGCAGTGAATCGTTACAATCTATTCGGGTATAATGCGGTCGACAGCAATACCGCTGCCGCTGATACTTATGAATCTGTTTATGATTGTCTGCTTACTTATACGGCTGCGCATTTGAACTGGGGCTTTTTCGATGCTCTTGATACTCGCTATCACGGCAGCCATCTTGGTGATAAAGGCAGCGGTTTGAATGTGATGTATGCTTCTGATCCTTATTGGGGTGAAAAAGCCGCTGGCTATGCCTATGCTGTTGATTCCTATTATTTCAGTCAAGATTATAATAAATATAAAATTATGATCAAAACCGATACCGGTGCTGTGAATGTTAGAAAAGACGCGTCAACGCAAATAGCCGCAGTCAGCCAGCTGTCATCGGCCGTTAATATGCCGGTACTTGTATTAGAAGAAATACAGGGTGAATCGATATCCGGAAATTCACTTTGGTATAAAATTCAAGTTGATTCGGTGCTTGATGAAAATCATGAGCTGCATGAATTTAACGGTGTTTTCATTCCTTATTCATTAAGTAATTCAATCGGCTATGTACATTCTCAAAATTTTATGCCGCTGCTTCAATAAACATAATAAAATGCACTCATTCAATTAAAAATGAGTGCATGATTTTAGATATTTATTCCATGTTGCTGCTGTTGAGCGTATCGATGATGTTTCCTGAAGGATCGAGATAATTAACGATGATATCCTTGCTGCCGGCCTCTTCACCAAGCAATATCTGATACATGAAGCCATACATATACAGCATCAGGATCGATAATGAATCCATTAAACCTACCTGACCATTTTCTAAAGTTACATCAAATTGGGTGAAATCATCATTCACGCTGATTTTTGTAATGTTGGGGAAGGTTTCTGTATCCTTTTCAATCTCATCCAATGAAGTTCTGATCTGTGTCTTGTATTCATCCAAATACTTTGCATATTTATCTGCGTCAAAAACTAGTGTTACTGAACCATCATCATTGGTGGTCATTGACTTATAAGCATCATTATTGCTTAATGCCGTCTTGGCATCAGTACCCGCCATTTCAAAATATTCCTTTGGCAAAGTGATTGTCACATCTTCTTTTTTAGCAGCACAGCCGCTCAGTATGAGGGTTAACGCCAACATGCCGCTTATGAATCGTTTCATTGTTATTTCCTCCCCTTTAAATCATTTACTGATTTCTTTATCTTAATACTATCTGAATTAATCGGAGAATGCAAGTTTCTGTGAAAATTATGTGAGAGTGTGGAAATTAATGAAAGAAGTGGCATTCTCAGGCTTAAAGGTCTATAATTAAACCAATGCTGGAGGTGTTTTAAATGAAAATGAGCGATCGTTTTCGTAATTTTATGCGGGGCCGTTATGGGGTTGATCAGCTGTCTAACGGTTTAGTATTTTTATTCTTTATCTTAATTCTAATTGGTATTCTGACCCGAAATACCATTTTTACGTGGATCGCGCTGATTCCAATGATTTTAAGCTATTACCGAATGTTTTCCAAGAATTTTTCTAAGCGTTATAATGAAAATCGCATCTATACAAATCTGATGAGTCCAATCTATGATTTACTGGATAAAATTAAGGGCTTCTTTAATCGGAAAATCAAACGATTTAAAACGCGAAAGGAATATAAGTATTTTAAATGTCCTAACTGTAAACAGGAGTTAAGGGTGCCAAGAGGCCGCGGTGAGATTACCGTTACCTGTCCTAAATGCAAACAGTCTTTCGACCGTAAATCATAGACAGCTTGAATGCTGTCTTTATTTTGGTTAAAATGGTTGAGTAATGAAAGGAGAGAGACGATGCCGGAAGGGTTATATTTGCTTGTTGTTTATCCTTTATATACACTTTGGTTTGCTAATCATGCATCAATATTTGATGAAAATCTCTCCTATGTGGGAAATCTGGATCATCTGCATTGGGCTTTTATCCTTTGGGGTTTGCTGACCATTCTCGCGCTGGCTTTAGGCTTGCGGACATGCATTGCACATTCCTTATTTAAAAAACGCAATCAGAGGGTAGTTACGCTTGCGGCTTTTTGCTGATGCTGGCAGTCACATTGCCATATCGGCCTACGGATCTGCCCCTGCTTTCCTTGATCCATATCCTTTTATCCTTTGCCGCGCCCTTAAGTCTGCTGGCAGCAGTCTTTATGATCTTTATGGATCTGCGGATGCTGTACCCATCGCTTATGGCTCCCTATCTGAACGTGTTTTTGCTGATCTGTGTCATCGCATTGGGAATTTATTTTAAATATGCCAGTGTAAATACGCTGGTTGAAATCTTTTTATCTATCACGGTATCGAACCTGCTCAAGCTTACGGCAGGAAATCTGACAAAAATGTCAGGCAAGGCTGATGAGTATCAGGTATAATGGGGGTGGAAGAAGGTGTGAAATGAAAACTCAATATGGTGATATTTCATTATTTTGGCTGATTCTTTTCGGCTTAATTCTCGCTGCTTTTCTGCTGCTTATCATCGTTAAGCTGAAACGTTTATATGATAACTCCCGCGCACCCAAGATCAAAGTTTATGCAAGGCTGCTTGATAAACATGAAAATTCAGCGCCGATTCATCAGGGCGGCATCAGTTCACAAAGTATGACGGTTTCCTTCTCTTTTATATTTGAAACTGATTCAGGAATGCTGGAATTCAAGGTGAATCCTCAGGTTTATGCCGCTCATGCCGTTGGTGAGGAAGGCAGACTGGTCTATAAAGGCAAGAAAATGCTTAACTTTGAGCGCTGATTATGACAAAAGTGTGAGACAGAAAGGCTGAACTTTCTGTATAATAGAAGTAGATATAGGATCGGAGAGTGAAAGTATGAGTATGGGAATGTTTGGTTTAATGGATACATTGTTTCCAATTATGTTTTTACCATTTTTGCTATTGTGATAGGGGCATTTATTTTTACTGCTGTTAGGGGTGTTACCACATGGCATAAGAATAATAATTCACCGCGTTTGGTTGTGAAAGCCATAGTGGCGGATAAGCATGAGGATGTCAGTGTTCATCATCATCATAATAATGGCATGTCCCATTCAACATCTAGCACATCCTATTATGTTACTTTTACGGTTGAGGGCGGCGAACGGCTGGTGTTTGAAGTTGACCGGCAGGAATATGGCTATCTGATCGTGAATGATGAAGGGAAGCTGACCTTTCAGGGAACGCGTTATCTCGGTTTTGATCGCGAATAATCAAGCAGGTTCGCCTGCTTTTTTTCTGTTTTTGGCATAACTCCATACAACCTCCACAATCACATGGTATACTTTTGGAAACGGGGTGATGGCATGAAGCATCTGTTAATCGTAGAGGATGAGTTTGATATTCAGGAATTGCTGCAGAATTATTTAGAACATGCGGGCTATCAGGTAAGTGTGGCTGAAGATGGTGTGCAGGCATTGGAGCTGTTTCATAAGGAAAGCTATGATTTAGTGCTGCTGGATCTGATGCTGCCAAAGATTGATGGTTTTGGTGTCTGTGAAGTAATCCGCCGTGAATCTGAGCTGCCCATTTTGATGCTGACGGCATTAGACAGTGAGGCGCATCAGCTGCGTGGGTTTGATTTAAAGATTGATGATTATATTACGAAGCCCTTCTCAATGTCGGTGCTGCTGAAGAAGATCGAAGCTGTGCTGAGGCGCTGTCAGCAGCCTGTCTCTAAGCTTATCACCTATAAAGAATTGGTCATGGATCTGAGTGCTATCAGGCCCGTGTCAATGATCGGATCATCGAGCTGACACAGCGTGAGTTTGATCTGCTGAGTGATTTATTGATGAATCAAGGAAAGGTCATGAGCCGCCAGAGTTTGTTGAATCGGGTATGGGGTTATGATTATTTCGGTGATGAGCGAATCGTGGATACGCATATTAAAAATATCCGCAAGAAGTTAAACCGTGATTATATTGAAACAATACGAGGGGTGGGATACCGCATTGATAAAAGCAATTAAAAGCAACCTTTCCTTAAAGGTTTTATGATTACCTTTGTTTTGCTGATGAGTGCCAGTATGCTGACTTATCTCTTTATATCATGGACGATGCCGATTACTTATAAAGCCGCGCAAAGTGAAGTGCTGAGCGCTGATGCTGAAGCATTGGCAGCGGCACTGAATCAGCATACTTTAGAAGAAAGCGTCCAGCTGCTTGAAGAATTTTCCCGACGCCATAGCGTCGAAGTGCAGCTTTCTGATAATCAGGGAAATCTGTTGACGCCGGCAAAGAATCAAACGCCTGATTCTCAGTCTAACGCGTTACTGCTTACAGATGATTTAGAGACAGTTGATATTGCGCCAAGTGATGAAATCGATACAGCGGTTGGCTTTTCCTTTACATTTAAGGATGATAGTACGATGTATACGCTGATTGCCAAGGGCAGCATGAAGGCGGTGAATCAGGCAGTCGAGGCTTTGAAGAAAATATGGCCTTGGCTGGTTTTATCCGTCTTTATTATTTCAATCTTAAGCTCATGGTTCTACTCACGCTATTTGACTCGGCCAATTGTGCAGATTTCTGCCATTGCCCGTAAAATGTCGGAGCTTGAATTTGACTGGCGCTGTGATGATAACCGCAAGGATGAAATTGGCAGCTTAGGCGGCAGCTTAAATGAATTGTCAGAAAGATTGTCAGAAGCGATGAATGAATTAAAAAAGACCAATCAGGCACTGCAGGAGGATATTGACCGCGAGCGTGAACTTGAACGTCAGCGGCTGGCCTTTTTACGGCGGTATCCCACGAATTAAAAACCCCGCTGACAGTGCTGAAGGGACAGCTTGAGGGGATGAGCGACGGCATCGGTGTCTATGCTGATCGTGATAAATATCTGCGCCGTTCTTTAGGCGTTGTCAACCGCATGGAAGAGTTGGTTGCACAGATCGTAGCCGTATCTAAGATGGAAAAAAATGATTTTGATTTACAAAAAGACAGCTTTGATCTGGGCCTTTTGTGTGGAGAATGCATTGATGCATGTCATGAATTAGCCTTGTCACGTCACGGTCAATGGGAGTGCATGATTGAAGATGGTTTAATGATTGTCGGCAATCGTGCGCTGATGCAGAAGGCATTGGATAACATTCTCTGCAACGCTATTGTTTATTCACCGACGCATGCGATGATAACGGTACATGTGTATCAAAAGGAACACTCTGTTATTTTTGAATGCATCAATTCGGGCACCGAAATACCGGCCGCTTCATTACCGCATCTTTTTGAAGCTTTCTACCGCGTTGAACAATCACGCAGCCGAAGCAGCGGCGGCAGTGGTTTAGGTTTATATTTGGTAAAACTGATTGCCGAAGCTCATCATGCTCAAGCCGATATTCAGAATACGGCAAAGGGTGTCTGCTTTACATTAAGAATGAATGGATTGAAACAGGATCAGTAAGCGCTGATCTTTTTTCTACATTCAATCTCCATAATCGCTACATAAAGGTTTCATATTTAACTGATACACTAAGGACAGTTAAAAGGAGAATTCTATGAAAATAACGATTGAAAACCTGTCAATGGTTTATCCGAATGGTAAAACAGCGCTTGATCAAATTAGCTGTGTCTTGGAAAGTCCTAATCTGATTGGCTTATTAGGGCCTAATGGCGCCGGTAAGTCAACCTTGATGAAATTGCTGACAGCCGCGCTTGTACCTACATCGGGCAGGATGCTTGTCGATGGCGAACCATTATTGAAACATGAACAGCAGCTAAAGCAGCAGCTTGGCTATCTTCCTCAAGCCTTTGGCCTATATGATGAATTGACGGTCTGGCAGTTTTTAGACTACATGGCGGCATTAAAGCGAATCAATCAGCCTGCAGCGGCGATTGAACAGGCTATTCGGGATACGAATTTGAATGCGAAAAGAAAAAGCCGAATCCGCAGTTTATCGGGCGGTGAACGGCAGCGGGTAGGAATTGCGCAGGCAATGCTTGCTGATCCGCAGTTTTTGATTTTAGATGAGCCAACGGTAGGGCTTGATCCCAAGGAACGGCTTGATTTTAGAAATTTGTTTTCTAAGAAGGCACAGGATCGCTTAGTCCTATTGTCGACACATATTATTGATGATGTGCAGTCGGTATGCAACCAGCTAATCGTCATCGATCATGGCAAGATTCTTTTTATCGGCACACCGGCGCAATTGATTGCATCGGCCCGCGGTCATGTCGCTTTGTTTAATGAACAGCCGGCGAGTGATAAGATTCATATTACTGCCAGAATCAATACAGCGGAAGGTATTCAATGCCGTGGAGTCGCGGAAAAAATGCCTGATGACAGCATGCTTGTGGAGCCGACCTTAGAAGATGCCTATATGTATCTGATTCAGTATAAGGGGGCGTAAAGATGGTTTTTCTTCATATCTTATTTGTAGAGCTTAAGCGTCTGCTTATTTCAAAAGGTACATGGCTTGTGGTGGCATGCACTTTATGTATGCCGCTGCTGGGTTATTCTTTTTATACGCCGGCAAGTACTGCGACCTCATTCAGTGCTCAAATGGCAAATCCAATTTTAGCCGGCGGTCTGGGCGGTGCCTTTTGTTTCAGTGTCTTTACGCTGCTTGAGTATGATCGAGTCAATAAATATCAGTGTGAGGCTTTGATGGACAGCATCATATCACCATTGATTATTAGCTTTGCCAAATGTCTGTCCATTTTATTGACCGCATTTCTTACATGGCTGGCAGCCCTCTGTCTCTATATGCCAATTATGAAAGCGGCATTAGGTACAGCGTTTATACTAAGTGAAACATTGCTGGCGTTCAGTTTGATGATGCTTCCGACATTATGGATGGGAATATTGGCTTCAGCGGCATTTTATCAGCTTTTCCGCCGCATTGATTTAAGCTTTATCAGTTTTACAGCTTTGGCTTTATTCAGTATGAGCAAATGGTGCAGCGATCTATATCTGATACGTTGGATCAATCCATTAGTAACGGTATTCTCAAATGATTTCAATAACACATTATTCTATCGGCTGGCGGCATACAGCCGTCTGCTTTGGCTTTTGATATTCAGCGCGTTCTATGTATTTTCATTGATCTGCATCCGTAATCATGGCTTAGGCATCATCGGCTCATTCAGAATTCATTTGCGTAAGTCTATCTGCCTTTGCTGGCTTGTCTGTTGGCAATGGGCAGTGTCTGGCTGGTTGTTTCAGAGCCCTATATCGATAAGGCGGCGCTTGTTCAAGAAGACGAGGGGCCAATCAGCAGCGGTATGGTTTACAGTGTTCCTGCTGATGATGAAACTGATTACCCGAATATCGATCTGCTGAATCAATATGTTTGGCTGACCGTGAATGCACAAAAAGGGTATGTTGATGGCAATGCCCGCTATCAGCTGAATAATAAAACACATGAAAGTCAATGGGTGACGATGATTTTGCTGCCGGGATATACAATCAATACGATTACCGCTAACAGCAAAGCGATTGAATATGCAGATCCGGGACTTGATCAGGAGAACAGTCAGCATCCCATCAGGATTCAATTGCCGGCTGATGAATGGATCGAGCTTGAAGTAAACTATACCGGTTATCCTAAAGTTGCCAATGCAGCACGTTCAACGCTTATAGGAAATGAAATCAGTGCTGATTATCTTTTTATGAATTCCTTGTCAATCTTACCGAAATTGTCATTGAATGAAGCTGAAAATTTTATTAATGAGGGAGAAGTGGTTTTGCCGGCAAATCTGGAATTGATCAGTTTAGGGAATGAGGCAGCAGTGGTCAGTGAAAATGCTTCAACTAAAACATGGCGTTTTGCCAATACCTCAAGCAAGCTGCGCTTCATTGCCGGTGATTATGTAAAGCTGGCTGTCAAAGACAGTCCATTTCCGGTATATTTTTATTACAGCCGGCGTCATCAGCAGGAATTTGAAGCAATGGATATTGATAAGGTATTGAGTGATACATTAAATTATTGCGCCAAGCAATTTGGGCTATTGCCTTACAGTGAAGACTATCCGCTGAATATTATCATGATCAGCGCACATTTTATGGGCGGCGGTGCAAACGGCAATTTCAGCTTTATGGGTGAGACCTATTTCAGTAAAGAAAATCTAAGTAATCCAAGCAAGGGAGCCAGCGCCGCTGAGGTGATCGCCCATGAAATAATTCATCAGTGGTGGGGTGGTTCATAGTTACTTAATGGATATGGAAAATACGGATTGGAGCTCGGAAGGCTTGACGGTTTATACTACCTATCGAATGATGAAGGAAAAATACAATGAAGCATATGTTAAGCAGTTCTATATTGATCAATGGCTGAACAGTCTGGCCGCTCTGCGTAATAATTATTTTCTGCGCAACCCGGATATGCAGTCGATGCTGCCGGATAAATATCTATTGAATCTTCAGCAGCTGGTCTTTGACGCTACGATTTATAACAAGATGCCGCTGCAGATTCTGAAGGCTGAACAGCTGATCGGTGAAGCTAAAATGGATGAAGTGCTTGCTGGTTTGTTTGAAAATGGCGGGACAGAAATGCCGCCCTATGTGACATGGCAGGATTTCCTTGACGCATGTAATTTAAGCGAGGAAGAATTGACGCTAGATCAGGCTTTTATTGAAAGTCTTGGAGGTGAATTTAATGTTTAAAATTTATTATTATGAATTACGCAGACTTCTGGTAAATAAATTCTTTCTGTGTCTATTGTTGATTACTGGCTTTTACAGCTATCAAACCATGAGCGGTGAAATCATTCTCGGTATTGCTGATACGGCGCCTTTTTCAGGCTGGAGTTATGGTGTTTATCTGGCGAAGGTCTTGCCGCTGCTGCTTGTCAGCCTGTTGTTTTTTATCAGCTTTCTTTATTCGAGAAAAGAACTGCAGGTTAAGGTACTGACCCAGGCGGCGCCCTTTTCAGTATCTGCTTATCGGCTGATTAAAACATTCGCGATCACCTCTGCCTTTGTTTTGATCAGTCTGGTGCCAATCGCTATCAGCAGTTGGTTCTATGCCGCTTATTTTCATCTGGGCCCCTCGCTTGAGCAAGCCGCTGCATGCCTTTATACGCTGGTGCCCGCCGCTGTTTTTATTCTTGGCCTTGGCTTATTGTTGGGACGGCTGCATCCGCTGTTGATTTATGCCTGCATGGCGGCAGCTTTAGTTCTTGATGCCTTACCGATATCCTTTGATCTGTATGGTCTGCGTTTTCTGTCAACATATCCGCTTACCTTAAAGCTGTTAGATCCCCTATTTCAGATTCCCTTGAATCAATTGATTCAGCGCCTGCTTTTGATCGGCGCTGGCCTGCTTATGATTCTGGCAGCATCGCGTTTGAAAAATTCAGCGGCGGCACAGTAAGTATTTGACAACCTATCGTGCGCGGCTTAGAATGAAGACAGATAGAGGGGTTATTTATGTCGACAAGAAAAATTCATTTCACATTCTTGATGTCAGTGCTGTTATGGGCGGTACTTACGAATGCATGGGGAACATCTGCCCTTGTGTTTGGCACACTTCCCAATCAGTGGGACAGCTATTTATATGGATATCTCAGCAGACTTGTTTGGGCTTTGCCCTTTATCCTCTTGATTATAAAATATTCTGATCAGTTATCGGTTGATTTTAAAGCGCTGTTTACACAGCGGCCGGACTGGCGTTCAGTATGCATTGTGTTCCTCTTGATTACGCTTTATCTGCTGGCTGGCATGGCCGCAAATCATGGTGGTTTTTGGGTCAATCATGAATTGAATCTGCTTCAGGAACTGCCTAAATTTCTGATTGTGGGCTTCAGTGAGGAAATCGTATACCGCGGCTGGGGAATGAATGTGCTTGCTGCTTCGATGCGTAAGAATAAGGCGAATCTCATCGCCGGCTGTTACTTTGTTTTGCTTCATTTTCCAAGCTATTTTATCCATTGGTACTTAGAGGGTTCATTGGCGTTATCCGCAATGCTGACACAGGCGGTTTATGTGCTGATTCTCGGTTTGGTATTCGGTTATCTATTTAAAAAAGCAAGAATATTCTGCCTGCGATGTTGATTCATTTCTGGTCTGATTTTGGCTCTATTTTATTGATTGGTTAAGGATGATACAGGGGAAGCAGGATGAAAAGGATTACGAATCATCGCCAACAGGCAATTTATTGGAGTGTCAGTTTTGCTTAGTTGGGCGTTAGTTGGGCGTTGCCAATTTGATCAGCATGTTGAATAACTGGCTGTTGATTGTGCCGATAGCGTATCTGTTTGGGTGGTACAGGTTTACTCAACATAGGATTGAAGAGCATATCGGCTACAAAGAAAAAAGATCTTTTAAAGATCTTTTGATTTTGCCAGTGCTTATGTTCATGCGTGAAACAAGCTGGTACATTGATATTTTCATTAACTGGCTTACTCAGACACTGGGCAGTATGCTTGGCTGATAAGATATTGAGGGCATCTTTTTATGGATGCTCTTTTAATGATGCTTACGATAGCCAGTAGCATGGTCAACGACATTTTTTAGAGGCTCGCCTTTTAAATAAGCTTCAAGATTCTCACTGACAAGTGTATAAATCAGCTCGGTGGTCAGCTTGAGATTGCTGCCGCCGGCGATATGCGGTGTAAGCAGTAAATTGTCGCAGTTCCACAGCGGATGGTTTAAAGGCAGCGGTTCAGGATCAACGACATCAAGGGCGGCGCCATAGATTTCATGAGCTTTCAAAGCATCATATAAGGCGTCGGTATCGACGGCCTGTCCACGTCCGACATTAATAAAAATCGCGGAGTCCTTCATCAGCTTAAACTGCTTAGCAGTAAAAACCTTTTCGGTAGCTTTTGAGTTAGGCAGGCATGAAGCAACGATGTCCATTTCAGGCAAAAGCTCATCAAGCTGATCCAAAGCCGCAATCGCGTCAACAAAGTCCGGCTTATCGTCAGTATTGCGGCGGATACCGGTGATTTCTGCCCCTAAGGCACGCATTTTGATGGCAAACTGTGAGCCGATATCTCCTAATCCGACAATTAAAACCTTCGATCCTAGGACGGAGGAAACCTTGCCTGCATTCTGCCATGCGCGCAGATGCTGCTGATCGCGGTAGCTTGGCAGTCTTAACATCAATGACAGACAGACACCAATCATATATTCTGAGATTGCCGGGCCATAACAGCCGCTGGCGTTGCATAAGAGTACCGATTCATTTAAAGCAGCGGCATAGGCATCTGAACCGGCACTGCCTAACTGCATCAGTTTTGTATTTTCACAAAGGTCTAATTGATTCAGCAATAGATTGCCGATGATGCATTCGGCCTGACGGATTTCTTGATCGCTGACTTCATGCTTTGATTTAAAGGTAAACGCACAATCCGCAAATCGTTTTTGAAGCTGCTGACGCTGTTCCTCACTCGTCTCAAGCAGATATAATATATTTCTCATAAGATCCCAACTTTCCTGTTCTTTTCGGACTCAGTGTATCATAAAAAGGTGTTTTCTTCAATGAATTGAGCAGGCTGAATGAGATTTGATGAAAATTATGAAAAATATTTGATAATATGAAATAAATTACATATTTAGTATTGATTTGCTTTTCAAAGGGCGGTAAAATAACGATATACTTTATGAAAGAGGGACGAATATGAAAAATAGAAAGATCATGCCTTTAATTCTGGCATTCAGCATGTGTTCGGCAGGGTTAAGCGGATGCTCGCAGGATGCGGCAAATCCGAATAATGATTCAGGAAGTGACGATAAGCTGACTATCGGTATTGTTCAGCATCAGGAACATCCGGCGCTTGACTCAGCGCGGGAAGGCTTCTTGGCGAAGCTGAAGGAATTAGGTTATGATGAAACTAAAGTTGATTTTCAAATTAAGTATGCGCAAGGGGAGGCAAGCACTGACGATCTGATCGCTAAGCAGTTTGTGAGTGACAAGGTCGATTTAATCTATGCGATTGCGACACCGGCGGCTCAATCCGCTTACAATGCCACGATGGATACTGAGGTGCCGGTAATTTTTAACGCCGTTACCGATGCTGTGGAGGCGGGTATTGTTCAAAGCAACGAACAGCCGGGCGGCAATGTGACGGGTGTCAGCGATGCGGCGCCGTTAGAGGCACAGATCAAACTGATTCGGGAGATGCTGCCGGAAGCTGAAACGATCGGTATGCTTTATAACTTAGGGGAAGTGAATGGTAAAATACAGGTCGATCAGGTAAAGGCAATGGCGCCTGATTATGGCTTTGAGGTAAAAGATTTAGGTGTCAGTGCGACGACGGAAATTCCAACAGCGGCTGAACAGTTAAGCGGCGATGTTGATTGTTTCTATAATATTACCGATAACATGGTAGTAAATGCGACCGCCAGTGTTGTTGATAAGGCTAACGCGAAGAACCTGCCGGTATTTGCCGCTGAGGACGGACAAATGGCACAGGGGCTGCTGGCTTCCGATTCAATCAGCTATTACAGTCTGGGTGAGCAGGCCGGGCAGATGGCTTATGATATTCTCATTAATGGCAAAGCACCGGCTGATATTCCGGTAGAAACAGCTAAGGATACGACTTTGATTCTAAATCAAAAGGTTGCAGAGACACTGGGCATCGAAATTCCGGATGATTTATTGAAACGTGCTTCCCTGTTTGAAGAATAGGTGAGCTTATGGCTGATTTCATATTAGATGTACTGATACAAGGACTAGCCTACGGCTTTCTTGCCCTTGGCGTCTATATTACTTATAAGGTCTTGGATTACGCGGACCTAAGTGTTGAGGGTTCATTCCCGATGGGAGCGGCAATTGCAGCCATGTGTATCATCAATGGCTGGAATCCGTTTCTGACGCTGATTGTTTCATTTATCGGCGGTCTGCTGGCGGGCTGCGTGACCGGTCTGCTGCATGTGATGTTTAAAATATCATCACTATTAAGCGGTATCTTGGTCATGACCGGTATGTATTCAATCAATCTGATCATTACTGCCGAGAAAAGTAATCTGCCAATTTTTAATTATGATACGATTTTTACGATCGGCACCAAGCTGGCTAAACAGATCGACGGTGAATTGGGAATCTGGCTGGCTAAGCTTTATCCGGTTTTCCTGCTTTTGATTTTGATAGTGCTGGCTAAAGGCTTATTGGACTGGTTCTTAAATACGAAGCTTGGCTTCATGCTTCGCATTACCGGTGACAACCCGCAATTAGTCGCTTCGCTAGGACAGAATATCGGTCTGATTAAGATTATCGGACTGGCAATTTCCAATGGCTATGCGGCACTGTCCGGCGCGGTGGTATGCCAAGTATTAAAATACTTTGATATGCAGTTAAAGGACGGCATTATTGTACTGGGACTTGCCTCCGTAATTCTTGGTATTTCAGTTTTTGGCAAGAGTAAGCATCTGAAATCAACCAGTGTGGTAATCTTAGGAGCTATTGTGTACCGTTTGACAATTGCAGTTGCCTTAAAGTTCGGTTTGCCGGCTTATTATCTGAAGCTGATTATGGCTGTGATCTTCATTTTGGCTTTAATCAGCAACAATGGCGTCTTTACCAAATGGCTGCCTAAAGGAGGCAAAGAGTGATGCTGGAGCTGAAGCATATCGCAAAAACATTTAATAAGGGACTGGCCAATGAGGTTGTTCTTTATACCGATCTGAATGTGGAAATCAAGCAGGGTGAATTTGTGACAATCATCGGTTCAAACGGCAGCGGCAAATCAACCTTCTTTAATATTGTGTCAGGCAATATACGTCAGGATAAGGGTAAAATTCTGTTTAAAGGCATGGATATTTCCAACCTGCGTGAGCATAAGCGTTCAAAGTTTATCGGCCGTGTCTTCCAAGATCCGCTGAAAGGGACAGCTCCCTCATTGACGATTCTTGAAAATATGGCTATGGCTTATAATAAGGGGAAGTTTTATGGCTTGAGCCGCGGTGTTAAACCAGAGCTGAGAGAATTGTTTTCTAAAGAGCTGGCAGGCATGCATCTTAATCTTGAGAATAAAATGGATGTCAAGGTCGGGGCTTTATCCGGCGGTCAGCGGCAGGCCTTGTCACTGCTGATGGCAACCATGATTACCCCGGATCTGTTGCTGCTTGATGAACACACGGCGGCGCTTGATCCGAAAACCAGTGATTTAATCATCGATTTGACCGAACAGATTGTAAAAGAAAAGGCAATAACGACGATCATGATTACGCATAATCTAAAGCATGCCATCCAGCATGGCAATCGGCTGCTGATGTTTCATGAGGGCAAAGTAATCCTTGATATCAGCGGCGAAGAAAAAGCAAAAACTGACTACTGAAAAATTGATCGAACAGTTTAATTCATTAAATGTGATCGATGATATCGGTGATAAGTTAGCATTTAGTCAGATGTAAAGCATCTGACTTTTTACTTGTTTGAATGACGAGATTGTTATTGTATTAGCGTTTTGATTTAGCTATAATGGTCGCAAGAGGTGAAATTATGGAAAAAAAGGTTACTATTCGCAAAGCTGAAAAGTCAGACGCAGAAATGATCTGGCAATGTAATTGTGAAGGCTTGGGATATACATTTGCTCTTGAAGATACGATCCGCAGAGTTCATGACATCATGGATCGCTTCCCGCAGGATTTATTTCTGGTGGCATGTGTTGGTGATCAGCCAGCTGGTTACATCCATGCGACAGATTATGAATGCACTTATATGGAAGCATATAAAGATATTGAGGAACTGGCTGTGCTGCCGGGTTATCAGGGCTATGGCATCGGACGTAAACTGCTGAATGAGGCAGAAGCATGGGCACGTGAAAGCGGTGTTGCCGGTGTTAGATTAATCAGCGGTTTTGCCCGTACCGGTGCCCATCAATTTTATTTAAAATGCGGTTATACACATCGCAAGGATCACAAAAATTTTGTGAAGAACTTCTAGGAGCCAGTGATGAAAAAACGTACAATTTGTATTGCATTGGCGGCTTTGCTGCTGTTTAGTGTCAGCGGCTGCGCTAAAATCAGAAATGCTTTTCAAAAATGGAAGGGATCACTGATCGGCCTTGAATTTAATATCTATACCTATGATGATTACGGCAATACGACATTAACAGTGCATGGCAAAAATGTAGAGGTTGAAGTCAAGCAGGAGGAGGGAGCCAGTGAAAATGCTGATTTTACCTCTGAAGTGCTTGAGATTACGGTTGACGGCAATCAGATGCTGCAGATCGGCAATACAATGGTCTTTGCAGAAGCGGGACTGGATCAAATTACTGACTTTGAAATGCAGGATGAAATCAACACCGATGACGGAATTATTAATTTTATTCCATTTGACCGGGTGCTGAATCAATATAAGAATGATATCGGCAAAGCTAAGACTATCCTGATTTCATCACAGCAGGGAATACCGATTGCTGTTTATCAGGGGAATAGTGTGTATGTGGAGATTCCTAACGATTTACCTAAAATGACACGTCTGAATATAGACGGCAAGAGCTTATATATCCATCGGGCCAATTATGTCATTCTTGATTCGGAAATGATTGAATGAGGCTTGTATTATGAAGGACATTATTATGATGCGAAAGAGATTCATTTTAATGAAATAATCAATTATTTAGAAATTATTGCTGAGTAGAAATAGATGTTTTATCAATATTACAGCTTTTTCATCAAACAAATAATGCAAATATCAGGCAGTTTTTTGCGAAGTGTTGTTCAGATCGCCGAAAAAGTTTATAATATTGCATATATGGAGGGTTAAACATGTACGAAAGTCCAACTTATGTACCTGGCGTGAGTGAGAATTCATATGCTAGGAAAGTATTTTTATGGCTGTTTATAGGATTGATGGTTACGGCGGCAAGCGCCTTAGTGTTTACGGAAACTAATCTGTGGATGGTTGTTTTCAGTAATCAGCTGATTTATTGGGGAATGTTCATTGTCGAATTATTCCTGGTATTTAAAATCAGCGCAAGTCTGCATAAGATTTCAGCCGGTGCGGCAAGAGTTTATTTTCTGATTTATTCTGTGATGACGGGTCTGACTGTGGCGGGCATCACCTTTATTTTTGGAATGTATACAACATTTGTCGCCTTTGCTTATACGTCCTTGCTGTTTGGCAGTATGGCTCTGATCGGCTTTACAACGAAGCGTGATTTAATGAAGTTCTCAAGCATAGTGATGGCCGGGTTGATTACTCTGCTGATTGCCAGTGTAGCTAATATCTTTCTGCGTCTTCAAGGGCTTGATCTTGTATTGAGCTATGCCGGTATAATTCTGTTTATGGGGATCACGGCTTTTGATATTCAGAAGATGAAGCGCTTATATGAAGCAAATGAAGGAAATGATGAGGCTTTAAATAAATTAGCAATTTTCAGTGCTCTTGATTTATACCTTGATTTTATTAATATCTTCCTGCGCGTTGTTCAAATTTTAGGAAGAAGCAGCCGTAAATAAGTTTAAGATCATATCTGGGTTAACCGGATGTGGTCTTTTTTTTGTGATAAAAGTGACTTTTGATTGTGAATTTACGTAACTGTATTAAAAAGCCTGGCAAGAGGTAAGGGAAACACATTGTAAACGCTGCCATAAAATCTTATAATAGTTTATAAGCGGAGGTACATTTATGAAAGTCATGAAGGAATTTTATGAAGTGATTGAAAAGGAGCTGGCGGCTTCCTTGGCACAAGAGGAGGTTTTAAATCAAGCCGCGGAGGCAATGAGTGAAACCGTGGCAGCCGGCGGCGTTATTCATGTATTTGGCTGCGGTCATTCTCAGATGTTTGGTGAGGAGCTATGCTTCCGTACCGGTGGCTTGGTGCCCGTGAATGCGATTATGATTCCACAGTATAATATTTATCCAAGGGTTCGTTATTCACAGATGATGGAGCGTACAGAAGGCTTTGCGCAGGGTGTATTAGAAGCGATGCATCCGCGCAGTTATGATACGATGATTATTGTTTCGGTATCCGGGCGCAATGCGGCCGGTGTAGATATGGCGCTGGCAGCGAAGGCAATGGGCATGAAGGTTATCACTTTGACTTCATTGAAGTATACTAATGGTGTAACCTCACGTCATTCATCCGGGAAGCTGGTGCGTGATGTGGCGGATATTGTCATCGATATGGGCGGTATAAAGGGTGATGCGGCACTGCATCGTGAAAATGTGAAGGAAAACTTCTGTTCACCATCAACAATTATCGGTATGTCAATTCTGGTAGGCTTAGTTGGTGAAGTCATCGTCAAGCTTGCGGATCAGGGTATTGAAGTACCGATTTGGGTCAGCGGCAATCTGGACCGCGGCGATGCTGTGAATCAGGAATACATTCAAAACTACCATGGTAAGGTGGATATCCTATAATATCAGTTCTGTAAGAAAGATTGAAATGTCGAAATCCCTCTTTTATAATAGAAAACATAAAGGGGGATTTTTCTATGGAACCAAATATTCAGGCACTTGAAATCAGAAGACGTCAGCTCTCTGCACGGGTCAGCCGCTTCTTTGTGTTAACCGGTGTACTGGCAGTGATTTTTCTAATGCTGTCGATGATCTGTTCCTCAATGCTTTTTTTAATACCTTTGGTGATTGTCCTGCTTATTTCCTTGGCAGTTTACTACGGAGCTATCAATCCAGAAACAAAACAATTTAAACTGGATGCCAAGCAATTGCTGGTTCAGAATGTGCTGGCGGAAAAATTTACTGATTTAACTTATTCACCTAATGGTTTATCTCAAACACGCTTTGATGCAGCTGAATTGTATAATCATTATACAAATTATAAATCTAATGATTTGATCCGCGCACGGTATCAGGGACGGGCGTTTATCTGCAGTGATGTTTATATTAATGAAGTGCGTTCAGCGGGCAAAACCACGGTTACAGTAGATATATTTAAGGGTCATTTCTTTATTTTTGATATCAGCCGTCAGATTCATTCACTGACTCAGGTGTATCCGAAAGTGTTTATCGGCAATGACAACCACTCCGGCGGCTTCTTTGATGATACGCCGCAAACAGAAAAGGTAAAGCTTGAAAGTGTTGAATTTAACAGGCAGTTTGCTGTTTATAGTGAGGATGGTCATGAGGCTTTTTATCTGCTGACACCAAAAGTGATGGAGATTCTGTTAGATTTGAAAAAAAGGCTTGATTTCAGTGTCAGTTTTTATGATAATAAGTTATATGTGGCGGTAGCTGATGAAAATGATCCTTTTGAAATCAAGTACCATGATGCTATTGACGAGACACTGCTCAGAAAGCTGCACCGGGATTGCGCGGATTTATGCGAAATTCTGAATCTGATTAATCAGATAGAATGGAATACATAGGAGGCATTTTTATGGAATTAAGTATTGGGACAGTACTCCTGCTGATTTTGGCAGTTATTATTACAATGCTGTACAACATGGTCATTCGGGCAAGGCTGAAGATGGATGAGAGCGGATCAACCATTGATATTTTGCTGAATAAGCGCTTTGATCTGATTACAAATCTTGTAGAGGTGGTAAAGGGTTATACAAAATATGAGGAGGATGTATTAAGCAAAGTTATTGAACTGCGAAATACATGTCATGTGAAACCAAATAAGAATAAGTATAATGAGGGGCTGAATGAGGCGGAAACCAAGCTTTTGGCAGTTGCTGAGGGGTATCCAAAGCTGAAGGCTGACACGTTATATCTCGAATTAATGAAACAGCTCAGCGATGTTGAGGAACAGCTGCAGGCTGCCCGCCGTTTCTATAATGCCAATGTGACGAATTACAACAATCGGGTAACGACGTTTCCAAGTGCGTTGGTGGCTAAGGCTATGAAGGCGAAGACGAGAAAATATTTGCGGCTGAAGAAGATGTGAAGGCAAATGTTAAGGTTGAGCTGTAAGAGATAAACGAAGTATGAAAAATAAAAAAGATTGTGAAAAGGTGTAAAGCAGACAGCTGATTGATACACTTTGCTGACACAATCTTTTTTGTTCAATTGTTTTAAAAACATGAATAATGGCTTAATTATAACGGTTTAAGCGTTCCATGCTTTCCTTATCTTTTGTTTCAGATAAATGGTGTGTATGAATATATGCCTATATCCTTTATTATTGTCAGAAAAGTGTGATAAAATAAATACAACCTTGGAAGTGTATTATTGTGAATGAGCGGTAATTCAATTCAAATGAGAAAAGGGAGGGAATCGGAGAGCCGGCAGGCGGCTTCTTCAAAATATATGCGAATAAAAAACCGTGATCTGATTTTAGAATTTTTGGGCAAGTGTTATGAAAATGAAAGCCGCGGCGCGACGACTTCTGATATATCTAAAACGCTTCAGATGCAGCGAACCAATGTCAGCAAGCTGTTAAATGAATTGTGTGCGGAAGGTCTTGTTGAGAAAGACAGTGCCAATTATCCGGTAATTTATCGAAGAACTAAAATGGGAAAATCGCGTGAGGCACAGATTTTTGAAACGCTGATCGGCTATGACGGCAGTTTAAAGCGAGCTGTGCATTTGGCTAAATCAGCAGTCCTATATCCAAAGAAAAGTTTGAATATGCTGCTGTTGGCGAAGCACGGCACAGGCAAAGATTTATTCATCAGAAAGATCTTTGAATTTGCGGCTGCTTCAGATGTATGCGCGGAAGATGCACCTTTTGTGAAAATGAACTGTCTCTATTATAAAGATAATGCGGAAGAGATGAATGTGAAATTTAATGAGGGATTGCTTGCAAGTGAAAATGGTTTCTTTTTCATCGATAATTGCCATTTTCTTGACGCGGAGTCTAAAACACATCTTTCGACGATTCTCGATAACAGTTATGTGAAGAATCCGGATATCGATCATGCGCCGATCATTGTCTGTGCCATGCCGCCGATGATGAGTTCCGATGCGTTCTTTGACAATATTACTTCAAAAATCTCAATCATTATTTCACTGCCTGAATTAAATGAGCGGGCTTATATGAACGTTTCAAGTTTATTGAGAAGTTTTTCTGCAATGAGGCTCATGAGAGCGGCTGCCAGATAAAGGTTAATTCTGAAGTGCTGATTGCCCTCTTATTGTATCCGTGTGATAACATTAAACAGCTGTTTCACGACATACGGCAAGCGTGCGCCAGTGCCTATTCACGCGAATTAGAGGCTGAAAAAGAATCCATTGATGTCTTAATTGTGGACTTCTCACATAATGTCCGTTCCGGTTTATTGAATTATAAGAATAAACGGATGGATGTGGATAATATCATTCGTGAAGAATCAGATTATGTGTTTAATTCTGATAAGCTGTCTATTCTGGATATCAGACCTAAAGAAAACGAGTCGATTTATGACTGGATTAACGCAAAGAAGCTGGAGCTGCATAAGCGTGGTTTTTCATCATCAGAGATCAATACGATCGTGAATGTTGGCATTGAGACTGAGTTTAATAAATATCGTAAAAATCTCTTTAATAATACGATCAATAAAGAGCAGCTGTCACAGCTTGTAGATTCTAAAATCATTGAGTTGGTGGATGATTTGCTTGCCAAGGCCAGCAGCTTGCTGAACCGATATTATGCTGCTTCTATTCATTATGGCTTATGCTTCATATCCAGGCACTGATAGGGAAACGAGTGGCTACGCATCCGATAAAAATTGAAAAAATGATGGAATTTATTGAACATAACAAGGAAGAGTATTCATTGGCGATGAGTCTTTGCGACCGCATTACAGCTGCTTACGATATAGAACTGCCAATTGATGAAATAGTGATTATCGCTATGTTTTTATGCACGCATAATGTTGGTGATGATCAAAGCCGTCATCCGTCACTGTTAGTTGCGATGCATGGTGTTGGCGTTGCGAAAGCGCTGGCAGAAACGGTAAAGATACTCAATGATATGACGATTTATTCCTATGATCTGTCGTTGAATAAGAAGCCGCTGGACGCATATGAAGATATCAAACAAACTGTCTTAAATATACCGCATGAAAACGGGATTCTGATTGTTTATGATATGGGATCGCTGAAGGATATATTCAATATGGTTGCGATTGAAACGGGGATTCGTATTAAGCTGATTGAGCTGCCGGTAACACTGATGCTGATGGACTTCTGCCGTAAGCTCATGCTGTCAGAAAATGTGAATGATGCATATGATGTGCTTGTTAACCGCTTTAAGTCATTAGATGCCAGTGCGGAGTATGATACAATGAAAAAGTCCAAGGCTATTGTCAGCTTCTGCATGACCGGTGAGGGCGGTGCGGTACAGATCAAGCGTTATATTGAACAGCAGTTTAATCTTGAGGGAATTGAAATCATACCGGTGCAGCTTGCCGAACAAAGTCTCTTTCTTCAGGAGCTGAATACCATCAGTAAAGAGAAAGAAATCCTTTGCATTGTCGGGACCTTTAATCCTAATGTTTATGGCATTCCATACATTCCTATCGAGGATCTATTCAACAGTGATAATCATGACCTCAGTCAGCTGCTTTATCAGGACAATCTGAATAAGCAGGATTTTCTAAGTAATTCTGAAACGATTTTTGAACATCTGGCAAAAGAATTGAAAAATATTGATGCTCTTGAAGCAAAGAATAAGCTGATTCAATTTATATTTGATGTGGAAAAGGATATGGGAATCGTGGTGGAAATGAATGAGAAGATCGGTCTGCTTGTTCATCTTGCCTGTACGCTGGATCGTTTAAAGGCTGGCAATACCACACCTAATAATTTGAATAAAGAGGAAGTTATCAGAAAAAATATGTACCTTTACAGAATCATCGTGAAGCATATGATTGAATTAGAAAAGGCATTTTCAGTGAATGTCAGTGATGACGAGATCTGTAATATTATCTACATTTTAAAGAAAAGCCGCAGCTAATAATATTGCTTAACTGGCGGATAATCAGGTAATCACCCTTTTTGAACTGATTTTATCGGTAATATTAAAAAAATAAAAATTATTTAAAAATTTATTTGTATACATTTAATGATGAAAAACACGGGCTTTTCTATACACGGTTTGAAGAATCTGACAACTGTATGAATTTTGACAAAAAGTGTATAAGTGATTGATGGGAATGAGTTTTAATAAATATAAAAAAGAGATACAAATTCGGTTAAGTTTGTATCTTTTTCTTTTATATAGCCGATTTGACAAAGGAATTTAGTGAATATACAATGGAGTTATCAATAGTTGTATCAAAAAATACACAATCATGAAAAGAGGAGGTGATATTATGAATAATAGTGAGATGGAAGCACTCATCATGCAGTTGATTATGAACAGCGGCAATGCTAAAAGCTTAGCATGGAGGCTATCAAGTTTGCACGCAGCAATCAGTTAGGGGAAGCTGAAGCCAAAATCAGTGAAGCATCAGATGCGATCAATCTTGCCCATACCATCCAGACGCAGCTGTTAACACTGGAGGCAAGCGGTCAGGACTTTAAGTTCAGTCTGCTGCTGACTCACTCGCAGGATCACATGATGAACTCGATCACAACCATCGATTTAGCCAAGGAAGTTGTCTATCTGTGGAAAAGCTTGAAAGGAGAAACTAACTGATTATGAAAAAATTGTTTTGTTGTGTGCCGGCGGGATGTCAACCAGTCTGATGGTTACGAAAATGAAGGATTACGCTGACTCTATTGGCTTTGAATGTGAAATAAATGCTTATGCGGTGAATACAGCGGCCAAAAATGCGAAGGATGCGGATATGATCTTGCTTGGGCCGCAAGTGCGTTTCAGTATGGATGAAATAAAACTACAATGTCCAGGGGTTCCCGTAGAAGCGATGGATATGATGGATTATGGCATGATGAAGGGCGAAAAAGTCATGAAACATGTCCTTGAAGTGATCGGCAAATAGCTTAAATACCATTATCTATAAGGAGAAATAATATGCAAGATCTAATGAATAAGCTAACTACCATGCTTGAAAAGCATCTGGTACCCGTAATGAATAAAATGGCAAACAACAGATATTTCGGCGCTATCCGTGATTCACTGATCGCCACTATGGGACTGACAATTATCGGTTCTCTCTGTCTGTTGATCGCAACCTTTCCGTTTCCTCAAAGCTATGTAGAATTTATAGCTGCTAATCCTGAATTGCAGTCAATTCTGATGATTCCATTTAATTTATCTGTAAGTATCATTTCCGTTTATGTAGCTTTTGGTATCGGTTACTATCTGTCAGAAAGCTATAACCTGAATAAATTGGTTGGCGGTATTACCGCATTGTTCACTTTCCTGATCATGGCTGGCGGTATCAACAGTTCTTATCTAGGGGCTGAGGGGATGTTTACCGCAATTATCGCGGCAATTTTCAATGTGGAAGTAACGCGTTTCTGTGTTGCGAAAAATATTGCGATCAAGATGCCGAAAGCAGTTCCGGCCAATATTGCCGGCGGCTTTACTGCATTGATTCCATGTACGCTGTCAACGTTGATGACGATCGTGCTGATTTACTTCATCGGCTTTGATGTAAATTCCATTTTAGCGACTGTCTTAACACCGATTATCACATTGGCGGGTGATTCGATCTTTACCGCATTAATCTATGTTATTCTGGCAACCTTAATGTGGTTCGCAGGCCTGCATCCGCAAGTATTAGCTTCCTTGCTTACACCCGCATGGACGATTATGTCAGTTGCCAATATGAATGCTTATGCAGCGGGTATGCCGGCAACTCATATCTTTGTAAAGCCGTTCTTCTTCACCTTTGTCTTCATCGGCGGACAGTGCGGTACGCTGGCGCTTAACTTCATCATGCTGAAATCGAAGAGTAAAACGCACCGTGATCTGGCAAAACTCGCATTACCGGCAGGCCTGTTCAATATTAATGAACCAATGCTGTTCGGTCTGCCAATCGTATTGAATCCTACCTTGATTATTCCGGCTTTGATTGGTCAGGTAACGACCGTACTTACAACCTGGCTGGCATTTGCTTCCGGCATTGTACCGCCGATGGTGAATCCGGAAGCTGCACTGTGGAATCTGCCGGCACCCATTGCCGCTGCTATTTCAACCTTCAGCTGGCAGGCAGTTGTACTGCTCTTTGTGAATATGCTGATTCAAGGCTTATTATATATTCCATTCTACCGCATTGTTGAGAAAGATATGGTAGCTAAAGAAACTGCAGAAATAGAAACAAATTAAAGGAGGACATACTATGTCAAATCGAAAGCAATTTCCAAAAGATTTTATGTGGGGCGGCGCAACCGCTGCCAATCAGTGGGAAGGTGCCTATAAGACTGGCGGCAAGGGTTTATGCGTAGCTGATATAAATGAATTTAAAGGCAATCTGCCCCCGGAAGAACGCTGTAATACAGAGCTGAGCACAACAGAAGTTGAAGAATTGCTGAACAGCAGTGATAAATATTTTCCTAAACGCTGCGGTATTGATTTTTATCATAATTATAAGGAAGATATCGCAATGCTGGCTGGCATGGGAATGAATACCTTAAGAACCTCTGTCAACTGGGCCCGCATCTTCCCGAATGGTGATGATGAAACACCGAATGAGGAAGGCTTACAGTTTTATGAGCATGTAATTGATGAAATGCTTAAACACGGCATGGAGCCGCTGATTACTATTTCACATTATGAAATGCCTTTAAATATTTGTATGAAATATAATGGCTGGTATAGCCGCAAAACAATTGAACTGTTTGTCAGGTACTGCAAAACTTTATTTGAACGTTTCAGCGGTAAGGTGAAATATTGGATATTAGTGAATCAAATCAACTTATTTGATGTGGAAAGCTTTAATCATCTCGGTATCCCAAGCGATCGTGTGGATAATCTGATGGAAGCTAAATATCAGGCGCTGCATCATGAATTAGTTGCATGCGGACAAGCGATTGCCGCTGCCCGTGAAATCAATCCTGATTTTAAACTGGGAGTTATGCCATGCTATGGAAATGTATATTCTGAGCTGGGCAGTTCTGAAAATGAAATGGCGGCTTTGAAGTATAATCAGCTCCAGTTCTATTATACTGATGTGGAAACAAGAGGAAAAATACCTGGATATATGTATCGTTTCTATGAAGAAAACAATTATCATATTGAAATTACTGAGCAGGATATTGAGGATTTGAAGCATACAGTTGATTTTGTAAGCTTTTCCTACTATGGTTCATCCACCTTGGATGAGCATGGCACCCGCATGCGCAATAAATTCTGCAAGGCAGTGAATGAATGGGGCTGGACTTCTGATCCGATTGGATTGCGCTATGCGCTGAATGAATATTATGACCGGTATCAATTGCCGATCATCATCGCAGAAAACGGCATGGGTTTTTATGAAAAAATCAGTGAAGATGGAAAAATACATGATGATTACCGCATTGCTTGTTTGAAGGAATATATTGAACAGCTGAAGGAAGCTATTTATGACGGTGTTGAAGTAATTGGCTATTATCCTTGGGGGCCTATTGATATAGTAAGCTGCTCTTCATCAGAAATGGAAAAGCGCTATGGCTTTATCTATGTTGATTATGATAATCATCATAATGGTACTGGCAAACGCATGCCTAAGGACAGCTATGAGTGGTATAAACGGGTAATCGCTTCTAACGGCGAAAATTTAGAATAAAGATTGGTCTGCTGCGAAAGCGGCAGACTTTCTTCTTAAGGAGGGTCAAGGATGCGTAAGTATTTTGGCAGCCGGCAATTTAATGGGCAGTTAATGAAGCTGGCAATACCGATTATGATCCAGAACGTGATCACTTCAAGCCTGAACTTCATTGATAATTTAATGGCAGGACAGTTAGGCAGTGCGGTGATCGGCGGTATTGCGGCATCAAATCGTTTCTTTGCGATCATGAATTCAGGCACTGCCAGTATTACCGGTACCTGTGGGATTTTTATTTCTCAGTTTTGTGGTGCAAATAATGAGGGGAAGATAAAAGAAAGCTTTCGCATTGCGATTTGGATTTCTTTTCTGTTAATGATTCCATTTCTTATTGGTGCCTGGGGGTTTCCTAATTTAATCATTTCTTTCTTTATTGATGATCAGCGGATTATCGACGTGGGTGTACGCTATATGCGGATCATGGGCTTCTCTTACATTCCGCTTTGTTATTCATCCGCTGTCGGCAGTGCAATGCGGGCGATTGGCAAACCGAAGATGCCGATGACGATTTGCGGAATCAGCGTCACAATTAAGCTTTTTTTGAATTTTATCTTTATGTTTGGCGCTTTTGGAATAACGGGAATGGGCGTAGAAGGAGCCGCTGCCGCGACAGTAATTACGCGTTTTATCGAAGCAGGCTTATACGCGGCGGCAATGAAAATCAATGTGTTTTCATTTTCAACGAAGCTGCGCGAAATGCATCAAATCACATGGCCGCTGCTGAAAAGAATCGTATATAAGGCAGTTCCTTTCTATCTGAATGATATGCTTTGGCAAGCCAGCAATTCAGTGATTTTAAAATGCTTCGGCACCCGCGGAGAACTGAATTACAGTGCTTATGCGATTGCATCGACAATCATGGATATTTTCCATGCTTTTGATGGCGGAATAGGCAGTGCAGTGACCGTATTTATTTCTCAGAAGCTTGGTAACGGTGATCTGAATCATGCTCAAAAGAGCGGTTATCAGGCAAAAGGATTCAGTATGAGTGCCGCCGTGATATTATTTATCATGATGATATGCAGCAGCGTAATCATACCGTTTGTTTATAGCGGTTCACCGGCAAAGGTTATTTCAATAAGTCAGAAGCTGATCCTTCTGCAAAGCGTCGGTTTCCTGTTTTATGAATTAAGTATGATGAATTATTATATTTTTAAAGCTGGCGGTGATACCCGATCTATCGTCATCATGGACTGCGGATTGGTTTGGATCATTCATGTGCCATTATTGGCAGCCGCGGCCTATTTAACCGGCTTAACTATTTATGCTTTGATGGGCGTCAATATTTTTGCGGAGATGGTTAAGTCTCTGGTTGCCGCCGGCTTATTTAAGCGGGAGCATTGGTTAAAGAATCTAGCTAAATCATAAACCCGATATAAAAAAGTCATGTTTATATTCAAACATGACTCTTTGCTATTTTTGAATCCAGCGGCCATAGATACCGCATGGCAGTACCGTATGGGAACGTGTAATCGGCAGTCCGATTTCACCGGCGGTAATGCTGCCCTCAGGGTGTTTCTTACCGATCGTGCTGACTAACAGATTATTTAAAACTGTGGGCGGGAATCCGGTCGTATATGAATTAACAAGGAAGAATAATGGCTCATCATCCAGAATTTCCAGACATGCACGAATTAAAGGATACAGCTGTTCCTCAATCTTCCAGATTTCACCATTCGGTCCGCGGCCATAGCTTGGCGGGTCCATGATGATTGCATGATATGTATGCCCGCGGCGCTTTTCACGTGCTACAAATTTTAATACATCATCAACAATGAAGCGAATTTTTTTATCTTCCAGATGTGAAAAGGCCATGTTTTCTTTTGCCCATTGAACCATTCCCTTACTGGCATCGACGTGAACAACTTCCGCAGCACCGGCACTTGCGCAAGCCATCGTTGCACCGCCGGTATAAGCGAATAAATTCAAAACTCGAATCTCACGGCCAGCTTCATGAATGGCTTTCATCATCCAATCCCAATTTGCTGCCTGTTCAGGAAATAAACCCGTATGTTTAAACCCTGTTGGACTTACTTTAAAGGTTAAATGCCGGTAATTGACTGTCCAAGTATCCTTTACCGGTTTTAAAAACTCCCAGCTGCCGCCGCCTGATGATGAGCGGTGATAATGCGCATGGGGGTGTTTCCATAAGTTATCTTCATGATCGATCGGCCAAATGGTTTGCGGGTCAGGACGTCTTAAAATGATATCCTTCCAACGTTCTAATTTCTCACCGTTACCGGTATCGATACATTCATAATCTTTCCAATTTTCTGCGACTTGATTCATAGGTACACCTCATTTTGCTTAATCATTATAGCATAGATAAGACCGGATTTACGACAATTTCACACATTGTTTTGATGTTATGATTCAATTTTGACCCTGATTGGTGTATAATAAAAAGTAAGAACAAAAGGAGGGGTCGTATGATAAATAAGAATTATGATCAGTGCTTTCATTGTGAATGTACCGCTCGTGTTAAAGAAGTAGTTGAAGAAAAGGACTTTTATTGGCACTATTTGGATAATACAATTTTCTTTGTAGAGTCAGGCGGCATGCGCAGTGATATAGGAACGATCAACAATCTTCCGGTACTTGGATTGAAAGTTGAAAACAATAAAGTCTGGCATTTGCTGGATCAAAAGCTTGATGGAACTGTATTTTTATCAGTGAATCTGCATGAACGTTTCCGCAAAGCGCAGGTACACACTGCCCAGCATTTGATTTCAGCGTTAGTTGGGGGAATTTATGGAGCTAAGACGATCTCACATCATGTGGGGATGATGAGAATGATGTAGAGTTTGAAATGACATCATTTACGCAGAGACAATGCAGCGAATTACAGATTCTGACCAACGGCTTGATCCGCGATGATCTGCCGGTCACGATTACTTATCCAAGCAAGGCTGAAGCGATGAAATTCGCTCCGAAGGATAATTGTGAGCATGATGAGATTCGTGTTGTTAAGATCGGCAATCTTGATTATAATCTCTGCGGCTGCATTCATGTGCCAAGTCTAAAATATATTCAGATGATTAAAATACTGGGTTTTGAGAAAACAACACGCGGTATCAAAATCAAATACTTGTGCGGCGATCAGTTCTTAGACGCATTTGAAAAGCGCTATGATGTTCTGGAAGAAATGTCTCATACATTAGCACTGCCGCATCTGTATGTGATGAGCGGTGTCAATAAGCTGATGAATGACAAAAAGAAACTGACTGAGCAGCTTGTGGAAATGAAGAATAATTATTATACTTATCTTGCGAAGGAAATAGCAACAACGAATAAGAAGAATACAGTAATCCATGAGTTTACAGACTTTGATGCGAAAGATTTGAGTCAGTTCACTTTAGCGTTTGTCAATAACTATGATCGGGTGGCAATTTTTATTACTCATACAGATTCCGAAAATATGCACATTACGATCGCTCATAGTCCGAATATCGCTTTTAATTCTCAGGTATTCTTTAAATTATTGGCAGAGAAGTTCGGACTGCACGGCGGCGGCAATGCGGCTCTTGCGCAAGGCGGCGGAAAATATGATCCGCAAATTCTTGAATTTCTTAAAAATAGTCCGATATTCTAATAAATATGATATACTTAATGCGGTTTGGAGGTAAAGCATGAAAATGAAGATAAAAACATTGCTGAGCATGGGGGTTGCTTTAACCCTTGTATTAAGCGGATGTTCAAAACCGGAGGAAGAACCTGCTCCGATAGAAGATGTAGTTGAGACGCTGCGCGGCAATGATGCCTATGCGTCACCAGTTAATCCGACCAATGAACAGATTTTGGCATTTAATGCACTGACGGATGCGGTTGCCAGCGGCAACACTGAAGAGATTGCGAAAAATGTTGCGATCTGCTTCGCGTTTGATTTCTTTTCCATGAAGAATAAAACCGGACAGGACGATGTCGGCGGCTTAACTTATCTGCCGGATGACCGCATTGAAGAATTTAAAACTTATGCTGTCTCACATTATTATCAAAATTATGCAGCAATCGTAAATGATTATGGTCAGGAATCACTGCCATGCGTTAAGTCGGTGACGATCAATTCCACAACTTCTCAGCAGGTACAGTACCTTGGCAATGCATATGATGGCTATGTGGTTAAGGCCTCCATTGAATATCAGAAAACCAAGATGGATGAAACTGCATTGAAGACTGAAATTACAGCCACCATGATTGTAGATAACGGCATCGTAGGATTAATTGCAGTAGAATAAAAGTTTAAATAGCCTCATTTCATAGTGAGGCTTTTTTGTGCTTTATTGATAAATAAAACCCGCTGTTAAACAGCGGGTTCATACTAGGGTTCAAGTGTTGGATCGATTGGCTGCGTTGGATCGACAGGCAGTGTTGGATCGATAACCGGTGCTTCAGGCTCTTGATCCGGCGTTTCAGCCGGCGGCTCTGGAATATCAGGTTCAGGATCGGTTGGATCTGAAGGTTCACCTGGATGATCGGGCATATTCGGATCTTCATTTGGTTTTTCACCTTCTGGGTCATTTGGATCAATTTCACCCTCAGGATTTTCCTCATCTTCACTTGGTTCAGTTTCTGGATATTCCAAAGAATAGAATTGGTATATTTTTGTTGTTACATTATCTGTCCACAGCATATATGGACTTTCAAGCGGATATTCAACAGGATCACTTAAATCATCAAGTCTGAATGCAAATTCATTTAGCTTCATGGTTTCAAACATCTGCAGGTACTTGCGATAAACTGCCCGCACATCCTCACGGTTCAAAATATAGACGCTGAGCGGCAGATCCGCTCCCATGCTGGCAGTCGGATACATGTCAGAGTAACCATTTTCCATATGCAGTGTTTCAAATGTCCATGGCTGAATTTCCTCGGCTTCTGATTTAATGAGCCGTTTCACCAGATCCATAGGGATATTTGTCGATACATATTTAGGGCCAATCTCTAATAAGGTAGGAACCTTATTGATACCATCGGCTGATAATACTTTATTGATGATACCTTTAATGATTTCCTGCTGAGCCATGGTGCGTTCAATATCACCATAAGATTTACGATGACGGGCATAAGCAAGTGCCTGCTTGCCGTTGAGCATCTGTTCACCTTGATTAAGGCAAATCAAATCCTCAGGAGCAAAGCTGCGGTTTTCGTCCTGTTCACAGAAAGTGACGGCAACATTCGCATTGATACCGCCCAGTGTATCAACAATTTCAATAAGTGAAGTAAAGCTTACCTTGGCATAATAATCAATAGGGAAGCCAAATACTTTCTCCATGGTGGAAATCGTTGTATCAATACCATAAATGCCCGTATGTGTCAGCTTGTCCGGGAAATTTGCGGCTGCAGTGTTCGGCACATAAGCATCACGCGGAATGGAGACCATTTCAATGTGATTGGTCAGCGGGTTTACCAGCAGCAGAAGGTTGACATCACTGCGTAAATTAATGGTTGGTTCACCTACTTCATCCATGCCGGAGATGTAAATCGTAAAAGGTTCTTTACTGATATCCTTGGTTGACTGTGAAGTGGTGTTACTGTTCGCACGATCGAAAGTTGCGATAATTTTAAATTTAGTATCAAAATCTTCAATCTGTTCATCAAGAGTAGAAGCATAAGAAGAAGTAAAGATCATTGCTTCTACTTTGCCGCTTAATACATCCTGGGCAAGTGTCAGGTAATTGGTATAAGCTTCGTACGTTGGGTTGACGAGTGTTGGTTCACTTAACAGCTGATCGATTACATAGTTAGCGTTGTCAGCGTCATTACCCTCTTGATAGCCTATTTTGGCATTGCTCAAATCAGCTAATGCGTTGACTGATGAATCAGCGGGTACCATCACGGTGATTCGGTTTGTCATAACCGTAGGACTATTGTCAATGCTGGCCATCGCACTGTTGACCTTCCACATGAAGAAAGCACCAAAACATAAGAAGATACTAAGCACGATACTGCACGCTCGTTTTGTAATCTTGATCCAGCCTTTGTATTCAAGTATATCTATAATAATAAGGATAAAGGCTAAAATCAGTAAAGCGGCTATGATTAATACAAGAAATTTAGTAGGTATCATGTTTAAATGGAAGCATTCAAACATAAAAATCAGCATACAAAGTATATAAAAAACGTCTAAACCTATATCTAAAGCATTCCTTTTCAGCTTTTCAATCAATGCAGAATCAATATGCATCCAATCACCTCGTTTATTTATTATACATTAAAAGTTCCCATTTGAAAGGATTTCAGTTAATTTTCCATAATTTATAGGAATTATATGTGCAAATTAGCAGGTGATTGATATTTCAAATTTTATTTAGATGAGATTCAGCAAACGGCTATCTTGAGAGATGTATACGAGAAGAATTCGAAATTGGAGGAATGTATCATTCCTGAAGAAGTGGTCAAAGATGACAAACGGTATAAAGTAATTGCATTTGGTGATTTTCAGTTTCAAAATGACGGCAGTATATCTATAAGAGTTTAAGCTATACAAATTAAGTTTAACAAAATTGAGCTGAAAACCAGCTCTCTCACTATGGGGATGGAATCATAATGGATGAAGTCTCCGCCGGTTAGAAAAAGAAATGATGTTTTTCTCCAAGTTTCATCATTTCTTTTTTGCGTTATTATAGAGAATTTCATGTTTCAAGCAATAATGAAAGTTAGAAAATATTCAGCGGAAATAGAATTCTTATTACAACCGGAAAAGCCCATGAAATAGTATTACTGTTGTTTGCAATACTTTCCCGCGAAGGGTGAAATGCCCATCCCATGCGGGCTGCGGTGTATTCCTATGCAGCTCCTTGCTCCTTATAACGGCTAAAACAGCTATGCAGGCAATATAATATTAAATCAATAAGCACAGTAACAGAAGCAATATAATGACAGAGGGTAATTTAAAATAATTTTATTAGTGCATTTTAATATAGAAAAATCAGTATATTTGAAGTTCGGCAAATTCAAAAATAAAAGTCATAGATGAATAAGGATTCAACAATCAGCATCTATGACTTCATTTTATGTTTAATAGTCTTATTGATAATTCTCTGCCCAAACTAAATTTGGATTAGACGGCATCTGCTTCACATAACGATTCAAATCGTTCAAATCAAACTTCAGGTCATTCAGTTCTACAGGATCATGCATTGCTTGATAGCGCTCATATACCTTTACTACATCGCTATAGCTAAGAATCATTACATCCTGATACAGATCAGGAACACTTGCCGTTGGCATCAGCTGTGAGATTCCATTTGTCAATGCAATTGAATCGAACGTCCAGTCACCGATATTGTTCATCTCAGCGGATACAAAGTTGGTGATTGCTGAATAGGGCATATTTGTTACCATATACTGCGGAATGATACTCAGCACATCAGGGATGCGGCTGAAGCCAACCGGTGTCATCATCCGCTTAACAATAGCCTTAATGATATCCTGCTGAACCTGATTGCGTGTCAGTTCATTCGCATAGCTTGCACGATGTCTTGCCAGTGCTAAAGCCGCCGGACCATAGATGAATCGTTCACCTTCTTCAAGGCAGATTTGATCATCCCATAAATAGGAACGTTCAGCATTCTGTTCACAGAAGGTAACCGGTACATTAACGGTTATGCCATCTACTGTATTAACAATTTCAATCAATGAGGAAAAGCTTACCTTTACATAATAGTCAATCGGGAATCCAAATAATTCCTCGGCAGCTGCAATCGTTGTATCGATGCTGTAAAGACCGGTATGGGTCAGCTTATCCAACTGATTATCCTTTGCCGGGTTAGGCACATAGGAATCTCGCGGAATCGAAATCATTGTCACATGATTGGCAGCGGGATCTACCAGCATTAAAATATTCACATCACTTCTCAGCTGCTGATGCGGATCACCTAATTCATCCATTCCTGATAAATATACGGCAAATGGCTCGTCCGGCAGCTTGGCATTCACATCGGACGGAGCAAGTTCAGTTTCCCGAGTAAACGTCTCTATGACCTTATATGAACCGGCAAAACCTTCTACTGAATCAGCCATCATCTTGATGTATGCGTCATTGATGAGAATTGCATCATCATAGCCAAGCAGGAAATCATTGATCATAACGGAATAATCAACATATTCATACTTCCCATATTCAATTCTAGGTCTATTTTATCAAGGGCAAACTCAGTCAGCTCCTTATCTGTACCAGTCTGTAAACCAATTGTTTTTCCATTAAAATCTTCAATTGAATTGCCTTCATTATCTGCAAGTGCCAGCAGTGATATTTTATCGATCCGTGTCTGTTTCTCATCAGTGATTGTTTTGAGTGTATTAGTTAAAGTTCCGGCATAGTGATTACCCACCAGCATAAAAACAATGATCAATACTTGCAGTACACGTTTAACATTCGTTATTCCAGCTTTTAGCTTCATCATCATCAGCACGATAAACATGGCCAGCAAAACAATCAGCAATGCGAGTATCAGTATCAGCCATTTGAAATTAAGCATGTTTAAGTTTATTAACGTGAAAATAAATATGACTGTGACAACGATTTGAATCACAGATAGAATAAGATCAGGTATTCTGGTTCTTTTTCTTCTTGGTCTTTTTTCTGCCTTCATAAAAAACCTCCAATTAATATCATAAAACATTATACCCTATGCATTTAAAGAATAACAGAAGTTTCAGAAATTTGAAAGAAACATTAAATAGCACATCATTTTTGTCATAAAAGATAAATGTGAAAGAAAAGGTTTCTTTAAATCATAATTTACTAAAAAAGTAGTCATGATTTTTGGTATAATGATACGCAGAGGTGATCGCATGTCTTATTTAGATAGTTTAAATCCGAGTCAATATGACGCGGTAACATACACAGATGGCCATATCCGGATCATTGCCGGTGCGGGTTCAGGAAAAACCAGAGTGATAACCACACGTATCGCTTATTTAATTGAATCGTTAGGGATTGCGCCTTATCGTATTTTGGCGATTACGTTTACGAATAAAGCGGCTAATGAAATGAAAGAGCGTGTTTATTCCATCCTTGGCGATGATGCGTCAGGGATGTTTGTTTCGACGATTCACTCCTTTTGTGTTCGTTTATTAAGAGAAGATATACATAAAATGGGTGATGGCTATCCGCGTAATTTTACGATCGTAGACAGTGATGATCAGAAAAGCATTCTTAAGGAAGCTTACAAGATGTATGGCATTGAGGTAAAGAGTTACAGCTATGCAAATGTACTTCTTATATTTCTGCCTGCAAGGGTGAAGAAATCTCACCCGAGGCAGCGATGAGCATTGCCAATGAGTTTACGAGTGAGAAAATCAAAGCTCAGGTTTATGATTATTATGAAAAGCGCCTGGAGCATATGAAGGCACTTGACTTTGATGATCTATTGTTGTTTACCAATCGACTTTTAAAGAAAGACCAAGAGGTGCGGGTTAAGTGGCAGCGCCGTTTTGATTATATCCATGTTGATGAGTTTCAGGATGTCGACAGGATTCAGTACAGCATTATCCGCTATCTGGTATCAGATAAATGCAATCTTTGCGTTGTTGGCGATCCCGATCAGACGATTTACACATGGCGCGGCGCCGATGTGAATATCATCATGAATTTTGAAAAGGATTTTGCGCCTGTACATACCGTGATGCTGAATGAGAATTACCGCTCCTGTCCGTCGATTCTTAAGGGTGCCAACAGTGTAATTAAGAATAATAAGAACCGTATTGATAAGGATCTGTATACATCAAGACAGGAGGATAATAAAATTATTCATTATTCTGCTTTTGAAGAAGCGCTTGAACCGGCCTGGGTCTGCCAGCAGATCAATAAGTGTATACAAAGCGGTGCGGCTTATCGCGACATCGCGGTGCTTTACCGCAGCAATTATCTGTCGCGTTCTTTAGAAAAACAGCTGCTTGAAGCAAGGATTCCTTACCGTATCTATGGCGGTGTACGATTTTATGACCGTGCGGAAATCAAGGATGCACTCTCTTATTTAAGAATGCTGATTCATGATAACGCGGCCATTGATCTGGCATTAAAACGTATTATTAATGTGCCTAAGCGCAGTATCGGCAATAAGACGGTAGAGACGATTGAAGAGTATTCACGCAGTGAGAATATGAATATGTATGAAGTAATTAAGAATCATGATGTAGCCCGCGGCAAAGCGCAGACCGCGCTGAATGATTTTATCAAGCTGATTGAGAGATATCGCAATTTAGTAAATTCGATGTCTATTTCGATGCTGCTTGAGGGTTTAATGGATGAATGCGGCTATATGCAGATGCTTGAGGATGATAAGGAAACTGAGCGAATTGAGAACGTTAAGGAATTAATTAACGACATCGAGGATTTTGAAACAGCCAATCCGGATGGTACGCTGGATGAATATCTCCAGCAGATTGCTTTATATACCGATAAGGAGCAGGAAAATAACGGACAGTTTGTGCAGCTGATGACAATTCATGCGGCAAAGGGTCTGGAGTTTGATATTGTGTTTGTTTACAGTATGTGTGATGGTATTTTCCCAAGTGAGAAAGCAATCAGTGAAGGCGGGCGAACGGCGCTTGAGGAAGAGCGGCGTTTGGCTTATGTGGCTTTCACCAGGGCGCGTAAACAGCTGTTTATTTCTGATGCACAGGGGTATAGTTATGTTATGGACCGCATTAAACTGCCGTCCCGTTTTATCAAAGAGATCGATCCGGATACAATTGAACATTTTGGTGTACAGGATGCGACCCAGCATACCGCTTCCCGGCAGGAAGAACTGCCTTCTGGCAAACTGCCAAAGCGCTCACCTATGTGGATGAAGAAGGTCATGCTCCGGTAAAACAGCAGGCCGCATCCGTAAGGTGATTTAGTGGTGCATACTAGTTTTGGGGAGGGTGTCGTACTTGATACATCACAGGGTGTCTGGAAAATTGCTTTCAATAATAAATTCGGCATCCGCAAGATCATGGCGAATCATCCTTCAATCACTAAAAATAAAGAGAGGTATCGGTATGAGCATAGAGAGAATAAATGAACTGCGGGATATTTTGCGCAGACTGTCGCGTGAATATTATGAACTGGATGCGCCAAGTGTCAGTGATCAGGAATATGATCGTTATATGCAGGAGCTGATTGAATTAGAAAATCAGTATCCGGAGGCATATGATCCTGAATCACCGACTCAAAAGGTTGGCGGCAAGGTATTGGAAGGCTTTAATAAGGTCGCTCATAAGGAAGTGATGCTTTCTTTGGGCAATGCTTATAATTTTGAGGATCTGCAGGCTTTTGATGAACGCGTAAGATCAGAGGTCGGTGATGTGGAATATGTTGTGGAATGTAAAATCGATGGTTTGGCAATGAGCTTGATTTATGATGAAGGTAAGCTGCAGATGGCAGTCACCCGCGGTGATGGTACAGTGGGTGAAGATGTGACAAATAATGTGTTAACAATTCGCTCAGTTCCGAGAACCATTGATTTTAAAGGCCGCTGGAGCTGCGCGGTGAGGTGTATATGCCGAAGGCCAGCTTTGAACATCTGAATGCGATTCGCCGTGAACGCGGTGAGGATGAATTTGCTAACCCGCGTAATGCGGCTGCCGGCTCAATTCGTCAGCTTGATTCCAGAATCGCGGCCAGCCGTAAGCTTGACGCTTTCTGGTATACTTATGTCAATGCGGAGAATGATGGCATGACAACGCATGAACAATGCTTAGAGCGCTTTGCACAATTGGCTTTCACTGCAATGAGGAACGCCGGGTGTGCAAAACGATCCGGGATGCCTGGGACTATATTCAGGAAATGACGGAAAAGCGCAATGATCTGTCTTTTGATATCGACGGCATGGTGCTGAAGGTAAATTCACTCGCTGATCAGCGCCGTTTGGGGGCCACCATTAAAACGCCTAAATGGGCAATCGCTTATAAATTTCCGGCTGAAGAAGTAATTACGAAGCTGCATGATATTATGATTACCGTAGGCCGTACCGGTAAGATCACCCCTAATGCGGTGCTGGAACCGGTAAGAGTTGCGGGTACCAGTGTGTCAGCGGCTACCCTGCATAATGAAGATATGATTATCGCCAAGGATGTGCGGGTCAACGATTTTGTGGTAATCCGCAAGGCCGGCGACATTATTCCAGAGGTAGTCAGAGCGCTGCCTGAACGCCGTGAGGCTGATTCAAAGCCTTATGTATTTCCAACTATCTGTCCGATCTGCGGTTCTAAATTAATCCGTTTTGAAGATGAAGCGAATCATTACTGCATCAATCAGGACTGTCCGGCCAGAGTTGTGGAAAGCATTATTCACTTTGCTTCCCGCGATGCGATGGATATTGATACGCTGGGTGATAAAAAGGTTGAATTTTTGCATAATCATGGCTGGCTGAATACGGTTGAAGATATTTATAAGCTGAAAAATCACCGTGAGGATCTTCTCCAATGTGAAGGCTATAAAGAAAAATCAGTAGATAAGCTGTTAAATGCGATTGAAGACAGCAAGCAGAATCCTTTGGAGGATCTGATCTTCGGTTTGGGCATCCGTCAGGTCGGTAAAAAGGCAGCGAAAATTTTGGCACAGCAATTTCAGACGATGGATAAGCTGATGCTCGCGGAAAAAGAAGCGCTGACTAAAATACATGATATCGGTGAGATTACCGCTGATGCGATCCTGGCTTTCTTTGCGGAAGAAAAGAATCAGCAGCTGATCGAAGCATTAAAGCATGAAGGACTCCGCATGGACAGCGATCAAGTTGAAAAAGTGGAGAGCTATTTCACGAATAAAACGGTTGTCCTGACGGGTTCTTTAGAACGAATGACAAGAGATGAAGCGAAAGACCTGCTTGAAAAATACGGCGCCAATGTTTCCGGCAGCGTTTCCAAAAAACCGATCTGGTTATTTATGGCGAAAACGCTGGCAGTAAGCTGCAAAAAGCATTACAATTAAACATAGAAACAATGGATGAAGTCTCATTTATAAGCGAGGTGAACCGCTATGAAACTACATAAAACGGCAATGCTGCTGCTTTGCGCCGCCCTTTTTGGCAGTGCATGTACAAAGCAGGAGCTTGACGATCAGGATCAAATCACTGAAATAAAACCGGTAATCAGCGGTGAATATGGTTATGTTTTGGATTATGAAGCCAGTGACACAAGAATTGTGCATAACAGCTATCGCTCCTCAAAATATGATCCACAGTCGATGGGCTATCTGGCACAGCAGCTGGCCAAGAAATATTTTGACCCAGATGAATATTTAGTGAAGGAAGGCCAAATTGTCAGCGCTTTAGAACTTGAACGCTATGAAACTGACGGTTCGGCACGCGGACTTTTGAAGTTTAAATCAGCTGAAAACAGCGAAGGCTTGAATCCGGAAAAAGGAATTGTCATTTCAAATGGGTTCGGTACCGATATGTATAATCCGATTCTGATTTCAGATCTGTATGAAATTGATTTTATGAAGCAGGAAAACGGTCAGTATGATTATGCCGGCTTTACCTTTGTTATTGTATTAAACAGTTATGTGTCTTATCGTGAGGCAGAGTTGAATGAGGATGGCAGTGTGAAAATGGATGAGAATGGTGAGACGCTTTTGAAAGGCGGCAGTCAGACCACTCAGGTATCGAAGGAACAGCTTTATACATACGGCAGTGTCGAGGCGGGTCAGCGTTTGGTTAATTATCTGCGCAACAATCACCCGGAAGTCGGCGGTCTGCGATTCATGTTGTACTCTATATGGCGCCGGCGGCTGATTCAAAAACCCCGGGAGTGGTAATCGGCGAGTCTTATGTCACTGACCGTTCATCGTCCTATACGCCGATCGATCAGGAATGGATTTACTTTCCAAGTGATGATGCCAACGCGATCAACGGGGTAATTGCTTCACAGTTTAATCAGATGAAGCAGTCATTGTTTCAGCATTTCCCTACAGATGTTGGTTTGTTCGGTATGGGGCTGTTTGAGGACAGCGCGTTAAGCAAGCTGGAACTAAGTGTGAATATGCAGGCTAAAACTTACGTTGAAACGCAAAGTCTGATTCAATATGTGGTACAATTATGTTCGTTATTTACCGATACGAGTTATTCTATTCAGGTGGATATCAAATCGGATGATAAAACAGTTGCTCTTTTATCGAGGCAGAAGGGGAGCGGCAATATCGATATTATGCTGAATTAACAGGAGGAAGATCGATGGAGAAATTTGAAAAAGGAATGCTGAAAAAACTGGCCAATGATGTCATGTTTGATTTGAATGATCAGGAAATCAGCGAATTGCAGGAAGAGCTTGAAATTTATGTGCGGCAGATGGATCTGTTAAACCGCATAGATACGGAAAATGTAGAGGAAATGGTATATCCGTTTGAAACACCTACTACGTTTATCCGTGATGATGAGCATGAGTACGCACTAAATGCGGCAGACGCGCTGGCGAATGCTCCGCGTGTGGCAGCGAATCATATTGTCGTACCAAAGGTGGTGAAATAATGAAGCTGAATGATTTAGGAAAGAATGTTGAAGCAAATGTAGAATGTGTGCTGTCTAAGGCTCACGCGAGTCAGGATAAGCTGAATGCGGTTGTTACATTTGTCGATTGTGAAAAGCAGATTGAAGAAGTTAAAAAGCTGGATCAGAATTTACCGCTTTATGGTGTACCGGTGGCTGTTAAGGATAACATTTCCACGAAGGGTATTCGTACGACCGCTTCTTCAAGAATTTTGGATAACTATGTGCCGGTTTTTGATGCCCATGTCATTGCGAAGCTGAAAGCGGCAGGGGCCGTTGTTGCTGTGAAAACAAGCATGGATGAGCTGGGTATGGGCGGAACCAATCTGAATGCCTATACTGGCAAAGTGAACAATCCATATGACTTTGAACGCATCTCAGGCGGCTCCAGCGGCGGCAGCGCGGCATTAACTGCAGCAGGTGTTGTTGCGTTAGCACTGGGCACGGATACCGGTGACTCGATTCGTAAACCGGCAGCCTATTGTGGGGTTGTTGGCTTTAAACCTACTTATGGACGCATTTCCCGCTATGGTGTCATTCCATATGCTTCTTCTTTAGACCATGTCGGCTGTTTCACAAGCTGTGTTAAAGATGCGGCTGTTGCTTTAGAAGTGCTGGCCGGCAGAGATGACCGGGATATGACTTCTTCCTATGAACCGGTAGGTCATTATGCGGAAGCGTTAAACAGTGACTTAAAAGGAAAGCGTATTGCGGTGCTTGCTAATGTGATGGATTCAATTAAGGATGAGGCGATCTTAAAGAACTTTGACGCTTTATGTGAAAAGCTGAAAGCCCGCGGTGCGATTGTGGAAAAGGTTAAAATGAATGATGAGCTTTTAGAAACTTTGCTGCCGGTATATCTGATTATTGCGAATGCGGAGGCATGTGCAAACCATTCTAACCTTGATGGTGTGCGTTTTGGTATGCGTGAAGAGGGAGCTAATCTTGAAGAAATCATGATCAATTCCAGAACTAAGGGCTTCTCATCCGCAGTGCGCAAGCGTTTTGTTTTGGGCAGCTGGTCACTGTTTGTGGAAAACCAGGAGAAATTGTTCAGAAAGGCTCAGAAGGTACGCCGTGTGATCGTTGATGCATATGCGGACGTACTAAAGGATTATGACGCGGTTTTGGCAAGTGCTGCCAGCACAACCGCACCGAAACCGGATGAATCGAATGATGAAAAGATGTCGGATACTTATCTGGTTGCTGAAAACCATATGGTGCTGGGCAATCTGTCCGGTTATCCAAGTATTACGGTACCATGCGGTTTTGCGGAAGGCCTGCCAATCGGTGTGAATTTGACAGCTAAGGCATTTGATGAACAGAATTTATTGAATATAGCAAAAGCTATTGAAGAAGAAACAGGATTAGAAGGAAAGACTGTGGAGGTAAACGCATGAACTTTGAAACCATCATCGGGATTGAAATCCACTGTGAATTAAAAACCAATACCAAGATGTTCTCCGCCGGACCGGTACGCTTTGGCGCGGCGCCGAATACTTGTACCAATGAAATTGATCTGGGGATGCCGGGAACGCTGCCATGTTTAAATATGCATGCGGTAGAATTAGCAATCCGTGCTTGCAGCGGTGCTCACTGTACCATTGATCCATTAATTAAATTTGATCGTAAGAATTACTATTATTCGGATTTGCCAAAGGGCTTCCAGATTACTCAGCAGTTCCACCCAATCGGCAGCAATGGTTATTTGACTATTGATACTGAAGCCGGTAAGAAAAAGATCCGCATTAACCGCATTCATATGGAAGAGGATACGGCGAAGCAGTTCCATACTGCTAATGGTACGATGATTGACTTCAACCGTGCCGGTACACCGCTTGTGGAAATCGTTTCTGAACCGGATATCCGCAGCGGGAAGGAAGCGGCTGCCTATGTGGAACAGCTGCGCAATATGCTTTATTATTTGGGTGTATCAGATTGTAAGATGGAAGAGGGCAGCATGCGCTGTGACGTAAATATATCATTGCGTCCTTATGGCTATGACGGCTATGGCACAAAAACAGAAATCAAGAACCTGAATTCATTAAGTAATGTGCAAAAAGCAGTGGATGAAGAAATTCAGCGGCAAAGTAAAATCTATCTTGAAGGCGGTACGGTGATTCAGGAAACCCGCCGTTTTGATGAAGCAAGCAAAACGACCATTTCGATGCGTAAAAGGAAGGCAATGTCGATTATAAATTCTTCCCGGAGCCAAATATCTTCCCGATTCAGCTTGATGAGGCATGGATCAAGAGCATTCAGGAGAATTTAAATGAGGTACCTGAACAGCGCAAAGAGCGTTATATGAATCAATATGGCTTGAGCGATTATGACGCCGTTACCTTGACAGCTACGAAGGAATTATCTGATTTCTATGATGAGGTAATCAAGCATACCAATGAGTACAAGCTTGCCAGCAACTGGGTGACTACTGAGATGGTGGCTTATCTGAATAAGGAAGGCATCAGTTATGAAGAAAATAAACTGCAGCCGGAACATCTTGCGGCAATGATCGATATGATCATTAAGGGTGAGATCTCCGGCAAGCAGGCTAAGGTTGTCTTCGAGGAAATGATGCAGGGGAAGGACCCAAAAGTTGTTGCGGAAGCGAAGGGCATGAAGCAGATGAGTGATCCGTCTGCAATTCTGGCATTGATTACTGCGGCTATTGAAGCGAATCCGCAGTCAGTAACAGACTTTAAAAATGGTAAAGATAAGGCAGTCGGCTTTTTAGTCGGTCAGGTTATGAAGGCCAGCAAGGGCACTGCTAATCCGGCTATGACCAATAAGATGGTTCAGGAAGAGCTTAAGAAAAGATAGCCAAACAGCATAATTTGAAGTACAATAGTACGTGAAGGAGTGAGTTGATGGCTAAAAAACATCGAATCCCGTTAAGCTGAAAAAGCCGCATGTTATTTTGTGGCTGGGCATTATCATTGTATTGGTACCATGTATCATCCTGGGTGTCGTGCTGATGAATTCATTAGAAAACAGCCGTGAACCAGTGGTTGCGGATCGTTTCAAGAATGAGTTGAATCCGGCAATTACCGAAACTGATCTTGCCAGTATCAGAAGTAATTTGAATTATGACAATATCGATAATTTGGAAGTAAATCTGATCAGCGCAACGCTTAGGGTGATGATTAATACCAGTGATGATATGGCAGAGGGAGATCTTCTTTGGATCTTAAATGATGCTGCTGATAAAATAGCGGCGGTACTGCCGATTGAAACCTATTTCACAAACAGTGCTGCGACAAAGATGTATGATCTTGAAATTCATGTGTATAACACAACCAAGGGCAGTGAAGCATTGCCGCAGATTTATTATGTGAAAACAAAGAATGCAGCTAATGAGGATTGGGTCATTGATAATTATACCGTGGCAAAAAATCCTGAATTGGCAAAATCAATTCTTGATCCCAATATTACAGATACGGATATTGAAAATGTGAAGGCTGCATTAAGCTATGACAATGCCGACAGTGTGCGGGTCAGTGTTATAGACAATCTTCTGCGGGTTACCATTGACGCAAATGATACCATTAGTGAAGATGATCTGCTTTGGCTTTTGAATGATGCCGCTGAAAGGTTGTTTCAGTATTGCCGATCGAAACATATTTCTCAGCTGCAGAAGATGCTAAAAATATGAATCTTGAGGTTCATGTTTATAATATAGCGGAGGGATCCGATGATCTGCCGCAGATCTATTATGTAAAGGCAAAGCTGGCTGATGCGGCGGACTGGACGGTTATTAATCAAGCCGAAAGTAATTAATAAGTGAAACCTGGAGTGATCCGGGTTTTTCTTGCCAATTGCAGTTTTAAATCAGTTATAAGAGGAAGCAGGTGAGGGAATGGATTACCATCAGAAATTATTGAGTAAAAACGGTCTTTCAACAATGACATTAGCGAAGGAGTTTTTATTTTGGCAGCTTGGGGAGAAGATACCAACCGTTTCTGATCTAAAAGAGAAAGTAGGACTTGCACGGGGGACGATTCAAAATTCCATTAAATTCCTTCAGGAAAATGGTGCAATCAAACTTGAATCGAAGGGACATCTGGGTACTTTTCTAATTGCGAAGAACACGGCGATCTTATTGGCCTTTGCCGGCATTACATCGATTGTCGGAGTTATGCCGCTGCCGTATTCGAAACGCTATGAGGGATTTGCGACGGGTTTGATTGTAGCGATGGAAAACCAGTATAATTTACCGGCATCCATGGCCTATATGCGGGGAGCGACCAACCGTATCGCGATGCTGCTTGCGGATCGGTATGATTTTGCGATTATATCTCGTTATGCGGCGAATAATATTATGAAGAAAAATGATTCTGTACAAATTGTGAAGGCCTTTGGCCGTCATTCTTATTTGTCAGAGCATGTGATCGTATTTCATGATGCCAAGTGCAAAGCAATTGAAAATGGCATGAAATTGGCATTGATAATGATTCTATCGACCAAAAGGTATTGACCGAGCATGCGTGTGAAGGCAAACAGGTGGAGTTTGTCCAGGTGGAATATAACCAAATCCTTGAAAAAATCATCAGCGGTGAGCTTGATGCGGCGATTTGGAACGAAGATGAAATTACTGATAAGCATCTGCATATCAATTATGTATCGCTGCCATCCGATAACATTGATGATACGGAAGCTGTTATGGTAGTGAATACACAGCGGCGTGAAATGGCTGGCTTGCTGAGTGAACTGATTGATGTACAGATCGTACTGGATAATCAGAAGCTGGTGCTGGAAGGAAAGATTACGCCAAGCTATTAATTTTTAAAATCTAACCAAAGGTAACGGTATTTCGTTGCCTTTTACTTTACCGGTATTACAGGTATCCGTGTAAGTATGAATACTTACGAATAATAGGGTTGACAATCATGAGGAATCAGTCTATAATTTATTTGTACAAAAAATGTATATTGAAAATCATTACTATGAATTTGCATGATGCAAATCTTATTCATTCAATCAATATACAAAAAAATGTATATTAAGAGGAGGAGTTATGCTGAAGGAGCGTATATCGATTTTAGAAAATGCAGGAGTTATCTCAGCGGAAGTTGCAGAGTTTGTGAACCGAGTCATCGATGAGGATCTGGTGACATTCACGGATAAAGAAAGTGTTCTTGAAATGTTTACGACTCACTTGGCGATGGCTGCCCAACGGATATGCACAGGTCAGGAAGTAGAAACATTAGATGAGAGCATCTGGAATGAAGTAGTGAATAGTTCGGGTATTCATCAGGCAGAAAAGCTTTATGAAACAGTGACGGAAAAGGCGCCTTGTACTTTCCCGGAAGGTGAGAAGCGCTTTCTGCTGATGCATCTATGCAATCTATATCAATAAGAAAGGAGGATTTGCGGGATGGTGAGAATCGTAGTCGGCGGTCAGATCAATAAGCAGGAAATTCATGATTTTCTTCAAAAAATTATGAAGGAATTGAATTAGCAATTAAGAATGATCTGGACGCAGTAAATGCTTTAAAGATGGGGAAGTTTGATTATTATGTAGGTGCCTGTAATACGGGCGGCGGCGGTGCATTGGCAATGGCAATTGCTTTATTGGGACAGAATCAATGTAAGACAATTTCAATGCCGGGCAAGGTTTTTCCTGATGAGGAAATCATTGCAGCTGTTAAGGAGGGCAAAAAAGCATTTGGATTTACAGCCCAGCATGCTGAACAGGTACTGCCTGTTCTGATGAAAGCTATTCTAGAAAAAATGGAGGACTAGAAAATGAAGTATATTATCATCGCAGCGATTGGTGCGTTGGCATCAATTCTGGCGAATAAGGGGATTGCAGTGTTCAACGATGGTTTCAGACCTATCGTACCGCAGTATTTTGACGGACAGATTTCTCGTAAAGAATTAGCAACGATGAGCTTCGCAATCAGCTTTGGTTTGGTTATCGGCTTCGGTATTCCAACCTCGATTGCGGCTACGATTATATTAATTCACTGTCTGCTTCTGACAACGGATATCATTGGTACATGGTGTCCTGATAATAATAAAGGAACGATCATGGCCGGTGTCATCGGTGCGCTGTATGGCTTGCTGATTCTAATCGGACTTGATTTTGTCGTAACAGCATTTAGTTATCTGCCATATAATTTCCTTGATGCATTAGGCAGCGTTTCTAAATATGTAACGGTTGCGTTTGCCATTTTCCCTGCCCTTGCTGTTGCTTATCAGCATGGATTCAAAAAAGGTGCTATTACTGCATGTATCGTTGTTGCCGTTTATTTCCTAGTTAAGAAGTTTGGCGTTATTACCGTTGGTGAAGGCGTTAGTATCGCATTGAATGGCGAAGGTATGGCGATGCTGGCCGGTACGATCGCGATGCTTGCTTTCGCAGCGGCAGTGAAGGCTGAAGGCGGCAGTGCAAATACTGATTTAGTCAATGTTTTCTCTGAAAAAGTAGCTAAGATCAGAAAGAATTGGTTCCTGCTTGCTATCATGGGCGGCTTGCTTGCCTGCGGTACAAGCATGGCAATGATTGCCGGTGACCCAATTTCATTAGCTTTAGTCAGCAATGGCGCAATTTCAGAAGCCGCAATGGCTGCGGCAGCCCGTGCTATCGGCTTTATTCCTTTAGTATTCACAACAGCCATCGTTACCGGTGTTTATGGACCGGCCGGCTGTACGTTTGTCTTCGTTATGGGTCTGTTATTCTTCAATAATCCATTAGTTGCAATGATTGCCGGCGCAGCGGTCATGATTATTGAATTATTGCTGATCAATGTTTTCGCAAAAGGCATGGATAAATTCCCTGGTGTAAAAGACATGGGTGAGCATATCCGTACTTCAATGAATAAAGTCTTAGAGGTTGCCTTACTTGTTGGTGCTGTCGCATCAGCTGAAGCTATGTCTGCGGCAGTTGGTCTAAGCGGTATCGGTGCATTATTCGTTATTGGATGTCTGCTGCTGAACCGTGTTTCCAAGAAACCGATTGTTGAACTTGCCGTTGGACCGGTTGCTTGTATTCTCTATGGTATTTTGATTAACCTGCTGGTTGTTATTCAATTAGTAACACTGGTAGCTTAAATTTCATGAAAATGGCGGGTAAAGTGGCAATCACTTGCTCGTCATTTATTTTAAGAAAGGAGTACACGAATGAAATTAAACGACGGATATACGATGATGCATGAGCATATGCATATTGATTTATCAGGTGTGAAAAAAGATCAGGATTGCTGTCTTGACTGTTATGATGAAATTTGTGCTGAATTAAAACAGCTGTATAAACAGGGTGTCCGCAATATCTGGGAAGTAACAAATATTGGTATGGGCAGAGATATCAGTACGATTTTAAAGCTTGAAGAAGCGACAGGGATTCATTTTATGATTTCTACCGGCTGTTATAAAGATCCATTCATCCCTGAAGCAATGAGTGCATTCGATACAGAGAAGCTTGCTGAATTGATGATCAGAGAAATCAATGAGGGTATTGAAGGAACCGGTGTTAAAGCAGATGCGATCGGTGAAATCGGAACCAGTAAAAATGAGTGGACAGAAAATGAAAGAAAGCTGTTTGACGCCGCCATAATTGCACATAGTGCAACACATAAACCTATTTATACTCATACAACGCTTGCTACACTGGCGAAGGAACAGGCTGATTATCTGGTAAGCCATGGTGCTGATCCTACGAAGGTAGTTATCGGTCATGTTGATTTAAGCGGCGATCTTGATTTCATTCGTTCTGTACTGTCAACCGGGGTAACCGTTGGTTTTGATACGATCGGCAAGAATAATTATCTGCCTGATCAGAAACGTATCGAATTTCTGCTTGCATTAGAAAAGGAGGGCTTGCTGAATCAGGTGGTGTTATCTGAGGATCTGACTAGAAAATCACATCTTAAATATAAGGGCGGTATTGGATATTGTTATCTTTTTGAAAGCTTTATACCTGAACTGCTCAAAGCCGGCTTATCACAGAATTCTATTGATCTGATGCTGATTGAGAATCCAAAAAGGATTTTCAGTGATTGATGATGGCTCATGCTGATAAAAAGCTGCGTCATTCATTGGCTCAGCTAAATCCCTATCATTCAGTAAATAAATGCTTCAAGGTGAAGGATGGTGAAATTTATGTAGGCATCAAGGATGTGGAACAGATACCTTCATCTTTAATGAATCAACTGATAAGTAAGGATAAGTATGTTCTGCATACCTTGGACGCTCATTCACTGGGCGGCAGGGCTGTCGATCTGCATCTGCAAAATCCGATTACCGGAAGATTTATGACTGGCAGCTCCAGCGGCACCGCCATTAATGTTTTGACCTATATCAATGATCTCGGTATCGGTACAGACGGCGGCGGTTCGGTGCTGGCTCCCGCTATGTCGCTGAATTTATTTGGTTTTATATCGGAGCTGATTGAGACTGATTATGTAAAGCAGTATACTAAAGAATCAACAGACGGTATAAGCTTCAGTCCTTCTATTGGCTTTATGACCCGTGATTATGCAATGATGAGCAAGACTATCAGTGATGCTCTTGATATTCGCTCTGAATATAAAGCGTTGAAAATCTTTGTCAGTGAAGAAGATTGCCATGATTATTCATTTGCCTGCCAAAGAAAGAACTTACCGGCTCTTTATGCAGACCGGAAAACTTGATTCGGTGTTTGAACACTCTTTTATCTGAGTGTGATGTGCTGCTGTCTTATGAAGGACCTGTTGATGGTTGCGGTATCGGAGATACCATTTTCGGACATTTTGATGAGCGGACACATGAACTTCAAATGAGGGCGAATAAAGGATTTATCCGAGTTGTAAACATGGTCAATGCTACGGCCTTAAGCGTGCCGGCCGCATCATTAGGCTGTGCCTATGTGTTGATTTGTGAGAGTAAAAAGGAAAAGATTGCGGCGATGCTGGGACTTGCTGAAGAATTAGCGCATGAACCTGATGCCACGCTGCATCGTTATTTCAGTAATCTGTCAATGTATTTTTCAAAAGGATATCAAAGCGAGGAGGAAAAATGATGAAAACATATCCGCTGCACTCCATTTCATTGGAGGAAGCTAAACAAAAGCAGTTTGCTTTGGTTGATGAAATATGCCGTGAATTTGAAGGGGCTGAGTTTTTGAATCTGGGTGATTTAGGCGTTGTTCAGCCAGGTAATAAGCCAACCTATGCGGGAAAAGCCGAACGGGTGCTGGCGCGTTTTTTCCATGCAGAGAAAGCAATCTTGGTAACAGGCGCCGGAACCGGTGCAATTCGCTGGGGCTTAACCGCCATGCTGAAGCCAAACAGTAAAGTGCTGGTTCATAAAGCTCCCGTTTATCCGACTACATTAACTTCGCTAAAGGGGCTGAATGCTGTTTTAGTCGAGGCTGATTTCAATGATTTGAGTGATATACGCAGTGTCATGAAGGAAAATGAGATAGATGCCGCCATCGTTCAGTATACAAGACAGAAGCCCGATGACAGCTATGACATGGGGGAAGTGATTGAATGCATAAAGGCATGTAAAAATGTACCGATTCTTACGGATGATAATTATGCGGCGATGAAGGTCGATAAAATCGGTATCGAATTAGGTGCTGATCTGAGTGCTTTTTCTGCATTTAAACTGCTTGGGCCGGAAGGCGTCGGCGTATTGCTGGGGAAGGCTGATTTGATCGATGAGGTAGAACGCAATAATTATTCCGGCGGCAGTAAGGTTCAGGGCTGGCAGGCAATGGAGTTGCTGAGGATGCTTGTCTATGCACCGTCGCGTTGGCAATTCAGGCAGAAGAAAATGAAAAGGCTGTAAGCCTGCTGAATGACGGCAGTATTCCGGAAATTAAAGATGCCTTTCTCGCTAATGCCCAATCTAAGGTATTGCTTGTAGAATTTAGGGAAGCTATTGCCGAACAGGTATTGATCGAAGCACAGAAGCTTGGGGCTGCGCCTAATCCTGTGGGAGCTGAATCAAAATATGAGGTCTTACCGATGTTTTACCGTGTGTCCGGAACTTTTTTAAAGAATGATCCGACATTAAAAACACGAATGATTCGTATAAATCCAATGCGCAGCGGCAGTGATACGATCGTGCGTATTCTGAAGGAAAGCATAAGGAAGGTGAAAGAATGTTCTTAAGCTCTACATTAAGGAGAAATAAAGAGCTTATCGAAGCTTCTTTCCAATTGCATCAGCAGGGGAGGATTCTGCCTGACACGTATGTAATTGATCTTGATACTTTAAAAAAGAATGCGAAACAGATGCTGGATGCCGCAGAAAAACAGAATATTTCATTATATTTTATGCTGAAACAATTAGGCCGGAATCCTTTGATTGCCAAGGAGTTAGTGAAGCTTGGATATGAAGGCGCTGTGGTTGTTGATTTCAAAGAAGCAAAGGTCATGATGAAGCATCAAATACCGATTGCCAATGTGGGTCATCTTGTACAGACACCAAGGGCAATGATTCAGGAGCTTGTGAATTATGGCTGTCATTACTTTACGATATTTTCTATCGATAAGGCTCGTGAAATCAATGAATGTGCTAAAGCAGCCGGAATCAGACAAAAGGTATTGCTGAAGGTCGTAGGCCCTGAAGATATGATTTACAGCGGTCAGACGGCAGGCTTTCGTTTAGCGGGTTTAGATAATGATATTGAAGCGTTGAAACAGCTTGATCATATAGAGATTGCCGGCGTTACTTCTTTCCCATGTTTCCTGTACAGTGAGGAAAAGGATACGATAGCGCCGACACCGAATATGGATTCTTTGCTGAAGGCGAAGGAAATGCTGAAGAAGCATGGCATTCAAATTGAAAATGTCAATGCGCCTTCCGCAACCTGCACGTTCACCCTCGAGCAAATGAAGAACTATCCGATCAACAGCGGTGAGCCGGGGCATGGCTTAAGCGGAACAACACCGCTGCACGCATATAAGGAATGTGTGGAAGTGCCATGTGTAACGTATGTCAGTGAGATTTCACATAATTTTGATGATCGCTCTTATTGCTATGGCGGCGGATTTTACCGGCGTTCTCATGTGGCCAATGCCTATGTCGGCAAGTGTATGGAAGATGCCTGTGAATGTCATGTTGAACCGCCGAGTCTTGAAAGTATTGATTATTACTTTGAATTAGATAAGCCTTGTCATGTAAGCGATACGGTGATTATGGCATTTCGATTCCAGATCTTTGTTACACGCAGTCATGTAGCGGTCGTGGAAGGCATCCATGAGGGTGAGATGAAGCTGCTGGGTATCTATAACAGCTTAGGAGATGAGGTTCAATGAATAAACGATTTGTAGTCATAGTCTTGGATGGCTTTGGTGTTGGGGCCATGGAGGATGCTGCTGTGGCTCGTCCCGGTGATGAGAAAAGTTCAACCCTTGGCAGTATACTGCATGACTTTCCTGATTTGAAGCTTCCGACCTTAGAGCGTTTAGGCTTGATGAACGCATATGGTCAGGCAAGTCAATGTATGAATTTAAGTAAAGAGGCAAACTTTGGAAAAAGTGAATTAATGCATTTTGGTGCTGATACGTTTATGGGTCATCAGGAGATCATGGGAACATTGCCGAAGAAGCCCAAGGTTCAGCCCTTTCAAGATCAGGTAGATGCTGTGGCTGAGCATTTAAAGAAGCTGGGTCATAAGGTTGAATATTTAAGCAATGGCAAACTGCGTTATCTGCTTGTTGATGATGCATGTACGGTGGCAGATAATATCGATGCGGATTTTGGGATGGCGTATAACTGCACAGCGCCCCTTGACGTGCTTCCTTTTGAAAAAGAATTGGAAATTGCTCAGCAGGTCAGAGAGGTTGTGACTGTCAACCGAGTGATTCCATTCGGCGGTACCGGCAATACGATAGCTGATGTATTAGCTGCTGAAGAAACGAGAGAGGATCGCTTTATTGGAATTCATGCGGTTAAATCGAAGTCATATGAACAGGGCTATATGTGCCGCCATCTTGGTTATGGTGTGGATAAGAGCGTTCAGGCACCGACGATACTTACTGATGCAGGCATACCGGTGACATTGCTTGGCAAGGTGGCGGATATTGTAGCGAATGACGGCGGCAAGTCGATTTCCTGTGTAGATACAGGTGAAGTGCTGGATCTGACGCTTGATGCCGTGAAGTCTATGAAGCATGGTTTTATCTGTACCAATGTGCAGGAGACCGATCTTGCCGGTCACAGTCAGGATGCTAAGTGGTACATGGAATTGCTGAAGCTGGCGGACGCAAAGATCGCGCAGATCATTGAACTGCTGAATGATGAGGATGTGCTGGTCGTGATGGCAGATCATGGCAACGATCCGGATATTGGTCATAACAAGCATACGCGTGAAAATGTGCCGCTGTTGGTATGGCATGGGCAGGTGCATGGCGTTGAGTTAGGCTTGCGGAAATCATTATCCGACGTAGGAGCCAGTGTCTGTGATTTCTTCCATGTTAAAAAGCCTCAGAATGGTGAATCGTTTATGAAGCTGCTTGATCGTAATAAATGATGAGTTACTGGGTGGAGAAAGTCATCATCAATGAGATTGCAGCGTGCTGCTAAGTGTTTATATTTGAATTAAATGGAGAAGTGTGTGAAGCATTTCTCTTTTTCTATATTAGTAAGTCTTGGTAGAAAATAAGATTGATTAAGAATCGATAAAATATTCACATAAGCTTCTTGACATTAAGAATGAAAACGTTATACTAATAGTAGACCGTTCGTCTAGTAAAGGGAAACGGATAGGAGGAACAAATGAAAAAGGCAAAATTATTAAGCTTATGCTTAGCCGGTGCTTTGATTTTCTCTGGCTGTGCGCCTAAAAATGACGCACCTGTTGAAAATACAACAGGAATGACAGCCGGAACGTATGAAGCTGCGGCAAAAGGATTTGGCGGTGATATCAAGATCGCAGTGACTGTTGATGCTGAGAAAATCACCAATATTGAAGTGTTAGAAAATTCCGAAACAGAAAATATCGGCGGTGCTGCATTACCAACGCTGGTACAAGAGGTTTTGGATAAACAGAGTGTAGCTATTGATACAGTAAGCGGTGCTACTGTTACCAGCAATGGCTTCATTGAAGCATTAAAGGATGCATTGACTCAGGCAGGCGCTGATATGGAGAAGATGAGCCAGGTCGTTGAAGGCAATACAGAAAAGGAAACTGTTGAGTTAACGACTGATATTCTGGTTATCGGCGGCGGCGGTGCCGGTTTGACTGCTTCATTATCTGCCTTCAGGAAGGGAATAAGTTGTTTTATTAGAAAAGATGTCATTTGCCGGCGGTGCTTCATCAATGGCTGGTGCCGGTACGACAGCAACCGGCAGTAAATGGCAGATTGAATCAGGCTATGAGGATAGTCCTGAACAATTAAAGGCTGATATGCTTGCGAATGGACATAACCACAATGATGAAGCTACCTTGGATATTTTCGTAAATACCGTAGGTGCTGCTTTTGACTGGTTAGTGGATCCGGAAGGGGCAAATGTTGAATATGATAACTCTGAACCTGGACGTACTTATTCAGGTGTCGGACGCGGAGCAGGTGTTGTTAAGACATTGCTTCAGCACGTAAAGGATGCCGGCGGTGAAGTTTATCTGGATACTGCAGGTACTGAATTAATTGTTGAAAATGGCAAGGTTGTCGGTGCTAAGGCAGAAGGTAAGGATAAGATTTATACGATTAATGCAAAGGCTGTCATTTTGGCAACCGGCGGTTTCGGTGCTAATGATGAATTGGTGCCTGCTGAATATCAGGAATTTGTTTATGCCGGTGCAGCCGGTGCGACTGGTGATGCGATTGAAATGACCAAGGCTGTGGATGCTGATTTGATCAACATGGAATTCGTAAATGTTCAGCCTAACAGTATCGTTATGCCTAGCGGTTTAGGTCAATACTGCAACCCTGGTGTAGGCGGTGCTTATAAAGCAAGCGGTGCTTTCTTAGTCAATGAAAAGGGTGTTCGTTTTGCGAATGAACAAGGCAATGCTTATGATTTGATTCAGGCTATGAAGCCGAATAAAGCTAATTATTTGATTTTAGATCAGACTTCCTTTGATGCATTTAATAAGGGAATGATCGGCAGCAATATTTATACTGAAGAAAATGTTGCTGAATGGCTGGAGAATAATGGTGCTTCAAATCCAGTGATGGTTAAGGGTGAATCACTTGAAGATTTAGCTAAGACTTTAAGTCTGCCGGAGGGTACACTTACGGCAGCTGCTGAGAAATTTAATGCGGATGTAGCTGTCGGTACTGATGAATTCGGCAGAAAATTAAGTGCTGAGATCAGCAGTGATGGCCCTTATTATGCTGTACAGATGTGGCTGCGTTATTATGCAACGCTTGGTGGTCTGCATATCAATGATCAGATGCAGGTTCTGAATACGAAGCAGGAGGCTGTTGATGGCTTGTTTGCTGCCGGTGAGGTTGTCGGCGGTCTTGAAGGTGATATTTATTACGGCGGTTCATTGTTCGGTTGGGCAATGACTAGCGGAAGAAATGCCGGTGTGTCTGCATCTTCAATGATTAAATAGGAAGAGAAATTTGTAAATTTTAAAAATAAGGGGTTGATATTAAAGATCAGCCCTTTATTATAAAAAAGTAAGGGTGGTGGCCGTATGAATCACAGCGCAGAGAAACGGGAGCTTATTTTAAAGAATGCGTCAATGTTATTTTCACAGAAGGGTTATTTTGGTGTTGGTATTAATGAAATCGTGAGTGCATGTGATATTCCTAAGGGGTCTTTTTATCATTATTTTCCTGGTGGGAAAATCAGCTTGCGGTTGAGGTCGTTCATGATGCTTATAATAAAATGGAAATGGGTATTCGAAAGAATATTTTCTCTGTGTCAGAGAGTGCAGTTGAGGTGTTTTGCTGGATGGCGGAGTGTCTGGCCAGGGATATTGATGAAAGACGGGAAGGATTGAAGTCGCTGATTATTACGTTTATGGGTATTGAAGCTACTTATATCAGTGAGGAATTGGCGGTTGCTTCGAAGGAGGTTTATCACAAGTGGGAGGTTTTGTATAGTGAGAAGCTGATGCAGTGCGGCTATGATGAAGTGAATGCAGAAAGGTATTCGAAGATGCTGCTGACGCTGATTCATGGTAATCTGATTTCCTGCTGGATCAGTAAGGATTCGACGAATTTAAGGAATATTAAAAATCTGCTGCCGAACTTGCTGCCTGATGAAAAGTAGGCAGCTTTTTTGTGGTATAATGGTGAAAATAAGGATGAGAGTGAGTGCTGATGATGAAGAAAAATGAACATGTGACAGGTACGTGTGTGAACTATACGTTTGAGGGTTTGGGAGTTGTGAAGGTGGAGGGTTTTCCGCTGTTTGTGAAGGATATGCTGGTGGGTGAATGCGGTGAGATCGTGGTGACGCAGGTGAGGAAGAATTTGGGTATGGCAGACTTTTGAAGCTGGATAGGGAGAGTTCTGAGCGGGCGGTGCCGAGGTGTCCGATTTTTAAGCAGTGCGGCGGGTGTCAGCTGCAGCATTTTTCATTAGCGGAGCTGCAGAGGTTTAAGACACAGCGGGTGAAGGATGCGATTGAGCGGATCGGTGGTTTGGATTGTCATGTTGAGGATGCGATGATGATGGAAGATGGCTGGTATTACCGCAATAAAGGGCAGGTGCCGGTTGGATTGGATAAGGCTGGAAAGACGGTGTGTGGTTTTTATCGGATCAACAGCAATGATATTATTGATATGGATGAGTGTTTGATTCAGCATGAGCTGATCAATAAGAGTGTGCAGTGCATGAAGCGGCTGATTGGGGAGTTTGGCAATGCGGAGGTGTTTCGGCATTTGCTGGTGAAGGTGGGGTTCAGTACCGGTGAAGTGATGGTTGTGTTTATTGTGCGTGAGAAGAGAGTTAAGGAATTGTCACTCATGGCTGAGCAGCTGGTGGCTGAGGTGCCTGAGGTGAAGAGTGTGATTTTGAATCTGAATCAGCGGTGTGATAATGTGATTTTGGGTGAGGAAGAGGTGCTGCTTTATGGGGAGCGGGTGATTCATGATGTGCTTGATGGACTGAGTTTTGAGATTTCGTCGAAGTCGTTTTATCAGATCAATCCGGCGCAGACGGTGAAGCTGTATCAGAAGGCGGTGGCATTTGCGGGATTGTCGAAGGATGATCGGGTGGTGGATCTGTATTGCGGGATTGGGACGATTACGCAGTTTATGGCAAGGAAGGCGGCGCATGTGCAGGGGGTTGAGGTTGTAGCTGCGGCGATTGAGGATGCGAAACGGAATGCGGCGCGGAATGGGATTGTGAATGTGGATTTTGTGTGTGCGGATGCGGGGGAGTATGCGGATTGTATTGCGAGGTCTGGGGAGCGGGTAGATGTGGTTTGTGTGGATCCGCCGCGTAAGGGGTGTGACCAGAAGACGCTGGATGCGATTTTGACGATGGACCCGAGGCGGATCGTGTATGTGTCGTGTGATCCGTCGACGTTGGCGAGGGATTTGAGGTTCTTGAGTGAGCATGGGTATGGGGTGGAGAAGGTACAGCCGGTGGATATGTTTCCGTGGACGTATCATGTTGAGACGGTAGTTTTGATGTCTAAGGTCAGGTAATGATGTGTGAAAAAGGCCTGATTTCAGGTTTTTGCTATCGGAGATACAAAAACAATCAATCCGAGGTCTAAACATTACGCTTTGCGGGAACAGGGCGACGAGGACTTATCGGAAAAAGTGTGTATAGTTTAGACGCCGATTTAGATGTCGGGCATTGAAACAGTGATTTGGATGTCACGAAGAGTTTAGGAGGTGTTTTGTATATTGAATATAAAAGATAGGATTAAAGCGGTTGATGATGAATATTCGGAAACTGAAATATTTTTAAAGTATGGATTGCACAGTTTAATGTTTTATGAACTCAATCAGTATAAGAACCTTATTGCGGATATTAATATCGAACGCGATAAATATACATCAACAGGAGACAGATTGAAATTTATAGCATTATACAAACAAGTGTATTTAGCTCAAAGGAAAAAATTAAAAGCAATTTTAGCAAAGATAGAGGATAGAACTATAGTGATACTCCCAGAGCCAACGAGCGAGGAAATGATTAAGGTTTGGGGCGACACATGGAGCTATGATGATTCAATTTCAAGCACAGAAAATATGTATCGATATGCGGCTGCGTGCATTAGGAAAACAATTCGTGAAACAGAAGAAGAGATATATTTGCTCCGAAATTATCCATCAGTATATTATAACCACCCGGATTCGTATATTGGCGGTGAGTTTAATTACCGCTACGAGAATGAAGTGATAATATATGATAAAGTAAACTTATTAAGTGATGGCATGCATCATTTTAAGTTGCATGTTAATGATGGAACATCTAATAGGGATAAGCGTTCTATTTTGAATGTCTTGGCGTTTCTAAACGGATGTCCTAATTTTGAATTTCTAAATAATACACGTGTCAATCAAAAACTGGATGACCTATATCAAAGGTTTGATTTGCTTGACTGTATTCGACTCAGACATCCGAATTATTTAAAGTCTGACGTGGAAAAGCCCATCTATTTAGAATTGCCAATACTTAAAAACAAGCGCGGACGTAAAATCATAGCTTTTGATAAACTGCCACATGAAGGCATTTTGGATTTATATCATGCGGCGCTAAAACAATTTGAACCGTTACCAAGATGTGTTTTCTTGTACAGAGTGTTTGAATATGCTGCAGCAAATCACTATAAAATACAGTTTACCCCAGCGCAATATAAACCTGAGGATGCGATAGAATACTATTTGAACCTATCCTTAAATTATAATCCTAATCCTCTGTATTACATAGATTTTGGAAGCAAAAAAAAGAAACCAAAGCTATACAATTTTTTACAGTATTAAAGGCTGAAGCGAAAAGAATACTGAATGAGTGGTCTACTGCTCCATTTTTATCAAATAAGACGACTGGCGAAATCATATATTTGACCGGAAGAAATTTTACTGCACACGGGGCTTCAGGGGCACGTGGTGAACGAAACATGCAGTATGATTATGATAAGAATTATCTACATATTAACAACGTAAACATTCTGTTAGAGCTTATTGCAAGATATGTTATAGAGCTACTCAATCCTGAATTGAAAAATGTGGTAGAAAGACGCACGTTTTTATTATAAAAATTTTACAAAATTAAAAGCGTAGCAATAGGGTTTGTCAAGAAAAGTGTGTAAATAATTTTTAGAAATGTAAATATTGATTAATTCTTTGTTTAAATAAGTCATTGATCATGAGCTGATTTAAGACCATTGACCAATTTTGTATATTCCCACCATCCCACTTACTTTCAAGCTCAAGGCAGCGTAAATATAGTAATTTGAATAAGGCATTTTCGTTAGGGAAAGCACCTTTTTTCGTAACTTTACGAAATGATGAATTAATAGATTCAATAGCATTTGTAGTATACATGATTTTTCTTACTGCATTTCCGTAATCATAAAGTTGTTCGACGTGTTTGAAATTACGTTTCCAGACATCCACAACTGTTCCCAAGTGCGATAGAAGGTATCAAAGGCTGTATTAGCCGTTTTAAGGTTTACTGCCCCATAAATTCCTTTTAAATCTTGTGTGAATTTTTTATAGTCTTTGGTAGGGACATATTTGAGTGAATTACGAATCAAATGAACGATACATCGTTGAACGATGACTTTCGGGAAAATAGCTTTTGCTCCATCTTCTAAGCCATTAACTCCATCTATTGAGATAAAGAAAACATCTTCTATTCCTCGTGCTTTTAGTTCGTCAAATACCTGCATCCAATAGTTTTTACTTTCAGATTCATTTAGCCATAAACCAAGGATTTCTTTTTTTTCTGTCAAATCGTAGCCTAAAATCGTATATACTGCATTTTCCTTGGCTTCATAGCCATTACGCAGCGTTACATACATACAGTCCACAAATAAAAATGCATAGCACTTCTGTAAGGCTCTGTTTCTCCATTCCTCCATTTCTGCGGTTATTATCTTCCTTAGCTGACTTATTATTACTTTCATAACCAAGATGATGATTCATTTCTCCCTGAAGCATTGCCTCAAACATCGGACCAAATACATCCTTTAAAGCTTCATTCATATCTTCAACTGTTTCCGGTTTATATTGTTCTAAAATGGCTTGTGCTAATGCTGCTGTTTTTGGATCTCTTTTTTTCTTTGCCATAGTCATAGCTCCTTTTTCTCCTTTTATACTATCACAATTCAAATGAAAAACCGTGCTGCTGATCCGTACGTTCTCAACTTACACGGTTTATTTTACACTCTCAAGCAATACATTGAATACCACATTAATGGTTTGTTCTTAAACACCAAATACACCCATCTCTTTGATCCTAGTCTCTCATGTATAGATTAGTTTTAAAAGATGGGTTGTATTTGACGCTTATCATATTTTGCTTCTTTCTTGTCTGATTCTACTCTCTACAATAATGCTAGTTAGATTATGCAATAATATGTACACATTTATTTCTTGTATGATCAGCTGACGCTTTTTTGAGAGGAAGGATAACATTCCTACAGTATATTTTAAAACACGAAATGCATTTTTAATGCTTCATCTCATATGGTAAAACTCATTTATTTCTTACAAGCTTAATAACTTCTTTTACTAAGAGGAGCATCTGTCTATACAGTTCCATCACTTAACCTAAAATTCTTTGTAACCATTAGTACCTTGTATTATCTTGATAGTTATTAACACATCGCATACAATTTAGAATCGTTATAATTTCAAGAGAACGTGTAGTACATATGGCTTATTACCCTGATATTTTATTATATTATTTATTTACAGCTAATAAATTGATATACTCTCTAAGATATTTGAAGGGAAAAGGCAGAACAGTAAGCTGTCCATTTCGCACAAAGGTCACATTCATTAAGGGTAGAAGTTCATCAAATCTTAAAGAAGCATTTTTATATGGTTCAATTTTTCTGATATTCGCTGCATGATTTATATTTGTACGCATTCCTTCTCCAATAATCCCTACAAAGTAATACTTATTGTCACCTTGCTCATATAGCTTAATATCCGTAATAGAAGACAGCAATTCGTTTCGCTTTTCCTTTCCACGTAAATAGGTGTTTCCTACTGAAAGTTCTGTATGAATTTTTTTGATTTCAGGTATTGTAAACCATTCTGTTTTTCTGATAATATTGATATCCCCATCCGCATAGAGAATTATACCTGCGACATCATCAGAATCGGTAAAAATATTTACACAGTCAGTATATTCATTAAATTCAAAAAGATTGAATTGTTGCTCTACAAAATCAAATGATCCGTCAGGCTTTATTTTCATGAAGAAATATTTATCATCTTCTTCAATGGTAGCACGTATGCCAAAAGAAATATCTGTATTTATGCCAAACTTATTCCAATCAAACAATGAAATTCTTTTTGTTTTTAATATCATTTTTAATCAATAACTCGTGAATAACTGAAGAAAGGGCAGCACTTGCATTGCTCATAAAATCTTCTAATGTAATATGCTGAACTGCAATTCCATCATGAGAGTTATTGTGAGGATCGCTTATACCCTTATAATAAAGAGCATTATGAATTATGTGAAGATTTAGATGATTTTTGGAGATGTGCTTTCCTATTGTAGCTTCAATGCTATATTTTTCATGTAAAATAGCTTGAATATCATTACAAAATTGAGATGAATAGGTATCGTTGATGCTATCTACGATTTTAATCTGATTTTGTCTCAAAACATTTTGAATTGTTGCCTTGTTTTCTTTAATAATAGAATGTGTACTTTCAACAGAAACATATTTATCAATTGATAGAAAATCTAAATGGCATATTCTACTATACTTGTCATTGAATTGATCTAGCAAACGTGTAACTACACCCATTTTTGAAGCATCAAATTTATCTATATTTTGAATATCTATGAAAGGTATTTCTGTTTTATCATTTGCAGTTTGTCGAAGAATGAAGCATTTTTCAGTATCAGAGTTTAGTCGGCGTCGAAGCGTATTGTTGGCAACAAGCGTGTATTTAGGATATTGCTCAAACTTTCGCTTTTTGAATATAATTTTCGTTTCTTAGTAATTCAGATGTAAATGTATGAACTACCAAAGCAAGACGAAGTTCACTTGTGATAGCAAATTCAAGACAAGGAATTTTAAATATTGTACTTTTGCTATTGGATTTGCTCCGTCGTAACCACTTTGGATGAAAACAATATAAATGTCCAGTAATATTATTAAAACGTAAAAGTTCTGATTCATATGAGCCTAATGCATATAAAAGAAGAGAAACTAACACTCTGTGTCCTAATTCTTTTGCTGATGTTGAAGCAATGGTGATTTTATCGCCATCCTCAGCTTCAAGCAGCACTTTTTTAGGGTAGCTTTATTAGATTCACTTTGTGACATCAATACATAAAAGCATTTTCCAGAATTAAAATATACGGCTCGAACATTGTTACATAACAACGGGACATCAAGAATGCTTGCACCACGGTTGAAGTATTTTTCAGAAGTTTCGATTTTAAAAACAGCAAACATATCATCAAAAGTATTCGTATCTAAAGTAATATGTAGTTGGTTTGTTTTAATAGGAATATTCACGGATACATCTCCTTATTTCGTTCCATGTCTCGTCAGGTATAGTGATGGAGTCTTCTTTTACCAATAATGCAGGAATGATGATGACCTCAATTCCATCAATCTGTTGCTTACGATTACTGTGAGGTCTTAAAGCAAGAATGTTGGCGATTATCACACATTTACACTCACATTCTTTTGCCTTCTTAACAATCTTATTAATTTCTTTTTCGGAATCTCCACGACTGTTTTCATGCCAATTTTGAAGTCTACAAAAACTGAAGCATTGGGTACGACATAATCAAATTTTTCATAAAGATCATTGTTTTCAATATCATGTAATTCAATACCTGCCAAATGATGAAATAGAATCTTTCCGACTACTTCTCCCAGCACACCTCGATAAATATTATTGAATAGTGGTGGTGACATGATGAAATTATCAGGGATGAAGGATGTAGCCCAACCTTGATTTTCAAAATAATCCTTTAAGAAGTCTATTTGCATTAGCACAGACAATTTACTGGTTTCTGCAGAAACTTCATGTGCGCCCGAGTGTGGTGAAAAGAACACCCATACATCTTTGAAATCGTTTTTCTGTATATAATAAATGTGATTATCCTTATTAGGCATTTCTACATAGAAATTATAGGCGATACCCTTATCGTCAAATTGATTCTGTGAAATTGTTGGATGCATTAGCACCATTTCACGAAGTTGTTTCCAAGAAATAATTTTGTTGTCATTCCAATCTTTGCCTAAAGTATTATTGATATAATTGGTTACACGTATAGATTTTAGTTGTGCTTCATTCTCATAGACATTGGATTTGTATTCATTTCGTTCTTTTGCAACAGTACTAAGTACCTGGATTAATTCTGTGAATTCTCGATTGAAAGTGCGTCCTTCACAAACACTGAAATCTATTCGATCTGCAATTCTGCTATCAGCAAATATGTAAATATTTTTAGATTTTGAATTTGTTCGACACAATCGACCAATAGCCTGAATAATTACTCTTGTCGATAGTGAAATGACACTTCTGCAATCGTTGATGTTCTTGGAAAATTCGTTGTTTTTACTCTTCGTGCCAAAACAACGAAATGCTTTTTTTATGAGGGAGGTAGCATCTTTTACAGATATTTCAGCTCCTTCTTGTAGCATCTCAAGATAGAAAAGATATTTGACGAAGTCTTCTTCAGCTAAATTATCGCTAAGTGGTGTAAGTAAATTTGTTGGTTTATCAAGATAGATAGCGTCAAAATCTTTATATCCACTACTTTGATAGTCGTTAATTTTCACTAATTGATTTTTTAGATCCGTTGGAATGGGGTATTGAAGGTTTTGACCAGCGCCAATCGTTTGATAAACAGAAATAACAAATAATCGCTCCCCCTTACCTAGTCGCGTGATTATTTTGTCTTTTTTTAAGTCATATTCTTCACCGTCAAGCTGTACAACATTTTTATCGACATCAAACGGGCTTTTATAGATATTAACAATTATTTTAAAAATATAAAGTAGTTTATCTAAATCAAGAATTCTATCATTTTTACGAGGGTGTTTTGTCAATACACAAAGGAATGATTGGATGTCTGTTTGGCAAATGAATGATTTGAATGTAATAGCAATTCTAAGATAACGTTCTTTATTATAATTATTATCATCTTCAGAACATGCCTGCTCAATATAATCAAAAAGGTGTTGAGCTAATTCTGCATCGTCAGTAACAGCTTCCCATGCGGAAACTGAATAATTATCTGCACTAATTAATTTAGTATGAATGCAGATTTCATCATATCCTTTTGCGGAGTTCTCAAATGCGATTCGTAATCGTTCTTTTTCTTCAGCGGTAATAGAAATATATTTATTCTGTAATTTTTCTTTTAAATATTCGATATCATAGTTTCCTATAGCAGAAGGGATTGTGGCTGTAGCAGAGATACCCAATACTTGAGCTTTTTCACAAAATCTTAGCAATAGTTTCTCTGGGGTGACTTGAAATGAACACATCATGATTTCGGAGTGCATATCATGGGTATAATCATCTTCAAAAGCATAATAGCGAAATCCCTTTTCATAGAAAGATAAATCAAAATCAACAGATTGAATATCACCTAAATACCTATATGAAGAAACTAAAATTTGTGATGTAAGATAACTGATGTAGATATTTGTAAGTTTAAATTCAGATAATATTGTTCTAATTGCTTCTTCTAGTGTAAATTCATCCTCATTAATATTACGTCTTTCAGCTTTTAACTGCATATAATTTATAGCAAGAAAATAGACTGCATTCAAAAAATAAGAAATAAATCCACGGAGCTGACCAAGCATTGTTTGAATGTTATCCTCCTTGATTTCGGGGCAAACATCAGAGAATTTTATTATATTGATGCGTTCATCAAGATTAACATTAGATGTAATGTAAGATTTATTTCCATTTAAGATAGTGTGATATTGATGATCTTGAAAGAGAAAATTATTTTTATTATCGTCTTCAATACGCTCAATTTTATGACTGTATTGCAATGCAAAAGATTTGTGGATATCATCAGCAATTTTCATTGTTTTATTAAGGATGCCTTGCAGGGACTGATTTTTGTACTGCCCCTCTTGTCTCTTTTTAGAAGGTGTTGTTAATATTGCGGGAAAACTGTGTGTATGAAGAACAGCGTAAACTGCATTGAAAAGTTCTATATAATCCAGTCGATCTCGTAATCCATTTTGAATGATGTTTTTCAGAACTGTTTCTTTTGTAGCATCAAATTCATCAATAAAAATAACCGCATTTTCAATGATATTCGAATTATATAGCATGGTAGAAGGTTCAACAATGGTTGAATTTAATGATAGAAACTTATCCATGCTCATAAAAATAATCTGTCGGTCACGCATATATACAGACGGATATAACTCAGCTACCCATTGCCAATCTTTATCTGTTTTTATAGCTAGTAATCTGTCTTCGACTTTGGTATACTTTTTGATAATAGAGTTTGAATCATTCTTCTGAACCTAGGCTCTGCTTCTTTACGTAAAGAATCTTCAGCAGAAAGTAAAGCACTACGTAGATTATAATTTTTTCAATTCTAAGATTTTTAACTAGATTTATGTATTGTTCTAATGTCTTGTACTCCTCTGTTTTTTGATATTAGGTGGAATTGTTTTAATTATCTCAGTTTTAAATCCACTGATAACACTTTCGTAGTTAGAATCCACGTGTAAAAACTTTTCTTTGAATTGAGCTAATTGCCCTCATTTTCAAAATGCTTTTTTAAGTCTTCTTCGGGCAAATTCTTTTTTAGACTTGTAATGAAAAAGAATTTCCGTTTATTAGAAGTATCTTGAACTGCATCAAAAATATATTGAATGACGGAATATGTTTTACCGGATCCTGTTGGCATATCTAAAAGCATAAGTCCATTGGTGTATTCATTGCCACAATAACGTTTGATGATATCGTACATTAACCTTACCTCATTCCCCTTGATCGATTACTTTAAAGTTTCTTTGATTTTACTTACCCATATTTCATTTTTTTGCTATCCAATCTACTTATAATAAAACACGTAATAACACTCACATTTTTCGTAAATTATAAGAAAAATGAGAAGAGTCTATATAACCAACAATCACTTACTTTTGCTGTAGCTGGACTATTAGATTTTAAATATGAATAATTCTTTTTAGACTGTAGTTAGTTAATTATCTTATATCTATTATTGGGTTAAACCACTATTTTGTCAATGGAGTTATGATAAAATTTTAACAATTCGATATATTAGAAATAATGATGTTTAATGATCAAAATTAACTTTGTACAGTAGTCAGAATTTAATACATAAATATTCTAAATCAGAAATAATAGATTTAATTGCTGACTTTTCAAATAGCATAGCTTTTAAAAGTACTACTTAAAGTATATTATATTTGTATTCAATCTCATTAGCAAAAGGTGTGTTATAAAGAGTTTGTCTAATTGGAAGTACTGCAGGTGATGTATTAGGTTGCTCTGTTAGGTTCACTACTGAAACCATGCAATAGCTCTTATATGTTATTAGTGGAAATTGTATATATGAGTAACTATCTTAAATATGCCCAAATGACTTTTTACTTACAAAGTTGTGTATTATGATAATACTATTTTATGAACTACCCTAATTATGTGAAAAAATATAAACCTAAAGGTACCATCATTAAAAAAATGAAGGATACTTATTATGTTTATTACGCTACTTCTAAACGTGTTCCCAATAAAAAATCCCCTATCCAAGTGATAACCGTTTGACTGGGAAGATTGATGAGAATGGTTTTCATACGCTTACAATGGTTAAAGTCGATACCGAACATGTCCTCATCTGAAAATATGAATTTACGAATTATTTGCTGAAATTTGAAGACGAATATATCAGTCGAAGACCAGAACCCAAACAGCAGAAGAATAATCTCTATCACAGTATGATTGTATATTTATCGAATAATTCGTATTTGAATGAAGATCAGTCAACACGTATTTATTCACTGGCGGAAATGATCGGAAAATTTCATATCAGGATTCCAAATCGAATCACTGCCATTAGTAAAATCTGTGAGATCGATCTCACAGAATTGGAACCTTTAAAGTATATATATTGCGTAAAAATGGGCCATCCAATATTTTATAGCGATTTGAGTAAAAAGAAATCCCAAACGAATTGGTGGTAAGTGAAAAAGACTTACAATGAAGCAGACAATGAATTACTTTGTATCTTACAATAGATTCCAAATCTAAGATGTCATCGAGGGATCCGTTACCGCTATTCCGATCTATTGTTGATGTGTATTTATTCTGTACTAGCATGACATAGTGAAGCCATAGAGATTGAATATTATGTAGAGTTGAATTTCGACTATTTCAAAGAACTGTTAAAAATAGACACCGTACTCACACACGATACGTTTTCACGCGTTATTATGCGGCTTACACCGTTTGAAAAACTAGCAAGTTCATTAGGTGAATGTTGTGAGAGAAAAATCCTGATCTATGTGAACGGTATATGGGAATGAAGCTCTTGTATGTTGACGAGAAGGCAACACGGGAAGCCAGTGAGAAATCAAAATGAGAGAAACCAATATATCATTTAAATGCAATGTATGAAGGAGAATCCTGCGGGCTGGAAATGAAAAGAGTGGGTGAAAAGGAGAACAAGATCATCTTTTGCCGACATTTTTAAGTTGATTAAATTTGGAAGATATTATCGTCACGATCGATGCAATCTGATGTAATAAAACAGTAATTGACGTAATCATAAAAGGTAAAGGAATTATGTGTTGCCGGTCAAAAAAAACAAAAGAAGTTGATTTGAACCATAGAGGAAGTAAATCAAACGAATGGAAAAGGCAGGTGAATTCATGGAATTGGATAAAGTAGAAATAAATTAGAAATACAGCATAAAATTTATCAATCAAAAAGAGAAAACTTAAACGATGTTTACAAAACTCTTATTTCTATTGTAAATATTTGTTTTTAAAAAATCCCCTAATGATGTTCATTATTTATTATTTTTATCTGAAGTGAAAAGTTAAATTCCACTTCAGAGGGGTGGAAGTTGAAATTAGTCTTGCATGAAGTTCCAGTTGAATTTACTCTTTCACTATTATGTCATAGTTAAATTGACCCATCAGTTGCCTAAACTAGAAAGGAGTGTCTTTTATGGCAACGGTGAATAAACATTTAACTCTGGAAGAATGTAAGATCATTGAAAGTGATATCGTCATAGGTTCTTCTAAATCTGCTATCGCTGAAGTTCTAGGCAAAGATAAATCTACAATAGGGAAAGAAATCAAAGTACATAGAACCCGATCCCATAGGTTTTCTTTACCCTTGGAATGTGCCATTTATACCCAATGTCCTTATTCTCGGAATTGTCATGCCGAATGTGTTGCCTATCGGCCTTTTGTTTGTAAACGCCGTGACCGCTCACCGGGAGCCTGTAATGGCTGCCCTAAGTCCAATCATTGCCGTTATGATAAGTATACCTATAAGGCCTATGATGCCCACCAGGAATACCTTTCGACACTTATAGATGCTAGACTTGGTGTTGACCTAACTATCGAGGAAGCTAAAAGAATCGGAGCTATCGTTAAGCCTTTGCTCGATCAGGGACAATCCCCTTATCAAATCGTTCAGGCTCATCCGGAATTGCTTATCTCTGAAAGAACTCTCTATACTTATATTGAAAATGATATTCTAAGTGTTGTCGGTATTACCCCTATGGACTTGCGCAGACAGGTGTTACGAAAGCTTCCTAAGAAAAAAGCAAAGATTCAAAAAACGTGAAGATCGAAAGTTTCTCAAGGGAAGACTCTTCAAAGATTATAAGATATATATCGAAGAAAATGAAACGGCTGGAATCGTTCAAATGGACACTGTCAATAATGATGGAACGAAGGGGCCGTTCATTCAGACCTTTAAATTCTTAAAGTATGGGTTCTTATTTGCTGTCTATCATGAAGAAAAGACAGCACGAGCCATGTGTGAAGGAGTTGCGCTTCTGGAACAGCTATTAGGAGATGAATTATTTTCAAAAGAAGCAGAAGTAGTCTTGACCGATAGAGGTTCTGAATTTAGTAACGCTGATGGCATGGAATGTCGAACCGATGGCACGAGAAGGACCCATATTTATTATTGTGATCCCATGCAATCCGCACAAAAAGGCAGTCTAGAAAATAACCATATCGAACTGAGGTATATCATACCGAAGAAAACGGATCTAAGAGCATTGGAATTAAAGGAACAAGATGATTTGAATAAAGTACTGTCACACATCAATTCAACGGCAAAAGAAAAGCTCAATGGAAATTGCCCATTGAGCTAATGGAATTTCTCCAGCCTGAATTACTGAAGAAATTTGCTGATTTTGGCATACGCCAAATCACAAAAGATAATATTGTATTGAAACCTTATCTTTTGGAAAGGTTAGGCAGAAATACAGGCAACTGATAAGTCGCACAAATCACGTTAAACAAGTGGAAATTAGTCTTTCACACCAATAAACGTCTAATTTTCGCTGTCTTTTAATGCGGCTTATAATCCCTATCTTTCTGTCTTCATTATACTAGAACGAGTAAAATCCACAAGTGTAAAAGGATGAATATTTCATTTTTTTCTTTTTTACTAGCTGATTTCATGTTTTTTTGAAGAACTTATTTCCACTTTTTTTCTGGTCTTCTAAAAGTGGAATTTAACTTTTCACTTCAGCATTTAAATCACTAAAAAATTCAATGTTTCCTGTAGACTCTTCATGCATTTTATGTATTACAAAAGAGAATTATTTGCTGCGTAGGGATATTCATGTACTATCAATTTTCATGTATAGGAAAATAGCAAACATTAATTCATAAGTTTGTTCAATTTATGCCATACAATTATAGCTATATGTTTTTAGTACCGATAGTTTTAATCATGTGCTAATAGTTACTGACAGTATGATATATATTAGGAGACTTAAAAAATTATAAAACGTATTTTACAAAATTATTAATATTTAAAAGTGTGTGAATTCAAAGTAATATTTTGTACAATACTTGAGATTGATTGTTAATATGACGACTTTTCAGTTGGATATAATGGAAGGACTGTGCTTATGAAAAGCTTGAAGAGCAATTAACACAAATGTCAGAGACTGAAAAAGAAAATGGCTACTATCACAGGTTATGCTACTTTTTGAAAACGCCAAGAAGGAATTTTACTTTCTCAAGTCGGTATAAAGAAAATTATAAGTATGCCAACTAAAGAAGAAATAAATGCATTTTGTGATAAGGTAAAACTATTTTGAATATGAAACACATTATCATGAATATGATTATATGGGTAATTACATTCAGTTTGGTGCAATGATCCGTTCAATCTAGTCGATTTTTTAAACAGTATTTTTAAAGAATGTCATGATTAAATGTTTTTAGGCGAATATCATATAGTTTCCAATATTTTGGAAAAGTTTGTGAATTGCAATTTCAATTAGAAGAGGTAGAGGAATCCGAGGATTGTTCGCCTGATGAATTTTTAACTTTAAGCATGGCTGAGGAAGACGGTATGGTTAAATCCAGTATTTTTAAAAATAAGGGTATGACAAAGGAAATGTATAATGAAAGGCAATTCTATTTACTAAAGATATTGCTGATTTGGAAGTAACCTTAAAAACGGATATAGTGAAACTTGTACTCAACTTGAGAAGTATGTATTGTTAAACAATCTTCGCATTAAAAAAGAAATATTGTCAGACATTCAAAATAACTGTTTAAATTAGTCTGAAAGATACTTAACAAGCATCACATTCGCCCTTTCCCCCACGCCTCCAATATGCTATGATGTACTCATATCAGGAGGCTTTTTTCATGAACAAACCTAACATTTTATTTATCACCACCGATCAGCAGCGCTACGACACCATTCACGCTCACGGTTATGAATTTATGCATACCCCAAACCTTGACCGATTAGCCCATGAAGCTGCAGCTACACGCATGCCTTTTCACCCAATCCCGTCTGCATCCCCGCCCGCCACAATATTCTCTGCGGTCTGCCATGCAAGGAACATACCTTTGACGACAACTATTTCGATGACTCCCATCAAATCCCTTACGATCTGCCAACCTTCGCGCAGATTTTAAGTGATGCCGGCTATGATACGATCGCTGTCGGTAAAATGCACTTCCAGCCATACCGCCGCCATAACGGCTTTCACCGCTTACTCTTAATGGATGAAATTCCAAGATTTCGAGAAGATGATGAATATGCCATGTACATGAAAGAAAAATATCCGCACCTGCAAAGCCTGCACGGCGTCCGTCATGCATTATACATGCAGCCCCAGCAATCCTTGGTCAAAGACGAAGACCATGGCTCAAGCTGGGTAGCTCAAGAAACCATCAACTACTTAAAAAACAAGAGCAAGGACAAACCATTCATGCTATGGGCAGGCTTCATTGCACCGCACCCGCCTTTTGACGTGCCGTCCTCTTATGCAAACATGTATAAAGATAAAGCCATCCCAAAACCATCCATCAGCAAAACTTCATTATCAACGCTGGCAGAAGAAAACAAGAACATTGCCGATTATCCAAATACCGAAACCTTAATGCGGGCACGTGAATTATATTACGCCTCCATCAGCTTCGTAGATAAAAACATCGGTCTGATTCTCGATCAATTAGAAGCCATGGGCGAACTCGACAATACATTGATCCTTTCACCAGTGATCATGGTGAATGCTGGGTGATCTTGGCACTTACCAGAATTTCTGCCTTACGATGCATCCAGCCGCATACCAATGATCCTTCGCTATCCTGATAAGGTAAAACCCAATACGGTCAGTAATGAATTCGTCGATCTTAACGACATCCTGCCGACCTTCCTTGACGCCGCCAATGTACCATACCCAACAAACCGTGAACTGCCGGGCGCCTCTTTGCTGAAAAACGATAAAGACCGCAGCACCCAATACATTGAACACCAGCATGGCGCAAGACGTTGGGTCAGTCTGCGAAAAGGAAATTACAAATATAATTATTACTACGGCGGAGCGCGCGAAGAATTATTCGATTTACTGAACGATCCGCAGGAAACGGAAAATCTGCTAGAAACCAGACAGCATGAATATGAAGCCAAGCGCCTAGAATTGAGACAAGATTTAATTGCTCATGAAAAAAATGGGGATTGCCCGGCTGCATAGAAAATGATGATTTTGTTTCTTATCCGGACTTCAAGCTTAATTTCTATCGTGAATGCAATCCGCCGTTCTTCCCAGCTCATTTAGCCAAAGACGAGGAGCGTGAACAGCTGTGGTCATTGGAAAAAGAACTGCTGAATGCTATCAAAAATGAACCCGTTGTTGACCTTAATAAGCTGGATCTGGACTACTTTGAAGAACGTCATGTACTGAACAAAGACGAGCTTCTAAAACATTCTGATGATAACCGGCAATAACCTTTAATGAATAATAATCAATAATCAAAAATCTTTGGAGCCATCCTTAGATTTTTTATTTTCAGCAATCAATCAAGCGGCATCAAGCTTTGTATTCTTTTTGCATTTACTTGTGCAATTATTAACTTTTTTATCTAACCATTTCCCTGATAATGAAATCAAGGAAAGAGTTGATTTATTAATAACATAAATCAATCAAAGGAGGGATCTTATGTTTAAGAATTTTGTCTACGATATCGGCACTAAGTCTACTTCGGACCTGTCACAACAACAGCCTTAGGGCAGGAAGTCAAGGCCCACGGCCATAAGCTTTTCTTCATCTATCAAGGTGATGTCATCAAGAATTTAGGCATCTATGATTTAGTCATGAACACCGGCAGGGAGGCTGGCTTTGACATTGTGGAATTCAGCAAGATTCAGCCTAACCCACGCCATACAGACATTCAGGAGGGCATTGATCTATGCCGTAAGGAGCAATGCGATGTTATCTTAGTTGCCGGCGGCGGTTCAGCCATTGACAGTGCAAAAGCGATTGCTACCGGAGTCTTGATCGATGCACCGATCTGGGATGTTGTACTTGATAAATACCCTGTTGAAACAAGCCTGCCGTTGCTGACTATCTCAACAGTATCCGCTACCGGTTCGGAAATGAACATGGGTGCAATCATCTCCAATCTAAATACTAAAGACAAACTCGGTCTGCGCAAACCGTCCCAGCGGCCGAAAGCCACCTTTTTAAATCCTGAATACACCTTTACAGTACCGAAGTTTCAAACTGCCTGCGGCTCAGTCGATATTTTATGTCACACACTGGAAACCTACTTCTCCAGCGATAACTGCATGACTTACTTGATACCTTTATGGAAGGCCTTGTCCGCACTGTGATTGAATACGCTCCAATTGCCTATGAACAGCCTGATAACTATGAGGCAAGAGCTAATCTAATGTGGGCTGCGCCATGGGCAATTAATGATTTCTTACGCTATGATAAAGAAAACAACTGGACGATGCATCCGATCGAGCATGAAGTTTCAGCCTTTTACGATATTACTCATGGCTTAGGGTTGGCTATCATCATGCCGCGTTACCTTCGTCATATCATTGACGAAAAGAGTCTGAAACGCTTCAGAAACCTCGGTATCAATGCTTTCGGATTAAGCAGCGAATTGGATGATATCACTTTGGCAAATAAAACGATTGAAGCTATTGAAGCCTTCTGCTTTGAAAAACTGCATCTAGAATCGAACTTCACGGCCTTAGGCATTGACAGCAGTGAATTTGAGATCATGGCCGGTAAGCTCGCCGTCAACAACGGTTACTTTACCAGCGGCTATCGAAAACTGAGCAAGCAAGACATCATCGGCATTCTCAATGCATGTCTGTAAAGTAATAGGAGAAAAATTATGAATGAGTTCAATATATATCATAAACAATTGAATTTTGAAACCCAAGGCAATAAAGCCACCTATTTTGAGATCCGTCAGGACTGCCGTGACTTTGTGCAGGAAACCGGTATTCAAAACGGCATTCTCATTGTACAATCACCGCATACCACCTGTGCTGTCTTTTTTGAGGAAATGGTTCATGATCTTGACGCACTGGGAGATGAATATCTCCAGGCAGACTTGAATCGCGGACTCAATAAAATGTTTCCTAAACAGCTGGCTTATGATGAAGATTATAAATATCCAGGTCCGCTTCACCGACAATTTTCCAAAGACTGCGGCGGAGCTATGGCAACTCGTCCTTCAAGCCTGTTAAATGGAGACGCACACTGTAAAGCCACCCTCTTAGGATCAGACAAAACCTTTATTATTAAAAATGGTGAGATCATGACCGGTACCTACGGTTATATCTATTTTGTTGACTATGATGGCAATCGTTCTCGTAAAAGAAATTGTCATCTATGCGTCATGGGCATATAAATATAACTCTCACATGTCTGATTTCCGCCCCCATAAGCTTTCAGCACAACGAAAGGCTGGAAAACAGTATATTTAAGATTCAGTCAACGCACCCTAATCATGTCATTTTTATGAATAAGCAAAATCAGGAAATATCATTGAATAGGCTGATCAATTCATTACTTTGTGTTTGATCATTGCAGGCACAGAATATTTGGTATATCTCCTTCTTCTATGAATACAAGTCGCTTATCAGCAAAAACTGACAGTTAATGTGCGATTGGAGGAATAATTATGTCTATATTTACGTCTAGAGAAAAGAAATTAATTAAATATTTATCCCAAAGGGAATCGTGGGTCTCATCCGGTGAAATCATATCCGCTTTCGGCATCTCGCTGAGAACCCTGCGCAGTACCGTAAAAAGTATAAACGCTGACAGCAATTATATCCTTTCATCGAATAAAAGGCTATAAAATCATTAAAAAATATGAAAATTATTGAAGAACTACTGAAAGAGAAGGATCAAAGTGACCCGATGAATGAGGGCAGCCGAGCATTGATCATTTTAAAAGAATTACTGATTAATAAACAGCCTCTTGATTATTTTGATCTTGCCAATGAATTATATATCAGTGAACAAACACTGCTTTCGGCAATTACCGCGTTAAAGAAAACCATTGCTCCCTATGAAGTAACGATTATTCGTCGAAAGAGTATGATCGCATTAAAAAGGCAATGAAAAAAATATTCGCCGCTTATTCTGCGATATCGTATACAAAGAAGCCGAAAACAGTATTTTAAATTCATTGATTCTCAATGCATTTTTTGTAGATATCGACGTATTTGAAATTAAAAACACAATCTATAAAATCATCAGCGGGCATCAATTTGAAATCAACGATTTTGCGTTGAACAACATAGTTCTGCACGTCTGCATCATTATTGACCGTAATAAATATGAGGTTCAGCAAGCTCGTTTCTCTGCTGATTCAATCAGCACAGAAGCAGATTCACCTTATGCTTGCGCGGCTGAAATCATCAAATGGATTGCTGAAGGTTATGAATTTGAAGTAAGCAGCAGCGACTTTGACAATATTTATGCCTTGCTTCTGATCAGTATGAAAAAATTTGTACTAAGGATGACTTTGCTTATTTGAATGAATTTATTGACCCATCGATCATTGCCTTTGTGAAAAAATTAATCGTTGAAATCTACAATGAATATTACATCAATCTTGATAATGATGAGTTTATTTCAAACTTCGCATTGCATCTGAATAATATTGTCAATCGTAAAATGATCCTGCGCAATCCGTTATTGACCAGTATCAAGGATTCCTATCCGACAATCTATGAAATATCGGTCTTTATCGCCAAACGAATTCAGGAGAGTTATTCAGGCATCCTCATGAATGATCATCAGATTTCATACATTGCTCTGCATGTGGGAGCACAGATTGAGAAGCAGACATTAACTAAAATCAAAACTGTGGTAATCAATCCTGAATATTTGAAATTGAACGCTCTGATCTTATCGAAGCTGGAAACTTATTTTGTAACTGATCTGTCGATCACAATTGTTTCCGATGAATGTGAATTGGTGAAGCTTGGCAGTAAAAGCATCGATTTGATTCTAACTACGATTCCGCTCAAGGGATATTTTGAATGTGAAATTGTAGATGTAACGGTCTTTATCTCTCAAAAAGACATCGAGAATATATTTGCGGCCATCAGTGAAATCAAGAAAAACCGCATCATTGAAAACGATTATCTGCTTCAGTATTTCGATGGCTCATTCTGTTATTTTGACCATGCAGTCAATGATGAAGAGGTTATCAAAAGACTTTGTGAAACACATAAAGATTTAGATGCTGATTTTATGAAGCGAGTCATGATCCGTGAGGAAATGTCGCCGTCTGAATATATGAATATCGCTGTTCTGCATCCGATCCAATGTGATGAAAAAAGTACATTTATCACTGTCGGCATTTTTAAGAAGCCATATCGATGGCGGAAAAATGATATTAACATCATTTTCCTGCTATCCGTTTCACAAAAAGACAAAAATAACTTTCTGAAAATATTAAAACAGCTGATCGAGATGTTTTCATCGACAAAATGGATGGAGCATCACAGTAATATTAATACTTATGATCAATTTATACGTTTCATTAAAGATAATAAATGATGCATAAGATAAAGCTTGTTTAGCAGCATACACATAGTAGAACTAAGATTAAAGATAGGAGAATAACAATGGTACATATCAGCGAGTTAATTGAGAACGGCAAGGTATATTTTTGTGATTGCAGATGCAGAGATGATTTATATGATTATTTAGCCAAAGATCTGGCAGAGGGCGAATATATCGAGGATACCTTCCTTAAGGCATTGAAAGTGAGGGAAACACAGTTTCCTACCGGCATTGTATCGAATTACTACAATATTGCGCTGCCTCATGTTGATGCTGAGCATGTAAAGAAAAATGCACTGATCGTTGCTGTGTTAGATCATCCGGTGATTTATACACGTATGGATAAGCTGGATGAGAAGATCAAGGTGAGAGTTGTTTTCATGCTTCTTATTAAGGATGTTAAGGTGCATACCCAAGCCATTTCCAGTTTGGCAAAGCTCTGGTTCAATCAGACGTTCATGAATGCTCTCTTGTCTGTGAAAAGTAAGGATGAATTAGTGGCTTTGGTTAAACAGGCTGAAGCTGAGTAGTTGTATTCAATGTTACGGCAGTTTTGATTTTTCAGGTTTTGAAAAATAAAAAAGAAAGGAGGTTCTGCTATGAAAACAGTGATTATAGCCTGCGGCAGCGGTATTGCTACTTCGACGATGATTTCCATGAAGGTAGATGAAATTTTAAATGATAACAATATTCCACATGACATCGTTCAATGCAGCATTAATGAGATCGAAAGCTATGAAGACCGAGGCGATGTAATCGTCAGTTCAACACAGTTACAAAATGAGTATTCGATTCCATCAGTCATGGGCATTGGGTTTATTTCCGGCATAGGGGCAGATAAAGCGGAAAATGAACTTTTAGAAATTTTAAAAAAATAAAAAGGAGGTAGAGCTTTATGGAATTTCTAAGTACATTCTTCAGTACGATTTCTGGATTAGGTAAGTATTTAATGGTTCCGTTAATGGTTGCTTTGATTGGTATAGCTTTTAAATGTAATCCCAATAAAGCAATTAAGGGCGGTATCACCGTAGGTATTGGTCTATTCGGCTTAGACTTAGCGCTTTCAATCGTTTCTAATTATCTGGGGCCGGTGGCAACCGGACTTGTCGGTAAAGCAAACCTCAATCTGGATGTGATCGATGTCGGCTGGACAGCTCTTTCGGGTATCGCATATGGTACGGAGATCGGTGCCTTTATCATACCGCTGATGCTGGCATTTAACTTGATTATGCTGGCAATTGGTGCGACAAAGACGATGGATATTGATATTTGGAACTTCTGGCATTATGCATTGACCGGTTCATTGATTTATGTAATCACCAATAATTTATTCTACGGTCTGCTGGCGGCGTTAGCTCATGCGGCTGTCATATTCCTGATTGCCGACCGTACAGCTAAACGGGTGCAGGAGGTCATCGGTATCCCGGGTATTTCTATTCCGCATGGCGGCTGTTTAGGACAGTGGATCGTCGGTTTTATTCTTGAGCCAGTCTATAATATGTTCAATAAGGGTAAAGCTGAGAATAAACAAATGGACAAGGAAAAAGCAAAGAAGCTGCAGGATAATGCTATTCTTAAAGTAATTAAAGATCCAATCTATCTTGCTTCATTTTAGGTACAGTGATTGCCTTCATCGGCGGACAGGATGCGAAAACATCGTTTACTACCGGTATGGCAATGGCAGCACTATTATATTTAACACCGAGAATGGTAAAAATTTTAATGGAAGGGCTTGTTCCTATTTCACAGGCATGCAGTAAATCATGGCTGAGAAGAATAAGAGCGGTGAATTATATATCGGTATGGATAATGCAGTCGGTTTGGGTCATACCACCGTAATGCTGATTTCGGTAATTGCCATTCCGGTCTGCGTAGCATTATGTGCAGTAGTTCCCGGCAATCGAATTATTCCTATCGCTTCTTTGGCAGCCTGCGGTTATAACTGTTCTATGCTGAATGTCGTACATAAGGGGAAAGTAGGCAGAACGCTGCTGTCGTGTACTATTTTCCTGGCGATTACTTTAGTGATTGCTTCCTTTATGGCACCAAAGATTACCGAGGTTGCTTTATCCAGCGGTTATACTTGGAGTCAAACTGAATATACGATGATATCTGCAATTTCGGGCACACTGTGGTCAACCTTCCCGCTGTTCTTATTATTCAATATCAATGGTTATGTGGGTGCAGGCTGTTGTCTGGCAATCATTATTGCATGTGTGATTCTTCAAAAAATCTATTTTAAGAAGAAAATGCAGGAAGCATCAGCAGAAGCTGAAAAGCAGCTTCAGAAATAATGAAATGAGAGGGAAATACGATGCTCGTTAATACAAAAGAAATGCTTCTGACAGCGAATAACAGCAATTATGCAATTCCATCTCCGGATTACTGCAACATGAATATGGCAAGAGCGTATGTGGAAGCTGCACAATCTGTCGGCAGACCGGTAATTCTAGCTTATAGTGAAGCAATGCAGTCGGTACTCTCTTTGGAGGATGCGTATTTTATCGGCCGCTATTATGCTGAAAAAGCCAATGTAGAAGTAGCTTTGCATATAGATCATGGTAAGTCTATTGAATTTGTGAAGCAAGCGATTGATTTAGGATTTACATCTGTTATGATCGATGCCTCTGCCGATCCGCTTGCAGAAAATATCAGAAAAACTAAGATTATCGTTGATTATGCACGTCCGCGTAATGTGAGTGTAGAAGCAGAAATCGGACATGTGGGAGCAGGGGTCAATTATGAAGAAGAAAAAGGGGATGCCTCTGTCTATACCGAAGCAGCTGATCTGGTTGAGTTTGTGAATGCGACCGGCATTGATTCTGTTGCTGTTTCCATCGGTACCGCTCATGGCTTCTACAAGGGGACACCCAAGATTAATTTTGATCGTTTGGCTGAACTGAAAGCCGCTGTATCAATCCCATTAGTGCTGCATGGCGGCTCTTCGACCGGTGATGAAAACTTACGGCGATGCGCTGAATCAGGAATCAGTAAGATTAATATTTTCACTGATTTCTGCACGGCCGGCGCGCAGGCTATTAATGAGGAGCATGCAGATAATTATAAGCAGATGATGAGTACCGCCGATAAGGCGATCAAGGCTGTTCTTGAACATTATTATCACGTCTTTAACTGTGATTAGGAGGTTGTGGAATGAAACATAAAAAACAGATTAAAACACCTACATTGGGAGTAAATGCGAAAGCTTATATGTGGGGAGAGGAATTGTTGGCGATTGCGAAATATTGTGAAAAGATTGCGGTTGAAAATGATGTGACAGTGACATTGAATGTACCATTGTTGATATCTACCGCATTGCGCAGGCGGCGCCCCATGTAATCATTAATGCACAATTCATGGATCCAATTGAACCAGGCGGTACGATGGGCGGTGTGCTTGCAGAGGCATTGTCACAGGCTGGCGCTGACGGAGTGATTCTCAATCATGCCGCTGCCAAACCGATAACCTTAAGTCAATTAATTAAATCCATCGAGCTGGCTAAAAAAGCAGGACTGTACACCTTTGTATGTGCTGACTCGGTTGAGGAGGCATTAATTATCGCATCACTGCATCCAACCGGCATTATCTGCGAACAATCAAAACTGATCGGCACCGGCATAGTAGCCTCTGAAGATTATTTATTGGCAACCACGAAAGCTATTAAGGACTATGATGCCAATATCATGGTCTTACAGGGAGCCGGTATTAAAAATGGAGAGGATATCTATCATAATATCAAATATGGTTCGGAATCAGGCGGCGGCGCTTCAGGAATTTTCTGCAGTGAAGATCCGCTGGCAAAAATTGATGATTTTTTAACCGGTATTCTTAAAGCCAGAAAAGATTTTGGCTCAAGAATCGTACAGGATGATGAAGCATGATAAAAATAAATTATATTGAACTTGAAACTCGTTATCCTAAAATATATTTCTTTAATATTACCGATGAAATAAAAGCGAAAATTGCTGAATCAGGGATTTCTAATGGCACCGTTACAGTTCAGTCGCTGCATACGACATGTGCGGTATTCTTTGAAGAATATGTACATGATGAGGATCCGAACGGAACCGATTATCTGCAGCTGGATCTGAACCGGTGTTTAAGAAAAATATTTCCCGATGAAGTTGCATTTAATGACAACTATTATTATCCGGGACCCAAGCATATGAATCGCGAAGGACGTCCGCATTTTGATTTTCAAGGCATAAGTCTGAATGGACCTGCGCATTTAAAATCTACGATGATTGGCGCAAGTCAAACCTTTGTGATCGATCAAGGTGTTTTACAAAGCGGGCCTTTTGGTTCTATTTGGTTTGTTGATTTTGATACGGCACGGCCGAGAAAAAGGAAATGTGTTCTCTGTATCAACGGTGAATGAACATTATGTACCGTCGTTCTAAGAAAAGTCTTTGACAACAGTCAGAGATTTTTTCTTTTTCTCTAGAGCATTAAAGTTGCGTGATGTTGATTGCCATGGTATCCTGTATGCAGTTAGTTAAGACTAACTAATGAATAAAAGTATAAAGCCGCAGCATGCTAATAAGGGTGCTCTGATTTATGAGGTTTATGCTTCATATTCATAGACTGTACGACAATGGAGGATATAAAATATGTCATTAATCGGTAAAACAATTGAAGATTTTAAAGTTCAGGCTTATGTAAATAATGAATTTAAAGAAGTAAGTAAAGAAGATGTATTAGGTAAGTGGAGTGTTTTCTTCTTCTATCCTGCGGATTTCACGTTTGTATGTCCAACTGAATTAGAAGATCTTGCCAACAAATATGAAGAATTCAAAGCAATTAATTGTGAAATTTATTCAGTAAGCTGTGATTCACATTGTGCACAAAGCATGGCATGATGCATCTAAAACAATTCAAAAGATTCAGTATCCGATGCTTGCGGATCCAACAGCTTTATTAGCAAAGAATTTTGAGGTTTACATCGAAGCCGACGGTATGGCTGAAAGAGGCAGCTTCATCGTTAATCCAGATGGTAAGATCGTAGCTTATGAGGTTATCGCAGGTAATGTTGGCCGTAACGCAGAAGAATTATTCAGACGCGTTCAAGCTTCTCAGTTTGTTCATGAGCATGGTGATCAGGTATGTCCGGCAAAGTGGCAGCCAGGCGCTGATACATTAAAACCATCTTTAGATCTGGTAGGTATTATCTAATATGAATAAAGCCTACGATGCTATCGTCGTTGGCGGCGGTCCGGCTGGTTTATCGGCGGCAATTTATCTGGCACGCGCCAAGTTCAGTGTGCTGGTACTTGAAAAAGAAAAATTCGGCGGGCAAATAACGATTACTTCAGAAGTGGTTAATTATCCGGGTGTAATAAAAACCGATGGTAAAAAGCTGACAGCGGAAATGCGGGAACAGGCAAGTCTGTTTGGCGCTGAATTCCTGCTGGCTGAGGTTGAAGAATTACAGCTTGAGGCTGAAATCAAAACCGTTAAAACGGATAAAGGTACTTTTCAATGCGCGGGTATCGTCCTGGCAACCGGTTCAAGTCCGCGCAAGCTTGGTTTTAAAGGTGAAAAAGAATTTCAGGGACGCGGTGTGGCCTATTGTGCTACATGCGATGGGGAGTTCTTCACCGGCTCAGAGGTTTTTGTCATCGGCGGCGGCTTTGCGGCGGCTGAGGAAGCCATTTTCCTTACTAAATATGCTCGTCATGTAAATATCATTGTGCGTGAACCTGATTTCACATGTGCCAAAACGATTGCCGATAAGGTGCGTGCCAATGAGCATATTACGGTTTATACCAATACAGAAATCATTGAGGCCAGCGGTGAAGGCTCTTTGAAGAAGGCTGTTTTCATCAATAATGAAACTAATGAAACATGGACTTATGAAGCAAAAGCAAATGAAAGCTTCGGTATCTTTGTCTTTGCTGGCTATGAACCGGCCAACGCTTTATTTAAGGATCAGGTTAAGCTTAACGAAGTTGGCAATGTTATCACTGATATGAACCGCAAAACTTCCCTGGATGGCGTTTATGCTGCGGGCGATATCTGTGAAAAAATCTGCGTCAGGTGGTAACGGCAGTGAGTGATGGTGCCATCGCTGCTACCTCACTGGAACGGGTAATCGAGACAGTGGTGGAAAAGCATGACTTGAAAACTGAAAAATTGAAAGTAAAGGCAAATGCATCGGCAGATACTGTTGAAGCAGCGGTATCCGCAGACAGCTTTATCAGCAGTGATATGACCGGCCAGCTCAAGGCGCTTTACCAAAAGCTGGATAAAGATGTATGGATCGGCTGTTTTGCTGACGAGAGTAAGTTTGGGTTGGAAATGAGTAATTTCATTGATGAATTTGCTCAGACAAGCCCACACATTAAAGTGATGAAACAGCCGCTTGATGCTGATCATTCACAGCCTTGCTTGATGTTCTGTGATGCTGATAAAGAACCGCTAGGCTTAGTCTATCATGCGGTTCCCGGCGGTCATGAGTTCACATCCTTTGCGCTGGCTGTCTATAATGCCGCAGGCCCGAAGCAGCCGCTTGATGAAAGCCTCTTAGAAAGTCATTCAAAAAATGACAGATAAACAGAATATTAAAGTCATGGTATCCTTATCTTGTACAATGTGCCCGGAAGTTGTACAATCTGCCCAGCGGATCGCACTGGAGAATCATCATATTGATACGGAAATCTATGATCTTGCGCATTTCCCAGAATTAAAAGAGAAATATAAAATCATGAGTGTTCCCTGTATGGTAATCAATGATGAAAAGGTACATTTTGGTAAGAAATCATTAAAAGAAATGCTTGAGTTATTGTAAATGGGTATGGGTCTTTGAACCAAACCCTTTTTTCTTATCAGATAGGCTGAGCGGATTGTAATGCAAAACGGAACTGATTGTGATAAAATGCAGATATAAGGAAGTGATGCTGATGTATACCGTAATACAGCCTGATCTGCTGATTGGCTTTTCTGATGTTGTACGCCGTTTTTATACATATTATGAAAAGGAAATCGATGCGTTGAAAATTAAAGAAACACATGCGAAAATTATCCATCTGATTGCTGATCATGAGGGAATTACCCAACAGGAGATTGCTAATGTTTCCATGATGAAACGTTCAAGTACCTCTGAAATTATTACTGAAATGGTTAAAGCGGGGCTTGTTGAGCGCCGCGGAGATGCTAGTGATAAACGTGTGGCCCGTATCTATCTGAGTGCCAAAGGCAGTGAAACCGCGGCAGCTATCAAAACTTATTTCAATGAATACTGCGCTCGCTGTTATAAGAATTTCAGTGAAGAAGAGATTGAAGTTTTTCAGATGCTGATAACGAAATTTAATTATAGAAACTAACAAGACTGCATTCGGAGATTGAGTGCAGTCTTGTTTTATGCATTGCGCTTTGTTAGAATCAGCACTTTCATAGTGTTAGCCATGTCATTTTGTAAGAGTAATGATCACACCGCTTCAACCGATGCGTGGCTGAATTATAATGTTCGGATAACATACTAAAATGTGAAAAATATATCAAAATTTCATTGACATTTTAATGTGAAATTGTTAAATTATTAGTGTGATTGTTCGGTATCAGAACAAAAATGGAGGGACATATGAAGAATAAATCATGGAAAGTGTTGACGGCGCTTTCACTTTCAATCTTTATGGTTATGAGCGGATGTACTGCCAGTAATGACAAACCATCTGATCTGCCTGAAGGTAAGATTACAGCTGGTGAATATACAGCAGCGGCAGCCGGTTACGGCGGTGATGTAACAGTAACCTTAACGATTGATGAAAATGGAAAGATTACTGACGGCAAGGTAAATGCCACAACTGAAACTGATAAAATCGGTCAGGTAGCCGCACCAGAAGTTATGCAGGCAATCATTGACGGCAATACGGTTGAAGTAGAAACTGTCTCCGGTGCAACAATGACAAGCAAAGCAATCATCGAAGCCAGTAAGGACTGTTTGAAACAAGCCGGTGTCGATGTTGAAGAAAAAGAAGTTGTAAAGGCGGATGATGAAGAAATCACTGTCGATGTAGTGGTAGTTGGTGCTGGTTTATCTGGTTTATCAGCTTCCGGAGCGGCTTTAAAAGAGGGCGCTAATGTATTATGTGTTGAAAAGACAAGCAATGTCGGCGGTATCAGTAAATTCTTCTCCGGCGGACCTTTTGCGGTAGAAAGTCACCTGCAGAAAGAAGCTGGCGGGGAATATGCGGCTATTACGACAGAAGAGTTATTCCAAACTTTAAATGATTACAGTCATTTTATTAATTACGCACCATTAACAAAAGAAATTATTGAAACAAGTGCGGATACGATCGAATTCTTAGAAAGCTATGGCTTGACTTTCCATGTCAATCCGGAAGCACCGCAGCTGGCTCATCAGGCAGATGGTCTGAGATGGCGGATCTATCACTGGTTTGATACTTTCTCTTATGCACCTACGGATATAGCCGCAAGTGATGTATTAAGAGATAACATGGTAGCTGCCGGTCTTGATTTAAGAATGAATACTACATGCGATGAATTAATCATCGAAGACGGTGTTGTTAAGGGGATTATCGCTACTAAAGAAGATGGCAGTAAATTAATTGTACATGCTGATTCAGTAGTGCTGGGCACCGGTGGTTTTGCAGGCAATGCTGATATGATGAGTGAATATTATCATACGCCATACATCTCTACATGGGGTGAAACAGGCAGCGGTGTACAGATGGCATGGAATGCCGGTGCTGCAAAATGGGATATTCAATCTTCACTGCTGCATGGTTCAGGTATTGTAGCAGCAACTAATCCAACGGAAGTAAGTTTAGCTTCTTCACCATTCAATCAGATCGTTCGTTCACCATTATTATGGATTGACCGTTCAGGTAACCGTTTTGGTAATGAAGAAGCTGTTTATGATACAGCGTATACATCAAATCTGGGCTATTCAGTTGGCGGTATCTATTATATCGTTGTGGATACTGCAACTTTAAATGCTTATACAGAAGGCAAACATTTAGTGACTGACCCAGCGGTTGGCGGTGCTAATTTTGATCCGGCTGATTTTGTGGAATTAGCTGAAGAAGGCGTTAAGCAAGGAAATGTATTTAAGGGTGAAACTTAGAAGAACTGGCAAAAATACCGGTATGGATCCTGAACGCTTCGCTGCCAATATCGAAGAATACAATGCCGCATGTGCTTCTAAAGCTGATCCATTCGGCAAGAGTGCTGAAAACTTGGTTTATCCGGTAAGCGACGGTCCTTTCTATGCTGTTAAGATGCAGATCAGTAATTTAGGTACATTAGGCGGTGTACGCGTTAATGAAAAATTACAGGCAGTTAATATTGATCTGGAACCGGTTAAGGGATTGTATGTTGTGGGGAATGATGCCGGTGGTTTCTATGGCAATATTACATCTTATCCTTCATATGAGGGTCTGGCAACTGGATTTGCCTTAAATTCAGGTAAATTAGGCGGTATGAATGCTGCTAAAGAAGCATTAGCTAAATAAGTTTAATAAGCTGAGCTATAGCTCATACAATAAATAGGAAGCTTTATTTCATTGCATCATGATTTTAAAGCTTCCTATTTTTCTATGTGATGATTGTTATTCGTATACATCTAAATCTTTGCCCATAGCCAAAGCACCGTCGTATATTTCTCTGATTTCCTGTTCGATGAGTTTGTCATGTTCCTGCATTTTAATTGTGATATCTTCATGGTTATCCTGTATGTTCATATGATAAATGCGATGATACGTAATTAATAATTTGACTTGGGCAGCCTTCGCAATTTCCGCTAGCGTATAGGAAGAAGTATGCATGGAAGCATGGTATTTCTGCCACGCGGGTGTCCGCTGCGCAAGACCGGCAGCATAATATACTTCGTGAAGCAGGATATCACAGTTTTCAGCTTTTTGTATCATTAAGTCTAACGGACAAGTATCACCGCTGATGACAATCGTTTTATCTGGGGTAATGATTTTATATGCATAACAAGGCCAATCGCCATGACTGACCGCAAAGGCTTCTATCTTGACTGTGTCATTCTGAAAGACAACACCGGCTTCAATCTCATGAACGATTGGTTGGCAGGCCTTCGCATCTGCTTGTTCAAAGCCATGAATGCGCAGCTGAATATCAGCCTGATAAGCCAGCATCAGATGGTCAACCATCGCTTTAATTCCATAGGACCATAAATATGCAGCGGCTCATGACGTTCAAGCACCCAGGGTGTCAGGATCAGATCATTTAAGCCAAGCGTGTGATCAGAATGCAGATGGGTGATGAATACGTACTTCAAACGATCCATTCTTAATGCGTCAATTCCCTGATGATATGCCTTTGCTGCCTGTCTGACAATACCCGGTCCACAGTCAAAAAGATAGCTGTCTTCACCATAAGTAACGGCGGAGGCGGGTCCAGATGCGTTAGGGCATGCATTGGGTGTTCCGCAGCCTAATAGAACTAATTGAGTTTTCATACAATTCCTCATTTCTTTTGGTACTATCATAGCATATTCATCATAAATTTAAGCTAAATCTGATAGTTTTACATCCTTGTCAGCACACATAAAATTATGATTTGTAGTGAATAGGAAATTTTTTATGCTATAATGATTAGTAAAGCGGAGGACGTATGGCATGAGTCATGAACTACATAAAAATTTATCAATAATATCTTATAAACATGCGGTCAGCGTCTGTTATCCTTTTCTTGTGCGAGTCTGCCTCTGAGCTGGAATGTGTTATTATATTTAAAGAGAGGGAGACGATTATGAAAAAATTGAGTTTATCACAAATTGCAGGATTATCCTGTATGATTTTTGCTATCTTTTTTGGTGCCGGAAATATGATCTTTCCACCAGCTATGGCTCAGCTTGCGGGCAGCAGTACGCCGATTGCACTTTTAGGATTTGTTTTAAGTGATGTAGGAATCGCGGTTGCGGGTGTTATGGCTGTGGTTATCGCTGGGACCTCAATGGATGAGCTGGCGTCAAGAGTGTCAAAGAAATTTTCCTTATTTCTGTCTTTTGCTGTTTATTTATGCATCGGCCCGCTCTTTGCGTTACCAAGATGCGGTTCGGTATCCTTTGAAATTGGTCTGCTGCCTTACATAAACAATCAACCAATGCTTTTTTCAGTGCTGTTTACTGCAGTATTCTTTGGCCTGACTTTCCTTTTAAGTATTAGACCGGGTAAAATTGTTGATATTGTCGGTAAAGTGCTGACACCGATTCTGCTGCTTACCATACTGGCATTATTCATCGCAGCATTAATGAATCCGCTGGGCGGTGTAGGCATGCCGCGGGGTGAGTATCTGGAAATTCCGCTGTTTAAGGGCATCATTGAGGGGTATCTGGCATTAGACGGTTTTGCCGGTTTAGTGTTTGCCATTCTTGTTTATCAGGCATTGAAGCAGTTTCAGATTACTGATCATAAAATCATGGTAAAATCGGCATTCTTATGCAGCTGTCTGGCGGGCCTGCTGCTGATTCTTGTTTATGCGGCATTGGCGCTGATCGGTCTGCAGACATCGACAATGGATTTATTTGCTAATGGCGGTGCTTTGCTGAGCTATGCTTCACGAACTTATTTGGTGGTTTAGGAGGATTTATTCTTGGCGCTGCGGTGATTTTAGCTTGTCTTACTACAGCCATCGGTTTGTCCACCTCTTTCGCTGATTTTATTTGTTCACATTTTCCAAAGCTAGCTTACCGCTGGGTATTGGCTGGTGTATGCTTATTTTCCTTTGTGATTTCTAATGTGGGTTTAAGCATGCTGATTAAAATCGTGCTGCCCGTATTGATTGTTTTATATCCGATCGTAGTCGTGCTGATTGTGGTTTCATTGCTTGATCCGTGGCTGAAAGATCATAATCGAATCATGCTGTGCGGTATGCTTTTTGTATTTCCATTTTCTTTGCTTGATGGCTTAAAAAATGCGGGTATCCTGCTTCCGGGCATCAGTGCTTGGGCATCTTCTTTGCCTTTGTTTAATCTTGGTCTGGGTTGGCTGATACCGGCCATTATAGGTTGTGTGATGGGTTATTTTATGCACTCTGAAAAGCCGGCACGGTTGATAAATAAAAAATAAGGAGCATTTATGAAAAAATTATTATTGATTACTACGGGCGGCACCATCGCATCCGCTAAAGGTGAGGAAGGGCTGGAGCCTGAACTGACAAGCTCACAATTGCTTGATTTTCTGCCGCCGCAATCCGATATAAGCATTGACTGTATTGACCTGATGAAGATTGATAGTTCTAATATGCAGCCAGAGGAATGGCAGGTGATAGCCAGAGAAATTGCCCTTCATGTTGATGAGGTCGATGGCATCGTGCTGACGCATGGTACGGATACGATGGCTTATACCGCTTCTTCTTTAAGTTTTATGCTGCGCAATCTGCCGATTCCCGTTGTATTGACAGGATCACAGCTGCCTTTGTCACATCCGTTAAGTGATGGATATGATAATATTCGCTGCGCGATTGCGATGGCTGCCAGTGATAGCTGCGGTGTGTTTGTCGCTTTTAATCGTAAATTAATTCTTGGTTCGCGTTCCGTTAAGGTAAGAACGATGGGCTTTGACGCATTTGAAAGTGTTAATTGTGAACCTGTAGGCTGTGTTGATGCCCGTGGTTTAACCATTCATCGTGAACTGCTGCCTAAGCGTACCGGTGATTTTAAACTGGAGGCTGATCTATGCAGCGAAGTGATTTTAATTAAATTGACGCCCGGCTTTAATCCTGACTTTTTTGATTTGCTTGTATCAATGCGTTATAAGGGTATTGTCATTGAAGCCTTTGGTGCCGGAGGACTGCATTTTATACGCCGTGATTTAATTGCTAAGCTGCAGTTATTGGTAGATCATGGCATCAGTGTTGTGGTATGTTCCCAATGCTTGTATGAGCGAAGTGATTTTTCCATCTACCAGACAGGTCAGAAGGTGCTGAAGCAAGGTGTGATTCAAGGCTTTGACATGACAAGTGAAGCAGCGGTTACAAAACTGATGTGGGCGCTTGGCAAAACCTTAGATCCGCAGGTGGTGAAGGCTATTTTTGAAGTGAATTATGTAGGCGAAGTAAGCCTTTAAAAAGTGTTAGCGTTATCATCTGAATTGTATATTTACATTTAGTGAAATTGCTGTATCATAAACATGTTTAATGCAAAGGGGACTTGTTTATGCTGTCAGAAAAATATGATTCACGTAAAGTTTTTATGATGTCGGTGCCGATTTTTATCGAACTCTTGCTGCAGATGCTGGTTGGCAATGTCGATCAGATCATGCTGTCCCAGTTTTCACAAAGTTCAGTGGCAGCAATTGGTAATGGCAATCAGATTATGAATTTGATTATCATTGTTTTAAATATGACAAGTGTCGGTATAACGATCATGATTTCGCAATATATTGGTGCTAAGGATGAGCATAAGGTTTCTGAAGTATGCAATGTGTCCCTGGCCGTTATGGGCTTTTTCAGTGCTGCTCTCACGGTTGTTTTGTTTCTGTTTTATAAGCCTGTCTTTCAGCTGCTTTCAATACCGGAAGAAATTTTCAATGAAGCGGCTTCTTATCTTTTGATTGTCGGCAGTTTTTATTTTGGTACAGGGAATGTATTTAACGTTCTCAGCAATTTTGCGCAGTTATGCATTGATGAAGCAAGTCATGACTATTTCGGTGATAATGAATCTGTTAAATATCATCGGTAATGCGTTGCTGATCAATGGCTATTTCTTTTTCCCAAGACTAGGAATTGTAGGGGCGGCGATTTCAACTAATTTCAGTAAGCTGATCGGTTTGGCCTTGGTATTTATGCTGTTTCGTTTTAGAGGCTATGCTGAGCTGAAGCTGTCTTATTTAAAGCCTTTCCCTGTTGAGACATGTAAAAAGCTGCTGTATATATCACTGCCTTCAGGTGCGGAGGCATTGTCTTATAATTTATCACAGACAATCATCATGAAATTTATCAATATGATGGGTACGGCAGTGATTGCGACAAAGGTGTATTGCAGTATGATGGCGAATGTAGCTTATATTTATTCTATGGCGATTGCCCAGGCTACCCAGATTATCATCGGTTATTTAGTAGGTGCCGGGCGGCTGAATGAGGTTGGCCGCAAAGTATGGAACTGTGTATTTATATCGATTGCGGTATCGGTTGGCTTAACGGGCGTTATTTATTTTAATTCCGATTTGATTTTTGGCATATTTACGAATGATCCACAAATACTCGCATTGGCGAAACAGATCGTTTTTGTGGAGTTTGCCTTAGAGGTAGGCCGGTCGGTGAACATTGCAATGACCCGCGCGTTAGTTGCGACCTATGATGTGAAGGTGCCGGTTATTGCCGGTGTGCTGTCAGCATGGGGAATTGCTGTGGGAGTCGGTTATCTGTTAGGTGTGCAATGGGGCTGGGGATTGGTCGGCATCTGGATTGCAATGGCAGCCGATGAATTGATTCGAGCCGGTGTGTTTATTCTGCGGTTCATCAGTGGTGTGTGGAAGCAAAAGGTAAGCAGGGCATTGCCGCAGATAGCCGAAAGTAAATGAATCTGATGGCTGTTTCACTATTTAAACAATTGATTTGTTCAGGAAAGTAAGCTTAAATTAAAAAAAAGTATTGACGGCATCTATGGGTATTTGCTATAATCTAAAAGCACTGCTGATAATGCAGTTCTGGCTCGTTGGAGAAACGGTTAACTCACTTGCCTTTCACGCAAGCATTCACGGGTTCGAATCCCGTACGAGTCACCAATAAAAAAGATACTCACTGTTATAAAACGGTGAGTTTTTTATTTGCTTAACTATGATGATAAAAAAGGAAAAAATTACCAAAATCATCACTGAAATATTTAGTATATGATTTATATATTGATATTATATTTTTTTGCGTAAGTTTATGCAAAGCTTTGGTCTTCTGCTTCTTAAAACACGGTGTTAACATTTAATTGTAGAAAGCGATACTTTGAGAAGAGAAAAACATACAAAGGAGGTATAACGTGAATACTCGGCAGATTGAAATCTTGAAGGTGATTAAGGACAGTCCGGAACCCAGTACTGTTTCTGAACTGGCAGCAATGTTCACCGTAAGTCAGCGAACTATACAAAATGATTTGAATACGATCGATGATGAATTATTATACCGTAATATCGAATCATTATTTCATGCCAGTAAAAAAGGCTGCTACATCAATAAAAATGCCGTCACAATTCAGAAAATCAATCAGATGATTTACGAATTTGACCTGTATTTGAATATTCTTTCTCCTGAGGGCAGACTTGAATTCTTATTCAGTATTTTGGCTCTGAAACAAGGCTATACAACGATTTCTACATTAGCAGAGAGTTTGAATATCAGCCGTAATACGATTCTCAATGATATTAAGAAATTAAGGAATACTTTAACCGAGATTCCTATACAAATCATCGCTAATTCGCGATATGGCATGAAAATGTCCGGAGAAGAAAAAGCGATTCGGACACAGGCTTTGGAAATTTATATGAAAAATGCAGATAGTCAATGTGTGATGAGTCTTGATAAATACCGGCTTGCTAGTATATGCAATCACTTTATTAAGTATTGGGATGATTATGAAATTGAAATAATCTACGATGCTATGCATGAATGTATTAATTCACTTGATAAAAGACCTACGGAAAATTCATTCCTCTATATTATATCATGCATTGAATTTCATTAGCTAGGATGAAAATGGGTAAATATATTAATCTAACTTCTTTACAGCAGGATAGTATACGCGGAACAAATGAGTTTAAAATTATGGGCAGTATGCTGATCTCACTCTCTGAGAAACTAGGTATTCATATACCGCTTGATGAAATAAGCTACCTGTCATACTTGCTGCTAAATGGGGTGAGTGTAATGTCTGTGAAGAGTGATGAATACAACTATGCTGAAATTCAATGGATCGTATGCAGACTCATCGATGCCATCAATCAAGATTTAAAACTTGCATTATCTCATGATTCAACAGCTTACAAGAATCTGATATTCCATTTGAAACCGGCAATTTATCGTATACAAAATCATATTGAGCTTGTAAACCCTCTGTTGTCTGAAATTAAAACAAAGTATTCTACAGTATTTCATGCAGTAAATAACAGTATCAATATTTTGGAAGAAATCATTGGCATGAAGGTATCTGAAGATGAAATTGGCTATATTGCCATTCATTTTATACCTATTATGGAAACAAAAAATTATCAGGGAAATCATTATCCCAATATTGTAATAGTCTGTGATTCCGGCATCGGCACCTCTTATCTGCTGACAACTAAACTCTCTTCACTCTATGAGGTCAACATTATTAAAACAATCGCACTCTACGAATTAAAAGATACACTGACTCATTATAATATTGATGCTATCGTTTCTACTATTGATTTAGATTTGTTTAGCGAAGAGATCGAATGTGTTAAAGTCTCACCTTTCATAACAAAAGAAGATGCCAGAAAGCTTGATAAGTTGTTTAATCGTCAGCGTGGATGGCTGCAGCTTGATGAAAGTAAATTTTTAAAAGTATTGAATAAATATGGAAGCTTCTATCAGGAAGATAAACTTATAAAGGAATTAAGTGATGAATTCAACATTAAATTTAAAAATAGGAAAGGAAAGGAAGGGGAGCTGATGCTTAAAGATGTGGTTAGCCGGAATATGATTGAGCTTGATTATCGGGCAATGGATTGGGAACAGGCAGTTAGAGAGGCGGGACGTTTGCTGAAAGAAAATGGCTGTGTAGGTGATGAATATATAGAAAGTATGGTCAGCACAGTAAAAACGATTGGTACCTATATTGTCATTTCAAAGGGGATCGCACTTCCGCATTCAAGAAGCGGTAAAGATGCTTACAAGGTAGGTATCAGTATTCTTAGATTAAAAGAACCGGTTGTGTTCGGGCATCCGGAAAATGATCCGGTAGATTTATTATTTGCGTTATCATCAATAGACAATACATCGCATCTTACGGCTTTGCAGGATCTCTCACAGGTTTAAACGATCCTTTAAATATTGGCTTCTTCAGAAGTGCCAAGACAGCAGATGAAATCATTGATTTTATTGAAGAAAAGAGGAAAGAAAAAAGTGAACAGTAAAGAATTAATTGCAGCTGCTAAGTTTCTTAAACAGCAAAAATTGGTGAGCGACGGGGTAAATAAAGGCAGTATTTCAATAAGATTGGATAATAAACAGATTTTAATGAGTCCAAGTAAACTGTCTTATGATGAGCTGACTGACAATAAGCTTAATATTGTTAAAGCTGATGGTACATATGTTTCACAGCCCTCACCAAGCTCAAGAGATACGTATTTCCACTTAAATATTTATCAGCAGCGAGAAGATGTGAATTGTATTATTCATACCCATTCAAGGTATGCAACAGCTCTTGCTCTGGCAGGCCAAGGAATACCCTTTATTTTATATGGAATGAAATTTCATTGTAAGGGAAGTGTGGAATTGGCACCGTTTGAATTTCCTGATTCACCGGCATGCAATGAAAAATTATCCGTTATCTAGGAAATAAAAATGCTGTTTTATTAGAAAATCACGGATTGATCTGTGTTGGCAAAACGATTAAAGAATGCTTGGAAACAGTTGAATTTGTAGAGGCAATCAGTGAAAGCTATCTTCATGCTTTAGCGATTGGGAAAGTAAAGGATATTAAAAATTGGGAGGTGATCAATTATGGTTAAATATAAAATTGGTGTTTGCTGTACATTCGGAGCTGGCAGCTCACTGATGCTTAAAATGAATTTGGATTCAGTGTTCAAGAAAATGAATTTTGATGCAGAGGTAGAGGTCTATGATATTTCAAGCATTACCGGGATGAAGAATGATCTTAATGCAATTTATACAAGTACAGCATTGGTATCACAAGTACAGGATGCATTAAAGGGTGCAGAGACGATCGTTGTACCCGTTGTCAATTATTTTGATTTAGGAAAACTGGAGGAATTGACCAGAGAGTATCTGCTATAAAGGGAGGTAGAACATGGAACTATTAAAATCGATACTGGATTTTTTCACAGGACAAATATTTCAGACACCAGCATATTTTATGGCTTTAGTTGTATTGCTTGGCTGTATTTTTCAGAAAAAGGATGCTAAGAGTACAGTTGTTTCGGTAATTAAAACAATCGTTGGTATGATGATTTTGAGCGTTGGTTCAGGGCAGCTGAAAAATGCTTCTCAGGCGGTGATTGAATTATTTACAGTCCGAATGGGGATTCAGGGTGTAAGTACCGATATGTGGACGGCAGTCTATGCTTATATTGATGAACTAGCGGTTATCGGTATGGGAAATGTGGGGATGGTGATGATTACCGCATGGATAGTTAATCTTTTGCTGGCTAAATTTACACCCATCAAAACGATATTTTTAACAGGTCATGTAGCATATTGTGACAGTGCTTTTATTACATTCTTTTTGTACCGCATGTGTGGTTTCACAGGTACAACGTTATTTATCAGTGCAGTAGCTGCCTGCGGTATTTATTGGTGGCTGTTCCCATCGCTGCTGAGACGATTCCTGACCCCTTTACTTGGCGATACACCGCTGACATTGGGACATAATTTATGTATTTCAGGTATCATCACAATTCAGCTTTCAAAGCTGTTCGGCAAAAAAGAGCAAAGTGCTGAAGATCTGGACCTGCCGGGATGGTTGTCAATTTTCAAGGATTCAGTTGTAGCATACAGCATTATTATGGGGATTATTTATGTCGGTATTATCCTGATCTGCGGAGAAGAGATCGTTGCGGCTAAATCCGGTGCAACCAATTGGATTTTATATGGTATGAATCAGGGCTTTACAATGGCGGTTGGCGTATATATTCTGCTGTCAGGTGTACGTATGTTCCTGAATGAATTGATACCGGCTTTTAAAGGCTTTTCGGATAAACTTGTTCCGGGGGCTATTGCGGCAGTTGATTCACCTGTATTCTGGTCATATGCGCCGACAGCAGCAATGCTTGGCTTTCTGACAACCGTTGTAGGACAGTTTACGGGTGTATTGATTTTGGCAGCACTTGGGTCACCGATCATTGCGATACCAAGTGTTATCCCGCTTTTCTTCGGCGGCTGTACATTAGGTGTTTTTGCCAATTCGACGGGCGGCTGGAAGGGTACGATTATTACTACCTTTATTATGGGTATTGTGGTAATCTGCGGCAGTGCTGCTCTTGCATATCTTCTGAATTTTGGTTATGTGCCGGGACATTCTGACTGGTCAACACTCTGGCTGGCAATTGTCGCGATTCTAAGAGTTATTTTTGGACCAGTGAATGCGTAGGTGAAAGACAATGAAAACAATTAAAACAGTTAATGGAGAAATACTTCCGGATGAACTTGGTTTTACAGATATTCACGATCATGTTTGGAAATCAGGCGGGATGGAAGTGCTTGAAGATAAGGATTTCGGTATTGAAAACATCAAAAAGTCACAATTGGAGCTGAAGAAGTTCAAAGCTGCAGGCGGCGATGCACTCATTGATATGCAGCCGCTTGGTGTAGGAAGAGGTATTCGTGAATTGAAACAGATTGCCGAGGGAAGTGATGTTCATCTGATAGCTATTACCGGATTTCATCGCGGTGCACTTTATGATAAGGCTCATTTTGTACATAAATATACTGTTGATCAATTAGTAGAAATCATCACATCGGAAGTGAAAGAGGGAATCGAAGTTAATGATTTCTGCGGCCCTTTTATAGAACATTCAGATGTATTGCCCGGCTTAGTTAAGTGCGGAACCAGTTATTATAAAATAACACCGCTTGAAGAAAAAATGATGCGTGTGGTTGCTCGCGTCAGTGCAGACACCGGCATTCCTATCGGAACGCATACGCATATGGGCACTATGGGTTATGAACAGGCAAAGTTTCTGATAGAAGCCGGTGCTGATCCAAAAAAATCATGATTGGACATTTAGACCGTAATGCAGATTTGATTTATCACAAGAAGTACTTGAACTAGGTGTTTCCATTCAATATGACTGTGTTGCCAGAGTTAAATATCATCCGCTTTGTGAAACTATGACATTGATTAAGGAATTAAGTGCTATGGGTTATGCGGATCATATCATGATCGGCGGTGACTGGGGCAGGGCATCTTACCTTCAGGCTTACGGCGGAGAGCAGGATTAGCATTTATACCTGCAAAGCTACCAGATATGATGAAGGATTATGGTATTGATGATGCAGTAATCAAGAAGATTTTCATCGATAATCCAAAAACTTTCTTAGCCTATTGATAGAATGGATAAAATTTCAATGATCCTGTTTGACCTTGATGGTACTCTGTTGGATTCAAAATATTGTATTCTGAAACAAACTAAAAAAGAAATCAGGCAGTTAAGTGCATTGGGGATAATCATTGTTCTATGTTCAGGGAGATATCCAGGTATGATGAAACTCTATATGAGTGAAATTAAAGCAAATTGGATGATTGCAATGAATGGTGCGTTCATCCAGTCATCAGACAATCAGGTATTGAAAGAAAGCCGGATAGATCAAAAAATTACTGATTTAATACTAGGAATATGCAATCAATATGAAATTCCGTACATTATCCAAAATGACAGAGACATTTATTTTAGTTCAGATAATACAAGAAGCTTCATGATTCAGCGCTATAATGAATTGGCTATACTTGCAGATCTGGAACACACTGTTATTCAGCCATTAAAAATCATTCCGCAAAGAATCCATAAAATCATGATTCCAACGCAAGATGATAGAACTAAAAATTTGTTATTTGACATATTCAAACGTCATCCGATTACGGTAACTTCATCATCTTCAAATCTGCTTGAAATCACAGCTGAATCAGTAAATAAGGGAAGTGCGCTTTCATATCTTGCGGCTGTCTGCGGTGTTGGACGAGCGGAAATCTGTGTGTTTGGCGATTCAAAGAATGATATATCGATGTTTCAGCTTGCAGGATATAAAATTGCCATGGGCAATGCGGACATTGAGTTGAAGACACTTGCTGATGCGGTAATTGGTACGAATGATGAAGCAAGTATTGCCCAAGTTCTTGCACGAATCAGGAAAGGGTGTCTATGAAAGTAACATTGTTGGCAGAGAATAATAGTTTGTTTTGTGTTTATCTGAATGCTGAACATGGTTTTTCTGCATGGATCGAAGATGAACAGCAGAAAGTATTGTTTGATTGCGGTTATTCAGATAATTTTATAAAAAATGCTGAAGCATTAGGTATTGATTTAAGAACTGTAGACATTGTGGTGCTGAGTCATTGTCACCGCGATCATACAGGTGGTTTAAAATACTTAATTAAGTATTTCAAGGATCATGCCATGATTCGCAAACCTAAGCTCTTAGTTGCTGATGAAAGAATTTTTGCAAAACGCTGGAATTTTCAGAAGAATCATAATTCCGGATTGGATCTAAGCAAAAAGGAGCTTGAACCTTATTTTGATGTTCAGGTTAGCCGTGAACCATATTGGATCACCAATAATTTATGTTTTATGGGTATAACAGAGCGAACCGATGATTTTGAACACATTCATCCGCAGCGTGCCAAGGTTTTAATCAATGGAAAATGGTGCGATGATGTTGTAGATGAAGATACACAGCTTTGCTATCGTCATAAAATGGTAAGGATGTAAGTGTTGTCGCGGCATGTGCCCACTATGGAATTTGTAATATCATGGAATATGCAAAAAAGCTAACAGGATGCTCTCATATTCATACTTACATTGGCGGATCACATCTGCGAATTGATGAAGTGCCTGAATCACAAGTTGAGAAAACATGTGATTATATCGGCAGACAGGCAATACATGATTTCTATATCTGTCATGATACTGATTTATTCTGTAAAAAGGCGCTGTGGAATACCACTCCAAGTAAAGAAGCGGGTACAGGTTTGATTGTTGAAATTGATAGATAAATAAGAGGGTCTGTTACATATCATTTCAAATAATGGAAAAGTATATAAGCCAAAGTTTACATATGATGTTCTTTCAGAATTTTGGTCAGCGGATTATAATTACTTTACATAAAAAGAGAGCTTTAAGTCTGTATTTTTCACAGATTTAAAGCTCCTATTATTTCAGTAACACTATAGGATCCAAAGTTCAGAAAGAATCGATTCTTTACTCACATTCCACATAGCTTTTTTTGCATGTTTTTTATGATAGGCCAGCGGTGTCATACCGACCTCTTTCTTAAACATATCCGTAAAATAACGCATATTCGTAAAACCCGCAGTATTCATAACTTCAGCAATCTCCCTATCAGTCTTTAATAGTTCCTTTGCTTTATTAATTCTAAGTTTGGAAATATATTCGCTGATTGACATGGATACTTCACGATTGAAATCCGTGCTGAGTGATGTAGAATTAACATTCGTATATTCAGAGATAACCTTAAGTGATATATCTTGTGTATAGTTGTCCATGATAAAACTAAGTGCTAATAAAACATTATGCGTGTAACGCTGATCCGGACAGCTGTTATAGATCATCGTCAGCCGTTTTTTTAGATCCTCAGTATAGGCTTCAAGTGTATCATAATCTTTTTGACGTTTTTGTTTTTGGTATATTTTTGATCTTATAAACCTTCTGAAACAACAGGACGGTCATCTCGCACAAGGTAAATGCCGTATTAAAGCATTCAGCACTTAACGAAGAATGTACAAGCTGATTAAAAAGAATGTCAGTCTGATGCAGAATTTCTTCCAAAGAAGCATTGCAGCATAAATATTTCAGCTTACGGCAATTTTCATCGATCAAGGTCAGGCACATTCAATCGTGATCTGACTTACCAGCTCCTGTGTGATTACTTCTTCATGAATTCCGAAAAAGGCAAGCAGATTAAGCCTTCTGGCTTCTTCGTAGGCTAAATGAATAGATTCATAACCGCTGTAATCAACAGCCAGCGAGGTAGCGATAGGTACGGCTCGTTCATGGTAATGATTTTTGATCGTTGTATCAATTTTGCTTGCCACTGCAATCGGCGGACAAAGAGGATCATCAGCTTCACTAAAAAGTACAGCCACCTTTTTTGAATTATCAACCTTTATTAGAAAACAGTTTCCTTGATAATGATTTTCTTCGAGAATTTTATAGATTACCTCATATTCATATAATATTTTTTTACATCATGATCAAAGGAATCAGATTCTGTGTAAATATTATATTTACTATCAACACCGGTAATGCAGAAATGAAAATGATTGACATCAAAATGAATATCAAGTTCGTTGTTTTTAATGAAGCTTTCAACCAGCAGCTGGTTATCATCCATAGCCAATAATTCATCAGCATATTGTGGGCAACAAAGTCAGTGCTGCGTTTTTGTATTAACTCATGTTTTTCCATGTTTCCAGTTTAGCATAAATTTTCTGAAAATAAAATATTTTGGCGTACTATGATAATAATTTAGCATGATAAAATATGGACAGGAGGGATTTAAGAATGAAAAAGTTATTGAAATTAGCTTTAAGCAGCATGATGATCTGCACAGTTCTTGCCGGCTGTTCTACTACACAGACACCGGTTCAAAGTGATTACACTTACGCAGATACGATTGCATGGGACGCACAGTATGATGTTGTTGTCGCAGGGTTTGGTGCCGCTGGTGCCGTAACAGCCAAGACAGCTGCTGAAGAAGGTGCTACTGTATTGATTGTAGAAAAGATGAGTGAAGGTGAATCTGGCGGTAACAGCAAATATGCCGGTCAGTTATTCGCAAATGGACATGGTGATGTTGAGAAACATTGAATTATTACAAACAGCTTGCCGGTGATACGGATGTACCGGAATCAATGCTGAGAGTAATTGCAACCGGTGTAGCGAATATGGCTGATACATTAGCTAATGATTTCGGCGCTGACAGATCACAGTTTATGTCTTGGACAGGGGTTCCTGTTATTGGCAATATGTCCCCTGAATATCCTGAATTTGAAGATTCAGATAATATATCATTGGATACGATTCATCAGGGTGTCAGCGACGGTGAATTATATCGTTTATTAAAGAAGAATGTAACAGATCGTTCTGATAAGATCGACGTATGGTTTGAAAGTCCGGCCGTTCAATTGATTCAGGATCCAGTATCAAAAACAATCATTGGTGTGAAAGTTGAACGTGACGGTAAAACAATGAATGTTCGCGCCAATAATGGTGTTGTATTATGTACCGGTGGTTTTGAAGATAATGCGGAAATGGTTGAAACATATTTAGGTTTAACTGATTATGCTGTTATCGGTGCATTATATAATACCGGTGATGGTTTGCGTATGGCTCAGGAAGTCGGCGCTGATTTATGGCATATGCATGTATATGAAGGCGGTTTTGGTTTAGGCGGTACTTCATTTAAAGTAAATGAAGGTGAACGTGCTTCTCAGGTAGCTGTTCTGACACTGAATGATTTTAACCAAGGTTCACTGATTATGGTTGGTACTGACGGTGATCGTTATTTGAATGAATCAGAAATTGTACGTCACGGTCATGTTTATAACAACGGTGTTTGGGAAAACCCACAATACCCAACGAAATCATGGGTTGTTTATGACCAGGCTAAAGCTGACGAGATTGCAGCTAATGAAAGCATGCCTGAGCAATTCAGAGATCAGGTTGTGAGTGCGGCTACAATTGAAGAATTGGCAGGTTTGATCGGTGCCAAAGCGGACCAGCTGAAAGCTTCTATTGAAAATTTCTCTAATTATGCGTCAACAGGTATTGATTTAGAACAAAACAGACCTGCGGATACAATGCGTGCTTTTGATGGTAAGGCTTATTATGCATTTGAAGTTCTGCCTGAGATTCTGAACACTCAGGGCGGACCTAAACGGAATGAAAATGCTGAAATTCTTGATGTGAACGGCAATCCAATACCTCACTTATACAGTGCGGGTGAATTAGGTGGCATCACTTCTTCAATGTATCAGGGTGGTACAAATCTTGCAGAATGTATCACATTCGGGCAGATCGCCGGTAAGAACGCAGCGGCAGCAAAAGAAGCATTACCGGTTTATACACCAGCTGCTAAGGTAGAATCAACACCTACTGGTTTAGGTGATGTTACAGATCTTAAGAAGGACGCTCCGGAAATCGAAACAGCAGATAATGAATATATCGGCTCAGCAGAAGGTATGGGCGGCACATTGACAGTGAAGGTAACAATGGATGGTGACAAGATCGCCAAAGTTGAAATTGTCTCTCATTCAGAATCAGAAGGAATTAGCGATCCGGCAATTGAAGCTGTACCAAATGAAATTGTTGAAGCTCAGTCAACTGAAGTAGAAACAATTCTGGTGCAACCGTAACCAGTAAGGCAATTATTGCCGCGGTTGAAGATGCGTTAGCAAAAATTAAATAAGTGAATTTAAACAGCCATAAAATAATGGCTGTTTGTCTTTATATTGGCAGAAATTGGTATCGAAAAAATGATAAAAATTTAAAAAAAGTGCTTGCTAAAACAATATCCTTGTGGTATTATAATTAAGCACTTGCCTAAATAGCTCAGTAGGTAGAGCATTCGGCTGTTAACCGAACGGTCACAGGTTCGAGTCCTGTTTTAGGCGCCATTTTGGCTCGTTGGAGAAACGGTTAACTCACTTGCCTTTCACGCAAGCATTCACGGGTTCGAATCCCGTACGAGTCACCAAGTGTAAAACAAATCCAAGGATGATATCCATGGATTTTTTTATTATATTATATTTACATTTGTCAGATCTTAAAATCTGCTGTTATGTATCAAACGAGAAGTGTCTCATAAAGTATACTTTATGAGACACTGTATTTAATCACATTATAAGGCTTTTTTTGATGTTTGTAAAACTAATTTTGCTGTTTTATTCTGCTTTTTAACCGGTTTTTTATGTGTCTTACAATGTATACTTTATGAGACGGCAGGTAAAAATAGCAGCTTTGCTGGCATTTGCTTAAGGGCTGGCGTTGTTATATTTTTGATATGATAATTTTTTATCAAGGCTGTGTTTTAAATCCTGAATAGGGTTGACTTTTTAAGGTTTAACAACTATGATTTGCGTATCGATAGAACTTAAATAATTATAACTATTTACATGTTTTGATTGCTGCGCAGGATATGTAAATAAGAAAGGGTGAGCACCATTGGCTAAGGAAGCTGAATATGAACAACTGATAGTAAAGCATCTGGATAATATCGTTTATGTTTCTGATCCTGTTACTTATGAATTGCTTTATCTTAATGAGAAGGGGAAAAAGGCATTTCAAATTGAAGATAATAAATATCAAGGTCAGAAATGTTATAAACTGCTTCAAGGCAAAGACTCACCGTGTGAATTCTGCACGAATCATTTGCTGAATAAGCAAAGCTTTTACCAATGGACACATTTTAATGTGCCGCTTAACCGTTACTTTATGATGAATGATAAGCTGATTGAAATTGAATCAGGTCATGCAGTCCGTCTGGAAATTGCTGTTGATATTACCGAAAGTGAAAAGCGTGCTCAGGATCTCGAACAACGGCTGACAACAGAAGAAACCTTGCTTAAATGTGTACAGACGCTCTCGGCTTATAATGATCAGCAGGCAGCAATCAATGAGCTTCTGAACATTGTGGCAGCCTATTATCAGGGACAGCGAGTCTATATCTTTGAAATTAATTACGATAACGATACAATTTCCAATACTTATGAATGGTGCGCTGAAGGTGTCAGTGAGGAAATTCAGAACTTGAAGGATATGCCTGTCGATACCATCAGCCGCTGGCTAACTAAGTTTGAAAAATTTAATGAATTTTATATTACCTCAGTAAATGAAACATTAAACAAAGACAGTGAAGAATACCGCATTCTTGCGGCTCAGGGAATCAAAAGTCTGATAGCTGCACCGTTAATTGAAAATGATGTGATTATCGGTTTCATCGGTGTGGATGATCCGATTGCCAATATGAATAATCTGCATCTTCTGAAATCGATCACTTATTATATTATTAATGATATTCAAAAGCGTAAAATGCTGGTGAAGTTAGAGTACATGAGTTACGTAGACTTATTGACAGGGGTCTATAACCGCAACCGTTATATCTCAGATCTTGAAAGTATAAAGCTTGAAAATCATCCGTACAGCGGTGTACTCTATCTTGATATCAACGGTCTGAAAAGAATTAATGATAGTTTTGGTCACCGCTATGGTGACTATATTATCAAAAAAGCGGCTGATATATTATGCGGTGTTTTTAGTGAGCCAATTTATCGGATCGGCGGTGACGAGTTTGTGGTGATCTGCCTTGATCTTGATGAAGATGCTTTTAATCAGCGTATCGCATTGCTTCGTAAGCGTCTTAGCGAAGATAGTGAACTTGATGCTTCCATCGGTTCTACTTGGCAGCAGGATACGATGAAAATGGATTCCCTGGTCAATCATGCCGATGATTTAATGTATGCGGAAAAGCAAAATTACCACGATCAGCATCCGAATGCAAACGATGATCATGCTGATGCTGTTGCGAGGGTAATCAGTGAAATCAATAATGAACGGTTTGCGGTTTTTCTCCAGCCAAGGATTTGGTTAAACAGCCATGAGCTTGCCGGGGCACAGGCATTGATTCGCCGGCAGTTACAGGATGGCAGCTTTATATGGTATGATCATTTCAAATCTGAATTTGAAAATAAAGGTGTGATTCGCTTCATTGATTTTTATGCACTGGAAACGATATGCAAAGCATTAAGCAGTTGGGGAAAACTCGGTGAAAAGAAAATCAAAATTTCAATCAAGCTGTCGCAGACAACACTTTTGGAACCTAACATTGTTGAGTCCATCCAGCGGGTGCTGAAACTGCATGAAGTCCATCCAAGACAACTTTGTTTTGAAATCGATGAAGCTGTTTCAAAGCTTCATACGAATGAACTTAAAGCTGTTGTCGATCGGTTTTTAGCCAGCGGATTTGCTGTTTCTTTAAATGCGCATGTGCTGAATGATTTCGCACTGACGAATGAAATTGCGCTTAATGAAATTAGATTTGATGAGGCTTGTATCAAAATGCTGATGAGCGATACTGAATGTGAAAATCATATCCGCCAAATCATCAATATGTGCAGTGATGCTAAGCATCCGCAAAGCGCGGCTTTAGGCATCAGCTCTCAGGAGCAGTATGAAAGGTTAAAAGCTTGTGGCTTTGATATTGGACATGGAAGTTATTTTTCCTTGCCGCTGCTGATTTCACAATTTGAAACCAGCTGTCTGCATTTAAAAAGCAGCTTGTTAAAGTATAAAAAATAAACGCGAATAACGACTGAAATAGATGCCTAATGCATCTTTTTTCTTGCTCTTTAAGCCAGTGATGACAGTGAAATGACCGTTTATTGAAAGCGGTTGAAAATGCATAATCGTTCATGCTTAAATAATCATGAAGTTAACATGGATCTGCTGCTTCAGCCTAAAGCCAGCGCTCTGTGAAGAATTACACAAGGTCAGAAACTAAGAAAGAGAGAGTAAAAATGGACAAGAAAAAGGGAATATTTTACACGATTGTTTCAGCAACTGCTTTTGGTTTAACACCGCTGCTTTGCGCCAGCGCCAATAAGCTGGGAGCAACACCGGAAACACTGGTATTTTTAAGAAATCTATTCGTTATACCGGTTTTATTTATTGTCTGCAAGGCACAGAAAATTGATTTGAAAATGGGCGGTACGGATTTAAAGCATGCATTCATTGTCGGAGTATTTGGTATGACAGCGACCGCGCTGCTGCTGTATAACGCATATCTGTATCTGCCGGTAGGAACAGTAACCACCCTGCACTTCTTATATCCGGTATTCGTAGCGTTGATCGGTTTAATTGTATTTAAAGAAAAAATCTCAAAGGTAAAGGGATTTGTGCTGCTGATTGCCACCTGCGGCATCTTCTTCTTCCTTGAATCGATGGAAGGAAGCAATGCTTTATTAGGAATCGTATTATCGGTATTATCGGGTGGTACGTATGCTTTCTACATGAGTGGTATTGAAATCTTCAAGCTAAATAAAATCAATTCCTATAAGCTGACATTATATCTGGCAATCTTCTCAGCCATTGTTATGCTTGGATACAGTCTTATTACCGGTAAATTATCTTTATCACAGATGGCACCGATGGCTTATGTTTATGCGTTTATAATCGGTATCGGAACTTCTTTCCTGGCGGTTTACACTTTACAGCTGGGAATCAAATATCTGGGTGCTTCGACAGCTGCCATTTTCTGTATGTTTGAACCGGTAACCGCGGTAGTCGGTGAATTGATTGTCTTCGGTACCCCATTGACACCGATGAAAATCATGGGCTGTATCGTCATTCTCGGGTCTGTGACACTGTTGACTGTCCTCGATAAGAAGGCAGAGGCAAAGGAAGCTAAAGTGGCGCTGGAAGCGCAAGCTGAGGCAGGTAAAGCATAAATCTTGAAGAAGAATTATGTTTAGCCGCTCTGCCGATATCAAATAAATTAAAAAGCATTCGTTCGTGATGGGCGAATGCTTTATTGAATTAAAGGAATCATAATGCTGACTGTGAAAGTTGTATCATCGTGCTCAACATTCTGTGTGCCGTTATATTTAGTTACTACATGCTGGACATTCTTTAATCCGAGGCCGTGTTCATGACTGTCTTTTTTGTTGTCAGATAGACGGCATGACTGGAAATAATCTCACCATTATAATGATTCTTTACACTGATAAACAGATTTCCTTTATAAATATGAATATGGGATTCAATCATTCGATTGCTTTCCAGCTTCAGGCTTGCTTCAATCGCATTATCCAACAGATTGGAAAGAATCACAGATAAGTCAACGCTGTCAATATTCAAATGCGGCGGTACAACAATGTTATTATGACAGACGATCTGATTGGCCTTGGCAAGGGAGGCTTTAGCGTTGTAAATTACATCAATGACAGAATTGCCGGTATTAATGACCGCTTCCACACGATTTAATTTCTTGCTGATTGACTCCAAGTAACTCTTCGCTTCATCAATTTCATGACTCTCAAGCATCCCGTAGACACTGTCTAAATGATTGATCATATCATGCTTATAACGTGACATATTATGGTTATACTGCTCGATATCCTTGTAATAAACACTCTGCATCTGAAGCCGCTCATGCATCAAATTGCTCTGCATCAGATGGGTGTTGGAGTAAATGATCTGATCGATAATAAAAAAGAGCAGAAAGGTGTAGCAGAACAGCAGCATGGTAATGTTAAAATACAGATTGACCGGCTGAAGATTTTCCAATAAATGCATCGACACATAAAGAATCGTCAGCGGCAGGATAAAAATCAGAATATTTACGAGTATTTTAACCGCGTTGTTGCTGATCTTACGCAGGGCGATGATCAAGGTAATGACCAAGGCCATGATGATGCAGGCCATTAACTGTGTCGGCAGATTTAATACATAAGTGAACGGATTATCAGCCATCGCATAATCTGTCAGAGCCGTAAAAATAATTGCCGAAAGCAGCTTCGATGCATAGTTCAAAGTCACAAACATACTCGATGCGATCAGCTTGATGCGTATTTCATTAAAAATAAAACAACAATGAAATAACTAAAGGTAAAAAGCACATAATAGGTACTCGTTGAAAAGAATGGAAAGTCAATCAGATAGGTGATACATTGAAAGACAAAATAGAGAACATATGCCACTGTCCGCTCATGCTTCAATTCATCAATTTTAGTCAGCAGGTTATTTAAAAAATAGACAATCAGAAACGTTTCACACGTTGCCAGAAATAACTTAAACAATAACTCAATCATACATGCTCCTGAATATATTTCACCAGCTGTTCATGTGTTTCTTTAGAGCGGTGCTTGCTTAATAATATTTGTTCGCCATTATCCAAGGTGATCGTATCCTTAAAAATATTCTGCACATAACGAAGATTTACAAGAAAGCTTTTATGAACGCGGATAAAATGCTGATGCCTCAGTGATTCTTCAAACTTACTGATTTTCCCAACCATCGTATAATTTTTATCTTTCGTATGAATTTGAATTGTCCTAAGCATTGACTCAATATAATAAATATCACTCAGTCTGATTCTCGTCAGTCCGGATGCATTGCTGATAGTCATATAATCATTATTCTTAGCATAAGCCAACGCCAATATCTTCTTCAAATCACGCAGGAAGCAAACCTCATCAAGCGGTTTGAGATAATAGCGGGCGGCATTGACTTCGTAGCCGGCCAAGGCAAACTCCGGAGTCGCTGTGATAAAGATCAGCGGTGTATCCGGATGTGTTTCCCGCAGCTTTTGCGCGATATCGATCCCATTGTCTTTATTCATTAAGATATCAAGCAGAAAACAGTCAAAAATCATACCCTGTTCAATTGCCTGAATACACTCATTCGGATCAGTATATTCATGGATTTCATATTCGATCAATGAAATCTTTTCAACTATTGTCTTAATCTGTTTTAGTTCTGATGCATTGTCATCGCAGATAGCAATATGAATCATAAGAACCCCCTTTTTTTCTACACCTATAGCGTACACTAAAGGATTTAAAACTTCAATCATTTAAAGTTTGATGCATTGACCAATTATGACAGTGAAAATCCCATTTGTTGAAACAGGGTTGTCAAGGCTTAGATTTCATAGTTAAATAGGGTCATGAACAGTGAAAGCGCTGTCACGAAAGCCTTGTAAATCAGGCTTAAAAGAGAAAAGGAGAAAGAATACTATGTCTAAAGTTGCATTTGTAAATGGATACCTGATTGATGGTACCGGCAGAGAACCGATTGAGAAATCACTGGTATTAGTTGATGACAAGAAAATCGTTTATGCAGGTGAAAGTAAAGAAGTACCGGCCGATTATGAGGTACGTGATATCAGCGGCAAAACAATTATGCCGGGTCTAATTGACAGCCATTTGCATTTCTCAGGAAATTTAACTGATGATGATTCTGATTGGGTATTGGAGCATCCGGTACAAAAAACGGTCGTTGCTGTACAGCAGGCACATGAATGTCTGGAACATGGTTTAACAACTGTTGGGGAAATTTCACGTTCAGGTCTGCACATCCGCAATATGATTGAAGCCGGTGTAATGAGCGGTCCGCGTGTTGTAGGTACGGGTACAGGATTCTGCCGTACATGCGGTCATGGTGACTCACACAAGCTGCCGACCTGGTATAATAATGAATCTCATCCATGGGCCGAAAGAGTTGACGGACCATGGGAATTACGCAAAGCAGTAAGAGCGAAACTGCGTGAAAATCCGGACGCGATCAAGATCTGGTCAACCGGCGGCGGCATCTGGCGCTGGGACCAAAAGCTGGATCAGCATTATACCTTTGAAGAAATAAAAGCGGTTGTTGATGAATGCAACATGGTCGGCATTCCGGTTTGGTCACATGCGGAAGGCTATGGCGGCGCTCTTGATTCTGCGAAGGCCGGTGTGCATCTGATTATTCACGGTCAGACATTAAATGATGAATGTTTAGATATCATGGCTGAAAAAGGTATCTACTTCTGTCCTACGATTCAATTCTTAAATGAATGGTTCAAAACTTATCAGCCGCCTTATATTCCAGAGGTTCATGACAAATTCCCAGGTGATACAGTTGCGGAAAAAGAGTTGAACCGCGTGTACGGAAACCTGCGGCGCGCTAAGGAAAAGGGTATCAAGCTGACAATTGGTTCAGATTCATTCTGTTCCAGTCTGACACCTTACGGTACCACCGCAATTGGTGAAATGTATAGCTTTAATGAAAAAGCAGGCATCTCGGCAATGGATACAATCATTGCGGCTACCAGAGACGGCGCTGAAATGCTGAAGGTTGGCGATATTACCGGTACACTTGAAGCAGGCAAGTTTGCTGACTTGTTAGTAATTAATGGCAACCCATTAGAAAACATCCGTGCGATTGCTGTTGAAAACATGGAAGTAATCATGAAGGAAGGCGCCGTTGTCAGAGGTTAAAAGCAGTTAAAACACAGTATTATATCAAGCTGGGGAGCGGTTTATTGATTAAATCGCTCCTTTCATTATAAATTTTAATGAAATATTTAATTTTTTTAATTTATGCGTCAATTAAATCTACAAGAATTATTAAATAAGTGCTATAATCAATCATTGTTGGTAATTGCTTTTCTTATAAGGGGAACCAAACAGAATCAATTACGCTAATTCATAATTATATGAACCAGCGGCGATTAAAGACTGATTGTTATTCAGGGTTGCAGCTGGAAGAAAGGATGGGAAAATGGTTATTGGGATGCTTTTGCTGTGGATTCTTTTTAATGGCCGGATCACTTTAGAAATCTTGATTTTCGGTATTGTTATATGCAGCGCAATCTGTCTGCTGTTAAGTATGATTACCAGTCAGAACCTGTTTAAGATTGATCAGCGGATGCTGAAAAGAATTGTTTACCGCCTGCGTTATTACGGCGTTTTGGTGGTAGAAATCGTTAAGGCGAATCTTCAGGTCATGGATTTAATTCTTACACCGGGGGAGATTGAAATTAAACCGGTGCTGACGGAGTTTAAATCAGTGCTGAAACATTCTAAGCTGAATGTATTGCTGGCTAATTCGATTACTTTAACGCCGGGGACGATTACGGTTGATCTTGACCGTGACCGCTTTCTGGTATTAGCGGTTGATGAAAGCTTTGCTGAGGATTTAGATCAATCAGTATTTGTGAAGGAATTGAAGATTCTGGATGATAAGGATCTGGATTAGGAGGACATATGGAACCAAATGCGATTAAGAATATGGTGCTTATTTTCTGTATGATCATTCTGACAGTGTTGTTTTTCTTCTGCATCTATCGGGCCATCCGCGGACCTCGTTATTCTGACCGTCTGGTTGCCAATAACGTAATCTGCACGATGTCGGTAATCTTTATCTGTATTTTATCCGTCTACTTGAAAGAAGCGGCGCTTGTTGACATTGCCTTGATTTATACGCTCTTAAGCTGTTTGTCAGGGGTTGTGGTTTGTCATGTGATCACGCTGCATCATAAGGGACGTTTATTGAATCAGAAACAAAAGGAGGAAGAACGATGATCCGTGTAATATTAGCATCAATTTTGCTGTTAGCCGGAATGTTCTGCATTGCGGTATCAGTCTTGGGATTGTTTAGATTTAATTATGTATTAAACCGCATGCATGCGGCATCGATTGCGGATACGATGGGCTTGCTGCTTTGTGTCTTGGGATTAATGCTTTTGGCGCTTGATTTTTTCCATGTGCTGCGTTTAGGTCTGGCAGTGATCTTCTTATGGATGGCCAGTCCGGTATGTTCGCATATTATTGCTAAAACAGAAATTTTAACCAATACAAAAATAGATGAAAGGATCGGTAGAAAATAATGGAAATCAGTGAAATTATTCAAATTTTGCTGCTGGTATTTCTGATCATATCAGCATTGGCAGTTTCTTTCTATAAAAACCTGATGCAGGCAATCCTGATCTTTATGGGTTATTCTACGATCATGTCAATTATCTGGCTGTTTCTTGAATCACCGGATCTGGCGATTACGGAAGCGGCAGTCGGCGCCGGTGTTACCAGTGTGCTTTTCTTCCTCACTTTGAAAAAGACACATATGCTGGAAGGAACCCGCGATAATGGCTAAGCTGCCAAAGGGCGGTCTGTCTCGTTTTGTTGCTTGGGTCAACGGAGAGGAAGCCGTTGATGATTTAAAGCATGGACATCATAAAGAGAAAAAGACAAAAGCAAAGTATTTGCCGCATTTAACGATGGAACAGCGTTTGCTTGGTTATCGTATCTTAGGCGTTTTGATCTGCAGTATATTTGTACTGATACTGCTTGCGACGGTCAGTAAGCTGCCAACCTTCGGCAGTCCGAATAATCCAGCCAGCAATGAGGTTGTAGAGCGCTATATTGAATCAGGCATCGAAGAAACCGGCGCCATTAATCTGGTTGCGGGAATGATTCTTGACTATCGTGCCTTTGATACTTTCGGTGAATCCAATGTATTATTTTTAGCGGTTATTTCTGTTGTGATGCTGCTTAAACGCGACCGTAATAATTTCGATGAAGATGATGAAAAGATTTTAAATGAGGATATGGATCTTGATGATGAAGATGATAATATCATATTAAAACGCTTTACAATGATTATCTTCCCGCTGATTACCCTATATGGTGTTTATGTTATTTTGAATGGACATCTTTCACCGGGCGGCGGTTTTTCCGGCGGTGCGATCATTGGGGCCGGTCTGATTCTTTTTGATACGGCCTTTGGTCAGAGTGCAGTCCGCAAATTCTTTAATTTTAAACGGTTTACTTATATCAGTGTCGGCTGCTTATTAACTTATTGTGCTTGTAAGAGCTATTCTTTCTTTACCGGTGCTAACCATCTTGAAAATATTATTCCAAAGGGAATCCCGGGTAATATCTTAAGCGGAGGCTTGATTCTGCCGCTGAATATCTGTGTCGGGCTGATTGTAGCTTGTACGATGTATGGCTTCTATGCCTTATTTACGCGAGGTGAAATCTAATGGAACATCTCATGCATAACTATTATGAAGCGGCTGCTGTAATTCTTTTCGGCATTGGCTTTATGAATCTGCTGCTGCAGAGCAATTTGATTAAAAAGTTTATCGGTTTGAATATCATGGATACCGCAGTTTACCTGTTTTTGGCAGCAAAAGGCTTTATCTATGGCCGGGTTGCGCCCATTGTCACAAGCGGGGAAGCGGTGATTGAGCGTTTTGTCAATCCGGTACCGAGCGGATTAGTATTGACAGGTATCGTTGTTTCCGTCAGTGTGACCGCTTTTTCACTGGCTTTGATCATCCGTCTGTATAAGGTTTATCATACTTTTGATATGGATGAGATCATGAAGCTGGCTAGAGAGGAGGAAAAACGTGAGTATTAATTGGATTCATAACTTTCCCTTTTTCTCAATCTTTTTGGCAATGCTGGGAGGGATTTTAACCGCTTTGCTGAATGACGGGAAAAAGGCTCTGCGATTGAATCAGCTGATTACTCTGATCGTTGCAATTCTTTCTTTATGTTTATTATTAAATGTCACAGCTAATAATGAATCATTCACTTTTATGATGGGACATTTTCCAGCCCCTTGGGGGAATGAGCTAAGAGCCGGTCCGCTGGAAGCATTAATGGCATTTGTATTCAGTATTTTAATGTTTCTGACGGTGACAGGCGGTCAAAGAGAAATTTTTAGTGATGTCGTGTCGGATAAAGTAAAGTATTTCTTTATCATGATCAATCTGATTTTTGGATCAATCTTAGCGCTGATTTATACCAATGATGTATTTACCGCTTATGTATTTATTGAAATTAATACGATTGCTTCGTGTGCGGTGGTTATGGCTAAGGGACATGGCCGCAGTATTATCGCATCGATTCATTATTTGATCATGAGCTCACTGGGATCAGGTTTGTTTTTGATTGGTCTGTGTCTGCTTTATGATATTACCGGTCATCTCTTGATGCCTAATATTCAGGAACAGTTGATTTTATTGTCGAGGAGCGGGGAATATGCGCTGCCGTTAACCGTGGTATGCGGCTTGGTTTTTATTGGTCTGGCGATTAAAAGTGCGTTGTTCCCTTTCCATACAATGCTGCCAAATGCTTATGACAATTCAACCTCAGCGGGTGCCGGTATCCTGTCGGGACTGGTGCTGAAAAGCTACATTATTCTGATTTTGAAGTTTTATTTTTCAGGTATTTTCACTTGAAGTCATTCAGGCATTAAAGATTGAGAATGTATTATTTGTCTTTGGTATTGTCGGTATGATTATGGGATCGATTTATGCCTTTAGGGAGGTACGCATCAAGAAAATGCTGGCCTATTCCTCAGTTGCGCAGATCGGTTATATCTTCATGGGCTTTGGCATCGGCAATATGGCCGGTTTTACGGCTTCCTGTTTTCATATCCTTGCTCATGCGGCTACGAAAACATTGCTGTTTGTCAGTGCCGGCTCATTGATTGAAACCAATGGCGGCAAGACGGGAATCCGGGATCTTCAGGGGGCCGGCCGTTTAAATCCGTTTGCCGGCGTAGCTTATAGTGTCGGGGCCTTGTCAATGGTTGGTATCCCGCTGTTTGCTGGCTTTGCTTCTAAGTATTATTTTGCTTTATCAGCAGCCGGCGGCAAGCTTCAGCTGAGTATTGTGTTGACGGCTCTAGCTGTTTCAATGATCCTGAATGCGATTTATTTTATTCCTACCGTAATCAGTATCTGGTCAAAACCGGAAGGGGAAATTAAGCCTAAGGCAGAACCGACATTCAGCTTTAAATGCGTATGTGCGGCTTTTATGATGATTAATTTTATTCTCGGCATCTTTTTCCAGCCGATTATTGCAGTGATCGAACAGGGACTGCGTTTATTAGGATAGGGGGAACGATATGGAAGTATTATGTCTGACTGCGCTTTTCCTGCCTGTCCTTACTGGTTTTATTACCGGTTGTCTGAAACAGGACAAGCTAAGAAATAGTGTTGTATTGATTAGTTTGCTTATGCAGGTACTTGTGGTACTTATGCTTATTATGCATCCAGTGAGTGAATTTGAATTGCTGCGTTTTACTGATTCAATTGCACTGGTATTTGGTGTTGATGTCATATCAATGATCTTTTTACTGTTGATCAGTGTGCTGTGGCTGATGGCTGCGATTTATTCATTTGAATATATGAAGCATGAGGATCATCGTCCGCGCTATTATTTATTTTATATGCTGACGCTGGCGGCCTTGATGGGCCTGTCGATGGCAAAGAATTTAGTGACGATGTATCTGTGCTATGAAATGATGACGCTGCTGAGCGTGCCTTTGGTACTGCATACACAGAGCAAAGAAGCGATCAGCGCGGGTTTGAAATATCTCGGTTATTCAGTCTTTGGCGCTGGTTTGGGCCTTTTGGGGATTTTCTTTATCAATCACTTTGCCGCTACACTGGCCTTTGTGCCGGGCGGAAGCTTAATCCCAGAGCTGGCTGTAGGCAATGAGAATTTGCTTTATACCGTTTATTTACTGATGATGATTGGTTTTGGCTGCAAAGCGGGTATGTTCCGCTGCATGCATGGCTGCCGGCGGCGCATCCTATTGCTCCTTCACCGGCGTCCGCGCTGTTGTCCGGTGTTATTACCAAAGGCGGTGTGCTGGCCATTATCAGAGTTACTTACTTTGTTTTTGGCACATCTTTCCTGCAAGGCAGTTTTGCGCAGACGATCTGTCTTGGCTTAGCTATATTTACGATCTTTATGGGTTCAATGCTGGCTTATAAGGAAAAAGTCTTAAAGAAAAGATTGGCTTATTCGACTGTTTCACAAGTATCCTATGTGCTGTTTGCCTTATTCTTAATGACACCGCTTGGTTTAATCGGTGCGATTCTGCAGATAATTTATCATGCATTGGCTAAAAATATGCTCTTTCTTTCAGCGGGATCAATCATTTATAAGACGGGTTTGAAACGGGTTGATGAATATAAAGGACTTGGCAAGCAGATGCCATTTGTCATGATCATCTTTACCATTGCTTCCTTATCTTTGATCGGTATTCCGCCGCTGGGCGGTTTTGTCAGCAAGTGGTATATCGCGCAGGGGGCTTTCAGTAATCCGTTAGGTTTATTAGGCATTGCGGTACTGATGATTTCAGCACTTTTGACAGCTGGTTATACGCTGCCTATCATCATTGACGCATTCTTTCCGGGTTCTGCGTTTAATTATAAGAAGCTGAAAAAGAAGGATGTAAATATTCTTATGGGGCTGCCGTTGGGCATATTGGCAGTGATCTTGATCGTTTGCGGGTTGTTCCCAAAACCGATTATGGATTCATTGACGCTGTTGCTTAGCGCACTCTTTTAAAACAGGAGGTAACAAGATGCTTGATTCAGTTTTAACTATCATCCCGGTGCTATTTCCTGTTTTGACAGGAGCCGGCTTGCTGACGTTCCGTTTTAAGGAACGAAAGACGTTATATTTTTGGGTTGCCGGTATTGTGGTCTTAAATGCTTTGGCAGCTTTATTGATGATCTTTACCCACGGTGCTGAACCGTTTGTACTGTTCAGCTTTACGGATACGCTGGCTTTTGTATTCAGGGTAGACTCACTTTCAGCCTTCTTTGGCACGATGGTTTCAATCCTCTGGGTATTAACTACTTTCTATGCCTTTGAATATATGAAGCATGAGGGACATGAACAGCGTTTCTTTGCTTTCTTTATCATGGCCTTTGGGGTTGTACTTGGCTTGGCTTTTGCGGGCAATATGTTCACGCTTTATGTTTTCTATGAGTTCTTGACGCTGTCAACGATTCCTTTAGTTATGCATGCGATGGATGGCAAGGCGAGGCATGCGGGCAAGACTTATATTATCTATATGATGGCAGGTGCATCCTTGGCATTTATCGGTTTTATTTTCATTTGTCTGTATGGCGGCAATGAATTATTCACCTTGGGCGGCACGCTAGATCCGATGCTTGTGAAAGGCAATGAGGAGCTGCTGCGTTTTGTCTTCCTGCTGACCTTTTTGGGTTTTGGCGTCAAGGCGGCATTATTCCCATTCAGTCACTGGCTGCCGGCAGCGTCCGTGGCACCGACACCGGTTACCGCTTTACTGCATGCGGTGGCGGTTGTTAAGTCAGGAATATTTGCGATGATCCGTCTCACCTATTTCAGCTTTGGCACTGAATTGATCAGCGGTTCTTGGGAACAGTCATTTTTGCTGATTCTGGCAATGGTCACGATTCTCTACGGTTCAATCATGGCTTTAAGAACACCGCATATTAAGCGCCGTTTTGCTTATTCGACGATTTCTAATCTTTCTTATATTATTTTTGGTATTCTGCTGTGTACACCGCAGGGGATGTCAGCCGCACTGCTGCATCTGATTTATCATGCGCTGATCAAGATTACCTTGTTCTTTGCGGCAGGAGCTATCTTATATAAGACACATAAGGAATATATTTATGAAATTGGCGGTTTGGCCAGAAAGATGCCGATTGTCTTTGGCTGCATGGCGGTGGCATCCTTTGGTTTGATCGGTGTTCCGCCGTTCGCCGGTTTCTTCAGTAAATGGGCCTTGGCTACGGCAGCGGTAGACAGCGGCAATCCATTGGCTTATGTCGGTGTGATGGTATTGATTCTATCGGCATTGCTAACTGCTTTATATTGTATATCATTATTGGTTAAGGCCTACTTCCCGCCAAAGGGTGAACAGGCGGATGGACATGATCCGAATTGGCTCATGTGCGCACCATTGATTATTTTATCGGCAGCTACGATAGTTGTGGCACTATATCCGCAGCCGTTGCTGCAGGCAATCAATTTGATTGCGGGTATCAGTTAGGAGGGAAAGACGATGACTATTGAAATAAGGCTGATTTTCACCGTATTTTTTCCGCTGCTGATGGCACCTGTCAGTTATCTGATCGGGCGTTATAATAAGCATGCCAGAAATCTGTTCGCGATTTTAGTTACCGTTTTAACGATGGGAGCGGCTTTGACCTTGCTTAATCAGAGTGAAACGTTAACTTTGGAAAATGTTTGTGGGTTAGGTTTGAACTTTGATACAAGCGGCATTCATGGTGTGCTTGCTTGTCTGTGCGCGTTTATCTGGATGATGACCACTATTTTCTCTGATGAATATTTCGCACATTATCATAACCGCAACCGCTATTATTTCTTCATGCTGGCAAGTTTGGGGGCAACAGTGGGCGTCTTCCTGTCAGCGGATTTATTCACTACTTTTGTATTCTTTGAAATTATGTCCTTCACTTCCTTTGTCTTGGTTATTCATGATGAGAGTGATATGGCATTAAAAGCGGCAAAGACGTATCTGGCAGTAGCGGTTGTCGGCGGTTTAGTGACATTGATGGGAATCTTTATGGTCTATCATCAATGTCAGACGTTATTTTATAATGAATTGATTGGAGCGGTGGATACTGTGGCTGATCCGGGGTTGCTGATGATCAGCGGCATCCTGGTATTAACGGGCTTTGCGGCAAAGGCGGGGATGTTCCCACTGCATATCTGGCTCCCTGAAGCGCATCCGGCGGCACCGGCACCGGCGAGTGCATTGCTATCCTGTATCTTAACGAAAAGCGGTGTGTTTGGTGTCATTATGCTGAGCTGCGGAATGTTTCTGCATAATGCGGACTGGGGAATGATGATTTTAATCCTCGGTGTTATCACCATGGTATTAGGAGCAATACTGGCGGTGTTCTCGATCAATCTGAAACGAACGCTGGCTTGTTCGTCACTTTCACAGATTGGATTTATTACAGTGGCCATCGGCATGCAGTGCTTGTTGGGCGAGCATAACACTTTGGCCGCTCAGGGTACGATGCTGCATATTCTTAATCATGGTTTATTGAAGCTGGTGCTGTTTATGGCCGCCGGTGTTGTTTACATGAATCTGCATGAGCTTGACTTAAACAAGATCCGTGGATATGGGAAAAATAAAAAATTGTTAATGTTTATCTTTTTAATGGGTGTGTTGGGAATCTGTGGAATTCCTTTGTGGAATGGCTATATTTCTAAAACGTTAATTCATGAAAGTATTGTTGAGATGATTGCACTGTCACAAGGCAGTTCGATACTTTTCTTCAAGGGTGTTGAAATGCTGTTCCTGTTTGCGGGCGGCTTGACAATCGCTTATATGACTAAATTATTTGTAGCTTTATTTGTTGAATCGAATGCTGATCAAAAAGAAAATGGATCAAGCTAAATCAATGAATAAGTCAGCGGGGCTGTCTTGTTGACTGCGGCATTGATTCTGCCGATTTTAGGAATGTTCCCGCATCAGAGCATGGATGCTATTGCGGCTATGACGCTGGGTTCAATGAACGCACATGCCGGGGAAGCTGTCGCGTATTTCTCATTGACTAATTTAAAGGGTGCTTTGATTTCCATCGTTATCGGTGCTGTTGTCTATTTTGGTTTTGTCCGTACATGGCTGATGAGTAAACAGGCAGATGGATCTTCAGTTTATGTGGATCGCTGGCCGGCATGGCTCAATCTTGAGAATGGCGTTTACCGGCCATTGCTGCTGCATGTACTGCCATTTATCGGCGCTTTAGTTTCACGGGTGATAGCCTCAGTTCCTGAATGGCTGATTAAACTGTCACGAAGATTTATCTTCAATCAGGAAAATGGTGTTGTAATACCGCCTGAGGATGATAAAATTACGATTGCGGCGCTTGATCCTGATAAGGCACAGTCGATTAATCTGGCAAAGAGTCTTGTCCTGTTTGGTTTGGGTATGACGATTGCCATGCTTTATTTAATATTCTAATCAAGAGACAGCGGTTCCGAATGGATTGCTGTCTTTTTTGCAATTATACCATTTATTCATTCAATTGCTGCTTTTAATAACGCAATAAATAATCATATTCTATCGAATACTTAAAAGGACTTAAAAGGATTCTTGTTGAATGATTTAGATATCATTGACTTATACATGGAAAAATGTATAGTATAGGTGAAGGCAGAAATACCCACAGTACAGCTCTTACCGCCATAAGTATAGGGCATTAATGTTTGGAAGGATTCTATTCCTTCCTTTTTATTTTTTTGGGAACTATGAAATTTTATACAGTGAATATTGAATATATAAAGTATTTTAATTCATTTGATAATGAAGTTAAAATAAATAATAAATGTTATAGGATATAGAATTTTATTATGGTTAATATACTGCATTATATATCTATTTTTGAAATCTTTTTATCTAAATATGTTATTTTATTTTAGTTATGAATATTTAAAACTGCATTGATTATAAGTTAATTGGCAATTATCGATAAAGAGATTTTTATTTTTGGAATATTTAAAAATGCTTTTAATAAATAGCAGTTTTAAGGCTAAATACATAGTTAACTAATGAAATCATAATTTTGGAAGTGGCGTTCATTCCATGTAAAAAATGTTGTTTGACACACTTTTTCGTTGTAATTTTTGAGGATTAAGGGTTATACTATATTTATAATGAAACTGAGGTGATGCTGTATGTATCGATTAGCAATAAAAAAATTATATCAGTGGAAGGAAAATAAATATCGTAAACCACTAATCATTGAAGGAGCCCGCCAGGTAGGAAAAACATGGCTTATGAAAGAATTTGGTAAGAAAGCTTATAATGAATGTATTTATATTAATTTTGATTCAAACTCAAGAATGTCAGAATTATTCAGCTCTGACCTTGATACAGATAGATTAATAATGGGTATAGAATTGTATGCAGGAAAGAAAATTGATCCGGATAATACTTTACTGATATTTGATGAAGTTCAAGAAGTACCACGAGCTTTGACATCACTTAAATATTTTTGTGAAAATGCAGGACAGTATCATATTATATGTGCAGGCTCACTGTTAGGAATAGCATTGCATCAGGGGACTTCGTTTCCAGTGGGTAAAGTCGATTTTTTGAAGTTATATCCATTGTCGTATGAAGAATTTTTAATAGCAACGGGTAATGAGCGATATGTAGATTTGCTTGAAAGTCAGGATCATGTAATGATTTCTGCTTTCAGGCAAACTTATATTGATTTATTGAAACAATATTATTTTGTCGGCGGTATGCCTGAAGCTGTAGATAATTTCACAAAGGAAAAGGATTTTAATGAAGTTCGTCTGATTCAGAAGAGAATTCTTGAAGCTTATGAGCAGGATTTTTCTAAACATGCACCAAATGAAATTGTTCCTAAAATCCGTATGATCTGGAATAGCATTCCTTCACAGCTTGCTAAAGAGAATAAGAAATTTATTTATGGACTGGTTCGTGAGGGGGGGCGTGCTAAAGATTATGAAACAGCAATCATGTGGCTTTCTGATTGTGGATTGATTCATAAGATAAGCCGTGTTAATACCGGCTTGTTTCCTTTAAAGGCTTATGAGGATTTAAAGGCTTTCAAATTATTTATCGTAGATATAGGACTGCTTGGCTGTATGACTGGTTTGAATCAGCGGATATTGCTGGAAGGCAGTGAATTATTTAAAGAATTTAAAGGTGCTTTAACTGAACAATATGTCTGCCAGCAATTAAAAACCATTGATGATATAAGTATTTATACCTATACAAACGATCGAAGTTCATGTGAAGTAGATTTTGTGATTGATAGTGGCGATCAGATTATTCCGATTGAAGTTAAAGCAGAAGTCAATTTGAAAGCCAAAAGCTTAGGGGTTTATAAAGAAAAATATAATCCAAGTATAGCTATCAGAACTTCCATGGCTGATTATAAGCAGGAAGCGTGGCTGCTGAATGTACCGCTGTATGCACTCAAGTCAGAAACCGCAATCAGAAAGCGCTGAATTATAAATGCATGTATTAATCAAAATGAGTCAATCTAGATTAATTTAGACAGCTTTAACAAATGATTGCTGTACAAATATATTTAGTTAAAAATGACATAGTTCTTGTATTAAGATACACATGTCATTTTTTTGTAAGCTTTTCGAATGTTGTATTTCCCAGGTAATTAACTCTTACGTTCATATATTATAAAGAAATTAATAATATTATATTGACATCTATACTATACGCTGTATAATATTGTTAAGGAGGTCGATGATATGGTATTTCAACTAGGCTCGGCTTTGCTGGATGCCTGTGTGCTGGCTATATTGCAGAAAGAAGATGCATATGGCTATAAGCTGACACAGGAAGCAAAAAAGTAATGAATGTTTCAGAATCAACATTATATCCTGTACTTCGCAGATTGATGAAAGAGGGATATCTGGAGACATATGATCAAGAATATCAAGGCAGAAACCGAAGGTATTATCGTTTAACAGATTCAGGAAGAGTAAAGTGCCAGTATTATCTTGCGGAATGGGACTTGTTCAGCAAGAATGTGGATTCTATCCTAAAAGGGGGTAATGAAAATGACTAAGAAAGAATATATTTACCATTTAAAAAACCGGCTGCGTAATCTTCCTATTGATGAAGTTGAGAGTGCTGTAGATTATGTAAGTGAATTATTTGATGAGGCAGGCGAGGAAAATGCTGAAGAAGTAGCCAGAGATTTAGGCTCACCGGCTAAATTCGCGGCTCAGATTCGTGCTGAATATGCAATCAATCAGCATTGCCTTCCCGAAGATGCAACAACGGTTTACCGTGAGAAACCAAAACGCAATAATGGCTGGAAAACATTGGCGCTGATTCTTCTTGGTATTGCGGCATTACCGGTAGGCTTGCCGTTGGTGTTTGTACTTGCGGTACTGATCTTTGTGGCCGTGGTTGTTGGTGTTTGTCTGCTGTTTGCTTTAGGCTGCGTGCTGTTGGCAGGCTTCATTGCTGTATGCAGCCTGGTATATACAGGATTTAGAATGCTGACGGTTTCTTTAGCATCAGGACTTATGTCGATCGGTCTTGGCTTAATTGGTATCAGCGGTGTTGTACTGATTGCTACAGCTGCAATTTATTTATTTATTAAATTAAAACCGATTGTTATTAATGGCTTTGCGAATCTATATAACCGTTTGAAAGGGGATAAAGAGCATGTCGATGAATAAAACACTGAAAACGATTTTATGTGTATCCGGCTGTGTCTTTGCCGTAGGTACGGTCTGCTGCGGCATTGGTTATGCGTTAGGTGCCCGGCCGAACCAGATCCGATACAATAATCATATGGGAATGAATGATATGCATGATATGCACTGGTTTGATGATTATGATGATTATGACGATTATGATCATTATTATGATGAAGATATGAATCATCAGTCTGATCATATGACACATCATGAGACATTCAGCAGCATTAAAGGCTTTGATATTGTCACCGCCTGCAGCAGCATTACAGCTATTGAAGGCGATGAAAATAAAATAGAATTTTTAAAATATAAATGAAGATGATTTAACAATCAGCAACAAAGACGGCATGTATACAATCAATGTATCCGATACGCATTGCAACTCATCTTATGATCAGCGTATTTTGATAAAAGTTAAGGATGATGATCTATTGGATCTGTTTAAGGTAGATAGTCAGGCAGGCGCAATCAGTGTCAAAGATCTTGATTTTAAAGAGATTAATATAAATTCTGAGGCTGGTGCTATCAAACTGATTGATGTAGACAGTGATAAAACAACGATCAAGTCTGAGGTAGGGGCAATCGCATTGGAAGGAGATTTCCGCAATGATACAATTATTGAAGGTAGTGTCGGTGCTATTGATCTGGAGTTTGATGATCATCATGACGCTTATGATTATGTCATTCACCATGACATGGGGATGGTTATGATCGATGGCGAAAGCATGAAACTCAATACAGGTGAAATCTCTAATCATAACAATTCTGCTAAGCATCATCTGACAGTCACTAATGATACCGGCATGATTAACGTAAGCTTCGGTGACTGATATGGACGGCTTCATTAAGGTTGCTGCGGCAGTTCTAACATTGACGATGCTTTCCGCATGTGCCGTGATTCCGTATCAGAAAGAGGCAGAGGTAAAAGAGCAGGAAGCCAATGAAGTTTATGAAGTGAAGATGCGTGATGATTATACGGATCTTGCGAAAAGATGTTTTATGATCTGACATTTATGTGCAAACAGCTGGAAGGCAGGCAATATGGTCTGTATGACTGCATTTCTAAAAAAGAGTTTTACGCTTTGCAGCAGGAAGTTGCCGACAAGCTGAATGATTTAAGTGAGGTTGATTATTATTTTGAACTGCGGCGGATAATCGCTTCAATCGGGGTTGCGCATACGACACTCAATTTGAATTACACGGGAGCATTTCCGTTTCAGATGCTGCCGTATTCACTGCATCATTATCATGACGGCTGGATATTGAACGGCATTGATGATGAATACGCTGATTATTTAGGTGCTGAAATCGTGGCGCTTAACGGTGTAGAGATGGCAGATGTCAAAGCGAAGGCAAAAGAACTTATCAGCTATGAAAATGAGTCATGGCTTAATGAACAAATTCCTTCACTGTTGGTTAATGCCGATGCCTTAGTGAACATGGGAATCCTTGAAGATAACAAGGCGCTGACATTAACCTTAAAAAGGATGATGAAGTCAGTGAAATCACCTTGCATTCAGAAACTGGTCCCTTGCTTGTCGGCCGGTTGGAAACAATTCAGCTGCCAGAGATAGCAACTTACCGGCAGCCCATGCTCTATACGGGCTTCATGCTGGCGGATCAGACATATTATGTTCAATATAATACATGTGAAGAAATATCAAATTACTCCATGAGCCAGTTTGCTTCAGATGTGGAAAAGACGATGAAGGAGCAACAATGCAAGAAGCTGATACTTGATCTTCGTTATAACACCGGCGGCAATTCGCTTGTGATAGAACCGCTGCTGATGATGATTGATCGATATCGTCAGGACAATGATTTGAAGCTGATTACTTTAATCGCCGAACAGACATTCTCCAGCGGCATCATGAATGCTGTACAGCTGAAATATAATTATGATTCTGTTTTGATTGGTACGCCAACCGGCGGAAATGTGAATGGCTATGGGGAGATTGATCAATTTTATTTGAATTACTTTCCTTATATTGTTATTTACTGTCAGGAATATTTTGAAATGGTAACAGGATATGAATTGGATTCACTTTATCCGGATATCAATGTTGAGGTAAATTATAAGGATCTGATGCAGGGAATCGATCAATGTGTTGAGATTGCGCTGCAGGAATAGGAGTGACTATGAAAAGTTAGGGCTTGTGTTGGTTTTGCTGCTAAGCGGCTGTACGCGCATTATCTCACCGGTAAGAACCAATTACAATTATGAAAAAATTGAAAAAATAGAGTTATTGGATGATTTTACAAATATTGATATCGACAGCGGCTTCAGTGACGTAATCATGAAAAGCGGAAAAACCTTTGAAATTCATACGGAATTTTATGGTGCTAAATGGAAACCGGAATTCAGTGTCAACGAGGATACATTGCATGTGTCCGTGATTGATACAATGCCGAATACTGTGAATTGGAATGCGAACAAGAGTAATAAAATAGAAATAACATATCCGGCTGACAGTCAGTTTAAGGATCTTATGATTTTTACTGAGTTTGGTGATTTTGAAGCCAGTGATCTGAATGGTGACAAGATACAGCTTAATCTTAGTTATGCGGATTTTAAGTTAAAGGATTGTGCATGGCAGGATTATAAGCTGAATTACTCTTTTTCTGATGGTACGATGCGTAATATTACATTAGGCAGCGGCAGCTTTGACTTTGATTATACGACGCTTGATATAGAGGGGATGACGGCTGATAAAATGGAGAGCGACAGTTCTTTTACTACATTGACAGCTGAAAATATTCAGCTTAAGGATTTTATCTTTAATGGTGAATACAGTGAAGTGGATCTTCGTAAAGCTGCAGGTGAATCTTTTGATTACACGAATCACTTCGGTTCATTGGATTATCGGGTGAGATACTTAAACGGGCAGTCTGTACAGCAGCTATGGGGATATTGATCTTAAGCTGAATCAGGATGCGCAGGATTTCCATTTTGATTTTGATCCTGATATGGCGGATATTTACCTCAATAAGGATCATTTTGAGAAAGCTTCGTCAGTTAACAACGGTTCTGTGTCGATGATGGTCGGCATTGAGTTCGGAACTGCGAATATTGATACTGATTAAACGGCTGCGGCCGTTTTTTCTTTTGATTATGAAGACGCCTTACATTATTGTAATTCAAAAATAATGAATGGCATGGTATGATTATACCAATCAAAGGGGTGCGGCAGCTTGGCTGAAGAGGCTTGCCTTGGTTGGCTTAAATGCAGGTTTAAGTCTAAAAGACATCATAAAAAGGGGTGTAGGACGATGTTGGAAATAAATGAAAAATTAGCGGATGCGAAGTTTCGCATGGAGCATTATCAGCGGTTGTGCGAAGAAAGAAATGGATTAGTGCTGAAATTGGATGAAGCGCATCAGGTTTATGAGAGGCTGTGTGATCAGCTTGAGAAAGAAGATCGGGATGTTGCGAAGCTGAACTCTTTGACGATGGCGAATTTGTTTGCAACCTTGACGCAGCGTAAAGAGGAACGGCTTGAAAAAGAAGAAGAGGAAGCTTTGGCGGCATTGAGAGCTGTGAAAAAGCAGGAAAATGAAATCAGTGTGCTGCAGTTCCAATTAGATGCTCTGAACCTAAAGCTGCGTGAGCTGGAAAAGGCGGAAGCTGAATATAATGAACTGCTGAATCTGAAAAAGACTTTGATTGATGATCCAGCCATTCACTCGATGGAACGTGAACTGGAGGAAATTACCGTGCGTCAGCGGGAGATCAATGAGGCGATGGATGCCGGTGATCTTGTGCTGAGCCGTCTTAAGGAGGCACGTGAAAAGCTTTCCTCGGCAGCTGGCTGGGGAATCTATGACATGGTCGGCGGCGGGATGATCGCGACAGCAATTAAGCATGAACGAATCAGTGAAGCACAGGCAAGTCTGCAGTCGCTGGAAAGTGACATCCGTCATTTCAATAAGGAATTAAACGATGTTAAACTCGCATCAGCCTCCGATTTAGAGATGGACTCTTTTTCGCTGATCGGTGATTATCTGTTTGATAATCTGTTTATGGATTGGCATGTACAGAATCAAGTGAGCCGCATGCAGGATGTCGTTGATACATCTATCGATGAGGTGGATGCTTTGCTGCAGCAGCTATATCGTCAGCAATTAGCCAATCAGCAGGCTGCCGACGCCTTAAAGGGTAAAATTGAAGAACGGCTCGCATCACTTTAAAATTGACAACCGCTCATGAATTATGTAGACTTAATGAGTTGAGAGGTAAGTGTATGAGAAGTTGTCAGGAAGCGGAAAGAAGTATTATTAAAACCTATCGGAAAGGTATCTGGTCCAGATTTATTAAAGGAATCAAGGATTATGAGCTAATTAAGGCCAATGATAAAATCGCTGTGTGTATTTCTGGCGGTAAGGATAGTATGCTGCTGGCTAAATGCATTCAGGAATTGATTCGTCACAGTCAGATACCGTTCACTGCGGAATATATAGTCATGGATCCGGGCTATAATGAGGTCAATCTGAAGCAAATCAGAGAGAATGCTGAGTTTTTGAATATTCCGATTCAGATTTTTAAAGCGGAAATCTTCGATTATGTAGTAACGCAAGGTCAGTCGCCCTGTTACTTATGTGCCAGAATGCGGCGGGGACATCTTTATGCCTATGCGCAGTCATTAGGCTGTAATAAGATTGCCCTGGGCCATCACTATGATGATGTAATTGAAACGATTTTGATGGGGATGCTGTATGGTGCTCAGATTCAGACGATGATGCCGAAGCTTCACAGTGATAACTTTGCGGGCATGGAATTGATTCGGCCGCTTTACTTAGTCAGAGAAAGTGACATTAAGGCGTGGTGTGCGCATAATGAACTGCAGTTTATTCAATGTGCGTGCCGGTTTACAGAAGAAAGTGAGCGCACGAACGGTGAGAATTCCAAACGTCAGGAAATGAAGAAGCTGATCAGTCATTTCCGAGTTGTGAATCCTTATATTGAATATAATATTTTTAAGAGTGTGCATAATGTGAATCTCCAAACGATTATCGGGTATCATGATGATAAAATGAGTTATAATTTTTTGGACGATTATGATGAAAAAGGAAAAAAAGCGGTTAAGGAACCGCTGGAATAAGTAAAAATAAGTCAGGATGTATGTTAGGTACATGCTGACTTTTTCTAAAAGCTGATTTTATTGAAAATGACCCGGCCGATGATCTGTACCGGCAGATCATTGACTTCTTCCTTTGTATAATAACGGTTTTCATAATTCGGATTGGTAGCTTCAAGAATCATCATATCCTGCTTCCAGATAACTTTCTTTACCGTAACTTCCTGATGAGCGATGATCACGATGGCGATTTGGCCGCTTTCCACATAATCACAGGCTTTAATATACAATAAATCATTATCGTAAATTCTTGATCCGGTCATTGAATCACCCTGTACCCTTAGATAATAATCACCCAGCTGACTTCTTTTTCACTGACCTCTTCATATCCAAGGATATTTTCTTCCGCAAATAAGTCATAGCCGGCCTTGACGGTACCAAGAATAGGTTTCATGATGCTTGTTTCATCCATGCCGGTCAGATGATCAACGCTGGTTTGTAAGACAGCTGCCAGTTTTTCCAGCTTACTGGCGGGAATCCGGGTTGTTGTGCCTGCCATCCAGCGAAACAGCGTGGCTCTGGATACACCCACCTCCCGCATCAGGTCTTCGACAGTCAATCCCAGCTGTTCTTTTCTTTGTCTGAGTATTTCCGCTTTCATACTGTTCCTCCTGTATTCATATCGTATCAAAAAGTATCATTATTTACAAGCTTTAAACACTTGTAATTTTGGAAATAGCTGGATATCGTCTCATGATTATTGAAAAGTGAGACTTTTGAGACTATAATATGTGCAGATGAGGTGATGTTGTGGATAACAGACGAGTTGTTCTGCATTGTGATATTAATCATTGTTACGCGCAGATTGAAGAAATGAAGGTACCGGAACTGCGCAAGGTGCCGATGGCTGTTGGCGGTCATGAGACAACCCGTCACGGCATTATTCTGGCGAAGAATGATCTGGCGAAGGAATACCATATCAAGACGGGTGATTCACTTCGTGAGGCCTATGCGAAATGTCCGCAGCTGGTGGTCATTCCGCCTAATTATGATGAGTATCTTTATTATAGTGAAAAGGTAAAGGACATCTATCGAAAATATACGGATCGGGTGGAAAGCTTTGGTCTTGATGAGGCGTGGATTGATGTCAGCGCTTCATCAAAATTTATGGCAGCGGTGAAGCGATTGCGCGGGAAATCAAGAAAAAGGTTTATGAACAGCTGGGCTTGACGATTTCTGTGGGTGTCAGTTTTAATAAGGTTTTCGCAAAGCTGGGTTCTGATATGATAAAACCGGATGGTTTGGTCGTAATCGATGAGGAAAACTATCAGCGGCTGGTCTGGCCGCTGCCGGTAGAGGAGCTGATTTATATCGGCCGGGCAACAAAGCGGAAGCTGAATGAATTTGGTATTAAAACAATCGGTGATCTGGCAGTATTTCGAGCAGATCTGATAGAGAGCCGCATGGGGAAGGTAGGACTGATGATTCATGAATTTGCTAACGGTATCGATGATAAAAGTGTGGCTTTTACCGGTTATCAGGATGAAGCAAAATCGGTAGGCAATGGCATCACTACGATTCGCGACATGCACAGTCTAAAGGATGTCGAACTGGTATTTCGGGTACTTGCCGAATCTGTGGCTTCCAGACTTCGTGAAATGGGGGTACAGGGTCAGGTGGTTACGATTGGTCTGCGGGATAATGAGCTGCATGGTTTGAGCCGTCAGCGCAAGCTTGCTGAACCGACGTGTCTGGCTGATGAGATCTTGGCCATGGCGATGCAGCTTACCCGTGAGCATTACAGCTTTATATTACCGCTTAGAAGCATTTCTTTGACGATGAGTGATTTGCAGAAACCATCAGCGGTGGAACAGCTCTCTTTTTTTACGGACCATGGCAAAATAAAACAGCGTGTACTTGATGAAACCGTGGATGCGATACGCAGCCGCTATGGGTTCACAAAGATTAAACGCTGTTCAATGTTGCTGGATGATGAGTTGACTAATTTTAATCCGAAGGCGGATCATATTATTTTTCCAGTCAGCTTCTTATAATGGTGATCGCTATGTATAAAAAATATGTCGATGTAATTACTATGGTGGATAAGCACGGTGAAGTAAAACCGCTGGCTATTCAATGGGATGAAATCAAACGGTATCCGATTGAACGGGTCGTTGATATCCGCTGGGCAGCATCACCGGTGGGCGGCAGCGGCCTGCGCTTTACATGTCAGATTGCCGGTCATGAACGGATTCTGTTTTACGAACGCAACCGCTGGTTTATTGAGAGTCTGCAGCCCTGAGCCGATTCCAGTCAGGATCAAGGAATTTTGGAATTCCAAAGTATATCCATTGTTATCGAGGATAAAGAAATGATAAAGATTAAACTGATCATTGCGTTTAGGCGGTTCAACTACCTCGCAGTGATCTTTTAATTTAGCAAAACAGCCATCGATGTCATCAAGGACAAAGGTCAGCATCGGACTTTAAGACTGTGAGTCACATCGAGATGCTCACAGAAGGCTGCCAGCGCATGCGGGGCAACTTCAAAAATACGGCATTTGCCTTGATCACTTGCCAGTCTTAAACCCAGCAGATCTTGATAAAAAGCGGTGGTTGCTTCAATATCCTTAGTTCCGTAAAAAGTGATTAAATCTGTGTAATTCATTGATTTTCCTCCTTGTCAAATTGACGCAGCCATTTAGAAAAAACAGCTAAACCCTCAGTGAGCTGCTTAGGCTCAATGCCGCCGCCAAGGCGCAGGTGATGATCAATATCAAAGCAAGTGCCAGGGACAAAGAAAACCCCGGTTTCTTTTTGCAGGCGCAGCGCCAGCTCATCACTGGGATATCCATATCATAACGGATAAACAGCGTTGTGCTGTCAGTAAAAACAACATCGATATGAGGCTCATCGGCTACCCAGCGCTGAATCGTTTTTCGATTCTGCATGCTGATCAAACGATTGCGTTTTAAAATCTTATCTTTATTTTTTAATGCCAGAATTGAGAGTGTATCATTAATCTTCGGCAATGAGATAATATGGTAATCACGGCGTATCGTTATCTTATCGATAAATGACTGCGGAGCTGCCAGCCAGCCCATGCGAAGACCCGGCAGGGCAAAGGTTTTCGACAAGCCGCCGCTGACAATGCATTGATCATAGAAATCAAAGAAAGAGGAACCGAAGCTGTCATCATGCTGATTCAAACCGCGGTAAACCTCATCGACAAAAAGCCATAAATCATGCTGGCGGGCAAACTGCGCAATTGCCTGCATCTGTTCATCAGTATACAGATAACCGGTAGGGTTGCATGGATTATTCAGACAAAGCACCTTGGTGTTCGGTTTTAATGCTGCTTCCAGCTTACTGATATCCGGCTGCCAGTCAGCTTCTTCAAGACAAGGAATACAGGTGATTTCGGCGCCGATGGATAACGGCAGGGATAAAAGCTGCTGATAGAGCGGGGTAAAGGCAACGATATGATCCCCTTTTTCAATTAATTCATAGAGCGCCATGGCATTAGCGTTGATCGCACCTTGAGCAATAGCGATCTGATCCGGCGAACAGTTTTTATAAAGCGAAGCAATTTCTTGGCGCAATTCATTTGAGCCGGCTATCGGTCCATAATCTAAACGCACTTCCAGCAAATCCTCCATAAAGGCTTCGCGCACTTCACAGATGTCTAACAGCTCACGCATCGTAAGCGGTGTAAAGCAACTCTCAGTCAGATTATAAATACAATCATTTTCATGTTCATTCATCCATGTTTCTACTTTAAAATTTTCTAGTTTCATTGGTATCTCCATTTATTTAAAAAAGATTATTCTAGTGAATAATCTTACTTAAGAATTCCTTTGCACGATCAGTTTCAGGATTTGTGAAGAAGGTCTGCGGGTCTTTTTCTTCGATGATTTGTCCATCCTCGAGGAAGATTACCCGATTGGCAATTTCTTTGGCAAAGCCCATTTCATGAGTTACCACAGCCATGGTCATACCATCCTTCGCAAGTTCCTTCATAACCTCTAAAACCTCTACAACCATTTCCGGATCAAGGGCACTGGTCGGTTCATCAAACAGCATCATTTCCGGATTCATGGCTAATGAGCGGGCAATCGCGACACGCTGTTTCTGACCGCCGGAGAGCTGTTTCGGATAGGCATCTTTTTTATCTTCAAGTCCGACTCGCTTTAAAAGGGCAACCGCCTGTTTCTCAGCACTATCTTTATCCATGCCTAAGACTTGAATCGGTGAGAGCGTTAAATTGTCAAGGACACTCATATGCGGAAACAAGTTGAAATGCTGGAATACAAATCCCATCCGGCTGCGGGCCTGTTTGATTGAAGCCTCATTGTTAAAATCTACCACTTCACCAAAGATTTCAACCGTTCCGCTGTCCGGTATCTCTAAACCGTCAATACAGCGCAGAACGGTACTTTTACCGCTGCCGCTTGGACCGATCAGACAGACGATCTCACCTTGTTTGATTTCTAATGATACGTCCTTAACCGCATCTACGGTACCGAAGGATTTTGAAATATGGTTTAATTTAATCACTGACCGCCATCCTCCTTTCAAGGTGCATTGCGATAAAGGCAATAATTGAAGTCATAATCAGATATACAACGCTGACTGCCAGCAGGGGAATCAGATAGTTGTAATATTTAGCACCGATGATCTGAGCACTTTGCAGAAGCTCAACGGCACCGATAACACTGGCGAGCGATGAATCCTTGATCAATGTAATGTATTCACTGACCATTGGCGGAATAATTTGTTTGAATGCCTGCGGCAGAATGATGAAACGCATCATCTGCATATAAGATAAACCCAATGTCTTACTGGCTTCCCATTGACCTTTGTCAATGGCCATGATACCTGAACGAATCAATTCGGTAGAATAGGCACCGCTGTTTAAGCTGATTGCGGCGATAGCGACAACATAAGCCTGAGCCTCAGCACTTCACCGGTAACAGCACGAAACAGCAGCGGGAAACCAAGATAGAAAAACAAAATCTGAAGCAGCATCGGCGTGCCGCGGAACAGATTTACATAAATTGTTGATAAGGTTCTTAAAATCGGGTTCTTAGAAATCTTACCGGCTGCACCGAGAATCCCGAAAACAGTACCAAAGAGAAGGGCGATGGTAGCGATAACTAATGAGATACCGGCACCCTTTAGAATAAATAACAGATTCTCCGGGGAGAGTATCTTATCTGCATTTTGAAATATCAGCTCTATATCCATGACTTATCCTCCATAAGAAAGGGGTAATTAATTCATACCCCATTTTTCTTTTTAATTCATTGTAAGCATCACTGGCTTTAAATGCTTTAACAGCTTCATTAACTTTAGCAATCAGCTCGTCATTGCCTTTAGCCGCGATGATTGATGTGCTTTCATCGATTAGCACTTCATCCAGCATGACAAAGCCTGCATTCTCTACATAACCTTTCGCAACCGGAATATCTACAACAACTGCATCTAATGCGTTGCTCTTTAATGATTCGATCAGTACGTTAACACTGCTTACTGCCTGAACATCTGCGCCTTCGATTGAGTTCGCAGCTTTTTCAGCCGTTGCACCCAGCTGGGCACCGATTTTTTTGTTTTTCAGATCATCCACTGTTTTGATATCAGAATCAGGATTTACTAAGGCAACCTGACCGCTTTCCATATATGGTTCAGAGAATAATACATCACGGTCTGGATCATAAGTAAAGCCGGCTACACCTAAGTCAACTTGACCTGTTTGAACCGAAGAGATAATCGTATCAAATGACATCTGTACCCATTCAATTTCATAAGGGGCATCTTCAGTACCAAAATATTTCTGCAGTTCAGCAACCATGTCGATATCAAAGCCTTCCATGTTGCCGCTGGCATCTAATGATTCATAAGGCGGATAATCCGGAGAGATACCGATTGCGATAACCCCTTTTTTACCTAATTGATCTTCCCAGGTAGCAGCAGTCTGCGGATCATTGTTATCGGTTGGTTTTGAAGAACATCCTGTGATTAGCGCGCATGTCATCAGCATGGCAGCTGTAATTTTTACTAGTTTTTTCATTGTTTTTTCCTCTTTTCTTTCTTATATTTTATAAGTATTTTATGTTTTTATTCGTCTGCATTTTTCTCTGTCCCAAAAACATCATCGTCGTTTTTGAAACTTATGAGAAGAAAGCTGTTTCATTTTCTTCACCCCTTGTAATAAAAAAACGCCTCTTCATAATGAAGAGACGATGTTATTCGCGGTACCACTCTACTTGTCAGCATTTGCTGACCACCTCTGCCTTAATGCGGGAAACAGTTGCCTTACTTTCATACGGCAACATCTCCAAAGCTCGTTCATTTCTTTTGACCTGTCATGTTTCACCAAACCATGACTCTCTGCAAGTGCCGCCGGAAACTACTACTCTTTTTCATTGATGTTGAATCAATAATAGCTACAAAAATTAGAAATGTCAAGAGGTAAATGATAAAAAAAATGAAAAATTTTATGAAAAGTTACTTGATTTATGAAAAAGCAACGCATTTAATGCTGCTGCTGAATGAAGCGATTAAAGGGTATATGATGCTATCTTCACCAATGGTTCAGCATTTATAAAATGCGTGAAAAAGACACATTGGTTATACACGATGCGGTAATTATCATCCCCTATGGCATAAAAAAGGTGCAGACTATATTGCACACTTAATTATGATTGTTGATCAAGAAGTACAAAAAATTCATCCATAGGCATTGGTTTGTAGAAATAGAATCCCTGAATAGCATCGCATTCTGTTGTCTTTAAAAATTCTACATCTTCCTTTCGCTCTACCCCTTCTGCAATAACCTTCATACCTAGATATTTAATCAGATGAATCATCGTGTTCAGAATTTTTTGGTTTCATTATTCAAGGGTTCTATAAAGAAACACCTGTCAATTTTTACGGTATCTATATTGCATGTACGCAAGACATTAAAATTTGAATAACCATTTCCAAAGTCATCGAGGGCACAAGAGAATCCATGCTTGTGAAAATCAGATACATGCTGTTTCAATCTTTGCTCGTCAATTTTAATCGTTTCCATGAATTCAAGCTCTAAATAGCTGGTATCCATGCTGTATTTATTCATGATGCTGCAATAGTCCTCAAGCAGAAGCTCATCATAGAAATATGAATTGGAAATGTTCAAACTAATACAAACGTTGCGCTTACCTTCGTGAAATCGTTCGGTCATATACTTAACAACCTTTTCACATACATATAAATCAACAAGACGGATATAACCGTTTTTATTTAGAATAGACATAAAATCAGAAGCCGGCATCTGCTTTCCTTCATAGGGGAGTCTGAGAAGAGCTTCCCCGCCTATGATCTGCTGTGTCCTTATATCCACTTTAGGCTGGATATAAACTTCATATAAATTTTTCGATCTTGCATTTGCAGTGATCTCTTCCATTCGATAAGATTCAATATAATCAGCTAATAAATTCGGTTTATAAAATTCATAATTAAAGGTTCGGCTATGTAATGTTTTTGAGGATATTCGGCTGAAAATTGCTTTGTCCATGGCTTCTTCAAAGCTGCAGAAATGATCCTTATCGTTCATCAGGAAAAGACCCAATGATGCATAGCAATTCTTATACATATATTTATCGTCTATTTCAAAAACCGCATCCACTAATGTAATAAGGTAGTTTTTTCCAATTCTTCTATATTCGTATACGACTTAGAATGAAAAATCATCACGTTCCATTCGGCTGACTGTATCATCGGGTAATAATGTGTTTTTTATTGCATTTTCTATTTTAAGCAGAAAGTGTTGAGCATACTCAATACCATATACATAATAGATATAACGGTAGTTTTTATATTTAGATTTATCAAGACATACATTTTGTCTGATTCAATTGCTTTTTTATACTCAGCTTTTAAATTATCCACTACTATCACCTCATTTAATTTCAATTATAGCACATAAAATTTTATATTTATAGAATGCATATGGATATCCAATTAATAAATAACCGTATATAGATAGCATCCTTTAATGTAAAAGTAACTTTTTCTTTTTTTACTTTAAAGGTTATAATAATTGCATTGAACCTAACATAAGATTGTATGTTGTGATTAAGAACGGTAATCACGGCATTCACATAATGCTTGAAGTCTTGATAAAGTATTTGGCTGAGGGGGAATTCAGTCTCTCAAGCAAGCATTTTAAAGTCTAAATTTTCAATGGCACAACGCTTATCGAAGAGGAATGGAATGCTTGGTATAAGGGATGTCAAAAAAACGCGATTGACAATTTTAGTTTTCATTTATTTATGAAAATAATTTTGAGAAATAAAACAATCTGAAATTGATAGGGGAGAGGGGTATAATATTGATAATAGAATTATTTGATTACTCATTCAATAACACAATGATAAGGAATAGGCTGATATGAAAAAGACTAAAAAAAATTACTATTTGATTGTCTTAATCATTGGAATACTGACAACGATTGCACTCAGTATGCTTTTTACGCACACTTATAGAGAGAATGAAAAAGCAGAAGTACAGCATACATTGGAAATTTATACTGACCGGACAGAAAATCTTTTATATTCACTTTTTCATAAAACAGACATATTAGAATCTATAATTATAACCAGTAAGGGGGAAGTTCCGGAAGAAACTTTTAATGATTTAGCTAAATCATTGATGCAGGGGGAAGGAATAAGAGCGATTCAATATCTTCCAAATGGTGTAGTGCAATATTGCTATCCAATACAGAGCAACGAAAAAGCAGTCGGTGAAAATATATTTGAGAATCCGGAAAGAAGAGAAGATGCTCTTCTAGCAAAAAATACAAAAGAAATTGCTTTATCGGGCCCCTATATGCTGACGCAGGGTGGTTTTGGTTTAGTGGCACGAAATCCCATTTTTTTAACACAAGAAGACGGGACTGAAGTGTTCTGGGGATTTTCGGTTATTATATTGGATCTGCCGGAAGCTCTTAATTCCTTGGTGTTGGAGGAATTGGAACATAACGGATATAAATACAGTCTCTATACATCTGTCAATAATGAAAAAGTGATAATCAAAGAATCAGAAAACTTTGATGAAGTAAATTCGTTGAATGGTGACATCGAAGTGCCTAATCACATATGGAAGCTGGCATTATCTCGCAAAAGTCATCTCAGTTATTATTTAAATATAGCCTTGATCCTAGGCTTTGGGATAGGGATCACGATACTTTGTACGATCATTGCTCATATGCTTGAGGAACGACATGAACAATTGATAAACCATGCAGAAATTGATAGCCTGACCGGACTTGTTAATAGAAGAAAGCTTTGAATTACTTGGAACTGCGATGCCGTAATGAAAATGCAATGGCACTTTTATATGTAGATATTAATGATTTTAAGAAAATCAATGATACATATGGACATTTACAAGGTGATGTTCTCTTGAAGGAAGCAGGCTGTCGAATGAAGCAATGCATTGCAAGTGAGGATGTAATTGCTCGAATAGGGGGCGATGAATTTGTGATTATTTTAGAGCATTTGGAAAGAAAAGCGGATTGTAAAGAAAAAATGAAGGATCTTTCCACTGCATTAAATGAGCCCATTAAATTAGATAAAGCGGTAATACAAATGACAGCGAGTATTGGCTATGCATTTTTTCCGGAAGAAGCGATTGACTCAGAGGGTTTGATTCATCTTGCTGATAAACGGATGTATCATGCTAAAAAAATAATAAATAAAGCTTATCATTATTAATTTTTGTTATGCGGCTATCAAGCTGAAATCTTTTTATGTGTCAAAAATTTTTTGATGGGCATCGCTGTTCGTTATTATTATTCATCATAAAAATAATTCGCATTTTGCAGGAGAGAACAGCCGTTTTACAGTCTTTAACACCCATGAATATGCTGAAATCCTCATTTTCTTGAACCTAAATACGTGAAAATCGAGATAAATAAGAAGCGGGGACATAGTTTTAATTTCTTATAAATTAATGAATAGTTTGAATGCATCCGCTTCTGATTATTCTGTTTATTGCGGTTTATGCTTTAATGTTAAACTCAAAAAGATTTGCGTCCAAAATGTTTTACTTTATCACTAATTGTACTTTACTCGTAAAAAAGTATAATAATCATAAATACGGGAGGTATGAATTATGGATAAAGCTAAGTTTACTATTGTGACTTTACCGCAACGGCTGACTGCAATCTGCTTCAAAAGCTTGAAAAGCTCATCAAAACGGCAGGTATCGAAACAATCAATTTCAAAGATAAATTTACGGCGATTAAAATACATTTTGGCGAACCGGGAAATCTGTCTTATTTAAGACCTAATTATGCGAAAGTTTTAGTGGATCTAATTAAAAAGAATGGCGGCAGCGCTTTTCTTACTGACTGCAACACACTTTATGTAGGCCGCCGTAAGAATGCAATTGATCATTTAGATACAGCTTATGAAAATGGCTTCAATCCTTTTGCTACAAACTGTCATGTCATTATCGCTGATGGCTTGAAAGGCACTGATGATATTGATGTGCCAGTCAATGGAGAATACGTTACGTCAGCGAAAATAGGCCGTGCTGTAATGGATGCGGATATTTTCATTACGCTGACACATTTTAAGGGTCATGAATCAACCGGTTTTGGCGGCTGTCTGAAAAATATCGGCATGGGCTGCGGTTCGCGGGCCGGTAAGATGGAAATGCATTACAGCGGCAAGCCGATGGTAAACCGGGAAATGTGTGTCAGCTGTGGTCAGTGTTATAAAAACTGTGCGCACGGTGCTATTTCATTTGTTGATCGCAAGGCGGTTATCGATCATACCCGATGTGTAGGCTGCGGCCGCTGTATCGGCGCCTGCAATCATGATGCCATCCATCCTACGAATGGTTCTGCCAATGATCTGCTGAATAAAAAGATTGCGGAATATTCGCTGGCTGTTGTTCAAAACCGCCCGCAGTTTCATATTTCATTAGTCGTTGATGTATCACCATGCTGCGACTGTCACTCTGAAAACGATCTGCCAATCATCGGCGATGTCGGTATGTTTGCGTCTTTCGATCCTGTCGCAATCGATCAGGCATGTGCTGATATGTGTCAAAAGGCACCGGTTATTCCGAATTCTCAGCTTGCTAAAAACCGAGAACATCACTGTGATCACCATGATCCATTTACCGGCACGCATCCAGATACAAATTGGGAAGTGTGTTTGGAGCATGCGCAGAACATCGGCTTGGGCACCCGCAGCTATGAATTGATAGAAATTAAATAAATAGTAAAAACAAAACCCGCTGTCACAATATGTCAGCGGGCTTTTCATTTCAAACAGAAAAAAGAATTGTCTTTTGACTAGGAGGACAATTCTTGAGGGCTGTGAAACAATTGCTTTCGTTGAGTTTTAGGTAGGTAGGGACAAATATAGTTCATGAAAAAGTTTAATGATTGTTTCACATGCATACTATAACACGTCATTAACAAAAAGAAAACGGAAGTGACAAAACTGTAACACAATTTTAACTCAACGTTAATAATCAGCATAGTATATCTTGAAAAGAGGTTTCCGATGAAAGATAAATGGCTTGAGCTGAGTCTGTTTGCATTGATTTTAGTGATTCTTGCAGTGATACTGAATTTTAGACAGATCGTGCAATATCTGATGCTAATACTATAAATTGTTCGTTAATCAGTGTATAATAAAGGGGATTGGCAGGTGGAATATGAAAAGTAAACAGGATTTAATATGCATACCCACACCAAACGCTGCGGACATGCCTATGGTGATGATGAACAATATGTTCTGGCCGCTATTGATGCGGGTTTTAAGCAGCTTGGTTTTAGTGAACATATTGGTTATACATGGTTTGATATACCGACAGACCGCATGCTTTATCGGGATACCAATGATTATCTGACTTCAATTTATCATCTGAAAGAAAGGTATCGTGACAAAATTGATATTAAAGTTGGTTTTGAAATCGAGTATTATGATAGTGAGGCTGATTTTCTTAAAGACATGCGTGAACGCTGTGATTATATGATTGTCGGTCAGCATTGCAAATATGTTGATGGTTTTGGTTTTGATTATTTATGCCGGGATGAAGATATCAGAGATTATACTGATCTTGTCTGTAAGGCAATGCGCAGCGGTTTGGTCAGCTGTTTGGCGCATCCGGATTATTTCATGCTCGGCCGCCGCAGCTTTTCCAAGGCTTGTGAGGTAGCGGCGCATCAGATTGCCCGATGCGCGGCTGATTGTGATGTTTTGCTGGAAGTGAATCTGAAAGGAAGAAAGAGCGGCAAGAAGCCTTATGCACAAGGTGATGCTTACCCGTATCCTTATCGGCCTTTTTGGGAGATCATCGCCCAATATCCGGTGCAGTGTGTCTATGGCTATGACGCTCATGTTCCCGTTGATCTGCTTGATGAACGTGCAATCAATGAATGTAATAAACTGATTGAGGGTCTGAATCTGACCTTTGCAGATGAATTTAAGATAAAATAGGAGATGAATTATGAAGCAGGATTTAAAAGATAAATATACACAAACTTATGGCTGCCGTTTTTATTCATGGCAGAAGAAGAAATTCCATGCGGCCTTAGATGAGGATTTTAAGGCATTGGGAATGGAAGGCTCTGTGCTGATGAAGAAACGTTTCAGTGTTTTTCCGCGTTATGATTATGTGTATGGTAATTTGAAACAGGCGAAAAATATCTTGGTGATTCCCTATGATACACCGGAGCGCTGTCTCTGGTATAAGAATACATATTATGTCAATAACGGAACAAAGAATCAGAATGCCGGTTTAGTACAGACGTTTGTACCAATCATTGTATTCTATCTGCTGTTTGTTGTCTTGCTGTATGTGCTGCCGCCTTATTTTCCAACGGCTGGGGCACAGGCTGCGATCAGTCTGATCAGTTTATTGCTGATGGCACTGATCCTAGTTGCGTTAACTAAGGGATTTCCTAATAAGAAGAATTATAACCGCAATACGAGCGGTATCCTGGCAGCCCTCGAAATCGCAGATGCAATTGGGGTTGACGGCCGCCGCAAGACAGCCTTTGTTTTTACGGACGCGAATAAGGGTGTCTTCTTTGGCGATATGATTTTAAAGGATGAATTATCTTTTATGAATCGTAATCCCAATGTGATTCAGCTAAATTGCGTTGGTGACGGTGAGGAGCTTTCAATTGGTTATACTCAGGGTAACCGCAAGTCAGCCAATGAATTAGTTAAATGCTGCAAAGGTGATGTGAAGCATGAAATGTGTGAATTAAAAGAGGAAGAACGTCAGAATTCTTCTATGGCACATTATAAAAAAGGATTGTTGGTTACCAGCGGTACGATGAATGAAAAGGGTTATTTGGTAACAATGAAAACGGCTTCCGGGAAGGATTGCGTTCTGGATAACGCTTTGATTGATATGGTTGCTGAAATGTTGAAACGCTTTATCGCTGCGGATAAGAAATAAGCTTTATTAGTGAGTCAAGGGCGGGAGGTGAACTTATGAATTTGAAGAAGCTGGTGAGCGTGCTGACTTCTAAGACGGCTTTTGTGGCTTACCTGATTCTGCTTCAGCTGTTGTTTTTGCTGAGTGTGGTTTCGATACTGAGCGCCTATTCCAGATTTATTAATCAGATTTTAAATCTGCTGAGTATTGTCATGGTCATCTATATCATGAATAAGGATGAAAATCCTTCTTATAAGCTGGCTTGGATCGTTGTCATTATGCTGGTGCCGATTTTCGGCGGACTGCTTTATCTGTTGTTCGGCGGTCAAAAGGTGCCGAAGGCTTTAATGCGCCGCGATCATGAATCACAGCTAAATGTTCATAGGATCATTTCACAGGATAAGCTGATCATGCAGGAAATCCGCGATCAGGATGAAAATGCTTATAAGCAGGCTAATTATTTGTGGAAAAATGCTGATTTCCCCGTTTATAAACGAACGCAGACAACTTTTCTGCCAAGCGGTGAGGTAAAGTTTGAACGGTTAGTTGAAGAATTGAAAAAAGCGAAGAAATTTATCTTCCTTGAATATTTCATTATTGAAGAAGGGATCATGTGGAATACCATTCTTGATGTTTTGGTGGAAAAAGTGAAGCAGGGCGTTGATGTCAGACTGATGTATGACGATGCCGGCTGTATCCCTAAGCTAGATCCTGATTATTATAAGAAGATTCAGGCATTGGGCATAAAGTGTAAAGTATTTAATCCGATTCAGGCAAAGCTGGCGATACAAATGAATAATCGGGATCACCGTAAGATCGTGGTGATTGACGGTTTGGTTGGCGTAACCGGCGGTATTAACCTGGCCGATGAATATATGAATGCGAAAACTGTTTATGGTCATTGGAAAGATTGTTCAATTATGATCCGCGGTGAAGCGGTATGGAATTTTACCTTGATGTTTCTGCAATTTTGGAATTATGATGAAAAGGTTTGTGATGACTATCTGCTGTATAAAGCAGAGGCTCATGCCTTTGATGATCTGAGTGATGATGGGTATGTACAGCCTTTCTCTGATTCACCGACGGATGATGAGCATGTGGGTGAAAATATTCATATTTCACTTGTAAACGCCGCAAATCGTTATATATTTATTCAGACGCCTTATTTGGTATTGGATAATGAAATGAAAACATCGCTGGAGCTGGCGGCTAAATGCGGTGTTGATGTGCGCATCATGGTACCGCATATTCCGGATAAAAAGTTCGTGTTTGAGGTAACGCGGGCCAATTATCGCTCACTGCTTAAAAACGGTGTGAAGATTTATGAATATACACCGGGCTTTGTCCATGCGAAAACGATGGTTACTGATGATAAATTGGCAGTTATAGGTACGATTAATCTTGATTTCAGAAGTTATTATCTGCATTATGAGTGTGGTGTCTGGATGTATGAAAGCCGGGCAGTTATGGATCTGAAGGCGGATTACTTAAAAACATTGGAAAAATGTGAAGAAATCACTTACGAAAAATATATGAAGTCAAATATATTGAGAAGGCTTATCGTTCCATTTTAAGTCTGTTCTCGCCATTGCTTTAAAGGAGATTGAAGAATGAAAGAAAAAATAGGTTTAATCTGTGAAGGGGGAGGCACTAAAGCGCATATACGGCAGGTGTTCTGCAGTGCTTCTTAGATAACGATATTGAATTCCCCTATACGGTTGGTATTAGTGCCGGTGCGGTCTGTCTGATGCCTTATGTGTCTAAGCAGCGGGATCGTCTGCGGGTGACGGGAGTTGATTCCGCAAGCCGTAAGGAAGCTGTCGGTTTATCACCGATTCTTCATGAACATGCGGTATTCGGTATTTATTCTACCTACAATTATATTGAGGAAATGACACCGCTGGATCATGAGGCTTATCAAAAAACGCTGTCCAGATGGATGTTGGCTTATATAATCTGGATACTGGTGAGGTTGAATACTTTGATAAATCTTATCATGAACAGGATGATATTTTGATTAAAGCAGCCTGTGCTTTGCTGTTGCTGACGAAACCGGTGGCATTCAATCATGGCACTTATATGGATGGCGGTTTGGTCGATATGATTCCCATCGAGCAATCTATTCGTCAGGGCTGTACCAAGCATGTATTCATTTCAACCAAAGAAGAAAATTATGTCCGTAAACCGGCGGCTAAGTATCAGCTGATGCTGGCATCGCTGTTTTATGGTAAGTATAAGCATGTGCGCAAGGATCTTGAGCTTCGCCATGTTCATTATAATGAACAGTGGGAGAAGGTAAAGCAGCTTGAAAAGGAAGGCAAGGCGATAACGCTTCGGCCATCAAGAGACATGGGAGTTACCCGTTATACTCAGGATAAGGAATTGCTGGGGGCTTGGTTTGACCTTGGTTATCAGGATACCTTGGATCGCATGGATATGATTCTTGATTTTATAAACAGTTAAAACGACGATTGTCGTTTTTTTCTGTCAAATAAAAAAGAGAATCACGCTGATTCTCTTTGTATAGATAGTTTAAGATGTTCAATAAGCGGTGCCAATTGGGAAGGATCACTCCAATCATGGCTGCCATTGCCGGCTTCTGCCAGCGCCTTCATCCAGGGCTCAAATTCAGCTGGATCTTTTTTGGTGAGTGATTTGCGCAAGGCTTTGCATAATGTGCGGTCAATAAATTTCATCTTCTGTTCATCATAAGCTCCCCGCGCATAAAACAGAGGAATGCCGCTCAATGTTTCTTGAAGATTCTGCGCTTTGAGTTTTGAAACAGCGGCTTCATCATAAGGACTGGCGCCAACTGCCAATACTGCCAATTTTTTAGCGGTTAAGGCGGGCATATGCTTTTTCAGCTTTTTAATTCCGGCAATACCGCCAGCATAGATGCCGCCGATCAGGACGATGTATTCATAACCGTTAAAATTATAATCAAAAGCATCGAGGGTCTTCATATCGCTTTGCAGCGCCTCATTAAGCCATGCGGCATATTTAGCCGCTGAACCATATTTGGATTTATATAAGATCAATGTTTTATTCATAAGCTTCTCCTACTGCCGCCTCAACGGCTTTTAAAATACATTTACTGCTGACGGTTGCATTTGATACTGTCTCAATTTTAAGGCTTTGCTGTTCGATAATCATAGGGATAATCGCTTCAGCGGGTTTGCCGAGGCCATTTAGATGCTGTAAAAGTTCGATATCAACGATTTGATTATCCTTGATGGATACTTTAACCTCTGCACTCACCGGTAAAATGGTATACTCACCAAGATAATTGCCGTCTTTTAATGAAGATAATGCCAATTCTTTTACGCTTAAGCGATTGGCTTGATGCAGGGCGTTTGCACCGATTGCCAAGCTAATACTTATCAGCAGCAAAAGCGTGAAGATCAGCAAGCGTTTTTTATACTTCTTCATGATTCATTTCCATTTCAAAATGCTCAATGCCATCATACATTTTCATCATCAGCTTATACAGCTGTTCAATTTCCTGATCGTCATATACTGTGAATAATTCACTGAGCTTCTTTTCGTATTCAGAAAAAATTTCATTAAAAAATTGCTTCATTTTATCCGTGGGGGCAATACAGGCAGCGCGTCCGTCATTTGATTGCTGATTGATTTGTACATAGCCTTTCTTTTCAAGGACGCCGGCAAGCTTTTTGATATTCTGACGTGAACAGCCAAGCAGCTTACCCAATTGTGTAAAGGTTAACTCCTTGTCACTCTGTTTTACCATCGTCAAAAGCATGAACTGTTTTAAGGTTATCTCCGGGATACTGCTGTCAAACAATGTCTGCAGACGGTTGCCGGCAATGAAAAGCGTACTGAAGATTGCTTTTTCTTGTTTCTCCTTTGAATCTGAGAAACGCTGGATCAGATCTGTAATTTCCATTTGGTTCCTCCAATATTGGTAACTAATTACCTAAAGTTATTATAGCAACTAGTTACGTATATGTCAACCAAATAAAAAAGCAGCCTGAGCTGCTAGAAATTAAATATGGTAAACACTGCTGTCAGCATACCCTGATCCACCGCATACAAATACAGGAGATATAAGGCAAAAAGACAAAGGCCGAAGAGAACGAGCTTAAAGATTTTTTTAATCAGCCCGAAGACAATAAACAGGACTAATAATATCAGAATAATCGATGAATCCATAAAATTTCACTCCTAACGAACAAAGGCAAAGTATAAAAGGACAAGCACACCAAGGACGATGCGGTAATAACCAAAAATCTTGAAATCATGTTTGCGGATATATTTCATTAATGCGCGGATCGCGGCAACAGATACCAAAAAGGCAGTAACCATACCGACTAAAAGAACCAGCACCTGCGCAAAGGTGAAAGAACCGCTGTACTTAACAATATCGAGCAATGAAGCACCAAACATTACCGGGATCGCGACGAAGAAGGTAAACTCACTGGCAACGGTTCGTGATAAACCAAGCATGATGCCGCCTAAGATTGTCGCCCCGGAGCGTGAAGTACCGGGAATCAATGCCAATACCTGAAAGACACCGATCAGCAGTGCTTCTTTGTAAGTAATCGCATTTAATGAATTGGTAACGGATACTTCTTTTGGTTTTCAATCAGAATGAAGCCGATACCGTAGACAATTAAAGTAATTGCCACGACAGTTGAATTAAAAACAGCTCCTTGATCGTATCATTAAATAAAACACCAATAATACCAGCTGGCACACATGCTACCAGAACCTTAGACCATAGCTCAAAGGTATTGGCTTTTTCCGTTGCTGACTTTCTTCGGGAGAAGGGATTCAGCTTATGGAAATACAGTAATACTACGGCAAGTATTGAGCCGAACTGAACGACAACGAGAAACAGATCGACAAACTCAGCAGGAAACTGCATTTTAATAAATTCATCAACCAGAATCATATGGCCGGTGCTGCTGATTGGCAGCCATTCAGTGATACCCTGAACGATGCCAAGCAAAATCGCTTTTAATATTTCAAGAGTAAGATTCATAATTTCCTCCAGACTTTCCTATTATATGAAAAGAATACTCATTTATTGTACCTTGACTGGCGCTATACTTCAAGATTTTTTCGCAAACCCATTCGGTTTATAGACTGTTACTGGTTAAATGCAGCTAGTTCATTTAAGTTTACATTTAATCAAAAAGAGGATATTATAAGGCGGCAAAGGGCATTGGTGACAGCCTAGATAATCTTGCGTAAGATTTGACGGAATTTTCCATAATTGTTCACCTAATCTTCACATTGATTTCATATAAATGTCACGAATGCTTCCTATACTAGAAGTATAAACAAGGAGGTTGAGTTTATGAGTAATGAAGAAAGAAATCCTGAAATACTGGAAGCAGAGGTTAATGAAACACAGGTTGAACAGCCTGAGAAGAAGCACTTCTTCCGTTCGAATAAAAAAATCATCGCATTGTGTCTGGCAGGCTGTTTATTATCCAGCGGATTAGGTTTTGCCGGCGGCTATCTGGCGGTCAGTTTAACAAGCTCAAACAATGACAGCAATAAATCAGTTCTGTATCAGTCAGTGATACAAACTAAGGCGGATGGCAGTGAGGCAACCAATATGTCGATTCCTGATATCGCGGCAACGGTTAAGGAAAGTGTGGTTGAGATCGTTACATCTACGGTGAAGACCAGTACCTTCCTGCAGCAATATGTTGCCAGCGGTGCCGGTTCGGGAGTGATTATTTCATCTGACGGTACGATCATAACGAATAATCATGTGATTGAAGGCGCTACATCGATTACAGTACGTTTAAGTGACGGCACAGAGTATGAGGCGGAAGTGATTGGCAGTGATTCACAGACCGATGTCGCGGTAATTAAAATCAATGCATCTAATTTAAAACCGGCAGTCTTTGGTGATTCAAGCGATTTGGTGGTCGGTCAAAGTGTGGTCGCGGTTGGTAATCCATTAGGTGAATTAGGCGGCTCAGTTACCGAAGGTATTATCAGCGCGCTTGATCGTTCAATTACAATCAGCGGTCAGACTATGACACTGCTGCAGACTACGGCGGCTATCAATCCAGGTAATTCCGGCGGCGGTTTATTTAATACGAATGGTGAACTGATTGGTATTGTCAATGCTAAATCAAGCGGCAGTGATGTCGAAGGTATCGGTTTTGCGATTCCGGTTAATATTGCCAAGGAAGTTGCGGAGCAGCTGATTTCAAACGGGAAGGTAGAAGGCCGTCTGACATTGGGAATCAGTTATGTGGAAATCAGCAATGTGCAGACAGCGATGAGCTATGGTGTAAATACACTTGGCTTATTAGTTGCGGAAGTAAGCGAAGGCTCTAATGCTGAACGTGCAGGCTTCATGAAAGGCGATTTGATTATTGCGGCCGATGAGGAACAAATCTCTGCATCAGCGGAATTAAAGGCTAAGCTGCAAAGCCATGTGCCGGGTGATACGATGACCTTCAAGGTCATTCGTGACAAGCATTACATTGATCTAAGTGTTGTTCTTGAATAATTAATAATCATAAAGAGTAAAATAAAAACGGCGGAGCAAGCGCCGTTTTTATATGCGATTTTTCTGTGTTTGAAGTGAAAGGGATTTAAACACTTCATGTTTAACAGAAGTTAAAGGCAACATATTCTGAGTATCGCAATACAGAAGTATGTCTTCATCAGCCTTTATGCTTCCATTTTATCGAAAGCACTTACAAAATTCAAGTTTAAAATGTTAAATTCTCATTGAAAAGATTTAAAATGCACAAATGTTCATCATAAGTCTGTTATAATATCAGTATCGATGAGAGTAATTTCAAAAGGAGTGAATTTTTATGGTTATAGTTATACTTTGTGTCGCTTTGGGTGTATTCCTTGCCTATAAACGTATTAAACAGTTTCTGATGACCCGCACGGCCGTTCAGGAAGCGATTAAGGGCGGCCAAAAGCTTCAGCTGCTGCGTTTAAGTACCGGCAATGTCATCCTGTTTCTGATTACCGCCGGCTTAGCGGGGGCTGCCTTATATCGTTATATTGCTGATCCGGTAACGACAGCGGTCTGTGCATTGCTGATTCTGTTAAGTATCGGTGAAATCTTTGGCGCTATCACGGTTAAAGACTTCTATTATGATGAACATGGCTTTTTCTACTGCAATAAATATTTTAAATATAGTGAAGTTAAGAAGATGACGGCACAGAAGGGAATCGTCATGATGTATGGGGTAGAAACAACGACGAATGATTTATTTTCGGTCAGCAAGCAGGCTTATGAGATCATTGCAAAACATAGTAAAAAGTAACTTTTATGAACGGTTATTAATTTATATGAATTTTTAAAACTTTAGAAATGCACATTCGTGCAAGTAAATGGCAGAGCGTTGACAAATGTTCTGCCATTTATTATTTTATAAGTGTAAAGCGCTTACACCAAGGAGTGAAATTATGAAGGAAGAATTACTTAGCAAAGATTGTATTCAAATCGCCGATAGCGTTACGGACTGGCAGGCCGCAATCAAGCTGGCGGCACAGCCGATGCTGAACAAGGGTATATAGAAGAACGGTATATTGACGCGATGATTGAAACAGTCAATACGCTGGGTGCCTATATCGTTATAGCTCCGAATATTGCCATGCCGCACGCACGCTCAGAAAGCGGTGCTCTGAAAAATGGTTTTGCCATATTAAAATTGAAAACCCCAGTATATTTTGATGAGTCTCAAGACAGCCGGGCGGTATTGATTCTGCCAATTTCATGTGTTGATAATGCTGCGCATATGAAAATGCTGCAGGCTTTGGCAGCCGTACTTGGAGACCCTGAGCTTGCGGAAAAGGTCGTAGGCAGCAATGAAATTGATGAGATTTATAACATATTCGCAAACGTTGAATTAGAGGACGAATAAGGAGGAAATATGAACGGATTTATTAGCTTTATCGTTAATGACTTTTTGACACAGCCGGTGATCCTGATCGGATTGCTGATCTGTATCGGCTATATCATGAATAAAGAAAGTATTACCAAAGTAATCACCGGTACCTTAAGTGCCATGGTTGGTATTCAGATGGTAATCTTTGGCGGCGGCCAGTTTACTAGTATTTTTAAACCAATCACTACAGCGGTAAGTAGTTCATTTGGCATTCAGGGTTATATTATGGATTCTTATGCCATGAAGGCCACGACCCAGGAAGCCTTGGGCAGTCTGTTTGGCCTTGTCGGTTATGTATTCCTGATTGCTTTCGCAGTAAATCTGGTGCTTGTTTATTTTGGCCGTTTCACAAAAGCAAAGGGTATCTTCCTTACAGGTAATGCCGGTATTGCGCATTCACAAGCGATTTTATGGCTCGTTCTTGCAACCTTAGGACTTGGCACAACAGCTTCTGTTATCATTGCCGGTGTATTAGTCGGTGTTTATTGGGCATTCTCCACGACCTTGGCGTATAAGACGGTCGATGATGTGACTGGCGGCGCCGGCTTCACTATCGGTCATAATCAGCAGATTGGTATTTGGTTCTTCGGAAAGATCGCGCATTTCTTCGGCAATCCGGAGCAGGATGCGGAAAACATGAAGCTGCCGGGCTGGCTGAATATTTTCAATAATAACGTTACTTCAGTAGCTATTATTATGACGATTTTCGTAGGTGCCTTCATGGCACCGCTGGGAATCAGCGGAATTCAGGAATTAGCTGGCAATACACACTGGTTTGTTTATATTATTTTAACGGGTATCAATTTCTCAATGAACATGGTTATCCTGCTGACTGGTGTGCGTATGATGTGCGGTGAGTTAACCGGCGCATTCAAAGGTATTCAAGAAAAGATCGTACCGGATGCAGTGCCTGCTATCGATGTTGCGGCCTTGCTGCCTTTCTCACCTAACGCGGCTACATTAGGTTTCATTTTCACAACGGTTGGTACCGTTTTAGCGATGTTAGTCTTATTAGCCATGAATTCTTCAATCATGGTACTGCCCGGTTTCGTACCGCTGTTCTTCTCAGGCGGCCCAATCGGTGTTGTTGCGAATAAATACGGCGGTATTAAATCAATTATCGTATGTTCAATTTTATTAGGCTTTATTCAGACTTTCGGCAGTGTTTGGGCAATCAATCTGATGTATTATCCGGAAGGAACCGGTTGGTCCGGTATGTTTGACTTCTCGACATTCTGGCCGGCGGTTACTGAGGGCTTACGTTTTATCGGCAATTTAATTCATTAATTAAATAAATCATGGAGGAAAAAAGATGAAAGATAAGGTAAATGTATTATTTGTATGCGGTTATGGTGTTGGCAGCAGCGCTATTTCAGAATCAATCGTTAAAAAGGCTTTAGCCGCTGACGGTATCAATGCTGAGGTAAAGCATACCGCCGTAGGTGAAATGGGTTCACAGAGTGACTGGACAGATATTATTGCTATCTCCAAAAAATTGGCTGAAGGTGCTTCTTTCCCGGCAGATGCCCATGTGATCGAGGTTGTTAATATCATGGATGGTAAGGGGATCGCCGCTTCAATCGGTAAGATCGTTGATGAATTTTATCCTGAAGCTCGTAAGAACTAGGTGGTTCGATGAGAACGATCATCGTTTTTTATGACAGTCTGAATAAGCGCTTTTTACCGCCTTATAATCCAGACTGTGATACGATTGCGCCTAATTTTGAACGCTTAGCACAAAAAGCTGTTACCTTTGACAACTCTTATGTAGCAGTATGCCATGCATACCGGCTCGCCGTGAGCTGCATACCGGCCGGCATAATTTCCTTCATCGTGAATGGGGACCCCTAGAGCCTTTTGATGATTCAATGCCGGAAATCTTAAAGAAGCATGGCGTATATACCCATCTGATCAGCGATCATCTGCATTATTGGGAAGATGGCGGCTGTAACTTCCACGCTCGTTATTCGTCTTGGGAAGTTGTGCGCGGTCAGGAGGGAGATCATTGGAAAGCGGAGATAAAAGATCCAAATATTCCGGAGGTTGTTTTTGTACCAAAGAAACAGACCGGCGAGGGTGTCAGCGGACTTTGGCGCTATGATTGGATTAACCGCAAGTATATCATTGAAGAAAAGGATTTCCCGCAGACGCAGGTGTTTGACCGCGGCTGTGAATTTATCGAAAAGAATCAGGATCAGGACAATTGGCTTTTGGATATTGAAACCTTCGATCCTCATGAACCTTTTTATGTTCCGCAGGAATATCTGGATCTCTATCCGGAGGACTATGACGGCAAGCATTTTGATTGGCCGCGCGGTCAGGTTAATCAAAGTGAAGCTGAAGTCAATCACTGCCGCCGTCAATACAAGGCATTGGTATCGATGTGTGATAAAAATCTCGGCCGGATATTGGATATGATGGATCGCTGGAACATGTGGGAGGATACGATGCTGATTGTTGGCACTGATCATGGTTTCCTGCTGGGCGAACATGGCTGGTGGGGCAAGAATCAGATGCCTTATTACAATGAAGTCGCTAATAATCCATTATTTATCTGGGACCCGCGCTGCAAGAAGAAGGGTGAACATCGTCAAAGTCTTGTACAGCTGATTGACTGGGCACCGACAATTTTGAATTTCCATGGCCTTGAGGTACCAAAGGATATGCAGGGCTATGATTTAAGCAAGGTTATCGAAAAGGACGAAAAGGTACGGGATACAGCAATTTATGGTGTATTCTCCGGCCATGTGAATATCACGGATGGTCAGTATTCCTATATGCGCGCCGCCGTGAAGGGCAGAGAGAATGAGGTATATAACTATACCCTGGTTCCTCAGCATATGACAGAGCGGTTTAAGGTTAAGGAACTTCAGGATGTAGAGTTAAGAGAACCATTTACCTTTACAAAGGGCTGTTCCGTTTTGAAAATTAAATCGAAAGAGAATTATAAGGTCTCTCAATTCGGCAATCTGCTGTTTGATTTAAAGGATGATCCCGCACAGCTTAAGCCAATCCATAATGCGGAGGCTGAGAAACGCCTAATTGCGGCAATGATTGCTAAGATGCGTGAAAATGATGCGCCAAAGGAGCAATTCTGCCGTCTGGGATTCACTGATTAATCATTAAATAAAAAACACTTATGGATCTTATGATTTATAAGTGTTTTTGCTTCAAAATGTTATAATAAATGAAAGGAGGGGGCAATATGAAAATCAATGATGAAGAATTGGGCATTATGGCAGAGGTTTCCAGTCTATACTTCGAACAGAATTTTTCACAGCAGGAGATTGCCGATAAGCTCTATTTTTCAAGGTCAAAGGTAAGCCGTCTGTTAAGCAAGGCCATCGAAAGCAAGGTGGTTGAGATTACGATTAACTATCCGCTGGAGCGGATCATGAATCTTGAGATGAAATTGAAAGACATCTTTGAGCTGAATGAGGTTATCGTCATTAAAGATTATTCCACAACCTATGAAATGCTGCTGAAACGTCTGGGGAATGCGGCGGCTCAGTATTTGGATGGGGTGATCAAGGATAATACTTCGATGGGTATTACATGGGGACAGACGATTTATCATATCGTGGAAGCCATGAATGCCAATCATCATAAGAATCTGCGGGTTATCCAGCTGATGGGGACGACAGAAAGTGATAATAACAGTGCTTATGATGCTCCGGAATTAGTGCGCAAAATCGTTGATAAATACGGGGGCAGTTTTTCACAGTTCTATTCGCCGCTGGTAGTGGAAAATGAATTGGTGCGAGATTCATTAGTCCGTGAGCCGATTATCCGCAAGGTGTTGGAGGAAGCGCGGCAGGTGGATCTTGTCGTAACCAGCATCGGCCATTTTCATCAAGAAAGATCAAGGCCTGGGAGCATCACCTTGATGATGCCGGCTATCGTCAGCTCAGTGACAAAGGAGCAGTCGGCGTTTTACTGGCTCACTTTATCAATCAGCAAGGACATCTTGTAGATGAAACATTGGATCAGCAGGTAATTGGTATTAAGCTAGAGGACCTTAAGCAAATTAAAAATGTTGTGGCAGTGGCCGGCGGCGTCAATAAGGCCAAGGGTGTTTACGGTGCAGTCAAGGGCGGATACGTCAATACTTTGATTGTTGATGAACGGCTGGCATTAGGCTTGCTGGATCTGGAGGCAAAGCAGTGATCACACAGGATCATTGGATAAGAAATGAATAGGAAAGAAAGAAGAATTTAATTCGTTGATTATTATGATCAAAGGTTTAATTTTTCCTATAATGAATTATTTTTCAGCGCCGCCTGGAGCTTCAGGAAATAAATAAGTAAAAACCATATTAAAAGACAGCCATTGGCTGTCTGAATGAGTCGGCAAATTGCCGGCTCTTTTATTTTATAGACTGTACCGCTTTTTCATAACAGCTGCCAACCGCTTTAACATGCTTTGCTAAACCTTGGCGAAGTTTTTATCTAAGAGTGCTTTACGGTCCTTTTCAAAAAAATAACCGCCCTGATATTCAATTAGCCGATCAAACGCTGCTTTTTCTTGCGCAAACAGATCAATGAGCGTTTTCAGCTGTGCTTCAATTTCCGGACAGAGCGTTAATGCGTTTTTCAGATAAGCGTCAAGGTAGAATAAGTTAGTACCGGTTTGTACCACACAGCTTTGATAAGTATCCAAAGGTCCTACCAGCATCGTTTCGTCCCGGTAATATTCATCACATAACAAAGAATCCGCCCAGGCATCAAAGGCCTCCTTACCCATCCGCAGTTCTTCAGTAGATGGTAAAGCTGCTAATGCTGGAATGTTTAAAATGGAGTGCTTGATATTATCCGCAATCGATACCCGCGGCTTCTTTTTACCAAAGAAAATTAAAGCTTCAATATGTGTTAGATCATTCTCTGCCTGGAAATAATTTTCCGCGCAAACCTGATCAATCAATTCATCTTCTTTTAATTCACCGGTAAATTGTGACCAGCCAATCAGCTGTTTGCCTTCTTGCGCATATCCGCAGATAATGGAACAATTCGGCGGCCCCACGATGCCAAAGGCAAGGACTGGCAGTCCCTTATCAATGGACGCGATAATTCTTTGAAGCATTACTGCTTCATTTTCCTTGATTTGTGTATTATCAACATATGTATATTCATAGCCACAGGCATCAAAAGCTGCTTGAATCGGTTTTTGACTCGCTTTGCAGACATTTGAATAAGAATCAATATAACGCCATTTAGGCTCAAGCCACAGCTGTGTAAAGAAGTCGCCGCTGACCCCTGCAAAGAAGGAAAAATCATAAGCCCGGTCTTCATTAAATGCCGCCATCACTGAACGCATACAGCTTGGAAACATATAATTTTCTGATTTTACCTGATACAGCTTCTCCACATTAGGAATCAGCTTTCTGGACATGATAAAGCCGCCGCTGACATCAATCTTAATATTTAACGGTAAAAAGTAATTCAGCTGACGGATTCCTTTGCGCAAGGATGAAGGCGTAAAACCATGAAAACGTGTAAATGCTTTGGTAAAACTCTCCGGTGATTCATAACCATATTTAAGCGCGGCATCTATAATTTTAATATTGCTGTCTGCCAATTCCTCACCGGCAAGTGAAAGCCGCCGATTTTTAATGTAGTCATTGATTGTAAAGCCGGTAATAATACTGAATATCTTTTGAAAATAAATGCTTGAAATAAAGAATTGACTGGCAATCTTATCGGCATTGATATCTTCAAGAAGATGATCCTCAATGTAATTTAAGTATTCTGTACGATATTGATCCATTCCATTATATTTCTCCTTTTCCCTTATTGTATCAGCTGTCCACTATTTTTTCCTGTTTTATTATAAGCACATTTGTCTGGTATTAATTAGAATCGCTGAAATTGCAGTACATGAACATATTTTCAATAATTTTAAAAATGAAAAACATCCAAAGTGAAATTAATTTCATAATATAAGCTATCTATTGCATAAATTTCATATTTTGCTATACTAAAAATGCGTTAAGCGTTTACATTAATTAAAGGAGTGAAAAATATGGATGCGTTTATGGGTATAGTTAATTCAGCTTGGGTCTTTTTATTTAATAACGTTCTTTCCAGACCGGCTATTTTTATTGGATTGATCGTTTTGGTGGGGTATATTTTATTAAAGCGTAAATGGTATGAAGTGCTTGCCGGTTTTATTAAAGCAATGGTTGGTTATATGATTCTGCAGGTTGGAGCTAAACAGCTTGTCGCTTCAGTAACACCGATATTAAATGGTATACAGCAGCGTTTCGCGTTGAATGCCGTTGTTATCGATCCTAACTTTGGCTTTGTAGCCGCTAATTCAGCGTTGGAGTCGATAGGGGTAACGACTTCCTTTGCGATGATTACATTACTGATTGCCTTTATCTGGAATATTGTTTTGATTTTATTTAGAAAATATACAAAGGTAAGAACACTGTTTACTACCGGTCATATCATGGTTAAACAAGCGGCCGTAGCTACATGGATCATTTACTTTTTGATTCCTGGTTTCCGCAACATGACGGGCATCATTGTTACCGGTTTACTGATCGGTACTTATTGGTCAGTCTTCTCAAATCTTACTGTTGAAGCAACACAGGATTTAACCGAAGGTGCCGGCTTTGCAATCGGTCATCAGCAGATGCTGGGGGTTTGGTTCGCAGATCGTTTCTCTGGTAAGATCGGTGATCCTGAAAAGGGTGTTGACAACATTAAATTAAATGGCGCGCTGCAGCTGTTTGATGATTATGTCGTTTCAACAACGATTCTGATGCTTGTATTCTTTGGCATCGTGCTGATTGTTATCGGCCCGTCAATTCTGATGGAACTCGATGCCGGTAATTTCCCTGCAGGACTTGCATTCCCTGTCTATATTCTTGAAAAATGCGCGTCTTTCGCGGTAAATCTGGTAATCTTAAAAACAGGTGTCAGAATGTTCGTTTCAGAGATGGTTGAATCATTCAACGGTATTTCTAATTCAATTCTTAAGGGCTGTCTGCCGGCTGTTGACTGTGCGGCTACTTATGCGTTTGGTTCAAGCAATGCGGTAACTTTAGGCTTCCTGTTTGGTGCTATCGGACAAATCATCGCTATCGCGGGCTTATTGATTACTAAGTCACCCTTGATGATTATTCCTGGCTTTGTTCCTTTATTCTATGACAATGCGACGATTGGCTTATATGCGAATAAAAAGGGCGGCTTCAAGGCATTGATCGTTATGTGTATCGGCAGCGGTTTAATTCAGGTATTAGGCAGTGCGCTGGCAATAACCTTATTTGGCATGTCCGGCTTCGGCGGTTATGTCGGCAACTTTGACTGGGCGACTTTATGGCCGGCTATGGGCTTTATTATTAAGTATTTATCAATTCCAGGCGTCTTGTTATGCATCGTCGGCATGCTGGTAATCCCACAGCTGCAATATCGTCATAACCAAGAAAAATATTTTGATCTGGCAGAAAGTGAGGACTAAGAAATGTTGAAAGTAGTAGTAGCATGCGGATGTGGTATGGGCAGCAGTCAAATGATGAAAATGCGTGCTCAGGAAGTATTTAAAAAATTAAATGTGCAGGTTTCACTGCATCATACAAGTATTGATGAAGCAAGCTCAAGTGCGAATGAGTATGACTTGATTATTGTTTCAGAAGCATTAGTGCGTAATTTTAAGAATACGAAGGCGAAAATTATTGGTTTAAAAAATATTATGTCAAAAGCTGAGATGGAACAGAAAATCCTTGAATCAGGTATTATTGAATAAGGGCTGCTATGACAAATGTAGTTTATATTCACACCCATGACAGCGGCCGTTTCTTTTCACCTTATGGCGCTGAGGTTTTTACCCCAAATCTTAAACAATTTGCGGCTGATGCTTGTGTGTTTACCAATGCCTATTGTACGTCGCCGACGTGTTCGCCAAGCCGCTCAGCATTAGTCAGCGGCCGGTATCCTCACAACAATGGCATGCTTGGCTTAGCCAACCGCGGTTTTAAATTGAATGATTATCGTGAGCATCTTGTACATCTGTTTAACCGGAATGGCTATCAGACACTGCTTTGCGGTGTTCAGCATGAAGCGGGCCGTTATGTGGAACATGAACAGGGTGCCGCAATAATCGGTTATCAGCGTGATTTATCGGCTGATAATCAGGGTATGTCAGAAAAGCAGCTGGTAGAGTGGGATCAAGCCAATGTGCGTAACTGCACAAATTGGCTGAGCAGTAAGGAAGCTAAAAAGCCGTTCTTTCTCTCAATGGGCTTCTTTGCGACACACCGCGAATATCCGGATACCGATGACTGCTTTGCCGGTAAAATACCGCCCTATCTTCAAGACTGTGAAGCAGTTCGCAAGGATCTTCAGGGCCATGCCGCTTCCCTGAAGCATTTTGATACATGCTTTGGTCAGCTAATACAGGCACTGAAGGAAAACCATCTGTATGAGGATACGATTCTGTTATTTACAACCGATCATGGGATCCCATACCCAATGGCTAAATGTACACTGTATGATGCCGGTATCGGGGTTGCCTTAATAATGCGTGTGCCAGACAAAAAACAGGGTATTGTCTGTGACGAATTAGTATCTCAGGTTGATCTCTATCCGACTTTATGCTCCCTGCTTAAGCTTGAGTTGGAACATGAAGTTGACGGTGTTGATTTTTCCAATCTGTTTGATCAGCCAAATCAGGCAGTCCGTGAAGCGGTTTTTGCTCAGGTCAACTTCACACTTCTTATGAGCCAATCCGCTGTATCAGAACGAAGACGGCTAAGCTGATCCGCTATTATGATGAGGAATGGCGGCAGCTGAATCTGTCTAATATTGATAACTCCATCAGCAAGGAGGCATATCTGAAACAGCTTGAAGATTCAAAAAAGGAGATGGTTCAGTTATACGATCTCAGCAAGGATCCTTATGAACAGCATAATCTTGCGGGGAATGAGGCTTACCAATCACTGCTTGAGGAAATGGATGCCAAGCTTTTAAAATGGCAGCAGGATTTCAATGATCCGCTGTTGAAAGGACCGATTGCGCTGCAGGCGGGCTGGATCGTTAATAAAGGTTCCTGTATTGATCCGAAAAGTAAAAACAGCTGTGACTTTATACAAAAATAAATTATAATAAGGGTAAGCGAAAGCTTGCCTTTCTTTGGAGATGGAAGCATGAAAGAAAAAGAGTCAGATGAACTGGCAGTTATTGCGGAAGTTGCCAGTATGTATTATGAACATGATATACCGCAGAATGTTATTGCTGAGAAGATGTTTTTCTCACGGGCAAAAGTCAGCCGCTTATTGAAAAAAGCAAGGGAACAGGGGATTGTGGAAATCATTATCCGCTTTCCGCTAGAACGTGTGGTAACCTTAGAGCGGACATTGTGTGAAGTATTCGACCTAAAGGATGCTGTCGTAATCAAGAATTATCCGGAGAATAATAATGCGAATACGCGGCTGAGCCGTTTAGGCAAGATTGCCGGTGAATATCTGGATGAAAAGCTGAAAGACGGCGATACGATTGGCCTTGCATGGGGCAGAACACTTTATCAGATGGTATCGCAGATCAAGCCGAAAAGCAGCCGGGATATTCATGTCGTCCAGCTGACCGGTGCGGCGGCCGATGGTTACAATGCCCAAATGGATTCACCGTTTTTAGTACGCAAGCTGGCGGAGAAGTATCGGGGAACGTACTCACAGATCTATGCGCCGCTGTTTGTGGAAAACAACATTGTCAAGCAGTCATTAGTCCGTGAGGTCATCATTGCCAAAGCGTTGCAGGAGGCGCGCAGCGTCGATTATTTAGTGACCGGTATTGCTGATTTTCATTCCGGTGATGATGTCAACAGTTGGGCGGGTTATCTCGATCAGGCACGCAAGCAGCGCTTGATTCAAAAAGGAGCGGTCGGTTTCATCTGCGGGCATTTTCTGGATCAGAACGGGAATAAGATCTTTGATGATGTGGAAAACAATTTGATCGGTGTCAGCCTCGATGATTTGAAAAAAGCTAAAGATGTAATTGCCGTATCCGGCGGTGTCGATAAGGCACATGCAACTTATGCTGCTTTAAAGGGAAATTATATTCATTGCTTGATCACCGATGAATTTATTGCCGAGAAGATTCTCAGGCTTCATGAACAGGATAAAAAATAGCATCGGTTTTCATTTGTACGATCGGTTTCATGGAAAGACAAGTAAGCTGGAAAGGTTGATGAATAGGGCATTTATCTGCTCTTTCCAGCTTGTAGCGTGAGATGTTTGTGGGCCATGATCTGGCGAAAATCCCGCCCTAATTTCTTAAAGACTTGAGGTACGATACAAGAATAGATGAAACAGCTTGACAGATTCGACATTAAAATTTAGAGTATAGTAAACAAGAATATACGCCTTAGGCGGAAAAGGCGAACTATAGGTTGTTTATATTCGTTTAGGAGGGTGGCTATGAATGATTTGCAGTTTATTTTGGAAAACGGTGAATCTTGGCTGCAATATGCTGTAAAGGTGAATGTTTTAGGCGAAAGCAAGAATAGTTTGAAAGAGTTAAGAAAGCAAGCATTATCTAACCCCAAAATCAAGGCATATCTTACTGATGTTTCAAATTTTCATAACTGCCTTGTGACCAATCATAAAAATCCTGATTTATCTATGCACAAATTATTATTTTTACTTGAGCTTGGATTTGATACAGATATTCCGGAGATACAAGCCGGTATAAATAAAATTTTAGAACATATAGATGAAAATGGTATTTATCAATCGCCAACAAATATTCCGAAGCATTACGGCGGTATTGGCGAGGACACCTTTGGTTGGTGCTTGTGCGATGCGCCATTGCTGCTCCTTTTACTGCATAAAGCAAACGTTGATTATGATAAACATATTCATCGTGGTGTAGAGTACCTTTTAAGCTTTTATAAAGATGAGGGATTTCCTTGCACCGTTTCTAAAGAGCACGGAAAATTCAGAGGCCCCGGGCGCAAGGACGATTGCTGCCCTTATGCCACATTGCTGATGTTAAAGCTACTTTCTGATATTGAAAACTATAAGCAAAGTGAAATTGCGGAGAAAATAGCGCAAAATTTACTTTCTCTATGGGAGCACAGCTTGGATAAGCACCCCTATATGTTCTATATGGGAACTGATTTTAGAAAGCTGAAAGCACCTGCAATGTGGTACGATATTGTAAGTGTTTCCGATGTTTTAAGCCGTTTTGACTCCATAAAAAAGGACAAGCGATTTCTTGAAATGGCTATGATTTTAAAATCAAAGCAAGATGAGAATGGTTTGTTTACACCCGAAGCTGTATATCAAAAGTTTAAGGGCTGGGATTTCGGGCAAAAGAAACAGCCATCTCCCTATCTAACCTATGTTTGCAGCCAAATTTTACTGCGGACAGAATTATGAGCATTTTACGTAGTACGCCTTATTGGTATAATACGTACTTCCATTTTAACCGTTCTCAATAGTGGCAAGCAGGGCAAAGTGGTACACACTTTGCGATTTTCTCGATTTTCGCCTTGGCGAAAACCTGTAAAATCTGCTTGTTGGGACTGCCCCCAATCCCTCGGCAAGGGTCGCTTTGCTGCCTTGCCAAACACGCCACAGGTGGTGGACTATGCGCCCTTGCGGGCGCTGGTAGACGGGAGAATTGACCGGCTGGAAAGAAGTATGCCCATTCTGTCAGGGTTTTGGAGGCCCTGTTTTTCCGCTTTTGTAGCTGGTTCTTTACTCCACGTCATTCCTCTCCCAGACAGATGACGGCTTATCACATACAAAACTTTGGCGAAGTGGTTTCCCGTTTTGTAGTCGGGAAAATCCTGCCCAGCTTTACAAATGTATGCTGCAGGAACTTTAACACAGAACAGGGCTGATAGGCGCAAACACGCATGAAATCAGGGTTTTCCCGTGACGGTATAAAATCCTATGTGGCCTTTGAGCCGTTTTTTTGCTATTCAGACAATAAAAATATAGAATAAGGGCAGGTACCTGCCCTTATATATTAAATGACAAAAGTTAGCGCGTGATTTCGTTTTCTAACGCACAGCCCTGCCAGACATTGCGGCGGACCATTTCCTTATCAATATCATTGAGAATGGTTACCTTGCGGACGGTCCACATCGGCGCAATTAAATCACTCTGCACGCCATCACCGGTTAAACGCTGAATAACGATTTCCTTTGGCAGAACCATCAATTGTTCGACTACCGTATGAATATATTCTTCACGGCTCATCATGGCAAAGGGCTGCTTTTGATAATCGTTCCCCATACGGGTGTTTTTCAGTAGATGCAGCATATGAATTTTTACTGCGTGAATCGGCAGCTGACCGATTGCTTTAGCACTTTCAATCATCATTTCACTTGTTTCATGAGGCAGGGAATTCATCAGATGCACACAGATTTTTAAATCGGTTCTGGCAAGCCGCTGAATCGTATCCAAAAAGCATTTATAAGTATGACCGCGGTTGACTGCCGTCGCTGTTTCATTATGAATAGTCTGCAAGCCAAGCTCAATCCAGATTTCTTTCTGCGCGGTACAGCTTTGCAGGTAATCAATGACATCATCCTCAAGACAATCAGCTCTTGTCGCAATGGCAATGGCTTTGATATCCTCACGCTGTACAAATGGTTCAAAGGTCTGTTTCAGTACATTCAATGGGGCATAAGTATTTGTATATGCCTGAAAATAGGCCATTGCTTCACCATTAGGCCATTTTCTGCGCATCACTTCAATGCCTTTTTCAAATTGCTGCATGCAATCTTCCTTGGCATTGCCGGCCATATCGCCGCTGCCCAGCGAACTGCAGAAGGTACAGCCGCCTACTCCGCATTTGCCATCTCGGTTAGGACAGGAAAAATCTGCATTTAAGGCTACCTTAAATACCTTTGTATGAAAGCGATGCTTTAAATAATAATTCCATGTATGATAGCGTTTATTGTCATCACTGTATGGAAATGGATTTATTTTCTGTTTCATAATTTCACCGGTTCCATTTTATCATAAATTTGCATTTTAATCGTAAAAATGAAATAATGTTGGCGGTGATTCGATGACAAGTGAAAGACGAAAAGTGGCGGCAGGCGGCCATATCATACAATATACTTTATTTATTAAAAACGTTAAAAATATCAATATGCATGTAAGTGAAAAGGGAGAGATATTAGTTTCTGCCAATGCTTATTGTCCTTTAAATAAAATTGACGCCTTTGTGGCGGATAAGGCAGCTTGGATCTTAAAATGTCAGCAGGCTGCCCGTGAAAAGGCCGACGTATTCTATCATGCTGATGATCAGGTGTTGAATTATTTAGGTGCGGCCTATCCAATTCGGCTTGTTTTAGGCCAGCGCAAGGGGGTTAAACTGGAGCCTCATGAATGCATTGTTTATCTTCATGAGGCAAAAGAAGCGCCTTCGCTGATCCGCAGTTTTTTAATTCGCCAATGTGAAAAATCTTTATGGCTGAGGCAGAAGCGGTTTATGAATTAATGAGCCGTGATTATGTATTGCCGGTACCGAGGCTAAAAATCAGAGAGATGAACAGCCGCTGGGGAAGCTGCATGCCTTCAAAACGGCAGATTACCTTAAATGTGCGTTGTATCTACTATCAAAGAGAATTTCTGCGGTATGTGGTAATCCATGAATTTGCACATTTTATCCAGCCCAATCATTCCAAACAGTTTTATCATATTATTGAAAAATATATGCCGGATTATAAACGCTGCAGCAAATTGTTTGAAGCGCCGATGATCAAGGCATAGCTTAGCGGTAATCAATTTAGATTGCCTTTTTATGTAAAATATTTCAAAAATGATATAATTTACATTTTTTATGATTTATTTTCAATGGAAGCTGTGCATTAAATCGAAAGAATGCTATAATGTTAACTTGTAAAGGAGCTGAAGGGATGTTTAAAATTTTAGAAAAAAAGGCATTGAATTCAACCGTAGTGAAAATGGTGATCGAAGCGCCGCTGATTGCGAAAAAAGCGAAAGCGGGACAATTTATTATTCTTAGAAGTGATGATCATTCGGAACGGATTCCGCTGACGATTGCGGATATTGATCAAAGCAGGGGCAGTATAACAATCATTTTCCAAATCGTCGGTGCAGCAACCTATAAATTGAATATGCTTGAAGCGGGTGATGAACTGCATGATTTTGTAGGCCCTTTGGGACGGGCCAGTGAGATAGATGGTTTAAAAAAGGTTTGTGTGATCGGCGGCGGCGTTGGCTGCGCAATTGCTTATCCGGTTGCCAAGGCACTGCATGAACAGGGGAGTGAGGTAATTGCTGTAGCCGGCTTCAGAAATCGTGATCTAGTTATTCTTGAAGACGAATTCAATGCTGTCAGTCAGTTTTATCTTGTCAGTGATGATGGCAGTACCGGTCAGCAGGGCTTAGTTACCGATGTCTTGCGGCAGCTGCTTGATCAGGGTGAGCAGTTTGATGAAGTCATTGCGATTGGACCATTGGTAATGATGAAATTTGTCTGTCAGCTGACCAAGGAATATAATGTTAAGACGGTTGTTTCAATGAATCCTATCATGATTGATGGAACAGGAATGTGCGGCGGCTGCCGTTTAACCGTTGGCAATGAAGTGAAATTTGCCTGTGTTGACGGACCTGATTTTGACGGAGCACTGGTCGACTTTGATGAAGCGATTGCCCGCAGCAAAATGTATCAGCAGCAGGAGCGCCATAGGTATGAAGCAGCTTGCAATCTGTTGAATAAGGGGGTAAGTCAGGATGCCTAATATGAGTTTAAAGAAAGTGGCGATGCCGCTGCAGGATGGAGAGGTGCGCCGGAATAATTTTGATGAGGTAGCTCTTGGGTATACGAAGGAAATGGCGATGGAGGAAGCTGACCGCTGTCTGAATTGCAAGCATTCACCATGTATCAGCGGCTGTCCGGTTGCCGTAAATATCCCGGCTTTCATCAATGAGGTCAAGCAGGGGAATTTTGAAACAGCTTATAAAATCATTCGGGAAACCAGTTCGCTGCCGGCGGTGTGCGGCCGTGTCTGCCCGCAGGAGAGTCAGTGTGAAAAACACTGTGTGCGCGGTATCAAAGGCGAGGCTGTTGGCATCGGCCGGCTGGAACGTTTTGTGGCTGACTGGGCCAGGGAGAATCTGAATGAATACAATCAGTGTACGGTTTCAAATCATCATAAGGTGGCTGTCATCGGCGGCGGCCCGGCAGGCCTTACCTGTGCCGGTGATCTTGCGAAAAAAGGCTATGAGGTTACCGTTTATGAAGCACTGCATGTTGCCGGCGGCGTATTAGTTTATGGTATTCCTGAATTCCGTCTGCCTAAGGCTATTGTTAATTATGAAATTGAAGGTTTAAAACAAGTAGGTGTTAAAATTGAAACAAATATGGTCATCGGTAAGGTATTAACGATCGATGAATTATTTGAAGCTGGCTATGAGGCTGTCTTTATCGGTTCCGGTGCTGGTTTGCCTAACTTTATGAATATTCCCGGTGAAAATTTAAAGGGTGTATATTCCGCCAATGAATTTTTAACCCGTGTTAATCTGATGAAGGCTTATCAGCCTGATAGTGAGACACCGATTCAGCATGCGCGAAGGTGTGTGGTAGTCGGCGGCGGCAATGTGGCTATGGATGCGGCACGCTGCGCAAAACGATTAGGCGTAGAAAACGTAACTATTGTATATCGGCGGTCAATGGAAGAACTTCCGGCACGCGTGAAGAGGTTGAACATGCGCAGGAGGAAGGCATTGAGTTCCAACTGCTGTGTAATCCGGTTCGTGTGCACAGCGATGAATACGGCACTGTGAGCGGCGTGGAATGTATCCGAATGGAATTAGGCGATGCGGACAGTTCAGGAAGACGGCGCCCGGTAGAAATCAAGGACAGCAATTTCATTATTGAAGCAGATTGTATGATTATGGCTATCGGCACAAGTCCGAATCCATTGCTGAGAAGCACAACAGAGCATCTTGAGGCAAATAAAAGGGGTTGCCTTATCGTTGATGAAGAAAGCATGACAACCCGTGAAAATGTTTATGCCGGCGGAGACGCGGTCACGGGGGCGGCCACTGTTATTCTGGCTATGGGTGCCGGTAAAAAGGCTGCGGAAGCCATTGATAAAAAGATAAAGGGAAACGCTTAGCATTTCCCTTTTTACGTTATGTGAACTTGCGTAATTTATACAAAATGTGATATACTGATCGTGGGATTAATAAATTTATTCCCAATCTGCTATTTATATGACCCGCTGTGATCCTGTACAACGATTTTGTGAATAGAGGCTTCGATATCTTTTCTCGCGTTAGCGCTTACAGATTTGGGTAAAAGAACGATAGAGTTTTTATCATGAATATACATATCTTCAGTAAGACCCATCATATAATCGATACTGACATTAAAAAATTTAGCCAGCATGATTTTAATATCATCTGAGGGCATATTTTTACCTCTTTCATAGTTACAGACAGCGTAATAGGTAACATTCAAAGTCAGGGCTAACTCTGATTGAGTGATGCCTTTGCTTTTTCTAAGTTCCCTGAGTCTTTTTCCAAAAATTTCCTTCATGCAATCACCCGACCCTTTATGTATAATTATATTGATTAAGCAATTCAATCAGTTTTAACTACAAGTAATGCTCATATTAATAGAGGCTTAATGAATGTTCTGCTCATATTTGCTTGCGTTAACCTGTCAAGAATTGTAAAATTATCAATATAAGGAGTAAGGTAAACATGGGCAAGGGAATCAGTGAGCTGGAATATTGGGGTGTCCATTATTTCCATGAGCTTTACGTAGAGCTGTATAATGCCGAAATGAATAGTGATGCGATGAAGCAGCATCTCATTAATCGCTGGGGTGCGCAGATCGTTGAGGAATACTGGCAGTTATATCAGCAAAAGATTCATACAGCATTCAACAGAATGAATGAAATAGGGGTTTAAGAGTAAAAACAAAGCAGAGGCTTTGTTTTTTAGTTTGTGAGACAAAATGTCTGTTGGTTTTTCATCAGCCATTGATCCAACAGCTGATGTTTAAATGTAAGCCGCAGCTGAACCATTTGGCCTTTAAGCATCATCGCTGCATCAGAGGCTTTTGGAACAGCTGAAAGATAACTGATATCTGCCGCATTAACCAACATTGCGGACATGTCCATACAAAAAGGTTCACCGGCATAAAAGACATCGATGATATCAATACTACTTTGCCTGCTGAACATGTCAAACAATTCTTCTTTCCTGCGGATTACCGTAGTTTCTTTTTCAAGATCTGTATAGCTTTGCCATTCATGCAGCCGCAGGGAATGTGCGAAGTCATCTGTTTGGTAATCATCAGGGAGATTATTCATCATAAAATAAGTATCTGGGTCATGGAATGCATCGGCCATAGTAACGTCAAAGAACAGCCATTGATTTAGATAAAGCGCATTCCATGAATGCGGCTGGGTCCGCCACGTTCCAGTGACAATCATGCTGTCATAGCCAAGCGAGCGGGTCAGCCAGTAAAAGCAGGCTGCATAATTGAAACAGCTGCCATAATGGTCAAGGAGAATGGGCGCAGCCTCCCAAAGCCGGCGCTGAATGCCGATCTTTTCGCTGTCAGTTTCATAATCACCCCAGCGTGTCTGATCTGTTATATGCTGTTTATAAAAAGCATGTTCCATCAGCCATGTCTGAATGGTCCTTAGCTGATCCTGCTCAGAGAGGGTTGGATCATAAATTGAATCAAGAATATCGGCAACAAGATGATCCAATGTTTTATAGCCGCTCAGCAGTAATGGATACTGCAGGGTGCGCTGCCAGCGGCCTTGCTGATCAAACCATTCATAGTGATCGTCCGATTTAACGATTCCTTTGGTTATACTGCCGTTATCATTCAGTAAATACCAATCCTCATCTAAGGCTTTCCATTCTGCTGCTTTAATCGGCTGCATATTTATAAAAAGAATGCTGAGACATAAAATTAGTTTTTTCATATTCCTCCTTCCGGTCTGCTCTCTTCATACAAGCATCATAACACTTAATCGTACACTATTAATGGAAGGATATAATTTTGATAAAAGAATCTTAATCAAAATAATGCTTGCATTTTATCATAAATATGCTATAATCAGATAGCAATTAAATCTGCGCGTGTGGCGAAATTGGCAGACGCACTAGACTTAGGATCTAGCGGGCAACCATGGGGGTTCGAGTCCCTTCACGCGCACCATCTTATAAATACAACCCTGTTATCAGGGTTTTTATTTTATTGGGCAATTATATCGTTTGAAATTTTAGTCCTATTTATTTTGCTGGCTGTTCTCAAACAGGACTATATGTATAACATTTCAATGGTATGACAGGATAAAAATGAATTTACGAATAAAAATGAAGCTGATACGCATAAGGGAAAAACGATTTGACCGTGTATGTAAGTCAGCTTTTTTTGATTTAAAAAGCATCTTAAGAAAATCATAAGAAACTATTAAGGGAGTATGAAAGAATTCTGCTGTAAAATAAGGTTAACTATTCATATGAACCAGGAGGACTTCATATGAAAAGAAGAGTAAAATTAAGCAGAGCCGCCCTATTAGCTGTCTTAATGATCTGTTTGTTCCAGATAAGTGAGACGGTCATAGGCTTGCTGATACAACCGGAAATAAACGACAATATGAAAGAACAAATCGCAGAACTGCCTTTTGATTATCAGAAAATATTCGATTCACTGCTTACTGAAACTAATGATCCGCGCTTGGCCGAAATGATAACGATGTATCAGAGCTATCCCATGAAATATCTCGAATTGCTTGCGAGTAATTTGGATACATTTGATTTTGTTTATAACTATCCTACGCATTTCAATACAATATCACTCAGTTTGGATGAAGCAGAGCTGACAAACGGCATTCCGGTTCTTTTTCAATGGGATGAGCGTTGGGGATATTCATTTTACGGTGAAGATATTCTTGCTTTGACTGGCTGCGGGCCGACCGTCTTATCAATGGTTCTGAGCTATTTATGTCAGGATCTCTCCATTACGCCCGCATCTGTTGCGGATTATGCTCAAAACAACGGTTATTATATCAACGGACAAGGTACACTATGGTCGCTGTTTGAAGACTATGCCAATCTTCATGGTATAACCTGCGAATATCTGCTGATTAATGAGAAAGTTATTATGGAGAATCTCCAGGCCGGAATCCCGCTGATCGTCAGCATGCTTCCCGGTGATTTTACCAAGACCGGACACTTTATTGTCTTATGCGGAGTCAATGATGACTCAACGATACGAGTACATGACCCTAACAGTAAAACCCGGACGGAACAGCAGTGGATATAGATACATTATTGCCTCAGATTGCAGCCGGATGGCTGTTTCACGGATAGGAGAACGATATGAAGACTGAAATCGTAGTTGTCGATGATGAAAAAGAAATTGCTGAACTTGTAGGATTATATTTGAAAAATGAAAATTATGAGGTTCATGTGTTTATTGATGCGAAAGAGGCACTTGCATACATTGAGGAACATTCTGCTGATCTAGCGATCCTTGATGTTATGATGCCTGAAATGGATGGCATAGAGCTATGCATGAGAATTAGGAAAAGACATAAATTTCCGATTATTATGCTTACCGCAAAAGACAGTGAAATTGATAAGATCAATGGTTTAATGATCGGTGCTGATGATTATATTACGAAACCATTTACCCCGCTTGAGGTTGTTGCCCGTGTAAAAGCACAGCTTCGCCGTTATCATGATTATGGAGAGAATATAAAAAGAAAAAGCATTCATCAGCATTGATGGTCTGTTTTTGGATCTTAAACGTCATACATGTACGTTGAATGAAAAGCCATTAAAACTGACACCGAAAGAATATGCATTGCTTCAGATACTATGTGAACATCAAGGACAGGTCATCAGTGCTGAACAGCTGTTTGAAGCTGTATGGAAAGAAGATTATCTTATCAACAGCAATAATACAGTCATGGTACATATCCGCCATCTGCGTGAGAAAATGAAGGATACTAAAGAACGGCCGAAGTACATTAAAACCGTTTGGGGAGTAGGTTATAAAATTGGCAAATAAAAAAATAATTAAAATAACCTTATTGCTTTTAGTTTTAGGCATCATTATTGCGGTTACCTACGACTATTTTTGGAATGGTAAGCTAGTCCTTTGGTTTTACGATAATTTTATGGTTTTTTATGAAAACGGTGCAATTGAGCCCAATTGGCTGAAATTAAAATCTGTTCTTATTTCTATTTTCCTTTTTGTTTAATCCTGCCTTATTTTTATCATTTGTACTCTATGGCAAATATACAGCCGGTAAGCAGCGCGCAGAATTCCAAAAAGTTATGCTGCAAATCATTCATGGCACAGAAACAGTTTCATTGAATTATCCCGAGTATTCAGTTATGAATTCAGAACTGCTGAAGCTGAAACTTGAAAATGAGCATCAAAAAGAACTGAAACGAAAAAGAAGCCGCCCGCAAAAACGATTTAATTACTTATCTGGCTCATGATTTAAAAACACCGTTAGCCTCTGTTATCGGTTATCTCAGTTTTCTTGATGAAGCAGGGACACTTCCCGAAGATCAGAAGGCAAAATTTACTGGCATAGCGTTAGATAAAGCCTATCGTTTGGAATCCTTGATTGACCAATTCTTTGAGATAACCAGATTCAATCTTCAGACAATCATTATAAATAAAGAAAAAGCTGATCTGCAGCTGATGCTTCGGCAGTTAGCTGATGAATTTTATCCGCTTGCTCAGGCACAGCATAAAACAATCAGCATCGACATCCATGATAGGGTTAGTATTTATATTGATCCTGATAAATTCGGCCGCGTGCTGAATAATATATTAAAAAATGCTTTAGCTTACAGTTATGAGAATACGGCGATCCACATCTCAGAATACATAAAAGATAACTTATTATTCATTAAAATCAGCAATCAGGGAGATCCGATTCCTTCGCATAAACTGGATATGATTTTTGAAAAATTCTATCGTCTGGATAATTCACGCTCCAGCTTGGGGGGAGCCGGTCTTGGTTTGGCAATAGCTAAAGCGATCATGGAAGCACATCATGGTACAATATGTGCAGCCAGCGATGAAAATGCAACGATATTTACCCTTACACTGCCTTTATAATTCTATAAGTATTGGCATTGATTCATATTTAAACGCCATACTAGCGATGAGGTGATCATATGGCAGCAGCACATAAAGGGGCTGTTTCTTTCGGACTTGTACATATTCCGATTCAGATGTATCGTACAACACAGGATAATGATATTTCCTTCAATCAACTATGCAAGGACACCCACGAAAGGGTCAGGTATAAAAAATATTGTCCTAATTGTGAAAAGGAATTGAAAAGTACAGATATCATCAAGGGTTATCAATATGAAAAAGATAAATACGTCATTATGAGTGAGGAAGAAATCAATGAATTGAAAGCTGAGAAGGACAGGACAATCAACATTCTGCACTTCACCAAGCTTGAGGATGTGGATGATATTTTCTATGAAAAAACTATTATGCAATCCCCGAGAAGCATGCGGAAAAGGCATATGAGTTATTGTATGAAGCGATGCGTAAATTAGGTGTGGTAGCAATAGCAAAAACGGTAATCGGTACAAAAGAGACGTTGCTTGCACTATGTCCCGAGGATGATGGGCTGCTGGTAAAAACTTTATTTTATCAGGAGGAAATAGCGCCTCTGCCTAAGGATATTCTGCATCCTAAGATTAATAAGGCAGAGCTTGATATGGCTGAAAAACTTATCAAATCAATGACCAGCTCTTATGAACCTGACCAATACCATGATGAATTTCAGGAAAAGCTGAAAGCTGCCATTGAAGCAAAAATCAATGGTAAACAAGTAATTCAATCATCCAAGAGCAAGCAGGATCATGAAACACCGGTTGACTTGATGGAAGCACTTCAGCAATCCATTGCAGCCATGGCACCTAAGCGTAAGGTCACGGCGAAAAGAAAGAGTGCGCCTCATTAATGAACCCTTATGCTGAACATGGCATCAAGCCAATGCTGATCGGTAAGGAGCAGCCGATTTTTGATGATCCAGATTTTATTTATGAATTAAAGCTGGATGGTGTACGCTGTATTGCATATATTGAAAAGGGCAGGGTTGAACTGCGTAATAAACGTAATTTAAAGCTGAATGATAAGTTTCCTGAATTATCGCTGATAGGTCAGCAGGTAAAGCATCCATGTATTCTTGACGGCGAGCTTTACATTTATAAAGATGAACGAACTGATTTCTTTGAAATACAAAAGCGGACATTAACTTCTGACCGTTTCAAAATACAGCTGGCATCAAAAAGGCTGCCGGCTACCTTTACTGCTTTTGACGTACTTTATGACCGCGGTCAGTGCGTAATGAAAAAGCCATTGACGGAGCGTAAAAAGATACTATCGAAGCTGATCGATGAAACAGCGAGAATCAATACCTCACGATTTATCGAAGAGCAGGGTACAGCTTTATATGAATTAACTTGTCAGAAGCAGCTGGAAGGGGTCGTAGCTAAACGTAAGCAAAGTATCTATGCAGAGGATAAAAGAACACAAGATTGGATCAAGTGTAAAAACCTGCTTGATGATGATTATGTGATCTGCGGTTATATACCAAAAGAAAAAGGAATTGTATCTTTAATACTTGCACAGTATGAACAAGGCCAGCTTAGCTATTGCGGACATGTTACCATGGGAGTATCTTTAAACTATCTTTATGAACATTCAAGTCAATCACATCAATGTCCCTTTGATCCTAAGCCGAAAGGAAATGATGAGGCAGTATGGATCAAGCCTTTCCTTGTAGGTACAGTTAAATTTATGGAATATACGGAAAACGGTGGATTGCGTCAGCCGGTATTCAAGGGATTCCGTGAGGATAAGAAACCTGAGGAATGTCAGAAGAAAGGATAAAAGCAGGCTTATACTCTATGTATAGATTTCAGCTTTGATAGTCTGTTGAAAGAAGTGAACGATTAAGGATATCTGAATTAGAATGTCATCATCAAAAGTATTAAGCCGGCTCTAAAAGGAGAAGGCTTTTTTGTATCGTATGATTTCCTTTTTTAATTAATTATTAAAAACCATACCCAACATTTAAGAGAGTCACTCTTCTCTTGACTGTTCAGTATGGCTTGTGATGCATATCTATTTAATCAATCCTAGCTTTTTGGCTTTCAGCACGGCATCCATTGAATTATTTACCTCCAATTTTTTGTAGGCCAGCGACGTATGCGATTTAATGGTAGGTATACTGAGTTTCGTGATTTCTGAAATTTCTGCATTCTTATACCCTTGAGCAAGCAGCTCCAGCATCAGTGTCTGCTGCTTGGACAGCTTGATTTGCTTGTTCGTTTTTTTGCCTATATCCGCCATGTATCCCTTGTGGCTGATGCCAAAGCTATGCGCTGCCAGCATTACCTCATTGATATATGCTCGGCGAAGCGAACCGGTGTACTCATTGCTGCCTGCTTTATTAAGAATCCGTTTCAGAATCGGTACGACCGATTTACCTTCATTGGCAGCGATCCGTATGAAGCCATAGGGCTGCAGAACTTCCAATGCTTCGATAAGCTCGGCTTCTGCTTCTTGTTTGCGGTTTTGTTCCCAATACAGAACAGCCAGCATGACGCCTGCTTCGCATCGATCCAGCGGGCGATTTAAGTTTTTTCCAAAATCTTTGAGCAGAAGCAGATAGTGCATGGCATTTTTCATATCACCCAGTGCCGCATAGGCACGGGCAGTGATAAAATGCTGAAAAGAACGGAAGAATTCGATATGATCGATATCAGTGACATAATACTTTGCCAGCCATTCCTGAGCTGCGCTTTTATCACCGTCAAACAGCTTCCACAAAGTATGGTAGGCTGTCAGGTTCGGCAAGAAATATTGTGCCGAACTATTAACAAATACAGACAGCTCCTCTATAACTTTAGCGGCTTCACTGTACCGTCCCATCTGCCAGAGAATGCTGTGCTGCAAAATCAAGACGCAGATACGTCCATCCGGCTTATTATCCTCTGTAATCAGATTGCAGACATGATTATTTTGCTGGTAGGCTGTCTCCAGCTGGTTGCGCTCATAGGCAAAAGAGGCCATGATACCCGGACGCAGATACACCCATTCCGCACCAAGCAGCGGTGCAAAAGTGCCGTCGATCTTGTCAAGTATCGATGGATCAAGGGCAATTTCTGAATAGTCACGGTTACTTCGGTGCATATATGGAAGATTGTGGGTAAAGGACGCAATATTTGTAGCAAGACCCGACTGGGTATAACTTTTCAGTACCTTACCGAACAGATAGAAAAGCTTAACCTGTGTTTTCAGTGATTTCCGGTAGTCCACGTGAAAGGCCAGCATCGCAAATTCCACAAATTCATTGCCCGCTTTAGCAATTCGCGGCAGGTTCAGAAGGATGGCATCCATATGCTTTGCATATTCCTTATAACGGCTGGTAAGGTAGTAGTACCATGCGTATAGGACATGCAGCACGGGTGCTTCACGGGAGGCGCGTTCGGGCAGCGGATTTGCAAAAAAGCTATGCAGGAAATCTGCGTAATCTGCCACACCGTTTTTGTGGCCTCTAAACAGGAAGAGAAATAAAAAATTATCCGTTCCCTTGTAGTCGCCGCTCATCAGCCAGAAACGCAGTGCCCGCGAATAATCTTCATGATCCTTATAATAACGTGCAGCTGTTTTATAGAGAGAAGCTGTATCAGTCGCAGATACCGTAAGCTGTTTTTGTAAAAATTCCTGAAACAGATGATGATAGCGGAATGTATCTCCATGCAGACGGCTTAAAAAAGAATTGGATCTGCTTAGCTCCTCCATGATCCCATAGGCGTCACTTCTCCCGGAAAGAGCACATGCAAGCTCGGTATCAAACTCATCAGCAACAGAGGTACACATACAGAACTTCCGCAAATCAGTATCCCATGTATTCCAAGCCAAGCTTTCAAAGAAATGAGCAAAATCATCCCCGCTGCCTCCGGAAACTTTCCCGGAGTGAGCAACAGCATTTACACCGATGGCCCAACCGTCAGTTGCCATGTAGACAAACTTTGCCTCATCCGGTGTAAGAAAGTGTCCCAGCTTGTTCATATACCATTTGATTTCAGTTTCTGAGAAGCGCAGCGCATCTCTTTGAATAATATTTTTCTTTTCATCCTTAATGAACGGCAGCAGTTCGGTTGGCATTTCACCGCGGGAAAGGATGACAAAGGTAAACGTATGCGGCAGACGGCGCAGAATGATCGGTAAAGATTTAATGATTTCTCCATTTGTTATTATATGAAAATCATCTAACACGATTACATGGCGGTCGGATTTCGGATACAATTCACTGAGCAGCTCAACCGTATGTTCTACGGGTGTGGCGGAAAACGCCGGATCTGTCAGTATGTGCTCTAATCTTTTATTGTCAGGCTGAAGGGAATAAAAACCCGTGGCAAGCAGCTTGTAGAACACAGACAGGGAATTGTCGTAGCTATCCAGCCCGATCCATACCGGTGTCTGTTCATTTTGATCCAGCCAAAGTAATGTACTTACCGTTTTGCCGCTGCCGCCCTGAGCAGAAACAAACACAAAGCCGTCTCTAGATGCTTCATCAAAACGCGTCAGTAAACTTTTACGCGGTACACATACCTCCGGAAGCTGTGCCGGGCTGAACTTATCACTTAAAAAAATGGGTTTGTCATTCATTTAAGCACCCCTTTCTAAAAGAAAAACTATATGCTTTTATCTCAGTATAACACAAATAAAAATAAATAAAAGTTCAAAAAACCTCATACCGTATGATTTTATTTATTTCAATCTTATGGTATCTTTAGCTTAGAAAGGCGGTGACGTGCATGGATATTCCGAATTGTGCCTATGATTTATCGGTAAGAATCGCCGAAGCAGTGCGTTATTTAAAGGAGATTCACAGCGATTTACCGCTGACTGACAAGCTGCTTGAGTGTGGTATCAAAGTAGGTATCTACGCTCGTGAAGGTGATTTCAAGAATACTGCTGACAATATCCGCCAAGTGGACTATATACTGGAGATGGCGGCGAGATCCGGCTATCTGAGCGAACGTCAAAGTCTTCCGATCCGAAATAAATGTGCTGAATTGTTAGCAGCTATAAAGGAATCGGCAAAGTAACACACACTCAAAAAGAAGATGTGAACAAGGGTTTCAAGGATTAATATCAACTGAAGTAAGGAGGGAACAGATATGAAACAGAGAATAAGAAAATTAGGGCTATTATTTGTATCAGCAGCTATGATCGTTACGCATTTTCCGTCAGTGGTCAGGGCGGCGGATGATGTGCCGAAGGATGGAGAAATTGCTTCCTTTGTAGATTTGGATAGCAGCATACAAACGCAGACGGTTCAGCTAGGTACAGAACTTTCAGCTTTAAATCTGCCTGATAAGCTGAGTGCAATCATTTATCATGTAGAGGAAACAGTAATTACTGAAGAAGAGGATAAGGCATCTGAAAAGATTCAGCAGCCTGTCGCTGATCTTGGCGAGGATGAAGAGGGTGCAATCGATCAGAATGTGCAAAAGCCTTCTGAAGCAGACGGCAGCAGTACAGAAAATAATAAAACGGAAACCCCTGTTACTACGTCCATAGAGGAAATTCCTGTTATCTGGAACAGCAGTCCAGCCTATGACGGCAATGCTGCTAACAGCTATGTTTTTAAAGCTGATGCAGGTGAAGCAATCTTATCCAGCGGTGCAGAGCTTCCGCAGATTACTGTGATCGTTGCAGAGGATACCGCTGGCAGTGAGATATCAGGGATAAACGTACCAGCTGTATATTCACTGGATGATACTATTAACGAATTGTTAGGTATGTCATATTTTGAAGGTGGTTCATATATTGTTGATACTTTTGATGCTTCTATATCTACTGATGAGTCTTATGCCGATATAACGCTGTATTCTGATTTAGATCCAGATAAAGTCTATCTGCGACAGAAGTTCGGACCAATGTATCCGGAGTTTACTATACGATGGGGACTTTTCCAAATGGTGACCGCGATACACATTGGACTAAGAGTGATTCTGCATATATCAGCGTGAAGAAGATTGGGGAAATGTTTGACAATGTCGCTGAAGATATAAAAGACAAGCAGATCCGGTTGAATGTCAAAGAGCTTGCCGAAAACTATAAATTAAAATATGTAAACGGTTTTTATGATATGACTGCCAATGTGGACAGCATAGGGGGACTGGGTTTAAAAATCGGGCTCAATGAATCTGGGGCTCCTTACTATGACGAAGAAGATCTTGTAGCTATGATGAATGCGGTCTATGACCGGGTTTTTGTTGCAGTTGATACTGAAGAAAATACCACTGAACAGTCATCAAAATCATATCAGATGGACATAAGCGGCCATTGGCAAATAGAAGAAACTGATGGGGACGATGGTTCTGGATACAAACTTGTTGTTGATGATGCTCTGAAGGAGAAATATAAAGGCAAAACATTGAGTGGTTTTAACTGGGACTTAATCGCGGTAGAGGCTCGGATAGGCTATTTGATTAAAGACTATGAATATAAACAAAAAACTATTAATTATGCTACTGATGGCCAGCCGGTGAGTATCAAAGATGTTTATGATCAATTGCCTAAAACCATGACGAGTACTTTTATCAAAGGGTATGATTATGGCGATTATGGTGAAACGTTTACTAAAGTGATGAATATTAAATGGAAATTAGATACTGAGTATAATACAAACAATATTGATAGCACTGAAGATGATTCAATGGAACAATTGGTTAAAGCGGGAGATGTACTTCATTTCGTAGTAGACTTGGAGAATCTTACTAGTAACAACTATATTAAAATAGGCAATGATCATACACCGCCTGAAATAACAGTTAATATTACAGACAAATATACTCCAAGCTATGATTATGATAGTGATGATGAAAATACTACTAAGTACATCACCAAATATCATGTTGAGGATAGAGAAGAACTTGGTAAAAATACCGATACATGCAGCTTGAGAGTTATAAAAATTATCCACATCAATATATTGCGTTCCCGAATCAGACATTAGAGGACATCGGCTGGAAAAATGAGGTCTTAGTGGACTACTACACCGAAGATGGCAAGACAGGATCAGAGTGGCTAACACTTGATTGGGAAATGGATCATAATGGAAATCATGATAGTGACCCATATTATCCAATGTACTCTGATGAAAAAGGTTTCAGTGAAATTCGTATCGACATCACTGAAGCTATCATGAAAGGTTCGGCAGATCTAGGTGGAGAATGGGAAAATGCTCCGGGTGTAGAACCGCCCGAGATACGTATATTAATATTGAGAAACTGGATCAATATAGATCTCAGCAAACATGCCAATACGGATCAAATTAAGGATATAGATCTGTCGTTAGTGGTTGAAAATGGCGTTTTGACTGTCAGCTATGGTTATTATGAAGAAAAATCATATAATCGATATGGCATCAAAGGAGAGTGGTATTATCCGACAGAAACTTATGATATGAATAATTATATCGGCATAAGGCTGTATTCATCAGATGATACTTACGTTCATACTTTCAGCGAACAGCCATTACTGACTATAAAAGATGAAAATGTTAATCTTGTATTAGATAATGTTAAAATAGAACGTGTATATTCTAAGAATATCAATCAGCCAATTATTGATATCATTTCTACAAAACTATTAGGCCCTAAGGCACTGATGGATCCTTACGAACCTCACAAACTCAAGGAGGGCTGGATATCAAATCCACTTAACATTAAAGCATATGCAGATAATTTTGTAATAAATAATATGTGGTATCCGGATATTTTGGCCAATCAGTTTACCTCCAGTCTGAATCTCTATGTAGTCGGAAAGAATCGGATTGAGACTGACTTCACGGGTGGTGAAATAATCCGTGTGCCATATAACGCGATGGTCGCAATCAGCGGGTTAAACGGAACGGATACCGAATTGACTGCCATCGGCGGTGCATATTATACGGTTATCGGTAATAATGAGGAATCCGGGCATATCTTTGTCCATGATGTTAAGCTTAATTTGGGGAAAAACATAGAGCTTGGCAATACAATTCCTTTTATGGGAACTAATACGCAGACAGCACCATCAACAGCAAAACAGATGGTTGAGGGTAGAATGGGGTATGATCTTCTGGGAAATTTGCGATTAAGAAATTTTGAGGCGAAAAGCAGGCCAATCGTAATCAGCGGATCAAAGGCAATCGTTGCCCCTATATTGTATAGCAAATTAAGCAATTCTGTAAGATGGTCTGAGAAAATGACAGTCGGAACTCTGGATCTTTCACTTGACAGTCAGCTGATTGTAAAGGATGGCGCGACATTATGCACGGCAACAAATTATTTGCCGCCGGCATATTCAATGCTGAATGCGTGGAAACAACGCCAAGAACGTCCTTTCAAAGATTCACAGATTATTTTCAAGTATGGAAGTGAGGATGAGTATGCGGTTAAATTTGATACTGAAGGAACTATACAATTAGGAGCTGATGTAACACTGAAGGAAACATCCAGAGATCAAGATCATTTTGGTTTAGGTGTGAGTGTGAAAATAAATGGTATGTATCCATTGACACCGCTTGATTTTAAAGCTCTAGGATATGTGGAAAATTTTGGCCCGATTCAATTGGATAAGGTTAACAGTAAAGATGAAAGTATCACGGAACTCATCAGTTACAAAACAACGGGTAATGATCTGGAACCGCTTGATATGCAGCCGTTGGAAAGAAACATTAATGTTGAATTTGACCGAGATATAAAGACGGGTCTTTATGAGTTTATGCTGAGTGTAAGCAATGATTTTTATCATTTAGAACCTGTAAAGTACAGTTTTGTTGAAGAAGAAAGACCGACAATCATTCAATTCCGATTTGCGAGTGAAGAAGACCTTGCATTATTCAATAGGGATGATACAAAAATTCAAATTCTGATAATCCTAAGCTGACAACAACCATTTCCGAATCGAAAGTGAAGGATGCTCCTTCAGATTCGAATTCTGATGATCCTAAGCTGACAAAAGCGGCTAAGATATTAATGGCAGCCTATGGTGTGAATATGGATGATTTGAATTTTGTGGGTATTAATTTAGACAGGCAAAACGTATGGATCACAAAAGAAGAACAAGAGGCTCTTACTTACTTTGGATTACAAAGAATTGCAAGAGAAGTAGAAGCTGAAAATGCTAAACTCGAGGACGAAAAAAGACAAGAAGAGCTAGAAGAGCTTCTTATGTCTGAGGAGGAGTTAACGGCTAAAAGAACGCAAGAATTTGCCGATAAGTATGGTGTAACAATTGAAGATCTTGAAGAAATCGGCATAAAGATCAACGGCAATACAGTTGCTCTTTTGAGTGATGAACAGCGTCTGAAACTCCAAGATAAAATCAATGAGAATGTAGAAGCGAAAGAGGAAAATGTACTGAATAACTATCAGCTCAACATGGCAACGGGAGAAACAGGAGCAACGTATTATGTGCAATATGTAGACAGACTGGCACCAAGCTATGATGAATTGATCAATGAAGATTTTCCGCAGTATTTATTTGCAGAGGTTAGCCGCAAGGTTAATGGCAAGGAGAGAATCTACTTTGAACTGGTTCCAATTACTAGATGGGTAGAGCAATTCCTGCCGATAGAAATGAAAAACCAAGTTGCATGGCAGCGAGGTTATATATCTCAGGATAGTTATGCATTAAAGCCTAATCTTAGCTTTATAAAAGCAAATGCCGGAAACTACATGTTTGCAGCTGAATTACCTGAAGAATATACTTTTTGCTTTTGGTACTGAATCAGCGCCGATAGCGGCAGTAAGAGTGATAGAAAGTAATCAGACGAAGAAGTCTAATTACATGATTGATCAACTTTTGGATGCCCTATCGGGGAATGATCAAGCTATGGTTAATGAGTATGTGACAAGTGAAGGATGGCTTGATATATTGATAAACCTTGAGGAAGAAGTATCAAGAGAGGATGTGCAACGACAACCTTACTACTGTTATCTCATAAACCTTGATCTTGAATATCCGCCTGATATGCAGGAAGGTATTTATGTTTATAGAGATAGAAATTATGGTGCTTCAGAGTACATTCCGCCTGATTATGGAGGGCCTACTCGTACACGCGAAGAAACTTGGAGCTTATATAAACCTGTATATACAATCGGAGAGTATTTAGGTTCGGTACCAGCAATCTTCAATATGAGTTTATACTGGGAAATACCTAGGGGATTTGCACGAGTGACTTTCCGTATATACGATATAGTTTTTGGATGGTAAGTGCTGAAAAAAGTGTACTGTTTCATGATTTTTGCAAGGTGCTGAATCATGGAGATCAATCTAAAAAAACAGCTTGTCAGGGTAAAACCGGCAGGCTGTTTTTAGCTGTGATGGAATATAAATAATGAGCCGAGGCTCATCCTTATCATTCAGGGGGGAGCGGCAGTCAATCTTGAATTTATTCTTTTCCTTATATACTGAGTTTGCTTCTGCTATCATTGATATGAAATGGGAGCACAATGACAAAGAATCAATGGATGGACATATATTTCAGCTCTGCAGACGATATTGCATCAATTTATGTATGGGCTGATTCTTTCTTATTTGCTGTTATGTATAAAAATGATAGAAAGCTCAGGTAAAATTTTTAAACTTTTATTATAATATGTTAAACTATACCTAAACAGGAAGGTGTCAACATGAAAAGGTTCAGAGTGTATATTTTATTTGTGCTGATTGGTATTGTTTCATTGGGGTTATATCAATATTGGCAGACAGTAAACCGCATCGTATTTTATTTCGATAATATAGAAGCAGTATCGGCAGCGGGTGAATTGGAATATCAGGATTCAATCGATCTGTCAGCGGCCGCAATCGGTTTACGTGCTGTAAAAGGAAATCAGGATATTAGTGATCAGATCATAAGCCTGACTTATCCATTACGGAATTAAAAACATATCAATTAATCTATAAAGCAGATGGTGCTGAATTCAATTATGAATTGAATGTCAGTGATAAGACAGCACCTCTTCTAAGTGCAGAGGGCAATATTACATTAATGCAGGGAGAAGCGTTTGATACACGGTTGCTGAACCTTCAGGCGATAGATGATTTTGATGGTGATATCAGCGATAAAATCATTGTGACAGGGGATGTGGAACCATCAATTCCTGGTGATTATGAATTACATGCTGAGGTCAGTGACAGTTCAGGAAATAAAGCAGAGACTGTTTTGCTGGTTCATGTTGAAGCGATGCCGCAGATCGATCAGCCAGCGGATGATCCGGTGATGAATGCTGTGAGTGATCCTGATTCCATTACGGTGATGATCAATAAACAGAATACACTGCCGGATGGCTGGGAGCCCGCTGATTTAGTCTCTATCGGAAATAATCATTATCTGCGAAAGGAAGCTGCCAAGTCATTAGAAATGATGCGAAATGATGCCCAAAACAGTGGAATCAGCTTTAATGTAATCAGTTCATACCGTTCTCAGACATATCAGACTGATCTTTATAATCGCTACATGGCCTCAGATCCGTACAATGCACCTTATTACAGTGCATATCCGCGAACGAGTGAGCATGAATTAGGCTTGGCGGTTGATATCAGTTATGATTATTCATTGCATAATGATCTGGCAGAAAGTGAGTTAGGACAATGGATGGCTGCCAATGCGCATAATTATGGCTGGATCATGCGTTATCCTGAAGGCAAAACAGAAAGTACAGGTTATTATTATGAAGCATGGCACTGGCGTTATGTGGGTACAGAGCTTGCAGAGGCACTTTACAGCAGCGTTTATGCATGGAAGAATATAGATAAGGCTGTTTGCCAAATAAAAAGAGTATTACACATGATGATCATGCTGAATACTCTTTTTAGTATTAGAATTTATATATTTAATAAATCGGCGCACAATTTCGCTTTTTTCCTGATATTTCATTACTGCCATGCAGACATTGCGGACATATGGATGTTCAATTGGCACAAATGCAATACCGTCAAATTTTCGGATATTTAATGAATCCGTCATGATTGCACAGCCGACGCCGGCTTTGACTAAGCTTAATATTGCTTGGTCTTCATTGGCTTCACTGACGATGCAGGGTAGAATATTCATTTCGGTATACATATTTAATAAGATGTGATGAATGGCAGATTCCGGAGAATGAGCCACGTATTTTTCATGTCCTGCTTCTTCCATGGTGATCGAAGTTTTCTTGGCAAATGGATGATCCGGAAGGCAGGCAAATACGAAGCGCTGTCTGACAATAGGCATAAATTCAATATCTTTTTCAAGATGATTGGGAGTACAGAATACCGCATCATATTCCTCATTCTTTAAACCGCGAATCAATTCCTGCGATACATTCTCTTTTAATGAGAAAAAGATAGGTTTATCCTCCTGTTCGATAAAACCATGAATCAATTCGGGAATATAATCCATAGATAAAGAAGTGATAAAGCCAAGATTGATCTGTGCACCATCCCTGTTATTTCTTTACGCAAGTATTCATTGCCTTTGTCAAGCTCACGCAAGGCAACCTTTACATATTCATAATATTGTTTTCCCTGCTTAGTTAAAACGACATTGCGCCCTTGTTTCTTAAATAAGAAAACATTCAGTTCAGCTTCTAATGAACTGATTGCTTTTGATAAGGTAGGCTGTGCAATATGCAGTTCTTCGCTGGCTTTTGTATAATGCTGATATTTAGCAAGTACAGAAAAATAATATAACTGATTCAAATTCATAAAGAAACCTCACTTATATTCTTATTTTAGTATAATCTATTACTTTTGGCTATGAATATTTGCTTGTGAGTTTATTTATTATCAATTTAAAAGAGATAAAATTAAGAGTAATCAGGGAGGATTAGAGATGAAAAAGAATTTTATGTTAAGGATGCTTAAATTGCTGAGTGCATGTGCGTTAGTATTTGCATTAGGTGCTTGTTCAACATCAAAGGGAACATCGGACGGTTTATACAAAGCGGGTACTTATACGGCAGTTGCAGATGGCAACAATGGTGAAGTTGAAGTATCTGTTACATTCAGTGAGGATAAAATTGATTCTATTGAAATCATCAGTCAGAAGGAAACTGAGGGACTAGGCAATACCGCAATGGATACTTTGTCCAAGGAAATCGTTGAATATCAGTCATTAGGTGTCGATACGATTTCAGGTGCAACGAATTCAAGCAATGCCCTGCTTGAAGCTGTCAAGGATTGTGTTAAACAGGCCGGCGGTGATGTTGATGCTTTAGTAAAAGCTGCGATTAATAAAGCCAGCGGTGAAGAAGTTACCCTGAGCAGTGATCTTGTAGTTGTCGGCGGCGGTGCGGCAGGGATGAGTGCAGCATTGCGGGCAAGAGAATTAGGCCTGAATGTAATTTTGCTTGAGAAAATGTCTTTCTTAGGCGGAGCTATATCAATCAGCGGCGGCAATCAGGTTGTATATGGCTCTAAGCTGCAGGCGGAGGCCGGTGTCAGCGATGACAGTGCTGAAAGCATGATTGAAGATTTTATGAAGAATGGAGCAAATTTAAATGTGCCTGAATTATTGCAGCTTTATGCTGAAAATGTTGGGGCAACTACAGATTGGATGCATGAAAATCAGAATGTAGAATTTGATATGGAAGGCGGCTTGCACGTACTTGCTGAATATTCTCATGACCGTGAATTAGCGTATGCAGGCGGCGGTGCAGGTTTTGCGAAAACTTATCGTGAACAGATTGAAAACAGTGGGACTGAGGTTTATCTGAATACTCGCGCTGCGGAATTGATCGTTGATGAAAATGGCAATGTCACCGGCGTTAAGGCTGAGGGAAATGACGGTACGCTTTATACGATCCATGCTGAATCAGTGATACTGGCTACCGGCGGCTATGGCAATAACAAGGATCTGCTGTCAGATGAAATGAAAACAGCATTATACTATGGCCCGCAATCATCAACAGGTGACGGCATCATCATGGCAACTGCTGAAAATGTAGGTGCTGCGACCCGTTTGATGGAATATGGCAAGCGTTATCCAAATGGTATCGAAGTCAGTGAGGGCATTGCAAAATCAACGATTGCCGGGAATATTGCTGCCTTTGCGGAGGATGCGATTCTAGTAAACAGTGAGGGTAAACGTGTTGTTAACGAGAAAGCAAGCAATCGTGAAATCCTAACGGTTGAATTAGAACAGGAAGGTCAGATGCTCTACCTGTTAATGGATGCGGATACGTTTGAAACCTTTAAGGGAAAACTGTCTACCGGCGGTATTGCGGGCAGTGATATTGATGCATGGATCGCTAATAACGGATCATCAGCACCGGTATTTGTGAAGGCTGATACACTTGCTGATTTAGCTGCTGCTGTGGGTATGGATGCCGCTGTATTAGAAAATACAGTGAGCACATATAACACTTATGTTGCTGATGGCAATGATGCTGAGTTTGGCCGTCCTGTGGAATATATGACATCATCGATTGGTGAAGGCCCGTATTATCTTGTAGAACAGAAGCCTCGTTTTGCGACAACGATGGGCGGCCTTGTGGTGAATACTTCCTTAGAGGTCTTGGATGAGGAAGGAAATGCTATCGGCGGTTTATATGCTGCGGGTGAAGTAGCCGGCGGTGTAATGGGTGATGATTCACCTTCCGGTGCCAATAACGGCTGGGCACTGACTTCCGGAAAATTAGCAGCTGAAGCAGTTGGCAAAGCATTAGGTAAATAAATACTTATTTTATAAGAACGGATACATTGGACTGTGTCCGTTTTTGTTTTGTCATGTTATTGGCAAAAATGTATCGAAATTGTTAAATATAGAATTGAATAAGTGAAGATATTCACGAATTCTTTTGTTAGATTATATTTATAGAACCATGGGAGGTACACTATGAAAAGGTTGATTGGATATTGTTTGGCATTTATGCTTGTGCTAAGTGCCTGTACACCTGCTAAAGATGATAGTTCAGCATTTAAAGCTGGTACTTATTCCGGCTCGGCAAAGGGAATGAACGGTGACGTTGTCTTAGAGGTTGTTTTGAGTGAGAAAGAGATTGAGAGCATCAATGTCAAGGAACAGCAGGAACTGCCGGACTGGGAGATCTTGCTGTTGATAAGATGATTGAAAAAATTGTTCAGGCACAGTCTGTCAAGGTAGACGCCGTGACCGGTGCTACGATTTCAAGCAATGCAGTGATCGAAGCAGTGACAAATGCTTTAAATGAAGCTGGTGTTGATGCATCTAAGCTTGAACCAAAAGCTGAAATCAAGGATACAGCTGTCGAAGATACCGAAGCGGATATTGTTGTAATTGGCGGCGGCGGTGCCGGTTTAAGTGCTGCTATCGAAGCGGCTGATAAAGGTACAGAAAAGATTATCGTATTAGAAAAAATGCTTGCTACAGGCGGTACAACAGCTACTGCACAGGGAATGATCGCCGGTTATGAAACTAAGATTCAAAAGGCTGCCGGTGATGAAGCATTAACTTATGAAGCAATGGTTGACAATTTGATGAATAATGCATTATGGAAGCTTGATCCAGAGCTGACTAAGATTACTGTTGAGTCAAGCGGAAAGACCATCGACTGGCTGATTGATCGCGCAGAAGTGGAATTCCAGCCTGATGCATTGGTTGGCTATGGCCCGTTGAAAATGATGCACGTAGTTGATGGCTTCGGCCCAAGTTTAATTCAGCATTTAACTTCAACTGCTGAAACTGCAGGAGTTGAAATTCGTACAGAAAATAAAGCTGTCGAGATCTTATTGGATGAAAATAATAATGTAAGCGGCGTAATTGTGGAAACAGCGACGGCACTTATACAATTCATACAAAAGCCGTAATCCTTGCTACTGGCGGTTATTCTTATAACCCTGAATTAACAGCTCTGCTCGATCCGGAAAAGGCCGGAACGTTTGGTATCGGACATCCTTCCAATACCGGCGATGGTTTGATCATGGCAAGCAATGTAGGCGCTGCTTTAACACATACGAATCACTTAATGGCAGTACTTAAAGATTATGAAATTATGAAGGACTATAAGGGTACAAGCGCCAGTGCCAATATCTCAAAATTTATTGCACAGAATAATCTTGTATTAGTCGGACAAGATGCAAAGCGTTTTGTTGATGAAAAGAGCGGCGGTTATATGACACAGCTGCTGAATGAACCTATTTTTGATCAAATGCATAAAGAAGGCGCTGGCTTTGTTTGGGCTATTTCTGATAAGGCAGCAATCGATGCCGCTGAAATCAAACGCGGTGAAAATCTAGAATTCATTACTGCCGATACACCTGAAGAACTGGCAGAAAAGATGAATCTTGATCCTGCCGTACTTAAGGAAACGATTGAAAACTATAATTCATATGCAGCAAATAATACTGATCCTGAATTCAAACGCACGGTGATGTCACCCTTGACTTCTCCTTATGTTGCGGTGGCTGTTGTGCCATGTGAAATCATCACCTACGGCGGTGTTGCCAGAAATGAAAAGAGTGAAGTAATCAGAGCTGATAACACCGTAATCAATGGTTTATATGCTGCCGGTGAAGTGAGTGCTAATTCCTCTTATATGGGCTTTACATTATCAAATGCAGTCACTTGGGGACGTATTGCCGGTGAAAATGCTTCTGCTTATATCAAAGAATAACCAATATTAAAAACAAGAACTGGCTCAGTCAATGAGTTCAGTTCTTGTTTTATTATTAAGAAGCATTTTCTGATATTGACTGGGAGACATTCCCTCATGCTGACGGAATGCTCTGGAAAAATGCTGCTGGGAAGTAAAGCCTATTTCATGAGTGATTTGCTGAATGCTCATAATACCGCTTGCTAAATAGTTTTTTGCCAAATCAAGACGCATCTGAATAATAAATTGGCTTGGTGATTGTTCGGCAATTTTCATAAATGATTTATATAAATAATTTTCACTGATCGTAAAGACAGCGGCAAGCTTTTTAACGCTTAAATCTTCACTGATGTGATTGAGGATGTATTTAATGACTTCATTCACTAATACGCTTTGATCAGTCAGTTTATTTTCAGGATAAGTGATTTCGAAAGGTGTGCAGTTATAGCTGCGGATGATTTCAATACAGATGGATTTCACAAGCATGTTGATGACGGCTCTTGAACCTATCTGCTGTTTCTTAACTTCGGCTATTGTATGATTGAATAAAGCTTTCATCTTATTATCCGTACAATGTTTAACAGGACTGCTGCCTATAAGCATTTCAATCAGCTCATGCTGCAAGGCAATGGGTTCAATGTCAAAATGGATATAAATATATTCATAACCCTCTTGGCCTTCGTTTTTAGAATGATAGATGCCATAAGGTTCTAAGATCATCAAATCGTTTTCTCTGCATTCATAAACGTTGCCTTGGATCGTTGTCTGTGAACCGCCTTTTGTATAATAGATCAATTCAATATCCTTGATCGTATAAGTTGCTTTTTTTTCAATATAGCTGCTCCATACCCCCACGCTGTTTACGCAAATACTGAAAGTATTAAAAAAACTGCTTAGGTTGTCATCGATCAAGGGTGTTGTTTTGCTGTTTGAATGTATTAATTTCATGAAATCACCATCCATATTATAAGGGGATATGAACAAGATGGAAAGATAAATAAACGATAAAAAAATAATTTGACGATTTGCTTTTTTCTATCTGTTCAAATTGACTTATATTTGTTATTATGAGATTAAAGAAAGAAGGGATTGAATGAGTCAAGTAACCGGAGTACTGGATAAAGAAAGAGAAACAAGCGCCATGAATGTAATTAAGAATGAGCGTTTAACTTATTTCCAGCAAGTATTGGAGTTAGCCAAAATCGGGGAAGATACGCTGGGGGATTTTTTAAAGACGGATGAATTAAAGAAGGCCATGGATGAAGGTATTATCTGTGATCTTTATGAGGGAAGTGCCCCTTTCCGTCCGCGTTATGTATTAGTTGATTTTAAGAAACTGTTTACCGATGGGTGTAAGTTTTTGGAGTTAGATCCGCCAACCGATCTGCAGGAAGCATGTAATTCTTTATTGATCATGTATAAGAATACGCCGGCAGCAGGAAGTTATCCGGTTTATCTGGGTGATATTGATGCCATGCTGGAGCCTTTTGTATTAAAGGAAGATCGAGCGAAGGCAAAGCGCACTTTAAAGCTGTTCTTACTGCATATCGATAAGACGATCTCTGATTCATTTGTACATATGGATATCGGCCCAAGGGAAACGGTGACAGGAAATCTGATTCTGGAATTAAGTGAAGAAATGCAGCTTGCTGTTCCTAATATCACATTGAAGTATGATCCTGAAATCACGCCGGACAGTTATGCTGCGAAGGTTGCTAAATGCATGCTTAAGGTATCGAAGCCATCCTTCTGCAATCATCAGATGTGTATGGCAGAGTGGGGCGAGGATTATGGTGTAGCCAGCTGCTTGAACGTGCTGAAGATTGGCGGCGGCGGTTATACGCTCAATCGCATCAAGCTGCATGAAATGAGTGAAAAAGCGGAAAGTATCGATCAATTTTTAAATGAAACACTGCCTTATTATATGCGGCTGCTGCTTGAATTTACGGATCGCCGGATTCGTTTTATTGTGGAAGAATCAGCATTCTTTAAATCGAATTACCTTGTTAAGGAAGGCTTTATCGACCGTGAAAAATTCATTGGCATGATTGGTGTTGTCGGCGTTGCTGAATGTGTCAATAAGCTGTTAGGCATCAAAGATCCGAAGCAGGGCTATGGCAATAACTCTGAAGCAGATGCTTTGGCTGTTAAGATCTGCGAGAAGATGGAGGAGCTGGTAATGGCTCATCCGGGTTTATATTGCTCGAAGGTCGGCGGTCATTATGGACTGCATGCTCAGGTAGGAATCAGTGATGATATGATGAGCAATACACCGGGGGCACGCATTCCAATCGGTGCTGAACCGGAAATTGTGACCCATGTCATGCATTCGACTCATTATCATAAATATTTCCCTACGGGTATCGGTGATATTTTTACCTTTGATGAGACATGGGATCGTTCCCCCGAAGCTATTGTCGATATCGTTAAGGGAGCCTTTGCCAAGGGTATGCGTTATTTCAGCGGTTATTCAAGTGACAGCGATGTTGTAAGAGTAACGGGTTATCTTGTGAAAAAGAGTGAACTGGCAAAGCTTGATGCCGGTCAGCAGGTGCTTAACGGAGCGACAGTTCTCGGCAAGGGTCAGCGCGACGGTGCTCAGGCATTGAACCGCCGTGTAGAAGCATCACACTAGCTATCGTTTTTGTCATAATTGCTGTTTTTATAGTCCTGATTTGTTATACTAAAGATAGTAAGCAGTATTCATTTTGAATAGAAAGGACAAGGCTATGAAAAAACAAAGCGGTTTAGTTGTAACGAGTAAATGGACATAATTGCTGTTAGCCTGCATTCCAGCCGGCATCATCAAAATCATTACCGATTATTCGCTGGCTTTCACAGCAGGTGAAGCTCATGTCTCACAGTTTGTGTCTGATACATTTATATCCTTGCTGATAATCTTGATCGGCACGATCTTGTTTGTTAAATTGAATACTCGATCTGCTTGGATGAATCCGGATCATCCGAGATCAAAGGAAGAATACTTGAATCAGTTATAGAAATAATGATAAATAAAAAAGGAAAGTGAGTATCATTATAAAAATGAAATCATCTTTCCTTTTTCTATACTTAATCAGTATGCTTTGACATATTTGCAAGTTCATTCAAAAGAATTTCCACAAAAACAAAGTAAATAGCCTGTTCATCGATAAACTTGGCATAACCTTTAGATACCGGCGGTAAGTTGATGACATGCGTACATTGTTTTATAAATGGCAGGGCAGTCATAGTAACAATACCGACAGGGCAATGATTATCATTAAGAACATCGATACGATCCTGATAAATATGTCCATTATCCTTTATGGTAAAGATTAAACAGAAGTCTTGTTCATCCATAATATTGACGGCATCAAACATCATGGTAGTGTCATCTAAAGTATCTGAATCAAGACCGATCTTCAGCATTCGCATCTGCAGCTGTTTGGCAGCTAATGAGGTTCGGTTTATAGCTAGAATTTTAACTCGCCGAGCTTGAATAATGGCATGAGCAATAGCTCTTACCTGATGGATATCTACGGTTTCATTGATTTGTTCGATTGCCTTGCAATAATAGCTGGTAATGAATTGGATCGTCTGATCCGGTTCAATCTTGTCCTCAGGGTTATTGAAACTGGATGAAATCAAGAATCTTGATAACTCGTATTTCAATTCTGAATAACCATTATAGCCAAGTTTTTTTGCGAAACGGATCATCGCAGCTTTTGATGTGCCTGTCGCGGTTACCGTTGTCTCTACGGAAGCTCTGGCAAATTCCTTAGGCTGATTTAAAATAAAAGTGGCAATTAATTCCTCTGTTTTAGTGAAGCTTTCAAAATTATGCTGAATCAATTCTAAAGGATTCATAAAATCACCTCTGGTTAGATTATAGCATATATTTGAAATATGTACCTATGAAACTGAAATATATTTTAAAATATGTTTCAAATTATGTTTTAAGTATTGAAATAAATTTTAATGCATGCTATACTGCTTTTGTAATCGCTACCATGGGCGTGATACATTCAATACAAATAAAACATAAGGAGAAGGAATTTATGGATAAATTCACTGCATTGCTGGAAAAGGTGCTTGTACCTTTAGCTGACAAATTATCACAGAATAAATATCTTGGGGCTATATCTACTGGTTTTTCATATTTATTGCCGATTACGATGATAGGCGCTATATTCACTTTGCTTGCCAATCTTCAGATCGCACCGTATCAAGCCTTTGTTACGTCGACAGGTTTAAAGACAATTCTGGCGTTCGCACCCACAGTAACAACGGATATGCTGGCTGTTTATGCTGCTTATCTGATCGGTAAAGCATGTGCTGAAAAGCTGGGGCTTGAAAAAGATTCTACTATCATTGGTTCTATTACATTATTTGTATTCTTATTGATGATTCCGCTCGGTGTATCCGGAAAAGGGGCTGACAGCGGTGAAATCGTATCCATTGCCGCTGCTTTGCCGACAAGTTATCTTGGGGCTGCCGGTTTGTTCAGCGCTATGATTCTCGGCATGGTTGTACCGACGATCTATAATCTATTTATTAAACATAACATTATACTTAAAATGCCGGAGCAAGTGCCGCCGACAATTTCTAAATCATTTTCTGCATTGATTCCTGCTTTTGCAATTGCTTTCATTTTCTGCCTTGTACGTTTTGGCTTTGCACAGACAAGCTTCGGCACAATGAATGACTTTATCTATACAATGCTGAAGACGCCGTTATCGCATTTATCCGCAAGCCCGATCACTTTTATTATTTTTATTATCATGTGCTCACTGATGTGGTTCTTCGGTCTGCATGGCGGTATGATCGTTATGCCGTTCCTGTCCATGCTTTATACGACGGCAGGTTTGGAAAATCTTGAAGCCTATGCAGCTGGCACAGCTTTACCTAACATCATCACCAAATCATGCTGGTCAATGTATGCTTCATTAGGCGGTGCCGGCGGTACATTAGGCTTATGCTTCATCATGTTCTTCTTTGCCAAATCGGCACGCTATAAAACATTAGGCAAGCTGGCACTGCCATCCGGCTTATGCGGGATCAATGAACCGATCACTTTTGGTTTACCGATGGTATTGAATACTATTATGATCATACCGTTGATCTTAACACCGATCATTACGTTCTTAGTTGCTTATTTCAGTATGAATATCGGTCTTGTACCGTTCACGAATGGTGCTGAAATACCATTAGGGACACCGGTTCTATTATCAGGCATTGTTGCCTGCGGCTGGCAGGGAGCGGTCCTTCAGGCAGTATTGATTTTAATTCAGGTGGCAATGTATCTGCCGTTCTTCAAGATTCTTGACAAGCGCGCACTTGCTGAGGAAGAGGGGAAATAAAAGCTTTAAAAGTTATAAAGATCAATGCTTTATAACTTTTTATCACAAATGAGAGGAGAAATTTATGACTAAAAACCCAATATCGTATATTTTGTGCAGATCAGATGCGCTGCGATGCCTTAGCTCATATGGGCAATCCGGCATCGATCACACCGAACCTTGATGCTGTTTTAGAGGATGGTGTATCCTTTAAAAATGCTTATTGTCAAAATCCTGTCTGCGTACCGAGCCGATGCAGCTTTCTGACAGGCTTATATCCGCATACGACAGGTCATAGAACCATTCATTATTTACAGAATAAAGGCGAGCCTAATTTTTTAAGAACGATGAAAAACAATGGCTATGAAGTGATCTGGGTCGGCAGAAATGATGTTGTGCCGGGTAATTATTCTAAAGAAGAATACTGCGATGCTTATTATGACGGTATTCATAAGGAAGACAGAAAAGCAGTTACAAAGGATAAATCATTCAGTCATGGTTTTAAGCTAGATGGAAATGCAGATACAAGCGTACCGGGGTATTATTCTCACTACGTAGGCAAGATCAGTGAAGAAATGGCACATAATGGCAGTATGGGGGGAGTGACTGGGGCTGTGTAGAAGCAGCACTGGCTTATATTGAGAGAAAAAGCAAAGAACCTGGTTCCAAGCCTTTCTTTCTCTATGTAACGATTGCCTTTCCGCATCCGCCCTATGCCTGTGAGGAGCCTTGGTACAGCAGTATTGACCGCAGTAAGCTGCCGCCGAGAAGACCCAGTGTGTTAACGCTTAAGGATAAGCCCAGTATGCTTTATGGCATTGCCTCTAAACAAAATCTTGATGCTTGGGGTGAAGCGAATATGACGGAATTAAGAGCTACTTACTTAGCCATGGTATCCCGCTTTGATACTCATTTTGGGCTAATTAGAAATAAATTAAAAGCATGTAATCTCTATGATGATACAAGTATTTTTGTGTTTAGTGACCATGGTGATTATACGACTGATTACTCGATCGCGGAAAAGGTACAGAACTGTTTTGACGATCCTGTCGTGAATGTGCCGCTGCTTGTGAAACCGGCTGCTCAGTTTGCCTGTAAGCCGAGAATTTCTGAAGCCTTGGCAGAGTTAGTGGATATTACCGAAACCGTCTGTCAGATGACAGGCGTTAAAACCGAGTATGTGCAATTCGGCAAATCATTGCTTGATGTATTAGCCGGCAGTGATATCCATAAGGATGCCGTATTCTGTGAAGGCGGCCGCATCCATGGTGAAACATGGGCAATGGAAAAAGGACATGGTCCTGCATCCCCTTACTGGCCGCGGCTGTCTACTCAGGAAATGGAAGGTCCTGAGCATACTAAGGCAGTCATGATTCGTATGGGGAATCTGAAGTATATTTATCGGCTTTATGAAACAGATGAGCTTTATGACCTTGAAAAAGATCCGCAAGAGTTAGATAATAGAATTAAGGATCCAGCTTACAGCGAAGCTGTTAATAAAATGAAATTGAGAATTCTTGATTTCATGATTGAAACCGGAGATATTGTACCGGATCGCAAAGATATACGATAAGGAGGAATGCTATGCCATTCAGAGAAAATTTTTTATGGGGCGGTGCTACGGCTGCCAATCAATGTGAAGGCGGATATAAGGAAGACGGCCGCGGATTAGCGAATGTCGATGTTGTTCCGCATGGGCCTGACCGCATGAAGGTGAGCTGCGGCAGACTGAAAATGCTGGAGCATCAGGCAGGTTATTATTATCCGGCATGTGAAGCCATTGATATGTTTCATCATTACAAGGAAGATATTGCGCTTTTCGGTGAAATGGGGTTCAAGACTTATCGTCTTTCTATCGCTTGGACACGGATTTTTCCAAAGGGTGATGAAGCTGAACCGAATGAAGCAGGCTTGAAATTTTATGAGGATCTGTTTAAAGAATGTCATAAATATGGGATTGAGCCATTAGTAACGATTACGCATTTTGACTGCCCCATTCATTGATCAAGGAATATGGCGGGTGGAAAATCGTAGTTTGATTGATTTCTATAAAAATCTTGTTACCGTATTGTTTACTCGTTACAAGGGACTGGTGAAGTATTGGCTTACTTTTAATGAAATCAACATGATTCTGCATATGCCTTTCATGGGAGCCGGTTTGGTGCTGGAGGCTGATGAAAATGAAGCACAGGTCAAGTATCTGGCTGCTCATCATGAATTGGTTGCAAGTGCCTGGGCTACGAAGATTGCCCATGAAATCGATCCGGAGAATAAGGTTGGCTGTATGCTGGCAGCCGGTGTAACATATCCTTACAGCTGTGATCCTAAAGATGTTTTTGAAGCTCAGAGGAAGAATCGTGATAATTATTTCTTTATCGATGTACAAAGCCGCGGTGAATATCCTGCCTATGCGTTAAAGGAATTTGAGCGTGAGGGTATCGATATTGGAATGAGTGATGAAGATAAAAGAATATTGAAAGAGCATACTGTTGATTTTATATCTTTCAGCTATTATTCAAGCCGCTGTACAAGCACTGATCCTGAGATTTTGGCAAAGGAAATGAGCGGCAATGCATTCAAAGGTGTACGAAACCCTTATCTGAAAGCTTCACAATGGGCTGGCAGATCGATCCGCTGGGCCTGAGAATTACCATGAATGAGTTATATGACCGGTATCAGAAACCGCTGTTTATTGTGGAAAACGGCTTAGGTGCAAGAGATGAAGCAGATGAAAATGGCTATGTAGAGGATGATTACCGTATTGATTATCTGCGGGAGCATATCAAGGCGATGAAGGCTGCCGTAGAATTAGACGGGGTTGAATTATGGGGTTATACTTCATGGGGCCCAATCGATTTAGTCAGTGCTTCAACCGGTGAAATGTCTAAACGGTATGGTTTTATCTATGTGGATAAGGATGATGAGGGAAATGGAACATTAAAACGTTCTAAGAAAAAGAGCTTTGATTGGTATAAGAAGGTTATTGCCACTAATGGTGAAGATTTACAATAAATCTGAGGGAGAACATTTATGAAAAAATCGTATTATTGTGTGCAGCAGGTATGAGTACAAGCTTATTAGTTACCAAGATGCAGAAAGCGGCGCTTGAAGAGGGTCTTGAGTGTGATATCAATGCCTATTCGATCGCTCAGGCTAAAGAGGTAGGGGCTGACGCAGATATTATTTTATTAGGGCCGCAGGTACGTTTTAATCTTGCTAAGGTCAAGGAACAATGTCCGAATTGTCCGGTTGAAGCCATCGATATGGCAGCCTATGGCATGATGGATGGGGCTAAGGTCATCAAGCGTGTCAAAGAAGTGCTGGGTATTTAGTTATGGAAGGTCTTGAATTGATCAGCTTTCAGATCATCAGTGCGGTAGGTACTGCCCGTTCCATGTACATCGAAGCGATACAGCTTGCAAAAACAGGTGATTTTGAAGGCGCTGAGAAGCTGATGGAGGAGGGTGAGCAGGTGTTTTTAGAAGGTCATCACGCGCATGCGGGTTTGATTCAAAAAGAAGCAGCTGGTGAAAAGACTGAATTTGCTCTCTTGCTGATGCATGCGGAGGATCAGCTGATGAGTGCCGAAGCTTTTGGTATCTTAGCTCAGGAATTTATCGATATTTATAAAAAATTGAATCAATAATCATTGGATCAGGGTCATGCTCTGATCCTTTTCTTCGGCTGATAAAATAATATGCAGCCGTTTTCAATTATGGCGGTATCCCTTTCAATTGACTCTTAAACATGGTAGAATTAATAATAATATTTATATCATTTCAGCATGTTTGGAGGGGATATGATGAAAGCTAAGAGGATAATATTAGCTATCTGTGTGCTTTTTAATACCTGTTTTGGCTTAGCTGCATCAGATATCCATGCTGAAGAAGATCAAGTCATAAAAGTGGGTTATCCAATTCAAGAGGGACTTACGGTTATTGATGAGAATGGAAATTTCAGCGGTTATACTTATGAATATATTCAGGAAATGGCTTTATATAATGGCTGGCAGGTTGAATTTGTCCAAGCTGAAGGAAGTATTGACGAAAGCTTAACGACTTTGATGGATATGCTTGAAGAAGGGGAGATCGATCTCATGGGCGGGATGTCGTATAGCGCCGCTATGGATGATATCTATGACTATTCAAGCCGCAGCTACGGCATCGCTTATACAACTTTAGTAATATTAAATAATAAGACATTTATTGTTGATTCGACCCAGATGCAGCATGTGCGGATAGCGGTGCATAAGAATGCGAACATGCGCTTGCGGGAGCTGAATGAATTTTGTGAAATGAACCTGATCGAGCCGGAGTATTTTTATTATGACAGCAGTGAAGCAATGCTTAACGCTTTGGTAAGCGGTGAAGCTGAGGCAATGCTGAGTACGAGCGCTGAGAAGGTAACCGGTGTGCGTACGGTAGCTAAATTTGCTCCTAAGCCTTTTTATTTCATTACCACATCGGGTAATTCACCACTGATACAGGAAATAAATCTAGCGCTGCAGAATATTGAACAGACTAATCCATATTTTATGTCGGAAATGGAAAGTAAATATTTTTCACACGGTCATGATGAGTTGATTTTAAATGATGATGAATTAGCGTTTATTGAACAGGGTAACGTATTTAAAGCCGGTGTGCTTACCAATCAGCCGCCTTTTCAATATGAAGCCGACGGTGAATTAAAGGGTATTGCCGTGGATGTGCTGAAGGCTATCGCAGAACAAACGGGCTTGAATATTGAGTTGATAGCAATTTCAACGCCGGGTCAGCTTGATCAAATGATGCTGATAAGGAAATTGATATTTCACTTGCCATGACTTATGATTATGATCTTGCTGAGGAGCTGCGCATTCAGATGACCAATCCTTATCTTGAGGCTCAGTATATCATGATGATGAATGATACAGCCAACATAGGTGATTTGCGGAATAAAACACTGGCATTAACTAAAACGGTGGAGTACAGCCGAATTGAGACTTCCTCCGCAAAGTGGTATGACACGGTTGAAGAGTGTGTCAAAGCGGTGAATAATGGTGAAGCGGATTATATGTTCGGAGATAATTACATGGTGCAGTATTTTATCAATCAGCCGCAGTTCGGTAATATCTATCTGATACCGCAGACTTATGATGTGCGCCGGATTTGTTTCGGTGTGATAAGACAGTCAAATCATCATTTGCTTAATATAATGAATAAGGCAGTAATGGCTTTTCCTGATGAAGAAATGCAGACAATTATTTTTCTTAATACGACCTATGAGAATGATTTTAATTTCAAGGATATGATTAATAAGTATCCGCTGACATTTATATTTTTGATTACCTCAGTTTCAGCTGTGATCATTTTGGCACTGCTGTGGGGGCTGAGAACTAAAATTAAAATGAATAATAAGATTCAGCTTGATTTAAAGAAGCATCTTCAGGTCTATGAATTATCAAGTGATCATTTTTTTGAATATGACTATGCTTCAGATATTCTGATGGTTTCCAGAAAAGGGGCCGGCGGGGAAGTGTTGAAAGCTTTACGAAGCATGGCGAAATGAATGAAACTGATGAACGCGGGCAATTTTATGAGCAGGTATTCTTTAAGCTTTTGAAAGAGGGAAAGGATGCGAGCCATGATCTTTTGTGTCCGATGGATAATGGTGATTTACATTGGTATCGGTTTATCTTCAAAACGGTATGCGATGATTTAGGCAATCCGGCATATTGCATCGGTAAGATCAGTGATATTGATGATGAGAAAAAAGAAAAAGAGCGTCTGGAGAAACAGGCGCAGCTTGACAGTCTAACTGGAGTTTATAACGCGGCGGCATCGCGGAAGCAAATTATTGAGGAGCTTGACCGGCTGAAGGCAGATCAGCATGATGGTTTAATGCTGATTGATATTGATGATTTTAAGCATATCAATGACAGCTATGGGCATCTTAATGGAGATAAGGTTTTATGCAGTCTTGCCCAGTTACTGAAGTATAATTTTGATGCTCAGCGCTGTCTGATCGGCCGGCCGGGCGGTGATGAATTTGTGGTCTATGTCCGTGATACAAATATGGACGAGCTTGGGGAGTTGTGTGAGAAGCTGCTGGCTTGTGTAGGGGATATGGTCAATGATGATGAAATCCATGTCTCAGTGAGTATCGGAGCGGCTATCGCCAGTGCCGGCGATTTGTTTGAGACAATCTACCGGCGTTCTGATGAGGCGATGTATACTTCAAAGCGCAATGGCCGAAATTGTTATGAAATTATCGGATAAGGAGTGTTGTCATGCGGATTGGTGTAGTGTCAGACACACATAATGTATTGCGCCCGGAGGTTATTGCGAGCCTGCGCAGCTGTGATTATATCCTGCATGCCGGTGATATATGCTGTGAGGAACTTCTTATACAGCTCAAAGAGCTTGGCAAGGTTTGTGCAGTGCGCGGCAATAATGATCTTGGTGCTTGGGCAGCTGAACTTAAAGTGGTGGAAAAGCTAAAGCTTGACGGCTTGCAGATCGTGTTGTGTCATGAATTCATTGATATGCCGAAAGCGGCAGAGGCTGATATCATCATCAACGGTCATTCCCACCGCTATCGGTGTGAAAAGAACGGCAGACAATGGCTTTTGAATCCCGGCAGCTGCGGCAGGCGGCGGTTTAACTATCCATTAACGTGGATGGTCTTGATTACCGATAAGGGTGAGCTTACGATTGAACGCCATGAAATTAAGGATATGGAAAAGAAACAGTAGTATAAACTGCTGTTTTATTGTTGTTTGTTGAATGAAAAAGGCCGCTTTTATCAGTGTTTATCGCTAAAATCGAAAGATTTCAGCTTTTTATGCGTTTCCTTTATGGTTTCAATTGAAATGAATCATCACATCAGTTAAAATAAAAGCATAAGGGGTGGCGTATGAAATTAAGTATCATTGTAGCAGTCTATGATGCGGAAGCAACTTTAAGACGCTGTTTAGACAGCTGTCTCAATCAGACTTACCGTGATTTTGAAGTAATCATTGTTGATGACGGAAGTAAGGATGGCTCTTTGAAGATTATTGAAGAATATTGCAGGAGATACCCAAAATTATTTAAAAGTTTTCCATTAGAGGTAAACAGCGGTTCCGGCAAAGCTCGGAATACTGGCTTGAGTCATGTCAGCGGTGATTATTTTACTTTTTAGATGATGACGATGTCGTTGTGCCTGACGGTTATGCCCAAATCATGGCGGAGGCCGAAGCATCAAAGGCGGATATTTTGATGTTTGATGCTTATCAGGCAGCGCCTGACGGCAGCCGCAAGCGTTATTATTCAGCGCTTGATTTCAGCAATGAAGGTGAAATCAGCAGACAGCAGTATTTTATTGCTCTGCCTTTTCCTTGGAATAAGGTATATAAACGAAGATTTATCGATCTTGGCATGCGTTTTCCAGAAGGCATCTGGTATGCTTATCTGGCTTGTATACCAGCATTGGCCGGTACCGCGGATAAGATCATCTATCTAAAGAAGCCATTGATTGAATATTATCAGACAGAAAATTCGATGACCCGCAATGATAAATTCAGGTTAAATCATTGGATATTCTAAAAGCGATCACAATCTTAAATCAAAATAGTAATCAATCACTGTTTAAGATGGAATGTGAGTTTTTAGCTTATCAATATATTTTAAAAATCGGTGCTTCCTTTTTAAATGAGTATCGTCAGGATCAGTATCTTGATGAATTAGCGAATTATATGGTTAAATATTTTCCGCGCTGGCAGCAGAATATGTATGTCAAAAAAGAGCGCTCTGACGATGTGCGAAGGGCAAATCTGTATTTTAAGAAGAAGTATAAGGTGATTCGTATGCGGGATAAAATCAGTGCCTTGCTGCATCGGGAACGTCATGATTAAGGAGTTGATTGGATGAGTGAAGCAACCAATGAGTTTGTGAATTTAAGTGTTGAGAATATCGACAGTGAGCATTTATGCTGTATCATACGTACAAAAATAAAGCACCCGGGTGTTGAAGCTAAACGTCAGTGGCTTAAAGAGCGGCTGCCGGAAGGTCATGTGTTCAGAAAATTAAATGCTAAAGCGACGGTATTTATCGAATATGCGCCGCTTGAAAAAGCGTGGGTACCATCATGGGCGATAATTATATTTATATTTATTGTCTATGGGTTTTAGGTGATGCAAAAGGCAAAGGGTACGGAAAAGCACTTATGGAATACTGCATTGAAGATGCCAAGGCTGCTGGCAAGTCCGGTGTCTGTATGCTTGGTTCAGCAAAACAGAAAAGCTGGCTGTCTGATCAGTCATTTGCGAATAAGTTTGGCTTTAAGCAGGTGGATAATACAAAGAATGGATATGAGCTGCTTGCCTCTCTTTTGACGGGACCCTCCCTTACTTTGCCAATCAGGCTAAGCAAATGCGGATAGATCATGATCAGCTAAGTATTTATTATGACTGCCAGTGCCCTATGTGCATCAAGTCATACCCAATATCCAAGCCTATTGTGAGGCAAATGCAGTTGAGTATGAGCTGATTCAGATTGAGTCCCTTTCACAGGCTAAAGCGCTGCCGTGTGTGTTTAATAACTTCGCGGTATTTTATAAGGGAAAGTTTGAAACAGTAAATCTGCTTGATAGCAAAGCATTAGAAAGAATACTAAAGAAATGATGGTTAAAGTCTTGTGAAAAGACGTTGGCATGATGGAAATCATTAATAAAAAGAGCACCTGTATGGAAATGCTTGGCTGCGACTACCCGACAGGTAAAATACAGAAAGAAACCTGTCGCGAGGAAGGCAGCCGTCTGTCCTCTTTGAGGGCATGATTTCCAGAAAGATTGAAGGAATTCATTTTCTTGATAATTGCAACTGTCTCATTGCATGGCATGAATAAAATGATTATGCTTAATGCAGGAGGTGACCGTTATGGCGAATGAAGATAAGAAAGATTTTAATGCAATGCTGAAGGATAATAAGGGAATGCCGAAGATTCAGATCATTACTGACCGCGATAGTATTGAGAAATACGGCGGCAGCAGAATGTACTTTGCACCGCCGATTGCCTATGATGAGGTCATGAATCAGATTCCTTATGGGAAGGTTATTACTGTGGGTAAAATCAGGGAATATTTTGCGGTTAAAAATGAGGCTGATTTCACTGATCCGATCACAGCCGGAATCTTCGTTTCAATTGCCGCATGGGCCAGTGAGCAGCGTTCTGATTCACCAACACCTTACTGGCGGACATTAAAAGCTAATGGCGAATTGAATTCAAAATATCCCGGCGGCATTGAAAAGCAGAAAGCGCAGCTGATGGCAGAAGGGCATACAATCATTCAAAAAGGGCGTAAAAATATCAAATATTTTGTGGCAGATTATGAAAAAGCTCTTTTTGATTTGCTTTGATTCAAGCTTATGATGGTTATAAAAAGTATTGTTCCTGTTTCAGCTGCGGTTGTTTTGATATTCATTTTCAAGAAACAGCAAAAAAGATGAATAAGCAGCAGTCTACATAGCTGAGGGAATTGCTTTAGGACTTTGTTTTGGTTCGGCAGTCGGTTCATCAATGCCGGTTTTCCTGCTTCTTTTATCAGCTTGAATACATTGCCTGCCTGCTGATCGGCATGCGGATCAAGAAATGATTTTTAACATAAAAAAGCCAGCGCTAGCTGGCTTAATGTATGCTTTAAAGAGTGACTGTCCAAAGACCATGCAGGTTGCAGTATTCATAAACGGCAACGACCTGTTCACCTTCCGCAAGTTTAAAATCAGCGGCCGGTACTTCATGCGGTTTCAGATATTTGATCATACCGCCTTTATTTGTTTCTGCATAGATCCATTGGATTGAGTGAGCATCTTCCATTGGATGAGCAACTGATGCAACTGCAACATGGCAAGTATCGTTCACGATACTAACAACCGGTACGTGTTTTTCGTTAGCTCCGTCACTTGTATTAGGTACTAATTCCTGCATCTTCTCTCCGCAGCAGAAAACCGGAACATGTTTATCTTCGATCATTTCTACAATATTGCCGCAAATAGCACAGCGATAAAATTTTGTCATAAATAATACCCTCCTCTTATTAGGTATGCCCTTATTATATAGGATATATACGTCAGGTCAATTAATATGCTTTTTTATGCACCCGATGATTGAGTTAAGCATTTTATGCTGTTTTCATGTCGATTTATAGTTCATTGAGACAGCCGTGGTAAAAGAAAGATTGAAAAAAATTCATAATGTGATATTATTAAAGAGCACGGGAGGCGACGTTTATGAAAAAATAGGGATCCTGATGACTTTGGCTGTCATGCTGTTAAGCGGATGTGTCAAAGAAGGACCAGAAGGAAAAGCTTGTCCTGAAGATCAGGCCACAAATGCCGCAACAGCAAAAGACTATGCGCAGACTTTGATTGATCATGATTATGATACAGCTCTTACATATAATTATTCAGCTGAAATGTCAGATGTCTTAAATAATGGAAAAATGATTGATTTATTAAAATCAAAAGTAGATTCATTTGGTGAATTCAAGGAAATGCAGGCGGCTTTATGCTCAAGTGAAGAGAGTAAGCATATCATTACTCTGCCGATGAAATTCTCTAAACAGAATTTTAATCTGAATATCAGTTTTGATGGAGAAGGAAAGATTACCGGTATTACCTTTAGTGAGTTTACAGGTAAATAGTGCGGCAAAGCTGCACTTTTTTTTCGTTCTTGCGGCATTCTGATAGAGACAAATGATTGTGATTGTGATAGAATAGTAAAGTTTTTAATGGAGAGATGAAAATGAAAAAATATTTTTATGCATAATTCTATTGCTGACCGGCGCATGCAGTGCGCAAAGTCCGGATGTATCGGAAAAAGTATCCTTTATCGATGATCGCGGGGTTCAAGTTGAAGTGACTAAAAAGCCGCAGCGTACAGCCGTGTTGATGGGCTCTTATGCGGATATTTGGCTGAATGCCGGCGGTGATATCATTGCCAGTGTACAGGACGCGCTGGATCGCGGTTTAATTGATGAAGAGACGGCAATTGTCGGCAGCGGCAAAGAGGTAAACAGTGAACAGCTGCTGGCTGTTAAACCTGATTTTGTGATTCTGTCTTTGGATTATCCGAATCATTTAGAATTGGATCAGCTGCTGAGTGATGCCGGTATTGCACATGCTTATTTTCAGATTGATTCATTTGATCAATATCTGAACTGTTTAAAGATTTTTACCGATATTATGGATAATCCGCAAGCCTATGAAAGATATGGCAGTGATGTGAAAGTACGGATAGATGCAGTTTTTGATAAGCTTAAGGATGCTGAGGGGAATCCGAAGGTTTTATTGCTGAGAGCTTTTCAACAGGATGAAGGTTAAAGCGGGCGATCATTTTGTCGGTGAAATGCTGAATGAGCTGAAGGCGGATAATATTGCTGAACACGCGAAGCTGCTGCTTGATGAATTAAGTATGGAAATGATTTTAAAAGAGAATCCGGAAATTATTTTTGTAACGATGATGGGCAGCGATACCCAGGCTGCCATCGATTATGTGAAGAATGAAATGCAGTCAGCGCCATGGCAGCAGGTAAAGGCTGTGCAAACGGGACAGGTGATCTTCCTTGATAAGGAATTATATCACTATAAACCGAATGCACGCTGGGATGAAGCATATGAAGGTCTTGCAAAGATTCTTTATCCGCATCTGTTCCAATAAGTACTCTTTGTTTATTCTGGGTATCAGTCTGTTATTGATTGTTTCAATCTTGTGTCTGGTGTTTGGCAGTGTGCCGTTATCTTTGCACGACTTGCTGAAAGGTTTAAGTGATGCCGGCAGTTTGGAACATACGATCCTCTTTTCTATCCGGCTGCCGCGATTAGTGGGGGGCTATTAGCCGGAGCAGCTTTTTCAGCAGCGGGTGTATTATTGCAGGGTGTGCTTAATAATGCGCTGGCCTCACCAAATGTGATTGGTGTGAATGCCGGGGCAGGTTTTGCCGTGATGCTGCTGCTGGCTCTGCTGCCTGATTATAGCTCTTATGCGGCACTGGCGGCTTTTCTGGGCGCTTTTTTGAGTGCGGTATTGATAGTATCAATCGCCGCTAAGACAGGTGCTTCACGCATTACCTTGGTTTTATCGGGAGTAGCGGTAAGCAGCTTCCTGAATGCGATGATGTCAGCATTAGAACTGATGCATATCGATCTGGCAGTCAATGTTAAGTTTTTATGAATGGCTCATTGGCGAATATTCATTTTTCACAGCTGGCTCTGCCGGCTATCTTAATTTTTGCCGCATTGTGTGCCGTATTTTTATTAGCGCATTCATTGAATATCTTAATGCTCGGGGATGAGGTTGCGATATCATTAGGCGTGAACAGTTCACGGCTGCGTTTGATTCTGCTGCTGTTCGCATCACTCTTAGCGGGTTCGGCGGTATCCTATGCCGGCCTGATCGGTTTTGTCGGTCTGATCGTTCCGCATTTCGCAAGAAAAATAGCAGGCACTGATCATCGGATATTACTGCCTTTCGCAAGCTTATGCGGTGCTGTTTTTACCTTGCTTTGCGATCTGGCGGGCCGGGTGTTTTTTGCTCCGTATGAATTGCCGGTAGGTATCGTGCTGGCATTTATCGGCAGTCCCTTCTTTTTGTTTCTATTAATTAATCAGAAAGGCAGGCGGCTTCATGATTAGATTTGAAGATGCGTCGATCGGTTATCATGAACCGATTCTTAAAGCGCTGAATCTGACAATAAAAAAGGCGGCATCCATGTGATCGTCGGGCCTAATGGCTGTGGCAAAACGACGATGATGAAGGGGATTTTAACACCCAGCATGGTCAGTGAGGGCAGGATTTTGCTGGCTGAAAGAGAATTGAATACCTATACGTTAAATGAGCGTGCTAAATGCTTCGCTTATCTTCCGCAGACCCGGCCGATTCCCCATATTCATGGGAAAACATTAGTGGGACATGGGCGCTATCCATATCAGGGCTTTCTGCGCTCTTCCACACAACAAGACCGCAGGATCGTGGATCAGGTAATGACACAGACTCAAACAAAACGCTTTGCACAGGATTATGTGGATGAGCTTTCCGGCGGTCAGCGTCAGCGTGTATTTCTTGCCATGGCCTTGGCGCAGAACTGTGAGTGGCTGCTGCTTGATGAGCCGACAACCTATCTGGACTTTACTTCTCAATTGGAAGTCATGCAGCTGATTAAAACGTTAAAAGAACAGGGGAAAACGATTCTGCTGACGCTGCATGATCTGAGTCAGGCACTGCAGCTTGCCGATGAGTTAATTGTGATGAATCAGGGCAGGATTGAAGCACAGGGCAGTGTCGATCAAATTCTTGCCGATCATTTGCTTGAACGCGTCTTTCACATACGCATCAAAACCTTTAATGAAAACGGGAGAAGATATCCGTTTATTGAATCTGAATAATAGAAAAATGATTTCCTTTATGTATTCAGGAAATCATTTTTTCATATTTAGCCAGCATGGCTGTCAGCGCTTGGCTGTTTAAAGCTGGAAAGGGTATTATCGGCCTTGGCGGAAGCCATGGCCGGATGTTCTTCTCCATCCATAGGACATCGTGCCAACAGCCGCCTTTATAACCGCTGTTATGGAAGATGCCGATAGACTTATATCCCAGTTTTTGATGCAGGCGGACACTGGCTTCATTAGGAATGGTGATGCAGCCATAGAGATTCACATAATGCATGCTTTTTAAAACTTCTTCCAGGGCTTGGTAAAGCAAGGTGCCAACCCCCTGACCGTGAACTTCGGATTTCAGATAAACGCTTAGCTCAGCATCCCAGTCATAAGCGGCCCGCTCACGCAAACGAGAAGCATAGGCATAACCAATAATTGCTCCATCAGCTTCACACACGAGCCATGGAAACTGTGTCAGCTTGTGATGCACACGCTCGACAAATTCTTCATAAGCAGGTACCTCGGTTTCAAAAGTAATCGAGGTTTTTTCAATATAGGGTTTATAGATCCTAAATACTTCCTGAATATCTTGATCTTCAATACATCGGATTTTCATTTTATGCCTCCCCAATATATTCATTAACATTCAACCATCTCGACTAATTCTATCATTCAATCAGTCCAAAATGTTTTAAGGCTTTGGCAATGCCGTCCTCATTCACAGCCGGGCAGACATAATCAGCAGTCGCTTTAGCTTTTTCATTTCCATTTGCCATACATACGCCGATTGGCGCGTCCTGAATCATTTCAATATCATTATCAGAATCACCAAAAGCAATATAATCACCATCTAGTCCCCAATAAGCCATCATTTCACGGCTTGCGGTAGCTTTATTGAAATCGGCCAGCAAAAATCGGCATTGGTTTTAAAAGCAGGCACACATTGAATACCTGGCAATGAATCAAATACATGCCAATTAAAACCTTCAGGGGCATAAGCTACAACTGCATTTACTGGCTTGCCGTCCCATGGTTTAATGATTTTCGGTATCGGTACATTAAAATGAGCAAATGCACTCAGCATATTTCCATCGGCCTCTTTTAAAATATAATCGCCCTCATCACAAAGAAAACGTACATTCAAATCATATGCTTCTGTTAATTGCAGGATTTCTTCAATTTGTTTCAGCGTATAGGTATGAGTATGAATCAGTTCACCCTGCTGATCATAAAAATATCGGCCGCCGCCGCCAATGAAGCCATCCCAATCATAATATTCAAAAAGCTTGATATTATTGGCCGTAGACTTTAAACGTCCGGTATTAATACAAATTTTTATCCCTTTTGCGCGAAGTTTATTTAATGCCGGCAATAAAGAAGCAGGAAACTGCTTGACAGCATTGTCATACAACGTTCCATCGACATCAAAGAATACAGCTTGAATTGATTTCATAGCATCAGACTCCTTTTTTATAAGCATACAGTAAGTAATAAAAAAAGGCAACTGATAAAGGGGAACGCCGATAGGATTCATAGATATTGACCAATTTTGTTAACTGTGGTAAACTTTATGTTAGTTAACTTTAACTAACAAAGTGAGGGATCTTGATGATGATTGATAAAAGGCTGCTTGCGGAATCCGGGCATGCGAAGAAATATATTATGCAACAGGTTATAGTACAATGGCTTGGCTTGCTGCTGAATATAGGTATTGTTTATACGATGGCTTGGCTGATCAGCAGTGTCTGGCAGCAATCTTTGACTGTATCAAGGCTGAATCGGGGAAGTCTTTTTATTCTTGTTTTACTTCTGTTGAGAATGCTGACAACATGGCTTAGTTCTCATTATTCTTATAAAGCCAGCGAGGATATTAAAGTAAACCTGCGGCTTCGTCTTTATCAAAAACTATTGGCTTTGGGCAGCGGCTATCAGGGTGTCTGTTCGACCAGTGAATTGGTTCAGTTAAGCAGTGAGGGCTGTGATCAGCTGGAAACGTATTTCGGCCGTTATCTGCCGCAATTCTTTTACAGTATGCTGGCACCGTGTACGTTATTTATCCTGCTTGTTTTTATTGATTGGAAAAGCGCGTTGGTGCTTTTGATCTGTGTGCCGTTGATTCCTATTTCTATTGTAGCTGTTCAGAAATTCGCTAAAAAACTGCTGGCTAAATACTGGACTTCTTATACGACGCTCGGTGACAGCTTTTTGGAAAATATGCAAGGCCTGACGACATTAAAAATTTATCAGGCTGACGGCTACAAGAACGAAATGATGAATAAGGAAGCCGAGCAGTTCAGAAAGATTACCATGAAGGTGCTGACAATGCAGCTTAACTCGATCAGTGTGATGGATATCGTCGCCTATGGCGGGGCGGCAGTTGGCAGCATTACCGCCTTAATCGCTTATGCTAACGGTTCACTCAGCCTTTGGGGCGTGCTTGTTATTTTGATGCTGTCTGCAGAATTCTTTCTGCCGTTAAGACTGCTTGGTTCTTTCTTCCATATTGCGATGAATGGAATCGCAGCAAGTGAAAAACTATTTAAAATTCTGGATTATGAGATCGCAGCACAGCCATCAGGCAAGCTTGATAATGCGCCGGTTTCGATTCAGCTCAAGCATGTGAATTTTTCATATGATGAAGACCGCCGGATCTTAAAAGATATCAATATGGAGATCCAAGCCGGTCAGTTTGCGGCTGTTGTGGGAGAAAGCGGCAGCGGCAAGAGTACATTGGCAAGCTTATTAATGGGACTTAAAAAAAGTTCATCAGGCTTGATTTTATTTAATAATCAAAACCGGGAAACGCTGAACGATACTGAATTTTGGAAACATGTCACCTATGTCGGCCATGAATGTGTCTTGTTTAAGGGCAGCGTTCGGGACAATCTGACAATGGGGAAAACAATTGATGACGAAGTATTATCGGCTGTTTTAAAGCAGGTTCAGCTCTATGATTTTATCATGAGTCAGCAAGGCCTTGATACACAGCTTCTGGAGCAGGCTTCTAATTTGTCCGGCGGTCAGCGCCAGCGTTTAGGCTTGGCGAGAGCCTTGCTTAAGGACAGTGAAATCTATCTGTTTGATGAAGCTACCAGCAGTATTGATGTCGAGAGTGAGGATGCTATCCTGCATGTAATTCGTACGTTAGCTAAAACTAAAACTGTAATTATGATTACCCATCGGCTGGCAAATGTAAAAGACTGCGATATCGTCTATGTGATGCAAGATGGCCGCATCGCAGAAGCCGGCAGTCATGAAACGCTGCTTGCGAATCAGTCGGTCTATGCGCAATATTATCAGAAGCAGCAAGAACTCGAGGCATTTACAAAGGAGGCAGATCATGAGTAATTTCAAAGTCATGCGTAAAATGATTACGCTTGTGGCACCGCTGAGCGGCGTGATGTGCATCGCCGTATTAATGGGTGTCATCGGTTATCTGTGTGCCATCTTCATACCGGTTTTGGCAGTAACTATCGCTGCCGATCTTGGCTTTCATTCACTGGATCTAACGATGCCTTTTCTGATTTTGATCCTATTAGCTGTATTGCGCGGCATTCTGCATTATCTGGAACAGGCGTGCAATCATTACATTGCTTTCAAACTGCTTGCCTTGATCCGTGATAAAGTGTTTAAAGCATTGCGCAAGCTGGCACCGGCGAAGCTGGAGGGCCGTGACAAAGGTGAATTGATCGCCCTGATCACCAATGACATTGAACTGCTTGAAGTATTTTATGCCCATACGATCTCCCCGATTCTGATTGCCCTGCTTTGCGGTATCGTTCTGCTTTATTTATTTTACAGCGTTCATCCGCTCTTTGCCCTGATTGCCTTGATTGCATACTTGCTGGTCAGTATTGCCATCCCTCTCGTTGTCACCAAGCTGGGAAAGGCAGCCGGTGATAGGGTTCGCGGCAGAATATCAGCACTAAGCGGATATTTGCTTGCATCCCTGCGCGGCATGCTTGAAATCCTGCAGTTTGGCAATGGTGAACAGCGGCTTGAGGGCATACGTTCACAAAGTGAAGAGGTAAATCAGCTGCAGAAAAAGCTCAAAGATATCGAAGGCCTATCCCAATCGTTAGGCAACTTCGTTGTAGTAGCAGCTGCGTTATGCACGCTTTATGCAGCGCTGAATCTGGTGCTTAATCATGATTTGTCATTCACCGGTGCTATTTTTGCTTTCATTTTAATGTTTTCAAGCTTTGGCCCCTTTTTGGCCCTGTCAAGTCTGTCCAATAATCTGTTAGTTACGCTGGCCAGCGGCAGACGCGTACTCTCACTGCTTGAAGAAAAACCACAGGTTTTTGATATTGAAGGCAAAGCGCAAGCTGAATATGGCAGCATTCATGTGGATCATATTGCCTTTGCTTATGATCAGGAAATGATTCTTAATGATGTCAGTCTCGATTTTGATGAAAATAAAATTATCGGCATTCATGGCAAAAGCGGCAGCGGCAAGTCAACCTTACTGAAGCTCTTGATGCGTTTTTGGGAAATTCAGAAAGGCGGCATCAGCATTGGTTCTCGGCCGCTGAATACGATCAATACAGAAGATCTGCGACGTATGGAAAGCTATGCGACCCAAGAAACCGTCTTGTTTCACGATTCGATTGAGAATAATCTGCGCATTGCCAAGCTTGACGCAAGCCATGAGGAAATCGTTTCAGCTTGTAAGAAAGCGAGTATCCATGAATTTATAGAATCATTGCCGCAGGGGTATCAGACACCGGTTGCGGAGCTGGGCAGCTCACTGTCCGGCGGGGAACGTCAGCGTATTGGCATAGCCCGAACCTTCCTGCACAATTCAGACTGCATTTTGCTTGATGAGCCCACCAGTAATTTAGACGCATTAAATGAAGCGATTATTTTAAAATCATTGGCTGCCTGCACAGATAAAACAATTATCCTGGTATCACACCGCAAATCAACACTAAAGGCGGCCTCGAAAATTATTGAAATGGAAAGCGGGCGGGTGAGCTGATGACAATTGCAGAGAAAAGGGCGTCGGAGAAACAAGTTGTTGAGCTGATGATCAAAAGCTATTGTAAGCATACCCATCATGAAAAGCAGCTGTGCGCCTCATGTCAAGACTTGCTGCTTTATGCCTATCAACGTATAGATTGCTGTCCGTTTATGGCTGCTAAGACGTTTTGCAGCAGCTGTAAGGTTCATTGCTATAGTTTAGAGAAACGATCACAGATCAGAGAAGTCATGAAAAAAGCGGCTGGCGGATGCTGTTTCATCATCCGTTTCTGCTGCTTAAACATGGCCTCTCATCAAGAAGGAGACAAAAATGAAAATATTCTACATGGTTTTCGGCACAATTTCATTAATTTTAGGAGCAATCGGTATCGTACTGCCAATCTTGCCGACCACACCCTTTTTGCTGCTGGCAGCATTCTGTTTCACTAAATCTTCAAAACGTATGCATTATTGGTTATGCAGCACATCACTTTATCAAAAGCATTTGGACAGTTATGTTCAGCATCGGGCAATGACTTTAAAAACAAAGCTCAGTATTTTGATTCCGGCAAGCATTATGCTCCTATTCCCATTGATTCTGGTCGATCATATACTTATGCGTTTATTTATTACCGGCTTACTTCTTTTTAAATATTGGTACTTCTTTTTCTGTATTAAAACGATCCAAGTGGAAACTGCTGAATAGAACTACAAGCACCGGCCTTATCTGTGATATAATAAATCCGAGGTGCAGTGAATGGAAAGAAATAACAATAATTTAATTGATTTATTAAAATATATATGCGCAATATTGGTCGTAGCTGTCCATGTAAATCCATTAAAGGATCTGTCAGAATGGGCTAATTTTGTTGTGATTAATATCTTTGGCCGGGTAGCGGTGCCGTTCTTTTTTGTCTGTGCCGGTTACTTTATTGCCAATAATCTAAAAAACGCGGGGATGGTTATATTAAAGATTATATGATTTCTTTAATGAAAACATATATTATTTGGAGCATCATTTATTTACCTTTCGGTATCTTATGGGTACAGAGCAATTTAGATATTCCAATTATTCTTTATCCGATAGCATTGATCTACGCGTTTTTTAATGTCGGAACGTTCTATCATTTATGGTATGTACCGGCATTGGTCTTTTCTGTGCTGGTTACTTTCTTTTATACTAAAAATTCAGCCTGCGTTCTTTGTTCATTTGGAGTTTGATTCTGTATACGATCGGTGCCGCTGAAACTTATAACGCTTATCTTGATCCAGCGCTGCAGTCCATCGTCGCCTCTTATATGGGAATCTTTTTCACAACCCGCAACGGCTTGTTTTACGGCATGATTTTTGTTGTTATCGGTTTTATTGCCGCTCAGGATAACTGGCTGACAAGGTTTAAAAAGAATGGCTTGGCTTTCTTTATCTGCTTTTCGATGCTGATATTCGAAGCTTTCCGAATGGTTAATACCGATGGTTATGATTTTAACTTCTTATTTATGCTGGTGCCCTTATCTTATTTCATGTTTCAATGGGCAAGAGCGGTAAACTATCATCGTGACTGCCGCAAGCTGAGAGATCTAGGCAGCTTATATTATTTTACGCATGTGATGTTTATTGATTTGATACCGATGGGCTTAGGCTTGATTCATCAGGAGCAGCTGTTTAACAGCGGTTTGTTCCGTTTCGTAAGCGTCATGCTTTGTACCCATGGCTTATCCATGCTGATAATCATGATCAGAAAATTCTTCAAACATCGACAGCTTTCGACACAATAAGACAAAATCTGCAGCTCAGCTGCTTTTTATTTGTTAATCATAACGGCGGTACTCAGCTTTGTGAATCGAAAATAAGGAGAGGGAAATGATCAGTAATTCAATTATGGCGAATATTACCGAGCAGCTTAAATGCGGCCAACCCAAGGTCAGTATCCAGCCAAATGCAGCAGCGCACAGTCCGAGCCGCCGATCAAAAATATGCCCCATAAAGGAATGGTGTGTGAAATCAGGATAATCGGTTTGCTTACCCATTATTTTAAAGACTGCCCGCAGCAGGAGGACACATAATGCGAGATTGCATAATTCACTGATCCAAGGTGAGAGCCCATATTCATTAAAAATCAATTTATCAGCAGTGCCATAAATCCCAAAGCGGCTTTAGCGTACATTGATAAAACGCATAATACAAGTAAATCTGATGGTATCAGCAGCATAAGCGATAATTCTTAATTTCATATCCATATTCTCCTTTACCTAAATTATAGTGAAAAATCATCATCATACTAATGCTTATTCGTATTTTTCTGATTCTTTTGTTTCATTTTTACCAAACCCTGCCTAAAACTAATAAAAAAGTAAATAATGTTGATAAATAGGGACTTTTTGTATTATAATGGTAACTACGTTAAGAGTTGTGAAAAAGGGGCGGTACATATGATCGTGACAGTAACATTAAATCCGGCGGTTGATAAGGTAGCCCGTCTGGATGCAATTAGGGAGTATGAAATAAATCGTCTTAGCAAGGTTGAGAGTGATGCGGGCGGTAAGGGAATCAATGTATCACGGACGATTAAGGCTTTGCATTCAGTTTCTATTGCGACGGGTTTTTTAGGCGGCAGCGGCGGTAATTTTATCGATTGTCTGCTTCAGCGTGAAGAGATTGAAAGTCATATGATTCAGATTATCGGCAATACACGCAATAATTTGAAAATCGTTGACGTGGATAATCAAATGACAGAATTTAATGAAGAGGGGCCTTTTATCCTGCAGAGTGAGCAGGATGAATTGTTTGATTATTTACGCGGCTGTTTAGATGGTGAATGCATATTGATTCTCTCAGGCAGTATGCCAAAGGGAATGTCGCGTTCCACTTACAGCCGATTGATTGAAATGGCGAAGGAAAATGGCTCAGTGGTTATTTTAGATACGACATACCGCCATCTTGCAGACAGCATTGAGGCTAAACCGGCAATTGTCAAGGCCAGTCCCGATGAATTGCGGCAGCTGTATACTATTGATCATGAATTAAGTGAAGCTGAGCTGATTCAATGCGGTAAACGGATGATTGAAGACTATGATTTACAGATGGGCATTACGCTTGTACATCAGCAATGTGCTTATGTATTTACTGCCAGTAATGTATTTAAGACTGATTTTCCTGATGTCGATGTGAAAACCAGCGTCGGTGCCGGGGATGCCTTTGTGGCGGGTTTTGCGGTTGGCATGGAACAAAACGCAGATATACATGAAGTCATTCAATTAGCCAGCGGCTGTTATACAGCGGCAATGCTCAGCAAGAACGCGCATCCTACTGATATCCATACGATAAAGGAATGGGCAGGCAGGGCTGAAATTATAGAAATTAAATAGCGGATCTGAGGATCCGTTTTTATGTGTGCACTAAAAAAGCTGCGGGTTGAAGGCAATTACGCCGTCAGCCGCAGCTTAAATTTATTAACCAATCAATACACCGCACCACATACCGTTGTAATAACCGATACCGATCGATGTATAACGGCCGCTCATTAATGATGACCAATGAGCCGGTGATGACATCCACCAATTCAGCGCCGCTGAAGGGGTTGTGCCAGCATATGTAAGAACTTCGCCGGCTGTGTTATAGCCTACGCCATAAGCATCAAGAGCCGTAGAGAAATATGTACCATTAGGCCGATAATGCGATACGTAACCGCTGGCTTCCGCAGCTCTTAATTGAGCGGCAGCACCGAGGTTTCCAGTATCCATTGTCAGTGACCCCAGTCCGTAGGATGCACGGTAGGAGTTAATCAGATTAGCAAGTTCGTAAATTGAACCGCTAGTATTAGCACCGGCAGAATAAGATGCGAACGCTGTGTTATAAGTTGCAAGGCGGGAAACGGCTTCCTTTTCCTTGACAGCGATATATAAGTATTCGGTTGCCGTATTGCCGCTGGAATCAGTTGCCGTATAAATACCGGTATAATGACCGCCGTTATTGATATCCAAATCATTCGGATCAAATTCCCATTCAGTAATCAGGCCGTCAGCGTTATCCCAAATATAATCGACCCATTCTTCCGGAACGATTTCTTCACCGTTATCGAGGAGGATTTCACTGGTAGTTAAATGAATTTCCGGTGCAACGGTATCCTTAACATCAATTTCAACGGTAAAATTATGTTTGATATTCGTATCCATTTTTTCAATCGGCTCGGTTTCATTCGTAGCCAGAATCATCGCCGGATTTACATTGCTGGCACCCTGATCATAAACAGTCAGAGTTCCTGTTTGTTCACCTAGTTTATCAAAATCTAAATCGGTTTCAATAATAAGCGAGTCAATCGCATATGTAGATTTTGATAAATCAGCTGACTCGATTTTTTTTGCTTCCGCAACCTGCGAATAGCCATCCTTGAATACTACATCAAGAATTTTGCCGACGGAAATAGCTTCTTTATCTACCTCGACTTCGGCAGGTTTGTTGTTCAGCGGCTTACTTTCAACAGGAGCCGCAGCTTTGATTTTCATCACATTAGAGCTTAAATGTGGAAATAGTGAGACGCTGTCAGCGGCAAACCCTATGGTAAAGGTAAAACCCGCTGTCAGAAAGATACATGTTTTTTGATAAATGTCTTTCTAAAAGTATGCATAAATCAACCTCCAGACCTTCACTGCACTTCCAATTCTAACAAATTTCTTAAGAAATGTAAAACAATCACATGATTTCACAAATTCTTAACCGGTTATTCAGCTGCCATAAAATCACTCAAGGCACGGATTATCGGTTCATCCGATGTGTGAAAGTGCTTATATCAATGGCGCTGGGAAGCAGCCATGCGCCATGGCTATGAACGCTTAATAGGATTTCACCTTCCAGAATCTGACAGGCATAAGCTGTAACGATAAGGGGTAATTCCTTCGTCTTATCCTCAATCGTGCATAGTCTTTTTAAGACTTTTAGCTTTTATAGAAAGTTCTTCTTCAAGCTCTCGAATGACAGCTTCCTCTTGACTTTCGCCATTTTCTACCTTACCGCCGGGGAATTCCCACAGACCGGCATCCTTACCCAGCCGCCGAGCGATGAAAACCCGATCATTTTCAATCAGACAGCCGCAGACAATTTGCAGTTGATCCATACTATCACCAAATCAATTGTATCAGGAACCGTACGCATTGTGAAGAGAATTAAATTATGATATTCTATTGTCTATGAGGTGAGGGAATGAAGGCTTCACAATTAACCAGAATCGCGGTCATGGCCTGTCTACAATATGTAGTATTTACCATGTTTTCGCAAATATTATATTTAGAGGCAGTGACCTTGATCACCCTTCTTTTTGCTGTTGTATTTCCTTTAAGAGAATCAATGCTCGCATCGGCGGTTTTTGCTTTGGTCAATATGCTGACCAGAGGAATATTGCCGTGGACGATCATGTATCTTTTATTGTTTCCGTGTTATTCATTTACCGCTTACCATTTACGCAGTTTGCTGATCAGCCGTAATGAATGGACAATCTGTATCTGCTTTTTATTTTCATTTCTGCTTGGTCAGCTGACAGACTTGCCGTTTCTGTTGTTTTCAGGTAAAATTACAATGATCTATATGCTGATGGGATTGAAAACAAGTTTGATTCAAGGCTTCTTAAGTGCCTGTGAGGCAGCTTTTCTATTTGATTCCTTATATCGGCAATTAATTAAAATCAGAGGAGGATTTTCAGAATGAAGAAAAAAGGATTGATTCTCGGCGGTCTTGCGGTTTTGGTACTGCTTGTGATGTTCGCTGTTAATATGCTGATGCCTAAACCACAGGCAGGAATTAAAAATATCACGATTAAGATCGTTGACGAAATGAATGATGAGGTGCTGTTTGATGACGTGATTCAAACATCAGATGAAATACTGGCGACGCTGTTAACTTCAGAGAAAGCCTTAATGGTTGTCGGAGAAGAAGGTCAGTATGGGCTGTTTATTACTTCAATGATGGGAGCCGATGCTCATGATGACGCTTACTGGGTGTTTGAGTCGGATAACAATAAGTCATGCGGTGAAGCAGAAGGCGGCTTCTGTCCGGCGGCGAATTCTGTAAATTTGGCAGACGGTGATGTTTTTCTGTTTAAACTGACAAATCAATTTAACTAGCTTCGGCTAGTTTTTCTTTATCCTGTCAGTAAGATAAGAAATGGGGCAGCCATTAAGCATAACAAGGTGCTCAGACAGACGATTTCAATGGCTTGCGCAGTTTGCTGATTACAGGCAGCGAATAGCATCGTACTGAAAATGGCTGTAAAATTAACTCAGCATAATGTTATCGAAAACAATTCTTATTAGTTCAGGATCAAATATCTTTTTATATGAACAGTTTCCCGCTGCCGATTGTAATTCATATTAAAATATGATATTAAAAAGGCAAGAGAAGAGGGATATTATGAGTAAAATTAAATTGATTGTTACCGACCTTGACGGTACATTGCTGAATGATGAAAAGAAAGTCAGCATTTATACAGTCGATATGATTCAGAAAGCTAAAGCTGCCGGTATTAAAATCTGTATCGCCAGCGGCCGCTTTGAGGGGATGCTGTCAATTTACCGGGATTCAATACTGGGCTGTGATTATACGATATCATGCAACGGGGCTGTTGTTAAAAATGAAAACAGCGCTCAATTCCTGCTGGTGAATGCATTAAGTCATGAGAATACGATCAAGATTCTGAATTATTTCAAGGAACAGCAATTGACCTTTTATGTTTTATTCACCAGATACGATTTACTATGAAGAAGGTAAGGATAAGATGGCAAAGCGGGTTACTGATTATGAACAGCTGGCACAAAGTCTGGGCTTCCCTAAGAAGTTGAAGGCAGAAACGGTGGATCTGACAAAACCTTTTGATTCTTATCATAATATTATTAAAATTGTTGCTTATGAACATGAAGAAGAAAAGCTAAGCGCCTTAAGAGCGTATTGTGATACTCTTGAAAATTGCTGCATGGAAGCGACAGGCTATGGCATCTATGGCTTGTTCGAGAAAAATGTATCAAAGCGTGAGGGAATTGAGGTTATAAAAAGGAAATGGGCATCGGCAATGACGCGGTTGCTGTATTTGGTGACTGGGAAAATGATTTGAGTATGTTTGATTGTGCGGATACCCGAGTGGCAATGGTGAATGGCATGGAAATTGTGAAAGAGCGGGCAACCATTATTGCGGAATCAAATAATGATGACGGTGTGGCTAAAGTGATTGCGACATTTATCGATTAAACGGGCAATGATAAATAAATATAGCGAAGTAAGATGGCAGGCGGCAAGTACCTGTCATTTTTATTTTGTTTATATGAATGTTTTGAATTATTATGACCGATAAAATGGATGCTATTTTGCATTTATGATTGTTAAATGATTGAGAATGCGTTTACATGTTCATAAAATGATAGAATTGTTCATATATATTGATTGTCAGCGTTTCGCTTTCAGTGTACAATAAAGATAGCAAAGATGCACGGCATCTGTACTGATAAAAGGAGGAAATAAT
>BBZX01000003.1 GCA_001305055.1 Clostridia bacterium UC5.1-1C12
AATATTTCAATCCACGAGAGCCATACGACTCTCGACTGTAAGGAAAGAGAGGTGATAAAAGTGTTTAAAATTTCAATCCACGAGAGCCATACGACTCTGACTTAGAACATACTGCAATCAACATTCAAGAGCAATATTTCAATCCACGAGAGCCATACGACTCTCGACAGACATATTCACATTTGTTCATTGAGACAGAAGAATTTCAATCCACGAGAGCCATACGACTCTCGACATAAATCGCACTTGCATTGGTGACGGTATCTCGATTTCAATCCACGAGAGCCATACGACTCTCGACTTGGAGGTGACAACATGGACCAAAAGGAAGTAAAAATTTCAATCCACGAGAGCCATACGACTCTCGACAGGTTGTTCAAATACATACCGTAACGGATTTAAATTTCAATCCACGAGAGCCATACGACTCTCGACAACGTGGCAGCCACACGGTACGATACAGATAGTATTTCAATCCACGAGAGCCATACGACTCTCGACTTACGCCTAAAAATCAAGCCCTTTGCAGGGATATTTCAATCCACGAGAGCCATACGACTCTCGACAGGTTTTATGCAAAAACAAACGCCAAGTTATTAATTTCAATCCACGAGAGCCATACGACTCTCGACACGCTCGAAATATGGCACGATCGCTTACTACTAAATTTCAATCCACGAGAGCCATACGACTCTCGACAGCAAAAATACACATAAAAAATCAAATTAATACATCAATATCGATAAATTACATGTAAATAATAAATATTATACTTTTCCTTTACATTTTTAACTTTAAAAATTTACATTTTTGCACTGATTTTGGGTGCGAATCCCCTAGGGATTTTATGTTTACTATACATTCGCACTTATGAATATGAAAGGATTTCAAACAATCAAAGGACTATCAAAATCAAAAGACTCTTTAATTCCGATATGTTCAACCTTGTTTTTATAATTATTACCTAAGCAATAAAATCTCAGACTGTCTTTTTCTTTGTCAATTAACTTTTCTAATATGTTTTTTACTTCTTGAAACTTTCCATAATCTAAATTGCATTCAAATACTGAATATTGTACTCTTTGTCCATAATTTAAGCACTGTTTTGCAACATTTCTTAATCTTTTTTTACCTGCTGCAGTTTCAGTATTTACATCATAAGTTATCAATACTAACATGTTTCACCTACTTCCACATAAATGGCGGATATTCATCTAAATCACCTCTAAGAAATCTTGCTAATAACATTGCTTGAACATATGGAACTAATCCCCATTCAATATTTTCATTTAAGTAAGGATGTTTGATTTTATCCTGTTTTCGTTCTTGCCAATTTCGTAGTATTTCTTTTTTAGTCGAATCTGTCATCATTACAGCACCATTTTCTTGTTTCTCGAAGCCATTTCCATTAACAATCCTTTTATTTACTAAGGAAATAACGAATCGATCTACAAAAATAGAACGTAATTCTTCCATCATATCTAATGCCAAAGAAGCACGTCCAGGACGGTCTGTATGCATAAATCCAACATAAGGATCAAGACCCACTGACTCTAAAGCAGCTGATGTCTCATGTGCCAGTAGTGTATACACAAAGGATAACATAGCATTCATATTGTCTAAAGGAGGACGTTTATTTCTTGAACGAAAATAAAATGAATCTTTTTGTTGAAGAATGAGTTGATCCAAAATAGAGAAATACATAACCGCAGCTTTACCTTCATAGCCTCGCAATTCATCTAATGAATTAACCTGTTGAACTAACGATAAACTATTCTGTAATTGCAAAACGATTTTTTCAAATTGATCTATATTAATTCTGTGACCATGATCACGCATTGTCCTTTTCACAACACTTTTTGAATTATAAATTTTCCCAATTATACAGTTTTTCGCTATAGCCAAACTTTTAAATTCATCATCAGCAACTCTATATTGTTCTCTGCGTAATACAACATTACCCCTTGTTTCTCCTGTAATACGAGCTAAAAATCTACCTGACCGAGATAAGAAAGTAAGGGCAATGTCATTTTTAGCGCAGTAACCCATTAAAGCGGGACTGGCACCAGTATAGCCAAACGCCACAACACCATTTAGATTATGCATTGGTACGCGAATCTTTTCCTTATCATCCTGTAATACAACAATATTCTCACCATCAAGAGAAAGATACGTATCAGAAGATGTTACATATAAGGTATTCATTAACTTTTTCATATGTTATCCTCCGTAAGCTTACGTTTAATATAAGCATTTACTGATGTTTTTTTATTTAAATCAGGTATACACATGTTTTTTAATGAACAAGATTGACATTGTTTTGATATCTTGCCTTTAGGAGTATATTTTTTATCAAAAAATTCATGCATTTTCTTAAAAGAAATTCTAACATTTTCTCGTAATACATTATCGAAAAGGACTTCCATTCTACGCCTTGTCTCACCATAGAAAAGATATCCTTTTGGAATATCACAAACTAACATTTCTTCTAAACAAATAGCTTGAGCACACAGCTGTAAAGCATCTTCATCATGCTCTTTTGGCTTACCTCGTTTGTATTCTACAGGAATAGGTTGATATTTCCCCTCATAATTACTTAGTGGGATGCCATTTTCATCTAAGTGAAATTCAACAACATCACAATTACCGCTTATTCCTAATTCTCTTGAAAAAATAGACATGCCTCTTGTGATAATGACATTTTTTCGTTTTTCAATCTGACTGGCATCATGTACTTTTTCATGCATGATATTGCCTGTAATCGTAAAGTAGTTCTCATCCCATTGTTGTTCGATATGAATCAGAGCCCATTGTCTTGGACAAAACGCATAATGTTGGATTCCTGATAACATTAAAAAGTCATCTTCATTATATTCCTTCATAAATTTCAGGTTCTAATCCTTCTAGATTATTTAATGAGATCTCATAATCCTCGAAGCATGTTGGCATAGTATCACTCTTCTCTTTAATCACTAAAGTTTTATGCACTTTTGCTGAAGAATATTGACCACTTGGGCAATTATGTTTCCACCAATATACCTATGTACCTCCATGCTGCCTTCAGGTCTTGCCGCAGAAGCATCGTTTTCAAATAATGAAATCAATGCTTGTTTGATTTTCTCGGCATCTTCATCTGAGAAATCTGTTTTTGTAGCCAATTGATGATTAATACTACCATAAAGTACATACAATCCAAATTCTACGCGTTGTTTATGTCCCATGGTATCAGAAGATTTTTTGCCATCTTTATTAGGTTCACTATTAGTACTTTTAGTTATCTGTGTATCAGTAACATCGATAGGTGAAACACTTACTGCAGCCTGAATGGAAACTGGACCTCGAACACCAATGGATACATTATTGTCTTTAAATGCGAAGACCTGTCCAAAACTACGTACATCGATCCATTTGTTGCAGGCAGCCTTGGCATAAGCATCATTATCTTTTGCTTTTTGTGCTGCAGCTAATGCTGGACAATTCTTTGCTCTTTCACTCAAACTTTTATAATTATCTATGCATCTTTCGTCGGATTGAACGAAAATTTCTTCTCCCATATCTTGTAATCGATTACGGATCTTTCGTTTTTATACAGACATCGGATATTTCACCATGTCCTTCATAATCTTCTCGTGGGCGGTTACCATTCAAAGGATCACCATTCGGATTAGCTTTTTTTGCTGTTAATAATACTGCAAATCGATTTTGTTTGTAAATTTACTCATTGTTGTTTTCTCCCTTATCTGCACTGCTTTCAGTGTTGCTGCCTTTCCATAAATAACTTAATTCACAATTATATCCTAGTAAAAAACGTTCATTTAAACCTTTGGCATTAGAAAAATCATCATAATCGAAAGAATTATATATTTCTTGAAATTCTTTATCGTATTTGATCTGTAAACCAAAATCTAATTTCTTTTTATATGGTTGAATACGTTGTTCTACAATTTTCCAATAATATTTTGGTTTCTTTACAACCATGTATCGATATTTATCAGAATTAGTTTCGCGTTTTCCTCTTTCTTCTTCAGTAAAAGTATCATATTCTAATTTGTGTGCAACTGCCATCAGTCTTCCATAAAGATAATCACGATTATGGTTATTTCTGTCTAAACCCATCATAATTGATGCTCCTTTCTTGTTTTTTACTTTTTCGTTTCGTTTTTTTATTTATAAGAGCACAAGCAATATCTACAATCTTTCTTCGATTGTATGAGCTGAACGCCTGTGGCTTACATGCATTTTCAAAAGCAGCTGTCACAATATCAGGGGGAGTCTTCTTCCCTCGATGATACATGGAATAATACGTTTAAGTGTGTCTTGCATTAATGCATCATCAACATGTAGAAAGTTATTTCTTTCAACACCATAAGCTGCTTTCACAATATCTTCGGGTTCTGGAGCTATAGGTTGATTTTTATTCATCCTGTTTTTCGTGTAACTCATTATCCAATTGCATGATAAATGCCAAGATAATAAATTATTTAAAAACGTGGAACCACTCATTTGTTGATAATAAGTAATTGATAATCTACCGGGAGTTGCAGCATTTAATCCCATAACGACGATTTGATCAGATGGATTATCTATGTCAGCATATTTACCTCTAATAGCATTATTGACTTGCTCTGCATAATTCTCACCTAGATCAAGGGGTATATCTTCATTATCACCATATATTAATTTATAGGTGTCACTATCTAACCAATCAGGTATTTCTTTTTCTTCAGGGTTCCAAGTAATGAGGTACATACCAAATCGACGGTAACCTTGTCGTTCTATCAACCAACGCAAAGCATTATGAGCCTTTTGAGAAGGGATGTACCCAATTGAAATAGCTTCTTCTTTCGTAGCAAAACGCCCTCTATATGTGAAACCGGAACTATCGTTACCTGAAATCAATTTAGATTTATCACCACTGTGTCTGATTTTTGATGGCTGCTTAAATGAACAGGGTATCAATTCACCGGTAATGTAATCAAGATCATAACTTTCAAATTGACTTAAATAATAATGGATAAAATTTTCATAAATTGCAGTATCAGTCCAAATTTCACCAGTACCTGGAGCATTTTCATCTTGAATGCGGAAGCGTACAAAGGCATCATTTTGAGAAATGCCTGCTATTTTGACATGAGAATCTAATAAATCCTTTTCATCAAGCACAAGAAGTTCGCTACCTAGTAAATCTCTTATAACTTTTTCATCTTTCAAATAATTGTAAACGGCCCTTACATATTCATGAGCACCAGCTTGAACCCATTTCTCTAATTGGTTGATATAAGCAGAGAATTGTTCTTTTGTCTTTTTATCATTTGTATAAGTCGTATAGTCTCCGGCTATGTAACATAATTTATCACATAATGGATGGGGAGCAATTCCACTTGATCGAGTGCCTGAATCCTCAGTTACAGGAATAATTGTAACAGATTCAGCTTTTTCTACCTTCCTAGCACTTTTAAAATTACCATCCAAGTCAATAGCAATTTCAATCTGTGCATTTTGAGTTGAGTGAGCAATTGGAAGCAAAACACAGTCTTTTTGATCTTTTACCCCAATATATTTTCCTGCCTTGTCATAGGTATTATTTAGAACCTGAATCCAGCTCATTATCATCACCTCCTTCAATTTCAAAATCATTATCAAATTCTTCAAGTCCAATAAAATTACCTTTGCCAAACTCTTTCATTTTCATTTCGCGAATCTCTCTACGTATTGTGCATTCTTCTGGTCGGATAAACTCAATCACCCCTTTTTTCATTACCGGATGCCAAAATCTAACAGATAACTTATTTTTATCTGCTTCACAGGTTGCATCATCAGGATAAGTGAAACCATGCACCATAAGTCCAAAAGATAATTCGTCAAGATCATCATAGGCACCGATTCCTTCGTTGAAATCACAAGGTTCAATATAGGCCTGACACTCTCTTGTGCCTAAAAAGATATCTCGGCGTCCACCTTTTTCCAGAAACCTCTTCGCAATAAAGAAATGTTTATTCTCATTTCTATCATTTGCTAGATTACTTCGATTTTCATTCCATTCAAAATGAGCCTTCACATGGTATTCAACATCCTTTAAATAAGTATAATAGGATAAAGTATTACCACCATCATAGTTAATAGGACGTACACCTTCTGAGAATGTTTGAATTGACTTCACAATTCTCACTTTGTCTATCACCCATATAAAGGTTGGTTTCCAATAGATACTCTCCGCAATCCCTTTTAAAGCTTGATAAGTAGGTACTTGATAAGAGAATTTTTCGCCACCAACTCTTGTGATGGGGTCTGAAAATAAGGCTTTTCTACCATATACTTTAAATTCAATACTGTTTTCTTTTTTCATAATGCCTCCTAAATGCTTAAAAATTCATGCATTCCATCAATTGTTATACCCAACTCATCATCATAAAAGCCTGATTCTAAAGCTAATACTTTACCATCATGTATCTTCATAATAGAACCTGCTTGACATAGCTTTTCCAATTTGTTTCTGTAGACATTAACAGTGAAACGTTGACTTTTCTTTAATAGTTTTTTAAATTTCATTAAATTCAATATTTCCATTTAAGTCTTTAATAATTCCTTCACCTTCTTTGTAGGGAACTATAACTGAGACGGTATTTTGATTTATTACAGAAAAACTGTCGCCAGCGGTTTTAAAAGCCTGATAAAATTGAAGATTTAGATTAATTTTATTTTCTTTGTTTAAAACATAGGCATCAAAGCCTTTTTTGTTTATGCAAAGTAAATCAACCATATTTGTATTTAGTTCTTTTAAAGGATAATCCATCAAGTATCTTTGATCGTTATCAAAATAGTACCTTTGATAAAATTCATTCATTGAAGGTCTTGATAATAGATCATATTTAAATTTTTTAGGATCTTTTTGATAAATATCTAAGACTGTTTCACTACATCTAGCACCCTTCTGAATTGACTTAAGATATGCTAAATATTCTTTTTCATAATGGAGGACATAAACATTTCCCTCCTTTCTTTCTCTATTACGATTACATCTGCCTGCTGCTTGTGCAATGCTGTCTAAGCCGGCAAAAGACCGAATCACGGATGAAAATGATAAGTCAACACCTGCTTCTATTAAAGAAGTACTGACACAAATAAGCTTTTTGTGTCCAAGCAATTTCTTGATGTTATTGATGCAGTCTAATCGATGCTGTGGACACATGTTATTACTGAGATGGATGAGTATTATTTCTTCATCGATTTCAGAGTAGAACTCTTTTATGGCTTTAAATAATTCTGAAGCAGCGGATTTAGTGTTTAAGATTATCAGTAAATCATTTTCTTTTTTCATTAATTCAACAGCAAATAAACAAAGTTTGTCAGTGTCAAATATTCCTTTTTTCTCAATAATATTCACACGTTTTAATTTGTTGTAAAGTTCATCGACATTAGAGATAATATCTGGTGGTTCAGACATGTGAATTTGTTTTTTGATTGTTTCATTATCAAGAACTGGTTGCGTAGCAGAACATAAAACAAGAGTGATGTTGCATACCTCATGTAAATAATTCATTGCCATATTAAAAATATGAATCATTTCAATAGGCAAAGATTGGATTTCATCAATAATGATTACAGAATCAACTAAGCTATGAAAACGACGTATACAACTTGTTCCACCTGCGAAAAGTGTATTTAAAAATTGTACAAAAGTTGTTAGAACGATTGGACTGTACCAATTCTCTGATAAATGACGATATTCATTCAATGTTCCTTCATTGTTGAACCCATCAATATCAATATTCTCAAAAATCACATTAGAGTGATGTTCTAAAATTAAATTTTCTTGTTTAAGGGCATCTTTAAAGCATTGTGCATTTTGCTCAAGTATGCTTAGATAAGGAGCAATATAAAATATTCTATTCTTTTTATGTATCTTGGCATGATGAAGGGCATACCGCATACTGCTTAACGTTTTTGCTCCACCAGTAGGGACTGCCAACCGATAAATACCCGATGGTCTTTGTGAAAATGATAAACACTCTTGTGATATTTGCTTTCTTAAGACAGATATTTCATCAGTGTTTTTAAACTGTAATAAATGTTTTTCTAAATGATTTATCAATAACTGCCAAGGTTGCTTAACGATAATGCTTTTATCTTCTGGACTTCGGTTGTTACAGAAAATAGCAGTGTCAATACGATCGGCATCGATCAATATGGATAATAGCAAACGTTGCAGGTAGCCTTTTGAGAAATAGAGAGTGTCATTGCTACTTTTGTCAAATTTTTCTACTAATACTGCTACTTCTTTTTTTGCTGTTTCAAATTCCTTATCAATAGCAGACATTGATATACTACTCTGATTTAAGTTGGATATAACCTCATCATAGTCTAAGCTTTCCAAGTCATTAATTCTTCGCCCAAACTGATTGATACCTTTGGGTGATATGCAATCATTTAATCCATGATGTGACAGAATTGAATAGGCGATAAGTTGAGCTGTAAATTTTTGAATGGAATCGTTTTGATAATATCTTTGATAGATGAAGATAGCTCCTGCAGAACTGTGATTCAGTGTTGTCTCAACTTCTTTGTACTATTAGCAGCATTTTTAATATAGACTTCAAAAGCTTTTCGCCATTTACCTAAATCATGAAAAAGACCAGCAAGATAAGAAAGCGAGCCGAGACCTAAAGGTTCACCTAATTGACGAGCAATTTCAGCAACCCCATTCAAATGCTCTAGAACTGTTTGTTGTTTTATATGACCGTCAGAACTGATTAGTATATGGGCAATCATAAATATTTCCCCTCCTATTTTTATATATGATACTACTATGAAGTATTCAAATAAAACTAGGTAAAATTACAATGATTAAGAGGTTTAAATTATTATTAATTATTATGTAAAAGATTTCTTTCATTAAAACCATTTGAATATGGTTTTAAATGAAACAAATATCTTACAACATGTCATATGCAATACGCATTTTTTAAATCCACAGGGTAGGGTTTCCTGACACCTTAATTATAACATATGGAATAATTAATTCAATGCTTATTGTATATAAAATTTTTCTTGTAGATAATTTTACATAAAAGCATTATAATGTATTTAATAGGTGAACATATGGACAAAGTAAAAGCGAAAATTAAACAATTTAATGAAGAACGAGATTGGGGTCGATTCCATACTCCTGAAAATCTAGCCAAATCAATTGTAATTGAATCAGGAGAATTACTAGAATGTTTCCAATGGGGAGCTGAATTCAGTAAGGACGCAGTTTGTGAAGAACTAGCTGACGTTATGAATTATTGTGTTTTGTTAGCAGATAAATTAAATGTAGATATGGAAGAAATAATGATGGCTAAAATAGTTAAAAACGAAGATAAATATCCAGTAAGTAAGTGTAAAGGAAGCAGCAAAAAGTATACAGAATTATAAGGAGAAGAAAGGTATGGGGAAGATAACAACTTTTCAATTTAATACAAATGAATTAGAGCGAATTAAAAAAATGCAATGTGGGACAAATTGGCCGGTAGTTTATATTATAAACAACCAAAAGGAAGCGTATATTGGCGAAACAGGCAATGCTTTGATGCGTTTTAAGCAGCATTTGAAAGATAATGAAAGAATCAAATTAAATCAGGTAAATATAATCTATGATGAGAAATTCAATAAATCAGCGTGCTTGGATATTGAATCGCTTTTAATATTGTATATGTCTGCCGATGGAAAATATAAATTACAAAATGGGAATGTAGGTCAAAGCAGGAGTCATAATTATTACCAAAGAGAGTATTATTTAAATAAATTTAATGAAATATGGTTAAGCTTACAACACAAGGGCTTGGTTGATAATGATTTAGTAAGTATATCTAACTCCGATCTGTTTAAATTTTCACCATATAAGAAATTGACAGAAGATCAATATAACGTTGTATATTATATTCTTAACGATTTGTTTAAGAAGGTACAAAAGAACGAATCAGCCGCTTTTATTGTAAATGGTGGCGCTGGAACAGGTAAAACAGTTCTTGCCATTTTCCTAATGAAGTTGATCGTTGATGTTATGTCAAAAGAAGTTACTCAAAGTTATTTAGACTATTTGGAAGATAACGAGCTTTATGAAGAAGGCTTTCTAGATGCCTTGTTAAGCTTGAAAAATAAGAATAACTTCAAAATAGCACTTGTTATCCCAATGACATCATTGAGAAAAACATTAAAAACAGTTTTTAAGTCTATTAAGGGTTTAAAGCCTTCTATGGTGATCGGTCCTAGTGATGTATTAAAGTCTGATTATGATTTGTTAATTGTTGATGAAGCGCATCGTTTAAAACGTAGGGTGAATTTATCTGGTTATGGTCAATTTGATAAGAATAATGAATTTCTTGGGTTGGGAAAAGAAGGGACTGAGCTAGATTGGATATTAAAATGCAGTAAGTATCAAATCATGTTTACGATAAAACACAAAGTGTTAAGCCAACGGATGTGCGTAGAGTGAGTTTTGAGCGTATCGATGAACAAGAAGAGTCATTTCAATACAATTTGATTTCGCAATTACGTGTTGAGGGTGGTATAGAATATATGGAGTATATCGAAAAAATATTGAATTCAATGAGAAGTATAGCGCCAAAGCAATTTAAAGGATATGATTTGCGAATTTTTGATGACATTCAAGACATGATTGAAAGTATTAAGCAAAAGGATTCCCAGTTAGAGTTATGTCGTAATGTAGCAGGTTATGCATGGAAGTGGCAAACAAAGGGTTTAACATACGATGAAATCATTTCTAAAGGATTATGTGATATAGAAATAAATAATATGAAATTAATATGGAATACAGTAGGTCAAGATTGGGTTAATTCTAAACATGCTATTGATGAAATAGGGTGTATCCATACAGTGCAGGGTTATGATCTTAATTATGCAGGGGTGATTTTGGCCCAGAGATAACTTATGATGAAGATGAAGAAAGAATAAGAATTAGAAAAGAAAACTATCATGATATGAATGGGAGCAGAGGGATTCAGGATGAGAATGAATTGAATGAATATATTATTAACATATACAAGGTTCTAATGACTAGAGGAATTAAAGGCACGTATATTTATGTATGTGATGAAAAATTAAAACGATATTTCAAGAAGTACATTGGATAAAAAATATAAAGGAGCTAATGTTATGCATCAATTAGATATTGAAAATGGAATGAGAACAGCTTTTTAGATCATAATTATACGTCAGGTTTACAATTTAGACCTCAATTTATCTATAATAATCATACAGAAGGCAAGAAAACATTGGTTTCTATTGAAGAAGAATTGAAAAGATGTGATGAATTTAGTATTAGTGTTGCTTTTATTACTAAAAGCGGAATTACACCTCTATTACAAACATTAAAGGAATTAGAAGAAAAAAATATACCTGGTAGGATAATGACTACAGATTATTTAACATTTAGTGAACCAGAAGCATTAAGGAAGCTGTCAGAGTTGAAGAACATTGAGTTAAAAATATATAGTGTAGATGACCAGCAGAAAATAGGATTTCATACAAAAGGTTATATTTTCAGAGAAAATGAAATATATAGGATAATTATTGGTAGTTCAAATCTTACAGCTGCTGCTTTAACAAGGAATAAAGAATGGAATACAAAGATAGTATCAACTTCAAAGGGTGAATATACAAAAGAATTATTAATAGAATTTAATTCATTATGGAATGCCTCTAAACCTTTCAATTTATTCATTGATCGATATGAAGAAATATATAAAGAAAGAAATAGTTTATTAAAACAAAGTAATTCTACTCCTGATACAAAAGAGTTATTAAAGCCGATACCTTTACAAGAAAAAATAATTGTAAACCTTCAAAAAATGCAAGAGAAAGGATTAGATAAAGCATTACTAATTTCGGCAACAGGAACTGGTAAAACATATGCTTCAGCTTTTGCTTTAAGACAACAAAAGCTAAAAAGAGCATTGTTTGTTGTGCATCGTGAACAAATTGCAAAACAAGCATTGAATAGTTATCGCAAAGTATTCGGCGAGTCAAGAAGCTTTGGTTTATTGTCAGGTAATGAAAAAATTATGCTTCAGATTTTGTGTTTGCAACCATGCAAACATTATCTAAACCTGATATATATGCAAAATTTAAACCAAATGATTTTGATACGATTGTTATAGATGAAGTTCATCATGCAGGAGCTGCTAGTTATCAGATAATTATGAATTATTTCAGACCTCATTTTTGGCTGGGAATGACAGCAAGTCCTGATCGACCTGATGGTTTTGATATTTATGATCTATTTGATCATAATATTGCATACGAAATACGTTTACAAAAAGCTCTTGAAGAAGATATTTTATGCCCCTTTCATTATTTCGGCATAATAGATATACAAATTGATGGTAAATTAATTGACGATGTAAATCTTAGAGACTTCAATAAACTGACATGTGACGCTCGAGTGAATTATATCATAGAAAAAGCTAGATACTTTGGATATAGTGGTAAAAGCTTAAAAGGATTAATCTTTTGTAGTACCAAAAAAGAAGCAAAAGCATTATCAGAACAATTTAATACAAGAGGTTATAAGACATTAGCTTTAACTGGTGAAGATAGCCAAGAAGCACGAGAAAAAGCAATCAATCGCTTAATATTGGATGATGGAATAGATAAGCTGGACTATTTGATTACTGTTGATATTTTCAATGAAGGTGTTGATGTACCTGAGATTAACCAAGTGATCATGCTTAGACCCACCGAATCACCTATAGTCTTTGTTCAGCAATTAGGTAGAGGACTTAGAAAATGTGAAGGTAAAGAATATGTAGTTATATTAGATTTTATTGGTAATTATAAAAATAACTTTATGATACCAATGGCTTTATCAGGTGATAGAAGCTATAACAGAGATACAATTAGACGATATGTACTTGAAGGTTCACGTACTTTGCCAGGAAGCTCTACTATACATTTTGATGAAATATCTAGAAAGCAAATATTTGAATCAATCAATAAGCTGTCAACAACAAAGAAATTACTTGTAGAAAAGTATTTAAATCTGAAAAATAAATTAGGTAAAGTACCAACAGTTTTAGATTTTTATTTACATGGTGACATTGACCCATTAATATTATTAGATTATTCGAAAACATATCATAACTTCTGCAAATGGTTGAGAAAGAATATAGTATTAATTTCAGTGAAAGAAAGATTAATACATTACTATTTATTTCTAGTCTATTAGTTAATGGTAAACGAGCACATGAATTAATAATGCTAGAAAATCTATTAGTATTTAAAGAAATTAACCTTAATAATGTAAAGAAACAATTAGTTGAAGAATATAATTTGCCAGTTGTCGATAAATCAATCGTATCGTCTATCCATTTACTTCAGAAAAAATTTATCAATACACAAAACGAAAAGAATAAATTTGAACAAGTAAATTTCATTAAGCAAGAAGAAGGCTTAATATATCCTATATCAGATGATTTTGATAATGATTTAAATGATAGTAATTTTAAAAGACAGATTCATGATCTGCTTAGTTTAGGATTATCAAAATATAATGATATGTATCAAGGTAAAGTTGACAAGAGTGGATTCGTTTTATATGAAAAATATTCACGAAAAGAGGTATGTAGAATATTGAATTGGGAGCAAGATGAAGTTCAACATTATATGGTTATAAAATTAAATATTCAACATGCCCTATCTTTGTAACTTATGAGAAAAAGGATGATATAGCGAGCAGTACAAAATATGAAGATCGTTTTATTAGTGATCGTATTTTTAGCTGGATGACACGTAATAGGGTAAGCCTTAATTCTAAAGAATCTACTCAATTGATCAATTACAAGACCAATGGTTTAAGAACATATCTTTTTGTAAAGAAAAGTAATGATGAAGGAGCAGATTTTTACTATCTAGGTGAAGTCCATCCTATTCATTGGCATGAAACAACAATTAGAAATGATGCAGGTATAGTTTTGCCAATTATGAATTTTGAATTAGAGTTGGAGACACCGGTTAGAGAAGATATTTATGATTATTTAGCAAACTAGAAAGGATGTTAATATGAAAAACGTTAATGTTGTAGCTGCAATTATATGTGATGGAGATAAAATTTTGCTACTCAAAGAGGATATGGAGAGTTTAAAGATGGTTGGGAATTTCCTGGTGGTAAGATTGAGGAGGGAGAATCGCCTCAAGAAGCACTTGTAAGAGAGATAAAGGAAGAATTAGATACAGAAATTGTAGTAGGTGATTTATTTGAAATTGTTGAGTATGATTACCCTAATTTTCATTTGACCATGCATTGTTTTAAATGTTCTATTATTAGTGGTGATTTAGTTTTAAAAGAGCATGAGGCAGCTAAATGGTTAACAAAAAAACAGCTGAATACCGTAGATTGGTTACCAGCTGATAAGGGGCTAATACATAAATTAATGATTGAATAAAAATTATAAAATTGTTATTAAATTGATTATTCCGCACATTACCATGATTATGATTGGATTCAATTTCGTTTTTCTAACTAATATCAGTGCCAGAATACACAGAATCACGGAGCTGATATTGACAGCCGATAACGCAATCGTCTCTGAACCAAAAAAGCCAGAGCCAGAATGATCGCTGCCGCTGATGCAATCAAACCAAGAGATGCTGATTTCAACCCCTTCAGCATCTCTTTAAAATATTGAGAATAAGAATATTTACTGAATAGTTTATATAAACTCACGGTGATTACGACCCCCATAAAAATACAGCCAATGGTCGCCAGCAAAGCTCCCGTAACACCTGCAACTCGCATACCGACAAAGGTTGAAGTATTAACAGCCAAAGGCCCGGGTGTCATCTGTGAGATAGTGATAATATCAGTGAACTCCTGCAATGTGATCCACTGACGAAAATTAACCACCTGATCCCTTATTGCAGGAATAATCGCATAACCGCCGCCGATACTGAATAAACCAATCTTGAAAAAGTCTAAAAATAATTGTAATAATAGATTCATGACTGTACCCTTCCTTTATATAATTGAAATCTTATGACACATAAAACAAGGGCTCCGATAATGATCATTGCAACATTCATATGGAATACATAATTCAGAATAAAAGCAATGGGTACCAGAAGTGTATAAAAAAGCTGTTTCTCTTTTATAATCAAGGCATACATATCAATAATCAAATCGACGATCAACGCTGCCACACCTGCTTCCATACCTTTTAATAATGCTGATATAATTCGATTATCACGGATCAATGAATAAATGGCAGAGACGATTGATAGAATCACTAACGGCGGTAAAATGGCTGCGATACAGCTTATTATCAACCCCTGCCAGCCAGCAACTCTATATCCTGCCAATGCACTCATATTGATAGCAATAGCACCTGGCGAAGATTGCGCAATGGCTGCAATATTCATTAATTCATCTTCATCAAACAGCTGCTTCTCTTCAACATAATATTTTTTAATCATCGGTATCACAACATAACCGCCGCCAAAGGTAAAAGCACTGATAAATACATTAATGCAAAATAACCAGCAATAGGTTTTAATTTTATCCATAAGCCACCTCTTTGTTCAGTATATCATTAGACTTAAGATAAATAAAATGTTAATATTTTATTAAACCTATTACTAAATAGTTATGGAGGGTACCATGAATATCAGACAATTAAAAATTTATGTGGCAGTATGTGATTTAAGGAGTTTCACAGCAGCAGCTAAAGCATTATATATGACTCAGCCTGCTATTTCACATGTAATTCATGATTTAGAAGCAGAAGTAGGTACAGCTTTGTTAGAACGTACACCTAAAAATATCAACTTAACACAAGCAGGTCTGATCCTATTTGAAAAAGCAAAACATCTTTTGTCAATATACGATGATCTTGAAAAAGTAATATCAAATCTTGATGAACTCGCACCGCTGCGCATAGGCTCATGCATCACCGTTGCCCATTCGTTTTTAATACAACTTACTGAATCAATGAAACAAGCGTATCCTAATCTTCAGATGCCTGTAACCATTGCCAGTGCAGCCGTCATACTAGATAAACTAGAAAAGAATGAAATAGATGCAGCATTCATTGAAGGTGCTTTTCCTCATGAAAAATTTAACTCAGTCCAATTAGATTCATATAAAATAATACCTGTTTGTTCACCTTCATTCATAACAACTGACAATATCAGTTTGCAGGAATTGATCAAACAGCCGCTTTTATTAAGAGAAAAGGGCAGCGCGATCCGAGATGTTTTTGACAGTGAGCTTTTCTTACGAAACATTGAAATCCAGCCTCTTTGGACAAGCACAAACTCTAATGTATTGATGAAAGCCGCTGTGCAAGGAATTGGTATCGCCCTCTTACCTGAGAATATGATTCTTGATAAGATCCGACAGGGGCAATTGAAGCGGCTGAAGATAGAAGATGTAATATTAAAAAATCAAAATCATTTGATTTACAATAGATACAAACAATTAAATACATCGATGAATGATTTGATAATCAAAGCAAAAGCATTATGTAATAATTAAAGATAATTTATTAGTTTTATCTTTCTTAAAGCTAATTAATGCCAATTTCAAACACGGCCTATTTGACAAAATAGATACATTTGCTATAATAATTGATAGCGATTACTTTATTTGAATAATAAAACACCTCCAAATCATAATTTTAAGAGCTTATGCTTTTGCTCGTAAAACTCTAAAGCATGAGCTTATGCTTTTGCTCTTTAAACTCGAAGCATTTGGAGGGAAATATGAAAAAGTTAGCTTTAAGTTTGCTGGCAGTTTTAATGCTGGCAGGGTGCACATCAGCTCCTAAACAGGATGAACCAAAAGTTGAGGATCAGCCAAAAGAAGAAGAAAAGAATGATAAACCGGTTGTTGATTCATTCACGGGACCTACTCAGGATGCTGTAACATCTGCATCTATTGTACCGGAGGATTATGTTAAGAGTGTTACACCTTCAGGATTCACTGACAGTGATAAGGAAAAGGCATTAGTTATTATTGGTGATCCAAGACATAACAGTGTTTTATGGGATTTAGCAAACACAACCATGGCATACCTTGAAGAAAAAGGCATGGAAGTTGAAAAACGTGATTTATATACAATGAATTTCAATCCGGTGTTAAGCGCTGCTGATTTCTACTATGCAAAAGATGGGCAAGGTGAACCATCAGAGAAAATCAAAGCTGAACAAGATTTAGTATCTCAAGCAGATCACATTATCTTTGTTTATCCTAACTGGCATGATTCAGAGATTGCCATTGTAAAGGGTTATAAAGAACAAGTATTTGCTAAGAAATTTGCTTATCAAGATGGAGCTGCCGGCTTAGAAGGCTTATTAACTGGTAAGACTATGTACACGATTATGAACTGCGGTTATCTTGGCGGCGGCCGCGGCTGGATCGGTGATGGTGTCGGTATTGAAGATGAAAAATGGGATACTTACATGAATGCATTTAAAGTATTCGATGATGATACAGCAGCCTTCTGGGGTGTTGAAAATGTTGGACGTTTCATGAATGACAGAACACCTTCAAACAGTTCAGAAAATTATGAATCAGAATTAACTGAATTAGAGAACGCGCTGAAGGCAAATTTAGATAAAGTTTACTTCAATAAATAAGAAAATCTTTTAAATTAATGAGACATATAGTTTATGCTGTATGTCTTTTTTAGTTTTTTTTCTTCACCTGCTTTCAATTTAAGCTATAATAGATTTACTGCTTTAATGGGAGGGAATCGTATGAATAAAAATGAAGTGCTGAAAAATATCTTCGGTTATGATGAATTTCGCGAAGGTCAAGCTCAGCTTGTTGATGCTTTGCTAGCGGGCAGAGACGCATTTGGTATCATGCCGACCGGCGCAGGCAAATCTATCTGTTATCAGGTACCTGCATTAATGCTTCCGGGTATCACATTAGTAATTTCCCCGCTCATTTCGTTGATGAAAGATCAGGTAGCAGCTTTAAATCAGGCGGGTGTTCGTGCCGCCTTCCTCAACAGCTCCCTTACTTACCGGCAATATCTAAAGGCACTTGACAATGCCCGCAATGGTTTGTATAAAATCATCTATGTTGCTCCTGAACGTTTAATTACCGATAATTTCATGGATTTTGCTCTCTCAGGCAACATTTCATTCATAAGCATTGACGAAGCACACTGTATTTCCCATTGGGGACAAGATTTTCGCCCCAGCTATACAGCCATCGCCGATTTCATTGATCAGCTGTCTGTCCGTCCCGTCGTAGGTGCATTCACTGCAACGGCTACTGAAAAGGTCGAAGAGGATGTCATAGATAAACTTAAGCTAAAAAATCCGCTCATAATAAAAACGGGTTTTGACCGTAAAAATCTTCGCTTCATGGTCAAGGTGCCTAAAGATAAATATAAAGATATTCGCTTATACTTACGGGAACATAGTGAGGAAAGTGGTGTTATCTACTGTATTACACGCAAAGCGGTTGAAGAAGTCTGCGACCAATTAAATAAAGATGGTTTTCCGCAACCCGCTATCATGCCGGACTTTCTGATGAAGAACGTAAACAGAATCAAGAAGATTTCATCTACGATAATAAAAAAATCATTGTGGCTACTAATGCATTCGGTATGGGGATCGATAAATCAAATGTTCGTTTTGTTATTCATTACAATATGCCTAAAAATATTGAGAGCTACTATCAGGAAGCAGGACGAGCCGGAAGAGACGGTTTACCTGCTGAATGCATTTTGCTTTACAGCGGCCGTGATGTTATTACCAATCAATTTCTCATTGAACAAAATCGCGAAAATGAACTTTTAGATGCCGATGAAGCACAGCAGCTGATAGAAAAAGATAAAGAAAGACTAAAGCAGATGACTTTTTATGCCACAACTAAAGAATGCCTTAGAGGGTTTATCCTTTCTTACTTTGGTGAATCACACCCACAGTATTGCGGGAATTGTTCAAATTGTCTGAGTAATTTTGAAGAAATCGACATTATTAAAGAGGCGAGAAAAATCATCCACTGCATACTATCCACCGATCAGCGCTTTGGCAGAACAACGATCGTAAAAATACTTAACGGCAGCAAAGATGCCAGTATGCAGCGTTATGATGCAGGTCGCTTTGAATATTATGCAGCATTAAAAGATTATTCAATCCAGCGAATCAATATGATGGTTCAAGAACTGCTTCTGCAAGGCTATCTGCAAATAACTGCCGGTGACTATCCACTGCTGCTGACAACTGAAAAAACACATCAATTATTCAATGAAAGCTGTCAATTAACGATGAAGCTGCCTAAAGAAATCGAAATTAAGACTGTTCACAGAGCCCCTGTGAATACTAAGCTTTTCGATCAGTTAAAAGCGCTGCGCATGAAATTCGCCAAGAAAAATCACATTCCGCCTTATCTTGTGTTCTCGGATAAAACTTTGCAGGAAATGTGTCAGCGGATGCCTTCCGCTAAGGATGAACTTCTTGATATAAGCGGTGTAGGTATGGTGAAATATAACCAATACGGAGAAGCGTTTATTGAAGTAATCAATCAGTTCAAGACAGTTCAAAATCAATAATTTAATAATTTATAAAAAATCTGAATTTACCTATTGACTCTCCGGTTAAGGGAGGGAATATCATGAAACTACAAGGAAGGGGTGCTCAGACATGTTCAAAATCGGCGAATTTTCAACACTTTGTAAGACTACAATCAAAACACTGCGTTATTATGATGAAATCAATCTATTAAAGCCGGCATCGATTGATGAATCAACAGGTTACCGATATTATGATACAAAGCAGTTATTTATCCTGCATCAGATTCAAGCATTGCGTCAAGCTGATGTCTCTATTGAAGATATCCGCAGAATTTTAGACGGACAGGATGCAGAAGTAATTTTGAAAAAACATCAGTTCAGATTAATGAATGAAATTAATCTGAAAGCTGAACAGCTATCCCGCCTTGAATTTATCCTATCGGGAAAAGAGGAGAAAAGTTTTATGAGTTATGCAGTTACATTAAAAGAATTGCCTGAATGCATCGTGTATTCAAAGAAAATGAATGTTCATAGTTATGAATCTTATTTTGAATTGATTCCGGCTATCGGCGCACAGGTTCAGGAGCAATACCCTGATTTGAAATGCCGAGTGCCTGAATATTGTTTCATTGTTCCGCTGGATGGTGAGTATAAAGAAAAAGATTTTAATATAGAATATTGTGAAGCAGTAGAATGTATGAAGCCAAATTTTGATGATATTTATTTCAAAAAAATAGAAGCCATATCAGCTGTATCGGTAATGCATAAAGGCAGTTATGACGGTGTGCCTAAGGCTTATGCATATCTTATGAAATGGATAGAAGATAATGATTATGAAATCATTCAGAAGCCGCGTGAGAATTACATTGATGGCATATGGAATAAAGAAAACTCAGAAGAATGGCTGACGGAGATTCAGATTCCGGTTAAGAAAAAATAAATGCCGGAAGTAATTTACTATGAATGAATGTTGTTCATTGACTTTTGTTCATTCGATGTTATAATCATAGTATCGATAGGGGGTGTGTATACAAATGAGAGTTTCCAAACAACCCGAAGAGCGGCGTAAGGAAATATTGAATACAGCCATGAAGCTGTTTACTGAGAAAGGTCTTGAAGCTACCTCAATGCGTGACATTGCGAAGGAAATGAATGTTGTTCCGGGCTTGTGTTACCGTTACTTCGATTCAAAACAAACACTGTTTCAAGAGGCGATGGATGAATATGTAAAGGACTGCAGCGCACAGTTTCTTAGAATTATCCATGATGACAGTAAAAGTTTTGAAGAACGGTTCAATAGGCTTTATGCTGCAATTGCTTCAGAAGAAGACACGGCGGTTTATCATCGGTTCTACCATCAGCAGGGCAATGAATCGCTGCACGAACAGCTTGCCATTAAAATTTGTCAGTATGTTTATCCTCACTTATTAACCGAGGTCAAGAAATGGGCAGCATCAACAAACAGGAAAATTAAAAATCCTGAATTATTGATCCATTTTATTCTTTACGGTCAAATCAGTATTCTGGCTGACAGACAGATGCCGATGAAAAAAAATCTTGATTGTATCCAGCACTATATCGATTTATTATTTAAATCAGAAACTATCCCTGAGTAATCAGGGATATCTTATGATCGATGAGTGAACAATATTCACTCAGGAGGAACTATGGACATCTATAAACAAAAATCACAACAAAACTTTGATCGGCAGGCAGCTGAATACGATAATAATTATTGCGGTCAGCATGCCAGAAAGCTTTATCCTTTTATATTGGAACAAGTTAGGTTATTCCAGCCAACAAATATTTTAGATTTAGGCTGCGGAACGGGCGAATTAATAATTCAAATTCTTCAGCGTTATGATGATGCGAAGCTTCATGGTATAGATTTATCAAAAGGCATGCTTGCAGTAGCTGAACAAAAATTACAAGGACAAGCTGAACTTGTACATGGGGATTCACAATATTTGCCTTATAGTGATGAATCAATGGATATGATTATCTGCAATGATTCCTTTCATCACTATCCACAGCCATCAGCGGTGATCAGTGAGATTCATCGAGTATTGAAACCGCAGGGGGTATTAGTGATCGGTGATTGTTATCAGCCTTTGTTAACACGCTGGATCATGAATTTTTATATGAAATTCAGTAATGATGGTGATGTTAAAATCTATTCTAAAAAAGAATTTGTTTCTATGCTATCCGAACATTTTACAAAAATTCACTGGGTAAAGGCTAATGCGGTATCCTGTATTGTTGCGGCAATCAAAGACTGATTTTTTTCTTCACTGAATGAACTATGTTCATTCGTGATAAATCATTCCGGTTGCTTTCTTCATTGCATCAGCATATAATATAAACAAGTTAGATAAAGATAACTAATCTGCAAAGGAGAGGGTGATTATGAAATACCAATTAGTTTTAGTAAGACATGGTGAAAGTGTCTGGAATAAAGAGAATCTGTTTACTGGCTGGAGTGATGTTGAATTAAGTGAGAATGGATTGAAAGAAGCTAAATCTGCGGGTATATTGCTTAAAGATGCTGGCTTTGATTTCGATATCTGTCATACTTCTTACTTAAAAAGAGCGATTCACACATTAAATATCATCCTTGATGAAATGGATCGTGCATGGCTGCCGGTGGTTAAAAGCTGGAAGCTGAATGAACGTCATTATGGTGCTCTGCAAGGTTTAAATAAAGCTGAAACTGCAAAAATATATGGTGAAGATCAAGTAAAGGAGTGGCGCCGTTCATTTGATGTATTGCCGCCGGCACTTCCCGCCGATGATGACCGTCAGCCATCCAATCAGCTGATGTATAAAGGCATTGATAAAGATAAGCTGCCCTCTGCGGAAAGCTTAAAAACAACCATTGACAGAGTTGTACCATATTTTGAAAAGGTTATTAAGTCCGATATGCTTGAGGGTAAACGTGTATTGATTGCCGCCCATGGCAATTCATTACGGGCACTGGTGAAATATTTTGATCACATCGCAGATGCAGAGATTGTCAATGTTAACATCCCGACTGGAATTCCTCTTGTTTATGAATTTGATGATAACTTCAGTGTTTTAAATCATTATTATCTGGGAGATCAAAACGAGCTGGCGGTGAAAATGGCGGCGGTTGCTGCACAGGGCAGTGTTCAGAAAGAAATGGTTGAAGCATAAATTTCATAACATTTAAAATAGTTTTCAGATGTCTTTTTCTTTTGAAAGCTTTACTATATGCCGCCGTTATCATACAATGAGGAGGATAGAAAGAAGGTTTATCTATGTTTAAAAATCCTTTACTGCCGCTTGATGAATATATCCCTGACGGTGAACCTCATGTCTTTGGAAATCGTGTCTATCTGTTTGGCTCTCATGATGAAGTTGATGGTAATTCTTATTGTCCGCTTGATTATGCGGCATATTCTGCGTCTATTGATAAGCTTGATGAATGGCGTTATGAAGGTATCATTTATCGGAAGGATCAAGATCCCCGTAATTTAGATGGTACTCATGCACTTTATGCACCTGATGTTACATGCGGGAGTGACGGCAGGTATTATTTATATTATGTACTTGAAGGCATTGATGCCATTGGTGTTGCTGTTTGTGATTCTCCGGCTGGTGCTTATGAATATTATGGCGAAGTACGCATGCCTGAAGGTGATTATGAAAAACCAATTGCTTTTGACCCGTCCATCTGTCATGATGGCGAGCATTATTATCTAAGCTATGGATTTTCTTTTAACGGATCATTGCCGAGCATGAAGCTGACATCAGAGAATACAAAAGGGGCTTACGTTGCTGAATTGGATCAAGATATGCTGACAATGAAGCATGAGCCAAGACTTGTCATACCCGGCTTTGCTCATGGTAATGGAACTGGTTTTGAAGGCCATGAATTTCTTGAGGCATCAAGTCTTAGAAAGTTTGACGATCTGTATTATTTTATCTATTCATCTCAAGCCCAGCATGAACTATGTTATGCGATCAGCCGTTATCCGGATCATAATTTCACTTATCAGGGTATTTTGATCTCTAATGCAGATAAGGTTAGTGAATCTGACAGCTATAAAAATAATTATGCCAACAATCATGGGTCGATTGAAAAATTAAAGATACTTATTATTTATTTTATCACCGTCATACATATGGGAAACAATATTCACGTCAAGCATGCGGTGAGGTGATTCTGCGCAATGATCAGGGTTTATTTGAAACTGCCCGCATCACATCTCAAGGATTAAGCACAGAACCGCTGGCAATTCATCAGAAAATTCCGGCAGCCCTTGCATGTATCGTCTATGACTTTCCTCAAGGAGAATTCATTCCATTTTCATCAATCAGCATGAATAAAGCAAGAATCGAGGGCAGTAAGGTTGTAAATATCACCGATAGTGTGATTGCTTATCGATACCTTGAAGCGGTTCCTGAATCTATCTGTCTGAATATGCAGTATGCACAGGGATCAGCCTCTATTTATATCAATGGTAAATTAATATCTGATGTTGTCTTGACAAGTAATAAAACTTCATGTGTCCTGCAATCAACAGATCATCCTGCCGAACTGCTGATTCATTTCCGTTGCTCAAAACCATCTGTTCTGGAAAGTATCATCTTATAATTTAAAAATATATATTGACATGATGAATGGATAAGAGTAAAATGAACATTGTTCAAGTTGAGGTAAAACATGAATAAAACAGTGACATCCAGAGCGGAATTATTAGCCGCTGCCAAGCATATTGTATATCAGGAGGGATTAGATCAGCTGAATATCCGCCGTCTTGCCAAAGAATGCGGAATTGCCTTAGGCTCAGTCTATAACTATTTTCCTTCTAAATCAGATTTAATATTTGGGGTCATTGAGGATTTTTGGACGCATATGTTTCATGATGATCTATATATCATGAGCCAGCCAATGAGCTTTCCGGAATTTTTTGCGGAGGTTTATCAGAAGCTCAGTATCAGCCTTAATGAATTTGAAGCCAGCCTGCTTAAACAGCTATCCTTATTAAGCAGCGCCGATAAAGCAAAAGGCCGTGATATTGAGGGGAAGTATTGGCAGCATATGCAGGAAGGATTTGTTCATTGTTTAGACCAGGATGACCAAATCGACGCATCCATATGGCATGAACCTTTTACCAAGGAACGTTTTTCACAATTCGTTTTCATGAACATGATGACGATGCTGAGAAGTGGTATTACCGACTGCAGTTTTTTTCAGGAAGTTTTAAAACGTTTGCTTTATAAATAAGATCTGCATCAGGCAGATTTCATTTTAAACCAAAATGAACATTGTTCAATTTAAGGAGGAGCATTATGCAAGCAATTTTTGAATCTATATTTGATATTCTCTATCTGATTACCGTGATTACCCTAGGTATAACAATGATCAGAAAATCCAATGGTAACGCACAGTTTAAATTATTTGGCATTATGGCCGTTGTATTAGGCTGCGGTGATGCCTTTCATTTAGTTCCGAGAGTTTATGCGATGTGGACAACCGGCATGGAGGCTAATGCCGCGGCGCTTGGTTTTGGTCAGTTTATCACCTCAATTACGATGACTGTTTTCTACTGCATCTTATACAATGTCTATGTGAAACGCTATGATATAAAGGATGATGCAAGGATGAAGGCGGTTATCTATGGCTTGGCAATTATCCGCGTTATTTTATGCTTTATGCCGCAAAATGACTGGCTGAGTCCTGATGCACCTTTACTTTGGGGCGTATTGAGAAATATTCCATTCGCATTATTGGGTCTGATTATTATTGTATTATTCTATAAGCAGGCGAAGCTGCACAATGATCAGCAGTTTAAATATATGTGGCTGGCTATCGTATTAAGCTTTGGCTTCTATATTCCGGTTGTACTCTTTGCTAAGACATATCCGCTGGTAGGCATGCTGATGATTCCTAAGACATGTGCCTATGTCTGGATCGTATGGATGGGATACAGTGAATTAAAGAAATCATAAGCCGTTCTGCGGCTTTTTTCATATTTTTCTGATAGTGTTCCATGCTAAAGCTGAAGGTTCAGAAAGGATTTGAAAAATATGCTAAATCAGGAAAGTATTTGGATCAAACAGGGAAAGAAAACAAATTATCAAACGTTAAATCAAGACATCGTCTCTGATGTTTTAATTGTAGGAGGCGGTATCTGCGGCTTAACAAGTGCCTATTATCTTCGCAGTCAAATCAGAAATATCGCACTTATCGAAGCGGATACCCTTGCTTACGGGGCCAGCGGCCGCAGTACCGGTAAAATCACTTCTCAGCATGGCTGTATTTATTCAAAGCTATTGAAAAAGCATGGCAAAGAAAAAGCACGCGCGTATTATGACGCAAATGAAGAAGCGATGGCTTCAATCCGTGCTATTGTTGAGGAGCATGAACTTGACTGCGGACTCTGTGAAAAAGATTCGGTGGTCTATTGTATGAGCGTGGATAAAACAAAAGAAATCACAGACGAAATGAATGCGCTGGATGAATTAAAGATTCCTTATGAAATAATCCGCGAAGGTGAATTAGCAAATGTCAGGCTGGGAATCCGCTTTAAACATCAGGCGGCCTTTGATCCATATCGTTATTGCAAGGGATTGGCTAAGGTATTAAAGGATAGCGGCGTGCATATTTATGAACATTCACCTGCGGCTGCATTTGAAGATCACTGTGTTATCGTAAACAGTCATAATATCACTTATAAGCAAATGATTCTGGCTACTCAGTTTCCTTTAACTGATCCAATGCATAAATATGCTGTCTGCATGGCACCTTACCAAAGCGCATTAGCTGCCTATGATAAGGCTGAACCATTGAAGGATCAATTTATTTCTGTTGATGAGCCTACCCGTACCTGCGTACCTTTAATACTGAAAATGATACGCTGCTGCTGGCCGGGGGTTTTGAACATCGCAGCGGGATTGATACGGTGAAGATGATGCGTGAACTGATGCATTGCCTTGATCTTCAGTTTCATCAGGAGCCATTATGTATGTGGACTTCACAGGATTATGTATCAGCGGATTATCTGCCGCTGATCGGTGAATTGTCAGCGGACATTTACTTCGCGTCAGCTTTTAATAAATGGGGAAATACCAACGGTACAGCGGCTGGCAAGCTGCTTACCGCGTTGATTCTCAAGGAGGAAAGTATTTATGCTGACTTATTTGATCCGGCCCGTTCCACCTTGTTTATGAACACCAAAATCATCAATGAGAATCTGAAAACAGCGAATGAATTTATAACATCAAAGCTGATGCAGACAAAACAGCTGCTGCCGGAAAAGGATGAAGCCTGTGTTACCAAAATAGGGACGCATCCCTATGGCCTCTACCGCAGTTTAGAAGATGAAATCTATATTGTTGATCTGATTTGTCCGCACATGGGCTGTACTCTGCATTTTAATAATATTGAAAAAACTTGGGATTGTCCTTGCCATGGCTCCCGTTTTAATATTGACGGCACGATCATAAAAGCACCGGCGGTTTCATCACTGTCCTGTGAGAAAATTCATTGGAAAACATTCACTGATTCTGGGAATACTATCAAATAGTGAGTGCTTCTCACATAGAATACATTGGTAGGAGGTGGCATGGATGCACAGAAACTACGATGAACAAGTAGAACGAGTTCTGGAACATGCGAAAAATGTCGCATTAAAGATGGGGAATAATTATGTAGGCAGTGAACATGTTTTAATGGGGATACTCAGTGAAGAAGAGAGTGAATTAAAATCCTATCTGGAAAATCGCTGTGTGGATTATGACATGCTTTATGAAGACTGCAAAGTCCTGTTTGGGCTTCAGGATAATAACGATCATGAAATCGGCAACACACAAATCGTTGATGAAATATTAAGTGAGGCGCTCAGACTTTCAAGAGATCAGGGATTGCATAAGATTAATTTGCATACCTTATCCTGTGCCTTGTTGGAGACACCGCGCTGTGTAGCAATCGAATTATTGATTCGTTATGAAATTGATATGGATGATTTATTGAATAGCTTAAATCATACGGATGAGTTAAGTAATATTGTTGAATTGGTTAATATCAATAAAGCGAATAAAAATCCGCATGTAGTCGGCCGAGACAATGAAATTGATTTGATTTTAAACATTCTCTGCCGTAAAGAAAAGGCTAACCCGCTGCTGATTGGTGAAGCGGGTGTCGGTAAAAGCGCAATCGTGGAAAAAATAGCCGGGATGATCGAAGAACATCAGGTGCCTGCCTTATTGAAAGGGTATACGATCTATGAATTAAATCTGAATTCATTAGTTGCCGGCACTAAATATCGCGGTGATTTTGAAGAGAAGCTTGAAAATATTATCAAGGGTGTAGAAAAGAATCCGAAGACAATACTGTTTATTGATGAGTGCATCAGATTATTGGTGCCGGTAAAGCTGAAGGTTCGATTGATGTATCCAGTGTTTTGAAGCCCTATTTGGCAAGAGGGCGGATCAAGTGCATCGGAGCTACGACGATTCACGAATATGAACGATTTATTGAAAAGGACAGAGCTTGGCAAGACGTTTCCAAACGGTGATGATCAATGAACCGGATATGGATAAATGTATCCGCATGGTAGAAGCTAAGCTGCATGATTATGAACAATTTCACCATGTTCAGGTAGAACCTTCACTGGCTCGGCAAATGGCAGAATTAACCCAAATTTATCTGCCGGAAAAGAAACTGCCTGACAAGGTATTTGATGTCTTGGATCTTTCCTGCGTCTGCGCGTCAAGAGAAGGCAGAGCGGTTACGCTGGCTGATGTGGAAAAAGTATTGAACAGCTCTCCAATATTCCTTTCAGTAGTGAACAGAAGCTGAAGGCTGTGGAAGAAGGTTTGCGTTCAGCCCTGCATGGTCAGGAAAATGTGATTCAGGCATGTCTGGAACAGCTTGCCCTGCGGACTTCCGCTTCAATGGATAAACCGGCGGTTTGGTTTTTAAATGGCAAAAAGGGAACCGGGAAGAGCAGTTTTATTCATGCGTTGAATGACCATTATTTTCATCAAAAGGAAATCCTTGAAATCGACTGCCTGAATTTGATGCGACAATGGAAATCGCAGCCTCAAAACTAAAACAGAAGCCGCTTTCAAGTGTGGTGATTGAAAATATTCAGGAAGCTCCGCTGGCCTTAAAGGAAAAATTATTTGCGGCTTTTGATAAGGGAATTCTTTTGTTTAATCATGAAAATGTACAGTTAAAGCATGCTTATTTATTAATTGTTGGTTATTTTCCAAAAGAAGGCAGTGCTTTTCTAAAAGAAAAACAACGCAGCGGCCTGCGTTATGAACTTGAAAATACAGTTGATGAATTTTTTGAATTTGAAGAATTAGATGATGAAATCAAGATGCAGATTCTTGCCGATAAGGTAGGCACCAAAGCGAAGGATGTTAATTTATTAACCATCGTGCAGTCTACCTCAACCATTGATGAAGCTGAACGTAAAATACGCAAACAGCTGCATGCGCAGGCTACTAATCAAACAGCATAAAAAACAACGCCAAATTTATTATTGGCGTTGTTTTATACTTGGTGCCGCTTATCACTATTTAATCATAGAAGGCTGCCTCCTATCATTTAACTTCAGCATATGTCGATTATATCGGAAAATCAATATTTTATTGACTATAACGATAAAATTAAAAATAGAATAAAAGTGTAGAATTTTGAAGTGATTGCAGCTCCTTGCAGTTATTAAAATTACTGACTGCATTTTTTAGGATAGAGCTGGATATATTCAAATGAGCAGAGTGTGAACAAGCAAAATGCCGCCGTTAAAAGCATAGTAATGTTTGCCCCCTTATGATAAAATGAAGAAAATAACATCATATGTAGGGAGCAATGTATGAGTAATCTAATTAACAGTATCTTCAAAAATAAAAAGGTAAATCTATCCAAGCTTGAACCATTTGGTTTTGTGCTGACTGAAACAGGATATGTGTTTAATCAGAATTTAAAGGAATGTGAGCTGGAATTAATCATTCAGATATCCCTGTCCGGTGAGCTTTCCGCAAAGGTTTTGGACGCTTATTCGGAGGAACCGTATACCCTGCATTTAGCAGAGGGAACGGCTGGCAGTTTTGTGGGAACTGTTAAAAGTCAATATGAAGAGATTATGCTATCCCTTGCCGAGCAATGTTATGAACCAGATGTGTTTCATATGAGCCAAGCACTTGAAGTGATTGAGCATGTGCGCAGTACTTATGGTGATGAATTAGAGTTTTTGTGGAAAAAGTCCAAGAGTGCTGTTTGGCGGCGTAAGGATAATAATAAATGGTATGGCGTTATGCTTTCCATTACCAAGCGTCAGCTGGGGCTGCGCGGTGATGATCTGATAGAAATCATCGATCTGAGGATTCAGCCGGAGGAATTAGAGCGCTTGGTGGATCATGAATACTATTTTCCGGGTTATCACATGAATAAAAAGCACTGGCTAACGATTATTCTTGATGATTCGGCTGACCTTGATGAGATAAGGCAAAGAATCGCCAAGAGCTATCAGCTGGCGGCTTTAAAATAAGGTATGCTTGATTAGGAGGTTTTTATGAAATATTCGGCAATGATTTTAGCGGCTGGCAGCGGACAGCGCTGCGGCCTTGGTTATAATAAGCTGCTTTATCGTTTTGATGACGGTGAAACGATTCTTGAAAAAGTGTTAAAGCCTTTGAGCGTCAAACTGACTGCGCGCAAATCGTGCTTGTAATCAGCGAAGGTGATGAGGAAATCATTCGTTCATTATTCAATAATCGTGTTGAGTATGTGTATGGCGGAGCTTCACGTCAAGACAGCTCGCTGAATGGCTTGGCGGCAGTTCGCTGTGATTATGTTATGATTCATGACGGCGCCCGGCCTTATGTCAGTGATGAGGAAATTCAGGCATGCGCCAGACGCTTAGAAACGTGTGATGCCTGTCTTTTAATGGTGCCTGCCAAAGATACGGTCAAGGTTGTGGAAAAGGGTCAGGTGATGTCAACACTTAAGCGGGAATCATTGATGATTGCGCTGACTCCGCAATGTTTTAAAACAGCGTTAATTAAAGAATGCACACAGCAGGCTAAACGTGATGGCGCTGTGGTTACTGATGACGCTTCAATTGTCGAAATGTATGGCAATGCACCGGTTGAAGTTGTGTGCGGCAGTTATGCTAATATCAAGATAACCACACCGGATGATTTAAAGTAGTCATTCAGCGTTTTCATGATTTCATACTTCACCGCATAGAGTATAGTGGTGAGAGTATGAAACGGATAAAACACAAATTAATGAATGTAGGCATCGTTATGCTGTCGTGTCTGCTGGCGGTGCTTTTTAATCAGCAGGTTACACCGGTCAGCGAGGAGGCAGAGAAAATTGTCGCCCTGACTTATGATGACGGGCCGAGCAAGGTTTCTACAGCTGCTCTTTTGGATGTTTTAGAGAAGCATGGCGCGCATGCGACTTTTTTGTGAATGGCAATCATGCCTTGGAAAATAAAGAACTGATCAGCGCGATCGTTGAACAGGGCAGTGAAATTGGCAATCATACACTGGATCATGTATGGCTGAGTAAGGTTGATGAGGATGAAGCTTTGCGGCAGGTAATCGGTAATGAACATCTGCTGCGCTTTCTCAGCGGTCAAGAGGGGATCATGCCGCTGAGACCGCCCTATGGCGATATTAATCAAACCATTCTTGATCAGTTCAACTTGCCAATCGTCTTATGGAGCGCTGACTCCCGCGATTGGGAGGTACAGGATGTGGAACGGATCAAGGCAAATGTATTATCAGAAATTGAAGACGGCGGCATCATTATTATGCATGACGGCTATGAAACCAGCGTGCAGGCCACCGATGAGCTGCTGGCCATATTAACCGCTCAAAACTACCGTGTCGTCTCAGTATCCGAGTTGTTTGCGCTGAATCATCAAAGCATGCCGCTGCATGAAAAAATAAAAAGATGCAAATAAGAAATAAAAAGTGAAAGAAATGCCTGAAAATAGGGAATTTCTTCATTTTTTTCTTTACAAAGCGCTCAGGTTTTGTTATTATACTAAATACGGGTAGATATGTCTAATATTTACTCCTTGCTCATCAGTGAGTGGTGAGCCAATAGACCACAAGGAGGTGTACACCATGAGAAAGTACGAAATTATGTACATTTTAAAAGCTAATCTTGAAGAAGCAGCACGTCAGGAAGTTGTTAACGGACTGCACGCTATCATCACAAGCCACGAAGGTACAATCGACAATGTTGATGATTGGGGAATTAAAGAATTCGCCTATGAAATCGACGGTGACATGAAAGGATACTACACAGTGTTAAAGGTAACTGCAACAACTGAAGGTGTTCAGGAATTTGATCGTTTGTCTCGCATCAACAACAACGTTGTTCGTCACATGATTATTAAGCTGGAAGCTTAATAATTTAAGACAATGATCAATCGTGTTGTATTAGTGGGTCGGATTACTAAAGACCCAGAATTGAGAAAGACTCAGTCAGGACTTTCCACTGTTTCATTTACGGTTGCCTGCAACCGCCGTTTCACAAGTCAGGGTCAGGAGCCGCAAGCTGATTTCATCAACTGTGTCGCATGGCGGCAGACGGCTGACTATATGGCTAACTATGTGAAAAAGGGCGCTTTATTGGGTGTTGAAGGAAGAATTCAGACACGCAATTATGAAGATCAGACAGGTAAACGCGTCTATGTGACAGAAGTTGTCTGTGACAGTGTTCAAACTTTAGTAAGAAGCAATACTGAGGGACAGAGTAATTATCAGCCGTCATATCAGGCTTCTGCTCCGGCAGATAACAACGGTTATACACCGGACAGTCCTACTGGCTATGACAATGATTTTTCAACTGAAACATTAGATATTGCAAGTGATGATTTACCATTCTAGGTAAATAGAAAGGAGATTTCTACCATGGCATTTAAGAAACAACGTATGGGACGCAAAAAAGTTTGCTACTTTACTAAAAACAAAATCGAAACAATCGACTACAAGGATACTGAATTATTAAAACGTTTTTATTTCCGCTAACGGAAAAATTATTCCAAGACGTGTAACAGGTACTTGTGCTAAATATCAGCGTATGCTTGCTACTGCTATCAAGCGCGCTCGCCAAATGGCTTTACTGCCTTACGTAGCAGACTAATACAAACAGCCTCCGTCAATGAATGATGGAGGTTTTATTCTTTAGGAGGGTCTTATGCATCAGAGTGAAACACGTAAAATTACAGAAGGCGCAATGATGGTTGGAATGATCGGTCTGATCCTTTTTCTTAATCGTCAAAGTGCCGGTATCTTAGAAAGTACATTTTATTGGCTGCTGAGTCTGCCGATTCTTGTATATACGGCGAGGCAGGGGCTGCGCTGGGGGTTGATTACTTCAGCTGCCATGATGCTGTTAAGCCTGATGCTTTCAACTCCGCAGACGATTTTTTATTTATATTCATCATTAATCATCGGTTTGTTTTATGGTGCCGGGGTAAGAAAAAAATGGTCAAATCGAATTCTGTTAGGCGGAACGTTACTTTTTACTTTTTTTTCTTATCTTATCACTACATTTGTTTTAGCTTCTCTTTTTGGTTATAATATAGGAGAAGAATTGCAGGGAATCATTGAATTTCTGGAATTACTGAATGTAAATCAGATCATTCCTTTAGGAAATCTGGCGTTGCTTGCATCATTAGTGCTGTTTGCAGCCATGGTTGTCATGCAAAGTCTGTGTGTTCATTTACTTGCGATTTTGATTCTTAAGCGTTTAAAAGTCGAAACGAATACGCCAAAATCATATTTTGATTTGCGTCTGCCAGCATGGGCGGCTGTCTTAGCAGCTGTTTTAATGATTATGAGCAAGGGTGTTGAATATGTCCGGGTTGATGAATGGACAGCAACTGTTATATTGGCGCTGAGCATTGCGGCGATGGTTGTCTATCTAGCCTATGGCATCAGTGTGGCAATGTGCTTCATGCATGTGCTGGGTAAACAGAAATATATGGTTTTGCTTGTTTTAGCGGTGATGATACCGCTGTGTTATCCGTTTTTGATCGGCTTGGGCTTTTGGGATAGCTTCGCCGATATAAAAACCAAACTAAAAAGAGGTGAATTTAATGGACCGTCTGGAAAATTTTAAAATACAAATTATCATCATACTGGCAGCGGAAGCTGTACTGAACGGACTCTTATATTTCTTTGGCTTTTCATCCATGGGTTTTGTTTTTACAGCATGTCTGTTATTTAATGCGATGCTGATCGTATGGGTGATAGTTCGTTATGAAAGAGATAAAAAGAATCGTGATATCGATATTTCGCGTGTGTTGGGACGTGATGCTAAGGACGCACTGATTTTTGGTAAGACGGGAATCATCATTTATGATGAACAGTATAATGTGACTTGGATCAATGATTTTCTTGAGGAAAAAGGCATTAATTTGATTGGTAAACGGCTTTCTAATTGGAATCCGATTTTAAATGATCTGTTTACCGGTGATGTCGATGTGGTAAAAATCAAAGATGAGGACAGTGTCTATGAGATTACCCGCAAGGAAGACGCCCAAGTATTATATGTGAAGGATATTACTGAATTTGATACGATCAATTCTAAATATCAAGAGGAACGGCTCGTTTTAGGGTTGATGCATCTTGATAATTACATGGATATTTCACAGTATGAGGATGAAGCAAAAATATCGCTGATGAATTCAACACTGCGTCAGCCGCTTGTCGAGTGGGCGAAAAAATACGGAATGGCAACCCGCCGTCTGCGCTCTGATCGTTATTTGGTGATTCTTGATGAACAAATATTTGCGGAGATATTAAAAGATAAGTTCAGTATCTTGAATTTAGTGCGCAATAACGCGACGGCAAATGGTGTGGCAGTAACGCTGTCTATGGCCTTTGCCAGAGGCAGCAGTGATCTTCAAATGCTGGATACGATGGTCAATGATTTGCTGGAGCTGGCGCAGAGCCGCGGCGGTGATCAGGTGGCAGTCAAGGTATATGGCGGTGACGTAAAATATTACGGCGGTAATTCAGAGGCGCAGGAGAAGCGCAGCCGGGTTCGTGTCCGGGTTATGGCGCAGGCAATCAAGGAAGCGATTCTTGATGTGAAACGAGTATTTATCGTGGGTCATAAGAATATGGATTTTGACTGCATGGGTTCTTGTTTATGCATGAGCCGTATCTGCTCTGCAAATGCCAAAGAAGTATATATAGTGTCTGAAAGCGGCGGTATTGAACCGCAGCTAGATAATGCAATGCATGTGTATGCGTCGGTATTAAATGATCGGCATCATTTTATTACCGAAGAAGAGGCGATGAATATCGCAACAAAGGATGATTTGGTGATTGCTGTGGATTTCCATAATCCGAATCACTGCAACGCTTTTCAGATTTTGAATTTAGTCGATAAGGTGATTGTCATTGACCATCATCGCCGTTCAGAAGCCTTCATCGATAATCCATTATTGGTTTATGTGGAAACCTCAGCTTCCTCAGTCAGCGAGCTGGTAACGGAATTTATTCCTTATTCATCAAGCCGTTTGGATCTCAGTGAGGCAGAAGCGACGATCATGTATCTGGGTATTCTGATTGATACGAATCGGTTTAAACAGCGTACTGGTTCACGGACTTTTGAAGCGGCAGCCGCCTTGCGGAAAATGGGCGTTGATCCGATTGAAGCTGAAAATCTTCTGAAAGAAGACTTTATCGATTTTGAAGCTAAGACAAATATCATGAAATATGGTAAACTTGTGTTTGGTAATATGATTGTGGCGGCTGTTGATAATAATGAAATTATTTCACGCACGATGATGAGCCAGGTGGCTGATTATCTGTTGAATATTAAGGGTATTGAAGCAAGTTTTGTCATTGCGAAGACGGCAGAGAATGTTGTGGCTGTATCGGCTCGTTCACGCGGTGTAGTCAATGTGCAGCTGATTATGGAGGCCATGCATGGCGGCGGTCATTTTACAGCGGCAGCCTTGTCACGCGATGACACAAGTGTAGCGGTGATCAATGAGGAATTGATGGCTACGATTAAGAAAAGTACAGAGGAGGAAAACGAAAATGAAAGTAATCTTACTGAGTGATGTTAAAAAGGTCGGCAAAAAAGGAGACATGGTTGAAGTCTCTGACGGTTATGGACGTAACTTTCTGATTCGTCAGCATTTAGCGGTAGCGGCTACGGAACGCAGCAAGGAGATCCTTGCGAATCAGCAGCATGAACAGGCGCTGGAGGAAGCGGCTTTAGAAGCTAAGGCAAAGGAAATTAAAACTGAACTGGAAGGTTTAACGCTTGAATTTAAGGTGAAGACCGGTGCCGGCGGCAGAGTGTTTGGTTCAGTGAGCACAAAGCAGATCGTTGAAGAGCTGCGTAAGAAGAACATTAATTTAGATAAGCGTAAATTCATTGATACTGATGCGATTTCTTCACTGGGAATTACTTATGTGAAGGTTGATTTATACCGCAATCAAGTAATCGGCTCAATTAAAGTTCATGTTTCTGAACAACAATAGGACAGGGATATGAATAACAATCAGGTTCGTCAGCTGCCTCACTCATTAGAAGCGGAACAGGCAATATTGGGTGCGATGCTGATTTATCCTTCAGTCATCCGTGATGTGGGTGACCAGGATCTTGTAAAAGAAGACTTTTTCTTAGATCTGCATCAGCGGATCTTTTCAGCGATGATGCATTTGGTTGACAATGGCAAACCGGTTGACGCGATGGGCTTGATTACCCGTCTGCAGGATACCGGCGAGCTTAATTTGGTCGGTGGTGCCGATTATATCCTGAAGCTAAGTGATACAGCGGTAACAAGTGCCAATAGTATTTATTATATTGAAATGATTAAAAACCGCGCACATATGCGCCGGCTGATTGAAACCGCGGAACAGATTGCCGAAGAAGGGTTTGACTCGGCGAGTGAGCTTGACGAAATCATGGATAAGGCCGAAAAAGAGATTCTTGAAGTAACCCGTTCACGGCGGACTACTGATTTTAAGAGCAGCAAGCAAGTCGTGAATGAAGTTATTAACGAGGTTATTAAGCTGCGTGACGCAAAAGGCGGCGTGACAGGTATTAAGACGAACTATCATGTGCTGGATAATATCACAAATGGCTTTCAGCGCGGCGATTTGATTATTTTAGCGGCCCGTCCTTCAATGGGAAAGACAGCATTTGCACTGAACCTTGCATTAAATGCGGCTTTGCTTAATCCGGGGGCGATTGCAGTCTTCTCACTGGAAATGCCCGCCGAACAGCTGATGAAACGTATCCTGTCTGCCAAAGGCAGGGTAGAAGGTAATAAGCTTCGTACCGGTTTTTTAAATAATGATGAATTTAATAAACTCTCAGAAGCGGCGAATGAAATCATGGCATGTAAATTATTTATCGATGACAGCGCTGTGGTAAAGATGGGTGACATCTTCTCTAAATGCCGTAAATTAAAATCTGAACATGGGTTGGATCTTGTCGTAATTGACTACCTGCAATTGATCAGTGGTAATTCAAGAGGCAGTTCCGATAATCGTCAGCAGGAAGTATCAGATATCTCGCGTGCCCTGAAGGCATTGGCCCGTGAGCTTGAGGTTCCGGTCATCGCCCTGTCGCAATTATCACGGAGTGTTGAATCACGTCAGGATAAACGTCCGATGTTATCCGATCTGCGTGAATCCGGCGCCATTGAGCAGGATGCCGATATTGTTATGTTTTTGTATCGTGACGAATACTATAACCGGGATAAAGACCCGGATAATACAGAACCTGACCGCACCGAGATTAATCTTGCCAAGCATCGTAATGGAGCTACGGGACAGGTTGAGTTAGCTTTTGATAAATCATATAACGCATTTTATAACTATAACGAATAGAGGAGGAACGGCATGAAAAAACAACTGATTTTGATAGTTTCACTAGCATTTGTCAGTATCCTGCTGGCCTTCTTTTATCCTAAATTTGGAATCATCAATGCAATTCCTGATGAAGATACCGCGGCTCAGCTGGCCCAGGATGCCATCATTCCTCAAAAAGTAATTGAGACCTTCAGTGAGGAACAGAGCATCTACACAGTCTATTACAAAGACCGTCAGCTGGGGATCATCACCGATCAAAGCAAGCTTGACAGCTTTTTAAATCAGGTTTATGAGGAACGGTATAAGGATGAGTTTCCGGATTCAAAGGTAGGCTTTGGTGAAGATATTCATGTGACAGAATCTTATTCACTCAGCAAAGTTGAGGATAAGGATGATGAAATTATTGCCTATATCGATGAAAATGATTTATTCTCAATCATGGGATATAAAGTGGAATTTTCAAATGGCAGTGTTGTTTATGTTCAAGATCCTACGGAGTTTTCTAAGGCGCGCGAAGAATTTGTGCTGAACTTCTTGGAAAATGAGGGAGTCGATCCGGCAGATACATATTGGAAGCTGAATAACTTCCAGAAGCAAACGGTTTACTCAGCGAAAAATGCCCGTGATATCAGCTATCGGTTTGAAGAAACCGCTGAAATCACTGAGAAATTTGTACCCATTGAAAAGCTTTTAAAAAGCTATGATGAATATTTAACATGGCTTTATTATGGCTATGACTATGAACCTAGCTATACAACTGTCAATGAATATGATACCGTACAATTTATCGCTTTGCAGGCAGGTATTTCCTCACGCTCACTGATTGCGTTAAATCCTGATTTATTGAAATCAGAGACACAGGTTTTACAGGCGGGGATGCAGCTTAACGTATCAAAGGTTAACTCCCCGATCAATGTTGAGGTGGTAAAAGAAGTAATGCGTGAAGAGATCGCATTCCCAGGTGAAACAGAATATATTTATGATCCAACATTGCGTGAAGGAATTACGCAGACGGATCAAGAGTACAAAGAAGGTAAGAAGAATGTCTTGCGTCGGGTTACGGAAGTAAATGGCGTTGAAACCGAGGTAGAAATCATTTCAGAATTGATTACCGAATATCCAGATCACGCAATTGTTCGTATCGGTACAATGGTTATCCCAAGTATCGGCAGCGGCTCTTTCCGTTGGCCGGTGGATAATCCTACTGTTACCTGCGGATGGAATTGTTACTATGGACACACAGCAATTGATATTCAAAATATGTATGACCATTATGGCAACGTCTACGCGGCTGACCGCGGTGTTGTTGAAGAGAATTCATATAATGGCATCAATGGCAACTATATGGTTATCAACCATAACAACGGCTATCGTACTTATTATGGTCATATGAACGTACCGGGCTTCTGGCCGGTGGGCACTGTTGTGGATAAAGGCGAGATTATCGGTCAGATTGGTCAGACAGGTCTTGCGTTTGGTCCGCATGTCCATTTTGAGGTTCGAACCGGCGGTTATGGCACAAGCCTGTATACGTGTCAATTCTTGGGGTGCTGACGATGAAATTTTCAATGTTAGCCAGCGGCTCTAAAGGGAATTGCTGCGTTGTAGAGAATAAGGATTCACGCATCGTTATCGATTGCGGGACAACCAAGAAATATTTAAACAACAATTTTAATGAAATCGGTATCGATCCGCATGCGGTGGATGGTTTATTGATTACCCATACGCATAAAGATCATATCGCGGCTTTAAAGCTGTTTGAGGGAATTGATACCTATGCGGAAGAAGATTTAGGTATCATGAATCAAAAGATTATTCATCCTGATGATGAATTTACTATTTCAAGTATCCATGTACGCTGCATCCGCTTAAGTCATGATGCAGCGTGCATGGGTTATCTTTTAGAGGATGAAGAATCAAGATTAGTTTATGTAACCGACACAGGATATTTTAAAGAGGAATACTATCCGCTGTTATGCAATGCGGATGATTATATTTTCGAAAGCAATCATGATATCGGCATGCTGATGAAAACATCGCGTCCGGCTTATGTCAAGCAGCGCATTATTCAGGATAACGGCCATCTTTGCAATGAAGACAGTGCCAAGCATCTGGCCAATCTGATTGGTGAGCGCACACGTGAAATCGTACTGGCACATCTCAGTGAGGAAGGCAATTCACATGAGCGGGCGCTTACGGTCTTAGAAGAGACACTTTTAAGGGAACAGCGAATGAAGGAAAACCTGAAGCTGCGTGCCGCTAAACAACATGAGGTACTTACAGGAGGCAGACGCTGATGAAAAAACTAACCGCATTGATTCTTGTCTTGTTAATCGCATGGAATGGGGTGTTGACTTATCAGCTGATTGAATTAAAAAATCAGCCGGTACAGGTAGTCAATACACCCAATAATACGACTGTCAATCAGATGGTAACCTCAGTGACAACCGATTTAAGCGAACTGGTAGCCAAGGTTGAAAACCGGGTTGTCGGTATTACCGCACGTCTTTACAATGGCACCTCCACAGGCAGCGGTGTCATTACCTATGCACAGGATGGTACTGTCAAGATTGTGACAAACAATCATGTGATTGAGAATGCTCAGGAAATCGTTATCAGCTATGGTGACGGTCAGACAAGTGTTGCGGAAGTGATGGGGGCTGATGCGATCAGCGATCTTGCCTTACTTAAAACCACCGTTGATTTCACAGTTGAAGCAATGCCTTTTGGTGATTCAGATTTAGTGAAAAAGGGAGAAGCGGTCATTGCCATTGGTTCGCCGCTGTCACTAAATTATCAAGGCACCGTGACTGACGGCATCATTTCCGGTGTAAATCGTTCAGTAGATATTGACTTAGACGGTAATGGCACAGCCGATTGGCAAATGATTGTTCTGCAGACCAATGCCGCGATCAATCCTGGCAATTCAGGCGGTGCATTAGTCAATATGGCTGGTGAATTAATTGGTATCAATTCAATGAAAATTTCTTCCGTAGAGGGAATCGGTTTTGCGATTCCGGTTAATGAAGTCGTTCCGATCATTCGTCAATTAGAAGAATACGGCAAGGTGGTGCGGCCTAATCTGGGCATCAGTGCTGCGGATCTAAGTGAACTGTCAGCCTATGAACGTTATATTTATCGCATCAGCTATGAGGATGAACAACAAAGCGGCCTGTATATCACACGTGTGCTTCAAAACTCACCGGCTGAAAAAGCGGGTCTATTAGTGGGTGATATTCTCGTCCAATTTGATGGTGTTGAAATCACATCCTTTAAACAATTCAGAGCCTTGCTTTACAGCCGTCAGGTAGGCGATGAAATCACACTCATCATTAACCGCGATAATGTGGAAAAAGCGATACAGGTGGTGCTGGGATGAAGCTGATAACGGTTGGCAAATTAAAGGATAAGGCACTGACAGCTTTGGTTGATGAATATGTGAAACGTCTGAAGCCTTATGAAAAGGTTGAAATACTTGAGGTTGCGGATATGATGGCACCGGAAAGCAATTCCGATGCGCAAAATGAACAGGTTAAAAAATTGAAGGTGAGCGTGTACTTTCTAAAATCAAAGAGAATGAATATGTAATTTTACTTGATCTTTGGGGAGAAGTATCAGCAGTGAACAGCTGGCTGCCAAAATCGAAAAAATCTATACTTATCATTCAAGCAATCTTACCTTTGTCATCGGCGGTTCATTGGGCTTAAGCCCTGAATTAGTAAAAAGGGCGGATTTCAGGTGGAAACTGAGTGACTGCACATTTACGCATCAAATGGTTCGAGTATTAGTTTTAGAACAATTTTATCGGGCAACGATGATTAATCGCCATATGCCTTATCATAAGTAATCTTGAAATTATTAAGGTTGACATCTGTTTATGTCAATCTTTTTTATTCCGAAGCTTATTGACCACATGGTATCAATATCATTGGGATGCGAATAAAATATCATCATTACTTGTTGAATAATAGAAAAATCCGATCTGTTCGGATTTTTATTATAATAATGGCAATTCAATGGCTTTGCGCTTTTTAAATATTGTAAGGGTATCATATCCGCACGCCTTCAGCAGCCTTTTGGTTTCTTTAAAGCCGATACCTAATTGTTCAGGCTTATGAGCATCAGAACCAAGCGTGATTCGATGGCCGCCTAATTCACGATATCTTTTTAGGATTTCCAGTCTGGGATTTGGCTGGTTAAGTCCATATTTAAAACCACCGCTGTTTACTTCCAGCGCTTTGTTTTTCACAATCAAAACTTGTAGAATTTCATCAATGAGATCACGGACCAGCGCATAATCATAATGCTGTGTCTTTTCATAACGCACTAAATAATCAAGATGACCAAGACTGTCAAAATCATCAAATTGTTTAATCCGCTGCAGCGTTGCTTCAAAGAATATACGGTATCCTTCATCATGTCCCAGCTTCTCAAAATAAGCTGGCTGATAAGGGTCCATGCCTCTCGCGTAATGACAGGAGCCTAAAATAAAATCAAATTCATAAGTGTTTAATACTTCATCGATGGCGGCTTTCGCATGGCATTGCAGTCCCAGCTCGATCCCGGTCAAAATTTCAATTCGATCCGCATAAATTTTTTCAATTCTGCCAGCCGTTTTTGCTGAGCAGGAATATCTAAAAGAAAACAGCAGTCACCCTCTGGCGCATCAATATCATGATGATCGGTAATGCAGATCGTTTTCATGCCTAATTCGATGGCTCTTTCAATCTGTGCAGTGACAGGTGTCTCTGAATCCCCTGAAAAATCGGTATGTACATGAAAATCAGGTAACATAAAAAACCTCCTTAATGTTGATATTATAACGCAAAGTATTTAGGTTTTAAATCACAACATAGGCATTTATGGGCATTTTGAAACATTAAGCACTTGGGACATACGTTAAGTGTGAGAAGATTCAGAAAGAAGGAAAGAAAATGCAGAGTTTACAGATACCGCTCAGTAAGCTTGAAAAAGGCGAGAGCGGAAAAGTTCGGCAGCTGAATATCAGTTCTGATCTCAGGCGGCGCTTGCTTGATTTAGGCTGTATTGAAGGTACCCTGATCACTTACTTGCAGGCAAGTCCGGCCAATGATCCGATTGCTTATCGAATTCGCGGCAGTGTGCTGGCCCTGAGAAAAGATGTCAGTGATCAGATATTCATTGTAAAGGAGGAAAGCTTATGAGCTTAACAAATCAATCCACAGGTGCATTCGCCCTTGACCATGAGTTAAAAATTGAAAGAACATCTGCAGACCGGGTTATTGCTATCGGCGGCAATCCCAATGTTGGCAAAAGTACGATCTTTAATTCATTGACAGGGTTGAATCAGCACACCGGCAACTGGCCCGGTAAAACCGTCGTCAATGCCCGCGGCAGCTATCAGTATAAGGATAAAAATTTCATCTTGGTGGATATTCCGGGGACTTATTCGCTGATGGCTAACTCACAGGAAGAAGAGGTAGCCCGCGATTTTATCTGTTTTGGCGATCCGGATGTGACCGTGATTGTTTTAGATGCGACATGTCTTGAGCGCAATTTGAATTTGGTGCTGCAAACCTTGGAAATTACCGATCGGGTCGTCGTTTGTGTCAATCTGCTTGATGAGGCAAGAAGAAAGAAAATCAATGTAAATCTGAAAGCCTTGGCTAAATCGCTGCATGTGCCTGTCATCGGTACCAGTGCTGTCAGCGAGCAGGGGCTGGACAATTTGATGGAAGAGCTGTATACCTATGCGCCAAGTGAGGACAAGCTGGCAATCACTTACCCACAGCCTATCGAAGAAGCGATTGCATCAATTACTCCGCAGCTTGAAGGCTTGCTGGCTGAGAAAATCAATGCGCGCTGGACAGCGATTAAGCTATTGGACGGTAATGCTTCACTGCTTGATTCGATCCAGAAATATCTCGGTTTTGACCTGCGTGCGAATGAAGCGTTAATGCATGAAGTAAGAAAGGCGAATGCTATTCTCATGCTCCAGCATATTGGCCAGGATCAGTTCAGGGAACTGCTTGTGACCTCATTAGTTGAAAAAAGTGAACAAATTGCCGCGGATTGTGTCATGACCCAAAATCGTCAAAGTGACAGTCGTGACCGCAAAATCGATAAGATTTTAACCTCAAAGGCCACCGGCATTCCAATCATGATTTTGCTTCTGTGTCTGGTATTTTGGATTACGATCAGCGGTGCCAATGTACCTTCTGAGCTTTTGTCCGGCGTACTTTTTAGCTTTGAAGAACCTTTAAAAAATTTCTTGGCCTTTATACATTTTCCCTTATGGCGCAAAGTCTTTTTGCCGAGGGAATGTATCGCACGCTGGCTTGGGTCGTATCCGTCATGCTGCCGCCGATGGCTATCTTTTTCCCTTTGTTTTCGCTTTTGGAGGACCTCGGTTATCTGCCCAGAGTGGCTTTTAATCTCGATCATGCCTTTAAAAAAGCTGGTGCTTGCGGTAAGCAGGCCTTAACCATGTGGTTAGGGTTTTTTGTATATCTGTAAAAAAGTTTGCAATATAGTTCAACCTGGCATATAATGTGAACAGTGAGTGTGTGAAAACACGATGAGAGGAGGTTATGATCATGAAATTATTTTATAGCTGCAAGACCCGTAATATCAACATCTATAACGCTGAAAACCATGCTTTTATTCATGATAAAAACCGCCTGTCTAAAGATTTTTTCATTTAGCCAGATCATTCATTTTATTCATTAATAGGCATGATGCCTATTTTTTTTATGCTATAAAGGAGGGAAAATATGAAAAAGTTAAAATTTATTTTGGACTATGCGAAGCCGGATGATAAGCGGATTATCGCCATCTTCTTTGATGTGGCAATCTATGCGCTGGCAATGCTTGTGTCACCATTGATCTTATCAATCATGGTGGATAATGTCATTCAGGGGATACCGGCTGATACTCAAATGATTACCGCTATTCTGCAGCGGCTGGGCGGTGATGTCCATTTGCGTAATAATTTATGGATTGGCTCATTGCTGATGCTGGCAGTTTATATATTAATTGCTTTTGGTGTTCATCAGCGAACAATTAATTGCGGCCTGGTATCTGAAACCTTTGCGGAAAATATCCGCAATGCGGTTTATGATCATATGCAGAAGCTGCCGTTTGCCTATCACAAACAAAAGGACAGCGGTGATTTGCTGCAGCGCTGTACCTCGGATATTGATCAGATTCGGCGTTTTCTTGCTTCACAAATATCGGAAATGCTTTATTCGATCTTAATCGTTTGTTTTGCAGCGGCAATCTTATTTTCTAAGCATGCCAAGCTTGCGGCTATTTCAGTCATACTGCTGCCGCTGATTCTGATTGCATCCTTGATTTTCTATTCCAAGTCCAAAAAATCTTTTTGGACTGTGATATTGCGGAATCAAAGATGATGGCAGTCCTGCAGGAAAATCTTAACGCGATGCGGGTAGTAAAAGCATTTCATCAGGAAAAGGTTGAAATTGATAAATTTGAAGAGAAGAATGAAGATTATCGTGTCAAGCTGTTTCGCTTAGTTAATGCCTTAGGTATTTTCTGGAACATCTCCGATTTGATTGGCATGATACAGATTCTGATCATGATCATTTTCGGCATACAGTTTGCGATGGCTCAGGAGCTGAGTGTAGGTACCTTCTTTGTTTTTCTGACTTACATCAGCATGATTATCTGGCCGATCCGACAGTTGGGCAGAATCCTTGCCGATATGGGAAAGGTCAGTGTATCCGTAACCCGTATCAAGGAAATTCTTGATGAAGAGGCAGAAGATTTGGAAGCAGGCACTAAGCCTGAAATCATCGGTGATATCGTGTTTGATCATGTATCCTTTAATTATGAAGACAGTGAAGAACACACGCTGAATGATCTCAGCTTTCATATTGAAGCGAATACCCGCGTGGCAATCATGGGGCCTACGGGCAGCGGTAAAAGCTCATTGATTCATTTATTGAATGGCATCTATGATTATAAGGGCGGTTCAATCCGCATTGATGGTCATGAACTGCGCACCATCAGCAAGGCTTGGCTGCGCAAGAAGGTACAGATCGTGCTTCAGGAGCCATTCTTATACAGTAAAACTATTTATGAAAATATTCATCTGGCTGCCAGTAAGAGTGAGCGCGATGAAATCATCAAAGCGGCTAAGACGGCCAGTATCCATCATGTAATCGAGGAATTTGAAAATGGCTATGATACTGAAGTCGGTGAAAAGGGTGTAACCTTATCCGGAGGTCAGAAACAGCGTCTGGCTATCGCACGCTCACTGCTGCTTAAATCACCGATCGTTATTTTTGATGATTCCTTAAGCGCTCTCGATTCTAAAACTGATGCGATGATCCAAGATGCTTTGAATCAGCTTGATTATCCGGTTACTACGTTAATGATTACGCATCGAATCAATACGGCGCGCAATGCGGATTTAATTTTGGTGCTCGATCATGGCAAACTGATTCAAAGCGGTACTCACGAGACTTTGATTCATGAGGAAGGCTTATATAAACGAATTTATGAAATACAAAGTGAAGGAGGTGAAAGCCATGGCGAATAGTATTCTTGAGGAAAAGGAGTATCAAAGCAAGGCGTTTGACCGCTCATGCTGGATGCGGATGCTTAAAATTCTGTGGGAAGAGAAAAAAGTGGTTATTTGTTTATTAGCGGCCAATCTTGCTTTTGCAGTTACCGATATTATTTTCCCGCTGTTTAATCGATATGCGATTGATATGTATGTAGTTGGACAGGCAAGTCAGGAATCTTTGCCGATTTTTATAGCTGTTTATGCCGGCGGTATTGTGATTCGTTCAATCTGTCTCTATCTTTATTTCCGCTATGCCGGCGGCGTAGAGAGCAGTTTCGGTAAGAACTTACGTAAAAAGTGCTTTGTGAAGCTGCAGAATCTGTCTTTTCCTTATTTTGACCGTACCGCTAACGGCTGGCTGATGGCGAGAATTACGTCAGATACCGGAAGACTGGCTGAAATATTAGCCTGGAGCTTAATGGATCTGATCTGGGGTGCCGTATTGATCGTTGGTATTACGGCTGTTATGCTGGCAGTCAATTGGAAAATGGCTTTGGCTATTTTAGTTGCAGTACCTTTTTTATGGTTTGTAACCATGTTTTTTCAGAAGCGGCTGCTATCAGCGCAGCGTAAGGCAAGAAAAAGTAATTCTAAGATTACTGCCGGTTTCTCAGAAAGTATCAGCGGTGCTAAGACAACGAAAACATTGGGTGTGGAGCAGGAAAATTATGAAGAATTTAAAATTAAAACGCATGATATGAAAACTTATTCGATGCGGGCGGCACGAATCAATTCACTGTTTCAGCCGGTTGTTTTCTTATTATCAGGTATCGTGCTGGCTTTATTAGTTTATATCGGCGGTAATCAGGTTTTGCTTTCTGTAATACAGTTTGGTACGCTGTCAATGTTTATCAATTACGCAGAGCTGTTCTTTGAACCTTTGAAGCAGATTGCCAGAGTTTTAGGTGAAATGCAGATGGCACAGGCGAGCGGTGAGCGAATCTTGAGTCTCTTAGATGAAGAGGTAGAAATTGATGACAGCGATGAAGTAAAAGCAGTTTATGGAACTTTACTGGAACCAAAGGAAGAGAATTATGAACCATTGCTTGGCAATGTGGAATTCAGGCATGTTGATTTCTTCTATAATGAAAATGAAAAAGTATTATCGGATTTTAACTTACAAGTAAAAAAAGGGGAAATGATTGCGCTGGTTGGTGAAACTGGATCTGGCAAGAGTACGATTGTTAATCTGCTCTGCCGTTTCTATGAACAAACAGGGCCGGATTTTAATGGATGGCAAAGATATTCAGGAACGCAGTGTTGGCTGGCTGCATTCTAATATCGGTTATGTGCTGCAGACTCCCAATTATTCAGCGGTACAATTAGGGATAATATCCGCTATGGACGGCCGCAGGCTGCCGATGAAGAGGTTGAAGCGGTAGCGCGTCTGATTCATGCCCATGACTTTATTATGCATATGCCCAAGGGCTATGACAGTGAGGTAGGGGAAGGCGGCGATATGCTGTCTACCGGACAGAAACAGCTGCTCTCATTTGCCCGGGCACTGCTCTCTGATCCAAGCATCGTGATTCTTGATGAAGCGACAAGCTCTATCGACACAGAAAGCGAAAAAGTGATCCAGCTGGCAATCAGGGAACTGCTGGCGGGCCGCACAAGCTTTGTGGTTGCGCATCGTTTATCCACGATTGTTAATGCGGATAAAATCATTGTTCTCGATCATGGGGTAATTAAAGAGATGGGGACTCATGATGAGCTGATGAAACAAAAGGGTGCATATTATGAATTGTATACATCACAATCATTATTAGAGAAGCAGCAGCAATTATTATCAATAGAATCAGAACCACTTGTCTAAGCGTGGTTCTTTTTCATATGATAGAATGGTGATCTTATGAAAAAGAAGAAAGTAAATTATACAGTCCAAGTAACAAGCGGTAAAATGGAGCTTAAACAGTTAATAAAATTACTGATTTTGAAGGAAGTGCGTTATGGAAAGAAAGCATAAGCTGCGCGGCGCTTTTTATCTGCGTCTTTCAAAGGATGATGACAATCAAAAAGAAAGCTCCAGTATCTCCAATCAGCGCAAGCTGCTTCAGGATTATGCGGAAAAGCCGGCTTTGATATCGTGGCGGAATTCTGTGATGACGGTGTATCCGGAACGACCTTTGACCGGCCGGGGTTTAATCAGCTGATTCAGGCTGTGGAAAATGGTTTGATAAATTTAATATTGGTAAAGATCTCTCGCGTCTGGGCCGTGATTATATACAAACGGGTCAGTATACAGAAGTCTATTTTCCTTCAAAGAATGTGCGTTTTATTGCGGTGAATGATGAGGTGGATTCGGATCAGCCGCTGAATGATCTGGCACCCTTCCGCAACGTGGTTAACGAAATGGTGGCCCGCGACACTTCTAGGAAAATCCGCTCCTCTTTTCAGACTAAGATGCGTGAAGGTGCCTTTATCGGTAATTTCGCACCCTATGGGTATCAAAAGGATAATCATGATAAGAATCATTTAGTGATTGATTCCAATACTGCCCCGATCGTACACCGAATCTTTGAAATGGCGGCTTTTGGCTGTTCCTCAGCCAATATTGCGAAAAGCTTAAATGAACAGAAAATCAGTTCACCGGCAGTTTATCGCTGTCAGAAATATCCACATCTCAAGCTTGCTAATTATACCCAGAAAAAGGCATGGTCGGCATCAACGATTCGAAAAATCTTGAAGAATCCGGTTTATCGCGGACACAGCGCACAGGGAAAGTCAGTCAAGAGCAGCTTTAAAAACCGCCATGTCTGTGCATTACCCATGCAGGAATGGATCATTGTAGAAAATACGCATGAAGCGATTGTAGAACAGGAACTATTTGATTTAGCCAATGAGGGGGCAAAACAGCGGCAATGTGTAAAAAAAGACAGCTTTGTCAACAGCTTTTCAAAGATTGCGGTTTGTGCTGACTGTCATCACGGCATGTCGACGATCGGCAGTGTACCGCATGTGATACTGGCATGCGGTTCATACAAAAGTCATGGGAAAGCAATTTGCAGCAATCATTTCATTGATTATAACGATCTGATGCAGTGTACAAGAGAAGTGCTTAAACGCTATGCAGTATTAAATGAGGCAGAAAAGCAGGAAGTATTTGCTGAGATCATAAAGGAGCTGACACCGTCAAAGCATGAGGATGAACGCATCGATGAACTGAATCACATCCTTGATACACTCTATCTTGATTATTATGCGGGTACGCTGAGCGCCCAGCGCTTTGAACAGCTCAAAGACCATTATGAAGCACAGAAATGCCAGCTGGACAGCCTTAGACAGACTATGGATGACACCGTGGATCTTGATAAAATATATCGGGACATCCTTCGCTTTGACGAGCTTTCGCCGCAGCTGTTATCCGCTTTTTTGAATCTATTGAAATAAGTCAGGGAAGCGATGAAAATCATGAAAAGCAGCAGCAAATCGTTTTTCATCCGCGTTTCAAAATCGAACCATAGCGCCGAAAACACTAACCATGTGCATGGGGTTTGGATGTAATGCGGCAGGAATCGTCGGCTGCCGGATTATTGATTCGCCAAGAGAGCGTTTAATGGCTATCTGTACCAATAACTTTGTGCCATGCAACGGACGCTTTCCAACAATGATTGCCATTATTACGATGTTTTTTGTCGGTGCGTCACTGCCTTTTATGCAGTCAATGATATCCACACTGCTGTTAATGGGAGTCATTCTGCTTGGCGTATTCACAACTTTCAAAGTATCGTCATTACTGAATAAAACGATTCTTAAGGGTGTGCCTTCTACCTTTATTCTAGAGCTGCCGCCTTATCGCAAACCGCAGATTGTCAAGACGCTTGTGCATTCAATCTTTGACCGAACCTTGTTTGTGTTAGGCAGAGCGATGGCAGTTGCTGCCCCGGCTGGACTCTTAATTTGGCTGATGGCGAATATCACAATTGGTGATGCGACGCTGCTGACTCATTGCGCGGGACTTCTTGATCCCTTTGCAAAGCTGTGCGGGTTAGATGGTTATATATTATTAGCCTTTATTCTTGGCTTTCCGGCCAATGAAATCGTGATACCGATTCTGATTATGAGCTATTTAGCCAGCGGTTCAATGGTTGATTATGAAAATATACTGCAATTGAAAACGCTGCTGGTCGATCATGGCTGGACATGGATCACCGCTATATGCACCTTACTCTTTACTTTGCTGCATTGGCCTTGTGCTACTACCTTGCTGACCATCAAGAAAGAGACACAAAGCTGGCGGTGGACGCTGATTGCCTTTGCCCTGCCAACATTGATCGGCTTGGGCTTATGCATGCTTGTGAATCTGGCAGCAAAGCTGATTTTTTAACCGATTTGTATTTATTAGTAAAAATTAATCAAAAAAAGCCAAAAAATTAGCACTCACATATTGACAGTGCCAATATTTTGGATTATACTATAAGTGTAATCAGGATAGGACCTGATGAGGTTTGAATTCATGAAATGAAATTGTTACGAAAGAGGCGATGGTTATGAAATTCTTACCTGGATTAAATTTATTTGATGATGCATTTGATGATATGTTTTTTGATCCGATTTTCACTAAGAAAAGCTCGAATATCATGAAAACGGATGTAACCGAAAAGGATGGCAATTACCTGCTTGATATGGAATTGCCTGGTTATGGCAAGGAGGACATCAAGATTGAATTGAAGGACGGATATCTGAATGTCAGTGCCAGCAAGAATACAAGCAATGAAGAAAAGGATGAGAAGGGTAATGTGATCCGCCAGGAACGTTACACCGGCAGCTGTTCACGCAGCTTCTTTGTTGGTGACGGTGTTAAGGAAACCGATATTAAAGCTAAATTTGAAAATGGTGAGCTAAAAATCATAGTACCTGTTGATGCACCGAAACAAGTTGAAGAAAAAAAGTTTATAGCAATTGAATAAAAGCATAAAGCTGTAACAGTTTGGCCCAAGAATGGGTCAAAAGCGTTACAGCTTTTTTTATTATATGTCTATGAATCGTAAAAGTGTCCCTTGTGGAAATTTTCATTGCCAGTTTTTTTAGCAGTCATTTTAAATAATACGCAGCCATCTGGACATACGACATTTTTACTGTATCGTTCATGACCGCCGATATTCTCCAAATCACCGCCGCTCCTGACTGCGTCCATGATGGGAAACATTATCAGCATTATTTTTGAACATATACCTTGGCCATTTTCATTTACTGGGCAGCCATAGGTACAAGTGTATTTATCACCGATTTCTTCACCATTGCGGCAATAGCGTTCTGTCTGCTGTCCGCGCAGAAAGCCTGCTACTTCAATTACCCATTCAGCCAAGCCGCTTGGCAAGCAGACGCAAGGTTAATGCCTCATCATTGCAGTCTTTAATGCATTGATCGATTTCATCATTTGAATCTGCTGCTGCCATTCAAACATGTTCCCACCGCCATTCTGTAACAAGTCAATGATTATTATAAGGCAGAATCAGGAATCACACTTGATTTTACTAGCTCTTCTTTATAAGCGTCACTGATATCGGGAATGTTTACTTATTTCTTTCAAAGAAGCAAAGGGATTACGCATAATTAAAACAAGGTTAGGCATAGTAATCTTGAAAGAAGGCTACCGATGAAACTTTTACTCTCTTTAATACTGCTGCTAGGTTCTACATCTGCATTAAAGGTAGAACAGATTCCTTTTCCAGCTCAATGCCCGGCAGAAACATCCTGTGAACCACTTGATTATATGCAGTACCGGCAGGGGAATGATGTTTTATATGCACTTAAAAGCAGTGAATCCTATAAACGCTATAAGAATAACTTTGACAGTGTGATCTGGCAGACATTTTTCGATGATGTACCTTTGGGACATGTTTCATTGACTGAACGCTGGCATCTTGGTCAAAAGGATACTTATGAATATACGCAGACAGGGGTGAGAATTGAGAATGATCAGCTGAATGAATATACCCATTTGATACAAGGCGATGTTTTGGCTTATGCGGTGGTATCCGATGTGCTCAAGGATTTTGAAGAGCTGGTCAGCGATGATACACTGACTGATAAGGAACGTTTTGAACAACAGGCAGACGTGATCCGCAGACGGCGGCTTGCGCAGTACAGAACGGATAACCTGAATGGGATTCTCGTTTACCAAGAGGCGGGGGGGTACCGGATGAGCTGTTGGTACTGATGGCTCAAAAGGCTTTTGATCAGGTCAGCGGTTATTATTCAGCATTGTTTGATATTGCTTTAAAAGCATCCTTGGCGGCAGAGATGGCAAATGCATCACATCAGGTTGAATTGGTCAGTGAAGGGAATGAATACTGGCTGAGGCTTAGCGAAAAAGCACAGCAGGAGAGTGAAACAGTAGCGGCTGAACCGGTTGATGACACAACAGAAAAAAATGATTGGATCTATGTCTCTATCGTTTTGACTATTTTATTTGCGATGATTGCCTGGTTCTTTGGCAATGCAGGATAAAAAAGAACAGGAAATGCCTGTTCGAGAGAGAAAAATATTAAAAATTAAGGCAGAGATACCAGCGGATCAAGGTAACTAGCCCTTGGAAGATCAACAGAGCGCCAAGCAATACGCTGATTGTCAGAATTGCCAGTGACGGGTTGAAAAAGGCAAAGATTGAAAAGGCGATGCCGACAATGCCAAGCGCGCACATCCAATTCCAGCTGGCAAAGTTAAAGCGGCGCATTTGAAAACTGTTAATGAATTTCGCAAGGCTTGTAACTAACAGCCAGCCGCTGAATATATAAGGAATAAAGGCGGCAGTTATGTCATTATAACCGATCAAAAAGCAAGCCATGACGACACTTAAAATACCGTCAATCAGCATCCATGCGTTACTGAAAAAGGTATCTCTGAAGAAGAAATAACCAATAATATCTGAAAAGCCCTCAAATAATATCGCAATGGCAATAATCCAGGCGATTGATGAGAGGGCGGTCATCGGATTCATAATACAGATCACACCGGCACCGATTAATAAAACCGCGGACAATAGCCACAAAACCTGACTCCATTTCCTATTCATTACGATCACTCCTTTTATTTACTCTTATCATAACCTATTTTTAACAATTAACCATTAGACAGAAAAGTTTGTTTGACTTATTTTATTACATGCGGTTAAATTTGTATAGGGTTTAAGGAGAAAGATAATGATCATATGTTGTTCACCGACTAAAACGATGAAAAGTGAGGCGATCGCGGAAGCGAGCCAGCCGATGTTTGCAGAGACAGCTGTCCGGATAGCTGCCTTATTAAAAGATAAAAATACAGAAGAATTAATGAAATTCTACAAGTGCAATGAAAAGATAGCGTTGCAGAATGTGAGTCGTTTTCAATCTTTTGAATCAATGACGCAAAATAATGCCGGACTGTGCTTTGACGGTCTGCAGTTTAAACGCATGCAAGTGCATGCATGGGATCAGAAGGATTGGGATTTTGCCCAAGAACACTTGCGGATCATGAGTGGCTTGTATGGGATGCTGAGGGTTAAGGACGGCATCAGTGAATATCGCTTGGATGTTGAGAATCCCTTACAGGTTGAAGGCAAATCGCTTACTGAATTTTGGCGTCTGAAGATTATGAATGTTTTAAAGGATGAATGTATTTTGGATTGCTGTTCCAAGGAATACAGCGCCTTATTGCCTGAAACAAAATGCAGTGTATCATTTTATGTGGAAAAACTGGGCAAGCTGAAGATTGAAGCGACGGCGGCTAAGATGGCCCGCGGTTCGCTGATTCATTATTGTATAAAGCATAGGATAAACAATATAGAAGCGGTTAAGGCTTTTGATGAGGACGGCTATCACTTTCATGAACAGCTTTCAAATGCTAAGCATTTAGTTTTTGTAAAGGAGAAACAATCATGATATTGGTCAGTGCTTGCCTGCTTGGTAAAATTGTAAAATACAGCGGCGGCAATAATGCCGATGCTTTACTCATAGATTATCTGAAGGATAAGGAATACATCAGTGTTTGTCCTGAAGTGATGGGTGGTTTGCCGACACCCAGAGCCTGCTGTGAACGTGTAAAGGATCGGGTTATCAACAATCTTGGTGAAAATGTGACCGAAGCTTTCATAAAAGGCGCAAAGCAAACGCTGGCACTCGCTGAGGAATATAAATGCACGCTGTGTATCCTGCAAGTACGCTCGCCAAGCTGCGGCACAGGCAGCATTTATGATGGAACTTTCAGCGGCAGAATCATTGAAGGCAACGGTATAACCGCGGAATACTTATTGAATCACGGCTTTAATGTCATCAGCAGCGAGGCGTTCACAGAACAGCTCAAATCAGGAAAAATAGATGAAAAACGGCCCTGTAAAACTTTATAAATCTCGTTTGTCAGAATGAAATACCACTACATTTCTGATTGAAAAAGAAGGCTTGCAGATTTATTTTTAAAATAATCAAATATTTGCAATTTTAGCATTGTAAGTGCTACCGAAATGGTTTAAAATGGAGTAGAAGAATATTAGGAGGAATAAAAATGAAACAAATTACAGTATCAGTAATCGATCCAGTTGGATTACATGCACGCCCTGCAACAGTAGCAGTTAACGCAGCTAGTAAATTCAAATGTGAAGTGAATGTGTCTTTCAAGGGACGTGAAGTAAACATGAAATCAATCATGGGCGTTATGTCTTTAGGAATTCCAACACAATCTGAAATCACTATTTCTTGCAACGGTGAAGATGAAGATGCTGCTATCGCAGCTATCGAAGAAGTTCTTCGTACACAAAAAATCGTTGGTTAATTTAATTCACAATTAAATATAAAAAATGGCATTTTGCCATTTTTTATGAAAGTTTTATGTTATAATAGCATCGCAATGTCAGTATTGGGGTTTTAGCTCAGCTGGGAGAGCGCTACGCTGGCAGCGTAGAGGTCAGGGGTTCGAGCCCCTAAGCTCCACCAATATACGAATAAACGCCTTTTTATAGGCGTTTTTATTTTATCAGAGAAAACTACCGGCTTAGCCGTTGTCATTTTTTTACTTTTGTTCCGCAACTGAGTAGAGGAAAGTACCACCTTTACTTAGAGTGAAGATTGTCTGTTTTTCACTATCATCATCCTGACCATTGAAGTCAGGCATTTCATGCGGCATTTCACCTCCGCTTTCAGGCGGCTCCTTCATATCGCCGTCTGGCTTTTCCATTCGATTTTCATCCCTTCCGTCATCAGGTTGTTTCGGCTCGTCCTCATTCGTGCCCTCTGGTTTCATACCCAAGCCGCCATGCCCCATGCCGCGTCCGCCGCTTGGGCTGTATTCAAGCTGGGCAGTAATGTCTGCATCACTGATCATCGTATAAATACTGCCATTTAATTCACCGGTAACAGAAGCTGCCTTCGCAGCCGTATAATCACCCTCGGCAAGCTGATCTGAAGAATAGACTAAGACTGTGTAATCATTAACTGCATTGAAGGCCGCAACAGCTTCATTCTCACTGCTTTTTAATACGATGAGATCCTCTTGATGCTGTTTTTCATTGAAATTGAATACAATAAAATTCTGTGTTGACTCTGCCGCGATTTCATCATACATATTGCCGCTTGCCAGCAAAGTGCCGCCATTGATATAAATACCTAAATCTGAATCAACACCGCTGTCCATGCTTGATGGGTTAGCGGATGCGATAATTGTGCCGCCGTTAATAACGATCCAGCCGTTTGAATCAATACCGTCACCCTCATCGCCGCTGCCGGCATCACAGGTGATTGTACCGCCGTTGACTGTGATAACAGAAATATTGTCTTCATTGGCATTAAGGGAATCATCCGCTGAGTTGACAGTTATTACACCGCCATTAATAGTAAGATGCCTGTAAGTTTCAATACCTTCATTATCCGCATTAACAGTCAGCTGACCATTGCTCTTTTCTTCACCATTTATATTTATGGAAACCTTAGATTCGACGGCACCGTCAAATTTATATTTTTTATTAGTAGTTCCTTCTTTGTAAATCTTTGCGACATGTGAACCATTAATTACATTGACTGAATCATCAGCCAGTATCAAATTAAAACCGGCATCCGAAGTATCGACATCCTTATTTGGTGCAGCTGCTGACTCTGTGCTGCATTCATAAGCATTCAACGCGACAATTGCACTGCTGACCGTACTGGTAAGATTGACATTGTTTAACGTCAGATTTACAACTGCCTCAGGATTCTCGTTCGCATCCTCACCCAAGTCAATTAAGATCTGGCCGTAGCTGAGTGATCCGCTGACAGAATAATTACCCGGCTCTGTAATAGTAACGACCGTATGCTTAGCTGCTTCTTCAGCACTGTGTTCATCGGCCGCTGATCCTTCACCATAGCTTTCATCCCTGCCTTCCTCATAATAAATAATATCATTGCTGACATAGACCTTGCTGCTGCTGTCGGTTGAGGCGGTCTGACCGTCTACCAGTACACCCTCATCAGCAAGCGTGATAACCGTACCATCAAAGCTGTTATCAGTTTGGTTGGAATCTGTATTGGTATTTGCTGAGCTGCAGCCACTGAGCGTACCTGCTAATGCACCGGCAATCAGCCATGCAGTCAGTCTTTGTTTTGTTGAATTCATGAAATTTCATCCTTTCTTGCGTTGAACTGAAGTATAGCGAAGCAATATGTGCAACAGGTGATGAATAAATGAAAATTATGTGGGTTATGACTATAAAATGAGCGTAACCGGGAAGGCTAAAGACAAGGAGGCAATCTATGCAACACAAAACTAATGAACATAAAGGATTTAATAAGCAGCAAAAGGCAGGCTTGTTTGGTTTCATTCTAGGAGCTTTCATTCTCAGCCCTTTGGTCAAGGATGCGGCGGCGGATCTTCTTGGTATGCATAATTATCCGGTTTTCGCTTTTGTTTTAGGCTGTGTCACTCTATTCATGCTGCCGCTGCTGATCGATACTTTCAGTCCATCACAGCACTGATTTCAGTTGTTTTGATCGTTCATTATAAGATTTCGTAAGCTCTTACAAAAAAGTGCATTTTCAACAGATTTTTTATGTGGTTTGTTGTATAATTGATGTAGATTGAGGAGGAAATCTTATGATTGAAGAAAAGTATAATAAGTGGGTGAATCATCCTAATATCGATCCGGCATTAAAAGCTGAATTGCTGGCAATGGATGAAAAACAGAAAGTGGATGCTTTCTATACAAACATTGAATTTGGCACAGCGGGTATGCGCGGTCTGCTGGGGGCTGGAACAAATCGCATCAATTACATACGATCCGTAAGGCAAATACCGGTTTTGCTCAATATATCACGGCTAATGGTGAAGCGGCAATGCAGCGCGGGGTAGCCATCGGCTATGATAATCGTCATATGTCTTATGAATTTGCAATGGATTCTGCTAAAGTATTGGCTTCTTATAACATTCGTTCTTATGTCTTTGAAAGCCTGCGGCCGACCCCTGAGTTAAGTTTTGCAGTTCGGACATTAAACTGCTTCGGCGGCATCATGGTAACGGCTTCTCATAATCCTAAAGAATATAACGGCTATAAGCTGTATGATGAAAAAGGCTGTCAATTGATTCCTGATTTAGCGAAACAAGTCATCGATCGTGTTAATGCGGTTGAAGATGAATTGGCAATCAGAGTGGATCTGACACCGGAACAGGAAAAGCTGATCACGGTAATCGGCAAAGAGATCGATGAACAATATTATGCCAAGGTATTAGGCATTCAATTAAATCCAGAGGTTAAAAAACTGATGTGAAAATAATTTTCACACCGCAGCATGGCACAGCGAATATTCCTGTAAAAGAAGTATTTACCCGTGCCGGTTATCAGTTCGTACCGGTTGAGGAACAATGCACACCTGATCCTGATTTTTCTAACACACCGACGCCGAATCCTGAAGAAACCGCTTCTTATAATTTAGCGTTAGAGTATGCCAAACGTGAAGATGCTGATATCGTGCTGAGCTGCGATCCAGACGCTGACCGCATGGGTGTGGCAGTGAAGCATCATGGCGATTACGTTTTACTGACCGGTAATCAGAGCGGTTCTGTATTGATTGAGTACATCTTATCACAATTAAAGGCCAAGGGAAAAATGCCTGCAAATCCAGTGATGTTTAATACGGTTGTTACCAGTGATCTCGGTGAAAAAATTGCGGCTAAGTATGGCGTAGAAACAGAGAAAACGCTGACTGGTTTTAAATTCATCGGTGAAAAGGTAGCTAAATATGAGCTTACTCATGAAAAAGAATATGTATTTGGTTATGAGGAAAGCTATGGTTCACTGATTTCACCATTTGTCCGCGATAAAGATGCGCCACAGGCTTGTCTGATGCTTGCGGAAGCGGCCTGCTTCTATAAGGCACAAGGCAAGACTTTAGTGGATGTTCTGGATGGTTTGTATGAAGAACTGGGTACTTATCAGGAGAGTCAGACCTCGATTACGCTGGCAGGTAAAGAGGGTGCTGAGCGAATCAAAGAAATCATCGCTACCTTTAGAAATGAAGCGCCGAAAGAAATCGGCGGCTTAAAGGTCATTGCCAGTGAAGACTACGGCTGTTTGAAACGCTATGAGAACGGCAGTGAACAGGCATTGATCGGCTTTACGAAGTCAGATGTATTAAAATTCTATCTTGAAGACGGCAGTTGGATTGCCGTGCGGCCAAGCGGCACTGAACCAAAGTGTAAATTCTACTATTGTGTCCGCGGTACCAGCAAAGAGAATGCGAAGGAAAAGACAGAGATTCTGCAGGCTGCCATGAAAAAACCATCGAATAGCTGACTTATTATGACTGATAGTCAAAGCCTGAATTATTCAGGCTTTTTCTTTTTTAAAAAGCTTTCAGAATAGTCTGAAATAGAGTAAAATAAGGATATATGAAATGGGGTAAATGATTATGAAAAAATCATCATTAGAACAATTTTATAACGGCATGAGCTTAAACGCTTATGAATATTTTGGCGCGCATTGTATTGAAAAAGGCGGACTGAAGGGTGTCATGTTCCGTACTTATGCGCCGCATGCAAGAGATATTTCTGTCATTGGTGAGTTTAATGACTGGCAGGGAACCAAAATGAAACGCGTTGATGCCAAGGGTGTCTATGAAGTCTTTATACCGCGAGCCAAACGCGGTCAAATGTATAAGCTGCGTGTTCATCAGGCAACGGGCCGTATTGTTGATAAGGCAGATCCCTATGCTTTTTACAGTGAACTCAGACCGAATACGGCAAGTGTTATTGAAGAGGTTCACCGCAATATATTCACCGATGATGAATGGATGAAAAACGCACTAAGAATTTTGATCAGCCAGTCAGCATCTATGAGGTACATATCGGATCATGGAAAAACCGGATGAAGACAATGTTTGGTATACCTATGATGAAATTGGCGACGATTTGATTAAATATGCCAAGAAGGTCGGCTATACTCACCTTGAACTGATGCCGCTGAATGAATATCCGTTTGATGGCTCATGGGGTTATCAGTGCAGCGGTTATTTCTCAGCAACCAGCCGCTATGGAACAGTGGAACAGCTGATGCGTTTTATTAATAAATGTCATCGGCATGATCTGGGTGTCATTATCGATTTTGTACCGGTACACTTTGTAAAGGATGACTATACACTCGGCTATTTTGACGGCACACCGCTTTATGAATATGAAAAAGGTGAAGATGCCAACAGTCAATGGGGCACCAGTAACTTTAACCTCAGCCGTGAAGAGGTACGCTCTTTCCTGATGTCAGCAGCTAATTTCTGGTTAGAGGTGTATCATGTAGACGGTTTGCGCATGGATGCCATCAGCAATATTATATATTGGCATGGCAATAAGGATAAGGGTGAAAATAAGGGCGCTTTGGATTTCATTAAGCGCTTGAATTATCATTTGTCAGAAAAGCATCCAACTTGTATGCTGATTGCAGAGGATTCAAGTGATTTTCCTAAGGTTACCAAACCAACGGTTGACGGGGGCTTGGGCTTTGATTATAAATGGGATCTTGGCTGGATGCATGATACTTTGAAATATTTTGAACTTGATCCCGTCTATCGTCAGTATCATCATAATCAGCTGACCTTCTCAATGGCTTATTTTTATTCAGAAAAATTCATGATGCCATTCTCACATGATGAAGTAGTCCATGGCAAGCATACGATTATTGATAAGATTTGGGGAACTTATGAACAGAAGTTTGCGCAATGCAGGGCCTTATACACCTATATGTTTACGCATCCGGGCAAGAAGCTGAATTTCATGGGAAATGAAATTGCGCAGTTCAGAGAATGGGATGAGAATCGTGAAAATGACTGGTTCCTTCTTGATTATCCGATTCATGATGCATTCTTAAAATTCTTTACCGATCTGCATAAGTTGATGCGCAAATACTCGGCGATGTATGAGCTGGACTATCAAGGTGAAGGCTTCAGATGGATTGATGCTGATAATAAATCACAGAATGTTTTTGTTTATACCCGGCGAAATAAGGATCAGAAATTCCTTGTCGTGCTGAATCTGTCACCGAATCATTATGATAATTTCTGTATCGGTTTGGAAAATAAGGGAAGCATTAAGGAGATCTTAAATAGTGATCAGGATATTTACGGCGGCAGCGGACTTGTTAATCCAAAGGCAATCCGTACGCATAATGAGCCGTATAACTTCCTGCCTTATTCAGTAAGGATCGATCTGGCTCCGTTTGCCGGTGCTGTTTTTGAGATCAAGGAAAGTGCTGTAAAGGCGGAAAAGGCGAAAGCAGCCGGTACCAAAGCGGTAAAATAAGAATAAAATAGTGTAAATAATAGCATGTTAAGGGTTACATTGGCTACTATTATTAGGTTATTTATGCTAAAATCTATGTGGCTTTATGGAAAAAGAGGGAACTAAAAAATGTATATTGATAAATTTAAGAACAAAGAAGAGTTCAAAGAAGAGTTTAAACGAAGAATTATTGAGAAATATGGCCGTTCAATCGAACAAGCTCATGTTACTGAAAAGTACATGGTGCTGGGAACGATGGTTCGTGACTATGCGTCAGTTAACTGGAAGGCGAGCAAGGAGGAGATTGCCCGTGTTGAAGGAAAACAGATGTATTATTTCTCCATGGAGTTTTTAATTGGCAGACTGCTGACAAGCAATCTGATGAATCTGGGTATTTATGATATCGTTAAAGAAGGTCTGGCTGATCTTGGTCTTGATATTAATAAACTTGAAGATATGGAAAGCGATGCTGGTTTAGGAAATGGTGGTCTTGGCCGTCTTGCGGCTTGTTTTCTCGATTCGCTGGCTTCATTAAACTATGCTGGACACGGCAACTGTATCCGTTATGAATATGGTTTATTTAAGCAGAAGATTATTGATGGCAAGCAGGTAGAAGTGCCTGATCAGTGGCTGCGTTTAGGAAATGTTTGGGAAGTCCGCAAACCAAAGCACAGCGTGGATGTGAAATTCTGGGGACATATTGAAATGTCAATGGATGAACACGGCAAAGCACGCATTAATCATGCTGACGCGCATGTCATCAGAGCTGTGCCTTATGATATGGAAGTCATCGGTTATGACACGAAGCTGACAAATACACTGCGTCTGTGGAGTGCTGAACCGGCAGAAGATGCCAGCAATTCACAGGGCTTCTCGGAATATATTCGTGAAGTTAATGAAATCAATCAGAATGTATACCCTGATGATTCAACGGAAGCCGGCCGTTACCTGCGTTTAAAACAACAATATTTCTTTGTATCAGCCGGCTTAACAGCAATGATCAAGGCTCATCTGCGCGTATATCCTACCTTGGATAATCTGGCGGATAAGAATTGTGTTCAGCTGAATGATACCCATCCGGTATTGGCTATTCCAGAAATGATGCGTCTTTTAATGGACGATTATCTGTATGAATGGGATGATGCATGGCGGATTACGACGGAGACTATGGCTTATACCAATCATACAGTACTTGCGGAAGCCCTTGAAAAATGGCCGATTCAGTTTATTCAAACTATGCTGCCGCGTATTTATATGATTATTGAGGAAATCAATAAGCGTTATATTTATGCATTAAATCATGTATACTACCGTCCGGATCTGATTAATGATACAGCAATTATTAAAGACGGTCAGGTGCATATGGCTAATCTTGCAATTATCGGTTCTCATTCAATCAATGGTGTAGCGAAGCTGCATACGCAGATTTTAGTCAAAGATGTATTTAAGAATTATTATGCAATTATGCCTGAGAAGTTTAATAATAAGACAAACGGCATCACACATCGCCGCTGGCTTGTTTATTCTAACCCACAGCTGACAGAACTTTTAAAGGATACGATCGGTGATTCCTTCATCAAGCATCCGCAGGATCTAGTTAAGCTGATGGATCATATCGATGATGTGAAGCTTCAGCAGCGTTTCTTAGAAGTGAAGATGGAAAGAAAACAGATTTTGGCAGATTATATCAAAAAGAATGTCGGCATTGAGGTTGATGTTAATTCGATTTTTGATGTGCAGGCAACGTCTGCATGCCTATAAGCGTCAGCTTTTGAATGTAATGCATATTATTTATCTGTATCAGCGAATGAAGGCAGACAGCAGCTTCAGAATCTATCCGCGTACATTTATTTTTGCGGCTAAGGCAGCCCCGGCTTATCACTTTGCGAAAAAGGTTATCGAATTGATTAATTCAATCGCGGCTATGGTAAATAACGATCCGGAAATCAACCGCTATATGAAGGTTGTCTTTATTCCTAATTACAGTGTATCAATTGCGGAAATTCTGATGAATGCCGCTGATGTATCGGAACAAATTTCGACGGCCGGCAAGGAAGCCAGTGGTACTGGCAACATGAAATTTATGATGAACGGAGCAATTACACTGGGAACGCTTGACGGTGCAAATGTGGAAATTGTTGAACGTGTCGGGTATGAAAATGCGGAAATCTTCGGTTTGCGTGCTGAAGAGGTTGAAGAGATCAAGCGTGCTAATTCATACCATGTTTGGGACTACTATAATACTCATGAAACGCTGAAGCGAATCGTCGACAGCTTTATTGACGGTACATGGTCTCAGAATAAGGATGAATTCAAACTACTCTATGATGAGTTGATGTTTAAAAATGATGAATATCTGCTGTTGGCAGATTTTGATGAATATGAAAAAGCCCAGGCTAATATCCGCAAGCGTTATGAAGACCGCAGCGGCTGGGCTAGAATGTGTCTGCTGAATATTGCTCAGTCAGGCTATTTCTCATCAGACCGTACAATTGAAGAATATGTCAGAGATATTTGGCATATTGAAAAAATTAACGTGAAGTGATCGAAGAAAAGCGATGTTTCAGATAAGCTGAGACACGCTTTTTATTATTCATGCAATTTAGAGTAAGATAAAACACTTATTTGTTATATGGACTTAAGATGGCCGTTGTATTCAAGTGCTTACAAAACAGTGAGATAAATCATAGGTAATGTGTAAATTACAGCATTTAATTTTTATATTTATATATGAAACTTCACTGTTTCTAATAATATGGAACTAAATCAATTGTGGATACTTAGAATTTACCGCAAACGAATTATATTTCATGTATCATATCATAAATGCGATTTGACAACGATATAAAAATAAGATAGTATTTAAGCGTGAAAGGGCTTACATTCATTACTAAGTTAAAAACTATTTATTGGGGGTTGACGAAAGGTAAAGTAGATTTTCAAAAAAAGTGTTAAAAAAGCACAGAAGTTGTTTCCGACAAACTGCCAAATGTATCTACAACATAAGATCGAAGGGTATACATATATGATATTTCATCATAAACAATTGGTGCATCCATTAATAATCTTGGCTTATCTTCATAATAAATTTCCTCTATAAATTCTACATTTCCAATTTCAACTATGTTTTGGCTAGCACATAGTTATTTAAGTCAAGGTCAGGTTTATGAGGATTTTCTCGTGCATTTACAGTGACAAAATTTAACAAAAATACAAAAATAACTATTATAAAATTGGTTACTTTTTCATATAATCACTCTAATCATATTAGTTATGCAGTTAAAATCAAAGGCACGATTGATTATACGAAATATACTTCAACTATAAATAAAAATGCAACTTATTACAAAATTACTAAATTGTCGTTTGAGGTAGTAGATTTAGAAAGTCCTGTTACTATGGTTAGCACAACATTAACCATTACTAACAATGGTATGACAGAGAGCGCAGGTGTTTTAACTCAAACTACATCGAAAAATCTTGGTTCTGCTCATTCTGGTTCACTAAATGGAGTATCTTCATGGAAACCAACATATTCTTTCGAGAATGAAAATGTAGCAGGACGCATTGAATTTACTGTTAAGAGAGGTACAGGCAGTTATAGTAGCTCTTGGTATCGAAAAGTTGATTAAATATATTTGGAATTATCATTACAAAGGGGGAAGTATATGAATAAGAAGCTTGGTTTATTCATCATATGGGTTTTGATTGGCTTTGGTATCGAAGCACTGGCGAACCCAGTCGGCGATACATGGTCAGGCTTAGGACATCTTTTTGTCAATTATATTGTACTGCTTTCATTGTTTCCATTTGGGGCAGGTTTGATCCTGTTCTATGGTGAAACAAAAAAGAATGAACCTATTCCTTGTCTAATTTTAACAATTCTATTATTATTGCTTGCTAACGCATCAATACTTCTCTTATGGATCATTCCTAATTTATTCGATCTTGAGTTCAATCTTCCCTTATTAAGCAGCTTCACTCAATGCTACCGTTATATTCCGATACTATCATTTGGAGCCGCATATTTCGCATCAATGATTAGAAAATAATACAAAAAAGGCACGTTTCAATTGAATGAAATGCGCCTTTTTCCAGTTTTCACCACTTTTCTTATTAAACTAAGTAAGATAAAATTGGTCCCAGTGCCATCATTACACAAACGATCAGCACAAGAATAATCACTATTTTCTTTTTCATGACACTATCATAACAGGAAAAAATCAATTCGTAAAGCTAAGGTACGGCTGGTACAACCTCTAAAAATAGTTTATACTATAAATTAGGTGATAATATGCGAGCTGTTGATTATTTTGAAGCTTATTTAGACGATTTTGATAAAATCGTAATTTTTTCTCAAAAGAAAGCTATGACGGGGTAAGCCGTCAATTTTATCTGCGTGATGATTTTGGCAATATTGATGAATTGCAGATTTTGTCCGTAGAGCCTTTAACGACTCATATCAAATATACATGCCGAGTGCTGCATGAAATTGAAATCGGCAGAGAATACCAGGTACTTCATCAATTTGCCCGGTCAACGATTCTGCAATACTCTTATATCGTGAAGCGGCCGCGCTTTGATGCGATGTTTGCCTATGATGGAAATGATCTTGGGGCTAATTATACGCCGGCTGCCACAACTTTGTGATATGGGCACCGACGGCAGCTAAGGTCTGCTTGGAAATTCAGCGCAAGGATCAGCCGGAAATACATATGATGGAGAAGAGTGAAAAGGGTACGTTCAGATTAACCTTAAAGGGTGATTATGAACTTGCTAAATACGTCTATCATGTCCGTGTCAATGGCATATGGAATGAATCCATTGATCCTTACGGCAAATCATCAACAATTAATTCTACTCGTTCTATCGTTGCAGACTTATCTAAAATTAAAATGGCTGAAGGTCAGCTGCCAATCATGCATGGCAATACAGAAGCTATCATTTATGAAACCAGTGTTCGTGATTTTACAATGAAACCGAATATCGGTGTCAGTCATCCTGGTAAATTTAAAGGCTTTGTGGAAGAAAATGAAACGACCAAGTCATTAAATACTGGGTTTAGTTATTTAAAAACATTAGGGATCACCCACGTTCAGCTGATGCCGGTACTGGATTTTGGTTCGGTAGATGAATACAACCAGCGATTGTTTTATAATTGGGGTTATGATCCTTTGCAATATATGACTTTAGAAGGCAGCTATGCCAGCAATTCATTTGATCCGATGTCCAGAATCAATGATTTTTGTGAACTTGTTGATAAGCTGCATGAAAATGGAATGCGTGTTGTGCTTGATGTGGTATTTAACCATGTTTTTGATTTGCCGACCAGTTCTTTTCAGAAAATTGTGCCCGGTTATTATTTTCAAATGAATGAGCTTGGTCATTATTCCAATGGCACATGGTGCGGTAATGATTTTGATTCCACTGGCTTTATGGCGAGAAAGTTTATCGTTGATGCCTGTGTTTATCTGGCAAAAACTTTCAGAATCGATGGCTTCCGCTTCGATTTAATGGGGATTCTTGATGTGGATACTGTGAATGAAGTATACCGCCGGTGCCGTGAAATCAATCGTGATTTTATCATTTATGGTGAGGGATGGGATATGCCTTCCTATCTTGATCCAAATCGCCGTGCATCGATTGCGAATCATGATAAAATGCCGATGATCGCGCATTTCTCTGATCGTTTCCGCGATGTCATCAAGGGACGTACAAGTGTTGAAGAAATCGACGTGAAAGGTTACTGTTCCAATGATCTGTCACTGATACAGGTAGCCAAAGATGTGTTAAGCGCCAGTGTAACGAATAAGAATAATATTGCGGCCTATTTCTCAAGTCCTCAGCAGGCAGTAAACTATGTTGAATGCCATGATAATATGACATGCTGGGATAAGCTGAAAAGCTGCTGCCGTGAAGATACCCGTGAAACAAGAATAAAGCGTCAGCAATTATGTCTGGCGGCCGTACTTTTTGCGCAAGGCATACCGTTTATTCACAGCGGTCAAGAATTTGCGAGGACGAAGCATGGCAAACCGAATACATATTGTGACTCTGATTCGATTAATCGTATTGATTATGAACGCCGCAACCGCTATCTGTCGATTGTGGAATTTGCCAAAGACTGTATTGCTTTGCGAAAATCACTGCCTTGTTTCTCCTATGCTACTACTCAGGATATACTTGAATATGTGAGCTTTGAGGAAATCAATCACAGCGCACTGGTTTATCGCATGAAGGATGAAATCAATGATGTGGCGGTTATTTTTAACCCAACTCAAAATTATTACGAATATGATATGAAGAATAATTATCAGCTGATATTTAAAGATGGTAAAATAACACCTGAAGAGCAGCGAATCGTTAAAGTTGAACCATTATCTGTTTTGGTATTGAAAAGAGGTTAATTATGAATGTTAAGAAAAGAAGTGTAGGGGCAGTCCTCTGTTTAAGTATATTTACATGCGGAATTTATTATATTTATCTGATTTATAAACTTGGGGAAGAATTAAATGAAGTCAGCTGTTCCAATTCCAATAATGGCGTCGTCGATGTTTTGCTGACTTTTTTACTTGCGGATTATATGGAATCTACTGGCATTATAAGATTGCCCGACAGATTGAAGATATGGAATATAATCTGGGAATGCGGGTTGGTTCAATATCTATTATCTGTCTGATTTTGGCTGTTTTGATGCTGCCGCTGATTTCAATGGCAATTAATCAAAGTGAATTAAACCACGTATTGGATGAAGTCACATACTAAACAGCTGCTGCCGATTCTGCTGATCATAGGATGTATAGCAGTTGCTGGCTGGTACTGTCCGATTCAGGAAATTACCGGTATTCCATGTCCGGGCTGCGGGATGAGTACCGCCTTCTATTATTTTGTGCAGGGCAGGTTTCAAGAAGCCTATTTCTTTAACCCAGCCTTTATGTGCTGTTGATATTTGTTTTAATCAGCGGTTTCGGCTGGCTTAAGAATCGACAGTTTTTACAATCAACACTTTGGCGGCGGTTGTTCTGGCTGATGATGCTGATTTGGTTTGGTATCTGGCTGATGCGGATGATTTATATCTATCCTAACTGGCCGATGATTTATATGGAAGATAATCTGCTTCAAAGATTCATTTTGCGGTTGCACTAACAAAGGGCTTTATGCCCTTTTTATTTATATGAAAAAAAGCTGCATGCAGCTTATAGTTGAAGAATCGTCAGACTGATATTTTTCATAAGATTAAATAACGCATCATTCACAAAATTTAAGGGGATATTAAGAATTCCTGTATAAAGCAGCAAAATCAGGATCGGCGCAAAGTAACGCTCATAACGCATAATGCCGAAATACAGCTGTTCAGGAAGCAAAGCATTTAAAAATTTAGAACCATCAAGCGGCGGAATCGGAATAAGGTTAAAAATCCCTAACCCCAGGTTATAGCTAAGCAGGAAGGGCAAAAATTCTAACAGATAATCAAAAATTGAAGTAATAATGCCGCCATGCAAAGGAATCAGCCCGATACGCAGCATTTTTATAATCCCATAATAGGCAAAGATACTGATAAAGGCAAGCAGGAAATTCATCATAGGCCCTGCCAACGCGACATTTACCATACCCTGTTTTTTATTCTGGTAATAATTTGGATTTACCATAACCGGCTTTGCCCATCCGAAGCGAAACAGAAACAGCGACAGGGTGCCAAGCGGATCAAGATGGTGCAGAGGATTTAATGATAAGCGGCCATTACGTCTAGGCGTTGGATCGCCCAGTTTATCCGATACCCAGCCATGGGCAAACTCATGCAGCGTCAGCGCAATTAATAAAGCCGGAATGGAATAGACGAGGGATGATAACTGATCCATATAGCTCCTCCTTAAATTGACATATCTTAATTATGGCAAAATATCTCTGCTTGTCAATGGTAAATCCCTGAATATCAATTGCCAATCGGCAGAAAAATGTGTACAATTACAACGGTGATAACGTGAAAAAATGGATCTTACTCGCGATGGCATGCCTGCTTACTGCATGTTCAGCAGAGATAAAATTAGAAGAATCCGCGGTTTTAAAGGTTGCGGTAGAGAATGAAGCATATGGTGAAGGCTTAAAAGCATTATGGAATGAGACATATCCGGATAATGCCGATGCACTTGAAATCAGTGTGATCAATGAGTATGAAATTCTTGAAGGTGTATTAAGTTTTAAAGGCATTCCTTATGATGTGTTTTTAATCAAGGATGAAGATGTCGCAACGGCATTATCCCATTTGTATGAAATACCTGCGTCATTTCATGATAGTTTTGAAGCTAGTATCCGTGAGGATTTTGCATCGACAATCAATGCGGTAAAGAATTGTTACTATCCGATGATTGCGGATGGCTTTCTTTATGCGCTGAATTTGACAGCCATTGAGGAAAAGGGGCTCAAGCCTGAACTGTTTGAAAACTTTGAATCAATGGCCGATACGGATGTCGATAATTTATTTTATTATTATGATAACCCGCTCTTTCTTTTGCCGCTGTTAAGCAGTGATGGTAGTTATTTCCCGGGAAAAGAAGAAGCTGTAGTTAATTTTAAAAATGAAGCATTTCTTCATTCACTGAATGATTACATAACCATCAAAAAAGTCTGAATCTTGAAAGTGATCCGGCGCAGTTTGATCAATGGTTTATTTCACAGTCTTATCTAAGCGGATTGATCGGCCCTTGGATGCAGTATGAAAAAAGCGAGGAAATCAATGAGATTACCCTGCGTTTTCAGAAGCTTCCGCTAATCGATGGACAGCAGCTGAAAACTCTTGCCGTTTCCTATGGTTATAGTATTAATGCTGACACGATCTATCCGAATGCGTCTTTAAAATTATTGGAATTGATGCATTCAGTTAAAGGCATGCAGCTATTACTGGATACAACAGAATTAGTTCCGTTAATCACGGAAGAAGAAATGGAAAACTTAATTTTTCAAAGGGACATCAAAAAGAGAAAGTAACCGCAATGAATGGTGCTGTGCAGCAGGATCTTGTCGGCTTGAAAGAGAATGCCAATGTAATTGCCATGGGTATCTTTGATGAAGAAAGTGTGCGTGCGCTTATCGATAATGAGTGTATGACGGATGCAGAGGCTTGTACTGATTTATTAAGTGAGAAGAACGCGGAGTGGATCAAAGCGCAGGCTGGACATTAAAATTTGTCAAACAAAAAGGAACTGAGTGAAGGCTTTCCCTCAAATCAGTTCCTTTATTTTAATTTTCAATCTGCCAGTCAATTTCTTTTAAACCATGCTCCTTCAAAAAGGCATTTGTCATTTTGAAATGGTTACAGCCAAAGAAGCCGTTGTACGCGGAAAACGGACTTGGATGAGCACATTTCAGAATCAGATGTTTCGGATTAGTGATTAGTTTTTCCTTGCTTTGCGCATTGCGCCCCCAAAGCAGGAATACAACAGGATCTTCTTTATCATTGATCAGCGATATAATTTTATCCGTAAGAATTTCCCAGCCCTTACCCGCATGAGAGTTTGGCTGACCGCGGCGAACTGTCAAACAAGTGTTCAGCATCAGTACCCCTTGGCTTGTCCATTTGGTCAATTCACCATGCTCCGGTATGGTACAGCCAAGCTCATTTGCTAATTCTTGATAGATGTTTCTTAATGAAGGCGGCGGTGTTACGCCTTTTTTTACTGAAAAACAAAGTCCGTGTGCCTGACTAGGACCATGATAGGGGTCTTGACCTAATAATAAGACATGGGTGTTTTGATATGAGGTATAACGCAATGCATTGAAAATGTCATGCATGTTGGATAGACCGTATTATGATTATATTCTTCAACTAAAAACTTACGCAGCTGAAGATAATAGTCTTTTGAAAATTCTTCTTTTAATAATTCATCCCAGTCATTACCGATATTTACCATAGCTGCTTCCTCACTTTTATTTCTGAATCTATTGTAGCATAAAACTGATCGGGAGCGAAGATGCAGCTTCTATTACACAGTGACTTATGATTAAAATATTTGTTTTACAGTTCTTGTATGATACAATAGAGTGCGGAGTTTGTAAGGCAGCAAATAAGTTTCACGGTTCATTATGAAAGAGATGAGAATGTTTTATGCATAAATTTCAAAGTGCTGATGAAGTCATTGAATTAATCGAGGGACGAAAAAACAACCACAAAGGATTGGTGAAGTTTTCCTATGCGCTGCATGTTCTTGAGGATCCCCAGATAAAGCTGAAATGCGTGCATATCGGCGGTACAAATGGCAAGGGAAGTACCACTGATTATCTGCGCAGCATTCTTCAGCAGGCAGGCTATCGGGTTGGAACATTCACATCCCCTTATCTTGAAGTTCATAATGATCGTATCAGAATCAATAATGAATTTATCAGCAATGATGAGCTGCTGGCCCTGGCAAATGAAACAGCTGATTTATGGGAGCAATATGATTTAAGTATGTTTGAAATCGATATGCTGCTTGCCAGCTTATATTTTCTGCGCCATGATGTTGATATAGCGCTCTTTGAGGTAGGCATGGGCGGTCGTCTTGATGCTACGAATGTGGTTGATCCGCTGTTTAGCATCATTACCAGTATCGGTCTTGATCATATGCAGTATCTTGGTAATACCCACGCGTTGATTGCGAAAGAAAAGGCGGGAATTATCAAGGCAAAGAAGGATTGTATAACTGCTGAAACAAGAGAAGATTGTCTTAATGTCTTTCAACAGACATGTGATTCATTGGGTTCGCAATTAATCCGCTGCCAAGCAGTCATGAATTTGCATGTTGATCAAGGTGTTGTGTTTGATTATCGGAATTTTAAAGGCATCAAGCTTTTATCTAAGGCAGGCTATCAGGCAAAGAATGCTTCGCTGGCGATTGAAGCCGCGTACAAATTAAGAAGTTTAGGGTATGAAATCAGTGATGAAATGATTATTGAAGGTTTAGCCGCTGCATTCTGGAAGGGGCGCTTTGAACAAGTGCATACTCATCCGGATGTTTATATAGATGGCGCCCACAATGAGCAGGGTATACGAGCGCTTGTGGATGCCGCCAGAATTTTTCCGAAGGTCAGGATTATCTTTAGTGCCCTGAAGGATAAGAATACAAAGAGCATGATTGAACAGCTGCTGACGTTAAGCGATGATCTGACAATCTGTGAATTTAATTTTTATCGGGCACAGGATGCGGAAAAATTAGCGGAAGGGTATCCGGTTAAAATCATCAAGGATTATCGCAAGGCAATTTATGATTGTCTTGAAGGCGACGATATCGTTTTGATTACCGGCAGCCTGTATTTTATCTCGCTGGTGCGGGAAATGTTTCAAAAAATGAAAGGAGCGTCTACTCAATAGACATTCTGGCTTAGCATGTACGGGTGCATCTACACTCGGAATTAACGCCTATGGAGTACCGAAAGGTACGTCTGAAGTAGGAAGAATTCTTCATGTGACTATGAGAGTAGCAAGTAGGTAAGTTTATGGATATGAATGCAATCATTGCACAGGCAGCGGCAGGAGTTTTAATTGTCCTGCTGGGTATTTTTATTTATCGTCATTTCCCTTTAAAGGCAGATGGCAAAACGATGATACTGGGAGCGTTGTTTATCATTCTCAGTCTGATTGTATCGATGTTTACGGTTCGAATTCCACTGTTTGGGATCGATTCCCTCAGGATAGGATTCACTCAGGTAATGCTTGTTGTCGGCGGATCTTTGATTGCGCCCGGCTGGGCATTTATTATGGGAATTGTCTATGATCTATTGGGATTGCTGGTCAATCCAACATCTTTTCCATTTCTTGGCTTTACGCTTGGAAATATTCTGGTGTGCGTGATTCCTTCGCTTTGGTATCACAGCGGCAAAACAAAAAAACTAACGGATCATAATATGATGATGGCGGTGGATATAAGTCTAGTTATCTTATGTATCCTGTCGATTATATTTATTGTAGTGAATGATGAAGTGAACATTAATTCGTCTGCGGTTCCCTTCGAGTTATGGATGAAATTTACCGCCGGTTTCATTTGTGTGGCGGTGTCTTCCATATTAATTCTGGCGCTTCATTTTATTAAAAATAAGATGCCCCAAGCGAATCTGCATGAATTGACTAATTGGATGATGGTCGTATTGCTGATTGAGGTATGTATTCAGTTTGGCTGTACGCCAATATGGCTGCAGGTGATGTATGGAATTCCATGGGCAGCTTCACTGTTTGTGAGAATTGTGAAAGCATGCGTCATGATACCGCTTAATGTATTGATCGGCTACAACATCCTGAAGGTAGTTCGCAGAATTAAGGCATAATCCTTGGCTTTTCTAACAAAAAAGCCTTTTTTTATTAGTCAAACGGCGCTATAATTATACAGTGAAAGTGAGGCTGCAATATGTTAACAGAAATGATTAATAAAATTAAAGGCAAGGGAACTAAAATTGTATTCCCAGAAGGTAATGATGCCCGTGTATTAGAAGCTGCGATTCGTTTGAAGAACGATGAAATTCTGGCTCCGATCCTGCTTGGCAATATTGAGGAGATCAATGCGCTGGCTGCATCAAAGGGATGGAGTACAGACGGCCTTGAAATGATTGATATCGCTCAAGATCCACGAATGGATGAATTTGTTGCGAAAATGGTTGAATTAAGAAAAGGTAAAATGGATGAAGAAGCATGCCGTAAAGCATTGTCTAAATCTAATTACTTTGGCACTATGTTAGTAAAAATGGGCTTTGCTGACGGCTTAGTTGGCGGTGCTACTTATTCTACGGCGGATACTGTTCGCCCGGCTTTACAGTTGGTAAAGACAAAACCAGGCAGTAAGTTGGTATCAAGCTGCTTCATTCTGTTTAAGGATGATCAGAAACTGGCTATGGGTGACTGCGCAATCAACATTGATCCAAGTGATGAGGATTTAGTTGAGATTGCGGTTGAAACTGCTAAGACGGCAAGAGTATTCGGCATTGAGCCTAAGGTTGGTTTATTGTCTTATTCGACAAAAGGCTCCGGCAAGGGTCCGGCTGTTGATAAGGTAGTCAGCGCATGCGAAAAGCTGGCAGCTATGGATTTAGATTTTGATGTTGACGGTGAATTCCAATTTGACGCGGCCGTATCACCGGTTGTAGCTGCTCAGAAGGCTCCGAATTCTAAGTTGCCGGTCACTGCAATACATTTGTATTCCCTAATATTGAGGCAGGTAACATCGGATATAAGATTGCTGCCCGTTTAGGCGGCTATGAAGCGGTAGGACCGATTCTGCAGGGATTAAACGCGCCGATCAACGATCTGTCACGCGGCTGTAATACTGAGGAAGTATATAAGCTGGCAATCATTACTGCGGCACAGAAATACATCTAATAGAGAAATTAAGAAACTGCTTTGGGTCTGGGGATCTGAAGCGGTTTTTTCTGTTATTTTATAAAGAAAATGAATTGTTTTTGAATTCTTAAGGCCGCATTTAACGTTATAAGCATTTATATTCCATATTCAAAAGATATTTTTTGTGAACAGGCCGAAGATTTAATTGTATATTTAAGTGAATTTGCGGATTATCCATTTGACACTAAAGATAAGGTCTTTAGCTTAGAGGATTACGTTGAAAACTTAGGTTTATCGTTCTGGCGTGAACAGGAATTTCATTCAAAATCGCTTAATGATCCTGAGTGTCTGTCAAAGAACCCCGAGAATTAAGAAGATGAGAGAAAATATTTGCATTTTCAAATAATGAGAACGGATGGGGAAATTTTTAATTAGTATTTTATCAATAAGTTGGCAATTATAAGGACTCTGAGGCAGTTTTTTGTTTGCTTTTAACCTTTTTAAAAAAGTGAATTAGGGAATTATAATTACTAAAATTATAATTCCCTAAAGAAGTGAGGTCATGGGTTTTTATTAGCAGAACTGTTTGAACTATAAGTGAAATAAACAAACATGAAACAACAATGAATTACAGATTTGGTCTTGTTGTTTTTTTTGTTTGGCATCTGCTTATGATGCATAAAATTTCTGAAAGAAAATCAAAATTTGACATTCTATCAGATTATTTTATGCATATAGTAGAATGATCTGAACTTCTCTTTTACATAACACATGGGAATGAAATCCTCATGAAAAATTTGGGAATTATCAGATAAAAAGATAATAAGCCCATTAAATCAGTCGTTTTGAGAATTGAAAAAATTAGGCATAGGAAATATTAGGATTTAATGCATTCTTTTAATTATCGCTTTTTCATGTAAGGGTTTACAAATTTTCCACTTTTGGCGTGAAAAGGGTAGAAATCTTTGCACAAATTAGCTATACTATATCTAAGAAAGATCCGGGGGGATTTAATTATGAGACAACAAAATATGTTAGCTATGATCCTGGCAGGCGGGCGTGGAACACGCTTGGAAGCTCTGACTAAGAAAGTAGCAAAGCCAGCTGTTTTCTACGGCGGTAAATATCGAATCATCGATTTCCCGTTAAGCAACTGTGCTAACTCAGGCATTGACATCGTCGGTGTACTGACGCAATATGAATCAGTTCTTCTTAATTCATATGTTGCAGGCGGAACGCACTGGGGCCTAGATGCCAAAGACAGTGGCGTATTTGTACTGCCGCCGCGTGAAAAAGATCAGACTGAATTCAATGTTTATCGAGGAACAGCTGATGCGATTACACAAAATATCGATTTTATCGATGGTTACAATCCGGAATATGTACTGATTTTATCAGGTGATCATATTTACAAGATGAACTATGCAAAAATGCTGGCTCATCATAAAGCCTGCAACGCAGATTGTACGATTGCAGTATTGCCGGTGCCGATGAAGGAAGCAAGCCGATTCGGTATCATGAATACGGATGAAACTGACCGTATTATTGAGTTTGAGGAAAAACCGGCTCAGCCTAAGAGCAATCTTGCTTCAATGGGCATTTACATCTTTAATTGGAAGCTGCTTCGTAAAATGTTAGTAGCTGATGACGCAAATCCTAACTCAAAGCATGACTTTGGCAAAGACATTATTCCTACCATGCTGAATGACGGCAAACGTTTGTTTGCTTGGAGCTTCAGCGGTTATTGGAAGGATGTTGGAACGATCGACAGTCTTTGGGAAGCCAATATGGACTTGCTTAATAAAAATAATGAATTGGATCTGAATGATCCTGACTGGAAAATTTATACACAGGATTCTGCAGCGCGTCCGCATACGATCTGTGATCATGGATCAGTTTCACGAGCCTTTATCAATCAGGGCTGTGTGATTGACGGTAAAGTGAAGAATTCAGTATTATTTACAAATGTTAAGGTTGAAAAAGATGCGGTTGTAAATGATGCTGTTGTATTCCCTAACGTCGAAATCGGCGAAGGGGCAGTAATTAACCGAGTTATTATTGCGGAAGGTATTAAGATTGCTGCCGGTGCCGTTGTTGGTGATCCGAAGAGCGATAAGATTGAATTAATCGCTAAAAATGTGAGGTGAGCAGGATATGTGTAACGCTTTAGGTATTGTCACCTTTCCAGGTGCTAATGTTCAGGTAAATGGTTTAGAAGAATATCGTCCGGTGGGAGCTTTCTCATTCCTGGGCCGTTATCGTATGCTTGATTTTCCGATTTCTAATATGACGAATTCAGGTATTGAACAAATTCAGGTTTATTTAAAAGAAAAGCCTCGTTCTGTAATTGAACATTTAGGAACAGGCCGCCATTACAATATTAATTCAAAGCGCGGTGGTTTAAGAATTTTGTATGGTGAAAACAAACCGGAATCAAGTTTTTATAACCATGATATCGCAAGCTTTAAGGCTAATTTGAGTTATATCGAAGGTGCTAATTTCCAATATGTTATTTTGGCGCCAAGCTATATGGTCTACAGTATGGATTATGATAAGCTGCTGAATGAGCATATTGAGAGCGGTGCTGATGTTACAGTTGTATATAAGAGTGTTGATAATGCTAAAACTAACTTTATCAATTGTGATACATTGAATTTGAATAAGCAAAAAGGTGTATTGTCTATTGATAAGAACCGCGGGAATTATAAAGCACGCAATATTTCAATGGAAACATATGTATTGTCTAAAGAATTGTTTATCGATTTAATACAGAAGGCTGTTAAAACCAGTTCTCTGTATTGGTTCAGAGATATTCTGAATGATGAATGCTCTGAACTGGATGTACGAGGTTATTCATTCCGTGGTTATCTGGCGGCTATCACTGATCTTACTGCTTATTATGAAGCAAATATGGAATTGATCAATATTGATACAGCAAATCAGATTTTCATGGAAGATTGGCCAATCTATACACGTACTAATGATTCTGCGCCTACTCACTATACGGATACATCTTCTGTAATGCATGCAGTGATTTCTAATGGCTGCCGCATTGAGGGAACTGTTGAGAATAGTGTTATCGGACGCGGCTGTACAATCAAAGCGGGTGCTATTGTGAAGAACAGCGTTGTTTTGCCAGGCTGCTACATCGGTGAAGATGTTATTCTGGATAACGTTGTTGTAGATAAGAAAGCAAGAATCACACGTATGAAAGAAGTAGTAGGTATCTGCGGCTCTCCTGCGTATGTTCGGAGAGGAGATAAAATCTAATGGAAAGAATTCTGCTTGTAGCTGCTGAGGGACTGCCTTTTGTTAAGAGCGGTGGATTGGCGGATGTAATTGGTTCGCTGCCCTATGAGTTTAAGAAAAAAGGGTATGATGTTCGGGTAGTTTTACCGATGTATCGTAAAATCGCGTTGAACTGGCGTGATAAGATGACACATCTGCGTTCATATACGGTTAGTATCAATTATTCAGAAACACCGGTTAATTTGTATTATTACATCCTTGACGGTGTAACATTCTACTTTATTGAGAATGCTGGTTATTTTGAAAGAGAAGGACTGTATGGCTATATTGATGATGGTGAGCGTTTTGCTTACTATCAGAAGGCTGTTCTTGAAATGTGCAATCAGTTGGATTATTTCCCTGATATTATGCACACTCATGACTGGCATACAGGTATGATTCCTGCAATGTGCAAAGAAAATTACAATCATGATCCAAGATATCGTCATATTAAACATGTTTATACCATTCATAATCTAGCCTATCAGGGTAATTTCCCGGTTGAAATGCTGGAGCCTTGTTTAGGATTAGGACATTATGTATTTGATAATGGTAATGTTCGTTTTGACGGCGGTATCAGCTTCATGAAATCAGGTATTGTTTATGCCGATAAAGTAACAACCGTATCTCCGTCTTATGCACAGGAAATCAAGACTCCGCAGTACGGCGAGCATCTTGAAACGGTTTTGCGTTATCGTGAACCAGATTTGTGCGGTATTGTAAATGGTATCGATATTAATCTGTGGAATCCTAAAACAGACAATCTGATTGCATCGAATTATACCCTGACGACTTATAAAAAAGGCAAGGGTAAGAATAAGACAGAATTGCAAAAGGAACTTGGTTTAACGGTTGATGAAAATGTAATGCTGATTAGTGTAGTATCACGTCTGACATGGCAAAAGGGTATTTATTTGATGATTGAACAATTATTTAATATTTGCTCACAGCCAATTCAGTTAGTCGTTCTAGCAGCGGTGAAGCGGGCCTTGAGGAAAAACTGCGTGAAGCAGAACATGCTAATAAGGGTAAGGTATGCTTCTACTGCGGATATAATGAGGCATTATCTCATAAAATCTATGCAGCTTCAGATTTATTTCTGATGCCGTCGCTGTTTGAACCATGCGGTATTTCTCAGTTGATTTCAATGCGTTATGGTACACTGCCTCTGGTTAGAGAAACAGGTGGTCTTCGTGATACAGTACATGCCTATAATGAATACACTCAGGAAGGAAATGGCTTCAGTTTTACGAATTATAACAGCAATGATATGATGCATGTTTTGTGGGAGGCAATTGATGTCTACTACAACCGTCCGGATATGTGGAAACAGATCGTTAAGAATGCGATGAAGACAGATGTATCTTGGTCTACATCAGCTGAATTCTATCTTGGCGTATTCCGCGAAATCGCCGGATAAATTTCGATTCAGAGGGTCTCACTGTAAAGTGGGATCTTTTTTTATATTAGCGAAAGGATTGACTAAATTCATTGAACAAGTAATAATGATAATTAGATAATGAATCGGAGAGGAATGGCTCATGAAAAAGAAAATATTCATAATGTTGGAATTGCTGCTGGCAGGAGTGTTTGTTTTCAGTGCTTATAAAATAATGGTAATGAGTCAGAAAAGCAACGATTCTGAATCTTATTATAATGAAATCAGAAATATCCAGTATAATGAACAGATCCATGATCAAGTATCACCTGTTGAAGAGATTCCATATAAAAAAGTATTGCAGGATCTGAAGGCAAGTAATGATGATGTTTTAGGATGGATCAAAATTGAAGAAACGAAAGTGGATTATCCGTTGGCTGCCGGTATAGATAATGCTTATTATTTAAGTCATTTGATTGATAAAACGGTAAACGAGTACGGTTCAATTTTTATGGATATGCGCAATAGTTCAGATTTCAGTGATCGTCATACGGTACTTTATGGACATAATGCCCTTAATGGCACGATGTTTGGTTCATTAAAAAAATATAATGATGATGCTTATTTAAAAGAACATCCTTTCATAACTGTCTATCAGGAGAATCAAATGCTTGTTTATGAAGTGTTTGGCGCTAAAGAGATAAATGTGACATCAGATATATATAAATTTGATTTCATTAATGAGGACGCGTTTACTGAATTTACTCAAGCATTATGCACTCAACTGAATGTTGATGCTGAACTGGACAGTGAGGATCGGATTTTAACACTTTCAACATGTACAGACTTTAATGATTCAAAACGATTTATTGTCTGCGCAAAGCTTATCGAAGTAAAACCGAACAATAATTAAGACATGCTTACAAAATCCGGCATGTCTTTTTATTTGTTAAGGGATGAGCAAATAATTTGAAGATTGTTTGATTGTGGACTATAATCAATCATTTATGCTTTTTTAATGCTGAAAATAGGTGTGTTCCGCCGTTTTGCCGATAAAGCGGAAAATACTCGAAAAGCTGCAAATAACGGCTTTTAAACGGAATTTATAGGAAAAACATGGAAATAAAAATTTAGTATAATATAGATGTAATCAAAAGAAACAATAAATATAAAAAAGGAGGTATAACATGAAGCAGAACAGAATAACAAAAAGAATATTAGCAGTTATGATGTCATTTCTCATGGCCTTCTCATCGATACAGGGTTATGTAAAAGCGGAAACTGAATCAATGAATACAGAAAATGAAGAAGAAGTAATAAGTGTTAATAATCCAGAAGAAGAGTTAGACCGGATTTAATGTTGAATCAGAAGATGAGGAAGATAGTAAAAAAGATTTAGAAGATGATATCATCGATGATTCGGCAACCGGCAGTGACACTGAAGTAAAGAACCGGCGGCTACTGACAGTGATAGTATTGATCCGGCAACCGGCAGTGATGTTGAAGAAAACACAGAAGACATAATCACTCCTGATACAGATTTCGTATGGGAAGATGTAGAAGGTGCTCAGATTTATGGTTTGTTAGGAATGCAATATTACATGCGAAGTAATTTTGTACTTTCAAATGACGGCAATGATATTTCAAATATGATTGAAGTACCATCGGCAAAGGCATCGCTGAATGGTGTGACAATTCAGCAGGGAAATGATTATACCGTTAAGGGTGGTTCTATATTTGAATTTAAATTTGAATGGCAGCCCGACAATGCTGATCAAACAATACATGCTAATGATTATTTCACAATAGATATCGCAACGATTTCTGGATTACAGTACAGTAAGCAAACTGCTAAGACGGCTTTGCGTATCTCTGGTATTAAAGTCGGAGATTATTATTTGACTTATGAGAATAATGTATTGAAGTTTCATATTGAATTTAATGAAAACATCGAATACTTTCAAGACATCAGCGGTTTCTTTAAAGGCAGTTCAACATTTAAAGATGTAACTGATACAACTGTAAATGAATTCACTTTCATGGACAGATATCAAGGGGAATTGACCGTAGAGGAAAAACCGGAGATCATAACTCCGCCAAGCACCCCAAGCGGTACAGCATGGAAACCGAGCTTACCCAATGATTTTAATAAAAATGAAAAACCATCATTAAAAAAGGATGTCAAATGGTTCGGCAATGATGCACATCGAATTGAATATCGTGCAGGCTTTTTGAATTAATTAAACAATATGAAAATGGAGAACCATTTCAAGGTCAAACTTATGAGAATGTGATTCTTGTTGATGAATTAGACGCTAATCAAAAATATGTTAATTACAGCAGTGGTGCGCCTTTCTATATTGAAATACCGATTTTCTATTATGGAACTAAAAATGCCGTCGGCTATTTGGGTACTAGTAACGAAGAGGTAGTATTCAAATCTGGAACGCAAGCTGCTAATCAGCCAGGTATGACAAGCAGTTCAATTTATATTAATAGCAGTAATTTTACTCAATTTACAAGTAATGACGGCGATGTAGAAGCATTAGTTGAAAGTACACCAAAAAGTTGGGGCATTGTAATAACGCCGGCTAATACACAAAAATTAATTATTAATTTTGGGAAATTAGGTTCTTTAGACAATGACGCGATTACGATGAATGATATAAATAATGGCTGGCGGTTAAATAAATATTTTGAAGAATTGCAATCTAGGATAAAGACGGCTAAGCAAAATATTGATAAATATGAAAATGATTCAAATTCACCAATGGCTTTGCTTCAGACACGACTGACTAGTCTTGAGACTAATTACAGAAAAAATGATCCATCACTCGCTTATATTGATGAGCTTAATGCATTTATTAAAGCAGCTCAGGATTATGCCGATGATTCTACAATCGAGCCGGTGCCAGATTTGAATGTCAAAATTCAAGAAACAGCACCTAATGCTTCTGCTGATGTATTAGTATCTTTAAAGAATTATCGTAAGGATGTTGATTTATATGTTAATAACAAAGCTGCTTATATTCAAAAATGGCAGGATAAGATTGATATTTATGAAAAACGATAGAGTATTATATTCCTGAAGAGATACGAAACAATGCAGATAAAAATGCAGATGCACCAGTTTATGGATTTATTATTAAATATTGTACTGAAGTCACAAATTTATCACAGGCTACGGTGGCAAATAATGTGACGGTTAAGACGGGTACTGTAGAATATGAAAGCAGTATTATCGCAAAGCATAACTTTACTGCCGGTATCAAAGGTAATTATATCAATGGCGATGTTGTTTTAGTTAAAGCTGACAGTAAGTATGGATATAGTGAAGAAAATTTAGGTAATACGGCAGTTAAGGGCATGAAGGGTGTTGAATTTGAAGTTTATGAAAAAGGTTCTGATACACCGCTTCAATTAATGATGGCTTCAGACGGTCACTATGTTTATATTGCAGGTAATCATACAGGTGATGAGAAATTTACTCAGACTTTGGTTACCGATGCTAATGGCGCAATTGCCATCAGTTCATTACCATCAATGGGTAATTACTATTTCAAAGAAGTAAGTAATCCAAATGGATATTATGCAGGTCAGAATGCAATGATTCCTTTCACTGTTGATAAAAATCAAATTACTTATAAGCTTGCGGAAAATGTTGCTCGTGCAATTACACTAACTAAAGTTGACGGTGATAATAACGAAGCTTTAGAAAAAGTTGAATTTGCATTGTATGATCAAGCGACTGACATTGAATTGACCGGCTTCACTAAATCTGAAGGTGCATATATCTATGATCAAAAGGCAGCGCAAAACTGCTTACTGATGTTAAGGGTATGCTTCAGATTCGCAATCTTCCGGCAGGCAGCTTCTATTTAAAGGAAGTTAAGCCTTTAGATGGTTATAAGCCATTAGAAGGTACAAGCAATTATTTCCCATTTGATTTAACCTTGGATTTGCCTAAAGATGGCGGTAAAATTATTGAAATCAATAATGGCAATGCAATTAAAAATTATAAAGAAGATGTTAAAGAACAGCTGTATGAATTAATGGTTATTAAAAAGGGCAGTGATGATGTTGTGCTGCCGAATGTTAAATTCGATTTATATACAGCTGCCGATAATCAATTGGCAGGCAGTTATGAAACTGATATAAATGGCACATTTACAGTCAGCAATTTATCAGCCGGCAGTTATTACCTTGTTGAGACACAGGGCGCTGACGGATATGATTATGATTCAAGCATTCATCATAATGTAACGCTTGGCGGTAATGATACAGTGATTACTAAGACGATTATCAATGAAAAGAAAAAGGCACCGGTTGTTCCAACTGATCCAAGCGGTCCTTCACGGCCTGATCCGGATAAACCGACTGTAGATATTCCTGATGAGGATGTACCTTTAGGTCCTGGTGAAGAAATCGTCGATATTATTGATGAGGATGTACCTCTGTCTGACGGTGGTGCCGATGCTTTTGTTGAAATAGAAGATGAAGAAGTGCCGCTGGGGGCAGGCAGTGAGATACCGAATACAAAAGATAACTTGTATTTCTGGATTCCGGTTCTGGTACTGTCCGCTTTAGGCATTATGCTGTTAAATGTATTGCGCAGAAAATGTGCGGAATAGAAATTAAAGGACAGGTCTAAGATGCTTGTCCTTTTCTTTTATGCATCATGGGATTAAAACAATTCATAAATTCTGCATATTATAGAAGGAGCATATCTTTCCGCAATTTTAATTATTGTAAAATGATTGAAAAATGAACAGGATATTGTATAATTAAAACAAATGGTAAGAGTTGAAGAAAGGACGGTCTGTGATGAAAGAATTTATGCAATTAAAAAAAGTAGGCGTCGTATTGCTTTCAGCGCTGCTGGTGGCAGGCTGTACCTCAGGGAATATTGATAATACCGATCAAACGGTAATCGATATTACTGACGAAGAAGTGCCGCTGTCAGGGCGCGCAGGCAAGGTTGAAGTGCTTGTGCCGACAGCCTCTGATCAGTCAGTAAAGAAAAATGATTATGCACTGCTGGATTATTCTAATAGTTCACAGGGATATGTGATGCTTAAATATCTGAAAGCAGCTGACAAGAAGATTAAGTTCAGGTCAGTTTGAATGAAGGAACGGTATATACTTATAATTTGAATTCCAGATCAGAATATGAGGTATTTCCATTAACGCAGGGTAATGGTGCGTATAAGATTCAGGTATTTGAAAATATATCGGGTACTAAATATATTCAGGTGTTTTCAGAGACGGTCGATGTAAAGCTTACAGATGAATTTTCACCATTCCTTTATCCCAATCAGTATGTGAATTTCTCTGCTTCAAGTGAGGCAGTCAAGCTTTCTAATACAATGAATAAACAGGCTGTAACTGATCTTGATGTAATTAAGAATGTATTTGATTATGTAACAGATACAATCAGCTATGATTATGATAAAGCTAAAACAGTTCAGTCTGGTTATCTGCCTGATGTGGATAAGGTCTTAAAAGATAAAACCGGTATTTGTTTTGATTATGCGGCTTTAATGACAGCCATGCTGCGCAGTCAGAGTATTCCTACTAAACTGGTAATTGGCTACAATAAAGATGTTTATCATGCATGGATTTCTGCCTATACGAAAGATAATGGCTGGATTGACAGTGTGATTAGTTTTGACGGTAATAAGTGGACGATGATGGATCCGACCACGGCTTCTACCGTCGGTAAAAATAAGCCGATTGACCCAAATAATTATCAGGGTAAATATACTTACTAGGAGGGTGGTGCTGCTATGCAGTCACAATGCAGGCTTAGTTCTGAGCGGCTGGCAGTTTTCTGCCTTGAAATGGGAATGCTGGTGCGTTCAGGAGTGGATTTGTCTGCGGCATTAAATGCATTAGGGGCTGATTCCACATCGTCACTTGAACGTGATCTATATCAGTCAATTCATCAACAAATGGAAGCAGGTGCTTCCTTTTCTGAGGCACTGGCAGCAGCCGGTGCTTTTCCTGATACGTTGGTATGGATGATTCAGCTCGGTGTTGAGAGCGGTGATTTGAGTCCGATTTTAGATTCGATGTATGATTATTATATGCGTGAAGCTGAATTGGAAAAAGAAATTAAAAATGCCTGTGTGTATCCGCTGATCATGCTGGTGATTATGACGGCTGTATTATTTTTAGTCGTATATAAAGTTCTGCCGGTATTCAATGGGGTATTTCTACAGATGGGAATCAGCTCGCCGGCTTGGCTTGTACTCTTGATGGAGATCTTCCATGGCGTTGTTGTCTTGCTGATCGTTTTGTGTGTGCTTTTAGGAGCTGCTTTGCTTATTGTGGGTTTTGAATCTAAGATGGGCGGCAAACAGTTATTGACCTCATGGATCAAACGCATTTTCATCCGATCAAAAATTAATAAATGGTCAGATATCGGCCGTTTCTATTCAATAATGGAACTGTGTGTACGCTGTGGCTTACCGATGGAAAAGGCATTTACTTTTATGCTGCAGCTGATTACGCATCCCCGGCTTCAAGAGAAAGTGAAGCAGTGCCGGATTGAGTACAGTCAGGGGAAATCAATCAGTGATTGTGTTGATGAAATGCAGCTGCTTACGCATGCGGAAAGCTGTCTGCTGCACCTGGGTGAACAGAGCGGTGAAGCGGCAATGGTATATCGTCGGATTTCTGACTCATATATGAAAAAAGCAGAAGAAAAGATCAATGAGACAGTGAACCTGCTTGAACCGTTGCTGGTTGGCCTTATGTGCTTCATGGCAGGGTCGATTTTGATAGCTTTAATGCTGCCGCTGATGAATGCCATGCTTGTAATAGGCGGTGCTTAAGATGTTTTCCAAAAGAGTGATGCTGGCTGCTGCTTCCGCATGTTTAATCATTGGTTTATTTGGCTTTGAGTTCCACTTGTTTTCTAAGCAGCAGAAAGCCGAGAGTAAGCAAAATCTGATTCATTCACTCAATGACGCGGCAATTCACTGTTATGCGGTAGAAGGGAGATTTCCGCCGTCTCTTGATTATCTGTGTGAAACCTATGGCATCTATTATGATCATGAGGCTTATACTGTTTTTTATGAAATATTTGCTTCAAATATGATGCCGGATATTACCGTGATTGACCGGGAGGCACAATAATGAAAAAGCAGCGAACCGGTACACAGTTTCTGTCTCTGCTTTTGTATTGCCTCTTTGCAGTGTGCGCGTGTCTGCTGGTTGCATTATGTGCTCAGGCATATCAGCAGCTGCAAAAAACAGACAGAATGATTTAAATACAATGAATGTATTTTCTTATATTAATAATAAATTAAGGGAAAATGATGTTGAAAAGGGAGTTACAGTATTGAATATTGATCAATGCAGTGTACTCAAGCTGACAAGTGCCGAAGGTGATTTTGAAACAGCGACATATATTTATAGTAAAGACGGCATGCTTTATGAAATATATGCGGCGGCTGATATTGAAATTAGTCTTGATGATGGACAGCCTTTATTGACGTGCAATCAGCTGTCTTTTGAATTGTTGGAGTCATCCGTGATTATTTATTATGAAACCGCGGATCAGAATGTACAGACAATGACTAAATATTTAAGGGCAGGTGAGTGAGATGCGAAATTCCTGCGTGAACATCTGCAGCTGATGGAGCTGCTGATTTGTATCTTATTTTTTATGGCTGGCTCATTGATGGCAGTTTCGCTGTTTCTTCGTGCCTCACAGATAGAGAAGCAGAGTCAGGAATTGCAGTCAGCAGTCAATGCAGCCCAACAACAGGCGGAGTTATTAAGGATCAGCGATACGTTAACTGAACCGCATCTTTATTATGATGCCAGCTGGCAGTCATGCAATGCCGATAATGCAGTGTATCGGCTGGATATCAGTTCAAAGCGTGAGCATGTTTTATCTTTAACGGTATATCGGCTGATTCATGATGAAGCTGAATTGATTTATTCAATGGAGACAGGGGGACGGTTATGAAAAAGCATCGTATTACCCTTGTCGGCAGTTCATGTCTGCTGCTGGTATTTACAATCTTGATTTTAGATGTATTGGCGATGTCGGCTTATCTGAATGCTGTTAGTGATCAGCGCATGAGTCAGCGCTATGCAGCTTCCATCAGTGCTTACTATGCGGCTGATGCCAAGGCGTCTGAGCTGTATCAGCAAATCGTTAAAAAGGCTCAAGCGCTGCCTGCGGCGTGCGGCCTGCTTCAGAATCAGGGAATTGAGTGTCAGGCTGATGATGAAAGCTTGACTTATTATATCGATATTGACGCATCACGTCTGTTGAAGGCACAAGTCAAAATGGAGCTTACAGATAAACGAATCATCGGCTGGCAAGTTATCGTTAAGGATGAAGAGCTGGATCAGGATTATCCGCTTTGGCAAGGAGAGAATTAATATGGAACTTATTGATATTTTAACGGCGGCAGTTAATCAGGGGGCATCGGATATCTTTTGTGTAGCCGGTTCACAAATCAGATTAAAAATCAGTGAACAAATGGTTATATACAGTGATGAATTGCTGAAGGCAGAGGATTGCTCGGAATTAGTTAAAACGGTGTATCAGCTGGCGGATCGTAATCTTAATCTATTATTTGAAAAGCAGGAGGATGATTTTTCCTTTTCCTTATCAAATCTGGCCCGTTTCCGCATTAATGCTTATCTTCAGCGCGGTTCACAGGCTTTGGTTATTCGTGTCATTCGATATAATTTACCGGATTATCGTGAAATAGGTATCCCTGAGCGAGTGATGGAGCTTACTCAGCTGCATAAGGGATTGGTGCTGATTACAGGTACAGCCGGCAGCGGTAAATCGACAACCTTAGCATGTATGATTGATGCCATCAATGCTCAGCGCAGCGGTCACATCATCACCCTTGAAGATCCTATTGAATATTTGCATCATCATAAAAAAAGCCTTGTCAGTCAGCGTGAAATCGGTGTCGATACGGGCAATTACGCTTCAGCTTTGGCAGCAGCCTTGCGGCAGGCTCCAGATGTAATCCTGCTTGGTGAAATGCGTGATTATGAAACGATCAAAAACGCGATGACAGCGGCGGAAACCGGGCATTTAATCTTCTCGACATTGCATACCTTCGGTGCTGTTAATGCCATTGACCGCATCATTGATGTATTTCCGCCTCAGCAGCAGGCACAGATACGGGTTCAGCTGTCCATGTCCTTAAAGGCAATCATCTCACAGCAGCTGATCCCCTGCCTTCAAGGCGGAGTCATTCCAGTGTTTGAAATCCTGCCAATCAATACAGCGGTCGCAAACTTAATCCGTGATGGCCGCACCAATCAGATTCAAACAATTTTGACATCAGCGGGTACAGCCAATGGCGGTACGATGGACAGTAATCTATATCAATATTATAAAGCGGGAAAATCAGTCTTGATGACTGTCTGCGCTGCTGTGAAAACATCGATCAGATGAAAAAGCGGATTGGTGTATAATCCAAAGTGATTTCACACAGATTATCTTGTGATTGAATTGACATATTGATTTTACTTATTGCCCGGTAGGTGGGTTAGTGTTATAATAAGCGTGTAAATTAAGGAGGATTTTTGTTATGGCAAAAAGAACTGTAAGAGATTTAGATGTTGCAGGTAAACGCGTAATCGTTCGTGTCGATTTCAATGTACCTAGAAAAGACGGCGTGATTACAAACGACAACCGAATCGTTCAAGCATTACCTACAATCAAGTATCTAGTTGAAAATAAGGCAAGAGTCATTTTGATGTCTCACTTAGGCAAAGTAGATCATAAAGATCCTGAAAAATGCGAAGCTGACAAGAAGAAAAACAACATGGAAGTTGTGGGCAAGCGTCTTGCGGAATTAGTCGATACAAAGGTTACTTTTGTACCGGTTACCCGCGGTGAAGAATTAGAAAAAGCAGTTGCTGATCTGAAAGACGGCGAAATCGTATTAATGCAGAATACCCGTTATGAAAAGGGTGAAAGCAAGAATGATCCTGAATTAGCTAAATATTGGGCTTCATTAGGTGATTTATTTGTTGAAGATGCATTTGGTTCAGTTCACCGTGCCCATGCATCTACGGCAGGTATTCCTTCAATTCTGCCATCAGCATTAGGTTTCTTGGTAGAAAAAGAAGTTAAAATGCTGGGTGCAGCTGTTGATACACCGGTACATCCTTTCGTTGCTATCATCGGCGGTGCAAAAGTGTCTGATAAGATCGCTGTTGTTGACAACCTGCTGAAAATCGCTGATAAAGTTATCATTGGCGGCGGTATGGCTTATACTTTCTTGAAGGCTCAGGGTCTTGAAGTTGGTAAATCATTAGTTGAAGAAGATAAGATTGAATTAGCAAAAGAATATTTGGCAAAGGGCGGCGATAAGCTGGTTCTGCCAGTTGACCATGTATGCGCAGATGCATTTGCTGAAGATGCAAATACAAAGGTTGCTGATAATGATGCAATCCCTGCTGATATGATGGGTCTGGATATCGGTCCTAAGACAATTGCGCTTTATAAAGAAACACTGGCCGGTGCCAAGACTGTTGTATGGAATGGCCCAATGGTGTATTCGAAATGAAACCATTTGCTAAAGGTACATTAGAAGTATGTACAGCAATCTCTGAATTACCTGGTGCTACAACTGTCATCGGCGGCGGTGATTCTGCGGCAGCTGCTATCCAATTGGGATTTGCTGAAAAATTCTCACACATCTCTACTGGCGGCGGTGCATCACTTGAATATATGGAAGGAAAAGAATTACCGGGTATTGCGGTAATCGCGGAAGCTTAATTATGAGAAAACCTATTATTGTCGGAAACTGGAAGATGAATAAAACAATTGCGGAAGCAGTTGAATTCATCAATGCCGTTGATCCTTTTTGCCATGATGGCGCTACATACGGTGTAGCAGCTTCATTCCTCGCGTTGAACGACGCTAACAAAGCAGCTAAAAACTTAATCGTTGCTGCTGAAAATTGTCATTTTGAAGACAGTGGTGCATTCACTGGTGAAGTTTCAGTTCCTATGCTGGAAGAAATCGGTGTTAAATACTGCATCATCGGTCACTCAGAACGCCGTCAGATGTTTGGTGATACTGATGAAACAGTAAATAAAAAAGCTAAGAGACTGATTAAAGCTGATATTACTCCTATCGTTTGTATCGGTGAAACAGAAGCTCAGTTTGATGCCGGTGAAACTGAAAAAGTAATCCGTGATCAATTAACTGGCAGTTTAGCTGATTTATGCCCTAAATGTGTAGAAAATCTGGTAATTGCCTATGAACCAATCTGGGCTATCGGCACAGGTAAATCTGCAACTAAAGAAATCGCTCAAAACTGCTGCCACATCGTGCGTGACCAAGTAGCTAAAATGTATGGTGATGAATGTGCTTCTAAAGTACGTGTTCAATATGGCGGTTCAGTTAAACCTGAAAACATTAAAGAATACATGGCTATGGAAGACATCGACGGTGCATTAATCGGCGGTGCTTCATTAAAGGTTGATTCATTTAAAGAATTAATTGAAAAAACTCGCTAATTGACATGCTTAAAGGATCGTGAAATTCATGATCCTTTTTTGCTTTTGTGTATGCAAATGGTTTTCTCTTATGAAATGTCCTTGCTTTTAACAGGGTCAGCTTTTGTGAAATCATTGGCTGTGAGCAATGGAAAAACACTTTCAGTCATCATTTATCCAGGCGAAGTTTTAATTATCCCCCAGCATTAATAAGCATAAAAGATATTTATAAGGAGGTGTCATCGCCTATGACCTTCCTTTTTGCTGGCTTGAAGTATTATTTCTATATGAATGTTCGGAAATGGAACGGAAAATGACACTGCTTGCTATGAAAATATGAAAATTATCAAAAAAATATGTAAAAAGATGTAATAAGCTATTGAAAAAAACTGAAAATGTAATATACTAATAACTATCAAATGACAAAGGAGATAGTTCATATGAAAAAATTAATGAAAGTGTTTGCCGTCGCCTGCCTTTCCGCAATGACATTAACGGCATGCAGTAATGACTCTGGTTCCGGTACTCCGGATACACCTAACGATCCCGGTACCGCAGGTACTGATGCAGTAAAGATTGGTCTGCACTATGAATTGACTGGCGATGTTGCTGATTATGGTACAGCTGAAAGTAAGGGTTCTCATCTTGCAATCAAATTGGCTAATGAAGCAGCCGGCAGTGATAAGTATGTAGCTGTTGAATATGATGACAAGTCAGATCCGACTGAATCTGTCAGCTTGTCGACAAAGCTTGTATCAGACGGCGTTGCTGGCGTGGTAGGTCCTGCGACTTCTGGTGCATCTGCAGCTAGTTATCCGATTTTGAATGAAGCGAAAGTGCCGGTAATTTCACCAAGCGCGACCGCTAATAATCAAACATTAGTTAATCCTGATGATCCAACATCAGCTGTCTATGATTATGTATTCCGTGTTTGCTTTGAAGATTCTTATCAGGGTGCCGCAATGGCTCAATATGCTGTTGATAACCTGTCAGCCAAGAAAGCTGCAATTTATGGTTCATCTTCAAGTGATTACGCTTTAGGTTTGAAAGAAGCCTTTACAGAACAATTTGAAAAGCTTGGCGGTACAATTGTAGCCAGTGAATCTTATCAGGATAAAGACACTGATTTCTCTTCTGTTTTAACTACATTAGCATCTAAAGAATTTGACGTATTATACATCCCGGGTTATTATAATGAAGCTGGGCTGATCATCAAACAAGCAAGAGATATGGGCATCAATGTTCCAATTATCGGTGCTGATGGTTTTGACTCAACAACTTTAGTAGAATTAGCAGGTGCATCTGCACTGAATGATGTTTTCTTTACAACTGCTTATACAACAGTTGACGCTTCTGATAAATTACAGGCATTCATCGATGCGTTTAAAGCTGAATATGGTGAAGAACCAGCAATGTTTGCAGCACTTGCCTTTGATGCTACTAATCTTTTGATTCAAGCAATTGAAACAGCAGGCTCAACAGATACTGCAGCAATTCAAAAAGCATTGACTGAAGTTAATTTCTCAGGTGTTACCGGTGACTTTACATTTGATGAAACACATACTCCAATTAAATCAGTATTAGTTGTTGAACTGGTTGACGGCGTTCAATCTACAGCTGTATCTGTCAGTCCTACTGAATAAGATCATCTTAAAGTGAAAATTCGCTGAATAGGAGAAAGATTTCTTTCTCCTATTTTACCAATTTTAAAGGGAGGTAGAATCATGACAGTATTTTTCCAACAATTGATCAACGGACTGTCGCTGGGAAGTATCTATGCGCTGATCGCATTAGGATATACGATGGTTTATGGAATTATTAAATTAATTAACTTTGCTCATGGTGATATTTATATGCTGGGAGCTTACATCGGATTTATGGCCATTACGGTACTTGGTGTAGGATTCTTTCCGGCACTGCTTATCGCAATGGTCGGCTGCGCTATTTTAGGTGTTGTTATTGAACGTGTTGCTTATAAGCCTTTGCGTAATGCGACTAGAATCGCAGCACTGATTACCGCTATTGGTGTCTCCTATTTCATTGAGGCCATGACACAGCGGTTTATGGGTACCAATGTACGAGCTTTTCCTAATGTGCTGAGTACAGAAGTCATTCAGTTTGCGGGACTGCGCATTTCTTATCAACAAATTTACATCTTTGTCACGACGATCGTATTGATGCTGATTCTGCAGACAATAGTTAAGAAGACAAAGGTTGGCCGTGCGATGCGTGCGGTATCGGTAGATGCGGATGCAGCTCGTTTAATGGGTATTAATGTTGACGCAACGATATCTTATACCTTTGCTATCGGTTCTGCACTTGCCGGAGCAGCGGGCGTATTAGTTGGTATTTATTATAATTCCATCAATCCATTAATGGGTATGGTACCAGGTGTAAAAGCTTTTATTGCGGCAGTATTTGGCGGCATCGGTATTGTTCCGGGCGCGATGTTCGGCGGTTTCTTTATTGGCATCGCGGAAGCGTTAGTCAGCGGTTACGGCGGTTCTCTGTATAAAGACGCCGTTGTATATATCATTTTGATTGTTATCCTGATTATTAAGCCGGCAGGTCTGCTTGGCAAGAATGTAAAGGAAAAGGTATAAGCTTATGAAAAAAATGTTTAATAAATATAACTTATGCTGGATCCTGAGTATGATTGGTTCCTATGTATTGCTTAGTGTATTAATGTCAGCTGGCATCATTGATTCAGTATATCAGACCGTTGTCACAACGATCATCATTAATATTATTCTGGCAACCTCATTGAATTTAATCATTGGGATAACCGGACAATTCTCATTAGGCCATGCTGGTTTTATGTGTATCGGTGCATATAGCGCCGGTGTTATGGTAAAACAGATGCCCTCAATGACCGGCTTTATGCTGGGTATTCTGATTGGTGTGATTATCAGTGCCATTGTAGCGATGATTGTAGCGATTCCAACTTTGCGATTAAAGGGTGACTATTTAGCAATTGCCACCTTAGGCTTTGGTGAAATCATCCGTATCGTCGTGCTGAACATGAAAATCACCAATGGTGCAGCGGGTTTAGTTTTACCTAAGATGCTGAACTTTCCGTTTATGTATGGTGTGCTGATGCTTTGCTTGATTGTTATCATTAACTTTGTACGGAGTGCGCCGGGGCGTGCCTGTATTTCGGTGCGTGAGGATGAAATCGCATCAGAAGCAATGGGTATCAATACAACTAAATATAAGGTATACGCATTTATTATCGGTGCGGTGATCGCTTCAATTGCCGGTGCGATGTATGCGGGTAATTTCTATGTTATTAAGCCGGAAATGTTTACCTTTAATAAATCAATTGATATACTGGTCATGGTAGTATTTGGCGGTATGGGCAGTATGACCGGATCGGTGATTGCGGCGATTGTCATCGGACTGCTGAATTCATTTCTGCAGAACTTCTCAAGTGTGCGGATGATCGTTTATGGCATTGCTTTAGTCTGCATTATGATCTTCAGACCCAGCGGCTTGCTGGGTACCAAAGAATTTACTTTCTCCGGAATTGGCAATTTCATTAAGAAGAGAAAGGAGGTTAAAAAATGAATGTTTTAAAAGTGAGCGGCCTGACAAAAAATTTTGGCGGGCTATGCGCGGTATCAAATGTTAACATGGAACTGAATGAACGTGAATTAATTGGTTTGATCGGTCCTAACGGCGCTGGTAAAACGACATTGTTTAACCTATTAACAGGTGTTTATGAACCCAGCAGCGGTAAAATCGAATTAAATGTTGATGGTAAAATGAAAAGTATCGGCGGTTTAAAGCCTTATGTTGTAACAGCGATGGGCTTGGCCCGTACATTTCAGAATATCCGTTTGTTTAAGAGTCAGAGCGTTTTGGATAATGTAAAGATTGCAATGCATAAAAATATTAAATATGGTACCGCGGCGGCGATTCTTCGTCTGCCTAAATTCTATGCTGAGGAAGAGCGTGTTCAGCACGAGGCTGAGGAATTGCTGAAGGTAGTTCATCTGTATGATAAAAAAGATGAACTCGCTAAGAATCTGCCTTATGGTGAACAGCGGCGTCTTGAAATTGCCCGTGCGCTGGCAACTTCACCTAAAATCTTATTCCTGGATGAACCGGCTGCCGGTATGAATCCGCAGGAAACAGCTGAATTGACAGAATTGATTCATAAGATCAAAGAGGATTTTAATTTAACCGTTATTCTGATTGAACACGATATGTCCTTGGTTATGACCATCTGTGAACGTATCTATGTTCTGGACTACGGCAAGCTGATTGCTCACGGCAATCCTGAAGAAATTAAAAACAACCCTCGTGTAATTGAAGCTTATCTGGGGGAGGAGATTTAATATGGCAATGCTTGAGATAAAGGGTTTGAATGTCCATTATGGTGTTATTCATGCTTTAAAGGATGTTGATATTGAAGTCAATGAAGGTGAGATCGTTTCGCTGATTGGTGCTAACGGCGCTGGGAAAACGACGCTTTTACACGCAATCAGCGGTTTGATTAAAAAAACGAGCGGGGAAGTTATTTTCCTCGGCAAGAACATAACGAAGATGAGTGCCAAGGATATTGTAAACGCGGGAATTACTCAGGTTCCTGAGGGCCGCCGCATTTTTCCTGGCATGAGCGTCTATGAAATTTAATTATGGGTGCCTATCTGCGTAAGGATAAAGAGGGTATAAAAGCGGATATCGAAGATGTTTATGAGCGTTTTCCAATCCTGAAGCAGCGCAGCAATCAAGATGCGTCGACTTATCCGGCGGTGAACAGCAGATGCTGGCAATGGGCCGCGCTTTGATGGCGAAGCCGAAGATTCTGCTGCTCGATGAGCCAAGTATGGGGCTGGCACCGATTCTGGTTAAGGAAATCTTTAATATCGTTGAGGATATTAATAAAAAAGGTACAACGGTCTTGCTGATCGAGCAAAACGCGCGTATGGCATTATCCGTAGCGCATCGGGCTTATGTTATGGAAACCGGCAAAATCGTACTGAGCGGTACTGGCAAAGAGCTGTCAGAGAGTGAAGAAATTCAGAAAGCCTATCTGGGAGGTTAATTATGATAGTAAAAGATAGAATGACAAGAAATCCAATCGTAGTTGATGTGAATGCCACTATGTCAGAAGCTGCAGATACAATGACTGAAAAGAATCTTCATCGTCTGCCGGTAATTGAAAACGGCAAGTTAGCCGGTTTAGTTACCAAGAGTCTGATCTCTTCCAAGGGTGCTAACGGCGCTACGAGCTTGAGTATTTTTGAATTGAATTATCTGCTGAATAAAACGCCTGTGAAGACAGTAATGATAAAATTAAAGGATTTAATTACGATTCATGAGGATAATCTGCTTGAAGAAGCAGCTTTATTAATGCTGAAATACGATATCGGCTGTTTGCCGGTTGTGAGCGATGATGATAAAATTGTCGGAATTCTGACTCAGAATGATTTGTTTAAGGCATTTTTGGATCTGCTTGGTTATAATGAAAAAGGCAGCCGTGTTGCGGTTGAGGTGGAAGATGGCATCGGTGTGATTGGAACTATCTCCAAAATATTTGTCAATAACAACGCGAACATCTCCCATCTCGGCGTTTACCGTGATCATGCGGATGATCCGAAGTGCGAAGTTGTGCTGCGGACAAATCTGATGGAAACAGATGAATTGGCGAAGGATCTTGAAGCTAATAATTATAAGGTTAAATCAATTATCAGAAATAAGTAAAAAGCGGTTAAATCCGCTTTTTTACTTGATGAACATGCATTTTTCGCTGATTTGTGGTATACTAATAGTGAACTCAACGTGTAGTTTGCTTTGCGGAACGTAAGTCCAGTTAGAGCATACTGCACGCTTTTTATTTAAAGCAGGTTGAGCAGCAGTAAAAGAAAGAGGTGAAGGTATGTATAGAGTAGATGATCTTGTATTATACAGCGCACAGGGAGTTTGCAAAATAACCGATATTACAACCAAAAAATAAATGGTGAAGTGAATGAATACTATATTCTGAAACCGGTTTATAATGAAAATGCGGTGATTTCGGTTCCTGTTCATAATGAAAAAGCAATGGCTAAAATGCGTAAGGCTTTGTCATCTGATGAAATTTACAGATTGATTCAAACGATGCCGGATAAGTCATTGATCTGGATTGATAATGATAATCTGCGTAAAGAGAAGTACCGGAACATTTTAAAGGGCAGTGATCGGACTGAATTGATCAGCTTGATTAAAACCTTATATCTGCATCAGCAGGAGCAGCAGCAAAAGGGCAGAAAGCTGCATAATGCGGATGAACAAATCTTTGCGGAAGCGGAGAAAATTCTCTATGAAGAGTTTGCTTACGTCCTGCACATTGAACGCGATCAGGTACTGCCGTTTATTTTAAAGCAGATTGAGGCAGCCTAGCCGATATGACAGAAAAGCAATTCCGGGATCTGTCGGCATCTGAGGCAGTCGTTCATCGTGAGGGCGGTATTTGGTTTAAGACAACTGAAGGCTGTTTTCAATGTGTCAGCGATGGTACGCTTGCTGAACTGAAGGCTGCGGATATCGTAAGAAAAATATGTTCAAAGGAAAAAATAATTGAAATGATTGACCGTGTCGGTTTTATTACGGTGATTCAGGCGCCGAATGAAAAGGTAAGAAAAGAATTTTATCAGCAGGCGATGGATAAATATGATGAGCTGGAATGGATCAGAGTGATTAAATCAGCCTATCTGCATGGTCAGGATCAGCGTCTGCAGCCCTATGAGGAAGCTTATGCAAAACAGGCAGCCAACTATTTTCACGGCGAAGCCGCTTATCTGCTGAATCTGCCGTTTTCATCCGTAGAAGCTTATATCGGTGAAAAGTTACCGGCGATGATTGGTAAACGATCCTTATATCGACAGCATTTTTAAATCACTGCCTCTATACTATGTATAAGGAGTGAAAATTATGCGCCGTCGCATCGGAATTATTTTAATCAGCACTGGCTTTATCCTGCTGCTGAAACCGAATTTTGACTTGGAACAAATCGTGTATACGCTTTCTTTTGCCTTTATTCAATATTGGCCTGCGATCCTTGTTATTTTCGGCTTTTATTTACTTAAGAATAAGCAAATTAAGAAGCATAAATAGCTTTATTTATAGATAAAACTGTGGTATACTTCTTGTGTAAAAATGATCAAGGAGGACTTATATTTATGTCAACTATTATTGATGTTTACGCTCGCGAAATTTTAGACTCACGTGGTAATCCTACTATCGAAGTAGAAGTAACTACTGAATCTGGTGCTTTTGGACGCGCAATGGTTCCGTCTGGTGCTTCAACTGGTGAACGTGAAGCTCTTGAATTACGTGATGGTGATAAATCACGCTTCTTAGGCAAAGGTGTATTAAAGGCTGTTGCCAACGTTAATGACATTATTGCTGAAGAAGTAATCGGTATGGACGTTACTGATCAAGTTGCTATTGACAACAAGATGATCGAATTGGATGGTACTAAAGATAAATCTAAATTAGGCGCTAATGCTATCTTAGGTGTATCACTGGCTTGCGCACATGCAGCTGCTGATTACTATGGCATGCCTTTATACAGATATTTAGGCGGCTTCAACGGTAAGAAACTTCCTTTGCCAATGATGAACGTATTAAACGGCGGCAGCCATGCTGATTCTTCAGTTGACTTCCAGGAATTCATGATTATGCCGGTTGGTGCTGGTTCAATCAAGGAAGCTGTAAGAATGGGTGCTGAAGTATTCCACAATCTGAAGAAAGTATTAAAAGCTAAAGGTCACATCACTGCTGTTGGTGATGAAGGCGGATATGCTCCTAACTTAGGAAGCAATGAAGAACCTCTTGAAGTAATCATGGAAGCTATCAATGCTGCCGGTTACAAACCTGGTGAAGACTTCATGATCGCAATGGACGTTGCTGCTTCTGAATTCTACAACACTGAAACTAAGATGTATGAATTAAAGAAATCAGGTCAAGGCAATAAGACTACTGATGAAATGATCGCTTGGTACAAAGACATTGTTGCTAAGTATCCAATTATTTCAATCGAAGACGGCTTAGGTGAAAGAGACTGGGACGGCTGGAGAAAACTGACTGCTGAATTGGGCGACAAAGTTCAATTAGTTGGTGATGACCTGTTCGTAACTAACCCTGCTATCTTAAAAGAAGGTATTGAAACAAATACTGCTAACTCTATCCTGATCAAAGTTAACCAAATCGGTACATTGACAGAAACTTTCGATGCTATGCAAATGGCTAAAGAAGCTGGTTATACTGCTGTTGTTTCTCACCGTTCAGGTGAAACTGAAGATACTACGATTTCTCATATCGCAGTTGCATTCAATGCAGGTCAAATTAAGACCGGTTCAATGTCAAGAACAGACCGTATTGCTAAATACAATGAGTTAATCAGAATTGAAGACGAATTAGGCGCTTCAGCTGAATTCCCATCAGGCAAAACAGCATTCTATAACATTGCTAAATAGTTGATTTAATCATAAATGAATCCACGTTCTCAGAAACGTGGATTTTTTATGATATAGGAAATTGTATTTTCACGCGTCAAAGCAGCAATATTTATTTAGAAAAAGTTTTGAAAATGAAAATAAAACAGATGAAATCATTGTATAAAAATAGTATACAATGGTAAAAGAGAACAAATACTTAAGGACTTGTGTCCTAACATGAATAAGTTTAGGAAAAAGTACTCTCAAAGACAGTACAAATCTTTTTCTTGCTTTCAGAATTGTCATAAAGGATATGGATGGGTGCGTTTAAGGTGTTTAAATGCTATACTTAAGATGGTGATAAGCTGATGGCTGAAGGGATTGAAAAATGATGAAAAAACTGACAAAGGAAAGTGAAACGCTGTTTATTCCGCTATATAGTAAGGCGGAAGTACATAAATATGGTGATATTTTAAAGGATGAAAAGGCGGCTGAAATTGTCAGCAGTGCTGACTATGATTTTGACCATGCGTTTAAGTCCAGGTTCCTTACCATATACATGGGTATCAGAGCAGCGATTTTAGATGAGTATGTCAGAGCTTTTATCCAAATTCATGAGCATGCAGTCATCATTATGCTTGGCTGCGGCTTAGATGCCCGCTGTCTGCGCGTGGCAGGTGATTATGAGCAATGGTATGATTTAGATCTTCCGGATGTGATTGCCGTGCGTAAGAATTATTATCAGGAGGATGGGCGTTATCATATGATTGCGTCATCTGTGCTGTCTTTGAGTGGCTGAATCAGATTCAAATCAGTAATCAAAGCTCAGTACTGATTGTAGCTGAAGGATTAACGATGTATCTGAGTGAAGAAGAAAACAAAGCACTGATTTTTGCTTTAAAGAAAAGTTTAAGAAGGCTGACTATATTTTTGATGCTTACTCTAAGTCAGCGGTATGGTGGTCTAAATATAAGAATCCAGTGAATGCAATGGGTGCTGTGATCCGTTGGGGAATGGATGATCCAACAGTGTTTGAGAGCCTGGATGCAGGTATATGCTGTACAGCCATTCGCTCCTTCACAGAAAAGCAATGGTCAGACAAACTATCTGGCTTAACTAAATGGGCATTTCGCTTATTTTATGCCAATAGTTGGGCGGATAAACTATATCGTATTTATTATTTTCAGATACGTTCGTGAAAATTCAGGTATTATGCGTTTTGATGGATATATAATAAGTAGATAATAAGACTTTTCCTGCTGTTTCAGCCTGATTGTTAAAAATTGCTTGTAAATATAGAGAAGTTTTGATATAATCTACCGGTATATGTTGCAATTTTTAATTAATATTGGTATACTTAAAAAGTACGTAGGAAAGGAGGGCTTATTATGTTAGACATTTTATTAATGATTGTATCGGTCGTATTAATAATTCTCTCTTTAATGCAAGTGGTAAGAACGATGGTTTGTCTGGAGCATTTACAGGCGCTGAGGGGTTGAACCTCTTCACAAATGTAAAAGAAAGAGGACCGGAAAAAGTAATTTCCAACATGACAATGGTTGCTGGAATTCTGTTCTTCATTATTGTAATAGTAATGAGTATTAAATAAAGACCGACCATGGTCTTTTTTATTTTTATCAAGGAAAGAAGGTGAGCTTATGGATATTAAGCAATTATGTCTGGATATGATGTCCAGCAGTAAGTATCGGAATAAAGGGATAAGTGTTGACAAGTATCAGGAATTATTAAATATACAGGGAGCCAATCAATTTAAAGAGTTAATGAAGGCTCTGAATGAATTAGAGGATGACTGCGTATTTGTCCGGGATGCGCGTGACCGTTATTTTCTGGCAGAGGAGCTTGGCTATGTCAAGGGTGTATTAAAGGTCAATCCAAAAGGGTTTGGCTTTATTGACACGGATGAGGGCAGCTGGTATGTTAATCGGGAAAGTATGAATCTTGCCCTAAATAATGATGTTGTCTTTGCTCAGACAAAGTCATTTCCTGATGGCAGCAGCGAAGCGGCGGTAGTGCGTATTCTTGAAAGGAATACAAAAAATGTCATCGGCACGATTAAGTTCGGGATGGCCGAAAGTATTTTCTGCCTGACAGTAATTTTAATGATCATACGTTTACGATCACGAATATGGAGGATTTTAAGGTTGTTAATGATTCCAAGGTACTGGTTGTCATCACGAAATATGGCAAAAACTTTAAAAGCCAAAATTGAACGGGTAATTGGCTACAAGTATGATCCGGGTGTGGATATCTTGTCGGTACTGCTGGAGCATAACATTGAACCGGAATTCCCACAGGCCGTGCTGGATGAATTAAAGAATATACCGGAGAGTGTTCAGGAAAAGGATAAGGCCGGCCGTGTTGATTGTACTGATGAGCTGATTATTACGATTGATGGCGAGGATGCCAGGGATCTTGATGATGCGGTAAGTGTAAGTAAAATAGAAAACGGTTATCGTTTGAGTGTACATATTGCCGACGTCAGCTATTATGTCAGAGAAGGCAGTGAGATCAATGCGGAAGCCTATCAGCGCGGAACTTCGGTTTATGTCGCGGATCGGGTGGTGCCGATGCTGCCGCATTATTTATCGAATGGTATTTGTTCCTTAAATCCTAAGGTTGAACGCTGTGCAATGACATGTGATATGAATATTGATACAAGCGGTACGATAACCTCATATAAAATTTATCCTTCGATTATTAAGACTACGGAGCGTATGACTTATACCGCAGTCAATAAAATTATTGACGGCGATGAAGAAACTTGTGCTCAATACCCGCACCTGCTTGAAATGGTAAAAGATATGTTGGCCTTAAGTCAGATTATCCGTACCCGTCGTGAAGGGCTGGGAGCCATTGATTTTGATACCCGTGAGGGAAAGGTGATACTTGATGAACAAGGAAAACCGATCGACGTAGTATTGCGTGAGAGGGGTATCGCTGAGCGGATTATTGAAGATTTTATGATTCAGGCCAATGAGTGTGTAGCCGCTCATGTGAAATGGATGGAAATACCGTCTGTTTACCGAATTCATGAACAGCCGGAGCCTAAGAAAATGCGTGATTTTGTGAAAATTGCCAATATCATGGGTTATAAGTTTAAAGGCAATGTAATGAATCTGCGGCCTAAGCAGTGTCAGCAGATGTTGGAGGATGCTAAGAATACTCCTGAATATCCTGTATTGTCTGTATATCTTTTACGCTGTATGGCTAAGGCACGCTATGATGCCAAGCCAATCGGACATTTTGGTTTGGCATTGAATGACTATACGCACTTTACTTCACCAATCCGCCGTTATCCGGATTTGATCGTTCATCGGATGCTGAGAAAGTATTACATTAACGGTTTAACTGATGCCGGTATTATGGAGAAGGATGAAAAGTGGGTGGAAAAAGCAGCAATTCAGTGCAGTGACACGGAAGTGAATGCAGTCATGGCAGAACGTGATGTTGATGATATGAAGAAAGCTGAATACATGGAAAAGCATATCGGTGAAGAATATCCAGGCATCATCAGCAGTGTGACAAAGTTTGGCATCTTTGTGGAATTAGCAAATACGATCGAAGGCCTGGTTCATGTCTCCAACCTTGAAGATCATTATGATTATGATGAGGATAGCCGCTCATTGATTGGACGCGGCAGCGGAACAGTTTTGAAAATGGGTATGCCGGTCATGGTGAAGGTTCTTGATGCTTCCCGCTTTAAAAAGCAGGTTGATTTTCAGCTGATAAACGAGAAGGGCATGAAGAGCAAAAAAGATAAGGATAAAAAGAGCAAGGATAAAAAAGATAAGAAGCTGAAAAAGCCGGAGCATAAGCCTAAGAAGAGTAAGAAGGAATTTGAAAAGAGGAAGCGGAAATGAAGAAGCTCATCGTAATTCTTTCAGCATTCTTGCTGCTGAGCGGCTGCAGCAGGGCAGAGGAGTCCGTAGATGTTCCTGAAATAAAAGAACCTGAGGCAGAGATGCCAATAGAAGAACCGGAGCCTGATCGTATTGTTGATTTTATTGCGGTTGGGGATAATCTGATTCATGGCGCTATTTATTATGATTCTGAAGTCCGGCATCAGGGCTATGAATTTGATGAACTGTATGAGGAAATTAAGCCTATGTACAGGCAGCTGATGTTGCTTACATCAATCAGGAAACGATATTGGGCGGCACTGAGCTGGGATTAAGTCATTATCCGATGTTTAACTCACCGCAGGAGATCGGTACGGCACTGGTTAATACCGGCTTTGACTGGATCGCCTCCAGCAGCAATCATTCAATGGATAAATTCGAGGAAGGCATTATCAGTTCTGAAAATTTTTGGGAACAGTATCCTGAAATTGTAACAACGGGCTTGAATCGAACTGAAGAGGAACGTTATCAGAATAAATTCATTGAAAGAAATGGTGTAAAATTTGGTGTTTTAGGTTATACTTATGGTACCAATGGCATACCTTTGCCTGAGGGTAAAGACTATTTAGTGAATATTTACAGTGAAGAGCGGCTTCGTGAGGATGTTGAGGCTCTGCAAGGCAAATGTGATGCGATTCTTGTTTCAATGCATTGGGGTATCGAATATTCTACAATACCCAGTGAGGAGCAAAGATATTTCGCACAGCTGCTTGCTGATCTGGGGGTTGCTGTGGTAATCGGTGAGCATCCGCATGTCATTCAGCCGATGGAATGGGTTGAAGGTAAGAATGGCAATCAGACGCTGGTAATATATTCGCTGGGGAATTTTATGTCGGCTCAGGATGGTGATTTGAATATGCTGGGCGGTATGGCATCCTGGTCGATCAGAAAAATGGCAAGACAGGTGCAATCAGCATTGAAAATGTGAAATTCTATCCGACAGTTACGCATTTTGAACCGGTATTTACTAAGTTTAAATCTTATTTATTAAAAGATTATACTGATGAACTGGCTTCCCAGCATGGCTTAAATGGCTATGCGGGACAGACGATAACCCGTCAGTTTTTCATTGATGCTGTGAATGAGATCATGAATGATCAGTTCGAAATTATTTATTAAAAGGAGTTGAGAGTATGGGGAAATTAATTGCAGAGAATCGTAAGGCGCGTCATGATTATTTCATTGAGGATCGCTATGAGGCCGGTATTGTGCTGCAGGGAACGGAAATTAAATCGGTAAGACTGGGCCATGTCCAGCTGAAGGATTCATATATCAGTTTTTCCGGCAATGAAGCATTTGTTAAGGAAATGCATATTTCCCCTTACGAATATGGTAATCGTTTCAATCATGATGAAACAAGGGTGCGTAAGTTATTGCTTCATAAAACGGAAATTCGTAAACTTCAGGATAAGGTTAAACTGAAGGGGTATACGATCGTGCCATTGTCCGTATACTTGAGTAAAGGGCGTTTAAAAGTGGAAATTGCTCTTGCTAAAGGTAAGGATCTGCATGATAAGCGCAACAGTGAGAAAGAACGAGATGCCAAGCGTGAAATTGAGAAAGCATTAAGAAGTCATTATTGAGTTGAAAATACCCTTGCCTATGTTATAATATGTAGGCAGCAACATGGGGCTGTCATGGTTTCGACAGGGATATGTTTGGTGCAGACTGCAGTCGTGTCGCTACGTAAAGGCTTAAAAAATAACTGGAAAAAATTTCTTAGCAAACTTATTCGGTGGAAACCGTCAAGTTGCTTTTGCTGCTTAATTAACCTAACAACTGGTTTGCAGCCGTCCAATCAGGTTTTGCCTTTAGGCTTGGTTTGGGTGTAAGAGATAAAGGATAGGGGTGTACCTTTGTTTGAGAAGTGCATCATGAAAATTCCATCAAACGCCTCAGGAAGAGTTTGTTCATCGCTACTTGCTGAGTAATTAGTATGAAATAAACTGTAGACGTCTGTACGAGGAACTATTTTTGGACGCGGGTTCGACTCCCGCCAGCTCCACCAAGTTACAAATAAACGCCTTTTACTGGGCGTTTTTATTATACTGATAATGTCTAGGTCTTATTTAGGTCTTAAAAACAAGACATAAAATATTAAAAAAGGTCATTTTACTGGCCTAATTTATTAAATATAGCATTAAGGTAATTAACACAAATTTCACGTTGTTCTGGAAACATATGCGTATAAGTGTCAAGAGTTTCAGTAACACTAGAATGTCCTAATCTTGATGAGATTAATTTAATATTCATATTTCCATTGATAAGCAAAGATGCGTGAGAATGTCGAAAGCCATGAAGTGTTATGTGTTTTAAGTTGGCTGCTAACATAGCTTTATCCGCAACTCTTCGTATAGTGGTTTCTGAGAGAGGTTTATATGATCCAAAAATAAACCAGTTGTCATTGAAGCCATATTTTTTCTCTTCTTTCAATTTTCTCTTATTGAGAATTTCTATTATATTTTTAGATAAATCAATTACTCGGATTGAAGCTTCATTTTTAGGGCTTTTTAGTATGTATCCGCCTTTTTAATGCTTTACGGCTTAGAGATTGATTTATATTTATAGACTTCCCGTTGTATTTGTCCCATGTAAGGGCGAACACTTCACCAGGACGGCAACCTGTATAATACATGAAGTTAAAGAAGTCAGAATATGCTTCTGGTACAAATTTAATAAATAAATTAAACTCTTCGATTGTGAAATAATTTTCTTCATCTTTATCTGCTGAAACTTCAATTTTTTTTCTCTTGAAATTACCTTGTACTTTAGCTGGATTTTTCAGTAAACCGTAATAAGTAACACCATATTCAAGTATAGTAGTTAACAAAGTGTGTAATTCCATTAGATAACTCTTTTTGAATTTTGCCATGACTTTAATATCTGGTTTGCCTTTCTGCTTAATGGTTTCTTTAACATATTCTTTAGAATACATCGTATCTTGCCATTGTCTAATAGTTAACGGTGTAATATTTTCAATCATTAAATCTTTGAAATAAGGTTCTATATGTCCCTTTATTTTACTCATCTTGGTTACTAAGGTTGTCTCTTCATTGTTATTGATCATATCATTTTTGTACATAGTTAATAAAGTAGAAAATTTTACTCCACTTGCTGTTGTTTGGTTTAAATGGTTGGCAATAAAATCTTCTTCAGCTTTTTTAGCCAATTTGATAGTATCATAACGTTTGCTATTCTTTTGCCGTCTTTGTCCCGTGATGGTTGTGTAGTAGTATCTGAATCTGTATTTTTCGACTTCTTTATAAAGTGGCTTGCCTTCCTTGTCAAGTTTACCGGTTTTTACTTTTTACTTTTACTTTCTCGATCATACGAAACCCTCCTTGTTAAATTCATATAAATTTGATACAATTTGGGTACAATAAAAAACTAGTTCGCAAAACAAATTTTTATTGTACCAGCGATATTAGTAGTATCGCAGATTCACTCCTTGTTAGCAGCATGGAGTGATTTTTAAATTTGCAAAATAAATGATTAAATATAATTTTACATATATTACCTATTTTATAAAATGACCTAATGCAATAGAATATAATAGTGACGTCACGAGTATTTATAGTTGCCACAAACCCCAGAATGGAGAAACTATGAATCACTGTGTAGAAATTAAGTATATCGTTAACGAATTTTGTCATCAGATAACCGTCAATTATAGTAAACTAACTGTTGAAATAATAACAAATAGGGTTCTTTCTGATGCTGAGAAGGAATTTATAAGTAATGCTATCTCGAGATATTTCTTGGAGAACTGAAAAGTTCTCCTTTTCATGTTACCAATGGATTCGGCTAACTTCTACAACGCCTATAAATCTTATATTATGTACTTTCATTGCCTCCTCAGTGAAATACAAATCTTCAATGTCAGGATCTTTTAGCTTTTAATATTAGAAGGTCTTTTTTCTTTTTTTACTTGTCTGATAATAGCATCATCATTATCTATTAATACAACTGCAATATCACCATCTTTTGCATAATTTTGCTTCCTAGCAATTACAATGTGCTGTATCCCCTTGAAAGGCATCATCGTATTGCTATTATCCAATAACGCAAAGTAATCGGTTGGTTTTGTTAAGTCTGACGGAAAGTCCTCCGTACCTATGATATTCGTATCATTCATAATGGGAAAATCACTCGATATATTTTTATATACTGGTAATTTAGTTGCCAATAAATCTTGTTTTTCATCTGTCAAATCTGATCTATAAATATCGAAATAGTCTGCGATAGTTTGTAATTTATCTACTCTTGGATATTTTTTACCAGAAAGCCATTCAGATATAGTAGTCTTGCTGACTCCAATGGCATGAGCAAGGTCATTTTGGCTTTTTTTATTTTTCATTAACTGATATCTTAAATTTTTTGCAAATACTTCTCTTGAATTTTCCATATAGCACCTCGCTTATATATTTTATATCACTTTAAGCAAATTAAATCAATGGTAATTAGTAAAAAATTACAACTTTAAGTTGACAATAAACTTTAAGCGAACTATAATGATGCTAGGAGGTGAGTTAATGATAAAAAATGCTCCAACATTTACATTGAAAGCTTGTCGAGTAAATAAGAATTTAACGATAGCACAAGTATCGAAATTCATGGGAGTTTCTGAGAAAACAGTTTGGAATTGGGAAAATTACAATACTATCCCTAATGGCAGCGAGTTGCGGAGACTGAGTGAATTATTCGGCATTAAAGAAGATCTTATTTTTTAGGCGATAAGTTCGCTTTAAGCAAACACTTCGAGTTAGATATGCACAGCTTGCAAGTTTGAAAGGAGGTGTAATAATGCCACAGAAGTCGAGGATACACACTGCATCAGAAAAATTGACAGTGCTCAATTTACTTGAGCAATCAACGGCTACTTTCCAAATACTTTTTGACTGCGGGCCGTGTAAAGCGTTGGAACTTAAAAAAGTAAAGCAGAAAATCATCGAGAGTGGGAAGCTGCTGCCATGTGAAGACAAAGTACCAACAGCAGCAGCTATAAAATATCTGATGATTGATGAAGTGCGTATCAGAAAGCTTGCTGCGATCGAAGCGGCCGAGCAACAAAAAAGAGATACCCGCGCCGACCAAAGCTAGTATCTCAAAGTTGATAACATGTCAATATTATCAACTCAATTATAGCATATGCCAATAAAAAGGCAAGGAGGAACAATGTACAAGTATATTAAGCAGACAAACAAACCCATGATATTGATAGTAGCTTTAGTGCTAATGCTAGTTATTGGCAGCTTAGCCCTTTACATAGACTGCCAAAGTAAAAACCGAACTATCATTGCGCAGCAGGACGTGATTAACCAGTTAGAGCATACTGCTAAAAACTGCTATTGCTGATTTAGCAAGCAGCAATGAACACCTTAGAGCATATGAAATCAGAATCAGCCAACTTGAAGAAGAACTATCATATTACCAATGACTAAACAATGGTGTAGACATGCGGATTGATGGCGTGCATACGCCGGTATATATAATTGATCGATACATCAATGAACATTCTCTTCCCCTAGAACCTGTTAATTTCACCATCCTATCGATCGATTACAATGTGGATCCATCGTTTGCACTGGCAACGTGGATTCTGGAAACGGGCAATGGCAGCTCACTGATGTGGATGCAAAACAATAATCCTGCCGGTATCAAATGCGGTGATGATTATTGCAGCTATCCATCTAAGGATGCTGGATTAGCTCAATTATTTTACTTATTAAGTCAATATACTGATGGCAGCATTCCATGGATTGGCCAACGAAACACGATCAGAGAGATCCGTGAGGTTTGGAATCCTGAGAATGAGGACTGCTGGAAGATTTATGAAATCATGCTGCAGATTGCAGCGGAAGGAGTATCAAATGGATAAATATAAAGAATTACAAATACTAGCTGAGCCTTTACAGGAATGGCTCAAACGCTATTATCCTAATAAAAAAATATTGATTGATGAGCATAATGCGATGGTTTTTGAATTTGACATCGAATGCTCGCTACCTAAAGAGGATGATTACAATGGATAACATCAAAATCAACAAACTAGAAATCGAAAATGTAAAGCGTGTTAAAGCTGTGAAAATCGAACCTACACTGACGGGTCTTACAGTAGTTGGTGGCAAAAACAATCAAGGCAAGACATCAGTGCTTGATTCGATTGCATGGGCATTAGGCGGCGAAAAGCACCGGCCGTCACAACCTCAGCGTGAAGGCTCAGTGCTTCCACCGGCTCTAAAGGTACAATTATCTAACGGTCTGATCGTAGAACGTAAAGGCAAGAACAGTGATCTGAAAGTCACTGATCCTAATGGTAGGAAAGGTGGCCAGCAGCTGCTCAATGAGTTTGTGGAGCAGTTGGCCATTGACCTGCCAAAGTTTATGGAATCAACCGGTAAAGAAAAGGCACAGACGCTATTAAAGATTATTGGTGTTGGTGATCAGTTGGTTAAGATTGAGATCGAGGAACAGGAGCTTTATAACCAACGCAGAACAATCGGCCAGATTGCTGATCAAAAGCAGAAGTATGCTGATGAACAAGTGTTTTATCAGGAAGCGCCTAAGGAATTGGTATCACCATCAGAGCTGATCAAGCAACAGCAAGATATTCTGGCACGCAATGGTGATAATCAAAGAAAACGTGAAAAGGTAGAACAGATCAAATGGACGGTTACTTCATTGCAATCTGAAGTGGCTGCTTTAGAAAAACAGCTTCAGATAAAAAAGGCAAGTCTGGATCAAAGCCTAAACGATTTGAATATTGCTCAGATGGATGCGCTCGATTTGCAAGATGAATCGACAGCTGAGCTTGAAGCAAGTATTGCTAACATTGATGAAATCAATAGAAAAGTAAGAGCCAATTTAGATAAAGAAAAAGCTGAGGAAGATGCAAAGAATTATAAAGATCAATACGATTCATTGACAGCCAGATCAATCAGCTCCGAAATGCAAAGTTTGAACTGCTCAATAAAGCGGATATGCCATTACCGGAGTTATCAGTTGAGAATGGTGAGCTGATCTATAAAGGTTATAAATGGGATAACATGTCTGGTTCAGATCAGCTGAAGGTAGCAACTGCGATTGTCCGCAAATTAAATCCTAAATGTGGTTTCGTGCTTCTGGATAAGCTTGAACAAATGGATTTGGATACCATGAATGAGTTTGGCCATTGGCTAGAACAGGAAGGACTTCAGGCAATCGCAACTAGAGTTTCGACGGGTGATGAATGCAGCATTATTATTGAGGATGGCTATGTACAAGGTAAGCCAGCTATCATAAATCCTGAATTTGAACAGCAGTTTGAAAAGAAAGAATGGAAGGTAGGTAGTTTCTAATGGAAATCACACGAGGAAAAATACAGGCAGCACAAAAGGTCGTTGTCTATGGTCCAGAAGGAATTGGTAAATCAACTTTTGCATCACAGTTTCCAGAACCACTATTTATTGATACAGAAGGTTCTACAACACATATGGATGTAGCACGACTGCCTAAACCATCAAGCTGGACGATGTTACTTGAAGAAGTACGTTATGTTATTAGTACGCCTGGTCTGTGTAAGACACTCGTGATCGATACAGCAGATTGGGCCGAAACATTGTGTATATCCGAAATTTGTGCACGTAACCATTGGTCAGGCATAGAGGATCCTGGCTATGGTAAAGGGTATGTTTATCTGGCTGATGAATTTGGGAAGCTGCTGAACCTATTGAGTGAGCTTACTGAACGAGGTATCAATGCAGTTATTACAGCTCATGCGATGATGCGTAAGTTTGAGCAGCCAGACGAGCTTGGGGCTTATGACCGTTGGGAATTAAAATTGCAAAAAAAGACAGCACCGCTGGTTAAAGAATGGGCGGATATGGTGCTGTTTGCTAACTACAAGACCTTAGTCATCAATGTTGATGGCAAAGGTGCTCAGAAGGGCAAGAACAAGGCTCAGGGAGGCCAACGGATCATGTATACTTCCCATCACAGCTGCTGGGATGCAAAGAATCGGCATGGGTTACAAGAGGAACTTCCTTTTGAATTTGCTGCTATCGCTCATGTGTTTGATACACAGATTAAATCAATGCCTGATGTGCAGCCAGTAGTAAGTTCAGCTCTGGTTAAAGAAACATTTGATATTAATCAGCAATATATGAATGACATCGTGGATGTTAAAAAGAATCGGAAGTAAAAGCAGAAGAAATTGATTATGCAGGTATTCCACGGGCTCTAGCGGATTTGATGAAGAAAGAAAATGTTTTACCAGATGAGATTAAATCTGTAGTAAGTCAAAAGGGATATTATCCGTATAACACACCAATCGAGAATTATGATCCTGAATTTGTTAAGGGTGTACTCATTGGTGCTTGGCCACAAGTATTGGAAATGATTAAGCAAGAAAGAAAACTACCATTTAAGGAGGAAAAAATAGATGTCAGAAATTGAAAGAGAATTAGGATGGAACGATACCATTATGAAAGATGCGGATGAATATGTCATCTTGCCAGCTGGAGATTATGATTTTGTTGTTGAAAGTTTAGAACGCGGACGTCATGAAGGAAGTGAGAAACTTCCTCCATGTAATAAAGCAATATTGAATCTAAGAGTATATACACCTGATGGTGAAAAGTAACAATCAAGCATAACCTTTTTCTACATACAAGAACAGAACCGATGGTGTCATCTTTCTTTTCATCCATTGGTCAGAAAAAGAAGGGTGAAAGAGTACCAATGAATTGGAATATCGTTCCAGGTTCAAGTGGCCGTTGCAAGATTGGAACGAAAGAATACAATGGTAACAAATATAATGAGGTTAAAAGATTCTATCCAAAAGAAGAGTCAAAAGGTTATGTTCCGGGCCAGTTTTAAGAGGCTAGATTATGGAATTAAGACCTTATCAACAGGAAGCTAAAGAATCTATATTTAATGAGTGGAACAAGGGCGTTAAAAAGACGCTCCTTGTCTTACCCACCGGTTGCGGCAAAACAATTGTATTTGCCAAAGTTACGGAGGATTGTGTAAGTCAAGGTGATCGTGTGCTGATCATGGCACATCGTGGCGAACTGTTAGATCAAGCTGCGGATAAGATACATCAAGCAACCGGTTTAGGATGTGCAACTGAAAAAGCTGAGGAATCATGTCGTGATAGTTGGTATCGGATTGTTGTAGGTAGTGTTCAGACATTGATGAGAGAGAAACGCTTGAATCAATTTTCGGACGATTATTTTGATACCATCATCATTGATGAGGCACATCACTGCTTATCAAACAGCTATCAGAGAGTATTGGAACATTTTAGTGAAGCTAAAGTATTAGGCGTTACTGCTACACCAGATCGCGGTGATATGCGTAACTTAGGACAATATTTTGAAAGTCTTGCATATGAGTATACATTGCCAAAAGCAATCAAAAGTGGATACCTAGTACCTATCAAGGCACTTACAGTCCCATTAAAGATGGATCTGTCCAGTGTTGGAGTCCAGTCTGGTGACTTTAAGGTAAGTGATATAGGGACAGCATTAGATCCATATCTATATCAGATTGCAGATGAAATGTTGAATTATTGCAAGGATAGAAAAATCGTTGTGTTCTTACCATTAGTTAAGACATCGCAAAAATTCCGCGATATTTTAAATGACAAAGGATTTAGAGCCGCTGAAGTGAACGGTGAGAGCAGCGATCGTGCTGAAATCCTGAAAGATTTTGAAGAAGATAAATATAACGTATTATGCAACTCAATGCTGCTTACGGAGGGATGGGACTGTCCGTCTGTTGATTGTATCATCGTATTAAGACCAACAAAGGTGAGGAGCCTTTATAGTCAGATGGTGGGTAGAGGCACGCGTCTCTCGGCCGGTAAGATCGATCTATTATTGTTGGACTTTTTATGGCATACAGAACGGCACGAACTCTGTCATCCAGCATCTCTCATTTGTGAGAGTGAAGAAGTAGCAAAGAAAATGACTGAGAATTTAGAACAGCAGCCAGGGATTGCATTTGATATTGAAGAAGCTGAAGCAACCGCTGCCGATGATGTCATTAAACAGCGTGAAGAAACGCTGGCAAAAGAGCTTGCGGCAATGAAGCAGCGGAAACGTAAGTTAGTAGACCCTTTGCAATTTGAAATGAGTATACAGGCTGAAGATCTATCAAATTATGTGCCAGCATTTGGTTGGGAAATGGCACCACCATCAGAAAAGCAGCAAGCAGCATTGGAAAAGCTGGGAATCTTGCCTGATCAGATTGATAACGCCGGTAAGGCAGCGAAGCTGCTGGATCGGTTAGATAAACGGCGCACTGAAGGACTGACAACACCAAAACAGATACGATTCCTTGAGAATAAAGGTTTTCAACATGTAGGTACATGGCAATTTGAAACTGCAAAGCATTTGATTGATCGAATTGCTGCGAATGGCTGGAGTATTCCTCATGGAATCAATCCTCACGACTATAAAGAAGGAGATTAAATAGCATGGAACGTACTGATTTGCTGGAAATTCTAAAGCATATTGACCCATCACAATTAAATTATCAGGAGTGGGTCAATGTAGGTATGGCGTTGAAACATGAAGGCTATACGGCAAGTGATTGGGATTTCTGGAGCCAGAACGATCCTGCTCGATATCATGCTGCTGAATGTTTTAAAAAATGGGATACGTTTCAAGGTGCAGGAACCCCTGTCACTGGCGGAACAATTGTTCAGTTGGCTAAAGATCAAGGGTGGAATTTTGAACCGACAGAGAGCCGCGCCCTTGATTGGAATGATATGATATATCGCGATGAGTTAGTAATCATTGACAAGGATTGGATTGAAGACAAAGAAATTGTCGAGCCAGCACGATGGCAACCAGTACAAGAATTAATCAAATATTTGGAAACACTTTTCGACTCTTCTGATAAAGTCAGTTATGTTACTAAATGTTGGGAAAAAGACGGTAAATACATGCCATCGAAAGGCGTATCAGATCGTACTGCTGGTCAATTGATTGAGTTGCTGAACAAATGCCAGGGTGACATTGGATCCGTCATAGGTGATTACAATGAGACTGCAGGGGCATGGATACGATTTAATCCGATGGATGGAAAAGGGATTAAAGATGAAAATGTAGTTAGTTTTAAATATGCACTAATTGAGTCCGATGACTTAGAACTTGAAAAACAGAACGCAATTATCAGAGAACTTGAATTGCCGGTAGCATGTCTTGTATATAGCGGTAAAAAAAGTATTCATGCAATAGTTAAAATTGAAGCTATAAATCATTCTGAATATGTTAATCGTGTTGATTATCTTTATAAAGTTTGTAAAAAAAATGGTCTTAAAATTGATACGGCCAATAAAAATCCAAGCAGATTATCAAGAATGCCTGGTGTCATGAGAAATGGAAAAAAACAATTTTTAATGGATACCAATATTGGCAAGGACTCATGGAACGAATGGCAAGAATGGATTGAATCAGTCAATGATGATCTACCTGAGCCGGAGAGTTTAAATGAGTATTGGGATGATTTACCTGCGCTGGCCCCTTCGCTGATTGATGGTGTGCTGCGGCAGGGGCACAAGATGCTGATTGCCGGCCCATCTAAGGCTGGTAAGTCATTTGCTCTTATAGAGATGTGTATTGCGATTGCGGAGGGTAAGAAGTGGTTTAACTGGCCCTGTGCAAAAGGAAAGGTACTGTATGTCAATTTAGAGCTTGATCGAGCCAGCTGCTTACATAGATTTAAAGATGTTTATACATCACTTGGATGGGCTGCAGAAAGCTTGCGTAACATCGACATTTGGAACTTAAGAGGTAAATCTATACCGATGGATAAGCTGGCTCCCAAGTTGATCAGACGGGCTGCTAAAAAGAATTATATAGCCATCGTGATTGACCCGATTTATAAGGTCATTACTGGCGATGAGAATAGTGCTGATCAGATGGCGAATTTCTGCAATCAATTTGATAAAGTGTGTACTGAACTGGGCTGCGCTGTCATCTACTGCCATCATCATAGTAAAGGTAGTCAAGGCAGCAAGCGGTCAATGGATAGAGCTAGTGGCTCAGGAGTGTTTGCACGTGATCCTGATGCACTGCTAGATTTGATAGAGCTAGAAATCAGCGAAGACACATTGAAGCAGGAAAGTAATAAAGCGGTGTGTAGGTTGTGCATGAGCTGGTTGAAGAAGTACGGTAAAGAAGACCTAGCATCACAGGATGATGAATGTAGTGAAACTCAGATGCTGGCCATCTGCCGTATAAATCTAAAGGAAGTTTATGAAAGCATCATCGAAGAAGTTGCGGAAATCCGTAAAAAGTCGAAGCAATGACGGCATGGCGCATTGAAGGAACGCTGAGAGAGTTTCCTAAATTCGCGCCGGTAAATCTATGGTTTGATTATCCAGTGCATCGTGTGGATCGTATTGGTACGCTTAAGGACATCCAGTTGGATGATGCTAATTACCGCAGTAAGAAAAAGAGTACGGTGTCGGTTGAAGACAAACAATTGAAAAAACAATCAGAATTGGAAAGTGCATTTACGTTTTGCGACAGCGAAGAAAACGGCGAAGTATCTGTCTCTGATTTGATTTCCCATATCGGTAAAAGTAGGAACTATGTTAAAGATTTAGTTGATGCAAATCCGAATTATGAAAGAGATAGAAAGGGCATGGTCAGAAAGGTGTCAAAGTGTCAAAAACAAAAAATGACATGTGACACTTGGGATGTCAAAGTGTCAAAAACATAATTTGACATGTGACATCAAGGTGTCAAAAAAGGTGTCAAAGTGTCAAATGACACCTATCTAAATGGCGCGGTGGGGTGTCAAAAATGGGGTGTCATAACCCCCTCTAAAGAGGGGGGTTATGACACACACCCACTTTTGACAGCCACACCCTTTGGATTTTGTGACAGGAGAAGTAAAAAGAAGGAGAGTGTAACGTATGAGAATAGCATGTATGCCATTGGTAACAAATATACCTAAGCCAAGAGATCGAGGATGGGTCATGAAGAAGTGCCCAGTCTGCGGTTGCGATTGTTGGGAAAGCAACACGCTTAGAAATAGTCTGCGTGTTGGTATCGTCAAAGAAGCAGCCTGTACGGAATGTGCATTAAAGGCAATGGGCCAATCACATGACTGAGTTCTTCATGGCAATGGTGCCACCTACTGCAACGGCTCAGCAGCACAAGATCAGCAAGGGTCGGTTCTATGATCCGCCTGAGGTCAAGGCAGCCAGAGCAAAGTTGATGGCTAATCTGGCACGATATGCCCCAGCGGATAAGTATACCAGTCCTGTGCGGTTAGTCACAAAATGGTGCTTCCCCATTACTGGCAAACATAAAGACGGCGAGTATAAATACACTCGTCCTGACACGGATAACTTGCAGAAGCTGCTGAAGGATTGCATGACAGCTTGTGGTTACTGGGGAGATGACGCTTTAGTTTGCAGTGAAGTCATTGAAAAATTCTGGGCGGCAGTGCCGGGGATATACATTTGCGTTGAAGCGATTTAAGAGGTTTCAGAAAATGGAAAATAAAAAATTGAATCATTATAAACATGAGGATGGCGACAAAGTATGGTACATAGGAGCTATAAAAAATGTATTTAATGATTACTTCGACTCATCAGATTTAGGGCATATAGCACTGGTAAAATGCGGTTGGCTGTTTAAATCAAGAGACGAGGCAGAGGCCAATAAAGATAGAGTTTTTGAGGAGTATAAAATCGTTTAGGAGGAAATAAAATCATGATCATGCGAAAGGAAAAAGATGGATTAGTTATCACAAAACATTTTGGAAGTACGTCCGAAGAAATTGTTACACTAGTGGAAAATAAAAAAAGTGGATATGTGAAAGAAATCATTGAACCGCTCAAGAAATACTCACAGCATCCAACAGGTTATAAAAATCAACTTTTAGAACAAGGATTTGAGTTAGTGAAAGTAGGTGGCCGTGATGACATTTGCGAAGCAATTGACTGAGTGTACAAATCCCACAATCAAAATTATTGCTCAGTATCTATTAAGCAGAGATGACATCAAGGATAAACTTGATAACCCTAAGAAATCACTTGATGAAATGCTGCAATACATAACCGGTAAAGCATCTAAGCGTAAGACAGGTAATTGTGCCGTGATTGATGATGATACAGTTTATGGCTGGGCAGTCCACTACTATGATGAGGATGATATAAAAATTAATCACAATGTATCTGCAAATACAGCAGTTAGTCAGACAAATAATGCGGTCAAGAAAGCGGCACCTATTGTTAAACAAAAGCAGGTAGAAGTGTTAGCTCAGGAAGTGGGGATTAAGAAAATCAGAGCCGGTAAAGGTAAAAAAGATAAACCATGTGAAGGCCAGCAGAGCCTGTTTGGAGATCTGTTATGACTTGCAGGAAGAACTCTGAGGAGCTGAAGGAACTGGCTCAAGCTGATTTACCAATGCCAGAGGGAATCGTTGAATTTTGCTTGAATGAGATGTCTGTTTTAAAAAGTGCTTATGGTGGTAAAGTGAAGGATAAAAAAGAGTGGTACTTTAAATGCAGCGAATGCGGTGATATTACTCATCGTATAGAAAGATATACAAATGGAGAACAAGTACATTGCTCTAGCTGTGGTAAAGAGTTGAAGTTTATAAAGACAGATGTCAATTCTTCAAATGATTATTTGGAATTGTCTTATGACGTGATTCAAAACTATAAAGGTAAATTGCTTTCAAGAACATTTAAATGTCAAAAAAGGATTAGCTCAAGGATAGACAGATATAAATTTGATATTAGAGAAGTCAAAAGAGTAATTGAGGGAAATACTTATTGTCTTATGGATTTTAGTGGCGATCGATTTATTTGGAATGATTCCACAGGTACGCCGATACATATACTGCTGAATCGCAAATTTAAAGAAATGAAGCGAGGCAAGTATTGTCAGAATTATTTTTATGAACCGTTTCATGGTTATAACCAAGCTGTACTAGAATCAGTTGGATTAAAGTATTGCCAATATGATGAGTACATGAAGCAAAGAAATATGAGTATCATTGATTATGTTAATTTGTATAGAGATCGTCCGAAAATAGAGCTGCTGGTAAAAGCAGGGTATCACTCAATGGTGGCATCCGCTCGTTATCTGAATCTAAAAGGTAAAAATTTTGAGCAAATCTTTGGTATAGCTTGCTATTGGGAGCTTATGTAAAGCAAGGCAGAGTTTCAATCATAGACATAAGGCACATAAAAAAGTATTCAATATCAACTTATGAACAATTGAAGGGTATCAGAGTCGTCGAAGTAAAGTATGGATTCTTGCCTGATGAAATAAAAAAGCAAAAAAAATTCTGCGAGCATGTCTATCGTAAAGGCACTAACCACTCACTTTATGCTGATTACCTACGATGGTGTGTCGAACTTGGATATCCCCTATATGATACACGTATTCTTTATCCAAAAAGATCTTCATAAAGCTCATGATGAAGTCTTTGAGGAGCATAAGAAAAACGAAAAAGAAAATCTTGCAAAAAGGTTTTGATGAATTTTATCAGAAGCTGAAAAAGTATATTTATCAAGATGATAAATTGTGATTAAGCCGGCAAAATCACAACAAGAGTTGATCAATGAAAGTGAAACATTACATCACTGTGTCCGCAGTTATGCGGACCGGATGAGCAAAAAAGAAACTGCAATTTTCTTTATCAGAGAAAAAACTCAAGCAGATCGACCGCTTTATACTTTGGAACTCAAAGGTAAAAAGGTCATCCAAGCTAGAGGAAAGAATAACTGTCAGCTTGATCCTGAAGCTCAAGATTTTGTGAAGAAGTGGGAAAAGCGTTATAGGCTATCAGGATACTAAATGGAGGTATAAAAATGGCTAAAATATTAATTGATTATGACGACAAGATGACGAAGCCGAAGATTAAGCAAGGAGACTATGTTAATGGCCATCGCGTAGAGATGGTCGGTGTATTTGATGGAGAACCACACTATTTGATTGCATACTTTGATTGGGGTGTAAACAAGCCACAGAGTTTATCCTTGCCAGACCATCTTGTCAGGGATTATGTATCAGCTGAAGATTTTGAAAAAGTGCGAAAGGTAATCCGATGATGAACTCATTGATTGAAAAAATATCAGCACAGAATGGAACTCCGGTAGAAAAAACAATGAAATTACTGCAATCATACAGAGACTTACAAAGAGGTAAAGAGATTGTAGACGATGATCGCATCTTGCTTGATATTATTAATCAATGCTTTGATGTTGTTAAAGACGACTATTATTATTTGATATTAGAGCAAATTTTAAAACAGGATTATCGATACACACCATCGCTAATAATCTAGACATCGATGAGCGTAAGGTATGGAGGCAGCGTAAAAGATTGATACGCAGAATTTCAGTAATTATTTTTGGAGATAAAGCTATTAACGAGATAATAAAAAATGAGAACGATTAAATAAAATCGTTCTTTTATTTTGCAAAGTGACATTTTAGTGTCATTAAAGTGTCATTAAAGTGTCATTTTTTTGTCATAAAAAGGGCCATGTTTTAAGTTGATAAAAAAGCTTATAATGGCATTGTGCTAAGGGGTTGGCACAATGATAACTTCTTTCCTTTCGTAAGATCAAGAGCATTACTGCTCTTGATCACTTATCATTGTTGCTGCCAGGCTGCCAGGAGGAATAAAAATGAAACAATTAATTGACAAATTAACCGAACTATTAAAAGTAAAGAGCCTATGGAGCCTGTGTGCAATGGGGGTCTTTGTGGCTCTATCACTTACAAACAAAATAGATGCTGCAGTTACGTCCAGTGTGATCTCTGCCATTATTACATATTATTTTACTAAGCAGTCAAACGAGGTTCAGTAGATGGACAGTAATACATTTATGGGGCTGCTTGTCTTTGCACTGATCGCGCTCTGCGGAATCGCATGGAAATATAAAGATGAGCTTAAAAAGGACAATAAGCCTATACAGGACCTTAATAGGAGTGTGATTGAACTTACGTTCACGCTCAAGCAGCTTAATCAGGATACAGTAAATTTAAAATCAAGAGTTGATACTCACGGTACTGAGATTCATGCGTTACAGAGAGAGTGTGTCGACCATAAGGCTCGCATAGTAAATTTAGAAAAGCATTGCGATGACTTGCTGGAGGGATAGACTATGGATGTTATTAAAAATTTAGTGGCTGAAGATAAATATAGCATTAAATGTCCGTATGCCATGACACCTGAATTTATCGTGGTGCATAACACAGCAAATGATGCTTCAGCGAGAAATGAAGTATCATACATGATTAGAAATGACAATCAAGTATCTTATCATTACGCGATTGATGATAAAGAAATTGTACAAGGTATTCCAGAGGATCGTAATGCTTGGCATGCCGGTGACGGCGCTAATGGGGTAGGAAATAGAAAAGGGATTGCCGTTGAAATTTGCTACTCTAAGAGTGGTGGCAAGCGTTTTGATGAAGCGGAAATCTTAGCAGCAAAATTTATAGCCTTTAAACTAAAAGAAAAAGGATGGGGAATTGAGAAGGTTAAGAAGCATCAAGACTTTAGCGTGAAGTATTGTCCTCATCGCACGTTAGATATGGGATGGGTACGATTTTTAAATATGATACAAGCCGAACTCAATGAATTAAACAAAGATAACGGTATTGCTATTATGGGTAAATCTGTTAAAAGTGCAGCCGCTTTGCAAGCTGAACTGCAGAGTAAAAATCCCACACTCAATCCAAGATTTAAGGATATTGCAAACACCTATTTAAAGATAGGCGCTAAATACAACGTAAAAGGCGACATTGCTTTTTGTCAGATGGCACACGAGACAGGATGGCTAAGTTTGGAGGCCAAGTATCAGAGAGTCAAAATAACTTTGCTGGCATAGGTGCTACCAACGGTGGTGCCAAAGGTGCTGTATTTGCATCTATTGAGGATGGAGTTACGGCCCATATACAGCACTTATATGCATATGCCTCATCGTTAGATTTACCTAAAGGTGAGTATTTGATTGACCCACGATTTAATCTCGTAAAGCGTGGCATTGCGCCATACTGGACAGATTTAAACGGGCGCTGGGCGGTGCCCGGTACTACTTATGGTCAATCTATTTTAAAAATCTATGCTGCCATTACAGATATCAAGAGTGATTATCCAAAGTGGCGAGCATTTGGCAATAAGTGGTATTACTATACATCAGCAGATGATTATGCTAAAGCATCTGCAGGCCAACTTAGATGGATCAATGACAACGGTAAACGATATCTTGTCGATGAGTCTGGTGCTATGCTTGCTAATGTAGCTATTAATAAGAGTGGCGAGGTCAATGGCTGCTAATAAAGGTCGTAAAAATGCATATGAGTCAAAAATTAGGAGCAGGTTTGCAGATATAGAGGTATGGGTCAAAAAAGGCTTTACTCAGCGGTCAATCGCTAATAAGTTAGGTATTGCATACTCAACATTTAATAAATACAAAGTTGAAAAAACAGAATTTGCGGAACTGTTAAAAAAAGGTCGTGAATACACTGTTGATGATGTTGAAAATGCTATGTATTTAAGTGCGCTTGGCGGTAAGCAAACTGTTAAGAAGGGTATGAAAGTAAAGAATGTCATTTACTCTGAAACTGGAAAAAGATTGCAGGAAACAGAAACTGTTGAGCTGTATGAAGAGGAAGTATATATCCCGCCAAATACAACGGCTGGAATATTTTTATTAAAGTGCTGGGGTAAAGATAGAGGTTATACTAATGATCCAGCACTGTTAGAGTTAAAAAAGAAAAGAGCTTGAGCTGAAGGAAAAAGCTCATGACGACGAATGGTAAGGAGGAAATCCATTGAACGGAAAAGTATATGTAATTGACGATAGCAAATCATTTGTAGAAGGCATGAGCAGGGCGCAAATTATGGAGTATGTCAGCGCCGGCAAAGCTTTACAGGTAAAAGTGCCGGCAGCAGCTTGGAGTGGCTCAGAAGCGCCGTATGTTGCTGACATCACTGGTAGTTTTTCAGCAAATGATGCAGTCAATGTTTATCCTATATTTAGCCAAGATAACTACATCAATGAGCAGCTTGCTTATGATAAATTGAGTTACACAGAGAGTTATGACGGCGGTGTAAAGATTTATGCAGAAGCTGCAACAAAACCGGCGACAGATTTAGTCATAGGATTGGAGGTGAAATTATGGCAATAGGTTGTATAATTGGAAAATCTTCTCAAATCGGGGGGGGGGGTACTAATACATCTTTAATTAGTGATTTTATATCCCGTGGTATCTATTGGCACAAGCCGGCAATCTGCGGCCATTTAAAAATTTGGAAAACGAGAATGTTGTTGAACCATATTTCACAGGTTTATATACTTGTGCTTATACAAAAAATTATTTTGTATTTTTACAGCAAGCAAGTGACGATGTATATATTTACATCGAAATATATAAGCTTGAAACATGGGAAACTGTATTAAAAAGGAAAATGTTTACTGAATATTCGAACAAATCGGTATTGGGAAGTTATATTGCTTTAAACATGACGTATGAGGATGATGTTTATTTGATTGCTAGTGATTTTTCGTCGATATTGAATATAAGGATTGATGAGACTCAAGCAAACAAATATGTATTTAATCTGATTACGCTGCCAAGAAAAATGACTGATTATGTGTCGATTTGTACGCTTGGTAATACTGCGTATATGTTTGGATTTAGGACAGACGGAGGTACATCATCAAGCGCAAACACTACCTACACAAGCATTATTAAATTTGATGCTCAGGCAAAAGCCGTTACGGTATTAGGCGTAAATACAAGCGACATGGGTTTCAATGTTGGTGGTCAAAATTCAAGTAACGCGCAAACATCGTCCGGGGTTTACGGATGTTTTCCTTATGGCGATAATGAAATCATGATTTTTGGTAAGCACGCTGATACCGAATTAAAGACAACGCGTATGGTTTTATATAACACCTTAACAGGTGAAAACAAAAATGTTACTGACGATCCTGAATATACTTATCTAAAAAAATTAAACACATTCAGCACCTTATTCAATAATTCGACAAGCAATATTAAAAGCGCAAGAAATCATGTATCTACAAATGGTTTAGTTCTATATTCAACTTCGAACTCAATAACTATTCCAACTGGTAACGGTAATTCAAACAATAACAAATGGTATTTGGATAATAAAAATTCTGCCCATATTACCTTGCGATTACATATTGTCGTTGATACTAAAGATAAAAAATTGTTTAGTACCTGGATTCCAGAAATGACACCGTCTTCTGTGTACTACAGCAGCTCTTATAGCGGCGGAAGATATGGACTTTCTTACAAATGGTTAAGCGCTGATGGAACATTTAGACAGGTGCCTTCAGGAGCTAATACAACCGGTATTGATATTCGGCGATCACTTGTATATGACTTAAATCGTAAATCAATCAAGGCGTTTTCGATGGATACAACTGATACAAAGTTGAGGGCTGTTGGTGCAATGATGATAGACTTTGTGGTGGTTGTAAAAAAGGAGTACAGGTTAAACCATTTTCCGAGATACCATCGCCCATGCAAGTGCGCTTCGTGCGGCCGTCAAATCTCAGTATCATTAACATCGAACCTGACGGTGAAGGTTATTACGAGGCGCCCGAAGAATGTTATTTATACATGGCGATTGAAAATGACAGGGTCATTAAGCGTCAACATATCCTTTAGATGGGTATCCATACATCGATGAGCAGCCATTTAAATTTTGGTACGATAAGGAGGTGCAAGACATGATAGATAGATTAGATGGCTATGATGTAACGGAAGCTGAATTGCAAGAATATCTTGCTGGATTGACGATGCCGGCATTTGATGTAGAGGTAATAAAAAGAGAAAATATATACGAAGTGTACTGCAATTGTAAGCTTTTATATTACTATGAATCTAAAGTCACTGCTGATCAGGAAAAAAGAGAATTGAAGATAACTGGTTTATCTCGCAGGCACAGATCCATTTTGCGGATAAAAAGATCGTGCAGGCAGAACCGGAAGCATTTGAGCCAATTAGTAATGATATGGTTGTACTAGAGGGCATAGCTGCCAACTATGAGCAGACATTGTTATTGCAAGAAAGCGTTACGGCAGTTATGGAAGGTTTAGCAGATTTATATGAACTGAATTTAGGAGGATGATTATGTTAAAGGCGATTGATAACAATAAAAATTTGGTTAATATCTATGATAACGATGAAATTGATTTGAATATTAAAAATGCTGTTAGTAATAGAGCAAAAACTGATTTAAGTAATGTTGAAAATCCTGTTTTCAAAGTAAAGGTAATAGCCTCAGGTTATCAATCGCTACATTTGGGTGATTATATCTCATCAGCTGAGGATATACAGTCAATTGATCCTGATTTTCTGCGCTGCGACGGTAGTTTGATTAAAAAATCGGATTATCCGTATATATATAATAGATTTGGTGGTTATGGAACTATCCCAATAGCAAGCTATACCAAAGAGCCACTTGATACCAGTAAATTGGCGGAAATTGGTGCTGAACGATTTAGTTATAGCACATCATTTAGTTATGACTCATTGGTTTTTAACCCATCTAAAACAAGAGCAATAAGCCCAATTAAAGTATATATCGGTGGTACTAACAAAGAAATGATTGTGCTATTTGATACATTGGATTGGCATATTATAAACATTGTAGATCCAACAACGATATTCTCAGACACAAATTTATATATATATACGAGTGTAGCTTTTAGTGAATGCTCTGAAATGTCACCTTTTATTTTTATAGATGATGAAACCATACTTTTTTGTGTAAGGAATAAAGTAACATCACGTAATGATTATATTGCTACTCTCTATACGACATCTGATTACTTTACGACAACCACTTCAATAAAAGAAATGCCTAATAGTAGCAGTTATTACCATGCATCTTTTTATGGATTTGGTGAAACGTCTGAAGGCAATCAATTTATGATGGCTGAACATACCTATTCAGGATCAAGCAGTTATGATCGAGGGATAGCATGGCTTGCATGGAACAAAAGCAATGTTAATTCTGCAGCAGGTAGCACACGTAAATTTGGTGAGACTTATCAATACCTATTAAAACTTGGGGATACTTGGCTTCTAGCATATGGAGCTTATGCCGGGTATGAATCACCATATGAGTATATACAAAGCGTTGCTGCTTTATATAGATTGAGTATATCTGCGACAGGAATTACGTTTAATTCATTTACATATCCAGCGTCTATTACTTCTCTAGATGCATCAGGAAAAATGAAAAATTTTCTATGTGGCGCTACTTATTACAAAGGTAAATATATATTTGGTGATAAAGGATCTAACAGCTTTATAACTACTGATTTTAAAAATTATGAAAGTTATAGCATGGGCGGTAGATCTGACTATTTTATGAAACAAATAGTTGATTTTGATGCTGCTGAATATCCATCAAGCAATGCGATTTTTATTGATCAACGATCAAACGGTAAAACCAGTATAAAATTATCCGTCGCATACCAAAGAGAGGCAGATCAAGCAAGTTTTGCATGGTCGCATCAGCAAAGCTATCCATTTAGTAATTACGGTTTATCAAATTTTTATAGTATGTGCAGCTGGATAGATAATGATAAGTTGAAAATTATCGTAGGCAATACTACAACGCTTGATTTGCAATTACTTACTATTAATTTAATGGATTTTAATGTCTATATTAACGTTCCAGCATTTTCGGATACTATGAGTAGTTATAGTGATAACAGTTTTATAAAAAGAAAATTTTGAAGGTAAAAAATACCTTTACATCAAGGCAAGGTGATGACTATGTATTATGTTTATAAAAATGAAAAAGGCGATTTATTTGTATCTGAAAATAAGCCAACCATGTACGCAGATATGTTTGAAGTGAATGTGCTGCCTTTTTATCCCAATGCAGACAATGCAGAAATAACTATGCAGGCAGACTTTGAAAATCATAAAGTTTGGTACGAAGTTAATGAACTACCTAATAAAAAATGTTGATTTAGATACAATTCATGAAAATGTATTAGCTATCATGGAAGGCATGGCAGCATCTTACGAAGAGCAAAGTAGCAATGATATGAACATCATGGAAGGTCTTGCTGCAATCTATGAGGAACAGATAGGAGGTACTCAATAATGGAAAAGATTTATGCAGTCTTACTTATTAATCAGGCACGTACATGGACAAGTGTACCGGCTAAAATCAAACCCAAAGTAGAGGTAGTATTACAAGAACATGTTGCCGCTGGTTTGATTAGTCAGGAACGATACGATGAGATCATGGCTAGCTGATTGGCTAACTGATGTTGGTTTATGGATCTTAAAGAAAGGAGGTACCGATATGGTTGCAGTATATGTGGCGCTGATTATCAACGGTCGCAGAACTTATGCGAGTGTGCCTGCATTGCTTAAAGACAAAGTAAAAGTTGATCTGGAAGCATTGGGCCTAGAAGATTTATGTAAGTAAGGAGGTGAGCTGCAGTGTTTACATTATCAACCTTTTACAAATCCCATGAGTGGGAAGACCTCATCAAAATATTAAAAATCGAACGAGTTAACAGCGAAGGTGTATTGATATGTGAACACTGTGGTAAGCCAATCATTAAATCTTATGACTGCATCGGGCATCATAAAGAAGAACTCACGGAAGCAAACGTTAATGATCGTACAGTCAGCCTTAATCCGGATAACATTGCATTAGTACATCACCAATGCCATAATGCTATTCACGAGCGCTTTGGTCATGATGGTACAAGGCATATCTATTTAGTATATGGCGCACCGGGCGCAGGCAAGCGAGCCTATGTTGAGACAGTTGCTGGTCGTGATGATTTGATCCTTGATTTAGATAGTCTGTATTCTGCCATAACTCTCCGTGATCGATATGATCACAGTAACCGTGTAAGTCGTAATGTGTTTGGACTTAGGGATTGTATCCTTGACCAGATCAAGACAAGAGCAGGTAAGTGGCGTAGTGCTTGGGTCATCGGCGGTTATCCTTTGAGCAGTGAGCGGAGTAGGCTGTGTGAGATGCTTGGTGCAGAGCCAGTGTATATTGATACACCTCAGAGTGAGTGTCTGCTTACGTGTAAGGATAGGGGGTACGATTACTTGGAGTATTGCGTTAAATGGTTTGATAGCTACACTGTATAGCCCCCTGGCAAGTCAATGAGACAGGCCCGATGGGGACTGGTAGGGGCTCTCAATTTTCGCAGAAAGCCATTTTTTGAGATTTTTAGATTTAGAAAGCAAAAGAATTTGAATTATGTCGAACCTTTGAGTCATCTCTGAAAGAAGTAAAAAGGAGGCTCATAAGGTGGAAGATAGAAAAGAACAACTTATTAATATCGTGCAGCATGCAGATAAAGATGTGCTTGTATTGCTGGGTCCTCTCATTGAGCATGTAGTATTTTTGGAAGAGTTACTTGCTGAAATAAAAAGCCTCAGAAAGTAACTTTATCAAGAGACACCCGGCGGATCGTAACAGATTAAAACCCGGCGACATGTATAAGCAGTATAAAGACCTCAGCCAAACATATATCAACGAGCTTAAAGTATTGCAAGGTGCTTTAGGGATTGATGATGCAGATGGCACAAGTCCACTCAGAGAGTATTTAAATAGCCTTATCAAGCATGAAGCCGTATAAGAATTATTTATGTGAGTATCGGGAAGCTATAAGGCGAGGGTATGATGACGATGGCCATCAAGTGATTTGCGGGCATGAATTGGTAACGGAGCTTGATCATTTGATTGATGACTTAGAAAACCCACGTTACATTTATGATACGACTGATGCCTATTTGCGTATGGACTTATGCAAAACTGTGTGAGGCTTACAAAATCACCGTTTTACAATAAACCCATGCACCTCATGCTATGGCAAAAAGCATTTATTGAGGTTATCTACAGCTTTAAGATCGCTGCTACTGGCTTTGACAGGTTTAAAAAATTGTGCTCCTTATCGGCCGTAAAAATACAAAGTCAGAAACATGCTCTGCATTAGGCTTGACAGAACTATTTTTAGGTGAGGAAGGTAATGATATTGTCTGCAGCTCGAATGACGATAATCAGGCTAGTATCACTTATGATGCTATCGACTTGATGCGCCAGTTAATTGATCCAAATGACTTAGATAGCAAACGCAATCAGAGATTTATTATCAATAAGGCAACTAACACAAAGATATACAAACTGTCAGATAGGACAAGAAACAAAGAGGGTCGTAACATTGGCTTCGCAATTGTGGATGAGGTGCATGAAATGAAAACGAACGTTATTGGTAAAAGTATTGAGCAATCACAATCGCTTAAAGATAATCCTAAATTTATCATCATCACAACGGAAGGCTTCGTAAATGGTGGTTATTTGGATGAGGAACTCATTAAATGTAGAGCAATTATCAACGGTGAAGATGATGGACCAATGGCAGAACGAACCTTACCGTGGTTTTATACGCAGGACTCAGAACAAGAAGTCTGGCAAAACGAAAACTCATGGCTAAAATCAAACCCTACACTCGGTATAGTAAAAAAGTGGGACTATCTGAGAGAGCAGCTTGACGCTGCACGAACGTCTAAAAGTGACCGTATGTTTGTGCTTAGTAAAGACTTTAACTTTAAGCAGTCCAATGCTCAAGCATGGCTGCAGGAGAGTGAGTACAAAAATATCAGCACTTTTGACTTAGAACAATTCCGTGGCTGCTATTGTCTCGGTGCAGTCGATTTAGCAGAAACCACCGATCTTACCTGCGCTAAAATATTGCTAATGAAACCAGATGACAGTACCAAGTACATACATACTATGTATTTTATACCGGAAGAAAAACTGGCAAAAAACAATGATGCAGGAAGTGGTGCAAAGTATGCTGAATGGGCAAAAGCAGGATTGATAACCATCCTGCCAGGTGTATCCAATGATTTAAGTAAAGTAGCAGATTGGTTTTACATGCTATACAAGGATTATGAGATACGGGTTTACAAAGTTGGCTATGATGTTAAGTTTAGCAAAGACTTTTTATCGAAAATGAATTTTTATGGATTTGAATGTGAGCTTATACAACAAAATGCAGAGGTGATGAGCTTGCCAATGAAAATTGTAGAAGCAGAGCTAAAGGCTAAGATCATCAACTACAACGCAAATCCAGTAGATGAGTGGTGCTTCAGTAACTCAGCGATACAAATGGATACAAAAGGGCAGATACTATGTGTTAAGATTGCCGGTCAACCGGGCAGGAAAATAGATGGATCTGTAACGCTGATCATCCTTTATGCGACACTGGAGCGGTATCGCAGTGCATTTATGTCAATGATTAACAGGAGGTAGACTATGGGAGTATGGACATATATAAAGCAAAAATTTAACACAATCAAATATGCTCAGGCTCTTAATGGATACACACCAATATTTAGCCAATTTGGGCAAGATATCTACGCATCTGATATTGTGCAGAGCGTGATTGATTGCATTGTGACTGAGATGTGTAAGTTGCATCCAATGCACATCATTAAAAAAGAGAGAGATTCAATACCTGTTAATGACTCCATCCAGCGGGTACTTGACCATCCAAACGAGATGATGACAACCCACGACTTTATATCTAAAATCATGTGGAACCTATTTTTAAACTATAACTCGTTTATTTATCCTGTGTATGATGTTAGGACAAACGCTGATGGCAGCGAGACGAGGACCTATAAAGCACTCTATCCTCTCCAGCCTAATCAAGCAAGTTTTGTGGAGGATGTTTCAGGTAAATTATTTGTTAAGATGCGGTTTGGCAATGGATTTGAGACTACATTGCCTTATGAGTCACTGATCCACGTGAGATATAGGTACTCTGTCAATGAGTATATGGGTGGCAATGAGGCAGGACAGCCGGACAATGATGCCTTGCTTAAGTTGCTTAGCATGAATAACTCATTGATGGATGGCGTGATAAATGCCATGAAAACATCATTTGCAATCAATGGTATCATGAAATATAACACACTGTTAGATGGTCCGGAAATGAAAGCAGCTATCGAAGCATTTAATCAGCAGCTGCAAAACAATATGTCTGGAATCGTCGGTGTTGATTTAAAAGGAGAGTACATTCCAATCACTCGTAAGATTCAGGCTGTTGATCCGGAGACACTCAAATTCATTGACTCAAGAATTTTACGCAAATTTGGAGTTAGCATGGCAATCCTAACTGGTGATTATACTAAGGCTCAGTACCAGGCTTTTTATCAAAAAACATTGGAACCCTTGATCATAAATTTAACGCAAGCATTTGCAAAGACATTATTTACACAACGACAAAAGGATCTTGGCCATGACATCTTATTTATGACTGAGCCTCTTGTATTTATGGATACTTCACAGGTTGTAGAAGTAATCAGGCTTTTAGGTGATAGCGGGACTTTGTACGAAAATGAAAAGCGTGTAGCGATTGGATATCCACCTGATCCAGCACTTGAAGGCATCAGGATGCAGTCATTAAACTATGTTAATGTAGAGTTAGCCGCTCAGTATCAAACCGGTAAAAAGAAGGAGGGAAACGATGATTAAAGATGGATGGTATTGCTGCCCTCATTGTGGTCAAAAGTTATTTAAAGTAACTGATATGGCTGTGATCAAGGGTGTACAGTATAAATGCAAAAAGTGTAAAGAAATTATTAATATCAATATTGAGCCATAGAGCCTATTAAGTAATTACTACTTGATGGGCTTTTTATTTTAATTTAAGGAGGCATTTTTATGGATAAATTACCAGATCTTATTCGACGTAATTTTGGTTTTGAAGTTAGAGCGGAAAGCACTGAACAGGGGTCAATAATTACTGGTCGCCCGATTGTGTATAACTCATTAACTGATCTTGGTTGGTGCAAAGAGGTCATAGAGCGTGGCGCTCTTGATAAAACGGATTTAACGGATGTTAGGTTTTTAGTCAATCATGATTTTTCAAAGCTCCCATTAGCTCGATCACGCAGAAACAATGCGAACTCAACAATGCAGTTAGCTGTTGACGAAAATGGTATGACTATACATGTGCTGCTTGATACAGAAAACAATCAAGAAGCAAGGGCATTATATAGCGCTGTAGAGCGCGGTGATATAACCGGTATGAGTTTTGCATTTAGTATCAGTGATGAAGAATGGACTGAAATTGATACTGACATGCCCACAAGGCACATTAAAGGAATTTCAAGCGTGGTAGAGTGTTCAGCTGTGACTTTTCCGGCTTATGAGGACACTGAAATTTACGCTAGAGATAAAGCATCTCTGGAGAGAGAGCGAGCAGCGCTGGAGAGCGCTAAAAAGCAGTCAAGAACCAATCGCAATCGCTCAGACGAGTTGGAACTTGAAAAATTAAAAGCAAAATTTTTATACAAAAATTGGAGGAACATTATGAAAGAATATCTAAAAAAGATTCTTGCTGCTAAGCAAAAAAGAGCGGCAGATTTACGAGATTTAATCACAAACGCAACCACAGCTGATGAGGTGCGTTCATATGGCAATGAATTAACTGAGGTAGAGAGTGAGGAGCGAGAAGCTCAGGAACAATTAAATGCATTGGTAGCAGCAGAGCAAAATGCTGGTGCTGGTCCTCAGCAGAGATTTAATCCATTAGCTACTTACAGTATGTATCCTTATAGTCAAAGAAATAACGATCCTGATACTAGCCCATTAGATACAACTGAATATCGTTCTGCATTTATGGCTAACGTACTGCATAATACACCTATTCCGGCCAATTTAAGAGCAAACGCAAATACTCTTACTAGTGATGTAACAAGTGTATTGCCGCCTGTGCTAATTAATCAGATCATTGAACGTATGGAAGAATGTGGTATGATTTTACCTTTAGTTACACGCACTTCTTATGCTGCAGGTGTAGTAATCCCTACATCTAATGTAAAACCTGTAGCGACATGGGTGTCAGAGGGGAAAGGATCGAGCAGACAGAAAAAGACTACCGGTAAGATCACATTTAGCTACTTTAAACTGCGTTGTGAAATTTCCATGTCAATGGAAGTTGGGACAATGGCACTTGCTGCATTCGAAGCAAAATTTATTGAAAACGTATCTAAGGCAATGGTCATTGCAATTGAAAAAGCGATCATTAATGGTGACGGTACCACTCAGCCTAAAGGCATCTTAAAAGAGACAGCTGCGGCAACTGTAGAACTTGCAAAAGCAGAACCAACCTATAAAGAACTTGTAGATGCTGAGGGAAAAGTGCCATCAGAATTTGAAGCAAGTGCAAAATGGTGCATGACAAAAGGCACAATTTATGAAATTTATCGGTATGACTGATTCTGCCGGTCAACCAATCGCACGGATCAATTATGGTCTCAATGGCAAGCCAGAGCGAATTTTACTTGGTCGTGAAGTGGTCATTCATCCTTATGGTGATGAAATGGGAAGTGTAATAGCGTTTATTGTAGATTTTAATGACTATGTATTAAATACTATCTATGATATGGGAATCTTAAAAAACAAGATTGGGATAGCGAGGATCTGTTGACTAAAGCTGTTATGAGTGTCGATGGTAAGATGGTAGATGCTGGATCGTTGATTACATTAACAGTAAAAGCAGCATAGAAGGTATAAAATAGGAGGTATAAAAATGGCTGAACCATATAATCATTTGTCTAAAGTAAAATCTATGCTAGGTATCACCGGCAATTATCAAGACGAAACCTTGTCAGGATATATTGATGAGGTTAAGGAGTTTATGTGTTCAGCCGGAGTATCACAGTCGGTAATCAATTCTGGCGTTGCTTCAGGCTTGATTGCTCGTGGTGTCGCAGATTTGTGGAATTATGGGAGTGGAGGCGCAAGCCTATCTCTATACTTCCTTATGCGATGTAGCCAACTTGCATTAAGAAGTGGTGATACTAATGTATAGACCTAAAAAACCATTCAATGTGCAGTTTATGATTTTAGTACCAACCACTAAAAACGTTAATGGCAAAGTGGTTTATGGTTATCCGGACACTGGCGATATTATTAATGCGGCTTATACGACATTTGGCGGTACTGAAAGCGTTGTTAATGGTATTTACTCTGTGATTGATACGGGCACCGTTGAGACGTGGTACAGGCCTGACATTACATCAACCACGAGGCTAAAGCGAGAGGATGGCAGAATTTATGATGTTGAAGGTGACCCAGAAAACATTGAAATGCGAAATCAGTTTTTAAAGATAAAAGTGAAGTGTATTGGCAATGGCTAAAGGCAGAACGAGAATAAAGATTACGGGTTATGATGCAATATTAAAGTCCATCGAAAAAATGGGTGGAGATATGCAAGCAGCAGCCATTGAAGCAGTTGAATTAAGTGGTAAGAATGCCACTAATCGTTTTAGAGCGATTGCCCAAGAGCACGAATACTCAGGATTAACACTCAATAGCTTAGTCGATGATCCTAAAGCAACTGTAAAAAAGGAAAAATCATTTTAGACACTGGCTATGATATCAACAAAGGCGGTGTGGCAGCCATTTGGCTTGATAGAGGCACACCAAAACAAAAAGCCGCTAAATTATGTAAGTAAAATTAAGAAGGATCAAGCTGTAAAAGGTGCTATCGGATATGTACTGGGTAAAAAGTGGAGGGAAATATTATGAAAAAAATTTTGTTTGATTTGATTTCTACGCTTGGTTATCCAATCTATCAGCAGGGGTCATTTACAGATACCGACTATCCGCCAGCGTTTTATACTTATTGGAATTTTGACACTGTTATTGATAAATATTACGATAATAAAGAGTTAAAATGTGTCTGGTCTTTTTGGCTTAATTTTTATGCAACTGATCCTGAGCTTGTAGATACCATGCTTATTAAAGCCAGAAATCTATTAAAAGAACATGGATGGCTTATACCAAGTAAAGGTCAAGATGTAAACAGTGGCCATCCGGATTACTCAGGGCGATCACTAGAAATTTATTATGTTGAATATTAAAGAGGAGGATTACTATGGCAACAAAAAGTAATGCAAGCGCACCGAAATCAACGGTGTTTGAATATAGAGGTATTGATAATGTCTATTATGCAAAAGTGCTGAGCGATACGATTGATGGTATCACATGGGATGCGCCTAAGTATCTTTGCCCGGTCGCTGAATTAAGCAAAGAAACGGAAACTAGCTCTGAGGTGCATTATTATGATAATAAAGCTTTGATTTCGTTAGCTTCTGAGGGAGCTGATACAGTTACGTTGAGCGCAGCGGTTGTACCTTTAGATGTCCTTGCAGATATTACTGGTAGATACTTTGATGCAGAAACTGGTGCGATGAGTGAGAATATCTCCAATGCACCTGACATTGCGTTACTGTATCGCACAAAGGGGACAGATGGATATTATCGCTATGTAGTGCGATATAAATGCAAAGCTAATATTCCGAGCGATACAGTTAGCACGGAGGATGACGGTACCGATGCTAACGGCCAAGAGTTGACACTGACTGGGGTTAATACTGTTTATGACTTTTCCAAAGGTGGCAGCGCTAAGGCGTTAGTCGTAGATACTCGTTACGGCGATGCTGATCTAACAGACTTTTTCGCCGAGGTAAAAACGATTGATACAATTAAGGCTAAAACTGCCGCATAAGGAGACAAGATGGAAATCAATTTAAATATTTGGAAAAATCAAAAGGAAATCGAAAAAACGTACACTATTGATAGTTATGACATCTTATGGGGAACCGTTGAGGATCTGATCGAAGTAGTTGATACTGAAAACTTGTTAAAGCAGTTAGCAGATGATAAAGCAGGAAACATGGCGTTAATTAGGACTGCCGCAAATATGGTTACAAACTCGCGCAATTTAATCAATACGACTTTAAAAGATGTATTTGACGGATTGACCGATGAGGAATTAAAGCGAGTAAAACTCAAAGAGTTAATCAATGTAGCACTTCAGTTAATCACTGGCTCTGTCAATATTATTGCTGATTTAGGTAAAAACTCAAAAACGCTCAGGGGAGACAGTAACCACTCCCCTTTGCGATTTATTGTTTGATATTGATGTATCTCTATGTGACCGATTTCCAGCCCTTACCCCGTTTGATGTTAGGCTTAAAAAGGCTAGAGAGGTTGTTAAGATAGTCAACAGGTTAAATAAAAAGGCTGAACCTAAGAATAAGATAATCCGGCGCCCGGCCGGCGATGATTGGTTTTAGAGCCATTGAGCTCCTATCAAGGAGGTGGCAAAAAAATGGCTGAAAACGAAAATATTTATGGCATACGTTACGAAGTTGATATTGAGCAATTAAAAAGCTCAACTGCAGAGGCAGCGCGTCAGATCAGACTGGCCAATGCTCAATTTAACGAGGCTACCAGCAGTATGGATGATTGGGCTAATACGTCTGAGGGGCTTGCTGCTAAGCTGACACAACTAAATACTATCCTTGATGCCGAAAAATCAAAGTTGCAGAACTTAAAAAAAGACCATAATGAGCATGCTGATACGATTAATAAACAAGCTACTGCCATTACTGATTTAAAAAATAAGCGTAAGCAATTAGTCGAAGAATATGGTGCTGAGTCAAAAGAAGTCAAAGACTTGGATCAAGAACTTAGTAAGCTAGAACGGTCGCAGTTACAAAATAAAAAAGCGGCAGAAAATCTACAAATTGCTATCGCTGAACAGCAGGCGAAGGTCAATAAAACAGAAAAGTCCTTTAAAGACTATGAAAAGCAATTAGGTGAAGTTGAACAGGCTCAAGAAAATGCTGAAAAATCAGGGCGTGATTTTGAGGATGAATTAAAAGATATTAGAAATACCGCAGATGATACTGGTGACAGCATCATAAATCTCAGTGGCGGATTTACCGTCATGAAAGGTGCTTTGGCTAACCTAGTCGCTGATGGTATCCGTAAAGCTGCAGATGCATTAAAAGACTTTGCAATTAATATGATTGATACAGCTGCTGATGTCAAAGCTGAAACAAGCCAATTTGAGCAGACGTTTGGTGATATGGCCGACGAGGCGGAATCCGCTATTGAGCGTGTCGCAACATCAAGTGGTATCTTAGATACCCGATTAAAGACTACCGGCGCACAGATATATGCGTTTGCTAGGTCTAATGGCGCAAGTGTATCAGAGGCTATGAGCTTGATGGAGACAGCTCTAAACGCTACAGCTGATAGTGCTGCTTATTATGATAAATCATTAGAGAGCAGTGCCGATACTATGATGAGCTTTTTAAAGGGCAACTTTGCTAATGACGCTGCTCTCGGTGTGTCAGCCACTGAATTTACTCGTAATGCTAAAGCGGTCGAGCTGTTTGGCACTGAATATAACAATTTGTCAGAAATCCAAAAACAGCAAACTTTGCTAAAGATGGTAACCGACAGCAAGAGCTATCGGGTGCAATGGGTCAAGCTGCTCGCGAAGCAGATGGCTGGGAAAACGTACAGGGCAATCTCAATGAGACTTGGCGGCAATTTCAGGCGCAAGTTGGTACTCCTGTTTTAGAGGCATTGATACCAGTAGTGCAAAATGTTACCACAGCATTTAAGGATTGGACTGATGGCATTGATTGGACCCAGTTTGGTGATACGGTAAAAGGTATTGCTGATAACATTATGACTGGATTTGGATGGATAGTGGACCACGGCAATGAGATAATGACACTGATCGGTAGCATGGTAACGGCGTGGGCCTCTTACAAGGCTATCATGGCTGGTATTTGGGCGGTCGGAAAAATAAAAGCATTTGTATCTGCAATAGCTGGTGCTAAGACAGTAGCAGCAGCCTTTAAAGCAGGCATGGCGGCTCTCAATATCACAATGACTGCTAATCCTATTGGACTGATCGTGGCAGCTATAGCAGGTTTAATTGCAGCCTTTGTGCTTGCATATAATAAAGTTGAGTGGTTTAGAGATGGCGTTGATAGAGCTTTTGCATGGTTAAAAGAGTTTGTTGGTACTGCAATCAATAACATAGCTTTATTTTTTACGGATACTTTGCCACAGGCAATCGATAAAGCTGTTCAGTGGTTTAGAGATTTACCAACTAACATAAGCACGTATTTAGCATCAGCTTTAGATAACGTTAAAATATGGGCATTAAACATGGTAAATAGTGCCGTTGATATGGGCAGTAACTTTATCGATAATGTTATCCAATTTTTTGACGAATTGCCATACAATATAGGCTACTATACCGGTTTAGCTATTGCTAGCGTGATCCAGTGGGCACTAGATATGGTAGACCAAGCTAAAGGTATGGTATAAGCTTTATCGACAGTGTCGTTGAGTTTTTTACTCAATTACCAGGTAAAGTTGCAGGATTTTTAACGAGTACATACAAAAAAGCTGTCCAGTGGCGGACAGATATGGTCAATAAAGCAATCGATTTAGGCAAAAACTTTGTTAGTGGTGTGATTGATTATATCAAGCAGTTACCGAGTAAAATCGCAGAATTTACATCACAGGTAATCACAGATATTATCGAGTGGGCATCAGACCTTGTAGATAAGGCAACGCAAGCTGGCAAAGATACCTATGACGGACTGGTTGATGAGGTTAATAAGATACCTGGCAAGGTATTAGAGATTGGTGCAGATATTGTAAGAGGGCTGTGGAACGGCATATCAAGCATGGGATCATGGCTGTGGAATAAGGTCACCGGATGGGCAGATGGAATTTTGCAGGGAATGAAAGATGCCTTTGACATCAACTCTCCAAGCAAAGAGACAGCATGGCTAGGTAAAATGTTAGGTATGGGGTTAGGTGATGGCTTAACCAGCACTGCATCAGGTTTAGTTAGTAAGGCTAAAGGTGTAGCAAGTCAGGTCATGGAGGCAATGCAGGATGGCTTAAAAGGTAAGTTAACACTGGATCCACAGATAGTTAGCAACATTAAAGCTAAAGCATCCGGAGTGCTTAATGGTCTTACTGCTACTATGCCAGCACTTGCAGGCGCAGGCGGTATGGTGCAAAACTATACATTTAATCAATACAATACTGACAGTCCACAAAGTCGCTGGGATATTTACAGACAGACTAAAAATTTGATTGAGCAAACAACAAAAGGAGGATAATCCATGTACACAGCGGTTGTTGAGAATGCAAAAGGTCAGCAATTGGACCTTAACAAAAACTATCACACTGAGATTACAGGACTTACACCTCCTAATGCCTCAGTCAACATGTCAAAGGTATCAGGTGTTGATGGTAGCCAGTTTAATAGTGCTGCCGTCAATAGTCGCAATATCGTACTTACGATTTATCCTAAGCAGCCAGTTGAGGTTAACAGACTTCGACTTTTATGATTACTTTTTAGTTGGCCAGACTATAAAAATTTACTATAAAAACGGTTTAAGAAATGTGTATACTGAAGGATACGTTGAAACCATAGATGGCACATTTTTACCAATCGTGAAGCTCTGCAGATATCTATCTTATGCCCTGACCCTTATTTTAAGGGTGCAGGTGAGATTGTTGCTGATATTAGTAAACTGGTGAGCCTCTTTGAGTTCCCATTTGCAATAGATGTTGCAGGTATTCCTTTGAGTGAGTTTAATGAGTATCTGATTGGCCAGATCACTAATGATGGCAATGTATCCACTGGCTTGACCATTGAGCTGTCAGCTAATGGTACAGTGGTTAATCCAGTCATCTATGATGCAGATACACGTGATAGCATGGGATTGAGGCTTACCATGCAGGCAAATGACCTAATTAGGATAACGACTATAAAAGGTAAAACAGGTGTTGTATTAATAAGAGGTGGGGTAACTACCAATATTATTAATACGATACTAGACGGCGCTACATGGTTTCAGGCGCAGCCTGGCACTAACTTTTATACTTATACCGTTGATGACGGACTGGATAATCTGAGTGTTAAATTTATGGCCAATGCCTTGTATAGTGGGGTGTAATATGGATCTGTACTTACTAAATAACCAACTTGATAAAATTGCACATATCAGTGCATTTACATCATTGATTTGGGTGCGAAGATACAATGAAGCTGGAGAGTTTGAGTTATACATATCAGCAAAATCAATGGATATTAGGATTTTTCAAGAGGACCAATTTTTGATCCGCAGTGATGACAGTACGGTAATGGTCATAGAAAAAATACAGCTGCCTGAAGATGTAGAAAAAGGTGACTATCTCATCGTTAGTGGCCGCAGTGCTGAGTCTTTGCTAGATCGAAGGGTCAATATGACTCGGTTTGCAGTTGGTGAGTATGCAAGCCCGTATGATGCCATCTATCCATTGCTTGATATTAACATATTAGCTAATGCAGAACCTGATCGTCAGATACCTATCCTTGCATGTACTCAGCCATCTAGCAGAGATACAGGCCCAATCTATGTTACTGGTGACCGCTTCGGGAGTAACTTGTATGAGTATACAAGAGATACATGCAAAGGCAGTCAATCAGGATTTGATGTACAGCTAGTAGACAGAAAATTAATGATAGGGTTTTACAAGGGCGTTGACAGGTCAATATCTCAATCAATTAATCCTCATGTAGTCTTTAGTCCGGACTTTGGTAATCTACTTACATCGGAATATAAGCTGGATAGGTCAGATGAAAAAAACATTGCCTTTGTTGCCGGTGAAGGCGAAGGTGCTGCACGTAAAACAGCTATCGTTGGGATTGGCATCGGTTTAAAGCGTAAGAGTTATACGTGGATGCCCGAGATTTATCATCGTCACAGGAAGTCAATGACCAGACTGTGCAGATGCCTGACGATGAGTATCAAAAACTACTCAAAAATAGAGGCAAAGAAAAGCTGGCGGAGTGTCCATTGATCGAGACATTTGATTTTACAATCGACATCAGCCGTACTTATAGATACAAGTTGACTTTAATGTTGGTGATGTAGTAACGGGTAAAAATAAATATGGTATTAGCTCAAATGCACGAATTGTTGAAATGAGCGAAGTGTTTGATAGCACAGGATATAAACTAGTGCCTAAAATGGAGGTGTAATGTTATGTATGAATGTGGATTTTTTAACTCAGTGAATGGTGACAGGAAATACAACGCCGAGCAGATAGGCGAATATTTAGGCTTATTTGTCAGCGATGGAGTGTTTCCAAATCCTTCCACAAACCTTCAGGTACGTTCGACTGGTGGGATGAATATTGCAATATCACCGGGGAAAGGCTGGGCGCAAGAACACTGGATTAAAAACAAAAGTGATTGGCTCATGGAGCTACCACAGTCAAATATGGTATATGCCCGCATCGATGCTATTATGATGGTGCTAGATCTATCACAACCAGTCCGTAACTTTTACTTTGAGATAAAGTCAGGAGTGCCTGCTGCTGATCCAGTGCGGCCGGATATGGTGCGTAGAGAGGACAGATACGAGTATTGCTTAGCAACGGTAAAAGTAAAAGCTAATGTCAATGAAATAACTCAAGCAGATATAACTGATACTAGAGCTGATACTACTATCTGCGGTTGGGTCACCGGCTTAATTGATCAAGTAGATACAGCAGAGTTATTTAACCAATGGCAAGATGCCTACGAACGTGAGTACGCACGTCAGCAGCAGTTGATTAATGATAATACAGCTCTATTTTATACATGGTTTGATGCTGTTAAGGATACCTTGCTAGCAAAGGCTACAATTGTTCGTAACTATGTATCAACGTATAAGACAACTGCTGATAACACTGCCGAAATACCTATTGGTATTGCTCAATATGATAAAAATTGGGATGTGCTTGAGGTTTATGTTAATGGTTTTAAATTGACGGCCGCTGAGTATACGATTAATGACAATACAAAAATAACCCTTACTAAACCAGTAAGGGCAGGGCAAGAGGTATCATTCCAGGTGCTGAAATCGTTAGAAAAATAAAACTGCATTTGCAGTTTTTTATTGCAAAAATATTATAATATGGGATAATCAAAGTAATCAAATGGGAGGTATTTATATGGGATTGTTTGGAAATAAAAACGCTTGTGAATTATGTGGTAAAAAACTAGGGGGCTTAGCATTCAAGTATGAATTAAAAGAAGGTTATTTATGTAATGATTGTGGTTTAAAGGCAGGTTACATTCCTTTAACTACAATTTCAAAATATAAAACAGTTGAAGATGTTAAAAAAGATATTGACGAATATGATGATTATCTGCTTTACAAAGCTAATTTATTAGAAAATTTTGTGCCTGCTAGAAGTATTAATAATTTATTACTTGTTGATGAAGCTAACAAGTTGTTCGGTATACCTCAAGGAAAAAAGAAAGATCCTAAAGTTTTTGAATATAAAAACTTAATTGACTGTGATTATCTGGAAGATGGTAATAGTATGACAGGTGGAGGATTAGGTGCAGCTGTAGCTGGTGGTTTGCTTTTAGGTGGCGTTGGAGCTTTAGTAGGGGGGATAACTGGTAATAAAAAACAAAAGTTAATATTAATAAAATGCAAGTAGTCTTAACATTGGATAATATGAGAGAACCATCTATTACAATAGATATACTTCCTGGCGCAACAAAGAAAGGTGGATTTATTTATAATTCTTATTTTCAAACAGTACAAAATTTGTTAAGCGCTTTTGCAATTATACTAGAAGATAATGCAAAATCATCAGATTTAAATAGTGATAGTAAAGGTGAACCTGTTATAAATGATGATCCAACTGAACAATTAAGGAAATATAAGAGTTTACTTGACGATGGTATCATAACTCAAGAAGAATTCGATAGTAAAAAGAAACAGATCCTCGGATTATAATTATAAACGGCTCACTCTCTTAATTGAGGGCGAGCCGCTTTTATTTTTCTTTAGATGGTATATACTCTAACAAATCAGTGATATCACATTCTAATACTGCGCATATTCTTGCCACGGTTTCCAGATCAACTCTACTTACCGTGTTATTACAATAATTTTTTACTTGTGACCGCTGCATCTGCGCTAAATTGCAAAACTTGTTTTTACTCATGCCTGACTTATCTAGCAATTCGCCCAAATGTATTTTAACTACTCCAAAATCATTTATCATGTTTATCACCTTTACTATTTACAATAATTGTATCCGTGATATAGTTATTTTATAAGCTATATTGCAATATAGGTATTACGATATAGTGCTGTAAATAAATAATTTACCAGGGAGGGTGAGAAATGCGTAAAATGAAAAGGTTTGCAGATATTAATAAAGCAGCTAAAGTCAGACGTTTAAATCAAATCATGCGATTAGTTGCAGTGCCTGATAAAGTTACTAAAATTTATAATTATTACAATAAAAAGTGGTAAAAATGAACAGCTACTATATTTTATGCGAGAAATTATGCTTAGATCAGCTGAATTGCCAGATAATTTAAAAGATATGCTTGCATAGCATTAGTGGTTTTCGACAAAGTTTAACAGACCTTAGTGTTACACTTAATTCATTACAGGGGGAGACATTATGGATGAAATTAAAACTATAGAATTTTTAGAATGCTGTGAGAAAGATTTAATAAATCAACTTTGCTTTAGATGTCCCGAATTGTCAACTAAGCAGATTGATGTTATCGTCGAAATCTTCAGGGCAGAGATTGACAAGCAGCTGCAGTCTGGTAAATAATACCAGCACATTAACCAACGTCAACGGTTTATAATTATGACGTGGAGGTGTCATGATTATGAAAAGTAGATTAAATGAGCTGGAATTTTGGGGCATGCAGTATTTTTATGAATACTATGGCAAGGAATACGGCCATGATCAAAAGAAGGTTTTTGAGAGATTAACACAAGAGTTCGGCGCCGATAAGGTAGCGGACTATAAGCAAAAATGCGGCGGAGAATTTGATAGGAAAATTGATATTTGAAATGATAAAGTTCATAGATTTTTTAGATAGGCAAAAGTATAGATACAATAAAGCTATTTTCTTGTCAAACGATAGTATGTATCGAGCTAAAATCATCAATCAATACTTACGCAAGTTTAAGGTATATTGTAACAAATACCCAGATACACTAAATGATTTAAAGCAGTATGAAGATGAGATTTGGGAATATGAGAAAAGAGCTGGTATTAAAAAGTATTTGTAAGTCTTAGTGTTAGTGTTGCTAAGGCTTTTTATTTGCAATCGTAAAAATTATCGTTAAAACATAAAAATATTGAAAATATTTATTACCATAAATTACCAATTTTATTACTATAACCTCAAATGTTATAAAAATTGCTTATACTGAAAATCAGGCTTAGCAATTAACCTCATGATTTATGTAATTGTAAGAATTAACGATATTTTCATATTTTCTTAAATATATGAAAATTGGTAAATTATGGTAATCCTAAAATGCTTAAATATGGTAGAATATTGATAAGATAAATATAAGATGAGTAAAAAGGGTGTGGAATCTATGTGTGGCAACGACCATCTAATATTTATTAACAAAAAGAGGTTGGCCGCCTCTTTTATTTTAGGTCTTAATTAGGTCTTGCAAATTATAATTTTTATTATTTTTGAATATATTTATATATAGACAAATATGATTAACCATATATTTTTAAACTTAATAATGTATTATAATGCGGTTATATATGGTTTTTTTATTTCCCGCCAGCTCCACCAATATGTTAATAAACGCCTGTTTATGGGCGTTTTTCTTATGCTAATACTATTTATGCCTTATTTATGCCTTAAAATATACAAAAACAAATTAAAAAGAAAGCTATTTTTGGCTTTCTTCCGTTGTATCTAATGAGTTTAAATATGCAACACATACGTCTCGCTGCTCAGGAAACATATGTGTGTATGTATCCAGTGTCTCAGTAACGCTGGCGTGTCCTAAACGCTCAGAGATAAGCTTGATATTCATTCCACCGTTGATCAAAAGTGATGCGTGAGAATGACGGAAACCATGTATAGTGATGTGTTTAAGTTCAGCATCAATCATAGCGGCATCCGCTTTTCTGCGCATGCTTGTTTCTGATATGGGTGAGATGCCACCAAAGATAAACCAGCCATCATCAAAGCATTCTTTCTGCTTTTCGTATTCTTTACGCTTATTTAAAATCTGTATAAGATTGTTTGATAAATCTATTATACGACTTGATGAAGTAGTTTTCACGGATTTTATTAGATAGGTTCCTGTTTTAGTTTTTCGTGTTAGAGACTTATTAATGTTTATGCTCTTTCCGTCATAGTCTTTCCATGTGGCAGCCATCATCTCACCACATCGACAACCAGTATAATATAGAAAATTAAACAAATCAGTCCATTCAGGATCTGCATAGGAAATAAAACGATTAAATTCTTCTAAAGTATAAAAATTCTCTAATTCATTCACTTTTTCTACTCTTTTCATTTTTAAAGTTACCTTGCAGTTTTAGCCGAATTATGTATAAGCCCATAATATCTGATACCATAGTCTAAGATAGATGTAAGCAGAGTATGCAGCTCAGTCAAATAAGTTTTAGAATACTTATTTATCTTTGCCGGTATGTTTTTAGCTTTATCTTCTTTTTGTGCTATATATTCTTTATCAAGCATAAACATTTGCCATTGTCGGATCGTTAATGGTGTGATTTTTTCTATTTCCATATCCTTGAAATAATCACGAATATGGTTATCTGTTTTACTGAGTTTGGTAATGACTGTTGATTCCTCAGTGTTGTTTATGAGATCAGATTTATACATTTTATATAAATCACTAAATTTAACACCGTGAAAATGAACGCGGTTCTCACATTCCAATAAGAACTTATCCTCAGCTGCCTTTGCTTTTGGGCGGCTTGGGTAATACTTGCTGCACTTCTGCTTCCGTTCACCCGATGCGGTAGTATAGTAGCATTTGAAGCGGTATTTAGTTACTTCTTTTTCTTTATAGGTGATTTTTCCAGCAGCATCTTTCTTTTTGATTCTTTCTTTCACTTTGTATTCTTGTATCATGAGAACCCTCCTTGTCTTGTTTAAATTGAAAATTTGTAGTACAATTTGGGTACAATAAAAGGAATGTTCGTCAAACACTATTTATTGTACCAAGTGATTTAATATCACTTATTCACTCCTGTTGGCGCAGGGGTGTTTTTATTTGAATAAAATGTAATAATATATTTAGTTATTTATATATTGTTTTGTTTTTACATAATTTACCTATTCAAAAATCTAGTAAATAAGTTAAAATATAACCGTGATCACAAATAGTTTATATTCTCCTTCGTGAAATTCACCCGATTCTCGCGGAAAGGAAAATTATGAACAAAACCCTAAGTAAAGAAATCCAAAGCAAATGAGGAATGCAAGACCTATCAAGATAGTATCTGCAAACTAATTTGCCACATCAATGACGCTAAGTTATTGAAAAGGATTTTCAACTATGTACATAGCTTATACATTAGATGATTTAATCTGATGTGAATACGTTGCGCAAGTATTTTTCAATTACCTCTTGTTCGCTTTTAGTGAGCAGGAGGTAATTTTTTATTAGACTTGCACCTGTTTCGCTTAATTCATATTTTGCTATGAGTTTATCAACAAGTGAATCTGGCAGAAGCATATCACCAGTGCCATTAATGAGCCATTCATAATTCACGTTATAAATATTACAAACTGATTTGATGATTGACAGAGATGAAAACCTTCTTTCACTTTCCCAACCAGATACCGATGATGCTGTTACACCAAGTTTATTACCAAATTCTTCTTGACTTAACTTTAATACACTTCTCAATTCTGCAATTCTGCCGCCGAGTGATTCAGGCGCATTAGATGTATCATCAAACATGTTACCACTACCTTCAGTTAACCATATATAGCTAACATCATATTCACGACTTATAGCTTTAGCCATTTGTTTAGTAAGATTGCGCTCACCCTTTTCAATTTTAGAAATAGCTGTTTTTCCGACACCCAACCTTGAGCCGAATATTTCTTGGCTCAAATCGGACAGTTCTCTTACTTCTTTAACTCGTTCACCGATGTTCATATTATTTACCTTTATCTAAATTGAATATCTTACGCAAATATTCTTGTACTACCTGTCGCTGCTCTTTTGTAAGCGTGAGGTAGTTTTTTAATATTTCTGTTTCAGTTTCATTAAGGTCATACTGAACCACCAGCTCATCAATGATAGTTTCTGGTACACCCATAAACATATCTCCTTCGCCCTCGGTTAACCAAAAATAGTTTACGTTATACTCTCTACAAATAGCTTTAGCCATTTGATCAGTAAGATTTCTATCACCAGTTTCAAGTTTAGCGATTGCTCCTCTTGTAACTCCTAGTTTTGATGCAAAGCCATCTTGAGTAAGGTTTAAAGTATTGCGTATTATTTTAATTCTATCATTCATGAATTTCACCTCATCAATATAATAACACAAAATATATACTCTGTATACAAATAAAAACGATTTTTGACACAAATTCATTGACAATGCGTGAATTTGAACGTATAATAGTGTCATAGGAACGATTGGAGGTGACAACATGAACCAAAAGGAAGTAAAAGAAATTCGCAATGACAGTGATGGCTTTGTATCAGGAGTATTGAAAAACCTATCCACTGAACAATTAGCGGTAACAAAAGATGGTATCAGTTTAGGTGTGGCATTAGCTGATGTATTAATAGCTAAAGCACCAAAAAGAAAAAAGAAGAAAGCTGAAAAAGGAGGTGAATAAATGTCAAAGCAATCAAAGCCATCAACAGCTACTGAAAAGCTAAGAGAATTACAAAGGCTTGAACTTGGCAGCAAGTCTATCTCAATCATTATGGATTGCGGTTTAGACAAGGCTGTTAAGATAAAAAACAAGTACAGGCAAAGATTATAGCATCAGGAAAAATTCTGCCTAGCAAGCTAAAGGTGCCGACGGCATCAGCGATCAAGTATTTGATGATTGATGAAAAACGTATTAGAGAGTTAGCTGCTATTGAAGCAATAGAACAGCAAAAAAGAGATGCTATATCTGTGGAAAGAACCGCATCTCAAAGAAGATAACTTAATCAAATTATCGATTAAATTATAACACATGATTTTATTAAAACAAAGCTGTTTTGACTGCATACGAAATTCGTTCGCAGTTTGAAATCTTAATTAATTATATAATACATGCAAAAATGGTTTATGACGCTCAAGTATCTTCAGCTGATGACTTATCTATCCCACACTCTTGAAGAGCGGAGAATGGATTTTAGTGACGTCAGCAGGGCTATGAGAGTGTTCATTGCTTAAAAATATCACCGTCCGAATTTAGGACAGCGATCAGTAAAGTTTTTAGAAATTAAAAATGGTAACCCCATAGGAGAAAAATATAAATGAATAATGAAGTAGAGATTAGAATTGAAAATAATGAGATGCTTGTATCAAGCCGTCAAATTGCTGAACATTTTGGGAAACTGCATAAAGATGTGCTTGAGTCAATAAGAAATTTGACAGCGGAAAATTCCGCCACCAAATTCTTTCACACTGCAGAATATGAAAATAGAGGTAAGAATTATCCAATGTATCTAATGAATAGGGATGGATTCTCTTTGCTGGTTATGGGATTTACTGGTAAAGAAGCTCTTGAATGGAAACTAAAATATATTCAGGCGTTCAATGATATGGAAACTAAGCTCAAACAACCTAAATCCGTTGAAGATAGTCGTTCTGATAAACTTTTAGCAGCTCAATCTAAAGTAATGAATGCGAAAGCTAGATTAGCTTCTGTATGGCTGAAACTTGCAGATCGTGTTCCTAACAATCAATCCTATCAGCAGATATGCAATAGTTACGCTTCTGAAGTGTTGACCGGCACAAAGGTTCTACCACTGCCTGAATGTGATGAGCGCTATTATACGGCGACTGAGATAGCTGAAATGATTGGTACAACATCTAATATGGTCGGAAGGAAGTCAAAAACAGCAGGCATTAAACCTGTTGACGAGAACACATATTCTGAATACGGTAAATGGTTCTTTGATAAATCCGCCCATTCTAGTAAACAAGTGTCTACATTCAAATATAATGCAAGAGGTGTAGAAGCTGTGAAAGCTTTATTTAACCAAGCTGCAGTTCTAGCATAGAGGTCTATTATATGAAATTCAATTATAATTTGCTTAATAATCGCATCGCACAAGTGTGCGGATCACAACAGGAGTTTGCCAAAAGATTGGGTATTAGTTTTGAAGAATTGCAAAAAAATTAATTGGAACAGACGAATTTTCGGCAAGCGAAATACAAAAAGGAATAGAGTTATTATCTATTCCGCTTAATAATGTTGATGAATTATATTTTAACAAAATCTAGACATGCTCTAGATTTTATTTGTACTTTCCTGATTCAACAAGATCTTTTGCATATTCCAGAACTTTTTGTTTTCCTGTTTCGTTTAAGAAATAAATTACATCCATAATTTCAACTGTTATTTTGGATGGATTTAATTCATGAAGTACAGAGATATATTCGCCATCTAGACGTTCCTCAATGAATTTATTTTCTCTTTCTTCACTCCAACCCATTAGTTTCCCCGGTGTTGTTTGCAATGCTTCTGCAAAAGCCATAATTTTAGATTGTGGAATATCGTTTTCTCCTGATTCTATTTTAGCAATCGTTGATCTAGACTTATAACCCAACAAATCAGCTAATTCTTGTTGAGATAAACCCAGTTCTTCGCGCCTATTTTTAATATTCTTATATAGTTCAAGCATATAGATGCCTCCTTGATCTAATATTACCATTAAGTGTATTATTAATCAACATAAATTTATTTTTTACACAAAAGTGTTGACTTAAAATCACGTCGGTGATAATATATGTGCGTGGTGATTAATAATCACATAGGAGGTGAAATAGTTGACTAACACACTAGAGTTGGAAATTGCAATCAAGCGCTCAGGGCTAACAAAGCGTAAGATTGCATCAAAAATGAATCTGTCTGAAATGGGATTATATAAGAAAATCCATAATATTACTGAATTTAAAGCGAGTGAAATTGATTTGTTAACAAAGCTTTTTAAATTTAGCAGACAACTCAATTTTTTTTAATTAAATGTTGATTAAAAATCACTAAGGAGAAGAAAAAACATGAACGAATTACAAGTATTCAATAATGAAGAATTTGGAACAGTACGTACTTCAGAAGAAAATGGGAAAGTGCTGTTCTGCGGCAAAGATATTGCGGCGGCATTAGGATATGCCGATTCCGTTAATGCAATTAAGCAACATTGCCGTGGGGTGGCAATTCACCACCCCATCAACGATAACTTAGGGCGTCAACAAATGGCAAGATTTATTCCTGAAGGGGATGTCTACCGTTTAATTACCCATAGCAAATTACCTAGTGCCGTTAGGTTTGAAAGCTGGGTATTCGATGAGGTATTACCATCGCTGAGACAGACAGGAACCTATCATCTACCGCAGACATATGCAGAAGCGCTTAGACAATTAGCTGATACTGCAGAACAGAAGGAAAAACTGTTGCTAGAAAATCAAGTCATGAAACCTAAAGCATTATTTGCTGATGCAGTTGAGTGCAGCCATACATCAATTCTAGTTGGAGACTTAGCAAAATTGATTAAACAGAATGGGGTTGACATCGGTCAGAAACGTTTATTCGCTTGGCTGCGAGATAATGGTTATCTCATGAAGCATGGCAATAGTAAGAATATGCCAACTCAGACAGCTATGGATAAACAGCTATTTGAGGTAAAAGAACGGACTATCAGTAATCCTGATGGCAGTGTGAGAATTACTAAAACAACGGCTGTTACTGGTAAAGGGCAAATTTATTTTGTGAATAAGTTTTGTGCAAAAGGTGAAGCAAGATGAACAAATTCAAGCAGCAAATGAAGTCTTTGAAAATAAGCAAGAATTACATAGCCAATAGAATGGGCGTATCAAGGTCTACGGTTAGCAGTTATTTAAGAAATCCAAACGGAATGACAGTAATCCAATACCGTGAATTATGCAATATATTATGCCTTGAATTTAAATTTCCACCAGAGAATCTGAATAGTAATTGTGATAGCTTTGTAGAAAAGATACGTGCAGCAATATCTAATTCAAGGATGAAAAGGATAAAACGCAAATTAAAGAGTAATGGAGCTATCTGTCAAATATTAGAAAATAATTTAACAGGTTTAGGTATTCTTTATGGTGATTATGTAATCGTTGATTTAAACCTAAAACCAAGCGATTCCATGCAGGACTTGATCTTATACACTACTTCCAAAGGACCAGATAACATTGGGTTGTATTGGGGCAGATACGTCAATCATTGGGCAAAAGATTGTCCTAAGTTCAGAAATGCAAGTCACGCAGCTATCAGAAGTATTGAGGGTGTTGTTACGGCTGTTTATAATTCAGAACTTAAGTTAAAGGTGAAATATGATGTTTCAAGACTTTCTAATATACTTCAGGATACATCAAATACGATCAGTGTGGAGCCTAGTAATCGTGGGAGTGGGTGCGAACCAAATTCAATTTTAATCTATCGAAAGGGGAAAGCATATGCTTAAAGACAAATATATAGAATTCATTAACAAATTTTTAAACGAGATTGAAGATGAAGGAACAATTAAGATGATTTACGACATTGTACAAATGTATTGGTTAAGAAGCGATCAAGACATAAAAAAAGATACTTCCGCCGCCCAAAGCAAAGTATCTAAAGGACGATAACTTAATCAAATTATCAAGCAAATTATATCACATGTCTTATAAAAGGCAAGAAAGGAATATCACAATGAAATTCAAATCAATATTAGAAATGAATGAATTCGGAGACGTTCTAATGGATATAAACAGCGCTATCAGCTGTTTATTGGATCAGGATGAGTGCGAATAGAGAGGAAAACACATGTATAAATACAAAAGAAAAGTAGATAAGCGTTCAATTTTGCTGATCATTTTAATTACATACTCTTTTATTGCTACGCTCGGTCATTATTAACAATAACCGTCTAGCTGAAGCACAAACACAACACATTAAAGAATTGCATACTGCTTTAGTTGAATGTGACTACGACCTAAGCGGTAATTAGGTCGTATAAATGGAGGTATTCATGAACAAAAATGATTTACAAAATAACGTGGCTGATTTTCTAAACGATTTAAAAATGAAATGAAAAATCAGCAAATACAATAAAAAAGTATAAACACACTATCTCACGTTTTATAGAATACCTTCGTGATGATTATGAATTAACCAAAGAGCATACACTCAGTTTTAAAGAACATTTGTTAAATAGCGGATACAAACCGACCACAATCAATTTATACATTGTAACTCTGAATAAGTATTTAAAATGGGTAGGATTGCCGGAACTGCGTGTTAAACAGCTCAAAGTGCAGCGCAAAAGCAGTCTTAGTGATGTGTTGACACCAGACGAATACAATCGCCTTCTGAGGCGCGCAAAGGCTAAAGGGCAACTAGACACTCACTACATAATGAAAGTGCTGGCAAACACCGGCATCAGGATTGCAGAGTTGAAGTATTTCACGGTAGAGAACTTGAAAAGCAATTACCTGCAGATAAACAATAAAGGCAAGATTCGTACTGTGCCCATTCGCCAAGATTTAGCGCGAGAGCTGCGGAAATACTGCAGGGACAGGAAAATTCGGGAAGGAACTATCTTTCCCGGTAAGGTCAAAGGTAAGCAACTATCAGAGTCAACCATATGGCGTAGGATGCAGAGGCTTGCCGGTGAGCTGAAAATCAAAAAGTCAAAGATACATCCGCACAGCTTCCGGCATTTATTTGCAAGACAATTCCTGAAGGAAAATAGCAATGGCCTTGCTGAACTGGCAGATCTGTTAGGTCATGAGTCCTTAGAGACAACACGCATCTATCTAGTCTCAACAGATGCTGAGAAAAAGCGTAAATTAGAGGATTTGAAGTATTAAAAAACACCCTGATTTTGCAAAAAGTATTGAGTGTTTAAAAAGTAGAAATAAGCCTTATATCATAGGCTGAAAGTTACAAAACAGTGATGCAAGATAATTATGGGGTTATCTTGCATTCGGAAAGGGCATCAAAAATATGAAAATAGATAGAAAAAAATATCGCATTATTCCTGTTAATAAAAAAGTAAATGTGTATATGACTTTAAATAAAAGTTTTATTTGCATTGATCATATTGATACAAAGAATCCGGTTGTTAGTGTCTATATCAATGTTAATGATGATATGTCAAAGAGGTTAAAAAAGGTTAAGGAATACTTATCATCACGAGTTGTAAAAGAACATCTAGGTGAACATTCAAAATTATGTTTTGATCATATGTTGGAAAGGCTCTGAGAGAATACATTATGCAAGAAGGGTTTATCGCTTTAAGCAGAAAAATTGTCGATAGTGAGTTATTCAGTAAACCTCCGCTTTATTTGAAAGTGTGGATTTATCTCTTAACTAAAGCACAGCATCAAGACTATAAAATGTTAAAAAGAGGTCAGTTATTTGTGTCAATTCCCGAACTTCAAGATGCTTGCACTCACTATATCGGCAATAGAAAAGTGAAGCCAAGTAAGGACCAAATTTTCAATATTTTAGAGTATTTCCGAAAGCAACCCGAACCCAACGCGGAAAGCAACGAGAATAAGCCTATGATTACGACTGCGAAAACGACAAGAGGACTAATCGTAAACATTGAGAAATACAGCCTTTATCAAGACTTTTCTAATTACGAAACCAACACCGAAAACAACGAAAATTTAATTCCGAACCCAACGCCACCCCTCGTTGAAACCCAACACTATAAACAAGAATTACAAGAAATAAAAAGATTTAAAAAGAATTAAAAAGAATTTAAATACTAGCTCGGAACCTACTCAAAGCAGCAGTAAAAATCCATCACTTTTATTGAAAGATGGGAGTTATTATGTGATAAGTAATGAAGATATTGCAAAGTATCAAGAAGCATATCCGAAGATTAATGTTGTTGGTGAGTTAAAGCGTATGAGTTTGTGGTGTGAATCGAATGTCAGTAAGTGTAAGACAAGAAAGGGCATTAGCAGATTCATTGTTAACTGGCTTTCGAGACAGCAGAAAGATCAGCAAGGAAAGAAGGGAGTTACAGCAAATGATTACCCTGAATTATAGACAGGAGCTAGAAAGTAATATTCTAGCTATCCTATTGGTAGAGCCTTCAAAAATGGAAGAATGTTATCTAGAACCTCGACACTTTCAAATACTATTGAATCAGAGGGTATACAGAATCTTTCAGAAATTCTATGAGCAAAACCATACTCTTGATATTGCTACGATGGGAGCATCTACTAAAGATGCGGGGCAATTTACTGATTATTGTATCAGTTTGATGGATGCATACATATCTAGCGAGAAGTTCCAATTCTATTGTGACAAGCTGGAAGAAGCTTATAAAAGCACAGAAGCCGAAAAGGTAGCTAATAATCTGCTTAATAAAGAGATCGATGCTGAACAGGCTGTAAATGTTTTAAATGACATATACCGTGAGTTTGTGAAAACTTCAAATAGATACATGCTGCCGGCTGATGAGATTTATGATTTAGTAACTTCTAATTCAGCAAAGCTTCAGTTTAGAGAATTTGCAGAATTTCAGGCAAAGTAGGTATCATGCAAAAGACTGTCACCGTCTTGGGGGCAAGACCCGGAATCGGTAAGACAGGATTTGCTTTAAATCTGATTAACGATCTTGCGGACAGATACAAATGTATTTACTTCAACATGGAAATGACTGAAAAGGAGCTTTATGAAAGACTGGTAGCAATAAATTCAAACATTCCGATCAGCAGATTCACAAAGCTTGAAGAGCATGAAAAACCTAAATTAAAAGCAGCTGCTAAAATGGTTGAAAAAGAAAAAAGCTAAAATATACAGCGGTTCAAAGAGTTTGAAGGCATTAAGAAATATATGCGCTAAAGAACAGCGAGAAGAGCATTGTGTCGTGTTTATCGACCATGTGGGTTATGTAACTACTGGAAAGAATCAAGGGGACACAGAACGCATAGGCGAGGTTGTCAGGAGTATACAGCTCATGACTAAAGACTTAAACATCACAGTCTTTCTGCTGTGCCATATCAATCGCGCTGGATCAGATACACCCACACTCAATCATTTAAAAGATTCGGGTGAACTGGAACAGTCAGCTCATATCGTCATGCTTCTTCACAATCTTAGCGACAGTATGGAAGAAATGGAATGCGATATTGATTGCTTGATACCCAAGAACAGAGGGGGACGCTGTGGGAAAATTGGCTTCAGATTTACAAAGACTACACAGGTGTTCAAAATGGTGACTTATGGAAAATAGATGGCAATTATTTGAGTATCTGAAAGCGACGAAAGGATTTATTTATGCTGAAGATGTAAAGGGTATGAATGAACATGAATTAATGGAAGGTATTCAAGAGTATATATCATACTTGGAAAGGAACGAAAAGTGCAAAAACTGATGGATTTATATTTTAATAAATGGAATGAAAGGGAGATTGAAGAACCCCTTATTGAAGCTAAACAATTCACTGAATATCTGAAACAATGTAGTAATAAAACATTAACTGCTAATAAAGCCATAAAAATTAGAAGAACTAGCAAATTATGCTTTTGCTGCTTATGAACAATCTGGCTTCTACGCAGGATATAATACTGCCTGTCAAGTGCTGCAAGAAATGCTAGGTGATACAAATGAAAAAGAATGAATATGACTATGATCAGATGCTGTACAAGCTGCATCATTTGCAGGCATTATACAAAGTAGGATTTAGATATATTGCAAGAAATGAAAGCGGTGAGTTAAGAGCCTATACAGATAAGCCGCACAAAGAATTGAATTTCTGGTTTAATGGAAAACATGGTATATCTCATGTACAAACGTTAGATCCTGATTGGTTTGAAGAATTGACTTGGCAGGATGATAAACCAGTTAAATTGAAATCGGTCATTGATGAGATTAAAGAAATGTTGAAACCAAAGGGAAATTAAGATGCTGACGAAAAAAGATAAGATAGAATACTTTAAACGAGAATGTAAAAACATGCACTACTACAAAGAAATGGTGAAGCAGTGCAATGAGAAGCTTGAAGAACTAGCAAATGAAATTTTAGGTGTATCTTCACCTGCTGCTAAAGATGTTGTACTTGAAAACGCTGGTGATCCATATAAGAGCAACAAGCTTTATTTAATTGTTGAAGAAGAAATGACAATGAAAGAGCGCGATGATTATCAAGCAAAGATTGACTATATCAATAGCAAACTGAAAGAAATTAAAAATCCGGTAGGCTATGCAATGGTTACTGAACTACTTGTTGAAAGAACCAATCTTAATAAAATAGCATATAAGTATCATATGGATAGAAGCACAGTATGGCGGACAATCAATAGAATATTGTCAAAAATTTTGTAAGTTGCAACACATTTCACGAAAAACCGTGTTAATATGATAGTATGGAATTAGCAAGGAACAGTTCTCCCCCATATTACTTGCCTTGCTGATTCTCAAAATTACATAGCAATAGAGACTCTACGGAGCCTATTGCGTAAAAGCATCTATATCGGCTATACATCTAGTGTATGGTACGGGCATAGATGCTTTTATTTTGGGTAGCTAAACAGCTGCCTTTTTTTGTTATTCGGCAACCCCGAAGGAGGAAAAGATATGAGTGATAAGACATTTGTTGATGAAACAAGAGCGCGTACCGGTGAACCTGTATCAATGATATGGAGTACCGTTAGTATGATCTATAACATGTCGATAAAGACTTGCTACGGTATTGATTTTATTTATAGTGAGATACTCGCTATGCTTGATGATCGTGTGTGCTGGACATCAAGACAGGCTGCCAAGTTGCTGCTATCAGAGCATGACTAAAGATGTACCTTGTTATCAATGCAGTGATAGGCACATTGGCTGTCACGGATCATGTAAGAGATATTGCAAATACAATGCTGACCGCAAAAAGATATAAAGACAGCAGCAGAATCAATCGGCAGCAGATCATGAGGTGTCGAGCCATTGGTGCTATGACAGCAGATGCAGGAGGATAGCGTAATGCCAAAATACAAAGGCAAACGTTGGGAAGATAAGCGAGCGCACATATTAAGACGTGATAAACACTTATGCAGATTAAGTCTTAGATATGGTAAACGTGTAGATGCAACGGTAGTGCATCATATCTACCCAGCGAGCGAATATCCGGAATACTTTTGGTGTGATTGGAATCTGATCTCTGTATCGGAGACTATGCACAATAAACTCCATGACAGAGTGACAGGAAAGTTAACAGCACTTGGTGAGGATTTAAAAAGGAGGACAAAGATACCTGATGATAAAGTTAGTAGTAGGCTTGCCGGGAAGCGGTAAGACAACCTATGTAAAGCAACACATGAGAGAGAACGATCTAGCTTATGACTTAGACTATTTAACAGCAGCCTTTAAATGCCGAGAAGCACACAGTAAAAGGAAACATATCTACATTACTGAAATGGTTAACGATATGCTTCCGTCAATCGCAGATAACTATTCATTCTACGGACTTGACGATCTGTATATCATACGCACAGCACCAACACTTATAGAGTGCGAGACTATATCAAACTTAGGTGCTGACTTGATTATCATTGATACTCCATATGCTGAGTGCTTGGTAAGGATGAGAGAGCGGGCAGATACAGATGAAAGCGAGCTGCCATTTATAAAGAAGAGGTTTGATAGGTTTATGGATAGAGTCAATGAATATGAATGGAACAGCGTATCCCCCCACCCAAAGCCTTAAATCATAGGCTTTTAGGGACCGAAGAGGGATAAGTTTTTCCAATAGAGCAACAGTTTATAAAATTTTTTTAAGGAGGTGAACACAGTGAATGACAAAGAAAAGCGTTACCGAAGCCATGAAAGCAATGAATACTTATAAGCCCGAGTTTGAGCCAATTATCGAGATTTATGTCGGTTTGAATAATCAGTATAAGAAATTGCTGACGCAATTCAAAGCAGTGGGGTATAAAGTGGAAGAAAGTACAGGTTATTCCGATAATTCAAAGAAATCTCCGTTAGTTTCAACTATGGAAAATCTGCGAAAAGACATTTTAAAGTATGCGAATGAGCTTGGATTGACGCCTGCAGGGTTGAAGCGACTTAATGAAAAGAACAAAACAAAATCAGCCGGTGGTAATTTCTTGGATTCGCTGCTGAATGGATAAGAGCAATCACCTTTTTAAAAATCATGGCGTTGTTTTTGGCTATGTTGAAAGTATATTAAACGAAACAAAAGTTGCTTGTCATGAATTAAAACAAGGTTGTGAAAGGTTCAAAGAAGATTTGAACAATTCTATTTATGACTTTGATCCTACTGACGCAGAATTTGTAATCAATATTATTGAACGAACATTTAAACATCAACAGGGTGAGCGCTTAGACGGTACGTCGTTAAGGGGTTTGCCTTTTTTGTTAGAGCCGTTTCATAAATTTATTGTTTATAATCTGCTCGGTTTCTACAAGACCGGTACTCATATAAGGAGGTTTCATGAAGCATTCATTTTCATACCAAGAAAGAATATCAAAACTTCATTCGCTGCCGCCTTAGCCTTTGGCTTAGGTATGCTTGAACGACGTAGCGGTTCAAAGTTTATATTGTGGCAGCTGCCTTAAAACAATCATTGGAGAGCTTCGATTTTATCAATTACAATGCTCACCTGATGGGGCTTGATGAGGATGATAACTGGCGAATCATTGACAATAACCAAGAGCATTCGATCAATGGTTTATTTTCTGATGGTTCACTTTATATTCAAGCGTTGGCAGCTAATCCGGATAAGCAGGATTCACTTAACTGCAATATTGGCATTGCTGATGAATTACATGCCTATAAAAATGCAAAGCAGTACAACATCATCAAAGAAGCGATGAAAGCTTATACAAACAAGCTGATGATAGGCATTACTACTGCCGGTGATAACATGACATCGTTTTGTTATAACCGATTGAAATATTGTCAAAAGATTTTAAACAAAACTTTCAAAGATGAACAGTATTTTATATTTATCTGTAAAGCGCCGGAAGACGAAAATGGCGAAGTAGATTATCTTAACCCTGTGGTGCATGAGATGGCTAACCCTGCTTATGGTGTATCGATCCGTCCTGAGGATATTATGAATGATGCCGTACAAGCTCAAAATGATCCGCAGCAAAGAAAAGACTTTTTTGCAAAGTCCCTTAACGTGTTTACGGCAGCCTTAAAAGCCTATTTCAATATCGATGAATTTAGAAAAAGTGACAGTCATTATGACTGGTCAATTGATGAATTGGCTAAGCTTCCGATAACTTGGTATGGCGGTACTGACTTGTCGAAATTGCATGACTTGACCGCAGCTTGCCTTTATGGAACGTACTTCGGCTATCAACGTGATGATGGAAAGTAGTGGATGTTGATATAGTTATATCTCACGCTTGGTTTCCGATAACAACAGCAGCCAAGAAAGCGGATGAAGATAACATTCCTTTATTCGGATGGCAGGATGATAAATGGTTGACAATGAGCAACAACCCTACCGTTAATTATGCTGAGATTGTTAACTGGTATGTTGATATGCGAAAACGAGGTTTTAAAATAAAAGAAATTGGGCATGACAAGAAGTTTTGTCGTGAATATTTTATAGCGATGAAAAAAGCTAAGTTTAAGATTGTTGATCAGCCACAATATTTTTATGTAAAATCTGAGGGCTTCAGACACATTGAGGTTAAAGTGAAGAATGAAGAATTTTACTATCTGCACTCACAGGCTTATGAATACTGCGTACAGAATGTGAGAGCAATCGAAAAGACAGATGATATGATCCAATATGAAAAAGTAGAACCGGAGCAAAGGATAGACATATTCGACTGCTCCGTTTTTGGTTGTGCGAGAATGCTTGCAAACATGGAAGGTAAGAAACTAGATAACTGGTTTAAAAAAGGAGGTGAAAGCGATGAGTAAAAGAAAAGGTAAAAAAACAAAGAGCTGAGCCACAAACTGAAAAGAGCTATGTCGGCTTATGGATGGCGGGCAAAGAAGATATTTTACGAATCCCCGGATATACTTCATTGGCAAAGAATGAAGAAATCAGAAGATGTGTTCATAAGGTGGCTAACTTAGTATCCAGTATGACGATCAAATTATATGAAAACGGTGACAACGGTGATCACAGAATCAAAAACGAGCTGTCAAGAAAGATAGACATCAACCCTAACAAATATCTAAATCGAAAGAATTTCATTTATAGGATCGTTACCGACATGATGATCTATGGTAACAGTGTATTGATCCCTCACTATAAAGATGTTTATCTTGATGATTTGGAAATCTGTAAAATGGATGCTGTTTCATTTCATGAGACTGACGGAAGTTACCAAATACGGTATAAGGGAAAAGCTTATGGTCCTGATGAAGTCATTCATATACCGTGGATACCTGATGATGATAAACCGTGGCAGGGACAAGGGTATGCGCTGATGTTTAAAGAAGTGCTTATGAATTTAGCACAAGCCAACGCAACAAAGACCGGCTTCTTAAAATCGAAATGGAAACCCTCTGTAATCATCAGTATTGAATCTGATGTCGAAGAACTGCAAGACGGTGAAAAGCGGAAACAGATCATCAACAGCTATACCGATGATACAGAAGCGGGCGAACCGTGGCTGATACCTGCAGGCGAGATCGAAGTAAAAGAGATACGTCCTTTAACGCTCAATGATTTGGCGATACAGGACAGTATTACTTTAGATAAAAGGACGGTAGCTGCTTGTATAGGTATGCCACCGTTCATGGTTGGTATCGGCGAATTTAAAAAAGATGCTTATAACAATTTTATCAATAATGAGGTCATGGGATTTGCTGAAGTGATTGCACAGAAATTCACCTCGCAATTATTGTTATCTCCGCATTGGTATTTCAAGTTCAGCCGGCAGAGTCTTATGCAGTATGATCTTGCAGAATTATCATCATTCACAAATTCGTTAGTTCAGATTGGATCACTGAATCGAAATGAGCAGCGCGGCTATTTTGATCTTGAACCGAAAGAAGGGCTGGATGAATACACACCGCTTGAGAATTACATACCAGTTGCAGACTTAGGCAATCAAAAGAAACTAAATAAAGGGGGTGATGATGATGAATAGAAAAGAAAAGGTACTACGGTCACTGAATGTTAATTTTAAACGCAGTGATCAAGAGGAGCGTATGATCGAGGGCTACTTTGCTTTATATGAAGCTGAGACAGAACTTTATGAAGGTGTATATGAAATTATTTCTCGGGGTGCATTTGTCGAAACTTTAAATAAAGATGTTCGTGCGTTGTGGAATCATGACACTATGAAAATCTTAGGAAGAAGCGTAAACGGCACGCTCGAATTAAAGGAAGATGAAAAGGGTTTATTTGCACGGTTCAAATTACCTAACACATCATATGCTGATGACTTGTTAGAGCTTGTCAAAAACGGATACGTTAATCAAGCTTCTTTCGGCTTTTATATAGAAGATGAAGAGCTTGAAGAATTAGCGAGCGGTGCAGTGCGTTGGCGAATCAACAAGATTGATTTGTTTGAGGTGTCGGTCGTTACCTTTCCAGCCTACGAAAATACATGCGTGAGCGCCCGATCTGCAGAAGTTGAAGAAATGAAAAAGCGTAAAATTGACACGCGAAAAGTCGAACTAAAAAAAGAATGGAGGAACTTAAATGTCAGCATTAAAACAATTAAGAATCAATACAAAGCTGAAGCAGCTGCGAGAACAGCAAAAAGTATTGAATGAAAAAATCGCAGGGTATGAAAAACGTACCGCAGAACTCGAAACGGCATTAGATGAAGCTGCTACTGATGAAGATATGAGTCTGGTCAGCGAACAGCTGGAATCTTTAGAAAATGAAATGAAAGAAGCCGATGCCGAAAATAAAAAGACGGAAATCGAAGAACAGATCCGTCAGTTAGAAGAAGAACTGGATGCAATCGGCAAGGAAACCCCAAAAGCAGCGAAGACAGAAGAAAGAGAGGCTAACATGAATAAATATCAAGTAAGAGATTTATTAAAGACAGGAGCATATTACGAACGCTCGGAAGTTAAAGAATTTTATGAGAAACTAAAGAATATCCGATCAATGGGCGGCAGTGATTTGACAATTCCACAAGTAATTATTAACCGAATCATGGATATCTTCGGAGATTACACGACGTTGTATCAGTTGGTTGAAAAATTAGATTAACAGGAAAAGGACGCATTCTGTTAGATAAAGACACTGACGAAGCTACATGGATCGAGCAGACAGGAACTATTCCGGTAGGCGACGTCGGAACTGTGACAAATATCGATTTTGACGGTTTCAAAGTAGGGAAGATTGTATTCATCGACAATTCATTGATTCAGGATTCAATCATTAATGTTGACGATTATGTTGTTAAAAAGATCGCTCGAGCTTTAGCTAAGGCATTGGATAAAGCAATCTTAAAAGGGGAAGGCGCTGCGAAAAAACAACCAGAAGGAATTTTAACTAAACTATCAGAAGATCATAAAGTGACTTTGGCAAATCCAAAACTTCCCGAAGTATTGAAACAGATCAAATTAATTGATACGGGTGATGATTCGGTGGGTGAAATTGTCGCAGTCATGAAGCGTACCACTTATTATGATAAATTCCTTGATTATACAATCAATGTTGATGCAAGCGGTAATGTAGTTGGAAAATTGCCGAACTTGAACAACCTAAACTTATGCGGGTTGAAGGTTGTCTTTAATCAGAACATGGATAACGACGCTGTATTATTCGGAGACTTCACTCAATATACGTTAGTTGAGCGCGAGGACATCACAATTGATAATTCTGTGCATGTAAAATTCGCAGAAGATCAGACGGCGTTCAGAGGCAAGGGACGATTTGATGGTAAACCGGTTAGACCGGATGCGTTTGTGTTGGTAACAATCACGGAAACAGCGCCGGCGGGGGAATAGCCGCTGCTTACCCATTGAGCCGGTCAACACCTGATTTGAGCAGTATGACAAAAGCAGAATTGCTTGATTATGCTGCTCAGTGTGGCGTTGACGGGGTAAGCGGCAGTATGACTAAGGCTGCAATCATCGAACGTATTACGGAGGCGATGTAATGGAAACTATCCTAATGCTGTTAAAAACTGATTTAGGTATAAAACATGATAAACGCGATGAATATTTCAGGGTTTTAATCAGTTCAACGATATCTCAGCTGAAGCGCAAAGGAATTATTTCTAAAGGCGATGGTGATTTGGATTATACGCTGCTAGTCGCTGATTTAGCAGCGTGGTCATATCGTAATCGTCAAGAGAATATGCCGATGGCAGAAAATCTAAAGCAAAGAATCAGAGATAGAATTGTAGGTAATAGAGCCAATGCCAACCAATAGAAAAAAGCCATCTCTTGATGATGTTTGCATTTTGATAGCTGCACGATATGGATTTGATGAATATAGAAATCAAATTGAAATCGAACCGGAGAGAACAGAAATATATTGTGGCTATTCGGATCTGTATACAAATGAATTTTATAAGGCAGCAGTACAAGATTTAAAAGTAAGTATGGTTCTGATCATTGATGCAGAATCATATAACGGCGAGAAAAAGCTTGAATATGATGGTATCGAATACACAATTATCAGAACGTATGAGCGAGAAGATGGGTTGCTGGAGGTGACTTGTGGCGAAAAATGAAACTGTTGATATTGAAGGATTGACCGCAGTATTGTTACAGAAATACAGCGAGTATACAGATGATAAGTGTGAAAAGGCTGCAGAGATCACAAAGCAAACAGGAAAAGAGATGGTAAAAGCCATCAAGGATGATTCACCGGTTAAAACCGGTGTTTATCGTGATGGTTGGGCAGCTGAAATTGAACAAGGCAAAGGGTTTACAAAGATCATTGGCAAAAACAAGAAAAAGCCACAACTTACTCACATTTTGCAGAACGGTCATGCCAAGACGAACGGTGGTCGTGTCCCTGGTGTTGATCATATCAGAAAAAATGAAAAAAAGTACAACGAACTACTGCTTGAAAGGGTAGAGGAAGTTTTAAAATGAAGCTAGAAGAATTAATAAAAGAGTTAAAAGCAATCGGCATTCCGGTTTCTTTTTCACACTTTAAAGAAAAGCAAACCGGTGATTATATCATCTATACGTTTAAACGTTCAGCAAGTGGCAGCGATCATGTGAACGAATTAGAAGAATATGATTACCGCATTGAATTGTATACGGCGATCAAGAACGTTGCACTCGAAGATAAAGTCACAAGCTTTCTTGATGAACTGGGTACAGATTATGAGATTTATGAATCAGTATATATAGAGGATGAAGATGTGTTCATGACCGTCATTTCATTCTCTTTTTTAACAAGAAAATAAGGAGGAAAGTATGACAGAAGAAAAGAAATACAACGATCCAATCGTTCTAGGCAGCGGCAGAATTTATGTAGATGTATACGATGGAATAACTGTTCCGAATGTCGCAGATATCGAAAAAGATGAAAAAGAATTAGGTAATATTTCGGGCGGTGCTACGCTGGAAGCTGCTGAAACTTTTTATACCGCTAAAGATGATTTGGACAAGATAAGACGTAAGAAAATGACAGGTGATGAGTACACATTATCAACCGGTATCATGACAATTAATGCAGGTGTTCTCGAAAAAACATTATCAACGGTAAATGTGTCTGAAAATACAGAACGAGGTACAAAAGAATTGAAATTAGGCGGCGTCTCACATTACAAAGAACAACGATATATCTTCCTTTTTGTTAATGAGGATAAAGATGTTCGTATCATGCTTTTGGGATCAAATGAAGCCGGACTAACACTTCAATTCATGAAAGACAAAGAAACGGTGATCAACCAAAAAATCGTGGGTGAGCCTTTCCCTGACGGTCATAAAGTGATCATTGAACTGGGTGTTCCGAAAGTGGCGGCATAATGAAAAGCAGTGTCGATTTTACCCAAGTCAACAAGCAAACGTATGAGATTGTTGAAAAAGGCGGTAAGAAAATAAACATCTTACCGCCAACTATTACTATGATGGCAGATATTGAATTATTAAGAAAAGAACAGCCGTTAGACACAGTGATTGAAATCTTTGCAAAGATATTAAGTCACAATCAACAGCACATAGTGTTTGATGATAAATATGTGCGCGATAATTACAGCATTATAGATATTAAAGCGGTCGTTAATGACTACGATCTGTTTGCTGCCGAGGTAATTAGCAACCCAAACTAGCGCCCCCGATCATGCCAAACAGCTCTGATGCGGATGATCCGGGGATTTATGCAGAGACGGTTAATTTTCATTTGGTATCAAAGTATACAGGTTTAAATTTCAAAGAAATCAGAGATTTACAGATTGATGATTTCCTTCAGTATCAGCGTGATGCTTTTATTCTGAACAAGATGCAGACGTTTGAAGGACTTCGGTATTTGAAAGATTATACTTCTTTACATAATAAAAAAACAGATAAAAAAGCATTACAAAAACTGATAGGAGGTGAAGTTGATGGCTAAGAAATTAGAAGGACTGACCGTACAGCTAGGACTTGATACGACACCGATCACATCGGCATTATCAGGCTTAACAAAGATTTCAATAACAGCCAAAAAGAACTTAGAGAGGTCAACCGGTTATTAAAGTTTGATCCTGCCAATACCACCTTACTAGCTCAGAAGCAGGAGTTATTAGCCGACTCAATCAATACTTGCAGCGATAAATTAAAAGTATTAAAAGAAGCTGAATCACAGGTACAAGAGCAATTTGAACGTGGCGACATCAAAGAAGAAAAGTATCGCGAATTTCAGCGCGAAGTTATAGCTACTGAAAACACATTAAAGTCACTGAAAAGTCAAGTAGATATAACGAACAAAACACTGGCAGATATGGGTTCAGCGGCAAAAGCAGCCGGTGAAAAAATGAACGCTGCCGGCGATAAGCTGCTGCCTCTTTCGGCTGCCTTAACGGGTGTAGCCACTGCCGCAGTGGCAGCAATGAATAATGTCGATGATGGTATCGACCGAATCGCAACAGCAACTGGCGCGACTGGCGACAAGTTGAAAGCAATGACAGACATTTATTATGATGTTGTTACTAAAATGCCGGTTGAGTTTGAGACTGCGGGCGCCGCCATCGGTGAGATCAATACACGCTTTGGATACTTAGGAGATCAACTTGCCGATTGCACCGAGGACTTTTTGAAGTTTGCGAAAGTTAATAAGATGGATGCCACAGAATCAGTGCGTTTGGTGTCGCGAGCGATGGGCGATGCTGGTATTGACGCATCGGAATACAAGCGTGTACTTGATTTAATGACAAAGGCTGCTCAGGATAGCGGCATCAGCGTTAGTAAGCTTGCTGAAAGTGTCACAACGTTTGGTGCGCCAATGCGTGCGCTCGGCTTTGATATGGATGAATCCATCGCTTTGTTTGCATCATGGGAAAAAGCCGGCGTAAATGCAGATACGGCGTTCTCAGGATTAAAAAAATCAATCAGCACATGGGCATCCGAAGGCAAGGATGCAAGAGAAGAATTTAAGAAAACACTTGACGAGATCAAAGCTACACCGGATATCGCAGAAGCGACTACAAAAGCGATCGAAGTGTTTGGTACAAAAGCAGGACCCGATCTTGCCGATGCAATCAAGGGTGGCCGTTTTGAATATGAGGAATTTTTAACTACATTGCAAGGCTCAACCAATGTGATAGACAGTACATATGGCGCTATTGTGGATGATGTAGATGCTACGCAGGTAGCAATACAAACAGCACAAGTAGCCTACATGACATCGGCGAAACGATCATGGTTACTGTCGGGCCAATACTTAAAGACTTATCAGATGGATTAAGAGATGTGACACAACACTTCAATGCTCTTGACAATGGCACTAAAAAAGCCATTATCACAGCCGGTGGTATGGCGATTGCTGCGGGTCCTGTATTAAAGGCTACTGGCGGTATTACTACTGGAATCGGCAATATCATGACCGGGTTATCAAAATTAAAGCCGCTGATTAAAAGCACAGAAGCAGTATCGACAGCAGCCGGTGTCGCGAGTGCTTCTGCCGCTGCCTTACCGATGGCTCCGTTATTGGCAACGGTTGGCGCGATCGCTGCGGTCACGGCCGGTATCGGCTTACTGATCATCGCTGTACAAGACCAAAAGTCTGAAGAGCGCGAGCTGATCGATACGGTAAATGAAGAAGCTGAAGCGTGGCAAAATCTGAAAGAAACACAGGAGCAGCGAATCGAAAAAGGTATGGAAGAATTATCTTATACTGAAACGATGATCGCAAAGCTTGAAGAAATGACAGACAGTGAAGGTAACTTGACTGGCAGTCGTGAACAGGCATTATTTTACATAGAAGAGATCAATAAAGTAATGCCGGATGCAATCAAACTCAACGAGGATAACACTATATCCATCAATGAGGGGAAACAGGCACTTGATGAGCTGATTAAATCAAAGCAAGCTCAAATCTATTTGGAAGCAATGGAACCTGCATACAAAGAAGCTATTGTAAATTATCAAAAAAAGATCATTGAACAAGGCAAATTGTCGGCACAGGTGAATGAACTTGAAGCCGAGACATTGCGATTGAAAGCGCAAGCCGAAGAAGATGGCACAGAAAAGAGTGCTATTGCTTACGGTAACAAAATGGGCCTTTTAGCTGAGATGAAAAGCGCCCTCGAAGAAAATACGACTACGACCGTTGATATGTATAAAACGATCCAAGATTATGAGGGTATGACAGTAGCTATCCAATCGGGCAATTACGATGAATTAACTAAGCTAATGGATGATTACAATCAAGCACAGCTGCACGGTGCGGAACTTGCCAATCAGAACGCTTTAGAGCAAGCTGAGACACGTTATAACGATGCGGTGGCAGCTTATGAAGGCTGGTTTCACTTGCCGAAGAAAAAGGCATGGAAATAACCGATGCGGAAATTGATGCAGCTAAAAAGGCGGTAGATGATGCTCAGAGTGAGTTAAACACAATCGGCAATAACATGATGACAGGCATCGCGACCGGAGTAGCTGCCGGAACAACTTTTGCGGTCGGTGCTGTGTCAACAGTCATGAATCGTATGATCGAGGAAGCGCGTAGAAAGGCAGCCGAAGTGGACGCGGCGATGAATGGCAACGAATATGACGGAAGCCATCGAAATGGACTGAATTATGTGCCTTTTGACGGATACCGCGCTATTTTGCATGAGGGTGAAAAGTGTTGACAAAAAGTGAAGCAAATGCGGAGAGAAGCGGTGACAGCAAGACAGAAATTAAGGTCACACAAAACATATATACAAAATCCGTAAACGCATCGGCGCAGCAGCGCGAAGCTGCTAGAGCTTATAAAAAGATGGCGCTGGAGGTGAATTAGTTAGTGCTATACGATGAAAAATTGATTTATACGAACGAACAAGGAGCAAGCGTTGAAATGTCATGGTTTGCGCTGCTGAATGTGATTAATTATGACGACAGTTTACCAGTAAACTACTACACAAATAAAAACGCTGGGCAGGATGGCGAAACGCTATCCTCTCAGTCCTTTGATGTACGTAGTTTAACGATTGATTGTGTTTATCAGGTACAAGATGATATAGGCGTGTATGAGCGTAATTTAAAGCGTGTCTTTAACCCAAGATTAAAGGGTACGTTGAAGCATATCGGTAAAGATTTTGAAAGAGAGATCAGTGTTAAACTAAACGAGATACCGACTATTAAACACTCAGACGGAAAGGGTACATTGATGCTTGATTTTGTGGCTCATGCTCCTTTTTGGCAAGATGTGCCGCGCACTGAATATCTTGCGTTTGTTGAAGCTGCTTTGTCTTTTCCGCTAACGTTTATCGGCGGTATGAGTTTTGGCATTCGCAGAAATTCGCTGGTAAGTAATATTGATAATGTTGGCGACGTTGACTGTGGTTTTAAAGTAACCTTTAAGGCAAGCGGCGGTACCGTCAGCAACCCTTATATCAAAAAAGACAATAAGTATATACGTCTAAATTATGAGATGCAGAAAGGTGATTTAATCACTGTAGATATGCTTGGACAATCACCGGTTATCTACCTCAATGAGGTCAAGGACAGCACGATCTTAAAACGAAAGGAAACAGAATTTTTCAATCTTGATGTAGGACAGAATGAAGTTGAATATAACGCAGAAAGGAATGTCACAAACCTAGATGTAATCGTGACATACAGGCCGCAGTATTTATGATGTATCTATATAGAGATTTTAAGCTTATCGAGATCATAGCAGCTTATGTATCTTTGGAATATACATTAAAACACCGTGGGGCTGGTACATTTACGTTAACACTTAATGATGGTGAGTCTGCAAAGTCTTTTTATCAAAATGATGTTTTGATGATTGATGATGATGCTTTCGTGGTCGAAAATATCCATGTGTTCTCTGATAATGGAATCAACACATATGAAATATCCGGATTGCATATCAACTCATTATTGAGCAGGCGGGTGATTAGTTCGTTTACCTTCAGCGCAGATCAAAGCTAATGAAAATCAGATCGAAAAACTGCTGAACGAAAATTTTATAAATCCAGCTGATGAAAGCAGAAAAATAGAGGGATTTGCATTTAGCTCGCAAGGCATAGAAAACACACCGACAGTCAATTACACCTTAAAAAACATGGAAGTGTCAGAGGCGGCCAATACTGCTTTAGCACGTGCTGATTTAGGTTATACAATTGATTATCTACCCGAAGAGCATCAATATAGTTTTAGGCTGATACAGGGGCGTGATAAAACGGCTGATGTTATTTTCTCTGACCGCAATAATAACATCGCAAATAAAGATGTTTATCAACAGCAGCAGGATTACAAAAACGTAGGCTACTTAAATAATGACGGAAAGCTGACAAGCAAAGGAACTGCCGGCGGAATCAATCGTCGAGAGTTTATCGTCGAGGGATCAGACGAAACCGCGCTTGATGAGCAGCTTGCAGAAAGCAAGGCACTCGTTAGCGCAGAGTTTGAGGTTATCGATAACGAATTGTATCAATACGGCAGAGATTATAAACTCGGTGATGTCGTGACTTTTGAGGACTATGAAAGTAACTTAACAGCACAGCGACCTTTGTTAGAGGTTGTTTTTTATTGTACTGATACAGTCACAAGGACCACTACATTTGGCGATACAATACCAACGATATTCGATAAATTAGCAAAGAAAGGAAGGTGATGGGATGGAAAAATATTTTCCGTTTGACGGGCAATTGGTCGATGGTAAATCAGATAGAGTTTACTATGCAAATGACTTTACCAACTATTTTAAACCATTTTTCCGCAATGGCATATTTGCAAGTCAGGGCGATGGATTGATGGTGCTATCGCTTGACGACAACATGTTTATATCGTTAATGGACGGGCGCTCGATCATTGAGGGACATGGCTACCAAAATGACAATAAAGACGGCGTAAAGAAAATGCGTATCGCTAACTCGGATATAGCACAAGACCGCATCGATATAGTGGTAAATCGCTTAAATAGGGTTGACCGTATGATTACTACGATAGTCATTAAAGGTGAGCTGTCAGATGCGCCGGTACCGCCTGCTATCGTGCGTAATGATGATTACTATGACTTAAAGCTCGCCGAGGTCTATGTGCGCAGTGGCGTAGATAAGATACAGCAAGCGGATATCACCGATTTAGAGGCGACGAAGAAGCTTGCGGATGGGTAACGGGTTTGATTGATAGTATCAATGCTACTGCGTTTTTTAAGCAGTATCAAATCGCTTACGATGCGTTTGTTAAAGAAACTTACGCTAAGGCGGAGGATCTGTTTGACCTGATACGTAACCTTTTGGACACGGATCAAGCTGCTTATTTACTAGGACTAATTAACCAGTTAAAAATGTATCCGAAAGTAGAACCATATGTATTAAAAGCTAATCAATGGCAGGAAACTGCTGACGGTTTGACTTACACTATCACGGATAATCGATATACATATCTTGGCTCATACTGGGAGCTAATCGCCGAGCCGGATATGGATAAAGCGGAACAAAAACTGCTCACTAATGCAAGAATTGCGTCGATTGATGATAAGCAAGACGGCAAACTGATTATCCATGCTGTGGGTGTTAAGCCTACTGATGATATACATATCAGCATAAAGATTGAGAGGTGATAAGATGCCGGTAGGAAGTAAAAATATATTAGATTTTGAATCAACAGGTTATCCGGGTGACATTATTTTAAATTATGATGATGACTTGACGACAGAAAATTCAGGAATTATAAAATTGGATGGCAGCGCGTATATGCGAAAAGATTACAAACAAGTAGAAAAATTTTTTGGCAGCGCCGATGTCACTCCATATCTACACGCCGTAGAAGTATGCAACCGCAGTACAACAGCCGATGTTTATTCCGAGTGGCTAGCTGATAAATATGAGGATACAATCGCAATAGCATATTTAAAAAGAGCGGCAAGTTCCTACTCTTCCACATATACGCAAGTATGGTTATCATTAGATAGTGGTAAAACATTTAAAACTATACAAAGCGAAACTTCGTCGTCAATATTTGGCGATGCATCAGGCTATGCCCGTAGAATGATTAGGTGGAAAAATAAGACCGTTATAGCATACAGGAACAAAGAAGGGACCGGCAATACATATCTAGTATATTACGTTGATGGAGTGACAAATAATAAATCTATCACTTTTTCGGCAAGTCAATACAAAGAAGCTAGTATCGATTTATATTTGTTTGATAAATTCTTATTCTTGCGGCATGCAGATTATAACGATGAAACAAAATATCATTTTGTTTATGTCAATTTAGACGAAGATACGCTAACACGTAAGGAGCTAGATGTGGGAGATTGTGATATTTCGCAAGAAAGGAATATAGCTGTATTAAGAAATATCGGCCAATTGATAGTAGGCGATATAAAAAAAGGCAAATTGAGGGTGTATGAAAAAGATTTGACATATAAAGAATATGATTTTACTCTGCCGAAGTATAGTGATGGAACTGCAGTTACTGTATATACAAATAGAATGGCCTATGTTAATGGTGAGTATGTTGCAACAAAAGGGTATGGCACGTCAGACAAAGATGTAGCAAGGACAAAAGATTTCTTGAATTGGGAAGTTTTAAGCGTGGCTGGTCAAACACGCTGCACAAGATACCTCACCGAATATAGTGGTGATGTGTTTTTTTATGATACTAGTGCGAGCAAACCGTATTCGATTAGTTGTATGTCGTCGGCAGATTATAAATCTGCTGGCAAATATAGCACACCATCTGGACTTGTAGGCGCAAAAGGCTCACCGGTGTGCATGTTAGGAGACGTTGAACGAGATGAAAGCGGCACTTATATCAATTGGCTGTATACAAATATTGTTGATACGATAACAAACATGTATATATATAAGGTTTATTTTAGAGCGCCGTCCGAATGGTTTATGACCCCAAGCATGTCGACGCTTTCTGCAACTACATTTGGATCCGGAACAATAAAAAAGACCATACATCAGAACGGAGTAAATTTATGATATACGTAACAAAAAGAAACAACATTGCTGTATTTACTGCCTATGAGCCGGACACGCCATTTTTTGCAATTGACGCATTGCCAAACTGCCCCTATCAAAATGACAATGAACATAAAGTAATATGGCGGTGCGACATCGAAAATCAAAAAGTGTGGTACGAAATTGAATACATTGAGCAGCCAACGCAATTAGACAGAATCGAAGAAATGTTAATCGAAACCAATTTGGAAGTGCAGTATCTTTCAGCATTAAAAGAGCTGGGAATATGAGAAAAGGAGGTATTATCACAGTATGATTAAAAATAGTTTAAATATTCGGGGGGGTATATCTGCTAATAATTTAGTTAGTGATTTTATTTCCCCGTGGTATCTGTTAGCACATGCCGGCAATCCGCGGCCATTTAAAGATTTGGGAAATGAAACGTTGTTGAGCCCTATCACAGCGGTTTGTATACCTATGCCTATACAAAAAATTATCTTGTATTTTTACAGCAAGCGAGTGACGAGGTATATATTTACATCGAAATATATAAACTCGGAACGTGGGAAACCGTATTAAAAAGGACACTTTTTTCAGAATACTCAAATAAATCAGTATTAGGTGGCAATATTGCTTTAAAAATGACATATAACGATGATGTTTATTTGATTGCTGATGGCTTTTCGTCAATTTTAAACATAAAAGTGGATGAGACACAAGCAAGTAAATACGTCTTTAATCTTATTGCGCTGCCAAGAAAAATGACAGATTATGTATCTGTCTGCACACTCGGTGATACTGCATACATGTTTGGATTTAGGACAGATAGCGGTACATCATCAAGTGCCAACACTACATACACAAGTATCATTAAATTTGATGCAGCAACTAAAGCAATTACTGTATTAGGCGTAAGCACTGCAGACATGGGTTTTAATGCAGGCGGTCAAAATTCCAGTAACACACAATTATCAGCCGGAGTATATGGCTGCTTCCCATATAGAGACAGCGAGATCATGATTTTTGGCAAACACGCAGATAATGATTTAAAAACAGTGCGTATGGTCTTGTATAATACCCTAACGGGTGAGTATAAAAACGTTACTGATGATCTCGATTTTGTATATCTCAAGAAATTAAGTATTTTTAGTACCTTGTTTAGCAATTCTACAAGTTCAATAAAAAGTGCAAGAAAAAGTGTAGCCTCTGACGGTTTAGTTAAATACGAAACTTCTAACGCCATAATCGCACCAACAGGGGGTGGCAATTCCAACAATGCTCGATGGTATTTGGATAATAAAAATTCGGCGTATATCTATTTGAGGGAAAATATTATTATCGATACAAAAGAAAAGAAATTGTATAGTACATGGGTTCCGGAACTTACATCGGCATCTATATATAACAGCGGTTCTTATAGCGGCGGCAGATCGGGTATGAATTATAGTTGGCTAGGCGCAAACAGCACATTTCAGCAAGTTCCCGCAGGAGTCAGTATAACTGGCATTGATATACAGCGTGCGCTCGTATATGACTTAAATCGTAAATCAATCAAAGCTTTTTCGATGGATACGACCGATACAAGGTTGAGGGCAGTCGGTGCGATGATGATAGATTTTGTAGTGGTTGTAAAAAAGGGAGTTCAGGTTAAACCATTTTCCGAGATACCGTCACCAATGCAAGTGCGATTTATCAGACCTTCTAATTTATCTATTATCGATTACGAACCGGACGCAGAAGGCTATTATGACGTGCAGGAAGAATGTTATTTATATATGGCAATCGAAAATGATCGCGTACAAAAGGCATCCTCAATGCCGCTTGACGGCTATCCGTACATCAATGAGCAGCCATTTAAGATTTTGGTTAGATAGGAGGTGCAAGACATGTTAAACAAATTAGATGGTTATGATGTAACAGCAGCTGAACTGCAAGAATATCTTGCTGGATTGACAGGGCCGGCATTTGATGTAGAGGTACTAAAAAAAGGAAATATCTATGAAGTGTACTGCAACGGTACACTTTTATATTACTCAGAAATTGAAATCAAAGCTGATGAAGAACAGGAACGGCTTGAAGATTGCTGGCAGATTGAGCAAGCGCAGATCCATTTTACTGACAGAAAGATTATGCCGGTGCCTGAGCCTGAACCATTGCCAGTATTAACGGATAGGGAATTAATGCAGCAGATATTAGACATACAAATCGAGCAAGCGCTAAACATTGAATATATGGCTTGTTTGAAAGAATTAGGAATTTAAAGAAAGGAGCTTAACTATGGCTACAACCACAATTACTTATCAAAGGCTAGAAGATTATATTAACAATCAAAAACGAGCCGGAATGATGAACGAAACGGCAAGGGAAATACTAAAAATCAAACTAGATGTATTTCTTTTGGCAAATCGCATCAGTGAAAGTCAGTACAGTGTACTTATGAAGTTAATGGAGTAAGCAGATGTTCGGCTATGAAATAATAAAGAAGAAAAAGAAGCGCGATCCGCTCCGCTTCAGCAAAAAGATTATGTATATTAGTTTTGCATTTTTGACGCTGTATGTTACGGCGTCTTTTTTATTGGCATACCGATCCATGACAACGCTGGACAGTCAATTGACGATCTGTGTGTTCGCGTTCTGGGGGACTGAATGCTTCAGCAATGCTTGGATCAAAGTATCTAAAATAAAACATCTGAAGGAGGAAAATAAAGATGAACTATCTAATGAATAACTGGTTTATGATTGTAGCACTCTTAGCAGTGCTTTTTATTTGCTTCATGGCTGCCAAAAAGTGGCTTGACAAGCCAACTGCCGAGCAGGTGGCGAATATTAAGGAATGGCTGTTATTGGCGGTTACAGAGGCAGAGAAACAACTAGGAGGCGGTACAGGACAGCTTAAGCTAAGATTTGTTTATGATTGGGCGGTGGATCGGTTCTCGTGGGTGGCAGTTATCCCATTTACGACCTTCAGCTCTTGGGTTGACGAAGCGTTAAATGAGATGAAAAAGCAGCTGGCAGTGAATGAAGCTGTGAAAGCCTACATTGAGGGATAATGATGGAATGGATCAAGCAGAACATTCTGCTGCTCATCGCTATTATTAGCGTCTGCGTTGAAATAACGCCTGTAAAAATAAATCCTATCTCTCATTTATTAAAGTGGGCAGGCAAATTGATAAACGAAGGTATCAATAAAAGAATCGATGATATAGAGAAAGAACTTGCTACCATGCGTCAAGAAAATTACGAAAAGGACGTCCGCGATATGCGGGGTGAAATATTGGATTTTGCCAATTCTTGTCACAACAAAAGGAAGCACACAAAAGACGAATTTATCCATATCATCGAGCAAATAACACGCTATGAAGAACTCATTGAAGAGCATAACATCGCCAATGGTGTGATAGAGGTACAGGCAAAATATATCAAAGATTTATATAAAGAGTGTCTACGAGAAGGCACTCTTTTGAGTTAGGAGGAAGAATGAAAACAGCAAAACAATTGGTTGAATATGTAAAAAAGAAGGCAGCCGAACCTAAAACTATTTATGTATTGGGTTCATTTGGCCAGCAGCTTACAACTGCCTTCTTAAATCAGAAATGCCGGCAGCTTGCTTGGAATGAGCAGAACAGAAATATCCTTCAGCAATACACCGATCAAGGCTATCAAGCCTTTGACTGCTGCGGACTTATCAAGGCTTTCTTATGGGACGACGATCCTAAAAATTATAAAGTTGCAGAGGATGAAAATGAAGCCACCATGCTTGCAAGAGCAAAAGTAAAGGGCAAGATTGCATCCATGCCGGAACGGCCGGGAATCCTTGTTTTTATGCCCGGACATGTCGGTATATATATTGGTGGCGGCGAAGTCGTCGAATGCACACCATCAGAATCACTCGGAGGATGGGGCGTACTAACCACAAAACTAAAAGGTAGAGGCTGGACTGATTGGGCTGAATATGCCTGCATCAGCTACGATACACCATCAGGATGGCAGCAAACTGAAGGATGCTGGTTTTATTTCTTGAACGGTGAAACGCTTAAAGGCTGGCGCTGGCTGCCTGTGTCAAATGGATCTGATGCATGGGGATGGTTTTACTTCAATCCAACCAACGGCATCATGCAGGCGAATAAATGGGTAAAATTCACAGATGGAAAGGAATATGAATTAGGAAAGAACGGCAAATGGACCGGTAATGCTAAATAAAAATAACGCTCACTCTCAATTAAGATAGTGAGCGCTTTTTATTTTTCTTTCAGAACTGCCTTCCTATATTGATTTCTTTCTTTTAAAAGCTTTTCTAAATCTCTTTTTACACCCCTTTTTATGTCACCGATGCAATAAGAAATCTGCTTTTGTTTTTTTCTGCAATATTCCGAACACAAGTTATTATTTTTTTTTGATGCGAATGTCTTCATGCAATATATGCATATCTTTTTTCGCTCACTTCTTAATTTTTTCTTTGCTTCCATAATTTCTGGATTATTTTTTATTATTTCTTTTTTGTGCTCTCGCTGCCATTTTAACGATTCTTTTTGTTTGCAATCAGGACAATATTTTTGCCTACCAGAGTTTACCACATATTCTTTTCCACATGATAAGCAGGTGTCTTTGCTGCCTATAAGCCGAGATACAGGGGGAGCTTTATACGCTCGCCGAGCCTCTAATCTACATGCCGGACATCTTTTGGCTCTCGGTCCTCCAATAAAACTGATGCCGCAATCAGTACAAATACGGGGTTTCAAAGAACTTCTTTTTTACTTTCTTTAGCGCAATTTGCACATAATCTGCTATTGACTTCACCATAATATCCGATGCCACATTTTGCGCATTTATGCAATGTTTTTTTCATTTTCTATTTAATTCATCACCAAATAAAACGTAAGCGATGAACTTTTTTCATGTGGAGAAGGTGTAACTTTTTCGAATACCCACTTTTCAAGGGTACTCGAACTTACTCCTAGCTTGCCCGCTAGTTTCGGCATTGACAATCCACTAAATTCTTTAAGCTCAGCAAACGTCATTCTAGATAGCTTGTAGGCCGTTTTTAGTATGGCCGCGATTTCTTCATCCGCATATTCATTCATCCACTCTTGCCATCCACGTTCGGCAATAAATAGATCCATATTATCGTATATCTGAGCTTCTTCGTACAATCTTGCAAATAAATCAAATGGTGTGTAAATCATTTTTGTTTCCTCCTCTTAGTGCGCTTGACGCAGAAATTGTTGCATGGCAACGTAATCGGTTGCTTCATCAACGGCTTTTCTTCCAGCTAATTTGATTGCAGTGGTCTTATTCATTAATTCTCGTTCACGGGAATCGTATTCTTCTGTGTTAAGCCATTTTTCAGCCTCTTCTTTAGTATCAAATACGTATACGTTGTGATTCCATCCACTAAATTCACGCTTGCTGCTAACTCCATATATTTTTCTTGACATGTTCATGTCCTCCCTTTATCTATCTATATTATAACACCATATTGGCGTTATGTAAAGAGAAATAACACCAATATGGTGTTATTTTATGGGGAAATGAGTAATTTTTCAGTTTTTTTGTTTTACCATAATTCGATAATTTCTGGCTCTAAATTTATTAATTCATCTGCGGTTACTTGGTAATACGGATATTCTTCAGCCGGCTTAAAGCGTAAAGATTTATGTACTTTTGCTGATGAATATTGTCCACTTGGGCAATTATGTTCCCACCAATAAACACGATGCACCGCCATACTGCCGGCAGGTCTAGCCGAAGAAGCATCGTTCTCGAATAATGTAATTAATGCTTGTTTAAATTTATTTACATCATCATCCGTCAGGCCAACTTTTAATGCTAATTGTGGATAAATACCGCCATAGAATACATAAGCACCACGTTCAACTGCGAAATGCTCTCCTATTGTTGCGCTATCTTTTTTATCGTCGTCACCTTCTACATTTAACGATTTAGTTATTTGTATTGTCTTTATGTTAACTATATCAAGTGATTTCGCCGGCATTATACTGACCGGTCCGCGTATGCCAACAGAAGCAGTGTCACCTTTAAATGGAAGGACAGCTCCAAATAATCTAGCATCAATCCATTCTGCACAGATTGCTGATTCGAGAGCATTTTTATCATTTTTGATTAGCTTCAACTTCTCACAAGCGTCAAAACGAGACTTAATGCTTTTAAAACCATCTGATGATCTATCATTTCCGAGCATTAATATTTTTTCACCCATATCGTAAAGGCGGTTCCTTATTTTGTGTTTTATGCAAACATCGCTCATCTCTCCATACCCATCAAAATCTATTCTAGGTCGATTGCCGTTAAGAGGATCACCGTTAGGATTGCAGTTTTCGACAGTAATTACAACCGCAAAATCTATCTTGTTCATATTCTACACCCTTTCTTTATATTATAATTATAACATTATATAAAAAGTTTAAATTGTTTTTTTAAGTTATTTATCATATTACGACAAGGTTCGACAAGGCATTATTTTACTTGGTGTTATAATGTCGAAAAAGGTGGGAAGTTATGGAAATAGATATTTTTCAGTTTTTAGAGATATGTGAAATTGAACTTATCAATCAGCTATGCAAAAATTGCCCTGAGCTATCAATAGAACAGATCGGAAGCATTGCTGAAGAATTTAGTAAAGGAATTGATAAGCAGCTTGCCGGTGACAACATCATAATTGGAAAATAATTTCAGCATATTTATTGACTTCATCAGTTTATAATTATGACACGGAGGTGTCATATTGCAGAAGAAAAAATTGAATGAATTAGAATTTTGGGGCATGCAGTATTTTTATGAATTCTACGACAGAGAATACGGCCATGATCAAAAAAGGTTTTTGATAGATTAACACAAGAGTTCGGCGCCGATAAAGTAGCGGACTATAAGCAAAAATGTGGCGGAGAATTTGATAGGAAAATTGACATCTAAAATGATAAAATTTATAGACTTTTTAGACTGAAAAAAGTACAGATACAATAAAGCTTTATTCTTGTCAAACGATAGTATGTATCGAGCTAAAATCATTAATCAATATTTACGCAAATTCCGAACATTCTGTAATAAATACCCAAATATACCAAATGATCTGAAGATGTATGAAGATGAAATTTGGGAATATGAGAGAAGAGCGGGTATCAAAAGAAATTGATAAGTCTTAGCAATCGCTAAGGCTTTTTATTTGATCTCTACAAATTATCGTTAAAATATAAATTTATTGAAAATATATATTACCATAAATTACCAATTTTAGCATAATTACGATAAATGTTATATATTTTGATTATACTGAAACTTAAGCAATTTTATATAATTTACTTGTTAAACCTTATGATTTAAGGTTTTGTAAGAATTAACGATAACTTCTGATTTTTTGAGACTGACGTTAATTTGGTAAATTATGGTAATGCTAAAATGCTTAAATGTGTTAAAATTAAATCAGGAATAAATTGGATAAAATACAGCAGGAGAAAAAGCGAGAAATAAAAAGGGTGAAGCTGCATTTTATAGATGGGGGAAGAGGATTGGCCGTCCTCTTTTTCGTGCCTTAAAACATGCCTTAAATTTAAAAATATCTATTATTTGCTATTCGATGAAATCATGGATAAACGACTATTTAAAGGGTTTATCAGATGTTATAAGCGTGTATAAGGAGGCGTCTTTTGACTCCCGCCAGCTCCACCAATATGCAAATAAGCGCCTGTTTATGGGCGTTTTTATTATGCCGATATTACTTATACTTAACGATGCATCAACATCTGATACATTGCAAAACGGTGTCTTATGGTTTAACATATACATATGTAAAAAAAGAATTTGTAAGGTGTATGATGAAGAAAAATTATTGTAGTATCAGGCCTGCTTAAAAAGCACGCATCAAGAGAGGATGTGCAATATGAATACGATTTACCTAATCTGCCGGGCAATCACTGTCGGTATTATCGTTGGCTTTTTTGCGGAGGTTTAAAATTAATCTTCATAAAAAATCTTCCGAAACAAACAACATGGCTGCCCGCAAATTCATAAATCAACTGTCAGTTATACTTAAATATATCACTTTTCTGGTGCTTGCCATTGGTCTGGTGTGGTGCTGTTACTTTCTGTTTCTTGGTATTGCAAATCCGGAATTGGCTGAATATGCGAATAACATGTCTTCATTGATTGTCGCCATCCTTACCGTTATTTCTATCATTTTTGCTTTTGTAGAATTTATGCGGCGTACATAATTAAAAAGGTGTCATGCTATCTGTGTAAATCAGAAGCTGACACCTGTTTTATTTTATTTAATGGATCGTGCCGGAACACCAGCCGCTACTGTGTATGAGGGAATATCATGAATCACTGCAGCACCAGCTCCTATTAGTACACCTTTGCCTATCACAAGTCCATCGATAATAGACGCTCCTATGCCAATGAATGACTTTCTGCCGATTCGGGTGTGCCCGGCAATAGCTGCATGAGGTGAAATGTTCACCAAATCACCTATTATACAGTCATGTTCAATGATAGCTCCATTATTAATAATACAGCCTTGTCCAATCGCTGCGTTAATATTGATGACAGCATGAGCTAATATCGTACAGCCTGTTCCCACTTCTGCAAAAGAACTAATCACAGCTGTTGGATGAACAATAGTTGCTACCGGGATCGCCAGCAAAGTTAAAATCGATAATTTGTATTCGCGTAAATCATTGTCACCAGTAGCTACAATAACTTCATCATAAGCTGTAAGAAATTGATCAAGCATTATATCCTGCTCCTTATAAAGCTGAAATCCAGAAATCTTTCGATGTTCTTTTTCTTTAAAGGCAAGAAAGTTAATTTCATTATAAACTCCCATTGCCAAAGCACATTCCAGCGTCACCAGACCTTGATCGCCGGCACCCCATATTAATAACCGCTTCATAACATTCACCTATTTAAAACTGACTGAATCTATGAAATTCAAAGGGATTCCCTTCAAAATCTCATCAGCTTTTTCAAGTCTGTCTGTTTCTAAGAATGCAATAGGCGTATGAGCATCATAACCATAAAGAACTTTGCAGCCATATTCACTGATGATTTCCCAGAATTCTCTAAATGGATAAGGATACCGTTCAACAAGCTGACCGCCTATCTGATAGAATTTTTTACCATAATGAAAGCCATTCAGATTAATTTCTAAAGGCACATCATAGTCAATGCTTGCTCTGGCAATCCGGTGTGCCGCTTCAGCACAGACTAAATTAAAGCTGCGTCTGCCAAGCATATAATAATCTGGATGAGCAACATAAGTTATAAAACCTTTCGCAAGAGCTTTTCAATCTGTGTGGCATAAATTAAAACATCTTCATCAGTGCAGCAGCAATCGTATTCATATCCTATATATTTACAATGCTGTCCCAGGATCATGTAATCGCAATCTTTTTCCATTTGCATCAAATACTCATAATGATCTTCTAGATACTCGATTTCATAGCCAACTTTGATATCAATCCAGGCATGTAATTCATTTTGAAGTCTTCTGATTGAATGGATGTATTCCTCTTTCTGTTCATAAAACATTCGGCATTCCGGCAGTCTCATTTCGACATAAGGAATATGTTCGCTAAATCCCAGTAAATCAATGCCAGCTTCTTTAGCACAGTTGATATATTGTATATCCAAGCCGCAGGCATGCCCGCATCGTGCTGTATGTGTATGCAGATTAAAGTTTTGTTTTTTCATTTTTGTTCTCCTCGCTTTCAGCTAACAATAATTTAATATAAACTGTTAATTTTTAATTACTACATACAGCACCCCGCCTTTCAAACAAAAAAACACATTCCAAACAGGAACGTGTTTAAACGCGGTACCATCCTGATTCGCACTATAAAAAGTACGCATCTTACTTAAGGTATAACGCCCCGGCGAAGTCATCTACTTATTTTCAATGACTCTACTAAACAAGTGGAATCCATGACAACCAATGTACCCAACTTTCACCGCCATGGGTTCGCTTTCCATTTTCATTATCACTTAATCTTGTCTCTCTGTATTTAATTCCATTATAAGCATGAACGGTTGACTTGTCAATCATGCATGGCAGCTTCACTTTATTTATTTGAAAAACTCCTCATTAACTTATAAAACATTTATTTCACAAAAGGATATGTTATATTGTTAACAAACAGGAGGGAAATGTGATTATAAAAAAATTATTTATGGGCTTTTTAGCTTTAATGCTCGTTAGCGGGGGTACATCAAAACCAGCTGAAAATCCACAACAGCCAGAAGTCAATAAACCATCGGATACCGTATATTCTGCTGACATCGTGATTATCGGTGCTGGCGGTGCGGGTATGGCAGCGGCCATATCTGTCAAACAATGATGAAAAGGTGATTAATACACATAAAATGGTAAAGGAATTTGCTTTTTCAATGGTAACGTTAAGCGTCTATCTTGACTATTTAGTAACACAGAATGAACTGGAAAAGGGAACTCAATACGGGAACGTCGGCCGGACTTCTTATTTGTATAAGAAATTAATATAATATTAAACCGTGTTTAATTTTTACTTTTTTTATTGAAATTTCTCATAAATAGCATATAATAGTTCATAAAAGAACTAATATTCAAAAGGAGAAATTTCATGTTAACAGCAATAATCGTATATATTATTGCCGGCCTGGGTGCGGTATTGGTACCGGTCTGGCAGGTTTATCGGCGGCTGCGGTAATTTCACCGATGCTGATCACCTTCCTTGATTTTCCGGCTTATGAGGCTGTGGGCATCGCATTAGCTTCCGATGTGCTGGCATCCGCAGTCTCAGCATATACTTATGGGAAGAATAAAAATCTGGATATAAAAAATGGTTTGATCATGCTTGTCTCTGTCTTGATTTTTACGGTTATCGGCAGTTATATCGCTTCCTTAGTTCCGAATACGGCGATGGGTAATTTTTCTGTCTTTATGACCTTTTTATTAGGGGTTAAATTTATTGTCAGACCCGTCATGACGACGAAAGAGAAGCTGGCGGGCAAGGATGCGAAAACAAAGGCTATTCAATCCATCTTATGCGGTATCATGATTGGCTTTATCTGCGGCTTTATCGGTGCCGGCGGCGGTATGATGATGCTGCTGATCTTGACCAGTGTTCTTGGTTATGAACTTAAAACTGCAGTTGGTACCAGTGTCTTTATCATGGCATTCACCGCATTTACCGGGGCCGTTTCCCATATGGTTATCGATGGCCTGCCTGATCTGACAGCGCTGATTGCCTGTATCCTTGCGACCTTTATCGGCGCCAGAGTCGCGGCGGTCTTTGCCAATAAAGCCGATCCTAAGGTATTGAACCGCGTTACCGGCGTGGTGCTGGCAGTGCTTGGTATTGCCATGATTGCCGTAAAAGGCTTTTAATTAAATCACATCAGAATCATAAATTAACTCAGTGCAGCGCTGAGTTTTTTTGTTTACATAAATTGAAAATATTAAAAAGGTAAGTCTCAGAGTAGGATGCTTTACAGTAGGTGCTGGTTAAAATGTCTACAATATTATGGACAATCCTTAGTACGCTTTTTTCATATTGATAATGGTATTATGAAATTGGCTAAAGAGAACATTCAGCGAGCCGGGTAAAACCCTATTGGGAGGTGATTAAATGAAATTAAGTGACAGACAGAAAAGTATCATGAAAAGCTTATTGGAATCCCATGACTACCAAACGACTGAACAGATTGCCAGACAGCTGAATGTATCGAAGAAAACCATCTATCGGGAACTCGATGAGTTAAGGAATTTACTGCGGAATGAAAACATTGAATTTGATTCGAAGATCGGCGCCGGAGTACGGATTGATCTTGATCAGGCTACGCGGAATCAATGGACGCTGAAGCTTGCGACCGACAGCTCACTTCCCTTGGATCAGCGGCGGTATGAGATTTTAATAGATCTGCTTCAGAATGCTCCCCAGCTGACATCAATTAAAAAACTTTCAGATTACTACTTTGTTTCACGATCTTCTATTCAAAATGATTTGAAATACATTGAGGAATGGATTCGCTGTTATGATCTGACCTTGATTAGAAACAGTTTGGGAACAGGCATTGACGGCAGGGAAATCGATATCCGAAAGGCGCTGACAACCGCAATTATAAAATATCATTCAGGGACGGCCAATATGCAGACCAGTGCTTCGGAACGCATCGATGCTGATACCCGTACCATCCTGGTTCAGCAATTCAGTGAACAGGTGGTGGTATATGTGGAGAATTTGATTCATGAAGCTGAGAATCAGCTGCACAGTGTGATTGGCGATCCTTATTATATCAACATTCTGACGCATATTCTGATTCTGATCAATCGCGTCCGCAGCGGCAAACAGCTGGATTATAAGCCAAATGGCATCAATGAGGCAGATCTGCATGTGTTCCGCATTGCTGTTGAGATGTCAACCAAGATTAAGCTGCATTTGAATCTGGAGATTCCGGATTCAGAAATCTATTATATTTATCAGCATTTGGATACAAGCGGATATGGGATTGAGCCATCAATCAGCAATAAGGATATTGAATTTACCAACATTAATTCAAAGGTGAAAGAATACTGTCATGATATTATCGGCGCGATGAGTCAAGTGACTGATGCGCAGATCATCAATGACAATTATTTAAAACGTTATTTGCTGCTGCATCTGCATTCAATGATCGGCAGACAGAAGTATCAGATAGAGATCAGCTGTCCGCTGCTCTTGGCAGTAAAAAATGATTATCAGGAATTATTCACAAAAACAGTCCGAGTTGTCAACGAAATTACCCAACGTTATTATCCGCAATATCATATTTCGGAAGATGAACTGGCTTATCTGACCTTATATATACAAGGTTCACTTGAGGTGGTGCAGCTAAAAAACTGCGGGTGATCGTTGTCTGTTCCAGCGGCATCGGAACTTCGCATCTGTTGATGGCAAGGATCAAAAAGACCTTTCCAACTTGGGACGTGGTAGATATGATTGCCGCTTCTAAGGTAAATACGCTGGATCAATTGCCGGAGAAGATTGATCTGATCGTATCAACTGTTAATATCGCTGATTATAAGCTGCATATTCCGCTGGCATTTGTTTCTGTTTTATTCAATGAAAATGACATAAAGAATGTGAAATCGGTACTAGAGAATAGGTAACCAGGGAGGGAAAGTATGGAAGAGCTTAGTATTCGTTCAGTTTTAAATGAACAGCGCATTGACCTGCATCTTAAAGGTCGAACGAAGGATGAAGTATTGAATGAAATGGTTGATCTGCTGTTTAAGGATTCGGTTCTGTCATCCAAGGAGCAATTTTTAAAGGATGTGTATTATCGTGAAGGGGAAGGGATTACGGGTATCGGTGATGGTATCGCAATACCGCATGGTAAATCTGATTCAGTGCTTCATACTGCGGTGGCCATCGGCCGCAGTGACCATGATCTGGAATGGCGTTCAATTGATGATAAACCAGTTCGGTTAATTATTATGCTGGCAATTAAGTCAGTCGATAAGACCGTTCATATGAAGCTGTTGTCAAATGTGGCAACTTCATTGTGTCAGCGTGATGTGATTGAACAGATTTTCATCAGTGAGGATAAGGAAGAAATTATTGAGCTCTTTGAGCAGAAAGGAGGGAAAGAATGAAAATCGTTGGTATAACGGCATGTCCGACCGGCATTGCCCATACTTACATCACCAAGCAGAAAATTGTTGAGGCAGCTAAGGAATGCGGATTCCCATGCCATATTGAAACACAGGGAACAATTGGCGTTGAGGATGAACTGACTGCCCAGCAGATTGCGGAAGCGGATGTGGTAATTCTGGCGGTGGATGTGAAGATATCAGGTGAAAACCGTTTTGCGGGTAAGCCGATCGTGCGCTGCCGCACTGAAGATGTGATGCGGAATACTGTGGGTTTTTTAAAGAAAATCGAAGCTAAATTGAATTCGAGAAAATGAGGAGAAACAATATGAAAATGAATTTTAAGGAGATTAAACGTCATGTGATGACCGGTATATCCTTTATGGTTCCGGTTGTTGTCGGCGCGGGCTTATGTCAGGCATTAGGGGTAATTCTGGGCGGTCCTAATATCGCGGATCAAACAGGCACGTTCATTTATTTTATTTATAAAGCCGGTAATATGGCAATGGGTACGATGATCATACCGGTTATCGCGGCTGCCATTGCCTATTCAATCGCTGATCGCCCAGGTATTGCGCCGGGCTTAGTCGTAGGTCTGGTCAGTGCTGAGGTTAAGGCAGGCTTCCTTGGCGGTATTTTGGGCGCTTTCTTTGTTGGCTGGCTCGTTAATCTGATGAAAAAGCATATCAAGCTGCCAAAAACGATGCAGGCTTAATGCCGATACTGATTATTCCATTCTTTGCGTCATTGATTTCAGGGGTTGTGATGTTTACTGTTTTAGGTGTACCGATTGCGGCATTCATGAAAGCATTTACCGATTTTATTGCCAGTTTATCCTCAGGTTCAAAGTTTGTTTACGGTGCCGTTATGTCAGCCGGCAGCGCGTTTGATTTCGGCGGCCCGGTGAATAAGACCGTTTCATTATATACGACCGGTATGCTGGCGGACGGCATCTTACAGCCAAAGGCATGTCACATGGTTGCCTGTATGATACCGCCGATGGGCGTATTGGTTGCCTGGGCATTATCTAAAATTTTCCATAAACCAATTTGGACGAATGATGAAAAAGAAAACCTAAAAGCATGCGGCCCAATGGGTATCTGTATGATTACAGAATGTGTCATTCCATTAGCTATGAATGATTTGTGGCGGGTTGTTGTTTCATCAGTCATCGGGGGTTCAATTGCCGGCGGCTTATGTATGATGTGGGATGTACAGTCACCGGTAGCCCATGGCGGCTGGTTCGTTATTCCTTCCTTTACCCATGCCGACAAATTTGTCATCGCATTAATTTTAGGCAGTCTGATTATGGGAACTGTATTGTTCTTATTAAAACGCCGCCTGAGTGAGGAGCAGGTCATCAATGGCAGTGATTATGATCCAAATGAAAATCAGGAAGCGGCAGATGTAAATATTGAATTCTAATTAACATGGCTGCCTGAAAAAAGGCAGCCGCTTTATTAAAGCAGAAAGGAAATAATCATGCTTATCACAATGAAAGAATTATTAAAAGTTGCTTCAAAGCATCATTTTACGATTGGCGCCTTTAATGTTACCGAGGTCTCAAATTTCAAATGTGTTTTTGAAACGGCGGAAGAACTGCAGGCACCGACGATTATCGCAGTGGCTGCCAATGAACTGGACTTCTGTGAAAAGGAATACTATCAGTATGTGCGGGAGAAATTGATGAACTCACAGGTACCCTACTGTCTGCATCTGGATCATGGCCGCTCATTGCAGGATTGTCTTCGTGCTATACAGGCCGGTTTTACATCGGTGATGTTTGATGGCTCGCATCTGCCTTATGAGGAAAACGTAGCCCAGACTAAAGCGATTGCGGAAATTGCGCATTGCATCAATGTATCTGTCGAGGGTGAGCTTGGTACGATCGGCAATACCGGCAATAGTGATGAAGGCGGCGCGGATATTGTCTATACTCAGCCGGAAGAGGTTGTAGACTATGTCGCAAAAACCGGTGTCGATACACTGGCCATCGCCATTGGTACGTCTCATGGCTTATATCCGGACGGCTTTAAGCCGGTATTACAGCTTGATCTGCTTAAACGTATTAGGTCTGTCAGCGATATCCCTTGGTGCTGCATGGCGGTTCCGGACAAGATGATGATCAGGTACGTCAGGCATCCAAGATCGGTATTCAGAAAATTAATGTTGCCAGTGAATATAAGGCGGCGTATTCATATGAATTAAACCGCATTATCACGGAAACCAAAGATTTTAAATTTGCTGTCACCATGCCAAAAGCAATGGCTGCTGCCAAAGCGGTAATCGCCCATAAGATGGATGTTTTTGGATGTATCAACAAGGCTTATCTATATCATGAAAATTTAAGCCGGGGTGAAGAAAAATGAAGTAGTTATGATTCATACAAGTCCGGTATCACTAAATGAACTGAAAGCATTATGCGCAGAAATCATACCGGGTGTGGAATTGGTAAATATCATCGATGACAGTCTGCTTGATGAGGTGAAGAAGAATGGCACTCTGACCCCGGCGATACTCAGCCGAATGTGTCAGTATGTGCAGATTGCTGATAAACTGGCACCTGATTTAATTTTTAATCAATGCTCCTCGGTCGGTGAAGCCTTTGATCTTGCGAAGCAATGCACGTCAAGAAAGACTTTAAAAATTGATGAAGCGATGGCTGAAAAAGCGGTAGCCTTAGGTATGAAAATCGGCGTCATTGCCACCGTGGCGTCAACGATGCTGCCAAGCTGTAATCTTGTGAAAACCAAGGCTGAAGCGGTGGGTAAAAAAGTAGAAGTAAGAGAATATTTGGTCGATGGTGCTTTGGATATTTTAATGAAAGAGAAAAATGTGGAGAAGCATAATCAGCTGGTTTTAGACCAGATTCAAAAAGCTGCCGAAGAGAATGATGTCGTGGTCTTGGCGCAGGGATCAATGACTTCCTTGCTGCCTTATCTTGATGGGATTGCTAAGCCGGTGCTGACCAGTCCGCGATTGGCAATTGAGCGTATTAAGCAAATACTGGAAGGAGAAATAAAATGAGTGGAAAGCATTATTTTCAGCGTGTAAAGGAACAGAGTGAAACCCGCTTTTGGATCAATAATGTGACTGAAAAAGAAGCACATTGGGCAATTGATGAAGGGGCGGTGGGCTGTACTCAGAATCCATCATATGTCTATAAAATGATGAATCATCCGGAGATGCAGGAAAAGGTTGAAGCCTTGATCAAAAAATATGTTGGTGGGGAATCCGATGCCAATGAAATCTTAATCAAGATTCAGCGTGATTTAGTTAAAGATATAGCGGCTGTCTTTCTGGATCAGTATGAGACAAGTCAGGGACGCAGCGGTATGTGAGTATTCAGGGTGATCCTTTCCATGAGGATGCGGATACGATCATTGCGCATGCGTTGTTTAATCGTCAGGCAGGTCCTAATATTATGGCCAAGATACCGGTTACTGAAGAAGGCTTAAAAGCCATTGAAGTGCTGGCAGCGCAGGGTGTACCCATCAATGCGACTGAGGTTATGTCTGTCCGTCAGGCATTGGATGTCTGTGAGGTATATGAACGAGCAACTCATGGCATGAAAAACAAGGCGCCGATTTATTATTCACACATCACCGGTATTCTTGATGAGTATTTGAAAAAGGTTGCCGAAACGGAAAAAATTGAGATATCGGCGGATACATTGTGGCAGGCGGGAATCTGCGCGGCTAAGAAAACTTACTGGCTCTGCCGGCAGAAAAATAAGGAAGTTGGCTTTATCGGCGGCGGCGCGCGCGGTTTGCATCACTTCACGGAAATGGTTGGTGCGGATGCGAATATCACGATTAACTGGCAGGGGACAGCCGATAAACTGATTACCGAGAATCCGATGGTTGTGCAGCGCTTTTTCATGCCGACACCGGATCGTGTGGTTGATGAGCTATGTACGAAGCTGCCTGATTTCAGAAAGGCTTATTTTGTGGAAGCTGTCAAACCATCTGAATATGAAGATTTTGGGCCGGTCGTCTTATTCAGAAGCAGTTTTGAAGATGCCTGGTCAAAGGCATTAGATAAAATCAGATCTTATCAATGAAGGTAAGATGGCTATTTATTGATCTTGACGGAACGCTGCTGGATCAGCATAAGCAGCCGGGAAGTAAAGGTTTATCTGCGATCCGGACTCTAAAACAAAAAGGCCTGCATATTGGATTAGCTACCGGGCGCAGTGTTGATATCGTGGTGAAACTGTTGACATCATGGCAGCTGATCAATCATATTGATGTAATTATCGGCATGAATGGTGCCCAGATCTATTCGCTCAAAGAGGCTGCCTGTTTCCGCCGGCATCTATTAAGCGCTGAACAGCTGAATGCGGTTATCTCCCATTGTTTACCCTATAATATTAATTATTATCTTTACGATATGATGAAACAGAAGGCATACTTGCGCAGGTTGGATGAATACAGTAAACACATCATCACCATAAATCAGTCAGCATATGTAATTCAAGAGCTGCCGATAATTAATAATTATGAAAAGCTGCTTGTATTATGTGAACCTTCAAAGAGTGCGGCAATCATCAATTCACTTCAACCATTTGACGATCTGCGGGTGATGCAGACACTGCCGTATTGCCTGGAAATTGTCAGCATTGAAAACTCAAAGCTCAGCGCTGTCAGGCAAATCTGTGAACATGATGGCTGTTCCCTGAGAGAGGTAATGGCATTGGGTGATGAAATGAATGATTTAGATTTATTATTGGATTGCGGCATTGGCGTGGCGATGCTTAACGGCAATGAGCAACTCAAAGCCAGTGCCGAGTGCTGCACGGAATATGATAATAATCATGATGGTGTCGGTGAATTTTTATATCAATACTTTCATATAGAATAAAGATCTGCACGAACGCAGATTTTTATTTTAATGTACTAAAAGTCAATCATTAATATTATCTTGACTTAATACGGATTGGATTTTGAATCCAACCTTTTCTTAAATTCACTTAATTTAATAGTAAAAGGTTCAGCTTTTTTGTATAATTAAACATATAATATCATAGGAAGCAGGGAATTTTATGAGAAAAGCAGGAATATTACTTGCCGTTTCATCATTGCCAAGTAAAACAGGTGCCGGTGATTTTGGACCGGCATGTTACCAATTTATAGATGATTTAAAGGCATGTGGGATGCAGTGCTGGCAGTTTTTGCCGCTAAATCCACTCGGCTTTGGTAATTCACCATATCAGCCTTATTCATCATTTGCCATCGATGATCTCTATTTGTCACTTGATTCTTTAAAAGCAGAAGGTCTGATAGCTGGTTTTAAGGAATACAATGCGCTGGCTGATCGCGTTGATTATGCGGCAGTGCGAGCTTTTAAAGAACCGTATATCTATGAGGCATATCAGAACTTTGAGCCTGATGATGGATATCGCGAGTTTATAAAAAATGCGTGGGTGCATAATTATGCGGTCTTCAAAGCATTGAAAAAACACAATGATGATAAGCTTTGGATCGATTGGCCAAGCAAGCAGAAAAATTGGATCAAAAATCATGAATTTAACTTAGAGCCGTTTAAAGAGGATATCCGCCTGGAGATGTTTGCGCAATACAAATTGTATCAGCAGTGGATGAGTGTTAAGGCTTATGCCAACAAGCAGGGGATTCAATGTATCGGTGATCTTCCGATTTATGTTGGTCTTGACAGTGAGGATGTGTGGAGCCATCAAGACAGCTTTCTGCTTGATGATGACGGCCGTCCGTTGTTTATTGCCGGAGTACCGCCTGATTATTTTTCCAAGACAGGCCAGCGGTGGGGAAATCCTATCTACGACTGGGACTATCTGAAAGCTCATGATTTTAAATTTTGGGAAAAGCGGATTGCTTACAATCTCAGCCTGTTTGATATTGTGCGTATCGATCATTTTCGGGCTTTTGATACGTATTGGAAGATTCCTGCGGACTGTCCGACCGCTGTTGTTGGCGAATGGATTGAAGCACCGGGCTATGAATTGTTTGATTATTTACTGAAAACACTGCCAAGCTTTCATATCATTGCCGAGGATCTGGGCGATTTGCGTGAAGAAGTGCTGATTCTTCGTGATCACTACCATTTTCCTGGCATGAAGGTTATTGAGTTTACCTTTGACCCTTGGCATGAGGATCGCAGGTCACAAACAAATATGATTGTTTATCCGGGTACTCATGATAATCAGACACTGCGTTCGTGGTATGAGGATCAAAGCTGGCGCTTTAAGCTGCGCTGCCGCTGGGCGCTGAGGAAATATCAGCACGCTTCTATGCTTGATCGGCTGCTTGAATATACCTTCTGCGATGCTGCGGACACTGCCATCATTGCGATGCAGGATATACTTAAGCTTAATGATGCGGCACGTATGAATACACCGGGTACCATTGGTTCACCAAACTGGGAGTGGAAAATGATTGATTTTTCTGCTTTTGAACAGCGTATTTTTGAGCTGCGGGGCATGCTGGAAAAAGGAAACCGCCTATGAAGGCTCTTGAGAAATACTTTAAGATCATCTGTGTTTTCACAGCAGTTCTGATTTTTTTAAGCGCTTTTAAGCAGTATCCTGTCAAGATGCGTACGGATGTGAAACAGGGATTCAGTTCTTTCGAAATTGGCTGGACCTGCGAAATGAATAGCATTGAAAGCTTTCCGTATATGATAGAAGGCAATGCAGATACCCTTTGGATATCCAATGAACTGCCTGCCGTAACTGAAAATGATTCGCTGATTATCCGCAATTCTTTTAAGGGCCTGCGTGTTACTGTTGATCAACAGCTAATTTATGAATACATGCCGACAATTACGACATTCAATAGAATCCGCGGAGATATATATCTTTATATCCCTTTGCAGGAAGCTTACAGCCATCAGAAAATCAGCTTAGAATTAATCGGTGATACACAGATACCAGGCGGCATTTCAATGATTGCCATTGGTGATGAAGCTGCTCATATGCTGGCGCTGCTTCAGGAAAACGCTGTCAATATCGTTATTTTATTGATGATGCTGTTGTTTGGCTTAGGCCTTATTGCCGTGGCAGCATATTTAGATTTCAGGAAAAAGACTTACGATTACCGCGTCTTTTTATACCTTGGTGTCTTTACGCTGATTTCGGCGGTTTGGCTTTGGACGGATTCACCGGCCTATCATATCAATGAAGCAGATGCCGCTGCTGTTTCACTGCTTTCTTTTATCAGCTTTATGGCAATTCCTTTGCCGATTGTAGCTTTTGTTAATGTGATCTGTGTCAAGCAAAAGCGTCTGCTTCAAGTGCTGATTAATATTCTTTATTTGAATTTATTGATTCAGCCAGTGCTGTATATTTTGAATCTGACTAATTTTATAACACTGCTGCCGCTGACTCACGCGCTGATTGTCGGCTCCGTAGTATGCATGGTCTATGCCTTGATCCAGGAAATCAAAACCAGTAATTCAATGATGGCCAAAGGGATTTTAATTGCCTTATCGATTCTGATCGTCTTTTCACTGATTTCCTTAGTTCAGTTTTATATTAAACCAATCGTTACCGGCCGTACATCATTCATGTTTGGCTTTATTGCCTTTATTATTTTACTAATTTATTTTTGTATTAAACGAGTGTGGCTGTTATATGAACAAAATACGAAACTGGCGCTTTATCATAAGCTGGCTACAACGATATAATGACAAATGCGAAGAACCGAACTGCTTTTAATGAAAAGATGGCTCAGCTGATGAAGCTGTCAACGGAATCAATGGCTTTAATGATTCTGGATATCAACAATCTGAAACAGGTAAATGATCAGTATGGTCACCATGAAGGTGATCAGATGATAATTAATACTTGTCATTGTATTTTTAACGCATTTAATGAAATAGGTGAAGTATACCGTATCGGCGGTGATGAATTCGTGGTTTTAATGCTTAATAGGCCTGAGGACCTTACTGTTTATCTCAACCGTTTAGAACAGTTGATACAAAGTTTTAACGCTGATCATCCGCATCCAATATCACTGGCATACGGATGTGCAGTGGGAAGCAATCAGATAGATATTGAAAATTTGTTTAAACAGGCTGATAAAAATATGTATCAGTGCAAATTTGATCAGAAATCACATAGCGGTCTGTAAATAATCTAAAAAGGAGTGTGTGTTCGCACTCCTTTTTAGCATAGAAAAAGCATCCCATAGGATGCTTAAAGTTTCCAGATATCCTGATTATATTGTGCGATAGTACGATCAGAAGAGAAGAATCCGGCTTTTGCGATATTAACAAGCATTTTCTTTGTCCATTCTTCATGCTTTTCATAATCAGCGAGGCAGCGGTCTTTTTCCGCGATATAGGCATTTAGATCAAGCAGCGTCATGAACCAATCCTTGTTGATTAATTCCTGCTGCAGCTGTCTTAAAATCTTTCTGGAACCGATGCTGCATAATTCTTTTGAAACGATAAAGTCCACACACTGTTTGATATGCGAATCCTGCTTGTAGATTTTCTTGCTGATATAATCATGGTTCTGATAGTGAGCGATAACTTGTTCACTGCTTTCACCAAAGGTATAAATATTCTGTTCGCCAACCAGTTCAGCGATTTCCACATTCGCGCCATCGGCTGTACCCAATGTAACAGCGCCATTCAGCATGAATTTCATGTTGCCGGTACCGCTGGCTTCCTTGCTTGCCAATGAAATCTGTTCTGAAATATCGCAGGCCGGAATTAGTTTTTCAGCCAGTGTCACATTGTAGTTTTCAACCATGACAATCTTGAGATAGGGAGCTACATCAGGATCTTTGGCAATAAATTCAGACAGACAGAGAATCAGATGAATGATATCCTTGGCAATGATATATGCAGGTGCTGCCTTAGCACCGAAAATCATCGTGATTGGACGGGCCGGTAATTTGCCGGCTTTAATTTCAAAATATTTATGAATAATATAAAGCGCGTTCATCTGTTGGCGTTTATATTCATGCAGACGCTTGATTTGAATACAGAAGACAGACTCTGAATCAAGGTCAATATTCTGTGTTTTTTAAGCATCTGTGCCAATTGCTTCTTTTTAGTCTGTTTAATAGCGGCCAGCTCATCGAGGCATTGTTTATTATCCTCGAATGTCAGCAATTGTTCCAGCTTGGCGGCATCTTTCTTATACTCACTGCCAATCCATTGATTCAGCCATTGATCCAATTCAGGGTTGCAGGCATAAAGCCAGCGTCTGAAGGTAATACCGTTCGTCTTATTATTGAACTTCTCAGGATAAATCTGATAGAAAGGCTTTAATTCAGTATTTTTTAAGATTTCCGTATGAATGGCTGCTACCCCATTAACCGAATATCCATAATGAATATCAATATGCGCCATATGCACTGAATCAGCATCATCAAGTATAGCAACGCTTGGATCATCATAATGAGCTTTAACTCTTTGATCCAATGCTTCAATGATCGGCATGAGATGCGGTACCGCTTCTTCTAAAAAGCGGCGCGGCCATGTCTCTAAAGCTTCAGCAAGTATCGTATGATTTGTATAGGCACATGTTTTAGAAGTAATCGCAATCGCTTCATCTAAGTCAATTCCCTCAAGCATCAGCAGGCGGATCAATTCCGGAATTACCAATGTCGGGTGGGTATCATTAATCTGAATCGTCACAAATTCATTGAGTTTATGAAGATCAAGACCTTCCTTCTTGGCATTCATTAAGATGTATTGAGCGCCATTGCTGACCATGAAATACTGCTGATAAATACGCAGCATTCGGCCTGCCTCATCAGAATCATCAGGATAGAGGAAAAGCGTCAGATTACGCAGGAGATTTCCCTTATCAAAATCAATGCCGTCATGGACGATGCTTTCATCAACTTTTTGTATATCAAAAAGATGCAGCTGATTTTTGCCATTCTCATAACCGACAACATCAATATCGTAAAGCTTGGAATCTAAGGAGAATCCTCCAAAGGGTACGGTGAATGTAACCTCACGTTCACGCAGCCAGCTGTCTTTTTCAATCCATGGATTGATTTCTTCTTTTTGCTGATGATTAACAAACTGCTGCTTAAATAAACCAAAATGGTAACAGAGACCGATACCGTCACCCGCTAAGCCAAGGGTAGCGACAGAATCTAGGAAACAAGCGGCAAGCCGTCCCAAGCCGCCGTTGCCGAGCGATGGTTCAGGTTCGATTTCTTCAATTTCAGCTAATGAACGGCCATGGCTTTCTAACAATGTCTTTGCTTCATCATAGAGATTCAGATTAATTAAATTGTTAGAGAGCAGCTTGCCGATCAGAAATTCAGCGGATATATAATAAAGCTTTTTCTTGCCTTGAATGATTGGCGTGTCAGCTAAACGCTGTTTAAGCACGCTCAATAAGGCATAATAATATTGTTTATTAGTGGCTTCTTCAAAGCTGGTAGAAGCCTTTTCAAAAAGATCATTTAATTGTTTTTCAAGTGTCATGTTCAACCCCTCTTACTGCAATCAGTATAACAAGAGCGGCCCTCTTTCGCAAGTAAATTAGCGGTTAATCAGCCTTACCTCAGTGCATAGTAACGCGTTTATCCCAAATAACACCGGCAGTGAGAATCAAAAGACCGCATAAACGGAAAAAGGACAAGGATCGTAAAAGCAATAAATCCAGCAGAGCAGAACCAAAGAGCTGTCCGATCAGCAGCAGTGTTGTTGATTGAAACAGATTCATATGCTTCAGTGAGGTCACATTGATGATCAGTGCCAGCAAGCCGCAGACACCGCCCAGATAGAGCCAAAACGGGGCTGACAGAAAGCTTTTGGCATTCACATAAGCCGGATTTAAAAACAGAAAGAGCAGCAAGGAAAGCAGGGAAGCTGTGAGATAGTTAATCAGCGATCCGCAGGCTGTCCCCAGATAGGTAGCTGCCTGATAATTGATTGTTTTCGATATGACATTGATGCAGCCAAGCAGAAAAGCAAGTATGATATACATAAAGTACCTCCTAATTAATCAGCACGATTACCAGTCCGCAAAGAATCATCAGCAGGCATGGTATCCGCTTTTTATCAAAGCGCAGCTTCGGTAAATGAAAAGCACCGGTATGATCAATCACTATAGAACAGAAAATCTGACCGGTAATTGACAGACAGGTTGTTAATGCGGCGCCGATTACACTCACACTGACACTGGTAAAAGCCACCAGCACCAAGCCGAATATCCCGGCACTGTACAGATACCAAGGCATTGGATAAAGACGAACCCTTTCTTTTTTGATAAGTAAATAAATAAGCAGCATAACAGCGCCGATACAATGAACAATCAGGCTTGTTCCATAAGTTCCGATGTAATTGCTGAGCAAGCCGTTAAAGCTTTGCATACATGCCAGCAGCAAGCCGGCGATAAATACTAAAAAATAAATCATGGCATAACCTCCCCTTTGCTGAGTCTAATTTAACATAAGGGGCTTGCAACTAACTATGACATATGACATAGTTAAAGAAAGAGGTGTTTTATGATAATTATAAATGATGAGAAATTGAAACAGCAGTTGGTTGAATCTGTGCATCTTGATCAATCCTTGCCATCAGAAGTCTGCGAGCAAATGAAGCTTTGTCAGTTTGAAGCTCATGAATATATCTGTAATGAATTTGAACCCTTAGCTAATCTTTATTTTATGCTTAAGGGAAAATGCATGGTTACCAAACTGCTCAGCAGCGGCAAACGAAATTTAATCAGTTTTTATGAAGGCTTTACTTTGTTTGGGGAGATTGAACTGATTGAAAATACTATGGCATCATGCAGCGTTGAAGTGCTTGAATCAGCACTATGTCTGATGATCCCCCATGAACCATGCCGCAAAATATTACTTGCAGATATTCATTTCATGAATCGCTTATGTAACTTTTTCACACAAAAAATGCGCCATCACGATCATAATACCTCAATCACTCAGCACTGTACCACTGAAGAAAAACTGGCCGGTTATATCATCTCAACGCAAAGAAATCGCCGATTCAGAGAGAATCATACTCAGCTGGCAGAATACCTTGGCTGCAGTCATCGTCAGCTGCTGCGCGCGCTAAAGCAATTTTGTCTGCGTGGCTGGCTGAAAAAAACAAACGCTGGTTATCAGCTGATATGCTTGAATGAATTAAAAACGGCGGCTAATGATATTTATATGCTGGATAATGAAACAGCTAAAATATTTATAGGATGATAAGTAAAAATGACGCTCTGTGATGAGCGTTTTTTTATGTAGTATCTCTAAGTAGGCTGATGAATTATCATATTCAAAATATTCATGATAGTTCGAATATTAATGGACTAATTTTGGCATAAGAAGCATATTATAATTCAAAAAATTCTAAATATTCAAAAATATATAATAAAATATGAATAAAATGGTTGACGTGCCCATAAAACACGCTATAATGAAATTGTAAGTGATAACGCTTTCACAAAAGGAGGGCTGAGGACGAAGCGTTATGCCAACAATCGATATTAAAAAAAGAAAGGGGTTAATTTATGATTACTCATTATCGCGTTGACATGCGAGTGGTGCATGGACAAACGACAACGATTTTAAAAAAATCTTTCCCATTGAATCGAATTATTGTAATTGATGATGAAATTGCGAAGGATAAATACATGGTCAGTCTTTATTCAAGTACCGTATCCAGTGATATTAAGGTGCATATTCTGGATCTTCAAAAGGGCTTTGACAATTTAAAGAAAGCTGAAGATTCACAGCTTAATTATTTTGTTATTTTTAAAACACCAATTACCGTTAAACGGCTGTTGGAAAAGGGGTATGTATTTAAGGGGCCGATTACGATCGGTCAGCAGTTTATCAGAGATAACGCACCAAAGTATTTGAATTCGGTAGGCAGTACGGAAGAAGAATGGGAAGCCATTCAATATGCCCACGATGCGGGTGCTGAAATTATTTTTGATCCTAGCTGTAAGTTTGAAAATATTTCATTTGATGAAGCCAAGAAGAAGTACGAAAGCGTACATCAGGGCTAGAAAGGGAGTTCAATCATGTTTATCATTCAATGTATCCTTATTGGTATATTAACTACATTTGCTTCTTCCGGGTCGGCACCAATTGGTGGCTATCCGCTCAAATATTTATTCCAGCGTCCGTTTATCGGCGGTCTGTTATGCGGTATTATTCTTGGCGATATTCAAAAGGGTGTTATCATCGGCTGCGCAATGCAGCTGGTTTATATCGGTTATTTCCAAGTCGGCGGTGTTGGTTCAATGGATATGGGTATTATCTCCTTCCCATGTGTAGCCATCGCCATTGCTTCAAATATTGATACGACAGCAGCTATCGCACTGGCAACTGGTCTGGCAACGGTTTTCACATCCATTGACTCAGTGGTACGGCTTGTCTGTGTACAGTTTGGTGAAATGATGAAGAATGCGGCTGCGGAAGGTAACTGGAAGAAGTTTACTTGGGGTTATGTCGGCCTGCCAACTATTTTCTATTTGCTGGAGCGCGGGGTGCCAAGCTTCCTGTTAGTTTATTTCGGTACAGCTGCCGTTGATGCTTTATTAGCAATTATGCCGGCATCTTTAATGACTGCCTTTGCGGCCGTCGCAACCGTCCTGCCAGCCATTGGTATGGCAGCTTTGATGGGTTATCTGGTAGAAGATATTTGGGGTATTGTTTTCTTCCTCTTCGGCTTTGCCTGCTATGTATATTTAGGTTTAAGCACAACGGCAATCATTTTCCCGGCAATAGTTGTGGCTTACTTATATTATCGAACGATGAATAAAGGCGCTAAGCCATCAGAAATTGATGAAAGCGAGGAAATCATATAATGGCAACAATCAGAAAAGAAGCGCTCAGTAAGAAAGAGCAGAATCAATTATATACGCGTTATTTATTATATGGCTGCCAGGGTTGATGCGGTATACCTTCAAGGTAAGAGCTGGCCTTGGTGGCTGCTGCCGTTCTATAAAAAGTTTTATGATCAAGAGGGAATTACCGAGAATATCATGCGTCATTTCACTTGGTACAACACCGAGCCGATTGCCGGATCACTGATTTTTGGTATCGTATTGGGTCTTGAAGAAGAAAAAGCAATCACCGGGGATGTTGACCCTGAAATGATTACTGCCATTAAATCCGGTTTAATGGGGCCGGTTGCCGGTATTGGTGATTCATTGATCCAGGCGACGTTGATTCCGATTCTGATTACTTTGACGATTGCTATCAGCGGTGAAAGCGGCAGTCCATTGGGGCCTATTTTCTATACCGTTGCTTTGCTGGCAATAATTCTTGTATTTGGTAAAGTGCTTTTCAATAATGGTTATCGATTAGGAAAAAATCATTGGAATTCTTCGGCAATGCGGGTATCAGTGATATTACGAAGGCAGTCGGTGTATTTGGTTTAATCGTTGTTGGCTGTCTGTCAGCATCAAGAGTTAAATTCGCGCTGAAGCTGGCGTTTGAAAATAATGGTGAACAAGTATTATTCTCTGATATGCTGAATCAGATATTCCCTAATTTGTTAAGTCTTTTGCTGATCCTGCTGTTTTATTATCTGCTTAAAATAAAGAAAGTTAAAATGCAGACGCTTTTCTATGTTGTCATGGCAGCGGTGATTGCCCTCTCATTGCTGGGTATTGTCTAAGCTTGATCCGAGGGTGAGGAAATGAAAAAAATCTATCACGTCGAGCCTGTACTGGAATCCTTTGTCTGGGCAGGTGATAAAATTACTGAATATTATGGCTATCATACGACGATGACAAAGGTGGGGCAGGCATATCATGTCATCGCCCTGCCTGATCACCTTGACAATATGATCAGTGAAACTAAGGAGCATTTATCAGTTTTCTATAAGCGTCACCCTGAACTGTTTGACTGCCGGTATCCGATTTTCCCAATTCGTATGGCTACCTCATGCGGACAGGGACTGATGTCTTATCATCTGCATCCCAATGATGAATATGCGTGGCAGCATGAACACTGCCGCGGCAAGGTATCCGGCGGGGTTGCCATTTTAGAGAAGCCAAATGAAACAGTTTATAAACGTATGGGACATACCGCTAAAACAATTGAGGAATTTAAAGAGCTGTTTGAAAAGCGGGATTTTGATACTTTGCTTCAGCGTGTAGAAGTGAAACCAAATCAGTTTTTAAATACACCGGCTGGGGTAATTCACAGCGGCGGCGGTTCTGAAACGATGAGCGTGGTATTCTCAACCAATTCAGATATTACATACCGCATGTATGATTATGAACGCAATGATCCCAAAAGACCCTTGCATCTGAAACAAGCTTTTGAATGTTTGAATATGCCGGAAACAGATTTAAAACCGCACGATATCATTGATGAAAAACTACCGGGTATGATCATTCATCATTATTATTCCAAGCCCAATGAATATACTGCGAAAGGCTTTACCGTCAACGGTGAAGGAACCTATGAATCGGATCAGTTTCTCTTTATCCTCTGTGTGAAAGGACAGGGAATGATACATGATACCGTCATCCGCAAGGGTGAAACCCTATTTATTCCTGCTCATTTTGGACCTTTTGTATTAAACGGTGAAATGGAATGTATGAGTATTTCTTATATTGAGGAATAATATGGAACAAATCAATACCGTATCGGGATCACTTGCGCCAAAGGAGTTGGGCTTTACTTTGATGCATGAGCATTTATTGCTGAGTGATTGGAATCTGAGAATTGCTGATCCAAAGTTTTTGATCAAAAGCAGGCTGTGCAGATGATTGAGGAAGTAATCGCTGATGCCAAGCGCATGGCGTGAAAACGCTGGTTGATGTTACACCGATCAATTATGGCCGTGATGTTTTACTGATGCAGGCTATCGCTAAACGCACCGGCATGCAGATTATTGCGGCAACTGGAGTGCTGGGCTGTGAAGATGTTTGGCTTAGAGATATACCTGAAGACCTTTTAGTAAAGCTGTTTGTGCGTGAATTGAGTGAGGGCTGTCAGGGCACTGACATCAAGTGCGGTGTTATTAAATGCGGAACTACGGAACTAGGTTTTACCGCGAACACGGTAAAGGTCTTGCGGGCTGCCGGCAGAGCGCAGCGGCTTACCGGTGCTCCCATCATTACTCACTGCCGGCCGGCCAATACGCGGCAGGGTTTATTTCAGCTGGATCTGTTTGAAGAACAGGGCGCCGATTTAAGTAAAGTAGTCATCGGTCATTTCCGCAAGGGTGATCCGCTTGATTATGCGCTTAATGTAATGCAGCGCGGCGCCTATATCGCTGTCGATCAGATGAATTTAACGCTCATCAGTTAGCGCATAATTTAAAGGTGATCAAAACAATCTGTCAGTACGGCTGGTCTGAGCGGCTCATTCTCTCCCATGATGCCGTCATTTGTTTCAATTCGGCACGCTTTGCGGATTATGATCATAAATCATACGTTAATTATGCGCCGGACTCTTTAAGCTATTTAATCAGAGAGGTGATTCCTCTCTTGCGTGAAGAGGGGCTTACGGAAGCGGAGCTTCATCAGATTTTTATTGAAAATCCAAAACATATTTTTGAATCATCAGGCATTTAAGCGCTCCCTAAATGCCTGTTACCCTAACAGAAAAGAGGATGACTATGGATAAAAAAGGAAGCGTGCTGATCATTGGGGCTGGCCGCAGCGGCCGTGGGATGCTTGGTGAATTGTTTGACCGAGATGGCTGGCAGCTGATTTTTGCGGATAATGACAAACAGTTAGTTGAAGGGTTGCGGAAACAGAACTATTACACGGTGCAGATGACTGACCTGTCAACCAATGAAAATCAGGAGCGGCGAATTGAAAACTTTAAGGTGCTGGATACGGTCAACGATTATGATGAATATATTAATGCGATAATTAACGCTGATTATGTTGCGACCGCATTAAAGCCTGATGCTTTTGAACAAGTTGCCAAGGATCTGGCGGCAGCCGTGGCAAGGCTTGCGGATTTAAAACTGAATAAGAAGGTGCTGGTTACGCTGGGTGCTAATTATGTGGGATTGTATCAAACCTTTGACACGCTGATCCGCAAGGCATTAGATACTGAATTAATTCCAGTTTATGAGGCATCCATGTGTTTGATTATGTCTATTGTAAACCGCAAGAATCTGCTGCCGGACACGGCTCATAAAACAGAAGATCAATATCGGATCATCGGTGATAATAAGCCGGTATTGCGTGTAGAGGATCTGCCTCTGCTGCGTGAAAAAGCAGAACTGCCCACTTTCTTCCGATTAGAAAAGGATCTCGATCTGGCGATGGTCTATAAGATTTGGACTGGCAACTTGGTACAATGCTCAATGGCCTTTGTAGCCTTAAAAGACGGCATTGAATATACCAATGAAGCGGCTCATCATCCCAAGGCATCACTTTATGCCTATTATGCCGCGGTAGAGGGATATAACGGTGTAGCTGCCGAGTACCATTTACCGCCGCGCAGTGATGAAGAAGCAAAGAAAACGGTCACGATTTTCAGAAATGAAGAATTTCAGGACAGCCTGCACCGCATCGCACGTGAACCAATTCGTAAATTCGGCCGCAATGACCGCTTCTTAGGGCCTGCCTTCTGCTGCATCAAGCATGGTATTGTTCCTTATTATATAACTAAATGTCTCGCTTATGGATTTTTCTATTATAATGAACATGATTCACAGAGTGTTGAGTTACGCAGGCGAATTGAAAATGAGGGCATTGAACAGGTGATTCAGTCATGCTGCTCACTGCATTTAGAGGCAGAATATGATTCAATTATTTATCAATTGATCCTCAATGCATATTATGAAATATTGGGTAAGAATCCCTTAGATGAATAGGAGTTATTATGGATAAGAAAAAGTAATTTTAATTTCACATGGCAATCTGTCAGCGGGTATGATGAATTCAGTGGGTATGATACTCGGTGAAACAAAGGATTTAAGTTGTTATGGCTTGCAGCCGGGTGAAATGCCTGAAACGATTGCCGCGGCTATTGAAGCTAAGATTGATGGGGAACCTGAAACACAGTTTATCATTTTGGCTGATCTATTAGGCGGCAGTGTGTCCAATGCGGTGAGTCGTCTGAGTCTGCGTGAGAATGTACATTTAGTGAATGGCATGAATATGGGACTGGTGATCGGTATTTTGCTGCATCAAGGCATTTTGTCACAGAGTGAATTGGACCAGTTGATCGATGAGGCTAAAAGCGGCATGACGGAGACACATTTATGCTTTGATGAAAGTGATGATGAAATCATTTAGTTTACAATGCTTTGCTTATTATGCTACACTAACCTTGATAAAAGCTTGATTTATAGGGAATGGAGGCAATTGCGATGTCCTCGTACACAAACAAATTAAAAATGGTTTTTGACGGTCTGACCTTCTCGGAGGAGAAGCTTTCAAACTACATTCAGGAACATAGGGAAGAAATCAGAAATCTGACTTCACAGGAGTTGGCTGATGCGGTAGGTGTCGGGCAGTCAACCGTGATTCGTTTTTCACAAAAGCTAGGCTATGGCAATTATAAAAAGATGATTGCCGATATCAGCATGGATAATCCGGATGCCTATGTGGATCTGGAAATTGATGATCAGGAAAGTACAGTTGAAACAATGGAAAAGCTGCGGGAACAATATAATCTGATCCTTGACATGACATTTGATATGAATAAGAGCGATGATGTCGATCTGGCGGTGGATTTTCTTTATAATGCACGTAAGATTATCATAGCCGGCTTTTTCTGTCCGCAATAATTGTTTTGCCGATTACTTTGCGCACCGGCTGAGTTATATTGGTTTGGATGCCTATCATCATGACCATACAACTATGATCTATTCAGCATTGAATCAGTGTAATGATCAGGATGTCATTATCGTATTGTCAGAATCCGGTGAGACCCGGGATATGGTAAACTTTGCGAAGCTGGCTAAAAAGCGGGGCATGAAGGTAATATCAATTACTAAAGTATCTGAAAATACAATTAAGGCACTCTCCGATATTAATTTCAAATTAGTTGAGTACGGCAATCGAACTTTTCTGAGAACTAATCTGATCCGTTCTTCCTTGCTGGCAGTCTTTGATATGATTTATCTGAATCTTTTGAAGAAGGATTTTGAGCGTTTTGAAATGCATTCAACGATGATGAAGATCCAGACGAAATTAAACTATAAGGTATAGGACATCTATTAAAAGCTGATTATATATTGTCAACATTCTTAATAAATTAAGAAGCTAAGTCATAATGATTTGGCTTCTTTTGTTTATGAAAATTCAAAACATCAATTATTTAAAAATATTGTCGGTACCAACGATCTTTAGGTAGACATTCAATCAAATTAAAAATAAAAATGATAGTAAAGGGGCAAGGCTGCAGTGTCACAACCACACACTATACAATTAATGATCAAGGACAGCCAGTCTTGCTAATCCTGATTAAAAATCAAGGTGTGTTTGATCGCAATGATGAATTTGTTGTAGATTATTAAATTTTCTTTTAAAATGAAAAGAGGCAGTCTATGGAAAAAAGTACAGAACGCAGACATGAGGAAATCAGAAAATATTTGCTGGCTTATGAGCGGGCAAGTGTGAATGAAATTGCCAGAGCATTGGATGTGACACCGGAAACGATTCGTAAAGATTTCAGCTTTTTGGAGAATAAAGGTTTTCTGTTTCGAACCCATGGCGGAGCCGTGCTTAGAAATTCTAATGTAGATATTCCGCTGAATATCAGAACTCAGGAGAAAATGGATATTAAGCGATTGATCTGTTCTAAGGTAATCAATTACATTGATAATGACAATGTTGTCTTTATTGATCCAAGCTCCACCGCCTTGCCATTGGGAAGGCTGATCTGCCTGAAGAAAAATCTGCTGCTGATCACAAACTGTTTCGATATGGTCAGCATTGCCGCGGAAAGCAAGCATGAAATCATCATGCTGGGCGGTTCCTATTCAAAAACCGGTAAACGAACCCAGGGCCATTTTGTAACGGATATGATCAGTAAATTCTCCATTGATGTAGCTGTTTTCGGCTTAGATGGCAGTGAGGGACTTGATGGGCCGGGAACCCAGACTGAGGATGCGGTGTTTACTAACATGGCGGTGATGAAGCGCAGCAAGCGTAATATTTTGATAATGGATTCCAGTAAATTTACAAGGCCGGCTAGATTTCAGTATGCGCAATTTTCCGATTTTGATTTACTGGTTACGGATAAGGTGCCTGATCAACTTAAAGGCAAGATCAATACTACGGTGATTGAAGTTGGCAGTGAGTAGATAAGATAAAGAGCGGATGTACAGCGAATGTACATTCTTTTTTTATGTTTTGATTGGCAGCATCAGGCTGAACGCCGGTGATCATTTATAAGTAATGGTGTTAATATTAACCATATTAATGTTCTGTTAATAATTTTGAAACAAAACAAACAAAAGGATAAAACTGCTTGAAATAGGATAAATATGTTTTGAACTATCGATTTATAGGAGAAGTATTGCTTTAATAGTTTTGAAATGATATTACTAAGTCAGGAGGGAGTAAAGCGCTTACAGATGGGTGCTTAAAATAAGCTCATGAAACAAAAAATGCAAAGCCGTTTAACCAATATCGGACGTAATCTCTATAAGGACAATGCTGGTAAGGTTTATATCTATGATAAGCGTAAAAATCTGGCTTACACATTGGATAAAAATAATCAGCTTAAATTCCAGCTGGTTCGCTGCCGTTTCATTATTCCGATTACCGTTGGTTTCCTGATTTATTATTATTTGCCTAATTATCCATTGTCTGTCAGCATTGGGCTTATCTGCTTTGTGCTGCTGCAGTTTTATTATCATCAGCGTTTCCTGCCGGAACTGCCGATGACGAATCGCTTTGAGTTGCCGGCAAAGGAATCAATGATGTGCAAGCTCAGCAACAATGAGGCATCGGTATTGGTGAAGAGAATCATTGGCGCAATCATTATCGGCTCTTTGTTCATTTGGAATTTATTTGAGATGCAGATCAGCATTGATGATTTCCGTCTGATCACTGACTGGAACCGCACATTAATGCTTCTGCTTTCACTGGCAATGATTTTGGTTACCTTTACTTCATCAGTAATGTATGGAACCATTTTGGTTCAAAAAAACAGAAAGGGGAATAACAAATGACACATTTAATACTGGCAACGCATGGGACGCTCGCCGAAAGCTATAAGCAGACAATCGCAATGATTGCCGGACACAGTGCCGCAGAAAGACTTGTGACATTGTGCATGAGCGCGGAGAAGTCAATGGCGGAGTTTGTCGAGGAGGCCAAAGCGGTATTGGCAGAAGATCCTGACGGCGATTATCTGATTCTGGCGGATATGTACGGCGCAAGTCCATGCAATTCAAGTATTCTGGCCTTCAGAGAAGCGCATTATCGGGTTGTGACAGGTTTGAATTTAGGGATGGTTTTAGAGTTATTGCTTACCATGGAGAACGCTTCGTTGGAAGAACTAAGCAAGAAAGCAGCGGAAATCGGGAAAAACGGGATACAGGAGGTATATATTCCTAACTGCTAGTTTAGTTAGTCAAATGAAGTTCTTATAGAATAGGTGTTATGAAAGGAGAGGAAAAAAATGACACTAGTTCAAGCAATACTGATTGCGGCATTGTATTGGCTCGACGCAGGGGAAATATTTGTACCGTTTACGTACTGTTTCTGTGATCTGATGTTCGTATCAATGCTGACGGGTCTCATCTTGGGAGACATTACGACAGGCGTTATCGTCGGCGGTACGATTCAGCCATTATATCTGGCATTAACGGCAGTAGGCGGGGCATTGCCGGTCGACAAGGTCGCGGCGGGGGTTGTGACGACCTCCATGGTTATTACACAGGGTATCAGTCTAGAAGAAGGTCTGGTTATCTCATCGGCTGCCGCTTTGATCTGTGCTCAGCTTCATACAGTAAAACGTGTTGCGATGCTGTGGACGGTTCACCATGCGGATAAATGTGCCGAACAAGGCGATATCAGCGGTTTACAGCGTACATCATTAATTTATGGACCATTAATCAGAGCTGTTATCTTCTTGATTCCAATGACTTTGATTTTGAAATATGGAACGGTCAGCTTAGGTATTTTATTAAATGGTTTGCCGGCCTGGGCAGAAAATATGTTTACGGTTGCCGGCGGCATGATGCCGGCGCTGGGCTTTGCGATGACGATTATGGTTATCGGCAAGGGTAATTTGATTCCTTTCTTTATTGCCGGTTTCTTCTTCGCACAATATTCAGGATTAAGTTCAATTCCGGGCTGTCTGTTAGGTATTTTCTTGGCATGGCTGTATATGACATTCACGAAAGATGCCAATGATTCAGGCAATGTATTTGCGGATTTAATGAGTCTAAATAACACTGAAGCACAGGGTGAACGGCTGTTAAGTAAGAAAACATTAAATAAGGTATGGTTTAACTGGCGGATGCATATCTGTCATGTGGATAATGTTGAACGTCTTCAGGCATTGGGTATGTGCTTAACGATGGCACCGGCACTTGAGGAATTATATCCGAATGATAAGGACATGCAGATTGATGGTTTAAAACGTCACATGCAGTTCTTTATTACCGAGAATATGATCGGCGGTATTATTCCGGGCGTAGTCGTATCAATGGAAGAAGAAAGAGCCCGTGCATTGCGTGAGGGTGATGACGAAACACAGGTAATCAGCGGTGAATTAATTAACTCAGTAAAAACCGGTATGATGGGGCCTTTTGCCGGTATCGGTGATACGCTGAATTACGCTACGATTAAACCGCTGATGGCAGCCTTCTTTATGGGCTTGCGCAAAGGGATATATCTGGGCGCCAATCGTCTATGATCTGCTGCTTTATATTATCTTAACTTCAGAAGGCAAGTTCATGTTTAATCTGGGCTATAAGCTGGGTACTAAATCAGCTGCCAGCATCTTGCAGAACCGTGCCGTTCAAAAGATTGTGACTTTCTTCAGTATTATTGGTTTATTTGTGATGGGGGTCATGGCTGCGGAGAATGTCAGTGTCGCATTAGGCTTGAATGTTCCTTATGGCGGTGAATTCTTAAGTCTTCAGGAAACATTGATTGACGGCATCGCGCCGGGACTGCTTTCATTATGCGCGGTATTTTGTATTTATAAATATCTGCAAAAAGGCGGCAATATCTTAAAGGCCACGCTGATCCTGCTGGGACTATCTATCGTATTAGGCGGTTTAGGTATTTTGGCATAAAAAATTGTTAAGGAGGTGTAAACGATGAAAAAGTTTATGAATAAGGCTGAGGATTTCATACCGGAAATGCTGGCGGGTTATTATGCGGCGCATCCTGATTATGTAAAACCGGTCGATGGCAATCTGCGCTGTTTATGCGCGGTTCATAAAAAGCCGGGTAAGGTTGCATTAGCTACCGGCGGCGGCAGCGGTCATCTGCCGTTGTTTCTCGGTTATGTGGGAAAAGGCATGCTTGACGGCTGTGCCATCGGCGGTGTCTTTCAATCACCAAGTGCTGATGAAATGCTGAATGTGACGAAGGCGATCAATCAAGGCAGCGGTGTGCTTTATATTTATGGTAATTATAACGGTGATATTTTTAATTTCACAATGGCTGCGGAAATGGCTGACATGGAAGCCGACATTGAGGTTCGATCAATCATTGCCGGTGAAGATGCCGCTTCCGGGCCTAGAGCGGCAGCGGGTGAAAAGAATGTGCGCCGCGGTGTAGCCGGTATCTTCTTTGTCTACAAAATCGCCGGTGCGGCAGCCGATCAGCTGCTGCCGTTGGATGAGGTAGAACGGCTGGCTAAAAAAGCCAGTGAGCGGGTATCGACAATGGGAGCGGCACTGACCCCCTGTACGGTACCGCGGATCGGTCATCCAAGCTTTACCATTGGTGATGATGAGATGGAAATTGGCATGGGTATCCATGGTGAAGCTGGTCTTCGCCGCGGACCTTTGCTGAGCGCGGATGCCATCGTTGAGGAAATTCTGCCGGCACTGATCGATGATTTAAAACTGAATGCTGAGGATGAGGCCGCAGTTTTGATCAACGGCTTGGGCGCTACACCTTTAGAAGAACAATATCTGATTAACCGCAAGGTAAATGAATTATTAACGCAGGCAGGGATATCAGTTTATAAAACATATGTCGGTGAATATGCCACATCATTGGAAATGGCCGGTATGTCCATCACACTGTTTAAACTGGATGATGAGCTGAAGCCGCTGCTTGATGCGGAAGCGGATACACCGCTGTTTAAACAATATGGGCGGTGAGCTTATGCTGGATAAAACATTTATTGAAAAGCTGTTTACACAATGGGATCTGATTTTTCAGGCCAATATTGAAACGCTGACCGAGCTTGATTCGGTCGGCGGTGACGGTGATTTGGGGATTGTAATGGGTGATGGTTTCAGGGCTGCCAATCAATTTGTTCATGACAGTATAGAGACTGATTTAGGCAAGCTGTTTTATCAGGCAGGCAAATGCTTCAATAATGCGGCTTCTTCCTCGATGGGTACCTTATTATCATCAGGATTTATGAATATAGGTAAAAAGCTTAAGGGCAAAAACAGCTTTAGCTAATGAGGAGCTGCTGCTTTTGGTTCGTGAGATGGCGGCCGGAGTCAAACAGACTGGTAAAGCTGAAGAAGGTGAAAAACCTTTCTCGATGCGATCTATCCGGCAGCTAGGGGTATCGAAGCGAACTTAACATCGTCACCTATCGATTTTCTGACTGCCGGATACCAAGCGGCTTGTCAGGGAGTTGATGATGCGGCTAAGATGGAAGCGAAGCATGGCCGTCTGGCTTTTCGAAAGCGGACAGCATCGGCATCATTGATCCGGGTACAGTCGTTGCCAAGCTTTATGTTGAGGGGCTGTTGAAAACAATAGCCAGTGAACAGCAATGATCAGAAAGAAACAAATAATCTGGCTTATGAAGCTGGCAGGCTTGACACTAGCAATCTACTGGTTCATGACCCAAGGTTTAACCACAACGCTGGGACAGAGCGTCAGCTCATCTTCGCCTAATCAGAACGTATTTACGGAGAATGGCTTAATGCTTGGCAGTTTGCTGCTGTTCTTCGCACTTCTGTTGATTCATGATATTAAAGAACACAGGGCCAAGCGGCCAAAAGCAAACCGCTGATTCATAAGGAGGCAAGATCATGTTTAAAGAATATCGCTATCCAAGCGCTAATCAGAAGGATACGGTTTATGGTCTTGTCTGCTATCCAAATTCCGCGATCCGCGGTTATATACAGATTATTCATGATCGCTATGACCATATTTCTCGTTACTGTGATCTAATGAAATAGCTAGCCAATGATGGTTATCTCTCGTTTGGCTGCGATTTGCTCGGCCATGGGAAAACAGCATCGTCATTGGGTGTCATTGAGGTGAATCATTCATGGCAGCTTATTGAAGATATTCACCAACTCTTTCTCTATGTACTCAATGATTTCAAAAAAATACCGGCAGCGATTGCGGTCACTCAGTCAGATAAAAAAGGCAGCCAAACGGTTACCCATGCCGTAGAACCGATTCTGCATGGAATGCTGGGCATCGGCTTTGGCTGTGTACTGGCTAGGAATTACATGATGAAATACAAAGATGTCAATGCGCTGATTTTATGCAGTGATGAAGGTTTTCCCGCTCACCCGCGCAGATCAGCCATGGCATGTCGGAAAGCAATGAAGGAAAAAGGCAAGGACGGTTACGCATCAGAATTAAAAGCGCTGCTTGAAGAAAATAAGCAAATTTATCTGGCCGGTGAGAGGAATCCCCATGCCTGCCGCAGCGGCAAATATCAGGAATTACAGAAAATCAATAACGACAGTGCCTGTAATTTTGAGTATACAGTACAGTCTTATACTGAACTGCTGAATCAGCAGATGCTGATTGATCTTGAAACATGGACGGCTGCTATTCCTAAGTACCTGCCTTTGTTTATCATGGCGGGTATGCTTGATCCTATTTCCAATTATACGAAGAATATTGATTCGATGCTGATCAAATTAAAAGCATCTTCAGCTCAGAATATTTTCTATAAATATTATGCCGACAGCCGTCATGATTTATTTTTTGACAAGGATTCATCGGCTGCCATTAAAGATCTGCTGCTATTTTTGAATAACTGTGTCAGAGCGCAGCGGGAACCATTTGAACGATTAAAAAAGCTAAACAGCAATTAGGAGGAAATCAAAATGTTAGTATCAATGCTTGAGATTATGAAGAAAGCCAAAGAAGGCGGTTATGGGGTTCTAGCCCCAAATGTATTTAATGAGGATTCAGTCAGAGCCTGCCTTGAAGCCGCGGTAGAACTGGATTCACCGGTAATTATCGATGTGCTGCCGGGCAATCACAAGGATCTGGTTTCATTTGGCCGAATCGTTACCCAGTTAGCAAATGAGGTTCGTATCCCGGTAGCCTTGAATCTTGATCATGGTGATACATTTGAGGCATGCGTAAAAGCTATCTACGGCGGTTTTACCGGTATCATGGTGGATCGTTCGGCACTGCCGTTTGAGGAGAATGCGAAAGAGGTCGCTTATTTTAAGCGAATCTGTGAACCATTGGGGATTACGGTTGAGGCAGAATTCGGACAGATCGCAGATGGCTGCGATTATGAAGAAAAACGAGAGGAATTTTTGACCGACCCTGAAAAAGCAAAGGCCTTTGTGGAAGCCTCCGGCTGTGACTGCTTAGCGGTATCAATCGGTGAAGCTCATGGTGAATATACGAATAAGGGACCGGAAATTGACTTTGAGCGGCTCGCGAAAATTAAAGAGCTGGTGGATGTACCATTAGTATTCCATGGCGGCTCGTTCTCTGGTTTTGATAATATCGCAAAATGCTGTCAGATTGGCACTCAAAAAGTAAATATGGGAACTGATGCTTATAATTATGGCTTACAGCTGCTGATGGAGGACGGCCGTTATCCAGAAGTAAATATCGGCGCGCGCATGGCAGGTGATATTATGTGGGCTGGTTATAAGGAAAGAGTGATGGACTATATGAAAGTAACTGGTTCGGTAGGGAAGAACTGGCTTAAATTCACCGACTAAAAAGGAGGCATTATTATGGCAAAGATCGGATTAGTTAGAATCGACAGCCGATTAATTCACGGGCAGGTATGCACACAATGGCTGTACCGTACAAAGAGTAAAAAGTATATATTATTGATGATCAGTCTGCGAAAGATCCATTTCTCTCGCAGCTATTCTCAATGGCATGTCCGGTAGGTGTTGAACTAGAAACGATATCCTGTGAAGAAGCCGGCAGACGCTGGCAGGCGAATCAGCTGGGGGAGATTGAACCGATATTCATTCTCTTTAAAGATGTTCCCAATGCGTACCGCGCTTATATGGCAGGCTTTAAATATCCTGAGCTGCAGGTCGGCGGCATTGGCGGCGGTTTTGGCCGCAAGATTGTCATGGGACCGATTTCCTTTGACGATGAGGATGCGCGAATGATGAATGAAATGGCCAAAGCAGGCTTAAAGGCATATTTTCAGCCGGTTCCTGATGATAAGGAAGTTTCGTGGCAGGATGTTAAGGCGAAGCATTATCCGAATTTATAAGGGAAGAAAGGAAACTATATGAAACCTGTATTTGTTAGAAAACCCATTGAGGAACAAAAGGCATTGCTGCTGGCACAGCCGACATGGGAACACGAGCCGGAAACATGGGAAGCCAGCTATGATGAGCGTGAAGAAACATGTCTGGTCATTGAAGGGGAAGCTTATGTACAGACTCAAGATGGCATCCGCTATCACTTCGCAGCCGGCGATTTGGTTACTTTCCAGCCGAATATAGACTGCATTTGGTGTGTTGAAAAGAAAATTAAGAAGCATTATATCTTTGATATGAAATAAACTAAAAGACAGTTCTTTGCGAATCAGCACAAGGACTGTCTTTTTTGCGGCGGCTGTCACATAGGATAAAATATTAAAAAAGCCGGAGAGTCTTATATGCATCGCTTTGGCTAATCAGGACGACAATCCGATTAGGAAGGCATGGTCACAAAGTTCAAAGACCGTTATTATTGGTATGGCGAGCATAAGGGAGCTGATAACTGCCTGCATCAAACACGCGTTGATGCCATTGGCTTTTATACTTCGGCGTTCATCGATCAGGAAAAAGAGGCACCGGTACTCTTAATCTGGCAAAATCAATTTTAAATAAATCATTTGAGCTTTTTCATCGAATATAGGGTATAATCAAGTTATAGAACGTAGGAGAGTAAGAATCATGAAAGTACTTGTATTTGGATCATTAAACATTGATACTATTTATAAGCTGGAGCATATTGTACAGCCTAACGAGACAATCTGCGCCTCCGGCTGCGAAATCTCGGCAGGCGGCAAAGGCCTGAATCAGGCAATGGCATTTGCCAAAACCGGACTGCCAGTCTATATCGCCAGCAATCTTGGGAAAAACGGACAGGTATTAGCCGATACGCTGAAAAGCGGTAATGTTGATATATCACTGCTGAACCATGTCGAAGAAGACAGCGGTCAGGCGATTATACAGGTGGATAAGGCAGGGAATAACGCAATCATCGTCAGCGGCAACTGCAATGAGCATATCAGTGAAGCATATATTGATTCAGTGCTGCCGCATTTTGAAAAGGGAGATATTCTGGTTATCCAAAATGAAATCAACAATCTTAATTTGATTATTGAAAAAGCTAAGGCAGCTGGTTTGATCATTGTGTTTAATCCTTCACCATATAATCATGTGATTGAAACGTTGCCGATGGATAAGATCGATTATTTGTTTATCAATGAGGTAGAAGGCAGACAGCTGAGCGGTTCTGATAATGAAAAGGAGATACCGCGGCTGATTTTGGAGAGATACCCAGCAATCAAGGTGATTCTGACATTGGGAGAACGCGGGGCCGTCTATGCCGATAAAAATCAATATGTCTATGAACCGGCGATTAAAACAGAGGTCGTGGATACTGTGGGCGCGGGCGATACGTTTACCGGTTACTTTATCTATGGCATCATGAGCCGTAAGTCAGTAAAGGAATGTCTGAACATGGCATCAACTGCCAGCTCAATCGTTATTGGCAGACATGGTGCGGGTAATTCAATTCCAACCTTGGATGAGGTGAAAAAGGCATTGTAAGTAATATAAACAAAAAGGTTTCAACCTGTTATATGGCTGAAACCTTCTTTTTGGCTATTCAATCATTTCACCTTTTGCGTTAAAACTGTAAGCATTACCTTGAATTGGAACATTCTGCTGATTCTTAATTAATAAAAGCCTCACATTCATGAGGCCTAGGCTTTATTTACTTGTATATTCAATCAGGACAGTTTCTCCCGCCTTGGCTTGGCCGCCTGTATGAAAAGCCGTCAATTCATAATCATTGTGATTCATGATAATCATCGGCGTTGTTAATGAGATACCCTTTGATTTGACAAAATCAGTATCAACCTTAATGATTGGATCACCTGCTTTCACTTGTGTATTTACATCCACAAGGGCACTAAAGCCTTCGCCGCCCAGATTTACTGTATCCAAACCGATATGCACAAGCAATTCCAAACCGTCCGCCAGCTTCATTCCAAATGCGTGTCTTGTTTCCGGTATTAATACAATCGTGCCATCCGCCGGTGCCGCAACGATATTGCCTTCTGGAATAATCGCAATGCCTTCACCCATCATCTTCTGAGCAAAGACTGGATCATCAACCTCACTTAAATCAATGACCTTGCCATCTACCGGCGCTGTTAATGTCTTAACCGTATTCTTTTTCTTTTTTTAAAAAGTTGAACATATTTTCCTCCTAGGGTTAAAAAAGGCATGAGCGCTATCAAAAAATAGAACTCATGCCTGATTTAACAGTAACATTGTTGTCACTATCTTAAATTTTTCAAACGTGTTTGTCAACCCCTAAAATCTTAAAATCAAAAAAATAAATATTTTTCCTGAAAGCGTTGACAAACGAGATTGGATTGGCTATAATCAAACCGTAATCAAGGATTGTTACTGTTAAGCAGGCAAGACCGAACATGAAGTAATACTACTTTTTTGTTTGGTTTTTTATTTATCGGAGGGAGATTTGTATGAAAGTACTTCGTGTATTCAATAACAACATAGTGGCCACTAAAACCGACGATAATAAAGATGCGATCGCTCAAGGCGCCGGCATTGGTTTTCAAAAGAAACCCGGTGATACGATTGATGCGGAAAAGATTGAACGGATGTATTATATCCTTGATGAACATATGAGTAAGTTTAATGAATTATTTGATCAGACACCGATTGAGTATTTCCAAATTGCTGAAATGATTATGGAAGAGGTTAAGAAACAGCTGCATGTGAATCTCAGCAATCAGATCGTAATCGCGCTGACTGATCATATCTACTTCGCTGTTCAGCGTCAGCAGGAGGGAGTACAGCTTCCCAATCTGATGGTCAGTGAAATCAGAACAATGTATCGAAATGAATATAAGCTTGCGCTTTGGTCATTGGATATCATCGAACAGATAACCGGTATCCGCCTTGATGAAGATGAAGCGGGTTATATTACAATGCATATCGTTAACGCGACAATGCAGAGTACAACTGATAAAACAACAAGTATCCTGCTGTTTACCAAGGGTGTGCTTGATGTGATCCGTCAGGAATTCAACATTAAGCTTGATCCGGATCAGCTGGATGCGGCTCGATTGATGACTCATTTAAAGTTTTTGGCTCAGCGTATCTTTCAGGGAGAAAGCAGTGAGCTGAATGAGGTTGAGGATATGTATGATCTTCTGATAAAAAAAGATGACCGATTAAAAAACTGTATTATTAATGTCACTGCTTATATCGAACAGACATTTAATTATACATTATCAAGACAGGAGCAGGTGTATCTGATGATTCATTTGCTAAAAGTAGTAAAATAGAAGGATTGTTACTGATAAGCAGGCAAGACCTATAAGATGAACCTTTATGAAAGGGGATTTTATAGGTCTTTATTTTATTTATAACAATATTTAAAAGAGGAGAAAAAGGATGAAAGATAAAATTATGGGAGTAATGGAGAAATTCTCCAAAGCAATGGTTCAGCCGCTCAGCTATATCTCAGTAGCGGGTATGATTCTGGTTATCGGCGTATTGCTGACAAACACTACAATTACCGAAATGCTGGGATTCTTAAAGGCAGCGCCGATTCAGTTAGCGGGTAATTTACTATATCAATGTATCATGGCAATTATCAATAACCTCGGCTTAATCTTTGCCGTAGGTATTGGAGCTGCATTGGCTAAGAAGGAAAAGCATCAGGCGGCGATGGTTGGTCTGCTTGCATATATCATGTTCCTGACAGCCAATAATGTAACATTGTCAACAAATGGCTTGTTGGCTGAACCAAGTGCGATGCTTGGCCTTTACGGTACCGGACAATCAACGGTATTGGGGCTGCAGGTTACCGATATGGGTGTATTCAGCGGTATCATTCTTGGCTGCCTGACCGGCTATGTTTTTAATAAGACATGTGAGGCTCGCTTTAAAGGCTATTGGGCGATGTATTCAGGAACACGTTTCAGTTTTGCCTGCATGGTCGGTGTTTCAATTCTGTTTGGTTTTGGCTGTACTTATGTTTGGCCATTTGTACAAAGCGTGATCACAGCCTTGGCACAGGTCATCGCTAATTCAGGTGAATTCGGCTTATTCTTATATGGTATGCTTGAACGTCTGCTGATTCCAACCGGTCTTCATCATTTAGTCTACGCACCATTCCAGTTTGGTGATCTTGGCGGTACACTGGCATTAGGTGAAACAACGGTAGTTGGTGCTTATCCGATCGTTATGACTGAATTGCAGATGGGTGTGCCATTCTCTGATTCAATCTATTACATGGGTACGGGTCTTGCGAAGACATTCGGATACATCGGCATCTGCGCAGCCTTCTACTTTACCGCTTATCCGGAGAATAAAAAGAATATTAAAAATATATTGATTCCATTAGTAATGACAGCTTCACTGGCCGGTATTACAGAACCGATCGACTTCATGTTTGCCTTTACGGCACCGCTCTTGTTCCTTGTGCATTCAGTGATTGCCGGTACATTCCTTGCCTTGCTGAAGGTATTTAACGTTCACGCGATGAGCACTGGCTTGATCAATAGCTTTGTCATGAATCTGGCTGCCGGTATAGAAAGAACAAACTGGCCGGTATTCTATCTCATTGCCGCAGCAGAAATTGTTGTCTATTTCTTAGTCTTTGTATTCCTGATTAAGAAATTTAAGCTGCATACACCAGGCCGTGAGGAAAAGGTGCTGGAGAATAATGAACAGACTTCTACATCAACTGCCGGCAATGCGATGGCTGAAACACAGATCATGGCGATTATTGAAGGGTTAGGCGGCAAAGCGAATATCAAGAGTGTAGAAAACTGCTTCACACGTCTGCGTGTTGATGTGGCGGATATGGCATTGGTTAATGAAATAAAAATCAATGAAACAAAAAACAGCGGTATTGTGAAACGCGGCAATAATGTACAGATTATCTATGGTTTGGAAGTACCGCAGATTCGCAAAGCTGTTGATGAAAAGCTTGCGTCATTATAAAAAAGAAAGGTGGAAATTAAAATGATTATTACTATTGTAGGCGGCGGCAGTACATTTACGCCGGGGATCGTTACTTCAATTGCATTAAGACAAAAAGAATTAGGTGTTACAGAAGTTCGTTTATATGATATTGACGGAGAACGTCAAAGCAAGGTGGGCGTTGTTGTTGATTGGATTTTAAAGGATATGAAATCACCAATCAAATTAACTGTAACCACAGACAAAAAGGAAGCTTATACAGATGCGAAATTTATTTTTGCGCAAATGCGTGTCGGCAAATATGCAATGCGTGAACAGGATGAAAAGATTTCTTTGCGTCATGGTGTTGTAGGACAGGAAACATGCGGCTGCGGCGGTATGGCTTATGGTCTGCGTACTATTTTCCCAATGATTGAAATGATTGATGATGTAGAAAAATATGCGGCAAAGGATCATTGGATTTTAAACTATTCCAACCCGGCAGCTATCGTGGCAATCGCTTGCCAGAAGCTGAGACCCAATGCACGGATTATCAATATCTGTGATATGCCGATCGCGATTATTGAAATGATCGGTAAATGTGTTGGCATTAAGGATTACACAAACATTGATGTTGATTATTTTGGTTTAAATCACTTTGGCTGGTTTACCCGCATGGAATACGAAGGCCGTGATGTAGCGGCAGAAATTCGCGCTTATGCGAAGGAACATGGCATCCTGCTGCCTAAGGAGCATATAGAGGCACTTAAGAAGCATGAAGCAACTGGGGATCGTCATGCCAATCAGTCTTGGATCAAGGTATGGACAAATGCAGCCCGTTTAATGGAATTATGTCCGGAATATATTCCTAATACTTATTTGACTTACTATTTATTTCCGAAGGAGAATGTTGAACATTCAGATCCGAATCACACACGCGCTAACGAGGTAATGGAGACTCGTGAAAAGGCGTTATTTGAGGGTGTTGACCGTTATCTGGCAACCGGTGAAATTGATAAAAAGGTATTCTATGCCGGCGCGCATGGAAACTTCATCGCTGATTTAGCCGTAGCACTCTTAGGTGATGAGAAGAAGAAATTCATCATCATTGAACCAAATAATGGTAAGGTGCCAAATCTGCCGGATGATACAATGATTGAATTACCGGCATGGATCACTAAGAACGGTCCTGAGCTGATTGGCATTAAACCAATTTCCACTTTCTACAAAGGTATGATTGAACAGCAGAACGCTTGTGAGCATCTGCTTGTGGAAGGTGCGATCGAAGGTTCTTATACAAAAGTGCTTCAGGCGTTTGCACTGAATAAAACAGTGCCGTCAATTGAAGTAGCTAAAGAAGTGCTTGATGAAATGATCGAAGCGAACAAGGCTTACTGGCCTGAATTAAAATAAGCAAAAAGGTTGGTTTTAGGAGATACACTCTTAAAATCAACCTTTTGTTTTAGTATGAAAATCGTTAACTCAGAAGTTTGCTGTTGGTTGGCGCTGAAGCTTCGTCCGCCTTTTCTTTATCAACCAAGGAAATCGTTTGGGCATCTCTGCGGAAAACGTGGAAGTTTGCCCATGAAATTGGACTGGCTTCAAATTCTGCTTGAGCGGCATCAAGAACAGCGGGCAGATCCCAGGCGATAAAATCAAGATAACCGCAGTATATGCCGGTTGCACCGCCTGTAAAGGTAACCGCATGTTCACCGGCGCTTTTTAAAATTGCGGCTTCTATCATATCTCTGAAATCAAGTACGGCATTCTTTGGCGCATCATTAAAGGCATCCAGTGAGTAACAGAAGAAGCCGGGTACCGCACCATCCTTATGAAAAGCATCCATCGTCTGATGTTCATGATTCAGATATTCATTGATCAATTTGGACAGCAGGTAGATCCTGCATAGACATCCATACGCCAGTCCGCCTTTGTGTCATTATCCGGGTCAAGCTGATAACCGATATAACTTCTTTCCAAATAGGCTTCAGCACTGAACTGTAAATCAAAGCCTTTTTCAATCAGCAAATCAGGCAGCTTGGTAAGCGGATGAGCCGCCTCTGCTTTTGGCTTGCCGATTACTTCAAACTCATCAATCAGCATCATGGCATTAATTTCACCCAGCGTCTGATCGGTGAGTACGGATAAAAACCACCAGGCTCGCCCTTCATCCTCGGCAAGCAGTTTTACTAAGGCTTCACAAGATAATGTCAGATTAATTCTTCCTTTATCTGTCACATCAAACCAACCCTGTACATTGTCGGCACTGATCTGAATGTCTTCATAACGCAGGGCAAAACCGTTGGAAGCCTGCCGGCCTACCCATATATTCCATTGCGGCAATGACGGTGCCTGATGCTTAAAGTAGACTAGCTTGAATAAGGTACTGAAATTTCCTTCCGGTGAAAGAATTAATTCATATTGCTTTCCATTAAAACCTAGTTCAAATGCGATATCCTCAAAAGCTATTGAGAGAATAGCGTGACATTTTTCCATTAATTGTTCACTTACTTCATCTCGATTAGGCACATCCATCAGGCTGCGCAGTTCAGCCTCACCTTCAATAAATGCCTGCCAGCATTCAGCGGTGCGCTGATTGAAATTTTTGTGGAAGCGGGGCATCGTCAGACATTTGCGGCAGCTTCGGATAAAGGCCAGTGTATCCTCATCATTCGGGCGGGCTGTCAGAGCCTGTTCAAAATAAGGCAGTGCATTATATTCCTGATCTAAGTAATAATAGGCATAACCCATGCGAAAATTCCAAAAGTGATCGTCTTTGAAATATTCTTCATGCGGTTTCAGCAGCGCAATCGCTTTCTTAAAAAGTGAGCGGTCATCAGTGGCTGCTAAATTATTGTAGGCTCTGGCTAATTCACTGTCTAATTCCGGTGTGCGTTCATTTAAAGGCAAGGCTTCAATGGCTTCAATGATTTTATTAAATTCATCGTTTTCATGCCAAATCTGGCACTGTTCTAAGATGTTCATAGTGGTTTCTCCCAGCTGTTGTGCTTGATAAACATAGTTGATTGTTTTCATTCTAATATTCATATCATAGATTGTCAAGGGATGGTGCGAAGGCTGTCGACAACACCTGAATACCGCCTGAGTTAATGCTGATTAGAGACAAAATACAAAATAACGGCTGATTATTCGAAGGTTAACGCAAGTTTGTTAACAAATGTTGCCAAAACTATCACAAAAGGTCTTGTTTTTTTATTAACAACTGCTATAATAATATTACAGTGAACGTGTTCACTTAAATTCAGGAGGGACATATGAAGAAAGGTATATTAGTTGGTATCTCGCATTGATGGCCTTAAGTTTAGGCGCTTGTTCAACACCGGCAGAGAAGCCGGAAGAAGTGAAAGCAGGTTATACGGCAGGTACTTTTACAGGTACATCCAGAGGTATGAAGGGTGACATGAATGTTGATGTAACCTTCAGCGATTCCGCAATTACAAAGATTGAAATTACGACAACCAATGATACATACGGTGTTGGTTATGGATTAGACATGACACCTTATGAAACCTTGCCAGGCAAGATTATTGAAACACAATCCTTAAATATTGACGCAATCACAGGTGCGACCATTACGAGTAATGCAATTTTGAGCGCTGTTGGCGATGCGGTAAAACAGGCCGGCGGTGATGTTGATGCATTAAAGGCAGTGGAAGTTGAAAAGGCTGCGGCAAAAGATGAAACACTGGATGCTGATGTGGTTATCATAGGTGCCGGTGCAGCGGGTATGAGTGCGGCTTTAGAAGCATCCAATGCCGGTGCGAAAGTTATTATTCTTGAAAAACAAGGAATCCCAGGCGGTGCGACTACACTCAGCGGCGGTAAATTACTGGCGGCAGGTACTGAATTCCAAGAAGCTGCCGGTTTTGAAGGTGATACACCAGAAGCATTATATGATTATCTGAAGGGTGTCGGCGGTGATCTGATCGATGATGAAAAGCTTCATGAATTTACGGATAATGCGCTGGGTGATTTCAATTGGCTGATTGATAATGGCGTCGTTGTTAAGGATGTGGAACCGATTCATTCATCAATTACTCCTTGGCGTGTACACAATACGCTTGAAAAAGCGGGTATGACTAACGGCAACGGCGGTTTGATTACTGTACCGTTAGCGAAGGCAGTTCAGGCTACCACTGCTGAAATTAAATATAATGTATCTGCAAATGAATTATTAACAAATGAAAATGGTGATGTTGTCGGTGTTGTCGGTGTTAAGCCTGACGGATCTAAGGTAACGGTTAATGCGAAGTCAGTAATTATCGCAACCGGCGGTTATGCACAGAATAAAGAAATGATTTCTCGTTATCCATCGGCTGAAGGCTATGTGACTTCGGTTCCTAGAGGCAATGTCGGTGATGGTCTTACTATGAGTGAAGCAGTAGGCGCACAGATTTTCAATGCGCCAAGCACACAAATCGTATTTACAAGCTTTACAAGCGGTGTCGGCATCAATGAAGAATCCGGTTTAATTGTAAACGATAAGGGTGAACGTGTGGTTGATGAATTTACTTATCAATATCACGTAGCTGAAGCATTAGTCAACTCTGACAGCAAGATCGGCTGGTACATCGCAAGTGCGAATGATCCAGCGCCGACAGTACAATACGCTATGACTTTGGATTCTACATTAAAGGCTGAATCTGCAGAAGAATTAGCGGCACTGATGGGTGTTGATCCAACAGCTTTCGCATCAGCGGTAGCTCGTTACAATGAATTGTGCGCGGCTGGCAATGATGAAGATTTCGGCAAACCAGCAGATAAAATGATCGCTCTTGAAGGTACACTTTATGCGATTGAAATGAAACCGGCTGTAACGGTCACTTACGGCGGTCTGGTAACTGATCTGGAAGCTCAGGTACTTGATACGAACAATACGCCAATCAAGGGTCTGTATGCGGCAGGTGAGGTTGCCTTTACCGGATTATTCGGTACTGAATATCCTTGCTGCGGTATGGCTATCGGATCAGCTGTGCGTTTTGGACGGATTGCGGGTATCAATGCTGCAAAATAGTTAAAAATAAGGTATAATAAATCTGCTAAAGAAAAGCTGTCGGCATCGGCAGCTTTTACTTCTAAGGTTAGGAGTGATATTATGGGTATCCGAAACGAACAGAAAAAAGAAACTTACCGAAAAATTCATCAAGCAATTACTGAACTAGTAAAAGAAAAGAATTATGATTCCATCACGATCAGAGAGATTTGTCAGAAGGCGGATATTTCGATTGGTTCTTATTATAAACATTTCAATTCCAAGGATGATATCATTGTCCAGCAGTCAATGAAAAGCTCTCTGCATACCCGCGAAGAAATTGCACCGAGGCTGAATCGTGAAACTGGACTGGCTAACCTTGAGGTCTATCTTGATATGCAGAATGAATTGCTGAACGGCAATGATGTTGAATGGCTGCGGGAGATTTTCAGAATTTATCTCTATCACCGCGCGGATACGATGCCGGATAAAAACAGCATTAACTATCGGGTGCTGAAAAAGGTGGTTGACGCAGGTCAAAAAGACGGCAGCATTCGTAAGGATATACCTGCTGATGAACTGGCGTGGATCGTATTAAAAATGATTATCGCCAACTATTTCTGTTACTGTATGCAGGAAGGAGATTTCAGTTTGGGTGAGGTTATGATTAAGGAAATACTTGCATTATGCAAAGTTAACCAGCATCTACAGGTGAAATAAAAAACGTTTTGACATTGTCTATGTGTGTATTGTAATGAAAAAGGTAGGATAATGAAAATAAAAACTCAGGAAAGCGATAAAATCCCTGAGTTTTATTTATTTTAATGCAGCTATCTTGCCACCCACATTCAGCCTTCATTCCGTTGGTATACTTTTTTGCAGGGCACGGCTAATGTTCTGGACTTCTGCACTGTTTGAAATAATCCCCCCTTATAAACAAATGGTGATAGAATCAAAATGATAAATACATGCTCTAACTATTATTACTCTTTAAATATCGTCAATCAATCTTTAATCGTTGTTTTTATTCTTGCGGCTAATTGTTCAATCTTTTGATGGATAGCATTGATAATTTCAATAAATTCCTTATCCTCTTTGCCCGTCGGATCAGCTAATCCCCAATCTTCACGGTAGATGCAGGGCAGCATAGGACATTTGACATTGCATCCCATGGTAATAACAATATCAATGGCAGGCAGCTCATCAATCAGCTTTGAATATTGTGTCATTTCCATATCGATCTGATATATTTCTTTCATTAAACGCACTGCGTCCTGATTAATATGCGGTTTGGTTTCGGTACCGGCAGAATAGCTTTTAAAAACATCGGCAGCCAGATGTTTGCCTAATGCTTCAGCAATTTGACTCCGGCATGAATTATGAACACAAATAAAGGCTACGCTTGGCAAACGCTCTTTCATGACCTTATTCTGCTGCTGTCAGGGTAAGCAGTGTCTTTACTTCAGCTATTGATAATACCTTGCCATAGGATACAACTTTACCGTCGATGACAAGCGCCGGTGTAGACATAACACCATAACTTGCAATCTGAGCAAAATCACTGACATGCTGAATTGAAGAATCTAAAGATAATTCCTCAACAGCAGCACGGACAGCATTCTCTAATGCTTGGCATTTCGCGCAGCCGGAGCCTAAGATTTTAATACCCTTATCAGTTTTCAGCTTTTCCGCTTCCGCAATAGCATCACCATTACAGGCACAACAAGTTTTTTCTTCTTTTCTTTTTAAATAGTTTCATTTTAACTACCTCCGATTTATTAAATTAAGAACCCATGAAACAGATTAAATAAATAACCGACAGCTATAATGCCTAACGTGCAAATCACTATAAATAAAGTTAATAGTTTAGGCTTTACGGCTTTCTTCAGCATAATCATTGACGGTATGCTTAAAGTTGTCACTGCCATCATAAATGCTAAAATTGTACCTAACTGCGCGCCTTTGGCAAGCAATGCCTCCGCCACTGGTATCGTTCCGAAAATATCGGCATACATCGGGATACCCACCAGTGCAGCTAACACAACACCCAAGGGGTTATTGCTTCCCAAGATGGTTTCGATCCAGCTCTCTGGTATCCAGTTATGGATAATAGCGCCGATACCTACACCTACTAATATATAAGGAAATACCTTTTTAAATGTTTCTGCAACCTGTTCTTTGGCATATTGCACCCGCTCCTTTTTGGTAAGTGTCGGTGAACTGATGTCTACATTACTAGCATGGTATACAAAATCCTCGACATATGTTTCCATGTGCATCTTTTCAATCAGGGTGCCGCCGACGACCGCAATGACTAAGCCGATAAGGACATAGGCAATCGCAATTTTTGCGCCAAAAATGCTCATCAGTAAGACAAGACTTCCTAAATCAACCATTGGAGAAGATATAAGAAATGAAAAGGTAACGCCTAAAGGCAGTCCTGCACTTGTAAAGCCAATAAACAAGGGAATTGATGAACATGAACAAAATGGTGTAACGGTACCCAGCAGCAGATAGGATATTTGCCTTAATGCCGTGAAATTTACCGAGTATTTTCTTACTTCTTTCCGGTGGAAAATAACTCTGAATAATTGAGATAAAGAAAATTAACAGGCATAGTAAGACGGTAATCTTAATCACATCATAGATAAAGAACTGCACACTGCTGCCTAATTGACTGTTTATATCCAATCCCATTGCTGATAAACCGTCACCAATCAAGGTGTTTAACCATTTCATGCCTAATATCTGGTCTTGAAGAAACAGCCAGATAGCTTCGATTGTTTTCAAAATAATCATTTCCTCCTTTCATATCAAATTATTTTGATATATATCAGTTTTATAAAAGCCATCCGAAGATGACCTCTATTCACTGCATTTTAAATAATTTTTTGGCTCAGGCCTTGTCAGCTCTATAAGACGTTTTGCGGCATACTCGCTGCCAGCCTGACTAAGACTGTAATGAGTCCATTTGCCGTCTTGTCTGCTGGTTACAATGCCAGAGTCACAAAGTATTTTCATATGATAGGATAAAGCCGATTGACCAATATTCATGGCCTGAATTAAAACACATGCGCACTTTTCACCGCTTTTTAAATGATTTATAACAGCCAGCCGTTTTTCATCACAGAGTGCTTTAAATATTTTGGCATCACTTGAATAATCAGTCATTTTATCACTCCTCAAATCAAATAATTTTGATATGATAATAATAGCTGATATTGAAAGCTTTGTCAATAACATATCAAAAATAATTGATGTGAACAGACATACAAAATAAACGTAGTTCTTGAAAACTTCATAAAGCATTGGCAAATGGTAACATTGAGATAATACATCTTGCTTCATGATAATGCATCACACTCATCAGCCACCATAGATTTCCTTTTATCGCCATTTATGTTAAAATAATTAATACATAATAAAAGGGGGAGTTAAATGCGAAAGGTTTGTCGTTATGGTTTATCAATCAGTCTGCTGGTACTGATTGATCAATGCATTAAACTGTTTATTGACCGCTACTGGTTTAACTCTACGTTTACCATCATCAACAACTTGCTGCGTTTTCGCCCGATTATCAATGTGAATTTATCATGGGGTGGCAATTATTTCACTTTTCTCAGCAATCCATGGGTCGCTAATATCCTCAATATCATTGTCATCATAATTGTACTGGTAAGTTTTTATCATTATAAACAGACATTTAATAAATATGAGCCGTGGGCTACGATCGTATTTGTACTTTTGATGGCTGGCAGTATTTGTTCATTAATTGATAAATTATTTTGGGGCGGCAGTCTTGATTTTATCCAGATTCCTTTATTTTTCACCTTTGATTTAAAGGATTGCTACTTAAGTTTGGCTGTGTTGATTTTTGTATTTTTGAGTATGTATCACGAACGCTGCAAACGCTAAGAAAACGCTTTCAATTTTGGTTGACCGCATATCTTCATCATGGTAAGATTATACTAGAAAAGAAGCTAACCAACATATCGGATGAAGGATATGGGAGAGACCGTAGGGCGCCGAAGGGGCAGTTGCAAATAAACTCTCAGGCAAAAGGACCATATCCAGACGAAACTCTGGAAAGATACAAACACCGACGAAGCAACTTCTAAGGAAGGAAATCTTTCAGGTAAAAAGACAGAGATGCATAGTTTTTCTATGTGTCTTTTTTGTTGGAGCGGAAAGGCGAGCTATGGAATTAAAAACTCCGTTATATGAAACACATTTAAGCATTAAAGGAAAGATGGTTCCTTTTGCCGGTTATTTGATGCCGGTGCAGTATGAGCATGGTATTCTGGCAGAGCATAAAGCGGTCAGAGAACAATGCGGTTTATTCGATGTATCCCATATGGGAGAAATAGTCTGCAGCGGTAAAGATGCTTTGCTTAATATCAATTATCTGCTGAGTAATGATTTCACAGAAATGGCAGCTGGCAGCTGCCGATATTCACCGATGTGTAATGAACAGGGGGGTGTCATTGATGATTTAATTGTTTATAAGCTGAATGATGAAGCTTATTTTATCGTTGTTAATGCTTCAAATAAGGATAAGGATTATGCATGGATGAAGACCCATCAGCAGGGCAATGTGGAATTTAAGGATTTATCAGGAGATATTGCTCAGCTGGCATTACAGGGACCAAAGGCGGAGGCCATTTTGAGCCGTTTATGCACAGAATTGCCGGATAAGTATTATAGCTTTAAAGTCCATGTGGATATCGGTGGAGTGAAGGCGCTGATATCACGGACGGGATATACGGGTGAAGATGGTTTTGAAATGTATCTGGCTAATAAGGATGCGGCAGCTTTATGGGAGCTGCTGATGCAGGAAGGGCAAGCTGATGGTTTGCTGCCATGTGGCTTGGGAGCCCGTGATACACTGCGGCTGGAAGCGGCGATGCATTATATGGTCATGAAATGAATGATGAAATTACTCCGTTAGAAACCAATTTAAAATTTGCGGTAAAATTAAATAAAGCAGCTTTTATCGGCAAAGAGGCTTTGCTGGCACAGGATGTTAAACGGACACGGGTTGGCTTGAAGGTTATTGGCCGTGGAATCGTGCGTGAAGCCATGCCGGTGTATAAAGAAGATCATAAGATTGGATTTACAACATCTGGAACCATGTCGCCGACTTTAAATGCGGCGATCGCTATGGCGCTGATTGATAAGGAATATAAGGAAATTGGTACAAAAGTGGAAGTTGAGGTAAGGGGACGCCGTGTAGAAGCGGAAATTGTCCGTTTGCCTTTCTATAAAAAATAACAAGTCCAAGGAGGAACTAACAATGAAGGTTATTGAAAATTATTTTTACACAAAATCACATGAATGGATTCAATTGCTTGAGGATGGTACGGCTTTAATCGGATTAAGTGATTATGCTCAAAATGAATTAGGCGATTTGGTCTTTGTGAATCTGCCGGAAGTCGGTGATGATTTAATTGTCGGAGAAATGTTTGCGGATGTAGAATCAGTAAAGGCAGTTTCTGATGTATTTGCACCAATTAACGGTAAGGTTTTAGAAATCAATGAGGAGCTTTTAGATGCGCCGCAGAAAATTAATGAAGATCCATACGGCGCATGGTTTGTTAAAGTAGAGGGTGATGTTAAGCCTGAAACATTATTGGATGCTTCCGCTTATCAGGAATATCTAACTGAGTTGGAGGCGTAGGCATTTTATGGGTAATTATGTACCTAATACAGCACAGCAGCAAAAGGCCATGCTTGAAGCGATCGGCATGGCGAGTTATGATGAATTATTTTCTGTAATACCTGATTCTGTCAAGCTGGATCACCTTGATCTGCCTGAAGGTCTCAGTGAATTAGAGGTTCATCGCTTGATCAGTGCGTTAGCTGCTAAAAATACGGTTTATCCAACGATTTTTAGAGGTGCCGGTGCGTATCGTCATTATATTCCTGCAATTGTTAAGAATGTAATCAGCAAAGAGGAGTTCATTACTGCTTATACGCCTTATCAGGCTGAAATCAGTCAGGGGATTCTGCAGTCAATCTTTGAGTATCAGACAATGATCTGTGAACTGACCGGCATGGATGTCAGCAATGCTTCTGTTTATGATGGTGCCAGTGCGGCAGCTGAAGCAGTGGGCATGTGCTGTGAGCGCAAACGTCAGAAAGTAGTTGTTTCCGCAGCGGTTCATCCACAGACACTGGCAGCTGTTAAAACTTATTGCTGGGGCAAAGACCGTGAGGTCGCGGTAATTCCGGAACGTGATGGTATTACTGATTTAGCGGCATTGTCAAGCTTGCTTGATGAAGAATGTGCCTGTGTTTTGATTCAGCAGCCCAATTATTATGGCCATTTAGAGCCTTGTGAAGAGATAGCAGCGCTCGCTCATCAAGCCGGTGCTAAGAGTATTATGAGCTGTAATCCAATTATGCTTTCCATCTTGCCGACACCAAGAGAATGCGGTGCTGATATTGCCGTTGGTGAAGGGCAGCCTTTGGGCATGTCTTTGGCCTTTGGCGGACCGTATCTTGGTTTTATGAGTACGGTTGAAGCCATGGGCCGCAGGCTGCCGGGACGAATTGTCGGTGAAACGGTGGATGTGGAGGGTAAACGTGCTTATGTATTAACACTGCAGGCTCGTGAACAGCATATTCGGCGTGAAAAAGCATCCAGTAATATCTGTTCAAATCAAGCATACTGTGCATTAAATGCGGCGGTTTATATGACGGCAATGGGTGCTTCCGGTATGCAGGAAGCTGCCAGTCAGTGTATATCTAAAGCTCATTATCTGATGAAACAGCTCGTGAACAGCGGTCTTGAACGTGTTTATCAGCAGGAATTCTGTCATGAATTTGTGCTGCGTTCACCCATTTGTTGTACGATACTTTTAAAGGCATTAAAGGAAAAAGGCATTTTGGGCGGTTTGCCGCTGAATGAATATGATCTGCTTTGGTGTGCTACGGAAATGAATACCAAGGAAGAAATGGATCAATGTGCAGAGACGGTGAAGGAGGTGCTTAATCATGCGTTTATTCTTTGATTATGAAAATCAGCAGAAACAAAGCACTTATCTTCCTAAATGTGATGTTGAGAAGACGGAATTATCACTTAAACGCAAACAGAAGCTGCATCTGCCGGTTTTGTGTGAAAATGAAATCAGCCGGCATTATACAGAATTAGCTAAGCAGACACACGGGGTCAATGACGGCTTCTATCCGCTCGGCTCCTGTACGATGAAGTACAATCCTAAAATTAATGATGTCCTGGCAGGTCTTGGCGGCTTTACTGAAATTCATCCGCTGCAGGATCTTGAGAGTGTGCAGGGCTGTCTTGAATTGATGAAGCAGACGGAAGAAGCGCTTTGTACGATTACCGGTATGGACGCGATGACTTTTCAGCCGGCGGCCGGCGCACATGGTGAGTTCTGCGGCTTGCTGCTGATTAAAAAATATCATGAAATACGCAATGACATAAAACGCAATAAAATTATTATTCCTGATTCAGCTCACGGCACCAATCCGGCGAGTGCAAGTATGGCAGGGTTTAAGGTTGTCACAATTGCTTCTAAAGAAGATGGCTGTGTAGATCTTGATGCACTGCGTCAGGCAGTCGGCGAAGATACTGCCGGACTAATGCTGACCAATCCGAATACAGTGGTTTATTCGATAAGCATATTCTTGAAATTACGCAGATTATTCATGATGCCGGCGGTTTGAATTATTATGACGGCGCCAATCTGAACGCAATCATGGGTATTGCACGGCCAGGCGATATGGGATTTGATGTAATCCATCTGAATCTGCATAAGACATTTTCAACACCTCATGGCGGCGGCGGACCGGGCAGCGGACCATGCGGATGCAAGCAATTTCTTGCGGACTATCTGCCGGGGGTATTGCCATGTCTTACTGGAGAGGGGTATGCATGGCATCAGCCAAAACAGAGTGTTGGGGCAATCAAAGCCTTTTATGGCAATTTCTTAGTTGTAGTGAAAACATGGGCCTATTTGCTGACATTAGGCAGTGAAGGAATCCGTGAAACAGCACAAAATGCGGTATTGAATGCTAATTATATGATGCATCAGCTTAAGGATACTTATGATCTTGCTTATAATCAAACTTGTATGCATGAGTTTGTCATTAGTTTAAATAAAGAAAAGCATGACTGCAATGTATCAGCGATGGATATTGCGAAGGCATTGCTGGATTACGGCATTCATCCGCCTACGATGTACTTTCCGCTGATTGTTCATGAAGCATTGATGATTGAACCGACAGAAACCGAAACCCAGGAAACGCTGGATCGCGCCGTGGCAGTATTTAAGAAAATCATGGCAGATGCGATGGCAAATCCGGAAAATGTTCATCAGGCACCGCTGCTGACACCGGTCAGACGGCTTGATGAAGTGAAGGCAGCCCGTGAACCGCATCTGCGTTATGTTTGGGATAAAGATGAATAATGTAAAGCTTTGTTTCAGTGACAGCCACGATCCATATTACAATCTTGCCTTAGAGGCTGCACTATTAGAAAGTGTTCAAAAGAATGAATGTATCCTTTATATTTGGCAGAATCAGCGTACAGTGGTTATCGGCAGAAATCAAAATGCTTGGCAGGAACTGAAGGTAGAGCAGCTGAATGAGGAACAGGGACATGTTGCGCGGCGTTATTCAGGCGGCGGTGCAGTCTTTCAGGATTTAGGTAATTTAAACTTTACTTTTCTTGTCCATGAGTCGGTGTATGATGTAGATAAACAGCTTTCTGTGATTTTAAAGGCATTGGCAAAGCTGGGAATTCATGGTGAAAAAATGGCCGCAATGATTTAACAGTAGAAAATCGTAAATTCAGCGGCAATGCATATTACAAAAAGCATCAGCAATGCTACCATCACGGAACCTTGCTGGTGAATGCTAATATGGATGATTTGTCACGCTATCTGAATGTATCTGAAGAAAAACTGCAGTCAAAAGGTGTTGCTTCGGTGCGCTCAAGAGTCGTGAATTTATGTGAGCTTCAGCCGTCTTTAACGGTTGAACAGCTGAAAGAAAAACTGGTAGAAGCCTATGCGGATGTATATGGTGAGTATTCGTTAATCGAACCTAAGCAGTTGGATCAGCAGCGGCTTGATGAATTAAAATTACAATTCGCGTCTTGGGAGTGGCTGTATGGGCGCAGCATTCAGTTTGATCATCAGCTTAAAAGACGTTTTAGCTGGGGCTCTGTTGATTTGCAGCTGCATGTTGATAAAGGCTTGATACAAAGCTTAAACTGTTACTCAGATGCGATGGATCAGGATTTTATTCTGGCATTAAAAAAGCAGCTGCTTGGCTGCCGTTATACAGAGGCGGATATGTGCTCGGCGGTGCCGATTCACGCGGTTGCGGATGAGGTGAAGGAATTGATTCATGATTCTTTCTGGAGGGATTAATATGAATGATGTGATTATCATCGGCGCTGGACCGGGCGGTTATGAAACGGCGATTCTGGCTGCTGAGAAGGGTTTAAAAACTAAATTGATAGAAAAGCGGGAGTTAGGCGGAACATGCCTGAATCGAGGCTGTATTCCGACCAAAACCTTGCTGCATGCTTCCGAATTTCTGAATACAGAGGAATATGCAAAGCTGGGACTTTCAGGCAATCGTCCGCAGCTTGATTTGAAACAGCTTCAGGCTTATAAAAATGAAGTGATTGAAAAGCTCAGATCAGGCATTGAGCTGCAGCTGAAAAAAGCTAAAGTTGAACTGATTCATGGCAATGCGCAGATTGTCGGCGCTCATCAGGTAGCGGTCAATGGTGAAATTTTAGAGGCGGAGCATATTATTTTAGCTTCCGGTTCACGGCCATCGATGCCTTCCTTTCTTCCAAGACTGAAAAATGTCATGACCAGCGATGAATTGCTTGAATATGATCAGCCGATCAGACATTTAGTAATTATTGGCGGCGGGGTTATAGGCATGGAATTTGCCTCCGTCTATCATGCGATGGGGTCAAAGGTCAGTGTAATTGAAGCGCAGGATCAGCTGCTGCCAGCCATGGATAAGGAAATCGCGTTGAAACTGAAGATGCTGATGAATAAACGGGGCATTGATATTCATACGGCAGCGAAGGTGGCCGGTATTGAACCCGGGCTTAAAATCACTTATTTTGAAAAAGAATGTGAGCACACTATTGAATGTGATGCTATTTTGGCCGCGGTCGGCAGACAGCCAAATGTTGATTCACTGTGGACCAATGTCAATCTTGAGGTTAAGAATGGCCGGCTGACAGTCAATGAGTATTATCAGACATCAGTGCCGTCAGTTTATGCGATTGGCGATGTAAACAAGGTAATGATGCTGGCTCATGCGGCAGTGGCTCAGGGCAAAAAAGTGCTTGAACATATACTGCATGAAACACCAAAAGTTGACCTGACTTTGGTGCCGTCATGTGTCTATACCAAACCGGAAATTGCCAGTGTCGGACTAACCTTAGAGATGGCAAAGAGCAAAGGGATTTCGGCCATTGCAATGAAAGCGCTGATGTCCGCAAATGGCAAGTCGGTCTTGTCACAGCAGGAAAGCGGTTTTGTGAAGCTGATTGTCGATGAAGAAAGCGGCAGGCTCTTAGGTGCTCATTTATTCTGCGAGCGGGCCAGTGATATGATCAGTGAGCTGACATTAGCTATCAGTGCAGGACTTACTGTTGATCAGTTGGCATCAGTCATTCATCCGCATCCCACTTTCAGTGAGGCGATTGCCTCAGCGGCGATGCAGAAGAAACGCAAATGATAAACAAAAAGGAAGCATTTCTTTCATTGTTTATATTTCAATGATAATGCTTCCTTTTTATTGTGGACCTTTGATAGTGAGTAACTATTTATTCTCGGATATTGGCAGCTTCATCCAAAATTTGTTGGGTATTAAAATGTATATTAATATCAAATTTGTTAATATACCGAAAACCGGTGTTGCCAGATAATATTTTTTAGAGGCTCATAGGCTGAGCATATTAACATAAACATTGGAATGGAGATACAGCAAAAATATCTTAAAAAGCCTGACATTTTAAGTTATTAACCGGACTTGACATATGTTATGCCCACTATGCTGACCATTAATCATATAGTACAATAAATGCAGCAAAAGTGAAATAAGAACATCAATGCCTATTCCTAATCTTTTGGAATATAGTAACAACAGTTGCTTCGGCAACTGTTCTTATGTCTAATTTCGACTTCAAAATGGCTTTTGTCAGACTGTGCAATATAAAGTAGCATGCTATAATATTATCAAAGGGATTGATGAAGCATGTTACGCTTTATCTTGTGAAAAGGAGAAGAATATGATCATTAAAATGAAAAGAATTGTTATGATGATGACACTGTTTTTATGTCTGAGCATCAGCGGCTGTGCATTAGTTCCCCAAAAAGAAGAATTATCTGATGAAGAAGTGGTGAATACTTTCCTTCAGGCTTATCAAAATGGTGATTATGAAGCAATCAAGCCATTCATTTCTGAAGATAATAAGCTTCATACATTTTTCGGTGTATTGACAGAGGGTAACGGCAATGGTATGGAAGAAGTTTTTAAACGGGTTCATGAACTGACAAAAGATTTCACGTTTACAGCCAAGGCAGTAGAGGGAAAAGAACGTTGGGGCGAAGTCAGTGTTAAAATTCAAACAAAAGACATTTCCGGCAATATCTTAACTGCGATGAGTGAAGCGATTGCTTCTGAGGTGGCAAACAACGATGACAGTTTTAAAAATATGCCGGTTTGGATGCTGAAGGCAATAGAAACTGCTGAACCTGTCGAAAAGGAAATGACTGTTTATGTCGGCAATCGAGATGGTGAGAATGTGATGGATACGAATACCAACCGTGAATTCTTTGATCTGCTGAATGGCGGCTTTTATTACTATATTTACAGTACAATGACAACTTGTTCAAATAAATATGATGACTTTGAAATATTTGCCAAAGGTGATGAAATATTAGGCATGGTCGAAACCGCTCAGTTAATTGATATGAGCGATGATGAACTTCAGGCTTATCTGGCGCCTTTTCAGTTCCCGGGCGTTTATGTGCAGGCGATGCGCGATGATGAGGGCATCACCATGAAACTGGGAGTTGATTTTGAAACAGCAAGCAGTAAACGGCTGGCTGATTTAAATATCATCAGTAACCGTATCACGGCCAGCGGCGGTTATTTAAGTCTTAGAACAACGGTTAAAGATTTCTATGACAGCGCGATGGACTGTGAAACCAATTATGGCTTATCCCAAGCAAATAAGAGTGAATAATTGTGAAGGAAGTATTCTCAGGAATGCTTCTTTTTATAAGAATGTGAATATAAAAACGGCTGATGTTTGATATAATAATTCTTTAAGAAAGAAGGGGTTTTATGCGCAATGAACAGGACATGCTGGCGCTGATCATGCAAACCGCCATTGAAGATCCGCGGATACGCGCCGCATACCTTGAGGGGTCTAGGACGAATCCCAATGTACCCGCTGATATGTTTCAGGATTATGATGTGGTCTATATAGTCAATGAAACAAAATCATTTCGTGAAGATAAAGCATGGATCGACCGCTTCGGCGAACGATTGTTCATGCAGCGGCCGGAAGAAAGTGTTTATTACCCGTCAGATGTGGATCAAAGCTATGGCTGGCTGATACAGTTTGCTGACGGGAACCGTCTGGATCTTCATGTTTCGCTTATGGCAAGTGTCCAAAATCAAATGGATTTATACCGCGTATTGGTTGATAAGGATGGATTGTTTCCCCAAACAGCACAGTTAAGTGATGAAATATACTGGATTCAAAAACCCTCTGAAGGAGAATTCTTATGCACTTGCAATGAATTCTGGTGGTGCTTAGATAATGCCGCCAAAGGATTATGGCGTGATGAATTGCCATATGTCATGGATATGCTTGATTTTAATATTCGGCCGATGCTGAAACGTTTGCTGATTTGGAAAATCGGCATCGATCATGAATTTTCACTCAGTGCAGGCAAAGCGGGCAAATATATGAAAAGATATCTGCCTGACGATATTTATCAACGGTTTTTAGATACTTATGCGCGACCTGAAAAAACAACAATCTGGACAGCAATATTTGAGATGTGTGAGCTTTGTGATACTATTGCGAAAGAAGTAAGCAATACTTTATGCTTTAATTATAATGAAGCTGAAGCCATAAACTGCATGAGCTATTTGAGAAAGGTTCAAAAATTGCCGGCTGATGCCCAAACCTTCGATTGAAGCATTTGCATGAGTCAATCGTTCAGTGTTATACTAATTTCATTGAGTAGAAAGAAGGATGAAAATGACTAAAGTTGATTTGTTTTCTGGATTTCTCGGTGCCGGTAAGACAACGGTGATCCGCAAGCTTTTAAAAGAGGCAATGCAAGGTGAAAAATGTGTGCTGATTGAAAACGAGTTTGGTGAAATCGGCATTGATGGAGGTTTTTAAAGGAAGCAGGGGTGGAAATCACTGAAATGAATTCAGGATGTATCTGCTGTTCTTTAGTAGGTGATTTTGAAGCGGCTTTAAAGAAAGTTCTGGAACAGTTTGAACCTGATCGAATTTTAATTGAACCATCAGGTGTCGGCAAGCTGTCCGATGTCTTGCAGGCTGTGGAAAATGTAAAGGATGAACGTTTAGTAATTAACGGTGTAGTTACGGTAGTAGACGGAACTAAGGTTAAAATGTATAAAAAGAATTTCGGTGAGTTTTATAATGATCAGCTGCAATATGCGAAAACAATATTGATCAGCCGTGCTCAGAAGCTGAGTCATGAAAAATTAGATGAGGTGATCAAGCTGATTCAAGAAGAAAACAGTGAAGCATCATTAGTAAGCACGCCATGGGATGAATTGACCGGTGCCCAGATTCTTAATGTTATGGAAAATGGCAATCAAATGCTTAAAGAATTAATCGCGGAAACGGCTTGTCCGCAATGCGGACATATTCATGATCATGAGCATGAATGTGAAGATCATCACCATGAGCATCATCATGAAGATCATGATCATCACCATGAACATGAAGAACATCATCACGGCCATGAATGCAGCTGCGGTCATGATCACCATGAACATGGACATCATCACGCGGATGATGTATTTGAAAGCTGGGGCATTGAAACAGCTCATGTATATACGGAAGCAGAGCTTAAAGCAATTCTTGATGAGTTATGTGAAAATGAAAAGATCTTACGGGCTAAGGGAATGGTTGCCGGTGAAGAGGACTGGTATTATTTTGATTTGGTTCCTCATGAGGCAGAAATCCGCAAAGGCAGTAAGGATGTTATCGGCAAGCTGTGTGTCATCGGTACGCACATTGATAAAGAGGCGGTTAAGCAGCTCTTTAGGCTGGTATAAGCATGGCGGTACCTGTATATCTGTTTACCGGCTTTTTAGAAAGCGGCAAAACTGCGCTGATCAGCAATACCTTACTGGATGAAGGGTTTAACGATGGTGAAAAACCTTATTGATCCGCTGTGAGGAAGGAATTGAAGAATATGAAGAGAAAATGCTTAAACAAACACGCACTGCTTTAGTCACAGTGGAAAATGAGCAGGATTTATGTTCGGATTTGTTAGTAGAATTTGACCGCCGTTATGAACCGGATCGGGTTATGATTGAATTTAACGGGTTGTGGTCTGTCAATCAATTCTTAGAAATGGATATGCCGCTGGATTGGTTATTAGTACAAATCCTGACTACCATTGACGCACAGACCTTTACTTCCTATATGAGTAATATGCGCTCTTTAATGTATGATCAGATCTTTGCCAGTGAGGTTGTGATTTTAATCGCTGTGAGCCGGAAATGAAAAGTCATTTCTGCGCAGTAATATCAAGGCAATCAATAAATCAGCCCAGCTGATCTATGAAATGAGTGACGGCTCAATTAATGATCTGAAGGATGATGAACTGCCTTTTGATGTGAAGGCTGATTTCATCGATCTTGAGGATGATGATTACGGCTTGTGGTATATGGATGCTTTGGAGAATCCAGGGAAGTATAAAGGTAAAATCATACGCTTCAAAGGGAAGGTAATGCGCCGGCCTGAGGATGATGAGGATATTTATGTCATTGGCCGTTTAGCCATGGTTTGCTGTGCAGAGGATATGCAGCTGATTGGCTTGATGGTAAAGAGTGATCATGCTGAACAGATGGTTGACGGTGACTGGCTGATGCTGACAGCTCAAATTGAAGTGATCTTTGATGAGGAATATGGTGCTGATGTGCCGTTCTTGATTGAAGAAAGCTATGAACGCTGCCGCCCGATGAAAGATGAAATAGTTAGTTTCTCATAAGTGGAGGGAATATGAAAAATAAAAAGGGATTGATGACAAAGGGCGTTATCTGGAAACAGATACTGTGGTTTTCGCTCCCTTTGCTGCTGGGCAATTTGTTCCAGCAATTATATAATACCGTTGATTCCATCGTGGTAGGGCAGACGATTGGCAGCAATGCACTGGCGGCTGTAGGCTCAAGCAACCCGATTATTAATCTTCTGGTCAGCTTTTTTATGGGTTTATCCGTAGGAGCCAGTGTTATTATTTCTCAGTCGTTTGGCGCTCAGGATAAGGAACGTCTGCATAAGGCTGTGCATACCTCCATTGCACTGGCACTTGTCGGCGGATTGATTTTAACGGCTGTCGGTATTTTAATGACACCTTTGATTCTGACATGGGTTGGTACACCGCCGGAGGTTATGGATGGCTCAAAATTATATTTGAGAATCTATTTCGCAGGTATTTTAGGTGTTGTGATCTATAATATCGGCAGTGGTATTTTAAGAGCAATCGGTGATTCTAAGACACCGCTCTATTTTTTAATTGCCAGTGCATTAACGAATATTGTTTTAGACTTAGTTTTTGTGATTGCTTTACAGATGGGGGTTGCGGGGGTCGCTTGGGCTACTACGATTTCTCAGGCACTAAGCGGTATCTTGATCTTAATTGTACTTTCGAGAACCGATGAGGCATATCGGTTGGTGTTTAAAGAGATTCGTTTTGATTCAAGCAGTCTGAAACAGATTATTAAAATCGGTCTGCCAAGCGGTTTACAAAATGCGGTAATCTCTTTTTCTAATGTTATTGTCCAAAGCAATATCAACAGTTTCGGACCATCGGCAATGGCCGGCTGCGGTTCGTATACAAAGATCGATGGCTTTGCGATTCTGCCGATCATGAGCTTTTCCATGGCGATGACAACCTTTATCGGTCAGAATATGGGGGCTGATGAATATGAGCGAGTCAATAAAGGCGCGAAGATCGGGCTTTTGATGTGCTGCGGTACAGCTGTTGTTATTTCTGGCATTCTGCTCTTATTTGCACCCAATTTCTTAAGAGTATTCTCTAACGAGGAGGATGTTATTTATTATGGTACGTACATGCTTCGCTCCGTTGCACCGGGATATATCTTCTTGGCTGTCTCCCATGCGTTAAGCGGTACTTTGCGTGGTGCTGGAAAAACTATGGTACCGATGGTGATCATGATTGCGACTTGGTGTATCATGCGGATGACTTGGATCATAACGTTAATGCCGGTATATCAAGATATTTATGTGGTATTTTCCGGTTATGTCGTTACTTGGTTTTCAAGTGCGCTAATCATTTTTATCTATTATAAAAAAGGACATTGGCTGCGGGAGGTTTAGGATGAAACAGGATTTTTTAGATCGTATGAAGGAAATGCTGAAGGATGAATATGAGCAATATCTAAACACTTTAGATCAGCCGGCATATCGCGGCCTTAGGGTGAATACATTAAAAATATCAGCTGAAACTTTTCAAAATCTTCAGCTTTTTGACTTGAAGCCAACCCCTTTTGCCAAGGAGTCCTTTTATATTGATTCATCTTTGAATGGTGTCGGTAACCATCCATCTCATTTAAGCGGCATGATTTATCTTCAGGAGCCGTCAGCAGCCAGTGCTGTCAGCGTCCTTGATCCCCAGGAAAATGATTGGGTGCTTGATTTATGCGCAGCACCGGGCGGCAAGAGTACCCAAATTGCCGCAAGGCTGAATAATACCGGTTTTTTACTGAGCAATGAAATAGAAAACAGCCGTGCTAATATTCTGCTCTCCAATATGGAACGCTGCGGGGTCAGTGAAATGATGGTAAGCAATGCTTCGCCGGCCGCTTTATGTGAACAGGTTAAAGGCTGGTTCGATAAGGTTTTAGTTGATGCGCCATGCAGCGGTGAGGGCATGTTTAAAAAGAATGCGAAGGCATTGGAGGATTGGTCAATCGAGCATGTGAAGGCATGTCAAAGCCGTCAGCTGCACATTCTTGACAGCGCTTATCAGGCTTTGAAACAGGAGGGTGTACTCGTGTATTCGACATGTACCTACGCGCCTGAAGAAAATGAATTGGTGATTCAAAAATTCTTGGCAGCTCATAAGGATATGGAGCTTGTTGACTGCAATGTAAAATTTGGCCGCGCCGGATTAAGCGGTTTTGGCATTGATGAAAATAATGTCAGAAGAATTTTCCCGATGGATCAGGGTGAAGGTCATTTTATAGCGAAAATGATCAAGCATGGTGAACAGCAACTTTCGCCGATTAAAGAAATAAAAGCATCTAAGCTGAATGAAAGCGTACAGGATTTCATGAATAAACAAGGCTGCGCGTCCTTGAATTTTTATGAACAGCAAGGCAAAGTTTATGGCCGCCTCGCACCTTTTATTAAGCTGGATAAGATTCGTATTTTAAGACAGGGAATTGAATGCGGAGAAATCATCAAGAACCGTTTTGAACCGCATCATGCCTTCTATTTGGCCAGTGTCAATCAGCCTTATTTTAAACAAAGCTATGAACTGAAGCCGGATGAAATCAAGACTTATCTGCATGGTGATATAATAAACGCTGAGCTGAAAGGCTATACCGCTATCCTCTATCAAGGAGTAGGCATTGGATTTGCGAAGGGGGACGGCCGTATTCTAAAGAATAAATTTCCGAAAGGTCTGCGGGTAAACAGCTTTTAATGATTGAATTGACATACTTTATAAAAAGTTACAGGCATGATGAAGCTCATGCCTGTAAGTTTAAACCTTATAATGATTATTTTAGAGCCATAACATAGATTTGACACGGATTATGCTTATCCCAAAGAGTTGGCAACACTTCAAATTCTTTAAAGCCAAGGCTTAAATAAAAGCGATTCGTATCATCATAAATCTTGTAACAGCCCTGTTTCACAGTTTTTACCTGCATGAACGAGTAACCATTCTTGAGTGCAATTTCTTTTGCGGCGGTAAACAAGGCACGGCCGATGCCTTGATGGTGATAGTCTTTTAAGACACCCATTACTGCCAGCTCAACTGTATCCCTGCCGGTTTCTTTAAGGCATAGGAAGCCTACCGCTTTGCCGTTGATAAAAGCAGCAAAAATAGCTGTTCAGCACTCTCGGCAATATATTCCTCAGCAGCTTCAGGAATACCGAACCATTCAGGCAGTGCTTCAAGAATCATGCGTGCTATTATTGGTTTATCATCATTATTTAGAATCTGATTGATCATACGTCTGCTCCATGTGTATATATGAATTTTAGAGCTTTAACTTCACCTTGTCAAATCATAACTGCCTTTATGTTTAAATATGACGTAGTATGAGAACAATTTGCCATAATTTTCTTGTCTAAGAATTTTACGAAATAAAAAAAGCATGTTATAATGTGCGCGAGGTGACGAAATGAAAAAATTACTTTCTGGATTTCTTGCCCTTACCTTGCTGGCCGGCTGTACAACAGCTAAAGAACCTGAAGCAAGCGGAGATGGCGCAAAGTTCAAAGAAGAATATGAAGCGTTAAACAATCAGAAAAATGATAATGACAAGGAATATCTTTCTATGTCAATCGATGCTGATAATCCAATCGTCTATGTAACCATTGATGAATTAATGGAAGTATTAGATGACAGTGGTATTGTTTATTTCGGCTTTCCGGAATGCCCATGGTGCCGTAATGCCGTACCTGTACTTTTAGAAGCTGCGAAAGCGCTGAATGTAGAAAAAATCTATTACTTTAACGCCCAGCCATACCGTGATACATTAAGCTTAAATGAAGATGGCAGCGTGAATGAGGAAAAAGCTAAAGATCCTGAATATCAGAAAATCTATGATAAACTGTATGATTCTCTGCCTGTTTATGATGGCTTAAATGATGAGACAATTAAACGTCTCTATTTCCCTACTGTATTCTTTATTAAAGACGGTGAAGTGATCGGTATGCATGAAAGCACGGTTGATTCACAAAGTGATCCTTATGCGGGAATGAGTGAAGAAGAGCATCAGGAGCTTTATGATATTTATGCTGAATATATCAAAAAGGTACAATCAGCAGTCTGTGATTTAAAATGTTAATTAAATAGGAAGTCCGCGCGGACTTCCTATATTTTTATATCAATTTTAGCTCATCTTGAAGATGCGGTACGATTTGTTTCTTTCTTGAAATAATTGATTTCACAAAATCATGATCACCATAATATTGTCGGAAGGCTTCTTTAACTACCCATGCTAATTTGCCCAAGGATACAAAGTAACTGCCGCTGCCGTCAACATTGGTAAATACCATCAGCAGAATATCATAGTTATTGATACTGTTGATCTTGCCCATATAAGACTCAAACTCACGGCGCAGTACCTCAAGCTCCAAGCTGTCAACGATGTTAATCTGACCGATTGCCACCTTGTGTCCGTCCATGTTGTATTCCTTAAAATCATTATATAAGATTTCTGAGAAAGTTTTGCCCTTTAAGGTTGCGACCGCTTCAAACATTTCCCTTGACAGATCATCGAGATCAAGGCGGGCGATTCTCGCTAATTCTTCACCGATCTGACGATCGACATCTGTTGTGGTCGGTGAGTTGAAATTCATCGTATCTGAAATGATGGCACAGCACATTAAGGCTGCCATTGTTCTTGTCGGTACGATGTTTTTTTCTTTATAGATCATTGCTATGATTGTCGATGTACTGCCTAACGTTTGATTACGGAAATTAATCGGATTTAAAGTTTCAATATCGCCAATGCGGTGATGGTCGATAATTTCCACGATGTCTGCGTCGTGAATGTTTTCAAGACTTTGTGACATTTCGTTATGGTCGACCAATACGATTTGCTTTTTACGATAATTAAATAAATGGAAACGCGAAACCGCACCCAGAACATGCCGGTCATCATCAAGGATCGGATAAGAACGATAACGACTCTTTGACATTCGCTTGCTGACCTCGTCTACCATATCGCTGATTTTAAATGAGACAGGATTCTTCGTCATAATCAAATGAATTGGCGAGGATTGATAAATCAGCCGGGCTACATAAATCGTGCTTAATGAGGTTTGAATCAGCGCGCAGTCATTTTCTTTCGCAAGCTGTGCAATCTCAGGCAGAACCACATTGTCTTCAACTAAAACAAGGCATGTTGCACCGCCTTCAATCACTCTGCGCTGCAATTCAATGTCATTGCCCAATACAACGGTTGACGTTGTGAAATCGATATTGGTATTCAGATACTCACTGTTGACAAGGATATGCACCTGTCCGTTGCTTTTATAATTTTCAGAATCATTGACCAAGGTACCTTCAAGTGTATCCACTATGTTTTGAACACTAGTCTCAGCCATCAGTTTGCGGATATCCACACATTCTTTCATCAGCACATTTGATAGATTCGACATGGTTACAACACCCATCAGCTTTTCTTCTTCATCGACCACAAACAAGCTTTTATTTTTAGTGCCTGCGATGCTGTTCCATGCCTGTTTGATCGTATAAGAAGGCTTGACAAGTATAACTTCATCAATTTCAATATCGCGCAGTGAGCAGGTTGCGGTATTCATATAGATTGGCTGCGGAACATTAAACTTTTTCAGCACAAAGGCTGTTTCGGCATTGATATCGCCATTCCTTGAAGCGATTGCGTCAATACCCAGCTGACGTTTTAAATCAGCGTATGCGATCGATGAGCATATGGAGTCCGTATCAGGATTTTTATGCCCTGTAATATAAAGATTGTTTTTCATGATTGCTCCCATTCTACAAGTATTTACTACTTGCGTCCTATATGAATATAGTATCATAAATCACAGCTTTATAGGACAACAATCCGAAAGAAATAAACCGCTTGCATAAGCTGTAATATAGATATATAATAATTGTTAGATAAATATCTAATATAGGAGGAGATATGGAAATTGAAACAGATAGCCGCTTTCAATTGCGGCTGCTGAATGAAAAGGATGCGGCAGGAATGCTGGCTTTGGATCTGCGGAACCGTGTTTTTTTGAAAAGACAGCAGCAACACGGGAAAGTGCATACTATACGCTGGAACAGCATGTGAAAATGCTGGCTGATTTATGTGTCAAAGCAGAGCATGGCACTGCTTATATGTTTGGTATCTTCATTGATAATGAACTGAATGGCTGTATCAGCATCACGAATATTATTTATGGCCCGCTGTGTTCAGGAATGCTTGGCTATTATCTGGATGAGCGCTATAATGGATGTGGGATCATGAGTGCCGCAGTCCGGCTGGTGCTGAAATTCGGCTTTGAAGAGCTGAAGCTGCACCGCATAGAAGCAGGCGCCATGGAACGTAATGCAGGCTCGGTTCATGTGCTTAAGAAAAATGGCTTCATCGTTGAGGGCACCAACCGAAAAAATGTTAATATCAATCATCAATGGGAAGATCATCTCATGCTGGCGGTATTAAAAGAAGAATGGGAGGAACAATTTAATGTTTAATTATCCGAAGAATCTGTATACTGATGTGCGTATTGAAACTGTTATGACTACTAATATCGTGATTGAAAACGATCAGCTTAAAGCGAATAAAAGCAAGCGTGAAAAAGGCGCGTTGATTCGTATTTATGATGGCCGGCGCTGGTATTATAAGGCAAGCAGTGAGGTTGAAAAGCTTCAGGAAGCGATCGATGAGCTTGCTTTGATGGCAGAGCCGAATGAACAGGTAATGGATACGCCGGTCGTAAAGAAGCTGGAAGTGAATAAGGAAACGCTGATGGTTTTTGACGGCGAGGCTTTCTTAAATGTAGCGAATGAAGAAAAAATGGCTTTGGTTAAACATTGTGCATCACTGATCGATGCAGAGGAAATCAAAATGTGGCAGTCTATTTATCAGGATCGCCGCATTGTTAAGGACTTCTATTCAAGCAAAGGCAGTGAGCTGCATTTTGATACGCAGTCTTACGCGATGTGTCTGCGTTATGTGATAGAAGCAAATGGTCAGAGTCATGGTGGTTCTTATGATGTCATGGGACAAACCTTTGATCAATTATTGAATCATGATGATGAGTATAAGCGTGAAATTGAAAAGGATATTGAATATATCAAGCATGCTGTCCCAGTTAAGCCAGGCATGTATACGGTCGTTATGGCACCGAGTGTTACTGGGGTGTTTGCGCATGAAAGCTTTGGCCATAAGAGTGAATCTGATTTTATGGTTGGTGATGAAACAATGCTTAAGGAATGGGAGCTTGGCCGTCAGGTCGGCTGTGCTGATTTATCGATTGAAGACCGCGGAGATTGGTTTGGCAATGGATATGTACCTTATGATGATGAAGGAACAAAAGCTAAATCGACACAGATCATCACCGATGGAATTCTGAGCGGCCGTCTGCATAGCGCCGCAACAGCAGCAGCCTTAAATGAGGAGGTCAGCGGCAACGCCCGGGCGATGAATTTTCAGTTTGAACCGCTTGTCCGTATGACTGGCACCTATATTAAACCGGGCAAGGAAACAATTGAGGAAGTATTTGCACCAATCAGGGAAGGTGTTTATATTGAATGCATTAATCATGGTTCAGGTATGTCAACCTTTACCATTGCACCGCGGAGAGCTTATATGATTCGTGACGGTAAGATTGCTGAGCCGGTTCAGGTTTCAGTGATAACCGGCAATGTGATGGAAACACTCTATCATATCGAAGCACTCTCTGCTCATTTTGAGGCGCTTTCCTTTGCTTTAGGCGGCTGCGGCAAGATGGAACAATGGCCGCTGCCGGTAGCCTTCGGCGGACCTTATATGCGGGTCAGTGGAATTAATGTTCAATAGAAAGGAGCCAGGGTTATCAGAAATTGATGACCGTACAGAACTATGAAAGAAAAATATAAGATTAAAATCGAGGAATATTCATTTAATATCGTACAGAGCCAGCTGGAATCCGTACGCTGTAAAAATATAGAGAAAACCGGTTACCGCATCTATGAAAATAATTATCTGGGGGTCAGCGGCATATTGGGTGAAGGCAGCGATGAAGAGGGTTATCGCCAGGCCAGAGAAAATTTAAAGCTGCAGATTCCTTATCCTTTTGAACCGACCAAGGGAATCAAAAAGATTCGTGATCTGACGAGTGAGAAAATGAATCCAAAACAGATGATTGAAGATCTTGAGGCTTATTTAAGCGAATGCCGTCAGCTTTATCCGGAATTTATCTTCTCCAATAAGGTGAATTGGACTGTCATAACCATCGAATTAACAAACGAAAGCGGCACTCAGCTGATCAACAGTGACCAATATCTGGCGGCAAGCATCCTGCTTAAGCATGTTGATTCCGCAGATATTTTTGAATCGGCGATTGAATTCGCAAGCCGCAGCTGGGATATGGCGTTATTAAGAAAAGAAACAAAAGCGATGTTAACGGGTATGCGCACGGCTGCAGACTTGCCGGAAGATGCCATTATCTTAACAAACTGGGGATTGCCGGCACAGAAGATCATCGCAGATTTAAGCGGTAAGGCCATGGGCTATCAGACTTCATTGTTTAAAGATAAAATGGGTGAACAAGTATTTAGCCCTGAATTCTCGTTGCTTCAGACATCGGCAGATAATCAGTTGATGGCACCGTTTTTCGATGCGGAGGGGACGATTCAGGAAAAGGATCTGCCAATGATTGATCAAGGCAGGATCGTTCGCTGTTATACCGATAAACAATGTGCAGAACAGTTTGGGTATGAATGCAGCGGCGCGGCAGACGGCAATTATGACGATGTGCCGACCCTCGGCTGTCCGAATCTTGATCTGCGTCCAAACAACAAAACCGTCAAAGAACTGCTTGCCGGTCATTTAGGTATTATCATTGTGGCTGCCAGCGGCGGTGATACATCACCGGCCGGTAATTTTGCGACACCGGTGCAGTACGCCCTGTTAACGGATGGTGAGCGGATGTTGGGACACCTGCCTGAATTCCAAATCAGCGGCAGTATTTATGATTTATTTGGTAAAGATTATATCGGCTATTCTTCCGATAAGCTGATATTTAATCAAAATCTTTTAGCAATCCGCGCGAAGATTCAAAAGTTAAACTGAAATTTATCTGAACAAACTTTACAATAAGTCATGAATTGTTTATAATTGACTTGACGCAAGGGTCAAAAGAGGTAAAGAAAAATGAAAAAGTTAAATAAGAGTGTAATTGCAGTATTAATGTTAAGTGTTGCTTTATTCGGCTGTTCAAGTAACGGTAACGGCGGTGATGCTGAAGGCAGTAAGGGCGGAACTTTCTCTGCTACTGAAAAAGGTTTCGGCGGCGATGTAACGGTTAATGTAACTGTTGACGGTGACGGTAAGATCACAGATGTTACTTATACTGCTGATGATGAAACAGAAGGTTAGGTAAAGATGCTGCTGCGAAATTAGCTGAAGCTATGAAGGAAGCTGGTTCAGCTGAAGTTGATGCAGTTTCAGGTTCAACTGTAACTTCTGAAGCATTCATCAAAGCTGCAAAAGCTGCAGTCGAACAAGCTAAATAGTTAATGTACAAGACAGCTGGGGTAAAACTCAGTTGTTTTTTTGCAAGTTGTCTTTGAAATTAAGCATCTTATTCATGAGATATAGATAAATCTTCCAGTATCTGTCATAATAAGACCAGGAAGAGAGGATTGATGGTTATGAAAATAATTAAAAAAATCTTTAGTTTTAGTTTTAGCATTCAGTTTTATGCTTACAGCGATGCCGGTACAGGCAGAGAATGCGGATGAATTGCCGACTCCTGAAACGAAGGTTTTTGTATGGGGTAAGGTTGAAGCAGTGGGTACTAACCGGATTCAAATCATTAACAGCACCGAGGCAGGGAATGACTGCATCTTAAACATCGGTGAAGATACAGTGATTATTGATGCTCTTACCGGTGATCCCGTAGAATTGACCAGCTTAAACGTTTGGATCGGATTGCGGCTTATGTATCACCGATCATGACTAAGAGTCTGCCGCCGATCACTAATGCGTCCGTTGTGTTTGTGAATGTAGGAAAAGATTACCGTGTGCCTCGCTATATCAAGGCCGGTGAGATTGTTGAGACAGACGATGAATTTGTCAGAGTGCTGAGTGCGGATCAGACGCTGATTGCTACTTTTATGAAGGAAGACACGGAATTCTTTGCTTATAAAAACAAAAAATATTCTAGGTCTTGATGATATTCATCAAAATGATGAGTTCATTGTTTGGTATGAAGTTGAAATGCTTTCAATGCCAGGTCAGGCTGTGATGGTAAAAGCGATGAAGCTGCCTGAAAAGAAACAAGGCTGGCACTTTGAAAATGACAGCTGGTATTATTATCGTGACGGCATTAAAGTGATTGAATCATGGATTGCGTCAACAGGCGGACGCTGGTATTACGTCGGTATTGACGGCAAAATGGCAGTGAATACTGAAGTCGACGGCTGTGTTATTGATGCCGATGGCGTTTATCAATCTGCGGCTGCAGCTGAATAATTGAATTTAACCCTCTTATGAGGGTTTTTTTCTTTTCAATTGGCATATAATTGATAGGCAGAGCTGAAAATTTTATCTGATAATTGCTGACATGAATAAGAGCAGTTATAAAAAAAGCGGTGCATCGAATAGAATTGCTTGATATAGACAGCTAATTAATGGTATATTTAGGTATAAAATAAGGAGGAAGAAAATGGAAAGCAAATATATATTAGTCGCCGAATCAGGCTCCGATATTACTAGGGAACTAGCTGAAAAGTATGGGATTGTCATTGTACCGATGCATGTATCCTTTGGTGAAACTACTTTGGATGATGGCTCTTTTCCAATTCAAAAGATTTTTGATCATTACGAAACAACAGGGGAGCTTCCAAAAACAAGCGCATGCAATCCAATGGATTTTGAAAAGGTTTTTGATGAGCTTCATGAACGGTATCCAGAGAAGCACATCCTGCATCTGGCTTATTCAGCAGTCACGACATGTTCATTTCAGAATGCGCTGATTGCCGGTGAAAATCGCCCATATGTCACAAGTGTTGATACAGAAAATGTTTCTGTAGGACAGGCAATGATCGTTATGCGTACCGCTGAATATCTGAACGATCATCCAGAGGCTTCATTAACGGAAGTGCTGGCGGAAGTAGAACGTTTAAAAAAGAAAATTCATATGTGCTTCTTCCCGGATACCTTAGTTTATCTTAAGGCCGGCGGCAGAGTCAGCAACGCGGCCTACCTCGGCGCTAAGGTGCTTAACTTAAAACCGATGATTGAGATTCTTGAAGGAAAGCTGATCAGCACACAGAAGAAGCGCGGATCGATGCTGTTCATAGCACCTAGAATTGTGGGAAAATATGCCGAGCAATATAATCTCAGCAAAGAGGAAATCATTCTGCTGTGGTCGGAAGGAATTGATCCGGCAGTAAAGGAAAAGGCTGAAAAGGCAGCGGTTGATTATGGCTTTAAATCAATCAAGTGGATGGAAACCGGCGGTGTTGTTTCAACTCATGGCGGTCCCGGCTGCTTTGGAATTGTCGCATTTTCAGAATAGTCAGTGAAGATTTGTCAGCGATGGCAATCTTTTTGCTAGGGATGGATTTGTTTGTACTTTTAATTCCGATTTATGATTTAGAATTGTTCATGTCAGACATATATGTTAGAATTATGAACATATAAAGGAATAGTAAAGGGGATCGTATAATGGATATGCTTAAGGAGTTAAAAAAAGTCAGCCTGAAAAAAGTGCTGCCTATGCTTTTGATTTGTTTTGTAGTGGGACTGGTGCTGTTGGGGATCGGTGCCTCCAGTGCAATTACTGTCTTATCAGGCGGCACGGATATTAACCGTGTGCCGCTGAATGAATTAGAGGGAAAATATGTAAGTGCTGAGATAACCTTTATCATGGATTCATACGCTTATACTGAACGAAGAAGCAGCGGTAAAAGTAAAGTAACTGCCAAGGAGTATATCATTCCGGTCGGTCAGGCTGAATACATGGGGATCGAAGTACCGGCTAAGTTTGTAGATCAAGCTGATGCCTTGCTGAGAGCTACCAATGATTATATTATCAACGAAAATGAATTTACAGGTGAACCATTCACTATTCATGGTACGGTTAAAGCAATGAGCAGCCAGTCTAAAAAGTATTATCATGAGGTTGTCGGTTATGATGAAATGACATTGGAAACCCAGAAGCTGATGCTTCCCTTGGTACTTGAAGAAGGTCAAGTCGGTGATAAGAGTCAGACTGAGGTATGGATGTATACCGGCGGCGGTTTGTTTTTAACGGCGCTTGGATTCTATTTTTTAATTCGTGTAATCAGCGGCAGTTATCAGAAATCAATTATTCAATATTGTGCAGCACAGTTAGACGCAGATTCAGCACTTGCTAAGGTTGAGGACTTTTATCAAATGGCTGATCAGGTGAGCGGCATTCGCATGGACCGTAATTTTATGATGTTCCAGGTAGGCGCAAAGACTTGGCTGCTGCCTGCTTCTTCAGTTGTATGGGCATATCAGCAGACAACGCAGCATCGTACCAATGGCATTCCGACCGGTAAAAGCTATTCACTGATGATCTGTCAGGAGAATGGCAAGCAGATTGCACTGGGTATGAAGGAAATACAGGCTCAGGAAGTATTGGCAGCCTTTATCAATCATTATCCGCGTATGTTTATTGGTTACAGCCAGGAACGAGCGAACATGTATAAAAAAGATCGTGAGGCTTTCTGTAAAGCGGCTCATGAACTAGACGCATAATATAAAAGTTAATCAGCCTGACAGCTAATAAAAATAAGGAGTATTACTCTCATTTTAATAAATGCGATTAACACTCCTTTTATTATTGTTTTCTATGAAATATAAGATTCATCTTTATTTAATCTTCTAACAGAAATCGCAGATAACGTTTTGGATCTTGCAGGAAGCTCTTGGTTACCTGATAATTATCGGTATCCTTATAGGCTGTCAGCGTCAGCCCTTCATCACTGCAGACATAAATATCTGCCTCTGGATAAGCCATCAGTATCGGGGAATGAGTAGCAATGATAAACTGTGAACCTTCTTTGATCAGATCATGCATTAAAGTCAGCATCGATAATTGACGGTTTGGCGAGAGTGCAGCCTCCGGTTCATCAAGGATGTAAAGACCATGCCCATAGAAACGATTGCACATAAGGGCAAAGAAACTTTCACCGTGTGACTGTGCGTGCAGACTTTTGCCGCCATAGCTTCTTAACAAGCCTGATCGTTCACGTTCATTTTCATCAATGCTGGTTGCAACATTATAGAAACTTTCTGCCCGCAGAAAGAAACCGTCTTTAGCCTGTTCAAACCCTTTTACCATCCTCAGGTTTTTAGCTAATGGGGAATGTGTATCACAGGTTGAAAACATTAGGTTGCGGCTGCCGCCCTCCGGATTAAAACCATAAGCAATGGCAATCGCCTCCAGCAAAGTCGATTTGCCGGTACCGTTTTCTCCGCAAAGGAAAGTAACCGGTTTAGTAAAAGACAGGCTGTTAAAGGCTTGAATCATCGGTATATCATAGACGTATGAATTATTGACCGTCTTATCTTTAATTGACACTTCACGCAGAAACATAGTATCACCTCAAGAACATTATACACGCTTTTTTTAAGATTTGATGTATAATAGATAAGGTGAGGTGAATCTATGCGATATACAAGAAATGGTGAATGCTGGTGCGGAAGCGGCAAAAAATATAAACATTGTCATTTTGAATTTGATCAGAAGATTGTCGATCTGCGTTTAATGGCTGTCTGTGCCCATCCCATGAGTTAATAAAGAATGAAAAAGAAATTCGGGCAATCAAGGAAAGTGCTAAGATCAATACGGGTGTCTTAGATGCGGTGGCTGAAAAATCGGCCCGGGAATGAGTACCGCAGAGATTGATAAAATCGTCTATGATTATACGACAGCTCATCACGCGATTCCGGCGCCTTTGAATTATGAAGGATTTCCAAAGAGTGTCTGCACATCGGTCAATGATGAAGTATGCCATGGGATTCCCGATGAAAAGCGGATTCTTAAAGAAGGCGATATCGTTAATGTAGATGTATCGACCATCTATAAGGGTTATTTTTCCGATGCTTCAAGGATGTTTATGATTGGGAAGGTATCTGCCGAAGCTGAGAAACTTGTCCGGGTGACTCAGGAAGCAGTCGAAGCTGGGTTAGCAGCTATTAAACCATGGGGGCATCTTGGTGATATGTCGGCGGCAGTCCAGCAGGTAGCTGAACAGAATGGGTACAGCGTGGTAAGAATGCTAGGCGGACATGGTGTCGGCAAGGCATTCCATGAAGATCCCTTTGTGCCGCATGTAGGAACGCCGGGTACGGGCATGATTTTAGCACCGGGCATGATATTTACGATTGAACCAATGATTAATGAGGGAACTCATGAAGTCTATGTGGATAAGGAGAATGGCTGGACAATCTATACTCAGGATCATAAACTGTCAGCACAATGGGAAAACATGGTGCTGATTACTGAAAAAGGCTATGAGATTCTGACTAAGTAAAGCGGGGTAAAAACATGAAAGCACTGTTTGTTATTGATATGATTAATGGCTTTGTGAAAGAGGGCGCGATGCATGATATAAATATTATGAGCATCGTACCATGCATTGAAAATCTTGTGCGTGAATTTGACGGCGACTGTTATTTCATCCGCGATGCGCATGATCGTGATGCTATTGAGTTTAGAAGCTTTCCTTCTCATTGTGTTAAAGGAACCAGTGAATCAGAGGTCATTGATGAATTGCGCCCTTATGTGAAAAAGGAAATTCTAAAGAATTCAACAAATGCTTTTCATGCGATTGACCCGCGTCTGTATGATGCATATGATGAATTTGTGCTGTGCGGCTGCTGTACGGATATCTGTGTGCTGCAGTTTGCGCTGTCATTGAAAACCTATCTGAATCAGATTGACAGCAATCATAAGGTAAAGGTTGTCAAAGCGGGAGTTGCCACTTATGATGCTCCGCATCATAAGGCTGAGGGGTATCACTGCATGGCACTGAAGCTGATGGAACAGTCAGGCATTGAATTGATTTAAAATAATGAGGCTCTTCTGATTAGGAAGAGTTTTGTTTTATGATGCTATAAGCGAGAGTCTTCATTTGGGAAAGCAGGCAGCTATGGGTAAAAAAATTAAGCTTTGATTCGGTTTATGGTATCTTATCACTTTTTATATTGATGCTGGCTATCAGTGTAATAACGGTTATTTATGAAAAAGCTGCAGAACAATATAATGAGAACTGCCTGATTGTCTAGGAGGTAAAATGAATGATAGTTAATAATGAAACAATTTCAAAACATCCATGGCTTTTACTTGGTCTGCTGGTGACTGCATTATTATTACTGCTGATTTATATGAAAAAGGAAAAACAAATGAATTTTCATAAAAAGTTAGCTCTGCTTAGAGTGTTGATCGTACTGGCAATGGGTTCTATTGCCTTACTGCTGATTTGTATTGTCTTTATCCTTCTATCAATTGCGGGAACACTAACTTCTATAAGCTTGGCAGGCGGCGTTTTGTTTATCCTAGCTATGTTTGCTGTTCTTATGCTTTATCTGCCGACTGTCTTCCGTTTCATTAAGGCCTATCATTGTCTGATGGTGAATTTAAGCAAGGAAGAACTATTTGTGAAGGATAATGCAGATGCTGTTCAGCAAATGGCTAAATGTACCTTTCGGCTGTTACTTACCAATCTGTTTTTTATGCTGATTAAATGTTTGATGGCATTAGGTATTGGCAGCAGTGCTGTGATTGCAGTTTATGATTACGGCTTTGAATCATGGACAGGCCAGTTTTTGGCTGCGCTTCTTTTGAATCTGACTGCGGTGATTTTTGTGAAAAGCATTGAGCTTTATAATGAGAATGGGCTGACGATCTGATATGAGTATTCAAATACATCTAAAGGAAATTCTGCTGGAAAGAAGCATGACCGCAAAGGAACTGGCAGAAATCATTGATATTACAGAAGCTAATTTAAGCATTTTATGCAGCGGCAAGGCTAAGGCAGTGCGATTTTCCACATTGGAAAAGATCTGCAAGGTATTGTCATGTGATGTAGGGGATATCTTGAATTATAAGGAAGATTGAATTTTTGTTTACCAACCCTTTCTTATACATAAAAATGGCTATACTTCTAATACTAAGCGTAAAATACGAGTTTTTTCATCAAATCAACCAGCCGTTGGGAGAAATTCAACGAAGCGTTGTTTTATTCAACCATGCGTCTGTTCATTCCCGGCGCCCCGGCATTTATAATAAACGTGTAAGAAAGGATGGGGTGAAGACCATTTCAGCCCCAAGGTATTGTAATGAAAACATTAGGAACTAAAATAAGTGAATATCGTAAAATGAAAGGAATGACACAGGATGAATTAGCTGATAAACTGAATGTTTCAGGACAGGCGGTGTCTAAGTGGGAGAATGATTTATCCATCCCGGATCTGCCGCTGTTAATTGAAATGGCGAAATTTTTCCATGTTACCCTAGATGAACTGATTCTGCCTGAGGAACGGATTCAGCCGGTGCTGCTGCCAGCCGGTGAGCGCAAGGACATTAATCAGATGTTTCTCAGGATGACCGTTGACAGCGCTCAGGGAGATCGGGTCAGAATGAATCTGCCGATGTCCTTAGTAAAGGCGGCGGCTGAGATTGGCTTGGATATTTCCAAGGTTTCCGGCAATGGCTCTCATGGTTTTGAAAACATTGATCTTTCCGCTATCATTCAATTAGTAGAAAACGGCATGATCGGCCGCTTAATGGAAGTTGACAGTGCAGAAGGCGATCATGTGGAAATCTATGTGGAATAATTATGTTGATTAAAGTACGCACGGAGAAGCTGGCGTTAACCATTCCGGTTCCTAACTGGATGCTGCTGAATCCCTTTTGCACATCTTATGTGCTGCGCAGGGTTAATCATGAACAAGTCGCTGTACCGGTTATTAGTTCGCATCAAATGCGGGCTTTTGGCCGTTTGATTCACGATATTAAAAGAACGCACGGATCTTTGACACTGCTTGAGGTAGAAGCGGCAGATGGGACATATGTCGAAATTAGATTATAGGATCCCTACTTTTGAAAATGAATAACGCTTGTATAGAAAATAATAAATATTTTTTCAGAAAACTATTTACAAATATTTCATAATGAAGTAAACTTGTTTCATAAATAAAAAACAAGAGGTAGCGATGTAGAAGAGTACATTTGTGAGGAGGCATCCTGTGATCAAATGGAAAGGCAGCCATCGCCGAACATGAGGATAAGGCATTATGCTTGTGTGAGACTATGGGAAATACTCATAGGATTCCTACATTTATTGTAGAGGCGCTTTGTTTTACGATAGTATCTATTGTGAAGCGTCTTTTACCAAAGACGTTTTTTATTTTATACAGGAGGATAAGAATATGAAATATTTTAGACGTTTTATTGTTTTTGGTTTGTTGTCCATGATGCTGTGTACGCTTGCCGCCTGCAGCAGTAAGGATGCACCGGTTAATGACACCGATAATCAGAATGTATTACGGGTGGGGATGGAATGTGCCTATGCTCCGAATAACTGGCAGGAGGATCAGGCCAGTGATACAAATCTGCCGATTGAAAATGTGTCAGGCTTTTATGCAGAGGGTTATGATGTGCAGATGGCAAAACAAATCGGTGATGCATTGGATGCGGAAATCGTAATTGTTAAGCTGAGCTGGGACGGTTTGATTGATTCATTAAAAAGCGGTCAGATCGACATGGTTATAGCAGGTATGGCAGATACAAAGGATCGCCGTCAATCAGTGAATTTCTCTGATTTCTATTCAGTTCGCAAAACAGAATATGTAATTGTAGTTGATGAAAATTCATCCTATGCTAATGCTGATTCACTGAGTGATTTTGCTGGTGCCAGTCTTTTAGGTCAGAAAAATACTAAGTATGATGAAGTGATCGATCAAATTGAGGGTGTCGATCATCTGCCGCCGGTAACGGATGTGGCGAATATGATTGCCCGTCTGAATCAGGGGGCAGCTGACGGTATTGTTTTAGATACTGAATCGGCGGTTGCTTATACGAATGTTTATCCAAATTTAGTTACGATTTCTTTCCCTGATGGACAGGGTTTTGAGTTAGGCTTCAAAGGCGCCTGCATCGGATTACGCAAAGAAGATACGGCTTTGCTGGATCAGGTAAATGCCGCACTGGCTGAAATACCAACGGAAACACGTCAGGAAATGCTGACGCAGGCACAAGCCAAAATGCCGCAGTAGGGTCTCGCTTATGCAACTGAAAATAAATGACGCTGCGGCGCTGCGTGCTTATCCGCAGTACGCCTGGTTTCTCGGCTGGCTGTTTGCCTTGCTGGATGCATGGCTGCTGCTGATAAGTAAGGGAGATTTTACACTATCAATTTATAAACGGATACCGATGATCTTGTGGTTTTTGCTTTTGGCAGCCGCATTTGCTTATATTCCTTTTTCAGCCTATGCGCATAAGAAAAAAGCTTTACAGAAATGGCTGCATCGATATTTTATCTTTACCCTTGTTTTCTTTGTGATCGTGCTGCTTGACTGCGGTATTGTTCGATTCATTCAACTTTTTATTCAGTCAATCCATGCCGAAAGTAATCCGGAGGGTTTTGTATCATCGATGATTTATATGGCCTATCAATCACGGGCTACTTATCTTAGAGGCATCAGTGGTACGCTGCAAGTATCGTTGATTGGAACTTTATGCGGCTTTCTATTAGCAATCCTGCTTTCCTTTCTGCGGATACAGGTTCCTGATCGCCGCGATGCGGACAGCATACAGATTTTAAACTGATAGGTCAAAGCTTTGCGAAAACCTATACAACGATTATCCGCGGTACGCCGATGATGGTTCAAGTCTTGATTATCAATGCTGTCGGTTTTGCTTTAGCCCGTATGGCAATGCCCAGCGCACCCATCTCAGAGGTCAATAAAATTTGGTCTTTCTTCTTGGCTTCAGCAATTACCGTGTCATTAAATTCAGCTGCTTATCTGGCTGAGGTGCTGCGCGGCGGTGTGGAATCTTTGGATAAGGGGCAGAAAGAAGCGGCCCGCTCCTTGGGCATGACTCAGTGGCAGGCGATGATGAAGGTTCTGTTCCCACAGGCGGTTAAAAACAGTATACCGGCGATCGGCAATGAATTTATCATTAATATTAAAGATACTTCGGTACTTACCACAATTGGCTTTTTTGAACTGATGTTTGCGAACAGTACAATTTCAGGTACTTATTATAAAGGGTTGGAAGTTTATTTGGTAACGGCACTGATTTATTTGCTGTTAACCTATGGCATTACCCGACTGCTTAATTATGCGGCCCGCCGTTTAGATATGCCGGCATCACGCGGTATTCCAAGCAGTAATTAGGAGGCATTTATGGAAGAAATTATCCGTATTGAAAATCTTGAGAAGTCTTTTGATCAGCTGCGTGTATTAAAGGATATCAATTTAAATGTGAAAAAGGGAGAGGTAGTCTGCATCATCGGAGCCAGCGGCAGCGGCAAAAGTACCCTGTTGAGATGTATTAACCTGCTTGAAGAGCCGGATGCCGGTCACATTTATTTTAAAGATCAGGATCTGACTGATCTGAGTACCGATATCAACGTATTGCGGGAAAACATCGGCATGGTCTTTCAGGGCTTTAATTTATTTAATAATAAAAATGTATTGGATAACTGCACGCTGGCAATGACGGCGGTAAAGAAAATGAATAAGTCAGAAGCTGAAGCAATCGCCATTGGGCATTTAACGGCTGTTGGTTTAAAGGAATTTATTTATGCTGATCCGCGAACATTGTCCGGCGGTCAGAAGCAGCGTGTCGCCATTGCCAGAGCCTTGTGTATGAATCCGGAAATTATGCTGTTCGATGAACCAACAAGCGCCCTTGATCCGGAAATTGTCAAGGAAGTGCTGGATGTTATGCAGCGGCTGGCAAATGAGGGCATGACAATGGTTGTCGTTACCCATGAAATGCAGTTTGCCAGAGAAGTCAGCGACCGGGTCGTGTTTATGGATCAGGGTGTCATCTTAGAGGAAGCACCGCCTGAACAAATCTTTACTCAGCCGAAAATGCCGCGGACAAGGGAATTTTTAAGCCGTTATTTATAGGAGAAACAATATGAGAACTATTTATGAAACATATCAAAATGAAACGATGTATCCTGATTTAGATATTCATCAGGCATGCCGCCGACTGAGTCAGGCAATACAATGCAGGACAACCTCTTATGTCGATGTCAGCAAAGTTGATGATGCGGAATTTAAACGTCTGCATGATGTGATCCGCACATCTTTTCCACAAGTGATGCATCATGGTGAGGTAAGCATGCATGGCAACAGTATGCTGATTAAGCTGACAGGCAGTGATCAAAAGTTAAAGCCGATCCTGCTGATGTCACATCTCGATGTTGTGCCGGTTGTTAAGGGGAGTGAAAAAGATTGGACCTATGGGCTTATTCAGGAGCTATTGCGGACGGGTTGATCTGGGGCCGGGGAGCTTTAGATATTAAGAATATGGTATTTGCCATATTAGAAGCGGCGGAATATTGTCTGACACATGCGATGAATTTGAAGCGTACAATTTATTGTGCTTTTGGAGAGGATGAGGAGACTTGCAACACCGGTTCCGCGAGAATGGCTGCTTATTTAAAAAAGCAGGGTGTTCAGCTTGAATTTGTATTGGATGAAGGCGGCGGTGAAATAATTGACGGGGATGTCTATGGCGCAAAAGGTTCACTGGTTTCTTCCATCTGCCTGAGTGAAAAGGGCTATGCCGATCTTTTACTTGAAGCTAAGAGCGTCGGCGGTCATTCTTCCAATCCAGTGCATGGGACATCTTTAGGTCAGCTTGCAAAAGCAATCACAGCCATAGCAGAGCATCCGCTGCCAGCGCGATTAAGCCAATTAAACAAAGCGGCTTTGAGAGCATTGGCTCCTAAAATTAACCAGGAGCCGATGAAGACATACGTCAGTAATATAGATGCTCATGAAAAAGCAATATTAGATTATTATTTAAACAGTGAAGAATTATACAATCAAGTATCGACAACAATAGCTCCAACGATGATCTGTGAGGGCGCGCAGGCAGGCAATGTTATGCCCCAGAATATGTGGGCTGTCATTAACTTCCGTCTGGCCTGCCATGATAACACCGATGCGCTGCTTGAAGCTTGTTCGCAATTGGCCGGTGATGAAATCAAATGCAGCTATATTCAGGCCAATGATGCATCGGCAATTTCCCGTTATGACAGTTATGGTTATCAAAAACTGACAGAAACATTGCAGACCTTCTTTGGCGGTGTGAGCTTTATTCCCAATCTGGTTACCGGCAGTACCGATGCACGCAATTATGAGTGCATCTGTGATACCGTTCTGCGTTACGACCCTTTCATTGAGGAACAGGAAATTGTATCGAAGGGAGTTCATGGAACCAATGAGCGAATCAGTATCCGAGCCTATGCACAGGGAATTCGTTCATTAATTTATTTGATTCAACAGACATGTAAATAAAAGATGGCGCGGCGCCATCTTTCTTTATAAACTTTCAGATATAAAATTATTCTCATGAATCGGCAGATGCAGACTCATCATGGAAGGTTCTTCAATCGTATCGCCGACAATTTCATCATCGACATGATATACGATGATTTCTTTATCACTGTCACAGATACAGCACATCATCGCATTGGCTGTTTTCTGTGAACGGCAGATCAATTCATTGACGGTCAGCTGACCGTCATTTTCATCATATATTAAATAACCATCAATTTCATCTTGTGTGCGGTGGATTAATATCCGTCCGCTGCATTTCGCATAGGGAATCAGATAATCTTGATAATAGCTCAGATCACGAATGCGATAACCATTCTTGTCCAAAACATATTCATTGTACAGGCAAAGCAAGGCCGCGGCGTCTTCGCAACAGTCACAATGCTTCTCCAATCCCTCATAGGCGGCCTTACGAAGTATGGTTTTGCGTCGTTTATAGCTGGTTTCAAACCCAAAAGGCTTATACAGCTCCCAATCATAGGCTTGAATCAATAACGGTGTTTGAGTGAATGTATCAAGCACATGACTGAGCAGCTGGCGCATATAACCGCATTCCTGATATTCAGGATCGGTGGCGATCCCTAAAATCAGCTTAGCCGCCATCGATTTGCCATCCATCATCAGCTCCATGTCACGCAGATGCAGCATACAGACGAGCTGATCATCATGAAGCAGACACTGTGTTTGTTTAGGGTCATAGAGCTTATCAAAATAAAAGGCGGCGGTTAATGGATTCTCATCAGGGAAGCTGTTCAGCCAAAGGTTTTTGATCTGCGTCAGCAAAGGTTCATTGGCCGGAACGATCTCCACCTTACCGGGCAGGATTCTGAAACGCTTAATCCGATAAATCGGATGCATATCAAGCTTAGCCTTTCTAAGCTCCGGCAAGCCTAAATCATCCTCCCGGTCCATTTTTGTATAGGAAGCAGGCAAGGTTTCCAGGAAACATTTTAAAATGGCGACACTTAACCCTCGGTATTCATGATTTACCTTTTCCACATGGATCTGAATCAATTCTTCATCAATAGGTGATGCGAGAATGAAGCCTTCAATCTGGCCATGAATTCTAAGTATCCCACCTAACAATGGCAGCCGGTCAAAATCCGCAAGCATGCGCCGGATACCAATCAGTTCATTCTCAATATCCTGAATGTGACTGTGGTTATTTTTCCATGTATCTAAGAAATCATATAATTCATTGAATTGAGCGGGTGCTAAAGACTCAAAACTATAATCACTGCCATTTTCCTTTATAAAGGCATTGTAATGATTGCGTCTTTTCTGCATCTTTTTACCAGTTAAATCACGATGCTGCGCTATATCATAGACGTAATCATCTCTTTCTCTTTCCCGCTGATAGACAAACGGATAGTGTTCTTGCTGGCACCAGCGTTTGAAATCATCTAATACTTCACAGAGAACAAAGGGGAAGTGATGCTCATTGCTATAACGCTGCATGGCATTCATCGCTTCATGACGAGATTGTTCATCACATAAAGGGGTCAGCCATTCCCATGTGTCATGCATATGAATCAGCAATAATGTATAGTTTTCGTGCATTTCCATATACAGCTCATAAACATGGTCCCACATGATCCATGAACAGATATTGGAATTAAAATCATGATTGTTGTATTGCTTAAACAGCGCTGCCAGCTGTTTATAATCTTGAGGATTGAATTTTATCATAACACACCTGCTTTTTATTAATCAAGAGAAAATCCGGCTGAACCGGATTATTGAATACCTGCATTTTCTTTGTCAATCTGATCCACGGCGCTTAAGCCTGCGACATGTCCTTCACCGGCAGCTTTCATATACTGATAAGGCTTGCCTGTGCAGTCGCCAGCCGCAAATAAACCATGGAAGTTGGTTTCCATCTGACGGTTTACTTTAATATGGCCGTCTTCAATATCAAGTCCGTTAACGAGCTGAGAAGGTTCAACACTGTCTCGGAGCACAAAGATACCATCGGTATTCAATGTCTGATTTTTTAATACGAGACGGGTTGCTGACTGCTCACCTTCAATGCGCAAAGGCATATCCTTGACTACATTGATCGAACTTTTTAAATCATCAGTCTTAACATTCACCGGTACAAAGTCTACATGCTCCGCGATTTCCGCAATGTAATTTGCTTCATGGATACTTTCTTCGCTATAACCAACAACAGCTACGGAGCGGCCTTTATAAAGCGGTGCATCGCAGGTTGCACAGTAGGAAACACCCATGCCCAAGAAATCAGCTTCATTTTCAATTGAACGCGTCAGTTCCACACCGCTGGCCAGGATTACCTTGCGGGCTTCATACATATTGCCGGCACCAGCCAACATAAAACTGTCGCCATTTGGATAAACGGCGGTAATCTTTTCTTCGGTAATTTCAATATTCATAGACTGAATATGCTCTTGAAACGCTTGGGCAATCTCACTGCCGCTCTTACCGTAAAAACCAAGATAATTATCAATGCGGTGGGCTTTGACTAACTTGGCTGATAAATTTTTATTGCCAAATACAATGATTTTCTTTTTCCGGATCGTTGCATTGATAGCCGCCTGAAGACCGGCTACCCCGCTGCCAATGATCGCAATATCGTATAATTCGTTCATGCTACACCCTCTTTTCCTTATTAGTATAGCCGATTCTTTGCTTAACGTCATCTCTTTTGCATAAGAAAACCGATAATCATAAAAAACCGGACACCGGTTTTCTTAATCATGGATGGCTGACAGCTGACACCAGCAGCGGCATTGGGTAATTCGTTTGCCGTTATCGCCTTGATCTGTATCATAGGCAAATTGCCGAAGCAGGGCACAGGGAAAACTCTGACATAGGCCGCAATGGTCCAATGCCTTATCCTCACAGCACGTCTTTACCGGACATGCCTCACCCCAAAATGGTTTCTTGATGTTTGTGCATCCCTGACAATTCATCGAACTTCTAAACTCACACTCGCTGCATAACAAGCCGCATCTTGATTCAATCATCATTTCACTCTCCTTTATATGATAGAGTGTAACACAGGCATGATGACAGCTGTATGTCACTATTCGGAATATTTATTATATAATGAAAGTGCCCGCGCTTTTAATTCCTGACGATATTCTGCTGGTTCGATCAATTCAGCCTGATCATGAAAGCTCAGCACCCATTCAAGCAGATATTCTTTATTGGTAAAATCAAATTCAAAGCGCAGTAAATGATCATTCAGCGGTGTGCAGGAATCAATCCCATACTCTTCAATAACCCGATATTTAACATTCTTATTAAAATGGATGACGGCATGAATCGCATCAGTAAAATAGGTGTTAAAGGCCAGCTTTTCCTGAGGGATATCCATTAGCTCAAAGGATTGTGCCGTCAGCTTTAAATTCCACAGGCGGTTTAATTTAAACAGCTTGAATTGTTCGGCGGTTGCTTCATATCCTAACACATACCAGCTTGACCATTGAAAAACTATCAGATAGGGATTGAGCTGTACTTGATGCTCACCCTTTGAACCACAGTAATCAAAGCATATCGCACAGCTTGTCTCAATCGCTTTGCGGATCAGTTCAATCTTGGGTGCCAAGGTGTTTTTGTAATGGGAAGACAAGTCGATTAGAATATGATGATCGGCATAGATTCCGTGTTTATCAGATAAAAATTTATCCATGATCTGTTGATAGCGGTTATCGGCAGCTATGCTGTCCAGACTTAAAAGACCGGTAAAGATTGCCTGCAGTTCTCTTTGGGTAAACAGTGTTTTATCTAGCTTATAATTTTCATCCATCATGATGCCGCCATTGCTGCCGGCATTACTTATAATAGGTATGCCAGCCAAGGTCAGATCGTTAAGATCACGGTATATCGTGCGTTTAGATACATTAAATTTTTCTGCAAGCATAGAAGCAGTTACTTTTTTGTTCTGCAGCAGCAGAATAATTATTGCAATCAGTCTTTCGATTTTCATAAGCAAACTCCTTGTTTATGCTATTTTATCATGAATCAGCACATAACAAAATAATTGAGTAGGTTTGCATAAGTAAGATCTCGCTTGATTTGATGCCAATCAGTTATAAAGCAATGTTTAGCTAGCATAAGGGAGAATCATTTTTGTTAATGCTTCAAAATCAATTTGACTAACCGATTTAAGCTGAAAAATAATTTCTTCCGGAAACGTAGGCTGAAAAGCACCGGCAATGAGCCAATCGTTATCACCGTCTATTCTCTTGTGAATATTTGTATCACATTGATCCAAGTAAAACTTAAATACACGCTGTTTCTAAAAAGCCATACAGGGCTCGGCTTTGCTTATTTTACGTGAATCTGAAAGTAAACCGTTTTAAATTCGGCAGTAGCTTTTAAAGCTTGTTTTGCCAGAACTGCAGCTTTCTGTTCATCAGAACTTGTGAATTGCAGTTCCATTCCTTTTTTCCAACAAATTCAATATTTGCATCTTCAATAGAAGTCACGATTTCAACTAATTTATCCTGAAGCATTGCAGCGTTAATGATAATCATAAATTTACTCCTCCTAATTTAATAATTGAGCAATATAATTGGTTAATAAGTCCACAAATATCATGAAAACCACCTGTGTTTCCAGATATTGCGGATAGCCTTGATTTTTGTAACTTGGAAGCCAAATGACATGATCTACCTTATTTCGCATAGGACTTTTATCGGTTGTCGTAACCAATACTGTGACAGGCCGTTTATCTTTATCCATATCATTCAGCGCTTCTATCTGATCACGATATACAGAACCGGTCGCAGAAAAATAGATAGCCAAATCATGCTGAGTTAGTGTTTGCGGCAATGTATGTGCTCGATCATAGGGTACACAAACTGATTGTTTTGAAACTTTAGCTAAGTTCATCTCTAATAATTGAGCGGGCAATGCACTTTTATGATATCCGTTGATGGCAATAAATTTTGCATTCACGATTAACTGTGCCAATTCTGTAAATTGTTCTTCACTTATCGCATTGGGTATCAAGCTGATCAGTTTAGCGTAGTAATCCATAATTGAAGCCGGATTCGTGCTTTTACCACCCATTTTCTGATATTTATATACATCATATTTAAAATCATTGTAGCCATGATAGCCAATTTTCTGACAAAAACGAGAAATCGAAGCCTGAGATATATGATGCTTTTCCGCCAGCTGTGTTGCGGTATCTCGTAATATATCATCGACATTTTCTATAATAATATCGTGAACAACCAATTCTTTCTTTGTGAAACTTGATTTTTTAGTTCCATCTGTTCAAATGGGTTCATACAATCACACTCCCACTTTCATTATAACCTTTTTTGCTGAGAGAATTAAGCCTTAAGCCAGAATATCTTTTGTCGTTTCAATAATTTTGTAAATGAACCTGTCAGCTTCACCTTTGGCTAAACGTGAATTAAATGTTTCAAAATACTTGCCATATTCATTTTCCGGTACAAAATAGTTGCAGTAGGTATTACTGTAGCCAACATTGATAACGTTGTAATTCTTGAAAGTATTCTTTAATAATAAACCAAATGCACTTAAAATATCTCCAGGCAAAATAAAGAAAATAACATTGCCGAATATGCGTATTTGACTGATCAGATTCAAATCATAAGCTCCAAAAGCTTTCTTGCGGTTCAAACGATCAATAAAGAAATCCGTTTGTCCACCCTCAGCCTTTGACAGCACTGCCATCTGCTGATGCCAATCCTTGTCCGTTTGGGCATTAAAATGACTCACCATCTCCACAGTACTTGTTTTAACTTGACCATTATTTAATGGACGAATTCTTTTCTTTTCTAAAAACTGTTTTATAATATTATCAGCCGTAAAGTTTAATTCTTCAATACCGGAATACTCACGATAGAAGCGAACGCTGACATCTCCGCATGTGCCATTAAGCATCGCTACCGGACATTTTAATTTATTTTGCAGGCGTAAACGAATCTGTCCTAATAAGTCGCAGGATAACAGATAACTGCTGCCGTTTAAAATAGTTGGATGAGCTGACATGCTGCAAAGACTGCCAATAAGCTGTTTATTCTTATTATAAAATTTGAATAAACGCACTTCTTTATCCTCACTGCCTCCTTTTACATTACGATTGCCATATAACCCTTCAATCATAGCACTTTCCAATTCAGCACTGCATTCCTGCATGTTTTTACTCGCACGAAGCAAGCTGGCAATCATTTCATCTTTAGCCATTTCAGTTAATTCAGGCTCTACATGAGTGTCTTCAAATGTAAGTTTGAAGAATGCTGGTGCTGAATGGGTATGGGTACAGGAAATGGTTATATTGTTTACTTCAACACCTGTTTGCTTTGAAACAGCTTTTTTCACGTTCATGCAAAAGTTCTCTTCTAGCATAATACTATCTAAAATGCTTATTAAGAATGAATGGCCATTCAAATCAAATGCGATAGAATTAATTTCTATTGAGTCTAAAACACCCTCGCTTTGTTTTTTCTGGAATAACCTGCCATGAAACAAGGTCTTTTCGGCGTAATATCGACTTTATCAAAGGCAATTTTCATGGTTAATCCCCCTTTCTACATCTATATTCTAGCATAACCATTCAAAAAAACAAGGATTATATTGAAATTCATTCAATAATTATAAAAATATATTGAATACTCATTCAAACTGTGCTATATTATGAGTGTCAAAGAAAGTAACCGCATTCATAAATGCGAGGAAGGGGATTCGATATGACATCCGAAAAAACATCTTTTATGGAAAAATTTCAAGCGTTCATGGAAAAATACTTAGTTCCGGTCGGTATGAAAATTTCCGAACAGCGTCACTTGTCAGCAATACGGGATGGTATGACAGTGCTGATTCCATTAACCATTGTTGGTGGTTTTGCTTGCCTATTAGCTGTACCGCCGGTACCGGCGGGAATGGAAGCTACAAATATTTTCTATTCCTTCTTATTGGCTTGGCAGAGCTGGGCTGCTGCAAATTCAGCAATTTTGATGATTCCTTATCAATTAACGATCGGGGTTATCTCAATCTACGTTGTCTGCGGTGTTGCTTATCGCTTCGCTAAAAATTACGGCATGGATGGTATCAACAACATGTTGTCCGCACTGCTTGTTTATCTATGTGTCAGCGGTGCTGTTGATTTGTCGACGGGTACGATCGTGATGGCTCGCTTAGGGGCAGGTTATATGTTTGGGGCGATGGTTATAGCATTATTAGTTGTTGAAATCAATCACTTCTTCATAGCTAAAAAAATTGCGATCAAAATGCCTGCAAGTGTGCCGCCAAACGTAGCCGCGCCCTTTAACGTATTATTATCATTAGTATTTAACGTTGTGTTCTTCACTGTATTGAATGCAGTTGTTACAAGCATGACCGGTGCCGGCTTAAATGACTTGGTATATACATTGTTCCAGCCGTTGATGAAAGCTACCGGCAGTCTGCCATCAATCTTATTGATTAACTTCTTAATGACTACTTTCTGGTTTTTCGGTATCCACGGAGGCAACATGGTTTCAGTTGTAGTCAGTCCATTAACTACGGCAGGCTTAGCAGCCAATATGGAAGCCTATCTGGCAAACAAACCGATGGAATATATCTTTGCCGGTGCAGTAAACAGTGTTTTCGGTAACTGGATCACTTATACGGCAATGTTAGTGATTATCTTCTTCTTTGCTAAGAGTCACCAAGCCCGTTCAGTTGCAAAGGTTGCCATCGTGCCTAGCTGCTTCAATATCAATGAACCTTCAATTTTCGGTTTGCCAACGGTATTAAACGTTTATACTTATGTACCTTTGCTGATCTGCAGCTTGATCAATTTCTCATCCTATTATTTATTAGCAAGTGCCGGTATTTTAGGTAAATTCTATATCACCTTACCGTTTACCGTGCCTGGCCCATTAGCCGCCTTCTTAGCAACAATGGACTGGAAAACGATGGTCTTATGGTTTGTATTATTTGTAGTAGATATGTGCGTATTATATCCATTTATTACAACCTATGATAAACAACTTCAAAAAAACGAAGCTGCTGAAGGAAATAACTAAAAAAATTAGTGAAGAATTAGTGGAGGCGTTTGTCTCCACTCTTGTATAATAGTTGAAACAAAAGGAGAAAAAGAAAATGAAAAAATCGTATTATTATGTGCAGCAGGTATGAGTACAAGCTTGTTAGTTACCAAGATGCAGAAAGCAGCTGATGATGAAGGAGTGGCATGTGATATCAATGCATATCCGGTTGCTCAGGCAAAAGAAGTAGGGGCGGATGCAGATATTGTGTTATTGGGACCGCAGGTGCGTTTTAATCTTGCTAAGATCAAGGAGCAATGTCCGAATTGTCCGGTTGAAGCCATCGATATGGCGGCCTATGGCATGATGGACGGTGCTAAAGTCATGAAGCGTGTCAAAGAAGTACTGGGTATTTAATGATGGAAGGACTTGAATTGATCAGCTTTCAGATTATCAGTGCAGTAGGTACTGCTCGTTCCATGTATATCGAAGCCATTCAGCTTGCGAAAGCCGGTGATTTTGAAGGAGCTGAGAAATTGCTTGAAGAGGGTCAGCAGGTGTTTTTAGAAGGCCATCATGCTCATGCCGGATTGATTCAGAAAGAAGCTGCCGGTGAAAAATGTGAATTTGCTTTGTTGTTGATGCATGCAGAAGATCAGCTGATGAGTGCGGAAGCTTTCAGTATCTTAGCGCAGGAATTTATAGATGTTTATAAAAAGATGAAAGGAAACATGTAAAATGAGCCAATTACCAAAACATTTTTTATGGGGCGGTGCAGTTGCCGCTAATCAGCTGGAGGGGGCATGGAATGTAGATGGCAAAGGGGTCAGTACAGCGGACTGTATGAGTGCCGGTGCGGTAGATAAAGCCAGAGAATATACGGATGGTGTTCTTGAAGGTGTTTATTATCCAAATCACGAAGGAATTGATTTCTATCATCACTACAAAGAAGATATTGCCTTATTCGCAGAAATGGGTTTCAAATGTTTTAGAACCTCGATTGCATGGACTCGTATCTTCCCCGAGGGTGATGAAGAAGTACCGAATGAATTAGGCTTGCAGTTTTATGATGATTTATTTGATGAATGTCTGAAATACGGCATTGAACCCGTGGTAACTATTTCTCACTATGAAACACCTTATGCTCTGGTGAAGAAATATGGTTCATGGCGAAACAGAAAACTCGTAGACTTTTTGTGAAGTATGCTGAAACGGTATTCAAACGTTATAAATACAAAGTTAAATACTGGATGACTTTCAATGAGATTAACTGTATTGCCCTGCATCCTGAAATTCCTTCAGGGATCCGTGTTCAGGAAAATGAAAGTTTTGCTCAGGTTGTTTATCAGGCTGCCCATCATGAATTTGTGGCAAGTGCAAAAGCAGTTAAAGTTGGTCATGAAATTAATCCGGATTTTAAGATTGGCATGATGATGATTTATCCTTGGACTTATGCCGATACATGCAAGCCGGAGGATACAATCAAACAAATGCAGGCCATGGATGCGCAGTATTATTTCAGTGATGTGCAAGTTAGGGGCTATTATACAAACAAAGCCAAGAAAATGTTAAAAGAAAAGGGTGTTATTTTACAAGCAGAAGCGGGTGATGATCAGATTCTAAGAGAAGGGATTGTTGATTATATCGGTTTCAGCTACTATATGAGCAATGTTGCAAGCAGTGATCCGAATAAACAAGTTGTTGACGGAAATATGCTGACAGGGATTAGAAATCCTTACTTGAAAGCGACTGATTGGGGCTGGCAGATTGACCCTGTCGGTTTAAGAATTTCACTAAATCAATTATATGATAGATATCAGATTCCCGTGTTTATTGTAGAAAATGGCATGGGCGCTGTGGATATGGTGGAAAATGATGGCAGTATCAATGACGATTATCGTATCGATTATTTAAGAAGCCATATTGAGCAGTTAATCAAAGCAGTGGATGAAGATGGTGTCGAGTTAATGGGTTATACACCATGGGGCTGCATTGATTTAATTAGTGCAGGTACCGGTGAAATGAAGAAGCGCTATGGTTTTATTTATGTGGATCGAGATAATGAAGGCAATGGTACTTTAGCTAGAAGCAAGAAGAAATCCTTTGACTGGTATAAGAAAGTGATTGCGACTAATGGGGAAGATTTGGCATGAAGCTGATTATTAATGCTGATGATTACGGCTATACCAAAGGAAATACTGAAGGAATTATCGAAGGATATCAAAAAGGAATCATTCGTTCAACTACAGCTATATGCAATATGCCTTACTTAGAATATGGTAAGCAGTTGGCTCAAGCTTGTCCGGATTTGGGAATCGGTGTGCATTTGAATTTAACAGCAGGCTATGCTTTAACGAAGAATAAAACATTAACGGATGAGAAAGGCAAGTTTTTGGGCAAGAAAATCATTTATACAAAAGAGCTGGATATGGATGAAGTGTACGCTGAATGGCAAGCCCAGATAGAAAAATATATTGAAGTATTCAAACATAAACCTACGCATTTGGATTCTCATCACAGCGTGCATGATTTTAATAAATTGCAGTCTGTCGTAAGTTCGCGGCTAGCTCAGGAGTATGACATTCCTATGCGCAGATACAGTGATTATAAATATGTGAGTGGTTTCTTTGGCGATACGGCAACCGTTCAGCATTTAATTGAAATTATCAAGCTGCATATGGGTGACAATATTGAAATCATGGTGCATCCAGGATATTGTGACTTAACTTTGTATCGTGACAGTTCCTATAATTGGCAAAGAGTGAAAGAGCTGGATGTGCTTTGCAATGAAGAAGTTATGCAGTTCATTAAAGACAATAAGATTGAATTAGTGCATTATTAAAAGGGAGAGAATTATGGAAGCAGGTTTAACAATTTTTTATCAGATCATCAAAATGTTTATCATGATGATGGTGGGATATGGTCTGTATAAGAAGGGCATGGTCAATGATGATACAACTGCGAAACTATCAAATATTTTATTGATGGTCGCTACGCCATGCACCATAATTTCATCCTTTAATCAAGCATATTCCTATGAATTACTGTTGGGACTTGGTACCTGTTTTGCTTTAAGCTTTCTTGTTTATTCTGGTAATATTCTGATTGCCCGTATCCTGTATCGTAAAGAAAGTGAGAATGTGGAACGTTTCTGTGTCGTATTCTCAAATGCGGGATTTATCGGCATCCCTTTAGTAACCGGCTTATTTGGGACAGAAGCTGTATTCTATCTCTCACCATTTATTGTTGGATTTTATTTGTTTGTATGGACGTATGGTGTAATCGAAATGTCGGGCGATAAAAGCAATGTAACATTAAAAAAGATTGTGGCTAATCCTTGTATCTGGGCGGTATTGGCAGGGATTGCGGTGTTCTTATTACCAATGAAACCATTTGCGCCGATCATGGAAGCTATTACAATGATGGGGAATATGAATACACCGATGGCAATGCTTGTATTAGGAGCTTACTTGGCAAAGGAAAACTTAATAGAAATCTTTACTTCTATGAAAATGTATTTGGTTTCATTTTATCGTTTGATTTTAATTCCTGCGGTATATATTATGCTGTTTGCTTTTTTACCAATTGAAGTGAATATTAAAACAATCATTCTGATTGGAGCGGCAGCACCTGTTGGAGCTTTAGCGCCTGTGTTTGCTCAAATGTATAATAAAGATACAGGTTATGGAGCAAAAATAGTAAGTTTATCTACGATTTTATCTTTGGTAACTATGCCGGTAATGCTTATAATTACAAAAATAATTTGGTAAAAAAACCTGTTTGATATAAAACAAGCAGGTTTTTCTTATGCAAAATTATACTCATATTTCAGCTGATTCGATCAGAGAAAAAGGAAACAAGGAAGCTGAATCATAAAATAATGAATGGTGCAAATGGAGTTGTAGCAGAATAAAAGAGATTTTTTCATGATACGAAGGACATGAAGACTTACTATCTGATATGATCATCTGCTTCTTAGCGTATTTTCCTCCATTTAAGAACATGATTCAAAACAAAGGAAAAATGCAATAAAGTTTATTCTAAAATCATGCGGTCAGAAAATTCATTTTCAGTCTTACTGCTGTATAGACTGATTAATTTCTCTACTGTCATATTTTTTCTTTCTTCACCTTCTAAGATGAAAGCAATCTGTCCGTCATTCATGACCAGCGTCTTATTGCCGAATTCAAGAGCATTGGAGATATTGTGGGTAATCATCAATGTTGTAATGTTATGCTTGGCAATGATATCATTTGTAATTGTCATTACTTTTTCACTGGTTTTCGGATCTAGGGCTGCCGTATGCTCATCAAGCAGCAGCAGCTTTGGCGTGACAATCGTTGCCATCAGCAAGGTCAATGCCTGACGCTGACCGCCTGAGAGCAAGCCGACTTCAGTTTTCATCCGATCTTCTAAGCCGAGGTTCAATGCCTTTAATGTCGCATAGAAAAATTCTCGTTCTTTCTTTCGGATACCCAATGACAGCGGTCCATGACCACTGGCACGGCAGTAGGCAAGACCGAGGTTTTCCTCAATCGTCATATTGGGAGCCGTACCTTTCATGGGATCCTGAAAGAGATGACCGATCACATTCGCCCGCTTATGTTCTTTGGTGAAGGTCATATCCTGACCATCGATAAAAATGCTTCCTTCATCAGGCTCATATGTTCCGGCAATTACATTCAGCAGCGTCGATTTACCGGCGCCGTTGCTGCCGATTACTGTCACAAAATCACCGTCATCAAGATGCAGATTCAGCTGTGATAAAGCCTTGCGTTCATTGACGGTATGAGCATTAAAGGTAATACTGATATCTTTTAAATCAAGCATGATTGCGGCCTCCTTTGCGGCGTCTGAGCGCGATGGCTGACTGGATAGAAGGGATTGATATGGCAGCCGTAACAAGAATGGCAGAGAGCAGCTTTAAATCACTGGCTTCAATGCCGAACTGCAGGGCAATCGTTAAAATATAACGATAAATAATTGCTCCTGCAGCTACGCTGATCAGACGCACAAGCAGAGGTTTTCGGTTAATCAGACTCTCGCCGATAATTATTGAGGCAAGCCCGATTACCATCATGCCGATGCCGCTTGATAGATCCGCAAAGCTCTGGTGCTGAGCAAAGACGGCGCCGGATAAGGCAACAAGGGCATTCGCTAAAGCTAATCCAAGAATTTTCATTCGGTCAGTATTGATTGAAGACGCGCGTACCATGACTTCATTATCACCGGTAGCCCGCAAAGCAAGCCCGCTTTGGGTTTTGAGAAACAGCAGCATGAAGACGATGAGTAATACGACCAGCAGAAAGAGCACGATCGTTTTCGCATAGGCAGCGCCAAATAGCTGATTAAATGGAGTGAAAATAGAATCAAAGCCAAACAGTGAAATCGTTGGCCGTTTATCCATGATCCGCAGATTAATGGAATACAGTCCGGTCATTGTTAAAATACCGGATAAAATGGATTGCACTTTTAATTTAGTCTGCAGGATACCGGTTACAGCACCTGCCAAACCACCGCAGCCAAGCGCGGCTGCCAAGCCTAAAAAGGGATGGCCGGCCAGCGTCAGCATGGCAGAAACGGCAGCTCCAAGGGTAAAGGAGCCATCGACTGTCAGATCGGGGATATTCAAAATTTAAAGGAGATGAATAAACCGAGGGATAGGATCGTAAAGATACACCCCAGTTCAAAACCGCCTTGAATGATAAATAAATTCATGTTCTCACTCCTGTTGTTCTCGTTTATTCAAAAATTACTGTCGTATCGCTGTTTTTTAATGCGTCAGGAATTGTAATACCTAAAGCATCAGCTGTTGTCTGATTGAAATAAGTATAAAGATTTGTATCGAATACTTTAACCGGAATCTCTGAAATATCACTGCCTTCAATTACCTTGGCAATCATTCTTGCTGTTTCTTTGCCTAAATCTTCATAATTGATACCGATGCTTGCAAAGCCGCCATCCTGTACCATACTGTCAGCGCCGACATATACCGGACATTGTACTTGCTGAGCTGCCATATTCAAAGCGTCAATGCTGCTGGCAATCGTATTGTCATTAGGGGCAAAGATAGCGTCTACCTTACTGGCCAGCACTTGTGCCGTTTGCTGAATCTCAGCGGCTGTGGAAATCGTGGCTTCAACCAGTGTCAGATCATTTTCTTCACAATAGACTTTTACTTTATCGAGATTAGATACGGAATTCGCTTCACCGGCATTATAGATATAGCCTAAGGTTTTTAATTCAGGATCGATGGTTCTTGCCAGATCAAGAATCTGAGCAACCTGAATCTCATCACTGGTACCGGTAATATTCTTATCCGGTTTATTTGGATCAGTAATCAAACCGGCACCTACCGGATCGGATACGGCTGAGAAGATCACCGGTATATTTTCAGCATACGGGGCCGCTGCCGCCGCGGTTGGTGTGGCAATCGCCACGATGAGATCCTTATTATCACCGGCAAAAGTCTGCATGATTGAATTCAGTGTTGATTGTTCACCCTGAGCATTCTTGGCATCTACCTGAATGTTTTCACCATCCTTATAGCCTAAGACGGCAAGCTCAGCAAGCATACTTTCACGAATCGTATTCAAAGACGTATGTTCTACGATCTGTGCCAAACCAATCTTATAAACATGATCCGCAGCTGACGGATTTTCCGTTGGCGCCGTTTCATTTGCACAGCCAGCCAGCATGCAGGTCATTAAGCCTGCCAATAAGTAAGTCGATATTTTTCTCATTTTCAATTTCCTCTCTTTCATGAAATGAATCGCTACTTATGTTTGTATTGAGAAGGGAACTAATAAAAAAAGCACCCGTCCTGAAAGAATCTCTTTCATAAGGACAAGTGCGTTGAAATCGCTCCTGCGGTACCACCTTAATTGATGTATAACATCCACTCTTCAAAATGCAAACACATTTCTGTTCGATAACGGGAACTTCCGTACGCAGATACTTGGACTTTCATCCTTTCACCTGTCCCTCGAGGTCCATTTACAAGACCGCATTTCTGTCAGGCTTCCACCAATGCCTAACTCTCTATCAGCGCGTATCAGGTTTTATCTCCCTGTCTTAGGTTTGTATATAGAATACTCCTGATGAAAGAGTTTGTCAATATGAAAATGAAAATTTACAATACATATTCACTATCTTTCATTGCTTACATCTTTTGAATTATAATAAAATTGTAAATTTAATTCGGAAAAGCAATTTCTATATTTCTTAATTTCTTATATCTGTTAAAATAATATATATAGTCTTAAAGGGGCACATCATATGGATATAGAGCAAAGTAAAATAAAAAAACATAAGAGCCGGGTTGATTGGCAGGTTTCGGTTTTAACTGCGGCCATTGTGATCGTTTCCTGTTCTCTGATCTTTTTTATCAATTATCAGCTTTCTTATAATAATATGATCGATGAACTTCAAAGCCGGGCTTCCACAATCAGAGATACCCTTGAAGATGAGATGATCCGTGAAATGTTCACAGAATTGAATGTGCGTGAGGATGATCAAAGTGAGCTGTATCAGATTGCCAAGGATAAAATGGAAGATATCCGCAAAGTAACCAGTGTGCGTTATCTATATACGGCAAAGAAAACAACAGACGGTGATTTTATTTATTTAGTTGACGGATTGCCGAGTGATAATGATGATTTCCGTTATATTGGTGATTTGATTGAACCGGAATGTATTCCGGATCTGCAGCGGGCGCTGAATGGCGAGACTGTTTTACCAAATGAAATCAATCATACGACATGGGGAAATGTATTTATATCGTATTTTCCGATTGTCGAGGATGATGAGATTGTGGGTGCTTTAGGGATTGAATTTGATGCTAACCGACAGTATGCCACCTTCCGCACAATGCGGATCGTAACTCCCTTGGTAATTCTGGCTGCTTGTTTTGTCGCTGCATTTATCGCAATCAAACTATTTAAGCGAATCTCCAATCCGACGTATCAGGATCTGGCAAACACCGACTTTTTAACTGGCTTAAAGAACCGCAATGCCTTAGAGGTAGATCTGAGCAACTTTGAGTTTGCCGGTGAATATCCATTCTCGGTACTGATGCTGGATCTTGACGGTTTAAAACAGGTAAATGACAACTATGGTCACTCTGCCGGTGATCAGTATATTAAACGCTGCTGTGATATTATCAGAAGCTGTATCCCTGATGACAGTGCTGTTTATCGCATGGGCGGTGATGAGTTTATCGTAATTCTTAAAAACTATACGCCGGCTTATCTAAAGGATATGGTTCATACCATGGTTCACAAAGTCAAAGAGGAAAATGGAAAACAGGCATATCTTTTCAGTATTTCAATCGGTTATGCCGTCTATGATACGACTGTGGATAAGAATATTTTAGATACGATTAAGCGGGCTGATTCAGCAATGTATGAATATAAGAAAAAGCATAAAATAAGTTACAGTGATAAGGATGTCTGATCCTTATCTTTTTTATGATTGACACTATATACTATGCAATGTATAATATACTGCATAAGGGGGTATTTAGATGGACATACAATTAAAAAAAGGCTTGATTGAGATTTGTGTGCTTGCCTCTTTAAAGAAGAATGATTCCTATGGGTATCAAATCATTAAAGATTTATCTGTGTGTGTTGCCATTTCTGAATCGACTTTGTATCCGATTCTCAGACGGCTTGAGAGCAGTGAATGTCTGAAGGTTTATACTATGGAGCATAATGGCAGATTAAGAAAGTATTATCATCTGACGGTAAAGGGAAGAGAACGCATCGATGAATTTCTTGAAGACTGGGATCAGATTATGAATATTTATGAGTATATCAAAGGAGGAAATGAAAATGAATAAGCAGGAATTTATGCAGCTGCTTGAACAGCGGATCAAACTGCTTCCCTTATCGGAAAGACATCGTCTCATTAACTTTTATAATGAAGCGCTAGAGGATCGCATTGAAGAGGGAATGAGTGAGGAGGAGGCAGTGGCAAGTTTGGACGGCTTGGATGAATTGTCGCTGAATCTGTATGATGAAATTAAAGCGGCGCCGATTGAGAAAGGGAAGCGACCTAATATCATCCTTGTGCTGTGAAATGGTTCCTGATCGTCTTAACATCACCGGTCTGGCTGATGATTCCCGTTATCCTTTTCATACTCTTGTTAGTGTGGGGCTTATTGCTTGTGATCTTGCTTGTTTTCGGATTGTGCTTTTTGATTATGGCTGTCTGCGGATTCTTCTTGATGCCAAGTGTATTTCATGCTAATTTCGCATCTTTTGTTGTTTTGGTTGGTACGGTGCTGTTCAGTATCGGTTTAGCACCATGGTGCTGGTTTGGCTTTAAAGCATGGACGCCAGCTTTTGTGAATTGTTGTAAAAGCATGCCTGGCTGGTGTTTGAGCCAATGGCAGAAGGCGGTGAACGCATGATTAAAATGATAAAGCAAATCAGTTTAATACTGATTTCAGCCGGGCTGCTGCTGATCTTGGGCGGTTTTGCTTCAGTGGATTTTGATGTATACAAGCTAAGTACAGTGATCGATGAAGACGTTGTTTATCGGACAGAAACCATACCATTGGATGAAATCAAAAAATTGTCAGTTACTGTATCCTACAGTGATTTAGTTATTGAAGCCTCGCCAACTGATGATTTTGTAATTACTTATCCGGAAAGTGAATCTTTACAATATAGTTTGAACGTAACAGGCAACCGAATTGATCTTGAAAAGAAATCAGTGCTGAAGCTGATGAATTGGTTTACCCTTACGGATCGTGAGGATACCGTCGTTACGGTTCAGGTGCCGAAAGCTTTTCAAGGCGCGCTTGCCGTTCATGGCAGTCATGGTGATGCGCAAATTAAGGATTTACAGTGTTTAAGTATTTTTACGGTGGATTATAAATATGGGGATTGTTGGCTGACATCAATCGATGCCAAAAGCGTTAGTCTTCAATTCGCGCATGGCAAGTCAGATTTGGAAGACTTTCAATGCGAATCACTGAGTATCAAGGATGAGTATACGGAAAGCGAATACGATTCGCTGAAGATTAGTGAAGATCTAAAAATAACCAGCAGCCATGGCAGTGTTATGATATCAAATTCGGAAGCTGATTTAATGAGAAATGATTTCAATTACAGCTCCTTAACGATTAAGGATAGTACGTTTACCGAGCAGGTCAATATCATTATGGCTCATGAAGATGCCAGAATTAAAACTTCATCCATGGCTGGTCTTACCTTTGATGGCAGCTATGCCGATCTGCAGCTGCAGGATAATGATGTTCAGTCAATTTATGTGGATCTGCGCCATGGGCAGGCAGAAGGTTCATTAAAGGGCGCTGAGCATGAATATTCAATCAATGCTGCGGTGACCCATGGTGATACCAATATAAGCTCACAGGATAGAGAGGGTGCGGAATATAAGCTTGATTTGATGCTTGATTACAGCAATGCTCAACTGTCATTCACGAAATAATTGATTCACATAAAAAACATAGTTTTCATGTATTTTATTGATAGACTTGGGGTATAGTATTATCAGGCAAGGAAAAGAACTTGCCGATGAAAATAGACAATCCCTAATCTAGTTTCATTCATATTCTATCCCCTTATAAATAATTTAGTAGAAGAAGCGTTTCCCCTGACGCTTCTTTTACTTTGTGGATTTTTTTATATCACATAAAAAACATAGTTCTCATGTATTTTATTGATAGACTTGGGGTATAGTATTATCAGGCAAGGAAAAGAACTTGCCTAATGAAAATAGACAATCCCTAATCTAGTTTCATTCATATTCTATCCCCTTATAAATAATAATTAGCAAAAGAAGCGTTTCCCCTGACGCTTCTTTTGTTTTATAATGTCCATGGTGATATCATGAAACAGGTTTTATTACAATTAACGTGTCCGCATTGTTTTCACGTGAATCTGAAGGTTGCGGAAACGATTGTCAATCCGAATATTGAATCTGATCTTAAGCGTCAGATTTTAAATGATGAGTTTTTTACGCTTCGCTGCCGATGCAATACACTCATTCATTTTCTTTATCCTTGTGTTTATGTGGATAAGAAGCGGCACTTGATTTTGTTCATGAAGGAAGCGGAGGTTCTGCATGATGATCGCTGCATTCAAAGGCTGGTGCATGATGCTGAGCAGTTTAAAGAAATGATCCGTATCGCAGATGCACATTTGGATGATCGGGCAGTGATTCAGATCAAGCGTCGGCTGCTGTCAAAGAATGGAAACCAGCCGCTGTATTTCCTTGATTGTGACGGTGAGTATTTATGGTTTACATGTGACGGTCAAATCAGCGGTGTTGCGAAATCTGATTATGATAAGCTGGCTGCCAAGCTGGCGCCGCCTATGCATGAGGTGATTGATGTCGATTTATTATAGAAGAAAAGCGATAGCCGCCATGACTATCGCTTTTCTTATTTTAGGGGAAGTGTTTTGCCGTTTAAGAGCCGCTCAACATATTGATTTGCCGGATGTTCGACAATGGCCTGCGGTGGATCGAATTGCTGGATTTGACCTTGATCAAGCACTAATATTTTGGTGCCAAGCGTTAAGGCTTCATTGATGTCATGAGTAACGAAAATAATAGTGATCCCTGTTTTTGATGAATGCCCTTGATTTCCTTTTGCAGCTGTTTGCGGGTAATTTCATCGACAGCACCGAAGGGTTCATCCATCAGCAGGATATTGGGTGAAGCCGCCAAAGCGCGGGCAATGCCGACACGCTGCTGCTGACCACCGGATAATTCAGAAGGGTAACGGGTACGCAGTTCATCAGAAAGACCGACAATTTTCATCCACTTTGCGACAGCGGCTTTTGTTTTCGGTTTATCCCGCTTGTTCCAAAGGTTTGGAACATAGGATATATTTTCTTCTACATTCATATGCGGAAAAAGCACGCTGCCTTGAATACAGTAGCCAATACTGCGGCGCAGGGTAATTAAATCTTCCTCCTGAATATTTTTGCCATTGACCAAGACACTGCCGCGATCGGGAAGGATCAGGCCGTTGATCATTTTCAGCAGTGTTGTCTTGCCGCTGCCTGAGGAGCCGATCATACATAAAAACTCACCTTGTTCAATTTCTAAATTGAAGTCTTTGATGATTGCTTTATCGTTATATTTTTTCTCAATATTTTTAAATTCCAGGATTGCTGTCATCGTCACACCTCCTATATTAAACCTTTCTGCCGCAGAATTTCATAGCAATATCCCTTGGCTCAGCCCCATCGTTTCAACCTCATAATTCATCTCAGCCATTTCCTTGTCGGTTAAGATTTGTTCCAGCTGTTTGAAGATTTCATTGAGTTCAGGATGCTGCTGCAGCACAGCACTTCGGATCACGTTGCCGCATTGATAGGAAGGATAGAAATTGAGGTTATCATTCAGCACGGTAATATCAGCAATGCTGTATTGACCATCCGTGGTAAAAATCGGCATCACATCAATTTTACCTTCATTGATTGCCTGATATTTTAAGCCGATATCAAGATCAACTGTGCTTTTAAAATGCAGATTGTAGCTGCGCACAATGGGTCATAACCGTCTTCACGTTCAAAGAAATCATATTCAGCACCAAAGATCAGCTGATCGGAAATTGCCTGCAAGTCTGATATATTTTCTAAATGATATTGATCGGCAATTGATTTTCTTACCGCCAATGCGTAGCTGTTCGCAAAACCGTACATGCCGACCCATTCCATTTGATATTGATCCTGATAGCCGCTTTGCAGCTGATCAAACATGGCTTCCGTATACAGCTTGGATTGTTTTAAAACCATGTTCCAGCCCGTACCGGTATATTCAGGATATAGATCAAACTCACCGCTTTCCATGGCCGGCTGAATGTTTGATGTGCCGCCGCCGACACCTTGGGTAATTTCTACATTCAAATCAGTTTTTTCTTCAATCAGAATCTCAAGCATTTCACCGAGGATATATTGCTCCGTCATAGGCTTGGTTGCGATATGGAGGGTGTTGTCAGCAGGTTTGCTGAAGAACATGTAGGCTGCGAGCAAGACTGCAAGCCCGGCGATACTGCCGCTGATCATCGTGATTTTATGGTGATTGCGGCGGATGTGTTTAACCTGCAGCGATTTTTCAATAAAGCCTAAAATGGCATCAAAAAGCAGGGCAAGAAGCGCGATCAGCAGACTGCCGGTAATCGTCATTGCCGCGTTATTAGTCGTAATGCCGCGATAAATGGCGACACCTAATCCACCGGCACCGATAAAGGATGCAATGCCGGCTAAGGCAATCGTCATCGTTACCATGTTGCGGATACCGGACATGATTACCGGTAAAGCTAACGGCAGCTTGATTTTTGTAAGTATCTGAAAATCGGTACTGCCCATGCCTCTGGAGGCTTCGATAATATTCTCATCCACATTACGGATGCCGGTATAAGTATTTCTGACCATTGGCAGCAAGGCATAGAGGGTAAGGGCAATGATTGCCGTCGTGTTGCCGATACCGCTGAGCGGAATCAAAAAGCCAAGCATTGATATGGAAGGAATCGTATAAAAAAAATTGATGATACCCAGCACGGGCTTAGAGGTTTTGCTGTATTCACTGACAAAGATGCCAATGCAGCCGCCGATACAGATGGCAATACAGATGGCAATCATAGATATGGTTAAATGCTGAATACAAAGATTAATGAAAAAAGCACTTCTTTCAGTAAGTAATGTCAGTATAACTTGAATCATAAGATCCTCCTTTTGATTGCATGGATGGGACATACTTCCATGCAATACCCGCAATGCAGACAGTGTGCCTGCTTGATTTCATAAATATTCCCTTGTTGAATGCATTGCTGAGGACAGTCTTTCGCACATTTTCCACAGCTGATGCAGGCATCGCTGATTTCAAAGCCCTCTGCTATTGGTTCAACAGTTCCAATCGCCGATGATGCTCTGATGATAGGGGAATGACTTAAGTCAAAGTATTCAATCGTACCGTTACGGATACAGAAAGGCTCAAGCACATAGCGGGATAGACCGGGATAAACGCTGTTCATAACAGGATTAGCTTCAAAAATTTTATCGATCCAAAATTTCTGATCAGTTAGATGCTCCGCCCTGCCGGTAAGCCGAATCGTCTGATATGACTTTGTCATGCCTAGAATAGCGACACTTGCATTAAAACCGAGCTGGCGATAAAATGCCTTGCCTCTAGCGGTGCAGAATATCAGCGCATCATTTTCTATAAGCATGACATCGATGATTCGGTTCTGCGGACAGCCATTTTCATCAACCGTTGCGAACGCGGCACTTTAATTTCTCTTAACATACTCAGATAGTGATTATTTGTTTTCATTGTGAACCTCCTGTCGATTTAATGATGATAAAATTGTATATAGTTACAGGATAAATGGGAAGTAGGTACAAAATTGTGGGTTAGTTGCTAAAAAGTAACGAATGGCTGTCTGAAACAAAAAAGTGTACAGATATAGAAGTATCGCACACTTAAAGCTTTAATGAATCATATGGTAATGCTCCTATCCAAACTATACACGTTCTTCAATCGATAGGCAAGCGAGATGATTATTTAAGATTCTGCCAGTCTTTACGCAAAAAGAAATAAGTAATGACAGGAATTAACGCTGAGCCGATGAATGACATGATAATGGCAGCTGTTAGATTTGTATTAGTTGTAAAGCTGCTGAACACCCCGTTAATAAATGAACACAGATAGCATACACACATGAAGAGATAGCCGGCTTTTCTTTCAGTAAACAGCAGGATGCAAAGTCCGGCAAGAGCAGCCAGGGCAATCACTACTGAAAGCATGCGTCCTGAGAGAGCATTAAGAAGGGTGGTCGCAGCCGAGAGAGCAAGCGCGCACCAGAGCCAGATTTTAGCGGCTTTATGCATGGCTGTTTACCTTCTTCCACATTGTTTCGGCAATATCTTTGAATTTGTTTAAATCAACGTTATCCGGATGTGATTGTCCCTGATCGAAATTGTCGATTAAGGATTGAAATTTTTCAGGTTCCTGAGTCAGCATCGATTCATAACGTTGTCTGACGGTTATCGGCATCTTGCCCTGACACATGAATTGACCAGCGAGGTTGTTATCAGGTCCAAGCAGGTTGGCAACATTAGTTAATATGCGGCTGAAATATTCATCACTGCGGCCAAATCCGGCAGTGCCAAACAAAAAATCTGTTTATGATGCACCTTCTTTAAAAAGGCTGCCAGCGCTTCATCACAGCAGCCTTTATCCGTCCAGAAACCAATGCAGATCAAATCAGCTTCCAAGGCTTGCTGCTCCGGCAGACCATAATAGATGCATTCACTATCAGGCAGGGTGTTTCTTAATGTTTCAGCAAGCAGACGGGTATTGCCGGTATGGCTGCTGAATAGAATTGAAAAATTCATAAATCAAACCTCCTTAATCAACCAATTAGTATGTTTTAGACCGGCGGACACAATGCTGATCACTCTGAATCAGTTTTTCAAGCAGCTTCATCAGCTGCTCCCTTTCCTCGGCAGAAAAAGCGGCAAGTACCTCATTGTCCCAGCTGTAAAATAATTCGTGGCTGAGCTTAAAAGCCTGTTCGCCTTTTTCGGTTAAGGTCAGGATATGGGCACGGCGGTCTAAAGGGTTTGTTTTCTGCAGCAGCAAATCAGCCTGTTCCAGCTTAACGATGGAGCGTGTTGTGTGGCCGATGTCCATATGCAGTGCTTTTGCCAGATCTTTAGGTGAACAGGCAGGGTGTTTGCCTACATATAAGATAAAGAATAGCATTCCCTGTGAAAGTCCGAGTTCACCAAGCTTTTGATTGCAGTAATCAGTAAAATCCTTGCGCAGCAGCGTTGTAATATAAGCCAATGATGTCTGCATAAACATACCTCCCATAGTTGACTGGGTCAAGTATAAAACAAATACATGACTTTGTCAACTAAGTTCGGCAGCAAAAAACCGCCCTTTTCAAAAGGACGGCTGCGATTACTTAATCATTGAACGGATACTGGCATAGAGCATGGGTTTGATTTCAAGCAGTTCAAACGGTTTTTTTACAATAATTGAGGCATAGGCAACACTGGATACCAATTCAAAGATCACATATAATGTGGCAATGGCTTCTTTTTCAGTGTAATTTTTATTTGTCATAATTAATTCGATATATTCTTTCATCATGATTTGAATTGAAAGTTCTGATGATTTTTCATATCAGTTAGGATATCATCCCATGATAAATGATTGCGGACCACTTCAAGGATATTCTGATTCTGCTTGAAATAGTCAAGGATGCAGTCTACCATGACGATGAATTGATCCAGCTTGTTATCCAGCTGCAAGTAGTTTGCATGGGATAGGGCATCCATTAAAATATCACCGCTTTTTTCATGATGATGCGGTTCAGCAGCTGTGTCTTATCTTCAAAATAGAGATAAAAAGTACCTTTTGCGACACCTGCCTTTTTTACGATCTGATCGATTGAGGTTTTATCAAAGGTGTTATTCATAAATAGTTCATAACCGGATTCCTCCAGTTTTTCTTTTTTTAACCGCTTATTGCGTTCTACCTTACTTTCAGCCATAGATACCTCCTGAAATGCTTCTGAAGATATTTTACACTATTATTGATAATTAATCAAAAAACTGACTAATTTGGTAATAAAGTTTTAATGAATAGCTGGCTAAAAAGCGTATAACACCCGCTTGTAAACGCTGACATTTAGTGTTATACTTTACCTATATAGATATCTATGTCATGTGACTGTTAAATCAGGCAGGGCTCAATGCAACAGTGAAAGCTGTTGGTGTTGTTCCTGCTTTTTTTGTTTCTGGCCAGACGAAAAAGCAATTTAATATGTTTCTCTAAAAGAGAATGAAAGGAGAGTCATGAAACTCAAAAAGTTGTTGCTGATATTGATTGCGTTTGGATTATGTGCTTGTTCAGCCCCTGTTTTACCTGATAAAGAGGCAGCTCAGCCAGTGGTAATCTATCTGGTAAGGCATGGAAAAACATGGTTTAACACGACCGGACAAGTTCAGGGCTGGAGTGATACACCGCTGACTGAGGAAGGTCAGGATCAAGCTGATGCAGTCGGCATCGGATTAAAAGAGGTTGAATTTATTGCTGCTTATACCAGTGATCTTGGCCGAGTGCGGGAAACGGCTTCAAGGATTTTAGCTGAAAACGCTCATGATACCCCTGAATTAACCGAATTGAAAGAGCTGCGGGAGTGGAATTTCGGCGGTTATGAGGGACGAAATGATGCGGAAATGTGGGGCGCATTATTTGAGACCCATGGACTTGGTGAGTTTAATCCTGCATTAATGGGTGAATTATTGGGAAGTATGACAAATCAGGAGCTTGCCGATGAAATTGCTGCCAATGATGGGCTTCATGCTGCTGAACCCTATGTGAAGATAGCTTCACGGACAGAAGCAGCAATCAATCAGATTATAGAGGAAAGTCAGGCATTGGGCGGCGGCAATGTTTTAGTAGTATCCTCCGGCGGTGCGATACGTACAATTTTAAATAATATTGATCCGGAACGGACGCAGCTGGATGATGTTAAGAATTGCAGTGTTACGCAAATAATTATTGATGGCGATCAAATTACTTTAGCGGATATCAGTAATACAAGTTATCTTGAAACAGGCTTAAAAAGCTTTGGGTAAATAAACAATGAAAGGAGATTTTTATGGATTATACATCAGTAGCAAAACAGATTCTGTCACATATCGGCGGTGCTGAGAATATTATTAATCTTGGTAATTGCGCGACGCGTTTAAGAATTAATTTAAAGGATAATGGAAAAGTTGAGATGGAAGCGCTGAAGCAGATCAAAGGGGTTGTCGGCGCGGTGCTGAATCCCGGCCAGCTTCAGGTGATCATCGGTCCGGATGTTGGGAATGTCTGCAAGACAATGCGTCAAATCGGCAATTTAAAAAATGAGAATACTGCCGAAGAAGGCGGCAAAAAGCCGATTGTATCAAGGATATTAGATACTATATCAGGTATCTTTACACCTATTTTGCCGGCAATTGTGGCGGCTGGTATGATGCAGGCGGTAATCGCACTGCTTACTAATTTCACAAGTATAGATGCAAGCGGCAGCACCATGGTGATTTTTAATGTAATAGCGAATGCGGCATTTTACTTTCTGCCGGTAATGATTGCTTTTTCGGCGGCTAAGAAATTTAACTGCAATCCTTTTATGGCTGTATTTTTGGCCGGTATTCTGCTGCATCCAGACCTGATTAATCTACTTGCTCAGGAAACCGCGGCGGATTTCTTTCGCATTCCTGTTATCTCAGCTTCATATGCGTCTTCAGTTATTCCGATTATCTTGGGTGTTTGGCTGATGAGTTATGTGGAAAAACTGGCGGATCGGGTTTCACCGAATTGTCTTAAATTTTTAATGAAGCCATTATTAACGATTATTGTTACGGCACCGATCACGCTGATTGTATTAGGCCCGTTAGGATCGATTCTTGGTGGTTATCTCGCACAATTTATTCAATTCCTAAATGGTAAAGCCGGCTGGCTGGTAATTACCTTCATGGGATGCTTTACACCGTTTATCGTTATGACCGGCATGCATTATTCATTATTCCCGTTAGTATTTCAGTCATTGGCTACCTTCGGTTATGAAACAATCATGTCAGTAGGTTCATTGCCTTCCAATATGGCACAGGGAGCAGCCTGTTTTGCGGTAGCACTAAAAACCAAGAATTTGGAAATGCGCCAAATTGCGGTATCAGCGGGTGTAACGGCAGTATTGGGAATCACTGAACCCGCTTTATACGGAGTTACTTTAAAGCTGAAACGGCCTTTAGCGGCAGTGATGGCAGGCGGTGCTGCAGGCGGTTTGTATGCCGGTCTTGTCTCTTTGAAAGCCTTTGGTTTTGTTACACCGGGGCTGACAGCTTTTCCGGTATACATCGGCCCGAATAATAATTTGCTGAATTTTGGTATCTGCTGTGTTATTGCCTTTGCGGTAGCTTTTGCCATGACCTGGATCTTAGGCTTTGAAGATGATGTGCCGGCACCGATCATACAAAGCAGTGAAAATAAATTAAACAAAAAAGCGGTTTATGCACCTGTCAGCGGACAAATCATTGAATTAAAGGATTTGGACGATAAACTGGCAGCTAAAGGATTAATTGGTAAAGGAACAGCCATTCAATTTGAAGATAAATATATCTATGCGCCGTTTGATGGAACACTGGCGGCGGTTTTCCATGAATCCAATGAATTAATCATCAAGGGGAAAGAGGGGATTGAACTTTTAATCCATCTGCAGCTGCCGCAGGGCATGGAAATGGAAATGCTGGCAGCGTTGAATCAGGAAGTGAAAAAGGGCAGTCAGTTAGCTGTACTGGCTGATTCGCTGAGTGAACCGGCCATTATATCTGTAGTGGTATGTAATTCAGATGCCTATCTTGATGTACTGGCAACTGCGCAGGACAAAGTTACGATGGGTGATATTATATTAAATATTGTTTAGGAGCTGCTTATGATAAAATATCCATGTATGTGGGGCACCGCTATTTCCGCAGGTCAATGTGAAGGCGGCTGCCATAAAGGAAATAAAGGTTACTCAATCGGCGATACTCAGCCGAATGAGCGTGAACGCTGTTTTAAACGTTATCCGCTGCCTGATGAGCATGCATATTATGCGATGCAAAAGGGCGTTGAATTTTATGAGCATTATGAAGAGGATATTCAATTGCTTAAAGAACTTGGTGTGCAATGTTTCCGTATGTCAATCGCATGGAGCCGTATTTTTCCGCATGGTGATGATGAGGAACCCAACGAAGAAGGACTGGCTTTTTATGACCGAATCTTTGACTTGCTGGTACAAAATGAAATTGAGCCGATTGTGACGCTTTCACATCTTGAAATACCTTATGCACTTTTTGAAAAATATGACGGCTGGGAGAATAAGCATTGGATCGCTGCATATACACGTTATGCGGATACATGCTTTTCACGTTATTCAGACCGTGTGCATTTGTGGATTACCTTTAATGAAATAAACATGGCGCTCTATCTGCCGCTGTCAGTGGGCGTTGGTGTTGACCGCAGTGAGCATCAGGAAGAATGCTGCTGGCAGGCGGTACATAACATGCTGGCTGCGAATGCTAAGGCAATACAGCTTGCCAAGGCTGTGAATGCACGCAATGAGGTAGGGGCAATGATTGCTTATTCGCCAATCTATCCAATGACCTGCCGGCCTGAAGATGTACTGAAAGCTGATGAAATACGCAGTAATGCGCTGACCATTGCCGATGTTCTTGTGCATGGCGCTTATTCTGACACTGCTTTGAATCGTTTTGAAAAGGCAGGGATCGATCTAAAAATGAGTGAAGAAGAACAGACACTGCTGTCTGAACAGCGTGTAGATTTTTTAGCAACTTCCTATTATAATTCAATAGTCGCAAGCAGTGATGATGCTGCGGTTAAAGCATCGGGCAACTTGTTTGGCGGGGTGAAGAATCCTTATCTGACAGAAAGTGAATGGGGCTGGACCATTGATCCGATCGGAATTCGCATCTGTCTGAAAGAGTTGTATGATCGTTACAAGCTTCCTTTAATGATTGTGGAAAATGGTTTAGGGGCTAAAGATGAGGTTATCGATGGGCAAATTCATGATGAGTATAGAATTGCTTATCTGCGTGAGCATATCAATGAAGTATTAAAAGCCATTGATGAAGGGATCCATCTAAAAGCTTATACGATGTGGAGCTTCCTTGATTTAGTTTCAGCCAGCAGCGGGGAAATGAAGAAACGGTATGGATTGGTATATGTCGATCTTGATGATGAAGGTAAGGGAACTTTAAAGCGGATACCTAAAGACAGCTTTAAGTGGTATCAAAAGTTTTTAAAGAAACAGCATATTTAAAAGTGAGGTGATAAGATGAAAATCGTTAAAATATTAAATAATTGCGTGGTGCTGGCAGAAGCAAACGGACAGGAATATGTCGTTATGGGCAATGCGCTTGGCTTCCATTATAAAAAGGGCAGGAGCTGCTTGAATCTGATATTGATAAGATTTTTGTCTTATCGGCTCATGAGGAAGTCACTCAGCTTCAGCAGCTGCTTACTGAAATCAGCGAGGATATTCTGCTTATCACATTGCATTTGATTGAGCGGGCGAAAACTGAACTGCGGTGTGAATTTAATACCAGTTTAGCATTGGCATTGATGGATCATCTGAATTATGCGTTCAGAAGGTTTGAAGAAGGCATGAAAACAAGCAATGCTCTCTATTTTGAAATACAGAAGTTTTATCCTAAAGAATTTGCCCTTGGTGAATATGCGCTTACATATATTGAAGAACAAAAGGGGATTCGTTTATGGCCGCAGGAAGCAGCAAATATTGCGCTTCATTTTGTGAATGCCAGAATAATGCCGGCAGTATGCAGGATACACTTGTTTCAATTGATATGATTCGCGATATTCTTCGGCTGATTCAGCTGCATTATAAAATCACCTTTGATATTAGTGATCTCAATTATCATCGGCTGGTAACTCATCTGTCATATTTTATACAGCGTATGCTGCAGAATAAAGGCTATCAGGAGGAGGACGATTTCCTGTATCAAAGTGTGATTGTAAAATATCCGAAGGAGATGGAATGCGCATTAAAAATTGCGGAATATATTCGCGTTATGCTTGGCTGTGAGGCTACGCTTGATGAACTTGCATATTTGAGTATTCATCTGCATAGAGTGCTGCAGAGAAAAGAATAAATGCTCATGATTCTCTGTTATCTGTTAAGGCTATTTGATTCTGATAATGCTTCAGCGCATTAGCATAAAGTAATTTTTCTGCCTGCTGACGATGCGCTTCAATAAGTATAATGACAACATCAATCAATAGAATCATCAATGCCAGCAGCCAAGGGGCATCGTACCACTTTAACCAGTAGAAAAGCAGACATTCAAACGTCAGCACCGGCACGATGAACAGCATATGAAATAGATAGCGGGTTTTAATCAGCATTTTTCTCTTGAAAACAGAAACTTTCATAAAGGGCAATACAAAGACTGATAAGAAGGGCAGCACTCAGTGTGGAACTGGTAATCTGATAGGTTTCTTGATGAAAAATCAAATCAGAGAACAGCAATCCAATAAAATGCAGCGCGAAATTTCTTAATGCAAGATCAAAAATACATACTCTGACTTCAGTATTTTTATAAATTGTAAACATGATCTGCCTCCTAAAGCGATAAGCGTTTTCTTAATTCAGGCACCTATTGCCTGGAAACTATTATATTTGCCATTAATCAAAGGCAGCTTGAGCCGCCGGCCCATTCCCGGAATGATTTCACTAGTCCTTGACAATGATAAAATTGCAGTTTTGCTGACGCGGATGAAACCGGCATCAGCATATAAAGCCTCCGGTTCATATAGCTTTTTCTTAGTCTGACAACAATGCATTCGTGTAAAAGAAGGTTTTGCCATCAACACTTTCAAAATAAAGAATTTCATTGATGTGAACCCGTTGATGCTGCTCATTCAGCCAACCCCCAACATTTTGCAAGATGGGCATAGAGTTCATTTCCTTCTTGATCGACAGTCGGACACAGAAGATTGATCTGGAGGTCTTTTCTGTCTGCTTCTAGTAAATTTCAATTTTCATGTGGATTCTTCTTGGCTGAATTCATGGCGGCAGCTTCATCAGAATAACGACAAGTTTCATCAATAAGCGGTACAATTTAGATAACTAAGCGGTCAGCCCTGCTTTTCATGAAAAAAATTAAAAAAATGATTGACAATGTTTTTTAGAGATGATATATTTATTGAGCATTCGGTATTGAAAAATATCGAATTTAATATACATGGGGTTTTAGCTCAGCTGGGAGAGCGCCTGCCTTGCACGCAGGAGGTCAACGGTTCGATCCCGTTAAGCTCCACCAATATATAAATGAACGCCTAAGATCGGGCGTTTTTTTGTTAAAGCCAGGGCTGAATTCATGCGTATACCAAACATAGCGATCATTGTCTTAGTGATTGTTCAATTATGAAAATGAATCCACCTCTGAAATTGCGGAATAAAGCATCACCCCATAATTTCACATGTTTAAAAGTATGCAATTTTCATGCTTTGGTGTAAAATATCTTTATGCGATTAGTAAGGAGCGGATATTGTGAAGCAAAGAGTTTTAATCATTGTAAATCCCCATGCCGGAAAGGGCATGATTAAACGCTATCTTTGTGATGTCATTGATCTTTTTGTCAAGCATCAGTGGCAGGTTTCGGTCGTAACGACTCAGGCTAAAGGGGAGGCGACACAGCTTGCCAGTGAAGCTGCCCTGCATTATGATTTGCTTGTCTGCAGCGGCGGGGACGGCACATTAAATGAAGTTGTCAGCGGTTTGGTAAAGGATGAACGTCATATACCGATTGGTTATCTGCCGGCGGGCACAACTAATGATTTTGCATCATCACTGCAGATACCTAAAAACAATCTGCCGGCTGCTGCCCAGCAAATCATCGATGGAAAGGGCTTTTTGTGCGATGTAGGTCATTTTAATGATCGAATTTTCATGTATGTAGCTGCCTTTGGCGCGTTTACAGAAGTATCCTATTCTACTCCGCAGGATTTTAAGAATAACTTTGGCCGCGCTGCTTATATTCTTGAAGGCATCAAAAGCCTAACCAATATTGTCACATATCATTTGAAAGTGGAATGTGAAAATGAATTGATCGAGGGTGATTTTATCTATGGTCAAATCAGTAATTCTACTTCAGTCGGCGGTTTTCAGGCAATGTCCCTAAAAGATGTGCAGCTCGATGACGGTCTGTTTGAATTGCTGCTTGTCCATCGACCGAATAATCTGCTTGATTTGCAGACAATCATCGCCGCTCTGCTGACCCAGGATGAAAATTCCGGCTGGCTGGTTCACCGCAAACTATCAAAGGTAAAAATCACCTGTGAAACACCGGTGCCATGGACACTTGACGGAGAATTTGGCGGAAATCATCAAACAATGGTAATCAGAAATCTGCCGAAAGCCGTTGAATTTATTGTGCGCAATGAGGAGCAGCCTTTGATATGAATCAGCCGCAGTCATTGAATTCACGGTTTCTGGTATTAACCGCGCTGCTTCAGATAGCCAATGAGCTGGACGCCTGCGGTAATGCATATTTTACTGAATTAACCTTTAAACAATGGTATTTTATGCTAGTGGTTACCCATTTGTTTGAAAAACCGCCGACCTTACGGGCAGCGGCTGATGCATTGGGTACCTCACATCAAAATGCGAAACAGATTGCTGTTAAGCTTCAGGAAAAGAATTATCTCAAAATTGAGAAGGATAAAAGTGATTCTAGGTCACTGCGTCTGATTCCCACTCGGAAATATCAGATTGCTTCCCGGCAATGGCTCGAAAAAGACCGTGAGTTTGCACTGACAATTTTTAAAGATGTGTCTTTGGAAGAACTGACAACATTATATACAGCCTGTGCCAAAATAGAAAAAAATTTAAAGGCACTGCAGGGGATAAATGATAAATAGCATTAAAATCATGGGCACCATATTAGACTGCGCAAAGAACAAGTCTGATATGGTGCTTTTCTATGCAGGGGGGTATATGGATAAGCGCAGGATTTAATAAATCCGCGTGGCAGTGAAAACGTGTAAAGCTGTCTTATAGCATAGTTTGGTATCGCATTGCTGCTTTATGCAGTGTGAGACATGAGCGGCCGGCAGATAATTGCTCAGCAGTTTCATGTTGAATGGCATGCTGAAGATTGTAAGCTGAATCGGGTACATCATTATCACAGAATTCTTTTCCCATCTAAGAAAACCTGCATGATGTTTGATATTTGCCCTGACGGCGAACAAGTCTATATCCAAATATGCAAAAGGTTATGAAGTATTAAAATTCAACGATAGGTATGGGAATAGTATTGATAAAATAAACCTTGACTATCAGGATACTTCCGTTAATGATCCCGAAATGCTTGCGACATCGTCTTTAGTCAGTCAATCGGCGTATGTGAAAGTGCTTTATCGATACAAATGATGTAGATGGAGTTAACATATAATCTATTTCTAAATAATTTGATATTTGGATCGCACGATTATATTGAATGAATGATCCATCATAAAAAAGCTGCTTCATAGGTATCATTCCTATCAAGCAGCATTATTTTAATAATCAAGCAGAAAATTCAGAAAATAAGGAAGCTGACGGCGCCACCAGCACCAATCATGAGCGACATCATAACCCCAATAATCAAACCATGCATGAACACCCATTTTTCAAACAGATACTGTATCTGATGGGTACTTTTCACCATGTCGTGTTCCCAGTCCCCCTGTCCGCAGCATAATACAATGCGTGATTGATTGTATTTTTCAATGTAAGGATGATTCGCCGGCAGATTTTTTAAATAATCAAGCGGTGAATTGCGGTATACCAGCTCGTCCATGTATCCCTTGAAGAAATATCCGGCATCATAAATGCCGCTCAAAGCCAGACAGATGTTAAAGATATCCGGCCGGCGCAGAAAGAAATTGACGCAATGAGCGGCCCCCATGCTGTTGCCGGTTGTCATCAGACCTTGGGCATAATAACCTTGATCATTTTTGTTGATTTCAAAAATTCTCGGTACGACTTCTTCAATAATATAGTTATAATAACGTTCATGCAGTTCTATGCGGCGGCGGGCATCACCGTATTCATCAGACCATGTTTCTTTATCGATGCTGTCAACACAGAAAAATTGAATCTTACCGGCATTTATATACTCATTCGCTGCTTCAATCATGCCATTGTTTTCATAATCAAAGAAGCGCCCGTCCTGAGATGGAAAAACCAGGCATGGCTTGCCGCCATGTCCGTACACCTTAAACTCCATCTCACGGTTCAGATGCCGGCTGTATTCTTTATAATAAGCTGTTTTCATATTGCTGAATCTCCTTATTCCTGAACGTATTCAATAAATTCCTGTACCTGTGCCATTGTTTTGAAACGGGCGGTAACCATTTGATTCCCCATGGCTGAAGCGAGAATATCAGGCATTCGTTCTTCCATTACAATGTGCGCCAGATACCGACTCTTGATCTCCGCAAGCGTATGCTTGTATTTTTTTCATCAAAGCGGCTTGCATAGACACAATAAAATTTATGCGCACTCTCACCCCGGCGGTTTTCATCATAAACAATCATATCTGCATAAATCTGATAGGCATCACAGAGGTTGGCATAGTCGATCATATCCGGTGTATAACCGCCGGCTGGCCGCATATTGACTTCCAAAGCTGCCCAATCGCCGGCTTTGCCGATACCTTCATGATCTTTGTTTAATTTAAAGAACTCAAAATGCACAAACCGGCTTCTCACCTGAAAGGCCTTCACAGATCGGCGGCCAAGATCAAGAAGCTCGGCAGGAACTTCCTTCATAGTGTAATATGACATATTCTCATGATCGTTGACTATATCCATGATCGGTTTTGGAAAACAATGCGCTGTTTCAAAAATCGGCCGCTGGTGACTGTCAATAATGGCATCATAAGAATAAATCGTTCCGTCAATAAATTCCTCCATGAAATAACTGATCTCAGGCTTTTGAAGATAAAAAGACTTCAGTTCTTTATCATTGGTGATTTTATATGTAGCCGTGGCACCGACACCATTATCCGGCTTGACGATTAAAGGATAACCAATCTTGCGGACAAAAGGAAGATCATGCTGGTAATCGCTGACCAGCTGACCTCTGGCACATGGTATTCCGGCCTTTTGATAACATTTCTTCATTCCCGATTTCAATTTAAAGCCTGCCAGCTGACGTTTTTGAAAACCACTGGTAATATTAAAATCCGTCCGCAGCATGGCATCATGTTCCAGCCAGTATTCATTGTTTGATTCCAGCCAATCAATCCGCCCATATTTATGAATGAAATAAGCCACGGCCCGCATCATATCATCGTAATTTTTCATGTCCTTAACATAATAATACTCAGTCAGACTTTGCTTCAACTCATCCATCAGCTGATCGTAGGCAACATCACCAATACCCAAAACCGTGACACCGTTTTGCTTCAAACGATCACAGAAATTCCAATAGCTTTTTGGAAACATCGGTGAAATAGCAATGTAGTTCATAAGCATCCCCCTTTTATGATTAAGATTATTTTACCATAATTTTATTCATGGTGTGAAAAAGTTTCTTGTATTTATGAATAATTTTCATTATAATGTGAAACAATAGAAAGAAGGTATTATTATGTCCGTAGAAAATGTCCGAGCTTATTTAAAAAATTTAATAAGGATCAGGATATTATTGAGCTTGACGCGTCAACGGCCACGGTTGAACTGGCGGCTGAAGCGTTGGGAACTCAGCCTGCCAGAATTGCTAAAACCTTATCGTTTAAGTATCAGGACAGCTGTCTTCTTGTAGTCTGCGCCGGTGACATGAAAATTGACAACCACCTCTTTAAACAGGAATTTGGAGTCAAAGCAAGCATGCCGAAGGGGGAAGAGGTCGAGGCGCTGAGCGGTCATGCAATTGGCGGTGTCTGCCCGTTTGCGGCAGCTGAAGGCGTGTTGGTATGCTGTGATACATCACTGCTTGCCTATGACTTTGTTTTCCGGCCTGCGGCAGCGCGCATTCCTGCATTAAGCTGACGCCTGAGGAGCTGTTTGCCATAGCGGCTGCCAATCGCTGGGTGAGTGTCTGCAAACCAAGAAACTAAAATACCGTCGGCTGTAAAGGCAGGCGGTATTTTTCTTATAAATTATTTATTTAAAATTAAAGCCATGAAGATCAGCGGTTCATCAGCTGGATTCTCTAAACCATGACGATTATTGGCATCACAGAAAAGTAAATCACCAGGCTTAACCGAATAGGTTTGATCATTATCTGTATAAATGCCGCTGCCTGATAAGATGTAATAACTTTCCGTATCATCAATATGCTCATGAACGCCGATACTGCTGTGCGGATCAATTGTCACCCGGGCATACATTTTGGCTCTGCCATTCAATTGCACCTCATTCATCAGCCGTTCAATCTGAATTGTTCCAATACCACCGGCTCTTTTTTCATAAATTTCTATTTTACGCTGGTTCATGTGATCACCTCACAGCTATTATAAAATAAAAATCTGTGAAAGCAACTGGTAAAGTGCTAAAATAAGACAGAAGGGAGTAGGACAATGGAAAATTTATTCAATGATCAATTTAAAGAACTGCTTCAGGCATATCGCGCTAAGATGCGGCATCTGTTGAAGAAAAACGGATTATATGCCGGTCAGGATGCGATTCTCTTTGTTTTGCTCTCACAGTCCGGTTTAACTCAGCAGGAGCTGGCTGAAACGTTAGCAGTCAGTAAATCGACAATCGGAACCTCATTAAAGCGGATGGAAAAAATGGGTCTGGTAGAACGCCGGGCTTATGCCAAAGACAGCCGCTGCAAGTGTATTTTTATTACTGAAAACGGAAAAAAACTGGCAGATTCATGCCAGCAGGAATTAATGGACTTTCACCGTTATATTTTTTCAGCATTTACTGAATCAGAGATTCAGCAAATCAATCTTATCCTTGAACAATTATGCGGACGGATCGAAGAGTATCACCTTTAGATCAGTCCGTATTTTTTAAAGCTTTTATAAATGGCATCCTGATCCACACGTTCGCAGACATCATCGGCAATCTGCTTGATGCTGTCACGGCCATTGCCCATCGCAATGCCTACCTTGGCATGCAGAATCATTTCTTCATCATTTAATGAATCACCATAAGCAAATGTATCAGCCAGGTCAAGCCCGTAATGCTCTAAAATGACATCCATACCGCTGGCTTTTGATATTCCCAGTTTAATCATTTCACCATTGATTAAATCCATTCGTTTTTCACCATGGACCAGAATCTTAAAATAAGGTGATAAAACATTTTCCATTTTCTCAATCGCAGCCATATCCGGGGCAAAGAATGTGCATTTATTGATCGGATCAAGATCTGGATTTAATTCGCTGACCGGGGAGAAATTCATTGCGCTGATCGCAAAGCGTGCCATCTCGGAATTCATTCCCTCGCGTTCTTTAAACATAGTCAGAAAACGCCGGTGAGCAAGCTCATCCTGAAAAGTCGTATGTTCTCCCTCCATGGAATAGCCAATGCCTAATTGATTAAATGTATCTAATACCAGTCTGACAATTTCCGGCTTAAGCTGTGTATAAAATAATTTTTGATCCTTGACCTCGACATGACAGCCGGCAGCATAGATTGCACCATCAAACCCAAGATCATGAACATCATGACTGACTGAGGATTTAACCCGTCCGGTACAGATGATGCATTTATGACCGTTGGTCCGTGCCATGGCAATCGCTTCTTTTGTGGATTCCGGTATGCCATGCAGTACATCATGGTCAATCAGTGTTCCATCGATATCCAGAAATATGATTTTCTTCATGCTTACCTCCCTTTTTAAAAAATCGAAACCATTATATCATGAAATCTGATAAAAGTCTGATATAATAGTGGAAAAGAGGGTCTGACAATGAATGAAAAGAATTTAAAAGCATGGACATATTTCCTAAAATTTCAAGGTGAAACACCAGTTAACACAACAAAAACACTAAGCTGTAAGCAGCCAGCTGCCGATGAGCAAGAATGGCTTGAGCTGCGCAGCCGATTATTAAAGGGTGAATCGCTGTCTTTGGCTGAATCGATGAATGCAGCTTACCTTATGCTGCTGGATCATCAAGAGCAGCCATCGCTGATTTTAAAAGCCGGGGCAGATGGTTTTTATATGGAATCCGATATTGAGGCTTATGTGCCTGAAGCGGATATGCCTAAACTGATTGAAAAGGGCAGACAATTTATGAAAGCAAACATGGTTCATGAATTTGCCAGTGATCAAATGATGAAGCTGCCGCAGCCGCCTTTATGCAAAGCCGCTGTTAAAACGCTGATACCGTTAAGCAAGGCGTTTTCAGAGCTTCCAGTCAATCAGGATTTCCTGTCAATCATCAATGAACGGAAGAGTCATCGAGTATTTGCCAATGCGCCGATCAGTCTTTTAGAGCTGAGCTATCTGCTTTGGTGCACACAGGGCGTAAAGGAAGTAATCGGCAATGGTTATGCGACAAAAAGAACGGTGCCGTGCGGCGGTGCCCGTCATGAATTTGAAACTTATCTGTCAGTGATGAATGTGGAAGGTCTGCCTTGCGGGGTCTACCATTATCTGCCGATGGAACATGCCTTAGAGTGCATCAGAGAAGAAAGTGATCTGCGCGCTAAGACTAGAACTTTGCTTTGTGATCAGGCATTTGCCGGCAAGAGTGCCGTCACCTTTATGTGGAGCTGTGTCTGTTATCGGGCTGAATGGCGTTACAGCATAGATGCCCACCGCATTATTCTTCAGGATATCGGGCATGTGGGTGAGAATCTATATCTGGCATGCACTTCAATTGACCTTGGCACTTGCGGTGTCGGCGCTTATCTGCAGCAAGAATGTGATGCATTCTGTGAGCTTGACGGTGAAGAAGAATTTATTGTTTATACAGCGCCGGTGGGGAGGGTTTCATGATTTCCGTATGTACGCTCAATCCGGCATTGAATTATACGATGCGCTGTGAAGGCCTGCGTCTTTATGAGATTAATCAGAGCAGCAGTGAAGTGATGATGTGCGATGACGCGGGTGTCAATCTTTGTCAGATTTTTAAAGAGCTGCACAGTCCGGCAATCCTTAAGGGGTTTGTGGCTGGCTTTACCGGTGAAGAAATGATTCACATGTGAAATTTAGGCCTTGAGGAAGAATTTATCCATTTAAAAGAAGGCTTGAGCCGGGTGAATATAACGCTGAGCGGAATTAAAAATACATTGATTTCAGCTCAGGGACCGATGATATCATCGGATGAAATTAAAGAATTATTCGATCAGTTTATCCTGTTAAAAGAAAGTGATACGCTGATTCTAAGCGGTGATGTACCGCCGTCATTGCCTGAGAATTTCTATCAGACGATTCTTGGGGTTGTATCGGCGAATCATGTGCGCTGCTGTGTGAATACAGGCAATGCTCAGTTATCGAAGGTGCTAGATTATCAGCCATTTCTTGTCAAGGTAAGTGAAAATCAGCTGGAGGAATTTTCCAAACCAGAATCTATACGTTAAATGAACTGATTGAACATGCCCGTAAGCTGAAAGCAATGGGCGCCTTGAATGTATTAGTATCAAGAGGGAAATTAGGAGCCGTATTGATTGATGAACAGGATCAGGCATTGAATTGTCTGCCGGCGATTGAAGAGGTTGTCAGTTTGAATGGCTGTGAGGATGCGCTGCTGGCAGGCTTTTTAGCTGCTTATCTGGATACCGGTAATTACAAATCAGCGCTGAAAATCGGTGTGGCAGCTTATGAGGCGAGCGCTAAAGTTCTAGGCTTGGCTGATTATGCGGCAATCAAAGCCAGTTATGAACAATTCTTATAGTTGTTTTCTATCTGAAAAAGCAGTACAATCATAGGACTGACTTTGGAGGAACGATGATGATAGATGAAAAGAAGATTCAGGAATTATCTGAACAGATGGACTTGATCCGCCGTGCGATTGAAGCGGCTTATGAAGCGAGTGATAAGCAGACTGCGCGAGTGGATTATCTATATGCTGAACTGGCTCAACATGCTGATTATCAGCGGCTGGCTAAGGAACACACGGCCATGATGGTACAGCAGTTTAAGGAAAAGAGGAACGTGAATGTTTAAACATCCTTTATGGGAAAAATTAAAGCCGTGGATCGTGCTGTCTACGTATATATTAGTGCTGCTTACGGTACTGCTTAATTTTAAGACTGTCAGTGAGCATCTGTTGTGGGTGATTTCACTCTTTAATCCATTGCTTTATGGGACTGCGATTGCCTATGTGCTGAATCAGCCGATGAAGCATATCGAAAAATTTCTGAGATCACATATGAATCAAAAGGGATATCTTATAAAGCATGTCCGCGGCATTTCGATGGTGCTGACCTTGCTTTTGGCGGCTGTATTGCTGACGCTGATCTTTATGATCGTGATTCCGCGCATCTTTGCTTCCGTAGGTACTTTGGTTAATAATGTAACGGTGCTGGTACGCGGTTTAGTGAATAATATGAATGATATTCTTGCTTATTTTAATATTGATCTGAATCTGATTGATTTGAAACAGGTAGAAACCTTCCTGAATATGCCATGGAATGAAATTGTGAATAATGCAATCAGCATTGCCCAGAAGTGGCTGAGCAGTTCAGCTTCCGGCATCGTATCGACAACGGTGGCATTCGGCAATACCTTTGCGACTTGGTTTGCTGGGTTTATGTTTTCTCTGTATCTTTTAGCAAGCAAAGAAACATTGATCCGTCAGATGAAAAAGGTACTGGTTGTAATTTTTAAAGAAAAGGGTGCGAAGCGCTGTGTCGTTATCGGCCGCAAGGCAAATGAGATCTTCTCTGGTTTTATCGGCGGTCAGCTGATGGAAGCTTGTATTTTAGGTATATTGTATTACATCGGCATGACGCTGTTTAAAATGCCGTTTGCGGAATTAATCAGTTCAATCATTGCGATTGCTTCTTTAGTGCCGGTCTTTGGCGCGATGTTTGGCATGATTATCGGCGCCATCCTTATTTTTACGATCAATCCGCTTCAGGCTCTGGTATTTATCGTTTTCTATCAGGTGCTTCAGGAAATTGAAAATAATTTAATTTATCCGCGGGTTGTCGGCAGTTCAGTCGGATTGCCGGGACTTTGGACATTGTTATCCATTTTTGTTTTTGGCGGTTTGTTTGGTGTGTTCGGTATGCTGACAGCGGTACCGACAACAGCGCTGATTTATAATCTGTTTGTAGAGTACGTCAATAATGAGCTTGAACAGATGGCAGTTACCGTTGATGAGGAAATTCATTCATCCGCTGAAAATGCTTGAAAATAGAGGACTTAGCTTGTTTTGTATGCGCAGTCATGGTAAAATTAAATGTACGAAAAAATGATTTAATAAAGGAGAATGATATCAATGAGTAAAATGTTATTTACTTCAGAATCTGTTACTGAAGGACATCCTGATAAAATATGTGACCAAATCTCTGACGCGGTGCTTGATGCGATTGTCGCTCAAGATTCGAATGCCCGTGTTGCGTGCGAAACTTGCTGTACGACAGGGATGGTTATGGTTATGGGAGAAATTTCCACTAAGTGTTATGTAGACATTCCTAAAATAGCCCGCGGAGTGATTTTGGATATTGGCTATGACCGTGCAAAATATGGCTTTGACGGTACAACGTGTTCAGTGCTGACGGCAATTGATGAGCAGAGCGGCGATATTGCAATGGGTGTCGATAATGCTCTTGAAAGCCGTGAAGGCAGTGAAGCAGCGGAAACCGGTGCCGGGGATCAGGGAATGATGTTTGGTTATGCCTGTGATGAAACCGAGGAATTGATGCCGATGCCGATCTCATTGGCACATAAGCTGGCTAAGCAATTGACGAAGGTACGCAAAGACGGCACTTTAAGCTATCTGCGTCCGGACGGCAAAACACAGGTTACAGTGGAATATGAAGATGATCAGGCAGTGCGTGTTGATACGATTGTAATTTCAACTCAGCATGCCGATGACGTAACACTGGAAACGATTCGTAAGGATCTGATTGAGCATGTGATTAAAACGATTATTCCATCAGCATTAATGGATGAAAATACGAAGATTTTTGTGAATCCTACCGGCCGTTTTGTTATCGGCGGTCCACAGGGTGACAGCGGCTTAACCGGCCGTAAGATCATTGTAGATACATATGGCGGTATGGCCCGTCACGGCGGCGGTGCATTCTCTGGCAAGGATGCGACAAAGGTTGACCGTTCTGCGGCTTATGCGGCCCGTTATGTCGCTAAAAATATCGTAGCGGCTAAGCTGGCTAAGAAATGTGAAATTGAATTAGCTTACGCGATTGGTATCGCGCATCCGGTTTCAATCATGGTTGATACATTTGGTACGGGTAAGGTTTCTGATGAGCGTTTAGCTGAAATTGTGGATCAAGTTTTTGATCTGCGTCCTAGCGCAATCATTGAAAGCCTTGATTTAAGAAAACCGATTTATCGTCAATTGGCAGCTTATGGTCATATGGGACGCATTGATCTGAATGTGAAATGGGAGCAGTGCGACAAGGTCGATGCCTTGCTGGCAGCTTTAAACTAAGCTTAAAAATTGGACAGCGCTGGCTGTCCTTTTAGTTGGGAGAAATCATGAAAAGTAATAAGGCGGAGCTTATGCGGCGTGGCTATGCCGATGAAGAAATGATTCAAGCGGCAAAACTGAAAACAGAAGCAGAGCTGATCAAGGACTTAAATTCAGCGCTGGCATGGGAGCGCAGTGCGGCAGTCTATGCGCTGAAACAGCCGGATCGCTTTGCCTCGCTTTATCTTGAAATGCTAAGCAAAGAGAAAAAGCTTTATACCCGGCTTGCATATTCAGAAGTATTAGCGGCAGGCGGTGAAAGATGCGCGCAGGAGCTGAGTGAATGGCTAGGCATGATCGGAATAATCAGCATCAAAGTATTGGTTTGACATCAAAGAAAAAGTCATATCCGCTGCCTAGAGATCTGATAGCCAGAATCATGGCGAAAATGGATGGAAAGATTTTGCCCATCTTGTTTGCACAATCTATATTCAGTGATGAAAAGAAGCTGAGTGAAGCGTTGGATGCGATAGGCTTTATGGTGTTCTATCATCCTGCTTTGGCATCGGATCAGCAGCTGCATCAAATACTCAGACTGTTTGATGAGTGTGAAAATGAAGTGATTCATTGGAAAGCGGTAACTGCTTTAAGCGCTTATCCAACCCCTGCTGCCTGCCGTTTCTTAGAAGGCTTATACAGAACGGGCAATCCACGCCTGCAGCCGGAAATTCAAAGATCGCTGAACCTGCTTGCCGCAAGTGTGATGATTGATTTCTGCGGCTTTAAGTTCAAAAATAGGTAGCTTTCATGTATAATGAAGACGGAAATGGCAGGGGTGAATTTATGGATTTAAATGAATTGGCAAAAACGGCAACCTTTGCCGGTGTTATCTTATTGGAAAATGGTGCTGAGACATATCGGGTTGAAGAAACGATGAGTCGAATCTGTGAACAGTATGGCGCCAGTGTTGTTGATGCGTTTGCGACTCCTACGATACTTATTGTATCTTTCTCTTATCATGATCAGCTGGTGCATAATATTAAAAGAATTCATTCACGCAGTGTTGATCTGCATAAGATTCATCAAATTAATGATTTATCACGCAACATTCGTGCGAATGCGTTGAGTGTTGAAGAATTAACGATGCGGCTGCGCGGTATCCGCAATGAAAAGCGTTATCCTTTTTGGTAACTCTATGCTTTTCAGGCATCTGCACCTTTGGCTTTGCTTTCTTTTTCCATGGCTCAATCCATGATGCAATCGCCGCTTTTTTATCGGTCTGCTGATTAAGCTATCGGTAAATCTTGCTGAACAGATTAAGTTAAACAGCTTTTTTGTGAATGCGCTGGGCGGGGCAGTGGCAGCTTTATCGGCCATGATTCTGACTCACTTAGGGTTGGCGGAGCATCTTGATATTGTGATTATCTCATCGATTATGCTTTTGGTGCCTGGACTTGCGATTACCAACGCGATTCGGGATACTGTTTCAGGAGATCTGCTTTCGGGGATTTCAAGAACGGTGGAAGCCTTCCTTGTGGCGGTAGCGATTGCCATCGGCAGCGGTACGATCTTCATGCTGCTGGGAGGTCTTTAAGATGCTGATGTCAGGTTTTTCCGCCTTTCTGGCCTCATTAGGCTTTGGTGTAATTTTTAATGTCAAGGGCAGACATCTGCTGGTGGCAGCCCTTTGCGGCGGTATCGGCGGCTTTACTTATTCGCTGGCTTTGACGTTTAATATTTCCGAAACGATTTCACTGATGATCGGTTCTATCTGTTTGAGTCTGGCATCAGAATTGGCAGCGCGGCGGATGAAGAGCCCGGTGACGACTTTTCTGGTCTGTGCCTTGATTCCGCTTGTCCCCGGCGGCGGCATGTATAATACAATGATTGAAATGGTTAAGGGCGATGTTTATCAGGCACTTGTAACCTGTGCGCAGACGATCATTGACGCGGGATCGATTGCGATTGGCTGCACGTTGGTAGCATCCTTAATGCGGCTTGTATTTAAAGCGAAAGTGCGAAAGGAGACATGGCTGTGAAGAAAGTAGAATTGTTGGCTCCCGCCGGCAGCATGGAAGCCTGATTGCGGCTGTGCAGAATGGCGCGGACGCGGTTTATCTGGGCGGCGCTCATTTTGGTGCGCGTGCTTCAGCAGTTAATTTTGATCATGAACAGATGCGTGAGGCAATAAGCTATGCACATCTGTATGGCGTAAAGGTATATGTTACTGTCAATACATTAATTCGCGATGAAGAGCTGGACGCTTGTCTTGACTATATCGGCACTTTGTATGAAGCTGGTGCAGACGCGCTGATCATTCAGGATCTCGGTTTGATGAATTGTGTCAGACACCGATATCCCAGCTTTGAACTGCATGCGTCGACGCAGATGCATATTCATAACCGCGACGGTTTAAAAATGCTGAAAAAATGGGGAATAAAACGCGGTGTTCTGGCTCGTGAACACCCCTTGAGCTAATTAAAGAATTATCGGATGAAGGCATTGATCTGGAGGTTTTTGTCTATGGCGCTTATTGTGTGAGTTATAGCGGACAGTGCCTGATGAGCAGTTCCATCGGTCATCGCAGCGGCAACCGCGGTGAATGTGCCCAATCATGCCGTCTGCCGTATAAACTGATTCGTGAAACAAAGAGCAGTCAGTCAGTGGTGGAAACTCAAGGAAAGTATCTGCTTTCACCCAAAGACCTCAATACATTGAGTATCGTTGATGAGCTGATCGAAGCCGGTATCGATAGCTTTAAAATCGAGGGCAGAATGAAACGGCCTGAATATGTGGGCTTAGTAACGGCCTTGTATCGGGAGGCAATTGATGCCTATTATGCGAACAAAGCATATCATGTTGATGATGCTAAGCTAGAAGCTATGCAGAAGCTGTTTAACCGAGGCTTTACCTTAGGACATCTTAAGCATAAACTCGGCAATGAATTAATGAGTACGATCAGACCGAATCATGTGGGGATTGAAATTGGTCAGATTGTTGCGGTGAATAAAGACAGGGTTACGGTGAAGCTGCATCATGAATTGAATCAGGGTGACGGCATCCGTATTCTTTGTGAAAATGAGGATGTCGGTTATGTCGTAAATTATCTGTATAAAGACCGATTGCTTGTAAATCATGCCGATGCCGGCGAACTTGTCGAGCTGAAACGCATGGGCGGTGAGAGAATCAAGGCATCGGTGCTGAAAACCAGTGATGTGCGCCAGCTTAATGAACTTGGAAAACAAAATCAAGACGGCCGCCGCAAGGTAAAGCTTCATGGTAAAATTACTCTGCATGAGCATGAACCGGCAATTTTACAGATATGGGATGAGGAGTATATGACGGAAATTCTTAGCGATCAGTTAGTGGAAAGGGCGGTTAAAACGCCGCTTGATGAAGAACGCATCCGCACGCAGCTGATGAAAACCGGCAATACACCTTTTAGCTTCATTGACATAAAGGTTGAATTGGAAAAAGGGATGACCTTCCCTATATCGGCGCTGAATGAAATGCGCCGTAAGGCTTTATCCTCTCATGCGGAAAAACGTCAGTACATCTGTTTGCAGTTGTCTGAATCACGACCTATGCCGCACATACATAATGAAACAGAGCCACTATCACTCATTGTTTCCTGTATGAATGAGGAGCAGGTAAATACAGCCTATGCGTGTGGGATTGAAAAGGTCACGGTATCTGAACGCGGACTTTATAACCGTTTGAAAGTGACATATCCTAATTTAATATTCACCTATCCGCGGATTATGAAGCATCCTTATGACTGTCCCGGTATTATTCAGGAGGCCGGCGGCTTGAATCATGAAAGTATCATGGCCGGCAGCGGTTTAAACTGTTACAATGCGCAAAGCGCCGCTTTCCTCTTTGCATTGGGTGTCAGGACGGTTCAGCTCTCTTTGGAATGCTCCATTGCGCAATGTACTGCGTTGATTGAAGCATATCGCCGAAATAATGAAGGCGGTAACTTTGCCGCGTTGATTTATGGTGCCTATGAAAATATGCTGATGGAAGCATGTCCGGTAAACATGGCACTGGCTGATGGTCAAAAGCGAGACTGCCGCTTATGCAAGGGAAATGATCGTTATTATCTGCAGGATCAAAAGGGACAGCATTATCCGCTGCGCGGTGATGAGGATTGCATTATGCATCTATATCACAGTGAAAAAGAGATTGGCGGCCGCAGCTTAAGGAATGTCTGCAGGCGGGAATCAACACTTTATTAGTTAATTTCACGTTTGAAAAGGCAGATGAAGTGAAACGTATTTTAAATGAAATAGGAGGGATTTGCAATGATCAAGCTCATTGTCAGTGATCTGGACGGTACGCTGCTTCAGGAAAATCATCTGATGAATCAGGAAACGATAGATGAAATAAAAAAACAGATGGCAAGAGGCGTCGACTTTATGGTAGCGACCGGCCGTGATTATCCCGGTGTTACACCGATCTTTGAAAATACCGGCATTGATCCTGAGCTGATCTTGTTGAATGGCGCTCAGTATCGGGATCATGGCGGTGTAATTAAGGATAACATTCGCTTAAGCGCATCACAGATTAAAGCGGTGGGTGAAATCTTTGCCCGCTTTCAGGTAGTATGGAATGTATATACTGCGGATGGCATCGCATCTTTATTTAATGAGGAAGAAAATCTGGATGCCTTTATGGAAACCGCTTGGCTCGATGGTTTCTGCACACCGGATACCAGTAAAGAAAACTATCGGGATTTTTATGTGGGCTTAAAGGTCTATTCAACCATGGATGAATTGCTGGCCCATGAACCGGATATTTTGAAAATGGAAGTCCATGATGGTGATCGTGAAAAAATCCATCAGCTTCAGGAAGCTCTGATGCAGGTAGAAGGTATTGCTGTCGCAGTTTCTAAACCGATTAACATTGAAGTGACGCATGCCGATGCGCAAAAAGGCATCATGCTGATGAATGTCATTGAAAAGCAGGGATTATGCAGCGATGAAGTCATGGTCATCGGAGATTCAGCCAATGATCTTTCGATGCTGACGCGTTTTAAGTATTCCTTTGCGGTAGCCAATGGTGCCCAAGCGGCAATTGAAGCCGCTAATTATCTTACGGCAGAGAATACCGATTTAGGTGTGGTGAAAGCCATCCGCCAGCTGTGCAAGGATTAGCTTGATGGAATAAAATGATATTTTTAATTGAAGTTAAATAAGTGAATTCCAAAAAAAGCGATGAAATCAAGGGTATCTAAATCTATGAAAATTCAGCGAATATTTTCATTCATCAAAGTGCCTGAAAACGCTTGCAATAATTCTGATTTGCGATACAATAAAAGTACCAAAGAAGAGAGGGAGTGATGGTCATGAATCGAAGCGGAAGAGTTGTTGTTTTTGTGAAGGTTCATGCTGGAGCTCGCAGTGAGAATGCTTTTGTGTGGTTTTAAGACGGACGTGTGCGAATGCGTTCGTTTTTTTTACACAGAATCTCTTTTCTTGAACTGTTTAGACTGCTAAACAGGTTAAATTCGGACAATCTTGCTTCAGGCAGGAAATGATTCATAAAGGAGGAAATAATCATGGATCAATTCAATGAGGTGTTCTGGAACAGTGCAGCAAATGGAGATTTTACAGCTATCTGTGCAGAAATTAAAAAAGGTGTTAATGTGAATTATCAAAACGGTGAGGGAAGAACAGCATTAATGCGCAGTGCGAAACGCGATTATAAAGATATTGTGCGGGTTTTGATTGACAATGGAGCTGATGTGAATATCAGAGATAATAATGGTAAGACAGCTATTATGGGTGCTGCGAAAAAAGGCAATAAGACAATTGTAAAGAAATTGATTGAAGCTGGTGCTGACATCAACGCGCAGGACAATAAAGGCCGCAGTGCGCTGCATCGTGCCGCTTTCCAAGGCATGGACCGTGTCATTGAAGAATTATTAAAGAATGGTGTAGAAGTAAATGTTCAGGATGCTGAGGGCAGAACACCTCTGATGGAAGCTTGTCTGGCATTTAAGTTTGATGTGATTAAACAGCTGGTGGAAGCTGGCGCCGATGTAAATACCGAGGATCATCTTGGCTGTACAGCGCTGATGAGAGCCGCTTACGGCGGTTATGTTGATCTGGTCAGCTATCTTCTGGATCATGGCGCTGATAAAGAGGCTGTGGATAAAGAAGGTAATAAAGCGGTTCATTATGTACGTGAACATTGTCTGGCTGAGCTTAAGCCAATTTTGAAATAGGAGGATCTGCAGATGCGAGATTATTTAGCACATGAGGTAAGAAATGTTACTGTCCTTGGGCACAGCGGTGCCGGTAAAACAGGAGTTCTTGAAGCGATGCTTTATTTCACAAAGGCCAGTGACCGTTTTGGCAAGACCAGCGAGGGAAGCTCTCTGATCGACTATGATCCAGAGGAAATCAAACGCGGTATTACCGTTTATTCAACGATCGTACCAATTGAATGGCGGGATACAAAAATTAATTTCATCGATACACCGGGTTATCTGGATTTCATCGGTGAAGCGGAAAGCGGCTTGGCAGCCGGTGACAATGCGTTAATTGTCGTTGGCGCTAAAGAAGGCGTGCAAAGCGGTACTCAGACGGCGTGGGAAGCAGCCAGTCAAGGAAGCTGCCGACAATTTTCTTTATCAATAAATTAGATGAAGAACATGCTTCGTTTAAGAAAACTTATGAAGGATTGCGTGAAGCTTTCGGCAAGACGGTAATTCCATTTGAAGTACCTATTGTTGAAAACGGGGAGGTTGTTGGTTCAATCAATATTCTGCGTGATAAAGCTTGGTATTTTAAAGGTGAAAAAGCAAACCGTGATAAAGCGTGTGACGTACCTGATGATATGAAGGATGAGGTAGCGGAATATAAGAATCAGATTGCTGAAGCGATTGCTATGGGCGATGATGAATTAATGGAGAAATATTTCTCTGGTGAAGAATTCAGTGAAGCTGAATTAACCCGCGGTGTACGCATTGGTGTTCGCAGCGGTGAAATTCGTCCGGTATTCTCCGGTTCCGCAATCAATATGACCGGCATTGAACGTCTGATGGATCTGATCGTTAAATATTTCCCAACCTATGGTGAAAATGGTACGGTTACCGTAACAGATATTGAAAAGGAAGAACCGGTTGAACTGCAGACAACAGAGAATGAAAAATTCACGGGTCTTGTATTTAAGACGATTGTTGACCCATTTGTTGGCCGCATCAGCTTTATCAAAGTTAAGAGCGGTACATTGAGTGCTGATTCCAGTGTCTATAATCCTAAGAAGGATAAGATGGAAAAAATCGCGCAGATTTATATTATAAAAGGTAAACATCAGACAGCGGTCGGCAAGCTGTTTACCGGTGACATTGGTGCGGTGACAAAGCTTGGTTATACGCAGACAAATGATACACTGTGTGATAAGGCTGTCATTATGCCGTAGATCCAATTAAATTTACTGAACCGATGCTGGGCGTTGCGGTATGGCCGAAGTCAAAGAATGACGATGACAAGCTGAGCAATGCGTTGGCTAGAATGGTTGAAGAAGATCAGACATGCCGTTTAGTGAATAATAAAGAAACAAAGGAAAATGTATTCTATGGTGTCGGGGATCAGCATATCGATGTGTTGGTTTCTAAGATGCGCGCTAAATATAAGGTTGAGGTTAATCTGACCGTACCTAAGGTTCCATATCGTGAAACCATTAAGAAGACTGTGGTTGGTGAAGGCCGTCATAAGAAACAATCCGGCGGTCATGGACAATTTGGTCATGTATTTGTGGAATTTCACCAAATCCGGATACGGAAGAAATGGTATTTGAAGAAAAGGTATTCGGCGGTGCCGTACCTCGTCAGTATTTCCCGGCGGTTGAAACCGGTTTGCGTGAATGCATGAATAAAGGTTATTTGGCAGGCTTTAAGGTTGTTAATCTGAAGGCTACGCTGTTGGATGGCAAATATCATGATGTCGATTCAAGTGAAATGGCCTTTAAATTAGCAGCTCATTTGGCGTATAAAGATGCGATGCCAAAAGCAAACGCAATTCTCCTTGAACCAATCGTAACGGCTACGGTTGTTGTGCCTGATGAATATACAGGTACGATCATCGGTGATTTCAATAAACGCCGTGGTACGATTATGGGTATGGATATGGAAAATGATCATCAAAAGATTACGGCTGAAGTACCTTTAGCTGAAATGATGAAATATCCTACTGATCTTCGTTCTATGACTCAGGGCCGAGGCGTTTATACCCAGAAGTTTGAACGCTATGAACCAGTACCGGCAAATATTGCGGAAAAGGTAATTGCCAATACGAAGAAGGAAGAAGAGGAAGAATAGAATAGCTTGATCGCTTACCGACCAAATCAGCGATCGAGATAGGATTCAGTATATGTAAATCATATCATTAAAAGAGGATGCGATATTGAGAGAAATATTCGCATCCTCTTTATTATGTTAATTACTTATGATCGTGGGTGGAATCGGCGAATTCTCCTGAGAAATATGCTGCTGGGATCCGATCTTCGCCATAACAAAGGATGCCCAATCATTTAAGCATCCAATTATTTATTTGATTAATAGAATATCCGGTCGCTGCATCTTATGAATGACGGTTATCAGACATCACTTCGTTTTTCACGTGCTTTTTTATTTAGCGAAATAAGTGAGAAGACAGCTGTAAATATGATGATTCCCGCCGAAGTCTTATTCTCCATTGTATTTATTTTATCAGCTTCAATACCTTGTGATTTCTGTTTTTTTTCATAATTAATTAACCAAGCCAATACAACACCGAGTGCATAGATAATCAGACGAGAAACATTGTGGAATAACCGCCCATATCAGCAAGTGCCAGACCAAGCATAAGTCCAAATGCGAATGATATTAGCATAAGAAGCAAGGTTACTGTCAAGCATCCGCACGTATATAGTAGCCGCTAAGCATACTAAAATAAAGTTCTTTGTTTAAATAGATTTTTTATTCATAATCAACAACCTCCTTGATAATAAGCGGGTATTCATTTACCATATAAGTTGAATAAATGATATACATAATAAGTATATATAAAGAAAGACTGAATTTTTGAATTCAGCCTTTTTGATTATGCTGAATAAAATTCAAGCAACAACACTTAAAAGCATAAAAAAAGTCTGAATTTACTTAATTCAAACTTTTCTTATCTAAATATTTATTTTGTTGTTTTCGTTAATCCAAATTATAAAGCTTAGTGTATTTATCAATCAGATAATCAATATAAATATTGGAATCAAACTTTTGATGGCAGACATCATGAAGCAGCTCATCAGCATTCTTACTGCTGCCATACTGGTGAATGTTTTCTGTCAGCCAGTCTGTGATCTTACTGAATTCATTATTTGTCAGTGCTGCTTCTACATTAATATCACGCACATAGCCTGATAGAATTGTGCCGCATAAGCGGTACCGAGCGCATAGGTAGGGAAATATCCGAATAAGCCCTGCGGCCAGTGAACATCCTGAAGAATACCTTCAGCTGCATTCTGCGGCCGAATCCCCAAATACTCCTCATATTTATCGGCCCATAACTGATCAAGATGTTCAAAATCAACCTCGCCATTGAACAATTGTTTTTCCAATTCATAACGAATCAGGATATGCAGCGGATAAGTCAGCTCATCGGCTTCTGTACGGATAAAGGAAGCTGAGGAAGCGTTAATCATCTGAACAAATTCATCAATCGATACATTCTTTAACTGTTCCGGGAAGCGATTCTTCAAGGTTTCATAATTGCATGACCAGAAAGCTTTAGTGCGGGCGATGAAGTTTTCTAATAAGCGGGACTGGGATTCATGCATGCCGTTGCTCATATTACCGGCAAGAATCGATCCTTCCAGCTTTTCATCTACATGCAGCATATACTGTGCATGGCCATATTCATGAATGATTGAGAAAATGCTTGATGTCAGTGCATTTTCACGATAAGCAGTTGTCAGACGCACATCCTTTAATGAAAAAGGTGATGTAAACGGGTGAACAGAAACCCCCATATAACAGCGGTTAGGATCGAAGTTCATGAATTTCTTCAAATCCTCCATCACTTTTTCCTGATCCTGCTGCGGATAATGCTGCTTTAAAACAGAAGTATCAATCTGTTTGGCTGCCTGTACTTTTTTATGAAAGGAAGCAGACGATCTTTAATGTTTTTAAAAAACGCGTCATATTTTTCAATATTCATGCCTGGCTCATTGCGGTCAAGCAGAGCGTCGTAACAGCTCAAATCACCGCGATAGTAGTCAGTATAACTGCGGGTAGCGGTAATTACGTCAGCCAGCATTTTTTTATAGTTTTCCCAATCGCTGTTCTTTTTACATTCTTCCCAAAGGACATTACTCTTACCGAGTAATTCCTGATAAGCCATGTACACATCCTTAGGAATCATGCGGATTTCCTTTAACTGCATTAAATGCTGTTTAACAGCTTTGGCACTTAATTCATCAAGCTCCATGTCCGCCATTGCTTCGATTTTTTTCATATTCTCTGGATCAGTGCTATATGTCAGGTATTCACCTTCAAGTATTGACATCATTTTTATGCGGTAATCAGCGCCATCCTTTGGAGCAATCGTTGCCATATCAAACGACATTGTTGATAATGCCAGATGATATGCGTTTGTTTTTTCTTCATAAGCTTTTAAAAAGCTTAAAGCTTCTTCTTTATTCATCAGCGTCCTCCTTTGAACAATGTTACTAGTCCTCTTTATTTTAACGCAAAGTTGGGAATTAAACAAACATTCTAAGACACTTTGTTGTATAATAAACCTATCAGAAAGTGAGCCGGAAAAATATGGAGCGTTTTGTCTTAATGGGTGCGATGATTTATGATTTGCGGGTCATCCCTTATCAGAAGAGCGAGGGCATGAATCAGCCGATCCGTCTGCGCGGGCAGGCTGGCGGAGTAGCAAGAAATGCGGCGGAAAAACTTGCCGCCTTAGGTCATCATGCTATCCTTGTCAGTGCGTGCGGTTTGGATATGACAGGTAAAGTTCTGATGGAAGATGCAATTGCTAAAGGAATTGATATCAGTTATGTGAAACAGCTGCCCTCTGATAAAACTTCCGGTCTATTAGTTTTGTGTGATGAATTTGATCAGCCGGTTTCATCAATGCTGGATGCCGGTGTGCTGAATGCGATCGATCATCTATATCTTTATACTACAATGCAGGATTTTACTTATGATGACACATTTATTGCAGACAATAATCTTACGGTTGATCAGCTGCAGTTTATCGCTCATCAGCATGCTCAGACATGGCTGCTGCCGGTTGCGGATAAAAGCATTCAGCCGCTAATTAATATTCTGCCGCTGTTTCAGGGCGTGCAGTTCAATGAGCGAATGCTGAGTGAAGACTTAAAGCTGTCAATTGAAGATCTGCATCATACAATAAGAATTATGCTTGATCAGCTGCATCTGCGCTCACTCTTGCTGATTGCAGGTGAAAACGGTATTTATTATGCTGATCCGCAATGTATTATTCAGGCTGTCAGCCCACAATGCAAAGTCTTGGATCAAACTTCAGCCTATGAAATTGTATTGAGCGCTTTTTTGACTAAAATGCTTCAGCATATGCCGATTGAAAAAGCATTGGAATACGCCCTTTGTGCCCTGCTTCTTGAAAATGAAAAGAAGCATGAGAAAACATTTGTATTAAGTGAAGAAAAAATTATTGAAAAGCTTGCGGCTTATCAGATAGAAACAATCAAGGAGGCAGTTTATGTATCAGAAATGTATTGATTTATTAAATGAACGGGGTGTGGAATTGAGTGATATCGCGGAATGTGTACTTTATCTGCAAGGCAAGTATTACCCGGAGCTGACAATGGAATTAGCCGTAAAAGCAGTAAAGGGAGTCATCGAAAAACGCGAGGTTCAGCATGCGATCATCACCGGCTTGTTTTTAGATAAAAGTGCTGAAACCGATATGTGTGATCCTGAATTAAAAGGATATATTAATGCGTGATGAAGGCTTGTATGGTATAGATGAAGTGCTGGCATATGGTATTTGTAATTTATACGGATCCATTGCTTTAACGAATTATGGCTATATAGATAAAGTAAAACCAGGTATTATCGGTAAACTGAATGAACACCATGTGGTATGCAATACGTTCCTCGACGATATTGTCGGTGCAATCGCGGCATCGGCTGCAAGTAAATTGGCACATAGCCATCATTAATAAAATAGTGTATAATAAGCTATATAACTGATGAGGTGGATCATGGATAATGGTGTATTAACCAAGGATGATTTAAAAATGGCATTGCGCAAATGGGTATTCGTAAGGGAATGCTTGTTTTTGTGCAGTCCTCACTGCGTCCGTTTGGCTGGGTAGTCGGCGGGGCTCAGGCAATTATTGATGCCTTGATGGAAACTGTCACATATGATGGGACAATCGTCATGCCGGCCTTTACCAGAAATCTGTCTGATCCCTCAATGTATAAAAGCGGGACTGTGCCAAGAGCATGCTGGCCGGAAATCAGACAGGCGATCCTGCCATTTAATAAAAGGCTCAGCACACCGGTGAACATGGGTGAAGTTACCGTTCAATTCATGCGCAATGAAGCTGTACTGCGCAGCAATCATCCTGCTTATTCTTTTCTGGCATGGGGCAAATATGCCAAACTGATTGTGGAAAAGCATCCTCTGCATTTTGGCTTGTCAAAAGATTCACCGTTAAGCAAGATCGTTGACTTAAATGGTTTTGTACTGTTAGCCGGTATGAATTATGATAAATGTGAGATGTTTGATCTGGCTCAATACAACAATCGTGCTTGTCCGATCCGAATCTTGACTTATCCAATTGAAAAGGGCGGCAATATCCATTGGATTAAAATGCTTGATAAAGAAATGAATACCAATTCATATAAAGCCATCGGAGCCAATATGGAAGAGCGCGGAGTTGTTAAAATACTTGAGGTAGGCAATACGGCGTGCCGCTTATTTTCCGCAAGAGAGGCTATCAGCAGTGCTTCGGCTTATTTGAATATCAATAATAAATAAAGCGTACAGCCAAAACTGTACGCTTTATGTTAGAATCCAAACTCAGTTATAATTTCGGCAATCTGCTTCAGACCCTTTTCATCACTTTCATCAAAACGATTCAGTGACGCAGAATCAATATCGAGAACCCCCATCAGCAGCTGATTTTTAATTAATGGCACAACAATCTCTGAATTACTGGCACTGTCACAGGCGATATGACCTGGAAATTGATGGACATCAGCAACCCGCTGAATATGACCGCTTAAGGCTGCTGTACCGCATACTCCTTTACCCAATGGAATATGGGTACAGGCCACTTTGCCCTGAAAAGGTCCAAGCACAAGCTCCCCCTCTTTATATAAATAAAAGCCAACCCAGTTAATATCTGTCAGTGCATCATTTAAACAAGCTGAAGCATTTGACAATACAGCCAGTTTATCACTCTCATCTTCAATCAATGCACGCAGCTGCATTGCTAATTCATGATAAAATGTTTCTTTCATACGTTCCCTCCATATTTAGTATAATAGCATGAAATCGTAATTTAGAAGTAAAAAATCAGAAATTAAAAAATCAGCAGAATTTCTGCTGATTGGATTATGCCATGCTTGATACTTGTTTTTGAAGCTTTTTAGCGGCTTTTTCAATCTTAGCTTCAGCCTGAGCTTCTACCTGCATCCAATTCTGTTCAATCATGAAATCATAAGTTTCACGCTGTAATTCAGAAATGGTCTCATAAATTGAATCCACTTTTTCATACAACTCGCAAGTTCCGGCTTCCTGTGAGAAAGTATTGAATAATGCTTTTAAATGCTTTAAAGAAATAAGCATGCAATTGATAATATCTTGATCTTTATTTTGCTGAGCCATCATTTAACCCTCCATAACCTTTAATAATTCTTCAGCCTGTTCTTTTAAAGCAGTGCAGACTTTTGATACAAGCTCTTTAGCCTGTTCATCTTCCAGCTTTTCCATCTCGCAGTTAAGCTGTTTATTTAATAATACAGAAGCGTTAATTGAGTCTTCAATATAAAGACAGTCCTTGGGTGTTAATGTCATAATTACGACCTCCTTACATGACTAATATGCTCGCTTTTTAACTTGGGTATTCAATAAAAGACAATATTTTGGTATAATAAATAACCAGAGGTGAAAAATTATGCTTCCTTCATTGTATGAATCAATTTATATTCAGAGTTTTAAGCATGATGGTTCTCTTCACCGAACTTGGGCTAAAGGCTTTGTAATCGAATCAAACAACAAGCGTATTGTCGCAGTCACAAATAAAACTTGGGTCAGCGAAGCCGATGGCAGAAAATGGATCACCCGTGAACCGGCGATTTGTTTCTTCTATCCGGATAAATGGTATAATGTAATCTGTATGATAAGGAAAACAGGAATTTTCTATTATTGTAATCTTGCTTCACCCAGTATTTATGACGGCGAAGCACTGAAAAATATTGATTATGATCTTGATGTGAAGGTTAATCCGCTCGGTAAAACGATTTTGCTTGATGAAGATGAGTATGAAGAGCATGGTGAAGAAATGGGTTACGGTCCTAAATTAAAAAAGGCGATCGAATCAGGTCTGACAGAATTGATGGATGATATTGAACATCAGCGTTCACCCTTTGATCATAAAGAAATAATGAAACTGTATGATGTTTATTTGAAAGCTACTCAATAATAAGTAGCTTTTATTTTAATATGACTGTCAGAATATTCCTGAATGTAAAGTTAATTTTTAATTGACAACGGTTTCATTTATTATATAATAAAGGCAGATATCCAGAATTGTAACTGAAGAAGGCAAGATCAGTATCTAATGATGAACGTCATTATGTACTGGTTTTTTTATGTTCTTTTTATGGCAAAGGGGTAAATGATATGAATAATTATCGAATCACAAAATTGATTAACAACAATGTAGTGTTTTCACAGGATGAGGAGCAAAATGAGATAATTCTTTTTGGCAAGGCCATTGGCTTCGGCAAAAGAGCGGTGATCTTGTGGAAGCAGCTCAAGTGCTTAAGGTATTTGCGGCGGCTGATCCAAAAGAAAAGAATTATCTGTCCAATTTAGTTGAAGATATAAATCCGATCTATATTGATATTGCTTCTGAAATTATCAGTTTATTTGAATCGCGGCTGGAAGTTAAAGTCAATGATATGATGATGATCAGTTTATCTGATCATATTTCAAATGCGGTGGCAAATAAAAAAGATGGTTTTGAATTGCCTTTGGATATCATTCAGGAGGTTAAAAATATTTATCCAAAAGAATTTATGATTGCAAAGGCAGGCTTGGGGATCATTGAAAGAGAAACGGAGGTCTTATTGAGTGAAGATGAAGCAGGGTATATTGTTCTTCATTATATCAGTTCACAAGGGAATACCTTTCGGAGTGACACGAAGTACCGGCTCTTATTTCAGGAAAGGATTATCAGCGATATAGAAGACTATCTGAACGTTAAATTGGATCGCTCTTCGTTGTATTACACACGTTTTTTGACACATTTAAGCTTTTTGGCAGCCCGCATTCATGATGGTAATTTTTCAGCTGAAGGGAATTCGTCGTTATACAAGATTTTTATTAAAGAGCATCCTGAATTAGAGGGGTGTGTTGAGAAGAATGTTCAAACGATAGCTGATGAATTTCATGTGGTGATTAATGAAGAAGAAAAAGGGTATTTAGCAGTTCATATTAATAATATGCTGAAATCCATTCAGCGAGGTGATAAGCAATGAGTGCAAACTTAAATAAAAAGCAATGTACTGGATGCGGGAACTGCCTGGAATTCTGTCCCCGTCAGCTTTTGGTTTTATCAAAAGAAAATGATGTGAATGAGCGAGGTGTGCACTATATACAGTTTAATAATGAAATGGCATGCATCGAATGCGGACTCTGTGAACTGATGTGTACAGCCGGTGCGATTCATATCCCAAACAGAGTAAATGGCTATGACTTAATTAATAAAAAGGATATACCTCCGCATGCTGGCTGCAGTCTTGGTTCATTAAGTAAAGCGTTAGCCGATGTAATTATGGAATTAGGTATTGCTGAACGTACAGTATTATTTAAAAAGAAAGCGTCGGATGTGAATTTACATGTGGAGATTCATGACTATACTGATGAACAATTTTATATTGATGGGTTAAATTATAAACATGCCAATCCGGATAGAGTGGTGATTATAATATGTGCCAGCAGCAAGCAGCATACCACGGCATTAAATGAAGAACGGTATCGCTCACTGGGAAATGAAAAAGTTACGATTATTAATACGTTAAATTGGTTTGAGTCAGATGTTGAAATCACAAAACTGCTTAAGGGCGGCAGTCATATATTAGAAGCTGTCAGCAAAAGTGAAACGGTTTCTTTTGCCAGCCGCAAGGGTGTGCGGACACCGGCGCAGATGATCGATTTGGAAAATGATTTGAAACAGGCTTTGCAGAATCAACTGGAAGATAAAAAATGTGCAATTGTTGAAATTGTTTTTCCTTGTTTCTATCGATTGGCACAGCGTCCTCAGCAATTAATGCCCTGCGCAGAAATCAAGCGTATTAATGATTGGTTTACGATGTCTGTTGAGCCGGATTATCCCAAGGGCGTATATTATAAGGCAGGTGATTAAGATGGGAATATTCAAGGCTGTTTTTAAGAAAAAGGAAAATGAAGGAATGATTGTAGGTGCTCCAGCTGCCGGTTATGTGAAACCGTTGGAAGGGCTGAAGGATGGTGTATTCTCAGAAAGATTATTGGGTGAAGGCTGTGTCATCTCACCATGGAGGAAACAATTTATGCTCCTTTTGACGGCAAGGTGATTTTAGTTACAGAAACTAAGCATGCCATAGGATTAATGAGCAATGATGGAATTGAATTATTAATCCATGTTGGTTTAGATACCGTTATGATGGCTGGTGAAGGTTTTACGATGATGGTGGAAAAAGGTGAAAGCGTGAAACAGGGAGATCGCTTAATGAGCTTTTCGACGGCCAAAATTAAGGCGGCAGGCTATCTTGATGATGTTATTGTAATTGTATCTAATACAAAGTGCTTTCAAGGTGTGGCATGTACACAAAAGGAGGTTGTTGAAGCGAACGATGAATTAATCAGAATTATGAAATAGTAAAATGGATAACCAGAATTGTTACTTTCAGTAGGCAAGATCAGTATCGGGGATTAACAAGCCCATTGCTTTAGATTGGTTTTATCTTATTTAAAAATTGCAAAGGAGAAAGTTATGAAAGAACTTGCTGAAAAGTGTATTGAATTTGTAGGCGGAGCGTCAAATATTAAAGCAGTATCGCATTGCGCAACAAGGCTGCGGCTGACGCTGATTGATCAGGGAAAGGTGAATGAGGAAGCATTGCTGAGTATTCCGGAAGTAATTAAGGTAATGAAGGTGGGCGCTCAAACGCAGATCATTATCGGTAGTGATGCACCAGAATTATATAGTATTGTCAGCCAACTGGTAGAAACAGCTGATTCATCAATGACTGTCAATGAAACAAAAACAACGGATCCTAAATCAAATAAAAAGAATGCTGTTGTCGGTAAATTCTTTGATGCGTGCAGCAGTATGTTTACACCTTTAGTGCCAGCTTTTACAGCGGCAGGTATGATTAAAGCGGTGCTGGCTATTTTAGTTGCGGTATTTGGCTTGGCAAAGACTTCGCAGGAATATATTATTATAAATTATGTTTCGGATACCATTTTCTATTTCCTGCCAATTTATTTAGGGGTGACAGCGGCTACTTACTTTGGCTGCAATAAATATATTGCTGCAGCTATCGCGGCGATGTTTGTTCACCCAACATATACGGGTATGGTAAGCGCAGGGGAAGCTATTTCGTTTTTTGGGATTCCGGTGGTCTTATATAATTATTCATCGACTGTTTTCCCAACGATCCTGACGGTTTGGTTTATGTCTTATGTGGAACGTTTTGCCCGACGGATCTCACCTAAAGTCATCAAAGCAATCATGGAGCCAATGCTGACGCTGTTGATTACGTTTCCGGTAGGATTGCTGCTGCTGGGGCCGATTGGTGCTATTCTTGGCGATTGGCTGATGAATGTTTTTGCGGCCATTGATGCTTCAGTACCATTTTTAGTACCGATGATCGTAGGTGCTGTTTCACCATTTTTAGTCTTTGTGGGAATGCATCGTGCTGTGGGTACATTAGAAACCATGCAGATAGCACAAATTGGATATAGTTCTTTATTAGGAACAGGTATGCTTGCAAGTAATATTGCACAGGGTGCATCAACCTTAGTGCTTTCTTTTAAATCAAAAGATGAAAAGGTAAAGCCCTTGGCATTTACGGCAGGTGTTACCGCATTATGTGGTATTACCGAACCGGCATTGTATGGATTTACAGCCAAGAATAAAAAATCATTGATTGCGACAGTAATCGGCGGCGGTGTCGGCGGTTTCTATGCTGGCATTACACATGTTGTCCGTTTTGCGAAAGGAGCACCCGGCTTGCCGACATTGCCGGTGTTCATCAGTTTAGAAAATCCGATGAATCTGATTAATGCCTGTATTACGGTTGTCCTCTCATTTGCGGCAGCCTTTGCAGTCGCATGGATCATGATCAAACCCGGCGAAGTAGATTAATATATTATAGATAGATCTCTCAGCGTTATATATAGAGAGATCTTTTTTATAGAGATGCTGATCTGTTCTTATATATGGGATAAGACATGTATGAATGAAATGGTTTTAAACCTATGAAAAAGAGGGTAATTTTAATTTCAACTAATTATTTAAAAAAAGT
>BBZX01000004.1 GCA_001305055.1 Clostridia bacterium UC5.1-1C12
CGTTTTTTTTGAAACTTTTTCGCTTATTATTCATGCCTTATTCATGTGAATTTTTAGTCACAAATTTGTAAGCGGTTCATGTCCTGATTTTACGGCCTTACGCTTAAATTTTCCTTCACTTTGTATGATCTCAGCCTTTCCCCTAGTATCGTATGCGCAATCATTTACTTGGCGGAAGCAGTTACAAGAAAAGGCAGTCCTCGATATTGAAGCACTCCCCTTAATTTATTACATGTCTTGCGTTCACCAGCTGCTATGAATTTTCATTTTCAGCAACAGCGGCACCAGCTTCATTCTTTATTTTTTAGACATCGTCTGTTCCTCTTTACTAAGCCGAATCAAGTGTTTCATAAACAGAGGTCAAATTAAATCTCATACCATAAGAATGAGAATCCCAAATCAAAGGCAGCCTTTATATTATGCTTACTTCCGCCCTCTTTATTTAACATCAATTCATGGCTCAGAAATCATAGCTTTGCAAAGGCAAGCGATCGCTCTTTAAAGTTCTATCACATAAAAAAAGATGAAACAGCAATGATTTCATCTCTTTAGTAATAGATACAATTATAATGCAGCGGCAGATGCAGTTCCGTATAAATTCTCGGTGCTTCATAAACCAATTCAGAATCAACCGCGATTGCCGGCACATCAGCTTTAACTCCCTGACCATGCATATCATACCCATAAATATTATAGATTGGTACCGCATCATACTGATAATCCTGATTGGCATAGGTTAATTCAACGGCTCTGATATCCATGGGCAAATTCAATTCAGGATCTATTACCTGAAGCTGCACAACGGCTTCATATGGATCAAGCAGCAAACTATTGCCGACATATTCACCATTCAGACAACTAATTGTAAAACTGGTCAATCCTTTCTCATCAAATTCAACATTGATGCGCTGGAAAGCCTGCGCAAGTAACTGATCAGTCATAGAAGATGTTCTTTCATTATATATATAGCCATGGTATTCATTTTGAAGCGTTCCATCAACAAGCTGCGTTTTCGTATCAACCTGGATGATAGGTTTTTCAAAATTCACAAGTACGCTTAGATACTGAGTATAGAAAAACTCAGCCGCTGCCTTGATTCCCTGCTCACTGTACTCATATACAAAATCTTCATCATAAGGTACATTTAATTCCACAACAATGCTGCCATTTTGTTTAATCAAAAGATTTCCCTCTTTAAAAACGGCCAGCAATTCACTTTGGGTACTCATTAATTCAGTTTCATGAGCAATATTAAAATCTTCGGCACGAAAATCAAGTGGTTCATAATAATCATAGCTGATTATGTCCACATTTAAAGCAGCTGCCATTAAATCTGCTTTTATCCGCATCTGGTCTTCATTCAGCGCTGTCTTATGATATACCGGCAAACTCGTCAGTGAATCGAAGTTATCCAGATTAAATTTGCTGTTTAAAGCTCTTTCAATATCAGCTTGACTCAGCAGGCGGTCATCGCTCATGTCCGGCTCCTCATACAACGTATATCCTGCAGAAAAATAACTGTATTCTAAATTATCTTCAACACCCGGAATCGGATCAACCAAAGCATTCTTTGGCGCTTCCATTTCTAATTTCCATTTCGGCTCAGCAGCTGTACAAGCACTAAGTAAAATTGCCAACAACACTAAACTAATTCCTCTCATAAGAACTCCTTCTTTATTCATTATCTTATATTTTACCACAGATTTAATAAGTTGAAACGGGAAGTTAGCTCCACCGTCATTTCATGTGTCACTCTGATTCATGGCCCGCCTGTATATATAAAGTTTAAGTTACTGGTATTGATAAAATATATATGGGTCTTTTTGCGGATAACCAAATTCGGCAGTTTCAAAAATCTTCTCACTATAAAAATAAAGATTCTTTTTTCATCAATATAATAGACTAAATCAGCCGCTGACAGATCATCTGCATAACAGTTTTCCTGCTTATCATCACAGACACCTAGTCCTTTAGCTTGCAGCTGATTAAACAAGCTTGTCTCAATGCTCTTTTCATCTTGATGCCACCTTTTTATTTATTAACCTTGGTATCTTTTTAAATTTATACCGAGCAGCGTTATTCCCATGTTCGTCATCTCAATGCAGATAAACAACGCGATACTATTTCCAGTCTGAATTAATTGAAATTTATAAATAAGGAAAGCAATAACAATCAGCATAACTACAGCTATTGAACTGATAATGTATATCACAGCCTTGGGCAGCAGCAAACTCATTTCACTATATTTCTTCAGAGGTTTAAACACAATCAGATAGAAGATACAGCAAAGCGTATATATTATAATAATTGAATATCTGATGATAAGTTCCCTATATTCAGGAAATAACGAACTTAAAACACTAAGTTCCATCTCAAAAGCCGGATAACCATAGATACCCAATTGGCATAAAACTATATTTATAAAAGTAAGAACTCCAAAAAGTATAAACGCATCATTCAATGCACTCACCAGTTTTATTTTCATGCTTCTCCCCTATAAAATCAGTCTAATCAGACTGCCATTTTGACTTTTTTCTCAAAAATCGAATAATTTCATAAGCTGCTCTGAGCACAGCCACACAAATAAGTAATAGTATTAATTCTCCATGCCAATAACGCCGTTAAACATAATTATTCCTCCCTTTGAGTTAATACCCACACTTCTTTAGATAATTTTATTATACTGTAACAAAGTAAAATATTCTACGAAAAGGGCTGTAAAGATGGAATACAAGCCTGTGATGTAATAATCTCCCGTATAAAAAAGCCCTGTAAGGCTAATTTTTAATTTTAATCCTCTTAAAATTTCATGTTATTCCTATTCATAAATATAGTGTTTCTGTTTTTTAATTAACAAGGCATCATCCGCCAAGCCTTCCACATCATATGGTGGCTAGCAACTATTAAAATTTTATTTGGCTGTCTGATGAATTCATTTAATATATCCTAAAATATATCCCACAACAAAAAATTCATCTTAAAGAAGAATATTTTTGTTTAATGATATCATCAAAAATATTCAATACCTGACAGCTTAAGAATGTTTATTGAATAATTTTTTATAACAGACATCCCTTTTTCCGAACTAATCCTAATGCTGATAATAATTAAATACAAACAGAACTCTACGGCAGCTTTCTTTCGATAGCTTTAGTATAAATGTGATACCATTCTTCCCGGCTTAATTCAATTGAACAGCCTGCTGCCATTTCTTTAAGATGCCTTGTTTTGGTTGTGCCAAAATAGGCTGCATGTTTGCTGGATGACGTAAAATCCAAGCGATTACGATTGCTGATTTACTTACTTGATATCTTTCAGCATATTCCTGCAGGCAATCATTAAAAGCCGCATAATTAGGATTATCCAGGAATGTTCCTTCTGCCCAAGATGCCTGCATGATCGACCATGCCTGTATCGTAATATCTTCCATACGGCAATACTCAAGGATACTGCCGTCATGATCTAAAGCTTGTTCCTCTTTCATATTGGCAAAAATACCGCTATTGATCATGTCGCAGTGAATCGGACTGAATTGCAGCTGATTAAACATCAGTTTTTGATCTAGATGCTTCTGCAGCATCTGAATCTGCATACTATTCATATTGGAAACACCAAAGTATTTTACTTTGCCGCTTTGCTGAAGCTCGTTGAAAGCCTCTGCCACTTCATCGAATTCCATTAATGTATCAGGTCGATGCAGCAATAATACATCTAAATATCCGCACTGTAATCGTTCAATACTTTGATTGACCGAATTAAGTATATGCTCCTTACTGAAATCATAATAACCGACTATCCCTTTACGTATGGCACATTTACTTTGAATTATCATTTTTTCACGATATTCAGGATGCTGTTTTAACACTTCGCCGAATAATATCTCTGACTGACCGCCGCCATAAATATCCGCGTGATCAAAGAAATTAACCCCTTCTTCCATCGCGCAAACAATTAAATCATTAAGCTCTTTAACACTCAGTCCAGAAATACGCATACAGCCGAATACTAAACGTGATACTTCTAAATCTTGATTCAGTTTTAAATATTTCATAGTTATTTTCCTCGCTGTATTCATTGTAGCATACTTAAGTTAAACTTCAAATCATGCATTTAAGAATAAACATTGCAGGATAATCAGTATCACTAACTATATCTTCCTTTTGATGAAACACTTTATAGTACTCACCGGCAATTATAATGGTTCCTAACAGCTGAAGTATGATTCTAAATGAATTAGAAGCGTTTAAACTATATAGTATTGATACACCTACAAAAACAGCTAAAATCAATAAATATATTTTTTCATATGTCTCCTCCTCAATATTCTATCATTTCTTCTTATACTGGCTGATTGTTATACCTTTACGCAGAAGCAGACACTAACAGAGAAGCAGGTTATTCTTATCTATTTTTTCAATCATGATTCATATTTAAAAAACAAATCTTCACCTACAAATGGATAACCGAATTCTACATTTTCAAAAATTTTATCACAATAAAAATGTAGCTTTTGTTCTTCATCAACATAATAAATTAAATCTGAAATGGACAAATCATCTTCATAACAATTTTCTTTAGCATTTTCACACATCTGTAGGTTGCGAATCTCAAGTTGATTATACAAACTATCTTTGATACTCTTTTCATCAATTATTTTGTCTATATTGCTTGTAGGGCTACAAAATATGATGTTTCAGCAAATTCCTCGAAAAATAATTTCTTTAAAAATGGGTGCAATTACACAAATACGAACAATCATAAAAATGAATGATAACAATTCAATGAAACTGTTGTTAGCAATATAACTTTGATTAGGTTCCCGATTTGGCTATGTGTTGTTTCATAAACAATTATGCTCGCGCGCAGCGAGAGAATGGGGAAAACATGAACTAATTCCAATGAATTAAATATATGTGATTATTGAAATCATGATCTGTAATATGAACAAAATCAGTATTATCATCTAATTGGTAAATCGCATCAATTGTCATAATATTTGCAATGTCTTCTATTTGACGGCATTTAAGTTCATCTTCACTCACATTACAGACATTAAGCATTTCATTTCTATCTTCACGATAAAATTCGTTACCTTGCGCCTGATATGTCATTCCTATTTGATAATCCAACGTATCAATTTGTTTTATATCTCCAGTTTGAACATTATAACAATATAAAGGATAAATAACTTCGTCACCATTTTCATCTTGCCATTCACTAAAATAATATAGTACATAATTCTCTAGTGGAATAATTGTTACTGGTGTACTTGGAACCTCAAATTCAACTAAATTAACTCCATCAAAAAGTTCCACATAATATTCCTCATCTTCTCGAATAACATAAGCCATCCTATTTTTAGAATTGTTTTGAATTGGTGGCAGAGTAACAGTCAAACTTTCTTTATCAACAATATTTCCACCCCATGCTCTGACTGTATCAAGACTATAAAGTGCTTTCGCTGTACCCTGATTTAATTCATACATTGTCCATTTAGTAAAATTGTTATCTTCTAATATTTCTTCAATAAAAATATATATATGTCCATTTAGTAGTTGAAATCCTCTCAGATTGAAGGTATTAATTGAAAGTACATTTGTATTTACGATTGGCTTTCCATTATAATATAATTCCAAATACTGCAAACCATTAATATAATATCCTACTAATTGATAAGTACTGCCAAACTCATCATTTATTTGATAATATACCCGATAATCATCCACTATTAATCGTTCGTTATTAGTTAATTCGTTGGTTAACAAATTATACTTATAGCTAGCATCAACAGGATATAAATTTGATTTGGTTTTATCTAAAACAATTAATTGTCAACTGGTATCCTTCATTATGGAATACATCAATATATATCATTGGCTCATTTTGAAATTGTAATACTGTTGGAAGTTCGATTTCTTCAACCACATATTTATCATTAGTACGACTTATAATTTTAACTGGCTCTATATTTATAGGTTCTGCCTTACAAGAACTGATAAAATTTAGAACTAATAGACAAATTAAATATTTATGCTTATTCAAACATATCACCTTCCTTTGATTAATTAGCAAAGCAACCCATAAAAGAACTCTATGGGTTGCCTATTTATTAAAATACTCTTAAGAAACTAATAAATATAATAACCGCCATTTCCTTTAAGAGCTTCTAGCATCAAAGACTGACTTGCGGTTCCATTATAATCACTGTCTTTAAATGGATCAACAAAATATAGACTACCACTAGATGAATAGCCTGCTCCAACAAGATAATGGCCTGTTGGTTTACCATAAAATTTATCTAATACATACGCATCTACATCATATGCAACTGGGAATCATGATCAAAATCCGTTTTAACGTTATTATAAAAATTACCATTATATACACTTGCTGACTCATAAGGCACATCTGTATATGTAGCAACTACGATTGCCAAATCATCTACATAAGTCCCTACTTTACCTACATCTGTCCTTGCTTCATCAGCCAAGTCTCCTTGTGTTACTATTACACCTGTAACATATTCGATAATCATTTGAGCGGTAGCTGGTCCACACCATGTATTTGTATACTGCTTTCTATGTTTAATGTTCATCCTACCCGCACTTCTATACAGCATAGGTTGTTTACTCATCCATTCATTTTTAGCTTTGATTTTTTCTTTATATTCTTCTGACTGTAAATATTTCTTGCCTTCTTCACTAATTCCATTTGAACCTGTTTCCTCGGCATGAATAGCATCGATACCTAGAATAGAAAAACTTAATACCATGCATAAGAATCCTTTAAATAGTTTCATATGATTTTTCCTTTCTTCCTTTAACATGGAATTTCATTTTAACAGTACTTGCAAGATTTGTTACCTAGATTAAAACACACTATTCACAATTATTCAAATATCTTGTGTCGATACAAATAAACGACCTTTAGTTAAATTTACCTTCATTTCTAAATATTTTATTTTTTCTAGCTCATTGCCACTTCTATTTAATAAATCTAAAGCGATGTCTATATAAAAATTAACTCGTTCATATTCCTCGCCTTGCTTAAAATCTCCGATAATTTTAGTTACTAAATTTACTGATTTTGCAGAAGGTACTCCCTCTCTACACTTCACCAACAGATCAAACAATTCATAAAAACTACCATATTCTACATTATTATGCAAATCAATATTAGCCTCAATCCATCGTTCTGCTTCTTGATAATTCTGCAATTTATAGTTACACCAGATTGCATAAAGAACTGTAAAACCATGCTTCGGCTCAATCTCTATTGCTTCTTCAAGATACTCCAGTCCTCTTTTATAATCCCCCGCTAAAATCATTGTCCAACACATGTTACGATAAACCTTCGCATAGAGTGATTCTGAACAGTCAATCATTTCTAAAGCTTTTATTGCAATGTTAAAATAAGAAATCGATTCTTTATATTGAAAATTAGACTTTAGTAAAAGAGCATGTTCTATAAAACAATATGCTACCCTTTTTAGAGAACCATACTCAGAAAAAATTCTGTGCGATTCTTCAATGCAAAACATTGCTTTTGCTATATTTCCAATATCTTTATAAGCAATGCTTGAATGTAAACATAACATTGCTTTATATTTTCTATTTATTGTCATTGACATAGCTTTTTCAAAATAGTATATCGCTTTATCATAATGCTTTTTCTATTCTATGAGATAACCCTATATATTGATAAATAATGGCTTTACATTCAAAATCACTGTCAAAATATTCTAAAAGACTAGATTCCATCAATCTAGCTTTTTCAAAATTCTCATCTAAAACCAATATTATATATTCGATTAATTGAGCTTTTCCAAATGAAAAATTTATAATTGAATTTTATTTTACCATTTGTTATTTTTGTCTTAAATAAATCATTACTATCATCATGATAGAATAAAGAATCTAAAAATTCATTAAACATAATATCTATTTTTTTGCTATTTCAAAATATTCATGGAATTTCATATTCAAAACTTTCTCTATTTTTGAAATAGCTTCATCAGTTGGCATTTCTTTCCCACCTTCGAATTTTCCTAGGCGGCTATATGGTATTCCCGTTTTTTGCCTAATTCTCTAAGTGTGAAACCACGATATTTTCTAATTAATCTTAATACCTTCCCAATATTTTGATCCATATATTCTTTAAACAATGAAGTAGCCAATAAAACTATTGGCTAGTTGGGTGCATGTTCATCATTCAATAATGTTACATGATGACATTCATGTTTACAATTAATGCCATTCTCTCCACATTCTTCGGTATGCACATGAGTGCAGCCAAAGGCGCATTGACCAAACATCAATAGTGCAGACATTGCCATTGATATTATTTTTTTCATTGCTTTTCCTTCCCTCTATTCGCATTATAACTGATATAAAAAAATCCGTCTACTATTGTTGTTTCGAAACAAATAAGTCAAAGTATGCAATATTATCCCAAAACGTAAAAAAGAGCAGATTTCTCCACTCTTTTCATTATACCGTTAATTGTTTTTATTCCTCAGCATCAACGACGCTCAAACTCTCATCAGCAAGCATTTCCTGAATGACATCTTCATTCACTTTTTCTGCTGCCGAGAAATTCATAACTTCGCTTTCATCGTCATCATTGCTTCTTAAAATACGTTCAGCTCTTAATTCTGCCGCTAATTCTTCAATCTGACGTGATGTTTCACGATCAGCGTTGCAGCCCGTTCCGGCAGGAATCAGTTTACCGATAATTACGTTTTCTTTCAGACCCATCAAGTAGTCTTTCTTACCCTTGATTGCAGCTTCCGTCAGAACCTTTGTTGTTTCCTGGAATGATGCTGCTGACAAGAATGAGTCAGTTTCTACTGATGCTTTTGAAATACCCAGCAATACTGGTGAGAATACTGCCGGCTGTTTGCCAGACAATAATGCGTTGCGGTTGATCTTTGTCATTTCCGGTAATGAGATTTGAACACCTGGGTTCAGGTTTGTACCATTACCCTCTACAACGACAACTTTTCTCAGCATCTGACGAATCATAACCTCGATATGCTTATCAGAAATATCGATACCCTGACTTGCATAAACCTTCTTAACCTCTTTCAGAATGTATTTTTCAACTTCCTGAACACCGGCAATACGGAGCAGTTCCTTCGGATCGATCGGACCCTCAGTAATCTTATCTCCGGCTTCAATCATACTGCCTTCTTTCAGCCAAGAACGAATTGCCTGAGTCGGGGCCAGTTTGTGTTCCTTACTTTCCTTATCATTGGTAATAATTACTTCAACGCCATTGCTGTTTTCCAGCTGATGGATTGATGTAATTTCACCGCTGATCTGAGCCAATACGGCTGCACCCTTTGGACAACGTGCTTCGAATAATTCCTCTACACGCGGCAAACCTTGAGTGATATCACCGCCGCCGGCAGATGCTACACCACCGGTATGGAAGGTTCTCATTGTCAGCTGTGTACCTGGTTCACCGATTGACTGAGCTGCCATGATACCGATTGACTCACCAACTTCAACAACCTTACCAGTTGCCATGTTGCGTCCATAGCACTTCTTGCAGACACCGTAAATTGATTTACATGTAAATGCGGAACGGATATACATACCTTCAACACCCGCATCAACGATACGCTGTGCAATAATTTCATCCATGTATTCATCAGAATCAATAATTACTTCATTAGTTTTAGGATCGACAACCTGCTGTTTTGAATAACGGCCGATCAAACGATCACGCAGATCCAGAACCACAGTTCCTGTCTTACGGTCAATAATGGTTTCTACCCAGAATCCCTTATCCGTTCCACAGTCTTCCTGTTTAACGACAACATCCTGAGCAACATCAACCAGACGGCGTGTCAGATATCCAGATTCAGCTGTCTTCAAGGCTGTATCGGTAAGACCTTTACGCACGCCGTGAGTTGAAATAAAGAATTCAGATACGTTCAGACCTTCACGGAAGCAGCTATAAATAGGTACCTCAATAATTGAAGGCTGATACCCTTTTGCTGATTTAGACTGAGAAGGTTTACTCATCAGTCCACGCATACCGGCCAGCTGTGTAAAGTTTGATTTATTACCACGGGCACCAGAAGTTGCCATCATGTTGATTGTATTCTTACGATCCAGGTTATCCATCAGCTCATCACCGATCTGATTTTTAATGCTGTCCCACAATTTATTTAAGTGAGCCTCCCATTCCTGCATCGTCAGCTTACCTTTACGGCGCAGACGCATTAATTCCTCAGCTTTCTGCTTACCGAACTCAATCTTATCATCCTTGTTTTCTACAACCTGAATGTCAGATAAGGCTACGGTAATACCGGCCACGGTTGAATATTTGAATCCCATGTTCTTGATTTCATCCAGAATTTCAGAAGTTTTCTCAGTGCTGTAACGAGCAAATACCTGAGCGATAACTAATCCTAACTGTTTCTTCTTTACTTCCGGAATGATTGGCTGTGAAGCAATGATAGCTTTAATATCTGAACCTGGTTCAATAAAGAAACGATCCGGTGTAGCGATGAAGTTTCATCAGATACTTCATTCAGATATGGGAAATCAACCGGGAACATATTGTTGAAAATTACTTTACCGACTGTTGTCATTAAGTATTTTCTATTCTGTTCTTCAGTGAATGAAGATTTCTTCAATGATTTTGCGGCAATCGCAATACGTGTATGAAGATGAACGATCTTGTTATCATAAGCCATCAATACTTCATTGACATCCTTAAATACATGACCTTCATTTTCCGCATAACGATCCCACAATTCAGCTTCCTTCGGGCAGCCTACACTTCTGTAACGTTCAGCTTCCTGACGGAATTCCTCTGCAGTTTCTTCCATTGTTAAGTAGAAGTTACCGAGTACCATGTCCTGTGACGGCGTAACGATTGGTTTACCATCCTTAGGACCTAAGATATTGTTTGAACCAAGCATTAAGACTAATGCTTCAGCTCTTGCTTCTTCACTCAAAGGTACATGGACAGCCATTTGGTCACCGTCAAAGTCGGCGTTGAATGCTGTAGTAACCAGTGGATGCAGACGGATGGCGCGTCCTTCAACAAGTTTTGGTTTAAATGATTGGATACCCAAACGGTGCAGTGTTGGTGCACGGTTCAATAATACAGGGTAACCATCAATAACATCTTCCACAATATCCCAAACACGCGGATCAAGACGATCAATCAGCTTTTCAGCTGTCTTTGGATTGCTTGCGATTTCACGGTTTACGATTTCGTTGATTACGAATGGTTTAAATAATTGAATTGCCATTTCACGGGGAATACCGCACTGATACATTTTCAGATCCGGTCCTACCGCGATAACTGAACGACCTGAGAAGTCAACACGTTTACCTAGCAGGTTCTGACGGAAACGGCCTTGTTTACCTTTCAGCGAGTGGCTCAATGATTTTAATGCACGGCCGCCGGCACCGCTGATTGGCTTAGAACGGCGTCCGTTATCGATCAGCGCATCAACTGCTTCCTGAAGCATACGTTTTTCATTTTGAACGATGATTGCCGGTGTTCCAAGTTCAAGCAGTTTCTTTAAACGATTATTCTTGTGATAACACGGCGATATAAATCATTCAGGTCACTGGTTGCGAAACGGCCGCCATCCAATTGCAGCATTGGACGCAGATCAGGCGGAATAACCGGCAGCATTGTCAGTACCATCCACTCCGGCTTATTGTCTGAATTGCGGAATGCTTCAATCGTATCCAAGCGCTTGATCAGTTTCTTACGTTTTTCACCTTGCGCATTCTTTAATTCAGCTTCTACGTTATTGAATTCTTTTTCAAGATCAACTTCTTTTAATAATGTCTCAACAGCTTCAGCACCGGTCTGAGCAGTGAATGAACCTGGGCCGTAAATTGCCACATTTTCACGATATTCCTTCTCAGAAAGCACTTGCTTATACATCAGCTTTGTATCCTTAGGGTCCGTAACGATCCAAGATACGAAATAAACTACTTCTTCCAATTGCTTTGGCGTCACATCAAGTAATAAAGCCATACGAGATGGAATACCGCGCAAGTACCAGATATGAGCAACCGGCGCCGCCAGTTCAATGTGTCCCATACGTTCACGGCGTACTGATGATTTAGTGATTTCAACACCGCATCGATCGCAGACAACACCCTTATATCTTACCTTTTTGTACTTTCCGCAATAACATTCCCAGTCCTTGCTTGGACCGAAAATACGTTCGCAGAATAAGCCGTCTCTTTCCGGTTTTTGTGAACGATAGTTAATCGTTTCCGGTTTCTTTACTTCACCATGAGACCATTCCAAAATTCGCTGCGGCGAGGCAAGCTGAATCTGGATTGAGGCAAAATTGTTTACACTCATCGTTTACGCCTCCTTCTTATTCCATGTCACTGTCGTCATCCAACAGTGCATCCACTTCATCTTCAATTTCTTCATCAGATTCTAATTCTTCATCTAACTCATCATCAACGATTTCATCAGCAAGCTCTTCTTCCGGTTTAACTTCCTCAAACGGTGTAATCGGCGGAATTACCGCTGTTGCTTCCTCACCGTCAGTCTTAGAAATATCGACCTCGTTGCCGAACTCATCAAGCATCTTCACATCAAGCGCTAATGCCTGCAGCTCATGCTTCAATACACGGAAGGATTCAGGAATACCCGGTTCAGGAATATCCTTGCCTTTAATGATTGCTTCATAAGTCTTTGTACGGCCGACGATATCATCAGATTTAACCGTTAAGATTTCCTGTAATGTGTGAGCGGCACCATAAGCTTCCAGTGCCCAAACTTCCATCTCACCAAAACGCTGACCACCATTTTGAGCTTTACCTCCTAATGGCTGCTGAGTAACTAAACTATATGGACCAGTAGCACGCGCATGCAGCTTATCGTCAACCATGTGCGCCAGCTTGATCATGTACATTACACCGACTGAGATACGTTCATCGAAGGCATCGCCGGTACGTCCATCATAAAGTACCTGCTTACCATCCTTTGTCATTTCAGCCTCAGACATGATTGAAGCTAATTCATCATTATTGATACCATCGAATACCGGCGTCGCAAACTTAACGCCCAGCTTCTTGGCAGCATAACCCAAGTGAATCTCTAATACTTGTCCGATGTTCATACGAGATGGTACACCGAATGGATTCAACATGATATCAACTGGTGTTCCATCAGGCATATACGGCATATCCTCCACTGGCAGGATCTTAGAAATAACACCCTTGTTACCGTGACGGCCAGCCATCTTATCACCTTCAGAAATCTTACGTTTCTGAACGATGTAAACTTTAATTGTTTCATTTACTCCAGGCGGCAGTTCATGACCTTCACTGCGCTTGAATACACGCACTGAATGAACGATACCGGCACCGCCATGCGGAACCTTTAATGAATTGTCACGAACTTCACGTGATTTTTCACCGAAGATCGCCAGCAGCAGTTTTTCTTCAGGAGAGATTTCACTCTGACCTTTAGGTGTAACCTTACCGACTAAGATATCGCCTTCCATAACTTCAGCACCGACCATGATGATACCTCTTGAGTCCAGGTTACGACATGCGTTTTCGCTGACGTTTGGAATATCACGGGTAATTTCTTCAGGTCCCAGCTTTGTTTCACGGCAGTCAATATCATATTCCTCGATATGAATTGAAGTATAGACATCATCACGAACAAGACGTTCTGACATGATGATGGCATCCTCATAGTTATAACCATTCCATGACATGTAGGCAATTGTTACGTTTTGACCTAATGCCAATTCACCTTTTTCCATCGAAGGACCGTCAACAAGGATATCACCCTTTTCAACGCGTTCTCCCTTCTTCACGATAGGAATTTGGTTGATACTAGTTCCGGCATTGGAACGAGCAAATTTACGCAGCTTATATTCGCGGCGGTCACCATTGTCCTGAGCAACCACAACACGGGTAGAATCTACATATTCAATAATACCGTCACCCTTGCAGACAACACCGCTGCCTGAATCCTTGGCAACACGGTATTCAATCCCCGTACCAACAAATGGCGCGTGCGGAGAAATCAAAGGTACAGCCTGACGCTGCATGTTGGCACCCATCAGGCACGGGAAGCATCGTCGTTTTCTAAGAATGGAATACAAGCGGTAGCGACTGAGATAATTTGTTTCGGAGAAACGTCGGCAAGCTCAACGCGTTCACGTTTGGCCAGAATTGTTTCACCGCGGTAACGGGCTACGACCTGTTCATTGATCAAATGACCGCCGACAACCTCATTGGCCTGAGCGATAACATAATCGGCTTCTTCATCCGCGGATAAATAAACCGCATCTTCAAGAACTGAACCATCGGACATAACTCTGCGGTATGGTGTCTGAATGAAACCATATTCATTAATACGAGCATAAGAAGTTAAGTTTGTAATCAAACCGATGTTTGGTCCTTCTGGTGTCTCGATCGGACAGATACGGCCATAGTGTGAGGAGTGAACGTCACGAACCTCAAAGCCGGCACGGTCTCTTGTCAAACCGCCTGGACCTAACGCGGAAATACGGCGCTTATTGGTCAATTCAGCAAGCGGGTTCTGCTGATCCATGAACTGAGACAGCTGTGAAGAAGAGAAGAATTCTTTAATAGCTGCCGTCAATGGACGGATATTGGTTAATTTTTCGGTGTTAAGGTTTCAATTTCCGCAATGGACATACGTTCCTTAACCACTCTTTCCATACGGCTTAAACCAATACGGAACTGATTTTGAATTAATTCACCGACTGAACGGATACGGCGGTTGCCCAGCATATCGATATCATCAGTTTCACCGACACCTTCCATAACATTCAACATATAGTCATAGAAAGCATACATATCGGAAATAGTAATTGTGTGCTTATTGGCAAATGGGTCATTACCGATGATTTTAATCACTGCATCATCTTCATCACGCACTAAGATTTCCTGTACGGCGGCACCAACCAGCCATACGGCAACCTGTTCACCATTTCTTACACGGCCTTTTAATTCATCATTCTTATCGGCTGACATTGTCGTTGATTCCATGCGCGGCAGATAACCGTCAGCAAAGCTCAGACCATCTTCAGCAAATAATTCATTGCCGTTTTCATCAGTAACTCTTGCAAGCACATATAAACGCTGACCATAGTTCAATACTGCATTCATATTTTCCTGTGTCAGCATTACTTTCTTCGCAATGACACCGCCCTGAATATTAACTTTTTCACAGCTTGCCATTAAATCCTTTAATACACATTCAGTAATGACATCACCTGTGTAATATGTAACATCATCAAGTTCAACATCCTTCGCAAGCACACGGCCTAACAGACCTGTTCCAACAGATGTCTCAACCGCAACCACATCATCATGAGAGAATAACGGATTGAATGGGAAGGCATTAACATAATACCCCTTTTTCAATTCAGCCTTTAACGCTTCACGCTCATCACGGTTAATCATCGTACCGCTTGGCATAAATACTGTACCGTCAGCACCAACAATATCCTGAGCCAGACGGTGATGCTCAATGCGGTTGATCGCATTCAGCTTCTTACCTAATTTATAACGGCCGGCCTTCGTTAAGTCATAACGGCGGCGGTCAAAGAATTTCGCATTCATTAAAGTGATCGATCCATCTAATGTAGGAATTTCATCTGAACGCTGGTTTTCATAGATTGAAAGCAATGCTTCCTGAGTAGTTTTAACCTTATCAGCCAGCAATGTATTTTCAATATCTTCATATTTACCGAAGAATGCAGAATATAACGTTAAGTATAAATTCATGAATTCACGGTTTTCAGTATCCTGCGGAAGATCATCGACTAAAGTTCTGCCGATAGCTTTCAGGAAAGTTTCCATCTGCTTCGTATCATAAGGATCATCACTGCGGTCCATATCCAAAGCCATACCAATCGCTTTAAACAGAATCGTAGAAGTCATCTTACGCTTACGGTCGATACTAACCGTTAATGAACGGCCATTCACCGGTTTCTTCATTTCAGTGAAGAATTCCAGCCAAGTACCGCGGCTTGGAATCAATTCACTGCTGAATGTTTCCTTCCCTGTCTTATCTTCAAATCCACTGGCAAAATACGCTCCTGGAGAACGCACAATTTGCGAAACGATAACACGTTCCGCGCCATTAATAATAAATGTTCCTGTTTCTGTCATTAATGGGAAATCACCAAGGAACACGTCCTCCCATTTATTCAAGACTTCACCTGTTGAGTTATCAGTAATTTCCAGTTCCATCTTCGCCTTTAAAGGTGCGGCAAAATTGCATTCGCGGAACTGTGATTCCTCTGCGTTGTATTTCGGCGTTCCGAATTCGTAATCAATGAAGTTAAGCTTAATGTTTCCTCCATAGTTGGTTATCGGGTAAATCTCATTAAATACTTCAGCAATGCCCTCTTTTATAAACCAATTAAAAGAGTCAGTCTGGATTTCTACCAGATTTGGTAGTTCAAGATTTCCGCTAACCTTAGAATAGTTTCTGCGTTCAGCTTTTTTCCCTGAAGGTACGATTCGATAAGTCTTCTGTTCTTCCATGTACGCCATCCTTTCTCCGAGCAAAGTGTCAAAACAGGGCACTTTGACCCATTTTAAATTTTTAGTATTATGCAATTTAGTATAATATCAAATTATTGTCAAATTGTCAATCTATTTCGTTGATTTGAGGACAAAATATCCTCGATCCTTATGAATGATGTCACAGTTACCAAATACGGATGCGATCTCTTTCTGAGCGCTTAAGGCGCCATGCTGCTTGCGGATCACCACATACAGATGCCCGCCGGCTGCAAGATGTTCGTATGCTTCATCAAATATTTTATAAATTACTGCCTTGCCGGCACGTATCGGCGGATTTGTGATAATATCCGTAAAATTATCTTCCGATACATTCGCATAGATATCACTCTGACGGATATCCACCTCGGTTTCATTCTTCTCGGCATTGATGGCAGCTAATTCAAGGGCCCGGGGATTAACATCAATCATCGTCACCTTTGATGCCGGATTCATTTTCTTCAGCACAACTCCCAAAGTCCCATAGCCGCAGCCAACGTCAAGCAGATTATTCCCTAATTTTCCTTTTCAAGCGCTTCTAAGAAAATCATTGAGCCATAATCGACATATTCCTTAGAAAATACACCATTGTCAGTTATGAATGAAAACTTAAAGCACGAAAACCGGAAAGTTATTTCCTTCCGGTTTTGAGCTAATTGACGATTATCTGTAAAATAATGATTCATAGGTTCGCCGTCCTTTTTAGGTGACAAAAAGCCTTTACGGCTTTTTGTATTAAAAATTCTGAATGAAGACTACTATTTAATTTCTACAGTTGCGCCAGCTTCTACTAATTTAGCCTTGATAGCTTCAGCTTCTTCTGGTTTGATGTTTTCTTTGATTGCAGATGGAGTCTTATCAACTAAGCCCTTAGCTTCTACTAAGCCTAAGCCAGTGATTTCACGTACTGCTTTGATAACAGCAACTTTAGTAGCACCAACATCAGTTAATGTAACAGTAACTTCAGTAGGTCCTGTAGGAGCAGCAGTGTCAGCAGCAGCAGCAACAGCAACTGGAGCAGCAGCAGTAACACCGAATTCTTCTTCGATTGCTTTGATTAAGTCGTTTAATTCAAGAATTGTCATCTCTTTAAGAGAAGCAATAACATCTTCTGTATTTAATTTTGCCATGATTTATTTCCTCCTGTAATTTGAATTTATTCAGCTGATTCAGCTGTTTCACCTTTTTGATCTGCAACTGCTTTAACAGCGCATGCGAAGCTGCGTACTGGAGACTGTAAGCATCCAAGTAACATAGAGATCATACCTTCGCGGTTTGGCAGTTTTGATAATGCAGTGATCGTTTCCTGATCAACCACTTACCTTCAACAGCACCAGCTTTAATCACTAACTTGTCGTGTTTTTTAGCAAACTTTGCAAGTACACGTGCCGGAGCAACAGCATCTTTACCAAATGCAATTGCGTTAGGTCCGGTCAGGGTTTCAGTTAATTCTGCATAACCAACTTCTTCAGCGGCGCGCTGTGCAAGTGAATTCTTGTAAACTTTGAATTCTACTTCTTCTGCACGCAGTTCGCGGCGAAGTTCAGTAACTTCTTTAACTGTCAACCCACGATATTCGACAACGACTGCAGATTGCGATTCGCGCATTTTCTCGGCGATCTCAGCAACGACTGCCTTCTTGCCATCGATGATCGTTTGGTTCATAGTTTTGCACCTCCTAATTTATCTATCACAATATATCCGCATAATAAAATGCTCACACCGAAAGACAGCATGAGCATGAAAGAGTAATGTTTCTTTCTACCTCGGCAACGTGATTAAGCCATAGGCCGTTGCTGTCTGTGGTATATATTGATAACAGTTTTATTCTAATCTATAACTTTTGTTTGTCAACAAAACTAGGCAACTTTGATGCCGGGACCCATTGTTGATGAAAGTGTAGCGCCTTTTAAGTAGATGCCTTTAACAGCAGCCGGACGGGCACGCATAATTACATCATTGATAGCCTGGAAGTTTTCAGCAAGCTTCGCTTCATCAAATGAAACTTTACCGATCAGAACATTGATATTTCCTTCTTTGTCTACACGGTATTCAATCTTACCTTTTTTAACATCTTCAACTGCTTTCGCAATATCCATTGTTACAGTACCAGTCTTAGGATTCGGCATTAAGCCCTTAGGACCTAACACACGACCTAATTTACCTAATTCACCCATCATTGCAGGGATAGCGATTAATACATCAAATTCAAACCAGCCTTTGCCGATCTTTTCAATCATTTCTTTGCCGCCTACGAAATCTGCGCCGGCATCGATAGCTTCCTGTTCCTTAGGTCCGTTAGCGATAACACAAACTTTTTGTGTACGGCCTGTACCATGAGGAAGTACCATTGCGCCGCGGATCTGCTGATCAGCATGACGAGGGTCTACATTCAATCTGAATGATGCCTCTACTGATGCATCGAATTTTTCATAGCTGGTTTTCTTTACTAAAGCTACGGCTTCTTCGATTGTGTATACTTTGCTGCGGTCAACTAATTTAGCAGCTTCTGAATATTTCTTTCCTACTTTTGCCATTTTATGTTACCTCAGCCTTTCTATTCCATACCTTCAACTTTAATACCCATGTTACGAGCTGTACCAGCGATGATTTTCATAGCTGATTCTACGTCATTGGCATTAAGGTCTGGCATTTTGTATTCTGCGATTTCACGAACCTGATCAGCTGTGATCGTACCAACGATTTGTTTCTGATTAGTTCCGGCTTTTTAACGCCAGCAGCTTTTTTGATCATAATAGCAGCTGGTGTAGTCTTTAATACGAAGTCAAAGCTCTTATCTTCGTATGCAGTGATTACGACTGGTACTAAGTCACCAGCACGTTCTCTTGTAGCATCGTTGAATGCTGAACAGAACTGCGGCATGTTGATACCTGCTGATGCAAGCGCGGTCCCGGTTTAGCTCCCCCTGCAGGGAATTGTAATTTGCAGATTTTTGCAACTTTCTTACTCACAAGACACACCTCCTATATTTTGTTTGTCTTATGCTGTGGTTTTATGAACGGTTGCTCGCTCTCCCACGCATGAATAAAAACGCACATTGCGTGCATTTAATAGTTTATCGTATAAAGCCGATAAAATCAATACTTTTTTGAAACTTTTAAGAATTCATTTCCTTTAAACGGTCAGTGCACGCCTTCATGCCTGCCAAAACCGCATCCCGGAAGCCTTTTTCTTCTAATTTAGCGACTGCTTCAATCGTTGTGCCATTGGGTGAGCAGACCATGTCTTTTAACTGTTCCGGATGAATGCCGCTTTCAAGTACCATCTTTGCCGAGCCTAAAACTGCTTGAGCGGCAAAGGTTAAGGCCATGGATCTCGACATGCCGTCACGCACCGCACCATCGCACAGCGCGTTAATCAGCATAAAAATATAAGCCGGCGATGATCCGCTGACCGCCGGTACCGCGTCCATCAGATGTTCAGGGATTATTTCCGCTTTGCCAAAGCTTGTAAAGATTGCCATCGTTTCTTCAATATCCTTTTGGGTACAGTTCTTATTCGGTGTGACTGCACTCATTCCCTCACCGACCGAGGCCGGTGTATTAGGCATTGTGCGGATGATCTTTGTTTCAGCACTGCTCATCTTTTCCATATTCATCAGACTCTGACCGGCAGCCACGGAGATCAATACCTTATCCTCGGTAAGCACCTCTTTGATCTGCGCAAATACTTCATCAAACAGATAAGGCTTGACTGCCAAAATGATTAAATCTGCGTTTTCAGCTACCTCACGATTGCTGTTTAGCGCACAGATATGCAGCTTCGCCGCCAGTTCTTCACGCTTAGCCGGTGTTGCCGTATGGATAAAGATATGCTCCGGGGCCAACAATTCAGCCTTTAATATCCCCTTCAAAATAGCGCCGCCCATATTTCCGCAGCCAATAAAACCAATATTTCTCATATGTTCATCTCCTAATTTCTGCTTCCATCATACCACAATCAAAGAAAAAAAGAGGACTAAGTCCTCTTAAAATTCAATTTTTTCAAGATCACCGTAATTGATTTCCGTTGGTGTTTCACGGCCAAACAGAATGGTCAGTACAGTGGCTACCTGAGTTTCATCATTTAATGTCTCAACCGTACCCTCAACGCCCTGGAAAGCTCCTGTTAAGATCTTCACGCGGTCGCCGACAGCAAAATCGATCTGTACTTTTGTCTCACGAATTCCTAAACGACGGAGAATAGACTCCATTTCATCTTCAGCAACAGGGAAAGGCTTCGCACCGCCCCCGGATGATCCGATAAATCCAGTTACACCTGGTGTATTACGCACAACATACCAAGCTTCATCTGTCATTTCCATTTCAACGAATAAGTAACCGGGGAATAGATTATAAGTCTTTTCAACCTTTTTACCATTCTTGAATTCAATTTCTTTTTCTTCCGCTACAATGATCTGAAACAGATAATCCTGCAGATTCATTGTATCAATACGTCTTTGAAGATTTTCTTTTACTTTATTTTCATGTCCGGCATATGTATTAACTACATACCATTCGCGCTTAATATCTTCCATGGTACACCTACATTCCAATAAAACTTATAAAAGACACTGCGATGAATTCACAAAGAACAAAGAACAATGCGAATGAAGCTGTGAACAACAGTACGATTCCTGACTTCTTCGCAAGCTCACCGAGCTTCGGCCAGCGCACGCGCTGCAATTCCTGTATAATTCCTGAGATACTAAACCACTTCATAAAATGCCCTCCTATTTCGTTTCCTTGTGAATCGTATGCTGTCCGCATTTTGGACAGTATTTCTTCAATTCGATTCGTTCCGTATGCGTTTTTTTATTTTTAGTCGTCGTATAATTACGAGAAAGACAAACAGTACATGTTAAGATAACCTTATCTTTCATGTGTTTCACCTCTTTCGTATGCCTATTAACTTTATCACAATCACTTTTGATAGTCAATTATTCCAGCTAAAATCTTTTTTATCTTATGCAGGATATAACCGACATGTTTAACCGTATGACCGCTTTTTTCAGCAATTTCACGATAAGTGCAGCCAGCCTTGCGCAGCTGCCAGATCTGCCGTTCATCTTCACTGAGCTGTGCTTCTGCTTCTTTCACCTTATTCTGTGCTTCTTTTAATTCAAAACTCCATTTGGGATCAAACTCAGCCTGATTATTTTGTACCAGTGAAATCAGGTAACAGCCCTCATCCTCGCTTAAATCCAAATCCAAGGAAGTACACGTCGCAAACATATAGTTAGCCTGTGAACGCGTCTTCCGTAAGTATGATCGTACACAGGTAGTAATGCATAAGGATGCGTAATAAGAAAAAGGGACTCCTGTTTCATCATGATACTGATTTACCGCTTCAATCAGCGATAACATACACTTTGATTTAAGATCATGAAATTCATCACTGCGCAGATGCTTACCGCCGCCGCTGGATACCGTTTTTCGTATGATTCTCTCAATCCGCTGTTCATAAAGTTTAATCAACAGTTTCTGTGCTTCCTCGTCCTGTTCACTCATCAAATACAAAAGCTCATAATCATTCATTGTTTCCATTCCCTGCCCACCTCTTTTTTTAGTTACTAAAGCGGATGGCGATGACTGTAAATCTCATAAAGCAGGATTGAGCAGGCAACTGACGCATTCAAAGATGTAACACTGCCTGCCATCGGCAAAGCGATGCAGTAATCACAATTTTTCCGCACCAGATTGGAGATGCCAAAGCCCTCTGAGCCAATGACTAACAGCAGCGGCACATCATACTGCCCTTCGCGATAGTCTTTAGCCTCATGCGCATCAGCACCGACTGCCCAAAACCCCTTCTCTTTTAAATCCTTGATTGTCTGAACCAGATTGGTCACCACTGCAACCTTCACTGTATCGATAGCACCGGTAGATACCTTGGCAACAGTCGGGGTAAGCTGTACGCTGCGATGCTTGCCGATAATCACGCCGTCAGCACCGACACAGTCGCACGTTCTAAGGATTGCCCCTAAATTGTGTGGATCTTCGAGACCGTCCAGCATGACTAATAACGGGGTTTTGCCAGCTGGTACAGCCTTCAGAATCTCATCGACTGAATAAGTTTTATATTCATCAATGCTTGCCGCGATTCCCTGATGATGATCCGTTTTAAGCAATGCTTCAAGCTTCTTCTTATTCAGCACGCGCACCGGAATCCTTTTCTGTTTCAGTAAGTCTTCAAAAGAACGATCCTTCATCCCTTCCTGAATCAATACCTCATAAATCTTTTTATCGTCATTCAGCAACTGCTTCACGACATTCTTCCCGTATACATATTGTGCCATATTATTGCGCTCCTAACATAACAATTTCGTTCCAAAGCTGTTCCATTCTCAACAATTCACCGCTCAGCTGATAATAACCCCAGATAGCCTCAAGCCCGGTAGCCAGCCGATACGTTGCTACATCAGCATTTTTGGCAATTGAAGCGGTCTGCGCGTTGCGGCCGCGGCGGATGATTGCCAATTCTTCTTCGGTAAAGAAGCCTTTATCAATCAGCGTCATCAGATAATATGCCTGTGCCTTGGCACTGACCCATTTCGCTGTCATACGCTGCAATTCATTAGGCTTCTGCAAACCTCTTGATACAAGCAGCTCACGCACCTTCAGCGTCATCACCGCATCGCCGATAAACGCCAGAGTTGTGCCATTGTAAGGAACGATTTCCATTACAGCAGACCTCTTTCCATTAAGACAGCGCGGTATTGATCGGCAGCGTCAAAATCCTTTTCTGCCTTAGCGCGGTTCCAGTTTGCGAAAACACCCTTATCATCATCGCTTAAAACAATTCGATCAAGCTTGATACCTAACACATAAAGCATTTTTTCAATCGTAATCACCAAAGAAGTTACACGGCCATAATCAATCTCGCGTGTACGCACCGCCGCATTCAGCTGCTTATTCGTATCAAACAAGGCTTTAAAGGCATTAGGCGTATTCAAATCATCACTCATCGCATCAAGAAATGCCTGCCAGAGTGGTTCATCCGGATTCCCTGTCAGTTCAATATCTGCAAGGCCCAGCTTAACATAAGCCTGTTTCAGTGATGTCTTGATTTTCTCTAATTCTGTCTGCGCTGTTTCAACTGCCTGATCATTCAGATTTAACGGTGCACGGTAATGCGCTGACAGCATCAGCCATCTTACGACGTTGCCGCCCAACTTTTCCACGATATCTTTTACCCAGATCACATTACCCAAGGATTTAGACATTTTTTCACCATCGATGTTGACCATGCCATTATGCAGCCAGTAATTCGCGATATGTGTACCATAAGCAGCTTCAGATTGAGCAATCTCATTTTCATGATGCGGGAATTTAAGATCCATGCCGCCGCCGTGAATATCAATTTGATGCCGGTGAAATTCATTGTTGATCATAACCACACATTCGCTGTGCCAGCCCGGACGTCCCTTAGACCAAGGTGAATCCCATTTGATCCCCTCTTCAGTCTTTTTCCATAAGGTAAAGTCAAGCGGGTTTTCCTTTAACGCATTTTCATCGATGCGCGCACCTACCATCAAATCTTCGATCTGCTGATTGCTGAGCTGACCATAATCATCAATTTTATTGACTCTGAAATATACATCCCCATCAATTTCATAAGCAAAGCCTTTCTCTACCAACAGCTTAATAAAATCAATGATTTCATCCATTGTCTCCGTAACCTTTGGCGTCACATCCGGCAGATCCGCATTTAAAGACTGACGATCCGCATTATACGCATTAATGAAATGCTCAGTGATCGTTTTTTCATCAACATTCATTTCAATTGCCTTTTTAATGATTTTATCATCAACATCGGTGAAATTGGAAACAAACTTGACCTTGTAGCCCAACGCTTCAAAAGTCTTTTTTAATGTATCAAACACAATGATCGGACGGGCATTGCCGATATGCGGATAGTTATAAACCGTTGGCCCGCAGACATACATGCTCACTTCATTTTCATCCATCGGTTTAAATGCTTCTACTTTGTTATGCAGACTATTAAATAATTTCATGTTTCTCTCTCCTTTAACAAATAAAAAAGCGCCCCTGTATAGAGACGCTTCAACACGCGGTTCCACTCTAATTGAAATAAATTCCACTCTGACCGTTAACGCCGGCAACGTTTCCTTCTACATATCGAAAGAACCCTAAGAGGTGCATTCAGCAAGTCGCCCATTCAGCGTTTCCACCCTTCCGCTGTCTCTGTAAATCAGCTCTACTGCTTACTATTCCCCTATGACTGGTTTGTTTAATATAGTATACCAACTATCATCAGAATTTTCAAATCATTTCTCTTGATAAGAAGTAATACTCAACATTCAGTTTTTCAATAGCCGTAACAATTTCAACCAGCTCAACATGATTCTTGTACGTAATTGAGCATTTCTTATGCTGCAGATCGGTATCGATAGCCACAACGCCATCGATTTCCTTTAAGCTCTGACATAATTCATCAGAATTTTTCTGATTATTCAGCAGCGGTATATAGTATTTAATAACTTTTGTCATAAATTTTCCTCCGAATCTTATATGGACAAAACATGTCCATAGTAGTCTACCCAACTTTTAGGGTAGGTGTTCATTTTATTATATGAATTTAAAAAAATAAAAGGAAAATTTTAACATTTTTAGTAATTAATTAATGTTATTAGAGCAATTTACATAAAAAAGCCCTTACTTAACCATTATTTTGTGAAGTTCACCTGATGTTTTAACTAATTATTACGAGTGCTGAACAGTTAACATAATTAATTAAAAGCAGGAAAGTGCTTCCTTGAATGTATTTCATTTGTGATTAAAATAATAAAGCAAAAATTTTACATAATATTTTACACAATAAAAAGGATGACCGTTTCCGATCACCCCTGTATGTTCAGTGAATTAAGCTAATTCAGAGAAATATTTGATAGTTCTAACCATTTGGCTAGTGTATGAATTTTCATTATCGTACCAAGAAACAACCTGAACCTGAGTAGTTCCGTTTTCCATCTTGTGTACCATTGTTTGAGTTGCATCGAATAATGAACCGTATTTGATACCGATAACATCAGAAGAAACAATTTCGTCTTCGTTGTAACCGAATGATTCATTAGCAGCAGCCTTCATAGCAGCATTTACTTGATCAACAGTTACTTCACCGTTAACAACAGCTACTAAGATAGTAGTTGAACCTGTAGGAACAGGAACACGCTGTGCAGAACCGATCAGTTTGCCGTTCAATTCAGGAATTACTAAACCGATTGCTTTAGCAGCGCCTGTTGAGTTAGGAACGATGTTAACTGCAGCAGCACGAGAACGTCTTAAATCACCTTTTCTTTGAGGTCCGTCTAATGTCATTTGGTCACCAGTGTATGCGTGAACAGTAGTCATGATACCACTTTGAATCGGTGCTAAGTCATTTAATGCTTTAGCCATAGGAGCTAAGCAGTTAGTAGTACAAGAAGCTGCAGAAATCACTGTATCTTCTGGTTTTAAAATGTTGTGGTTTACATTGTAAACAACTGTAGGCAGATCGTTTCCTGCTGGAGCAGAGATAACAACTTTACGAGCGCCTGCAGCGATATGAGCAGAAGCTTTTTCTTTAGAAGTATAGAAACCAGTACATTCAAGTACAACGTCTACACCTAATTTACCCCAAGGTAAGTTCTTAGCGTCAGCTTCCTTGTAGATTTCGATAGTTTTTCCGTCAACTGTGATTGATGATTCACCAGCTGTAACTTTGTCAGCTAAACCATATGTGCCTTGTGCTGAATCATATTTTAATAAGTGAGCAAGCATCTTAGGGCTAGTCAAATCGTTGATAGCTACAACTTCGTAACCTTCAGCACCGAACATTTGTCTGAATGCTAAACGACCGATACGTCCAAATCCATTAATAGCAACTTTTACTGTCATTTTAAAAGTCCTCCTTTTATAACAATATTATTATACGATATTTTATAGAAATGTCAATTGTGAAGTCTTTCACTTTAGCCTTTTTGTATTAAACATGTTCCTATGTGCATACTCTATAAAGATTGGAGGGATTTAATGAGTTTTATACCCACAGTTATTGAGCGTTCAGCGAATGTTGAACGGGTCTATGACTTATACTCCTGTTTATTAAAGGAACGAATTATTTTATGTGTCGGTGAAGTAAATGATGAGATGGCAGCCTCTGTCACCGCCCAGCTTTTATATCTGTCATCACTGAATAATGATGATATTTTAATGTATATCAATTCACCCGGCGGCAGTATTTCCAGCGGCTTGGCTATCTATGATGTTATGAACCACATCAGCTGCGATGTGTCAACGATCGGCATGGGCTGCTGCGCGAGCATGGCTTCTATCTTACTGGCAGCCGGCACAAAAGGCAAGCGGCTAATCCTGAGTAACTGTGAAGTAATGATTCACCAGCCTATCGGTAATTCACAAGGACAAGCCAGCGACATGGAGATTGCGACCCGTCATATCCTAAAGGTACAGCGAAATATCTATAATATCTTAGCTCAACGCTGCGGTAAGCCCTATGACATGATTAAACATGACTGTGACCGTGATTGTTACTTAAGCGCTGAAGATGCTTTAGCTTATGGAATTGTGGATAAAATCGTATAGTAATATAGAAATAAAAAGGGCATCTGTGCGACCAGATGCCTTTTTCTTATGTTTAGATAGAAATTAATAATTTATGAGAGTTTTATTTACTCTTATGCGTGCCAAGGAACTGAAATCAACGCTGTGTAATCGCCGGACCAGATACCAACAGCACATCCAACGATACCGATAACCAGTAACAGAAGGATACATTGAATAGGTTTCCAGCCTTTTTTAGATAACAGATACCAGCACATGCAAGTTAATGCAAATGGCAGCATGCAAGGCAGAATTGTATCTAATTTTTCTTGCAGACTAATTACAGATTCACCATTAGGGATATTGATACCGAATTGAGTACCGCCGCCGAAGTTAGCAATTAAAGCACCAACAACGAATACACCAAGAATTGAAGCTGAACGAGTCAGTTCTTTAGCATTCTTAGTCATGATACCAATAGCACTAGTACCTAAATCATATGCCCAATACATCAGCCAGAAACGGATAGCCATTTCTACGCCGAATGCGATAATGAAGAATAAGATTGGTCCAAGAATATTGCCTTCCATAGCCATAGGAGCTGTAACACCGGCAACGATAGGAATTAATGTAAACCAGAATAATGAGTCACCAATACCGCCTAAAGGTCCCATTGCAGCAACACGTACTGAACGGATTGTAGCGATATCAGCTTTTTGTTGTTCTAATGAAAGAACGATACCCATAACAAATGTTACGAAGAATGGGTGAGTATTGAAGAATTCCATATTATGAGTCATTGAAGCTGCTAAATCTTCTTTGTTTGTATGGATCTTCTGAAGACCTGGTAACATTGACCATAACCATCCGCAAGCCTGCATTCTTTCATAGTTGAATGAAGCCTGTAATTGGCAAGACAACCAAACCATTTTATTTAAAGTTGCTTTATCCAGCTTAGCAGCCGGAGTCAAATCCTTATATTGAGTTGCATTAGATGCCATCACTGAATCCTCCATTTCCGCTGCCTGCATTTTCTTTGATGCGAACATTAGTTGTGTAGTCAAAGATTGCAATAGCTACACCGATGAATGCTAATAATACTAAAGTTGCAGAAGATACGCTTGTAGTTCCAAGTACGATCGCACCTGCGAAACCAGCAAGCAGGAAGCCCCAAAGTTCGCCGGAAAGCATGATTTTCATCAGAATAGCGAAACCGACGAAACGCATCATACCACCAGCAACACTTAAGCCGCCCATAAACCAGCTGAACTGTGTACTGAATGCTTCAAGAGCTGGAGCAACAGCTGTGCCGCCAACGTAAGCAACTACTGAAATGATTGCGAATAATGCGCCTAACAGACCCATTGAGATAAAGTTAACTTGAACGATACCTGCAGGATTTGCTTCTTCAGCTGCTTTATCAGCTTTAGCCATAAGACCAGACATAACAGTAAATGTTAATGTAACTGCATAACCACCGAATACTGAGAATACGATTGCAGCTCCAAGAGCAGCATTGATATCCATGTTAGCACGAACAGCAAAGATCATACCAACGATACCGCCGATGATTGCGTTAGGTGGCTGAGCGCCGCCTACCGGCATGTTACCAACCATCATTAATTCATAAGTTCCGCCTAAAACTAAGCCAGTGTTCAAGTCGCCTAAGATTGCACCGATTAAAGTACAGTTGATAATAGGTCTTGAAATGATCTCAGTTAAAGAGAACTGGTCAATAGCCATAATGAATGTCAATACAGCTAAAAGGATGACCTGAATAATATTAATCTCCATGTATTATTTCTCCCTTTCACTTTTTCAAGTTTATTTAAATAATTTATTGATGTCTTCAGGTGCTGTATCCGGAACACGTCTGATTTCCAGTTCAACGCCCAAATCCTGCAATTTTTTGAATGCAGCAACGTCAGCATCGTCAACAGCAACCGATGTGGCAACTTGGCGTTTGCCGTCAGCCATATGCATGTTTCCGATGTTAACCTTCTTGATTGGCACACCGCCTTCAACAAGTCTTAATACATCCTGTGGATTTTCACAGATAATGAAAATTTTCTGAGCAGGACTGGCCTTGTCAATGATCGCGCAAGTTTTTTCAATAGTGAAATATCTTGTTTGAGCATAACTTGGAGCAGCCATGTTCATCAGGCTTTGTCTCAGTTCGTCTTTAGCAACATTATCATTAGCAACTAATAATAAGTTAACGCCGAGAACACCTGACCACATAGTAGCGACTTGCCCGTGAATTAAACGGTTGTCAATTCTAGTGAGTACGATATTTGGCATTCTACTCTCTCCTTTCTATCTTAAACATGAAGTTGATATGCTTAGACCTTGATGAGGGGGCTAAGCAAGTAAACCCTTTCACTTCGCTTCAATTCTATGTCAGTTCAATCATTTTTTCTTTACACTTTTTATTGAATCCTTTGTACTTTTTAACAATTCAAAAACTTATTTTTACATTTTTTTATACTCATCCTAATTTTTTTATGAAAATTGCTGTATCACACAAATTTCACACAGTTAATCAAGCGAGCGGTGAAAAATTCACATTTCTTACAGAAAACGGCGATGTAAGCGCTTTAAACGGTTGATCCTGCTAAGCCGATACATCCGCTTCATTCACGTGCGGAAAAATTTACATGTTTTTTTTATCAATTTATTGAGTTTGAAGATTGCATTATATTCAAAAAAACGCTGAATTATTCCAAAAATTTTACTTTTGCCAATTTATACAAATTTATTACTAAAATGTGCAAATTATTGAGTCTTCGTATTCCCTTCGTTTTTTAAATTTGCTATACTAATCATAAGGGGGATTCTCAAATGTTTAATAAAACCACCAGTTATATTTTCAATCGCTACGGCGAGATCATTAATGATCTGTCAAGACGCCAAACGATTAAGATGCAGCATCAGAATTTTAAATTAAAAAATAAATCTATTACGAACTTCAACGTTTACAATGATGATGTGATTTTGAAAGTAACCTCCGGTATTGTAATGCTGGTCGTAACGCTTGATCCTGATTCAGCTGAAATGGAGAAATTCGTCATCCACCGAATGATTAAAATCAAACGCGGTGTCTTTTTCAATCTGATCAGCATCACGTCTTCTGCGAAGTTGAAATGGTTTGTGAATTCGGCACCAAGAAACGAACGGTTGATTACACCTTCTCAACAGCACCGATCGAATATGAAAGAGTGATTCCAACCGTTGAAATACCGGAAATTTATGCTTATTATTATCAGGTCCGCAATGCTAATTATCTGTTCCCTGGTGAAAGTCATACGTTCTGGGAGCTGACATTCATTGATAACGGCACCTTAAATACAACGATCGACAACGAGGATTATCAGCTGCGTAACTTTGATCTAATATTATACGCGCCGAATCAGTTTCATACTCAGTCCACCGGCATGCATGAATCATGCTCCTATTTAACTATACTGTTTGAGATGAATATCAGCGACCCATCACTGATCAGCAACCGCATCTTCAGTTCACACCGCGACATTCACAATGCTCTCAATAATTTCATTAAAGTCAGCGGCAATGAGTTATACTTTGACAATGATTTAATGATTTGTTATCTGAAAGAACTGATTATTAAACTGCTTCAATATGATTTCCTGCAAACTACGCCGATTGCTTCAACGCCGATGCAGCAGCGGTTTGAAAATGAGATACTGAATGAAATTATCATTTATATCAACGAAAATATCTATCAGTCTTTAACCATTGAAGAAATCTGCCACAAATTCTCAATCAGCCGCTCTTCATTGCAGACCTTATTTAAAAATAATCTCAATGTAGCGCCTAAGCAATATATCAGTGATCTGAAGCTTAATAAGAGTAAGCTGCTGATCAAGGAGTCAATGTATACGATATCGGAAATAAGCAGTATGCTTGGCTTTGCAAGTATACACTATTTTTCAAGAAAATTTAAACAGCAGTTTGGACTTACACCAACTGATTACGCAAAAACAATCTATAACTAAAAACACCTCCGCTGAGGTGTTTCTATTTATTATTTACTTTTTTCTCTCTATTACCTTAAACTATCGGTGTGATCATGAACCTTGAAACAGTAATTACCACATCTTTGGCAATCTCAATTTTACATGTTTCCTGACCGGCAGATAGGATCTTAGCCTGAATGCCATTGAATGAGCAAGGCTTACCCGGCTTAATCAAAGCATCCATCTGAATTAATGCCTCGCGTCTTTTCTTCATCATATTGCGGCTGTATAGGAAATAAGCCAGTATCAGAACCGCAGTCAAGACGATGAAGGTCAGGGCTGACCACCCAATCACTTCCCAATTCATGCTGATTAAATACCTTCTTCTGCTTCGTTTTGTTCAACTGGTTTGAACTCATATTTAACAACTTGATCCTTACCAGTATTTACTGCCATATCAGCTAATGATTCTAATTCATTAACAAATTGACGAGCCATTGAAATTTCCACAAGCATCGGCAGATTTGTACCGCCAATTACTTTTACATTGCCGCGCGCAGCACCGCATACAACCGCTGTCTTGAACGGAGAACCGCCAGCCAAATCAGAAAGAACTAAAATACCTTCACAATCTTTCAATTCATCCATTGCCTTATTCAATTCTCTTTCCAAATCATCCACAGAGAATTCCTGAACAAAGTCAACATATTTATAATTCTGCTGTTCGCCGCCGATTAAGTTCAATGAACTTGTTAATCCTGAACCAAAATGTCCATGTCCTGTTACAATAATTCCGATCATAGTATTTTCCTCTCTTACTTTCTAGTATATGGATACAATGTTACACCTTTAACAACACGATTTACTTCACCGCTTGGGCATGGGTTGTCCGGTGTGATACCGAATGAAAGTGATTTGTATAATGCAATTAACTGAGCTGTTAGGATGTATTCAAATGCAAGATACATATTGTCAGCATCGGTTTCATTATCAAATGAATAGAAATAATCAACCAAAGCCGCTACCTCATCATCTTTTCTTGAAGAAACAGCCATGATCTTATTGCCCTTGCGCTGTCCGCTCATTTCTTTGATTAAATCAACTTCATACTGACGAGTATAAGCGTTATCACTCAGATATACAACAGTTAATGTCGTATCATCAACAATTGATTTAGGTCCATGTCTGAAGCCCATCGGCGTATCATACATCGTAACAACTTTACCGGCTGTCAGCTCAAGCATCTTCAATGCTGATTCCTGTGCTGTGCCCTTTAATACGTTGCTGCCAAGATAAACGATACGTTTGAAATCAAATGCATCAACAACCTTCAACATTTCATCATATCTAGTATCTAATAAAACTCTTGAAGCTGCAAGAATCATTTTAACATTTTTAACAGTTTCTTCTAAATCATCCAGTGAGAAAGCTAATAAAGTAGCCAGCATCATGTTTGAATATGAACTTGTCATCGCAAATGACTGGTCATGCGTCTCATCCGTAAGATTGATAGCATAGCAGTTCTTGTTTTCATTTGCCTTTAATGACAAGGCGCCGTTCTTGTTGCAAGTAACAAAAATATGCTGTAAATTATTGCATACGGCTTCTGCACAGTCTACTGCACCTACTGATTCAGGAGAATTACCGCTGCGGCCAAAGCTTACTAATAAAGTTGGCTTATCCTGTGACAAATAATTTTCAGGAGTCGCTGTAATATCTGTTGTACCATATGATTTAACCTTATAGTTTAATTTCTTCTGTAAGTAAGAATACAGGCGTTGCCGACGAATTCACTAGTACCGGCACCAGTCAGGATAATGTCATAATCTGGCTGAGAAGTTGTCTTAGAGATAAATTCCTTCAGGCTTTCTTTGTTTGCTTCAATCTGAGCAATCGTCTTTTCCCATGTATCAGGCTGCTGATGAATTTCTGTGGCTGTGAAAATTCCAGAGAGCTCTTTCCATGCTTGTTCAGTTTTTCCAAAAATCATTGTAATGTCACCCTTTCTAACCAAATTTTCTTGGTTCGTTGTTTGCGTTTACATTATAACGAGGTTTTGCATAAATTACAACATAGCGGCTGACGCATTGTTAAAAAGTGCAAACATTTATTAATTTATAGACTTCATCTTTAAATCACGATATAATTGTTGCTAGAGGTGGATAAAATATGGCTAATAAAAAACAAGTGAGCAACAGTAATAAGAAGAACACACCTGCGCTGAGTGGACATAATATCTATAAGGATAAACATGGTCAGACGATCTATTTTAACAAAAAACACGCGTTGGTTATGTCGTTCCTGAGAAGGATTTCAGTAAATTTCAGATTCTGCAGATGCGTTACATTTTGGCATTGGTAATCGCTGTTCTGCTTTACAGTATGACAAATATCAGCTATTGGCTGACGGGTATCGTTTTAGTTGCCGTCGCTATCGGTATGGAAGTTACTGCGGGTAAAGGTATTGCCTGGCTATACTCAATATCAAAATTTTGAACCTGAAAAAGGTGAATCTCAATTAGATTTAATGGTTAAAGAAGGCCGCAATAAATTATTGCTTCGTACATGCCTGCTTCTTTTGCTTTCGATCCTTTTTAATTGTCAATCTGTTTACGATGGATGAAGAACCGACAATCATTCTGATCATCCTCAGTGTTATTCTTTCGATTGCCTCACTGGTTTACGCCGGTGTGCAGATCAGAGGTATCATTTACATTCAAAAGCATAAATAATTCTCAGCAGCCGCAAGGGCTGTTTTATTTTAAAAAAAGACCAGCGATGGTCTTTTAATATTTCTCATTCAGATACAAGGGTTTAAAACCGATGGCATAAGCTCCTTGCTTGTTCTGACATTGGCGTTATACAGCTTATTAAACAACGGCAGATTGCCGCAGCGCACCATTGTAAAGATGCGTTTTCTTGACATTGCCAGCGGAAATACCTTTTCCAGATGCTCAGCTTCACTGACCTCAAGACGCAGCTCCGTATGATTGCCGACTGCCGCCTTCAGCAGCTTCGTCAGAACCGTACTGCCGGAATAGATGCATTCACTGACTTTAACATGATCCTTACGTGATCTGAAGCGCACATAACCTTTAATTCGGCCCTGTGAGTCACGATATGCCAGCAGCTGTTCACCGCAGTGCAGACATTCATTGATCATCCGTTCAAACATTATCACATTGCGGATCTTATAACCGTCAAAATGCGTCATAAATTCTTCATAAACGGCCAATAACTCGGCCGCCGTATATGTATCAGTAATACCGATGGTCGTCGCCTTGTCAAAATACTTGGCAGGCAGATCATAGGTGCGGTGAATTGATGCTTGTTGGAAACCAAAACGCTCCAGCAGCTTGGGATTACTCGCTTCCGCAAAGATAAGCAGCACCTTTTATCACATTCATCAAGCACACTCGCCATACATTCCTGCATATAACCGCTGCGCCGATAATCAAGATGCGTACTCAGCTGAGATAAAAAGATCGACTTCACTGCCATACCATTGAGCTGAACATTCATCTCCTGCATATGCACACAGGATACGATTCGATCATCGACCTCACAGACAACGCTGCGGCCATAATCATAAACAGACGAAAAGAAGCAGTCCATAAAATCGCTGCTTTTGATTGGAAAGCACATTTTCAATAAATTCTGAATGGCCTGTTTATCTTTTTCCACTGCGTCCCTAATCATTAATTTACCCCGCTATTTCTCTTCTTTTTCTGTATATTCTACATCAATTACATCAGGATTTACTCTGCCGTATGTTTCAAAATGAATATTTTCATTTTCAATATTGGGTTCTTCATAATAATGCTGATTCGATGAATAATGCGTATTACGGCGCTTTCTGCCAGTAATTGAACCAATCAGATTAGCAGCAAGTGAAATTACCAAAAATATAATGGCGATTCCGCCTAGGTAAGGAAGCAGACTGATAAAGAGAAAAACCAGCACAACTCCAATGATGATTCTAACTAAATCCGTCATTCAAATACCTCTCTTTCATTGTCTATTATAAACTATTTACTATGTTTTCTCAAAGTTTTTAATAGATTTGATAACTTCACATAATTTTACGTTAAATCTTCTTAAAACCTTTACGTAAAATACAAATTAACAGCAGCAGACAAGGCAGATAAAATAAATCAACCTCATGATGGTCAACAAAAACCTGCGCATCAGCAACTACTGCCGTTGTTTCAGCCAAAGCTTCTTCCATTTCAGCTTCATGAATATATTCGGGATTGCGAATATTGATCAAGGCCAGACCCTTTTCCAACAGCGTTTTCTGAAGCAGTGTGCCATCGGTGAATACATAAACATCAACCGGCTGATCACGGCTGCTTTGAGGATCAATTTCAACCTCTACACGATGGGCCTTCGTCAGCATTTCGCATGCCTGCCGGCGGGCTTCTTCATTCACAAAGCGGATATTAAAAAAAGCGGCCTGAAAACTATGTTCATCCTTGGAGAACACCAGTCCATCTTCATCACATTTTTCTACATCCACAGTCTCTTTTTGATCATAAAGCTCAGAATCAGCAGGCATCATTGTCATCACCACTCTTATTCTGAGCTATTTTTTATATCCCTATGCGTGTTTATAATTGGCAGCTATTTCTTTAATTTTACTCAAGCGGTGCTTCATTCCCGATTTTGAAATCACCTCATTAAAGTCCTCTTCATAATAGTCGCATAATTCAACTAACGATGCCTCTGGATGCTCCTTGCGCAGCAGTGCCACATTACGCAGCTTCTCTGGTAAGGATTCCAAGCCTGCATAATTTTCGATCCATTCAATATCATCACATTGACTTTTCCCTGCCGCCAGACTTTCATTTCATTAGCCAGCTCACAGTTATCCAAACGCGTCAGATTATTCATAAAATCACGCTGAATCCGGCTGTCTTCAAATTCAAAGACTGATTGATGGGCACCGGCACAGGCAAGAAAATCAGAGATTTGTCACTGGCTTTCAGATAGACAACTGACTGATTGCGGCGCTGAATCACCTTCGCGGGCAAATAGAATTTTTCCATCTGCTTCTGTATAAATTTTGCCAAGCCTTCATCATTGGTAGCAATCTCTAAATGATAGTTTGCTTTATTCGGTGAATTCACACTGCCGCCGGCTAAAAATGCTCCGGCAAGAAAGGCTTTGGCACAGCATTCCTTACTGACCATCTTAGCGCTTGGATGCGCTCTTAAGCCACCGGCATCCATGATTTCAAGATCTTTTAAAATCTCCGAAGTACGGCTGCGGATACGCAGAACATAGATATTATTCTTTTTCAGATTCATTTTCTTTAATACTGATAACTCACTGGTAACATTATAAAGCTCTTTCATAAGCTTTAGAATCCGCTTCGCTGTCGGGGCACTTTCAGTGGAAATCGTCAGATGCATCCCCGAGCTTGTGAAATTCAGCGTCGAACACATTTTTATCAATGCCGCGCATTCAGCCCTCATACAGCATGGCTTCAGTTCGCCATTCTGCGCTATTTCAGTTTTTACTTCACTTGTAAATGACATGCTCATCAATCCTTTTTTAAATATTTACTTAACAGATTCCTGATCTTATCCGGATCATGACGAATCAGTTTGCCATTAAAGTTTAATAATTCTTCTTCAATCACATCATACTCATGTTCATTTTCACGGATAATTACCGGTGTTGAACCCTCAAGATTATAACGTGACAGCACTTCCTCACTGATATCATCCTCATAGGCAAATACGGTTTGAATGATTCCCTTGTAGGAATGCGCTTCAATCGCCTCTACATGATCCTCCAATGAATAATTATCGGTTTCCCCTGGCTGGGTCATCGCGTTACAGAAATAAACGCAGTTCGCTTTTGACTGCCTGATTGCATCCGTAATGCCGTCGATAATCAAATTAGGAATGACACTGGTATATAAAGAACCGATTCCGATAACGATCAAATCCGCATTAGCCAAAGCCTCAATCGCCTGCGGAGTGGCCGTTACTTCTTCTTCATAGTAAACCTTTTGAATACGGTTGTCGAAATTAGGGATATTGCTTTCACCGCGGACAATCGTTCCGTCGATCATCTTGGCAAACAACGTAATGACCTGCGTGGTTGCCGGTATGATATCTCCCTTAACATTTAAAACTTTAGAAATAGTCGCAATCGCATCCATAAAATTGCCGCTTTCCTCACTCAGCGCGGTTAAAATCAGATTTCCCAGATTGTGGCCGCCGATATCATGATCCTCACCGTCAAAGCGGTAGTTCATCAAGTGTGAAAATAAGGTTTCTTCTTCTGCCAACGCGACCATGACATTGCGGATATCACCCATTGCCGGAATATGAAACTGGCGGCGCAGCCGGCCTGTGCTGCCGCCGTCATCAGCAACTGTTACAATTGCCGAAATATGCACATCCTCAATTTGCTTTAAGCCCCTTAGAATCACCGATAAGCCAGTTCCGCCGCCGATTACCGTTATATTTTTCATCGGCGTTTCCCCGCTTTATCACGATGCGACTTATAGCATGTATATTCCTTTGAGTAATGCTCATAAAGCCAATTGGTGATGGATACCGAACGATGCTGACCGCCGGTACAGCCAACGCTGACCGTTAAGTGATTCTTGCCTTCTTTTTGATACTGAACAAACGCATAATCCAGAAATGCCTGTAAATGCTTCAGACAATCCTGTGTCTCATCAAAGCTCATTACATAATCATAAACCGGAGCATCATCTCCCGTTAATGTTTTTAATTCGTCGATATAATAGGGATTCGGTAAAAAGCGCACGTCAAACAGCAGGTCGCTGTCCATCGGAATCCCATGCTTATACCCAAAGGATACAAAGGAGATGGAAAAGACCGGCTTCTCACCGAGCTTGAGCTGTTCCTCGATTTTATCCTTTAATTCATGCTGAGACAGCTTGGTTGTGTCGATATGAAGTATCGCACCGCGTTCCTGAAGCCCGTTAAAAAGCTCACGTTCCGCTTCAATCGCATCCTCAAGAGTATTAGCCATCTTAAAAATTAAAAATGGGTGGTGACGTCTTGTGAATTTATAGCGCTGAAGCAGCTTCTCATTGCTGGCATCTAAGAAAACGACGCGTACATTAACGTTGATATTTTCAAAATAAGTCAAAAAGGTCGGATAATCCAAAGCCGATGTTGCCAGTGCGATATTTTGATACCGCGGATCCGGATCATTTTTGATAATTTTACCAAGGGAACTGACAAGCTGCACCGGAAATTGGTCAATGCAGTGATAGCCCATATCCTCAAGAATCGACATGGCAGTTGACTTACCGGCACCGGACATACCAGTGACTAGGACAATATTCTGTTCACTCATACTGTTCACCTCTTCTTTTATTTAGTTTACCATATTCTTTATTTTATGCACAGAAAAAGTTAGACAGAAGCTTCCTTCACAGATAATGGTAATTATTTATATGACTGAAAACCAGATGCGTGAGCATCTGGCAGTGTTAATCTCTTAATAAATGAAAAATATTCTGAGCTGCGATAGCACCATCGCTGGCCGCTGTAATTACTTGACGGATTTGTTTGCGTCTTACATCACCTGCCGCAAAGATGCCGGGCAGCGAAGTTTCCATTCGCTCATCAGTCAAAACATAACCTGCCTCATCAAGAATCGGCAGTTCACGGCAGTAATCCGTCATAGGATCCAAACCGATATAGGGGAAGATGCCGCTGGTTTCCAATATTTCTTCGCTGTCGTCCGCCAGCTTTTTAACTTTAATGCCGCTGACTTTGGTTCCGTCATCTAGTATTTCCACAGGTATATAACCCATCTTGATATGTATTTTTTCATTCTTTTCAGCTTTTTCAATCAGCATCGCGTCAGCCCTGAGCTTTGAGCGCACAAGAACATTGATACAAGATGCAAACTGACTCAGATAAAGACTTTCTTCAATGGCTGAATTACCGCCGCCGACTATCGTAACAATCTTGTCTTTATAAAAGGCACCGTCACAGATTGCACAGAAAGATACGCCATGTCCGATATTCTTTTCTTCACCGGGAATATTCAGCTTACGCTCAACGGTACCGCTGGCCAGCAGCAGTGTTCTGCCGTGCAGTGTCGTACCGTCAGAGCAAGTAACAGTTTTTGTTTCACCGTCACTGACTTTAACTACGTTGCTGCTGATCAGCTCAGCACCTAGATTCATTGCATGATTCATCATATCCATGGCCAGAGCCGTACCTTCTGCCGATTCAAGGCCTGGATAATTCTCAATAATCGATGTTCTTACCAGCTTGCCGCCAGGTGCATAGTTTTCAATTAATACAACCTCTAAGCCGGCTCTTGCCGCATAGATTGCCGCACTTAAGCCAGCAGGGCCGCTGCCGATAATTATAGTGTCGTAAGTCGCTCCATTCGTGATCCTCCTTTAGGATATCCAATAACTGAGGTATTGATGTAATTAGAGCGCACGGCTTAGCCGCCTGTAATTCTTCGCGGCGTGTCTTGTCAAAAGAGGCTGCCACGGAGAAGGCTGACATATTCTTACAGGTTTTGATATCACCCACTGAATCACCTACATAAACAACATTGTCAATGGAGCGGTATAATTCAGCACATGCTTTGATTAAGCCTTCCGGATCAGGCTTTACCTTATTCAGCTGTTCGCAGCCGACAATTACCGGAAAATAATCCTTTAAGCCGCAGTATTCCAGACCGTGAGTCACTGTCTGTACTGTTTTATTAGAAACTACACCAATGTCATAATCCTCTTCTTTTAACGTTTTCAATACTTCTTCCACACCATAAAAAGGCTTTACATACTCATCATGATGGGCAAGATTGAATTTGCGGTATTCCGCGATCAATTCATCACTGTTTACTTCAGGTATATATTTCTCAAAGCTTTCCTTCAGCGTAGGCCCTAAAAAGCCCTTGAGATCTGCAGTTGTTAATACATAATCAGGACGATAAATCGCAAATACATGACGGAAGCTGTCAGCAATCAAAGCCTCTGTATCTAATAGTGTACCATCAAGATCAAATAACACAACTGGTTTGACCTTCTTAAACGGCCAGATATTCGCAAATAGCTTGTCATATACACCAAGCAGACCTAAGACGCCTAAGATTATACCGAAGATTGAAATCAGCTGGGCAATCCGAATCGGTCCCATCATTAATGAATCGGTACGCAGGCCTTCCACGAAGAAACGCACTACACCGTACCAGACAATGTAAGCATAAGCCATATCCCCGCGTTTTTTACGGCCAAATTTCTTAAAACCAAAATAGATCAAAATAAAACCGATCAGATTGCCGACACCCTCAAACAGAAAAGTCGGCATCCGATAAGCGCCGTCAATAAACATACCTTCCTTAATAAAGGCCGGGAAATGATTAAAGAAAGATTCCGAAACCACACCGCCAAAGGCCTCCTGATTCACGAAATTTCCCCAGCGTCCGATAGCTTGTCCAATCAGCAGATTCGGCACACAGGCATCCGCAAACCGCCTCGCGTCAACATTTCTTTTCTTCAGGAAGAACCAGCCGAAAATAACGGCCGCGATAACACCGCCATGGAATGCCAGACCACCCTCCCATACATAGAAGATAGAAATCGGATCGGCAATGTACTGCTTCCATTCAAACAGGCAGTACCAAATACGCGCACCGATGTAAGCAATCGGCAGCATCATGATGAAATAATCTTCACCGAGACTTTCTTTATAACCCATTTTTTTCAAGGTACGCTGACTCAGATAATAAGTAACCAGCGCACCGGTAAGACTGAAGATTGCATACCAAGTGATATGCAGTGAACCAAAGGACAGAAAAATCTTTGAAGTTGGAAAAAACTGCATCGTAAAGCTCCTCTCTAATTATTTTTAGCGATAAAGTCCAGCACCCGCTGTTCAAACTCCTTCGCTGAATCCATTCCCATTTCTGATAAGGTGAAATTTGTGACTGCTGATTCGATAATCACCGCCATTGAACGGCCTTCCTTAACCGGCAGTATAATTTTTGGTATATCCACGCCAAGAATTGTTTCAAATTTCTTATCCTCAATACCCACACGATCATAGTCATTATCCGGATGCCATTGTTCCAGCTGTACCACCAAAGATACCTCTACCTTATCCAGTACTGAACTGGCACCAAACATTCTTGAAACATTGATGATACCGATACCGCGGATTTCCAGCATCTCACGCAAAATAGTCGGCGCCCGGCCAACGATCTTGTTATGAATACGGGAACAATCCACCCGATCATCAGCAACCAGCAAATGGCCCCGTTTAATTAATTCGAGCGCGATTTCACTCTTACCCATACCGCTTTCACCGCTGATCATGACACCCTTGCCATAGATCGATAATAAACCGCCGTGGCGGCTTGCGGCAGGTGCTAATTTCTCATCAAGAAAAGTCACAACATCAATAATTAACCGATAGGTTTCTGACATCGAACGCAAAAGCGGAAAATCCTTTTCTTTCGCTATTTCCTTAAGAATCGGCGGACACATATGGCTCTTTGAAATAATAATCGCCGGTGTCACCTCATTGGTGATGAAATCAAAGCTGATTCGCTGAGAACGTTCATCCATCGTTTCAATATAGGCGATTTCTTTATCACCGAGAATCACGACCCGTTTAGACTGTGAAAAATCAAAGAAGCCAGCCAACTCAAGGCCCGGGCGATTGGTATCCGCAATTACGATCGGTCTTTCTAATGACTGTTCGCTGCCTTCAATAATTTCAAAATCAAAATAATTAACCAGATCCTTTACTTTAAGATTCGCTTCTACATTTTCCATTTATCGTTTACCCTCCAGCACACGTTTCAGATAAATACCTGTATAGCTGTGCTCACAAGCCGCAACCTGTTCAGGTGTACCGCTAACCAAAATCTGACCGCCTTCATCGCCGCCTTCCGGCCCAATATCAATAATCCAGTCAGCGCATTTAATGATATCAAGATTATGCTCAATGACCAACACGGTATCGCCATTATCCACAATACGCTGTAAAACCTCGAGCAGCTTCGCGACATCGCTTGTATGCAGACCGGTTGTCGGTTCATCCAAAACAAATAGAGTTTTTCCGGTCGCCTTGCGCTGCAGCTCACTGGCTAATTTAACACGCTGTGCCTCACCGCCGGAAAGCGTGGTCGCACTTTGTCCTAGTTTCACATAACCAAGACCTACATCCTTCAGCGTCTGCAAGCGATGACGAATCTTATGTACATTGTGGAAGAAATCAATTGCCTCCTCCACACTCATTTCCAAGACATCATAGATACTTTGCCCTTATAGGTGCAGGCCAGCGTCTCTTCATTATAACGGCGTCCCTCACACTGATCACAAGGTACGTAAACATCCGGTAAAAAATGCATTGAGATACGCAGAATGCCATCACCCTGACACGCTTCACAACGGCCTCCCTTTACGTTAAAGGAAAAACGTCCCTTATCAAAGCCACGGATTTTAGCTTCGGCAGTCTGTGCGAATAAATCACGGATATCATCAAAAACACCGGTATAGGTTGCCGGATTTGACCGCGGTGTACGGCCGATCGGGTCCTGTGAAATATCAATGATCTTATCAATATGCTGCAGGCCTTTAATTTTCTTACATTTGCCCGGCAGCACCTTCATGCGTCCTAAGGAATGCTGAATTCCCTTGGATAACACTTCATTAACCAATGAGCTCTTACCGCTGCCTGAAACACCGGTTACCACAATCAATTTCCCCAACGGAATTTAACCGTCACATCTTTTAGATTATTTTCGCAAGCGCCAACAACTTCAAGGCATAAGCCATTACCCTTTTTACGTATTTCCGGAATCGCAATCTGCTTTCTTCCCGATAGATAAGCACCTGTGATTGAATTTGGATTTTCCATTACCTCAGCCGGGGTACCGGCAGCGACAACCTCACCGCCGTGAATACCGGCACCCGGCCCGATATCGATCAGATAATCACTGGCACGCATTGTATCTTCATCATGTTCGACAACAATCAATGAATTACCTAAATCACGCATTGCTTTTAATGAGGCGATCAGCCGGTCATTGTCCCGCTGATGCAGACCGATACTCGGCTCATCAAGCACATACAATACACCGGATAAATGCGAACCGATCTGAGTAGCCAGACGAATTCGCTGAGCTTCGCCCCCGGAAAGCGTACCGGCCAGACGATCCAAGGTTAAATAATCAAGACCTACATCACTCAAAAATTGCAGACGTTCACGAATCTCTTTCAAAATCAAACGGGCAATTTCCTGCTGCTGCTTGTTCAGCTGCATCTGCCCCAGGAAAACCAATGACTGTTTCACGGACATCTGCGTCCACTCAAATATATTCAAGCCGCAGACACGCACTGACAGCGCCTGCTCATTCAGACGCTTACCGCCGCAGACAGGACACGGTGCTTCTGATAAGAAGGTTGAGTACCATTCACGGCTCATCTGTGAAGTAGTTTCCATGAAACGGCGCTCAATCAATGTGCAGACCCCTTCAATAAATTCAACCTTTCTAAAACTGTTTCCCGACTTAGATTCCAACTGATAATCAATCGGTTCTGTAGAACCGAAACAAATGATATCCATTTCCTTCTTCGTCAGCTTTTCAATCGGTTTATCAATATCAATCTTATAATGATCACATAGCGCTTTAAATTTCAGCCATTCCAGATTTTCCTTGGCAATAATATTTTTATAATAAACAATACCGCCCTGACGAATCGACTTCTTACGATCTGGAATCAGAAAATCAAGATTTACTTTTGGGTGATGCCAAGTCCTTTACATGAAGGACATGCCCCCAAAGGCGCGTTGAACGAGAAAAGCCGCGGTTCAAGTGTCGGTACACTAAAACCACAATATTTACAGCTGTAATTCTGGGAAAACAATATTTCTTCATCATTATAGGCTACTAATGCCATGCCCTTGCCAAGCTTCAGCGCCGCTTCTAATGAATCAGCGATTCGGGCACGGTCACTGCCCTTCACTATACGGTCTACCACAACATCAATCGTATGCTTCTTATTCTTATCAAAACCTTCAGTTTCCTCAAGCAGCACCATGTCGCCATTATGACGGATACGCACATAACCCTCTTTTTTTAATTTATCAAGCAGATCCTTGTGCGTTCCCTTCTTATCTTTTAAAATCGGCGCTAAAATCATCAAGCGGGTCTTATCCTCAAGCTCCATGACACGGTCTACCATCTGTTTGATTGTCTGACTTTCAATCGGTTCATTATGTGTCGGACAATAAGGCACTCCGATGCGAGCATATAAAAGACGCAGATAATCATAGATTTCAGTAACGGTTCCTACGGTTGAACGAGGATTGTTGCTGGTTGTTTTCTGATCGATGGAAATCGCCGGTGACAAACCTTCAATGGAATCAACATCCGGTTTTTCACTATTCCCTAAAAACTGACGGGCATAAGCGCTTAAGCTTTCCATATAACGGCGCTGACCTTCCGCATAAATTGTGTCAAAAGCCAATGATGTCTTACCGCTTCCGGATACCCCAGTCATAATTACAAATTGATTGCGGGGAATTTCAATATCTATATTCTTCAGGTTGTTCTCACGAGCACCCTTAATTACTATTTTATCATTCTCCATAATTTCACCTCGAACGTACCTATTATACCTTAGGTTGGTGTTTTTTGCACATTTTTAAACAAGGTTTTTTCTTATCATACAGTCATAGTGTTTGAATTATAGTATTTTCAGGACATATTTGATTTAATAAACGATACTCTTTTAATATAGAGCAAGAAAATGCTTCATGACAATTTTATAGCTAAGCCGTTTTCTTTCCTAACTCGGTTTATTTATGATTCTTAGAGCAGGCACAATCTTTCTTTTTTACTTATGTGCTTTAATAGTTACTCTGTTTATATCAGGTTCTAAAAAATAGATATAAGACTATTTTAAGGGGGTATCATTTTAATTGATCCAAAAAGAGCCGTTGAATCCTGAGTCTATAACTTTTTTTGGGTTTGACCCCTGCCTTTGAATTTAATTGGGTAAAATAAAGCCGTCAACCCATAGTGGAAATGACGGCCTCTTTGTATTCGTTTTTATTTCAGCTATTGTTTATTTATGTTGATAATTGAATAATCACTTCCAGCTATTTTCTTTGCTGCATATGTTTAGTTTCTACTATTTGGTTTATCTGGAAACGCTGTGAGCATTTATCTTCATTAAGTAATGGCTTCATATACTCATTTATAAAATATCCTGAATCCTTATAACCCATATACACTACTATTTCATATTACTTCTTGGAACCTCACAAAATTCAGTATTCTATCTTGTGGGGTATCTTTATTTATCAAATACTTCTTATTTTTAATTGTCACAGACTCCATAAACACCACCGTCTTATACGCTGGATCCGAAAACCTTTGAATAATGTATTTCATTAATTTATCAAATCTTTCTCTTCAAGCTGTTCATTTATATGCTCCTCATTGGATTTCTTGGCTTGTTTTAAGGCAATCCGGCGCGCAACCTCATCCCCGCAGAGACGATACACCACCGCAAATGTCGGCAGTCCCAAGAGCATTCCCATTAAGCCAAATAAACCGCCGCCTAAGGTAATCGCAAATAAAACCCACAAACCACTTAAGCCAACGGAAGTTCCGACAACCTTAGGATAGATCAGATTGGATTCAAATTGTTGAAGACAGATGCCAAACACAATGAAGATCAGTGCTTTAATCGGTGAAACAAACACAATCAAGACCGCACAGACAAAGGTTCCGATAATCGGGCCAAAAATCGGTATGATATTCGTACACCCAATCACAACCGCCAGAATCGGCGCGTAGGGGATTTTCAAAACCAGACAGCCGATGTAACACAGCACCCCGATGATGACCGCTTCCACCAACTGACCGCTGATAAAGCTTGAAAATGTGCTATTAGCCATGGTTGACGCACGATTCACATAAGTATAAACCGGTTCAGGCAAAAATGCATATAAAAACATTTTTCAGCTGACTCAGCAATTTAGTTTTGCTGACCGTCATATAAACAGCGATGATTAATGCCAGAAACAAATTCATAATGCCATTGGTAACACCCTTGCCAATCGCCAAAAGCCGCGGTAATAAATCAGTGGCAAAGCTCATCAGCCATTTGCTCGCTTCCCCAATCATATTATTGATCTGCGTCAGCATTTCCTCACTGAATTCAAATTCGGCAGTCAGCTTATAGATAAATTCATTGCTTTTCTCAATATAACCCGGAACATTATCAATCAACATTCCGATGCTTTCCTGAAGCTGCGGAGCAATGATTCTGATAATCACAAAGAAAATCAAAAGAATTGTTACCAAAGCCAATACCGCGGCCAGCGCTTTGCGGTATTTCATCTGCTGCGGCAATTTATTCAAATAAAATTTTAAAGGTATATTAAAGACATACGCAATTCCGACAGCGATGAAAAAGGGTGAAATCAAATCAAGGATCTTACCGATAAATGCCAATATTGGCTGATAATTAATCAGCGCAAAAATAAGCAGGACTGAATATGTAATAATTAAGAGTACATTCTTCACTGTCAGCTGTTTAACTTTTGTACTTCCCAGCATCCTATTCACCCCTCAGTTCGATAATCATATCACGCAGTTCGGCAGCACGCTCGAAATCCAATGCCTTTGCCGCTTCCTTCATTTCTTTTTCCAGTGATTCAAGCAGCTTAACCCTGTCCTTCTTGCCCAGCTTGTTTTTCTTCTTCATGTAAGCAGTCGCCATTTCCTGCGTTTCTTTGCTGTGCATAACTTCATGCACTGGCTTAATAATTGTTTTCGGAATGATATTATGCGCCTTATTGTATTCAATCTGTATTCCACGGCGTCGATTTGTCTCATTGATTGCTTTACTCATACTGTCGGTCATCTTATCCGCATACATGATGACTCTGCCGTCTGCATTACGGGCAGCTCGGCCGATGATCTGAATCAAAGAGCGCTCACTGCGCAAGAAGCCTTCCTTATCCGCATCTAAGATGGCAATTAAGGATACTTCGGGTATATCCAAACCTTCACGCAGCAGTTGATACCAATCAACACATCAATTTACCCAGACGCAGATCACGGATAATTTCACTGCGTTCAATGGTTTTTACTTCATGATGCAGCCAGCCGACCTTCAGATCCAGCTGTTTAAGATAATTTGTCAGCTCCTCAGCCATGCGCACAGTGAGCGCTGTCACTAAGACACGCTCATTGCGTTCAATGCGGGTGCGGATTTCATCAACAAGATCATCAATTTGGCCGGCAGTTGGCCGTACTTCCACCTCAGGATCAAGCAGACCAGTAGGACGAATGATCTGTTCGACAATTTCACCATGCGTCTGTTCCAGCTCATAGTCGCCGGGGGTCGCCGATACATAGATTGCCTGATTAATCATCGACGTAAATTCTTCAAAGCGCATCGGTCGGTTATCCAAAGCACTTGGCAGACGGAAGCCGTAATTAACCAGCGTCTCCTTACGGGCGCGATCCCCGTTATACATACCGCGGATCTGCGGAAGTGAGACATGACTTTCATCGACAATCAACAAAAAATCCTTTGGGAAATAATCAAGTAAAGTATACGGTCTTTCGCCAGGTTTTCGGCCGTCAATATGCCTTGAATAGTTTTCAATACCCGGGCAGACGCCAAATTCACGAAGCGCTTCCATATCATAGGAAGCACGCTGTTCAAGCCGTTGTTTCTCAAGCAGTTTGCCTTCTCTTTCAAGCTCGGCACTCCGCTCCTTCAACTCCTCGCCGATCGTATCACATGCCCGCAGTAAAATATCCTTACGGGTTGCATAACCACTGGCCGGATACATGACATAGACACTATACGCATTTAAAAGCTTGCCGGTCAGCGGCTCAACCTCACAAATACGTTCAATTTCATCATCAAATAATTCAATTCTCAGCATATAACTGTCCGTATGACCCGGCGCTACTTCAATCACATCACCGCGCACTCGAAAACAGCCGCGCGTCAAATCAATATCATTGCGCTTGTATTGACGGTCTACCAGTGTTTCAGCAAGACATTGCGGTCAATAACTTCACCAACCCGCAGCGTAAAAAACATCTCCCGGTATTGTTCCGGATTGCTGGCGCCATAGATACAGGCTACTGAAGCTACAATAATCGTATCCCGGCGTTCTAATACCGAATTGACTGCCGCCATCCGCAGCATATCCAGCTCCTGGTTTGTTGTCGCCGTTTTATCAATATAAGTATCAGAGCTTGGCAAATAAGCCTCCGGCTGATAATAATCGAAGTTGGAAACGAAATATTCCACACGATTCTTTGGAAAGAATTCCTTTAACTCCGCATACAGCTGTCCGGCTAGTGTTTTATTATGCGCAAACACCAGCGTCGGCCGATTCATCGCCTGAATGACATTGGAAACCGTAAATGTTTTACCAGTACCTGTTGCGCCAAGCAATACTTGGCACTTTTTCCCTTCCTTCAGACCATTCACTAACTCTTCAATCGCTTTAGGCTGATCACCCTGAGGCTGGTAGGATGAAACCAGTTCAAATAATTGTTTATCTTCCATTCACGACCTCCATAGCTTTCACAAGCTGCGTATCCAGCTCAGTCTTATTTTCAAACCATGTATAAGTGGTTGCCGAAAATAAACGAACCAGTAATTCTGTATCAATAACCCCCGTTTCTGCTAAATCATTATCCCTTTGAAAAGTCAGGATAGCCTGTCTTGTAGCTTCTGAAAAATAACCGTCAGTACGATCGACAGAATAGCCGTTAAACTGCAGATAATATTGTGCGGACTGCACGTTTTGAGCCACTGAATCAACCTCATAAACCGTATTATCTTCATAGTAGCTGATACTTAACGCTTTCGGCAGATCCACATCATAATCCGGCGTGATACCTACACCGTTGATCTTATTATCCTTCGGCGTCAGCCATTGAGCTACCGTATATTTAATAGCACTGCCGTCACGGAATGGAATCGACTGCTGAACCGTTCCCTTGCCGTAAGTCAGCTTCCCGATCACATCCACATCTTTTTGTTCCTTTAAAGCAGCTGTCAGCACTTCAGCCGCTGATGCGGTAGTTTCATTCACAAGCAGCGCGATAGACTCAAAATCATAATTATGAATATTATTCTTTGTTTTATATTCCGTTATTTCTCCCGCCCGATCTTCCTGTTTCAATATGACCGTATCATCAGGCAGGAAATAAGACGCTGTATCCACAACGCTTACCAAATAACCACCAGTATTATCACGCAGATCGATAATCAGTTTGTTAATGCCCTGCGCCGCGAATTCTTCAAGATACAGCCCTACTTCATGAGCGGTAGTTTCCGCAAAGGAACTGATCTCTAAAATCCCTACTTGATCCAACACATAACCATAGGCAGAATTTTCAATCTCCGCCCTTGTCAAAGTCACATTCATTTCTTCACCGCTGCGGTCCAGCACTAAATCAACATCCTTGCTTTCACTCTCGGTAATCATACTTTTTATCTCTGTACTCGTTTTACCTTCGACACTCTGATCATTGATTTTTAAAATTGCGTCACCCGCCAGCAGACCGGCTGCCTCAGCCGGTGAGTTTTTAATGATCCGGGTAATCACAGCCCGATCATTGGTTGGAAAATATTGAATACCGACACCCTCAAAGCTGCCTTCAAGATTGCTGATAAAACGATTCATCAATTCCGCATCCATATACATTGTATGCGGATCGCCGCCGCTGTCGACAAGACCGTTAATTGCACCATCAAGCAATGTATTTTCTAAATCATCCATATCCTTACCGAAATACCACAGCTCCTTCATCACTTCATAAACCGTATTCATTTTATTTGAACTCGCTGATATGCCGGAATTCCCCGGCTGTACAAATGAAGACAATGCAAAACCGGCGGTAAAGAAAAGCGCACAGGCCAAAATCGTACCCATGATCTGACGCTGTTTTTTTCTTCTTGCCGCAATTTCATCCGGCCAGCGATGCCGAACAAGCTTTACCCGAACCACTTTTATTTTCATCAGAGAAATTTTCTGTATTTTTTTCTTCCATAGAGACACCTTCTTTTATCATGTTGATATTTTACCACAAACTCACTAAAACTAAAACGAGAGAGCATTTGCTCTCAGACTATTTTTTCAAACGATTATAGATTGCAAACATCATCGCATCAATCGGCAGAATAAAGTCACCCACCAATTCTTCCACATGACCGCCAAATCCTTTTTTAAATAGATAAACGCCATAATCATCAGCCTCTTTATTGAAATTACCGCTTGTGCCATAAAAATTATAACGCTTATAGCCATGATTCAAAGCGTATTGAATCATTGTCCACTGAATCGCATACGGTCCATTAAAACGCATATATTCATCATAAGCCCCACTGGACAGATAAATCATTTCATTACCGTTCAATGTGATAAAAAAGGCAGTTGCCAGAGGTAATTCATTACCTTCTTTAGCCTTCAGCTCTTGAGCCTCTTTGAATCGGCGCTGTGCGATCTCAATCGCCTCATCGACAACCTTTAAACGTTTATTAAACTTTTTAGAATTTGGCTGTTTAGCCAGCATCTCTTCAACTTCCGCTTTTTCTTTCAGCTGATTATCAAGATCTGCCTGCATATTTGCTTCATATTTATCCAAATCTAAAACTGCATACGGCACTTTAACGTTTCCTTCACCGTAGCAGCGCATCTGCCGCTGATAAAATTCCAGTTCACGATCTTTAAAACCACGGCGTTCACTGGTATGATCCATCATTTTCTTAAAAATCGGCAATTCATCATAAGAAAGAAAACGCACATCAATTCCCATCTTAGACGTCTTATTGATTGACCAGCGTGTTTGCTGATCCATCTCTTTCAAGAGTGTATCCGCATCCTTACCTTCTAAGTCAAGGACAAACATCCATCTTACCTGCTGATCATCCTGAAGCCTTTTGTTTCCCCGCAATAATGACAGCCCATATCAATTAGATTTTGAACAATATCATGATTATCAAAACCGCCTTCAACAAGATCACCATTGATATCTCGCTCCTGCAAGCAGACATAAGGATCAATCCTTAAATAAAGACCCTTATGCGCATGACAGTAATCTTTTATATTTCCCAGGAAATATTTTAATAATTCTTTATTCTTATAATCTAGAAGAAAACCACGCTGAGCATAAAAGTAACGGAATTTCTTCATCACCGGCATTGACACCAACAAGGTTGCCGCAATAATTTTATCCTTCTCTTTTACGCCCAAATAGGCGCCTTCCCAGCCGCCTTCTGCTTTTATATCATAAGCTTCCTTACTTTGCATGAAGCTGCCGTATTCATGGTGTTTTGCGAAAGCTGTATATTCCTGTTCATTTAATTCACAAAATTGCATGTCTATTCCTCATTTCGTCTAAGCTATTATACCACAAAGAAGCTGTTTTCACTCATGAATCAAGATTAGAACAAGGAAATATAAGAAAAGCGTAAGAATCCTTTACAAATATACGCCGTTCTGATTCCCGCAAGATTAACAAAATAAGAAAACCTGGCGTATTAACCAGGTTTGCTGCATTATAAGCCAACATATCTTCGGGTCTTTCACGGCATGGTACTGCCCAGCCGCGGGCAGAACAAGCTGAGCTTGTATTCCAGCCGCTGCCGCCTGAGAAGTCAGCCGTTGATTGGAACCAGTTATATACATCCGCTACACTTTGCGATCCCATATTGACAATTTCAAAATGTAAATGTGGTCCCGTTGAGTTGCCGGAATGTCCAACAGCGCCAATTACCTGTCCGGCATTCACTTGATCGCCCGCTTTAACCGGGAATGGCTGCTGCGACATATGGAAGAACGAGAACATATAGGTTGTTCCGTTGACTTCACCAATCAATGATACAGTATTACCGCCGCCATAAGGCCAGCCGATCCAGTTGCCTAAATACCCGCCGTTAGAAGCGCCGGATTATTAGCATACGCCACAATACAGTTAGCAGGAGCAACGATCGGCGTGCCGATTGATGCCGCAAAGTCAAGACCAAGGTGAGCTGTATTGGTGCCATAATAAGCCCAAGTACCCGCTGAAATCGTATAACCTGAAACGGGTACGATAAAACCGTTGCTGCCTTCATAATTACCAATAACGGTTTCACTCAAATTAGGAATGATACTTAAAATATCCGAACCTGCCTGAGCATTTGTACGCTTTTCTTCTTCCAAAACCGCCTGCTGCGCATGCAGTTCATCAATGACGCGCTGCAATTCATCCTTAGCAGCTTGCAAACTTTCGCGTTGGCTTGCCAGCAATTCCTGCTGATCAACAGCTTCCTGCTTCAAACGATCCAATTCGCTCTTATCAAAATTCAATTGTTCAATCTGTTTATTCAATTCTTCAATATTACCCTGTTCATAGGCGGTAATATCCTGCAACACAGAAATACGGCGAATCATATCAATCAAATCACTGGCACCCATGATAATATCAATATACGCATTGACGCCGACATAAGACTGCATGCTGACCATACCTTCTTTGATTTGACGGTCACGTTCTTCAATATCTGCTTCCTTTTCAGCAATCTGTTCTTCAAGCACTGCAATGCTGTTTTCTATTTCGGCAATGCTGGCTTCCAATGCCGTAATCTGATTATTCAAATCTTCGATCTGTGTCTCATATTCCTTGACCTGAAGACCAGCCGCACTGATATCACCCTCAAGAGCCGCGATTTTTTCACTGATTTCACCGGCAATCGCCTGATAATTAGCCGCCTGTTCACGATACCACGCCTTGAATGCCTTACATGTATCGGCATCTTCCTGAGTCTGTAAAGGCCTTGAACAAAAATCAATATAATAACTCTCCTGACCGCTGAAATCATCCGCCTTCAGCGTTGATGGCACTAAGGTCATCACAGCCATTGAGGCGCTCAGCATGAGTATTTTAATATTTCTTTTCATCGTTTCCACCTCAAATACTTATTCACGGAGAAGAAGCTGCCTATCAAACCAACAGCCATACCACAGCCAACAAGCGCTAAGCACACATAACCGCCAAACGGCATCAGCGGCTGCAGCGGGAACATTTCCGTGAAGAAAACACCGCCCAATGATTTATAAAGCATGTTATAAGCAACAAAGGTAAAGATAACCGGTATAACTGCGCCCATGAAGCCGATTACCATTCCCTCAATCATAAATGGCGTCTTAATAAACCAGTTCGCTGCTCCGACATTTCGCATGATAGCAATTTCTTCATTGCGGGCATAAATCGTCATTTTAATCGTATTAGAAATTAGGAAAATTGCTAAAAGACTCAGCGCTAAGATAAAGATGGCACCGCCGTTACGGATTGAATCAAAGGCCGTAATCATCTGATTAGCACTTGCACCGCCATACTCAGCACTTTCAATGCCGTCCAGCTTTAATATTTCTAAACGTACCGTTTCAATCTGCTCAGGATCAGTTACTTCGATTATAAAAGCGTTACGCAGCGGATTATTCTCACCGGTATAGCGTTCATAATAACTGGCACTGCCGCCGGTACTCTTGATATATTCCATAAATAAATCAAATTCTTCATTTTTATCTGAAAATTCAACTGACTTCACATACGTGATCGTATTCAGCTGACCTTCAAGATTTTGAATATCTGCTTCTTCACTGACCGTCGGTGCTACTTTCACATGGATCTTTACACTGTTTTCAAGATTATGTGTGAAACTGCCGATATTGCCGGCAACCAACAAAAAACAAGCCATTAAAACAAGCGTCACAGTTACCGCACTAGCGGCCGAAATTGACATTGCCAAATGCCGGAAAATGCTTTTAAACGCCGCTTTGATATGGTAAGGGATACTCTTAAAAAACTGAATCATCGGATATAACCTCCCTTAGCACTGTCTGCACTGACATTTCCCTGTTCCAGTGAAATCGTGCGTTTTTTATATTTATTAACCAAGGTTATATCATGAGTCACCATCAGGATCGTCGTACCTTCTTCAATGTTGATTTTTTCCAACAGTTCAAGAATTTCGTTAGACTTCTCCGGGTCCAGGTTACCGGTAGGTTCATCAGCAATCAATACTTTTGGTTTATTGGCAATCGCGCGGGCTATCGTCGCACGCTGCTGCTGGCCGCCGGATAATTGATTAGGAAATGATTTAGCCTTATCACTTAGATCGACCAGTTCCAAAACCTCGCGCACTCGGCGGCGGATCGAGACCTTATCTTTACCGATTGCTTCTAGTGCAAAAGCGACATTCTCAAAAATTGTCATATGCGGAAGCAGACGAAAATCCTGGAATACTACACCGATATTACGGCGATAATATGGAACCCGGCGATGCTTCAGCTTGCCGACATCAATGCCTTCAACGCTGACTGTGCCTGCCGTCGGTATTTCTTCGCCATCCAATAATTTTATTAAAGTTGATTTTCCTGATCCGGTTGGACCAATTATGTAAACGAATTCACCATCGTTAATTTGTAAGTTGATATTGTCTAGAGCATTGACTCCATTTTTGTAACATTTTGATACGTTTTCTAAATAAATCAAGATCTCACATCCTTCACGTATCATTATAACACAAAGAGAGTTCCATTTTAAATTAAAATAGAACTCTCTGAATACCAATATTTGTTACTTTTTAATGAGACCGTTGCGATTCTCTTCCAGATTCATCGTAAAGCCATTGCCTTTGACTTCTTTCGCATCTTCAACAATCATAAATGCATTAGGATCAGCGCTGATTACCAGCTTATTCAGCATCGGATACTGTTTATTCATAATCACAACCAATATCACGTCTTTTCTTCGCCTGAATATCCGCCCACACCTTTTAAAATAGTAGCACCACGGTCTAATTCAGTATGAATCATGTCAAGAATTTCTTTTGTATGCTCAGAAATGATAAAAATCGACTTAGTCGACTGACCGCCAAAACTCAATGCCTTATCAACCATATAGGAAGATGACCAGACAGATAAGATACCGATCAGCGCCGCCTCGACAGAATGCGTCGCGATTCCCAGCAATACAGTCAATCCATCAGTAATCATCACTAATGTACCTAAAGGAATATTTGTATACTTATGCACGATGAGCGGCGGAATATCCATGCCCCCGGTTGAAGCTCCGGTTCTGAATACTAAACCAACCCCTAAGCCCAGCACTACACCGCCGTATAAACTTGCTAGAATCGGATTCGCAGTCAGTTGCCGATCTGTCAGAAATAAAGTAATGATGTTTAGAAAAAAGGGATAAGCGATTGTCGAGAGGGCTGTTTTGACAGCAAAGCTCTTTCCTAGAACTAAGGAACCAAAAAGGAAGAAGCCAAAGGTCAGCACAGTGATCAATAATTCCGGATCGATATGAAAGACCGGATACAGAGCGACCGATATACCGGCTAAGCCACCTGAAAGAATATTATTAGGTAAAATGAAGCCGGCAACTGCGAAAGCTACCAAAAAATTCCCAGCTAATACAAGAAAATAATCAAACAGATGACTTTTATCTAATTTCATAGCAATCCTCCTTTAAAAAAAGTAGACAAGCGTCTACTTAATCTGTGATTTCAAATAAGCAAAGATGAAACCGTCCAAATCACCGTCCATGACAGCTTGGACATTGCCGGTTTCATATCCGGTACGCAGATCCTTTACCATACGATATGGCTGAAATACATAGGAACGTATCTGAGAACCCCATTCGATTCGCTTCTGTTCACCCTTAATATCCGCAAGCTTGGCTTCCTGTTCCTCAATCATCTGCTGATAAATGCGTGATTTCAGAATATTCATCGCCTGTTCACGGTTTTCATGCTGCGAACGGCCGGCCTGACAGCTTGCCGTTAAACCTGTCGGCTTATGGGTAATACGGACTGCTGAATCAGTTTTATTGATATGCTGACCGCCGGCGCCGGAAGCCCGGTGCGTATCAACGATCAAATCATTAGGATTCAATTCGATTTCAATTTCGTTATTGAACTGCGGCATAATATCTACGGAAGCAAATGAAGTATGACGTCTTCCCGAAGAATCGAAAGGTGAAATGCGGACTAATCGATGCACACCTTTTTCAGCTTTCAGATAGCCATAAGCCAAATCACCCTCAATCAGTAAGGATACTGATTTCAAGCCAGCCTCTTCACCATCCAGATAATCAAGCACCGTGCACTTATAGCCTTTGCTTTGTGCCCAGCGTGAATACATCCGATAAAGCATTTCCGCCCAGTCCTGACTTTCTGTACCGCCAGCACCCGGATGCAGTTCAAGAATAGCACTTGAGTGATCATATTCATGGGACAGCAGAACCTTCATCTCAAACTTCTCAAAAGCGTCCTCCGCTTCATGATATTCTTCCTCAAAAAGTTCAAATAATTCAGCATCCATTTCACTTTTTAATATAGCCGCTGTTTCTGCCATGGAAGCAAATGCCGCATTTAGCTTTTCATATGCCGAAACAACATCCTTCAGCGCATTCAGCTTATTGATAATACTCTGGGCATGTCTTGCGTCATTCCAGAAATTCTCACTTTCACTCTCCGCGGTTAATTCATTAATAGTCTGTTTTTTAGCAGGCAAGTCAAAGTGAATCACCTAACTGCTGCAGCTTGCTGCAATAGTTATCGACTCCCTGTTTGATTTCAAATAATTCCATTATCTTGGCGCTCTTTCCCGAACTTGAATGTTCATTTTATTTGCGTAGAAGACAACTTCTCTGGCGATCTGTTCCATCATTTCTTCAAACATTGCATAACCCTCTTCAACATAAGCCTGAAGCGGCTGTGTCTGAGCATAAGAACGCAGATGGATACCATTTCTTAATTTATCCATTGTATCGATATGGTCGATCCAGTTGCGGTCCATTGTTTTTAATACGATATTCTTTTCAAATGGCAGATAACCTTCCATTACCGGTTCAATTTTGTCATTATAAGCTTTCCATGCTTTATCAGCAGCTAATGTAGCCGCCTCATCAACACTCTTGCCATCTAATTCTGAGGCACTGATTAAGCCTTCCGGACAGCCTAATACATCAAGCCCCTTAACCGCTTCTTCACCATTGACCTTGTCATGCTTAGGATCAGCATTATTTCTGATTGTCGCAGTGATAACACGGTCAAACATATCGCGGACAATTGCATGAACATCTTCATTTTCTAATACATAATTACGCTGTTCATACATGATTTCACGCTGCTGACGCAATACATCATCATACTCCAGCAAGCTCTTACGAATATCGAAGTTCTGTCCTTCAACACGTTTCTGAGCCGAAGTAATTGCCTTTGTTACCATTGGTGACTCAATCTGTTCATCACCTAATTTATCAAATAATCCTTCCAGCTTTTCACCGCCGAAACGAACCATCAATCATCTCTTAAAGAAACATAGAAACGAGAATAACCAGGGTCTCCCTGACGGCCTGAACGACCGCGCAGCTGATTATCGATACGGCGTGATTCATGACGTTCTGAACCTAATACAGCCAAACCGCCTAACGCGCGCACTTCATCGTTAATTTTAATATCGGTACCGCGGCCTGCCATATTTGTAGCGATCGTAACCGCACCCTTACGGCCTGCCAACGCGATAATTTCAGCTTCACGAGCATGATTCTTCGCATTCAGCACTTCATGCTTGATCCCAATTTCTCTTAACATTTCAGACAGCTGTTCACTGACTTCGACAGAAATAGTACCAACCAGTACCGGCTGACCTTTTTCATGACACGCGATAACTTCTTTTACTAAAGCGTTGAATTTTAATTTTTGATTCGCAAAGATTGCATCCGGATAATCAATACGCTGAACCGGACGGTTTGTAGGAATTGAAATAACCCGCATGTTATATGTATCTAAGAATTCCTCTTCCTCAGTCTTAGCAGTACCTGTCATACCTGCCAGCTTGTCATATAAACGGAAGAAGTTCTGATAAGTAATCGTAGCCAATGTAGAAGTTTCTTCTTTGATTGTTACGCCTTCTTTAGCTTCAATCGCCTGGTGCAGACCATCTGAATAAGCACGGCCTTTCATGATACGGCCAGTGAACTGGTCAACGATCACGATTTCATTGTCTTGAACTACATACTCAACATCCTTGCCCATGATATAGTTGGCTTTTAATGCCTGCTGGATGTGATGCACCAGCTGTGTGTGCTGAATATCATAAAGATTCTTGATGCTGAACATTTTTTCTGCACGGTCAACACCAGAATCAGTCAGCTGGATAGCCTTTGACTGAGCATCAATCGTATAATCATCAGGTCCTAATGCTTTCGCAAAAATATCTGCTTGCTTATATAAATTGGCTGTTTGACGTTTACCGCCGGAAATGATTAACGGAGTTCTTGATTCATCGACTAAAATTGAATCGACTTCATCGACCATCGCAAAGTGCAGACCGCGGAGTACACGATCCTGAACTCTGGTAACCATGTTGTCACGCAGATAATCAAAACCTAATTCGGCATTGGTTGTATAAGTAATGTCACAGGCATAAGCCGCACGTTTTTGATCCGGTGTTAATTCACGGGCATTGACGCCGACACTCAAACCTAAGAATTCAAAAATTTGTCCCATCCAGCGGGCATCACGAGATGCCAAGTATTCATTGACAGTTACGACATGAACACCTTCACCTGACAAAGCATTCAGATATGTACACATGATTGAAGTTAATGTTTTACCTTCACCTGTCTTCATTTCCGCAATATCGCCATTATGCATTACGATTGAACCAATGATCTGAACCATGTACGGGAATTCACCGATAACACGTTTCGCAGCTTCACGGATAACCGCAAATGCTTCAGGAAGCAAATCATCCAAAGTTTCACCCTTTTTCAGACGGCTCTGAACTCCACAGTCTTATTCTGTAATTCACCGTCATTCAAGGCTGCCATTTTATCTTTTAACGCATCAACTTCCTGCGCTTTTGCTTCATATTTTTTAATAACCTTGCTTCTTCACTAAATAATCGTTCAAAAAAATTCGCCATTCTCTCTTACCTCCATAGAATACTCATAAGGATACCATAGTTTATTATACTTGAAATATTCAGAAAAGCCAATAAAAAGCGGAGTTTTTTTCGTTCTCCGCTGCTTCAAACCCGCTTAAAGTACACAAATAATTTTAATTTATGATAAAAATTGACAAAATCGAAAAAATGATATCGCTTAACTCTGTTTAATGTTGCGGATAAAGCTTAATTGTTTCCGCAAATGCGCCGTATTCGCGAATCATGATTGGCAGATAAAGCTTTCCTTCTTCATCAAGAGCAAAACTGCTGAATACAAGATTATTCTGATAGGGATCATAAGTATCCGCTATGATTGGCTTGACATAACAACGCGCTGTATCGAGATTATCCTCATAAGCCAGGGCACACGCTTCAATATTCTGATCGGCAAGCTGCTTTTCAAGCCGGATAGCAAGCTGACCCTTAAAATATCGTTCATTGAATAAGCCATCATCAAGCACGCTGCCATCTGACTTATCTATCAGGATATGTTTTTCAGCGACTTGATTTTCATAACCGTAACGAAGTCTGATTTCGATGAATGATTCTCCATCAACGAATGCAGATTGTATGATTTGATAATTTAAACTACCCATTACTGCGTTATAGACTCTCGCAGCTTCAGAAATCGACTGGTAAGTATAGATGCTGTTGTCACCATTTTCATTCAATATGAAGTCACTGGCTTGTACCGGCAGTTCATCATGAGTTGGTGACTGCCTGATGATCTCAACAGACTTCAGCCGCTGCTGATCGTCTAATTCCACATCATAGATAGTGAATTTATCAAGATGATTGACTACTGTATCAAACAATGCTTCATAGTCAAAAAGCAGCCACGCGGGTACATCCTCAATGATTGGCTGAAAGCTCTGAATGTAGTTGGCATGACTGAACATGAAATTCTGCACCTTCACCTTTGCCAAACGAACATGATTTTCATGGATTTGAATTGGTACTAAAAGTGTATCTAAAAATGAAGTCGACATAATATCCTTCGCTATTTGTTTCATATACTGATTGCTGCCCTGATCATAGTAATAGTGAGCATAGCCGCTTACTCCCAGCATAGAAGTTGTCAGCTGCGGCAGCGTAAAACCACTGATTAATTCATTGCCTTTATTCAAAACCAAATCACTGCCGATACTTTCTGCCGAATAAAGCAGACTGTCACCATACGGCATGATATTAGGCGTGTAGTTATCAGCAAATTCCAATTGATTCAGCAAACCGGTCAATAACCGCTTTTGATCTTTTATCTGAGCATATTCAGTAAAACTTCATCGATAAAAAACAATAAGGAATAAACAGGATCACCCCGCAGAACATTTCTTCAAAATATGGCTGACCGCCCGGAGCTGTTCGAGTAACATATCGATCACTGTAACTAACCACGAAGAAATCATCTCTCATCTCATAGCCCAGCGTCTCCTCCCCGGCAAGCAGCTCTCCCGCCAATGTCCGCAGCTGCTTCAGCAGACTTGGCTCCTTGCTTACCGGCAGCGATCTTTCTTGGTTTAAATCGTTCAGATAATAGCTGATTCCGCTAGGTTCGATTTGTGAATCCTCCGTAATCGTATACTGCAGCCCCTCATCATCCTGCAGGACAAGCTTCGCAATAGTATTACCACTGTGCTTGGCATCACTCATCACTGGCAGGGCATCCAGATAAGCTACTAATTTTTTAATTTCAGAATCATTGTATTTAACTCTGATTTTTCACTGCATTCATCATCAGCGCAATATTCAGCCGCTGCATAAACTATTTTTGATTTATTCTCATCAGTTTCTGACACCGGAGAACATCCGCAAAGCAGAACTGTCAGTATACAGCATAATTGTTTTTTCATCGAACTTCCCCCCATTCAAACAGGATAATGCCAAAATAATCAAAGTCATAGGCCAGCCGTCCCTGACTGTTGATAAACAGCTTAGAAGTCTTAAATTCACCGATTTTATTACTCACATCATCCAAATCAACAATATAAGAACTGTACTCTGGCATTGCCTTGATTGCGGAAACAACACGATCAGGATCAATCTTTAGTTTTTGAATCAGCTGAGTAGTTGTTAATGTTTCCCCGGCTGCGATATCAAATACTACCGCATTATTATCCACACCTTCTATCCAAACACTCAGCAAGCCATCATGGACATTGACTTTATAGACGTTACCCTGATCTTTTGATTCACAACCCATTCATTGAAATAAGCCGCCTCCTTGCTGGCAAGATTAATCTTCAGCAAGCCCTGTTCATCAAAATAATAATCAGGCTTTTCAGGGTCAACTTGTACAGCTGCCGGTTCGCTTCGATTTAAACAGCGGCCTGAAATAAGCCGATAATGATCTCCATCCTGCTTGATTACATATTCCCATGCTTCAAAATGATCCCGGTACTCATTAATTAGATCACTGACCGAATCTTCATATGAATGTTTGATAACAAAGCCATTCTTACCCTGAAGCTGCGGAAGCGGCATATCCTCACCGAACCAGTATCCAGTTGTTGCTTTGAAAAATGTGAAAACACGTAGATCTTCAGATTGCTGTTCATCAGTAATAAATAAAGCCTTAGTTACTGGGAACCAATACTCATAAGGAAGATGATAAAAGAAAAGTTTATCAGCTGCAGAATGTGCATAGCCCTGCATACTCTGAGAAACTAATGAGCCATCATCAAGATCGGGCAGTGTATAGTCATCACCGAATATTTCCTTCCCCGCCTGTTCGACACTGCTGTACGGTACCGCCTTATAGACATCCGGATGCACATTCGATGATCCCGGTTTACCCGCCGGGAAATAAAGCAGATCATTATTTTCACGATTGCGGCATACATTTTCAGGTTCTTCAAAACAGTCATACTTTTCTGCCTGTTGGATTAAACCGGCGGTTAATGTTTTTGTATCTGTAATATCGGTGACTGATTCAAAATCTTCATCGATATAATTGGCTATCCTTAAAAGCTGATACTTTGTATTTTGTATTTCAGACCATGAATCAATGATGATAGGTTCTTCGCTTATCGGTGCAGCTGCATAATAATTAGGAATAACCGGCATTACATCTGTCCAACTTAAAACTTGCGTGAAATAAGTATCAGCAGGCATACCCTTCACAGCTTTTTCTTCACCCTTAATATCCGCCGCTAAAGCTTCGAGCTGTGCAAATTGTTCCGTATATACACATTGTCCTGTACATAAACCAATATGATTAAACCTGAAATACAAGGGTTCTTTGCCTTTAAGCGTGATTTCAAAATCATACCAGGTGCCTGGGCCTAAGCTCGTTGTATCTTCGCCAATTTCAATTGTTTTAAAATAATCAGCAATCTTATCCAGCTCTGCTTGATCACTTACCGTAATTTCGACAGCTTCATCCTGATTGCCTTTAACCAAAACCACCTTTTCAATTTCGCCCTCATTTACTGCCGCCAAACGCAGCGGATAAAAAACCTTGACAGATAAATTATGGAGTTCCCCCTGATGCAGATAAATTGAGCTTGCACTAATTTCATTGGATTGGGGAATCTCATTTTCTCTGACGCTGCCGCATCCCCAAAGCAGCAGGGCTAAACCAATAATCCCTATTTTTTCATAATGTTTCCCTCTCTTTTTATTATATTAAATAATGCAAAAAACGGAAACATTTTTACCATAACAAAAGAAAAAAGCGGTTGCCCGCTTTCCTTTGTTTTTTTACAGTTTAACGATATTATGTGCTTGAAGACCACGATCAGTTTCAACGATTTCGAATTCAACTGGTGTGTCATTTTCGATAGTTTTGAAACCTTCCATCATTAATTGAGAATAGTGGAAGAATACATCCTTACCATCTTCTAATGTAATGAATCCGTAACCCTTCTCTTGGTTAAACATTTTTACTTTTCCTTGCATTTCTTTTATTCCTATACCTTTCTATGATGTTGCTATCCAACTACATATTAATATTATAGCTTAAATCCGTCAAATTGCAACCTTTATTTTCTGCGCACATCGCGTGCCTGAAGCCCTTTATCTGCGCTTGCAGCTTCGAATTCCACAGCGTTGCCTTCCTCTAATGTTTTAAAGCCTTCCTGACGAATTTGTGAATAGTGAACAAAGTATTCCTTCTCATCTTCACCGACAATAAATCCAAATCCTTTTTCTTGATTAAACCACTTTACTTTACCTTGCATACTGTACTCCTTTCCCATGCACCCTTAGTATAGAAGACGCACCGACTTGATACAACTAATTTTCATCGCAGGTTTCGACAAAATGACGGTGAACACAAATCACTTCGGCCGTGATTTGATCATTATATTCACGCAATAAATCATATGCTGCCAGCAAGGTTGAACCGCTTGTACAGACATCATCAAATAGAACGAGCTTTTGGGTAGGAATTTCAGCTGCAGATTTAAGCTTTATTACATTCCTGATCTGACCTCTTGATTTTCCTCGATGTAGACTTTGTTTGTAATCTTCACCTTTCACCAGACAATCACAGCACTCAATATCCATTCCCTTCAGCATCTCATGCAGATGGCTAAACCCTCGCTCGCTTATTTTCCGCTGCGCGCTGGGCATAGGAATCAGTACCTTATGTCGGCATCTGTCGAACAATTCTTCACGCACTGCCGCCAAAAATACTTCTGCAAGAGCAATATCACGCCCCTCTTTATATTGAAAAAGCAGATTCTCAACATAATCATTGTAATAATAAAATGCATGAATATTCAGTGCATGAAGCTGATAGCTTTCATTGCATTCCTCAAAATTTGCCCGGCATTTACCGCAGATACTATCCCCTCCCTTCAGCCAGCGCATAAAGGGCTGATGCTCGTCCGCAGATTTAAAACAGATTGGACACCAATGTTTCATTCATTTTCTCCAAAGCACGCACACAGCGTTTGATTGCCGTTGTTTTCCGTATGCAGTAAAAAACACCCATTCCTGAAGGGCAGTCACGGCTCCTGCCAACCCTGCCGATGATTTGTATTAATGATGCTTCGTCAAAAACAGCATGATCACTTTGTAAAACAACGACATCCACACCGGGAATCGTGATGCCGCGTTCAAGAATGGTTGTGGTGAAGATGAAATCAAGCTCACGCTTTCTCAGCCTGCTGATAATCTGATCCTTTTCAATTGTTTTGCTGGTCAGTGATGCACAGTGAAAAAGCGGTGAAAAGAGCAGTCCATAACGTTGTGCCAATTCAATTGTCGGCACAAATATCAACAACGGCTTTTTCTGCTGGCGCATGATGATTAATAGACTGACCAGCTGTAAAGGCACTGGCAGCTGTTTAATAAGGGGCAAAACTAAAGGATGACCATGCGGCCGCTGGAACAATTCGACCATCTTCAGCCTGCCCCCGCTTACCTCTTTCAGCATTAAAGAATCGGGCGTGGCAGTCAGATAAAGAATCCTCCCTTTGCAGCTATTTCTGGCCACTGCCGACAGCAGCTCATTTCCCTTGTAGGGAAAAGCATCTACTTCATCCATAACGAGTAAATCAAAGGCTTGATGATAACGATAAAGCTGATGCATCGTACAGACAATCAGATCACCCTCAGTAATCTCCGTAAACCTTGACATACCGGAACAACCTTTAACGTCTTAAACGCTCTCTGCATCCGCTGAGCAATTTCTAAAACAACCTGTCTGCGTGAAATGGCTATGCCTACCTTTTTCCCCGCATTCAGCGCCTGTTTCAAAGGCTCCATCGTCAATTCTGTCTTGCCCGCACCGCATGCCGCATATACCAAAACATCATGACCTGCTGCAAGATGGGTCACTATTTCCTTACTGGCTTTTAATTGCTGATCTGTCAGTTGAAACTCAAGATCATAATTACAGCGATGACGTTTCGGCACATAAGTATAAGCCTTGGGTACTGTTCCTACATCAAGCCGTCCGAACGCAATGCAGCGGCGGCAGTAATAAGTTCCGTTATCATTGTAGAAATATTTAAGATCAGTATTCTGACAGCGTTCACATTTCATGCTTCACCTCACCTATATATACGAGGTAAACATTACTATGATTAATAATAAAAACCGCTTTTTTATTAGATATCACCTCTAATATTCAACGAATAACATTGTCTATTTAAGAGAAGCTTATCAATAATCGCGGTTTTCTTTATATATTCAAATTATTTTTGTTTTTGTACAAAGTTCCATGAATCCCTGCACATCTCTTCAATACCTTTATGTGCCTCCCAGCCAAGTTCTTCTCTTGCCTTTGTCGGATCAGCATAACAAGCCGCAATATCACCCGGCCGGCGGTCTGTGATCTTATACGGAACTTCAATATTATTCACACGGGCAAAGGTTTTCACCAAATCAAGCACTGAGAAACCATTGCCGGTACCGAGGTTATAAATCTTCACACCACTTCCCTGAGCGATTTTCTCAACAGCCTTGATATGACCTAATGCTAAGTCAACAACATGGATATAATCACGAACCCTGTGCCATCCGGTGTATTATAATCATCACCGAAGACATTCAAATGCGGAAGCTCTTTATTAGCAACCTTTACAATATATGGCATTAAATTATTAGGAATATCATTAGGACTTTCACCTAACAAGCCTGATTCATGCGCACCGATTGGATTGAAATATCTCAGCAGACCAACACTCCATTCCTTATCTGCATACTGCAGATCAGTCAGAATTCTCTCAATGAACAATTTTGTCGTACCATAAGGATTCGTTGTAGAAAGCGGGAAATCCTCCTTGATCGGCAATGATGCAGGATCGCCATAAACCGTAGCACTCGATGAGAATACTATGCGTTTGCAATTAAACTCATTCATCACTTTGCATAATACGATTGTAGAATCAAGATTATTCTGATAATACATCAAAGGCTTTGCAACACTTTCGCCAACTGCTTTATAACCCGCAAAATGAATCACCGCGTCAATATGATGATCCGTAAAGATACGTCTTACCGCTTCTTCATCACAAACATCATTTTCATAGAAAGCAAATTTCTTATTTGTCAGCTGTTCAATCTTATCCACTACCTCTAATTTTGAATTATACAAATTATCAATAATGACAACTTCATAACCAGCATTCAATAATTCTACACATGTATGAGAACCAATATAGCCTGTTCCACCGGTAACTAATATTTTCATATTCATTTCCTCGCTTTCAACTGTATTCATTATAACAACATTCCATCTTTTATGATATAAAATTTATGTTAAGAAACGGTAAATGAAGAGTAAAAGCCAATATTTCTAAAACTGTAAACACTATCATTAAAAGTCCATCAGCATTATGAAAAATAAACACAAATTGCTTTATTATTTTGAAACTCGTCCGCGATATTCACCGCGAATGATCTCATCCATTTCTTCCGGTGTCTCTTTACAACCGCTGCCTAGCCATTTTTCACGATTGCGTTAAAGCCGCTTCTGAAAATTCTACATGATATTCAATATGCCGATTATCAAAATGCTGTTTCGCCTGATGAATGTCATAATATTCAAGTTTAAACTGATTATCATAACCTAGCTTAAAATAGGTGCGGTAGAATAATTGATTTTCCTTGATATGATAAAACAATTTTAAATAATCATTGCTGTTAAAGCTTTGTGTTGTTTCCGCTTCATAAAGCAAATTCACTTCACTTTCCAAATCTTCTCTGACCTTGTCTGCAAGTTCATAAATATCTACAAAATTAGCGTAAAACGTACTGCGGTTTAATTCGCAGCGCTTGCAAATATCTGAAACACTTATCTCATGAAGTTCTTTCGTTTGCAGCAATTCAATAAAGACTTTCTGAATACGTTCCATTGATTCACGGCGCCGCCGATTATTTTTTGTGTTCATTGGTTCCCTCTTCCATTATTCCAACACTTCACATCAAACTGATGATTGTTTCTGTCGGTTATTACAATTATACTGAATCTGTATTAAAACAACAACTGTTGCTTTAATACAGATGGAGGTATTTCAAATGAAAAAAGTAGTTTTATCGCATTAGTATTAGGAACCATCAGCGGTGTTTTATTTGCCTTGGTATGTGCATGGCAATGATAAAAGAATGGGAAGCCTTTCAGCCGGGAGTTGTATTTGGTTGTGTCGGACTTCTGCTCGGACTAATCACATGGATCCTATGGCGGAAAATGGAACACAAAGACCCTGTACAAATCACAGCTAAAACATTTCTTATGGTGACGGTAGGTGGTATCGGTGCTTCAGCCTTAGGGATTGGCATGTGCTTCAGTATGGTCTGGGGTAAAATGATTCAGGGAATTATTATAGGACTGCTCGGCATTGCTGTGCTGCTTAGTTTAATTCCTTTGACAACCGGCATTAAATAATAAAGCGTTACTTGAAAATATGTATAAATTTAAATCGTTGTCTTAAATGTCAAAATTTATAACCATGGGCATCAAGCAAACAATATACAGAAAAATTGAAGTCACAAATTTCGGCAAGCGGTACATGAACGATCAGCGTACCCGGATTATATTATCGGCGGCCTTTAGCTTTATGGTTAATTTAGTATATGCACTGGTGCATGGTACGCTGGGCATTGTCAATCATTCACTGTGGTTTATTACCATGTGTGCCTACTATACTATTTTAAGCGTCCTGCGTTTTTCTGCTATTCTGTGTGAAAGAAAGAATCATTCTGTAATTTCCATAGACGCAGAATATTGGGTGATGACATTCTCAGGCATCCTGCTTTCAGCGCTGAGTTTTGTTTTATCTGGTGTTACTTATCTTAGCTTGACCGAACACATCGCCGCAAAATACGAATCTGTGATCATGATAACCATAGCTGCTTATACGTTTTATAAAATCACCATGGCCATCATACGCGCAGTTACACAGCACAATCACCCCTCACCATTGCTTGCGGTGATCCGCTGCATTGGTTATGGTGATGTCGCTGCTTCGGTATTAACCTTACAGCGCTCGATGCTTGCTTCATTTGGTACCATGAGTGATGCAAACACATCCCTGATGAACAGTTTAACTGGTGCCGCCGTCTGTTTATTTATATTAGTATTAGGAATATCGATGATAAAGAAAGGAATAAAAAAGAAAGGTGTAACATTATGGCAAAATCAAAGATTATAAAAGCGAAATGAAAAGATCGCAGAGAAAGTTGTAGGGACATTTGAAAAAATAGAGGATTCAGTAGTCGGCGGTTATACTAAAATAGAAGACGCTTTTGTTGATCGCTATTTAACCAAAAACGGTGAAACAATTGAAGAAGCTAAAGCCCGCTTACAAAAAGAAAAAGCATAAGTTTAATTAACAGTTTTGCATGTTCAAAACTGTTTTTTAGTATAATAATTAAAAAACCGGTGCTACCGGTTCATAAATTCATCAAATTTAGCACAAATATCATGGTAATTCTCTACCGTATCCATCTCATCAACCAGAGACTCATCAACCTGATGCACACCAACATTAAGTACATCTAATAGCTCCGCCGGAACATTATCCCAATATTTTTTAGGATCAAGATAATTGGCGCTATCCTTTAAACGCTGTTCAATTTCCGTCTTAATGATTTCACAGTCATGGGCATTCCAATAAGAAATGCCAAGCATACTCGGCCGATAAGCGTCCGTAATGTCCATAGCAACTACCCGTCCGTTCTCAACTCGCGGACACCAGTCAAAATCAGGCCCGGCTTTTCGCTGCACCGTATAATAAGCGCTTTGTGTCATTGGGCATAGAACTTGATCAAGCAATACGACATCGGCATCGATTACCACTGTATCACTGAAATACGGCAGTGCTTTGGCCATTGAATAGAGATTATTATAATCAGCATAATGTTCATTATAGACAAGTCTTACTTGATATTTATCTTTCAAATAGTCAAATAATTCAGCCATATGCCCTACAACAACAGTAATATCGGTAATATTGGCATCATGCAGATAACCGATGGTTCGCTCAATGTTAGGCACACCGCCGATCGGCAGCAATGCCTTATGATTATGCTTCGTTATTTCCTTAAACCGTGATCCAAGTCCGGCTGCTAATAATAATGCATTCATCGTATGTCTCCCTCAATCTGCGGGTGATCCTTGCGCAGATCCTTTACGAAGCTGACAACGACCATTATCATAATAATGCCCAGTGGAAAAGCCGCAATAATCGCTATCGTCTGAAGCATGCTTAAGGTTGAGTCTGAGAATAGTAAAGCCACCGGCAGCAATAAGAAGACAACCGACCAGAATGCCCTTAGCTTTCGCCGCGGTTCGTCCTGATGCTCTGGCATTTTCTCTGAATAGCTGGCTACAACCATCGTAATGGCATCAAAGGTACTGGCATAAAAGGCAATCATTGCAACAATCAATATACCCAATACAAGATTGGTCATTGGCAGCTGATCAAAAATCATTAAGATAACCGCGGAAGGTGCCACCCCGGAGGCAATCATGCCGGCTACATCTAAGATACCATGTGTCTGCAGATATAAACCAAAACCGCCAAAAACGATAAATGATGTGAAGGTTCCGCCTAAGCCGCACGCCAAACCGCCTAAAATGGTCTGCTTGATCGTTCTGCCTTCCGATATTTTCGCAATAAAGAATGGTGTAGCGACAAACCATGCAATCCAGTATGCCCAATAGAAAATCGTCCAATCCTGAGGGAAGCCGCTGATACCCAACGGATCCATCCAGGTAGCCATATTGAAGAAATTATTGATTACCTTGCCAATTGCGGTAATACCCGTTTCAATAATATAAACCTTTGGCCCGGCAATTAAAAATGCAGCCAATAAAAGTACAAATACGACGACACAGAAATTAGCCAGGTAACTGATGGCTTTCATTCCCTTTAATACCGCAACCATGAAGACAAAGCAGATAATTGCAAGAATCGCAATTGAAAGGAAATGACTCGTCTCAATATTTAAAATCTTTGCCAACGCGCCTGACAAAAGCGGTGTCGCTAATGAAAAGGTCGTTGCCGTACCGGCCAATAAACCACAGACAGCGAAAACATCAATCAAACGGCCCGCTTTCCCATCGCTGTGTTTGCCAAGCAGCGCTCTTACGGCTTCCGATAATGTCTGGCGCTTACGCCCCTTTACAAAAAACATATAAGCATAAGCGCAAGCCGGCAGGATATAGAATGCCCATGGAATCGGTCCCCAGTGAAACAGCGGATAAGCGCTTGACCAATCCTGCAGCTGAGCCGCTGTCATGTTTTCCATACCAAAAGGCGCCGCTGTATAGTAATAACTCCATTCGCATAATGACCAATATAAGATATCTGCAGCCATTGTAGAGGTAAAAATCATTGAACCCCAGCTGAACGTTGAATACCGCGGTTTATCCAGATTGCCTAATTTTATATTGCCAAAGCGGCTGAAAGCCATGATGATGGCCGCAATCAGAATACCCAGACCTAACAGGATATAAAAGAAGCCAAATTCATTTACAAATAAATTACGCAAGGTATTGATCACTTCTCCGCTGGCCTGCGGAAACAGCATGAGCAATGATGAGATAATGCCGATAATGACTAAGGGCAAGATTGTAATCACCCAGTCTATACTCTTATCTAGTTTTAATTTTTTCATAACAGATCCCTTTCATATTGCTTACAGAATACTTCAATAGCCTGTAAGCCGCGGTTCAGACGGTCGATGCCATAAGTACCGAAATCTTCGCCATTAGCTTCCTTTGCCATGGTCCATGCCGACCAAAGAATATCCTGAGTAATTTTAAATAACTGAATCTTTTCTTTTTCAACAGCACTCAAGCCTTTGCCCTCAGTATAGTAATATTCAAACAATTCCTCTTCACTCGGCGTAAAATCACATTCAACAAAATGACCGGCAAGATCCCACATCGGATCATTAAAACCAGCGTATTCCCAATCAATCAGATACATCCGGCCATGTTCATCCTTAATCAGATTTTCAGCAACCAGATCACAATGACACGGCTTCAGATTCCAGCCTAATCGCTCCATCACCAAAGCCAGTTTGTCCACAAAGGTTCTGGCTTGATTGTAATTCTCATAAGGCGTTACATGAGAAGCAGCCATTAAATCTTCATATTTCTTTAATTCATCAAAGACATTAAAGCGGCCCTTCAGTTCACATTCACTTGTATGCAGCTTGCGCAGCAGCGCCGCTGTCAGCTTCATATTCTTTTCCAGACGCACAGTCGGTCCAGTCATCGTTTTCGCATTTGGAACATAAATACTTACTTTAACACCGCTTGCTTCATTGAAATAAACCGTATCAACATTTAAACCAAGCAGGTAACCAAATTTACCATTGACCTTTTCATTGCTGCGGGAGATCATCGTCTCAGTACAGCGTCCCGGCATTCTCAGGATATAGCGATTATTGGCTGTCTTTACCTTATAATTAGTATTTGTCATCCCACCGGCAGCCTCAATGCTGATAAACTCCTTTTCATCAATACCCATGACTTCTATAAATAATTTCTTTAACTGAAGCAGGTTGCGTTCATTCTCTTTCTTCTTTAATTTAGGGAAATAAATATTGACCATATCGTTATACTGCTTCTGATTATCTATATCCATACAGATGCAATCATCAATGCCGCAAGTCGTAATTTTATACAAACGGCCAAGATTTTCAATAACATATTCATAATTCAGATATGGATTTTTATTCTCATCAAATATATTTAACATTTTTTTATAGATTGAATAACTGATTTTATTCACACCGCATAATTCAGCATCAATATGATTTAATTCATGGATATCTTTTGAAATACGATATAAATCATTATGCTCATCCAGTTCCACAAAGGCTTCATCACCGCTGCCCCTTGGTGCGTTGACAAACAGACAATTCGGCGCTTCATTTTCAAGCAGTGTGGTAACTACCGCTTTTTCAAATACATAATCACTTTCAATCAGTAAGAAGTCAGAATCAATAAACGGTGCCGCGCAAGCCAGTGAAGCCATGGTTCCCGTCCATTTATAACGGCTGTTTTCCACAAACTGAACTTCCCGCTGATTCTTAAAGGCTTCCTCATACATTGCCTTTTGATAACCGGTAACGATGATAATCTTGGTGATTGAATGATCCAGCAGGATATCAACAATACGCTGAATCAGGGATACACCTTCAATGGCTAAGAAACCGACAGGGACATTGAAATCCTTATTCTGTCCGGCTGCCAGAATGACGGCTGTATGCAGATCCTGTGATTTCACAGTCAGCTGCAGCTTATCCATCTGTCTTTCACGCAGAATATTTTCCAGACATTCATTGCCGCTTTCAGTAAGTTCATATTCAAACCGGCCCTTTTTCGCATGAATGGTGATCAGGCCTTGTTCCTCCATATTTTTCAACAGAGTGTTGACCATGCCTAATGAGAAACCTGTTTCTTTGGCAATGTCACGCTGTGTCGATGTATCACTTTTCTTTAAACATTTTAGAAGCTGATAAATTTTATCCATGAAATCACTCCTGTTCATTTTTTGTACAAGTATATTTTACACTGGCTGAGCGAGATGTCAAGTATATGTTCATTTTTTGAACTCAATGGGTTATAAAAAACAGCGCACCTGTTGTCAGGAACGCGCTGCTTGTGTTTAATAGAATTTTCCTTCTGATAAATAATCCTCCGGATTTTTACTGGAGGCTTCAATGCAGTCAGGTTTATTGACTTTATAGCTCGGTTTTACCGGCAGCGGGCCATTTAATAATGGATCCTTCGTCTTTACCTGAAATTCATGAAGCCGGTTTCTGAATTCATCAATGATTTCACGCAGTTCTTCATGATCGATGAGATTATTCATTTCATTCGGATCATAAATCAGATCATAGAATGCTTCTTCTGCCTTAGGATAGCTGCCATAGCCTTTTTCCATATAGAAATCTTTGACCTTATTGCTGTCCGTATTGCTTGGATTGACAAACAAATGAGTGCGGTCATAGTAGCGAATATATTTATACCGTTCACTTCTGACTGCCCGGCATGGCTCATAAGACGTATGGAAATTGATTTCAGAGAATACATATTCATCACCAGCCGGTAAGCCATAAAAACAGCCGCTGAATGATTTGCCTTCTAAATAATCGGGCTGGTTTAGCTTCAGAAGATCACAAAGCGTTGGGAACACATCGATCTGTGAAACCAGCGCGTCGCTGACAGTACCTTTTTCAAGCGAGTCAGGAACTCTCATAATTAAAGAAACACCAGTTCCTTTATCGCTTAGATAGCATTTATTAAATGGATAAGCGACACCGTGATCGGTCGTAAATAGAACAATGGTATTCTCATAGTAGCCGGCTTCCTTTAACGCGTCAATAACGATTTCAAAGCATTCATCGGCGTGCTGAGCCGAGGTGAGATATTGCGCTGTATCATGGCGGTTCTTAGCATTATTAAAAATCGGCTGCCAGGGCTTCACATAATTCTCATTCACCCTATCACTGATTTTCACCGGGAAAGGACGATGTGTGGAATGCATGCCATAGCTCATAAAGAATGGCCGGTCAGGATCAGCATGTTTCAGCCAGTCAGCGGCTGCCAGCGCGTTTTCCTGATCCCAAAGGTGGTAATCCTCTTTCTGATAAACAAAGGGATCATGCGTCAATACCTCATGATAACCAATAGTTTTTGACGCTTCCACATTGGTGTAGAAATCCACCTCATGCTGGATTCCGCTAAGTACCGTATAATAGCCATTGCGTTTCAAAAAGTTACATAAATGCTGATCAGTGTCATTCAAACCAAAACCGCGCTGAGCTAAACCCAGCATGCCGTTTTGATGCGGATAGATGCCAGTCAGCATACTTGCCCGGCTTGGTGAGCAGGTTGGATTGACACAGTAACCATTCGTAAACGTTGTCGCATCTTTCGCAAATGCAAGCAGATGATCACTCGGCACCGAATAACCATAAGGGCTGAAATAGCGTCCGCTGTCATGCGTATGAATATAAAGAAGATTCATCCTTATGACTCCTTATTGAAAATCGGGCTGCTCCAAGCCATGCAGCCATTTTTCTGATGCACTCTGACACGAACATGCTGGGCCGCTGAAAGATCGAGAACCTTTGTACCCTGATACATAAAATCAGTCTTTGCAGCCGCTTTATTCGCTTTAAATTTATAGGTATTATGCCACCATGTATCATTGCGGTAAAAACTTTCCTCCTGATAAGTGTCATAGAGTAAGCGATTCACTTCTTCATCAAGACTGAACAGCATAGAATCATTTAAAAGTGATTGCACCGGCAATTCATAATCAACACCGTCTACATTCAGCTTTAATACCTCATCTGCGGCCGCTTCTATTTCAAAAATAAAGCCTTCGGTCGTAATTGCCGCCGAACCCATCCACTTACCGGTCTGCGTTGTCTTATAGGTCGTTAAATCGAATTCAAAGTCATTTTCATCCTGCCGCAGAATAGCCTGTCCCATCGTATTCCAAGCATTTTCCACACTTAGAATTCTGCCTCAGTATGCAGACAGCCATGCCACTTTCTTGAAGCGATATCCGGGAATACACGACGATCCGGTCCCCAGCCAAATTCAAGCTTGAACTTAAAGTGAACCTTACCCTCAGGTTTTGATGAACGATGATTGCAGTTAATGATATCTACCACATCATTATCCACAATGACTTCAATGCGGTCTAATGCATTGCTGCCTTCAATATTCAGATTCAGATGTGAAGCAGCCTTAAAGTAAGTACAGTCACCCATCATTGCTCCATCAAGATCCATTCTTAATTTGATGCGTTCATTGCTGACACCGTAAACATGACGTTTCTGCATCGCATCCCATAGGGCATCCTTCGTCCTATTTTCAGCTAATACCGCCATACTGCCAAATTCACTGACTGCCGGTACTGAATGATTGTCGCCGGAAGCGATCAAACCGAAATGATAACCGCGTTTATAACCTGATTCAACACTGTTGGCACCCACTCTTGGCCCATATGCACATGACGGTTCATCGGTATGCTGCCATAATCATTTTCGCTGGAACCATGCGAAGAATAAACCTCCGCAAACGGTGAGAAAGCTTCGATATGCGTATCCCAATTCTTACCGCGGCTGCCGCTTTGATAAGCCAAATGATGTGGAATAGCAATCGCATCTTTATCCTTATATAGTTCATACAGTTCCTGATAACGAAGCGGAAAGGCAATCTCATTCTCATTATTTTTAAAGAATACATTATGATCGCCGTCAAGACCGCTGCCCTGCCATTCATATCCCATAAACATCGGCCAGCCTTCAGCATTAGCCTTGTTCACAAAGCTTCTCAGTTCCGCCCAGTCAGCCCTTACCTTATCCAAATCATGAATATCCTCTACCCCCATCCCTGAAGGCAGCTTTCGCATATAATACGGATAGTAAGCGATCGGCCAGAAATCAAGCATGCTTTTGGCATGCGCATACCATTTAGAAAGCTCACTCATTCCTTCATGGTGGATATTGCTGTGCATATCCGTCCACAAAATTTTATATTTGTTTTCCATAGTCCCTCCTAGTAAAATAAACTGCGCTTTTCAGGATAACCGTTCACATGATCATAAAACCTTCTCATAATCAGATGCGGACGGGTAATGGCACTGCCAATTACGACTGAATGAGCGCCGTAATGGAATGCCCTGATTGCATCATCCGGCGTCCAGACCTTACCTTCCATCATGACTTTTCCCTTATCCTTACAACAGGCACACATTTTCGCAAACATTTCCCAATCAGCAAGATCGGACGATTTTGCGTCTTGCTTAAAACGATAAAAGGTGGGTGCGACAACATCCGCGCCTAAAGCCAGCGATGCAAGCGCGTCTTCTTCATCACGAACATCCGCAAAAATAACCGTATCAGGGAAAGTCTTTTTAATTTCCGGAATCAGATCATAACCGCGGCGGCCCTTGATCATGCGGTCAGTACCGTCAACTGCCACAATATCCGCGCCAGCTTCGATCACCTCTGCCACCTCTTTCATAGTCGGTGTCATAAAGATTTCCGTTTCATCACTGAACACCTTAACTAAACCGATGATCGGCAATTCCGTAATCTTCCTGATTTTTTTAATATTATCAATGCCATTCAAACGCAGGCCGCAGGCACCTCCCCAGATTGCGGAACGCACCATTAATTCAACCATATCCTCATGCCAGCACGGCGCATGCTTTTCAATCTGACAGGATACGATTAAACCGCCCTTCAGACTTTCCAAAAGCTCTTGTTTATTCATAACACACCTCCTTGAGTCTCTTAATAAGAAAGGTCAGAGTGATTCTGACCTATCATTATGCTAAAATTGTTGTAAAGTATCCAATTACCGAGATTATCAGCATAAGGATCATCAGTTTATTAACACTGACATGTTTTTTAGCCAGTAAATAATAAGTAACAAAAGCCATGATCAGAACGAGAATCTTCGGCTGTATATTATTGATAATATCATTTACATTGATTACCAAATCACCCTGCGTATACATTAAACCTGTTTTAATGTTGCAGGTAGAAGCGGTAACTGCACCGATAACTGTCAAACCGACAATATTAGCAGCACTGATTACTTTATCTTTAAGACCGCTGGTCAGAATCGTCTGAACACCATCAAGACCTAAACGATAAGCATTATAGAAAAGGAACCAGCTGACAGTGGGTACAATCAGCCAAAATAAGGCAATGTAAAGCAATGGGCCGACAATCGAACCTGTCTCAGAAGAAATACCGATACCAATAGCCAATAAAATAGGGATCAGCGTTGATTGGAACAGTGAATCAAACAGACCGGCAGCAGGTCCCATCAATGCGGTTTTAATACTGCTTGATAATTCATCAGGCACTTCATCATTCATTGCTTTTTCTTCTTCGATGGCTAATGAAATACCGATAATACAGCCGCCCCAGATTGGCTCTGTGTTGAAGAATTCCATGTTTCTTTCCATAAGATCCTTCTGTTTTTCACGTTTGCCGGGATAAAGCTTATCTTTGACTGTCCATAAAGCTCTTACTAATGCAGGTGCCTGCATACGTTCCATGTTTTGTGTTGAAAGATTCAGCCACATCCAGTTAAACCAGACTTTTTTGACGTCCTTCTTATCCAGTAAGGTCGTTTTTGTTTCTGCCATTATTCTGCACCTCCTACGGAACCATATTTAAAGTCGATACATGCGAATACTAACGCAACTACGAAGATCGCAATAATGCTGACTTGGAAGCTTGTAAATAAGATGAAGCCAAATACAAAGTAGAGCAGTTCATAATATTGCTTCACACATGTCTTTAAAATGATTGCGAAACCGATTAATGGCAGCATACCGCCAAAGATACCGATGATTGCGGAAAGCTGCGGTGGAATTGCATTCATTACCCCCTGCATGATTTCAGGTCCCAACAGACAAGCTAAGAAAATCGGGAAGAAACGGCAGATAAACAAGAAGATATTGCCATACAGCGGAACTCTTGCCGCATTATCCAGATTATCAGCTGCGATTTGTTTTTCCATAACACGAATCCAGTATACATTGATAATCTTTACAAAGTTCCACATGAATACACCTAAAGCACCCAGTAAAGCTGCCAGTGTCAGAGCTTCTTCTACCGTTGCTCCGGATACCATGGCCAGCGGTATACCGATATAAGCCGCGAAGTTGATATCGTTAGCCGCTACACCGCCAACTGTGATACTGCCTAAATATAGCGCGTTGACTGCACAGCCCAGAATAATTCCCTGTGATACATTTCCCAGAATAATACCGATAAGCATACCGGCAACAAGCGGACGTCCGCAAGTCCACCAGCCTCCCATGTCGCCCCACAGCGGAATTGCCCATTTAGCGGAACAATAACCGAGTAAGCCGATAAGTAATGCTTGAACGAATGTCATATTTTACCTCCTAGATGGTTTTATCTTAGTTTAAAGCTTACTTGCAATCGATGACCATTCAGTAACCGCACCGCTGGCACCGATTGAGTTAAAGTAAATCCGTACCCCATCAGCCGCTAATTCTTTGCAGGCTTCAACATCTTCTTGATGCAGGGTTGCGAAATCTACACATTTAACACCGTCTCTTGCCATCTGCGGGCCGATGTTCAATTCATTTGGCAAGTCAGAAACATTCCTGCGCAGCTGAACCAGTGTCCGCGGATTCTTCATCAGCAGCAGTGTATTAGTTGAATCAGTGACAGCCCCTTTAATTTCTTCAGCTGCCTGATCTACCGTATAAACATCTGCTTTCAGTGCTTTTGGTACTGCCGTCGTGAAGATTGTTTTCAAACCGGATTCATTGCTGTGGCATTATCAACAACAAGGATCCGCTTGATTGAGTAATCACTGACGATAAACTGCATGCATTGACCATGAATCAGCCTTTCATCACATCGAATCAATGAAATCATAAGTTTTCTCCTTTCCTTGGTTAACTACCAAATACTTCCCTTGAGGTTTTCAATGAAACAGCATCGCAATGCGATTGAAGAACTTCTCTGGCCAGACTTTCCGGTGTGTACCCTTCGCCTGCTCTTTTGATGACCAACTCCAGCATCAATGGCATTGAAGCTCCTGACAAGATAACATTGTCGGTATACGCAACAGCCATCAGTGCCGCGTTAAAGGGTGTCGCATTCTCAAGATCGGTAACAAAGATACAGCCGTCACTGAATCCTTCAGCAGCCTTTTTAAGCTGTTCCCCATATTCTTCAAGTCCGATATCTCCCATAAAATTCAAAGCTGTCAGCTGCTCCTGCGGGCCGGCGATCATTTCTACGGCATTGCATAAGCCCTGAGCAAAATCAGAATGTGTACATATTGCGATTCCTATCATTTTAGTATCCTCCTCGAGCAAATGGTAACACATTGTAATCGTTTACACAATACATTTTAATCATTTATATTATAAACATATCATTTTTCTTTTTATATGTATTATTTTTATATCATTTATAATACATTTATTTGCAATTTACCTTTAATTGAGCTACCATGAGTACGAGGTGAAATCATGCATACAAATAAAAATACCTTTATATGAAAAAATTTACCATGACCTGCGGGAGAAGATTCAGACTGATTATTATAAAGCCGGTGAAATCATTCCTACGGAACAAGAACTCATGAACCTTTACCATGTATCAAGAGTCACCGTCAGAAAAGCCACTGACAGGCTTGTCGAGGCGGACCTGCTGACTAGGAAGCCCGGTTATGGAACAGTTGTCAAGGAACGATTTTCACTAATAAAACAGTCGAATACCGGGGCTTCAATGAAGAAATGAAATCGCATGGCCGCGCTGCCAGCACAAAAGTTACAGCCTTTTCCATCATCAGCTGTGATAATTGCCACGCCAGCATCTTAGGCATTGAACCGAATGACCAAGTTTATCATTTTATTCGGCACCGTTATGGAGATGGCATTCTGCTGCAGATCGAAGAATCGTATATGCCGGTAAAAATTTTCCCTGACCTTTCGATACAATGGCTAGAAAACAGTAAGTTTGATTATATCCGCAAATGCGGGTATACCATCGATTTTGCCATGCATCTGACTACTCCTATCCTGCCGGATACGGAAACCGCAGCAAAATTTGACCTTGATCCACTGACTCCCATCATAAAAATTAATAATACTACATTTACGATTGAGGGCATGGTTGTCGATTATACGGAACAATATCTCAATTCACCCAAGTATCAGCTGCAGTATATGAAGAAGAAATAAAACAAAAAGAGCAAACAGATTCAAGTTAAATCTGTTTGTTCTTTTTTATCATAGTTTGCCGTTTACTTTACCAATGCAATGAATATCCATTTCATCATTATCCAATGGCGTTACTTACTTCAATGAAAACAACATAAAAAATACAGAAATACCAATTATTAAGGTTACCCTATATTTTTAAATATTGATAATTAATTCAATGTGATTCTCAATCTTAAAGTATCAGGTCAAGGGCAAAACCCCGATTTCAAAATCATCATTAATTTAAGTGAATGACTAAGTTAAATAATGCTATGTTTTTCTAATCCCCATTCAAAAAGCAGTGAAACAAATACCCGCGTATCTATTTCACTGCTTCTTATTTATTTAAGACTCATTAACCCTGCCAGAGCGGTGAACGATAAATACCATAAGAATTGATCCAGCAGCCATCGACTGACTGATTATAGACCATCTTGCCTTCACCATCGACATAATACCAGCGGCCTTCAGTGGTTGCAATCCATAGATTTGTTCCCATGCGCCCTTTGCCGTCCATATAGAACCAATTGGCACCGGAAGCAATCCATTTAGAAACCGCCATTGTGCCATCTTCATTGTAATAATACCAATAACCATCAACAGCCTGATACCAGCCAACTACCGGTGATTCAGGAATAATCAGGTCATCATAAGCTTCTTGAATTTTTGTCAGGAATTCATCCCAGCGATCCTCGCCGATAATAACATTCGGACAATTTTTTCCTGACCAGTCACGGTGCATTTTTACCGCATCAATATCAAGGTGCAGATCCGCAAGCAGATGAGCCACTAACTGTACCGTATTGTCAAAAGCCTTGTTGAAATCACCATCACTGTTTTCACAGATCTCAATAGCAATTGAATCACCATTACCCGTAGACATACCGTCACCTGCATGATATGCAATCTCATTCAATGGCATACTTTGAATAATCTGATGATCATCGACGGTAAAATGCCATGAAGATACAGTCTTATTGTTCGGATTACTCTGCAAATCAGCATGACGCTGAGCATCTGATCCTTCATTTTTATTTGCTGTGTTATGTATCGTAATATACTTAGGAATCATTGTATAGCCCGGCCGGCGATTATCTGAATAATTGATAATCTGTGTTTTATAAGCCACACCTTCGATTTCAGGATCTGCATATTCACCAATCGTGTTATCAAAAACAGCTTGACCTAATTCAGCTTCAAACCATCCCTGATACGTTCCATCATCAATATACAGCCAATCAAAGGCTTTTTTAGTAATCCTATACTGACCCTGCGGCAATGTAGTGCCGTTTTTATACTCATCCTCGTCAAAAGGATCAGAATACAGCTCTTTATCCATATACAAAGTCAGGGAATCATTGTTCATATCGACAATTTCCTTTACTTCCACATATGGATATTTATAAAGCCACTGTTCCTCACCATCTGCTTCTACTTTATAAAAGTTGTTATGTCTTTCATAAGACATATAAACACCAGTCTCAAGCTCAGATGTTTTATCACTGTCCAGATCCGCGTCCTTATTCAATTCAGCCGGTTCACTGACATTAATGATCCAAACACCCTCTCGCTGATACTCCTCGGCTTTTATCGGCTGCATCGTGAAGGAAAATACACATGTCAGACACAATAAAAGAATACAAAATCTTTTCTTCATTTTTCTGCCTCCCTAGTTATAAAGTTTAACACGAAATATGTAGAAAAAAATGTTATTTTTTGTGATTAGGAGATACTGGTAATTTTTAACATTCCATAGCACAAACAATTCTGAATTACAATTATTTTATTAAAAAACTTATTTGATATAATATTTTTGGAAAGATCAAAGCAAATGCTATGATCATTACATTCATAATGTTTGATTCAATGTTATTGTATATGCAGGAGGAACAGGAATATGCAAAATAAAGAAGAATTGATCAACTTACTTAACTGCTTACGTCAGGGTATCGATGAAGGAGAGCTTCATCAATTAAAAGAAAGGGAGTCACGCTTGATTTCTCAGGCATGTCATTGTGGATTCATTGAAAGTGATCTTCAGCTTACGCCGATCGGTTTAAATTATCTGCAAAATAATTCAGCCTGCTTCAATTAATTATCAAGAAAAGACTATGAACCTTAAGAGTGATGTGTGATTTCACTTTTAATTCATAGTCTTTTTTCAGAAATTAGCTATGCCCTTATTCTGCATAATCGGATTGATAAAATATGATTTCTCGAAACGATTCCGATCTGATAGGTGTCTGCGTCCATTTTTTCTGTTCCAAAGATCCATCCGCTGTAATTCTTCGATTCAAAAACATAAATTGCTCTTTTTGAATGAAGATAGAAAAAATAGCAGGAGTATGGTAAAATAGAAAAAGTTAAAAACTTAGTTTTGAAAGGATATGTAGATATGAAGTCATCAGGAAACAGTAATTATAATGTTTGGGATTACTTATGGTATGCATTATACGCTTTTGCCGGTTTGGGTTTAGAAATTCTATTATTAAGTTTTGTAGAACCTATGTTTTTAGGCAAAGCGAGTGACTATGACCTCATGCAAAATGTTATCCACTGGATTTTGACAATTATTTGTTGGGCTGTAATTATTGTTTGGCTTATAAAGAGTTCTCAAAAGAAATTAAATTACAATATTATAAATAATAATAAGTATCTGTGAAAGGGTTGGCTATCAGTTTAATTTTGATTATTGCTTGTATTCTTCTAAATGTTTATGACTGGGGAACTTTGAAAATTTTCGGAGAATTTAGCAAAAAAGGTATTGTAGAATTTGTTTTTCAATACCTTTATTATATATTCGAAGTTGGATTAGTATATTTGATAGTTGTATTCGGTCAAAAATTTATCGAATCATTGATAAAGAGAAGAAGCTGTATACCTTTTGGAGGAATTATATTATGCTGCACATGGGGGCAATCCATATTTTATCACAAGGAAGTGTCGTTACAGGATTAGGTGTAATGGTATTTGCACTTATGTATGGAATGATGTATTTAGTTTTGAATAGAAATACAAAATTGTCTTTCCTTGCTATGCTGTCAGCATTTATAATTTAACTAGATCCAGAATGCAGAATTTAAAAACTAAATAACCGCTGCCCTCACAGCGGCACAACCGAGCAGGAAATCTTGAAAAGAACTTCCTGCTTTTTCTTTTACCAAAATCAAAAAGGATATCCTATGCGAGAAATCACACACATCCATTAAGATCACCGCTGACTTTAATAAATTCTTTAAGTATTCATCACACAAACAATATCATACTCATTCATTTTCTGACAGCATTTCTGCATACTGTACCAGTTCTTCATCGCTCAGCAACAGCTGATGCTGCCATCCCATTAATACATGACGGGCATTGAGATGTCTGCCTAACTCTGAATAGTATCGATCATTTAGGCAGTCACCAACAGCCAAGCCACTTATAAAATCAAGAGAACATACCGCTTGAAGAGGATCGTCAGCATCAACACCCTCACCATATTCTGAACCAAGCCGCAGCTGTGCATAGCTCTCATCCTGCTGTATCATAAATATTAAATCTTTTGCCTGATAGCTGATAATAAGATCACCATAAATAGGATCAGTAACTGATGCTGTATAAGTAAACCCATCTTTCGTATAACCAATCTGCATAAGATAGCTGTCAAGATCGGTCACGTTACCCAGCATCGGTTTATCCACATTTACTACAGGATAAAGTTCAGACAGCTGGTCAGTGAAACGCTTTTCTTTTTCACTGATTAAGAAAGCTCTGACATCACTCATCGTCAGATTCATAGTATTAAACAGCTCATCGATCTGTGTTCTTAGATCAAGATAGTTTGCTTTAGCTTCATCAAGCGTACAGCCTTCACTGTCTTGAGCATTTAAAAAATAAGTACAGCTGACATCCTCATCCATGTTAAACTGCGATGTATCTGAAAGCAGATTATAACTGTTGATATTTTCATTATCAATAAACTGGATCGTTGTTTCATTGATAATCACTTTAGGCGCTGCTTCTCGAGTAAATTCATGTGTTTCTTCATCGTAAATAAAACCATTGATTTCAAGCTGAGCGCCAACACCACCGGCAAAAACAGTGCTTTGCCGATAGGCAGGATTTTTTGCCTGAACCGTTTTCAGTCCATATTCTGACAGCTGCTTCGATAAGATTGCATCCTGAAAGTTAAAGCTTACCCATTCATCATTTATGCCGATAAAGCGCCCCTCTTCATTCATTGACAAGCATAGCAGAATTGTAGAGTTAGAGAGCGTCGTTAATTGTATATAATCAGTGATTTCCTTTGGCTTTTCTGTCTTTTTCCCAAATGCCAGCATTCTTAAATAAAGCTGGAAATCATCCAATGCTTCCTCCTTTAACTGATCGGCTTTGCACACTGCTTCTTCACACGACTGAAAAAACACGGCTTTCTTTAAAGGTTCAGCAAAAACAGCAGATAAAAAAGCTGGTATCTCAGTATATTCAATAAGCTTCGCATCTGCCGACGCTAATTTCATGAAGGATGCCTGATCCCATTTTGCACAAGATTGTGCGCAGATCTGCTCTTCATTAAACGTAAACCGCTCACTGCTGTTATCCGCGTATACGATCACCGCAAAGTTTTCTTTATCAGTTCTCTTTCATCAGCAGCTGATAAATCATTAAGATATTGAAGCAAGTTATGAATCTGCTTGGGATTACGAATAATCTGTGCCGAATCCGCATCGCTGACAATGATTTTTTCAATGTCTGACGATAACGCTTTATCGAACAGCGTTGTTTTCTGAAGCGGTTCCTCTTTTATTGGCTGCTGACAGCCGGCAAGCAAGAAACATAACAGCACAAGCAAATATTTTTTCATCAGAATTTACCTTGTTTAAAGTCTTGAATCTTCTGGTAAAGATCATTCAGATAGAGCCATCTTTCTTCCGTTTCCGCCTGTAAAGCCTCAACGCTGTCTCTTTTTGACTCAAAGTCTGAAGCAATGCAAAATCATCTGCGTGTTCCGCAATTTCATCATCGATCCGTTTCAGTTCCTCACCGATTTCCTCAAGCCGCTGATCAATACCTTCAAATTCTTTTTTCTCTTTGCTGGTCATCTGCGGTATAGCACTTCTAACCCGCACGCCCTTTTCCTTTTCTTTCTTTTCTAAAGGCTGCCGCTTCTCTTCATAATCACTGTAACCGCCAGGATAGGAGCGTATGCTGCCATTTTCAAAAGCAAAAATCTTATCGACAACTTTATCAAGGAAGTAGCGGTCATGACTGATTGTAATCAATGCCCCGTTAAAGGTTTCCAGAAACTCTTCAAGAATAGTCAGCGTCTCAATATCAAGATCATTTGTCGGTTCATCAAAAACAGTACATTTGGTTTAGCCATCAAAATACTCAATAGATATAACCGCCGTTTTTCACCGCCGGATAAGCGGCTGACTTGACTCCACTGTGCCTTCGCATCAAACAAAAATTTCTCACACATCTGAGAAGCTGTGCAGATACCCTCCGTTGTTTCAATTGAATCTGAAATATCTGTAATGATATCAATGACACGTTTCTGCGGGTCTAATTCCTCACTCATTTGAGAAAAATAACCAATGCGCACCGTTTCACCAATCGTAATTGTTCCGCAGTCAGGCTGAAGTCTGCCAGCTAACAGATTCAGCAGTGTAGATTTACCGCTGCCATTAGGTCCAACAATACCAATGCGGTCATTGCGCAGCAGATTATAACTAAAATCCTGAAACAGCACTTTGCCGTCAAATGCTTTTGAAAGACTCTCAATCTCAATCGTTTTCTTACCCAGTCTTGATTCAACTGTATTTAATGATACATTGCTTTTCTGCTGAGGGCCGTTTTGTTCATTCAGTTTATTAAAACGTTCAATACGTTCACGGCTCTTTGTCGATCTGGCAAGCGCGCCTCTCGATATCCATTCAGACTCTTTACGCAGAATGGTCTGTCTCTTCCGTTCACTGGCCAATGCCATTTCTTCCTGCTGAACTTTCAGCTTTAAATAATTAGCATAACCGCCGGTAAAGGTTGAACATTGACCATGGTCTAATTCAATAATGCGGTTGCATACGCGATCAAGAAAATACCGGTCATGGGTTACCATAAGGATATTGCCGTTATATTGCACCAGCCGCTTTTCTAACCACGTTACCATTTCTGCGTCCAAGTGGTTCGTCGGCTCATCAAGAAGCAGACAGTCACTCTCACGCATCAGCACACAGGCTAGTGCCACCCGTTTCAGCTGACCGCCGCTCAAGGTTGCAATGCTCTGATTAAGATCAACAATTCCCAGCTTAGTAAGAATTGCTTTTACTTCATACTCCTGATGATCATCCTGTTTAGCATCTAAGCCCTCATGAACAACCTCAAAAATGGATTTATACCGATCAAGATCAGGATTTTGGGGCAGATATAATATTTTCCTGCCGCTGCTCTTGAGAATCGTACCGCTCTCACTTGGCTCCTTATCCGCCAATATTTTTAATAAAGTAGACTTACCGGTGCCATTTACACCGATGATACCAATCTTATCTTTATCATTGACATTTAGTGAAACATCTTTAAGAATCACTTTCTCATTAAATGTTTTATTTAGCTTATCTATTGAAATCAGCAATCAAATCACCTCTTCCAAGCTAGTATACCATAAACTGGTCATGCTTTGAAAGAAAGGGAAGATGCGGTGAATTAAATTGTAAATATTTCATTAAAAGTAACAATTTCATCTTATTTTTGATATGATTATGGAGAAATGAAGGAGAGCTGAATCTATGTTTACTAAAATACTTACAAAATTGGGCTATACAAAGGAAGAAACCAGCTGGGTACTCTATGACATCGGTAATTCCGCACAGGTATTAACGACAATGACGGTATTATTTCCATTGCTGATTGCTTCTATCACACCGGGTGACAGCACGGTTTATGTCGGCTGGGCAAATGCTGCCTACGCTTTAATTCTTGCTTTTTTATCACCTATTCTGGGTACGATTGCTGATTATAAAGGAAAAAAGAAACGCTTCTTTAAATTTTTCCTCTACCTTGGTATCATTGCCGGTTTTCTGTTAGCCATGCCGTTCTTTGACTGGCGTGCCTGTGTTATTTTATACGTTCTGGCAATGATCGGTTATACCGGCGCCAATATTTTCTATGACGCTTTTCTGGTGGATGTTACAACGGATGAGCGTACCCACACCGTTTCGGCTGCCGGCTATGCATGGGGATATATCGGTTCAGTTCTGCCTTTTATCATTTTCATTATCCCTTTCGCATTAGTTACTCTATTTGGCGGTGAGCTCGGTTATATCATGATCGGCGGATTTAAGCTGACAAACCGTCTGGCAATTACAATTTCCATGGTTTGTGCTGTTGCTTGGTGGTTTGCGTATTCAAGACCCATTATCCGCAATGTGCATCAAATTCATTATCACGAAGAAGTACCGCATGTAGTAAGAGAAAGCTTTAAGCGTTTATTGGCTACTTTTAAAAATTTAAGTAAAAATCGTAATGTATTCCTTTTCTGCCTTGCCTATTTTTTCTATATTGATGCGGTTAACACCGTTATCTCAATGGCTATTTCATTGGCAACGGATATGGGCATCGATCAGATTGTCTCACTGGGAGTCGTTATTTTCATCAACATTATCGCCTGTCCGGGTTCAATCATTTTCGGCCGGCTGGCGACTCGATTCGGCGGTAAAAAATGATTTTGACTGCTATCATGGGTTATCTTGTAATTGTACTGGTTGGCAGTCAGCTCTCTAAAAACGCGAACCTAATCTGGGTCGTAGGCTTCTTAGTCGGCATGTTTCAAGGCGGTATACAAGCCGTATCCCGGTCATATTATGCCCTGCTTATTCCTGAGAAGGACGATGCCAATGAATACTTCGGCTTTTTTGAAATCTTCTCTAAATTCGCCGCAATCATCGGGCCGGTTATTATCAGTGTATTGACAATGGTTACCGGTAAACCGGAAATTGCTATTCTCGGTCTGATTCCATTGATGGTTTTAGGCACAATCTTCTTATTGATGGTAAAGGATCACGAAGTTAAAGCATAAAATTTCATGAGGCTGTGACTGTAAGAGAAAATAAAAAATCTCTGAAAGCCACAGCTTTTTATTATGCTTCCCGGTGTTTTTCTTGGTACACTAATACAAATGCCGATTATAGCGCTTAATTGAATCTGCCGGCAGATTACCATTCTTTCCCCATAATTGTCACGAGAGAACGCCGTGTTATTATTGGTTCGTGTTTGCTTTAAGACTACATTTTCCTTGCTGAAAATTTAGAAGAAATTTGCCGTAAGATAATCGCAGCAGTTTTTATAGTATGAGGCACAAACTTTTAATAAGTTCATAAAATATCTTCCTTTACCACTATCTATTTAATCAATATATTATTTTTGATGAATTATTTTTTACATTATTTTGACAAACTCTATTTAAACCGCAGAACATTCAAATGCACCTCTTAATTATCGCTTATTAATCTAATAAGGTCAGCAAAAAATTTTGATAAATACAGCCGCTCTCTAATTCAGTTTCATGACTGCTTACTTCCGAATTGAAAACATACTAAATTTTACGGACATATAAAAAACCCGAAATCAAAGGATCTCAGGTTATTCAAATAGCTTTCTAAGCAGCGGTACCTGTTTCAGACACCATGCTGCCAAGGCACAGAATGCAAATAAGAATATTTCATATAATACAACACTGACAAGACGGTTATTAAAATACAGAATTTCATAACGCACAACGCTCAGATGGGTATTATAAATCATATGAACAACATAAATACCGAAGGTTGTTGCCGCAATATTGGACAGCATTTTGCCCGGCAGCCCTTTGAATTCACATTTGCTTGCCAGCGTATAGATTGTGAAAAATACCAGCACCGCCAGTATCATCGTTGGCAGGTAATAGAGATTATCCAGCATTAAATACATCTGTCCCCATGTGTTTAACTCATACAAGCCGCTGTATACACTGAGAATCAAAATACAGGGAACTGCCAGCAGTGTCATCAGCCAGCCGCACCGCTGTACTTTAAGACTGAACACAGTCTGGGTAATTGCATAGCCTGCAAACATATAGCCGATAAAATTGCTCATAATCTGCACATCAAACCAGAAAGTAACCGTCGGTATAATTTCATAACGCACCAATACCGGCAGCAAGCCGCTGAAAAAAGCCCAGCCGATGAAGAAATAAAGCCAGTCTGCCTGCTTCATGGCGATAATGATCTTTCTTAAAAACGGCAGAATGAGATAAGCGCCTAACAGCATATAAAAATACCAGTAAGAAGTGATAATCGGTGCTTCAATAATGCGGTTGATAAAATCATGAAGATTAAATGCATTACCTTCTTCAACTAAATATATATAGAGTGAAAATAAGAGTAAAACCGCCGCAACCTTCCCTGCTTTATAAATCAGCAGCTCCTTGTAGCTGTAATCTCTGCGCAGCAGCAGCGCTCCTGAAATCATCAAAAAAATAGGTACCGCAATTTTACTGAAATAAAAATATGCCAGTGATAAAGCCCAGGTCAGACTGGGATTCATTCCTAAAAATACTTCTGAATTCGTATGATTGACAATTACCAGGAAACACGCCAGAATCCTTAAAATATCAAATGCATAATTATGTCCTCTTTGCTTCATAGTGCCTCCTATTCCTTTCACTATAATAACCGATTTATTTCACTTTATCAATCATGCCATCAAAGATCATGAAAATCCGTACTCAAAGTTCAAAAACAACAGAAACATGATATAATAAAGTACATATAAACATAACGGCAAATAGAAATGGTTACCCTGGAGGTGCATATGGAAACTTCAATTAATCAAATCAAGGACCAAATTCTTATCGCCAGACAAAACGATCTTGAAGAATCAAAAACGTCTTTGTCTCAGTCTTTTGAACAATAATAATGCTGATTGTCATACATACGCATTCGCATATACATTCCTTGCTGATTATTATATGGCTAAAGATGACATAGATAACTGTACCTATATACTGTATATGGCCAAAACCCTTTCAGAAAAGAATCACTTCGAAGATCTTTTGATCCGCATCTATCTTTATTACGGCATAATCTATCTGAATTACAGTGATTATCAAACATCCGTAGATTATTATTTCAAGGCACTTGCACTCGCTAAAAAGAATAATGAAACACTGTTTATTTCTGCTATTTATAATAATATAGCCAATATATTTGAATCTGCCGATGATTTTGAAGAAGCTTTTGCTTATTACAAACAAAGCTATGAAACATTAAAGATCTCCGAACTGCCATCTCGATATTCTTCAGAAGCAATCACGCTGACTAATTTATGCAACATCAGTTTCCAACAAGGAAAACACGATGAGCTGGCACTTTATTATGCAATGTTTAAAGAGATACCGGAAGAGGCTTATACTGAAACAATGATTTTCCTTTATTATTTCAATCAATTTTTATATAAGAACAGTATCCATAAATACGATGAAGCGCTTGTCGCTTTAGATCGATTAATGGTGCTTCAGGAAAAGATAGAGGACCGGCTGACGGTTTATCAGATGCTTGTTTATATCGTTGATTTCTTGATCAGGATGAAAGAAAAAACAAGGGCTTCAAACGTGCTGACAATTATCCAAGACAGTGATTCTGCCAAGGAAGCGATCAGTGCTTTGAAAATTGTTGATATGAAGGTCCGCTTCTGTGAACAGTTTCATTTAGAAGATGAATTAAAACAAGCCTATAAAGAATATTATGAGGTTAATCGCATGAGTTCAAAAATCATTAAAAAGAATAGCTCGAATGGTTTAAAAGCTAAGATTTCCCTGCTTCAAAGCAATGATGAACGAATGGCGATCCAGCATCAGAATAAACATCTTGAATTGATGATGAATATTGATGAACCAACCAATCTTTTAAACCGCCGCTTTTTGATCATTATCTGGTTAAGCTGTGCAGTGAAAATGCCTGTCATCCTTTAGGATTAGCAATGATTGATATTGACTGCTTCAAAGAATACAATGACTATTACGGTCATATTGAGGGTGATAAGATCCTCTATGAAGTCGGCGATTCATTGAATAAATATAAAATGGATACCTTCCACATCTGTCGATATGGCGGTGATGAGTTTGCCTGTATCTTTGAATATTGCAGCAGTGAGGATATTGAGCAATATCTAAAGCGGGTTTATGATGATCTGGCGGCTAAGCAGCTGGCTCACATCAAGAGCACAGTGGCATCAAAAGTCACTATTTCAACTGGCTACATCATGTGCAAAGAGTGTTATGACATGGAATTTTTAATTCGCTGCGCAGATGATGAGCTATATAACGCAAAACGCAAGGGGCGCAAACTGCTGGAGCAAGAGCCCGCAGAGTATATAAAAGGAAAAAGCTGATACCGGCGGTGGGGGAATCGTCCGGTTCAGCTTTTTCCAACTACAATTAGAATTCGCTTTATCAATTCTAAAGCTAATTTTATTGTATAACGGAGATCCGTGTTTGTAAACCCTTTCATCAAAAAAATAATGAAAGAATTACTGTTGTTATTTCCGTCAAGCTTACAGAAAAAAATTTACTGTAATGGCTGGCACAATTCAACAGCTCCATTTAAAAAGTTCCTTTATGCAGTGTCCAACTTTTTGGGATCACTCCATTTATCAAGGAACTTTTGTTTTACTTTTTATCTTTGTTTTTAATTAATGCAAACAGATATTTAGGCAATGCGTAAATACCGACAAACGGTGACAGAATTACTTCACAAGATAATACAGCAATTCGCCGATTCCTTTTATTTTCATGAAGCTGCTGCGCTTCATTTCGCCTAAATAGATATATCCGCTAGGCATCAGTACACATACTAATACAAGCAGGAAAGTAGCATAGCCAAAATTCATCATATAACCAAAGACTAGACCTACGGCTCCCAGCAGCAGGGTTGGCTTGCCGATTAATTTTTCTTCATGAGCTGCTTGTCGGATGGATTTATGAAAACAATCCATACAGATATTCAGATTTGTGAAATCCGCACATTCTTTACAGAGCGGTTTTCCGCATTTGGAACATGTTGTAGTTGCTTCTCTATCAGAGTGATATGCACAATTCATAGGTTAACCTCACTTTACCTTTAAAATAATACTATGTGCCGGCTTTCCTGTCAACTGTCATATACAGCATGCATAATACGCAATAAACGGCTATTCATCATCATTAAGAAAGCCAATGAATTGTTTTCACGCTGATTGTAATACTTTCTGATCTCTTCATCACGTTCAATCAGCAAACGGGCTGACTGTTCAAAATCAAATGCATCCCCTGCCCGATATTCGCTGAATTCATGAATGGGATCACAGCCGCAGACCGGTGCCAGAAAGGTGTTATGAAATTCTACAAACGCCGTTTCAGACTCTGTATCACTTTGCTTTTTCAGCTCATAAAACTGCGTATTTAAAAGCATTCTGACATAAGTCTCATGGAAATTCTCATCATTGATCAGCCGCATCGCAAACTCATAGGCGTTTAGACTGTTTAGAAATTCTTCAAGACTCATCGCAAAGTATGGCTCAGCCAGTGCTTCGCGATTCATATCTAAAATTTCATCAATAAAATTATTCTTCATACGGCAGCGAACGATTTGCTGGTGCGTAAGTCCCATCATTTTCTGATTCATGTCAGCCAGATAATGATCGATGGAAGCCAGCTGAGCTTCCAATTTTTTCTTTTTATCAGATTCCATTCTATCCCTCATTTCTTAATGAATATCAATATCCATAACGATTCAAAAGGTTTGCTGATAAACAAACCTTTGTCTTATTTATTGATTTTTAAGCCATTTACCGTTGTTGTCGAAATACATCATGACACCATCGATCCAACGACCGCCGGTAACCATTTTTCCGCTGCCGTCAAAATAATACCAATTGCTGCCGGATGCCATCCAACCTGTTTTCATAATACCATCTTTATCCGCATAATACCAGTTATTGTATGAAGGTACCCATTTGCTTGTAACAAGCTGACCCGCTGTGTTGTAACACTTCCACACGCCGTTTTCAAGCTTCCAGCGCAAATCACCGCTGTCAGCCGCCGTAATTGTACCGCCGGCTTTTTCATAAGCTTCATTATACAGCTTTACAAGATCATCATAAACCGTATAACCACGGAAACTATTGATAGCAACATAGCTTGCTGAACGGCCAGCTTTCGCGTCTTCCTTGCCATCCGTAACAACATCCTTCTTCGCCTGCGTCAGCTCTTTGTTGTAGCTGTTATATGCATCTGTATAAAACTCACGGTAATCAGCTTTCTCAGAAGATTTTTTCAGTGAATCCAGTGTCGTATTGCGGCCAAGGCGGTTCCAGCAATCCTTTTTGCATTCTCATCAGCTAATTCCTGAAGATTATCAACGGCATTATCTTCAAGATCCGCATAAGTTTCTTTATATACCTTACGCCATTCTGATTTAAAATCAATATCGGAAGGACATTTTGTGCGGTTCTTGCGCTTTGCCTCGAAATCGTTATTTGCCGCTTCTATGGCTGACTTGGTAGCTTCATCCATCATTTCATCATAAGCCTTATACCAGCCTGCCTGATAGCCGCGCTTATATTCATCAGTTCCGCTTTTCTGTGTAAACTTTGTATTGGCATGTTCCTTTTCATAAGCATAACCATCATCATAGCCTTGCTTGTAAGTACTCTTATCTGAAGCTGCAGCAATTGGCATTACCGACTGAGCATTATAAGCAACAGGTGCCAGACAGCATGCTGCCAGCAGACAAGCACATAATTTTTTCATAGTGTCATTTCCCTTCTTTTCTATGGTAAGTATAACAGTTATCTGTCATAAAAATATGTGATTTCTTCAATTCTTATTCATTTTACCAACATTATCAGCAAAAAGCCATAATTCTAACAATATTGTTATGTTTCTCACCCAGAAAAAATAGAAAGCCGGGTTTTATCCCGGCCTTCACATGATTAACAACGGCATTCATTTTCAAAGCAATCATTATAAATATGCAAGAACAGGAATATACCACCAGACATTAATGCTAAAAAGAAGAAGCTTAATGCTAGAAACAATTGCTGAAAACTCATTGAGCAAGAGCCGACCAAGGTTACAAAAAAGGCTGAAATCAATAATCCTGAGGCACCCAGAACCGCCCATGTGCCGGCTGAGCAAAAGGCTATCTTCAACAGCCGGTTTTTGGTGACCACAGCAGTCCAATCACAAAAAAGGTTAATACGACAAGGGCTGTAAATGCAAGCCCGGTTGAGAGAATCATCGGATCATCTAAACATATTTCGCCATTGGCAAGCAGCAGATAAACACCAAAGCCAATCAGCAGACTGACTGCCAACAGCACACTCTTCCATCGATTAATCACTTTCACATCGTTCACCCCCTTTCATAGAATAAACTATGCGCTGATTAACAATTTAACTGGTTGTTTATCTTGCCTCAATGTCAAGAAAAAGAGTTCCTTTATATTGATGAGGCACTTTTTGATTTGATTCGCTCTTCAGAGACCTGTGCAGTCAACTACGAAACAAAATTTATCCTATTAATCAAGGATCGGTGACAAACACACTTAGTGATTCAATTGCTGAAATATTTTAAGAGGGGAATAAGCCGGACACATCCCCACCTGAACATAAAAGCATCAGCTAAGATTCGATTGAGACAAAGGAAACTAGATGATGCTTATAATGAAATTTAAATAAATATATTGTTTTTTGTTATTCATACTATACCATTTTCACACGATGTTTTCATCTGCTATGTATCATTTCTCAGATAACTTTTCATAACAAAATTGATACCTTGCTGCTTGAAAATGCAATTTCCTATATAACAAAAAGACCATCGGCGCAATAACGCGGATGGTCTTGTTTATTATTTACTTGTCAGTATAACTACCCAATACATCGTCTTCTTGTACTCGACAGCTCCTACTGCTATCTTCTTATAACGTGTGTTGTCCACTGCACGGTCATCAGTGATTTCATCGATGACATAATCAATATCATCTTCATCCTCGACAATGATTTCATATGCATATGTGCCATAATCATAATCTAAATCATCAAGGAAATCTTCGATATCATCCTTATTCTTACCTTGTGCTACTTGTACTACACGCTGGAAAGCATATTTGTCAAGATTGCCGGAAGTGACTTTCGTTAAAGCTGTGCCGCTGCGGTAATCATTAACACCATTCATAATTTCCACCTTATCCGTGCGGTATGCAGTAGAACTGTAAGTCAGTGAAGTATCTGGCTCCACAAGCAATACGACTACATATGTATGCTTACCGTCTTCGACAATACCGATACCGACATTTTTGTAATCCTCATCAACAATTGCACGTTTGTCAGCACGGACATCCATCCACTCATCAACGATCGTCTCATAATCATCTTCGTCTTTATAGATCAGCTCATAAGATGAATTGTAATCGACTTTGAAATCATCAAGTACTGTTTCATAGTCTTTGCCGTTTGGACGCGTATCGCTGAATTTACTGGCGATTTCCACTGCTCGTTTATAAGCGGCTTTATCTAATTCATCATTGTAAGCCAAGGTCAGTGAATCAACCTTGTCACTCTTGCGGTAATCATTCAGATAACCTAGAATCTCGCGCTTATCGGTACGATATTCACGATAATCATAACCGGAGACACCTGTACCAGAACCGCCGTCTGTAAGCAAGATCACATAAACATATTCATCATTGCTGTCCTTAGCGATACCCACGGCAATTTCATTGAAATCTTCATTCAGAATATCCCGTTCAGCCCAGCGGTCATTAAACAATTCTCTTAACGCATCTTTGGGTGATGCCGCTTTTACGAAATGTTCCTCAACCGTATCATAATCCAGTTTTAAATCATCCATCAAATCATCCAATGACTTGCCGTTTGGACGATCATAGCTGAAATCATCAACTAATTCATTCGCACGGATATAGGCTGCCTTATCAAGGCCGTCAGAACGTACCCATGATAATTCATCCAGTTTTTCATAATCACGTTCATCATTCAGATAATCAACAAGCTTGCTCTTATCCGTGCGGTATTCAGTCGCGCTGTAAGCATCGGCATAATCAGTACTGCTGCCGCCCTCGCTTAACAGTACACCGTTTTGCGCGAATGTATACGTCTTGCCATCAATTTTCTGAGTACCAATCAGCATGCGGTTATCACTGCCGCCCAGATAATATTTCTTTTCACCCAGTGTCAGCCAGCCGGATTGTTTCACATCATTCTTATAATAATAGAATTGTGTGCCTTCTTTAACCCAGCCGTTCTTCTTGGTTTCATCAACCTCATCACTCTTATCGCCTTTGCTGACAAAAGCACCGTTCTGCTGGAAAACATAATTATAACCATCAATAACATGATTGCCGCGAACCATGATGCCATGTTCATCAAAATAATATTTTGTACCGTCACTTTCAACCCAAGCCTTAGCCTGCATAATACCATTTGCCGGATTCAGATAATACCAATCAGTTGAATTGGCAGCGATCCAGCCGGTTTTCATTTTACCTGTTTCATAATCTAACAGATACCATGCCTGACTTGAATCCTGTGTCCAGCCCTTAACCATTTCACCCGTATTGCTGAAATAATACCAGGCATCCTCAATATTTCGCCAGCCTGTTGCAAATGCACCGTTGTCGATCCAATGATTATTGCCATCCCATTGGGCATGAGCAGGAACTGCAGATATGGAGAAGGCCATCGCGGCCGCTATACTTGCACTGATCCACTTCTTTCCATTCATTCTCATTTTCCTCCTGTTTCCTTTAAACTATTATATCATGCTTTTCTTACAAGAAATCTAAAGATTTTGTCACATATTAATGATTATGAAACCGTTTTACTTTTTCAACATCAACTGCATCATAAGAATCACCGTTAATATACGCATAATTGACGGGTGAACCATAGTTGGTTGTTGGATCATTTTTCCAGCATTTAGCAGAAGTATGCAGCTGATTTATTCCCGTATTGCGAATGATTTCCAACGCATTCTCAGCATTTACACCGCTGCCGGCCAAAAATTCAATTGAGCTGCCATATGTATCCTGAAGGTATTTTAAAGCTTCAATACCCTCAACGGCAGTTTTAGCTTGACCGCTTGTTAATATACGGTCGCAGCCGCATTCAATCAGCTGTTCGCAGGCTCTCATCATATCGCTTGTACAATCAAAGGCTCGATGAAATACCGCTTCACCCTTAAATTCATGAATCAGCTTTACCATTTTACATGTTAGGTCAATATTAATTGTCTTATCTTCATTCAAAAAGCCAAAAGCGATGCCATCAGCACCATGCCGCAGCAATTCTCTTGCTTCAAGAAAGATTACCGCCAATTCACTTTCATTGTAACAGAACCCGGCACCGCGCGGACGTACCATGCAGATGATTGGCAGCGAGGTTTGCTGCTTAGCGAGAATCAGCGTAGCGCATGTTGGAGTCAGACCGCCTAAGTAGAGGCTGAGTTTAATTCAACTCGATCCGCGCCGCCGGCATCAGCCGTGATTACATCCTCAAGACTTCCGCAGCAGATCTCTAAAATATTATTCTTCATATAAATTATGTCCTTCGCCGTCAATAGCTAAAGTTACCGGAAAATCGACAACCTCCAGACGATAAACCGCTTCCGGGCCAAGTTCTTCAAAAGCGACAAGTTCAGCCTTTTTTATGCATTGTGACAAAAGTGCCCCGGCACCGCCGATGGCAACCATATACGCTGCGTGATTGCGCTTGATCGCGTCCACAACCGCTTGGGTACGGTAGCCTTTGCCAATGCTTATGCTTAAGCCTAAATCATAGAGACGAGGCGCATAGACATCCATCCGCATTGACGTTGTAGGGCCGGCGCTGCCAAACACATGATCAGGCGCTGCCGGTGTCGGACCGACATAGTAAATCACGGCATCCTTTATATCAAAAGGCAGTGCCTCCCCGCGATCAAGCATCTCATTCAATCGCTTATGCGCGGCATCACGGGCAGTATAAAGGGTACCGGTTATTTCAATTGCATCACCGGCTTTTAAGACAGCCAGCTTTTCTTTAGTAATGGGTGTTGTCAGCTTCATCTTAAAACTCCCTTCTTGCATGTCTGGTGATATGACATGAAATATTCACTGCGCATGGCAGACAGGCAATATGTGTCGCATGAGTTTCAATATTTACCTTAAGCGCCGTAGTATCACCCTTTAATCCCTGCGGACCGATATTTAACTGATTGATTTCATTCAGCAGCTGCTCTTCAAGTGCTGCGTACCGTGGGTCTGGATGCGCGCTGTCACAGCTTCTGACCGTTGCTTTTTTGCCAGATAAGCCGCATAATCAAAGCTGCCGCCCAGACCGACACCGATTACCATCGGCGGGCAGGCATTAGGGCCGGCTTTTTTTACAGCATTGAGTACCGTCTGTTTTACACCGTCAAGGCCCTGTGCGGGTTTCAGCATCTCAATCACACTCATATTCTCGCTGCCGGCACCCTTACATGTAATTTCAAGCATCACCTGTTCACCGTCAATGATGGAAGTATAAATCATACACGGTGTATTATCTTTCGTATTTACACGTTCAAACAATGGCTCTGAAACCATTGATTTTCTTAAATAGCCTTTATCATAACCCTGACGCACACCTTCCTGAATCGCTTCATTTACAGAACCATGAGTAAGATGCACATCTTGACCGACATACAAGTATACGACAACCATGCCGGTATCCTGACAGATTGGTATATGTTTTTCATCAGCAATAGCCGCGTTCAGCTTTAAATATTCCAGCGTCGCTTTACCGATGCGGCTGGTTTCTTTTTCACAGGCTGAATCAAGACACTGCTTCACATCAGCAGGATAGCGATAGTTCACATCTTGAACCATGGCGGATACAGCCTCCGTGAGCTGTCTTACATCAAATTCACGCATCTACTTATCCTCCTTTTTACGTTTATGACGGCGCATTCCCGGGATACCCGGCCGCGTCATTTCCCGTGCATTCAGCACCTCATCAAGCTTTTCCTTAGAAATCAGCCCGGCTTCAAGAATCAGCTCCTTCAGCTTTTTATTCTCGGCTAGTGCCTGCTTCGCATACTTCGAGGCATTGGCATATCCGATATGCGGTGCCAGCGCTGTCGCGGTACCCAATGATATATCCACAAGATCGGCACACCGCTCTTTATTCGCAGCAATACCCATGATGCAGTTGCAGCGCAGTGTTGCACACGCGTGGCTTAATGCCTCAATTGACTGAAACAAATTAAAGAACAGAACCGGTTCAAACACATTCAATTCCATCTGTCCGGCTTCCGCCGCTTTCAGAATCGTGACGTCATTGCCGAATACTTGGAAGCAGACCTGATTTACAACCTCAGGAATGACCGGATTAATTTTACCCGGCATAATTGAGCTGCCCGGCTGACGGGCAGGCAATATAATCTCATAAAAACCGGTTTTAGGACCAGATGCCATTAAACGCAGATCATTGCACATTTTTGATAAATTGACACCTAATGTCTTTAAAGAACTATGGGCCCAGACAAATGGATCGACATTGCGTGTGCCGTCAATCAAATCTCTGGCACTGGTCAGATCGATATCTGTAATCTCACTTAAGATTGGAATTAAAGTACGGCGGTAATTCTCATCGGCATTCAAACCAGTCCCAACCGCGGTAGCGCCCATATTAACTGATTTTAAGTTTTGAAAGGCAATTTTGATCCGTCGGATATCTCTTACTAAAGAAGTCGCGTAGGCATGAAATTCCTGACCTAATGTAATCGGTACGGCATCCTGAAGATGGGTTCTGCCCAATTTGATGACATCATTAAATTCCAGACTTTTATCAAGCAATGCTTCCTGAAGCAGCTGCAGCTCATTCAGCAGCTCATCAACTAAAAACAGACAGGTAATCTTACCCGCGGTCGGAAACACGTCATTGGTAGACTGTCCGAAATTGATGTGATCGTTAGGATGTATGTAATCATATTTGCCTAATTCACGGCCTGCCAGCTGAGCCGCCCGGTTAGCGATAACCTCATTGGTATTCATATTTACTGAAGTACCGGCACCGCCTGAATCACATCGGTAACAAAATATTCATTCAGCTTGCCGGCGATCACATCATCGCAAGCCTGTAAAATATAATCAAGCCGTTCTTTATCAAGATGGCTGGTTCGATAATTAGCCAAGGCGCAGGCTTTTTTAACCATTCCTAATGAACGGACCATCATCGGATGTGTCCGCAAACCGGTAATAGGGAAATTTTCCTTTGAACGCTGAGTCTGAATGCCATATAATGCAGCCTTAGGAACCAGCTTTTCACCTAATGAATCTCTCTCCAACCGGTAATCTTTTTCTTCCATGTTTAAACCTCCTAATGGAAATATTAAAGAAAATGCATTGATTCACTTAATGAAACAATGCATATATCTTAAATCGTTTCTCGCCAGATTTTAGCACCCAGTGCTTCTAATTTACCGTCAAGGTTTTCATAGCCACGGTCAATATGATATACAGCATGTATTTCAGTAACACCATCAGCAATCAGCCCGGCAATCACCAAACAAGCACCGCAGCGCAGATCAGTAGCCTCTACCACACTGCCGGATAACCGGCTTGGCCCATTGATAAAAGAAGAAGGAATCCGCACATCAATATCGGCACCCATTTTATTCAGCTCCTGACAATGCTTAAAGCGTTCTGTATAAATCGTTTCAGTAATTACCGACTGGCCGTGCGCCTGCGTCAGCAAGGCTGTCAGCGGCTGTTGGATATCAGTCGCAAAGCCGGGATACGGCAAAGTTTTAATATCCGTACACTTTAAAGGCTGATCACCGCGGCGAATCGTCACCTTATCCACATCAACTTTAATATCGATACCAATTTCCTGCAGCTTAGAAAGCAGACTTTCAAGATGGGCCGGTATAATATTTTCAACCGTCATCTCATCAGCCGCTGCCGCCGCCAGCACAATATATGTGGCAGCCTCAATGCGGTCCGGAATAATCTCATGGAAACATCCGTCAAGATGATCCACACCATCAATCGTAATGACATTCGTGCCAACGCCGCGAATCATTGCGCCCATTTTATTAAGCAGGGTTGCGACATCGATAATTTCCGGTTCCTTGGCGGCATTCTCAATAATTGTACGGCCCTCAGCATAAACCGCAGCCATCATGATATTAATCGTGGCACCCACTGAGGAAATATCGAGGAATATCTTATTGCCGATCAGCTTATCAGCCGTAATCTCATAAGCACCGTGTTCATACTTCACCGTTGCGCCCAGCGCTTCAAAGCCTTTAAGATGTAAATCGATCGGCCGCGGCCCCAGATAGCAGCCGCCCGGCATTTTCATTACAACCTTGCCATACTTACCCAGTAAAGCGCCCATGAAATAATAAGATGCCCTTAGCTTTTGAACCGCATCCTGAAGCATTGGCTTATTTTCCATATGCGTAGGATCAATAACGATATGATCCTTACTTTCCTTAATACAAACATCAACACCCAAATCGCGAAGTAAAACGGAGAGTGACTCAACATCCGAGATATTCGGAACACCGCAGATCGTTACCGGCCCATTTGCCAGAATCGCTGCCGGGATCAATGCTACCGTAGCATTCTTAGAGCCGCTGATTTTAACGCTGCCTCTTAATCGATGCCCACCTTCGATTTTAATTACTTCTTCACTCATAAAAAACCCTCCATCTGCTTCTATCTTATTCATCAGCATGCCATCGTGACACATCCTGTTTTTTCACTCCTATTGTATCATAAAAGCGATTGCTTCAACATCTAAAAAATTTAACTTATCCTTAAGCGGTCCGTTCAATATTATACACGATCAAGCAAGTGCCGTCTTTCAGAAGTATCTGCAATATTTTCCAATTAAACGATCAGCCTTTAATTATGAATACTGATGCGATTTTTACCGCTGCGCTTGCTTTCATAAAGCGCCTGATCGGCACTTTCATATAAATCAGCAAAATTATGATGCTGCTGATCAATAAATGCAATGCCGATGCTGACCGATATCCGCAGTTCGACATGTTCTGGCAGCTTAATATTTTGAATATCTGTCAAGATCCGCTCTGCGATATCCATTATATCCTGCCGTTTGTCACCCTTTAAATAAGCAATAAATTCATCACCGCCAAAGCGGGCGATCGATATTTCACACAAACCGTTATGATGGCGGATATCACGCAGATGATAAGCAACCTGCATCAGCAGTTCATCACCTGCACTATGTCCCAATGTATCATTCACCAGTTTGAATTCGTCAAGATCCATCATGAAGAATGCCGCCGCTTGATTCAGCGATAAGCTGTTTAAATCATCATTTACCAGTTGTTCAAAGGCCGTTCGGTTATACAAGCCGGTCAGCGGATCTCTTTCAGACTTAAATTTCAGTTCCATACGTCTTCGCTTTTCCTCGTTAATATTCATTGTATAACATAATAACATCGGCGTCTGATTATCCAATGTGTAAAAACTAAATACACTCTCTACCCAGATAAAATCTTTTACCTCATGACGACGGTTGATGCGATATTCAATGCGCTGTTCCTTGCCTTCCGCAAATTCACGCTTCAAATTCGTAAAATTCATTGCTTCGGCAACCATTTCCGCATCCTCCTCATGGACAACTTTCAGCATTGCCAAGCAAATCTCATCGTAATTTGCTTCAACCGCATCCTGAATCACCCCATCCCGCGTGTAGCTGCAGATGATCTTGCTCTCAAGATTCAGTGTCCAAACGCTGATGGCTTCATGGAACAGCGCTTCTTTCATACTGATTTCCTGTTCCAGCTGACGGCGTTTGCGCACATCATCGCTGATATCTTCCACTATGCCCAGAATATTTTTACCGTCAGCTTCTGAGGGCAGCTTTGCAAGCGTAAAACGGAACCAGTGCGGCACATCAAACTTGATCCCGGAGCTGATTTCAAAGACGGCTTTCTCAGAACCATCAGCCATCTGGCTCAATGCCTCCATCAGTTTCTCTTTTTCCGTCTCATTCAGGCAATGATTTTCAAACACCAGCTGGCTGAAAGGACACAGGCTGTCATAATCACACAGGGCTTTGATGTTTCTTTCCTTTAAAAAATAGGCAGCGTCCTTTTGTATATCATATTCAAACATCGTTGCAGAGGAGTGCTGAAGCGCCAGCTCAAACATCCGATTGCTGCGTTCCACCAATCGTTTAGCTTTTTATCGTTCCCTGATAAGAGCGGTTTGCCAAATAATAATAAGCGGCAAAGAAGCAGATAAAGGTCAATACCAGCTTAATGGTCAGATAATAAGCAGACTTTGAAAGTTTCTCATTTTGAACCAATAAATTATCACTGGATACTAGGGTAAACAAATACCAATCATTAATATGCAAAGGACAGATATACATATGACGGCGCTGACTGCCAATAGTCAGATAAAAGCTGCCTGCCTTGTTATTCTTCATCATATCCTGCAATTCATCGACCGTTATGCCGGGATCATCCATTGATTTCAGATAATCATAATAATTACGGCCATCATACAGCGAATCCTGATGCTCACTCTGCTGAATCATCGTCCCATCGGCAGCGATGACATAATAATACGCGTTGCTTTGAAAAGCAGCATTCAAACTCGCGTCAACGATCTTTTCAATCGGCATTGTCGCGATAAATTCACCTGCCAGCTCGCCATTATTAAAAGCCGGAACATAGTAGCTGACAACTTTTTGATTCATCGATCCCAGCTGATAAACATCACTGATGCCTTCCTGCCCATAAAGCGTTGAATCATAAAACCGCAAATCTGCCAGTGAGCTTTCTGTACCGCTGACAGCCAGCAGCTGATTCTCCTTATCAATAAGTAAAAATTGATTGAAATGATCATTATCCATCAGCTTTTGCATTACTTCATAGCGAGCAGCAGCATCTGTTTCCTGAATCAGATAGTCCGCAGTAAAGCGAAGATTAACCAATCTGTCATTGATTTGACGGATTATGGAGTCACTTCCCTGATTGGCGCTTTCCATAAGATAGCTTTGTGTGATAGCTTCAACCTGATAATCAGTACGGCGATTAAAGTCATAGAGGAAAATCACAGTGAGGATTGATAATAAACCGATTCCAATCACTATAATCTTACGGCTATGCAGCAGCAACTTATCATTCTCCATAACGCTCCCCCCAATTTTGGAACATTAAACCATTTCGATTCATCCAAATGAACCTCTTTCTATCATAATATCACATTGTCTGGATTTTTGTTTAATTATAAGAAATTTCAATACTTTTCCTTATATATTAAAGATAATTTATAAATAACAGAAACCAATGAAAGACTTCCCCTGATTTTGTAATTATTTATTCTCAATATCTTTTTATAAAAGATCAATTATGGTAAAATAGTTAAGGTTATGGCAAGAAAAGAGGGATAGTATGAAAAAAATTGGTTTTGATAATGATCTGTATCTGAAATTACAATCCAAGCATATTCAGGAACGTATTTCGCAGTTTGATAATAAGCTGTATTTAGAGTTTGGCGGCAAGCTTTTTGATGATCATCATGCATCCCGTGTATTGCCTGGTTTTCAGCCGGACAGCAAGTTAAAAATGCTGCTGACGCTGAAGGATCAGGTAGAGGTGCTGATTGTAATCAGTGCCGGTGATATTGAAAAGAATAAAGTCAGAAGTGATCTTGGCATTACTTATGATGTAGAGGTATTAAGACTGATTGACGCATTCCGCGGCGTAGGCCTTTTATGTCGGCAGCGTTATTATTACACAATATACCAATCAGCCATCGGCTGATGCATTTAAGAAACATCTGGAACAATTAGGCATTAATGTCGCACTGCATTATCCGATTGCCGGTTATCCAAACAGTGTTTCAGTCATTGTTTCTGATGAAGGATACGGCAAGAATGATTATGTAGAAACAACGAAGCCTTTAGTCGTTGTGACAGCGCCGGGACCCGGCAGCGGCAAGATGGCTACCTGTCTTTCACAGCTTTATCATGAACATAAGCATAATGTGAAAGCCGGATATGCGAAATTTGAAACATTTCCGATTTGGAATCTGCCTTTAAAACATCCGGTAAATCTGGCATATGAAGCGGCTACCGCTGATTTGAATGATATTAATATGATTGACCCCTTCCATTTGGAAGCTTATGGCGAAACAACGGTTAACTACAACCGTGATGTAGAGATTTTCCCAGTATTAAATGCTATTTTTGAAAGAATTGTCGGGGTTTCACCTTATAAGTCGCCTACGGATATGGGTGTCAACATGGTTGGCAAGTGCATCGTCGATAATGATGTCTGCATCAAAGCCAGTCAGGATGAAATTATCCGCCGTTATTATCAGGCGCTGGTGGATCAGAAAAAAGGCTACGCTGATGAAGCGACAATTAATAAAATTGAAATTGTTATGGGGCAGGCGAATGTGGAAACTTCATCACGGCGCTGTGTCGAACCGGCACTGAATAAGGCTGAGCTGACTGATGCTCCGGCTATGGCAATTGAATTAAATGACGGACGGATCGTGACGGGTAAGACAACTTCATTGTTAGGGTCTGCCAGTGCCGCTATTCTTAATGCATTAAAACATTTAGGTAATATTGATGACCAGATTCCTTTAATCTCACCGAGCATCATTGAACCAATTCAAAAGCTGAAAGTAGAAAATCTGGGCAATAATAACCCGCGTTTGCATGTGGATGAAATATTGATTGCCTTGGCAATTTCGGCTACGACTAATCCATTGTCACATTTGGCAATGACGCAGCTTGAAAAACTAAAAGGCTGTGAAGCGCACTCCAGTGTAATCTTATCTGATGTAGATATGAATGTTTTCAGAAAGCTGGGTATTAATTTGACCTGTGAGCCAAAGTATCATACAAAGAAGCTTTATCATAAATAAATTATTGAAAGAGGCTGTAACAGATAAGCTGCTAAAAAGCACACCCAAATCATAAAAAAGGGTGTGCTTTTTTAGTGTTTATGTATGACAAATATTCAAATTAATTGAAAAAACTATTGAGTTATAGTTACTTTTGGATTTGATTTTTTAATATCAATAAGACATACCGGAAATGATTTACCTATTCCAATATTGAAGGTATTGAGGCGGATTCAGCTTTTATTGTCACAGTCCATTTCATTTAATCAGGTAAATATTGCTATTTTCAGCTAGTTTTCACTTAACCAACAAAATTCACTCACTTGCTATACGTAATGTATATGATATGAAAAGGAGAGTGTTTCTGAGATGAATCTAAAAATTCATATACCTAAAAAGCTTCCTAATATCCATTTCACAAAAAAGAAGGCTGCCATTTTATGCTGTGCAATACTGATTGGCGCATCAGGGTTCGTTTATGCCTTAAAGGTAAGCGGCAGCAGCAATGATGTAATCTATACACCTTATACTTTGGACATTGGCAGCATTACAACCAGCATCAGCGGCAGCGGCACTTAACAGCCGCTAAAACCTATACCTTAACCGCGAACGTGAAGGGTGAAGTACTCAGCGATGATTTTGAGATTGGTGATAGTGTCAACGAAGGACAAGTCCTTTATGAATTAGATAACAGTGATGCTGTTGAGGAATTAAACAATACAGGCCTTTCCCTGAAGCAGCAGCAGTTAAGTACCCAGCAGGCACAGACGGCGCTCACAAATTTAACTATTACCGCACCGCTTTCCGGGCTGATCAGCGAGGTTTATGTCAAGGTCGGAGACAGTGTTAACAGCGGTACAAAAATTGCCGAGATTGTCAACAATGAGGATTGCACACTGCGGCTTCAGTTTAACGCTTCAGATATTGATTCATTAAAGATCGGCGATACGGCAGCGGTATACTTGCTGAGCAGCGGTGAAACGGTTAGCGGAACAGTCAGTAAGATCAACAGCGGTGCTTATTATAACAGTGCGAATGCATATGTAAGCGATGTGGAAATCAGCTTCACAAATCCTGGCGGTATTACTGAGCTTGACAGTGCGGCGGCGATCGTCAATGGCATCGCCGGCAACAATGAGGGAAGCATCAGCTTTAATTCTTCGGCAACCCTGACGGCAAAAACATCCGGTGAGATCACTGCTTTAAATATTGATACACACGATTATGTCAATCAAGGGGATCTGTTGGTACAGCTTGAAAATGACAGCACTGTACTGCAGGGTGAATCAGCGGCACTTTCACTCTCCAATGCCGAACAAAGCTATAAAAATAAAGAAGAAAAGCTTGCTGAATATACTATTACTGCACCTTGTAACGGTACCGTTTTAAGCAAGAATATACAGGCTGGCGATACGATTAATGAAGCGGGAACGACAATGGCTGTCGTCGCTGATCTTTCCAGTATGAAATTCACCATGAGCATCGATGAATTAGATATTAAAAATGTTTCTGTAGGACAAAAGGTCACCGTTACAGCTGATGCCGTCAACAAGGTTTATACCGGTGAAATTACAGCCATCGTATTAAATGGTACAACCGCCAGCGGTGTGACGGTGTATCCGGTAACGGTTACCTTAGAAGAATGTGATGAATTATTGCCGGGAATGAATGTAACGGCACAGATTATCACTCAGGAAGCCAATGATACATTGCGCGCGCCAATCAGCTGTGTTTCCCGTAATGATATGCTGCTGATCGATGAAGCGAGCGCTAAGTCTTTAAATGCGGAAACTGCCGAATCCATTCAAAGTGCTGAAGCAGGTCAGATTATTAAATCCGATGATTATAAGGGTTATTACTTTTTGAAAGTGGAATCCGGTCTGTCAAACAGCAGCTATACCGCAATTTTAGACGGTGCCGAAGAAGGGCTGACTGTTTATGCGGTATCGAATGCCAGCGGCAATACCAACAACAGTGAACCGAATATGATGAATATCGGCAAAGATTCTTCATCAGGCGGTGCCTTCTCCTTTGACGGAGGCGGCATGGGCGGTCCGCAAGGCGGCGGTATGGGCGCCCCGGGAGGAATGCAGTGATGATTGAATTTAAAAATGTATACAAAATCTATCATATGGGTGACAGTGAAGTAAGAGCCATCGACGGCATTTCTTTCACTATCGGTAAGGGTGAATTTGTGGCCATTGTCGGTCAGTCCGGCTCGGGCAAATCGACGTGCATGAATATTATCGGCGCTCTAGACCTGCCCAGTGAGGGTGAATACTTACTTACCGGTTTAAACATCACCCGTTATGATGAAGATCAGCTGGCTCAGATCCGCAACCGTACATTAGGCTTTATTTTCCAGCAATACAATTTGATTCCAAAGCTTAATGTTTATGAAAATGTCGAATTGCCGCTGATTTATGCCAATGTGCCGGAAAAAGAACGTTATGAAAAGGTTATCCGCGCGTTAGAACGGGTAGGACTTGCCAACCGGATGAAGCATTATCAGCATGAATTATCCGGCGGTCAGCAGCAGCGGGTATCCATTGCCCGTGCCTTAGTCAACGATCCAAGTGTAATTTTAGCGGATGAGCCCACCGGTGCCCTTGATTCTAAAACCGGCATCGAGGTGCTGGACCTATTGAAAAAATTGAACGATGAAGGAAATACGATTGTTTTGATTACCCATGATAATTCAATTGCTCATCAGGCAAAACGAATGATTCAGATCCATGATGGCAGGGTAGTCAGCGATACGCTGAATTAGGTGTGCCTATGCAAGTGAAACAAGCATTTAAAATGGCAGTGAAAAGCATTAAAGGGAATCGCTTCCGTTCCTTTCTGACCATGCTGGGAATCATTATCGGCGTTGCCTCAGTCATTATTCTGGTTGCCCTAATCAATGGCTTTTCAAGTGACATGAGTGAATCCTTTTCAGCCCTGGGTACCGAATTGATTACTGTCAATATTATCGGTCGTTCCGCAGATAATCAGGTTGCTGTTGATGAAATGATCGAGGTGCTTGATAGTTCAGAGAATTTGGCTTATTGTTCACCGCAGGTCAATCTCTCAGTAACCGCAAAGGCGGATAATGAAAATGTCTCAACCACGGCTTTCGGCGTTAATGAAGATTACACAAGCATTAAGGGGTATCAGCTTGGGGAAGGCAGAATGCTGCAGTATGGAGATACCAAAAACCGGCTCAAGGTGGCAGTTATCGGTACTTATATCGCCGACACATTATTCAGCGGCAAAAGTCCGATCGGCAAATCGATCAAGCTTAACGCGGAAAGCTATGAAATTGTCGGTGTCCTTGAAGAAAAGGCTGACAGCAGTGAAGGCAGCGATGATGATATCGTCCTGATTCCCTACTCAGCTGCCTCCCGTCTGACACGCAATTCAACCATTTCTTCATATCTTTTTAATGCCTCAAGCAGCACAAGCGTCGATGCTGGGATCAATGATATCCAAGCATTTCTGAATACGAAGTTTACCAGCTCTGATTATTACCGCATCAGCAGCGCCGCTGAATCACTGGAACAAGTTAATTCATTAACCTCGACACTGACGCTTGTATTAGTCGGTGTAGCCTCCATTTCCCTTTTGGTCGGCGGTATCGGCATCATGAATATCATGCTTGTGTCGGTCAGCGAAAGAACTAAAGAAATCGGCATCCGTAAATCTTTAGGCGGCAGATATCGGGATATCCTGACTCAGTTTGTAATTGAAGCGGGACTGACCAGCGCCATGGGCGGGGTAGCCGGAATCTTTCTTGGCATTATTTTAGCTTACATTGCATCCGGCCTTTTAGGCATGACAGTAAAAATATCAGTGTTATCCATTGCCGTCTCATTCAGCGTTTCAGTGGGTATCGGCATCCTCTTCGGATATTCACCAGCCCGCAAGGCTGCGCGTTTAAGTCCGATCGAAGCGCTGCGTTATAGTTAGGAGAATAAGCAAATGAAAAAATTAATTACAGCGGCTTTAAGCATGCTGCTGGTATTGGGAAATGTCCAGCCAGTGCAGGCCGCAGCCAGTTCAATCTATGAGATTTTAGTATTAATGAATTTACTGACCTATGACAGTGACGGTACAATCAGTGAGACAACACCGATCTCGCGGGCCGAATTTGCCAAGTCACTGTATCTTCTAGCCGGTTATGGTACAACCGCCGCCAATTCCTACACTTCTCCCTTTACCGATGTTTCATATTCAAATCAATATGCCGGATATATTAAAACCGTGGCCTCATTAGGTTATATGAGCGGTTATGCGAAAGGCTATTTCAAACCGGATCAGACAATTACCTCTGATGAAGCAATAAAATCACTCTTGCTGATACTGGGCTATTCGGCCAGCGAAATTGCCGGATCAGACTTGCTTTATCAGACGGCCAGAATCAAAGGGCTGTTGGACAATACAGCATTAAGTGTCAATCAGCCATTGACTAAGGGCGATTATGCCCAGCTGATTTACAATGCGCTGTCAGCTGCATTGAAAACCGGTAATCAAACGCTTGCCCAGTCTTTAGGTTATACGCTGCGCAATGATTCCTTAAGTTTATCCGATGTGATCGATGTCAACGCCGTGGGGCCGATTGCCCTGACAGGCTCAGCTTCTGCCAGTGATTTCAGTTTGACTTCACCAACTACCTACCTCAACGGTGTAGAAAAAAGCGTATCAATGCGTAAGGGTGATGTTGTGTATTATTCGGCTGAAACGAATAAATTATGGGTATACCGCAATTACGCTTACGGTACGATCACGCAAATCAGCGCCAATCTGGAAGATGTTACCTCCTTCACTGCCGGCAGTAATTACACTTGTTCCACCGATGTCATCAAGGAACTGTTTGCCGCCAACAAGCTGCGAATCGGCTATCCGGTAAGAATCAGTCTGGACCGTGACGGCAATGCTGCTTATGCAAGCTATTATGAACAAGACAGCGAACCAGATGGTTCATCTAATGCTAATACAAATTCATCAGGCTCGAACAGCACAAGTACGGTTGTTTATGTAAATGATGGAAAGGTCTATCTTACTGTTGATGGCAAGACATATACATTCAATCTTGATGATGCAGACTGATAAACAAATAAAAAAGTTCATAATTTGAACTTTTTTATTCTTTTTCTTCATTTAATGCAGCTTTCTCAGCTTCCCTATGTTTATTCTTAATTACCTGATCAATTTCTCTCAGCATTCTTTTTGCTCTGCGCTTGATTTTACGCTGATAAAAGAAATCAGAAATTTTAAAAAGAATGCCATGCTCTTCAACCTTAGCTTTGAAATCCTCATAGTAACATACTTCACACAAGCCGCTGTCATCAGCTTCAAAACGCATTCCCATGGTAATTGTACCGCTGTTTGTCTCAACCTTCATATTATATCCTTTTTCGGTATCAAGTTCCGTCAGATGATAGTGATAATCAACCACTGTTTTTCTCTTTTTTAAATGTTTAGTGTGCTTAAATCCCTTTTTTAAAGATGATTTTATTGATTTTTTATTTGAGGATTGTGAGACTTCATAGTACAAAGAATCTAAAACAATATCATAAACCTCAGCCTTAGTCCCGCTCATCAGCATATACATTTCCATGACTTATTCCCTCTTTCTTTCCTTATCATAACATAAGTACATGTGCATACTCAATGACCCGCCTTCTTGTTTCAGTTTGTTTCATAAATTATGATAATTTATCATTTACTAGAAACCTTTTTCAATGTACAATAAGTATAGATTGTAAGAGGTGAACTTATGGAAGAAAAAGTATTATTGTCACTTATAGAAAAAAATGCAAGAAGAACCGTGAGTGATTTAGCGGATATTCTTCAAGAAAGTGAAGAAAACATTTTAGATACGCTGACTGAACTTGAAAAAGAAAAGGTCATTAATGGTTACCATACGATCATTAACTGGGATCGGGCTAACGTTGACCGCGTAACCGCCGTCATTGATGTGAAATGCTCACCGGAACGTGATTATGGCTATGACCGCATCGCTTCGATGATCTATGCTTATCCGGAAGTGGATACAATGTATCTGATGAGCGGCAAAACTGAGTTTATCGTAATTATTTACGGCAAGAGTATGCAGGAAATTGCAAACTTTGTCGGCAGCAAGCTGGCAGTTGTAGATGGTGTTACGGGTACATCTACTAACTTTGTGCTGAAGCAGTATAAATCAGCCGGGGTAATCTTTGACCAAAATGAAGATGATGAAAATGAAAGGTTAATTGTGACACCCTAATGTATGAAGAATTACTAAGCGATAAGGTCAAAGTTCTTAAACCAAGCGGTATCCGTAAATTTTTTGATTTAGCAGCCACCCGTGAAGGGGTAATTTCACTCGGTGTGGGCGAGCCTGATTTTGCGACGCCATGGCATATCCGTGAAGCAGCTATTTATTCTATTAAACAAGGTAAAACATTTATACCGGCAATGCCGGACTGCTGCCGCTGCGCAAGGAAATCTGCAGCTATATGCACCGGCAGTTTAATCTAAACTATGATCCGGTAAAAAATGTCATTGTGACCGTCGGCGGTTCAGAAGCTATCGATATTACATTAAGAGCCATCGTGAATCCGGGCGATGAAGTTATTTTGCTTCAGCCGTGTTATGTAGCTTATGAGCCAAGCGTGATTCTTGCCGATGGAGTGCCTGTTTTTATCGAATTAAAAGAAGAGAATCAGTTTAAACTGACCGCTCAGCAGTTAGAAGCGGCAATCACTGATAAAACAAAGGCAGTCCTGTTGAATTTTCCTTCCAATCCTACCGGCGGGGTGATGACACGCGACGATTATGCACCGTTAATTCCGATTATTAAAAAACATAATCTGATTGTGATCAGTGATGAAATTTATGCTGAATTAAGTTATTCTGAAAAACATTGTTCACCGGCTAATTTTGATGAAATCAAGGATCTTACCATTATCATCAGCGGTTTTTCTAAGGCTTTTGCGATGACTGGCTGGCGGCTTGGCTACATGCTTGCTAATGAAACCTTTATAACCCAGATTTTAAAAATTCATCAATATGTTATAATGTCGGCACCAACAGCCGCACAATTTGGCGCGATTGAAGGTCTCCGCAATGGCCAGCGCCATGTTGATGAAATGGTGGAACAGTATAAACTGCGGCGTAATTTCATTGTCAATGGCTTTAACCGCATCGGTTTAAAAACGCATATGCCGGAAGGTGCCTTCTATATTTTCCCAAGTATTAAATGCACCGGCCTCAGCTCATTAGAATTCTGTGAACGTCTGCTTGAGGAACAGAACGTTGCCTGTGTACCGGGTGACGCATTCGGGTCCGCAGGTGAAGGTTATATCCGTGTCTCCTATGCATACAGCATTGAAGAAATCAAGGGTGCGCTGGAGAAAATCGGCGAATTCATGAAACAATTCCAATAAATTGAAAGAACTCTCTGCGGAGAGTTTTTATTATTTAAGCAGACCTTTTCTAGTTTGTGTAAAACCTCATGAATCAATGCCAAACTTTGGTAAATATGATATACTAAGCATATATGGAAAGCATGAATTTTATAAATACATGATCATAAAGCTGGGGCTTAGGATGGAATTCATATGAATAAATATAAAATCAGAAAAGTCATACCTGTTTTCTTTACCGCTCTCTTCTGCATCATCAGTCTGGTGATGCTTACTACCATCTGGAGTCTGCAGGGAAATGCGAGAGTAATCAATTATACCGGTATTATCCGCGGAGCCTCACAGCGGCTGGTTAAACAGGAAATGGCGATGCAGCACGATGATGAACTGATTGTTAGGCTTGATGCTATTCTCAGTGAACTGGCAACCGGCCATGGGGATAACAAACTCACCAAGCTGCCTGATGAACAGTATCAACAATATCTTAAACAGCTGCAGGCGGCCTTTGATACACTGAAGGATGAAATCATGATCGTACGTCAAAGCGGTGACAGTCGGCAGCTTTATACATTAAGCGAGGATTTTTTCATATTGTCTGATCAGGCGGTATCGGCGGCGGAAAACTATTCCCGGCATCAAGTCAATCATGCCCTGATTCTATTCACGATTCTCAGCATCAGCTTTTTGATTCTGATTTTATTGTTCCTGAAATTTGAGAAGCAACAGCGGCTGACTCAGGTTGCTTTAGAAAGTGCTGAACATGCGAATAAAGCCAAAAGTGAATTTCTTTCCAATATGTCGCATGAAATCAGAACACCGATGAACGGCATTATCGGCATGACAGAAATAGCTCGGCGCAATGCCGATAATAAACCAAAGTTTTTAGACAGTCTGGATAATTGATTTGTCCTCTGCCTATCTGATGTCCTTGATCAATGATGTATTGGATATGTCAAGAATTGAAAGCGGCAAAATCGAACTCGATGATCAAGTCTTTGAATTGCCGGAAGTGCTTGACCGCATACATAGCATGTTTGCACAGAAGGCCAGTGATGCCAATGTTGATTTCACTATCAGTCATAAAGAAATCAGTGTTCATACATTGATCGGTGATGAACTGCGAATCAGTCAAATTTTAGTTAATATAATTTCTAACGCTTTAAAATTTACACCTAAGGGCGGCTCAGTAACACTCGAAGTAAGAGAAAAAGAGTCCACTGAAGATACTGCCAATGTAGAATTCATCATTACCGACACCGGTATCGGCATCAGTGAAGGATTCCAAAAACGTATTTTTGAACCGTTTGAACAAGCTCAGGCATCAACGGTGAAGCAATATGGCGGGACAGGACTTGGTTTGGCAATCAGCAGCAAGTTTGCGAAAATGATGGGCGGCGATATTCAGTTACAAAGCAAGCTGAACGAAGGTTCTCGCTTTATTGTCGATATACCCTTAAAACGGCCGCCGGCAGAAGCTGCCAGTCCCGTGATTAATAATTATAAACCGAATATTGATTCTTTACAAAATATCCGTGTGCTGCTTGCGGAGGATAATGAGATCAATTCCGAGATCGTGGTTACCATGCTTGAAAGCTGTCAGGCTGCTGTTGATCCGGTTTTCAATGGGGCTGAAGCGGTAAAACAATTCGAAGACTCTCCGGAAGGTACATATAGCTGATTCTGATGGATATTCAGATGCCGGAAATGAACGGGCTGGAAGCGACCAAAACCATCCGTTCCCTAGATCGCGGCGATGCCGGTGAGGTTTTAATCATCGGATTATCCGCAAATGTATTTAAACAGGATGTAGACAAGGCTCTGCAAAGCGGCATGAATGATTATCTTGGCAAGCCGATTGATATGAATCATTTATTTGAAGCAATCAGCCGCCACTTAGCTTATGCAAATCCGGATCAATGATCCGGATTTTTGTTTGTCAACCTTACAAAAATGATAGCTTTCTGTTAGCTGATTCGATGGGTAAAACGTTAATACTATCGTATACTAAAGCCATAAAGGAGGAATGCAGGATGAAACATTTACTTAATAATATCAGAATCATCTTTTGTATTCTGGTACTTGGCTATACAGAAAAGGAGTTTGGAATGTAACATGGAAATAATGATACAAATTATAAAGGGAACACTTCATCGTTTAAAAGTTTTTATTTGGATGCTGATGTAGTGTTATAATGATGGAGAGGTGAACATCATGCATATTATGATAATTGAAGATAATGAGAAGATCAGGAATGAGCTTAGTGATTTTCTGCATAAAAATGGTTATGTGACATCAGCGCCTGATGATTTTGAACATATTCTTGAAAGCATCGATCAGCTTAAGCCTGATCTTTTGCTGCTTGATCTAAATCTGCCGGTCATGGACGGACATTATATATGCCGGGAAGTACGTAAAAAAAGCTTTATTCCAATTTTGATCGTTACCAGCCGTGATTCGGAAATCGATGAGCTTGTCTCAATGAATCTGGGAGCTGATGACTATATTACCAAACCTTACAATCTGCAGATCTTATTAGCTAGGATCGCATCAGTCCTGAAACGAGCTTATGCCAGCAATCCCCAGCAGCTAGTTGTCCGTGACGTGGCCTTGGATATCTCAAAAAGTGTGGTCAGCTATAAGGGACAAAGCGTTGAGCTAACTAAAAATGAATTGCGGATCCTGCATTGTCTGTTTACCAACAAGAATCAGATTGTATCAAGATATAATCTGATGCAGCACATGTGGGACTGTGATTGTTTTGTCGATGATAATACATTGACCGTAAATATTAATCGGCTGCGTAAAAAGCTGGAATATCTGAAGCTTGATGATTTAATTCAGACAAGACGCGGATTGGGGTATATGGTTGATGAAAACAATTGACTTCATTAAAGAAAAATTCTTGCTGCTTGTAGCGGCGATATTAGTTTATCTGGCAATGCTTAGCTTTATGCTGATAACTAAAATACAAATAGAAATCGTTCTAGTCATCACTTTTCTGTTTTGGTCTTATACCTTGGGCAGCTTTGTTGTGGAATATATGCGGCGAAAAAATACTTATGATGAATGGATGATGATAATGGAAAAGCTTGATCAGAAGTATTTATTAAGCGAATGCATGGAAGAGCCTAATTTTTTAGACGGCAGAATTCTTTATGAGCTGCTTAAGGAATGTGATAAATCGATGCTTGATCATGTGAATGAGTATAAGTACCGGCAGCTTGATTATAAAGAATACATTGAAATGTGGGTTCATGAAATTAAAACACCCTTGGCGGCGGCAAAGCTGATTCTTGAAAATAATCCGTCTCCGGTCAGAGATTCCCTGCTTGAAGAAGTCAATAAGGTTGAGGACTATGTGGAACAGGCTCTATTCTATGCCCGTTCATCCACCTTGGAAAAGGACTATATTATTAAAAAATTTACTTTAGAGGAAATGGTAAATAAAGTAATCCGCAAACATTCAAAGATTTTCATCATGCGGGGCATCGGTTTAAAGCTGGAAAATCTTGATCTTAATGTTTATACAGATAATAAATGGGTTGAATTTATTCTTGATCAGATTCTAGTCAATGCATTAAAATATTGCGATGCCAGCCAGCCGCAGATTGAAATTTGTGCGTGTCAGTATGCTAACTCTGTCCTGCTTGAGATTAAGGATAATGGCAGCGGTGTTGCTGATAATGAAATCGGCAGAGTGTTTGACCGAGGTTTTACCGGCAGCCGGGGCCGCAAGCAGGAAGCGTCAACCGGCTTGGGTCTTTATCTTTGCAAACAGCTTTGCATCAAGCTTAATCTCGGCATCGATTTTCGGATGAGCGGCCATCAGACAATCGTCGGCATCACGTTCCCGCTGAATACATATAATTTAGCCGATTAAGCGAACAGCAAGAACTATTTGCTTCAATTAATAGGCAGCAATGCTTAAAATTCATAATTTTTCAGAAACCAGTTGACTTATTTTCACGAAAATGATAATGTAATAGCATTAAGAAACACAAGGAATTGAAGAGTAGCTTTAATGCAAGTCAAAACAGAGAGTTTATGGTTGGTGCAAATAAACAAGAGGCGCTTAGAGTGAAGATGGTCAAGGAGTGGCACAGGTGAAAATAAGTAGCTTGTGACGGAGGCACCCGTTAACGTGATAGAGTATAACTGATGAATCAGCGTACTTGATGAGATATTGTTTGTGAGAACAATATGAACCTGGGTGGTAACACGATAACTCGTCCCTATATGGAGACGAGTTTTTTTATAGATAAGGAGTGAAACCATTATGATTAAATTAAATCACATCACCAAAACCTTTCAGACACCAAGTTTAGAGGTTCATGCTTGTAAAGATGTTACATTGGATATCGGCGCCGGTGAGATTTATGGGATTATCGGATTTTCCGGAGCTGGTAAATCAACGCTTGTACGCTGTATTAATCTGCTTGAAAGACCTACCGGCGGAACTGTCAGCGTTGATGGTGTAGAGCTGACCGCTTTGCCTGAAAAAGAGCTTAGGGCAGTGCGCAAAAAGATCGGCATGATCTTCCAGCATTTCAATCTGATGCGCTCCCGAACGGTAGCTCAAAATATTGCTTATCCTTTAAAAGGCAGCGGTTTAAGTAAGGAAGAAATCAACAAAAAGGTAAATGAACTGCTGAAGCTGGTTGATCTTGAGGAAAAAGCAACTGTTTATCCTTCACAATTAAGCGGCGGTCAAAAGCAGCGTGTGGCAATAGCTCGTTCACTGGCCAATGATCCAAAGGTCTTGCTTTGTGACGAAGCAACCAGTGCCCTTGATCCGCAGACGACTAAATCAATCCTGCGATTACTGAAGCATGTTAATGAGCAGTTAGGAATTACTATCGTATTGATTACACATGAGATGGCGGTAATCAAAGAAATATGCAATCGAGTCGCAGTCATGGAAAATGGTGAGGTTGTGGAAGAGGGCAATATTCTTGATGTATTTTCTTCCCCTAAACAGCAGGTTACCCGTGATTTCATCGATTCCACATCGACGATCAATAAGATCTATGAACTGATTGAGACGGATGATCCCATCATTCAGCTTGAGAAAGGTGAAAGCCTTGTTATTTTGCATTATACAGCTGGCAATACAGATAAAGCATTGATTTCCGATGTATCAAGAAAGTTCAATATTAATTCAAATATTGCCTTCGGTAATATTGAAATTATTCAGAATACACCGCTAGGCAGTTTAGTTGTAAAGCTAAGCGGTGAAGAAGAAAATATTCAGAAAACAATTCTCTATTTAAGAGAGCATAATGTGAAGTTGAGGTGCTGAAAACATGCTAGAATTTCTTACTCAGCTGATGCCGAACGTTATCGATAAATGGCCGGCTTTTGTACAGGCATGTATTGAATCTTTACAGATGATAGCTTTTTCAGGAATTATATCTGCCGCATTCGGTTTATTATTCGGAGTCATTCTCACCGTAACCGGCAAGGGTGGTATTATGGAAAATCGTATCATTTGGACGGTTCTTGACAAGCTGGTTAATATTTTCCGTTCCATACCGTTTATTATACTTGTTGCTCTCTTAATGGACGTTACAAGAGCCATATCAGGAACAACGATCGGTGTTAAAGGAGCTATTTTCCCATTGATTATGGGTACTGTTCCATTCTTCTCAAGACAGATCGAATCATCCTTGGCAGAAGTTGATTATGGTTTGATTGAAGCCAGTCAGTCCATGGGTGATTCACCGCTTCAGACCATTCTGAGAGTTTATCTAAAAGAAAGCATCCCGGGTATTATCCGTGCTACTACGATTACACTGATATCACTGATTGGTCTGACTGCTATGGTTGGTGTTGTCGGCGGCGGCGGTATTGGTAATTTTGCTATTCAATATGGTTATTCCCGCCATCAAACAGATATTACTTATGTCTCTTGTATCGTCATTCTAATCTTTATTACCTTGATTCAATCCATAAGCAACGTGCTTATTCAGAAAACCACACATTAGAAAAGGAGAAAACTAAAAATGAAAAAATTATCAAAAATCTTATGTGCATGTTTATTATCTTTATCATTGGCTGCCTGCAGCAGCAATGACAAACCAAGCGATCAGTCAGAGGGGGATAACCCAACCGATGAAAGAATTACTGAGAAGCTGGGCGTTGTCGGTACTACGAATGAATGGTGGGATCCTGCCATTGCAGCATTAAAGGAAGAAGGCATCGATCTTGAATTAGTTGTATTCAGTGAGTATGTACAGCCAAACCGCGCATTGTCTGAAGGTGAGATTGACTTGAACGCTTTCCAGCATTATGCATATTTAAACAAAGAAATAGAAGAAGTAGGATATGATATTACCGCTATTGCAGATTCAATCATCGCGCCATTAGGTATTTATTCTAAGAAGATTGCTTCCTTAGATGAATTAAAAGACGGTGATCAGATTGCCATTCCTCAAGATCCTACCAATGGCGGACGCGCTTTAAAAATTCTTGAACAGGCAGGTTTAATTAAGGTCGATCCAGCTGCCGGTTATACGCCAGAGGTTAAAGATGTTACTGAAAATAATCTGAATCTGCAATTCGTGCAGGTTGAAGCAAGTCAGACAGCAGCTTTATTAGATGATGTGGCTGCCGGATTTATTAATGGTGCTCATGCCGTAGATAATGGTTATACGCCAAATAAAGATGCTATTTATATCGAGCAGGTTGAAGAAGGCAGTGATAACCCATATATTAATGTGATTGTTGCCAGAACAGCTGATAAAGATAACGAAACTTATAAAAAGGTAATTGAAGCATTCCAAACTGCTGAAACCGTTAAGGTTATCGAAGATGTTTATAAAGGTGCTTATAAACCAGCATTCACACTTGAATAAATGATTCCTTAAGAAGAGCAAGCCTCTTCTTTTTCTTTCATATTTCTTTCAAATACTTATCCCTAAAATTTAAGTTCTTTTCTTTATACTTATACAGAGGTGAGTTTATGAAGAAACAAATACTTTTATTTTTTACAAGTGCATTGATTTTATGCGGATGTTCAGCTGACGATGAACATATTGATTCAATTTATCGTATTCAGCAAAACCAAGTTGGTGATTATCGGAATTTAAAAGATGATTGGGATAATTCCAGTAAATTTAAGAACGTCTATGATGAGTTAAGTGATGAATATAATGCTTTCATTTGCAGTACATTCAATTATGATATACTCGACGGTAAGCGACGATATGAATATACAGAGCTTCTTGAAGATATGCCGATAGAATATGATTATTATGGCAAAAATATTATTGTTTCCGATTCGTATTTTGATTTTAATTTAATAGAAGATATTAACGGTCAAAAGGTTCAGGATGCTTTCATTCATGATCCTGATACACTTAATGTGCTGGTGCCGCTGAAATATCAGAATGACGAGCAAAAGATAATCAGCAGTTATCAGGACTTTATGTATTTCAATAATGTAGAAGTTGATAATTTCTATAACAAGGAGCTGAATAAGGCTGAAAACAATAAAAAAGCTGAAGATTTTGTTATTCGCATAATCTATGTCCCTGACAATACAGCCTATCCCGTCTATGATCCGCGTATTGAGAAAGGTCCATTGATGATTGTATCACAGCAGTTATCGATTCAGAAAATTTTCACCGTGTTCAGCTGAGTGCCTTAGCAACCCATAGTTTTTATATCAGTTCTGAGTATGCTGATTCATCAGATGTGGAAGCCATTTTTCAAAAATATGATTATCTTAATGGCTTTCATGCTTTAAAAGCAGTCAGTGAAGAAGCAGAGGTATTCAGACAGGAAAAAATAACAGGATGATCGTCATTGGAGTATTAATTCTTATATGCTTTACATTAATACTGTTAGTAATAAAATTGGTAATAAAACATAAGAGAAATAAAAATTGATAAATGGCAACGAGTTCGATCGTTGTTTTTATTTGGTAATTAATGATATTTATTAAGACATTAGCTTTATTATGTGTTAATCTAAAATTAACGTTAAACAGATCATAACAATATTTAAGACACTAACAATTAGAATAAGACAGTTTGCTTAATTAATTCTTTTTAACCCTTTTTTATCAATAAAACAGTATTTGGCACGCTTATTGCTCATATATAAGTGAAAACATCATTTTCAGAAAGGAGTATATATATGAAAAAGATTTTAGTAGTCTGCGGCAGCGGGATAGCTACATCATCTACTGTCGCAAATCGTATCGGTGATATGCTTTATGAAAGAGGATTCCGAAATAAATTCACGATTGACACGGATGATGTGAAGAATCTCAATTCAATTATCAGCCACTATGATATTTTTATAAATATCACACCTAAATCCACTATTAAAGTTGACATACCTACTTTCAATGGACTTCCCTTCCTTACTGGCGTAGGCAAGGATGCTGTTATTGATGAAATTATTAAATTATTAAATTAAAAACACTATAAAGGGTAAAAGGAGATAAATATGGAATTTATTCAAATGCTTGTACAACCTATATTAGATATGGGAGCAGCTGTATTTTTACCGATCGTTATGTTTATCATTGGCTTATGTGTGGGTATGAAACCATCAAAAGCTGCTGTTTCAGGTATTACCTTAGGTATAGCATTTACGGGTATCAGTATGGTAATGTCCTTCTTAACAGGTAATGTAGGAACTGCTGCCCAAGCTTTTGTGAAAAACAGCGGATTCACGCTTCCAGCACTTGATCTTGGCTGGGCGGCTATGCTGGGTTTCACATGGCAATGGCAATACGCGTTTTTGATGTTCCCAATTCAAATAGGGATCAACATTATTATGATTGTTTTTGGAATGACTAAAACATTGAATGTTGATGTATGGCAGATTGTTAATAAGATATTTACAGCTTACATCGTTACAGTGATCAGCGGTAATATTTGGCTGGGCTTCATTGCGGCTACGATCCAAGTTATACTTGAATTGAAGAATGCTGATGTTATACAGGAACAAGTTTATGAAATTACCGGTGTTCCAGGTGTTACCATTTCGCACCCTATGCTGCTCAGCAATATTATCATACTTCCGTTCGCTAAGCTGCTAGATAAAATTTTCCCGGACACTAAATCATTCGATGCTGAAGCATTACGTCAAAAAATAGGCTTCTGGGGAGAAAGCAGTGTTATCGGTGTTATTATTGGTACCGGTATTGGAATTATGGGCGGTTATTCAATCAGTAAAGCATTATTGGTTGGTATTCAGGCTGCTACTGCTTTAGTTATGTTTCCTATGGCAACTAAATTATTCATGACGGCACTCACACCGATCAGCGATGCAACAACTGCTTTTGTAAATAAGCATTTTCCTGATAAAGAAATTATTATTGGACTGGATTGGCCAATCATAGCCGGTAATTCAGAAATATGGGTCGTAGCTATACTGACTATTCCATTCATAATAGGATTAGCTTTGATTCTTCCGGGCAATATCGTTCTGCCTCTAGCCTCTTTAACAGCTACCAGCTGTTTTGTTCCGGCTTTCATTATTTATCGTGGTGATATAAGAAAAATGCTGATTACTAATATTTGTGCTGTTCCTCTATTTTTATGGATATCCAGTTACTTTGCGCCTGTTTTCACTCAGCTGGCTGCTGAGGTAGGCGGTGTAGCCGGTCTTGCTGAGGGGCAGATGCTGACGCAATATGGCATGAATTTGTCCGTACTGCGTTGGATCGTCTGTGAATCTTCACTATTCAATCCAATTGCATTAGTGCTTTTAGTTCTCGTTATCATTTTAGGTTATTTCTATTTCAAAGAAATGAAAAAAAGAGAAGCAGATTGTAAAGATCGATCTGTGAATAATAAATAGGTGAATTTATGTTAGACAATGAAAAAAACAAGTATTGGAAAATGCTCTGCTGGCTGAAAAAGAAAATCTCTGTTACACGACAAGCGGCAATTTCAGTATGATTAACCGTGATTCAAATTTAGTTGCCATTACACCTACAGGTAAAGACCGTACTCAGCTGAGTTATTCAGATATCTTAGTAATTGATTTAGATGGCAATATCTTAGAAGGTCCTCAGGGCTTCGTACCTTCTTCTGAGAAAAATATTCATTTAAGTATATATAAAGCAAGGAAAGATATAATTGCTGTGGCACATACTCATTCACCCTATGCCTGTGTTTTTGCAGCATTAGGCAAAGAAATAAAGCCTGTCTTATTCGAAGCAAACCGTTTTGACTTCCGCTGCCCAATTTCTCCTTATCGTCAGCCCGGTTCTCAGGAATTAGCTGATAGTATAGTTGAAACACTGGGGGAACATGGAGTTGCCACAATTATGGAAACACATGGCGCTTTAACTGCTTCAAGAAAAAGTATGAAGGATGCTCTTATTAAAGCAATCTATCTCGAAGATGTTGCCCGTACATATTATCGGATGGGTTGTCTGGTAGGGCTGGATAATGTTGAGACGATGAGTCTTGAAGAATACGATCGGATGATGATAGCCTGTGGAAAAAAAGAATACTAGTCTTATCGGCAAAATTATGATTATTGGTACATTATCAATTTTCGCATTAGGAATTATAAATAACAGTGCCCTCTTAAGCTGTATCAGCTTTATCCTTGCCCTGCTTTTAAATGACAGAGAAGGATTGGACAACAAGGAGTAATTATGGACTATGATGTAAATACTTTGTTTAATCAGAGCTTAATGCTATTTGATCAAATTATACTGACAGTGCTGATTTTCTAACTCAAGCAGCTGATTTCCTTTATAAAAAAGGTTATGTCAGAGCTTCATATAAAGAAGCAATTATAAAAAGAGAAGAACTTTATCCTACCGGGCTGCCTACTGATGGTGTATCCGTAGCAATCCCTCATACCGATATTGAACATGCGATCAACCTTGCATACTTGTCGCAAAACCGGCAAATCGTGTACCTTTTAAACAAATGGCTGATGGTATTAATGATGTTTATGTGCAGCTGATATTTTTGGTTGTTGTGACTGATCCCAAAAAAGAAGTGCAAATATTAAAAAAACTGATGGATTGTTTCCTTTGCAAAGAAAAATTACAAGAGCTTGCATCAGTAAATACACCGGAAATTATGATTGATGCAATTTCACGTTTATTAAATTAAAGGCGGTGATATGTAATGGGAAGAATAGATAAAATCTTGCATTTATTGAATGAATTAAATATAGATGAAACAGCTGATGACTTTTCATTACATAAAGAAATTGGCTTGACTACTGAAAAAATCAGTGAAAAGACAGGCATATCCAGAAGCAACACTTCAACATTACTGAATGATTTGAGTGATCAGCATCAGGTAATTAAATTAAGCGGACGGCCAGTGAATTATTTATCAGCTGAATTATTTATCAAACTGACCGGAAACAAGCCAAGCAAAAGTGAGTATCAGCGTGATGAATTTATTAGCTTGATAAAGAAAAATAAAGCTGACCAGTATGATCCTTTCACAACAATCATCGGTTTTGACGGCTGTCTTAAATCAGCTGTAAAGCAAGCAAAAGCAGCCATTATGTATCCGCCTAATGGCTTGCATACGATGCTGTTAGGTCCCAGCGGTGTAGGCAAAACTTTTTTTGCAAATACTATGGTTGAATATGCACGCTTGTCTAAGGGTAATGATTATCCTTTTATGACTTTTAATTGTGCTGATTATTACAGTAACCCTGAATTACTTTTGTCTCATCTATTTGGTTATGCGAAAGGCGCATTCACCGGTGCTGAAAGTCAAAAAGAAGGCATTGTTGCAAAAGCAGACGGCGGAATATTATTTCTTGATGAGATTCACCGTCTGCCTGCAGCTGGTCAGGAAATGCTTTTTACTCTGATGGATAAAGGGGTATATTCCCGCTTAGGTGATTCTGATATTCATCATGCCAATGTTCTCATTATCGGTGCAACAACAGAAAATCCTAATGAACGATTATTAAAAACCTTTATGCGCCGTATACCCGTTACAATCAATCTGCCGCCGCTGGTACAGCGTCCTGCTAATGAACGCACAGCAATTACTGAACATTTATTTATAAAGGAAGCCAGCCGCATAGGTAAAAAACTGAAAGTATCAGCAAGTGTGATGAACCTGCTCTCGGCCGCTGATCTAACCGGTAATATTGGTGAATTAAAATCTGACATAAAGCAGATTTGTGCTTCGGCTTTCCTGCGGCAAATGAATAATCAGGAATTTATTGAGATTCACGAGGCAGATATTCCTGACATATTATCGGCGCAGCAGCAAATAAGCAAAGACAGTAATGATAATGATCTGATCATACAACCCAATGAGCAGATAAAAAGTTACAAGATACCTACTGATACGATCTATGAGCGCATCAAAAATTATCTGATAATTTGATACTTGCCGGCAGTTCTGCTGAAGAAATCAATTCTCAGATTGCAGTTGAAGTTGAAAAATATATTAGGAAATTGAAGCAGAAGTATAACCGCAATGATGCTGAGGAAACGGAAGCTTTATCTAAAATCATTGAACCAAATATAATCAAATTTGCCAGCAAAGTATCGAGTATGCCAAAAAACAGCTTAAAAAAGAGTTCGATGCCAGTATCCTCTGGGCCATGGCTTTTCATTTTAATGCCCTAATCAAACGTAATTCATCTATTTTGGAAGCATTCAAGCCTTCCTTAAATCTTCAAAATCAATACAAGGAAGAATATGCAGTTGCTGCCTTAATCTTAAAACATTTTGAAGATGAATTTAAGCTGCATATCGATCCTCTTGAAATCAACTTTCTCTGTATGTTTCTTACAGAGAAAGAAGTATTATACAAAACACATTTAAAAAGCTGTTTACTGATTCTATGTCATGGCAAAACAACTGCTTCATCAATGGCTGATGTCTGTAATAATCTATTAAATACTGATTTAGTAAAGGCTATTAATATGCCATTGACTATGGGAGTAGAAGATACTTATCAGCAAGTTCATAGATTACTCAAACAGTTAAATCCCACCGATGGAGTACTCTTATTCACGGATATGGGATCTCTTTGCCAGTTTAGTGAGCGTCTTAATAAAGACTTAAAGTTAGAAGTGATTTCAATTGACAATGTTTCTACTTTATTCGTGCTGGAAGCCTTGCGCCGTGTCCTGTTTAAGAATGAAACAATTAAAGAAACTGCAAAGGCTATCAATCAGCTTAAGGGTATTAATATGGTTAGGGCTGACAATAACCTGAATAAGTCGATTCTGATAACATGCACAACTGGAATCGGAACTGCTAACCTGCTTAAGCAAAAAGTCGATCAATTCCTGATTCAAAAGAATATAAGTGATATAAAAACAGATGTATTTGCTTATGTTGATATTCTGAATAATACGGATGCTTTCAAACAATTTTGTATCAAGCATGATGTTATTGCTTGTGCCGGAAATATGAATCCAAATATTTCAGCTGTTTATTTTGGTATTGAAGAAATCATGCTCACCAGTAATACAGGACGTTTGAAAAATTCTTAGAAAGCTATATTCAAAAACCAACTAATGCCTATGATCAAGCATTGTCACTATTAAAAATGTCTACACGAGCCTTGAACTGTGATCTGGCGGTTCAGCTGATTTATGATTTTAATTGCCGATTAGCTATTGATTTCAGTATTAACACGCAGGCTTTGCAGCTAAAAATTGCTGTTCATTTAGGCTATGCAATTGAAAGAATGCTAATTAACCAGCTTGTGCAATTCACTGACTGTCAAGCTTATCTTCAGACCCATAAGCATTTTGTTCAAAAGCTGAGAATAGCTGTATTACCTATTGAAAATGAATTTCAGATTAATTTTAATGATGATGAGTTATGTTTTCTTATACAAATAGTAGAATCGGCGTTATTGGAAAAAGGAGATTCGTATGATAACTATAAGCAATGAAGAGTTTGCAAAACTAAATTATGAAACACGCAATTCTGAGTATATTGATAAACAGCTTCTTGAAGCTATGAATCAGGCAAGTCTCAATAACATCAAGATCATAGTACTTGATGACGATCCAACCGGTACTCAAACTGTTCATGATGTTCCTGTATATACCTCTTGGGATCATGATGCAATCTATGACATATTTACTTCAGATGCACCTATGGCTTTTATTTTAACAAATTCACGCAGTTTTTCAAAAAGAGAAAACAATTAGTGTACATCATAAAATTGCAGAAGCAATCATAGTTATCAGCAAACAGCTGAAGCTTCCTTTCATTATCATCAGCCGAAGTGATTCAACGTTAAGAGGACATTATCCGATTGAAACTGAAGCACTAAAAGAAGTGTTGGAAGCAGGAGGTTATAGAATTGACGGTGAAATACTTTGTCCCTATTTCAAAGAGGGCAATCGTTTCACACTTAATAATATCCATTTCATAAAGGAAGCCTATGGCTTGATCGAGGTAAGTGAATCTGATTATGCAAAGGATAAAACATTTGGATATAAGCATTCCCATCTTGGAAAGTGGTGTGAAGTAAAAACTAAAGGAATTTATCAGAAGGAGTCCATGATTTACATCACTCTCAATGAATTGAAAAATGCAGATTATGATTCTATTCAGAAAAAGCTTGAAGCTTGTACAGATTTCAACAAGATCATTGTTAATGCAACGCATGAAAACGACTTAAAAATATTCATTACTGCTTATTTAAGAGCTTTGAAGCGCGGGCACCACTTTATTTTCAGAAGTGCAGCAGCAATCCCTAAGGTATTGGGAGGCTGTAATGATATACCTTATCTTGATAAAAAGATTCTTAAGGACTGTGATAATAAAAATGGCGGTTTGATCGTAGTAGGTTCACATGTTTATAAAACAACAAATCAGTTGAAACAGCTTGAAGCATTAGATAACCATGTACTGACAATGATAGAATTTAATCAGCATCTAGTAGTCAGCGGCAGCTTTGATAAAGAAATCAAACGTGTAATAAAAGCTGCTGAAGCAGCCATCGGTAATGGTAAAACGGCAGTCATATACACAAACCGTAAACGCTTTGACTTACCAAAGGGTGATAGTGAAGCACAGCTTGAGCTTGCGGTAAAAATTAGTGATGCAGTTGTAAAGATCGTATCTGGAATTAAAACTAAACCAAGTTATATATTATCTAAAGGCGGAATAACATCAAGTGATATTGCAGTTAAAGCTTTAAAATATTAAAAAGGCTTTAGTATTAGGACAAGTAAAACCGGCTGTTCCTGTATGGCACGCAAAAGATTGCAGTCACTTCACTGGGCTTAATCTGATTATCTTTCCCGGCAATGTGGGTGATAAAAATACACTGAAAGAAATAGTAGAATTATTGATATAGAAAAAGCGAGACCATTATGATCCCGCTCATTTTTCTGTAACCGGCCTAGTAGCTTGCCGGCTTTTAATGCAGACTGATAATATGGGAAACAGTCTGCAAGTATTTCAACTTGAGTAATCTCAAGCGGAAACTGAATTTACTCCCAATGAGTATGGAAGAAACCTGGCTTATCCACTCTTTCATAAGTGTGAGCACCAAAATAATCACGCTGTGCCTGAATCAGATTAGCACTTGTTTTTTCACTGCGATAGCCATCAAAATATGAAATCGTACTTAGCATAGCCGGTGCATAAATACCGCTCTCAATGATATTTACCGCTATGGCTCGCCATGCATCCTGTGCTGCCAGCAATTCTGCACTGAATTTCTTAGTCATCATGAGATTCGGTACTGCTTCCTCATCATAAGCCTTCTTGATTTCTTCAAGGAAATCAGCTCTAATGATACAGCCTTCACGCCAAATCATCGCAATCTCACCGAAATTCAATGTCCATTTATATTCCTTAGCTGCTTCCTTCAACAATTCAAACCCTTGCGCATAGCAGCAGATTTTTGCCGCATATACAGCCTGTTCCAAATTATTAATAAAAGCTTCCTTATCTTCAACTTTAAATGCAGATTCTACGCTGAAAACTTTACTGGCCTGAACACGTTCATCCTTAATTGCAGAGATACATCTTGAGAAAACAGATTCCGCAATCGTTGGGATTGCCGCACCGATATCAAGACCTTCCATACTTGTCCATTTTCCGGTCCCCTTTTGACCGGCGCGGTCAAGGATGATATCCACCATATATTCACCGGTCTCTTCATCTCTGCGCTTTAAAATTTCTGCCGTAATTTCAATCAGATACGATTTCAGCTTACCTGTATTCCAGCGTTCAAAAATATGCTGAATCTCTTCAATGCTGAAGCCAGCGCCATTGCGCATTAAATCGTATGCTTCACAGATAATCTGAATATCGGCATATTCAATCCCATTGTGTACCATCTTGACATAATGACCCGAACCATCACCGCCGATATATGTACAGCAAGGCTTTCCATCTTTCGCTTTTGCCGCAATATCCAAGAATATCGGTTCAACGATTTTATATGCTTCATAATCACCGGAGGGCATCATGCTAGGGCCTTTTAAAGCGCCCATTTCACCGCCTGAGACACCGACACCGACAAAGTGCAGACCACACTCCTGAAGTTCTTTAAAACGCCGGATAGTATCCTTATAAAATGAATTACCGCCGTCAATAACTATATCGCCTTCATCCAGTACATCTTTAAGACCCTCAATTACTAAATCAACAACTTTACCCGCTGTCACCATTAAAAAGATACAGCGAGGTTTTTCCAATGAATCAACAAATTCCTTTAAATCATAGCAAGGAACTACGGATTGATTTTCAATCTTTTCCTTGATGAATTTCTCAGTCACCTCATGATTCTTGTTGAATACCGAAACCTGATACCCATGGTTCATCATATTCAGCGCTAAACTCTGACCCATGACTCCCATACCATAAACACCAATTCTGCTTTTTTCATTTAGCCACTTCCTTTACCTTTTCTGAATAACTCATCGCTTATTCAATAACCTAAGATTTTTGTTTTGTGAAAGGGTCCTGATATTCTTGAATATAAATCTTAGGGTTATATTTTTTGGCCAGAGCGATACAATCATGAAATATCTGAGCGAATTTCTTTTTCCTGTATCCAAAGCCATCGATGATTACGTTATAGTAAATCAGATTACCATTCGATGTCATATTTTCTTTTAATTGCATCATTCATCACTGCTGCATCCTCAATGGTTTTACCAGCTAAAATACCTATTTGCAGTGAAGTATTATTCGACACCATTTCAATCTTAACAATTTCATCCCATGAGAGAAACAGCACATTGCGCTTTTTTGTATAATCAGTTACACCATGCTCATCAAATTTAAAACACAAATCATGAGCAGCCATTGCCTTAATGGTCGTGAGACCTTGAATCAACAGCAATATACCAAGCACAGTAACGAAAATTTTTGCAAGAATGTGCGTATCTTCTCTAAAAAGAATATACCCGCAGCCTGCCAAAAATATCATCGTAGCGGCAAGTAAACTGCTTTGTTTAAACCGATCATGATATACAAGTACTTCTTCATCCATAGGATCACTTCCTTCTATATTAACTTAATAACATCAAATAATGATTCAAATACATAGTCTGGATACCCTTTCGGCAGACTTTTACGATCAATATTTCTTTTCAAGCCTATACCCTCATGCCTTACCGGCATATCATAAATATCATCATCAATCAGACAGCTGCGGATATGGGCTGCATTGGCCGCTTGGATACCCACCATAGAATCCTCTAATACAATCGCTTCTTCAGGTTTGAAACCTGCTTTTTCACATGCTTTTAGAAAAATTTCAGGATCTGGTTTACCTTTAGACACCTCATCACCTGCCACGATTGTCTGATACCTGCCGTTCAGACCTTCAAGCTCAAGATACCACATAACAGTTTCGCGCTTTGTGGATGAAGCTAATGCTAATTGTACACCAGATTCATAACAGGCATCAATCAACTCGACCAGACCCTTTTTCTTACCGACCCTTTGTTCGTTTTGTGCAATGAGTGTTTTATTCTGAACCATTTTCTTTCGCCAAGCAAGAATATCGTTTTCTTCACCATAAATTTCCTTCATTGCATCCACAATGCCGGCTTCCGTTCTGCCAGTCAGATAGTAATAAACATCCTGTGTCATTTCATAATTAAAATATTCTGCCGAAGCAAGATAAGCCCGATATGCCAGCCGTCCTGTTTCAAACATCAATCCATCCATATCACAGATTACAAGCTTTATTTGCTCCATATGATTCCTCTTAGAAGTATAAGCTCATCCCAGCTGCAGAATGAGCTTATAATTTATTTCTCGATAGTAACTTTACAGCAATCCGGAACTTCGTTATTCACAACATGTTCCACGTCACTAACACATTTTTCGCCCATTCCTTCAAGACACTCAATGGTATATGCTGAGGTGTGCGGTGTCACAATTACATTATCGTAACGGAAATACGGATGTGTATTGCTTGCCGGTTCATCATGCATAACATCTACTGCCATGCCCTTTACAACGCCTGCGTCCAAAGCTCTGCATACTGCCTCTTCATCAATCAGATCGCCGCGAGCTGTATTGGTGATATAAACACCCTTTTTCATTTTATTAAATGCATCATCATTTAGAATATGATAAGATGTATCATTTAAGGTACAGTTCAGAGATATGACATCTGACTCTCTTAATAAGGTATCCAAATCAGCCTCTTCAATACCGTGCTTATCAGCCCACTCTTTATTTAATGCCGGATCACAGGCAAGAAGCCTTGAATTAAAACCATGCTTTAATATTTCAGCTACTCGGCTGCCGATATTACCGCAGCCAATAACACCGATCGTTTTACCAGTCAGCCCATTGCCGACAAATTGTGCACGATCACGCCAGCGATCCTCATTCGTTGCCTTAACAGCCTGAATAGTCAACCGCATAACACACATCAGATTCGCAACTGCATTTTCAGCAACTGCATCACGTTCCACAAGCGGCGCTACGATGGATACAAATGTGCCATGCGCTTTAGCGGCTTCTAGATCAACATTGTTATAACCGATGCCATGACGGGAAATCAGCAATAATTCATCTTTATTTTCAAAAAATTCTCGATCAAAAAATGGTGTAACAGAAGCAATGATTAAATTATAACCATTCAGTTTCTGTGCCAATTCTTTGCCATGCATCATACCATCTACGGTTATTCTTTCTACCTCACCAATCTTTTCCAAACGTGCCATCTGAGATGGAAAACGTCTGCCAAAACTGCTTGAATTAACGATTGCAATACGATAATTACTCATAGGTGCCGCCTCTTACAGAAGCCTTTTCGCATCATCAAATGAGACACGTTTTGTATCCGGAACGATTTGGAAATAAATTTCTACTCCCTTATCCTTCACTTCCTGAAGCAAAGCTGCATCATCCTTTGACAGCCCCACAGTTGAAATTACAAATGTAGAATTAGGCTTCTTTGCAATACCGCCGATATTTAACTCGGCAACCGGCACACCGCTGTCAATGAATTTCTTTGCATTCTTAACCGTCTTAAACAATAAGATAACCTTGTCATTGCCGAATTCATCTTTCTTCCATTCCTCAATGACTTCATCAACACTGAACACCTTGATCTTTAAATCCGCTGATGAATTAGTAGAAATATAAATATCCTTCATAAAATCATCAGCTGCCGTAGCATCATCAATAACATAGATCGCATTTGTACCCATGCCCTTCGACCATTTTGTCATTACTTGTCCATGAATTAAGCGATCATCGATTCTAACTAAATTAATTTTTCCCATATTTTTGTTTCTCCTTTATCTTTATCTGTTTTTTAAGAAATCACGATCCAATAAGCGTATTCCCTCAATGGCTGTCTTTTCAGCTCTTGCTAATAAAGCAGCTGTGTCTTCTTCATTTTTATATCCTTGCAGCATTTCAATCAGCATTGGCAGATTGATACCTGTAAAGATTTTAACATCATGCTTGGCTGCCAGATATAAGGCAACATTGCTTGGACTTCCGCCTAGTAAATCGCAGAGGATAATCACTTCTTTTCCTGCCTCTTTATAATTATCAACCACCGCTGAAGCTTCAGCACGTAAATCATCCACAGAATCTCCCGGACGCAATGCCAAGGCGCTGACATCCTCTTGTTCTCCCATAATCATTTCAGCACTTTTTACGATTTGTATGCCAAACTCTCCATGAGTAATTATAACTAATGCACGATCTGCCATATTATTTACCCCCATTCTACAGAATGCCGATAGCGGCAAGAATAATTAATGAAATAGTGAGTACGATCATACCGCGGGTAATCTTTAAGCCCTTCTTATCAAAGTAGAAGTATAATGCCAATACAGTTGCCAGTGGCAGAATACCCGGCAGGATCTGATTCAGAATATCCTGAATGACGAATTCCTTCTGATTGATGACAAATTGCAGTGAACTTGACACTTTAACGTATTGGGCCGCCATGATACCCATCATATATAAGCCTAATACACCTAATGCATTGATCAATGTCTTGATCTTAGCCCCCGTCATGATTTCTTTAGCAGCATTCCGGCCTAATGAATAGCCCATTTTTGTAAATAAGTATCCATAAATAAATGTTGCCGTAGCAAAGCATAGGAATGGCAGAACTGCACCCAGACCATTGCCTGCCTGTGCATAAGGCAAGAAGATTGCGATAAAAATATATTGAACGGTCCCTGAGTCAATAGCATCACCAATACCAGCTAAAGGCCCCATCAAACCTACCTTTGTGTTATTGATCATCGTGACATCTACTGCTTCTTCAGGACGGCCTTCAGCAAGTGCCTTAGCTCTTGATTCCTCAAGGGAAATTGCAATACCTGTCAATGTACCACCGCCCCAGCATGCCTGAGTGTTAAAGAACATCAGATGTCTTTGATAAGCTTCCGCCAGCATTGCTTTATCTTTATATAATTTTTCAATGACGGCATCATACCGAATAAGAAGGATGGCGCAAGCATACGGTCATAGGTATGCGGAACTTCATTTGCCCACCACCATCTGAACCATGATTTCATTAAATCTTTATTTGTAATTTTTTCAGGAGCGTTTTCAGGATTAGTCATTACGCTGGTATCAGCCGTGATATTCCCTTCTTCGTCCATATATTGTTTGATATAAGCATCCATTTTCCATGTCCTCCTTGTTTATTCCTGTGTCTTACTTGTAAACATAACGTACATTGCGGCGAAGATACAGCCGAAGATCGCATAAGTTACAGTATTGATTCCCAGAGAGCTGAAAGATACGCTCATGAAGTATGCAAGGAAGAAGAAAATAAGCAGACTCTTCTTACCGATAACATGCATAATAACAGCAATACCTAATGCTGCAAGACCGCCGCCGACAACACTTAGAATGTGGAACAATGGTCCGCTTGAAACGCTGTTTACTACATCAGCGATTACCGGAGCACCATAGAACAAGGCAATAAATGTCAATGGAACAAATAAGCAGAATGAGATAATCGTTGGAATACCCATGATAGCAAATGTCAATCCGCGGTCATCTGCATTAGCTGCTGCGTTATCCATCCATTTAGTAAATAAAGTATTCAAGAAGAATCTGAATTGGTATAAATAAGAACCTAATAGACCTACCGGTACTGCAATAGCAACAGCTTCTTCAGGACTTAAGTTACCTAACAAAGCTACCGGAACTGAAATAGCGGCAGCAATAGCCGGTTCAGACGGCAATGTTCCGCCCGGCGCAACAGCGCCCATATAAATCAATTGGATGGTTGCAGTTACAACCATAGCGTCAGCTACATTACCCATAACTACACCTACTACAAAACCAGTCATCAATGGGCTAAATCTAAGTGTCAAGGTCGCATAACCTAAGGCACGTGACTCAACTAATGCAACCCAAATAGCAATTAGCAAAGCCTGCACAGCAGTTAATTCCATAATAAAATCCTCCCTTTCATGGAATAAGTAATGGTTCTATTTCTACTGAGATGTGATGATATAGAAACAGAATCAAAAGTAAACGCTACTAGCCAGTTCCCACAACCGGTACCATAACTGAAGAACTGAATCATTCATATTAAAATGTAAGCTCTTTCAGTTACTTCATATTTTTATATTAACACAAAATATTTTTTTGTAAATAGATTTTATAAAAAATTTTATTTTTATTTTGTTCTCTGTAAACTGTCATAAACTTCTTATTTTACGCATAATATTCATTATTAACTGTATTTATGAAACATCCTAGTAATTAGACAGCAATTTGGCCGACTCTTTACGCTAAATTTTTTGTGATATTATTAATATATAAAAAATTATTTTGTTTCATTCAGAGGCGGTGAAAATATGACACAAGAAAGTGTACGTCTGAAAATCAAATCGATATATCGTGATTTGAGTGTTAAGGAAAAAAGTATTGCAGATTACATTCTTAAAAATCCGAAACAAGTATCACGCAGTACGATCAATGAATTATCTAATGAGCTTGGAATTGCTGATTCTACCTTTTTCCAATTTACTCGCAAGCTGGGCTATTCAGGCTTTAAAGATTTCAAAATTGCCCTGCTTACAGAAGAGTTTGATGCGGAAATCTCAATTCATGAAAACATTTCTAAAAGTGATAATGAAATCATGATTGCAAGAAAAGTATTTGATTCCACAATTCAATCATTAGAAGACACTAAAAAGCTGATCGATCCTGAAAGCTTTAAAAAAGCGGCTGACATTCTCCTTTCATCGAAAGAGACTAGCTTTTTTGGTTTGGGCGGATCAAATGTAATTGCTCAGGATACTTATCATAAATTTCTTCGATCACCCATCAAATGTAATTGGACTTCAGATTATCATATGCAGCTGATGTATGCTTCTATGCTTACAAGTGAAGACTGTGCCTTTGTTATTTCCCATACGGGTATCACTAAAGAAGCCATTCAATTAGCAAAATGTGTAAAAGAAAATGGCGCAAAATTAATCGTTGTAACCAGTTATCCATTATCGGCCTTAGCTAAAATGGCTGATGTTGTTTTCATATCTATGGCCGAGGAAACTTCTTATCGTTCTGAAGCGCTATCGTCACGCATTGCTCAGCTGGCAATTATTGACGCGATCTTTGTGATTGTCATGTTCCATGATGAAAAGCGCTCTAATGAGTCATTAAAGAAGATTCGTCATGCGATAGCGATTACTAAAGACAGCGTTTAAAAGAAATTGTAGTTTTATTTTGCAGTGCCTAATTTTTATTTTAGCTTGAAAATTATGCTATAATAGGTGCATGAAAAAACATTCAAATAAAGATAAAATTCTTGAACAAGTAAAATTATTGATGGATGAAGATGCCTTCGGCACCATGACGGTAAGGGAAATATGCGGACGTGCTGACGTATCAATCGGCAGCTTTTATCATCACTTCAAATCAAAGGAAGATTTAATTATGGAACTCTTCCGCATTAGTTCTAAAAGAGCGGAAGAAAATCAGCGGCTGAATATGAATGATGAAAATGAGTGGAAAAACCTTGATGCCTATATCTTATTCCAGATAAAACTGCTGGAAGAAACGCCGATTGATCGTCTGAAGTATATTTATACATATAATTTGAATCATTATCAGCCGACGGCGTTAGCGCCTAATCGTGATATCATTAAAAGCCTGCTGACGCGGGCACAAGCAAAAGGACAAATGAATCAGCAGCTCACTATTGAAGAAGTCTGGAACATATCTTTGCCTTGATCTTGGCCAATTCAATAAATTATTGTATGCAGAATGCACAGTATGATATAAAGAAACAGCTGCTGGATCAGATTCACCATCTTGTAGTCTTAATCAGCGCTTAAAACAAAAAGAGTCTCAGTGAAACGCCTGCGTTATCCTGGGACTCTTTATTTAATGTACTATTTATTAGCTTTTGCATATTCGGCTGCTGTTTCACCGGCAATACGTCCCATAGTGACAAAAGACTGAATTGCTGTACCGCTGCCTGGGTATTCTTTATCGATCAAATCACCGCTGCTGACTTCACCTGCCGCGTACAAGCCTTGAATTACCGAACCGTCTTCACGAAGAACTTCAGCATTTAAGTTTGTTTGAGGGCCTGCGAATGTACCTGCGGTATTCATGGTACAGCGAATCGCGTAATAAGGCGCGCTGTCAACACGGCTCATCAATTCTGCATTCTTCCCAAAGTCATCGTCGATACCCTTAGCCGTCAGTTCATTATAACGGGCAACTGCGTCACTTAACTTCACAGCATCCATACCGGTCTGTGCTGCCAGTTCTTCCAATGTATCCGCGGTATAGCCAATACCTTCTTCAATGGATTTGATAATGTTTTCACTGCTCATTGAATCATCCAGAATAATGAAGAATTCAGGTGCATTGGTTTCTCTTAAAACAATTGGTGTTCTTACTGGCCTAGGCGCTGATTCATCCATAAACCGTTCACCTTGAACACTTACAAATAAACCAGAGTATGTAAACAGATCGGCCATCGCAGAACCGTAAGGGAGGATCTGAGCGATTGCACTGTCATTGCCGATAATTTTAGCTCCGACGTCTCTAGCCATGATCAAACCGTCACCCTCATTGCCGGCACCGACATTTGTTCTCGAATCAGCATAAGAAGGGGAATATTCAGCTTTTAATTCAGGGCTGCGGTCATAGCCGCCGGTAGCCAGTATAACAGCCGCGGCATTGATGATTATCTTATCGCCATTACTTTGAGCAGCTTCAACACCTACTACCGCATTATGTTCATCAACAATTAATTTTTCACCGCGTGTTTCCATCATAATCTCTACACCGGCATCCTTAGCTGCCTGTGCCAGCGGTGTAATGAAGCCCTGGCCGCTGCCGCTGGCTGCATTTAAGCCGCGGTTAGGCGTCATTTCCGGATTAGGAGTATCAATTACCTCTGAGAATTCAACACCATTTTCAATCAGCCAATCGATATTGGCACTGGAATGATCAGCAATCATGCGCAGTTTATCTTCATTAACCTTGCCATTGCCCAGTTTAATTAAGAAATCCGCAAATTGTTCCGGTGTATCCACAATCCCCTGTTCACGCTGAAAAACACTGTCAGCCGCTAAGATTTTACCGCCAGACAGAGATGTGCTGCCGCCCAGCACTGCTGTTTTTTCAATCAGCAAAATCTGTTGACCGGTTTTAGATGCCTCAACAGCTGCTGACAAACCGGCAACGCCGCCGCCGACAATGACAATATCAACATTCTTTTCAGTAACTTCTGAAGTTTTTATCCTCTTTTTCAATTGGCTTCTTTAAAGCTTCAATATCTGCACCAGCTGCACTTAACGCTGCTTCTGCTGCTGATAAGATTGCCGTTGATGTTTCCGTAGCACCGGAAATTGTGTCAATCGCCAATGATTGATGATCAACGATCAAATCTGGAAGATCAGCCAGCGGTTTATCAGAAATCCCCGCTGTCTCCTGATGTTCAATAACACTTACACCAGTGATTTTATGATCCTTAACCGTTACTGCCAGTTTCAAATCACCGCCATGGCCGCTGCCGCTGCCTTCATAACTGCCGTCAGCAACATTCTCTAAGCCATTTTTTACATCGCCTATCTCTGGTGCCGGATCTTTAGCAGTGCAGCCGCTCATCGAGAAAAACAGTGTCAGCGACAATAAAGCCGCCAAAATTTTACTAGATTTCATAGAGTCCCTCTTTTCTTACTAGAACATGTTCGGTTTCATTGTAGAAGATAGCAACGATTTTGTCAATACTATCACAAGTATAAAAAAATAAAGACAGCCTTTAAATAAGACTGCCTAATTATTGCACTAAATCTAATCTTTCTTTCTGTTAATGATGTACTTATCAAACAATACCTTATTGAACTCATCAGCATTATCCGCATTGCTGCTTCTGAATACCGGAATTTCTTCCATGCCGTCATCGATGCATTTTTGAATGAAGGCAGACATCATAGCCTGCAGCATAAAGCATGACATAATTGTTGATACAGGTCCTGTTGAGATGAACTCATTATGTTTAATGCTTGCATCACCTAAAGGACCGCGGTTATCAAGAATTACATCAGCATATTCAAATAGCCGTTTGCCGCTTGGATGTCTGGATGTGATATTCTTTGAGTGTTCAAGAGATGTTACGGCAATGATCTTAGCCCCTTTTTCCTTTAAGCGCTTTGTGTACTCAACAACTAAGCCATTACGGCCGGAATTACTTGAAACAATGACTACATCATCGGCCTTCACATGATATAAATGTTCCAAGACATCGGCATATTCCGGAATTCGTTCAATCGTCGTACTCTTAGTTGGATGTGTTAAAAGAGTCAATTCAATCTCAACAATCGGCACTATTTTCGCATAACCGCCTGCTCTTGCATAGAGATCCTGTCCCATCATGTGTGAATGACCGGTGCCGAATGCATAGATCGTTCCGCCTTGTTTTTCACAGCTGAATAACAGCTGAGCCGCCTGCTCAATCGCATCTTCATCATGCTCCTTCACATCATTCAGACGCTTTGTAATTTCATTATAATATTGTTCAAGCAGACTCATTTACGCATCCTCCTTCTTTCTTAATTTACAGCACGGGCAATGCTTCATTTCTTCCGGTGCAATCAACATAAAACCAACCGCTGTCCCCACTGCCACACCCAGCAGCACACCTGCTGTCAGCCAGCAAATTTTTTCTTCGACATAACAGATCTCCTTTCGCTTTATATTTCCTATCATACACCAAACCCCTTGCGATACAATTGGATTCCCTTATAATTAAGGATAAGGGAGTGATATGATGCGAGCAGCTTCAGTCTCATTTTGTTTTACACCGGATCATGCAATCTATCTTAACGGTTATGAAAAAAGGCGCTGTCTGTCAGACGGTGTGCATCAGGATTTAAAGGCGACCGTGTTATTGCTTGAGGATGTAGAAAAAACAGCGATTATCAGCTTTGACTTATGTGGTATTGACCAGGATCTGATTCAGCGGATTGCCAGCTTCAGCAATTTTTCCGTTGATCAGCTTTTTGTCTGCGCTACACATACACATTCTTCACTGAATGAATTTCCGCTCTATTTATCTTTTGGTCAGCTTGCGATGCGTTCACCGGATGAAACTATCCGCAGTGAGCTGGCACGTCAAACTGCGAAAGCGCTGCTTAAAGCAGAAACAGAGCTTGAGGAAGTAACCCCTTATTCAAAAGTCGCGCAGGCAGCCGGACTTACGCCAACCGCAATGATCCAAACGGTTTAGTCGATCGTTTTTTAAACCTGCTTCTGTTTCAAACTCGGGATGGGCGCAATAAAGGCTGTATTCTGCATTTTAATGCCCATCCTACCGTACTTGATTATCATAATACATTTATTTCACCGGATTTCATCGGCACAACCCGCAATTTAATGGAAGCTCAGTTTCATTGCCCGATCACCATGATCAACGGTGCCTGTGCGGATGTCAGTACCCGCTTTACCCGCCGTGATGCCAGTATCGCGGAATGTGAGCGAATCGGTACAGAACTCTATCATCGAATCAGTGACTGCACCGATTTGAAAAAACTTGATCCTACATTTTCACTAAAACATCGAATTTATCAGACAGCTGCCTGCGTCTATCTGCCGGAGCTTAAGATGGATCTTTCAATTCTTGAAATAGATAAACTGGTACTGTTTGGTTTTCCCGGTGAGATCAGCGTTCGCTTTTCCCGGGAAATTAAAAAGCTGTTTGATGAGCGGCGGGTGTTGGTCTGTGGTTATACAAATGACTATCTTGGCTATTTCATTGATAAAGATGATGCCAGAGATACATATGAAGCCAAAATCTGCACGCTTCAGCCTGAGGAAAGCACGACTTTTATTGAATGGTTAAAAACAACCCTTACAAAAATGTAAGGGTATTGTTATCCAAAGCAATGGCTTAGAAACAAGCAAACGGATACAATAAAGACAAGGAAAGAGAGGTTTGTTCTATGAATAATCTTGTAGAAATACAGAATATAGAAAAATACTACGGCAATCGCAGCAATGTCACAAAAGCGATTGACAATATTAGTTTTACTGTCAAAAAGGGGAATTCGTAGGCGTTATGGGTCCTTCCGGTTCAGGTAAAACAACCTTGCTGAATTGTATCTCAACCATTGACACAGTAACCAGCGGTAAGATTTTTATCAATGATCAGGATATTACCAAGCTGAAACGAAATGGCCTTGCGAAATTCCGCCGCGAGGAATTGGGCTTTATCTTTCAGGACTTTAATCTTTTGGATACCCTGACTGCTTATGAAAATATCGCCTTAGCCTTAACGATCAATAAAGTACCGGCTTCTAAGATCGATGAGCGGGTCAAAGATGTCGCAAGTAAGCTGGAAATTCAAAATGAATTAAATAAATACCCGATTCAGATGTCCGGCGGTCAAAAACAAAGAGTTGCCTGTGCGCGTGCTTTAGTGACGAATCCAAGTCTGATATTGGCTGACGAACCCACCGGTGCTTTGGATTCTAAAAGTGCCAGAATGCTGCTTGATTCAATGGAAAAGCTGAATCAGGAGTTTAAAGCAACCATCATGATGGTAACCCATGACGCCTTTACTGCCAGCTATGCACACCGTATCTTATTTATTAAGGACGGTAAGATATTTAATGAAATCATTCGTGGAACAGACAGCCGCAAGACATTCTTCAATAAAATCATCGAAGTTGTAACTTTATTAGGCGGAGACAGCGGTAATGTACTTTAAGCTTGCACTGCGCAATGTCAGAAAATCATTCAAGGATTATCTGATTTATTTTCTGACGCTTACCTTCTCTGTCTGTCTGTTTTATGCTTTTAACTCATTTCAGGAGCAGCAGGCTGTTCTCGAAATGACAACTATGCAAAGTGAAATGATGGATAACGCGGCGATAATCATGTTGGCATTGTCATGGGTTGTAGCTGTTGTTTTGGCTTTTTTAATTATCTATGCGAATAATTTTCTGATTAAACGCAGAAAAAAAGAATTTGGCCTGATGATGATTATGGGTATGTCCAAGACCAGAATATCCAAGATACTCTGCTATGAAACATTTATGATCGGTATTGTTTCATTAATTACCGGTTTATTTGCAGGTTTTTTATTATCACAGGGACTGACAGTTCTGACGGCTCAGCTGTTTGTACTGCCGCTGACTAAATTTCGATTTATCTTCTCATGGAGTTCAATGCTGATTACGATTATCAGCTTTGCCATTATCTTTATTATTGTTATGTTATTTAATACTTTTATTTTGGGCAAATATAAATGCATCGATTTGCTGAATGCCGATCGAAAGAACGAAGCTTTTAAGATTAAATCAACAACGCTTACTATCATTCTGTTTGTTCTCGCATGCATCTTGCTGATTGGCGACTATCTCTATGTAATGAAGGCAGGCATCAATATGTTTACAAATTTACCTGCAATCATTATAGCCGGCAGTCTAGGCACCTTGTTTTTCTTCATGTCATTATCCGGCTTCCTCCTGCGTTTTATCCAATCAAGCAAGCGCTTATACTACCGCAAGCTGAATATGTTTGTGTTAAGACAGGTGAATTCCAACATTAATTCCAATGTAATTTCAATGAGTGTTATCTGTATTATGCTGTTATTAGGAATTGGTGCTTTTTCTACCGGACTCTCTATCAATCAGACAGTCAATGCCAACATCAATGCCAATACGCCGTTTGATGTCACAGCAGATGTTTATTATCAGAATATGAGTTTTGATGATGCAATGGCTGAATTAGGTGCTGATTTAAGTGATATCAAATCAAAGTTCACAATGGATATATATTATGACTATGCCGGTGAGGATACACCTGGAACAACCTATGCCACATTGGCAAAACTGGTTCCTGAAGCTGAACTGGACAGTGTGATGACGAATGCCGGCAGTATGCCGCTGGCGATTTATCCATTATCTGATTACAATTCCTTCCTTCAGGCTAAGGGATTGCAGACAATTTCACTTAATCCCGATGAGGCGGTCTTGGCGGCAGCTAATGAGCAGGCATATGATACCATCAGCAGTGTGTATAACCATGCCCAAACCATTCAGGCATTGAATCAGGAATTACAGCTTGTAAAGCGGGATCTTCCGATTACAAACGTAATTAATAATACAGCAATAACAACAACGATCGGTTTAATTGTTGATGATTCGCTGATTGAAAATAATCCGCCTAATTCTGTTTATATGAATACTCAGTTTGCGATATCGCATTATACGAATATTACCTTAAAGGATGGTGTAGATGACACTGCCTTTGCCCAGAAAATCTATGATGCCTATGCCCAGAATCAATTAGACGATATGTTTATCTTTATGGATACCCGCAGTGAAATATATGCAAGCAGCACCGGCTTGACGGTTACCTTTACTTATGTCGGTATTTATTTGGGTTTTGTATTCCTGCTGGCTAGCTGTGTCATGCTGGCGCTGCAGCAATTATCACAGGCAGCGGATAACCGCCGCTATTATCTGGTGCTTAATAAGATTGGCGCTGATGTCAGAATGTGTTCACAATCGGTTAACTTTCAGATTGCTATATATTTCATGATGCCGCTGTCTTTGGCCATCGTGCATTCATTGGTAGGTATTACTGCCATGGACAAGGTCATCGCGATTCTTGGCAAAACAGATCGTTTAATGCCGGCATTAATGACTTCAGGTATCGTTATCCTCGTATATGGGTTGTATTTCCTTGCGACCTGCAGCGGGTATAAACGAATCCTAAATCAAAAATAAAAGCATGATCAAAAACTCGATATTTAACTTTACAGCATGGCAAATGTCATGCTGTTTTTAATCACTTTATGTCTGGTTTGCGTTGATCACACTTGTGTCATAGGGCTTCCCTTGTTATAATAAAGATAGATTAAAATATTTGTTTTTATTTTCAGGGAGGATATGCCATGCCTAAAATCGCCTATTCTGAAATGGATCGCAATAAAATCAAGGAAGACCTGATAGAAACAGGTCTGGAACTGTTTTCTAAACAAGGGATTCAGCATACAACGGCTGAGCAAATATACACCCGTGTCGGAATTTCAAGAACCTTCTTTTACACCTTTTCCCGGCAAAAGAGGATTTGGTTATACAGGTCTTTTATTGTCAGCAGCCAAAAATCCTGGCATATGCGCAAAATCTGATGGATGATCAATCGCTGAGCTGGCACGATAAAATCAATCATTTTCTTCATGATTTCTGTTATGGCGGACAAGGTCATTTCACAATCATGAGTGTGGAGGAACAGCAGTCACTCTCCAAGTGTCTTTCCGGTGAAAAGCGCAAAGAATTTCAGACAACAAGGCTGACATTTTTCAAAGAAGTGCTGAATGTCTTTGAAATTGATGCAGATATACAGACCACAAAGCTGCTTGGCAATTTAGTATTCTCTGCGGCTATCTTATACAAAGCGATTCCGGACACACTGCCATTCTTATTTTCCGATGCAGCTGATGATTTGGCAGAATTTCAAATTAATCACATATTTGAATACATGAAAACGCTGCATCTATCATAAATCACAAGGAGGAATAACATTATGGGATTATTCAACAAATTTTTTAAAGGGCCTGAGATTGATCAGACCAAGAGTGAAGCGAACCGCAGCAAGATGCGTGCCCGCTTTGATCAAGTTGTGGAAAACGGTACCGAATACAAGCTGGCTGCCGGCTACACCGAAGATGTAAGCCGTTTTAACTATGGCCTGGTTCACGGCAGCAAATCAAAAATCGGCAGCTTGATTGTCGGCTGGAATGAACAAAACGAGACAATTGTTGTAGTACCTGCAACACCTGACCTTGATGAATGCGGCAGTCCAATCTACTATCGGCGCTCAGAAATTTATAAGGCATACCGCAATAAATATCCAACCGATGCCTTTATCATCTATCCGGATAAGAAAGGCTACATTGCAATCAATATTTTTGAGTGGCTGGAAGATGAAAGCTTATATATTTATGTTGATCAAGAGGATGAGGCGAAGGCCTTTACAGATTTCTTTATGAATCACTTTAAGACAAAGTAAGATTTACAGTTCATATAAATAACATCCATATGTGGATACTTATTCTGGCTGATCTTGAAGAAATGATGAAACTAGTACAGGAAGCCAGTAAGGCTGCGTCCGAACGGTTAATCAATATTTCGAAAATTAGGAATCAAGATTGTTTCAGCCTGTGATATCCCTTTTAAAATGGATACATAAAATTTAAGAAGGACATCGTATCTTGCGGTGTCCTTTGTGTCATATCATACAAGAAATTAAAATCAGAAGGTGCTACAATAGTGAATATTGAAAGGAGGTTCAGCATGTCTCAAATACAGGAACAGCGTCATGTCTATTATGATCATGACTTGGATATAGAAGCCTATAACCTCAGCGGCATCGTTCAGAAATTTCCTAATCATTTTCATGAATATTATGTCATAGGCTTTGTCGAGGGAGGCAGCCGGCATCTTTGGTGCAAGGGTGAGGAATATGATCTGTCGGTGGGTGATCTGATTCTTTTTAATCCTCGTGATAATCATTACTGCGCACCGATCAATGGGGAGATACTGGATTATCGAGCCGTAAATATTAATCCTGAAATCATGGTTAAGATGGCAGGTGAAATCACCGGTAAGGAATTTACTCCTTATTTCATACACAATGTCATTTATCAAAGTGATATTACTCGTTCATTAAACGATTTATATAATGCGATATTAACTCATGCCCCTAAGCTTGAAAAGGAGGAAGCCTTCTTTTTCCTGCTGGATCAAGTATTTCAAGAGCATGTCATGCCCTTTGATGAAGTCAGCATCAGTGAACCTGATCAGCAAATTAAATACCTTTGTACCTATATGGAAGAGCATTATTCAGAGAATATTCAACTTGACGATTTAGTGGCAATGACTAATTTCAGTAAATCATATCTTTTGAGATCATTTACGCGTCAAATCGGTGTATCACCTTACCGCTATCTGCAGACAATCCGAATTGACCGAGCTAAAAAACTGTTGGAAGAGGGCATCTTACCAATTGATGCGGCAGTGATTACTGGTTTTGCGGATCAAAGTCACTTTACGAATTTCTTTAAAGAATTTATCGGCTTGACACCGAAGCAATATCAGCGGATATTTATCAATCCCGAGGGGAAGAAAAATGAGTGATCAAGCAAAAGGACATCTGTTCGCATTCATTACGATTCTTATCTGGGGAACAACTTTTATTTCTACTAAGGTGCTGCTAGTTCATTTTACACCGATTGAAATTCTTTTTATCCGCTTTTTGATTGGCATATGTACCTTATGGCTGGTCTGCCCGCATAAGCTTAAACTTACTGATCCGCGGCAGGAATATACCTTTGCGGCAGCTGGTTTGTGCGGCATCACCCTGTATTACTTATTAGAAAACATTGCGCTGACTTATACACAGGCGGCGAATGTCGGAGTCATACTTTCAATCGCACCCTTCTTTACGGTTATCTTCAGCTGTCTGTTTCTGCATGATCAACGGCCAGGCTTACGCTTCTTCTTAGGCTTTTTGATCGCTATGGCCGGTATCGCCTTAATCAGCTTCAGTAATGCCGCTTTGGAATTGAATCCGATGGGCGATCTGCTTGCGGTTGCGGCCGCTTGTATCTGGCTGCCTATTCAACGCTGACCAAGAAAATCAGCGGCTTTGGCTACACCACGATTCAAACTACGCGCCGAACATTCTTTTACGGTTTGATCTTCATGCTGCCGATCATATTCTTTACCGGTTTTCAAATGGAGTTGGAAAGTCTTGCCGATCCGCAGAATTTGTTTAATCTGTTTTTCCTCGGCTTAGGAGCATCAGCGCTTTGTTTTGTTACTTGGAACAGTGCTGTAAATACGCTGGGGCCAATCAGAACTAGTGTCTATATCTACATGGTACCGGTAATTACGACTGCAGCCGCTGCCCTCATCCTTCATGAAACGATTGCTTGGCAGATGCTGGCCGGTATACTGCTTACATTACTCGGTCTATTCTTATCTGAAAAACACAAAAAGGAGAATTAACTTATGGATATCAACAACAATAAATGCGTGATGGTGCTTGATGCTGAACTGCCGCTTGGGTTATTAGCCAATACATCAGCGATTCTAGGTTTCACAATGGGAAAATTACTGCCGGAGATGGCAGGCCCTGATGTCATTGATAAAAGCGGCAAGCCGCATTTGGGAATCATTGCGGTACCAATTCCCATTTTAAAAGGCGATAAAGAAATTGTACGCATGATTCGTGAAAAACTCTATCAGACTGAATATTCAGAGGTTGTAGCTGTTGATTTCTTTGATGCCGCGCAATGCTGTAACCATTATGATGAATTTATTGAAAAAATGGCCGGGATTGAAGAATCTGAACTTAATTATATGGGTGTTGCTTTATTCGGCCCTAAAAAACTAGTTAATAAGCTTACCGGCTCAATGCCGTTGCTGCGATAAAAAACCTCAGGTCACATGCCTGAGGCTTATTTTTATTTAAAATAGGATGCTTCGATCAAATTCAGTAAAATCACGGATTATTCCATCAACACCCAGTTCTTTGAAGCGCGCATCCTTGCTTTCATCACCTAAAGCTATGACTGCCGCTTGAACGGCTTTGCCAAACTGAATACCGGATATACTGTCCTCTACAATTACTGATTCTTCGACCAGAATACCGATCAGCTCAGCAGCTGTTTTAAACATTGAAATCTTATTTTCATGACTGCCGTCATCATAAACGATCTTATCAGGATCAAACCAATTCGCTAGTTGGAAATGTTCCACAAAGAAATCGATATTCGGTTTAATCGAAGCGCTGGCAATATTCATCGGAACATTGTGTGCCTTTAAGTCATTTAGAAGCTCAATGACACCCGGTGCAAGCCTGAAGCTTTCCGGATTCTCAAGACACATCTGACGATAGCTTGCTTCCTTTTCCTCAGATAACTGACGGGAATAATCATCATCAATCGGATGTGTGAAAATCATTTCCAGCACCTGTTTATTGTTGCGGCCGTGCATTTTAGATGTCAGTTCCTCATGACTCATCGGTACACCGCGCAGCTTTTCAGACATCGCGTTCCAAGCTAATTCATGATAGTGACTGTCCCAAAACAAGGTTCCGTTAAAATCAAAGAGAATCCCTTTTTTCTTCATTGCCTCATCTACTCCTTTAAGCCAAGGCGCTGCTTCTGTTCCGCAGGTGCTTCATGCTCGTCCAGTGCCTTATCTAAAAGCTTGATACAATATTCTTCAGCCTGATGATCAACACCGGCCAGATTGATTTTCTCCGCATAATCATTATCTAAATTAAATAGTTTAGTCGCTTTTACTTCGGACATACCGCAGCTTACATTATCGATAATCGACGGTGCATTAACCGGTACACGGTAAAGCGGATAAGCTGTGCGTTTCAAATATCTGCCCATCTCAATCTGCGGCTCCAATCCCTTACCTAAGTATTTGCGGATCGTAGTTGGAATACATGTATATTCGTAACATGGTTTATTTTCGCTGTTTGGTGAACGCAGATAGACATAATGACCGTCTGTCACATTCACTGCCATCGCATGATAACCAAATAAGGCATAGTTTTTTTCATAATGCTCTGAGTCATGAATCAGCTTCATCCATGAGCTTCCCTTTACACTGTCAGGGATTGCGATGTTGCTTGCTTCAAGAACCGTCGGCATGATATCGATATTCTGCGTAATTTTGGATATACGCTGACCGCCCAGCTCATTCTTTGGAAATTTCACAATCAGCGGCAGATGTGCAAGCTCATTATAAAGATGCATATAATTCTTACCGAAATAGTCTCTTTCCCCCAAGAAATAGCCATGATCCGTTGTCATAATCACTAATGTATCCTCGTACATATCGAGTTCCTTCAACTGATCAATCAGCTTGCCGAACCATCTATCCGTCATCGTCAGCAGTGCTGCATAGCGTTTTTGAATATAATCCACAGCATCATCAGGCACATTAACACGATCATAATCCGGGATTTCAAAATACTCACGGTCAAGCTTGGTATCTGCATACAGCTTCATGTATTCTTCCGGTACATCAAATGGTTCATGCGGATCAAACGCCTCAACCATCAAGAAAAAATCATCCTTGCCCTGATTATCCTTCAGCCAGTCACAAGCTGACGCAAAGGTTCTTGGTGACGGATATTCCTCTTCCATCGGCCATTTGGTACGGTTCCATTGATATTGACGTCTTACTTTGCCATAAGAACTCTTAGGCATCGTTGGATCATCAATTCTCGATATCCATGGATCGCCTTCCTGACCGCGGTGATAATCCCATGTATTAAATTGCTGCACATAGCCTTCACCGCCTAAACGGAAGTAATGGCAATGATCGGTTGTGATATGAGTAAATATATCATGCTCCTTTAATACAGAAGGTAATGTTACATCAAAAGGTTCAATCGGCCCCATGAACGCTCCAAGAAATTTAGACGGCCGCACAAGATATCACGGCGCGCCGGCATACATGGCGCTGATCCGATCCAGTGCTGGTCAAAGGTTGTAGCTTCCTTTGAGAAGCTTAGGATATTAGGTGTCTTAACAAATGTCTCAGGATTATAACAGGAGAGCATTTGTCTCCTGAGTGTATCCATCAATATTACAACTGTTCTCATTTAATTATGCTAAAATGCCGACCCATGATAATGCGATACAAGCAACCAGCACCCCGAGGATGACCCAAGCTGTATTTTTACCATTGGATTTCTTAATAAATAAGTAGCAGATCAATACCAAAATTACCGGCAGCAAGCAAGGCAGAACCTTATCTAATTGTTCCTGCAATGCAATCGATCCTTCACCTGAAGCAATCGTAATACCTGTAGCAACCTTAACGGTTGTTGGAATCAGACCGCCGACAACGACAACACCTAATACATTCGCGAAATTAGCAAGACGGTCAAAAATCTGCAGACCGCCGATGCCGCCTTCAGCACCTAATAGAGAAACACCTTTTTCATAACCTAAATGCAAACCATAATATTTTAAAGGCCAATAAAGCAGGTTAATCATTAAGAACATAACAATCGGACCGATAATGCTGCCGTTGGCTACGCACATTGAAGCACCGATACTGCCGGCAATTGGGAACCAAGTCAGGTTCAGCATACTGTCGCCTAAACCAGCGAACGGGCCCATCAAACCTGTCTTAATCGCTACTACTGAATCTTTATGATCTTCATCTGTACTTTCTTCAAGTGCAGCCGTGATTCCTAAGATAAAAGGTATCGCAATTGGATGTGTATTGAAATACTCAAGATGACGCTGCATTGCATGTACGCGTTCTTCCTTTGGGCGATCGCCGTACAATTCTTTTAATACCGGAGCAAAATCATAAGTTAAGCTTAAGCTTTGCATACGTTCATAATTGTGTGAAAACTGAGTAGTCTGTGTTCTCCATAATACTTTATTTAAAGTTTTCTTAGTAATTTTACCCATTATAGATCATACTCTCCTTCCTCATCGGTTCCCGTTGTATTGCTTACAGCAGCTCCGGCAGGTCTGGTCATGATCAAATCATAAAGACCGGCAACAACAGCACCAATCAAGGCAACAGCAAGGGTTGGAAGTCCCATATAAGCAGATAATACGAAGCCTAAAATTAGGAACATCCACATATTTTTCTTCATCATCATCGTTAACAGCATTGCAAGACCAACAGCTGGAATTGCCTTAGAAGCAACGTTGAAGCCAGTTAGGATCTCAGCCGGAATTGCAGCCAGAATCGCATCGATAGTATTAGCACCTAAATAGCAAGCAATGAATACAGGTACGGCACGGCTTAAGAAGAAGAACAAGCCGCCTAAGTAATGAAGCGGCGTGATCTTATCAAAATCACCGCTCAGCGCTACATTATCTGCAGCATGCACTAATGAAATATTCGTTGTCATAATCAGCATGTTGATCTGCTGAACAAGCATTGCTGTTGGTACTGCCACAGCTACTGCCGTAGCGATTGCTGTTTCAATATTTGCACCAGACATAATAGCAATAGAAGCACCTACTACTGTACCAGAAATTACATCAGGAGGTACATAGGCTCCAATATTGTTTACACCAAGCCACATTAATTCAAGTGTTGCACCAATAATAATTGCAGTTGTCATATCCCCTAAGATAATACCAACGCCAACTGACGCAAGAAGCGGTTTTCTAAAGCCTAAATGCGGACCAAACTGATCCAATGCGCAAAGTCCTGCCCATAATGCCAGAAGCAGTGACTGAACCAAGATTCCCATGGTTAATCCTCCTTATAGTTTTTAAGTAAATCAACAAACATCATTTTTTCATCACGAGTTGTTGTCTGCATCGTTACCGATACGTGTTCATTATTGATCAAACCATCAAAAGCAGCCTTTTCTTCTGGCGTTACTGACACATTCTTATGCAGGCGCACACGCTGATCGTTAAAACGCATGCCGCTGACATTCATCTCGCTGAATTCAAATCCATTCTGTTTGCATTTTAATGCATCGATTGGAGATGTAAACAGAATCATTGTCACTTTTTTAATTGTCGTCTTTTTCAGAACATCCAAGAATTGATCAACACCAAAGATGCTGACTTTAATTCCCGGTACCGCAAGTCCCGCAACTGATTTTTGAATCGGATCATTCGCAACCGCGTCATTAACAATAATTACTGACTCAATGCCATAATCCTTGATCCATGTAGTCGCAACCTGACCGTGAATTAAACGGTCATCAATATTTACTAATCTTACTGCCATTAATATAACCCCTTTCCAAACGCTTGTTTGTATGACTTATAGATCGTCTATGTCGTCTTCATCGCTGTTCAGCGAAACATTAATTGGTGAAAGAGCAATGGCATGAGTAGCTTCAATCCGCTTCTTTGCCTCTTCACCACTTAAATCTCTGCAAAGCAATAAGTCGATCAATACCGGTAAACTCAATCCCGTATAGCCAATGATCTTCTTACCCTTCAGGATACAGCGGGAGACAGCATTGAAGGGTGTACCGCCGTAAATATCACATAATACGATAATTTCCTTGCATGTTTCTGCCAGAGAGTCATAAGCAGCAGCTATTTCCTCTTCAAAAGCATCCAGTGATTTATCAACCGTAAGTGCCAGAGCAGTTACTTCTTCCTGTGGACCGACAATCATTTCTGCACTGCCTAACGCAGCTTTGGCGAATTCACCATGACTGACTAAAATGATTCCTAAATTACTCATTATTCCTCCTATCGAACCAATATGTAAGCGCTTAATATTGTGTACATGGTTATTATATCGGCACTGCAAGCCTTGTTCAATGTATTTTTTTCTACTAAAAGTTGTTTATTTCACATAAAGTTTAAATATTTCATAATTTCCCAATTATAGAACATTTTGTTAATAAATTACATATCCAAATCTTAATAAAAATAGATTGATACTCAATAATTTACATATTTTGCTAAATTTTTAAATAAATAGCAGATATTTTCTATTTTAAACGAAAAAAGCAGTTAAAATAATCCATGATATTTTTATTTTTTCACATTTATAACTATTTAATTGTAAGCGCTTTTAATATAATAAAAGACAAAGGAGACTGGATATGAAAAACCTAATATAATTTTATTAATGTGCGATCAGCTCCGTGGTGATTGTTTATCCTTTGCCGATCATCCGGATGTAAAAACACCCTATCTTGATACGCTGGCTGCTGACGGCGCTTTCTTTGAAAATGGTTATAGTGCCTGTCCAAGCTGCATACCGGCACGCGCCGCGCTGCTTACCGGACGTTCTCAAACTAAACATGGCCGAGTAGGCTATCAGGATGGTGTCAATTGGAACTATGAGCATTATCTTGCTGAAGAATTAAGCAAAAATGGATATTATACACAATGTGTCGGCAAGATGCATGTCCATCCGCCTCGCCTGCTCTGCGGTTTTCAGGGTATGCGGCTGCATGATGGCTATATTGGTCACTACCGTAAGGCGGATACGCCTTATTGGATGCATCAGAATGTCAGCGATGATTATATGCGCTTTTTAAAAGATCATTTAGGTCATGATGCAGATGTAAATGCCAGCGGTGTAGAAAATAATTCATGGGTTACCCATCCATGGATCTATGAGGAACGTTATCACCCGACTAACTGGGTTGTTGATGAAAGCATCCGCTTTTTAGAAACGCGGGATCGGACGAAGCCTTTCTTCTTAACTGCTTCCTTTGTCCGCCCTCACCCACCCTTTGACGCACCGCAGTCCTATTATGACTTATATAAGGATAAACAGCTCCATGAACCGGCTCATGGCGATTGGGTCGATCCAAGCCTGACCGAACAATACGGCAGAGTATTGGATTCTGTGCATGGCTGCCGTGATGATGAAATGCGGCATCAGGCAATGGCTGGTTATTACGCATGTATCACTCATATTGATCATCAGATCGGCCGTTTGATTACCGCCTTGGAAAACGATGAAACTTATCATGATACAATCATTGTTTTCACTGCCGATCATGGCGAGATGCTGTTTGATAACAACTGCTTCCGCAAAGTACTTCCTTATGAGGGAAGCACTCACATACCAATGATCGTACATGTCGGTAAAAACATTAGGCAAATCACACCATTCAGAAGTGACAGTGTGGTTGAATTAAGAGATATTATGCCTACGCTGCTTGATTTTGCCGGCATCGCTATTCCTGAAACCGTAGACGGTATATCAATGGCACCGGAAATTATCGGTGAACAGGGGCAGCACCGTGAATATCTGCACGGTGAACACAGCGGCGGTGTGCAGTCAAATCATTATATCGTTACCAGTCATGATAAATACATCTGGTTCTCCCAAACCGGCAGAGAGCAGTATTTCAGCCTTGACCAAGATCCTCGTGAGGAACACGATTTAATTCATGAGCAAGCATATCAAGAACGAATTCATACATTGCGTAACCATTTGATTAATGAATTGAAAGAGCGTGAAGAAGGTTATACTGACGGCAAACAGCTGCTTAAAGGAACTCCTAAAGCAACCCTTGACTGGCTGAAAAACACAATTTAAAACAAAAGAGATCCGCTTGGATCTCTTTATTATAAGGAAGCAATTTGCTTAGCCGCCATTGATGCTGAAATATCACTGACATCAAGCTTAATCGAATTCAGTGTTTTGTAACCATCAAGCCGCTGTAAACTGCGCTGCATGATTTCTGGTTCGCGAATTCTTGATCAATATCCTTTTGAAGACGTTCCCGCAGACTTTCTTTGCAGCATATCAAAGAAATCACTTTTATCTCACAATTTGCGGTTTCTATTGCAGATATTAATTCATCAATGATTGACTGTTCATGCAAAACCCAACAAAAGATTATATTCTCATACACACTGCATTGAATAAAACTATTTAATAAGAATTTAATATTAGCCAGCACCATTTGTTTCGTTTCTTCATTAACTTCAAAAGGATGCATATCCCAACACCAGTCACCGTCAAGAAATACACAATGATTTAATTGCTTCTTCAGCAGCTGACAAACAGTGGTCTTTCCAACTCCCATCGTACCGCCGATCATATAAAGCTTTTTCATCATCAATCAACTGCCTTGCTGCGGTATTTACTTGGTGAAATGCCGATAATCTTCTTAAATACCTTATTAAAATACAGCTGATCCTCAAAACCCACTGCCTCAGCAACATCCTTAATTTTCATATTCGAATGCTCCATTAATTCTATGGCTCGCTGAATCTTCTGTTCATTAATATATTGAATCAGATTCTTGCCGGTTTCTGCTTTAAATATACGGCTCACATGAATTTCACTGATGCCTAGATGCTTTGCAATCATTTCCAAAGTAATCTTCTCATTGATATGCTGTTCCACAAATAAAATGATCTTATTCACATTTTTCTTATATTTACGGCTGGTTTTATCAAATATCCAATTCGCAATCGTATTAAAAATCGTATCTAATTCATTACTGAGCTGTTTCAGTGTTTCACATTTACTGATAACTAAACGCATTGAATCAAAATCACAGGTACCGCTCTTATAATGCTGTGCTTCCTTTTCTTCAATCAGCGTCAGAATCATCATAAACAGTGAAATGATTTGTTCCGGATCTGTATGCTGTATCTCAAAATTATGCAGCAGCTGATCCTTGCAAGTCAGAATTTCATGAATATCCCTTACGCTGACCTTGGTTAAAAAATCAATTTGATTTTGAATCAGCTCCCGATTAACATCATTAAAATCAGGCACATGTTCCATAACACACACCGTACTGTCACCATGATAGAATTTCCAATTATGGTAATGCAATGTCTTAATGTACTGTGAATAGAAGGAAGAGACACCGCTCACCGCATCTGAAATTGTTATACAAAACGTAAACCCGGTACCGCTCTCTAAATTCATCAGCAAGCTTTTCGCAATTTCAATATATGTTTCAAGCTGATACGGCGGAACAAGAACGATGCCGGAGTGCTTCTTTGAGAACAAAATCTTCGCATTCGGTATATTCTTAAAAGCCTTTTCTAATTCATAACTGATATCATTATGCAATACATCCTTATCCTGACCAAAAATCTTCGTATGAAACAGATTGTACACATGATCAAGTCTGAACAAAAACATCCGATATGTACTGTTTAAGATTGGCAGCTTATCAATATCAATAGCCTTTAACACACGCTTCTCATCAATTTTCTGCTTATCACGAATCAACCCCATCAGCTTCTGCAAATCCGATTCAATAGAGATATCAGAATAAGCAATTAAATAATCAGCTTCATTTAGTTCATTCAATAAATCAATAAAATTCGCAAAACGCAGCTTACTTTTCACAAAATAATCATAGGCTCCCAGCTTCATTGCCATACGCACAGTTTCATAATCAGATTTTTCAGAGATCACGACAAAACGGCTGCTTGGATACATTTTCTTAATTCGGCTTAAAAAGGAAAGCCCATTGCCTTCTCTTAAATCAATATCGGTTATCACTAAATCATACAAATATTCTCCATAAGATGAGATTGCATTTTTTCATTATCAACAGTTGCCAGAATTTCATAGCCATATTCATCCCAATTGATCATATTCTTATACAGATTCAGAATATCCTTATCTTTATCTACAATAAGTACGGTTTTTTTCATGCTGACACTTCCTCATTTTATTCATTATAACATATTTTCTTAATTGAAACGCTCTCATAAGTTAGCTATAATGATATTATGATGTTAGGAGATATACTATGCAAAGTGCTTCTTTTTTAATTAAACCCGCATCTTCAAGCTGTAACCTGCGATGCAGTTATTGCTTTTATTTTGATGTAAGTAATAACCGTGAACAGGATAATTACGGTATCATGGATGAAACAACGATGAATGCGATGATTGAGCGGATTTTTGCGGATATGGATGAAAATGGCAAAGTCACCTTTGGATTTCAGGGCGGCGAACCGACGGTTGCCGGTCTTGATTACTTTAAACGATTTATCGCTAAGGTAAATGAAGTAAAGGGAAGCTGTACCGTCAGCTATGCCTTACAGACTAATGGAACACTGCTGGATGATGAATGGTGTGAATTTTTCATGAGAATAAATTTTTATTAGGTGTATCCTTAGATGGTTATGAAACGAATATGAATAAATTCCGCTATGATGCTCAGAAGAAAGGTGTCTATTATCGTGTATTAAATGGTATTAAGCTGCTGCGCAGGCATCAGGTTGATTTTAATATCTTATGTGTAATTACTAAATCACTTGCCGAACATCCAAAAGCTCTTTTTAATTATTTTAAAGAGAATAAGTTTGATTATGTTCAGTTGATTCCCTGTCTGCCTTCATTGAATAATGATGAAGAAATGAACCGTGAAGCATTGACCCCTGAATTATATGCCTCTTTCTTTGGCCAGTTTTATGACTGCTGGCTGAAGCATTTAAGAGACGGCCATTATTTAAGTGTAAATCTGTTTGATAATCTGATCGGTATGATTAATGGTCATGCCCCCTATCAGTGCGGTTTGCTGGGTAACTGTTCACCGCAAAGTGTGGTGGAAGCCGACGGCAGTGTGTATCCTTGCGATTTCTTTGTTACGGAAGATAGGAAATTAGGTAATTTTAAAGAGATGGGCTTGGTTGATTTAATCAAGAGTGAGCCTTCACAAGCATTCCTGAAAGTGCGCGCTGAAGAAAAAGCTGTCTGTCAGTCCTGTCAGTTCAGAAATATATGTCATGGCGGCTGTAAGCGTCAAAATGTTTGTTTCTTAAGCGATAACTACTGCGGTTATCAGCATTTCCTCGGTTATGCGATGCAGACATTGCCGCAGATAGCTAAAATGTTTTAACAATTTTAAAGGGACGTACGTCCCTTTATTTCATTATCGCCTGTTCGACAATTTCTTCACCGAGGAAGATAATTTCTGCATTGCCGCTGGCAATTTCCTGTATCGCGTCATTCAAATCATTACTTCGTGAACGATAGATATAGGTAACCTTTTCATCGTATTCCTTATTTAATATCTCTGTTTCATGATGAGCAAGAAAATAATCCAGCTTGCCGATCAAATCATAGCTGAAAGCTAATGAATATTTATAAGTTAAAATTTTATCGGTTAACGGTGCCAGCTTAATGGCTTCTGACACGCTTTTAGAATAGGCGCGAATTAAACCGCCAGCTCCCAGCTTGATGCCGCCGAAATAACGCACGACAACAGCTACCACATCATTCATCTTATTCATCCGCAGGCTTTCCAGCATTGGCACACCGGCTGTACCGCTTGGTTCACCATCATCATTGCTGCGCTGTAATTCACTATGCTCCCCGATTAAAAAAGCAGAACAGTGATGAGTTGCATTGGGATGGAGTTTCTTTATTTTCAGAATATACGCTTTTGCTTCTTCTTCATTAAAAGCCCGATTCAAATAACAGATAAATCGGCTTTTTTCAATTTCAAATTCATTAATAAATTCTTCTTTTAAACGAGGCATATCAATCACCGCTTCAATTATAGGGGAAATCGGCAGAAGTTGCAAATTGAGTATAATTAAAATAGGGATGTGATGGTATGAAGCGGTAGAAAATAAGTGAATTCGCCCGTGAGAGGGGTATCAGTCAGGATATGATCAAACATTATGGAAAATATGGCATCATTAAGTCTGAGGCTGATGATCAGACTGATTATCGCTATTTTAATATCAATCAAGGTGAAAAATTATTGAAAGCAAGAAATATAGAATTCTTGGCTTTACGATTAAAGAATCAGCCGATTTAATTTTTGATAAGGCTTTTGCCGGAATTCTCAGGCACTGAAGGTAAAACGGAATGAGATGGAAATCGAAATAGAGCGGATGCAGGCATATTTAAGCCAGATCAATCAGCTTCTGAAAAGAGGTGAACGTTTTAATCAACTATCTGACAGCTGGGAAATTGTTCATTTAGAACTTTTACTTTCTGAAACAGACCGATAATTATAAATTCAGTCAGGATGAAGCCGTTAAAGACAATCAGCGTTATATTGAAGGCGGCCATCAGATTGATACAGATCAGCACGGTGCTGACAGCATTATGCCAAAAGATTGTACGGTGAAATGACTGCCGCTAAATCTAATTAAATTTATATTACCTACAACTTGGTCCTTTCAATGAGTGTGTAAAATACTATTGAATAGGACCTTTTACATATCTTATAAATGAATCATCGGTCTTATTTGTCATTTACTCTTGAATTGATTTGTGAGAACATCAAAAATAGGGTATAATATTCTGCATAGGTAACTGTCCTCTGACAGGAAAGGATGGATGAAATGAAGTTGCATTCGTAACCGATACAAGCTGTGGTGTTTCACCCGCTGAAATGAAGAAGAAAGATATAATTTGCATTCCTTTGCAGATTGTATTTGTAGATCAGGATAAAACACTGCTGGATTTTGTTGATACCAGCAATGCTGAAATTTATAAGCTGATTCGTGAAGAACAGCGCATGACAACTTCAATCCCGCCATTGGGACTGATTGAGAAAATATTTGATGATATAAAGAAACAGGGCTATGATACTGTGTTTTGTATACCGATTAATGCCGGTTTATCAAGTGCCTATAACGCATATCGTCTAGCGGCTGAAAATATTGGATTGAAATTCATTCATGTAGATATTTATACAACAGCCTGTATGCAGAAATATTGTATTGAATTGGCGCATAAGATGTATAATGAAGGTGTGGCAATGGATGATATCATCGCAAAGATCCAAGATATCGGTGATACTGGACTAACGCTTGTTATGCCCGGTGATCTTGACCACTTAAAGCGCGGCGGCCGCTTGACACCGCTGGCTGCGACCTTGGCTGGATTGCTGAAAATTAAACCAATTCTGAAAATTGATAAAAGCTGCCTTGGTAAGATTGATGTTTTCGATAAGGTCCGCACTTACAACAAAGCGGTTGACCGCATGGTTCAGGAGCTGATTAATCGTAAAGTTGATGACAATTATATGATTTATGTCGCAAACAGCGATTCACCGGAACAAGCTGAATATGTGCGTGACCGTTTGCAGGAACAATTTCCGAATCATGAGATTGAAATCTGTGATCTGGTTTCCGTTATTTCCGTTCACACTGGCTGTGAATGTGTAGGTATTCAGGCATTTAAGAAGTAAAACTTACGGGGGGTAAGAACATGAAAGTTGCATTTGTAACTGACAGCGGCTGTGAACACAACCAACAAGAAATGAAAGCTTTGGGAATTTACAGTTTACCGCTGCAGATCAGCAATGGAAGTGAAACGATATTGGAATTGGAAGATGCCAGTATTGAAGAGGTTTACAAAAGAGTACAAGCAGGTGAGTTAATGAAGACTTCCCTGCCGCCGTTAGGTTTGATTGAGGAATTGTTTGCTGATCTGAAAAAGAATGAATATGATACTGTATTTGCGGTGCCAATCTGCAATGGTTTATCAGGTACGATTAATGCCATGCGGCTGGCTGCTGCGGAAAATGGACTGACTTTTATCTGTATGGATACCTATGTTACCGCAGAAGTACAGTTTTACTGCATCACATTAGCAAAGAAACTTTATGAAGAAGGAAAAAGTCTTGATGAGATTCAGACGATTCTCCATGCTGTTATTGACAGTGCCAGCACGCTGCTGATTCCAGTGGATCTGAATCACCTGAAAAGAGGCGGCAGGCTGACGCCGTTGGCGGCAACTTTAGCTGGATTGCTGAAAATAAAGCCTATCTTAAAGATTGACAAGTCAACTCAGGGACGCATTGATGTGTCTGAAAAGGTTCGTACTTTGTCTAAAGCTATGGATAAAGCTATTGATTTAATGATTGAGAATGGATTAAACAGCGACTATGAATTAGTTGTTGCTTATGTGTTAGAAACTGCTGATTGTGAAGATATGATTCAGCGGATTCAAGACCGTGTATCCGGACTTAAACCGCGGCTGATTGAGTTAATCAGTGTTGTCGGCTGTCATACTGGTATCGGCTGTATCGCAATCCAATATTTTAAACCTTATAAAGAACAATAAACTTCGCAGAGAATCAGCTGCGATTATAACCTAAAAATACCCTTCACAAATTTTAATGTTGAAGGGTATTTTTTATACAGGGTTAACAACGCTTATTGGCGCTTGTGTAACCTATAGGGCGTTTGATATAACTATCATTACATATCTTTTAGTGATCAATCAAAATAAATCTGCTGAATAACAGGATCAGCATGCTTTGTGTTACTTACCCTATCATTGAGTAGCTATCATTTTCGGTTGTTTTAGATATAACCGATCTATTTAATTTAAACAAACGATTTTCTAACATGTCTGCCCTAAGTTATACCCATGCATCAACAAATTCATCTATACTGATTGAAAGAAATTATCTTTAAGATACCAATAAATAATAAAAGAGCTAAACTGAATGCTTTTCTTTTTAAGAGATATGGTACCTAAATACTTGAAAATACAACATCCTTTCTACTTAAAAAAACAAGATGTTACAGCCCTGTGCTATATCATCCTGCATATTTATTTTCTAATTTTACACTTTTTTATTACATGCCGCGCAAGCATGATTACAACTGCTGTCATGACAGCATGAAGGCTTTTTTCGATAGGCTCTTACCGCGGCAATGACGGCAGCTGCAATCAGCAGAATCACAATAATATCAATCAGCTTCATATCATACTCACCAATTTCACAAGGTGATAGACAATAAAAAGCGAAAATCCAAGCTACACCACATTGTGCAAGTACCATGAACAACGCACTTTTCGCACTGCCCATTTCACGCTTGCAAGCCGCAACAGCCGCCACACAGGTGTATATAACAACGTAAAAATCAGAAAAGAAGCTGCACTTGCGGTTGTAAATAAGGAACCTAACACAGCCGGTAAAGCCGTTGAGGTTGTATTCATCAGTACGGTTAAGGTCGATACTACCGCTTCCTTGGCGGTAAAACCTGTAATCAATGCCGTAGCTGCCCGCCAGTCACCAAAGCCGAGCGGAGCGAATATTGGAGCAATCATTCTGCCGACATTCGCAAGCATGCTTAATGAGCTGTCATCGACTACATTCAGTCGTGTATCAAAACTCTGTAAGAACCAGATAATAATTGATGCTAAAAAGATAATGGTAAATGCCTTGGTCAAGAAATCCTTAGCCTTATCCCACATCAACAACAGTACACTTTTAGCGCTTGGCAGCCGATAGTTAGGCAGTTCCATTACGAATGGCACCGGTTCTCCCTGAAACATAGAATTTTTTAAAAGAAAAGCACAAAGGATACCAACCAAAATTCCTGTTCCATAAAGCAAAATCATTACCCATGCCGCATTATTAGGAAAAAAGGCAGCCGTAAACATCGCATATATCGGCAGTTTCGCACTGCAGCTCATAAAGGGAGTCAAGAGAATGGTCATCCGCCGGTCTCTTTCACTCGACAAGGTTCTAGTGGACATGATTGCCGGTACTGAACAGCCAAAGCCAATCAGCATCGGCACAAAGCTTCTGCCTGACAGACCTAAATGACGCAGCGGTTTATCCATAACAAACGCAACGCGTGCCATATAACCGCTATCCTCAAGAATTGATAAGAAGAAGAATAAAATAACAATGACCGGCATAAAAGAAAGCACACTGCTTACACCGGCGAAAATTCCGTCAATGACTAAAGAATGCACGACCGGATTCAGACCATAATTCAGGAGAAAATCAGAAACAAAAATCGTCAATGCATCAAGAGCACCGCTGAATAAATCACTTAAGGTCGTGCCAATCACACCAAAAGTCATCCAGAATACGAAAATCATAATCAACACAAAAGCAGGCAAAGCAAAATATTTTGATGTCAGAACATTATCGATAGCGACACTTCTCAAATATTCTTTACTTTCATGACACTTAATAACTGTATCAGCACATAGTTTTCAATAAAACAGTATCGCATATCCGCCATTGCCGCTTCCCGGTCTGTATGCAGTTCACTTTCCATTTCTTTAACACTGTGTTCAATCAATTCAATCTCATTCTGACTGAGCGCCAGCGACTCCTGCATTGGCATATCCCCCTCAACAAGCTTCGTTGCCGCAAATCTGACCGGGACACCGATACGCTCTGCATGATCCTCAATCACATGACATACTGCATGAATACAGCGGTGCATCGCACCGGTGCAGAAATCGACCCGAGCCGGCAGAATCTTTTGTTTTGCTACTTTGAAGGCGACCTCAATCAATTCATCGATACCTTCATTTTTACTAGCAGAGATAGGCACGCAAGGTACACCTAGTTTTTCTGCGAAAGCCTTTATTTTAATCGTACCGCCATTGGCACTTACTTCATCCATCATATTCAAAGCCAACACCATCGGGATACGCAGTTCCATCAGCTGCAGACTTAAGTAAAGATTACGTTCAATATTTGTCGCATCCAATATATTAATAATTGCGTCAGGATGCTGGTCAAGCAGGAAATCACGAGTTACGATTTCTTCAGAAGTATAGGGTGATAATGAATAAATACCGGGTAAATCTACCACTGTACTTTCCTTGTGGTTACGAATCAAACCATCCTTGCGGTCAACCGTAACACCAGGAAATTTCCAACATGCTGATTAGAACCTGTCAGCTGATTGAAAAGTGTTGTCTTACCGCAGTTCTGATTACCGGCGAGTGCAAAAATCATCGCTGTCACCTACAACTTCTATTTTCTTCGCATCATCAATACGAATCGTTAAATTATATCCACGCAGCCGTATTTCAATTGGATCACCCATCGGTGCTATCTTATGCAGCTGCACAGCCGTTCCCGGTGTGATACCCATATCAAGCAAATGTCTGCGCAAAGCGCCTTCACCATTGACAGCACCTACAATCGCGCTGCTGCCAACCTCTATCTCATTTAAAGTCATGACTACACCTCTTTTGAATGTTATCTTTATCTAACATGATAATGTTATCGCAGAGTCACCACCATGTCAATAGTAAGCAAAGAATAAACCAATAAAAGCACTTTCATTGTCATCAATGGCCAAGAAATTCGTTTTTTAACTGATTTATATAAAAAGCCGTATCCGTCGGATACAGCCTTACGTTAAATCTATTTATCAAAAAACTTACGGCGCTCTGTCGATTGAATAAATTTCTGTTTCATGCCATCGACATCCTCAGCCATCAGCTTTTGTTTAAAATCATTAATCTCATCTACAAAAGCCGTAATCTCATTGACCAATACATCTTTATTCATCAAAAACAACTCAGTCCATAGATTTTCATTAATCTTAGCGATTCGGGTTAAATCACGGAAACTGTCACCGGTATATTCCTTTAAATGCGAGTTGTCATTTGCATTCATTAATGAAACAGCGATGACATGTGTCAGCTGTGATAAGTAGCCTATCATTTCATCATGTTTTTCCGGTGTAAGAATACAGATATTATTGAAGCGCAATTCAATACCAAATTCATAAAGAAAATCGATAGCTGCCTGTGTGTTCTTTGATGTAGGCGTTATGATGAGATTTGCCGGTAAAAAGATAGAAGGGTCAGCAAATTGAACACCGCTGACTTCCCTGCCGGCCATTGGATGACTGCCGATAAACTCACAGTCTTCACGCAGCAATTCCTGAATCTTATAGATAATACTGCACTTTACACCTGTCACATCCGTGATTAAAGCGTTCTTTTTGAAGTATTGCTGATTCTCACTGATCCAGCCAACGATGGTTTTGGGATATAAACCAGATATAATCACATCAGCCCGGCTGATTAAATTCGGATCTGCAATTGCCGCTCCCTCATCAATAATGCCCTTTTCTAACGCATAGTCGATGGAAGCTTCGTTAATATCGATGGCCGAAACGATATGGCCTCTTTTTTAAGACCCATCGCATAACTGCCGCCTAATAAACCAAGTCCGATAATCAGAAATCTTTTCTTTTTATCAATCATGAAACTCACTCACCTTTATCATTACCTTGCGGCAGTCATCAAAGAATGCCGGATAGCTTTTTTCAATATACTCCGCTTCATCAATAACTACCTCATGATCTGCAATCACCGCCGCTACTGTCAAAGCCATTACAATACGGTGATCTTTCCAGCCGCTGAGCGCATCAGGTGTCTGTGTCATGCCGCCATAAATGATAATTTCATCTTCACTGCTGCTGATTTCACAGCCAAACCTGCGAAGTTCTGTTTCCATTGCTAAAATCCGATCACTTTCTTTAATTCTCAGCCGGCCTGCATTGTAAATCTTAGTACGGCCTTGGGAAGCCATGGCGAGCGTACAGACAATAGGGCCAAGGTCCGGGCAATTATGCAGATCAATATCATGGGCATGCGGTACACCTTTGCATACATGATAACCGCCTTCAATCTCTTTAACAGTGATGCCGAAATCCTTGATGATATCAAGAATCTGCTTATCTCCCTGTAAAGAGTCATGGCGTACACCTAAAATGTCCAAATCATGATTAAGCGCCGCCATCACCGCAAAGAAAGCAAATTGTGAAAAATCACCTTCCACAGCGGTATCATGAGAATGATAACGCTGATTACCTTTAATATATAATGTATTCTCATCCTCAAAGCTGACTTTACGCCAAACTCTTCAAGCATCTGCAGCGTCAGCAGCACATAGCTTTTAGATTCAAATGTATTTTCAATATGGATTCTTGAATCATCCCCAAGCAGCGGCAGAATGAATAACAAGCCGCTTATAAACTGTGAAGACACATTTCCCGGCAAAGTATAATTACCAGGTTTCAGTGTCCCTTCAATAGTGATTGCATGCTCATCCTGTTCATAGAAGCAGCCCTGAGCTTTAAACAAATCCTCGTAAATCTTCTGCGGGCGTTTCAAGAGACGATTTTGCCGGTAAAGCTGACCCTTTGTCCAGTCGCAGCAAAGAGGGGAATAAAGAATCGCAGGGTAGAGCCTGATTCATTACAGTTTATCACAGACGCATTCAAGTGATTAAAATCCTTGATGCCGTTAATTTTTAAGCTGTGCTCATAGCATTCAATTTCTGCTCCTAAAGCGCGCATCCCTTCTATTGTTGTCTGTACATCCACTGAATAAGCAATATTGTCGATGTGTGAAACTCCCGGTGCCAGACAGGCGCAAAGAATCGCACGGTGACTCATGCTTTTGCTTGGCGGTATCTTTACACTGCCGCTGCAGGCGGAAGGCGTAACCGTCACTTTCATCTTACAGATCCCTGCCGATCACTTGCGCGATCGCACGGCCTTTCTTAATTACATTCGCAAATTTCTCTGGTTTCAATGACTGCGCGCCATCACTCCACGCGCATTCAGGGTTATCATGTACCTCAATAATCAAACCATCAGCACCAGCCGCAATGGCAGCTAAGCTCATTGATTCAATCAGTTTCCAATTACCGGTCGCGTGTGATGGATCAATAATAATCGGCAGGTGTGTCTTTTCCTTAATGATTGGAACAACACTTAAATCTAAAGTATTTCTTGTATATTTTTCAAAAGTACGGATACCGCGTTCACATAAGATAACATTTTCATTGCCGCCAGCCATGATATACTCTGCTGACATGATCCATTCTTCAATTGTGTTAGCTAAACCGCGTTTTAATAAAATTGGCTTCTTAGTTTTACCTACCGCTTTCAGTAAAGAGAAGTTCTGCATATTTCTCGCACCGATTTGAATAATGTCGACATTTTCCACAAATTCATCGATATGCTCGGCATCCATCAGCTCACTGACAATCGGCAGTCCTGTGCGTTTTCTCGCTTCTGCCATGGCGCGGATACCCTCACTTTCAAGTCCTTGGAACGCATAAGGTGAGGTTCTTGGCTTATAGGCACCGCCGCGCAGCATATCACCGCCGGCTTCCTTGACTTCCTGTGCAATGCGGCAGATCTGATCTTCACCCTCGACGGAGCACGGACCACCGATAATCACAATTTTTCATTACCGCCAATCTTAATACCTGCCGCTTCTACAATTGTATCTTCCGGATGGAAGAGACGGTTTGCTTTTTTATAAGGTGCCGCGATACGGGTAACATTCTCAATCCATGGATTTGCTTTAATGATTTTTTCATCCAATGAGGTAGTATCCCCAATCAGACCTAAAATATGGTAATTACTTCCCTGTGAATTATTAACTTGAAAGCCTCTGTCTTCATAAGACTTAATAATTCGTTCAACTTCATTTTTCGGTGTATCTTTTTTTAATGTAAGTATCATAATTTATCCCCTCTAGATATCACGGCCAATAACTTTGGCAATCGCTCTTCCTTTTTCAACAACCTGTTTGAATTTAGCCGGCTTTAATGACTGCGCACCGTCACTCCATGCGCATTCAGGATTGTCATGAACCTCAATAATCAAGCCGTCAGCACCTGCCGCAATTGCCGCAAGACTCATTGACTCAACAAGATCCCAGTCACCGGTCGCATGTGAGGGATCAATGATGATTGGCAGGTGGCTCTTGCGTTTAATGATTGGCACAACACTCAGATCCAATGTATTTCTTGTATATTTTTCAAATGTACGGATACCGCGTTCACATAAGATAACATTCTCATTGCCGCCGGACATAATGTATTCCGCTGACATCAGCCATTCTTCAATCGTATTACTCAAGCCGCGCTTTAATAAGATCGGTTTGCGGATCATACCCAGTGCTTTTAATAAATCAAAGTTCTGCATATTGCGGGCACCTACTTGAATCAGATCGACATTTTCAACAAACTCATCAATCTTATCCACACCCATAATCTCTGAAACAATTGGCAAACCGGTACGCTTTCTGGCTTCAGCCATATCCTGAATTCCCTCACTGCCTAAACCCTGAAACGCATAAGGCGAAGTTCTTGGCTTATACGCACCGCCTCTTAGCATTACACCGCCGGCATCTTTGACCTCTTGAGCAATGCGGCAGATCTGTTCCTCACCCTCAACCGAGCATGGGCCGCCGATTACAACAATATTTTCCTTGCCGCCGATTTTAATACCCGCGACATCTACCACTGTATCTTCCGGATGAAACAGGCGGTTTACCTTTTTATAAGGTGCCGCGATGCGGGTAACCTGTTCAATCCATGGATTCGCGCGAACGATTTTTCATCAACAATCGTTGTATCGCCGACAATACCAAATACGTTATAATCAACACCGCGGATCAGATTGACTTCCAACCCTTTATCTTCAAATTCCTTAATAATTTTATCGATTTCTGCCTGTGGGGCACCCTTTTTACAAGTAATAATCATGATTCTTTCTCCTTTAATTTTTCAATCAATATTTCTATCGCATGCTTATATCCCTGAATTCCTTCACCGGTAATCGTTTTGAAACAAGCCAATCCCGGATAAGAAAGCTGCCTGAATGCTTCACGGCTTTCAATTTTAGAAATATGTACTTCTACCGTCGGGATACCCACTGCCTTTAATGCATCAAGAATGGCAATGCTTGTATGCGTATAAGCTGCCGGGTTGATTACGATACCATCAATTCTGCCATAGGCTTCCTGAATCTTATCAACCAATGCACCTTCGTGATTGCTCTGATAGAATTCTACCAGCACTTGATGCTCATCGCAAGTTTTCTGACATAAATCAAGCAATGCCTGATAGCTTTCACTTCCATAAATCCCCGGTTCTCTGATGCCGACCATATTGATATTCGGGCCGTTAATTACAAGTAACTTCATTAAATCGCTCCTTTATCTGTTTGAGGCTGCCTCAATTGTCGAGTTATTCTCTATTTCAAAGTGACTGTATTTCTGATACAGCGGCATCCGTTCCTTCTCCATTGCCTGCAGACGTTCTTTACTTGAGGAAAGCGGCCGGCTGTCATCAACCAACAATGCGTCCAAATTGCGTCGAATATGGAAGATAATACCATTTTGTGCCAATGCCCGCATATTCTCTTCCTTTTTAATAATGCCGCCGCCGCAGGAAATAATCAGCTTTGTCTGCTTAGCGAGATCTTTACAAATCGCTGTTTCAATTTCCCGAAACTTTGCTTCACCCTCTGTGTCAAAGATTTCCCTGATTGTGCGCTGTTCTCGGCGGACAATTTCTTCATCAATGTCAACCAAACGTTTATCACAGCTTTCAGCCAAGTCCCGTGACAATGTTGTTTTGCCGCTGCTTGGCATACCGATTATAACGATGTTGGCCATATCCTTATAGATTTCATCAGTAATCTGATAAATTATTTCATCATCAAGCGTTATGTCATGAAAGAATTCACATGCTGCCTTTGCCTGTGCTGCCAGCATTTCCAAACCATTCACATGCTTCAGCTTCAGTTCTTCCGCCTGCTGGCAGAGTCGGGTTGTCAATGGGTTATAGATCACATCAGCTACCGCCTCTACATGGTCAAAACCGGCAAGATCGATGATTTGATCCTCATTGTTCGGATACATACCGACGCTGGTCGCATTGATGAACACTTGAATTTCCTGATGCTGTTTCAAATCTCCATAGCTGATGATCGGTGCCGGTTTATTGCGACCAGCAACCAGTATTTCCTTCGCTCCCATCGCTTTTAATACCGCCTGTGCCGTTTTACTTGTACCGCCGGTTCCAAGTACACAGCAGCATTTATCCTTGATGACAATGTTATGATGCTCCAGCATCAGCTTTAAACCGGTAAAGTCGGTATTTGTCGCTATCAGGCGGCCATTTCGGTTGACAATTGCATTCACCGCATGAATTGCTAATGCCTGTTCATCGATTTCATCACAATACTGCATTACAGTTTCCTTATAAGGAATTGTTACATTGATGGCTTTAAAAGCCTTTGCTTCCATGAACTCTGCGAGCTGCTGCTCATCAAGCTCAATTAATTCATAGGGCTGATCAATCAGTTTTTCATGTATCATTTTAGAAAAGCTGTGCCCTAATTTTTTCCCAATTAATCCAATTCGCATAATGAATCCCTCATCCATTCACCGCCATAGGCTTCAACACATAAATCAAGCAGGCACAAAGCGGTCACTGCATCAACTACGACTCTTGCCCGATGGAAAATTGCCGGATCATGGCGTCCTTTCAATTCCAATATGGCATCCTTTTTCTCATTGTAATCAACCGTCTGCTGCGGCTTGAAGATGCTTGGTGTAGGTTTAATTACCGTTCTGAATAAGATTGGCATACCATTTGCGATACCGCCGTTGATTCCGCCATTGTTATTGGTTTTTGAAACGATCTTATCACCGCTCATCAGCCATGCATCATTTGCTTCACTGCCATAATGATTGACAAAATCAAAGCCCATTCCGAATTCAACCCCCTTGACTGCCGGCACTGAGAATAGATACGCACTTAGACTGCTCTCAATCGAATGAAAATAAGGCTCGCCGATGCCGGCCGGTACATTCAGAATCATTGTTTCAAGAATGCCGCCAACGCTGTCCTTTTGGGCCGCCGCCGCTTCTATCAGGTTGATCATAGCACTTTGAGCATCACTGTCCAACACGGCAAAATCCATGGCTGACAAAGCTTTTAAATCTGCGGTCAGATCAACAAATTCACGGTCATGAACATTCATGCACTGTTTGATATGGGTACCAATTAAAATGCCCTTTTTTCAAGAATCTGTTCAGCAATCGCGCCTGCCGCTACCAATGGAGCAGTAATTCGGCCTGAGAAATGTCCGCCGCCGCGGTAATCCTGACAGCCGTGATATTTCACATAGGCCGTGTAATCAGCATGTGAAGGTCTCAGCAGCTGCGGTGTATAATCTCTGGATTGCTGTTCCTTATTCATGATTTGAATATGCAGGGGGGTACCGGTTGTGCAGCCATTAAAGTAACCGCTGGTTATATGAAACAAATCCTCCTCATGGCGCTGTGTTGATATCTTTCCCTTAGCCCGGCGTTTATCAAGCTGTGCCTGAACCGCATCGAGATCAAGCTTAATGCCAGCTTCTAAACCATCGATGACCACACCGATCGATTCACCGTGGCTTTCACCATAAAGTGAAATCGTAATATTTTTGCCGATTGTACTTTTCATGAAAACCTCCTATAAGTATTTTCTTAATGTCTCAATATCAACATCAATTAACTGCGCATGACCAATTTCTTCAACCTGTACGATGGTAACCTTTTTGCCATCGGCTTTTTTATCATTGAATATTAAATGAATGACTTCATCAGGATCATAAGCCGCATCAATCGGCAGATTCATTTTAGTCAATATCGCCTGTAAACGCTGTTTAATTTCCTCATTCTCGATAATTTTCATCATTCCGATGCTGACACATTCACCATGATAATAATCATGAAGGTGGTACAGACTCTCAACAGCATGACCGATGGTATGACCAAAATTCAATATTTTACGAAGATTGGCTTCCTTTTCATCCGCCTCAACCACTTTCTTCTTGACAATTAAGGAACGGGTAATAATTTCCTCAAGAATTTCATCGGGTTCATTATTCTGGAAATCGGCGTCATGTTTCTCAAAAAGCTCAAACAATTCAGGATCGGCGATTAAGCCTTCCTTGACCGCTTCCGCAAGACCGTTATAGTAATGCCGGCGCGGCAGTGTTTTTAGAGTTGTTAAGTCTACAATTACCACCTCCGGGTGATAGAAGGTCCCTAATACATTTTTTACTTCATCCAGATTGATCGCTACCTTGCCGCCGATGCTGGAATCAATCTGTGACAGTGTTGTGGTTGGAATTGATGAAAAATGGATGCCTCTTTTAAAGGTAGCCGCTACAAATCCGCTTAAGTCGCCGATGACACCGCCGCCCAGCGCAAGAATTAAATCATTTCTTGAGAAGTTCAATTCCAGAAGCTTCATGCAGATCTGCTGATAAACACGAACGCTCTTAGCACCCTCACCCTGCTCGGTAATAAACAAATGACCGTTAGGGCATTGTGACAAGACAAGCTGCTGATATTCGGCAGGAACTCCCTCATCAGTGATGATCATCACCTTGCGATTCAGATCAATGTAATCTGCCAGCTGTGTTATCGCGTTTCTAACTATAACAATACGGCTGCTTGCTTCACTTAAGTTAACTGATAATTCCATATTCTGATCTCCTTTTTTAATAAAAAAAGCATCCGTCTTACCAGAATGCTTTGTTATGCCCCTCTTTTGATTAAAAGTCAAAATGACCAATCGTATTTCGAATTGGTTTATCGGGGCCTAGCAATAAAAGTAAAAGACTGACGCTTTATTTAACATTGTTTTCATGCTTCAAGTTTAAAACAATTTAAAATGAATTGCAAGTAAAAAATGAAAAGAATTTCACCATTCAATGAAAATTTATATCAACGCTGTTACATTTATCGGCGATCAGAAAAACATTCATTTTGAAACAGACCTATGATACACTTAGTTTAACAATTATATCAGGGGAAAAACTTATGCTTTACAAACATCAAAGAAGATTAAGACCGAGACGCAAAATAGATCGGCTGATTGATACAGTATGTGCGGTTTTCTGCTTAATGCCGATGCTGCTTATAGACCTAATCAGTGATAATTTCATCGGGAAGGAAAACATAATGATGACCATCACGTTTTCAAGAGCCGCATCTTATGCGCTTTTCGCATTTGCCTTACTCAATTTGGCATCATTCTGTCCGCAGGGACTGGCGTTTATAGTACCTGTTACCGATGATAATCGTGAAAGCTGATTCAGATATTTAATAATATGTTGAATATGATGAAGCTGGTAGTCTCAATGGTTGTTCTATATCCGATCTATACGCTTCTTCAGCTGCCAATAGGCTTTTTTATTATCATCATGCTCATAGCGTTGATTATCATCGGCAGGTTATATCTCAACAATATAAAAGCAGCAGCTGAATCAAAAAAAGTAAGCATAAAAAAGCTGGAAATCTTAATTTGCGCACAATTTCATTTGGCATCCAAACTGTGATGTGTACCTTAAGTTCTCCAGCTTTTATGATCCGGCATCTTAAATGCTGTTGGGAATAAATTATAATCAAATCTTATTCGATTAAACTTTCACCATTCGTCGCGATGACATTCTTATACCAGTCAAAGCTCTTTTTCTTATAACGATTCATTGTACCATGTCCTTCATTATCCAAATCTACATAAATGAAGCCATAGCGTTTCTTCATTTCAGCCGTAGAGCAGGATACCAAATCGATACAGCCCCAAGCCGTGTAACCAAGCACATCAACACCGTCTTTGATAGCTTCACCGACTTGTATTAGATGATCATTCATATACTGAATGCGATAATCATCTGCAACAGTATAGCTGCCATCTGCCTGCATGATCAATTCATCATTTGCTCCCAAGCCGTTTTCAACGATGAACAAAGGCTTTTGATAACGATCATAAAAACGGTTAAGCGTATAGCGCAAGCCCTGCGGATCTATCTGCCAGCCCCATTCACTTACCTTTGAATAAGGGTTGCGCTTTAAGTTAGTCGTCATATTGCTGCCGGTCGGTTCACCTTTGGCCGGATCCGCACTGGCACAATTACTTGAATAATAACTAAATGATACAAAATCAACAACATTTTTCAAATCCTCTTTATCCTGATCTGTAATGTTTAAATGAATCTTGTTCTCTTCAAAAATACGCTGTGCATAAGCCGGATATTCACCTCTGACCTGCACATCCGCAAATAAGTAGGTATTTCTTTCAAGCTTCATTACCTCGATAATATCATCGGGATTAGGCGTCAGCGGATAAATTGTCACAGCCAAAATCATACATCCGATCATTGCCTGCGGCATTAATTCATGCGCCAGCTTTACCGCTTTTGCACTCGCCACTAATTCATGATGAATCGCCTGATAGATATCCTGCTGAGTCAGCTGTTCTTTCGGTGTCAGTATGGCGCCGCTCATAAATGGCTGATGAATAATCGAATTGATTTCATTAAAGGTTATCCAATATTTAACCTTTTCCTTATAACGTTCAAATAATGTCCTGCAGTATTTGACATATAAATCAATCAGCCTGCGGTCTGCCCAGCCGTTATATTTTTAGCAAGTGCGAGCGGTGTTTCATAATGAGAAATAGTAACCAAAGGTTCAATACCATATTTCAAGCATTCATCGATTACTTCATCATAGAAACGCAATCCGGCTTCATTCGGCTGTTCCTCTTCACCGGTTGGATAAATTCTTGACCAAGCGATTGAAAAGCGATAGACTTTAAACCCCATTTCCGCAAACAAGCGGATATCTTCTTTAAAGCGATGATAATAATCGATGCCCTTAAGCTTCAGATTATCTGCTGTTGGCTCATCAGAAATCAATTTAAACCCCTTGGGCAGTACATCTTGAATTGATAAGCCTTTTCCGTCCTCATTATAAGCACCTTCGCATTGATTGGCTGCTGTTGCGCCGCCCCATAAGAAATTTCCGGAAACCGCATACTACACCTCCTTCAATATCATTACGGTATCATTAATAGCTACCGTTTTATTCTTCTCGCAAGTAAATTCATAGTGATCACAATTAGCGACTACCATCGGTGTTACCACATCATAGCCTTCATTTTTAATCGCAGCTATATCAAATTCCATCAGCAAATCACCGGCTTGCACTTGATCACCATCTTTAACCAAAACATTGAAGTATTTACCATCAAGCTTTACTGTATCTAAGCCGACATGAAGAATTAAATCAGCCCCGGCTTCAGAAGTCATCGTTATTGCATGTTTAGTCGCAAATACCGTCTTGATAGTGCCGGCAGCCGGCGCATATAACTTTCCCTCATCAGGCATTATCGCGATTCCTTTTCCTATCAATTCATTCGCAAAAGTTGGATCATTGACTTCATTTAAGGCAATGCATTTTCCTTTCATCGGTGAATGTAAGACTGATTGTCTGAGCGTTGATTGTACTACGGTTTCTTTCTTTGTCTCCATTTCTTTATCTTTAAATAATACAAATGATACAATGAAACTGACTGCAAATGCTATCGCTGCCCCTGCGCATGCCAGATAGAAGTTTGACATCGGAGCGTCAATTCCGATATAGCTGGGTAATGTAAGCAGACCCGGTGAACCGCCTGAGAAGTTCTTAATGTTTAATAATCCCATAAATAAACCACCGGCACAGCCGCCCGCCATTGCCGCAATCAGATTTGTGCGGATTTTCATTGTCACACCAAACAATACCGGTTCAGTAATACCGCAGACAGCAGTAATACCTGTTGCTGATGTCAGCTGTTTCAATTCTGAATTCTTTGTTTTCACAGATACGGCTAAAGCAGCGGCTCCCTGAGCGACATTGCTTGCCAGCTGACCTGGATATATGATTGTATCAAAACCCATAGTCATACGATTATTGATACCGATCGGCGTAATTGCATGATGCGTACCCGTCATAACTAAGAATGGCAGGAAGGTACCCATCAGAGTTGGTACGAGCCAGCCAGCATAGCTGTTTAGAGTGTTGATGCCGGCCGCAATAAAGGTACTGATAATATACCCTAAAGGTCCTAACACAACCAAGGTAGCAATACCGGTAATCAGAATCGTGATCAATGGTCCTGTGAAGTATTTAATCGCTTTAGGTGAAATCTTATCCGCAAAAGGCTCAACGACAGACATCAGCCATACACCTAAAATAATCGGGATTACCGATGAGGTATAAGAAGCGTTATAAATCGGCAGACCAAAGACGGTAATGGCTTCACCAACTTCTTTTGAAGCTGCGACCATACTTATAAAGTTAGGATGAATCAGCATAGCGCCCAGCATCATTGCCAGATATTGATTGCAGCCAAACTTCTTCGCCGCTGAATTAGCAAGTAACACCGGCAGGAAATAGAAGGTAGCATCTGCCATAAGTTAATCACCTGATAGGTGGAAGCCTGATTATCTACCCACTTAAATGCAACTAATAATGCCAGCACTGCCTTAAGCATACCGGCAGCCGTCAGCGGCGGCAGGATAGGTGTAAAGATACCGGCGATCGTATCAATAAGATTATTAATTTTATTACCATTTTTCTTTTCCGGTTTCTTATCCATTTCATTCAGATCAATCATTTTAATTAAATGCTGATACACCTGCGGGACATCTGAACCAATAATTACTTGATATTGTCCGCCCTTTGATACAACACCGACAACTCCCTCAGTATTTTTCAGCGCTTCAGTATCTGCTTTAGCTTCATCAATAAGATTGAAACGCAGACGGGTAGCGCAATGGCCCACATGTGATATATTTTTTCACCGCCGACATGCTTCAGTATAATGCCGGCTATTTTTCATAATCCATCTTAATCCTCCTCGTAAAATAGTTTTGTATAGGTATTTCGCCTTTTATTTGTTGTTTAATATACGTTTTATGTGAATCGCTAAATAAAGTAATTCAGTATCCGGAATATTGATTCCTTTCTGCTGGAGGAAATAACGTTTAATCTTCCCACAGCACTTGAATTCTTCACTGAAGTGATCCTTTAATGTTTCATATAATTTTTCATCTTCCGCAAAAGCCTGATTCTTTAAAACTCTTTCAATAAAGAATTTCAGGTGAACCATAAACCGATCAAAAGCCAATGAATTCTCATCAAGATTAATCTGAAAGTGGAACTTAATGATACTCAGAATTGCTTGAATCATTGTGACAGTTTCACTTACATAGCTTGAATCCTCTACATTCACACTGGCTTCTACAAGATGGATTGCAATGTACCCGGCTTCATCCTCAGGCAGTTCAACACCTAACTCACGCTTAATAATGGCCAATGACTCAAGTCCGATGCTGTACTCACTGTGGTAATATTTCTTTATTTCCCATAAGAGTGCGTTTTTAAGCGGCATGCCTTTTTCCATTCTTTCTAACGCAAAACTGATATGGTCAGTAATTGAAATATAGATGTTGTCGCTTAACTCCTTATCTAATGTCTGCTTGGCATAATCAATAATGAGATTAGCGATGCGGACATGTTCCTGAGGTATTTCAAGCAGCAGATCACTCAGCTTCTGAGCAGTGTTTTCATCAGTGATACGATATATCTTTTCGACCATCGACATATCGATCTCATCGTCTGCTTTTTTCTTATACCCCAGTCCACATCCCATAACAAGTACTTCATTGCCCTTTTCGTCAAAAGAACGCACCAGATTGTTGTTAATGACCTTATTTACTTTCATAGGTACCTCCCTGCTACAAAAAAAAGCTACACCACAACATAAAAAACCTAAAAGTTTCTTATGTGGTATAGCCTGCATTACCAGTAACAATCCATCTTTATGATTAAAGATTAGCACGTTTGTTACTGCTTGTCAACGCTTACAAAAAATAAAAATTCAATAATGTCTAAAAAGCCTTATTCAATCATTCCCATGTCTTTTCTCATAAGAGAACTTACATCCGCAGTAATCCTGCCGATAGAGATTATTTTCTCTTGACAGCTCCAGACCGCGGTCAATTCCCCGTTTCTTTTTAAAGTCCGAATAAAAATACTTCACATTTGGATATTTTGCTGACAGCTTACGGCCCACATCATTTAATATCTGACTGTTTTTCTGTCTTGATATCGTCATAACGGTTGTGAAATAGTCGAACGCATGCGCACTTGCATAGGCATAAGCTTCATTCATTCTTAATGTATAACACATGACACAGCGGCTGCCGCCCTCCGGTTCATCTTTCAAAACACCGATCTTTTCAGTATAAGCTTCACCCCTATAAGGTGGCACAATCAGCTTCACCTCATAACCGGTCTTTTCCCGCCATGTATCTAAATACTGACGTAATTCATGCAGACGGCGCGTATATTCATATTCCGGATAAATATTGGAATTATTATAATAAATAGTGATATCAAAATAAGGACATAAGAACTCAAGCGGAAAGGCACTGCATGGCGCACAGCATGCGTGCAGCAACAGTTTCGGACGCAATTGATCCCGCTTAATAGCTTCAAGTTCATCAACGCTTTGCTGATAATAATTAATTTTCATTATTCAATAAACATACTGTCACCAAAGGAGAAGAAACGATATTTCTCATCAATGGCTTCTTGGTATGCTTTCATTATTAATTCTTTGCTTGCCAGCGCGCTTACCAGCATAACCAGTGTGGACTTCGGCAAATGAAAATTAGTAATCAGCGCGTCGACGGCTTTAAACTCATAACCGGGATAAATAAATATATCAGTTTCTTCAGCACATGCCTGAAATTGCCCATATTTCTGCATGATAGCTTCAAGTGTACGGCAGCTTGTCGTACCGATTGCGATAATTCTTCTGCCTTCTGCTTTCGCTTGATTTAAACGCTGTGCAGTATCCCCATCCATCATATAAAACTCTGAATGCATGTGGTGTTCCAGCACATCTTCAGTATCCATGGGACGGAAAGTGCCAAGCCCAACATGCAGTGTAACATCTTCAACCTCAACACCCATCGCTTTAATTTTCTCAAACAGCGCGTCAGTAAAATGCAGCCCGGCCGTCGGTGCCGCAGCGGAACCTTTGACCTTTGCATATACGGTCTGATAACGTTCAGGATCTTCAAGCTTCTCCTTGATATAAGGCGGCAGCGGCACATTGCCGAGATGGTCAAGAATCTCATAGAAGATTCCCTCATAAATCATTTTAAAGGTACGCAGACCTTTTTCACCGATACCAATACATTCAGCCTTTAACTCACCCTCGCCGAAGCTGATCACCGTACCCATTTTCACAACTCGGGCATTGCCGACCAAGCACTCCCAGACATCGCCTTCCTGCTTCAAAAGCAATAGTTCAACATGAGCATTTGTCTCTTCTTTAGTACCAAATAAACGGGCGGGAATTACACGGGTGTTATTGCGCACCAAGACATCTCCCGGTTTCAGATAGTCACATAACTCATAAAAATGACGATGTTCAATCTCACCGGTTGAACGATGCAGAACTAAAAGACGTGATTCACTCCGTTCCTTTAAGGGTGTCTGAGCTATCAGTTCCTCAGGCAGATCAAAATCAAATTCACTTGTTTTCATATTAGAATCCCCTCGAATCTACACTGTTTAAACCATATTTTTTAAACATTTCATTTTTGAAATCACCGAAGCGGTCTTCTTTGATCGCCTTGCGGGCATCTTCACTCAATTTAAGCAGGAAACGCAGATTATGAATAGACATCAGACGCGCTCCTAAGCCTTCACCACATTTATTTAAATGACGCAGATAAGCCTTAGTATAATTACGGCAAGTCGGCAGTCGCATTCCGGATCAAGCGGTGTAAAATCACGCTCATATTCTTTACGTTTGATATTCACTCGGCCCTGTGAAGTCATTAAAGTGCCATGACGGGCAATACGAGTCGGCAGCACACAGTCAAACATATCAACATTGCGTGCAATACCCTCTAAGATTGCGTCGACAGAACCCACGCCCATTAAATAACGCGGTTTCTCCCAAGGCAGATATTTGACACTGTAATCAATCATTTTATACATAGTTTCCTTTGATTCACCGACCGACGTACCACCGATTGAATAGCCAGGGAAATCCATCTCAGCCAATGTTTCAGCGCATAATTTACGCAGATCTTCAAATTCACCGCCCTGCACAATACCAAACAATGCCTGTTCCTCAGGACGCTGATGCGCCTCTTTACCGCGTTTTGCCCAGCGCAGTGTACGTTCAACGCTGTTCTTCATATAATCATAAGTTGATGGATATGGCGCGCATTCATCAAAACTCATAATGAAATCGGCGCCGATTTTATTTTGAATCTGAATTGATTTTTCAGGACTTAAAAACAAAGTTGAACCATCCAGATGACTCTTAAAAGTTACTCCTTCTTCGTGTATCTTTCTTGAATCCGCAAGCGAAAACACCTGAAAACCGCCGCTGTCGGTAAGCATCGGCCCGTTATAATTCATAAATTTCTGTACACCGCCGGCTTCTGCCACGATATCCTCACCAGGACGCAGCCAAAGGTGGTAGGTATTCGACAAAATCACACCGGCGCCGATTGCCTTTAGTTCTTCCGGAGATACATATTTCACTGTTGCCAATGTTCCTACCGGCATGAACATTGGTGTTTCTACATCACCATGCGGAGTATGCAGGATACCGCAGCGGGCACCTGACTGTTTACATACATGGGTTATTTCAAATTTTATAGCACTCATATTTTTCACCATTTTTTATTTTATCACAAATCAGACTTCTAACACAAACATTCAATCCTGATATTCCTGAAAATAACAGCTTTAATTTAAGATTTCAGGCTTTTTTTCTTCAGGATAAGTCATTTCTTCCACTTTTTCCTGCTTTTTTCCCTTGATTCGGCTAAAGACTTCTTCCGCCCATGGCTTATCTTCTTCATTATTAAAACATAAAGTCATTAAATATAAACCATTCTGACAAAGAATCTGACCAATACCCATAAAGTATTTTTCACCATTTTCTTCAGCTTCATGAATAACATACCGGCATCTGCCCTCACCGCAGATGATTTCAGTATAAGGCTCACTGCCTTCACCGAATACCGGGCCGACAAAATCAGCATCCCCCTCATTCATAACATAACCGCTCACCCGCATATTCTTCCAGTCAGGATAAGCACCGTCATACCATAAATTGTTACCATCCGCTTCACGTTCATAACGAAAATTACCAGGCATATCAATATCAATCTTGCCAAAATGAATCGTTACCCATCCCTTGCGATAGCCAATCGGTGTTTCCGAATAATAAACGGCCTGTTTTGAAGTATCCACCGGTGTCCGCTCATCTAAACGGCAAAGATATTCATAGTCCTTGATTGGAATCGGAATCTCATGGCTCATTGTCATTGCCTGCTCAAGATAATCCAGAATCGAAGTATTCAAAATCGCATCCTCATCACTGCGGGAACTTGGCATGTAATAGCATTTCTCCCACATTAAATGCATCGCGCAGTTACGATAAAAATACGCATCCTGCTCCTCATTATTCCAAATGAAGAACTCTTGCGCAAAGGGATGGATGCCCTCCTGTGCTGCTCTTGAGATCAGTTTCTTAATATTAAAGCGGCCAAAGGGTGACAGCACACAGCCCTCACAACCCGCTGGCTGATACTGATTCATATCCCAGCAAATACTGAGATTGGAATAATCACCGGCTGCATAATCATGACAAATCTCGATGATATTCTGAAGCCAGGAATAAAAATGATCCTTGCGCATCCGTTCAAAGTCACGGCGTCCTTCATATTCTGTATCATCCTCAATCAGCATGTGCTTCCCTAAACGTTCCTGAAATGCATCAATAAACTCAATCGCATATTTATGAAAACCGGCGCCTACCAGATTCGTCTGACAATCTCCTTTAAATATCCACTCATTTCCATCCTGTATAAATTCTACATAAAGATTACCTAACGGACAGAAATGGATGCCGGAGTTATTTTCATCCTCATCATAACCAAGTGTCCATTCCTGACATAATTCAGACAATAACCGCTTAACCCCATGCTTGTCTTCAATTTTTGTTTCAAATGAAAAACCGATGCTCATTGTACTCTTCCTCTCGTTCTAGTTATAACTATATATAATTCCTCAATATATTTTTACCTAAAACAGCATTGATATGCTGCCGTTATTTACTCGCTTTAAAAGCCATCTGTATCATAACACAACCCATTCTCAGATTAAACTAAATTCAAGCTTTTTATACCTTAAGAATGAAATGCCTAATACGTTAGCCGATATTCCAATTAATAAAAAGGATGTGTGAAGTTTGAACCTCATACATCCTTAATTTAAAGCTTATAAACTTCTGCCTTCTTACATACAGGACTCTCTTATTTATTTTTGTTCGTCCTGCTTAAGAGCCTTCTTCCTTTTAGTAACCTTACGAAGGATGAATGCTGCGATTGCGATCAGTATCAGCAATGGCAGCCAGCACCATGGGCAAATACAAGTAAAGGTTGGGAAGAACTGATACCAGAACTCACATAGTATACAACCGCAAGTTACACCGCTTGTAGTTAGTTCGCTTGGTTCTGCCGTTGTACTTTCTTCCTTGAAGGTAACTTCGATCGTGGTATCCTCATTGATTTCATCTAAAGTTATACTTCCTGAAGATACAGCTACTTCTTTGCCATTAACATATACTTTATCAAGTACATAACCGTTTTCCGGATAGAAGTAGAAAGTCTGTTCCCTTCCCTTAATTACTTTTAGCTTATCGGAAGGACTGATTGAACCGCCCTTGCCATCAATCGTTACAATAATCGTTACAAATTCGTCAGCTTCCTTAGCGTCAGTATTCGCATTCGTTTCCGTATCAGTAGCTGCAATATTGCCATTATCAAAACCTTGGTTTGTCGGTTTCTCCGGGGTCTCCGGCACTGGTTGTTCGGCTGGCTTTTCAACAGGTGTCTCCGGTGTTTCTTCAGGAGTTGTATCAGGTGTTTCCTCAGGAGTTGATCCCGGTGTTTCCTCAGGGATTTCTTCCGGTTTAGGTTTAGGCTTATTACCGCCGCCGGTATTACCACCCGTATTGCCTGTGTTCTCAACCTTAAAGGTAACACTTATTGTATGATTAGCCGTAATGTTATTAAACTTCCAATAATTAGAAACACTCACTGCTTTTCCGTCTACAATTACCTTATCAACCTGATAACCGGTATCCGGTATAAAGTAAATGCTTAGACTGCCATTCTTGTTCACTGTGGTTTCACCGGATGGTGATACAGCACCGTGACTGCCTGCCGTAGATGTAATCGTGAATGTCGAATTATCAGGAGTACTGCCGATTGGTCGGATTGCCGCCATATCGTTCTTAGCCTCATTGAAAATCTGGAACATTTCACTTAACATTGCATCATCAGCTAAAGCACCCTTAAGATCATTTACACCTTGGTTATAAATATCCGTTAATTTCTGATAATTTTCCTCAGTATAATCATTCTGATCATATTTCTTGTACTCAGCTTCAAGTTTTGCTAATAGATCATTCAAATCCTTTTCAGTAGCAGGGCGGTCAGCCATCGTTGTCGGCTTTGTCACCACTGCATCATAGATTTCTCTGATTGTAGGACCATAGAATAATTCATCAACAGCCTCTTGAACACTATCAGGCAGCTTATTCAGAGCTACAACAGCATCAGTAACCTTATCTGCGATATTGGCATCACTAACCTTGATACCATTGTCTGAATCTTTAGAAAAACCTTCGCCTTCATATTTTTTGTTATCCGTTGTCGCATATTCCTTCACAAAGATTTCCGCAAGTTTGTCTGATTCTTCATGAAGCTTTTCTCTTGCCTTATCTAATTCATCCTGCTGACTGCTTAATTCCTTTTGAATCTCAATCGGCAGTCTGTCAATCATATCCTGTACTTGATCGATGGCTTTCTGATAAGCAACAAGCTCATCAATACGCTCACTTACGGTTCCATCCCTATCAGTATTACCTATAATACTATCAGAATCAGGATCAAAAGAAGGACACTCCGGTAAGTTAACAACTAAACCTGATACATAACCAACATCGCCTAACTCTACACGTCTCAGCGTGTCAAGTAAATCCTTAAGCTCCGGCAGCTTACCGGTTGGATCAGCTACTTGCTGCATCTTCTTTGACAATGTGTCATATTCGATACCGGCTTCATCGATGCCTGTCTTTTGATCTTCGCTGACTGCACCTGAAATCGTATTATACAATGCATCTAACTCATTCTGGCGTGCCTCAACAGCTGCTTCCAGATCAGCATCTTCCGGATCTGCTTCTGCCGCCGCCTTTGCTTCATTCAGTGCATCAATAGCTGCTTCCAGCTGTTCTTTAGCTGCAACTAGGTTGCTCTTATCCGCATCCTCATTATCGATAGTGCCGTTAAGATCATTATCGATCGTACTATGCAGTGATTCAATCTTATCACGGAGTAATTCCGCACGTTCATATTCTCTGATTTGTTCTTCAAGATCAGCTAAGACAGGTTTCTTATCTAACAAGTGAGAACGGTTTTCATCAGATAATGAATCTAATGCACCTTCTCTGAATTGTTCGATTAACTTATGCACCAAATCCTCGCTTGCCTGACGATCATCAGCATCATCAAAATTGATGTTGCCATCAAAGTCTAAGTAGCTTTCCAATGCTTCATAATCTTCAATGAAAGATTGATATTGTGTATTTTGCGGTACACACATTAATTTCAAATCATTGAAGCCAGGGAATACATTGCCGGTTAATACTTCGTAATAATCAGCAAAGCTATTCACATTGATTTCAATTTCACCGCTATTACTTGTACGGTCTAACAGTGGATTACCGCCTTGTACCCAAGTCAAGATACCGGCTTTTTCTAATTCAGCAACTTCAAATAACTCACCGCCTGCCCAAAGTGCATCCAGTGTATGATAAATTATCCCGCTTTTTACAAAGTCATCTTGTTTAAAGTTCATTGCGATAGACAGAATATCATCTGCACCCTCATTAGGCAGCAGAATTTCTACTTCATCGCCTAAATAATCAGTAACCTCTGCATCACTAACAGGAATAGTCTCTTCCTTGGCACTGCTTGCTTCACCGGTTTTCTTAGCCGTCATGGTAATACTGTTTAAACCATCCGGATTGCTTGTGATAACCTCTAATGCTGTCGGCAGCTTCCAGCCATTCAAAACAGTATCTACACTGATACGTCTAATATCGGCAGCTTTTGCTTCTTCTGCACCCATTACCGCAGTCAAAATCTCATCAAGAGCAGCACCCGGTATTGTAACCTTTAAGCTATCTACGGCAGTACCCATGCCTTCCATTACCGGCCGGCTTAATTCAACTTCATAAGATGTGCCGTTACGGTCAGTAACCGTAATCTTGCCATCGCTGCTGCTCTTAGGAATACTGATCTGTGTACCATCATCGGTAATAATCGTGATGCCGATCAAATCAGTTAATTCTTCAAGCTTAATGTTATCAACTAATAAATCATCAAGTTTGCTGACACTTAACGGTGCTTTATTCAGCTTAGTATGCAAGTCAATACCCGCTGTTACCGCTATGCCCTGACCTGCATTTCCACCATTATCCTCAGTATTTACATCAACATGCGTCAAAGTCTTATCACTTTCTTGCGCTGCTTCCAAAATACCGGATAGAATTTCAGGTGAGAGTGTGATCGTATAAGGTTCACCCTCATTGCTGATTACATTACTTAAATCAATATCCTTTAATGCTTCAGTTAAATCAACAGGTTCACCCTTTTTAACTGCCAGGAGTTCACCCGCAGGCGTAACCGTTATAATCGTATCCTTTTCTTGACCGATCATTAAGGTTACATTCTTCACATGATGATCCTCATCCTCAGCACGTACGTCATGGATCGTAATTCCCTTATCGATATTCATGTCCTCAAGGATAACCGTTTTAACTGCTTCCTCTGTACGGATTGAAGGTGCAGAGCTTAATCCCTCATGGGCTTTGATTGTATCAGGTAATAAATGGCCATTCTTTACATCATCAACCTTGATACTGCTGATAAACATATTTTTAGGCTCTTCTAAACCTGAAAGCTGTTTCACCAGCTCATGAAGCGTATCACCCGGAATGGTGATTGAATAAGGACTATTTCCTTGTAGGCTGCCGCCTAATTCTTTACTTAAATCTATTTCCCTTACTTCACCCGCAGGCTTACCGTTATCCGGATTGATTTCCACTGCAGCGATCGGCTCAGTAATCAGGGTAGCCGGATAATCAGCAGGAAGCTTCACTTCATAAACCTTTTCATTTCTTGCTTCGTCAAATACGTGCACACGAATTGCAGTCCCATCCGGAATGTAATTTGGTGCCGTTTGAATATCAGTTAAAATTAAATCATTATAAATGCCTTCCTTATCAGGCTGTACATCTTGTACGCCGTTAGATGTAGTAACCTTTGGTGTGTCTGTCTTGCTTGCGGAACCTGCTGGTTCGGCTGTTTCAGGCAATGTTATACCAAAGTCGGATTTCGCATTTACGACAATCTTTTGAATGTCAGTATCCACCGGACTGATGTCAATTACATCGGCGATTTCTTCAGCCGTAAGTACACCTTGAACAGCCTCACTGATGATTGCATCAAGTGCATCGCTCGGAATCGTAATCTTATTCTGATTTGTGTCAGCATTAAAATCAACTGTTACCGCAGTTTCAATCTTAACTGTTACACGAATTGCATGTGAATCGCCATGTTCATCCTTATACACTACATCCACTTTTACAGCTGTATCAGCATCATTGATTGAAGGCACCGGTACACTGATAATGATCGGCTGGCCAGTAACCGGATTTTTAACCGTCATATCCACATTTCTTAGCGAAAAATTCTTTTCTACTGTATTCTGATCGATGATTAATGCCTCAGCACCTTCAGTGACCTTGATTGCGAGCTTATTCACGTCGTCCTCACCATCATTCACTCTTACAATGCCCCCATTTACTACACCGACACCGGCTTCTGCATCTTTAGCCATAGCCACGGCCGTACCTGCAACAGCAGGCAGTCCATAACCGATACGGTTACCGGCAATAGTGACAGCATTGATTACACCCGCAGTGATTGTACCGTCAGCTTTTAAAGCATTCAATAGAGCATCAATACTAGCACCCGGTAATACAGCTACATTTTTATCATCGCCTTTTTCATTAACAATAACACCTTGGATTTCTCCAACATTCAGCTCTTTTTCATTGCCGTTTGGCTGAATGATCATGACTTTTCCATCAGGAAGATTTTCTGCATCCGTTACCGGAATAACCACCTTTATTGTACTTCCGGTATTTGGATCGATAATATCAACAATCATACCGCCAATTTCATGTGTTGGCTTAGTAACAATGCTCTCTACCTTTAAATCAGAACTATTGTCATTCATACCCGTTGAAGGCTTAGTGATCGTACCGACACCTTGAATACCGGCACCCGCACTGCCATTTGTAAGTTTATCTGACAATGGCATAGCATCTGATATAACCTTCACATCGCTTACCACAACGGTGGATAAATCAACATCGCCTAACTGCTTCTTAACTGCATCAGCTAATTGTTCAGCAGTGACAGCCGTTTGGAAATCATTTGGATAGTCGAGTTTATCACCCTCATTGATTTCTTCATAATCATCGGTATCCTTTTTCTGAGTATTTGTATGATCCGCCGGCACATAAACAACATGTGTCTGCTTATTCTTATCCAATACCGTTATCTCTATACCCTTATAGACATAACCGTCAGCCGGCTTGATTGGCTGAATCGTAATGCCCTCATCGCCTAAGGTAATCGTTGTATCAGCATTGCTAGGATCACCGGCAGTATTCGTGATCGTACCCTTTACAGCAGCAGTCTCGAGGAAGCCTTCACCCATTGTTGGTTTAGTGCCATCAAATGCCTTGACCTCATCGGTATTGATTACAAGCTTACCGATCACACCACGGTCGCCGCAATTGCCGCAATCTTTTCATTTGAAATTGTAACCTTTTTCGTACCGTCAGCATTTGTGTCAATGGTTAAATCACCAATGGAAACGACTTGATCCGTTGTCGTTCCTTTATCAGGATCGATCATTGAAATAGTTACCTTTTGAATTGAATTACCCGGAAGAACGGATACATGATCAAGAACTAAAGGATTACCACTGCTTACACCACCGGCTGTCGGATTGATTGTAATCTGTTCCAGCTTATCCTGATCAATACCGGCATCAGCACTCACACCCTCGTTAAATACCGGTAATACAGGTGTTGTGTTACTCTTTTGAGTTAAATTTAAAATCGAAGTATGCAAGTCATCCTTTTTATCAGCTATAAAATCAGTCACCGCCGTACTGCCCATAAAGCCTGTATCTAATAAATGATTGATTTCATCGACAGCAACATCGACTGAAGCCGCTCCTGTGATACTAGGCAGTAATTTACCATCAGCATCTGTCAGCTTTGTGTACACATCCTTCGCAGCCGCTAATGTACCCTCGGAAGCATCCTTCGCAAAAGCATTCCACTTGTTATCATCAGTAACATAAGGAAGGCAGTTTGACTTTTCTTATCAACGATATTATCGCCTAAATCAATTGCTTGTTTCAATTCATCTAATAAAGCATCGAGTGCTGTTATCAATGTTTCAGTAGATTGGTTCTTTGCTGTGAAACCATTCTTAACCGTAATTTCAAGCGGCCCGGTAATACCTTCCTCCGGTTCCTTTTGAGTGCCGTTAACCGTGATTGTCACCTTACCATCAACCGCATTCTTAACGCTGAGATTAGGATATTTACTCTTATCCGCCAAATTACGGATCGTATCCTTAATGATAACTTCTTTATTACTGCCAACCGGTGTAACCGTGATTGTGACAGTTGCATCTAAATCCACCTTCATACCGCTGCTTGGTGTTAAAGTAAGGACGGCATTATTCGAATGGGTAATCTTACCGGTCATATCAGTATTACTGCCGCTGACTAAAGCTGCTGTACCGCCTGTTATACCGACAGGCACACCCAAGTTATAAACATTATCCTTAATTTCTGCACCGGCTGTATGATTACTAACATCCGCAGACTTAAAGATTACTTCTGCTTTACCATAAGATGCCTTTTCAGGATCATTATGGAACACCACAACATAATCACTGTTAATACCATCATCAACGGTAACAGTACCCTTGTTTTTATCAACAGCTATGGAACCGCCGGTGTTTGGATCAGTGGAATCAGTCGGATTAACAGGGAGTTTTGTTTCAGTGCCATCAATACTTACACTTTCAACATGCCTGCCATACACAGGCGTCAGTGTGTAAGTTGGTACCGTAATCGGAGAAGCTTCAACAGATTTAGTTTCCTTACCAAGAGAATCATCTTCCTTTGTCTTCACTTCTGCACTTATCTGCGTACCTGATTGAACATTAATAACCGGCTTATTCTCTTTGTTGTAGGTATCGATTATTGTTTTCAGCTGTTTTGACGTTACTGTCACTTGGTTATCTTCTGCCGGATCAACAATATCCTTTAACGTATCTGCCGGCAGGTTGATCTTATGTGTACTGCCTATCCTATCGGTAATTGTGACAACTGCGCTGCCATCATTGTCAGTAAGGTTGATTTCAGCAATGAAATCACCAATCGTCAGAATGACCTTATCAGCTGCTCCATCATCCTTTGGTTTTACCGAAATATCCGGTATTGTATAAGCATCCGCTGAAGTAGTACCGATTACACCAACCGCCTTATCAACGATCGAAGTATCAGCCGCTACATAGAATGAGCTAGCTCCTTCAGTTGTTTTAATATCAGTAATCGGACCATATACATTAGGAATTACAAATGTATCATTGCCATTTACAACCCCAGTCTTATTCTTGCCCTGCTCTTTATAACTTACTGCTTTAAGCGTATTACCTTCAGCCAGGTTGGTTTGCTTCATTGCAGCACTCTTACCCTCTTGAACATAATACTTAGTAATTTTTGATTCTGTATTAGTAATAGCAACCACACCATTTTGCAGATATTCTATTTCAGAATCCGCATAACCGGTCGTATCTGTCAATTCCTTCTTACTTGTATCAGGAATTGTAAATCCGCCTGGCACGGTAATTTCATATTGTCTATTCAATTCATTTTGCGTTTTAGCCAGCACTTCCATAGCCCGAGCTATCTCTGCATCTGTTGCATCTGCATTGTCCTTAGCAGCAGTTGCCACTTGTAACGCATTCGCATAATTTACCCATGTGGATGGTGTATAATCATCCCGCTTCAAAGCAAGAGAATTCAGAATATCAAGGTAATCAGTTAAAGCATCCTTATCTGATTTAACTGCTTTTGAAACATCCGTTACTATAACTTCACCTGTTACATTAGGAATGACAATTGTTCCATCCGGGTTGACGGTTGCCTTCTTTTCTGTACCACCCATGGTATATGTAACTTCTGTACCCGGGATCACTGAATAACCGGTTTCAGTACCAATTTGCAAAGTCAAATTCTTCTGATATTCTGCACTGCCTGTTACGCTGCCATCATCATCAGTGGTCGGATCAGTCAAATCATTCGTCGTGATCGTTGCGATAAGTTCATCCTTATCATTTTTTAATTTCAGAAGGATATGTCACATCATAAAGCGTAACATCAAACACTACGGTCAACTGTAAATTAGTAACTGTCTGCTCTTTTGTAAGTTTGACTTTATATAACACATCAGATGTTCGGGTTAATGAATCTAACGCTAATTCCTCACCGTTTAATTTTACTGAACTTACCGTATATCCTGTTAAGGCAATGATATCAACAGTTGCCTCAGTATTTTTACGCAGAACCATATTTTTGGTCTTAAGCGTAGGCAATACAGATTCATCGCTCATCAGACTAATACTTGCAGTACTGGCTGTTTGTGCAAACACACTGCCCCTTACGGCACCTAGCAATTCATTAGGAGATGTACTAGTCAAGCTGCCCGGCAGTATCACTTTATCCGGATAGTTGGATTGAATCGTAAGCACCACTGTATCATAGCGTATACCGTTTAATGCTTTATATAATGATTCAGCAACCGTATAAAGCTGATTCAGATTACTCTGCAGCTTCTCAGGGTTCAATTTAGTCCCCGTATTCGGGTCATCACCAGCCAGCAGGATTTCCGCACGATCGGATAATCCGGAGATTATTGTCTGATCGGCCGGTGTTAATTTCTTGATTGTCGCATCATACTGAGCAACAATATTCGTCAATTCCTTTAATGCCGCTGCATTTGTATATAAATCCTTGATCTCATCCGCATTTGCATAACCGGCTGAAGGTCTTAAATCATACAATAATTGATCGATAAGACAAGTTTCACCTGCAGCTTCCGCATCATCGGCAATTTTTTGAAAGCATCCTCTGCAGCCTTGCTGATACCCATTGTTTCCGCAAAATGTTTGTCACGTGTCAATGTTTCAACTTCCGCAAGAGCATCATCACCCTCTGCACTGTTTAATTCACCGATCATATTGACATATTTTGTTTTCACAACGATACCGTCAACCGGCTGATACGTCAATGAACCTGATTTAAAATCACCATTAGTAAAGTTAATTTTCTTCAATTCACCTGTAAAAACATCATCTTTACTTAATCCTTGTGCTGTGCCTAAGGTGATATCAGTCTTAACCGGAATTTCATAATAGATAGTTTCCTTACCGGCTTCATCTGTCTTAGTAATCACTGTATATTCCTGAGTATTTTCAAAATCCTTAGGGAAATGCTTAGCTTCAACCTCTACATAGATACCCTCAGCATATGCACCGGAGATTTCCTGTGTTTGGTACGTAGTATACGGATCCCTTTCACCGCCATGAAGCATCTTCTTATAACTGCTGTCGACGGCCTGTTCAGCCTGTACAGTGTCCCACCATAAAGCCCAGCTGTCCTTATAACCGCTTTCAGCTTCTTCACCGTTACCGATAGCGATATTAGTTGTTTGCTCATTTACCTTAACATTCTCGGCAGCAATAGCGGAAACGCCAACCTCCAACCGTGTTACTACTTCATAACCGTTGGCATCTACTTCCTTTATATAGACATAAGTTTTACCGTGTTTATCTTCAACAAGCTTTTCATGCTGTAAAGCATAAACATATTTACCTGCTTCATTCTTCTCAACATCAGCCCAAATTGAATTACCATATACATCAAGACCACTGCTGCTGAAATCAGCCGGATTTTCATATGAAAGATACAAACCGCCTTTAATGCCGTGACCGTAAGTATCACCGCTTATACTATTGCTAGGTGCGGTTGGGTTATCTGCCGCAGCATTGCCGGTATCATTAAATACCGTTGAAATAGTAATATCCATCCCATTCGCCGAAGCGATACCCGGGCGGCTGTTATTGCCATTATCGTCTGTACCCGATTGTTCAAATACATACTGACTGCTTACATATTTATTAAATTTACCGGAACCGAAAATATCCACACCGATATCCACATATTGAACCTTGCCGCCTTCTAATGTAGCGGTGGTTTCATCATCCTCCCGTGTCATTTGTGTAAGTTCGATTTCATAGCTGCCGGCAACGAAGGTATCCCTGCTCATTACCGTCTTAACAGCTTCCTCTGTCATTTGTTTGATAACCGCTGCTTTATCACTCAGCTGCTTATATAAATCTGTGTTCGCATTTGGATAAACTTGAGTGAATGTATTCCCCGTATTCGGTGATTTTGAAACAGGATTCGATAAGAATTGATCAAACGCCTTATAAACACTGCCATTAGCGTTTAATGAACTGCCTAAATCCATATTATCGATCAATAGTGCTGTGGCTTCTTCAATATCCCCGCGATCAAGCATATCCTGAAGCTGTTCACCCAGTGAGGCATAATCCCCTGCCGTTGCCTGTTTTGCTAAAGCAGCTGTCATTGCTTTACTTAATGCAAGATTCATTTGTGAACGGAAATAATTATCATTACGTTTAAAGACAGCCGTTAAGTTCATAGCACTATTTGGCATAACTAAACGGATCTGTGAAGTTGTAACTGTTGATCCCGATAAATCAGTTAAAGAATCTCTGCCCGGTATCCACATTTGAATCTTATCAGCACCGCTTGACACTTTCCAGTAATCAAAGGAATAGAACCAAATATCAGAAGGCAGTGTTGCTTGTTCCTCAGCTGTAAAGATTAACTTAGATTCCGGTGTATATGATTTAGAGCCCGGATTGATAAAAGAAGAATAAGCCGGTTCACCCTCAACATTTACCTTCATATGACCGTAATCAGTACCCGGCTGAATACCTAAGGTAAATACTTTAGGCAAGCTGGCAGCCGGTTTCAGCCAGTTTCCCCATAAATTATCAGTTATCGTATTAAAGTTAATCGCATAACCTACCCGTTGCTCATACTGAGTTGTAATATCATTTAAGTTATTCTTACGATAGAAATGCAGTAAATTCCACATTGAATCATTAACCTGATTGCCAGTGAAATACTCTGCCTTTACCGCTGTTAATTCCTTGTATTTATACTGATCGGCATTTGTAGAACCTTCAATATGATCATTATAAGTCGTACGCAATTCATATAGGTCATTGCTTAAGACATAATAAGGTTCAGCTTGAACAATAGTCTCTACACCCTTTGATGCAGCGATGTAGTTAATGGTGGCTTCATCTGCACTATCTACATAGTATGTATTCGCATAAGCATTGCCATCTTTCTCAGGATGTGGTGCAAAGACTGTATGGAATACGTAACTGCCATAGAAACGGTTACCTTCACCATCAGCATACATACCGGGATACGTTGTGATTACATTGCCGCCGGCACCAACACCATAAACAGCAATCAGCTCACTGGTTGTTAATGAACCAGCCACACCGGCGATAAAGCCCTTAGGAACACCATCCGCTGCTGTCTTGATCGTATAATCTCTCGCATAACTCGTTGCGATTAAAGCATCATTGATTTTCCCGAACAAACCACCCGCTGTTACATTTTCAGCTGGTAATGTGAACGTAATCGAAGCCGCATTGTTCGTTTTATAGCTATTTTCATTAGCGGTTCTTAATGTATCCTTCGGATTGATAATTTCACCTGCAAGACCACCGGCAACCGTCTGAACAGCATTAGCTGCGGTGATTGCTGATGAACTGAAATTAGCTGAAGCATCACTTCCGGCTGTTGGCTCTCTATAATTCACATGGGATGCTGTAATTGATGTATCCTCGGCATAACCTAACAGACCGCCAACCCACGCATTACCCGGTGTTTGACTAGATGTTTGTACCGTTATATCGGTATTCCACACACTTGTATTATTGATACTGCCCCGGTCATTTAATTTACCGATCAACCCGGCAGCATAAATATCACCACTGCCTGTCTCTTTTATTGTGGCAGTAATTGTTACTTTACCTGTATTGGTCAGATTACCATTAACAACCGTAGTCTTATTACTTTCACCCGCTAACCGGCCTGCGTAAAGATCACCGGCACCTTCCACGATAATATCATTTTTTTCATTACCGCTGATAGTAAGGTTAGTTAATTCGACACCATTGTAAGCATAAGCCTGACCGATAAGACCGCCTGCCCATGCACCTTGTCTAAAGCTGTCAGCTTCAATACCGATATTGGTAATGTGCATATCAGATACAGCCACCTTGCCATATCCTTCATTTTGGATATGACCGATGATACCGCCTGCCCAAGCTTTTTCATGGCTGGAATAAACCTTTACTTGATTCGATGCATTATTATCCGTACTTAAATAAGTATTTGAGAATACCGATACTTCCAAGGCTTCACCGATGATACCGCCGGCATAAGAATTAAATTTACCCCTTGCATTCACCACGACTGCGGTTGTGTCATTCACTGCTGTTACTTTATTGCCGCTGACAACCGCTGCTGTATCTTTATTACCGGTAATCTTACCGACCAGACCACCAGACCAAGCTTGACCTTTCGTTGATGTTGCTAAGAAATTAATTGATTTGTCTTGAACTTTATCATCGCCAATTGATTTATCATTGACGTTTATAACATTATTGTTTAATAAGTCTGTATTTTCTGCTAAACCTACTAAACCTCCTACATATACATCACCATTCTCACTGGTTGCTCCGGTCGTTGCGCCTACTGGTACATCACTCACAGTTACATTCTGAATCGTACTATCTGTGGTATGTCCGACTAAGACACCTGCATGAACTGTATTATCTTGTTTTACAAAAATAATATTCAGATCTCCAATATTGTAGTCACCACCGGATGTAGTATTGCTATTCTGCTGATTTTGACTAATGGTATCCTGCTGTGCATGCGTGAATTTGTTACGAGTAATTGTCAGATTACCGATTCTGGCATTTACAGCCGTACCAAATAAGCCATAGCTTTCACGGCCTTCAATAGTACGTAAACGCACATTTGAAATTGTCCTGCCTTTACCATCGAATGCACCCATGAACGGATTTTCCTCCGTACCAATCGGTGTCCAATCGAAATTACCTAAATCAATGTCATTCTTAAGCACATAACCGGCGGTAACTGCATCTTTATATTTACCGCCATCAGCTGTCGGATTATTTACCGCCCATGCTACCGCAGCAAGCTGAGGGCCTGTATAAATTTCTACGGTTCTACTGAAATCAGTGCTCTTAAGCCATTCTAAATCAAAATTTGATCCCGTATAACTGCTGTCAGCATCACTTGACCAGCTCGCTGTTACACCCTCTTTTACATTACCTGCATAGTGATAAACACCACCGCCGCTGCTAAAGGTCAAGAGCTTAGCTTCATCACCGGCGTTACCGGTTTTAGATGCGCCAATTGCAAGATCAAAAGAAATTGTGTCACCGGTGCTTAAACCGGAAAGGTATAGATAACCCTGTGGGCTAACATATACATCTAATGTTTTCCAAACTTCACCGTTTACTTTAAAGCCCTCTGAAACATGCGTTTGTCCATCAGCATCAACCCATGAATCACCCGCATTCAAAACATAAAGATTCTTGGCATGGGCAGCAAAATCACCATAACCTTCGATGAATTTTACACGCAAACTTGTGGTTGTGTCTGTATTTGAAGTCACACTCGTACCGTTGCCATTAAAGAATGTGCCGGACTGTTCCGGCAGTGATTCAACAGTTGTATTATATAAAGCCGTACCCGCACCATTATTACCGAAAATAGCGAAGCTTGTACCGCCGTTGTTATAAATTTTAGCATTACCTATTGCATAAGTTTCAACAACTGAATATGTATAACCCTCATGAATATAACTTAACACAAATTCATATGGCTCATACCAAGTTCGATTATCTGACCCGGTGCCAGTACCACATGAGTTTCCATCTGTTTGGGTACATGAAGCTGAAGCGTTAGCAATAGTCAGACTATTATTATTTCTATAAAAATGGTGACTGACCGAAGCTCCCCGATTCCGCATACTTGTACCGCCGGCATTACCGCCTTCAATACCTGTCGTACCTCGATTAAAATAAATATTGCCGCCATTGATACCATATCCTGACAGACCTGCCAAACCACCATTACCCGCTTGAGAATCACGCACCTGATAAGAACCGGCGCTTAATACGTTACTTGGAGTGCTACTGACATTTGAGCTTGTTATTGCTACTGTGCCGCCTGTAAGACCTGCTTTCGCTCGATCTTCTGCATTTTGCCTTGCCGTACTCTCGGCTTGTGCACGTGATGGGTGGCTCCCAGAAGATATCCCATTTGTATTAGAAATACCGGTCCCGGCTGCTAACTCACCGGCATTACCGCCTGTACCGCCAATACCACCTTTTACATTGATCTGACCGGTAGTAATACCACCCTCTTTATGTAAATCAAAATTGCCGATGTCTTGGCTGAAATATACATTACCGTTATTTGAAATACCATAACCGGCATGACCACCCTGACCGCCATCACCTGATTTTTGACGAGGGGTTAAAATCGGCATAGTATACCGTGTAGCATCCTCTCCGGTATGCAATCCTGAATCTGCATACTCTGCTGCTTGCTGACCTACACCACCTGCGCCGCCATTACCGCCGCGAAGCTGTACAGTACCTGAGAAGGTACCATCAAAGTTTAAGACAGCATCCTTTCCAACATAGATACCATCACCGCCGCGACCGCCGGCAGCTCCCTGATTCATCGTTAGAGCATATGCAACTGCACCGTTTGCGCCGGCATGTCCGTTACCGCCGATAGCAATCAAGACACCCGGACCACTGAATGTCAGTGTGACATTCGGATTGATCGTGATTGCATTTTTACCGCTCCACGAATCAGGTTCAGCCTTACTCACCATAGCTGTCGCTGCGTTAAGCCCTGTATAAGCCGTACTGCCATCAGTACCCTTTACTGTTAATGTAACTCCCGCCGGGATGTAAACAGTCGTATCCCCGGTTACTTTTACATTGCTGATCGTTGTAGTCGATGCAACGTAATGTCCATTCCATGTTGACGTTGAACTCGTCAGTGTTGAACCGCCGCCAGTATTGACATTACTGACCTCAGCCAACGTCGGTGTTGGCACCAATCCTAAAATCATTGATAGTGACAACAAAAATGCAAACAAACGTGATTTTTTCATATTCCTTTAACCTCCCATATATCAAGTGCCGAAATAAATCCACACTTATGCTACTTCTGTCTCATAATGTATACTTTGTGATACACGTAAATATTGGAAAAAATTATGAAAATTGTTTGCAGTTTTGAATGAGAAATCGTTTACAAATCAGCTTTTTGTACGTATAATGAATACATGTGGGATGTCTTATATTGTATACTTTATAAGACAATCGCCGGTTTCCTGCGATATTGAATTAGGCGTATATGTGAAAAGCAGCTATTTTATGAACTTAAAATAGCTTTTTATATCAAGAGAGTTAAGTTAAAAACGTAATTGACAAAAAGGGATAATATTCTCCTATAAATCTAAAATTTCTGCACAATATCCGCCGATTTTGCTGCATACTCCATAAAATATCATACTGCTTATATGCAATCAGCATACCTTGAGAAAGCGGCATTATTATAGCTTTAATATTACTCTGTCCCGCAGCACTCGCCGGGAATAGCTTCACAAAATCGGCTTCATGAGACGTAGGGTGTAAACGCATCCGATACCGATACAAGCCCTACTGCTTTTGTATAAAGAATCCCCTCAACATTCAGATTCAATGAAATGATATACTCAGCACCTGCCGCTTTCGCCGCATCCATCTGTTCCTTTAGTTATAGCTTTGCTTTGCATCATTCATGATATTTACATTTCTTTTCTGAAAACACCTTTTTCATCTATTCAAGGGCGCTTATTTGTTATAAAATAGATGATAGTGAAAGAGGGTGCCTGCTTGAATCAGTTAGAAAAAGCAAGAGCTGAGATCAATGAGATAGACAACGAGATGCGTGGATTATTTGAAAAACGCATGGCAGCTGTCGAAGAGGTTATCGCTTATAAAACAGCGAATAATATGAAGATTTTCGATCCTGAAAGAGAATCATCCGTAATTGAAATGAACAGTTCAAAAATGCAGAATAAGAAATTACTGCCATTTTATCGTGAATATGTTCAATCTATAATGGATATATCCAAAAGCTATCAGGAATCAATCATGAATAGTGAAACTTATGGTTATCAGGGAGTTTTGGGAGCATTTTCACATATTGCCGCCCAGCGCTTGTTTCCTCATGGAGAATTGAAGGATTACCCTGCGTTTGAGGGTGCTGTCAAGGGTGTATTAAATCATGAAATAGCAAAAGCTGTATTGCCTTTTGAAAACAGCTATACAGGAGAAGTCGGCGAAATATTGGATTTATTATTTAGATATGATGTTGTGATACAATCAATTTATGATTTAAAGATCAATCAGAATCTGCTTGGTTTAAAAGGTGCGACACTCTGTGATATTAAACAGGTATATTCCAAGGATCAGGCAATTAATCAATGCCGGGATTTCCTTAAAAACTTTAATTATGAATTAATACCTTATGCTAATACTGCACTGGCAGCAAAATTTGTCAGCGAGAGTCAGGATAAAAGCAAAGCCGCAATAGCTTCTATTGAAACAGCTGAATTATACGGACTTGAAGTCCTTGCAGAGAACATTAACACCAGCAAGGACAATACGACCCGGTTTGTCGTTGTCGGTAATGAACTGCCGGAAGATGGCAATCATTTATCAATAGTATTCACAGTGCATCATGAATCCGGACAGTTAGCTAAAATCATGCAGATTGTAGCAAAATATGGCTTCAACATGGAGAATATCAAGTCAAGATCCTTAAAAGATGCTTCTTGGCAGTATTATTTCTATATGGAAATTGAAGGTCATTATCGTGACGAGAAGATGCAGAGTATGCTTGAAGAATGCCGCAACAGCAGTTCTAATTTTAAAGTAATTGGTGTATATAACCATTAAGAAAGCGAGGGTTCAGTATGAATTTCACAAAAAACAGTGCTAATCTGACACCGATTGAGGATACCGTATTTGCCGTAGTATCTAAAGCCAAGGAAGCAAAAGCTAAATTCGGCGCTGAGCAGGTTGTTGACGCGACAATCGGATCACTTTATGATGAAGATGGCAATCTGGTAGCCTTTAAGAGTGTTTTTGATAATTATGATAAAATCAAAAAAGAAGTTAAAGCTGCGTATGCTTCCAGTTTTACGGGAAATCCTACCTTCCGTCAGCGAGTTGCGGATTGGACAATCGGCGCAGCTGATGTCAGGCTGGCACATAGTGTCATTGCCACACCTGGCGGTACCGGTGCGGTATCAATGACATTCTCCGATATCTTAGAACCGGGAGAAACTGTAATTTTGCCGGATATTGCTTGGGGTTCCTATGCTTTAATGGCAACTGACAAACAGCTGAAGGCTAAAAAATATAAAAATGTTTGATGGTGATAAGTTTAATCTTACCTCTTTCAAGGAAACTGTATTGAGTGTAATCAATGAACAGAACCGCATTTGTGTCGTAATCAATGATCCATGTCACAATCCTACCGGTTACACGATGACTCGTGCAGAATGGGACAACGTTATAGCTTTTATGAATGAATGCAGCAAACAGGTGCCTTGTGTAATCCTGAATGATATTGCCTACATTGATTATGCCTATGACTTAGAGAATTCAAGAAAATATATGGAAGCTTTCAATGCCATTACAGAGCAAGTCATGGTAGTAGTGGCATTCAGCTGTTCCAAAACGATGACTTCTTATGGTTTGCGCTGCGGAGCGGCTATTCTGTTAGCACAGAGTGCTGAAAGTGTACGCCAGGCAGAAATAGTCTTTGAAAAATCAGCCCGTGCTATCTGGAGTAATATTCCCAACGCGGCTATGGATAACTTCTATCAGGTTACAACTGAGCATTATAAGGATTTCATGAATGAAAAAGACGTTTATATTGATTATCTGAAACAGCGCAGTGAAATTTTTAAAACTGAAGCTGAGGCATGCGGTCTGCCATGTTATCCATATAAAGAAGGATTCTTTGTAACGATACAGATTGAGGATAATGATCGCCGTGATCGGTACCATGATCGATTGCTGGCAAATAACATATTTACTGTAAAGGTGAATCACGGAATCCGAGTTGCGGTATGCAGTCTGAGCATTGAAAAATGTAAAGGCTTAGCAGCCAGAATGAAACAATATTTAGATGAAACAAAGTAAGCGATATGACAACATATCGCTTTTTGCGGAAAGGAAGATTTTATGATTGATGAATCTAAGTGGTTATATCGAATAAAACGATTGGAAAATTACTTGGTAACCTTGAAGAAAAAGTCAGGGTTTTACTCGTTCCTGCGTTTTAGTTTTTTCATTGTGATCCTTGTCGGCATCGTGATGGCCGGCAATATGGGGCAAAGCTTAGGCGGCTGGCTGGCATTAGCCGCTTTGATTGCTTTTATCATAGCAGTGATGGGGCATGGCAGAATCAAAGCTAAAATCAAAGACTGTGAGCATGAAATTCTCGTTTGCCAGCAGTATTTCGACCGTATTCACGGCAATTGGCGAAATTTCCCTGAAAAGGGTGACGAATTTATCAAGGATGCGGACGCTACCTTTCTGGATCTTGATTTAATAGGCAAAGCTTCTCTTTATCAATTGATATCGATTGCCCGCACATGCTTTGGCAAACAGGCATTTTATGACTTGCTATGCGGAAATTGCCGCTCTATCGACTGGCTGGACAGCAGGCAGCGGTTTCTGAATTAAGCAATCATGAATTCTCCATACAATTTCAAAAGTTATTAATTAATCAAAAAATACAAAGTGGAACTGACTGTCAGGTCACTAAAGACCGACTGAATAGTTTCAAACAATATACTTCTTATAAGTATTTACCCTTCTTATGTCTGATGCCGTTATTATTACTTTTAATTGGTTTACTGGCGGTTTTTAATAAACTGTCCGGTATTGTATTTGCCTCTGCATTCTTTATTCAATTATTTTTATCTATTGGCATCTCTTTGCGCAGTGGCGGAAAATTGACGGTTATGGTCAATTAAAGGATCAGATATCGGCAGCCATGGAATTATTCAAATGCATAGAAATTGCTGAGTTCAAAAGTGAGCGCCTGAAAGATATTCAGCAAATACTAAATAGCAATGGTTCAGCAAGCTCTGCCTGTCAGCACTTAGACATTATCTTATCATTATTTTCATTGCGTAATAATCCAATTCTCTACCTTGCTTTTAACGGTTTGTTTATGATTGACCTGCAGTGCCTGTATATTTTGGAGCGCTGGAAAAATAAATATGGAGATAAGCTGGAATTATGGCTTGAAACAGCCGGTGAAATGGAAGCTTTGGTATCATGTTCAATTCTGGCAGCCGTGCGCGGCACATGCACGCCGTTAGTACATAATGAGGAACAGCCAAGCATCAGCGCGCAGGCATGCGCCCATCCGCTGATTGATCCTGATAAGGTAGTAGCTAATGATTTCAATCTAAAAGGCAGCAATATTATCACCGGCAGCAATATGTCCGGTAAATCCACCTTTATGCGCTGTGTAGGCATTAACACAGTGTTAGCCTTGATGGGCTGTGAAGTATGTGCCAAAAGCTTCAGCTGCACACCAATGCATGTAATCTCATCCATGCGTCTGCATGATGAACTATCAGAAGGTATATCCACATTCTATGCTGAAATCTTGCGTATCAAAGATATTATGGAAGCCAGCAAAACTCAAAAATTTAATTTAATATTGATTGATGAGATATTCAAAGGTACCAACAGCGCTGACCGCATTGTCGGTGCTAAGGAAGCGATTCAGCGTCTGAATCAATCATGGCTGATCACCCTTGTAACAACCCATGACTTTGAATTATGCACAGCGCTGCCTACTTTGACTAATTATCACTTCTCGGAAACCTATGAGAATAATGAAATTCATTTTGACTATCAGATCAAAGATGGTCAGTGTAAGACAACCAATGCGAAAGAGTTGATGCATATGGCAGGTATTATTGATTGATCCAACTAAGAACTGATGATAAAAACATCAGTTTTTTTTAATAAATTTTCTAAAGTTTCACCATATTGTTCTAAATATAAACAGCATTTATCCTTGAGAGCTAATTAATGAGCAAACATGTGGTATTCTGCATATAATCAGTCTATAATCTTAATCAGGAGGTACATTAATTTATGCCAAAGAAAATTATAGGATTATTTACTGCGCTTTTATGTGCGGTAACCGTTGCAGGCTGTTCAACAAAACCAACTGAACCTGAAAAACCTGCGGACGATAATAAGGTGGTTGAGCCAGCCGCTAAAACTGAGCTTCAGATTGGACAAGTTGAAGCTGCCGCTCATGGCACTAAATGCTTCACAACAGCGACTGTTGTTGTTGAAGGAGACAAGATTCTGCTTGCCTACATTGATGATTATCAGTATTTGTCAGCTGCTGATGCTACCGGTATTCCAAACAGTGAAACCTTAGCTGATTACTGGAATGAGGGTTTGGTACTTGGTTCTAAACGTGTAAATGCTGAAATGTACAGTGCAAACATGGCTAAGAGCGGTTCAACAGTAGCTATTGATGTCAATTACAATACAATTCAAGATTATGTAGCTGGCAAAACAATTGCTGAAGTTGAAGAATTAGCTGGTAAAACAAGTGATGAATTAATCGATACAATTTCAGGAGCTACTTTGGTTGATATGCCAGGCTACCTGAATGCAATCGCAGAAGCTGCTAAAGCTGCTCAGGGTAATCCTAAAGTATCTTATGAAGGTGATGTTACTGCTCTGAAAATCGGACAAGTTGAAGCTGCTGCTCACGGCACAAAGTGCTTCACTCTTGCTACGGCTGTAACTGATGGTGACAAAGTTGTTCTTGCTTATATTGATGATTTTCAATATCTCGATGGTGCAGAAGCAACTGGTGTTCCTAACAGTGAAACTTTAAAAGATAACTTAACAGATCCTACAAAAGTATTAGGTTCTAAACGTGTAAATGCTGAAATGTACAGTGCAAACATGGCTAAGAGCGGTGCTACGATCGCTATCGACGAAAACTTCAATATGGTACAAGATTATGTAGCAGGCAAGACAATTGCTGAGTTGAAGGAATTAGGCGGTAAATCAAGTGAAGAAGTTCTTGATACAATTTCAAGTACAACTTTAGTTGATGCTCCGGGATATGTAAATGCCATCGTTATGGCAGCTACTGCTTCTAAGTAATTAAAGAATGTATTAAAAGTCATCGCCGTTCATGGTGATGACTTTTTCGTATATTGTAATTACTATCTATTATTCATTATTTGATATGATAACTGCGAATTTTCATTAATGCATATCTGCCCTTTCACAATCTCATTATCCGGTTTTTTAAATCTATCCATGCAATACCAGAATTAGATAACATTAAACCACTGTCTGCGTACAAATAATGAATATCTGTGTTCAAATCCAAACAAATAATTTTGAGGACGACTTCTGTTTTCAATAGTTTTTGTTCCTGACCAAGTCATTATACCATTTTTTATTTTGACTACTTCAATCCATTCATCCTCGAAATAATAGTTAAATTTGCCATTTTCAACATCTATTTTATATACTTTTTCAAGTGGATCATTTTCCATTACAAGGATTAAATTATTTCCATCACCATATAAGCCAAATAAATATTCATTGAGCCCTGTTGTTTCATATATGATTTTCTTAGTTTTAGTTTTCATTTCATATTGAATTAGTTGAGTGATTAGATTATCGTTATCTACTCTTAAATAGTACCAATAACCTTTATGATAAACAGGATATCCGCTATTTTCTTCTTCAATTAACTCAAAGTTTTTTGTTTTTAATGAATAATATTCGATAATATAACCCATCGATAAATCATCGTACCAATTAAACATGATTCCATCATTACTCATATTAACAATATTATAATGTGGAGGTACATTTTCACTACGTTTAAATTCAGTGCATACTCCTGATTTCAAGTCATATAGATAGTATACGGCAGTACCGCTTGCTTGATCATATTCTTCGAATATCAAACTTTCATTATAAGCTATGAGTATTTTGATAGAGGCGTATAATGAGTCAAAACCAATATCTTTCAATTTTTTAAATTCTCCAGTATTACAATCATAAGAACCTAGAAATAATGCACTTCTGTTATCTGAAGCATCCGCTTCGCCATATACAACACCCTCATCATCTAAGTATAATGGATTGAAGGAAACATTATCTGGCCAAGTAAAACTCACAAAATTATTTAAGAATGTATCACTTGGAACAGTTTCAAAATCATTAGTTTTCTTTACAGTAGTTTCTACTATTTCAAAATAATTATTAACATCATTTATTTCCTGTGGATAATTATTCATATTTTCAGTTTTAGCTTCTTTACCTGATTGATCAGCAGCTTTGTTTTCTTCTAAAATAATTTGTTGTTCAGTGTCTTGTGAGTATGGATTCATTTTATCAAATATCTTTAAGCCAATAAAAACAAAACACATTAATAATACTACGCAGTAAATTACCTTCCTAATCATAATGTATTTCCCCCTTACCCAAAATTGTTTGACAATTTTTGATTAATACATAATTCTGAATACATAAAAACTATATCTTAAATTTTATATTACACTATTTACATACTTAGTTCAAACCCTATATGTGAAAACACAAACTAAGGGGATGAATTAAATGAATTTAAAGCATTATCGTTTATTATAAACACACAAACTATATTCAAAAGCACATTCATAAAATTAACGATAATTTCAATTATAACAGTACAAAAATAATTGAATTTAATCAAATTTTCATTATATATTTTAGATATAATCTTTGAGATATGAATATTTATAAAACATATCATGCCTTAGTAATAACATTAGTAAACATTTTACTGCTCAAATTAACCACGATTAGCAAAAATAAAAATAGCAGCTAATAGTTGCTATTTTCTAACGTTAATTAATAGTTCATTTCCCCAAATGCCCTTTAATTTTTAAGTAATGGATTAATTCATCCTTATCATCAGCTCTATCAAGTAAATTAATTAGGATATCAAGATAGAAATACATGTTTTCATAAACTTCTTTTTCTGCTAAATTTTCATATACTTCTTTAGCTTTATTGACCAATTTCTTTCGTAGGCTTTTGATTTCCATGTATGACTAAATATTCAAATAATTTGAATCGATCTTTATAAATAGATACATCATATAAATGTTGATTATCATTTATTATTTTTCTTGCATCATAATATCTACCCAAACTATAATAACACCAAATTTTGTATAGAATTAGGTTGCCATTTTTGGGTTCTAGTTTCTCTGCCTCATCTAAAATTTTCAATGATTTTTCATATTCAGTCATTAAAATATGTACCCAAGCTGTATTTCTCAATGTGAGAGCTCTCATACTATCATTTACTTCCATATAATGAAAAACTTCTAAACAAGCGATTTGTAATTCTATAGCTTTCTTATAGCATCCAATTCTAGTATAAATGTTAGCCATCTGAATATCACAATTTATTGCTCTTTTATAAGAACAACCATCAAGAAACATCTGTTTAGCTTGCATCAAATACTTTCTAGCATCTTCATACTGACCGCAATCGTGATGCAATAAGCTATAATGAAAATTAATCATTGCAGTATTCTTATTGTAATTAGAAATAGACAATGCCTTTTCAGCATAAACAAAAGCTTCGTTGAAATGTCTCAATGAATGCATCTTGACTGCTTTATATTCTAAATATAGTTGTTGATATAGAGTATTAGGTTCTACTGTAGAATTTAAGCTTTTTTCCAATTTATCAGATATTTCGATTTTACTTTTTAAAACCGAAATGATATATTCAATCAAATTAATTTTATAATAATTTTGATTAATCATATAACTTCTCTTTTCTCATTTATGATATCAATGAAATAGTCAAAATTCATTCTCATATAGAAAAGAGTGTCAATAAAGTCAAAAATTAATGCTTCTATTTCTTCATCAACTATTTTAAGATCATCAAATTTCACATCGAGTGCAATTTCAATTCTTTCCAACATTTGCTGATTCGGAATTTCAACGCCTCTTTCGAATTTGCTTAATCTCGCATAATGTATTCCTGTCATTACATTTAATTGTTCCAAAGTAAGATGCCTATAATTTCTCCATAACTTAATTTTATTCCCTAGCTCATTCATGCCGCCACCCATTTTTTGTTCCTTGATTAATAAGGTACGTGTTCATCTCCCAATGGTTGTACAGTAACACACTCATGCGTGCAGTTCACACCATCAGGTCCGCAATCCTCGTTGTGTACATGTGTACAATGTCCAGGGAAGCATAATGACATGCTAGTAACCCCAGCCAGTAATAAAGTAAATAACATTTTTTCATAATTAATTCCTCCTTTTCTACTCCATTATAATTAATTATTACTTTTTGTCTATAAGGCTTTTATCGTTAAAAACGAGTTATAAATTTCCATTTTTTACCATTTCAGTCCTTTTTTTTAACAATTTACACAAAAAAGTTCACATTTTTATAAAAATTATAACATAACATACCATAACAAGACAAAACCCAATCAGAAAAAGATTGGGTTTCTATTACTCATTTAGATGTATGCTGCCAGCATTCACTGTAAGACACATACTTAATGGCATCAGCATTTTGTTTCGCAGCTTGACGTTGTTTCTTAGGATTCCCGCCATATAAACTGTTTAATCTGCTTTTATCCATCATCGTCTGCACATAAACAAACTTTTTCAGATAGAACCAGCGTTCAATCAGCTTATAAATCGCCTGCCGTGGTTCAGCTTCCTCTTTCAAAGCCTCAACACCCTCTGTACATAATTCCTGTGCGATTGCTGTTGCTGTTTCTGCCATCTCATCAAGATTCTTAAATATAATCATATCCAGACCGCGTTGAATATAACCGGCCTTATCACTGCCCATAACGAAACGTTTCAGCAAATCCATCTGATGTGTCAGTACTTCATCATCAAAGGCAACCGACACAAGGTCATTACGAATCGCTTCATATTGATTACCAGGCTCACTTAATACAAGGTAAGCCCCTTTGGCATAAATTGTTTCATCCTTACCGCCAAACGAGCAAAGGATACCAGTAGCTTTTTCATTAACTTTGGTGTAGAGAATATAAGGTGCTTTTAACTGACCTTCCGGAAGTTTGAATGCATCTTTGTAGCGTATGATCTGATTAGCAATCGTTTCTTTGCTGCATGTAAGCTGCAGATTCACGATTATGCGGTAGCTTTCATTGATTTCCATGAATTTCTTAAACAGGTCTAACTGCTTTTCGCAGTCCTCACGCTCTTCAAGAATTGTGATATAATCCTCTAAATAGCCGTTGAATTCGCAGCAGCCATTATCGGTTCTCTGATCAGCACACGCTCCCAGAACTTCCAGTATTTCACTCATCGTTCTCACTCCTTTGTCATTTCTTTATTGCATTTCTTTAACATATCAATAATCTGAATATGCTGTGGACATAAGCTTTCGCATCGCCCGCAAGCCTGACAATTGACTGGACTTTCAGCTGGTAACTGGATTGCCTTTTGCTCTTCTGTGAAACGTGCCTTTGCACGGTCATTCCAAGCTTTGAAGCTGCCCGGTATATCAACGCCAAACGGACAAGGCATACAATAACGACAGCCGGTACAAGGTACCTTCTGTTTAGTCATTAGCTCATCCCTTACCTGATTTACCGCTTCTAGCTCTTCTTTACTCACAGGGGTTTCATCGTTGAAGGTTTTGATATTATCTAAAAGCTGATCCATTTCATTCATACCCGACAGGATCGTCATAATATTTGGATAATTCAACAACCAGCGAAAACTGTACGAAGCATAAGACCTCGCCGCATCAAATTTCTTAAAAGGTTCAGCAATGAAATCTGGTATATTCGCTAACGAACCTCCGCGCAGCGGCTCCATAATAATTACCGGTACATTGGCTTTTGTAAGCTTATCATAACCAACCATACCCGGTTCATGAACGACATCCATATAATTCAGCATAATCTGTGCAAAATCAAATGGATAATAAGAAAGTAATTCATCAATTAATGCATCTTTCTCATGGATAGAAAAGCCAGCATAACGAATCTTTCCTTCCGCTTTCTTTCGATCCAGCCATTCACCAATATGATACAGCTTAACCTTTTGAAACCGCTCAAAGCTCATAGCGTGAAGCAGAAAAAAGTCAATATAAGTAGTATTCAGCCGTTCAAGCATTCGATCGAGATAACCATCAAGCTCATCTTCACTTTTTACTAAATGAACAGGCAGCTTATCCGCTAATGTATAACTCTCTCTGGGGTAAGGCTTCAAGCCTTCAGCAAGAGCTTTTTCAGAATGCTCATCATGATATACATATGCCGTATCATAATAAGTAATTCCGGATTCTATTGCTGTTTTGATTAATTCGTTTACCTTTTCCTGAATGATGTTTCCATCTTTATCAGTTAGGAAACGCATTGAACCAAAGCCAAGACAGGATACTCTGTCTTTGATATTACCTAGCGTTCTATATTTCATGTTTAATCCCTCTTTTTCTTATTGTACTATTTTATTGACTAAAATAAAATGATTACACATCAATTTTATGACAAAAAGTTGCTTTTTTGCAATAAAAAAGGTCAATCCTTTTATGAAAAGTCATCTTGCTTTATAATATAGGAAGAAAGGAAGGTACTATATGAATTTATTCACGAAAAGCCTCGAAAACAGAACAATTTTATGCCCTGAGAATACTGCCGTTCTCATTCATAAACAGCTGGCAGAGAAACAAATAAGAGGCGTAAAGGTGCTCTCCTTAAACAGTTGGCTGATGAGTTTTGATTTTAATGATGATCGTTCAGAGATTGAGATTAAACTTTCGATTCACCAACAGATGAAGCTGATTGCTGAAGAGCTGAATCAGCTTAAACATATTTGCATAACACCTTCTTTTGAACAGGAATGTCTTACTTTCTTGGAAAAGTTTAGGGGTTTTAGCCTGGACTTTGATATGCTGCCTGAAAACAATGAACTGCAGAAAGAGTTAAAGCATATCTTAAAAACGCTGCGATATCCTTCAAAAAATGAACGGCGTTTAGAAATTTTAAACAATATCAGCGAAGATGAAATTAAAAAATTGATTCTTGTATACCGTCAAAGTGATTCATTTACAGACTTGTGTCTGCGCAGACTGATTGATAAGGGAGCCGAAGTTTATGCGTTTGAAAAGTTTGATGCACAGGTATCCTTTTATCATGCTGCCAACAAGCGGCAGGAAATTGAAGCTGCAATTCAAAAAATCATCCTTGATCAGATGGATTGTTCACAAGTACAGCTTTGTCTGCTTGATCAGAGTTATCACCCATTGGTACGTCAGCTTTTAGAACGTTATCAGCTGCCATATACCTTTTTATCTGAATCCGGAATTAATAACCTTGCATTAAAGAGTGCGAATATGCTGCGTTTTGCCCTTGATGATAATCAGGAAAACTGCCTGAATTGTTTAAATACAAATTGTTTTTCGACCTTTCAGACGCCTTTTTTTGTTTCAGGCTTATCAGATTTTTAACTGCCAATGGGATGATGCCTTCCCCGATTTGAATCAGGCTTTTACCTATAATCTAATGTCGGAGCGCGATGTGGAAACGGTAGCGGCTCTGATTCAAAAAGCGGAAGAAGAACGCGCTAAAATCATGCCGATGATGCAATCCTTGACTAAGTATCAATCTTATCGTGAGTTATTTACTAATATTGATGCCATCTTGAACCAACAAGCTAAAACCGATATCAAGGCATATAAAAAGATTCAGCGTTTATTTGCGGATGCCCTTGAATTGATACATGATGAATCAGACTGCCGTTTAGTTCTTGAAGAGCTGGAAGCTATGGGCAGCAATAAAAAAGCTGATACAATCGGCGGCATTCTGGTGCTTGATCCTGACGATTTATTGGTTTGTGATGATACCTGCTTTGTTTTAGGCTGCACACAAAAAAGCTTTCCCGGCTTCAGTTCAGAGAGCGGTATTTTCGATGAGAACTATCTTGCTTTAATTTCAGGCTATCCTACGCTTGATGAACGTTATGGTCACTTTATTAAGAATCGCTTTGTGCTGATGAACTATGCGCCGAAACTTATCTTCTCTTATCCGCTGAATGATTTTGAGGGTAAGAATCACGAAGCATCCTTGGAAATAGAAAATTTCGTTGCCGAAAAAGGTCATAGTAAGAGTATCCTCTATCCATTAATCCAAAAGGAAGAAACGCGTACCGCCCGCTATCAAATCTCTGAACAAACCGCCCATGCTTTATACCTGAATGAACAGGGTGAGCTTCATAGTTCTGTCTCATCGTTAGAGCGCTATACAGGCTGTCCCTATGCCTATTTCTTAAAATTCGGATTAAGGATTCAAGAACCAATCGATGCCAGTTCAATGATCAGAAATCGGTACTCTCTCACATTATGTATTAGAAACACTCGTTCATCGGTATGGTAAAGATTATGCCAACGTTAGTGAACAAGAGCTGCGCGGCCTGATCAATGAGCAATGTGCAGAGCTGAACAAGATTTATCCGCAGCTTAATTTTAATCTGATTGCGGAAAAAGAATTGCTTTCTCTGGTGAATAATTGCAGCCAGCTGGCAAAAATGGAAGAGCATTCTTCGCTGACACCGATGAAGTGTGAAGAGGAATTTTATCATGAATATCCGGTTGGCGGCGGCATTACCTTAAAATTAAAAGGCTATATTGACCGCATTGATGAGAATGAGCGGTTCTTTAGAATTGTTGATTATAAGAGTTCAAAGAAACGATTAGTTAAAGATAAGGTTTTCTCCGGTCAGCAGCTTCAGCTGATTACTTATGCGATGCATTGCCGTGAAGCTTTAAATAAAGAAGCACTGGGAGCCTTTTATTATTCCTTTAAAAATGAAAACCTTTCGCTGCCTTATGGGAAACTGAAACGCCGCGGTGCCGGTGAGTTTATCGAAACCGATGCGGAAGCACTGCTTAATGAACAGAAGAAGGCTCATCGTCTTCAGGGTTGGATTTTCAGTGAATTTGTTGAGGAAATGGATAATGAGGGTAATTATACAGGCGGTATTAAAAATTCCGTAAAAAGCGGCATAACCGCCGGTGATGTGATCGATCCGCGCGTTCTCACACATTTGCTTGATCAGATGATGCGTTCATTAGCTACACAGATTTTATCCGGCAGAATTGAATGCAGACCCGCTGAAGATGCATGCTTATTCTGCAAATATAAGCCGATCTGCCGTTTTAGCGGCAATACACGCAAGCCGGAAATGCTTGTTGATATTCCTGATAGTTTAATGAAGAACCATGGAGGTGAAGACGATGAGTAAGTCATGGAACCCTGATCAGCAGCGTGCAATTGATGTACGCAATAAGAACATATTGGTTTCTGCTTCGGCGGGAAGCGGCAAGACGGGTGTATTAATTCAGCGTCTTGTGGAACTGGTGACGAAAGACGGCGTTCAGTTAAATGAAATCTTAGCGATGACATTTACTAATGCTGCCGCTGCCGAAATGAAAAAACGTCTTTCCTCTGAAATTACCCGGCTGATTGCGGAATGCAATGATGAAAAAGAAAAACGCTATCTAAACAGTCAGTTAACTCAATTAACAACGGCGCATATCTCAACAATTCACTCTTTCTGCTTATCAATCATTCAAAACTATTATTACATCATTAATTGTTCACCTAAAAGGGCAGGCAGTATTCTTGATTCCGCTGCTCAGGGACTTATCAGCAGCAGGCGCTGGATCAGCTGTTTGATGCGGAAACAAGACAGTGCGATGATGCCTTCTTAAAGCTTAACCTGCTGCTTTCACCCCGCCCTGAAGCTGATGATGAACTGCGGGCATTGATTTTAAAAATAGCTGCTTTGGCAGATGCACAGCCTGATCCGCAGGCGTGGCTGATCCAATGTGCGCAGGCTTATGATGAGATTCATTCAATTCACGATTTGCCGCCAACAATCAAAGAAGCTTTTTTTGATTATCTTGAAACACAGATTAGCGCCTATCTTGACGCACTGGCTGAAATTAAACATTATTATGAATTTGACTATGTTAATGAAAACGAAAAAAAGCACCGTTTTTTTTAATAAGCTCGCAGGCATCAACAATGTAAAAAAAGCCCTTGATGGACATGATTATGACGGTTTAAGAGAAGCTGTAATCGCCATGGCTAAGATTGCCATCCCGACAACACCGGATAAAGAAAATCTCAACTATACCGCTCTGCGTAAGCAATGTGTGGAGATTGAAGATCTAATTGCTGCTTTTTATCCAGAAGCTGTCATGGTATCTGATGCAGCGGCTATGCTGCCGCTTGTTCAAAAGCTGGTCAATTGCGTTCTTGCCTATATGGAAATCTATGAAAAAATCAAAGAGGCGCACGAAGTGATTGACTTTTCTGACATGGAGCACATGGCTTTAAAGATTCTTCATGCAAATAACGGCTATGTTGCTTCGCTTTATCGAAATCAATTTAAGGAAATCATGGTTGATGAATTTCAAGACAGCAATGATGTACAGGATGAGCTTGTACTGTCTATCACCCGCGGCAATAATGTGTTCCGGGTAGGGGATGTTAAGCAATCAATTTATGGCTTCCGTTATGCATCACCGGCCATTATGCAAGGATACAAGGAGTTGAATGATGAGCTGAATGAGCTGATAGTATTTAAAAAGAATTATCGTTCCAGTGAGACCATCGTTCGTTTTAATAATGTGTTATATGAAAAATTAATGAATGTAGACGGCTTCAAATCACTGCCTTTCCTCAATGAAGACTTAGCTTCGATTGGCGGCCCATGGCAGCAAAAGGTATTAAAACCCATCTGTTTTCATGCACTGAATTATAAGGATATTACTGAAGGCATGGAAGCAGATACTAACAAGGATGAATTAAAAGCAAGCTATATCGCTAATCAGATACTGGAAATTAAAGAACGGGAAGGTTATCAATTTAAAGATTTTGTCGTCTTGGTGCGCGGCAATGCGAAAATGGAAGTGCTGAAAAAAGTATTTGATGAAATTAATCTGCCATGTACAATGAACAGCAAGCATGGCTTCTATGAAAGCTATGGCATACAAATCCTGCTTTCAGCTCTGACTTGTTTTATCAATCCCCGTGATGACTTAAACTTCACAGCCATTCTGACCAGTCCATTTTTCAATATGTCGAGTGAAGCGTTAGCTGATTTAAAGCTGTCTCGTCAAAATCAAGAACACTTTTATGATACACTGAAACGGCTTAAGCCTGATGCATTAGCCAAATTGAAGAAATCAGACAGCATCATACAGACAGTATTTGCGAATGTATTAACGCGTGCCTTAATTGGAATGATTTCTATCAAAGTGCCTGCACGATCCGTGATAAAACCAACATTGATTTACTATTTGAAAAAATCACGGTTTATGAAAAAGAGCATGGCAGCGGCATCGCCGGTTTTCTGAACTCTATCGCACAGATCAGAGATCTTGAAGCTGCCGAAGCAAATGCGGTTTCCAAAGAAGATGACGTTGTGCGCTTTATGAGTATTCATCAGTCTAAAGGCTTGGAATTCCCTGTTGTTTTCCTTTGGGCAAGCTCAACGATGCCAAGTATTGAGAGCCGTGAACTGGTGAATGCTGACCGTGAACTTGGTATTGGTATAAAAGCTATGACTTTTCCACAGCGTACTGTGCGGCCTTCCTTTCATCGTATCGCTATCGATCATAAGAAAAATCGCAGCGAGCTTGAGGAAGAAATGCGCATTCTTTATGTAGCGACAACCAGAGCTAAGGATCAGATGCATATTGTTGATTATGTCAAGGATGTCAATGTCTACATGGATGGTCTCTCCCGTTCTAAAATATATGCCAGAAAAGGAACCAGCTCTTGGATTCTTCAGGCATTATTAGAAGAAACTCAAATTCAGGATCTGTTTGCTTTAAAATCAGTAAACGCGCCATGGTCAAATAAGACACAGCCAAGACAAAGTTTTAATAACCAAGAGTTACCTGTCTATCAGCAGCAAGCTTACAAGCTCAGCATTCATTCACCTTCAGAAATTGGCGGCAGTGCTGAAATTAAGCCTATTAATTTTGATCATAAAACAAAGGCAAGTGATACCGGTAATCTTTACCATAAACTGACAGAACTCCTGCCTAGTGCTGACTGGACTGCTGAACTGATCGAAAAGACAGGGAAACGTTTAAATGTAAATATACCAAGCGGTATCATTAAAAATTTAATGGCATTAAACTGTAATGAAATATTCCGCTCCACCTTTGATATGACGGTTTATCATGAAATGCCCTTTCAAGTACTTATAAAAAATCAGCTGATGCATGGTTACATGGACTATGTGGCAATGGATGAAAGTAAAATTATTCTGATTGATTTCAAATCCGATCAAAAGCTGACAGATCATCAGCTCCATTTGCTTTATGATGAGCAATTGGCAGCCTATGTGAAAGCTTTGAACCATCTTTACCCTAATCATCATGTGGATGCCTATCTCTATTCATTCAGCAACCAGTCTTTGAGTATGATTGAGAAAGATTGATTAAGCCATGAAATCAAGATAATATAAATGTATATCAATGCGGATAATCTAAATGATTGTCTGCATTTTCTTTTTATTTTTTACCATTGCTGAATCGATTTTATGGTGAGTATAATTTCAAATAAAAAGTTATGATTTTCAGGAAATTTACCTTACTCATCATAACTTATTTTTATACATTAATTATTTATATTCTTCCATCAACGCTGTAATTAATTCAGTTGTTTTAACTAAATCTTCAATTCTCAAAAACTCCTGAACCGTATGCACTTCACTCATTCCGCAAGCCAGATTCAGTGACTTGATACCCTTAGAGTTATAGATATTAGCGTCTGATGCACCGCCGCTTGTTTTAAATTCAGCCTGCAGTCCGATTTTCTCACACGCATTTACAACTGCTCTTGAAATTTCATCATCTTCATCAATCATGAATCCCGGTGTTTGTATTTTAACTGTTGATTCAAAACGAGCGTTCAGCTCACTGCATGTCTCTTTGAAAACAAGATGCACCTGATTCAATAAATTTTCTAATTTGTCATGATTCAGACTTCTGGCTTCAAATACGATTTCAACTGAAGGCATAACAATATTATAAGCCAAACCGCCCTTTACTTCACCTAAGTTACATGTTGTTTCTTCATCTACACGGCCGATATGCAGCTGTGTTATAGCCTGCGCCGCAACACATAAAGCATTAACACCCTTTTCTGGCAAATGCCTGCATGAGCTTCCTTGCCAATTACTTTAAGTACACCATTGGCAAAATAAGGAGCACCTTTCACAATTTCACCAGGTCTGCCGCTGGAATCAAGAATATACGCACCGTCAATTTTGCCAAGCTGCTGCGTATCCATATATTTTGGACCATTTAAGCCATTTTCTTCACCAAATGAAAAGACGAAGATCAGTTCCGGCCGATCAGTTAATGATTTTACATTTATCATCATTTCAAGCATTGCCGCGATTCCGCATTTGTCATCGCCGCCCAAAATACTTGTACCATCACTGCGAATCACTTCATCCTCAATGATTGGATTAATTTCATCACATGGCAATACAGTATCCATGTGTGCCGAAAACATCAGACGTTTTTTATTCTCCGCGCGCAGGATTGCGACAATATTTCCAGCATTACCGCCATATTCAATATTGGCATCATCCTCATAAACTTCAATACCATTAGCATTGCAGAAATTCAGAATATAATCCGCTACCCGCCGTTCATTTCTCGAAGGTGATGGAATCTTCACTAAATCAAGAAACGTATTGACTAATCGTTCTTTATTCATAAGCACACACTCCTTTTCTGATTACTCGACCATTATAGCACAATTCTTGATTTTATTAAATTATTAACGCTGACAGGTCATGCTGGAAAGCCGCCGCTTAATAATTAAAAATTCATCATATTTGAATTCACATCAACATGATACAATGATTAAAAGAAGCATCTTAATGTTTGCTGAGGGAATCCTATGGCAATCGTTTTATTTGAAACGCTGATGTTTCTGTTAATCCCGGCATTGATGATTTTATTGATTTATTGTATTTTTCCAGCTATTAAAGCATTAAAAATATATATTTAAAATATCAATAGATATCACCTTAGGGGCAATTTATTACCCTTTTCGTTTTATAGTTTTTTCTGCAGATAATCATCGGCTTCAAGGGAGCTCTAAGCTTTATAATGAACTTATAAAAGAAGGAACTTAATAATAAATGTACTTTGAAAGCATTAAATAATGGTGGTAAATAGCTTTCATAACAAAAAATCGGTACTTTGATCTTTAAAAATGAAATATTCTATAAAATAACCGACAGCCTTCTATTTCAAAGACTGTCGGTATTTTAATTATTTAGATTCATCATCAACGTGAATAGTATATGTTTCATGAATTTTTTTATCAAATTCACGGATTTGTTCCTGTTTTTCTTCAGAAACCAGAATATCTGCCGCTTCTAAATCCAAACTGAATATTACCTCTTCCCCATCTTTAGTTGTTGTCTTAAAAACAGGATCTTTCCCTTCAAAAAACAAACCATCGCCATCGTCATTCATTTTCCGTGATAAAGCCATAAAATTGCCTCCTGTTCATAAGATTATTATAGCACTTCATGGTGAAAAGGAAAATAAGCATCATTATCTAAATTAAAATCATTTTCATTATTGATTTACTTCATGCGAAAATTAATAAAAAATAGCGGTGTTTGAGTTTGTACAGTCGGTTTCATATAAGGACAACGAGGCCGGAAAGTCTTATGAATAGGCATTAAGCGGTTCTTTCCAGCTTATACTAAACTGTTTGCAGGTCATTGATCACCCAAAATCCGCCCTGATTTAATAAAGACTTGAGGTACAATATAAGAATAGATGCAATGACTTGACATATTTGACATTAAAATTTAGAGTATTTTGTACTCCGGGTATTTCACCCTTGCAGGGGGCTTCCGTATCAACCATATCTCTGATCCTGAGCAGCACTTAAAGGTGTTTGATAAAAACAACATCTAAATTACCCCATTTTTTGATAAGGCTTAAAATCTGTTAATCCATTGCCATTTATTTCATCCATAAGCCGTTTTGATATGTCGGCATTAGTTCCGCAGGCGTATTTTTAAGAGTCAGCCAAGCAGATAACGAAACGGGAAGTTCCGTGCAATCCCTTGTCGCAATGGACAAGCAGCTCTCTCTGAACATTTCTGTAAATTCTTTCTTACTCAAATTACGCATATGCGAGGAATCGCGCAGGGTTTCTGTTTCATCTTCCGTATTACGCAATGTTTCTTCGGCTGCTCCATATAAATAACAACCATCTTACCGCTTGTTTTCAAAACTCTTGCCATTTTATAAAACAGCGTTTCGGATTTGGAAAATGGTGAAAAGCAAGGCGTAAGATTACAATGTCAAAGCTGTTATCTGAAAACGGTAATCTCTCGGCTGCGCCCTTTCCAATCGCAAACATAGCAGTTATCATATCAAGGCAAGTCACATTTTTACAAACAGTGCAAGAGAACGCCCACAGATACAAGTTCCTGCCGCCACCTCTAAAACGGTATCTGTTTTATGAGGTTTGACACACGAAAACATATGTTCCAAGTATTCTTGCCTTGTAAAGCTCATTGATTTTGTTTCAAAGTTCTTTGCCTGCTCAGTAAAGGATTTTTGTATTGTTTTTGCATTTGATGAAATCATAAGGCAGTTCCTTTCTTTGGTGCGAAAAATGAGGACATATCAGTTTTTTCTAATGTGAGCAACTGAACTTTTTTCTCAATGCCGCCTGCATATCCTGTCAAACTCCCGTTTGCACCGACAACACGATGACAAGGAATTATGAGGGAAATGGAATTATGCCCCACCGCACCGCCGACAGCCTGTGCAGACATTTTAGAAAGTCCTTTTTGCTTTGCTATTCTTTCTGCAATTTCACCGTAGGTCATTGTCTTTCCAAATGGAATAGTCAGCATAATTTTCCATACCGCTTTACGAAATGGCGTTGTCTCCATATATAGCGGTGGCGTGAAATCCGGTGCTTTACCGCTGAAATAAATATCCAGCCAACGGGTAGACTGCTCGAATATCGGCAAAGACTTCTCTTTATATTTCTTTGGAAGTGTATCACCAAAGTATTTTTGTCCGTCAAACCAAAGACCTGTCAGTTTTGTTCCGTTACTGGAAAGTGTGATACCACCCAAAGGCGAGTCATAGTGATATGTATAGGTCATAAATTTACACCTCCAAATATGCATCAGAGTCCGCAGGCGCTTCTGTTCTTTCAGTCATTGCATAGTTCCGGATAGGTGCTGCAACTGTGATTTTATAGTCTGCAAAATCGTTCGTCCTCCCGTGTTTTTGTGTCATACGGTGTTCGGCAAATTTTGCCATCTTGAAACACATTCCTCATTTTCCCATATAGACATACTGAGTAGTTTTCCCTCAGCAGCGAGGGAAGTAAAACGCTCTGACCGAACTAATCCCTCTGCATTTGCAAGGCTCTCCTTAAGTGAGCCTGCCATTTTCAAATAATCATCCATTTTGCCGCTTTTAACGGTCACTTCAAATAATACGATAATGTTGCTCATTTATTTTCCCTCCTATGATTGATTAGCCAATTTCGACTTACATCTTTTACAAGGACGATAGCCTTTTTCTATTGACTCTTCAATCATGTCAAAAATACAATATTTTTTTCAAGCGGTTATCTTGCAGGGCAGCCCGGTCGGCATATGATTTTCATTGTTTTTACACCAAAAATAAACTTACGATCATATGAACTATCCCTGTTTTGAATTGCTCGCAATTTCCCTTGTTCCTTCATTTTTCTTGTTCTCCTTTTTTTAGGCATTATCTTTCATTTCAGTATCGCACCACCGGCTACTGCCCAAAAGTACAAACTTGCCACACTGCAATAGGGGCTTAACCTTCTGCGGTATTTTTCAAACAATTTACGGTCGATTTTCCGATGATGATACACCATACGCATACCACGCAAAATTGCTAAATCTCCATAGCTGAATACATTGGGACGCTGCATACAAAAAATCAAAATCATTTCGGCAGTCCATACACCGATACCTTTCAGTGCGGACAATTCGGTTATTACTTCATCATCTGTTTTATCCCAAATACCCATTAAGTCAAAATCATCATTTCGTACTCTAACAGCAAAATCTGTGATATACTCGGCTTTTTTAAAAGTCATTCCAAAAGACTGTAAGTATTCAATCCCGGCAGCTAGAATGGTGTCAGGATTTACCACACCAAGATTTTCTTGTATTCTCTGCCAGATTGTTGCCTGCGCCTTTGTAGAAATCTGCTGACCGATAATGTGATGAACAACCGAAGAAAATAAATCGATGTCAACCTCTCGCTCGATTTTCCCGATTTTATCAATCACATCTGCAAGGCGTTTATCTTTTTGTTTTAGGTAAGTTATCTCTTTTTCACCATACTGGAAAAACATACTCAAATAACCTCCGACTTGACTTTGCTCTTTTTGAATAATATAATATTATCATAATTTAAGGAGATATAATATTGAAATATCGTCTAATACTATCATAATATATCCAAGCAAGGACAAGTCGAAATGGAAAATACACAAAACGATTATATAAACTCGGTCAACCTAAATACAGACTCGAATTTCCCGTATCTTGTGCTTGATGTTATCAACGACCAAAGTTATCCGAGAAATCCAGGCTTTCAGGTTATGCATTGGCACGAAGATTTGCAATTCATTTATGTACTTGACGGTGAAATTGAAATAAAGACATTAGATACCTCCGTTCAAGTTAATAAGGGCAGCGGTATCTTTATCAATAAAAATGTGATACATCTTGTTGAAAAGGCTTCTCCCTGCCATTACAACAGTTTCATTTTTCCTGACTATTTTCTTAAATTTTATTTTAGCAGCCCCGGAGCAGCTTTTGTTGAATGCATTGTCGGAAAAGATGAATTACCAATCTGTTGCTTCCCAAAAGAAATGAATTGGTGTAAATCTATTCTCTCTGCGCTTTCCCGCCTTGCTGATCTTGAAAACAGAAAAACTGAATTTTACGCCTATGAAGTGCTTTGCCTGCTCTCTGCACTTTGGCTTGAAGTATGTCGAAATATTCAGGTGCCAAACGGAAATACTGATACCGCTATCGGTACTCGTATGCAGAAATTTTTGCAGTACATAAGTGAGCATTACGGAGAGGACATCTCTCTTGATAAACTTGCAGGAAGTGCAAATGTTAGCAAATCAGAATGTCTGCGCTGCTTTAGGGCAAGTATGCAGACCACACCGTACAAGTACTTAACCGAATATAGACTTTCAAAGGCGGCCGAATTGCTAAAAAACTCTGATGAGCCGATAGGCAATATATCCGATAGCGTAGGGTTTCGGCAAATCAGCCATTTTGGAAAATGCTTTAAAGAAAAAACAGGGTTTTCACCAAGAGATTATCGAAAGAAAAAGTAGCGATTTTAGACACATAAAGGCTGAACAAAATCCATTCCTAAAGTAAAAATAGTGCAGGTAGAGATTATGTCCTTGCTTGATCTGTTTTACGCTTATGAGTGTTACATCAGTTGTAAATAAATTCTCTCTCCACAATCACTCTTGCACACGCCCGTATGTTATACATTTTCTGTACCCATTTTTCCGCCTTTAGCTGCTCCGTTGTTTCATCTGCACTGTGAGCCTTTCCATGCGCTGCTGCGCTGCAGATGTCGGGAAAATTGTTCAGTCTGCCGCTTATGAGCAAGATTATGTAGGTAGCTCTGCGGTATCTGAAAGAATACCGCAAGTGCCGCTATCTCCATAAAATGATAGGCTGTTGTTTTCGGCTGGTAAGATAAGACAAGGAATATAATAATCTCCTTGCAGTTCATACCACAGACCATTTTTTATCATTGTAAATATACTTATTCATTGAAAAATCCTCCGTTATGATATATTCGCACATACATCACAGTTCTTCGATTGCCACACTCTGTTATATCTTGTTATGAGATTTTCTTGCCCTTACGAGAAATGAGGGAAAGAGTAAACTTGTGTGTGACCGTATAAATAGATAAGGCGAACACATTAGGATAAAGCTTTTTATTTTCAAGGCTTTTGGAGGATTTTATTAAAATACTGTACCCTCTGTTGAGAGGTCATAATTTACTGATGTTCAAATCGGGATTTTCGGAGGTGAGTTTATGCCGCAAATGAACAAAGGCGGGAAATTTGTTTTTGGAAAGTCCATCATCAAATTTGACGGTACAATCCAGTTCCCTGCCCAAGCAATAAATGAATATCATATTACAGATGATGGTAAGTCTATTTATTTACTGGAAGCAAAATTACTGGCGGGTTTTGTGTGACACGAAAAGGCTTGCTACAACCATCAAAACTTGGACATATTCTGTTAGAAACGCCAGAACTGCTAAACTATACTGCAATGCAGGGTGAGTTTATTAAATACAAAGGACGTTCGTATTGTTGGGTAGATATTTCGGAGACAGGGAAAATAGCATTGACAGAAGAAATGATGAAATTTTTAAATATTAAACCTAATATGACATTACTTTCAATCCGTAGCAGCGATATTGCTTTCACTATGGGAGCTAAAGGACCGCTATTAGAAAAAGCGGAAAATTATGAGGGAGATATTCCATTATTCTAAGAACTATAACTTCCCATTTGTCGGGATTTATCCGCATCTTATTGGGTTAATGCGTGTTTCTCTTTTAACCGCATAAATTTTTAATTGAATCCACCTATTCTACATTAACAGATCATACAGCTTTTGTAATTGATAGATATAATAAGGGATTTCTACCAGCGAATCCTTTAAAATGAGAAATTAAACGATATTGCAGCAATGAATAGAAGATTGCCGATGAAGCTTTGAAACTGATAAATGATGAATTTTCTGTTTTCTATTGACTTAGAGTTAACTCCAGGCTGTATCCTTATTGTGTACCAAAGAAAGAAATGGAGGTTTATGTATGGATAAACAGCAGATGGATAAAGATTTAGGCGGCGGTATTTTTCCTATTGGAGAGGAAAACACCGCCTTTGCGCAATATTTTACCGGTGAGTGTTATCTCAGTATGCTTACAACGAAAGGAGTCAGCATCGGCAATGTAACTTTCGCGCCTAAGACAATCAATAACTGGCACATTCACCATAAAGGCGGCCAGATTCTATTAGTAACAGGCGGACGCGGTTATTATCAGGAATGGGGTAAAGAGGCACTGGAACTGCATCCCGGTGATGTCGTTAATATTCCGCCTGAAGTAAAACATTGGCATGGCGCTGCCGCTGACAGCTGGTTTCAGCATCTCGCTATTGAGGTACCCGCTGAAGGCGCGTCAAATGAATGGCTTGAAGAAGTATCAGAAGCCGATTATCAAAAACTAAAATAACAATTTTAATTTTACAATTAGCAAAAACTAAAAACGTATCTGTTCACGAGGAGCTGATACGTTTTTAGTTCTATATATAATTATTTCAATCGTGAATGCTCATAATTATATGGAATGCCGCTGCCTTTTACGACATCTTCAATTTGTTTCAGAATCAGCCAGTCATCCATGTTACCCTGATGATCAAATTCCATTGGGTCAACCGCCTGTACATCGTTAAATTCTACAAGACATAAGAATTTGCGATGCCAGCGAACGCGCTGCTTATCATTCAGCTTCAGCTTATCCTGATAACGTTCTAATGTCTGAGTAATTTCATCATCGCTCAGGCGCATCAGGTTTTCCACATGCGTCACATTCGCACAGGCATTAATCAGCCCTGTTCCCTTTTCCATGAAGTAGAGCTTTTCACCTTCAAATACTCGGCTGTGCGGAATTTTACGGCCTGCCGCACCACGGACAACCATACTCTTACTGCCATTTAAAATTTTATCCAGCTCATGCTCCCCTTTTTTGCCTGTATTATCACAATAAACTAAATGTACCATATGTTCCTCATTTCTAACGCAGATAGGCTCTGACTGCCTTAAGCGGCAGACCAGTCTTCTTTGCAATCTGCATTTCATCAAACCCGGCATCTAAGAAACGCCGGCATACAATTTTCATACTCTCACCTACTTCAAGAATATGATTGTCAGGATCATAAAAGCGTACTACACGCTGCCCCCACTCATGGTATAAGGAGGATGAACATATTCTATATCCATCTTTGTCAGTTTCTCGATGAACGTATCAAATCATCTTCTTCAAAATATATTTCCGCGTCATTTCCTTTATATGATATATCTTCCCTGATAAAACCTTGCCAGCTTGCTTCAGTCTGCAAACCAAGGCCACCGGTCAGCACTGCATGGATTTGCAAATCAACTAGTGTACGAAGTCCCATTACTTCCCAGTAAAATTTCCTCGATCGTTCCATATCCTTAACAACTAACATCGTATTTTTCATTTTCATAATTATTCCTCCTCTATGATTGGTATCCATATCTGACTTAGATAATCTTTCGCATAAACATTACCCTCACTGTACCATTCCAGTTCAGGACAGTCTTCGTGTTTAAATGGATATTTTACCAGCCATTCATTATGCAGGAAATCCCAGCCCTTCTGAATTGCATCCGGCTGTCTGCCATAACAATCAAATACCGCCCAAGTCTGCACGGGCAGTATGACTTCACACCAATCCGCCTGCAAAGCTGCATTTGACGCACTCATAATCTTATAGCTTATAGAATGCTCATCATATTGATCAAATAAGCCAAAGATACCGGGAGGTTTTCCCTCACTCTTCTGCATAAGCTGAAAAGTAGTACCCTCCTGCTGACACTGGTTCCAAAAAGCGGGAATCAGCTGATAATTCTGTTCATCCTCTGCCCGCAGCTTAAGACTTTTTCCTATCAGACGGAAGGCCGGCTTTTTTCCAGCCGCCAAGCAATTGTACTTGCTTTAGTAAAACTCATTTTAGGACATATCTTCAGCTGAGCATCCGTCATTCTGGCTGCCTTGGGAGTGATGCCGTGAAATTGCTGAAAAGCTTTTGTAAATGAAGTTGGTGAATCATAACCATATTTATAGCTTAGTTCGATTACCTTTATATTACTGCTCTTCAAGTCATAACCGGCAAGTGTTAATTTGCGGTTTCTGACATATTCCGCAAAGCTGATCTCATTCATGTAAGCAAAGATTTTTTGAAATAAAGCATAAGAACAGCCTGCCATCTCGGCAATTTCATTCTTATCAATCGGTTCCTCACGCCTTTGCAGATGTTCTTCTACATAATCAAGAATCGTCTGCAGCTTCTCATTCCAATCCATAGTTCACCCTCATTTCTATCGTTATTCTATCATAGCCTAACCCTTATTACCTCTTATTTTTTATCGATTATGAAGAGGAAATTATAACCAAAAAAAAGCTGGAACAGTGTCCAGCTTAGAGGATATCCCCAAATATAATCATGGTGATTGATTATAAATTATTGATAAGTGGGAATTCAATCAATTAGTAAGAGATACCCAAAGCATCTGCGTCTATCATTGATGCAAGATAAGCAAATGCCATATACATGTCATCTTTTCCTTTTTCAAGAACAAGATGCAGTATTTCCTTATATTTATCCTGATTCCCTAATTCACGATAGTAATTAGCTAACCCAAAACCCATCGTAATTACATTCAGCGGTGTTGCGGCTGTTAAGTCTGCAGGCATTAATTCATCAGGATGAAGCTTGCCCTGATACATTCTTAAGCGTTGAAAATAAGCATAATTATCTCCATAATCCATCTCATCATGAATTCGCTCCAGCAATGCAGCAGCTTCTTCCTTTCTTCCTAAACGATTTAATGTTATCCAGTACCAATCGGTAACTGCAATCAGTGAACCATCGTCATAAGATAGATCATAACACTGCTGATAAGCTTCAGCCGCTTTTTCATAATCATTTAATAAAAAATACGATAAGCCCAGATGGTACCATACATCCCAATTCTCCGGAATCAGTCTTGAGGCTGTTACAAAATCCGCGCAGGCATCCTCAAAACGCCAGCATGACAAATAACGATGGGCACGATGACGATGATAGATACCACAGAATGGATTGATTGCTATTGCCATCGAATATGCGTCGCAGGCATCTCGATAGAGTTTCTGATCAGCATAGGCAAGGCCTAGTTTCATCCATAATTCATCATTATTTGGTTCAGCCTGCACCTGCTGCTTCAGCGCTGCCGCAGCTTCATTTAATTCAAGATCACTGCGCCGGCGACTCGCTACCTCACATTCTTTTATTATTGTTCCCATTATGCTTCCTCACTTTCATCATAGGCTACATTAAACTGCAGCTCCAACAAATTATTCTCACCCATTGGTTTAGCTTCCACAGCAACTCCGGCTGGCGCATTTACACCATCGATCCACGCCTCATAGACTTCATTAAATTCATCAATCATTTTAATATCTGCAAGATATGCATTCATTATAATGATATTTTCTTTCTTTAAACCATGCTGTGCAAACAATTCATCATAACGAGCCAGTACAGCTGCGGTTTGTTCCTTCAGTGTTTTAAAGCCAGGACGTGCGCTATGCCCTGTAAAATATGCAATTCCATTATACTTAACAATACGGCTGGCGCCTTTATTGCTGTCAATTCTGTCAATTTTCAACATCATTTTCCTCCATGGCTACAATTAAAGAAAGCTCTAGCTGAACATTATCCCCATAAGGGAGTGATTGATTAGGAACCGCCTGCACAATTATTCCGGCTGGCTCATGATGCCTAATCACCCATGTGTTCCACACATCATTAAACTCATCTGCCTTACTGATATCCTTTAGATATGCAGTATAGTAAATAATGTTTTCCTTCTTTAAATTAAATTTACTCATTAATTCATCATATCGATACAATATATCCTCACTCTGGCCGCGCAGATCATCGGCGAAGGGTGATATATGTCCAGTAAATACAGCTAGTCCTTTATGGACTACAAATCGACTGGATTCACGCTTTGTATCAATTTTTCTAATCATAGGACTACCGCTTATTTCTTACAAGTAAGTTCATCATGTCCGGTGTATTGCCGGGATTTACATGGAACCCTTCAACCTTTGTTGATAAGCCATAGATATTGTTGCGATAATTCATAAATACACCGACTGGATCATCTTCCCAGATAATTTGCATGGCTTTTTTATAGATTTCCTTGCGTGCTTCAGGATCAGTTGTTACAGCACCTTCATCAAGCAGCGCATCAACTTCTTTATTTGAATACCAACCATAGTTATTTACATTCTTGCCGCCTTCTTCTGTATGCCATACACGTGTTAGGGCATTACCAACATCGGATGAACCGCCGGCTCCCATGATAAACATATCCCACTTAAACTGATCCGGTGTTACACCCCATGAAGCAGTAAATACAGCTTTCTCTACCGTTTCAATATTTACAGTAATACCAATCTGTTTCAGCTGTTCAGAAATGATTTCAGCCATTTCGATACCCTTGTTATAAACAGCTGTTGTCATTACATTAATCGTTAAACCATCTTCATAACCGGCTTCTTTCAGTAATTCTTTTGCTCTTTCAGGATCATATTCAATCATACCAAGTTCTGAATAACCAACAACATTTGGTGTTACAGGCGCCAATGCCGGTGTTTCGCCAATGGCGGCATACAACGTGTCTACGATCGTTTGACGATCAATACCATAGCTGATAGCTTGTCTTAACTTCACATCTTGTAATACACCTGCACAATTAAATTGGAATAAATGCATCCCATTGCTGGCATTCATTGATACTGTAACTCCCTCTACTTCGCCATTATTGAAACGAACAACATCATCTGGTGCTAGGCCGGATACAATATCCATCTGTCCGGTTTCAACGGCAATTGCTCTTGAATTCTGTTCAGGGATTACCTGCATGATGATATTCTTTGTCTTAGGTTTACCACCGAAATAATCGTCAAAGGCTTCAAATACCATTTGCTCGCCCATACTCCAATCGGTTACCTTATAAGGACCCGAACCATTTACTGATTCTGGTGTTTTGCCTAAATCATGACCAAATTGTTCGATATAATCACTGTCCAATATACCTGTAGCTACTGATGCCATTTTAGCTTCAAATGCTCCGTATGGAGTCTTTGTCTTAACTACAACGGTATATTCATCCGGTGCAGTTACAGATTCAACAAAGGATGTATATTCGCTTGTATAACGATAAGGATCGTCTTCATTCAGCAAACGATCAAAGGTTGCGACTACATCGGCACTGGTTAGCTGTTTACCGTTTTGAAACTTTACATCCTCACGAAGTTTAAAAGTCCATGTCAATCCATCTTCACCGACACTCCATTCAGTTGCCAGATCAGGAGCGATTGCACCGTCTTGATCGATTTTGATTAATGTGGAATAAATTTGCGGCAATACAACATTGTTAGAAACATTGGTTGCCGGATCAAGACTGTCTTGATCATTTGAAATACCCCAAAGAATCGTATCCTTGTATTCAGAATCATTATTATCACTTGGTGTGTCATTACCGCCGCAGGCTGTCAGTGAGAGTGCCAGCATTACGGCTCCTAAACTTTTTAATAACTTTTTCATAAGTCATCCTCCTATTTGTTATCCCAATGATAAAGCCGTTCATAAGCTGCATGTTCCGCAAAACCTGCCCATAGCTCATCACGTTCTATAATTTTATGATAAATATCCATTGCTTTTTCTAATTCATTGTGTGTTTCATAGTAAACAGCAATGCCATAGGCATAGGTTGCAAACATATGGTCATCTTTTGCTGCCGCCACTTCTAAAACATGCTCCGGCGTATCAAGACCTTTATAAACCATGACACGATCTTTATAACCACCGCTGTAATCTGTTGTTTCAATCGCCGGGTCAACAAGATCAATCATTTTCTGAGCGGCTTCCGGATCGTTCATCCGCATGCATGTAATCCAATACCAGTCGGTTACAGCGATAATACTGTCCCCGTCATAGGAAACCTTACGGCAGCCTTCATATATTTTCTTTGCTCGTTTAAGTCCTTCATTAAATGATAGGCTAGGCCCAAATGGTACCAGCAGTCCCAATTTTTCGGATCAATTCTCAGACCCATTTCAAAATCAGCAGCCGCTTCGGCGTAACGTGAGATATTCACATAAGCATGACCGCGGTGACGGTATAGCAGCATATTAAATGGATCATAAGTCAATCCCATGGAATATGCTTCAATCGCTTCCCTAAAACACATTTGCTTCTTATAAGCTAATCCCTTTTTTATCCATAATTCAGGATTATTTGGATCTGCTTCTAATGCCTTAGTTAATGTCTTCACCTCATCACTGTAAGCAATGATATGCAGCGGTTGGATTTGATTTTCTTTCTTTGCTAATTCACTCATAGTTCTTTTCACTTTCTTCATCAAAGAGATGACAGGCCACAAAATGCCCGGGTTCTTTTTCAAACAGCTTTGGCTTAACCTCGCTGCAGATTTTCATGCATTGAGGACAGCGGGTATGGAAACAGCAGCCATTAGGCGGATTCAGCGGACTTGGTACGTCACCGCTCAGCGCATCTGAAGCTGACTGAATCTGTGGGTCAGGAATTGGTATTGCCTTCATTAATGCCAAGGTATATGGATGATAGGGATGGTCAAATAAACCATTACGGTCAGCAATTTCGACTATATTACCAAGATACATGACGGCAATACGGCTGCATACATGCTTCACAACACTCAAATTGTGCGATATGAAGATATATGTCAGATTATGCTTCTTCTGTAAATCATCCATTAGATTCAGGATCTGTGCCTGTATTGAAACATCCAGCGCTGATACCGGTTCATCACAGACAATTAATTTTGGATTAGAAGCTAAGGCGCGGGCAACCCCGATGCGCTGACGCTGACCACCGCTGAATTCATGCGGATATTTGCTGCATTGATCCTCGCGCAGACCAACATCCTTCATTAATGCCAATACTCGCTCATGACGTTCCTGCTTATTCCCCATATTATGAACAAGCATTGGTTCTTCAATGATCTGTGTTACAGTGAAACGCGGATCTAATGAGGAATATGGATCTTGAAAGATAATCTGAATCGCTTTTGAGAATTCCTTTTGCCCCTGCTTATCCTTAGTAAATAAATCTTTACCGTCAAATTCAATCGTTCCTTCAGTTGGAGTATTCAACCGTACAATTGTTTTGCCAGTTGTAGATTTACCGCAGCCACTCTCCCCTACAATGCCAAAGGTTTCCCCTTCGTTGACATCAAAGCTAATGCCATCTACTGCTTTTAAATAAGCTGTTTTATTAAAGAAACCATTTTTAATTTTTACCGGATAATAGACCTTCAGATCACGAACACTCAGCAAGGGTTTACTCATGATGATCACCTCCTGCATAAAGCCAGCATCTTACCATATGGCCATTTTCTTTAAATATAGGGCGCGGCGATTCATTGATACAGCGCTCCATGCATTTTTCACAACGGGGAGCAAAGCGACAGCCCTTAGCATATTCCGTTGGATTTGGCACAGTACCCGGAATATTATACAGACTCTCCTTATCCTCTTTCAGATTAGGTATTGATTTCAGCAAGCCTAATGTATATGGATGCAGCGGCTCACCATACAATGATTTAACATCTGCCTTTTCAACTGCTTCACCGGCATACATTACCATCACATTTTCTGCTATCTGAGCAACGACGCCCAAATCATGAGTAATCAAAATAATGGCCGTATCCATATCCTTTTTAAATCTTTTAATAGATTTAAATCTGTGCCTGTATAGTTACATCAAGCGCCGTTGTCGGTTCATCGGCAATCAGAATTTTAGGATTGCATGCCAATGCCATCGCAATCATGACACGCTGACGCATACCGCCTGATAGCTGATGCGGATATTCATTTACCACTTCTTCCGCATCAGGGATACCAACCTTTCTTAATAGTTCAACAGCCTTTTTTAAACCAGTTTTTTTATCAGCATTTTCATGATATTTAAGTGATTCATAAATCTGATGTCCGATGGTAAATACCGGATTCAAAGAAGTCATCGGTTCCTGAAAAATCATCGAAATATCTTTACCTCTGATCTTCATCATTTCCTTTTCTGTTTTTCTCACTAAATCTTCGCCATTATATAAAATCGTACCTGTCACGATTTTCCCGGGTTAGCTATCAGGCGCAGAATTGAGAGTGAAGTGACACTCTTGCCGCAGCCTGATTCCCCCACAATCGCTAAAGTTTCATTTTTATGCAAATCAAAACTTAAGCCATCAACAGAAGGAACCACACCTTCTTCAGTATAAAAATAAGTTTTCAAATCCTTCACTTCGAGGAGTTTGTCATTGCTTTTCTCTGTCATGTGACTATCCTCCTAACTGTTTTTCAGTTTTGGATCGAGCGCGTCTCTCAGTCCATCGCCAACCAGACTGAAGCTCAATACAACAAAGGTAATCGCCAAACCGGGTACAAAGACACCGATTGGATAAGAACGGATTACCTCACGCATTTGTGACAACATTGCCCCCCACTCCGGATTCGGTGCCTGTACACCCAATCCTAAAAAAGAGAGTGAGGAGGCAGTCAGAATCGATGTTCCTAAATCCAAGGTTATATTTACAATGATCAATGAGATTGAATTAGGAAGAACGTGACGAATGATGATTTTAAAATCAGACTCACCCATCACTCTGGCCGCCTGTACATATTCAGAGCCTTTCAGTGAAATAACTGTCCCCCTGACGATACGGGCAATACCGGGAATGCAGAAGATGCCGATTGCCATGATTGTATTAATCGTACCATTGCCGAGGATTGCGACAATGGTAATTGCCAGCAGCAAACCAGGGAATGCAAGCATAACATCGAGGATTCTGGAAATAATCGAATCAATCTTACCGCCGAAATAACCAGCGCAGACACCCAGCATAATGCCGATTGCACTGCCTGATAAAACGCCGCAGAAGGCTATGGTCAATGATATGCGGGCTCCATATACCATACGGGTAAAAGTATCACGGCCTAAATTATCTGTGCCAAGCCAATGCTCGGCTGAAATACCTGAATATTTATTTGCCAGATCCTGCGCCAATGGATCATGGTGCATAGGAATGGCCCAATTAAAGCGATACCAAGAAAAATCAGCAGGACAATCAATGCGACAACCGAAACCTTGCGTCTCATAAACCGTTTAACTTTTGGATTTTTAAACATGTCATCGCCTCCTAATCGTACTTGATCCGAGGATCAACAAATGCATAAATCAAATCAACCGCAGTATTTACGACCACAAATGTAACAGCTAAAACGAGTACAGTACCTTGAATGACAGGGTAATCACGGTTGCCGACACCATCAACTAAATAACGGCCGATGCCGGGGATAGAGAATACTGTTTCAACTAAAGTAGCGCCTGCCAGCAAGCCGCCGAAGCGCAGACCTATTGCTGTAATAATTGGGATCAGGGCATTCTTTAAAGCATGGGAATAGACAACGATCTTATTAGGAATTCCTCTTGATTTAGAAGTCCGAATATAATCCTGATTAATGACATCAAGCATTGCGGAACGCGTAGTCCTGGTCATAAAACCTACGGCCTGCGTTCCCAATGTCATAATCGGAAGAACCATACTTTTCCAACTGAAGGTGCCCATCCATACACTAGGAAACCAGCCAAGCCAAACCGTAAAAACAAGCATTAATATCAAAGCTAGGAAGAATGATGGGGTGGATACTGATGTCAGCGAAATAACCATGATAAAATTATCAAGGAATTTATTATGATGTGTTGCAGCTATAATCCCAAATATAACACCGATTACGGCAGCAACCAAAGTACCGCCCAGCGCCAAGATAAAGGTAGGCACAAAGCGTTTCTTGATTTCTGCTCCGACATCTTTGCCGGATACGATAGATGTTCCAAGATCCCCATGCAATGCATCAACGACAAAATTGACATACTGTTCAGGCAGCGGATCATTCAAACCAAGACGCTCACGTTCAACCTCGATATGTGAACGGTCAACAGATGTACCCAACATAATTTCTACCGGATCACCCGGTATCAGCCGTACCATAAAGAAAATAATGAACGTCAATGCGAACAATGTCGGTATCAGCTGCAGCAATCGTTTTATCGTATATTTAATCATCTCTTACACCCCTCTTAGCGGCGTTATTCAGCGCCCCATTCTTTCAGATTCTGTTTTGCCTGCGCATAAGCAAATAAATTATGATGATCAGGGATTGCAGCTATCATCTGACAGATTTTCACTGCTTCCTCTTTATTTCCCAGGTAATGATGATAATTAGCAAGTCCGTAACTCAGCATTAGATAATAAATACGGGTACGCTCTTCACTTAACCCTGTACACATATGTTCCTCAACAAAATTTTCAGGCTTATAAATACCTTTATACAATAAAGTGCGTGCCAAATAATCACCATCTTCAGAGGGCATACCCTCATAAACATTTTCCAGCACCTTTTCAGCTTCAGCTTTCTGTCCCAGTTTCATACACGCCATCCAATACCAATCAACAGTTGCCGGTATTGCTTCTATATTGTATTTAATCATCAGCTCACGGCTGTTTTTATGACAATCCTTTGCCAGTTCATACTTACCGCCGAGATAAGCAGCTACACCCATGTAATACCAATGCTCCCAATCATTTGGATTCAGCCGGGTTGCCAAAGAAAGATCGGCAATTGATGCCATATAATTAAAAGCTCCGATATATTTACGCCCGCGTGACCCTCTTAATTTTTCATCAAAAGGAAACATACACAGCCCTTCACCTAATAAATCAATAGCATCCTCATAAAATCCTTCTGCTGCTAATTCAATACCTATCTGATTAATAAGGGCAGCATCCTTTGTATCCATTGCTTTCTGCATTCTTAATTGATTACTCATACCCTATCTCCTTTTCCTTTATTAATTATCTTAACTATATTAAAAATAACCGCAGCCTGTCAAAAAAAGATGAACAAAACAACGGCTTAGAGGTTTAAAATCAGGCTTTTTTTACCCTTTTAAGATTGAAAAGCACAGATTTTCAAGACAAATTTTGTGCGGTTCAATCACTTTTTTCGATAAAAATTCAAATAAAAAGGAGATTGACGGCTATAAGAATGAAAGATTTAGCTGATATTCATTGATTTTTCATATCTCTTTCATTGTTGAAATTATTTCATAAGATTATGATAACAAATGGACAAAAATTGCGAAAATTTGAAAAACAAGTGTCTTTTATACTCGGACACCTGTTATAATATTATTATATTTAAGGAGGGATGTCTTATTAAAGAGTATATACCTTTGCAGGTTCGAAATGTGAACCCCTTCTTTCTGAATGTCTTTGATGATCTGAAATACATACCGAATGCTCATCGGCAAGTTGAAGTGATTGTAATCCTTGAAGGTTCACTTGTTATATCACTTCATAATGATATTCAGGTACTTGAAACTGGTGATATGTGTCTGATCTTAGATTATGTAACTCACAGCTACTATACAAAAGTACATTCTAAAGTGCTGGTTATCACTTTTACGAAAGAGGAATTTCATCGCTTCAAATTATGGCTGCCAAGGAACAGCTGGCTTCGTCATGCCTGAGAGCGGCTACTGATGAACAGCGCAATCAAATTTTGAATATTGCCAATGAATTGATTCATCTGCCTAAAGGCAGGGGATTAGAATTTCAGCAATTTGGTTATCTAGCTGTGCTTATTGGTTATTTCCTAAATGAATGTGAAATGAAAAAAGAGGATAATGCCTCTATGATACTAGCGGACAGGATCATGGCTTATCTATCCGAAAACTGTCATCAGCCAATCACCTTAGAAAAGGCCAGCCACGATATCGGTATTTCTAAGTATCATCTTTCGCATATTTGTTCTGAGCAAATTGGCATTAATTTTAAAACTTATGTGAATTCACTTAGGTTAAGTGGTGCTAAGCGACTGTTGGTTCAATCCGATCTTTCCATTAGTGAAGTATCAAAGCAATGTGGTTTTGAAAGTATACGTACCTTTAATCGTTTGTTTGCAGAAAATTTCAACATTACACCGGCAGAATTCAGGGAGCAGAATCGAAGAAACAATTACATTGACGTAAATAGTCCGAATGTGAAGGAGCCGCTGCCAAAAAAGCAGAACCACAACTTATAACTTTTAAATCAAATGCTTAAAAGCATCACACAATCTCCAACACAAATTTATTGATTGTCTTTATCCTCAGCAACATCAACCATTAATACATCAAACCCGTTTCCTTTTTCTATCTGAATACTCTTAAATAATCTTTACTGCTGACCAAAAATAGGTAAATGTAGGAATCACTATGTTGAATGCCATAACAATTATGATTTTAGATTTAACAACATAGCAATATTCAAAAATATATAATGTAACACAATATGCAGAAATTATCGAAAGTGGAATGAACAATGATAACGTAAAAGACATAACACCACCGATAACACAAACAAAATTTACTGCATAAAAAGCAATGAGAATGTAGGCCCACATGCGATTATAAACTTGTTCACCGAACTTCTCTTTCAAACATTTGTCAACATTATGCCAGAAAAAGTAATCCAAAAGTGCCCACCACCTTAATTATATTTTTTATTATTGCTTCCTACTTGCAATGTATATGCCATATCCGTACTTTTAAGCAATTTACATTAAATAGGTAAGAAATTAAATAATTCCACAACAAAAGCAGGCATCTGCCTTCATTAACGGAGCTGCCTGCTTTTTGTAGATTTATTTTCATGAGATTTCGGTTTTATCCCTTATCTTCATTTTTATGTCTGTTTTTAATAATCCGATGCCGTTACTTCCTCAGAACCGCCGTGTTCTTTTTCAGATTTTACCTCAAAGTGAATCAGAACAGATAACAGTGCACGCAGGACAATGATACAGCCAAGCATATAAATTTCGTCTGTACTTCTGATGATAACTGTTTTCAGAATCTCTGCACCCATCTTAAATTCAAGACCTAATGCCAATGAGTTACCTAAAGCCAGCTTCACCGGGAAATGATTCTTATAAAGCAATGAGCGAACATAGAGGACAAAAGCTCTCAAAGAACCCACCGTAATTACAAAGATACCAATCAATTCGATTAAACCGATGATTTCAGGTACGATATCATTAACAATGCCTTCAATATATGAAGTATGTTCAACGACTTCGCCTGCCATCATGGTTATAGTTAATAATAAATGATTCATAAGCCAGCCTATTGTGCTTCAAGCTGAGTAAGAATCTCACTTACTGACTTGTTTTCTTCCATTTGTTTAATCGTTTGACCAAGAATCAGTCCTACTGACAATACTTTCATCTTAGGCAGCAAGGCCTGTTTAGATTTTTGAGGAATTGTATTTGTACAGATAAATTCCACAATTCTTGAATTGTCCAGACGTTCAATCGCCGGGCCGGATAATACACCATGAACACAGCTTGCATATACTTCTTTCGCACCCATGCGGTACAGCATGTCGACACCTGATATTAAAGTGCCGGCTGTATCAACAATATCATCAACGATGATTGCTGTTTTTCCGTCAACCTCACCGATTAAATTCATTGCTTCCGCAACGTTTGGCTTAGGACGGCGCTTATCAATAATAGCGATTGGCGCGTGCAGCATTTCAGCTAATTTACGCGCACGAGTCGTACCGCCGTGATCCGGTGATACAACGACAATATCATCGAGGTTCTTTTCTTTGAAATATTTGCCGATAATCGACAACGCTGAAATATCATCAGCAGGGATATTGAAGAATCCCTGAATCTGTGTAGCATGCAGCTCCATTGTTATTACGCGGCTGGCACCTGCTTTTTCCAGCAAATCAGCTACCAGTTTAGATGTAATCGGCTGTCTTGGACGAGCCTTGCGGTCTTGACGCGCATAACCGAAGTACGGCATTACGCAGTTGATCGTTGCGGCTGACGCGCGTTTGCAAGCATCAATGGCAATTAAAAGTTCCATCAGATTGCTTGATACTGGCGCACAAGTGGATTGTACGATATAAACATGCTTACCACGGACAGATTCACCTAGTTCCACAATAATTTCACCATCAGCAAAATGCTTTACATCGCAATTTCCCAGCGGCAGACCGATCTGCTCAGCAATTTCATTAGCCAATTCAACACTTGATGTTAAGGCGAAAATGACTGTATCTTTTACCATTTTTGTTTTACCCCTTTTACTTTCCTTTGTTTAAATAATCATATCCAAACGCTTCTTTGTTGCTTTGGCGGGTTCTGGCAATGCCCATTGCACCGTCAGCAACATCTTCAGTAATCGTACTTCCTGCTGCCAGCAATGCCTTTCACCAACAGTTACCGCGCAATGATATTTACATTGCTGCCGACGAAAGCACCATCCTTAATTGTTGTTCTGAATTTATGCTTGCCATCATAATTCACCGTAACTACACCGCAGCCAATATTGACCTTACGGCCAACATCGCTGTCACCGATATAAGTCAGATGCGCGCATTTGCTTCCTTCACCAAAATTTGAATTTTTGAATTCCACAAAATTTCCAATACGCACATTTTCACCGATGCATGTATGATTGCGCAGATGTGAATATGGGCCTACCGTTGTGCCGCGGCCAACCTCACTATCCACAATTTTAGAAGCATCAATCAGAACATCATCATGGAGAATCGCATGATCCAGCCATGACCCAGGGAGTATTTTAACATTTTTACCGATCTTTGATGACCCGTAAATCACTACATTGCCATAAATAACAGAGCCTTCACCAATTACGGTATCTTCACTGATACAAGCTGTATTCATATCAAGGAACTGTACGCCTCGATTCAGCCATGACCGATTAATCCGCATTCTTAGTGTCTGCTCTGCCTCATAAAGCGATGCACAATCATTTACTTCACACCATTCGCATGGTTCAGCACTTACGCTTGCCGCTTTTGACAAGTCAGGCTGAAATCCGTTCTTGAAACAAAAAATACCAACATTCTCATCACTCAAAACACATGAATTCTGTTCATCCGCCAGCCGATATAACTCAGCCATCGTCTGACTTTTTAATAATGGCATATTTCCTTTCAAGACAAGTGTGGTTCCAACAGCTTGACTGCTGAAATCAACCGTCGGGATCACTTCAAATCCCGCCGCTTTAACTGCTTCTGATTCACTGACAACAACAACGCTTTCCGCACCTGCCTGAATCGCATGATCCACTGTCGTTTTCAGCATTGATTTGCCGCAGATTTCACGCAGACAGAAGTCTTGTTCCTGTAAACTGGTTCCGGTCAAAATGATTGCAGTTTTCATTAAAAAACCCTCCTTCACTATTTTACCAAATTTTCAATTTAAAAAAAGGTGTTTTTATAACAATTCCATACTTTTTCACAAATTTATACTTATTTTAAAAGATTTGTATGATAACAGACGCAATCTGCATAAAGATTTGATGCGATTATCTCCTCGATCCGCTGACGGTTTCTGGTTAAACCAAACAAGGCCGAGCCGCTGCCGGACATTAAAACCGCGTCAAAGCCATCTTTTAACATTTGCTGTTTAAGCTCACCGATCTGCGGAACTAGTTTGAATGCCGGCTGTTCTAATGTATTACCGATGAGCGGCAGCCATTCCTCATCGCGCCCGGCTTTTAATGCAGATGTAATCCTGGCAATATCAGGATGCTTGGCACGCTTAAAGTCAAGCAGTTTGAACGCACCGGCGGTTGAAACACCCATCGCCGGTTTCACCAGTATGATTTCATAATTAAAGACAGGTTTGATGGGTTCAATCTTCTCACCGATACCGCTGACATAAGCCGGCTTATTCATGACACAAAATGGAACGTCGGCGCCGATCTGTTTGCCAAGAGCGGCTAAATCTGTTTCAGGTATATTCAAATTACAGAGCTGATTGATTCCTCTCATTACCGCAGCAGCATCCGCACTGCCGCCAGCCAGACCGGCCTGCATCGGTATTACCTTATGACAGTCTATCTTAAAATGCTGCTTCAATTGGTACGTATCCCGCATGAGCTTTACAGCTCTGACAATCGTATTCGTTTCATCAAAAGGCATGGCTTTATCACATGTGTAGCAATCCTCATCACTGAATTCAATCGTCAGCGTATCATGGAAGGTCAAGGGCAGCATAATCATTGACAATTCATGATATCCGTCAGGCCGCCGGCATACGACATCAAGGCTTAAATTAATCTTTGCATAAGCTGATTCCCGCATTTTCCACACTCCTATATAGACTGATAAATTCTTCCAATCCACAGCTTTCTGCCCTTCTGGCAGGATCAATGCCGCTGTCCGTCAGTACTTTGCGCGCTGATTCCTTATCACCGATCGTTTCTGAAAGGTTATTCAGCAAAGTTTTACGGCGCTGAGTAAAGCAGCCTTTCACTAATTTATAAAATATTGGTTCATTGATCGTCGGATCATTTTCTTTAAACCGAAACTGCAGCACTGCGGAGTCTACATTCGGCTTGGGGTTAAATACATTTTTGGGTACCTTCAGCACATTTTTAACTGTACAGCGATACTGTGTGATAACACTGAGCGCATTATAGTCCTTCGTATTGCATTTAGCCGCGAAACGATCCGCCACTTCCTTTTGCATCATTACAGTTATTTGTGAAATACCCGCGTCTGCTTCAAAGATTTTAAATAGAATCGGCGTTGTAATATAATAAGGCAGATTGGCCGCCACTACAACCTCATATCCCTCCTCCAAATAGGTTTAGTCACTGCTTTTAAGTCAATATTTAAAAAATCCTGAAGGACGACCTCGACATTGTCACATTCCGCAAGCGTATCGGCAAGCACTGCCGGCAGCCGTTCATCTATCTCAAAAGCAACTACTTTATCCGCTTCCTTGCTCAGCATCTGTGTCAGCGCTCCGATACCCGGGCCGATTTCGAAGACTGCGCACTTGCCCTTTGTCACTGCTGCTGCCGCTATTTTACTGACAATGCCCGGTTCAATCAGAAAATTCTGACCGTAATTTTTCTTCGCATATAAATCATGTTTTTCAAGAATTTCTTTGGTTCTTGACGGTGTCGCTATTACTTTCATCCTTTTCCTCCTCAATCATTTCCCTTAATTCATCTTCTGTGACTTGAATCATATTCAGCCGCTTAAACAATGTCTTGGCATTTGCCTTGCCGATAAACAGCCGCTCACCGATCCGCTCGCGCAGCCATGCCGAATTTTCTTTGCCATTTAAACCAAGAGCATTAAAAACATCCCAACTGATAGTTTCCTCAATCTTATCCGTATAAGTCATACAATTCTTTAACGATTCTTCAAGATCCTCACGCTTTGCATGTTCAACACCCACCTTTTTTGTCGTATGAGCCTTACCTTTCGCAATGAATGCATTCTTGCAGTTCGGTACTGCCTTGTTGATGGCATCTCTGATCTTATTACCGGGCGCATCAGGATCTGTAAATATAATGACTCCCCGCTTTTCATTTGCTAAACGAATCGCCGCCAGTGTTTTCTTACCCAGATGTGTACCCTGTGTCTCAATCGTATCACAATCAAAATGACTTTTAAGTACATTACTGTCGTTTTTTCCTTCAACTACAATGATTTCTTTTATTTTCATGCTGATCATCCTTACCGCCCTATTTTACCACGAATCCGCTATTTAGAATAGTTTCTCAAAGGGTAATTCCATCAGAAAGCTGTCTTTTAAAAAGAACTTAAAAAGCTCGTATACGCTGTATTAATGAATTTACAGCTAATTACGAGCAAGTATATAATTTATTTATTCAGTCAGCATGAACCGGCAGTTCTTTTTATACAGTCTTCTTTGAGTATGGCAGCACATTCCATTCAGAAAACCTTGTCTTAAGCCAAGAGCACAAAGGGCCGGTCAATGCCATTGAGCAAACTGTGCCAAATCCTAAACCGATAATTGTACCAAGCATTAACCAAGAAATGACAGCCGCAATACATAAACAGCAGCCGTCAAAAATCAGCTTCACTTTTCCAAAGGATCGATTCCGACGCAGAGCAATCGTCTGTACAAGACCATCAGGAGCATTAGGCACTAAATTCATAGTTACAACCAGGGTAGTTCCCAGCGCCACCAAAGCAATCGCTGCCGCTAACATGACTATTCCTTCTATAAAAGAACCGGCTTCAAATTGCAGAACATATAGATTAACGACATCAACCATTCTGCCAAAGAAGTAGGAAATTGGCAGCTGCAACAGCGTCATCAGGTCAATTCGTTTTTTATGAACCATTGGATGCCGATGAACAGACAATACATCATTAAGACCGCAGTTCCCAGCGATATTGATGTTGTATTAGCCAGTACATATGGAATGCCATTGATTGCGGCAACACCTAGGTTTGTTTTGGTATTTAAAACAACACCAAGACAAAGTATCACAAGTCCCAAGAAATAAATACCGATCCTTTTTAAACTTATTCTATTCATTCTCATTTAATATTTTCACCATTACAAGCAATCGTTTCTTGATACCAATAAAATGATTTTTTCTTTGACCGTGCCAAATCTTTCAGATCAAATTCATCACGATTCACATAAACCAGCCCATAACGTTTAGAGAAACCGGAATGACCTGAAACAATATCCATAAACGACCAGTTACAATAACCAATAAATTCTACTCCGACATTCATGGCTCGCTTCACCGCAAGTAAATGACGATACAGATAATCGATACGGTCATCATCCTGAATCATGCCCTCCTCAGGCATCACTTCCTTATTGCCAAATCCATTTTCGGTAATCATCAGCGGCAGACGATAACGATCCCATAAAAGGCGGCACACACCCTCAAGACCTATATCATCAATTTCCCAGCCCCAAAGAGTGGCATTCAAATTTTCATTCTTGACTACCTTATAGATTCCCGCTTCCTCTGCAGGCAATAATTTTATAACCATATCACCGATTTTATTTTTATCACTTAGCGGATATGCTGAAATACTTTTTGAAGCATAATAATTAAAACCGATAAAATCCGGTTTATTTTCTTTCAAGCATGCTAAATCACCCTCCTGAAGCTCAGGCATCCAGCCGCGATCCTCTAAATAGCGTTTGAAAACACCGCCATATTCACCCTTAACATTCAGATCAAGAACATAATAATTACGAATCTCCATAGCATCCAGCCATGCCATCATATCTGCCGGCCGGTTTGATGTTGGATACATCATATCAAAACAAACTGCAGGACCGATCTTACCCTCCGGAACAAGCTCATGACATGCTTTAAATGTTTTAGCCGCCGCTATACACATGTGATGATTGGCAAGAAATCCGGCTTTTTCATTCTCATATAAATCATGGCCCTTTAACCCTAATCTAAAAGGCATATGAACAACATGATCCTGTTCGTTGACGGTAATCCAATACTTTACGCGATCCCCATATGTCCTAAACAGAAACGACGCATAATTAACATAATCATCAATACTTTTACGACTTAACCAGCCGCCGTATTGTTCAATCAATCCCTGTGGATATTCAAAATGATAAATTGTAACGATGGGTGTAATCTTTGCCGCTACAAGTTCATCAATTAAACGATTATAGAAATCTACACCAAGCGGATTCACATATCCATTTCCCTGAGGAAAAATTCGCGTCCATGCAATTGAAAAGCGATAAGCTTTTAAACCGCATTCTTTCATTAATGCCACATCTTCCTTAAAGTGATGATAATGGTCGCTGGCTACTTCATAATTACAGATGTCAGGATCCTGAACCCTTACATCCATAACGGATAATCCTTTACCATCTTCATATGCTGCACCTTCACATTGAAACGCAGCGGTTGCACTTCCCCATAAAAAATCTTTAGGGAATGCATTTATCGTTTTAGTCTCCATCTATTTGTTCTCCTTTAAAGAAGTGGGAAGAGTTTCTTCCCACCTAATTGTATAGTTTTATGTTACTAATCCTCATCAAAGCCGATGATCCACGTAATAACAAAGCCTAAAACTGTTGCCATTACCGCTGCCGCACAAGCAAGATAGAAATTGCTCATCGAACCACCCATGAAATCGGCAGTGTCAGGAATGAACAGGAAGCTGTCGCATAAGCACGGATATCAAAGATACCGATAAAGACACCTGTGATTGCGGAAGCTATGATTGCAGAAATGAGCGGTTTTTTCATACGAATCAAAACACCATATAATGCTGGCTCGGTAACGGATAGCAATGCGGTAATTCCTGTGGAAATACCTACTTCCTTATTTTCAGCCTTCTTTGCCTTGAAACCGACAGCCAAAGCGGCTCCGGCAATTGCCAGATTGGCAGCTAATGCCTTTGAGAAAAGCAAGGAAGAACCGACAGCCGTGATTTCATTTACAATTAACGGAGTAATAATCGTATGCATGCCTACCATAACCAATAATGGGTGTAATGCAGATAAAATCGCCATTGAAAGGCCGCCGAAGCTTGTTACCCAAATACAGAATTGAGCAAGTGCAGAACCGACAATCGTACCAATCGGTCCTAAAACCATCAGCGTGAATGGAAACATGATCATAGCTAATGCAAACGGACGAACGATCGATTTGATCGCATTCGGTGTAACTTTAAGAATCGCTTTATCCAGCACTGACATTACCGGCACCATCAATAATGCCGGAACGATGTTAGACGTATATTTTACAGTCATTAATGGGATGCCAAAGATTGATAGTCCCTCAACACCGGTCACAGCTGCTGAACAGAGTGCCAGCATGATGAAAGCAGCTACATATTCATTGGTTTTTAATCTTCTGGCACCTGCAAAAGCAACCATAACCGGCAGATATGAATAAGCCGCATTAGCCAGTGCATTCAGCAGTATATAAGTGGAAGATTCATTCGTCAATACATTGAAATTCAGCAATAATGCCAAAACAGCACTGATGAGTCCCGAACCTATTAATACAGGCAATGTCGGTGTAATACAGCCGCTGATAAATGCAAAAATCTGATTTATTTTACTTTCTTTTTGATCTTCAGCTTTTGTACTCTCTGTTACAGGCGCAGCCTCAGCATCAGGAAGCAATGGAAGTATTTCATTATATAACTGTTCCACTTCTACACCAATAATCACCTGAAACATTCCGCCTTGCTTAACGATCCCCTTAACACCTTTTAACCCTTTTAATGCTTCTTCATCAGCTTTTGTATCATCATTTAATACAAAACGCAGACGAGTCATACAATGCGTGTGTGTGTTGATGTTTTCTTTACCACCTAAATACTCAATAATTTTAGGTGCTGTTTCTTTAAAATTCATTTTTAATCCTCCTTATATTAATCAAGAATTTACCTTGCAGCTATATAATAAAAGGATTCATTCAGTCGAACAAGAACATGAATTTCTTTAAATCCGGAAATTTAGTGAACAATTAAAGTTTCTGTTCCTTCATCATCTGCCCAAAGCGATTAATCAATCGATGATAAAACAAGAAAGTGCCTTTTGAATTATAATTAAATAAGAAAAAACGATGGCCATGCCAGCTTGTTTCCACAACCATAGTTTCTAATTCATCATTGAGCGAGGTCATTAAATAACAATCATTGATACAAATGATTTCCCGGTTCACCGCAATTTTTACACCATGAATTTGAATCATTTCTTCAGCTTCTAAATAGTCACCATAAAAGATTTTCACAGGACGGTTTTTATATACGATGCGATCAATTGCTTCATAGTCTTGACTATTGATAAATGGATGTATTTTTAAAAAAGGAACATTACCAAAAGAGCCAAGAATACTTTTGGTGCCTAAAATCAAAGCATAATTCTTTTCTGTCAAGCGTTTTTCTATATCCCACCGAACATAAATAGGTGTAATGGTTGCTTTTGAACCGAAATGTTTTTCTAAATCGGTTTTAATCATATTACATTGCGATATATTGCTTTCATATAGAAGCATATTTTCATGAATAACGACATGTTTGCGGTACAGCCCCTGTACATGCATTGCCATATAAGCACGATTTTCATTATCAGGTTTTATTTGAGTATAAGCAGTAATTAATTCACATAGCTTTCCGCAAAGCATGTATGCACTAAGTAAACGCTGCAGCATCTGATCAAATGTAAAATCGTTTAAATGGGTTCTGCGGAAACCTTTTTTTAATAATTCATCTAAATGAGCGATTAAAGAATCTGCTTCATCAAGACGCAGCAGCTCTTCATGGTATTCATTGTTGACCCACTCGATGAATTGACTGACAATCGTATATGCCAATGGGTTTTCAATTACCGCCCGATTCAAAGAGGCAAGCGGCAGCGATGACAATTCCTTATAAGATATGTGGATATCGACTTTCTTTAGGGCATCGGCAACATCCTTAAAAATAGCGTCATCTTTGACATGCATAGGTTCTAAGTAACAGCCGTGGTTTGTTCTTTGTATTATTATCATGATATGAACAATTAATTTTGTAATATTCTCATTGGATAACACAAAATGATGTTCATTTAAAAAACATTTATTATTTCCTGTACATCATATAATTTTTGCTGATACTCCTTTTCAAGATAATTTAAAAGATGGCGGTTCTCTGTTGCTTGTCCCTCACCTTTCACAAAAGTCCGCACAAGCAGTTCTCTAATCGCTTTTTCATCAGCATTAAGACGCATTCCCTTACGAGAAGAAATGGAAATAGAAGCCATTGGCACCATGAGTGGAATCTCTTTCTCTAATTCATGGACAATGCCTGAAATGCTTGACTTGGATACATACATTTTATCTGCCAGCATATTCATCGAAATATAACCGCTTGTACGGCATAGATAAGTAAGGATAAATATTTTACGTTCCTCTGCTTCACTGCCTAATGTTTGTCCTTCATCTTCATGAATAATTTCTTCATACGCATTTAAAAATTCCTCTTTTTTCTCAAAAGGAATACTAATTCTGCCATCCTTTTCGCAAAGCGATAATTGATATTTTTTGAGTGCATTTTGGATCATCTGTAAATCACTTTTCAGTGTTTTCTCACTTATACCTCCCTGAGTACACAGCTCTTTATCACTTGCGCCAAAATAACTTGCGATAATTTCCCTTAAGAATTTCTTCTGCCTGTTTATCATATAAAAATTATGACACATTCCTTTTATTCACGCAAGGATATGATTTTTGATATACACAAGCGTCAACTATCAAGAAGATGGCAATCTGATTAAGTGAAAATTCCTATATAAGAAAAAAACGAAGTCATTAAGACTCCGTCTATACCGCGCAGGCTCTTGGACCTGTTCGTCCGCCCACGCGTTCAATAATCACTTTAGGATTGTTCAAAGCATAATTAATTGACATATTGTGTTCAGATTCACTGCCGATAAATAAATCAAGCTTTGCACCGCGGATAGCACCGCCGCGATCCATGACAATAGCCTGGAAAGGTACGCCGGGAGTTAATCCCTCACCGCTGTATCCATGATCATAAATCGTCAGAATCGAACAGAATGGAATACTTGGATCAGCCGCTACAATATAGTAACCGCCATAAGTAATGCCTTCGCTCCATTCACCATTAGGCTGCAATACACTGTGCTTCCCTACCGAAGCACCGCCGGCTGTTCCAGAATAACCGCTTTCTGCACCGCCGCAGCCTACGCAGTCAACACCATAGCTGGTCATTCTTGGATAAAATTCAGAGCCAACAGTCACGCTGCCGCCAAACTTCATCATCGGCGCCACCGCATCTTCAACTCGTTTAGAGCCAAGTACCGGTGTCTTGGAGATAACTTCTCCTTCTTCATTGCGGGTTACAAAAAAGTCTTCATAAGTTGTCTCTGGAATGCCCTCTACATAAGAGGCAATCCAGTCGATTCCTTCACCGCCGTCATAATCAGCATAGACCATAGCCGGCAATGAATCTGAAGTTGTAACCACTGTTTCCACTTCGACCTGAAATTCATCAGGTGCATCTATTTCAGTCTTTGTTCTTAATACCAGCTGATTGCCGGCATCAAGTTTGACCGTACTTACACAACCACATAATGTGAAAACCGTCATGAACAATCCGAAAAAAATTCGTTTTAAATTCATAATTTCCTCCTTTTTCACGAAAGCTTGAAAAGTATAACACAGATTATTTATCTTGTCCAATTTTTATGCTTTTTCACTTGTTTTTTTTAGCGTTATTCCCACTTTTTTATGAGAATATTGCCCTCTCATTTTTCACAAGCATTTCACAAAGTTCCTAACTAAAGCGGTTTACTAACATTGATTTTGTCATAAAACCCCACTTTTTTGTAATTTATCTTGTGAAATTTGTATTTTTATTGTCAATTGAATAATTTTTGTTTATTTTTTTTGCTTTTTTTCGCTTTCAACCTCTATTCTATGCATGTATTCTTCCTGTTATGACGAATTTTATACCTTTCATATTAAACATTTGGAAGGAATACATTCACAATAAAATAGAAATCAGCAGGTATTCTCCGCTTTGACTGCATCTGCTGCCAACCATATAAATTAAATGTGTATACAATGTAAAAAGTCCGCCTTCATTAAGACTGCGGACTTTTTACATTTATTAATTCAGTTTTATTGCTCAGCTTTTTTATACGCTGTATCATTTCAATATCTGCAGGACAGAACGAATATTCATCAATTTGACTTGGTGATACCCATGCCATACGCTGATGGACATTCATATGCAGCTCATCATTCATCAGTATTGCCTTATAGAAAGCGAAGTGAATCTCATTTTCCGGATAGACATAAGAGCTCTCTTCATAAAGGTCAAGGATTTTAATATCCGCATTTAATTCTTCTTTACATTCTCTGATTGCGCAAGCTTCTAATGTTTCATTGGCTTCCAGCTTACCGCCGGGAAATTCCCACAGCTCTGAACAGCTGCCGCCGGCTTGGCGCTGACAAATTAAAATTTCATTTTTATTATTATAAATGATAGCCGCCGCTACGTGCTTCGTGTCGTCACCTCATTGATTTTTTAATATTTCTTTCCTTATATATTGTACGGTCGTATCAAGATCTGTATCAGCCAGCATTTTAAGCATTGTTTCAAGCAGCTGATGTGTATCGGGATGCATCATATAGCGATGTCGTCCGCGCAGATAATACTCATAAGGTGCTTGATCTGTATATTTATCTTTTTGATAGATTCTGGTTGCTGTCACCCGATCACAAAACATTTCCACAACATAGTTAACCGGCATCGCGGTACCCTGCATGCCATTCTTCCCCAAATCAACCCAATATTCCCAATGATGCTTATTGCGTCCTTTATGATGCAGCCAGCCCAATGAATAGCCAAGCGTTTCTTTTTCCTTTTCAATCGGTGACCGGTTGCCTTGAAATACTTCACACCCGCTGAAAATTCTACCCAAGAATACTTCGATAAGTCATGAAGCAATCCCTGTTTATACAGACCACAGCGAAAGCATAACTGACCAACCTTAATTTTATGTGCTGTAATGGTGGAGAAATGGCCCACAAGCTTATTCATGCCGCCCTTCCTCAATAAGCTTTACCATATCCTCAAAGCATTCCTGATTAGCGGCCACTAAACCGATTGGATGATCATAATTAAAGGTTTCCGGTTCAAGTACATGTAGCTTACCGCCGGCATTGCGCAGGATTACTTCACCAGCCGCAAAATCCCATGGTGACAGACTTTCCTCATAATATGCATCAACACGTCCGGAAGCCACATAGCACAGATCCATTGCCGCTGAACCGGAACGGCGGATATCCCGGCAATTTAAAAAGATTCGTTTGGCTAGTTCAAAAGTCATATCAGCCTTTTCTTTATGATAAGGAGATGTACCAATCAGCACTAACGCGTCTCCTAATTTATTCTGACTCAAATGAATCGGCTGTTCATTCAGCCGGCTGCCTTCACCATTAACACCGACAAAGGCCTCATTCAGATAAGGATTATAAACAACTCCGATCACCCCGCGTTTTGATGCAGCAAGGCAATTGATATACAGGAATGCTTATATTCATAGGCATAATTTGTTGTACCGTCAATTGGATCAATCACCCATGTATAACCATCACTGATATTTCTGACATTATCCTCTTCTGCAATAAAAGTTGATTCCGGAATTAACTTCGCGCACTCACTCATAATATAACGCTGTGATGCCAGATCCATATTGGTAACAATATCCGCTGAGCCGCCTTTTTCCATAATTTCCTTACTGGCAGCACTGGTAATCTTTAATCCGGCATTGCGGGCAACGGTTTCTATTTTCTTAGCTAACTGTACATAATCCATATTCATGACCTCTCTTTTTTCCACTTCATCATTATAGCACAAATTTCTTCAGTGTTTTCTTATGATGTTTTAAGGGAAACATGGTAAAATAAATGAACGAGGTGATTCTATGTTGAAAGATACGATTGCGGCAATCTCAACTGCCAATCAGGACGGAGCGATTTCAATCGTCCGTTTAAGCGGTGATGAGGCCATTGATATAGCCAATCAGTTATTTTCAGCTGATTTGACGCAAAAGGAAAGCCATACGATAACCTATGGTACGATCTATGATCCAAATTCTCATGAAGCTGTGGATGAAGTTTTAGTCAGTGTATTTAAAGCACCGAAAACCTTTACCCGCGAGGATGTTGTAGAGATCAACTGCCATGGCGGACGTTTGTGACACGCAAGGTGTTATCATTGCTGCTTAGTTCTGGTGCCAGACTTGCTCAGCCGGGCGAGTTTACCCAGCGGGCTTTTTTAAATGGACGAATCGATTTAACCCAGGCGGAAGCAATCAATGATTTAATCAATGCGAAAAACAATACGAATCTGAAAACCGCAATCAAGGGAGTAAAGGGAAGTATCCGCAAACTGCTTGACCCGTTAATTAATGATCTTCTTGACATAATCGCTAATATTGAAGTGAATATTGACTACCCTGAATATGATGATGTAGAACAGCTCACCGATGAGAAACTATTGCCGATGGCAAAAACATGGTCAGCGAAAATTAAAGCGATTCTCGTGAAAAGCGAAAGCAGTCAGATGCTTAAAGAAGGCATTAAACCGCGATCATCGGCAAACCGAATGTCGGTAAATCAAGCCTGCTTAATGCCTTGCTTGAGGAAGAGAAAGCGATTGTCACCGATATTGCCGGTACGACACGGGATCTAGTGGAAGGAACGATTCAGCTGGGCCATGTTGCTTTAAACCTGATTGATACCGCCGGGATCCGTGAAACTGAAGATATAGTTGAGAAAATCGGCATAGATCGATCACTGCAGGCCATTGAGAATGCTCAGCTTGTACTGATGGTGCTTGACGCGTCAAGTCCGCTGGATGAACAAGATAAAGAATTATTAAAGCTGACGGAAAATAAAACACGGATTCTCGTCTATAACAAAACCGATATTGCACCTGTAAGTGAAGGCGTCGCTATCAGTGCCAAAACTAATGAGTTAAAACCGCTGATTCAAGAGATTGAGCGGCTCTTTGAGAAGCATCTGATTGCTATGGAGGAACCTGCCTTAAATAATGAACGCCAGATTGCTTTAATGAACCGTGCCCTGCAGTCAATGAATCAGGCAATCAAGGCCATGGACAGCGGCATGGAGCTGGATTTAGTAACTATTGACCTTCAAGATGCATATACAAGCCTAAAAGAAATATTAGGAGAAGTATCCAGAGATGATTTGCTAGACACTCTGTTTTCAAACTTCTGTTTGGGGAAATAACATGAAAATTATCGATACACACGCACATGTCACATGCGATGAATTATTTAATCAAATTGATGCTGTTACACAACGGGCAAAAGAAGCCGGATTGATTAAAATACTGGTAGTTTGTACCAGCTTTGAGGAAGCCAAGCGTGCCATTGAACTAGCTGAAAAAGAGGATTTGTATGATTGTGCTTTCGGCTTTCATCCTGAGAATGCGGATGATATTAATGATCAAGATATTGAACGATTAAAACAGATATTGGCACATCCAAAAATGGTAGCTTAGGTGAAATTGGTTTGGATTATCACTGGCGGCAGGATAATAAGGATCAGCAGAAACAGCTGTTTATTAAACAAATTGAATTGGCAAATGAACTTGATCTGCCCATTCTTGTACATATGCGCGACGCAACCGCCGATACGCTTGAAATCTTCAAACAGCATCCGGTAAAGGGTGTGATGCATTGCTACTCCGGCAGTCTTGAAACCACGAAAATACTTTTAAAAATGGGCTTCTATATCTCATTTGCCGGCCCCTTGACCTTTAAAAATGCCAATGAAGCCTTAACGGTCTGTAACTATGTTCCGCTGGAGCGCGTCTTTGTGGAAACTGACTGTCCCTACATGACACCGCATCCCCACCGCGGCAAGCAGAATGAACCATACTATGTTCAATTTACCTTCGCAAAAGCCTGTGAAGTGAAGGGACTTGATGCCGATATACTGAGTGAAGCAATGCTTGCGAATTACCGCCGTTTATTTACTAAGAGCAAAGCTTAGGCGATGCTCTTTTCTTATGTTTAAAAGTTCATGTTTAGCCGATAATAAATGCATGGAGGAATACTATGTCGGTCAAACAATTATGTAATAACTATCAAGAAAATCTAAACCTGATGCAGCGCGCACTGCGTGTTTCAGCCAGCTTTGATATCGTTTCCCGCAAAATTCAGATTGGCAGCAAATCAGCCTGTCTCTTTTTCATTGATGGCTTTGCGAAGGATGAAATCTTAGAAAAAATCATGGAATTTGTCATGAAACTTAAACCGGAGGATATACCGCCGCAGCTCTCATCGTTTGAACAGCAATTCATACCCTATGTGGAAGTAACACTTGAAAAAGAAATTGAAGCTATCGTTACACAAGTCTTATCCGGTACGATCATGCTGCTTCTGGAGGGTTATGATCAGGCCATTGCCATCGATGCCAGAACTTATCCAAACCGCTCTATCAGTGAACCGGAGGATGAGCGTGTCCTGCGCGGAAGCGTGATGGTTCGTGGAAACATTAGTATTTAATACCGCTTTGTTGAGAAGGCGTATCCGCGATCCGCATTTGACGATGAAAATCATGCAGATCGGACAAAAATCACATACCGATGTGGTAATGTGCTATCTTTCAGATAAGGCTGATCCTGCGATGGTTTCAATGATTGAAAAGAAGCTGAAGGCCGTAGACATCCCCTCACTTACGCTGTCACAGGAAAGTCTTGCGGAATGTCTGATTAAAAAGCACTGGTGGAATCCTTTTCCGCGGTTTCGTTACACTGAAAGACCGGATGCGGCCAGTGCCAATATTATGGAAGGCAAGATTATTTTGATTGTGGATAACACCCCGGCAGTGATGATCCTGCCCACTTCCTTCTTTGATTTCATACAAGATACCAACGATTATTACTTCCCCCCATTAGTTGGTTCCTATTTAAGAATCGTGCGCATGGTTGTGTTTCTGCTGACTTTATTGCTTACCCCGCTTTGGTATCTGGCAGTTAAAAATCCAACCCTATTTCCGGATTGGATCAGTTTTGTACAGATTGAGGAAATGAACTCTGTTCCCATTATTTTTCAATTGCTGATTGTGGAGTTTATCATCGATGCCATTAAGCTTGCTTCGCTGAATACCCCCAGTGCTTTGAACGGTTCTTTCAGTGTTGTCGGGGCATTAATTCTTGGGGACTTTGCGGTCAAGGCACACTGGTTTGTACCGGAAGTTCTGCTTTATATGGCCTTTGTATCTATTGCGAATTTCACACAGCCAAGCTATGAATTAGGCTATACCTTTAAATTATTCAGGCTGCTGTTTTTGATTCTTATCGCTTTCCTTGATGTTTGGGGACTGCTTTTAGGAATAATTCTGATGCTGGTCATCATTGCTAAGACAGATACAATTACAGAAACGAATTATCTCTATCCGCTTTACCCATTTAATAAACAGAAATTCTGTCAGTTATTTCTGCGCCAGCCGATTGACAAAAGCAACAGTTAATTAACGGCGTTCCCCGCTTAAGGTCATATCAATGATTTCTTCCATCATTGATTGATCCAGCGCCCCCTTTACATAACCAAAGACATTTGAATCTCGATCAATCATAAACGTTGTCGGGAAAGAATTGATGCCATACAGATATCCGGCCACTCCTTCACTGTCAAAAGCTGCCCTGAAGGTATAACCATTATCTTTCATATAGGCACGAATGCCGTCTTCATCCTTTTCACGCGTATCATAACCAACGATGGTTATAATTACGACATCTTCACTGTCTTTATATTTTTCAGAAAGACTTTGAATATGCGGCAGTTCTCCCTGACATGGCGGACACCAAGTACCCCAGAAATTAAGAAAAACCACTTTTCCTTTAAAATCGCTGATTTTTAATGTTTCACCAGCTAAATCCTTTAATTCAAAATCAGGAGCCGGAATGATTTCTTCTTTCGGGTCAGCATCACCGCCGGCATCTGCAGCGTTCTGATCGCCGCTGATTGAAGGGGCATTAAGTTTGTATTTACTGTTTTCATCTGACCGCTGATCATCAAGGCACCCATAATGATTAAGAGAACCGCACCAACCTTTACCGTGATGTTCATGAACTTTTTGAACTTCGCGAAATAACGCAGTACCTGATTAGTGAAAATACCGGCCAATAAGAATGGCAGAGTCAAACCAAGCGCGTAGGTAAGCACTAAAAGATTGCTGATCAGAAGGCTGCTTGAATTAGATGCCAGTATCAGAATTGAAGATAAGGCCGGTCCGATGCACGGCGTCCATGCGAAGCTGAAGGTGAAGCCCATGATAAAGGCTACTGAAAAACTCATTGCCTTGCCGTTTGGGTTAAAATTCAGTGACAGATTGCGCTGTAATACCGGCAGTTTAAATACTCCCAACTGGTGCAGCCCGAGCAGCAAGATAACAACACCGCCAAGGATCGTGAACACTTGCTGATATTTCGTAAAGAAAGAAGCCAGTACAGTAATTGATATATTCATTAAGAATAAAGCCAAGAAGATGCCAAGAATAAAAGCTATTGTGAAAAGCAGCACCCGAAAGGTGCTTTTCTTATTACTCTCCTCAGCATTTGCCGTACCGCTCAGATAACCGATATATAAAGGCAGAAGAGGCAGTACACAGGGTGAAAAGAAAGATAACAGTCCTTCTGCGAAAACCATGATGAAATTAACACTTTTTAAGATTGTATTCGCGTCAATCATAAATCACACTCCGTTTCTTATCCATTCTAACATCTATTATTAAAAACTACAAAGCATATAATCCTTGCGGACGCAAAGTTATGTGTGTTTTAACAATACCTTTATTCCTCAACCGGGTTACCCTCGATATCAATTTGAATAACGGGTGTTTCTGACGCTTCATATAAATCATATAAACTTATTTGTCCATCATATTTCACTGTATATGCCGCTTTTTGAGGTTCGGCAGTTTCGATCATGATGATTCTTGAAGATACATCAATAAAATGCAAGCTCAGCAGCAGCTCATCGGCAGCATAAAACTCATAACTGCTTGAGCCGCCAGGCCCCCATTCACCAGCATCGGCAATACCTTTAATGCTCATGGTTTTCAAGACATCAATAAAATGCATAACTTCTTTGGGCTCGTTGAATATTTTCTTCTCATCATAATCTGGATTCAAGCCTAATAGTAAGCCCTCAACACGGTCAATGCGATCCAATTCAAGCAGCTCATCATAAACAGAAGGATAATACGTTTCTTCATAGCCACTTACCGATTGCCCGCTATGATCAGCACAGCCAACTGCGAAAACAAAAATGAGTGTTAACAGTACAATTATTTTATGTTTCATTATTATTTCCTTTCGATTTTATTAGAATTAGTGTGCAAGCAAGTAAAGCAAGCCAAGTTCTCAGACGGCTCAATTTTCTATCAGATACCGTCTTGGTATTAAGTGTTACCACAATTGATATATAGATCATGCAAACCCTCTGCGCTGACAGGGTGTTTTTATTTGCTTTAGTCTATTATTCTTTCCCATCTGCAAGGGAAGCGATTGAAAGATAGACACATCTTGCAGATATTTTCCTCATATTTATTTTATCAAAGTTCAGACCTTATGAGAAGCAAAAGCAGATTCATAATCACTCTGGTTTCAGCGCTTACAAATAATAAAAACACACTCATGGATATAAAATGAGTGTGCATATAAATATATTTAATATTGCTGAGCCACGATCAAGGACGCTGCAAAGCGAAATTAAGCGCCTTACTGCATGCGGCAACAGAAACTAAACCAATAAGTACAGGCAGCCATCCGTATACTATCAAACCGCCAAATACAATGAAGGAATCGCAGACAAATACCAATACAGATACCGGCAGATTAAAATATTTATGCAGAATCAAAGGCGGTACGTCCATTCCCCCGCTGCTGCCGCCAGAACGCATGATTAAACCGATACCAAAGCCGGTTAAAAGACCGCCGATAACGCTAGCGGCCAACTGCGGCAAAACAGGCAATGAAATAAATGCGATAATTTGCAGGAAAAACGGATATAACAGCGTACTGGCAGCGGTTTTGACAGCAAACTCACGGCCTAAAAATAATACCCCCAATAAAAAACAAACTATTATCAGGATATTGATGACCCACATAGGTTCAAGGTTTAAAACCTTTTCCATAATAACCGCAATGCCATTCACACCGCCGCTGATCACGTGTGATGGCAGCAAGAACCAGCTGCTGGCTATCGCAAGCAGCAAATTGCCAACAACTAGCAGTATAATATGCCGACGATTCACAACCATAAATTTGCCTCCAGCCATTTTCCAACACCATCTTCTTCACATGCTTCACATACCGCTTTAGCTAGCCCCAGAATATAAGGATGAGCATTGCTTACAGCTACAGTATTGGGAAAACATTCAAACAGAGAGGCATCATTCATACTATCACCAAAAATAATTACCTCTTCTTTGCTGAGCTTTAAGCTGTCTAGGATGAAATTCAAAGCAGCTCCTTTATTCGCATCCTTATGGGTTATTTCCAGATTCCCCCTGACACTGGAAGTCAAAAGTAAATCAGTGTTTGCCTTCAGCGCTGATTGACACTGACAAAGCTTTTTCTCATCCAGCTCATAATCTCCATCTTCAAAATAGTAAATTCATTAAGTTCTGCCGCTGTAATTGCAGGCAGCAGTTCAACATCAGCAGGCTGTCCCATATTTCTGGAAATAACCATATCCATATCTTGCTGCAAAGAGATACTATTTTCATAGGCAAAGCTTCCCTTATCCGTGAAAAGCTGAATAGAAAAATCAAAACCTCTAATGATTTCAACGCAAGCCCTGCCCTGCGGACCGCTGATCGGCAGCGAAAATAAAATATTGCCTGCATCATCACGAGCCTGAGCTCCATTTATTTCAATTACCGGGCATTGGATCCCATAGGGTTCAAAGATGCATTGTATATTTGCATAATCACGGCCGCTGGCAGGTATAAAGAGTATTCCCTGCTGCTTAATTTTTTTAATTGCCTCTATATTTCTCATTGATAAACTAAAATCACTGCGCAGCAAGGTACCATCTAAATCAGATACAATTAGTTTAATCATCGGCACCTCCCAAAAAGGGGACATGCATGATGCACATCCACCTTATTTTTATAATTCTTCACCATTGCTGGCAATAACACGCTGATACCAATAAAAGCTGTCCTTCTTCATTCTTTTCTTGCTTCCCTGTCCATAATCATCCTGATCAACATAAATGAAGCCATAACGTTTACTCATTTCAGATGATGAACAGCTGACGATATCGATAGGCCCCATGGATAATAACCGATAACCTCTACACCGTCTTTGATTGCTTCCTTCATTTGTTCCACATGCTGACGCAGATAGGAAATTCTTTTTTCATCATGAATCTGTCCATCCTCACTGATCGTATCAAAAGTTCCATAACCATTTTCAGCAATAATGATCGGTTTTTGATAACGGTCATAATAAGTATTCAGCACTGTGCGCAAACCGAGCGGATCAATTCCCCAGCCCCATTCGCTCGCATCGATATGCGGATTCATCAGGGCGCCGTCATCATTAATATCATCAGTATTGGTACTTTCCGCTGATGCGCAGATTGTATAATAATAGGAAATCGCTAAGAAATCAGCCGTGTTCTCACGCAATACTTGCTCATCTTCTGGACGGATATCAATATTCAAATGATGATCGTTGAAATAGCGAATCATATAACCCGGGTATGTACCTCTCAGCAACAAATCACTAAAGAAATACTCACGCTGATTTCTCAGCATATTAGCAAGTACATCCTCCGGTTTACAAGTCAGTGGTTCACTTAAACCATCATATACCATCATGCCGAGCCGGAAATCAGGATTGATTTCATGACCTATTTTTGTTGCTATCGCACAAGCGGTACATTCATTATGAATTCCCTGGTATTTGGCTTCCAATAGATTCTCTACACGGTCTGCCGGAATACCTAAATGGTTAAAAGACTCATGATGAATTAAATTAATCTGATTAACAAGAATCCAATATTTCACCTTATCCTTATAACGTCTGAAACAAGTCTCGCAATATTTCACAAAGAAATCAATTGTTTTACGATTATACCAGCCATTATATTCAACCGCTAAATGAAGCGGCATTTCATAATGAGAAAGGGTAATCAATGGTACCATGCCATTTTTAATTATTTCATCAATCAAATCATCATAAAACTGCAACCCTTCTTCATTTGGCATTTCATCATCACCATTAGGATAAATGCGCGCCCAATTGATAGAAGTTCTGAAAGTTTTCATGCCGGTTTCCGCGAGCAGCTTTAAATCCTCTTTATAGGTGTGATAGAAATCAATACCATAACGTTTAGGATAATAGCCATTCTGATCCTGCATTGCAAACTCTATGTCTTTGATTGTTGTTTCTTTATTTGATTTCTTTTTTAAATCACCTTGATCCTGAACTTTAAGAATATCTGCTACACACCAGCCTTTACCGCCTTCCAGAAAAGCGCCCTCTGCCTGATTAGCGGCAATCGCGCCACCCCATAAAAAATCTTTAGGGAAACCTTGTGCTGCCTGTTTCATTTAGCCCTCCTGTTTTTCTGCTTTTAAAGCTGTAATTTCTTTTTTCATTTCAATTTGTTCACTAATTAATTCCTTTGCCAGAATTGCTGTCATTAAATGATCCTGAGCATGGACCATAATGAAGCTCAATTCTACTTCACAGGTTCCGGAGGTTTCCTGTGATAAGATTTGAAACTGCACCTGATGGGCATCATTCAATAATTCTTCTGCCTTTTCAAGCAAAGCAGCAGCGGCCTCAAAATCACCCTCCTTGGCTTTATCTAATGCCTCAAAAGAATAACTGCGTGCCTCTCCAGCCTTCGCAATTAAAGCAAATGCTGTTTCACTGGATTTGATCATACATTCACCTCTTCTCCATTTTGTGCTTCTTCAAATTCTTCCTGAAGCTTTGTTTTTTCGTACATCTTTACAAATGGATAATAAATAAAAGCATCGACGACAATAAGTGCCAAGACAAAGACAGCCGCTTTCCAATCAAGGGTGGAAATTAATGCACCGATGGGTGCAGGTGCTGTCCATGGCGCGTTTATAACTGCCATTTTAATAATACCAGAAGCTGTCAGCAGCCAGCCTAAGATTGTATTTACCGTCGGAACAATCATGAATGGGATAATCATAATTGGATTTAAGAAAATCGGCAAACCGAAAATTAATGGTTCATTAATATTGAATAGAGACGGAATAATTGCGATATGTCCTACCTCTTTCATTTGCTTTGATTTACTGCGCAATAACAGGAAAGCCAATGCCAAGTTGCGCCTCCGCCGCCTAACGCTGTATAGAATGACCAGAATGGGCCGGTATAGATATGAGTTGGTGCTAAGCCTTGAGCATATAATTCTGCATTCGCTGTCGCGTTAATCAGCTCCAATGGGTCAAGAATCGGTCCTACAACCGTAGTTGGATGTACACCAAAACCAAACAATAAATTCTCAAAGGCAGTTAATGTACTAACCATGAATAGATTATCAACACTTGCCTTTACGTTTTCAAACATGCTGAAGAATAAATCAGGAATTAACTGGCCTGTCGTTACCTGACAAATCAGCGATACACCATAAAGTATGATCATCGCAAAACCGAATGGGAATAAGGCTGCGAAAGAATTCGCTACCACCGGCGGTACACCTTTTGGCATATGGATCGTCCAGCCTCGATTCTCAACAAATTTCATGATTTCTACACTCAATAAGGCAACAATGATTAAAAGCAAAATCCCCTTACTTTCAAAAGCACTCGTCAAGATAGCACCGTCTGTTACCGGTGAGCAAACAAGAATATAAATAGCTACTGAGCTAAGTGAATAGTTAATGGCTTTTTTATTATAGCTCTTGGCAAGTGAATAAGCTGCCGCAAAGCAGATAAAGAGTGACATGATACCCATTGTTGCATTAAACGGCGCCAATAAGTATGCTGAATTCGCATTTGCCCAGTAATACCAGCCTAAAAGTAAATTATCAAGAATGCCGATGCCGGTTAAATTATCCGGAGATACCGGCGGACATGCCAGAATCAAAAAGATACTGCCAATGATTGTAAGCGGAACTGCTGAAACGATGCCGTCACGCATAGCAAGCAGATGACGTTGTGATCCAAAGAAATTGGCTAAAGGCATTAATTTTTCTTCTAGCCAATCAAAGAATTTTTGCATAATACTACCCCTTTCGCAAAATTATTTTATAATTTTCTAACTGCATCCATGATTTTCTTGCCATTGCATGTGCCATATGCACTTGGATCAATGTCAGCAATCTTGATTTCATAAGGTGCTGCCAGTTTTTCAAGCATTTTTTTCTGATAACGAATTTGCGGTGCGACTAGAATAGCATCATATTTGCCTATGCAATCCTTCACTTCCTGTACTGATTTTGCTTCGATAAACCAATCTTTTTCATCCTCATGTAAATTTTCTTTCATTGCTTCAACGACAATTGTTGTGGATGCTCCACATGCGCAAACTAATAAAATGTTCATAATGTTGTTCTCCTTTAGACTCATGTCCCTTGCACTATCGTTATACCATTGTCCATTGAACATGTCATCCTATCAAATGTCCACAGCATTGTGGACAACTTACGGAAAACTATCAAGCAGACTTTGATGCAGCTGTTTTGCATGTTGGTGGAAATATTGAATCAATGGACCATAGATGAAGACACTCAGCAGGGTTCCTAGACCAAGGGGACCTGATACAAGAAAAGCCAATATAAAGCCGCTGCCCTCACAGATGGTCATTGCTGTGCGGATATCAGTCTGAAACTTATCTCTTAAAGCGACCATAAAATAATCAATAGGACAAGGTGCAAAATTACCTATTAAATACGTTCCGCAGCCAATGCTGATAGTCAATACACCAACTAAAAATAGTATCAGCTTGCCAATCCAAAACGAAATAGATACGCCATTCATCAGCAAGACGAAGAAATCCACAAATCCGCTCATCACAAATGAGGTAATCATACAGGATAACTTTGGACGCTCATGGCGCAGCCAGCCACCTAACAGAATTAAAAGCAGCGAGGTAACATTCATCCAAGTACCAATCGATAAACGGAAATGCTCATATAGACCGACACTTACCGCATCCCATGCACTGACACCAAAATCAGCTACAATCGTCACCGCGATCCCAAATGCAAACAACATTAAGCCGATAACAAAGAACATTATGCGGAAGAACAACTTATGACTTCTGATTTTCACATTCACCCCTCTCTTTCCAACCGCACTTTAGTTATAAAAGATTTCATATAAAATGTCATTCATGCCTTTGACCCTATGTTTGTGGACAAAACAGCTTAATTAAAAAGTTCCACATTGCTGTGGACAATTTCATTCTGTTCATCGCATTCGATTTCATTTATACTAAATATGGGTGAGAATAAGACAGGTGATACAATGAATAAAAATCAGAAAATCATTTTGAAAGAACTACTAGCCAGTGATGTTCCGCTAACCAGTGAACATTTGGCGCTGACATGCGGCGTATCAAGCAAATCGATCCGCCGCTATCTTGCCGATCTTAAAGACCAGTGTGAACAGCATGGAGCTACAATCATTATGAAACCGGGGTTAGGAAATTTGATTCGTATCGATGATGAACATAAATTCCACACTTTCTCGAAAAAGAACGGAGTTCACAGAAAATACCAAATTCTCCTGAAGAACGCCTGGACTATCTCTTAACTTATTACTCTATAACAGCGATTACGTTAAGGTTTCAGACATCGCCGATGATTTATTCATTTCCGCCTCACGGTTGAGTATTGATTTAAAAAATCTGCGCTCTTTGCTTGATAATTATCATTTAAAAATAGTAAATAAGCCTAATTATGGTATCAGAATTCAAGGGAATGAACGTGATCGTCGGATCTGCATGGCTGAGTATTACATGAAGAAAAGAAATGATGATACAAACAGCAATCCTAATGATGCTTATCAGGTGATGATAAATAATGTCATTACAAAAGTTCTCGTTCAGAAAAACATTCATATGTCAGACATTGCTTTGCAAAGCCTTGCTATTCATTTACTGATTGCAGTAGAACGAATAAAAACAAGCAACATCATACAATTAACCAGTGAAACGCAGCAAAAAATGGAGGCTAAAGGTGAATACTCAATTGCGCTTGCGTTAAAAGACGCCATTGAACATACGTTTGGAATTACCTTACCGATATCAGAAATTTGTTACCTGACCCAGCATCTTATCGGCAAAAAGCACTTTGAAAGTGATACAAATGAGTTTGATGTGGAAGTAAATGAGGAAGTAACAGTACTCGTAAATGTAATTCTGCGCTCTATTTTTGATCAGACACGAATGGATTTTTATAATGATATTGATTTGAAAATGAATTTGATGCTGCACATGATTCCTTTTTAGAACGGGTGCGCAACCAGATGATGGTTCATAATCCGATTATCAATGATATAAAAGAAAAATACAGCTTTGCTTATGAACTTGCTTCAATTGGGCTTAGCGCTGTCTGCGAACGATTAAAGGTTAAAATTACCGAGGATGAGATTAGTTTCTTTGCGCTGCATTTTATTCTTGCGTTAGAGCGCAAGCGGGAAGAAGTTGCCCCAGCAATATCCTTATCGTCTGCAGTACCGGTAGAGCGACTTCACAGTTATTGGCTTATCAGATTCAAAAGAAATTCGGTGACCGTATTAATGTAATCAGAATCATTGAAGCACATCGATTAGATCAAATGAATCTTGAAAGCTTTGATTTTATCTTCTCAACGGTGCCAATTCATAAAGAATATCCATTACCTATCCGCCAAATTAACAATTTATTGGAAGAAAAAGATTTCAATCTGATTGAGAGCTGCTTGAAAGCAGGAACAGCTAAACTGCATATCCGTGATTTAATGGATGAAAAACTATTCTTTACAGATATCGATGCCCAGAATAAAGAAGAAGCGTTGCAGATTCTGATTCAAAAGGTTTCTGATCATGTCAGCATTCCAGATAATTTTTATCAATTAGTCTTAGAGCGTGAGGAATTTGCCTCTACCGAGCTTAACAACTTAGTGGCTATTCCGCATCCCAATTGCGCGGTTACCAATTCTACTTTTATCGCAACAGGCATCTTAAAGAAGCCAATTATATGGAATTCTAAATCTGTACAGATTATTTTTCTAATCGCGATTATGCCAAATAACAAACAGGATCTTCGTGATTTCTATGAAGGTGTCGTTGATTTTGTGACAAAAGAGAAAAATACATCGGAGCTGCTGCATAAGCAAACATATGATAATTTGATGAATTTATTAGAACATACTAAATAATAGAAGGACTGAAAGTATCAGCGATTGATCTTATCAGTCCTCTTTTCGATTTATGTTTAATAATTTCTGAAGAACAAATCAGCAAGCATAGACATTATGAGAATTGTTAGCTGTCGCACAAAGAAAAGAGGGTGAAATCAGTATGTAAAGGAAAGCGGGATACGCATTATGCGGTTTGGTTCTTTTGTCTCTGTTTCTTGCATATGTTAATTTTATTGCTTTTAAACGATAATAATCTGCCAGCATTTTCGTATGAATATAGAAGAAGATTATAATTTTGAATCAATTCATTGGGTAATGTCTTATAATGAGCAGCACCAATGCCGGCAGCATTTGCGGAAAATGAAATTAATTATCTTGAGTGGAGTAATGAAATTTTTGATGATCTTTATTATAATTACATGGCGCCTGCGGATGTGAAATTGTCTGCCACAATCAATCAGGGCAAGGTGACTTTCACATATCAGGGATATATAACCGCAAAGCAAGGAGAAACGCCGGATTATTTTCAAGAAGCAACTTTTGATTTTCATGTCCATCCTGAATTAAGAACTTTGATGATGACATTGAGTAAATTATTGATATCTTAATTCTACTAATAAGCTAAGCAAAAGGACTGAAGCGGTATGCAGATATGCTGCCTTCAGTCCTTATTTATTTTTACACAATCAGATTCATGATTTCACATAAGCCGTCAATTACAGCATCGCTTTCACTTTGATCAATTTTAAATCTTGGGTGTTTTTTGGCCGCTACAAGACAGCCCGCACGTTTTGCCGCTTTAATGCCTGCCGCAGAATCTTCAAGCGCTAAGCAAGTCTTGGCAGAAACATCTAATTCTTTAAGTGCCAGCCGGTAAACAGCAGGATCAGGCTTACCCTCAGATACCATTTCCATGCTGATTACAACATCAAAATAGTTCAAAATACCATTATCATTTAGAGCCTTACGAAGCCTTTTCGTGTTGCTGTTAGAAGCACAGCCAATCTTTAAACCTTTAGCTTTTAAAACCGGCAGGACCTTAAGGATATCAGTATCAAATATTCTTTTATAGTCAATTAATTCATAATGACACTGTGCATAGTATGCCTTTGCCAGCTCATCACTATTTTTCAGCTCAGGGTAACACAGCTTTAAAGCTTGCGGAAAGGCAAAGCCAATCATGCTTGCCAATTCATCATCAGTGGGAATGATACCATTCTCTTTAAGGAATGCTTCTTTCTTTTGCAGATAAACAGATTCGGTATCAAACAGTACGCCGTCGCAGTCAAAGATAACCGCTTGCAGATTATTCAATGGAAACAAGTTTTGCATTGTTCACCCCATGAATAGCAGCTAAAGCAGTGATGATTTCCTCAATCGATGCAGCGATATCCGAGATATCTAAAGACAGAACGACACTTGCCTTACGATTGATTGGCAGACTCTGCGTAATTGTCAGAATATTTGCATTCATATTAGACAACTGATTCAGCACTTCAGATAAAATTCCTTTTTCATGATTCAGCATCAGTGATATCACAGCTTTTCGACCGCTTGTATTCTCTCCAGGCGCAAAAATATAATCCTTATATTTATAATAAGTGCTGCGTGAAATGCCCACCTGTTTTACTGCTTCACTGATTCCTTTAGCCCTGCCCTCATTAATCATATTTCTTGCTTCCACAACCTTTTCGTAGTAATCAGGCAGGATCTCTTTATTAACAATTAAAAAATTTTCAAGCATACTTAGATTTCCTCACTTTCAACACCTTTTAAATCCGCTTTTAAATCAATAGCCCGCCATAAATGCCGGCATTGCTTTAGATCCTCCGCAAGCCGCTTTGAAAAATCCGCGTGTTTTGATAATGCGATGCAGGTAGGCCCTGATCCGCTGATGAAAAATGCAGCCGCACCATGTTTCAGACAGATTTGACGGATTTTATCATATTCATGAATCAGCTGTGAGCGATAGGGCTGATGCAGACGGTCATTAAGTGCAATTGTCAGTAATTTTTCATCCCATGTCTCAAGTGCGCGGCATAGGACAGCCGTTCGGGAAACATTATATACCGCGTCTTTGAAATCAACCTGCACTGGCAAAATTTTCCGCGCCTCATGCGTTGATGTCTGAAAGTCTGGAATCAGCACGCAGAAACAAGCTTGTTCACTAATTGGATAACAGGCGCTGTACGGTTTATCCGCTTCTACCAACGAAGCTGTAAGTCCCCCATAAATGGCCGGTGCTACATTATCAGGATGCCCTTCAATCTGATTGCAGATTTCTAAAATTTCACCCTTATCAAGAGAATTGCCATGCAAAACATTGGCTGCCATACTGCCCGCCACAAGCAATGCCGCGCTGCTGCCAAGACCACGGCTGATTGGAATATCGGAATGAAAGCGTATATGCAGACCTTTACGTCGCATATTCAGCTTTTTCATCGTTAAGTCATAAGCGACAACCATCAGATTTTCTTCATTCTGATAAGCCGGTTCACAGCCATCAATCATTAAGCCTGCATCAGTTTCTTCAAAGTCTATCGTTGCATATAAGCTTAACGCACAGCCAAGAGAATCAAAACCCGGTCCGATATTGGCTGTCGTAGCCGGTACTTTAATTCTTACCATTGCTTTTCCCCCAATTTTTTTTCTACAAATGATTGAATCGCTTCTTTCGCTAAATGGTTATCATGACGAATCGGCAGCTCATTAAGACTTGCCAGATTCTTAGGGATTGCCGCACCACAAAAATCCGCCAGTTTTTGCATTAGTGAAAATTCATCCGCTTCCTGTTTGCCAGTAAGTGCTTCATAGACACTGCCGACAAATTTATAAGGCGAAGCTGTTGATAAGACAACGGTTTTCTGATTATTGATCTGTTGATTCGCAAACTTCATCGCAGCCGCATAAGCAACCGCTGTATGAGTATCCAGCACATAATGATTTGTTTCATAGCACTGCCTGATGATTTCCTTTGTCTTATCATCATCCGCGCAGTCAGCCCAAAACTCACTCTGTAACTTTTCAAGCAAGTCTTTACCGATTGAATAGCTGCCTTTTTCTTGTAATTCATTCATCCATAATCTTACCTGTTCATTGTCATTCCCGCACAGCATATAAAGATAGCGTTCCAGATTACTTGAAATTAAGATATCCATCGATGGTGACAGCGTCTTTTTAAATGCACGATTACGGTCATAGATGCCAGTGTTCATAAAATCAGTAAGAATATTATTTTCATTAGAAGCACAGATAAATTTAGCTACCGGCAAGCCATCTGCTTTGCAAGATAACCTGCCAGTATGTTCCCGAAATTTCCTGTCGGCACCGCAAAGTTAACCGCTTCATAAAGTTTAATTTCACCGCGTTTCACTAAATCTGCATAGGCTTTAAAATAATAAACAACCTGCGGCATTAAACGGCCCACATTAATTGAGTTTGCACTTGAGAATTGCTGATGATTCTGTTTCATTCTTGCGGCCATTTCATGGTTGGTAAAAATCTGTTTAACACTGCTTTGCGCATCATCAAAATTACCTTTGATTGAAGCCACGCATACATTATTGCCTGTTTGTGTTTCCATCTGGCGCTTCTGCACCGCGCTGACTCCCTCTTCCGGATAAAAACCATGATTTTTGTATTCTTGACATCTTTAAATCCCGCTAGAGCCGCTTTCCCTGTATCACCGCTGGTCGCTGTCAGAATAATGATTTCATCATCGACACCATGTTTTTCAAGCGCGGCAGTCACTAAATGCGGCAGTATCGATAAGGCCACATCTTTAAATGCGGAGGTAGGGCCATGGAACAGCTCCAAAAGATGAACACCACCCACTTTTACTAACGGTGTAATATCATCGGCTATAAATTTACCCTCATATGCCGCATGTACACAATGATGTATCTCCTCAGCAGTATAATCATCTAATAGCTTTCCTAAAATCAGTTCCGCCAGCTGATAATAATCTAAATCCAGAATTGAATTCAAATCGATTTTTAAATCACTCAAATCACGAAGCATATATAAACCGCCGTCTTCAGCAAGTCCATTCAAGATTGCTAAAGAAGCAGACGCCTGACATTTTTTATCCCTTGTACTCTCAAAAATTCTCATAATTGACCCTCCGTACTTTCAACTTGCAATTAACATAGCACTATGATACAATGTTTTCAGTTTAAATACAAGTGTTTTTATTTTAAAGACATAGCGCGTCAAATGTATGTCTGTGAGGGAGGATAAGCATGAAAATAGGTTTACTGGGCTGCGGCACGGTTGGCAGCGGAGTTGTAGAGATTATAGAAAAATTAAAAGGATCGCTTGAAATTCAGCGCATTTTGGTCAAATCACCAGAAGACTGCAAAGATGCACGTTATACATGTAACTATGCTGATTTAATAAATGATCCTGAGATAGATATCATTGTTGAGGTAATAGGCGGTCTGCATCCGGCTCGTGAATATATATTAGAGGCTTTAACCAAAGGCAAGCACGTTGTTTCCGCAAATAAAGCAGTGATTGCGGCTAATTTTAAAGAATTTGTTGAGACTGCAAAAGCTCATCATTGCTATTTTTTAATTGAAGCAAGTACCGGCGGCGGTATTCCCTGGATCAAGAACCTCCAGCGTTATGCCAGAATTGATGATATTTTTGAAATTACTGGAATATTCAATGGTACAACTAACTATATTCTGGATCAAATGCATAAATCCGGGGCTGATTTTGATGCGGTGTTAAAAGAAGCGCAGAAGCTGGGCTATGCGGAATATGACCCAAGCGCGGATATCGATGGCATCGATGTTCAAAACAAAGCCATTATTTCTGCCGGAATTGCACACAATACCTATGTATATAAGGAAGCGGTGCCGGTTTTTGGCATTCGTGCTCTGACCTGTGCAGATATTGATTATTTTCATCGTAAAAGGAAGGTCTGCAAACTCTTAGCGGTCATTCGCTGTCTTAATGATGAATTGGCAATATATGTGGAGCCGACACTCTTAAATGAAAATTGTCTGGAAGCAAATGTTCCTGACAATTTCAATATTTGTTCATTAAGCGGTATTACCATTGGTGATTTGAAATTTTATGGACAGGGTGCGGGTAAGCTGCCAACGGCGAATGCTGTTGTTCAGGATCTGCTTGATATCGCATCTAATGAAGCTAAAGATTATGAAATTGTACTTGATAAGACACTCAAAGTTAATAATGAAAATGAAACTCATGCTTATTATGTGCATACCGATAAAGCTTGTGAAGCATTACAGGAAATCAGCCGCTCTTATGAATCGAATGCTGATGGTTTTTTCTATGAAACAGGAAAGCTGTCTGTCGCAAAGATGCATGAGCTGGCAAAGCAGTTAAAGCAGCATGGATATAAACTTTTCTTTGCCGGTATTCGTGAATAAGAAAGTCTGAGGGGAAAATCATGATTAAAGTATCAAAGTTCGGCGGCAGCAGTGTTGCCGATGCAATGCAGTTTGAAAAAGTAAAGCGAATCATTGAAAGTGATCCGTCTCGGCAGTTTGTCGTTGTTTCAGCTACCGGCAAACGATTTAAAGACGACAACAAAGTCACGGATTTATTATATCTATGCCATGCGCATTTGAAATATGGGGTTTCCTATGAGAATATCTTCTCACTGATTGAAGAGCGTTATTATGCAATTCGAAAGGATCTGAAGCTCAAAACTGATTTACAGAAAGAATTTGCTGAAATCCGCTCAAAAATGAATCGTGATATGAGCATTGATTATCTTGTATCAAGAGGCGAATATCTTACTGGCCTTTTAATGGCTGAGTATCTGGGTTTTGACTTTGCCGATGCCGCTTCCTTTATTATTTTTAATTATGATGGATCAATTAATTTTGAAAAACACAAAGTGCCCTTGAAAAGATCTTGGAGGAACATACACGTTTAGTTGTTCCCGGTTTCTATGGTGTATTGCCAAATGGCATGGTAAAAGTAATGTCAAGGGGCGGATCGGATATCACCGGTGCTATCCTGGCAAACGCGATCAATGCTGATGTTTATGAAAATTGGACAGATGTATCCGGCATTCTGGTAGCTGACCCAAGAATCATTGAGAACCCTCGGCGTATTGAAAGCATAACTTATAATGAATTGCGTGAATTATCTTATATGGGAGCGAATGTCCTTCATGAAGAGGCAATCTTCCCCGTAAAAGAAAAGAATATTCCTATCAACATCAGAAACACGAATGAACCGGATAACCCTGGAACAATGATCATGGAAAACTGCAGTGCTTTAGATAAGAAAAACCCGCCGCATTTTATTACCGGGATTTCCGGTCGGAAGAATTTCACCGCTTTCACGATCAATCGCTCACATATGTCCAACGAGATAGGCATTGTGCGCCGTGTGCTTCAGGTATTTGAAAATTATAAAATCAGTATTGAAAACATTCCGTCAGGCATCGATTCCTTTTCTGTCGTTGTTGCCAGTGAAAAGGTAGAGAATTGTATCTATGATTTGATTGCCGATATTAAAGAGAGTGTAAATCCTGATTCAATTAAAACTTATGAGAATCTGTCACTGATTGCCATTGTTGGCCGCGGCATGGTCTATCGGCCCGGTATCAGCGGAAAGGTCTTTGGTGAACTGGGGAAGCATGATATTAATATTCGTACAATCAATCAGGGTTCCGATGAGATCAATATTGTGGTCGGTGTTGAGAATAAGGATTTTGAAAAGACGATTCGCGTAATGTATGAACGCTTCATCGGCTAGAGGAGAACTGTGAACTATGAAAACTTATAATGTCGCGATACTGGGATCAACAGGTGCGGTTGGTCAAGAGATGATAAAAGTGCTGGAAGAGCGGAATTTTCCCGTTAAAGAATTAAGGCCGCTGGCCAGTCAGCGCAGTGTAGGAAAGAAAGTATTATTTAAAGGACAGGAAATTGATGTGCAGCTCGCATGTCCGGAAGCTTTTGCGGGTATGGATATCGTGCTGAGTGCTGTCGATAATCAATGGGCGAAGGAATTTGCGCCGGCGATCATACAGGCTGGTGCTGTAATGATTGATAATTCCAGTGCTTTCAGAATGGCAGAGGATGTCCCTTTAGTTGTACCTGAAATCAATCCAGAGGATGCTGCACTGCATAAAGGTATTATTGCTAATCCAAATTGTTCTACGATCATCGCTTTGACAGCGATAAATGCGTTGAATAAGATATCGCCGATTAAAAAATGATCGTTTCAACTTATCAGGCCGTATCGGGAGCCGGTGTGGCAGGAATTCAGGAGCTGAATCATCAAGTGATGGCTTTAGGTCATGGGAAACCAGCGGAGGTTAACACATTTCCTTATCAAATCGCTTATAATTTAATTCCCCAAATCGGCGATTTCAACGAGCTCGGTTATACCAGTGAAGAAATGAAGATGCAGAATGAAGGCCGTAAAATTATGCATTTGCCTGACCTTAGGGTTAATTGCACCTGCGTACGAGTTCCGATAATGCGTTCGCATAGTATTTCTATCGCCTTGGAATGCGAAGAGCCAATCAGTGTTAAACAAGCAAAAGCTGTTATTGCCGAGGCAAAAGGCTGTGTTTTAAAAGATGATCCAACAAATCGTGTATATCCGATGCCACTCGATACAAGTGATCAAGATCTTGTTTTTGTTGGCCGTATTCGTGAGGATATTGCAAGTGATCGAGGTGGTTTGTCACTGTGGTGCTGCGGCGATCAGGTGCGCAAGGGAGCGGCAACAAATGCTGTACAAATCGCCGAAATATTGATTAAATAAAATAACTACTAAAAATATAAAGATGGCTGGTGAAATACTGGCCATCTTTTACTTTTGGCGTATTATTGAATTTCTATTAAAGCAAAAATATTTCACAACCTTGGGGATCAGGTTCATAATATGTTATAATGTTTTTCCAATTACAGGGCAGGAGGCACACATGAATAATCATTCAACCGAAGAGTACGCAGCAGCAATTCAGACCATTAATTCAACGATAGCCAATTGTGAGAAGGCGCAGTTAAAATTTAAGGCTGGCACGTCACAGCATTCATTATTGAAGAATCGTCTTAATGCTTTAAAAATTGCCAAATCATTATTAATTAATGACGAATCCTGCCAGCATCAGAATGATGAGATAAGACAAGCGCTGCCGCCAATCCTGTCAATCATTAGTAAATGTGAAAAGGCACAGCAAAAATATGAAGAAGGAAGCGTACAATACAGAAGGTATGTACCTTTGCTGCATGCAATGAAGCTTTCACTATCACTGATTGAGGAACAGCTTAAGCACATAGGATAAAATAAAACGATTTCTTAAGCTATTGACCAACACAATAGATACTGAAATCGTTTTATTTTTGAATCTAATCGACATGATAATTTCATATTACTGTTTCTTGTCATTCAAATCAGCACTTGACGAGAATATGACATGATTGATTTGAAATCAGTCCAACTCTTCACCATTACTCGCAATAACCCGCTGATACCACTCAAAGCTCTTCTTTTTACTTCGCTTCAACGTTCCATTTCCCTCATCATCACGATCTACATAAATAAAGCCATAGCGCTTCTTCATCTCACCTGTACCACAGCTTACCAAATCAATGGGTCCCCATGGCGTATATCCCATTAAATCTACACCTTCTTCTTCAACAGCTGCCTTCATTGCTTTAATATGCTCACGAAGATAGGCGATTCGATAATCATCATTAATAGTTCCATCTTCATTTACCTTATCAACCGCGCCTAAGCCATTTTCTACAATAAACAACGGTATTTGATACCGATCATATAAATTATTCATAGCTAGACGCAGACCTATTGGATCAATCTGCAGCCCCAATCACTTACTTTTAGAAAAGGATTCTTAACCGCATTAACCATATTACCATCAGTCAGTTCCAATTCAGGGCGCGTTGAAGCAACATTTGAATTATAGTAAGAGAAGCCAATATAATCAACTTTTCCCTCTTTTAGACTAAGTATATCTGCTTCGCTGCATTCAATCTGCACTTGATGTTTTTTCCACATTGCCTTAGCTTTATATGAATAATATCCCCTAACCTGAACATCAGAATAATAATACTGCTCGTCAATCTGCCGCATAGCACATAATTGATCTTCTGGTTTACACGTCTCCCCATAAAAGGTAGGATACATCATCATCATACCAATTTTAAAATCTGCATTGATTTCATGGCCTAATTTAACTGCTTCAGCACTAGCTACTAATTCATAATGTGCCGCCTGATAAATTACCTGATAAAAATTCTCGCCCTCGCTAATGCGAATACCTGATGTCATTGCAGGATGAAAATTAATTACATTAATTTCATTAAAAGTCATCCAATATTTTACCTTGTTTCGATATCGTTTAAAGATGGTTTCACAAAACCGCAGATAAAATTCAATCATTTTACGATTACGCCATGATCCATACTTCTTCACTAGCATATAAGGTGTCTCATAATGAGAAATCGTTACTACTGGTTCTATACCATATTTTAAACACTCATCAAATAAATGGTCATAAAACTGCAAACCTTTTTCATTAGGTTCAAGCTCATCACCATTCGGATATATACGAGTCCATGCAATAGAGGTTCTAAAGCATTTGAATCCCATTGCGCAAAAGCAATATCCTCCTGATAACGATGATAGAAATCAATCCCTTGATGATTAGGATAATACTTTTCCTCAAGAATGCCATCTGTATATTCTCTGACCTTGCCATGATAAGAGGCGGTCATACAGTCTGAGGTACTAATACCTTTACCATCCTCGTTCCATGCCCCTTCGCATTGATTGGCAGCTACTGCACCTCCCCATAAAAAATCTTTCTTTAATGTCATATGCTGTTACCTCCCTTGTTTAAAATTAACAAACAGGTGAAATTAATCTATAGACGATGCAATAAAATAAGCATCATTAGTTGCTTCTAAAACCTTGGCAACCTGTTTTAAATCACCGATAATATCCGTCTGCGGTGTAATTCCATAAAACTTTGACGCTTCTGATTGCTTTGAGCGAAGACCCACAGCTAATAAAATCAAACCGCCTTCAATAAATATTTCAAGCTGATCCTCATTAACAATTTTAACCCCATTAGATTTTATTTCTAACACCCGGCTATTCAAGTGCACTTCTAAATTTTGACACTTTCTAAGATGCTGACGAAGCGCTATTTTATACAAAGCATTCCCTTTCGCTGCTAATTCATTACCCATTTCGATTATTGATACAGACTTGCCGCTTTCAGATAATTCAACAGCAAGCTCTGTACCGATCGTTCCGCCGCCTATGATTATGACCTTCTCTGTCACTGCATCAAACCCCTTTTCGTACAATGTGACTGCCTGTTCAGCAAACTCAATACCAGGTATATCAGGAGTGATAAATTCAGCGCCTAAGGCAAGTATTAAATGGTCAGGTTTTAAGGATCTAACAAGTTCAGGTGTTGCTTTTACTGAACAACGAACATCAACCTTGGATTTACATATTTGACCTTTCAAATATTCATAATAATTCCTTAAATCGGCCTTGTAGGGTCCATTTGCAGCTAGTTTAAGCTGGCCGCCAAGTTCATCTGCGGCTTCTAAAAGAATGACCTGATGTCCCTTCTCATCCGCTGTAAGTGCTGCTTTCATTCCAGCTGGACCGCCGCCGATAACAACAACCCTTTTAGAATGCTCGATCTTTGCCAGCTTTAAAGGAACACGATTCTCCCGTCTGAAACGAGGATTTACAGAACACTGAACATTTGCATGCTCACTGGCAATATGATAACAATGCAGGCATCTCAGACATGGCACGATGTCCTCATCTCTGCCTTCTCTGGCTTTAGCTGGCCACCATGGATCAGCAATCAGCTGCCGGCCAAGCATTACACTATCGATCTTGCCTTCTCTTATTAATTCATCACAATATTGCGGATCGTTGACACCTCCGACCAAACAGACCTTCACCTTTAATTCTTTCTTGACCCTTTCTGCAAATTTCAAATTATAGAAACGAGGTTCAAAATTTGTTGTATGGGTATGAACATTAGCCTCATATTTATCTACTGTGCCGCCATAACAATCCATACCTGCAGATATGTTAAACAAATCTACATATTCTTTTACTGAATCAATAAAATAGACCATATCATCTTCAGTATATGTTTCAGGTATAATAAGCTGTCTGGATATTCTGACCATAATGGGATAATTCGGACCCACTGCTTTTCTTACTGCGTAAAGGGCTTCTCTTGCAAACCTTGTTCTATTTTCCAATGATCCGCCATATTCATCATGACGCTGATTCCAAACCGGCGATAGGAAAATCGAGCAATGACTGTCATGACCAAAATGCAGCATGATCATTCTTATACCAAAAGCTTTCGCTTTAACACATTCATCACAAAGCTTTTGAATCTGTTTCTGCATTTGCTCATGAGTCATAGCTCTGCCCATTTCACCAGTAAAACAAATGCCGTCACTTGGACTCTGCACGCTGCCATCTTCATTTTTTTCTGGATGAAATGAAAACTCCATGATGCCGACAGCGCCTGCCTGTTCAATAATACTCCAAGTTTCTCTTGTAACATCTCTCGCATATTTATCAAAAGGACTATCAGCTTTAGCAATATCAGCCGGGCCATATGAAGAAACTGCAATTGCAGCACTGCCGCCCTTCGCCTTATCCGGCAGCGATATTCCGCCATAATAAGTACCGGACAGAAGCAAAGCGCGCGGTACACCCATTGGGGCTGCGATTATACGATTCTTAAGCATAATACCATTGATCCGCAATGGTGAAAATAAATCTGGATATTTAAGCATTTTATCACCTCAACACCATTATTAATGATATAAATAAATCCTACAATTTCAGCTTTTGCACACTGGAAAGGCAGGATTTATTTTTAGTTTCAAGATTATTGTTGGTGCTCAAGCATCTCTTTTAACTTTGCACATTGCACATAAGTTTATGCCGCATTGAATGGCATGTCGTTACTGAAAGATTTAAAACATCAGCCGTCTCTTTAAGTGTCATTTTATATAATTCACACTCAATAAAGTGCTCCCAAGTTTCTTTACTCTGATGACTTGAACAGAAAATGGTATCCTTATCCGCACTAAATGTTTTCCCACAGGTTTTGCACATGTAGCGCTGTTTTGATGAATGCCCATAACCGATTATACGCAATGAATCACAAGCCGGACATACAGACTGCTCCTTTTCACTTAATAATTTCATAAGACGTTCTCTGATCTGTCTCACTTCAGCAGCATCTTTTTTCTTCATCCTACAAATTGTGTCCTACAAAATATGCAATATTTACAGCATCAACAATTGCGCCAACTCTTTCACAATCACCAATCACAGATGTTTCAGGCGTAATACCATAGAAAGATTCAGCCGCAAAAGTCTTTGAAACACGACCTGACGCATTAATAATCGTATCAAAAGGTATAATACGTTCACCCTTTTCATCTTTAATTAACACTTCATGATCAGTAATAGATTGACAGCGGCAATTCATGTATATTTCAATATTCTTCTCTTTTTCAAGATGCTGAAGCAGAGCCGTTCGATAAAGCATATTCCATTTGATGCCAATGCTCCCGTCATTTCAATAAGTTTTACCTTCCTATTTAATAAAGACAACTCTAAAGCAAGCTCACAGCCAATTGAACCGCCGCCGACAATAACAATCTCATTTCCTAATGCCGCCAAATTATCGATTGCGGTAAGGCAATCCAACATTTTTTCCTGACCCACTATCGGTAATTGTTTTGAATCAGAGCCAAGAGCCAGAATTAAACTATCCGGCTTTAATTGTTTAACTAATTGAGGATTAGCAGATGTGTCAAGCATGACTGTAACTGACGATTTTTCTATCTGTTTAATCAGATGCTTCAAATATTGATGCAAATCTTCTTTAAATGGCCCTTTTGCTGCCCAGATCAATAACCCGCCAAGCTGTTTTTCCTTTTCAATAAGAATTACTTCATGCCCTTTCTTCGATGCTGCTAAAGCCGCATTCATGCCGGCCGGACCACCGCCTATAATCACTGCTCTTTTATGCATAAAGGCAGCGGTGTTTGAAGTGTCAGCCGATTTTCACGTCGGAAACGCGGATTTACTGAGCATTGTACATTCCAATGATCACTGGCTATGTGATAACATTGCATACACCGAATACATGGCACAATCTCTTCATCATGTCCATAAAGTGCTTTTTTAGGCCAGTAAGGATCAGCAATTAGAGAACGGCCAAACATACAGCAGTCAGCAACTCCATCGTGAATCAAAGCTTCTGCTTCTTTCGCATTCATCACTGCACCCACTAGGCATACCAATAACTTAGAATGCATTTTCAGTTTTTTAGCAAATTCCTGATTATATGCATGAGGCTCAAAAATAGTCGGCACCGCATGAACATTAGCTGCATGAACTACATCCATCCCACAGCTCACATTGACCATATCGACAAGATCCTCCACCGACAGCAAAAACTGCAGCATATCTTCTTCAGAATATGTTTCAGGGACTATCAATTGTCTGGAAATCCTTAAAATAATTGGATAATCTTGTCCAACAGCTTGACGCACAGCAATTAATGCCTCCTTCAGAAAACGGCTTCGATTTTCTAAACTGCCGCCATATTCATCGTGGCGCTTGTTCCATACAGGCGAGAGAAATTGTGAGCCTAGTGAATCGTGCCCAAAATGCAGAGTCACCGCATCAAAGCCAATGTTTTTACATTTAACACAGAATGCGCTCATTTCATGAATCTGTGAAGCCATCTTCTCATGAGTAAACGCCTTCATTTTAACACCATCAAAACGCATGCCATCCATGGGGCCATAGACAAATCCCTCTTCATCAGGGATCATTGAAAAGAAACCTACTTCACATGCAACCTTCGCGCCGTCTTGTTTCGCGGTATTAATTTGTTCCTTTGTCACATCAAGCTCATATTTACTAAAAATATCTATGCCTTCAGCTGGGATATGGACTAATGCACTGCCACCCATCGACCTATCCCACGCACTCATTGCACCATAGTTGGTACTTGATATTAATTTATGAGAAGCAATAATCCCCATCGGTGCAGCAAGGATCCGATTCCTCAGCATCATGCCATTCACCTTTAATGGTGAAAATAGATTCGCATATTTCATCATAAATAAATCCCTGTAGAATAAATTCCCAAAAGGATAAGAACGGCGCCAAGTATAAATTTAGATATGCCATTTATCTTTACTTTTTTAAACCAAGCCTTAAAAAGGCGGCATTGTTAAAATAGCTACACCTAAAAAACAAAGTGAACTGAGCCATGCCCCAGCAATCAGAAATAAACAGGTCATTAATATAAACACCACAGGTATCACCCAAGCATAGATTCTCATCATCTTTGCGTTAAACTCTGGATCACCAAGATAAAGCTTGTTCATCATAAGATTCTCCCTTCATGATCAATTAACTGAATATTAGTATAGGCATTTTTCAATTCAGGCAAGTCAGCAATGAACTTTTTGACAATTGACTTAGCCTTTGCATCACTTTCTGCGTCATGTTTAACCTTTAAAGTTAACCCCATTAATTCTACGACTTCAAAAGTGACTCCTTCATATTTCAAACCATTTAGTTTTTCATTCAATAATTTAGCTTTCGGACATCCGATCTGCAGCATAATTCTGCCTCCTTTTCTATAAAACAAGAGCAGCCAGAGCTGCTCCTAAATTTCTACTTATGCACTTACAGCAGCTTCTGCTTCTTCTTTGCATGCCTGCCGGTCAATGATCTTAACAAATGGATACCAGATTGCCATATCAATTAATATGATAACAACCTGTAGCAAGGCTCCCTGCCATGGCACGGAATTTGTCAGAATACCTTGAAGAATACCCGGCACTGTCCAGCTTGGGTTAACACCGGTAAAACGAGCGATTAAACCAAAGGCAACTGCCCCATAGGCAACGCATGTATTAACAATAACACCACCGATATAAGGAATAAATAATAATGGATTAAGCATGATCGGCAGACCAAACAGGAGAGGTTCACCAATATTAAAGATTTGTGGAACAAAAGCAACCTTAATCAGCTGTCTGTAACGTTTAGATTTTGCTAATACCAGCAATAAGATGGCTAAGCCTAACGTTGCGCCGATCCCTCCCATCTGAATCGTATTCAGCAAGCCATAGGAATAAATGTTAGGGATTGGCAAACCAGCAGCAATTGCGGCAGCATTTTGTTCACAGGCTGCAATAGCTAAAGCATCCATAAATGGCACAACGCTTGAACCATGGATACCGCAGAACATTGCCAATGTCATCATTAATTCGGTAATTAACAAACCAAAGAAGCCTGTACCTAAATTAGAAAGCGGCGTTTGAATGAATGTATAAATCAGCTGATGAATTGAACCAAAAGAGGTAGCCGCTAATGCCTGTCCTGCTAAACTGCAGCCAAACACAATGATAAAGGCAGGAATTAAAACAGCGAAGGTAGCTTCAATATAATGCGGTACGCCGGCTGGCATCTTAATTGTAATATTGTGATCCTCACATAACTTGATAAAACGAACAACCAGATAAACAACCAAAAAGGCTGTGAACATTCCCTTATGTCCTAACCAGTCAGCTGGGATTGCAGTGTAAAGCTGTGTAGGTGTCAGCAATAAAAATGCGGCAATTGCCAATGGTACACAGGACAGCGGCTCCTTCATCTCAAGCCGTTTCGCATAAAGATACGGTAATACCAACACAACATAAAAAGCGATACTGCTCAGTGTCCAGCTTTGCGCATTCATAAAAGCTGTTAAAATCATAGGATTAGCAGCTAAAAATGCCTGCCATGGTCCTAGATCAATAAATGCAAACAAACAAGCAAATGAACCAATAACGGTGATTGGCAGCAATACCTGCATCGCTTCTGCCAATGCGTTCAAGAATTTCATCTTATGAACCCATTCAGCTAATGGTTCCACAAAACCTGATATCTTCTCCATCAGTTTTTCCATATTCCTTTTTCTCCTTTTCTTTCGTTATTCAGTTTTTAAGCATTCAAGTGCAGCTTTTAATACTTTTTCACCATTCATCATGCCGTAATCTACGGTATCAATTACCATAAATTTAACCCCTTGGTCGGCATACTGCTGTTCAAATGTCTTTTTCTTAAAACGCACCTGAGGGCCTAAAAGTACGATATCAGCAGCATCGATAATTTCTTGTAATTTTGTATACGGATACGCATTAACAGTCACATCGACACCTTGTGCGACCGCCGCATCCTTAATGCGATCAGTCATCATGCCAGTACTTGCGCCATGTTCACAGACTAAAATAATATTGTACATAGAACTCCTCCTTTTATTTAACGTGTCTGATAAACACGTACAAACCGTTTTGCAAGCTCATTGGTTAATTCTGCACCGCTTAAATGATTTGAAGCATGGATCAGCATCATTGAAGCAGGTATACAGCCGGGATTCCTCGCTTCTTCAACAAGCAGTGAAGTATGAATTTCATGGGCTTTTTTAATCGCTTCATCACTTTGGGATAGATTCATTTCCGCAAGATCAAACGCTTTTATTTTCAGCATTTTCAATCGCTTCCATGGAATAACTCTTACTATCGCCAGCATGTGCAATAATTTGACACGCGATTTCATTCACTTGTTTGATTGTCATTTTCTCTACTCCTTTACTACCTGCTTTCAGTTTATCATTCACTCTTTTTTGACAATCTTACAATTTGCCCGGCTGCCATGCAAAAGTACAAAGTTTTTAAAAATTAAGATTAGGATATAATAATTTCATAAAGATGGGTGGACAGGAGGTTAAGCATGGCAAATGAAGATAATAAACTGCAAATAATATCTTATTTGCATAACCAGACGACATGGGTTACTACTACCGACCTTTCTTCATTTCTGAACATATCAGTCAGAAATATCAAGTATTGTATTGCTGACATCAATAAACAATACGATCAATTGATATCTTCATCGAATAAAGGTTATAAAATTAATCATGATAAAGCTGCCCAGATTCTGAACAGTTATGAAAAGTTAGCAATTCCCAGAAACTATGAAGAACGTAAAAGTTATATTATTAATACTCTGCTTCTTGAAAAGCAGCGATTATCAATCAGTGAGCTATCTGATCAGCTATGCATCTCACCGGTTACTTTGCAGAATGAGCTTTCTAAAATACGTACCGAGCTATCAAAATTCCATCTAAATATTCATACGAGAAATGATATTGTGACAATTACCGGTTTAGCTAAAGACAAAAGATCAATTATCCTTAGCTTAATAAATGATGAGATCAAGCATTCTTACTTTTCTATTGAAAGAATTCAGCAATACTTTACAAATGTTGATTTAAAAAAGTAGAAAAACTGATTCTTATGGTATTAAATCGTTATGAATATTTTTTAGACAACTATTCTTTACTGAATTATGTGCTGCATATTGCATTAACTATTGAAATCAGATCCAATAACATGCCTTTTCCTGATGTAAATCGATTTGATACCAGTAAAATGATTGAATTTACTTCCCCTCATGTAATTCAAATCGTTAATGATTTATATAATGAATTAAAGCTTTTATATAACACGGATTACACATTAGAAGATATCTATCAGGCAAGTATACTGATGATGACACATGTGGTATCCAATCAGTTAGAGACAATCAGTTATTCACAATTGGGTGCCATGGTAGGCAATGATATCATTCAGCTGCTTGAAAAGATTACCGCTTCCGTCAATACAACTTATTGCATTGACCTTAACGATGAAGATTTTTCTTGTGCGCTTTTCATTTCATTTTAAAGAATCTGCTGATCCGCCTTGTTCATCAAATTCCTATCACCTGTCTGCAATTCAACAGTATAAAGAATGACTATCCCCTGATTTATGCAATCTCAGTACATATTTCAGATGTCATTTATCATGCTACAAACCATGTGCTGCCAGAAGATGAAATTGCTTATATCGCTTTACATATCGGGGTTTTAATGGAAGCTAATAAAGCTGCTTCAGAACGTGTCAGCTGCCTCATTGTCTGTCCGGATTATAATATCATCGGTAAAAATATCTTTAAGAAATTATCGGCTATGTTTTCAGATAAAATGTTGATCCGTAATATTGTTACTGCAATCCGCGAAGATACCGATTTATCTAAAATCGATTTAATTCTGACAACTGAAATATTAGAAGCTTCGATTGTTATCAGGCAGTATATGATTGAACCTTTTTTATCAGAAGCGAATATACGTACTATTTTTGATATAATTGAAGATATCAAGAGTAATAAAAAGAAAGAATATTATTCGTCAAAAGATCATGTATTTCTTTCATGAAGATTTATTTTTCGCAGGCGAGTCCTTTGAAATGATACTGATGCTATTGAGCGTATATGTGACACAATGATTGATAAACAATATGTAGAAGATAATTACAAAGATGAAATATATGCTCATGAAAAAATCAGTCCTAGTTCTTATGGGAATACGGCAATACCGCATCCGCTTGATAATAATGCAAAGTCAAGTGTTATTGCTATTTCTATCAATCCTAATCCAATTCATTGGGGATTTAATGAAGTAAATATTGTGTTCATGCTTTCTTTAATGGAAGATGATCGTGAATTATTCTCGGATATCTTTGAATTTATTACACAGCTGATGAAGGATGACGCTATTTTTAAGAAAATAATGAGTATTCAAACTTTGATGAATTCATCAATTTGTTAGTTTCATTATACTAGGGGGTAATTTATGAAAAAGGTTAAAATTGCAAGCAATAAAAAGGGCGCACCGATTAAACGGCTGATTGCTTACTTCATTGATTGGTATCTGTCTGCCTTATGTTTTTCTTTTGCGGTTGTAATGATAACCAGTATTGTGCAAAAGGAACTTATTATAGAAAATCAATTAGCAAATTTACCACTAATGGCAGCATTTATCGCATTAGTATTAGGTATGCTGCTGACGGTTCTGTACTTTCTATTGCCAACCTTGCTGATGAAAGAAAAATATGCAGGACAGACAATTGGCAAGATGATAATGAAATTGAGAGTTGTTAAAGATGACGACAGTCCTGTCAATTTAAAAGCATTGATCATTCGCTACTTCATTGGTTTGATTTTGATTGAAGGAACATTAAATAGTGCATCAAATGCATTACGTACTTTTATTAGTATGCTAGCTGGAAATGTTGTCAGCCAAACGGTTTTGACACTGGAGCTTGCCATAACTTTTCTGTCAATTGTATTAATGTTTGTAAGACCTGAAGGAAATATGCTTCACGATATACTGGCAAAAACTAAAGTTATAGAAGCTGAATAATAATGGATAATCCTTTGTATGACCAATAATTTAGCAAAGGATTTTTTTGTTGAAAAAGCTCCTGATGAACAAGAGCTTTCCTTTGTTTTACTAGATAATAGAAGCTACACCATATGCCTCAAATACTGCTTCCTGGATTTTCCTCGGCTTTAAAGCATCGCCAACTTCATAGATTTCAGGTATAATGCCATAGAATGAATCAACCAATTTTCGATTCGTTTTTACACCTGCCGCAATAATGACCGTCTCTGCAGGTATTTTTACAGAAACACCTTCTTTATTTGAAGCAATTACATGATCTTTATTAATTTGATTGCATGTCGTATAATAGTGGATTTTAATTGGTTGTTTAAGCTGTTCATACTTTTGTCTTAATGCGATCTTATAAAGCATATTCCCCTGTGCTGCCAAACAATTGCCCATTTCAATAATCGTCACATGCTTTCCTTTTAATTCTGCAAGCTCAAGAGCAATTTCAGCGCCAATCGTACCGCCGCCAATAATAACTGTTTGATCCTTGATTAATTCTTCATGTTCAATCGCTTCATAAAAATTTAATACATGAGCTTGTTCAGCACCAGGGATATTTAAGCTTAAAGGCTCAGCACCACAGGCAACAATTACCGCATCAGGGTGCAGGTTTTCAACCATTGACAAAGTTGCAGCTGTGTTAAGTTGCACATCGACTTTAGATTTTGATAATTGATTTTCTAAATAAACAAGATAATTTTTAATATCTTCTTTATAATGCTCCATTGCAACATAATGAAGAGCGCCGCCGACGCGGCTCCGCTTTTCAAGAAGGATTACGTCATGCCCCCTCTTAGAAGCGGTAACTGCAGCTACAATTCCCGCCGGACCAGCGCCTATAATTACAACTTTCTTTTTCACTGCGGCCGGCATCAATGTCTTTTCGATAAAACGTTCATTATGATAGTGAGGATTCACAGAACAGCCAACATTTCGACGATTCGTAGATATGTGATAGCATTGCAGACAGCGAATGCATGGCGTGATATCTGCTTCATGGCCATGCATGGCTTTATTAGGCCAATTAGGATCAGCGATAAAACTACGGCCAAAAGCTACCAGATCAACGGTATCTTCAGCAAGCAGTTTTTCAGCTTCATCAGGATTCATAATGGCACCGACCACAGCTACCTTAATTTTTTAACACATTTCTTAACTTCACATGCCCACTTTACATTTGGCATATGTCCAGTAAAATTCGTGGTTGCCATGTGTACATTTCCTTCATGATTAATATCCAGACCGGCGGAGATTTGAACACAGTCTATGTATGGTTCAGCCGCCAATATGAATTTTAACGTGTCAGCAAATACGATTGAATTGGGCACACATTCTTCGCCGGATACACGCATATCAATTGGGTAATCCGGACCCACTGCTTCTCTGATTCGTTTAAGAATCAATAATGGAAATTTCATTCGATTTTCAAGACTGCCGCCATATTCATCCGTTCTATGATTATGCAGCGGAGATAAAAACTGAGCAGGCAGCCAGCCATGTGCAAAATGCAGGAATACAGCATCAAACCCAAGATTTTTTGCTTCTAATGCACTAGCTGCATATAAATCAGCAATTTGTTCCATCCCGGCTTTTTCTAATGCTTTAACTTCAACGCCATCATCACGAATTAACGCGCAGGGACCGACAGCATAATCTCCCTGTTTCACACGGCATATTGTCCGGCATGAAAATTTCAATTGACGCTCTGGCACCTGCGCGATGACAGATACGGATTTTTTCCTGTGTTTTCTCAACTTCATATTTATAGAAACCGCTTTGTTCGTCACCTGATGCAAAGCTGCTGCGGCCAGGTTCGACAATTGTATGACCGCAGACGACTAAAGCCGCTCCACCGATTGCTTTATCAGCAAATTCTTCACCGATTGGTGCAGCAATGATGCGATTTTTCAGGTGTATGCCGTTCACCTTAATCGGTGAAAATAAATGTTCATATTTCATTTTAACCCTTCTTTCCTAAGTTTATTATCGAATAAAGGATTAAAAATGAATACGTTAAAAATTGCACCGCAATCAGGCATTTATAATGAGCGAGCAGTTGTTTATTCATTACTTGACCACTTCATTTCCTTTTAAAACCAGCCATGATATAATGAAAGAAATTGGCATTCGCCCAAGTGGCCTGATATTTTATTTAACCAAATAAATAACACAGATATGATGCTGAATGGAGGTTAAAATGATTTTAACGATAATATTAGGTGGAATCGCGGCAATATTCATTATTTTTGGAATGATTCGATTTATTAAAGCGCAAACATATAAAATACACACAAACGCAGGAATTCAAAAAACGGATTATATCATAATTGGCGGTATTGAACAATACATCCAGATTCGCGGTGAAGACCGATCAAACCCAATAATCATTATGCTGCATGGCGGGCCGGGTAATGCTATGGCTTTTTATTCCTATTACTGGCAAACTGAATTAGAGAAAGCATATACGATTATCAACTGGGATCAGCGCGGATGTTCAAATACATACTACCGAAATAAAGAGGCTGATATGCCTACCCTTGAATTACTCTTATCTGATTTAGATGAATTGGTAGATTATGCCTGCAGAGAATTCTGTAAGGAAAAAGTAATAATAATGGGACATTCATGGGGTACATTTTTGGGTGTGGCCTATGTCAGTAAGCATCCTGAAAAAGTTGCAACATATGTGGGAGTCGGTCAATTTCATGATGTTTGGGAAAGTGAAAGGCATGCGGTCAATGAAGCTATTCGTTTAGCAAATTCGGCAGGCAAAGAACAAGATGCAGAGAAGATAAAAAAACAATTGCAGATCGTGCATACAAGCCAAGAAATAGACTTGCAAGCATTTATGAAATTACGGCAATTAACTGGAAAATATTTGCCAGATGGCGAAAATACACCCTTTGCCGCTGAGTTATTTTCACCTTTATTTAACCTTAAATGATTTCAAGTGGTTCTTAACTCTTTTATTTAATTTTAAGAAATTTATTCACATTCAAAAAGATCTCTATAAAACACTTTTTTCAAAGGAAGCATTGCCGGAACATAACATAAACACATTTGAAGTGCCGGTGCTGATCATTGCAGGTGATTGCGATTGGATAACACCTTTTGAAATGTCTCATGACTATTTTGAGCATATTTCAGCTCCTAAAAAGGAATTCCTTCTAATTGAAAAAGCTGGGCATATTCCATTTAAACCGGGACATTTTACGCAATTGTTGATGAAATCGTTGGAAGAATTAAAGTAAATTTATAAAACTTATGCTGTCAAAAACGCATGGTCATTCATGAGTTTTTCTTTCGTTCTCTACAAAAAAAACAGGCTCAAGCCAATGCTCAAACCTGTCTGTTATCTATCTAAATACCAAACACAAAACAAACCGCAATACAAATTACTAATGTGCCAATCAAAATCCAGGTTGTCTTAACCTTCTTGCCAAGCAGCCAGTACATCAATCCAAATAACGCCAGCTGTGTAAGACAAGGCATAATCATATCAAGGTAATTAGATAATGGCTCTGCAAACTCCCCGGAACCAATCATAATTGGCAGATCAAGCCAAATATAACTCGCAACCATGCCGCCGATAGCCATCAAACCTACAATCCCAGCCACATAGGTAACCTTTTCCATTATTCCGTTCTTCTCAGCACCGGTAATAAAAGCAGCGCCCTTTTCATAGCCAAACTTGAGTCCGTAATACCGAATAATAAAACCCGGCACATTATAAATCAACAGAAACAAAATCGGCCCCAGCACATTACCCTGAGATGCAAATCCCATTGCGATGCCCGTCGCGATAATTCTCAGTGTACCAGCAATCATTGAGTCACCGATCCCTGCCAGCGGTCCCATTAATGAAGTTTTGACCGCCGCTATCGTATCATCATCAAAATCTGGATTATTCGCGTTTTCTTCTTCCATGGCTGCATTGATTCCCATCAGCAGTGTTGAAACCTGCGGTGTGATCGCCATAAAATCAAGACCTCTCGCATATGCCCGCTGCTGCTTCTCACTGCCTTTATCGTGAAGCTTATTAATAACCGGTGTCATCGCATAAGAATAACCTAAATTCTGCTGCCGCTCATAGTTCCATGAAACATCCAACTGACATGACCGCCAGAATATCTGATTCAATTCCTTCTTAGTCAGCTTTTTATCCTTAGAATTCGTTGTCATCTACAGCTACCTCCCTATTTTCCATTCCATTTGTGTTAAAAATTAAGATGGCGGCCACCACACACGCAATTGCGGTAACGCCTACAATACTCAAATTGAAATAAGCAACTAATAAGAAACCAAAGAATAAGAAACATGCCAGCTTCTTGTTGACAATCATACGTGCCAGCATTGCAAAACCGATAGCAGGTATAATGCCCATTGCATAATTTAAACCGTTGGTAATAAATACCGGAATAGAATTCACCAGATTTTCCATAACTGAAGAACCAACATAGAAACCAATAGCCGTTAATACTGAAAGAATGCCAACTTGAATAATGATCGCGATATAATGCATGCGGTCAATGCCTTTATTATCACATGTGAGAGCATACTTATCAGCTTTAGCGGCCAGCATCGGAACAATAATCATCATCATTAAATTCCACAGTGACTGCATCAGCATTGATACCGGAACCGCCAATGCTACTGAAGCTGCCACATCAGAACCAGTCACAATAACATAGGCCGTTCCGATAATTGATCCTGAAATCATATCCGGCGGATTGCTGGCGCCGATCGCCATAGCACCCAGCCAAACTAACTCAAGCGTAGCACCGACCATAACGCCCATCTGTAAATCACCTAATACAAGACCCACTAAAGTTCCCATTACCATCGGCCGGCAAATCATTGCACTGGCCAGATAACTATTCAAATAACCGAGTACCGCCACTACGAATATCATCAGTGTTTGTGTCATCATATTCCCATTTCCTCCTTATATAAGTTTCATGACATTTTCTGCAATGTCATCCGGAACCATCTGAACTTCAAGAGAAAGTCCCATAGCCTCCAATTCCTTCAGCATCTGACAATCCTCTTCGGAGACAAACATCGCTTTAGAAATTTGTTTCCTTCCTGCCGCAAGCTTTGTGCCGCCAAGATTGATCTTTTTGATTGAATCAATATTCTTTGCCAGTTCATAAGCATCCTTAATTGATTCACAGATAATAAATAGATTATATTTATCCGCTGCGCCGCTTTTAATTGCTTTTATTGAATCCTCAATACTCTTAATCACCAACTTTGTATTGTCCGGTTTTGCCATCCGAAGCGCTGACATCCGCAGCTCATCCTTAGCCACACTGTCATTGGCTATCAAAATGCAATCAGTACCAATCATTTTCACCCAAGTAAAGGCTACCTGTCCATGCAGCAGCCGGTGATCCACTCTTACCAGTTTTATCATACTTGTTTACCTCTGATGCGCTTTACGGCATCCATCATTTCTCTCACATGATCTGCGGATAATTCACCATCATCCTTATAACTATCCTTGAAGAAGCTGCCCACGATCGCGCCATCCGCAATTTTAAATTGCTCATTTACATTCGCCGGTGTAACACCAGCCCCGATAATCAAAGGAAAGTCACCGAGTCCATCTCTGAATTGTCTGATCTTGGCCATTGACGTTTCTTGACCTGTCGCATCCTGTGTTACGCATACAGCATCACAGCGTGTCATCGCAATCTTCAAATCCTCTTCAACACTATTTTCTGACAGCACCGGCTGATACTTAAATCGCACACCGCCTAATATCATCCCTTGATATCTTTCGCGAACTAATTGAAAGAAGGCACTCAGCGTTTCTTCATCTCTTGGTCTAACATGCCCCACTACAGAATCAAGCTGAACAAAGGATGCATGATACTTTTCTGCCAGCTCAAAGCCCATTTGATCCACATTCAGACAATTCACACCATAAGGGATATCAAGCTTTGCCTGTTCCACATAAGCTAACGCTTTTTCTAAATTATTGTATCGGCCAAAATAATTCTCTACAATAATCGCGTCAACACCACCCTCCACATAAATATCTAATTCTCTTTTAAAACGTTCAAATACATCTTCATCATCACTGCCTTTCAGATGCAGCATCCCTAAAATCGGTTTTTCATTTTTAAATATTGATAAGAAGCCTTTTTCCTTTTTCATAATTTCCTCCTAAAAATCCTCAGCATCTGCCGCTAAATCGGAAGCTGATAATGCTTTAATACCCGATCTTGCATCAAGTATGATTTTTTGAATATCTTCATCCCTCAATTTCTCAGGATACTCCAAACAGATTGCCAGCAGCATATTGATATTCATTCCGGTAAAAGTCTTACATTGGGATAAACCACCAAAGCGCTTAATGCACTGCATACACTGGCACCGTACAGATCACTGAGAATTACGAATTCCTGTTCAGGTTCTGCCAGTAGTTCAGCTGTCAATTCTTTTGCGAATGAATCAGCGCTTTGTCCCGGTTTGAGACAATAACACTGAATCTCAGCTGTCACATTACCAATAATCATCCGGGCTGTATCCGCGAGTCCTTTTGATAATTCCCCATGTGATGCCAAAATTATTTTCCTTTTCATTTTACCTCCATAAGTTGTATTAACTTGTATTAACTAAATACATCATAATACAATATACTCAGATTGTCTACTCTTTTTGTAAATTTTTTAATTTTTTAAGTGCAAAGAGATTATAAAATGGTAATATATAAGGTAAGTAAGGGGAGGCGCCAATATGTCAAAGCTTAAACAGCTAAGTGCAGTCACGCTTCAGGAACAGTTATATCTTGAACTGCTTGAAGGTATTAAAAAAGGTAAATATAAGCCAGGCGAGAGAATCCCCGCTGAAATGCAGCTGAGTCAGATGTATGAAGTTAGCCGTGTTACGGTAAGAAAAGCGCTGGACCAGCTTGTAAAAGATAATATATTGATTAAAAAACATGGCAAGGGTACTTTTGTGCGTATACCGGCTCATGTTGAGAATGTCTTTTCAGGCGGTAGCTTTACCGACACATGTCTGCGAATGAATGCGGTTCCTTCAACGAAAATTATCAGCCGATGCATCCAGCATACCGACTCGGAAATCGCTGATCTGCTGTCAAACACCGATAATCAAGCCATTACAATCACTCGTCTGCGTTCAGTTAATGATACGCCGTGTATTGTGGAGATCGATTATTTTCAGACCAGTTTTGCGTTTTTGCTTGATGAGGAGTTGGAGAATAGTTCAATTCTTCAAAAATCAGTGAAAGACTTGGTTTGATTCCATCAAAATTTGAAGACCACTTTCAAATCAAACGGGCAACAAAAGAATTCTCCAAACTGCTTCTGCTGCCGACAGCTACACCGATTTTAGAAGTGACACAGACGGTGCTGACTGAAAATGATGAAGTAATCTATATCAATAAGCAATATATCAACAGTGAGAAATATGTCTATGCGGTTAGATCTTCTAAATAAATCAGACATATTATGCACATTAACAAATCAACAATAGAAAAACTGATACAAGTGAAAACAAAATTATAAATGGAGGGCTCTTTAAAATGAAGTTTCAATTACCATTATTGGCAGTTCAAGATGCTGAAGTATCCAAGAAATTCTACAAGGAACTTTTTGAGCAAGAAGTTGTTTTAGATTTAGGTAAAAATGTAACTTTCAGCGGTGGGTTTACTATACAGGAGGATTTTGCATGGCTTACGGATATTGATCCAGAATCACTCGTTAAAAAATCACATAACATGGAGTTATATTTTGAAGTAGACGATTTCGATGCATTTTTACTTCTTTTGAAGGATCATAAAGATGTTAAGCTTGTCCATCCTCCAAAGAAACACGAATGGCAGCAGCGAGTTGTCAGAATCTATGATCCTGATTTCCATATGATTGAGATTGGTGAATCAATGGAAGTGATAGCGAAGCGTTATCTATCACAAGGTTTATCTGTTGAGGAAGTTTCCAAAATCATTCAGCATCCTGTGGAATTTGTACAGCAATGTTTATAAATAAAATCTTCATAATGTTTTAGCTATCCTAGTTTATATATAAGAATCATAAAAATCCGTGGAGGTTATGATGGCAGAATTATTTGATGTTTTTCCATATATAGAAAACGATAAAGTAATAATAAGAAAAATGGAACCGATTGATGTTGCAGCGTTAGCAGAAATAAGCAATAATGATCATGTATATAAGTATTTGCCATCCTTTTTATATAAGAAAAGTGATAAAGCCTTAGAAACGGCAATTAAAAATTTATCCGGCAGAGATTTCGAAAAGAAAAAGCATATAATTGCAGGCGTCTATCTAAAAGAAAGTCCTAATAGACTTGTAGGTTTAGCAGAAATGTTTGACTACAAAAAAAGAGAAAATAAAATCACCGTGGGTTATCGTTTAAATGAAGATTATTGGAATAAGAAAATTGCAACAAACGTCTTAAAATTAATGATTGAATATTTAGTAAGTGAAGTTAATATTTCTACACTGCAAGCATTTGTCATGCCGGAGAACATATATTCATCAAAAGTGTTACTAAACAATGGCTTCGTAAAAGAGGATTATACTTTACAAGAAAAGAATTGGGGTAGTCAGGAAATGGTAATCCTAGATGTATATACATACAAAAAGGATTCGATTACTTTCAGTTCAACAAGCAGTTAATTAAAATAAAATGCACCTCTATAAATAGTATGTCCAGCTTATGGGGTTCACTTTAAAACGATTGACTGCTTTTTATTTGCAAAGAATGCATAATTTAATCGCCACTTCTACATGGTAAAACACATTTATAACTATATAAAAAGTGTGCCTAAGCACACTATAGTATTTCCTCATTCTCATCTTCGACAAGAACACTGCATTCATCGCAGCTGACATCCTTTGTCCTGATAAGCTTATTCGATACCAGATTCCCCCATGTCAGGATGGCTGCCAAACTCAGCCTCAGCAAACACGCCAATCTTTTATTTCTGGCTCTTTTTCTTGCCGGTATCAGCATATTATCGGCATTGATATATACACTGATGAATTGCATAATAAATAATACAAATAGAAACTTCATCCCTGCATCAGCATATAGTCCCATAAACACCCCTCCTATTCTTTATCTAAAAACGCAAGCAGTTCATCTTTACTAATATCAAGCCGCCCCAGTTCAATTTTAAAGGCTTCATAAATCTGCGCTGCTTTCTCTAAATCCTTCTTTCTGCAGCTGCTGTCATCAACGGCTTCCATTGTTTCCGCCAGCACTTCACAGCTTTTAACCTTTACAATATCCGTATTGAGATCATAGCTTCCCTTCTTGGAAATTGTAAATACCCCCTCATAGGATAATTCATAGGTAACCCCAACCATTTCTTTAAAATATCCCTGATCATTTAACTTATAAGATTCATGAGCCAGCCGCTCTTCTATACTCATCGGCTTGGCATTAATACATCCGCTCATGGATAATAATACCATGCTCATTACCAGCAGCATTCGTTTCATAGTTCTATCCAAGCTCCTTTGTGTACCTCAATTATAAAATCGATCTATTAAGAACATCTTGAGGAACATCTTAAGATTTTCTTAATTTATACTTTAAGTGTACACCGAAACATCATACTCTGACCTATCAATTGTAAGAAATGGTTTTTATACGTTAAAGGTATCATAATACTTATTGAATATTGGCCAATCGCTTTAATTCACTTACTTCTTCAGGTGTGCATTCACGCCATTGTCCCACCGCTAATCCCTTTACGGTCAGATTAAGGAAACGGATTCTGCGCAAAGATCGAACATGATAATTCAAAGCTGAACACATTCTTCGGATTTGCCGGTTATAACCCTGTGTCAAAATGATTCTGAAATGCCGAGGTCCGGTTTGATGGATTTCACATTTCTTGGTAATAACGTAACTGTTGGTCACCGGGTTATAGATTTGAATACCGGCTGCCATCTTTGACAAAAACTCATCATTGATCCGGCCGTCTACTTCAACCTCATACTCTTTTGTATGCCCGTTTTCTTCTCTTAAGGTTTGATTTACAATGTCACCATCATTTGTTAAAACAATCAATCCGCTTGAATCCTTATCCAATCGGCCAATTGGGAATAAACGTTCGGGATAGTTGATATAATCAATAATATTTCCCTCAACATGTCTTTCCGTAGTACAGGTAATACCCACTGGTTTATTCAAAAGCAGATAAACATAGTCCCTAAGCGGTTCAACCCTTTGCCATCCACACAGACAACATCACCGTCTTCAATCGGGGTACTGATTAATGCCGGCTGACCATTTACCGTAACGCGTCCGTCTTGGATAAACTGCTCGGCGGCCCGGCGGGAACAAAAACCGGTTGAACTGATATATTTATTGATTCTCATACGTTTACCTCGTCTCTATTATAACCTGAACTCTATCAGTTTTGAAATCAAAAGCCTTCGACAAAACCATGCATTAACTCCTAAAATAAGACAGTCTGTTTAACTTTCTGCCTTTTATCGACCAATTTATCATCTGATTTAAGATGACCTGTCAGCATTGTAGACATCGGATCATGCTGGCGCAAATTCATTTTCACCTTTGCCTCATCATAATTAGCATAGCAATAGCTGCAGCCATGGGCACAGCAGTTGTACGCGCCAAGATCAGTGTATGCCAGACAATCACATCCGTCACCTCTTGTTTTGGCAAGCGGATATGCGCTGTGTATGCCATAGCCGGCAAGCAGCTTTGAGGATATACAGCTGCCTTTTAGGATGTTTAAATGCTGAAGATCAATGCTTTCACCGCAAGTCTGCAGCCGGATGCCAAAACCTTCCGCAATCTGCGACATCCCCTTGGCAAGCAGCAGCATTTGACTCTCACTGATTGGCATCAGCTTTAACTCGGCTTGATGAGCACGGGTATTTTTATATTCATCGATAAAGCTAAAGATGATCGTATCGACAGCTGAGGATAATTGTTCACACAAACGCTGAAAAGCCTTCATGTGATACTCGATCGTATACCGCTGATTAAGCAGAATCGGATCATAACGAACGATTACCGCGTGCGGGCCATATCGGCGGCTCAATGTGCGGACAGCTTCCACGATCAATCTTTTATCCGCGACATTTTTTCGATATCATGGGTATAGGGTGTAATTGTAATTTGAAAACAGCAGTTATAACCATTTAATTGATCCAGCTTTGCCATCATCGGCAGTGGATTTTTACTCATAAATACAATTAAATCAACATTTTCCTGGCTTAGATTCACACGGTGAACAAGCTGAGGATTAAAAGGAGCGCGTACATCGGCAAAGCCTTCCTTAATTCGCTGATAAAACCAATCAGAAAAATACGCAGGAATATCACAGCGCTGTGACACACTGAGGATCATAATTATACCAGCAGTGAGTGCAGCTCGTCAATTTCATCTTCACTTAAACCAGCGGATGTCAGATAACCGCGAACCGTATACCGCTGATTAAAATAAGCTAAGGTTTGGCGCATATTCTGTGGATCAGACTCAAATACATGCAGCGGCAGCTTCATGTGAATATCTTCCAACGATTTTTGAAGGCGATGAATATAAGGCAGTAAATTCTGATAACTTGCCGCATAATCATTAATAATCGTTTCTTCATCAACATCAGCCAGCTTCAGCAGCAGCATCGCCAGTACCCCAGTGCGGTCTTTACCCGCAGTACAATGAAATAAAACTGTACCCTTACTTGCCAGCATGATTTTAAATATTTCACCGATCATTGCCTGACTCTTGTCAAGAATGCGGCAATATAATTGATCCATTGAGGAAATCGTCAAAGTCTGTATCTTTCCCGGTTCAGCATCTTCAGATAATGAAAATGCATAATTTTTTATATCTTTATAATTAATCAGCCGATCAGGTTTCGTTGCCCTTTCATCCGCTGAACGTAAATCGATAATTGTACGGACACCGTAATCATATAAATAGGCGCAATCTTCATCACTCAGTTCAGAAATCCCGCCCGAGCGTATAAAATGCCCTTGTTTTAAAGTCTTCTTGTCAATATTTACATAACCGCCTAATTCACGAACATTAAATGCTGTCTGAATCGGCAGCGGTTTATTTGCTTCCATTTAGTTCCTCCTTTAAGACAGTAAGTGCCTTTCTGTATAGATATGGCTGAATTGCCGGATAGGTAAGCTTTTTAGGCAATTTATCTAACAGCACCATTGATTCAATTTCATATTCCGGCAAAGGCTCCAGCTCTTTAATATCCGCAAAGAATAATTGTCCCCACGATGACTTGCCCTTACTTTCTACACAATAATTTAATAAGGGCCGGCAAGTGCATTTCACCGCTCCGGTTTCCTCAAACAACTCCCTGACCGCCGTTTCCTGAATCGTTTCATTCAGCTCCCGTTTTCCGCCGGGAATTTCCAGTGTATCGCGGTTTTTAGCTTGGACAAAGATCCACTTGCTTTGATAACGTGCCATAATGACCGCATACCGCACAGCCTCATGATCTTCCGGCGCACTGAAAGCAATTGTTGGTTTATTCAATATTTGGGCTTTTAAATCTAAATAGCGCTGACTTCTTTCAACCTTCATCTGATTCTCTCTAAAATCACTGCCGAAAGCGCCTCGTGATACCATAACGATTGGCGGAGTCTGCAGGCGTTTAAATACCCCGGCTGAAAATTTAGAAAGTACCCATTCAAGATCTTCTATAAAAGCCGCTGGCTCCTCTAAATGGTACAGGCGCAGCCAGTTCCCAAATTCACTCTCCATAATTGAACCATCGAGATAATCAGCAAGCAGCGACTCAATCTGATAGGTTGGATATTCACAAAGACGCTGTACCAATAAATCATGATAAAACCATTTCATCGGATCACTTTGATTGCTCTTTAACTCAGCGCTGGGCGGCATCAGCCATTTCAGCTCACCCTCAATTATTTCAGGCAATAGATTAGTTGGAATCACTTCTTCATGAAGCGTTTCATTAATACTTCTGGCTAGATCAAATAATTCTGCCTTGGTCACATCACCTAAAGGTGCAATGCATCCAATCGTATCACCATATAGCGTACAATATCCCAATGCCATTTCAACCTTATTGCCATTATTAATTATGACGCCATTTTCAAGCTGTGAAACTGCACTTAACACAGAGCCTCTGATTCTGGCTTGTATATTTTCTAAAGCAAATTCTGTAATATCGTGCGTTATATACTGTTTCAAAACTTCCTCATTTGCCGTAATCAATCGCTGAATCATGCCGTCCCGGCATTCAATGCCAAGACGTATCGCCAGCTGATGAGCATTATCGATCGTTGTCATACTGTTATATTGAGTTGCCATATTTAAACCGATAATTCGCTCTTTGCCTAATGCCATCGTCAGTAATGCGGCATTCACACTGCTGTCCAAACCGCCTGACAAGCCAATGATCCATTTTACTTTTCTATCAAACAGCTGCTCATCAAACTCTTTCAATGAACAAAGCAACGCTTTCAATAGCTTATGCTCTGTTTTCTTCACAGGGCAAGTTTCATCAAGATCAACAACCTTCAATTCTTCCATAAACGCGTCATTGCATGCATGAATAACTTCCCCTGCTTTATTCCAAATCGTTGAATCACCATCAAACACACAGACAGTTTTAGAACTATTCTGCATACCACACGCATTTACATAGACAAAAGGCACAAATGGATAAATATCCAGACAATGCCTCATAATCTGTTTACTTCTGCCAATTTCTTTATTTCTAGTCCATGGAGAGCTGGAAATATTGACAATCATCGACACATGCTTCCGCAAATATTCACGGGTAGGATCAAAACTGTAATCACCATTCCACATATCTTCACAGACTTCTAATCCGATCCGCTCAACATGATCGTTGATTTCAAACAGAAATGGATCGGTCATGAAATTGCGATCGACGACCAATTGTTCACTTAATTCAAGAGCTGAAAGAAAGTAACGGCTGTCATCAAAAACACGATAATCCGGATTGAGGTATTTGACATACATTCCATCATACAAGCCATTTTCACGTTTAACCCATTCTCCGTTATAAGCAAAGAATGCCGTATTTAAACGAACCTTACGGCCATCGCGGCCGCGAATCCCCTCAATCGTGCCCAGATTTCCCCAGATCACACCAATCCCCTGAGACCATTGACGGATCTCTTCATTATATGCAATTAAACTCTCACACCAGTCATTATCCAGCCATTTATCTGCCAGTAAATAACCTGAAACACATAATTCAGGAAACACAATTAAATCGGCATGATCCTCTTTTGCTTTTTGAATCATAGCTTTCATAGACGCTATATTCTCTAAAGGTCTGCCAGCCTTTACATTCAACTGTCCCATTGCGATTTTCATATTATCAGCTCCTCAGCTTATGGTTTTATTTTTAATGCGAATTCTATAATTTATAAAGCTTTTTCTTACTTAATTCATTATAACATAGCAGCCAGCATAACCATCATTGACTCAGATCGAAGATATAGCCATCAATTACAATAAATCACTAAATGTACACCGAAAAGCGTTTATTTCCATTTATTACCTTTAGTTGCTTTTACCACTCAATTCTCTTACAATTAATTAGTAGTGTAAGAATTAGTTTATCCATATAAATATTCAATTTATTCATACATTTTGCAGTATCAGACGCAGTTTCATTAATTCATCGCCTATTTATACACTGTAGCTTTTTGTGATATAAATACCAAATCATTTATGAATTAAAAATTATGCTTGTTTGAAATATTCATATCAGATAATCTAATGAAATAACATTCACAGTCCGATAGGATTTTTCTCATAAGGGGGGTTCTATCATGAATAAAATCTACGGGTACATACGTGTCTCAAGTAAGGATCAAAACGAAGATCGGCAGCGTGCTTCACTGGCTGAATGGAATATTAAACCAAGAAACATTTTCATGGATAAACAAAGCGGAAAGGATTTTGAGAGACCGCAGTGGCAGCGGCTGATGAAGAAACTTAGTCTGGGAGATTTGCTGGTTGTATCAAGTATCGACCGGCTTGGCAGAAACTACGATGAAATTCTCGAACAATGGCGAATCATTACTAAGGATATCGGCGCTGATATTGTCGTCCTTGATTTTCCGCTGCTTGATACCCGTGTTTCTGACCGTAATCTGACCGGTATTTTTATCGCCGATCTTACGCTGCAGATTCTTGCTTATGTTGCACAGATTGAAAGAGAAAATATTAAGAAAAGACAGGCTGAAGGGATCGCCGCCGCTAAAGCGAGAGGTGTGAGCTTTGGCAGAAAGAAAATGCCGCTGCCGGATAATTTCAATGAGGATTTCCACAAATGGCGGCTGAAAGAGATATCGACAAAGGAATTAGAAGAGCGGTGCGGAATGAACAGAGCGAGTATATACAGAAGACTGAGACAGGCAGGCATACCATTAAACAGTTATCTTCAGGATGCTTTTCTTTTAAATGATTCTGAAGATGAGTAATATTATTATTTCTTTTTTACTGCTGGTTTTGATACTGCAACTAAGAGAAGGATATGATATACTTATAAGTGTTTGACGATAAAATATAAATAAATTTGCTTCTGACCGGTAAAAAACTTGGGAATTTTTTACGAATAAAGGCAGGATAAGCGAATGAAATTATTACATATTCTATTATTATTTACAATTGTTTTAGTCATTACCGCAGCAGGCTTGTTTTATATGCCTAAGCGTGCTGAGGCAGAACCGTTAACCAAACCAGCGGCAGTACCGATGTGTATCAGAGATCTGAATGTTTTTTATGTAAAGAAATATGAGACTCTGGGCGGCGGTATTTATATGTATGGAAATAGTGGTTATTTACTTTATCGTCCTGTAGAGTCCATTGATTTTACTAATTATGAAAGATTTGCAGATAAGTTTAATTCGATGATCGAGGTCATGAGTGATGTCGATTTTTTTGCTTACTATATTCCTACTTCCGGAGCTGTTGATTTCAGCAGACTTCCGATTCATGATGATTATACTACATTTATACAATCACATTTACATGTGAAAGAAATGAAACAGCTAGATATGGACAGCTTTTTAGATTATAAAAATTATTTCTATAAAACAGATCATCATTGGAGTTATCAGGGTTCTTACCAAGGATATGCGGATATATTAGGAATGCTGAAATCGGAGGCAGAGGCAGTAAAACCGCTTAATTTGAATTGTTTTGATAATTTACAATCTTTAGGTTCAAATGCAAGACAGAGCGGCAGTAATATGACAGAGAATTTCTGTGCCTATGAATTTGAAAGGAATCCTAATATTACCGTTAGTATTAATGATATTGAGAGTACATATGGCAATGAAGAAGCTTATCGTTTAAAAATGTATGATGAGTCTTTAGGAGTCAGTCACTATGGCATTTATTATGGCGGTGATGATGGAAAACTGGTATTTACTAATCCTGACCAAGAGGGAAATCTATTAGTCATTGGTACTTCATTTGATAATGCAATCGTGAAATTACTTGCGGAGAGCTTTAATCAGGTGCATGTGATTGATATGCGTTATTATGAAGATGATATGCAGATGCCTTTAGATTTAGAAGCTTATATGAAGGAGAATAGCATTAATCAGTGTATGCTTGTTGGTGATAATTGGTTTTATAAGCTGGCTGGAGAATAAGCATGGTTTTCTCAAGTCTGAGTTTTTTATTCTTCTTCCTGCCGCTTGTATTTTGCGTCTATTTCCCAATCAGCAATCTGAAATGGCGTAATTTAGTCTTGTTTACCGCTTCAATTATTTTCTATGCCTGGGAAGAACCGATCTATGTCTTGGTGATTTTGGCAACGATGCTGGTAGCATATTTGTTTGGCTTATTGATTGAAATATATAAGGAAATGCATTCAAAATTAGCGCTGTTTTACTTTGTGCTGTCAATTTTCACTTGCATCTTCTTTCTATTTTATTTTAAGTATCAGCGCTTTATTTTTCTAATTTGAATTTGATTCTGCCTTTTCAAATACCAATTAAAGAATTGATTTTACCGGTTGGTATCAGCTTCTATACATTTCAGGTATTGTCTTATTTGATTGATGTGTATCAGGGGAAGGTACAGGCCCAGCATAATTTTATCCGGCTTGGCACATATATTGCGCTATTTCCTCAGCTTGTGGCTGGACCAATTGTCCGTTATGAAACGATTGAACAGGAGCTGAAGGAACGGCACAGCAGCATTGCGGATATTGCGAATGGACTGCGGCGATTTATATTGGGATTAGGAAAGAAGGTTATTGTAAGTAATAACATGGCTATACTTGCCGATTTTATATTTAACCAGGCACCGTCTGCCAGCGGTACGGTATTGATTTGGCTTGGGGCAATTGCTTATACGTTTCAGATTTATTTCGATTTCTCCGGTTACAGTGACATGGCTATCGGCTTGGGGCAAATATTTGGTTTTCACTTTTTAGAGAATTTCCGTTATCCGCTGATTGCGAAAAGTATTACTGATTTCTGGCGGCGCTGGCATATATCGCTAAGCAGCTGGTTTAGAGATTATATCTATATCCCTTTAGGCGGCAATCGATGTTCCAAGTTTAAATGGATACGCAATATATTGATTGTCTGGTTACTTACCGGACTGTGGCATGGAGCAAACTGGAATTATATTCTTTGGGGTCTATACTTTGGCTTGTGGCTGATGCTTGAAAAATTATTTCTGCTTAAACTAACTGAGAAGCTGCCATCTATTTTACGGTGGCTTGCAACCTTATTTGTCATTCTTGTCAGCTGGGTGATTTTCAGAGTAGAGGATATGCAGGCATTGTTCGGCTTTCTGCATCGAATGTTTGTATATGCGCCTGCTGATCTAAGCAGAATCGTCTATGAACAGCCGGATGCACTGTATGCATTATGTTATATGCCATTGGCTTTTTTAGCGAGCTTGCCTGCTTTCAATAAGCTTTATCGGCGTTATTTTGCCCAGAGTCAGCGGCTTGCCGGGGTTATAGTGGATCTGATGTTTGTGATAATTTTATTCATATGCATCATCATGCTGATGAGTAATTCCTATAATCCTTTTATTTACTATCGTTTCTAGGAGGTGCGCATGAAAAGAAATATTTTATTCTTATTGATGCTTGCAGGATGCGGTTGGTTTGTTTTGGGTATTCCCATGCGTGGACAGCTTGAATATTCAAGGATTGAAAACAGAGCACTTCAGAAATGGCCTGAATTTAGTTTAGATGCGTTTGCGCAGGGAGCTTATCAGGAAGCGATTGACAACTTTTTAAATGATCAGTTGATGTATAGTGAACAGATCAAGGCTGTCGTAAAAAAGGTTCAGCGGCTGCCGGCTGACTACTTAATTCAACTTAATGAATCACAGAATGCAGGGGAAACGAGCAGCGAAACCGATGTTGAAAGGCCAAAAGAAACTTTTGAATACATTGCTTTGGGAAAAGGAATTTATCGATATGGCGATAGTGGCTATCTGATTTATCGGCCGGGTGAGACGATTGATTTCACAAGCTATCAGCAGTTTGCCGATACGATGAATCCGCTTATCGATCAGCTTGATGATGTTGATTTTTATGCATATTTCATTACTACTTCATCCGCCATGGATTTTAATGCCGAAACACCGACTGACCGTTATTTCCCTTTCATCAGTCAGCATCTGCATGTGAAAAAAATCGAACGGTTTGCGGTCAATGATTTTGATGATTACCGGAAATATTTTTATAAGAGTGATCATCATTGGAATCATGTTGGTTCATATATGGGATATCGTAATTTACTGGCTATGCTGAAGCCTGAAGAAACACCGGTGAATCCCATAGATGAGATTTGTTTTGATGAACTTGATTTTCAAGGTTCAAGTGCCAGATTAACCGCTTATTTTGATAACCATGAAACCTTTTGCGCCTATCGGATGCCTGAGGATTCAAACATCACTGTAATGATTAACGGCTTGGAAGGCAGCTATGGACAGGAACAGGAATATTTTAATCATGGATATGATACAGAAAAGGGAGCAAGTCATTATGGCAGCTTCTACGGCGGCGATAATGGTGAAGTGCTGTTTATTAATCCGGATAAAGAAGGTAATTTATTAGTGTTAGGCAATTCTTTTGATAATGCGGTTGTAAAGCTGCTCAGTCATCATTATCATGAAGTCAGAGTGATTGATTGGCGTTATTTTGAAGCCGAGACAGGCCGGCGGTTTGATCTGACAGATATGGTTCATTCAATGGATGCTGATCAAGTATTGTTTATAGGAGATAATTGGTTCTTTAAGATTGATGAATAATGATCTTAAATTAGTTATTTGAAAGCATGTCGATAGGTTCATACCTGTTGATAGCTTGCTTTTTGTTTTAGTTTTTATCTCATCAAATATCGGATATTAAATTAATCAT
>BBZX01000005.1 GCA_001305055.1 Clostridia bacterium UC5.1-1C12
TTGAGCCTTAGCCGCTCTGATCGGCATTGCTGCTGAACAGAGCATTGCAGCTACGACTAAAGCCGTCATCGCTGACTTTGTTTTGTTTGATTCCACTTTACTTACCTCCCCAGGTTTTTTGAATATGTCTTAAAAGGTATACTTTCTAAGACACTTTCAACAGAACATAAAACAGCCATGAAATAACAAAAAACGGTCTATTTACCTTTACGAATATTATAAAATCGCATATAATGAAAGTGGAATACAGTGTCTCATAAAGTATACATTTAGCAACACACATCACTTTTGAGATATTAAATACAACAAAAAATCGTGATATCTATCAGAATTAAAACTGATATTATCACGATTTTCTATTTAGTGTCGGTTAAACAATACTATATGCCTATGGTTTGATATAAGCATATCCTTCAGCCTGCCGCTTCGCTAATTCAACAACACCTGCGCTTACGGCCTCCACAAAAGGATACAACTCCTCAGCTTTAAGCTGATTCGCTTTCAGCGCGTTGCCACAAGCGGTAAACAGAATGCCTTCCTTTGCCAAGCTGTCATATTCTCTTCTAATTCATCAGCCTGTGCATACTGTTTAACAGCAGCACTGTTAGCAAGCACCTCAATTTTATACGCTTCACCCTGCTGTTTATATACCGCAAGCATATTTGATACATTAGTTAAGGTCAGCGGCCACTTAGCCATCTCATCAACATGATAAATCACCTTCATTGTCTCGCCTTCTTTCTATCCATGATTATAGCATCAAAGCGGCACAACAGATAATGATTTACCCATCAATCATTAAGCCGATAAATATAGCGTGAAGTACAATATCCCTTCACAATTTCCGCTTCATCGACAAGCTGAAAACCATGCTTCTCATAGAAATGCTTAAGTTCGGGCTTATTCGTACGGCAGTCCAGTCTGCATGCATCTTTCTTCAGCCGCCGGCCTTCTGCTTTAAAAAATCCATAATCATCTGTGAAGCCATTGATTTAGCCGCCTTACGCATCACACATAGCTTATGGATATATAGGCTTTGCCCTGGTTTTATTTCCGGCCAGTAAATTGAATCCACATCGCATAACAAGAAGGTTGCGATAACCATTCCCTTTTCTTCCACCACATAAAATTGATCAATAGTATGTGTCTGACTTAAGGTATGCCAAGCCACATCTTCCTCGCTCCATGCCCGTTTATTCATTGAAGTAAGCCATCGCACAGCATCCAGCAATACCGCTTCGATTGCTTCAATATCCTGTTCACATGCTTTTCTGATTTGCATAAGAAAAAACACTCCGCAGAGTGTCAGTCGATATTTTCAACGTTGTGCCAAACATTCTGCACGTCGTCAACATCATCAAGCAAAGTTAGCAGGCGCTGGAATAATTCCTTATCATCACCCTCTAATGTACAATATTCATTAGGATCATAGTCAGCTCTAATACATCAAATTTCACATCAGGAATTAATGCCTCAATCGCTTCTTTAGCCTTATATAAATCTGATGGCTCTACATTAATATTCATGTATTCACCTTCAACCTCAAGTTCCAACACATTTACGTCAGCCATAATCAGCGCATCCAGCATTGCTTCTTCATCAGTATAAGCAATTACTAAGTTACCTACATGCTGATAATTGAAAGATACACTGCCGGCAACCCCGATTTTAGCCTTAGCCTTATTAAAGCATGCTCTTAAAGACGCAATTGTACGATTCTGATTATCGGTTAAGCATTCAATGATAACCGTAGATGCTCCGGCTCCGAAGCCTTCATAAGTTGAGCTGGTATAAGAATCAGTCGAACCGCCTTTAGCTTTGTCGATGGCTCTCTTAATTACATCAGCCGGTACATTGTTTGCCTTAGCACGTTCAATTACCTTTTTCAATCCCTGATTCATTGAAGGATCAGGCTCACCTGACTTCGCAGCCATATAGATTTCTTTACTGAATCTTGAGAATAACTTTGCATTGGCAGCTGACGTTTTGGCCATTGCTGCCGCTCTTACTTCAAAATGTCTACCCATTTTAATCACCTTCCAGATTTTTATTGAATTTCCGCATTTCATTATAGCAAATATTTACCATGACTACAAATAAAAATCAACATAAACTGATGAAATCACCTATAAAACAATTAAAACTAAGTCTTTGCCGCTATAATGAAGCCTTGATTGCTTCTAAAACATCCTGACTTTTATCATTGGTAATCAAAACCCAGACATCGCCCACCTTTTCAATGACACTGTTTTGGATCTTTTCAGCTTCCTTCGGGAAATAGTTTTCAGCACTGGTCAGATTATAATCACGGCGTTCTTCAAAGGCTTTTTTAAGAACCTCATCTTCGCCTTTACAAATAGCTAATTCGTTGGTTTCATTGCTGCTTGAAACATAAACTGCACATGTATTCTTTTCCATGTCAATCATCAGAATACTGCGGATTTGATCATTATTTGCCTTGATCATTTCATCGCTGTAATACTCATTAATCATTGTTTCGGCTGTCTTATCAATATCGATTTCTTTGCTTTGGTTACTGCTGCAGCCGGTAAGCAGACATAAACTAATCAGCGCAAGGCCTCGTTTCATATACTATCTCTCCTTTATTCACATGTTCTTTAATCATGGTCAGCCAATGACTGAAACCTTCTTTGTTTAAATGATAACCATCACTGGTCCATTCATCAGGCAGATATGTATCCTCTGATTCAAACATTGAATTACTGTGAATCAGATTCACCTGTGTTTCTGCCGCAACCTCTTTAATTGTATCATTAATCAGTTTCAATTTATCAAGATTTGTATAATCATTTTCATATTCACGGCTTTTTGAAAAGTTATAAACATCAAGCAGATAAATCTGTGCCTGCGGCTGCAGGGCTTTGATCTGATTGACAATATCAATGTAATCATCTTTAAAGATATCCATGACATACCAACCTAATTCATTTAAACCAAAGCTTAAATAAATCTTTTGAACCGGTGTCTGCGCAAGTGCGTCAATCATTGTGCCCATACCGCCATTATCCAAAGGGAATACGGTACGCATTGTCGCTTTGCTGACATCTAATGAGACAGAACCATAAATTCTTGCTGTGGTATCCGCTAATACATAGAGTTCGGCGATACCGGCTATGCGTGAATCACCGGCAAAAGCCGCGTCATCAAAATAACTATTCTCAACCGCTTCACTTCTAGGAACAGGTTCTCCATAGGATTGCGGGATTGCAAAGCGGCATAATTTAACATGATTTCTTAATTCATGACCATTTTGATAGCCGTTTTGACGAGCTTGGGTATATTGACTGGCACTGCAAGCTGATGCCAGAGTAAGACAAAGCATTAAACTAAAAAACTTACTTATTTTCATATAATCATCCTCTAAACTTAATTCCACTTCACTAGTTTATCCCATTCACAGCAAAACAACAACATTAAATACAAAAAACGGATTTTTCAATCCGTTAAAAGAACAGGAGTGCCGCCAGTACCGAAAACACTTGTATCAGCACATAGATAATGATGACCCAGCCAATGATTTTAGAAATGGAATTTCCTTTCTGACGATTCGCAGGCCGTCGATTGACTGGCTTGCGTTCATTCATTGTTCGTGAGTTCGCTGTTTGGGCATAACGATCACTATTTGCTGAAGAATAGTTACCATGAGTATTTGAATGACCGGCAGATTTGCTGTATGGATCATTTACCATATTGGCAGTGCATGGTTTAGCTTCCTTCCCCGTTTCCCTAACATATTTTGAGTTTTGTTCTAAATGACTGTCAGCATGCCTGAAAATAGCTGCTTTAGCTCGGCCGTCATTCAGTGAAACAGAATCATTTTCCCTAACTCTTGCATAACAATACGGACAATATTTATCTTTTGTATCGAACCATGTCTTGCAATATTTACAACGTATACGCATACTATCACCTCATGGTATAAGTATAGCATTCAATCAAAAAAAGACCATGAATATAGCAAAAGTGTCATCAAGTTTTATAAGTTGATAAGTCAGTCTGTAAAGAATTGATGCTGTTCCATAAAGATCAATAAAACATCTCTAAATATCCTATAGTATTGACAAAAAATATAATCGAAGCACCCATAATCAAACTGTATTTCATACTCATACGGATATCTGCAAAGAAATCGTTCTTAGTCAATTTAAAATGCAGACAGCAAGCAGTGTAATGACGCAATATCTTATTACTTTTTATTATGATTTTGTTCAACTTAAATTCCCATCATAAAACGCCTTCAGCAAAATATATTTTACAATATGAAGCTCATTCTATTGAATGAATATAAAACTGTTATGGAAGATATAAGCAAGTACATCAGATAACATCTTGTACTTACTATGATGCCCATCATGATTTTTTCGTTTTCTGTCCCAGTAGACATCAATCAATCATTTCACATAAAGCTGCCCTTTAACATTATCCTTCTTTTTTATTATTTGCATAGATTATTCATACCAAAACCATTGGTAAAATAAACATTTGTATGCTTGTTTTTAAATTTCTTTTTATTTTATTTTGAATTTTTATGTTTTTTATCAAGGTACAAATAAGTGTAACTAACTTAAATTATTCACTAAATTATGAATTCTAATATCATAAAATAAAAACCACAGTATCAGCAAACGACACTATGGTTTTTTTAATCTACCCTCTTAAGATCGCATCTAATTCTGCTTTTAATGCAGCTAAGATTTTTTCATGAACACTATTGATTTCCCCGTCGGTCAATGTCTTTTCGTCGGACTGGAAATTGATTGATAAGGCGATCGATTTAAAGCCCTTTTCTACATGTTCCCCGGTATAAACATCAAATACTTCGATGCCCTTGATAATCTGACGGCCGCATTTACGAATCGCTTCAACAATATCGGCTACCTTAACATCCTCCTTTACAACGAATGCAAGGTCACGGGTTACTGCTGGGTATTTAGAGATCGGTGTATATTTTACCTTTGATGGTTTGTTATTCAGCAATACATCGAGTTTACCTTCAAACATGACTAATTCTTTAGGTACATCAAAATCCTTAGCCATCAGCGGATGAATCTGTCCAAAGAGCCCAAACAGCTCTTTGCCGATATAGATGCAGGCTGAACGGTATGGATGGAAATGAGTTGTATCCAATTTGTTTTCTTTAATACTTACACGGCTTCCCTCATAGCCGAGCTGACTCAGCATGGTTTCAATCAAGCCCTTAATCGTATAGAAATCAGCCGGTACGCTCATTTTCTGCCAGCGGCTCTTATGCATTAAACCATTCATCACAAGTGCAAGACGTTCCTCTACAACATCCTTTGCATAAACATTGGAAATTTCAAAGAATGACAGATCCTTGATTGAACGATTGTTGTTATAGGCAGCCGCATCAAGCATACTCGGCAAAATTGAAGAACGGATGTATTTGCGGTCTTCACTCATTGGCGAAGCAATTCCACAGCTGGTGTAATCGGCAGAAGTGCATAATCCAAGTGCTTCTGGCTGACCAGCGTATATGTTTCAGTTTCATTTAAGCCCATATTGACGAACATTGAACGGATTCTTCTGCGCATAGTCTGACGATTGTCCAATGCGCCTACTGTCATACTCATTGTCGGCAGAGTCGATGGCAGACGGTCATAACCAATCAGGCGGATAACTTCCTCCGCGATGTCTGCTTCAATTTTTAAATCAGTACGATAGCTTGGAATGCTGACCTTGATATCACTGCCCGCCTTTTCAGGCTTTAAATCGAGCCATTTTAATTCTGTCATGATTTCATCTTCAATAAAATCAGTTCCCAGCAGATGATTGATTGAATCCGTATTTACTGTAAATTCAGCCGGTACATAATTATTAGTACCATATTGAGCAGTTTCTTCAATCAAGCTTGCATCCGCATATTCAATCAATAATTGAACACATCGATCCATCGCTTTATAAACAGCCATTGGTTCAATTTCCTTCGCATTGCGCACTGCCGCATCAGAAGTGATATTTAAACGGCGGGCTGTGTTGCGGACCTGAACATAATTGAAAGTTGCTACCTCAATAATAATCCCCTTTGTTTGCTCATCGATTTTACTGTCATCACCGCCCATGATACCGGCAATGCTACCGGATTACCCTGTGTAGTAATCATGATATCTTCCGGTTCAATCTTATAGTCAACACCATCTAAAGCGGTATAAGTTGTATCGAAGCCATCCTTGACAATGATTTCCTGATGCATTTTCGCAGCGTCATAGAAATGCGTCGGCTGACCGGTTTCCAGCATAACAAAGTTTGAAATGTCAACAACATTGTTGATTGATTTGACGCCGGCGGCATGCAGCAGCTCCTGCATCCATTTTGGCGATGGTTTAATTGTTACTGATCCGATAACCTTGCCTAAGAAAATCGGACATTTGGAAGTTTCACTGGATACCTTTAATTTTGTCGGCACACCAAGATTGGCAGCTCCTTCGCATTCAGGCAGTTGTACTTCACGGTGCAGGATAGCGCCTACTTCTTTAGCTAATGCCCAAGAAGCCAGGCAATCATTGCGGTTAGGTGTCAGACCGACATCAAGCAATGTATCATCAAGTCCAAGATAATGAAGCGGATCACTATCACCGACAACAGCATCATCACCTAAACCTCAATGCCATTTTTGCTTTCTTCACTCAGCTGTTTGGCATCAACACCTAATTCAAGCAGTGAACAAATCATACCATTCGACTCAACGCCGCGAATCACACCATTCTTAATTTCACCGCCCGGCAGTTTTGCTCCAGGCAGCGCAACGATGACTTTTTGTCCAGCCGCTACATTGGGCGCACCGCAGACAATGGTATCAACTTTATCGCCAAGATCGACCTTGCAGACATGCAGATGATCTGAATCCGGATGGTCACTGCATTCCAATACCTTACCGATAATCAGATTGCTTCCCTGAGCCATCTTTTCCAAACCCTCAACTTCATTCCCGGCTGTTGTCAGCTTATCAGCCAAAACCTCCGGTGTAATATCACTTAAATCTAAATATTGGCTCAGCCATTTTTTACTTGTTAACATACTAACCTCCTACTCAAACCGTGTGAATGTTTTTAAGAAACGCAGATCATTTGTATAGAAATGGCGGATATCATCAATGCCATATTTCAGCATGGCAACACGTTCAATACCAACGCCAAAGGCAAAACCGCTGCATTTCTTTGAATCATAGCCTGCCATCTCCAATACATTCGGATGTACCATGCCAGCACCGAGAATTTCAATCCAGCCAGTACCTTTACATACCGGACAGCCCTTGCCGTTGCAGATATGACAGCTTACATCAACCTCAACGCTTGGTTCAGTGAATTGGAAATAGCTCGGACGGAAACGAATGACACGCTTTTCACCAAACATTTTCTTAGCCATAAACTCTAAGGTACCCTTTAAATCAGATAAGGTTATATTTTCAGCAACAACTAAGCCTTCCATTTGTGTAAACTGATGAGAATGCGTTGCGTCGTCATCATCGCGGCGGTAAACCTTACCCGGACAAACAACCTTAATCGGCAGCTTAGGCGCATAGGCTTCCAGCTGACGTGTCTGAATCGCAGTCGTATGCGTTCTCAGCAATTCCTCAGCATTAATATAGAATGTATCCTGCATATCACGAGCTGGATGTCCCTTCGGAATATTAGCCCGTTCAAAGTTATATAAATCAAATTCAATTTCCGGCCCTTCACCAATGGTATAACCTAAGCCGATAAACAAATCCTCAAGTTCCTGCTGAACAAGCGTCAGAGGATGCAGATTGCCAACCGTTGGATGATAGCCTTCCAGTGTGATATCAATTTTTTCACGTTCAAGACGATCTTCCATCTCTTTGGCTTCAAGTTCAGCCCATTTGCTTTCAATAGCCTGAGCGATCTGCGTCTTGATTTCATTAACTGCAGCGCCAAACTTAGGACGTTCTTCCGCACTCAAATCTTTCATTGATTTCATTACTTCCTGAATCGGTCCTTTTTTACCCAGATAAAGAACCCGGTGCTGCTGAAGCGCAGCCAGTGTCTGACTTTCACGAATTGCGTTAAGTCCCTCTTCTTTTAACTGTTCTAAATTTTTCATCGTTTTTTCCTTTCCGACTAATAAAAAAAGCCGCAAGCTTGCAGGAACGCTCTTGCGCGGTACCATCCTGCTTCGTCTTGCGACACACTTTTACCCTGATAACCGGTTGTTTCCCGGGGGATGATTAGTCCCACTATTCAAAGGTGAATTCAACAGCTTTCTCTAAAAACAGCTTGCAGTCGGTGGCTGTTTATCCCTGATAGAGAATATCTTCATGTTTACTAGTCCTTCTCAAAGTATTTAACAGTTGTTATTATAGCCCAAAAAATGGATTTGACAAATGCTTTTTCACCTTATTCATACCCGCTGAAACACTGCATATTCCAAAAGCATCAAAAGTTACAATATCAACTCATAAAATTGGATAAACTCACTTGCTTAGCAGTTAAACTTCTATATAGCTTAATGTTTCAGGATATGCAATCAAGAATTTATCTGCCGCATAGTCTAGAGTCAAAGGATGAAAATAGGCTTCATCACTGACTTCAAACGCTGTTTAGCTGTACGGCCAAAAAGAAATATGCCTAAACATAATAACATTAACTTTTCCATTGATGTCATCCCCTCATATTATAGTAAGTTTTAGATTCTTCTATAATCACATTAAACAGCTCGATTATACCTTTACCTCATCCATATACATCTTAATCATTGAAAAGGTTTCCCTGCCGCACCGCTCATCCTCCAACAGCTCATGAGGCCCTTCCGGAATCAGATACAGTCTTTTCTGCGGATGATTGATCAAATGATAGGTTCGTTTGCCAATCGTCGGCGGCACAACATCATCTGCCATCCCTTGAATGACCAATGCCGGCACTTTGATTTTCTTCTGATACGGGCGCAGCATATTAATCAGCTTCGCAAATTCTATAGAATATTCAAGCAGTACCTTATCACGGTCATTGACTTCCGGTTTGCCGCCTTCCTTGAATTTAAAATCATTACAATAGGAAAGCACCTGTTTTACGCCATAAACCTTAAATGACGGCGCAATCAAAATCAGCTTCTGAATCGGAAATTTATCGGCCAGATAACTGGCAATAACACCGCCCATCGAAAAACCTAACAAGGTAACCTGACACTCTATAAAATCAATGTCCTTTAATACTTCAATAGCTTTTTTCAGCCAGTCAGTCCAAATTGGATGCGGCGATAAGTCATAAAGATCAAAAGTAACCAGCTCATAGTCCTGCCCCTTTGACCATTCAATCAAGTTACGGAAATTCTCCTGCCGCATATCACCAAAACCATGAATGGCTACTAATACTTTCCTCATAAGTCCTGCTTTCTGAATGCGTAACAGCAGATACCGGCTGCTACCGCTACATTTAAACTTTCAAAACGATTCATTTCAATAAAAATACGATCATCACACAGAGTTAAGATTGCTTCACTGACGCCATTGCCTTCATTGCCGAAAACCAGCGCTGTCTTTTGCTGATTTACAAAGGTTGAAAGTCCCTTTGCCTCATGCAGCGAGGTTCCATATACTACGGTTCCCATCTGTTTCAGCTTATGAATCATATCCGGCAGATGAGCTTTCAATACTGACATATGAAACAACGCGCCCTGAGTTGAGCGAATTAATTTTTCATTATAAATATCAACGCTGCGGCCAGAGAAGACAACTGCGTCAAAGCCAAACGAATAGGCAGTTCGAATGATCGTTCCCGCATTCCCCGGGTCCTGCACATCATCAAGCAGGATCACTTTATCACCAAGCGAGACATTACTGTCCTTAACCTTGCAGACACCTACACATGTATTAACCGAAACGGTACTGCGCAGCTTCTTCATAATTTCCTCACTGACCAAATAGCACTCCCCATTAAAATCAAATTGATACGGACAGTCAGGCTGATGATCAGCGCCGTTAATAGACCTGCAGCGATTGCCTCCTGAATCAGATGTTCACCTTCAACTAAAAAGAGTCCGTCTCTGTCACGGTGTTTCTTATCATGATATTTCACCCATTGTTTTACACGGGGATTACTCACTGATGTTATCTCATTCATATTCTCACATCCTTGTTTGTAGTATATCCCAGACAAAGAAAATCTGCAAGCGAGAACCTGCAGATGTTATATGTACTCGATTCAATTGTTTAGATACCGATGGTTTGTGCTTCCGCTGCTTTTTTCTGAAACACGAAACGGTAAAACAGATAGCCGCCTAAGGAGAAGATACCGGTAATCGCATAAATCAAGATTGCCTGAGCAAGCATATTGCTGCCCAGATTAGCACCGACCAAGGTTGATGAATAAATGGAAGGAATGCGGGCAATGCTTGAAATCAGCAGGAAGGTCGACAGCTTCATATTCGTTAGACCTAACAAATAGGTAAAGATATCCTTTGGTGTTCCCGGAATCAGAAACAGGATAAAGGTAACGGCATTCAGCCGGCTCTCATCCTTAAAGAAACTGATCTTATCCATTTTTTCTTCGGGAATAAACCGCTGAACAAATTTTTTACCATAACGTTTAGTTAACAGGAAGATTAATGTTGATCCAATCAGATTGCCTACTAAGCAGAAGGCCATGCCGCCGATACTTCCATAAAGGACACCGAACAATACCTCAATAATTTCACCCGGCAGAATGGCTATCAGAATTTGAGCGGCATAAAGCAGAATCCCCACCAGCATGCTGCTGGCACCAAATTGTTCAAGGAAGGCCTTCATCTGATCCATATTGCTTAATAGATTAAACAGGTCTTTACCATAATAAATCAGTCCCAATAGGATTAAACCACCAGCTATTACAGCACATATTCCTTTAAAAATATTACGATCCACTTGCTTCATCGCTTATCCCTCATTTCATGCTCTAAGAATAACAAATCATTCTTAAAACCTAACGGTAATAAGCTTAAAGATTTCTAAAGATTACTTAAATTTTACCTTTAAATTCAATGAGTGATGCTTATGGTATAATATATATAATCATAGACATTCATTTAATCTTGGGAAAGGAGCATTATATATGAACAAGAAAATTGTCTATCTCATTTACACTCTGATTTTTATTATCATTTACATCCTTCAGCTATTAAATGTTTATAATTTTAAAAATATCTTACTGACCCTAACAGCAGCGTTATTAATTATCGCCGTATTAAGCAGCGGCTTACTAACCTCAGGGGATCGTATGCGGGCTAATTTAAACACAGCTAAAAATGAAAACCGTTTTGCCACGACAAACCTTTTCTTACTTTTAGCGGTACCGCCGGCCATTGTCTTGTTATTATCCTATCTGACACTTCCTTTTTAGTAAGTAAAACCCTCAGTTGAGCTTTTATTTATATCAATTATTTAAAAATCACCTGAATCAGAAGCATATATAATGCCGTGCCGCCTAGGATACTGATTAAATTGTTGCGTTTCCAGCAATGCAGCCCAACTACGGCACTGACCGCAATTAATTCAGGAATGCCGTAAGGGAATGACAGTACCGCTGTATTGCGCAGACAATAAACAACTAACAATCCCATCATCGCATAAGGCAAAACATTTCCCAAATAGCGAATCAGCGATGGCAGCTCATTTTTATTTCCCCATAAGATAAAGGGAATGACACGGGTCAAAAAGGTAACGCCCGCCATAATGGCAATAATTAAGATAGACGTTGCTGTTGAAATCATGAAGCATCACCTGCTTTCTTCTTCATTGCCATTAATACAAGCACAATCAAAATCATTGAAGGAATAACCATATTCTCAGCACCGAATACAACTAATGAAAGCAGTCCGCAGGCGGTTCCGCACAATGCCGGGCGGTGATCTGAACAGCTTAGCCATTGTTCAGTAAAGATCACCACAAACAAAGCAATCAACGCGAAATCAATCCCTGTTGTATCAAAGGGCAGCATGCTGCCGATCAGTGAACCAAGAATCGAGCCGATAATCCAGTAGCATTGATCCAAAAAAGAAATCAGAAACATCAGCTTGTCGGCGTGACCCTCCTCATTCTTGATATTAACCAGCAAAGAATAAGTTTCATCGGTCAAAGAAAAAATCATATATGGCTTTTTGCGTCCCATATGCGAAAATGGCTCAATCATGCTTAAACCATAAAATATATGCCGTACATTCACCAGCAAGGTCATCAAAGCCACTTCCACCAGACTGACACCCGGCACAAAGAAATTAATGCCGATAAACTGCATACTGCCGGCATAAACAAATATTGACATGACTGCCGCCCATAAAAAATTATATCCTTTTTCCTGAAACAGCATACCAAAAGCGATGCCGACAAATAAATAACCAAGCATTACTGGAATTGTGGTTTCAACCGCTTCAAAAAGACGCCCTTATGCTTCATAAACTACCCCATTTCTTTGTTTCAATTATACTCATATATAAAGAAAAAGAAAGAACTTTTTCTGAAACAGGTATCATTTCCACTAAACTGCCATTCCTTCATGAAAATCCATAGGATTTGTCAATCTATATCGCACATGATACTTATCATCAAACAGACTGAACCTCTCCAACAGTCATATTCAGATACCTTAAAATAACATTGGCATCAATCAGTTTCTCATGCTTTCTTGCCATAACTATTCCTCCTAAATAAATTATAGAGCAGCTTCTCAGAAACACACATAGCCTAAGGCTGAGTTTGCCTATACCATATAAAAAGCGAACCCATGTTTATGAGTTCACTATTTTTATAACCTTTTATTTTAACTTGCTTAATTCACAGGCAATCTGCGATGCCAGCTTAGCGTTATTATAAACCAGCTGTATATTCGCAGCCAGACTTGATCCGCCGGTAATTTTTTGAATCTTATCCAATAAATACGGCGTTGTATCCTTGCCTTTAATGCCTAAGCGATTAGCCTCTTCAATTGCTTCATCAATGGATTTGTTGATCAGATCCGGATCCATTGAGTATTCTTCAGGGATCGGATTGGTAACCAGCATCCCGCCGCGTAATCCTAAATCCTCTTTAGCCTTGTAGACATCGGCTAATTCCTTCGGTGTATCCATGCGGTAGTCTACTTTAAAGCCGCTCTTGCGTGTATAGAAGGCTGGTAATTCTTCACTCTGATAACCAAATACCGTTACCCCTTTGGTTTCCAAATATTCAAGCGTTAAACCGAGATCAAGAATGGATTTTGCACCTGCGCAACAACCATTACCGGTGTTTCAGCTAATTCCTCAAGGTCTGCGGAAATATCCATTGTAGTTTCAGCTCCGCGGTGAACACCGCCGACACCGCCGGTCGCGAAGATTTTAACACCGGCAAGATTGGCAAGAATCATGGTCGCAGCTACCGTTGTCGCGCCATCTTCACCCTTAGCAGCCAACACTGGAATATCACGGCGACTGGCTTTGATGACATTCAGCCCTTTACGGCCTAAATGATCAATTTCTTCCTTTGAAATACCTACCTTCAGCTTACCGCCGATAATGGCAATCGTAGCCGGCACAGCACCATTGTCACGTACGACCTTTTCCACATTTAAGGCGGTTTCCACATTCTGCGGATATGGCATGCCATGAGAGATAATTGTTGATTCCAGCGCTACGACCGGACGTCCCTCGGCTAATGCCTTCTGTACTTCTTCAGATACGTCTAGATACTTTCTTAAGTTACTTGTGTTCATTTTTTTCCTCCTATTTTACTGGATGCTGATCCAGAATTTCAAGTATATGTTCACAGCTGATATGCGGACTGATGGTTGATTCACTGGCGATACAAATGCTGGCTGCCGCCATACCGGCTCTGGCAATATCACGCAGCGGAAGCTGCTGCCGCCATGCCCAGGCAAGGGCTGCGACAAAGCTGTCGCCGGCGCCTGTCGTATTGACAATTTCACATGGAAGGCTTGGCAGATGCATATGCTCATGGTTATTCGCCGCATAAACACCATCTTCTCCTAAAGATATAAAAACCTGCTGCATCCCCTGTTTCAGAAAACACTCTGCCGCTGCGCGCAGGGAATTTTCATCAACGATTTTAATGCTTGTCAGTTCCTCCGCTTCAATAAGGTTTGGTTTCAATGTGTGAATCTTACCTAACAAGCCTTTCAGCTTTTTCGCCTTAGTCGTTGATACCGTATCGGCAAATAACGGACACCGGCAATTCTCTGCAAGATATTCTAAGGTATTCTGCGGTATATTGGTATCACAGATACAAAGGCTTGCCCGATTGATAAAATCGATGCGGGTGGCCATCAGTTCAGGTGTTAAATGCTCATAAATCCCCATATCCGACACCGCCAATTCCATATCGCCATACTCATCAGTAATAAATAAATAAGTCGATGTCACACCGTTGGGAATCGTAAAGGACTGAGATGTATCAATGCCGATGCGATGGCATTCTTCACTGAGCTGTGATGCATAGCCATCACTGCCGAAAGCCGTAATCAATTTCACATCTTCATCTAACAGCGCCAAATTATGCGCGATATTGCGGCCAACGCCGCCCGCCGATAAAAAGGTGGTGCCGGGATTGGAATCACGCATAACCAATGGCTGATACGGACGTCCGCAGATATCCATGTTCACACCGCCGATCACCACGATATATGGCTTTTTCTGTAAGATATAACCCTTACCCTGAATCAATCCTTTTTTAGTCAGATTGGAGATATGCACAGCTGCCGATGAGCGGGTAATACCTGCCAGATCTGCCAGCTCCTGTTGGGAGATCAAGGGATTTTCCTCAATCCAATGCAGAATCTGACGTTCTCGATCAGTAATCATAACTGCCTCCCTTCCATAATCATTTGTTTAGTATTCTAATCTTTTGCTTACTACATCTTTATAGTACCGCTTGCTGAGTATAAAGTCAAGCAGGAAAATACAAAAAATACAGACCGTTTGCACATGTCTGTATCATTTGATGATTATGCCTTTTCAGCTTTAATCAGCTTGGCCATATAAAAGCCATCGGTATTGTATTCATAAGGGAAAATAGTTCGCTGACTGACCAACTGCGCATTTTCATGCAGTCCCAGAAATTTCTCAATTTGCTTTTCATTTTCTTTTTTATTCAGCGTACATGTGGAATAGACAAGAACGCCGCCCGGTTTTACCATTTTAAATGCGGTATCTAAAAGCTTTGCCTGAAGCGGCAGTAAAGTATCCATATCTTCCGGCTGCATATGTACTTTGATATCATTTTTGCGCTTCATTACGCCATAGCCGGAGCATGGCGCATCGACCAATACCCGATCAAAGCTTTCCTCATCATATTCATGATTGATTTCACAAGCATCAAAGCACCATGGCTGAATGATGCTTAAGCCAAGTCTGGCTGCCGCATTACTAATCAACTCAACGCGGTGTTCATGAATATCCAAGGCAATGATTTCTCCCTCATTTTTCATCAGCTGAGCCATATGGCATGTTTTCGTTCCCGGCGCCGCGCACATATCCAAAATACTCTCATCGGGCTGAGGATCAACTAATAAGGCGACACACTGGCTTGCCTCATCCTGAATCGATACTCTGCCGGTCAGATATTCCTTTGTATCGGCAATATTGCGCCATGATAAATCAGCGCGTCCTCACTCAAACAGCCCTTTTCAAAGTCAGGATTGGCGGCAATGATTTCATCACGGCTCGTAACACATGTATTCACCCGGGCCGCTAATGCCGGTGCTCCATGATCATCAAGACAGATCCGCTCAGCAATTTCATAACCATATTGTTTTTCCCACATCTTGACCACCCATAAAGGATGCGATGTTTTGATGGATAACTGAAAAATCGCATCGCCAAGGATCGGACGTTTACCCTCTCTTAAAAAACGCCGCAGCATTGCGTTAATCATTGCTTTATACTTACCTCTATGCTTCTTAGCCGCAATTTCCACCGCTTCATTCACCACCGCATATTCAGGTACCTTGTCCATAAACAGAAACTGATAGATGCTCATATCCATCAAAAGTGCCATATCAGCGGCAATATCGCTTTGCACATAGGCCTCCCATTGATATCTGAGATAGAGATAATTCTGCATCGTACCATAAACGATATTAGTAATCAAACCCTTATCCACTGAACTGAAATCATTCATTTCTTTACGCAGATAAAGATTGCTGTAACTTTTACCTAAAACAATATCACATAAACAATTGTATGCTTTTTCTCTTGCTTTCATAAGCCTCTCCTCTAATCCATATTCAGCGGATTGATATCGATCTGCAGTCTGACCTTGCTTTTTGATGAGCGATGTTTGCGTGAAAGCTGATAAACAGCCTTCTGCAATTGCGTCAGTGATTTACTTTTAATACAAATACGGAATCGATATTCATCCTTTACCTTCATTAATTCACTTGGCCCCAATAGCCTGAATGTTTCTTCCGCCAAGCAGCGCATGCCCTCACACGCCGCCTCACTGGCTGATTCCTTATCTTTATGAATATACAGAATCGATGCCAGATAGGTATACGGCGGATAACCTGCTAAATGGCGGTAACGCATTTCCTGTTCAAAAAATTTCAGATAATCATGAGTCAGCGCACAGCGCACAGCATAGTGCTGATCATCAAAAACCTGAAGCAATACCTTCCCCTTTTTCTGTCCGCGTCCGCTTCGGCCGCTGGCCTGACACAGCAGATCAAAGGTCAGCTCGCTGCTGCGATAATCTGAGCGATAAAGCATCGCATCGCCTTGAAGGATTCCCACCAGCGTGACATTTTCAAAATCCAAGCCTTTCGCAATCATTTGAGTACCAAGCAGGATATCCGCTTCATGCCGGCCAAATTGTGCCAGTAAATCACGGTGCGCATTCTTACGGGCTGTCGTGTCGGCATCCATGCGAATGATTTTTTATCCGGAAACAGCTCGCTGACCATTTCTGCCAGACGCTGTGTTCCAAACCCCATTCCTTTTAATGAAGGTGATTTGCATGATGGACAAACATTAGGAACCGGTATGCTGTAACCGCATAGATGGCATTTAACACTCTGATCATCCTTATGGTAAACCAGAGCGCGGTCACAATGCGGACACATCAGCGTCGTTCCGCATTCACTGCAATGAATCGTCGGCTGATAACCGCGCCGATTCAGCAGCAAAATCACTTGTTCATTACACTCCAGACTCAAACGCATCGCTTCGATCAGCTGCGGACTCAATATATAAGAGCCGCCTTTTTTACAGTCTGCTGCATATTGATCAATGATACATCCGGCAGATTATTACTTACTCTGTTTTTAAGTGATATCAGCTGATAAACATCCTTGACGCACGCGCATACGTCTCTAAAGAGGGCGTCGCACTCGCCAGCATGACGGTCGCATGATGGACTGCACCCCGCCATATTGCTACATCACGGCAGTGATACTGCGGCTGGCTGTCCTGCTTATAGCTGCTGTCATGCTCTTCATCAAGGATGATCAAGCCTAATTGATCAAAAGGCATAAAGATTGCAGAACGGGTACCGACCACAATATTTTTCTCATGCCTGCGCACACTTTGAAACTGTTCATATTTTTCCTGATCATTCAACGCGGAATGATAAATTGCCACATCATTGCCAAAACGCTTCTGAACCCGCTCTACCATCATCGGTGTCAACGCGATTTCCGGTACGAGCAGAAGCACTTGCTTGCCCTGCTTTAAAACCTCTTTGGCACAGCGCAGAAAAACCTCCGTCTTGCCGCTGCCGGTGACGCCATGCAGACAAAGCACCGACTTACGCGGATTCAGCACTTGCTTAATAGCCTGCTTTTGCTCCTCACTTAAGGCCAAATCAAAATCACTGACATTCAGTTTTTCCTCAGCCGCTTTCGCTTCTTTTTCAAATACTTCCACCGCCCGGCATTCCTCAAGCGCCTTTCCAGCACTTTTAAAATCACGGCGCCATAGGGTCAGCGTCATTTCTCCAACCGCCTGTAAAGCCGTCAAGGTTCCTGGCGTTTAGGAGTTATAATCTGTGGCACATGATGAACACGCACCCATTTTTCCATTTTAATGCGCTGTTTGCTTGACTTAGGCTTCAGCTTTGCCGGCAACATCGCTTGAAAACAGGCAATTACCGGTGAAACTGTCGTTTCCGCCAGCCATTTGCCCAAAGCCATTAATTCCGCATTCAGAATGGGTGAAGCATCTAATACCTTGACGACATCCTTAATTTCAAAATCAAAGCTTTCTTTCGTATCATAAACGACCTCATCAACGAAAGCGACACAGAGCCGATGCGCAAAATCAACCTGAATCCGCATACCTGGTTCGATTTTTCATCATGAAACTGATAGGTATAGCGCTGATCAATGGCTGACACAGGATGTTCGATATAGCAATAGACAAGATTCATTCACTTCACCTCACTTTACTATTATACCATGAGCCAAGCCAACCTGCTTCGTTTTTTCAAATGCATTTAGTCACTCATTAACAACAGCTGAAATTTTTAATATTCTGCTGCAATTATTCCCTTTCCGTTATAGAATTGTTCAGCGGGATTGTGTATAATAATAAAGAAAGGACGTGGTGCCATGAAAAAGAATAAAAACCGTTTTATTACGACTGAGATTTATCATGACGGAATGTCAGCCTGTACCAAGCTTTTAGTTGATGTAGAAACCCATGTACAGTATATGTTCCACAATGAAGGTTCTGGCGCCGGTCTGTGTGTTCTTGTCGATCGTGACGGCCGGCCGCTGCTGGCTGATGATGAAATAATCGAACATGAGGAGATGGCTTATGTCCGTGCCCAGCAGCCGGCTGCCGCAATCAGCCTCAATGAACGTCAGGAGCAGTTTGAACCGATCCGCCCTGTGAAAAAAGTGCAGATCAAAAGAAAAAAGAAAAAGAAAAAAAGCTGGGCCGAAAGAAATCAAATAATCTGGTTTCAGCTTTTTCATTTATGGAGGTAGTATGGAGAATAAAATCAAAATGATTGTCTCAGACCTTGACGGCACACTGCTTAATGACGCTAAAAAAATCAGTGCGTTTACCGAAAAGACCTTGCTGGAATATCAACAACAAGGCTGTATTGTCGTCTTAGCCAGCGGCCGTTTCCAGCGCGAAGTTGATCGCTATGCAAAACAGTTAAAATTAAAAGAATACAATGGCTGGATGGTATGTGCCAATGGTTATGAGGTAACCCGCATGGCAGATGGCAACTGTCATACCTTTGATTCATTAAATCCGCAGGAAAGTCAGAAGCTGTGCAGCATCGCCGATGAATTAAAGCTGATTCAATATGTCCGCATCGCCGATCAATATCACCTGAAAATTAATCGTTTTCTTGGCGGCGGCTTAAAAGGCGCATGTGGACTGTTAAAGCTGATGCATCGTTTGGGATATCAAAAAGGCACTTACACTGTTCACTTGCTTGAAGAAACCCGCAATGTTCAATCAATGTGTGAATATCTCAATGAGGATGTTTATAAGATCTGTTTCATCGGGACGGTTAAGCGGATCAAAAAACTGATTGAGCTTGTGGAAAAGGTTTATCCTGATCAGTACGCATTTTATTATGTCAATCCGATGGCGGTGGAAATCTGCAAGAAATCTGTCAGCAAACGCAACGCGGTTGAATATATCTGCCGGCAGACAGGCATTCATCTTGATGAAGTCATTGCCTTTGGTGATTCCGGCAATGATGAACCACTGCTGTTAAGTGCCGGCATCGGGGTTACGATGAAAAACGGCACTAAGAAAGCGTTGGCCGTGGCCCGGACATTATCAATGAAAACAAATAATGAAGATGGTGTAGCCTATGAATGCCTGCATTATCTGGGAGGCAGCAATGAAAACAATTAAAATGATTATGTGCGATCTTGACGGTACCCTGCTTACAGGTGCTAATTCAGTCTCTGACCGCACTAAAAAAGCGATTAAAATGGCCCGGCAGGCGGGTATATATTTTGGTATCGCAACGGGACGGCCGCCTTACGCGGTCAGCGAACTGATTAAAATTTGGGGAATCGAAGAAGACATCGATTGCATTGTCGGCTTTAACGGTGCCCAGCTGATCGACTATACCTTAAATGAAAGCCGCCTGAATTATCCGCTTTCATCAGCCAATCAGCTTGAAATTATGAAGTATTATGAACATGAAGGCATTAACTTCATGTTATATGAACAAGACGGCATCTATACGCAAAAGGTTGACGCGGTCAGTGAACGGCTCAGCCGCAACAACCGTCTGCCGCGCCGTGAGCTTACTGATGAAATTCTTTCCCATGAACACCCTAAGCTCTTAATTTCCTGTCCAAAGGAAACAATGGCACGGGTAGAAGAAGTCATGAGCCGGATTCATATTGAAAATGTGCGGGGAGTGCATTCACAGCCGGATTTATTTGAAATATTTGATGCCCGTAATTCTAAAAGCCGCGGTATCGAACAAATTGCCCGGCTGCATGGCTTTACGTTAGATCATGTTATGGCCTTTGGCGATGAGGATAATGATTTAGAGATGCTGAAGGAATGCGGCATCGGTGTGGTCATGGCTAACGGCTCACAAAAAGCACTGGCGATTGCTGATGAAATCACAGCCAGCAACCTTGATGACGGTGTTGCCCAACGCATCGAAGCACTCTTAAGTAAATAAAAACAAAAAACTGAAGATTTGAATTCGCTTCATGAATCAATATGAGCGTTCAGCTTCAGTTTTTTATATCGCTTGTTTAATTTGAAATTCTCTCAATTCTAAATTTGCCGACAGCTTTCCTCACGGCTGTTCAGCAGCTTCTCCCAATTGATTTTCAAATTATCATCATTCAGTATCAAATCAACAATTAAATCAGAATAACGGCTTCCTTTTTCACAGTTTATTACATCATCGCAATCTCATTGTCTGCCTGCTGATAATAATTATAAAGCGATTCAGCGGTTTTCTGAGCAGCCTCAATATCCGCATATTGTTTCTAAATAAATATTCAAGCAATGAAGCTGCGGCATCCGCCTCCCGATGCTCTGGGGTTTTAATAAACCAGTAAAGATGGCATTCAAGATATTTTCATTATCCTGATACATTTCCCTTAAGCTCAGCGCGTGTTATATAATGTCAGCCGCTGAGTCCCCTTTTTATATTGAGCAGATGAAAAAGACGTCCGCTTTTCAATATTGAGGATGCGCTCTGTATAAATTCTAAAATATTCAGCCCATTCTTCAAATTCAGTAAATCCATGATCCTTTCCCATAACTCTGCCTGACCTTTTCAGTTCTTTTTTTTTTACATGATCCTGTATTACATCTGAACACAGTTTTTACCGTTTCTTTTGGCAATATACATCCGCTGATCGGCTTCATCAAATAATTCATGCAGCGATTTCGGCGCACATTCACGGTAACAGCAGCCAATACTGATTGTATAATAAATCGCAGTCTCACCCATCGACACACAGTTTGTTTCACAAGCATAACGAATGCGCTCTGCTAATTCGTACAATGCCTGTTCATTGAGTGAATCAATCAGCAAAATGAATTCCTCACCGCCAAAGCGGGCGATGATTCCCTGCTGCTGATGCTGCTTTAAAATATCCGTAACCGCACAGATAACCCGATCTCCCTGCATATGTCCATAGCTGTCATTGATTTTCTTAAAGTCATCGATGTCAATCATTAAAGCACCGATTGAATGCTTTTCCTGATCCGCACGCTGAAGCATTCCTTCTCCATATTTCATCAGCGCGCTGCGGTTATAGATACCGCTTAGATAATCATAACTGGACTTCTCAAGCGCTGCTGAATATTGCTTCACATTATGAATCGCGATCGCGATATAATCCGCGAAAATCTGAAGCAGGCCCTGATCCGTACGGCTGAAATTTTCAATCTGATTGGATTTCATACAGAACAGTGCCAGCAATTCTCCCTGATAGCTGACCGGCTGAATCAGCATTGAGCGGCTATGTTCATCATACAGCTTCCCTAAACGTTTTGCCAAATCAGTTTCCGCATTCCAATTGCTCAGTTTATACGCGCTGTTTTGGCTGACGCACAGAGCCAATAAAGGATGTTCAGCTAAATCATAGTTTTCATGAACCAAACTGCTGAAGCGCTGCAAAGGCTCATCATAAAATAACAAATGCCAATCATCAAAGGAGAAAATCCGGCCGGCATGGAGGGCAATCACTTCTAGCAGCTGCTGCCAGGTCAAACAAGAAGTCACAACCTTACCAAATTCAGTCATAACCAAAAGCCTGTCATACATCACCTCATATGATAAGCGGCGGTTCTGTTCCCATACGTCCTCAATTTCCTTATGATAAATATCATCAATAAAGGAAATAAAAGTCTTCGTCAATTCATGCGCTGATTGTAAATAGAAATAAGCTTTTTCCTGATCGCCCAAGCATTCATAAAGCTTTGCCGCTTCTTCCAGCAGCTGTCTTTTATGTCCAAAAAAGCCGCCTTTATAATCAAGCAGAAGTTTATAATATTTTAATGCCAGCTCATACTCCTTACGATACATATGATAACGGCCTAAAGTAAAATAAACCTCGCCATTATCCATATCATCACCTTTAGTAAAATCATAAGATGTGATAAATTTTTGATACAATTTATCAGCCAGCTCACGATCATCCTCAAGAATGGCCGCATCAAGATAACCTAAATTAAAAATATTCACATCGAAATAACCCGTTTTCTGTAATTCGGCACATAAGTATCAAGCAGCTTTTTAACCTTAGCCGTATCCTTAACCGCAAGATACAAGCCGCATAATAAAAAACAGTGGTATAAAAATTACTGTCACCGATAAAATCTCTCTTTTCCAATGTTTCTTCAACCTGCTGGATCGCTTTTTTATATAAGCCGAATTCCCGCAGAATGATTGCCCCATTATTTAAAAACGCGGAGTAATAGGTTATCTGACCGCCTTTTTCCGCAATTGGCATGGCTGCCAGTATTTCCTGATAAGCTGCTCCGTAATTCCCTTTAAAAATATGACCGAGCAGGGCATTATTCACTACCGTCAGGATTCCGTCATGTTCCTTATAGTCCGGCAGACGCATAAACATTTCTCTGGCTAATTCATTATAGTGAATCGCCAAATCAAGATTTTTGCCATAGTATATATAAAACATCATCGCATAACCTAAAGGCAGTGCATAAGCGTAAGCCTTCCGCTCTGCAATCTCAATATAGCGCTGCATAATTGGTTCTAAGACAGGTCCAAGACCAATCTGTTCCAACAACAGTTTCTTAAATCCCTCACTGACACTCTCATCACTCTCAAAACGATCCAGATAATCATCAAATGTTTTCTGAAGCTCTTCCTTCATATATTTACCCTCTTTATATTATTACTATCATACAATATTTTTCATTGATTTCCCATCCTTTATCGTAACTTTCTACTATAAAAAGGAAAAGAATCTCGGCTTGCAAGATTCTTTATTCAACTTAATTATTCACCAGCTAATTCTAAAATTTCAGCCATCGTTTCAGCACTGATCATGGCGCTGCCGCTGCCAATCGGCGTACCATCACTCATACTGCCTTCTTCAACCTTTTCAAACAAGGTGACCATCAGTGCCATGTCTGGTTTTAAAATACTCTTGCTCACTTCAAAATAAGCACCCTGACCGCTGCCTGTCACGTCTACCTCGATGCGGAAAATCTGACCGTCCGGCGCGTTGGCAAAAATCATTGTCAGATCCGATGTTGACTCATAGCTGATCGTAAAGCGAAGATTGCCATTATCCATATCCTGAACTTTGATTTCACTGATTGAAGCAATACCCGCAAGCTGCCCCATATCTTCTGTAAAATCTAGGACTTCACCGTCTTTCAAATCTTTATCCTTCGTTGGCTTTTTATCATCCTCACTAGCAATCGGTTTATCTTCAGGCTGATGATTATCCGGCTGCTGGCTGTTGTTTTGGTTATTCTGATTGTTTTGCCCATTGTTATTATTATCGACAATTGGCGGTGTCGGATCCGACGGTGACTGCATTGCCTTATAAATCATAAACCCGCCGCCGGCAACTAACAAAACGACAAGCGCTACCGCCGCCGCCGTTAAAATTACCGGCAGTCTGCTTTCTTTTTCAGTTGGACGCGGCCTTGACGGCTTAGCCTGTTCACGTATCGGTTTTGACTCTTTGTTTGTCTGACGCTGAGGCTCATTAAACTTAGGAATCGTTACCGGTTCTTCTTTTTCAGCCATCGGCGTATCTTCAAACAATTCATTCATGACAGCACTGATTTCATCTTTTTCATCCTTCTCAGCTCTGACTATTTTAGCTCCGCAATTGGGACAGAATTTACATAAATCATCAATTTCACTTCCGCAGTGGGAACAAGTTTGTTTTTTAATTCAGACATAAAACTACCTCCTACTAAAATCATTATACAGTATTTTCACCTTAACGTTGAATAAAATCATTGTGAAATTATGTGATAACAAGTATTTTCAACCTTTTATTTTAATTTAAAAACAGGTTATCCCTTGATAACCTGTCATACATCTTATCCCCTATTTGCTGTTGCGTTTCACAATCAGCCCAATCACATCAGCTGCCAGCTCCGGATCATCGTTGCAGACTACATACTTATAATCAGAGATTTGCTTCATCTCTAAAGCCGCCTTCGCCAAGCGCTGCTGAATAACCTCTTCCGGCTCACTCTTACGGCCGCGGATGCGTTTTTCAAGTTCTTCCATCGTCGGCGGAATAATAAAGATCGTTATTGCGTCAGGACATTTCTCCCGTACCTGTGTCGCTCCCTGAACTTCAATTTCAAGCACGACATTTTTCCCTCATTGCGCAGCTTTTCAACCTGTTCTAAGGGTGTGCCATAATAATTGCCGACAAATTCAGCCCATTCCAACAGCTTGCCCGCTTTGATCTGACGCTCAAATTCTGCCTTGTCAGTGAAAATATAATCAACGTTGTTAACCTCGCCGGCTCTTGGCGCTCTTGTGGTCATAGAAATAGAATATGTAAGATTCAGACTTTCATCCTTCATAAAGTATTCGCGAATCGTTCCCTTGCCTACGCCGCTTGGTCCGCTAATAATAATCAGTAGCCCTTTTTTCATTTTTGCTGTCCTCACCTTTTATAGATACTAAATATGATATAACGCTCCTTAATGAAAGTCAAACATTTTCCTAAAGGCGCCATTATAAAGATAAAAAGTAAACCAAATAACACCTGTCACATTCAAGCATCCACATGGCTGATTCTTTGTTCTTTGCATAAATAATTCAATGCATCTGCTAAATCATGGTATAATAAAGCACATGAAAGGAGGGGTTGCCATGGCTTTAGATGGCTTACTCTTATATCAAATTAATAAAGAAATAAAACAGCTGCTGCCGGCTAAAATCAATAAAATCCAGCAGATATCAGATACTGAAATTCTCTTTAACTGCCGTTCACGAAGCAGTGGTTTTAAGCTGATGATCAGCTGTCACTCACAATATAACCGCATTAATCTTACCGAAGAAACATACACCGCTCCCGATGTTCCGAATAACTTTATCATGGTGCTGAGGAAATATCTTGACGGCGGTATCATTAATTCATGTGAACAGATCGGCCTTGACCGCATCCTGCATATGCTGATTACTGCCCGTAATGATCTGGGTGACCAGCATGATTTTTCTTTGTACATCGAAATGATGGGCAAATATGCCAATTGCGTCTTAGTGGATGAAAATGAAAAGATCATCGATGCGATGAAGCGTATACCGCCCTTTGAAAACACGAAGCGAACCATTCATCGGTGCCCTTTATACATTGCCTTCTCAGGAGCTGAAGAAAGATCCGCGGATCACAGACGCTGACGCAAATGAATCGCTGGTGAAGCAGTTTCATGGCTTCTCCCCGCAGCTCAGCCGTGAGTTTCAGCACCGCATGCATAACGGCGAAAAATTGCGGAAATCATGAAGGAACTGCTTGCCTCAAAACGCTTTACATTACTGAAACCGAAAAGGAACCGCAGTTTCATTGTCTGCCGCTCACTCACCTTGATAATCCACCAGCCGCGTACAGCCTGCAAAAGGTATCGATGTTATTTTCTACCACAAGGAAGAACGGGATCGCATCCGTCAGCAAAGCGGTGACTTATTCAAACTCGTGCGCCGTGAAATCAACAAGAACACCAATAAGCTGGGCAAACTCCGCCAGACGCTGGAAGATGCGATGAACTGCGAACATTACCGGATGTACGGCGATCTGCTTTATGCCTATGCCAATACGCTGAATGAAAAAAGCGGCAGTGCTGAGCTGCCTGATTTTGAAAATGGCGAACTGATTAAAATCCCATTGGATATACGTTTTGATGCCAAGCAGAATGCGAAAAGTATTATCAGAAATATCATAAAAGTAAAACCGCTCAGCTTTTAGTCAGCGAACAGATTTCACTCTGCGAAAAAGAACTCGCTTATTTTGAAGAGATCGGCGCTCAGCTTGAATATGCCAGCTTTGAGGATGCCGTTGAAATTCGTAATGAATTAGAAAAAATGCATTATTTAAAGCCGCAGAAGCAAAGAATTAAGAAGAAAAAACAAAATGAAATCCCGCATTTCATGACCTTTGAATTTGAAGACGGTCATAAGATCTATGTTGGTAAGAATAATATTCAAAATGATTATCTGACTTTCCGTTTGCGCGCAAAGAGGATTTGTGGCTGCATGCCAAGGATTTCCATGGCGCTCATGTTCTGATCAATGATGCCCATCCTAATGAAGAGCTGCTGCGCCTGGCTGCCATGTTAGCCGCTTATTATTCACAGGGACGGCAGTCAAGCTCGGTACCCGTTGATTATTGTGAAGTCCGCTATTTAAAAAAAGCGAAGGGCGGCATGCTTGGTCAAGCCCTGCTTTCCTCATATAAAACCATTTATATTGATCCTGAACCGGCAGCAATTCAAAGCTTATTAAGCACACATCTGGCAAAGCGCCGCCATTAAGGATTAACGCCTAACAGCAGCCTTGCAAGCTCATCGTCATCATAGTAGCCATTATCTTCAATGGTCGCCAAGACTGCCTGCTGACGAAGTCTTGCCTGATCCTCATGATTGCTGAGCTGATAATTAGCGGGAGACTGGGGGATGCCGGCCAGCAAGGTTGCTTGGTCAAAGCTTAAATCAGCCGGTTCAACATGAAAGTAATTCATGCTGGCACTGGCAATACCAATATTATTGTCTCCATAGTTTATGATGTTGAGATATAATTCTAAAAGCGTATCCTTATCATACAGCCGTTCTAAATCTTTTGTTACGAAAAATTCAGCAACCTTGCGGATGATTGAAGGCTGAAAGGAAAAATACATGTTTTTGCCAGCTGCTGAGTGATGGTAGAACCGCCGCCGCTGATTTGCCCGCTGGTAATGAATACATAAAGAATCCGTCCGTAAGCGATCAGATCAACACCCTGATGCTTATAGAACCGCTTATCCTCTGTGGATATTGTCGCTACCTTCAGATAATCACTGATTTCATCAATCGGCACATAATCGTCCTTCTGCATGATCGAGGCAACCTTATCCTGGATCGGCATTTCACGGATCACACTGCGATATTCTATAAAGCCTAATACCAGCAGTACCATAAAACAAGCCATGATGGTTAATGCGAATGCTTTGATCAGTTTCTTCATCTGAATCACCACCTTTACTATAACCATTATAAAACAGCATTTAAATGACAGCCATCGCTTACACTTACAGTTAGCTTTCAATTTTGTAAGGTCTGGATATGAAAGAGGCAGAATGATCTGCCTTTTATTATCCCTATTATAGATTATGCTTTTTAATCAGGCTCATGATCATCGCAAGCTCACAGCGTCTGACATAAATACGATAGATACAGTCACTCCTTTGTTCGCCGAACTTCTTACCTAATTGTGAAGCCGCCGCAGGCAATGGCTGATAAACCATCGATTTAACATAAACCTCATAGCCGTTAGCTAATAATAAGTCTTTGATTTGTACCTGCCGATCAGCAGAAGCTGTATCAAGCAATACCGCGCGGTTTAATAAGTGAAGCACATTATCACCCTCAATTCTTTTGTTTCTTATACGTTTGTAAGAGATGCATGGCTTTCTCATAATCTCTTTTAGCTACATAAATGACATACTCACTGTCTTGTTTTCCCTGAACGCAGCTTCTTTCTGTCATTCTGCCGCGATTGGGTTCCGCCTGAATGATTTTCCAACGATAATCGACACCGCAGGCGCCAAGAATCTGACGGATCTCAGCCTGACGTTCTTCGGAAAATGTAGCTGCTACTTCTTTTCGATTAAAAATAGTGATCATAGCCTTCTCCTTTCCGCATCAAGGATACTTTATCTATTTATATTTTAACATGCTCCCAATAAGCGCATTCTTTCATTATTGTCACATAGTAAAAGTAAATACCGCATCGGCAGAAGCGATGCGGTATTTTTATTTAGCTTTATTTTTCAGATGCATTCAAAAGAGCCTTAATTTCATCCAAATGCGCCTCAGCCATCCGATATCCCATATCATAGGCTGCCTGAAGCTTATTCAAATCCTTTTCAAAGCTTTCAATCGGCCACTCAGGCGCAAAATCAGCGCCTTCCCTTCTTGCTCCAGCTGCTCACAGAACTGCACGGTTTCATTGTATGCCAGATGTCTTTTTTCTAACAAGGGTACCAGCTTTGGATATTTCTTTTTCAAAACCTTAGCCGCGATGATGTTCTGCTTGCTGAGTTCCTTTACATAACCTTTGCAGCGGGTCAAAATAATCAAATGCTTATCACAGCCATCGGCAATTGCCTTGCGGATCGGAATCGGATCTGCCAGACCGCCGTCATAAAACCGTTTGCCATTTAATTCAATCGCCGGGAATACTAAGGGAATCGCACACGTTGCCCGCAGCATCGTACACTGTTTATCAAGCAGCTGGCAATTGATGTATTCAGCCTCACCGGTATCGGCATTGGTTACGCCGACCCAGCCTGACCTGGGTAATCATAAAATGCCTGCCAGTCAAAGGGCAGCAGTTTATTAGGAACTTCATCATAGACAAAATCTAAGCCAAACAGACTTTGATGTTTCATCAGATTGCCAATTCCAACATAACGCCTGTCATTGCGATAGCGCATAAATACCTCAAGATTGCGTCCCTTCTGACGTGACAGATAGCTCATGCCATCGGTAATCCCCGCCGAAACACCGATAACATAAGGAAAATATAACTTGTGGTCAAGCAGACAATCCATGATTCCGCAGGAGAATACCGGTCTAAAGGTACCGCCCTCAAGAATTAAAGACTGCATTATAACAACCTGATGCCGTGTTTTCGGCATTCCTCAATCATATCCGCGCCCCAGGTAGAAACCTGTACCTCACCGATATGCGCCTTATTCAGCATCATCAGGCAAAGCCGTGACTGACCGATACCGCCGCCCATTGTAAGCGGCAGCTCATCATTCATCAATGCCTTATGAAAAGGATATTCCAAGCGATTCAATGTATTCGCCTTTGTGCATTGATCCAGCAGTGATTCACGATCTACTCGGATACCCATGCTGGATAATTCAAGAGCACAGTCAAGAATCGGATAATAAACAAGCAGATCGCCGTTTAATTTCCAATCATCATAATCCGGTGCGCGGCCGTCATGCGGCAAACCACTTTTCAGCTTATCACCAATCTGCATGATAAACACAGTTCTCTTTTCTTTACAGATCAGATATTCACGTTCCTTGCCGCTCTTATTTGGATACATATCCTCCAGCTCCTGAGAAGTGATAAAAAAGACCTCACCCTGTACGATCCGCTGCAGCTCATCATAATGCTCATGCAGCACATATTCAGTTTCCTTAATTGCCTTTACAATCGCCCGCACCGTTTCCTTTAATGTATCCATCGTCCGCTCTTCACGTTCAATAATCTTCTCCCAGTCCCACTGGTCAACATAAACAGAATGCAGATTATCCAACTCCTCATCACGGCGGATTGCATTCATATCGGTATAGATACCGCGGTAAGTTTCAAAATCATACTGCTTCAAAGCCAAGCGTTTCCATTTAGCCAATGAATGCACGACCTCCACATCACTGTGAATATCCTTAATATCAAAACCAACCGGCCGTTCCACACCGTTCAAATTATCATTCAAACCGGAATCATTGCGTACAAACAGCGGTGCTGAAACACGCACTAAATTCAAATGATGCGCCAGTCTTTTCTCAAAAGAGTCTTTAACAATTTTAATAGCCAGCTCTGTATCAAGATAATTTAATTTATTTTCATAGTTCTTTGGGAGAACTAAACGTTCACGATTCATATTGATTCCTCCTCAGACTTCTCAATTATACAACGATTTTCATCAAAAATGAAAGTAATTTTCTGAAAAATCTATGATTAGAATCTGATTTCTTCCTCATCCATCGTTAAAGATGTTTCATAAAAAGCCTGACATGCCTGACTCATATACTGACCATCCTGTATTCCCGCTGTCTCATAGGATGAATGCATCGCAAGCTGGGCAAGACCGATATCAATCGTTTTGATGCTGACATGTCTTGATGATAGATTGCCCAACGTTGAACCGCCCGGCATATCAGAACGGTTGTAATAATATTGAAGCGGCACACCCGCCCGTTCACAAATTGTCTTAAAGACGGCATTGCTGACACCATCGGTCGTATATTTCTGATTCGCGTTTCCCTTTACAACAACACCCTGATTCATCAGCACCTGATTCGTCTTATCACTGAATTCAGGATGATTGGGATGCAGCGCGTGAGCATTATCCGCAGAAAGCATAAAAGAATGATTCAAACCAGCCAGATAGGCTTCTTCATCATAACCAAGATTAGCACTGATTCGCTTCAGCACATCATAAAGGAATGTTGAATCCGCTCCCTGCTTGCTAGTTGAACCTACCTCTTCATTATCAAAGCAGCCATAGACGATGATGCGTTCATCATTTTGCGCTTTCAGGAAACCATCGAGCGTCGTATAGGCACATTCAAGATTATCCAGCTTCGGTGAGGAAACAAATTCTTCCTCAGCGCCCCAGATTGAATAAGGCGTGCGGTTATAGATGTTTAATTCCATGCTTAAAATATCTGCTTCCGCTGCCTTAATATCTTCTGCAATCAGTTTTTTCAGTGTACCCTGCTTATTTTGAGCACTGAATAAAGGCAGCAGGTCAACCTGCAGATTATAATTATATCCGCTGTTGATACTGCGGTTCATATGAATAGCCACATTGGGAATCATTAGCAAATCACGGCCGGCATCATAAAGCTGAATCTCAATTTTATCCGCTTTCTTAACCGCCAGCCGGCCAGCCAGCGACAACGGACGATCAAACCATGATGAAGCAATCATGCCGCCATATCCTTCAGTATTTAATTGCAGATAGGCGCTGCTTTCAATTTCCGCGTTTTCCTTCAGCTTAAACGTTGGTGAATCGGAATGCGAAGCGGTAATATTAAAAATCGGTGCAGTTAATTCACAGCCTATCTTAAATGCTAATATACTGCTGCCGTTACGGGTAACAACATAGCCCCTGCCTTTTTCAAGCTGCCAGACAGTCCCTTCCTTTAATTCTGTAAAGCCGGCCGTTAGACATTTATCTTTTAACTCATGAACAGCATGAAAAGTGCTTGGACTCTTTTGAATAAAAGCCAGGCAGTCATGCATTAATTGATTTTTCATAGATATTTTCCTCCAATGTTCCTATTATAGCACAAGTGAAATTGAGTAATGCGTAAAAACCGTTAATCATTAACCTTTTTCCTCATTTGATCAGCAAGAAAATAAGTACAGGATTCACATTTATTATCTAAATGAACCTTTCCGGTAAAGATGCTTTCATGAATATTCTTTTCACGCACCCCCAGCGCATTCAGTTCTGCCTTCGCGAGATGCCTTGCTTCCTGATCCATCCACGGTCCAAGCATGACATGAACAAAAGCCGCAAAATCACCAGGCAGCGCTGCAAATATACCCTTATTATCCGCGTCTTTTAAACGCATCAGAAAGCGCACTTCGTTTTCATAGCTCCACGCGTCAGCTTTAATTAAACCGGTCATTATTCTTTCATGACTGATATTGGTCAAAGCGGGCATCTCCGTAATATCGATCCTGCGGTTGTTCCAGCGCAGCTGATGCGCCTTTTGATGACCGACATAGATTACATCACTCAATAAAACATCTGCTGTTTTTTCAGTCTCCGCCAGCCACTGCATCATCAATTTACGCGGCAATGATATTCTGACAGCCGCCTGTCTCGGAAAACAATATAAACCCCACATCGCCATATTTTCAGATTCGCCGAAACAAAAACTGGCAAAAACCGTTTGCCGCCATACTTCCTCGACCCCTTTTTCCTGACGTTCCTGAAGATCATTCATCGTTATCGGATCTGACAGCTTCCATGTATTACCGTTAAGAATCAGTTTTAAGGTCTGCAAGCTTGTATAATGATGATAATTCTGATGACGGCTGCCACGTTCTTTTAAAAATGCACAGACTTCATCGACTGAGGTCAGCTGCATAAAATCCTGACTCATATTCATTCCCCATTTCATCTAAGTTCCTTTGAAGATTTCATCCTTATTATAGCAAAAAAAGCACGTCTTTTTTTCATTTTTGACCGTGCTTTTCATTATTCAAGCGAATTGTTTTTATGCGTAGAATCCGGTAGCATAGCCAATTGCCGTTAAAACAATAGCAAGCACCAGAATCAAAGCCATTAATTTAAGCGGTGACCATTTCTTTTTAGAATATAGATAATAGACACCCAGAGTTAATAATAAAGGCAAAATTTGAGGAAAAATCGAATTCAGCATCGCATCCGCATTGAATAAGACTTGGGCAGGAATGATTTCACCGGTTGCGCCGTCTAATACATCTTTTACGATTTGAATCGGCAATGTCAAGCTTACAAATGAAGCGGTTAATGCACCGACAACCACTAAACCTAAAACGCCCATCGTATCTGTAAACGCGTCTAATTTACCGCTGCCCATAAAGCCCTGCATACCCTCAAGACCAGAACGGTAGCCCATTCTGAATAACCACCAGCTTAATGTATAAGTGATGATCGGATAGGCAATCATATAAAGCAGAGGCCCAATCCATGCTGAAGTTGGAGAGGATTGTGAAATTGATAAACAGATTGTCAATAAAATAGGTATAATGGTTGCTACCCACAACGAATCACCAATCGCACTCGTAGGTCCAATCAAGGCTACTTTTACGGATTCAATAACTTCCGGGGTACATTGTCCATTCGCATTGGCTTCTTCCAAGCCGCATACAATACCATTACAGATTGAGCCAACTTGCGCTTCGGTATTAAACAGCGTTACATGACGCAATAAAGCGGCTGCTTTTTCTTCTTTTTGTTGTATATAATTCATCAATGACCGGTGCCATTGACTGTCCAAATGCCATTCCCAGCATTGATTCTGCCTGTTGGGAACAGCCATTGAAGAAGAACCAACTATGGAATGATTTCTTTAGTGTCTTAGGACTGATTTTCTTAACTTCACTCATCTTACACTGTCTCCTTTTCCTTAGTAATAACCGCATAATAAAGCACCGCTGTAATTACCCCGACAACGGCAACCGCCATTGTATTCAAACCAAAATAAGTAACTAAAATAAAAACCGCCTAAGAAAATCGCCAGATCATAACGCTTCTTTAACAGGAATGAAAGCAAGATGCCCATACCGAGGGCAGCCATCATGCCGCCAAAAACACTCAAGCCCGTAGTAACCCAATTCGGAATCAAGGTGGCGAAATCGGCTTGTCCGGAAGCTGCTGTCATTGATGTCAATACAATGACGGCCGGAATAAAACGGCATGCGAAACCGATCAACTGCCCTAATACCATATTCGGAATATACATTTTAGAAGTATTGCCTTCTTCCGCATACTTATGAGCAATGCGATTTAAAGGCAGGTTAAGTGCATAAGATACATTCCACATCAATTGTCCGACTAAACCGCCGATACCGGCGAATACGACCGCTAAACCAATCAAACCGGTGGCATCTAAGCCTTTGCCGAAAATTAATGCTGCTGCCGTACCAATATAGGTTGCATAAGATAAGTCCCAAGCAACCGCACCGCCCGGAGTTACATTACCCATATACATGATTTGCAGCGGTATGCCGACAATCAAAGCACTGTTGATATCCCCCATGATAATGCCAACAACAAATGATGCAACCAGCGGCCGCCCCAATGTATACCAGCCAATGGTATTCCCTACAATTGAGCCAATCGAGCCGAGATAAATAAACAATGCGATTAATAGAATCTGAATAGTCATAGATATTCCTCCCTATATTGTTTTCTTAAATGCACTCCAGCTCATGCCGGCAGCATTCGGCAATTGCTGAAAGTCCACTTTAAAACCTTTTTCAACTAAACTGTCAATATCTTTTACATCCTGTTCACTCAAGAAGAATATACCCGTAGCTCCTTTGACTTGGTGAACACTGTCACTGCGTTTTGCGATGTTGCCTAATATAATAAATTCACAGCCGGCAATTTCTTCTTGGATTTCCATTAAACGGCTTGGATATTTAACAATCACTAATCTTGTTTTAGCACTGTCTTCCTTCAATAATTCTTTAGCCTGATCAATCGTCACAATTTTCGTAGCGTAGTTTTAGGAACGCCCATTTCCATGATGGATCTCAGCATCGGATTTGAAGCACTGTCATTGTCAATCGCGATAATCTCTTGTATCGATAATGTCGGACACCAAGCTAACACTGTTTGACCATGAATCAGACGGTCATCGACGCGCACATATACTTTTCCCATAATTTCCTCCCGGCTTTTGCCTTTCTACCACAATTCATTTTCAATTAAGCTTGCATACATATAACAAACACATTTTTTAGAATGATTTGACTCAATCTGGCGTACTTTTAAATTGGTCGGATAATATTCCCGATAAGGGAAATCGTTTACCCCGCCTTTAAACACTGTATATTCATTTAATGCCGAATACCACTGTTCAATTTCAGCCTCCTCCAAGCCGATATAAGCCTGAGGGATAAAACCAACTAAATCCTCAAAGGTTTCGCCATAAAGCAGTTTAATTGCTGAACCGTTTTCACGCATCCGCTTTACAGCCCGGACAACTGCATCATGGGTATTAATATGCCGTGGATGCATTGAACCGCGCCAATGAGTGATTATTAAATCAACCTTTTCATCAATAAAATATTTTCTAATCGATCAGAAAATGCTTCCGTAGTCGGCATATCACTTGAAACATATCCCAGCCAAAGCGCATCGGCGCCAAGCTTAGCGGCAGCGCGCTGGTTCTGATCCAGTAATTCCTTTAAATAAACGTCACATTCTTCTTTTGTAGCATTCGGATCCTCAAGACGGCCTTGGGTAACATGCACGCATGTGCAGTGCGCACCTTGCTTAGCATATTTTAATAATAAAGGCCCGCCCATTAATTCCGCATCCAAGGAATGTGCACCAATTGAAACTACTCGCTGTACTTTACTCATACTATATGTCCTTTCTATAATCAATAAATGATCTAAATACATTTAAGCCATGCCGTTCATAATATCTTCTGCCAGGTTCATCCGTTGTGACAAAATACATATGATAAATTCCCTTCTTTGCCATTTCAGCCATCTGCAGCTCCAACAGAATGCCGCCAAGACCTGCGTTTCTGGCTTTTTCACTGATACCAATCGGACCGAAACGCATGGGATTGCCATCAATCTTACGCATACAGAAGCCAACAATATTTTCATCATGATCCACAACCAGAAGAATCAGATCTTCAGCCTCATTATTCTGCATGCTGATTAAAGCATTGCGCTTCCAGCCGCCGCCAAATTCATCCTTCAGAAAACGAAGCAAATCAAGAGCATAAGCATAATCAAATTGAATGAAACGATAACCCTTTGCTTCTGCTTCGGCCTTTTTCTTCTGCGTATACTCGGACAGCTGATAACCATGTAAATCTCTGCACATGGAATAATGCTGATCACCGCTGATATAGCCATGCTTTTCAAAAAACAAATGGCTTCCGGATAATTGTCAGCGTCAATGCCGGCAAAAAATAATTCGGACTATAAGCACCCACTGTTATATTTTCTACGCCGAGTGATTTTAAAGCCGTTTCCGCTCTCATCAGCAATTGCTCGCCGATATTCATGCCCCGATGCTCAGCATCCACAAAAATTACATTGATCCAGCCTCTTTCCGGTTCAAGGCCGCGTTCCAAGTATGGAAACTTCCGTTTTGTTGCCAAAATATAACCAATAACACGTTCATCATTTACCGCAACCCAGCTTAATGATTCATCGAAGTTATCATCAAACAACGCCTGCTTTCTAAACTTTTTCACATCAATCGGATCAAATGTACAACAGCGGTTCCAACAATCCACAACCCCCTGTTCGTAATCCTGAGTATAATTTTTTATTTCCATAAGCCCTCCTACTTAATATATTAACATGTTATCTACGAAAAGAGTAACACGCTTTTCATTCCTTGTCAACAAAGAAATAAGCGCTTACAACAATCATGCAAATAAAAAGGTGTGAACTCACACCTTGATGTTTACAGTTACGGAATAATTATCCCGATTAAAATACGTTTCCGCATATTCGATCACTTGATCCTTCTCATCAAAAGTAACACGCTTGATGAAAAATGACGGGGTTCCTTTTTTCACATTCATCTGATTTACCACATTGGGTTCATTGATATCCTTGACTGAATAGTTTTCATTCACCCATTCAGGATAGATGCCTATCTGCGCTAATGTTTTGTAGAGTGAACGTGTCTCATAAAGACTTTGCGCCTGTTCACAGGATAAAACTTCAGGGTCAAAATACGAAATATGATATGCCATCGGTTCTTTATTAGCTATTCGCACACGTTTGATACAGACCAATGCAGCATGCGGATCAAGTCCTAATTTTTCACTTGCTGCACTATTCTCAACTTCTTCAATGGAATCGATAATCATATCCACCTCATATCCCAGTTGAATTAATTCTTCAGAAAAGCTGATGGAAGTTAAACCGCGGATCATTTGTTTCTTTGCGACAAAGGTACCAAGACCTTGAACACCGTATAGATAACCGTCATTGATCAGATCGGTAAATGCCTTCCGCACAGTGATCGTAGACACATTGTATTTCTTTTTCAGTACAGATTCACTGTCAACTTTATCACCGGGTTTTAATTTTCCCGATTTAATATCGGCAATGATTTCTTCCTCAATTTGACGATATTTATTGATTTTAGTACGCATAGTTCTCCTTTCTGCTTAATATATTAAGTTTACTGTCATTTTTATGGTACTATTCAAATGAATGCAAGTCAATCATAAACATGCCTAAAAATGAAAACAGTGAGGGAAATTACTCTCCTCACTGCCTATTTTTTAATCTATTACAGCTACTATTAATCGCGGTTTACATTTATAATATTCGGACGGTCAGCATCGGTGCATTTCTCCGGTCTTACCTTAGCAGCCAAACCATAGACCACCTGATGATCCTCGACATCCTTAGTTACCACACTGTTGGCTCCGATCTGCACATAATTGCCCAGCGTAATATTACCAAGAATGCTGGAGTTGCAGCCAACCATGACGTGATTTAATAAGTCGGATGACGCTTGCATTTACCGCGTCCGTTGCCGCCTAAGGTAACGCCGTGATAAAGCAGGCAGTCATCACCGATAACCGTTGTTTCACCAATGACGCAGCCAGTACCATGGTCAATGATCAACCCCTTGCCAATCGTCGCGCCGGGATGGATTTCGATATTGGTTAAGAAACGGGCAATCTGTGAAATCAGACGGGCGATAAAAAACAGGTGGCATTTATAAAAGAAATGCGCAAAGCGATAAAAAATCAATGCCCAAAATATGCGGATAAAGTATCAGCACTTCCAGTCTTGAATGAGCGGCAGGGTCCACTTCCACAACACGGTTTACATTATACCAAAGCAATGAAAACCAATTCATAGCTATGCCCCAAAATCCAATACGGACAGGTATTTATCGCCGCCGTCAGGTGCTACTGTCACGATCTTGCGGTCAGGATATAATGCGTGGTACCGCTTAGCCAATGCAATGTTTGCCCCGCTGGAAATACCGATCGATATACCGGTTTCCCTCGTAAAACGGATCGTTTCCTGTATCGCTTCTTCATTGCTGACCACCGCAATTTCATCAATCACGCTCAAATCAAGTACACTTGGTACAAAGTTAGGCCCGATTCCCTGGATTGCATGCGGCCCCAGCCGCTGTTCACTTAGCAGCGGACTGCCGGCTGGCTCACCTAATACGGTTAAAAACGTCAGGCTTGTCCTGCTTTAACCGTTTAGCAACACCGGTAATGGTACCGCCGGTTCCCGAGCAGGCGATAAACACACCAAGATCAGGCACCTGATTCATAATTTCTACCGCAGTTGTATCAAAATGCTTCTGAACCATTGCCGGATTATCAAACTGACCCAGTGAATAATAATTAGGATTTGCGGCCATTAGCTCGTTTACTTTATCAATACTTCCCTGCATTCCTTTAGCCTTATCACTCAGAATCAGTTCAGCCCCATAAGATAAAATCAGCTTCCTTCTTTCAATACTCATGCTTTCCGGCATGACAATGACAACCTTATACCCAAACTGACGTCCAATAATAGCAAGGGCAATACCGGTATTGCCGCTGGTAGCCTCCACAAGCACCGTATCCGAATTCAGAAGTCCGCGTTTTCGGGCATCTTCAAGCATTCCCAAAACAGCACGGTCTTTGATGCTGCCGCCTAGGTTGTATTTCTCAAGCTTCACATATATATTATCCTTATATTCAAACATTGGCGTATTGCCAATCAATTGCAATGCATTCATTCTGATCACCTCATTTTTTAGTTTATAGTATGCTGGTAAAAAAGCAAATGATACAATCATTAACTTATTCTAGCATATTCCCCTTTATCAGCAAGGGCTGGGCAAAATCAGCAGACAGCAAAAAAACTACCGCTGTTGCGATAGTTTTCGATTATTTCCAAAGCGGCTGTGGGTAGCAGCCTGATCAATCAGTGACCGAATACCGGCTTTAACCCCTTCCTTATCTTCCTGATAAGTAACCCCATACCATTTGTCGCGGCTTGACATCATAACCACATCAGCAGCTTCTTCCCGAAGCAGTTCACCCACGACATTAGGTATATACATTTCACTTTTTAAAGGATTAGCAGATACAGCATCAGCCATAAAGGCATCAAAACGATGTTCAATTTCCTCAATGATATCCGGTGTAAAGGCCCACATATTCATCGATACAAGCGTATCCTCCGGCAGTGTATGCCATTCATCGTCAAGATAATATTCAATCTTATCACCGCGTTTTTCAATTCTGGTACGCTCAACAACATTCACCAGCTTGCCGTCCTTAACCACACATTGACCACGGGCAACACTGCCGTTTTCAGTAATCGTATTGTGCAGCAGATATCCGACCATACCATAATGATGACTCTCAGCTTCATTATTTAAGAAAGCATAAAGATCTTTAAAACAAGACTGTCCATAATAATCATCCGCATTAATAACCGCAAAAGGACCCTCTAGCACCTCTTTGCAGCACCAAAGCGCATGGGCGGTACCCCATGGTTTTACACGGCCGGCAGGAACCTCATAATCATTTGGTAAATGATGAAGATCCTGGAATACATATTCCACTTCAACATGAGCGGCCAGCTTATTGCCAATCGCTTCTTTAAAGTCAGCTTCAATTTCTTTTTTAATGATAAAAACAATTCGGTCAAAGCCTGCCTGAATTGCATCATAAACGGATAATTCTAAAATGATTTCACCATTAGGACCAATGGGATCAATTTGTTTCAGCCCGCCGTACCGGCTGCCCATACCGGCTGCTAATACAACTAACGTAGTTTTACTCATCCTATCAATTGCATGAGAGTTCGATCTCATACAGCTCCTTTCTCAATCTCTGTCTTTAGTTTATCGTGAACCGTACAGAATGTAAAGGCTAAAAATTGAATGTGAAGATTAAGAAATGCTTATGTCCTACTAGTATATGTATGCATTCTGCCAATCTTTCATGCCTAGTATAAAGTTTCTATGAACAAGCCTTAAAAAACGGACTAGTATATGATGATTATATTTCATGATAATCCCCTTTCTTATATAAAGCTTTTAGACCGGTTATCTTAGAAGGGATACCCTTTAAGACACCCTACAGCTTTATAAAAGGTCATAAATGATTGATAATAAACATCACAACAAAATAAGCATTTACTATAAGCAAAAAAACATCTCTACTGTGTTTAAATAAATATCTCATAAAGTATGGCTCATACAACAGCACGCAATAAGTAAAGAATTGAGATATTAGTATAATCAGCATATCAAAAGGAAGTGTTATTTTCATTTACGCCATGAAGTTAACACTTCCTTATTTCATTTGTTTTATTTTTTCTTCTTGCGGTCAATTTTAACCGCTTCAGGATCAGGATCATCAAAATAACGGCCTGGCTTAGATAAATCAAAGTATAAGCGGCTGTCTTCACTCATACCGAAATTCTTATTGCTGCCATCATCAGTGATCTTATTTAGCGCTTCACAGAATAATGCGTTATGCGCTTCTTCACGTTCCAGCAAGAACATGATTGTTTCCTTGACATATTTATCATCAATCTGACGATATAAGTATTCATACACTACCTTAGCACGCTGTTCGCTGGCAATGTCGGCCAATAAATCCGCTGCCAGATCACCGGTAACGGTAACATAATCAGCTGTCCATGGATTGCCGCTTGAGTTAATTAAAGCAGGATTCAGACCGTAGGTAACCATCGTTTCAATTTCACCGACACCTACCTTTTTATAATCTACATCACCGCCGTTAAGCAGATTAATTGTTTCCGCCACCATTTCCATATGACTTAATTCTTCGGTACCGATATCTAAAAATAAGTCTTTAAATACTGGATCATTGGCACGAAAGCTCTGAGATAAATACTGCATTGCCGCTTTCACTTCACCGTTACAGCCGCCTAACTGCTCCTGCATCAATACCGCATATTGCGGATTAGGTTTTTCTACTCTTACTTTATGTAATAACTTCTTCTCATGTTTAAACATAATTGTTCCTCACTTTCTATCAGTAGTATGGAACAATTCCTTAAAATAATGAAAAAAAGCAGATAAATATAGCTATTTATCCGCTTATTAACTTAATGCTTAGCAGTAATCATATAAGTGCCGTCTGCGCAGTCAATGACGCATGTTTCATCTTTATCAACTGCACCCTCGACGATCTTTCTGGCAATTAAAGTTTCAATATTTCTTTGAATATAGCGCTTCATTGGACGAGCACCATAAACCGGGTCAACACCCTGAGTTGCGATTTCCTTGTAAACGGCATCTGTAACCTCAAGATGAATATCCTTGACAGCCAAACGCTGGGCAAGCTGATTCATGAACTTATGAGCGATCTTACTCATCATATCGTCATTTAACGCGTTGAAAACGACAATCTCATCGATACGATTAATAAATTCAGGTTTGAAGTAACGTTTTACTTCTTCCATGTATTTCTCATTTCGATGTTCAGCGTCAAAGGCGAATTGTGAACCGAGATTGCTTGTCATAATCAATAAAGTATTCTTGAAGTCAACGGTTACACCTTTGGAATCCGTGATCCTTCCATCATCAAGAATCTGCAGCAACACATTAAAGACATCCGGATGAGCCTTTTCAACCTCATCAAACAAAATGATTGAGTATGGATTGCGGCGAACTGCTTCTGTCAGCTGACCGCCTTCATCATAACCGACATATCCCGGAGGCGCGCCAATCAGACGAGCGACGCTGTGTTTCTCCATATATTCGCTCATATCGATGCGTACGATGTGTGATTCACTGTCAAATAATTGTTCAGCCAATGCTTTCGCTACCTCAGTCTTACCAACACCGGTAGGACCTAGGAACAAGAAACTGCCAATTGGCCGATTCTCATCCTGAATCTGTGCTTTTGAGCGAATGATCGCATCACTGACTAATTCCAGCGCTTCATCCTGACCAACTACCCGCTGCCGCAAAGCATCTTCAAGATGCAGAAGCTTTGTCCGCTCACTCTCAACCAGTTTGCTGACTTCAACACCGCTCCACCGTGACACAACCTTTGCAATCATTTCTTCATTTACGGTTTCCTGAATCAAAGCATCATTTTTGATAGCATCACTGGCTTCCTGAATCTTCTTTTCCAAGGCTGGGATTGTAGAGTACTGCAGTTTTGCCGCTTCTTCATACCGTGCTTCATTCTGTGCCCGTTCAAGATCAAGCTTCGCTCGCTCTAATTCAACCTTATCTTGTTTGCTGGCTTCAAGATCACGTTTTTCATCCATCCATTTTGTATATAAAACATCTTTTGCTGTTTCAATTCCTTCAATTCATTTTGAATTTCACCAAGACGTTCCTGAGCTTTTTTATCATTTTCCTGCTTCAATGCCGTCTCCTCAATTTCCAGCTGCATGATCTTACGCATTAATTCGTCCAGCTCCTGCGGCATTGAATCCATCTCAACTCTTAGCATTGCGCAGGCTTCATCGACCAAGTCAATGGCCTTATCCGGCAGGAAACGATCCGTGATATAACGATTGCTTAATACAGCGCTGGCAATAATCGCTTCATCGAGAATTTTAACACCGTGATTAGCTTTCAAAGCGATCCTTTAAACCACGCAGAATAGAAATAGTATCTTCCACACTTGGTTCAGCAACCGTAACCTTTTGGAAACGGCGTTCCAAGGCAGCATCTTTTTCAATATATTTACGGTACTCATTAAAAGTAGTCGCACCGATACATCTTAATTCACCGCGGGCCAGCATCGGCTTCAGTAAATTTGCGGCATCCATTGAGCCCTCGGTTTTGCCGGCTCCCACCAGGTTATGAATCTCATCGATAAATAAGATAATGCCGCCTTCAGCATTCTTAACTTCCTCAAGGACAGCTTTCAGACGCTCTTCAAATTCACCTCTATATTTAGCACCGGCGATCAAGGCACCCATATCCAATTCAATTAGTTTCTTATCCTTTAAAGATAACGGTACATCCCCCTTCATAATACGCCATGCAATGCCCTCAACAATGGCAGTTTTACCAACGCCGGGTTCACCGATCAAAACCGGGTTATTCTTTGTTTTACGTGATAAAATCTGAATCACACGGCGGATTTCTTCATCACGGCCAATTACCGGATCAATCTTTCCATCCTGCACGTCCTTAACGAGATCACGGCCGTATTTAGCCAATGCCTCAATGTTGTTTTCACTTGTTTGTGTATCCATTTTCTTCCCCCTCTGCGTGTAATTTCTTCATTCTCCAACTGTGAAAGGTTAATTCTAAGCTCTTTCACCAGCTGCTTGGATACTGTTGAACGATTCCTTAATAAGGCAAAGAAAAAAGCTGGCTGTACTCATATAGCTTTCCTGATGAGCCTCACTCCATTTCTCCGCTTCCATAATACTCTCGTTGACCGCACTGCTGATGCGCGGTTCCGAACTGTCACTGACCGCCGCTACCCGCAGCATTTCATTGTCAATTATATTTAATGCCTGTTGCTTATTGATATTGACACGTTTAAACAACCCGTCAAGCACATCATTCTCAAAAATCGCTTTTAAACATTCGACAGTATCTATCATCGGATGTTTATAGGATTTTGCGATATTGATGGCATTCATGAGTATTGTTTGTAAACTTTCTGAACATTGATTGAAATCCATAATATCGTCCTCCTTTTAGCACTCTATCTAATCGATTGCTAATAATAGTATAACACACATTTTAGCACTGTCAACGATTAAGTGCTAAAGTTTGACTTTTTTAATTTCAGTTTGGCAAAAAGTACAAACTAAGTGTTATTCAAAACCTATAAAAAAAGGAAACCATTTTGAAGATTTCCTGCTCAAGAAATTTATCTGCGAATCAAAACCCTGTGATCAATATCTTCCTTAGGCTTAGCCATCGCTTCAGTACTGATGCCGCCAAATGGCATCTGCGCGATCAGCTTATATTGTTTAGGTAAAGCAAACAGTTTATGAACCTGATCATCAATGATTGGGTTGTAATGCTGTAAAGAGGCGCCGATGCCTAATTCACGCAGACCGCTCCAAATACTGAGCTGCAGCATGCCGCTGGCTTGATTCGCCCAAACCGGAAAATTATCAGCATATAAAGGAAATTGCTGCTGCATTGCTTCAATGACCTGCTGATCATAGAAATACAGGATCGTACCGGCCCCAGCTTTGAAGCTATCGATCTTTTCCCTGCTGATTTTGCCATTAAATACTTCATATATCATATCCCATAATTGATCGTGCTATTCATTGAGCGCTACAACAACGATGGAGCTTTTCATATTATATGCATCCGGTACCAATTCGGTTATTTCTTTAATCTGTTCGATGATTGTTTCTTCACTGACGGGTAGTGTTTTATTAATATGATAATAGCTTCGGCGCTGTTTTAATGATTCTGTGATATTCATAAAAACCTCCTTTTGGCATAAGCCTTCATGTATCTTCATTATGTTCCCTATATCTATAAACAACAAGGCAGATGCCCATTAATAAGAGAGAACAGCGCCAACTGCCCACGGATATGAATTAATCACGTTTAGACTGCATTACATTCATTTATATATAAACAGAAAAAATCCCTGATGGGATTTTAAGTTAAACAATTATGACTTATGCGCAGCACGTTTTGGTAAAGCAATGCTTCTGTGTAATTCTGATTCTTTCTCACTGCCAGGAATAGAATGTGACAGGTGGAGTGAAAGCTTGGCACAGGCAGGCCCAACCATTTCATAGAGAACACTGCTTGACAGGATAATGGTTGTCAGTAAGGTTCCGTATTGAGGCGGCAGCAGGCGCTGTCCCAATGCGGCCAGCCCAATCGAAACACCAGCCTGCGGAATCAGTGCCAAGCCCAGATAGTTGGTAATGCTTGGCTCCGCTTGAGTAAGCTTGCCGCCAAAATATGAGCCAATATATTTGCCGACAATTCTGATAAAGAAATACGCTACACCAATAATTCCCGCATCTTTTAATGAGCTTAGATTCAAACGCATGCCGCTGCAGACAAAGAATAATGTCAGAATCGGCGGTGTAAAATTATTCAGCTGATCAAAAAGCCGTTGGTTCTTAGAGAAGTTAATATAGCTTGCCCCCAGACACATGCAGCATAACAGCGGTGATACATTGATGGCCGTACAGATACCGCTTAAAGTCAGAATAACAATGACTGACAGGATTAGCGTAGAGTCTTCACTTCGCGCCTCAGTAATGATTCGTTTCAATACATAACCGCCGGCAATGCCTAAACTAACAGCCGCAAGATTCAGCAGTACCGGTTCAATAACAACCGATGCCGAGAAGACGCCCGTATCCATCGCTTGTACCACAGCCATGCAGGCACTGAAGGTCAGAAGTGCGACAGCATCATCAAGTGCCGTTACCTGTAAGATCATATTCACAAAGTTTCCTTTTGCCTTATATTGACGGATTGTCATAATGGTAGATGCCGGTGCGGTCGCACAGCCGATAGCACCCAATAATAAAGAAAAAGGAAGTGAAAGATGAAAAACAAAATACATTACCAGTGTAACAATAATCGCTGCCCCAAGTGCTTCCATAATCGTGATAATCACCATTTGCCGGCCATTAGAACGCAAAATCTTAAGATTAAAGAAACGTCCTGCCTGAAATGCTATAAAGGCTAATGCAATATCTGTTATCACATCAAAGCGTGCCGCGGTTTCTGATGAAATCAGGTGCAGAACTGATGGGCCAATCAGAATACCGGCCAGCAGATACCCGGTCACATAAGGAAGATGGAGCTTCTTACTCAATCGGCTCATCAGATATCCGGCAGACAGCAGCAAGGCTACCTCAAGAATCAGATTTGATTGAATCGCAGCATTCGCAGCCAATAGAAATTGATTCATTTTATCCCTCCTTACACAATTGATTATATGTCCCAAAAGTGATAAAATCTAATTATAATATTTATTAGGCTTATCAAAAATATTTATATTGAAAGAAGGGGTATCTATGATTGATCCTAAGGTAATGACACTTCTGGCATTAGCTGAAAAATTGCAGCTATACCAAAACCGCTAAAAAAATGGCACTCACTCAGCCAGCTGTAACCCATCAAATTAAGCTGTTGGAAGAAGACTATAAAATAAAATTATTCCGCCGAGATAAGAAAAACTGGTCCTTACGCCGGAAGGTGAGGTTTTGGTTAAATATGCCCGGCGAATGAGCGCACTGAATGACAACTGCCGGCAGGCAATTGAAGATACCCGTATGTCAGTACACAGCCTAAATATCGGTATGACGCCAACTGCTGAAGAAACCATCGTACCTCATGTTGTTGCCCGATACTGCAATATGCACAATGATATTCACTTCAATGTAACCACAGATGCTATAAATAATATTTATGATAAGTTAAAAAATTATGAATTAGATTTAGCTATTGTAGAGGGAAATCTATTTAATCCTAAATTCACCTCGGTACTTTTAGATACTGATTATCTGTGCGTAGCTGTTTCAAAGGAACATCCAATCGCAAAAAGTAAACGAAAAAGCATCTCTTTACAGGAATTAAAGAAAGAAAATTTTATTTTACGTTCACGCAGTGCAGGTACCCGGCAGCTTTTTGAAAATCAGCTTGTCTCTCACTATGAGCATATTAAAAATTTTAATATCATTTTGGAGCTGGACAATGTCACGACAATCAAAGAACTCGTTGCCTCTAATTTTGGTATTACGATTATTGCTCACAGCGCCTGTACACGTGAAATAGCCAAAGGAACATTAGTAACACTGCAGATTGAAAACATGAATCTGACCCGTGAAATCAATATGGTATATCATAAGGATTTCAAACATCTTGATATGCTTGATGATCTTAAAAATCTCTATGAATCAAAATAAAAGAGCGGGCGCTCTTTTTTCCTTCTCTGTGCATTCAAGCCCCATTTTATGATTCATGGTTAAAGTTTCCTTAATGCTGATTTGGATGGTTGTTTCATCAGCATTGCGGATAGCAGTTCACAGCCGCAGTGTCTCATAAAGTACTTTTTGACACAATTCGACAAAATATGCTTTCTCTGACACATGAAACGATGGTTCATAAGCATAGAGCTGGCTGTCACAAACTCTAAAAGAAACACAAAAAGGAAGCATTAATTCAGATTGCAACTGATTGCAATGAATTCAGACTTCCTTTTCTTAATTTACTTATTGACTAGTTTTAGTTATTCAGCGTCTTTACACTCGATACCGTTTTGGTTGTTTAATTCAAGTGTTTCTTTGATTCCGATATAATCTGCTTCACCGGCTTCGACAATACCGGCAGACTGTAAATCAGCAATTGATGCAGCTGTGAAATCGATCGTTGTTGTTTCTACAAATGTATCATCATCTTTAAATTCATAGCTATACGTTACACCTTCAATAGCCCCGTACGCTTCTTCAGCAGTCTTCGCAGCTGCTTCAATCATTTCCTTTGTCATACCGGATGCAGATAAAGTAATTGTATTAGTATTTGTCTGTTTCATTACTTTAGTGCCATCATGTTCAAAAACAGTATTTACACTAACACCGGTATCTTCCAATGTACATACGGTTTTCTTTAAATCCTCTTCCTTTGGTGCAGATGAACATCCCACTAAGCATAATGCCGCTAAGCAGCTCAATAATAATTTTTTCATTTCTTTCTCCTTTTACTTTCATTCAGTAATTCCTTTTCATTATACCATAAACTTATTCACCAAGATTCCGAATTTTGCCAAACATTTGACGATTTGCGCAAAAAAGCAGAAATCATATCAGATTTCCGCCTTTTTACTCCATGCTTCAAGTTCTTCATCCGTAGCAAGCACATAATGCTCACCGCCCAGATAATGCTGAGTACCTAAGTTGTAATCAATGCCGCTGGTCGCATAGTCATAAGCCAATGCGATTCTTTTCTTCTCTACATGCGGATTTGCATGCGGAATTGCCGACAGCAGACTCTTGGTATACGGGTGAATCGGATTGTTGAAGATTTCTTCCGTCGTTCCGGTTTCCACTAAATGTCCCAGATGCAATACACCGATACGATCAGAGATATATTTAACCATCGATAAATCATGGGCAATAAACAAATAAGCCGTACTGGTCTGCTTCTGAATTTCTTTCATTAAATTGACAACCTGTGCCTGAATAGATACATCCAATGCGGAAATTGCTTCATCGGCAATAATCAGTTCAGGATCCATAATCAATGCGCGGGCAATACCGATGCGCTGACGCTGACCGCCGGAGAATTGATGCGGGTAACGCATCGCGTGCTCATGCGATAAGCCTACAAGTTCAAGAATCTTATAAACCTTTTCTTCACGTTCTTTTTCATCCTTGCAGAGATGATGGATATCCAATCCTTCCGCAATAATGTCAATAACCTTCTTGCGCGGATTCAGACAAGCCATCGGATCTTGGAAAATCATCTGCATCTTCGTGCGCAGATGCTTCACCTGATGCTGGCTCAATTTGCCTGAAATATCAACGCCTTCAAAGGTAATTGTTCCGGATGTCGGTTCATATAGGCGGATAATTGAACGGCCTGTCGTTGACTTACCTGAACCGGATTCACCTACTAAACCATAGGTTTCTCCCGGATAGATCACAAATGAAATGCCATCTACCGCTTTTACCGAATATTTCTTATTTACCTTAAAATGTTGTTTCAAGTCTTTGACTTCAAGTAAAGGAGTTCTTTCTTCCATCTTATTCATCCTCCTTCAGCATGTTATCGATACGATGACGCAAAGTCAGCGGCATCTCAACCTTAGGTGCATCTTCATGAAGCAGCCATGAAGATACACGATGCTTGCCGCCGACGTTGAACATTGGCGGCTCAAGCCTAAAGTCGATATTTAGAGCGTATTCATTACGAACAGCAAAGGCATCGCCTTCTACTTTGTTGAGCAAGTTAGGAGGGGTTCCCGGTATTGTATACAGAACTTCCTCATTGGTATTGACATCCGGCATTGAAGACAGCAGACCCCACGTATACGGATGACGAGGATCATAGAAAATCTCATCAACACTGCCCTTTTCAATGATTTTTCCTGCATACATAACTGCAACATAGTCAGCGACCTTTGCGACTACGCCTAAATCATGAGTAATATAAATAACCGATATATTCTTCTTCGCTTGGATTTCCTTGATCAATTCAAGAATTTTGCTTGAATCGTTACATCCAGCGCCGTTGTTGGTTCATCACAAATCAAAATATCAGGATCACATGCCAAAGCGATGGCAATAACCACACGCTGCCGCATACCGCCGGACAGTTGATGCGGATAATTTTTCATCCGTTTCTCAGGATCAGTAATCCCTACTTCTTCAAGCAGCTCTACAGCTTTTTTGTAAGCCTCTGCCTTGGAAACCTTATAATGATACATCATGCCTTCCATGATCTGTTTGCCGATCGTCATCGTTGGATTTAATGACGTCATTGGATCTTGGAAAACCATGGCAATATGCTTACCGCAGATTCTATGCTGCATCTCCCGATTCGACAGCTTTAAAAGATCCTGTGAAACCTTTTCGCCATTTTCATCAGTATAATTAAAAATAATACTGCCGTCATTCACAAAGCCATTACCGCTGAGAATGCCCATGATTGCTTTTACCGTTACTGATTTACCAGAGCCTGATTCACCTACGATAGCAATTGTTTCGCCGCGAAATAAGTCAAGACGGACGCCACGGATCGCATTAACGATACCATTGCTGGTTTTAAATGAAATTGCCAGATCACGGATTGATAATACTCTTTCTTTTTCCATCTTCACTCACCTACATTTCCTTCATGGTCGGATCAAGCGCTTCTTTCAGACCATCTGCCAGCAAGTTGAAGCTAAGCATCAATACTGCCAATACAACTGCGGGTATCAAGGTCATAAACGGCGCAACTGTAAACGACTTAAAGCCATCAGAAATTAAAACACCCAGTGATACATTTGGTGCCGGAATACCGAGACCGATAAATGACAATGTTGTTTCCATGAAAATGGCGTTTGGAATCGAGAACATTGACATGATAATCAATTGACCGATGATATTCGGCAGTATATCCTTAAAGATAATTCTGAGATTGCCGGCCCTAAAGTTTTTGAAGCCAGAACATATTCCTGCTCCTTCAGCTTCAGCATCTGCGCACGCGCAACACGGCTCATGCCGATCCAGCCGGTCAGAATCAATACAAATAAAATCGGTACAATACCCGGTTTTAAAACAATCAGCATTAAGGTTGCGATAACCAAGGTAGGAATCGAATTGATAATTTCAACGATACGCTGCATCACCATATCAACCTTACCGCCGAAATAACCTGAAATTAAACCATAAGTCATACCGATGATCATATCAACCGCAACTGCCGCTGCAGCAATGATCAATGAAACACGAGTACCGCTCCAAGTTCTCAGCCATAAATCACGGCCAAGCTCATCAGTACCAAATAGATAGTAAATACCTTCAACACCTTTTTTGGCATAAACATCGACACCTCTTGACATGCCGTTAAAGATTCCTAATTGCTCGAGGCCAGGCACCTTGGGCGGCAGGCTTTGATGGGCGACATTGACACCATTAATCGTATATTCAGACAGCATCGGTGCCAGCACAGCCAATAAAATAATAATCACTATACAAACCAGACCGACCAATGCGCCTTTATTTTCCTTTAAACGTGCAGCCACGTCTTTCCAGAAAGATTGATTTTCATAAACTTTATCAATGTAAAGATCCTTGCGGTGTGCCAGCTGAAAATCATCCTTAAGGAATACTGTATCTTGATTACTCATTGGTACCTCCTTTTACTAAGCGAATCCGCGGATCAATTACACCATATAATAAATCGACAGCAAACATTACAATTACATAAAGCAAACTGTAAATAAATGCGCATGCCATAACCACATTATAATCATTAGCCTGAATTCCCATTGTCAGCAGCTGACCGATACCTGGAATTGAAAACATTTTTTCAATAACCAATGAGCCGGTCATAACGCCTACGATCAGCGGTGCCATAACGGTGATTACCGGAATCAGCGTATTGCGCAGCGCATGACGGAAAATCAGAATCGGACGTGACAGCCCCTTTGATTGAGCAAGCAGCATGTATTCACTGCCTAAAACATCAACCATTTCACTGCGGGTAAAACGGGCAATCTGTGCGATTGAGAACAATGAGAGCGCGATGGTCGGCATAATACTGGAAACAAATGGTTTCTGCAGCATAAAGATTGACGGCAGCCAATTCAATGTTTTCGAGAACAATAAGATAAACAACATGGCAAACAGAAAGTTAGGTATTGAAACGCCTAATACCGCAAAGACAGATGTCAAGGTGTCAATCCAAGTATTTTTCTTTAAGGCTGATACAATACCAAGCACGATACCTACCGGAACGCCGACAATAATTGCCTGCAAACCAAGGCGAATAGATACCCATAAACGAGCATCAAGCATCTGAGAAATCGGCATATTCTTCTGAATCGAATAGCTGACACCCAAATCACCTCGAAGCATCATCACCACATAATCTACAAAGCGCACCAGGAATGGCCGATTCAAACCGTATTTAGTTTCAATGATCAAACGCTGGGCATCAGTCAGCTTTTCATCATTGAATGGTGTACCAGGCATGAATTCAAGCATCAAATACAAGACAAACAAAATAACCAAAAGGGTGACCGCCGATATAGCGACACGCTTTAGTACATATTTTGTCATTTTACCCCTCCTTTTCGTATGATTAAAAATAAAACAGCACAGTGCGAGAGCACTGTACTGTTAGAACTGCTTTCTACTCTCTTGTAAGATTCTTATAAATTGTAGGAACGCCTACTGAGTGGAATTCAAATCCGGATACACCTGATTTGATCATAACGGCAGAACCAGTCTGATAAACCGGCAGGATGACTGCTTCATCCATAACGATCTTTTCAGCTTGTTTCAATGCTTCCCAGCGAGCACTCAAATCAGAAGTAAGCTCACCCTTAGTCGCATTTTCAATCAACGCGTCATATTCAGCATTTGACCAATGGCCATAGTTGTAAGAAGCACCCGTAATCCACATATCAAGATAAGTCATCGGGTCAGCATAGTCAGGACCCCAGCGAGTTAAACCAATTTCGTAAGTGCCGTTTTGCATCGCCTGCAGACGCGCTTTCTTAGGCTGCTGCTTCAGATTCAAAGTAACACCCGGCAGTGTTGTTTCGATTTCAGACTTAACAAATTCAGCTACTTTCTTACTTGATTCAGTATCTTCAAATAACAATTCATATTCAAACGTATCCTTGCCTAATTCTTTCTTAGCGGCTTCAAAATATTCAAGAGCTTTAGCCTTATCAACATTTAGATAAGTATCCGTTGTATCACGGAAATCTTTGCCGTCCGGACCTACTGCCAATTTTACAGGAATTGCGAAATTAGCTGCGATCGAACCATCTTTTAATACATTTTCAGCAATCTGTTCTTTGTCATAAGCATAAGCAAAGGCAAGACGAAGATTCTGATTTTCTAAACCGGCAACATCTTCATTCGGAGACATATACCATAAATAACCGCCTAAAGTGATCGTATATTCAGGAGAATCTTTATACTGTTCAACCATTTCACCAGTCAGCTTAACATAATCAACTGTACCCTGTTCAAAGGCTACCATTGCTGATTGTGCGTCTTTGATAACCTGGAAGTTTAAATTATCAATTTTAACATTGGCTGCATCATAATAAGCTTCATTCTTAACCATTTCATAGTTAGCACCCTGATTCCAAGCAGTCATCTTGAATGGGCCGTTAGCTAATAATGCTTCCGGTGTCAATGCATATTGATCACCGAACTGATTAAAGAATTCTTCGTTGATCGGATAGAATGATGGGAAAGCCATTAATTGATTAAAGAAAGGAACCGGATGATCGAGTTCAACCTTTAACGTTTTTTCATCAACAGCACTTACACCTAATTCAGATGTTGCCATTTCACCGTTGGTAACCGCATCCGCATTTTTAATACCTGCTACACCAATCATATAAGCATACTCAGAGGCTGTCGCAGGATCTGCCAAGCGGCGCCATGCAAATACGAAATCATTGGCAGTTACAGCCGTTCCGTTATCCCAATTCGCATCACGTAATGTGAATGTATAAGTTAGTCCGTCTTCGCTTACCTGTTCATCGGCAGCAATTGCTAAAACAGCGTTGCCATCAGCGTCTAATGTATATAAACCTTCAATTGTAGCTGCAATCGCTTCAAATGAAGTACCATCAGTCGCAAGATTTGAATCCATTGAAGAAAGTTCTACATCATTGGCAATCGTTACCGTCTTTGCACCGTCTGCAGTTCCTCCATTTCCACCGTTATCTCCATTACCGCCGCCACCGCAGCCGGCAACCAGCGCTAACGTAAGAAATCCGGTAAGAAGCATTTTAAGCTTTTTCATAGTATTTCCTCCCTAACTTGTCCAAGCATATAAGATACTTGATTGATGTTAGTATAAACCCTCTTTTCACACATTGTCAAGAAAAATTTCATTTCATTTTCATATTAAATGAAATATTTTACAATATCATTTCATATTTAACAAAATTGTAAGAAAGCTTGATATCATAAGCCTTTTGCACATTTGTCAAATTATATTAGTTTTATAAAGAATACAAATGTATCCAAAATGAGGACATATCGATATAATTTTATGACGTGAATGATTGGATGAAAGTGTAGTTTTTGGAATTTTATGTGAATAATGAAAAGTTGAGCTTTCATACAGACAAAGAAAAAGTCCGCATCTCACGGACATTAATGTTTGTCGATCAGCAGCAGATAAGGTGCCTTATATCGGTTAGTTAATTGTATCCTAGTCACATCATAAATCTTAGCAGGTAATTTTTCACAGTAGGTTTCAATTTCCACACTTTCCGCAAGACCCTGCGCAAACCCTGGATATAATACAAGGACTATCCGGCCGCCTGCCAGAAGTTTGGCAGCATCTGATCAAGGGCGCTGATGACCTCAAGCGGCTGTGTCGTTATGGTTTTATCTCCATGGGGCAGATAGCCAAGATTAAAGATTCCGGCCTTAAACTGATCAACAGTATCCGCCGCCTCAGCATGTGAGGCAAGAATCAATTCCGCGCTGAGTTTTCTTTCAGCCAGTGCCTGCTTGGTAAGCTTGATTGCTTCCATTTGAATATCAAAACCAAATACATGCTGACAATGGGCAGCTAGAAAACATGTATCAAACCCCTGCCCGCATGTAAAATCGATGGCTGTATCTGCTTCACTCAGTACTTCACTCAAGAAGTCATGCGCTAAATCAACGATTTTTTCATATTCAATTCCTCATTTCACGATAAGTATACCATTAAATGATATAATAGGTACATTAAGAAGGAGTGTATTCATGCAACTATTTTATATAGAACCTGAACTATCAGCAATTTACAGTCAATTAATAAATCATGGTTATGAAGCCTATTTTGTAGGTGGCTGCGTTCGTGATGCATTAATGGGTATCCGCCCTCATGATTATGACATTACGACCTCTGCTATGCCGGAAGAAATCATCGCCTGTTTTGATGAAAGATTCAAAATCATTCCCACCGGCTTGAAGCATGGAACAATAACTGTTTGTTATAAGAAGCAAATGGTTGAAATCACTGCCTTCCGCACTCAGGAGGTGTATGAGAATCATCGCACCCCTTCCTCACTTACTTTTACCCGTTCGTTAAGCGAAGACCTTAAACGGCGTGATTTTACCATCAATGCGATAGCCTATGATCCAATTAAAGGTCTGATCGATGAACATCACGGGTTAACAGATTTAAAGATCGGTTTGATACGCTGTGTTGGTGATCCAAAGGAACGCTTTAAGGAAGACGCATTGCGTATCCTACGCTGCGTTCGCTTTGCCCACCGTTTCAATTTCAATATCGAAAAGAATACTCAACATGCATTGATCGGCAGCCGCCATTATCTGCATGATATATCCATTGAACGTATTACCGGTGAATTCTTCGGTATGCTGATGGATGGCAAAGCAAACCTATTGCTATTATTGAAGGAGCTTCAGCTGATTGAATATCTACTGCCGCAATATAATGACATGAACAATGATGATATAGAGAATCTTTCATTATTGCTTGATCAGATGCCTGATAAGCTGACGAGTAAGCTTGCCATGCTGCTGCTCCCCGTCAAAGAAGATGCCGAAATGATCCTGAAGCTATGGAAAACAAGCAATCAGCTAGCAAATACTGTATTATCGCTCATTCATGCTTTGCATACGCCGATAAGCAGCCGATATGAATTAAGAAAATGCTTGTATGAACATCATAACGATCTTGAATGGATGTTTGAATTGCTGAATATGCGGCAGATTCTTTTTCATGAAGATCAGCAAAATTTAGATCTGCTGAAGCAATTAAGCAAGGAGGAGCTGATTGACCGCAGCAAATTGGCAGTCAATGGAACAGAGTGCATAGAGCTTGGTTATCAAGGTAAAGCAATCAGTGAAATTATGAATCAGCTCATCGATAGTATTTTAAAGGATGAATTAACCAATGAGCATGATGATTTGATTCATTACTTAAAAAACACAAAAAGTGATTTATTTATATCTTTTTATTGCCAATATTCATGATATGTGATATATTTGTCTTATAAAGTGATAAATAACTCACTAGGAGGCAATAATTTCAATGAATAAAAAGAAAACTAGAGGATTTAGTGCAGCCGGTATTCTCGTTGTCTTGCTCCTGCTTTTAGCCATAGGTTATGATTTGAGCTATAATAACGGACGTATTGTTTATCCGATGGATTACAGTACCTATGTATTCCAGATCAAAGACCTGCCGTTATTAACCGCTGTAATACTGGTTATTATTTATGTTATTGTTTTGATCTTTACACTTTTTTCTTCTATAAGAAACAGCCAAAAACAGCAGCTGAATCAAAATAAGACCCGCACAATCAATCCATTGCTCGGCTATCTGGGTTTTCTTGGCTTCCTCGGCTTTCTTGGCTTTTGGACTTACCAGATCGATTCATCGATCTACCCATTCTGCTTTTTCGGCTTTTTTGGTTTCTTCAGTTTCTTTCTTGAAGGCAAAATGTCCAACCTGCTGATTGATGAAAGGTTCAGACAAAATGCTCAGGCAGCACAGCTTAAAGCACTGAAAATAGGTTTTTCAATACTGTTTCTGGCTGTCCTCATTATTGCACAGGGACGTTTTCTCAATAACCTTGATGCTGTCGCAATCATGCTGATCATCACCCTGTCGCTTGATTTTGCCTTGACCTTATTTCTGAGTGAATATTTCCTTTATCGTCTTGATCAGGATGAAAACTTTGCGGAGTAAGCATGGCAGAATTTATATGTAACCTTAAGAAGTATCGGCTTCTAAATGATATGACCCAAGAACAGCTGGCAGAATTAGTCGGGGTACGCCGGGAAACAATTATGCGCTTAGAAAAAGCTCAATATAATCCTTCCTTAAAATTGGCTGTTGACATATCAAGAGCCGTACATGCTTCCATTGAAGAAATCTTTGTTTTTGAATAAACCGGCTCTGCCGGGTGTGTTTACATCCATACAGAGCCTTTTTTATTAGTTCTTACAGTTTGCCGCATCAATCGCAATTACTAAGAGCAAACCATTAATTTCATCCTTTTCATCGGCAAAATCAAGGACATATGTATCGCCCCAAGCAAACAATTTTTTACTGATATTCAAAACCAATTTATCACCATCATAAACATCGTAATTCCATCCGGTATAATTGCCTTCAACCAACCAGCCCTTAAAATTCACCTCATAGTTATTTTTAAAGAAGGAAAAATTTTTATAAATCGTGCCCACTGTTTCACCTTGAATTTCAATTGAAAATTCCGGCAGGAATGAAAACACCTTTTCATGGATAATACCTACTTCATTACCGCTGTGATCATAAACATGCAGCTGATGTCCCCAAGAAAAAATTTCTGCTTCAACATAATATTTCGGATTCTCAAACTCATCATAGATATCATAAGTATCTGACCATGAAAACACTCGCTGTTTAATTAATAATTTCATTTTTATCTCCTCTTTATGCTGATATTATATCATTTAACCTAAAAAATCAGCTAAGCTTACAAATGCGTCATACAAATATGAAAAGAATCATGGTTTTGTCATAAAAAGGTTTGAAACATATTCAAAAGCAAAGTATAATAAGAACCGTGAAAGAGGGGTTAGGATGACAAAAGTAAGAACTCGTTTTGCGCCAAGTCCTACCGGTTATATGCATATCGGTAATTTGCGAACTGCTCTTTATGAATATTTAGTCGCAAAAAAGAAGATGACGGCGTTTTTATTTTAAGAATTGAAGATACGGACCAAGGCCGCTTGGTTGAAGGTGCCACAGATATTATTTATGAAACATTAAAGCAATGCGGATTAAGTCATGATGAAGGGCCGGATATCGGCGGAGAGTATGGACCTTATGTACAATCTGAACGGATGCGCTCAGGTATCTATAAGGAATATGCCATGAAGCTAGTCGAACTGGGCGGCGCGCATGTCTGCTTCTGTAAAGAGGAAGATATTGAAGCTCAGCGTCAAGAAGTGATGGCCGCCGGTTTATCTTTTAAATATGATGACCCATGTAAACATTTAAGCAGGGAAGAAATTGACGCAAGAATAGCAGCCGGTGAAGCTTATGTTATTCGTCAAAACATTGATCCAGCCGGTACAACTTCATTTGAAGATGAAGTTTATGGTACCATTACGGTTGATAACGCAACGCTTGATGAAAGTATTTTGCTGAAATCAGATGGTTTCCCTACCTATAACTTTGCCAACATCATCGATGATCATATGATGGATATAACTCATGTAGTCCGCGGGAATGAATATCTTTCAAGCACACCGAAATATAACCTGATTTATCAGGCTTTCGATTGGAAAATCCCAACCTACATTCACTGTCCGCCAGTGATGAAAGATGAACAGCACAAGCTGTCAAAACGTAATGGTGATGCTTCATTCCAGGATCTTGTTGCGAAAGGCTATCTGCCGGAAGCGATAATCAATTACATTGCGCTGTTAGGCTGGGCACCGGAAAATGAACAAGAGATTTATAGCTTAGAGGAATTAAAGAAAGCCTTCAACGTGAAACGCATCAATACCTCAGGAGCTATCTTTGATATTGAAAAGCTGACTTGGATGAATGGCATGTATCTGCGTAAGATGGAACTGGAAGAATTTTATGAATTAGTTCTGCCATATATCAATCAAGCGGTTAAGACTGAAAGCTATGATAAAAAAGAAATTGCGAAAATTCTTCAAACCCGTGTTTCAGTATTAAATGAAATACCGGAAATGATCGATTTCTTCGACAATTATCCTGCTTACAGTAATGAATTGTATATCAACAAGAAAATGAAAACAAATGAGGAAATTTCATTGAATTCATTGATTGCGGCCAGAAAAGAGCTGTCAGGCTTAAGTGAATGGAGTGAAACTTCAATTCATGATACATTAATGAATTTAGTTCAAACTTTAGGAATTAAGAATGGTCAGCTGCTGTTCCCAGTGCGTATTGCCGTATCAGGCAAACAAATGACACCGGGCGGTGCGATTGAAATTGCGGAAATTATCGGCAGGGAAGAAACCCTCCGCCGTATCGATGCATCTATTGCTCAATTACAAAAATAAAAGAAATCCTGCAAATCAGTCAGCTGAAAATGCAGGATTTTATTTTTTATCAAACACAAAAACAGATAATTTTAATTTGTTTCAGTCCCTATGTGTGCCAAGAAATTTAATACAACATCTTTTGCTATAATCGATGCCCGCTTGCAATTTTTATCAAAGTGTTCAAGTCCTGAATGAGCCGCGGTGTCCGTAATAGTACGAATCGCAATAAAAGGAATTTTATTCACATAGCATACATGGGCAATACCTGCCGTTTCCATATCTACTGATAAAGGTGAATATTTTTTATTTATATCTTTTCTCATATTATCCCTTATAAACCTTTCACCTGTAACCATACGTCCAAAATGTATCGTCGAATTATTTTTTGCAATTTGATGTGCTGCTTTTAAAAGATCCTCATCAGCGTTGAAATATACGTCTTTCATCCATGGATGGAATTCAGTTAAAATATCATCATCAACATCATGATAAGCAGTCTGTGTTGAAATAACAGTATCAAAAAGATTGATGCTTTTATCCATACCGCCAGCAGTTCCTGCATTTATAACTGCCTCCACCTGATAAGTATCGATTAAAATTTGAGCAGCAACAGCCGCATTAACTTTGCAAACTCCACTATATAAAGCAACAACTGAAACATTTGAAATAGTCCCATGATAAAATTTTAATAAAGCTTTTTCGCTTATTTTCATGTTATTAATATATGGCAAGAAGGGTTCCAACTCAGAATCTCCTGCACAAATAATACCGAATTTCATATTCATACTCCTCATGAATTTAATTTGCTTTTCCAGCATAGACAGGCAGTTCAATTTGAGCTGCATATGCTGCAGCGATCAATCCCCTAAATATACATTTAATGCTGCTTAACATGTAAATTAAGCCTTCGCTTTCAGCCATGCTGCAGGCATGCTTAAATTAGCCGGCAGTTTTGTCTGCGCATTCCCTCTTGCCGCATTGATCTGTCCCTGAGTCAGAAAACAGCTATGACTAAGATCTGTATCTCTGAGGTCTGTATCTCGCAGATCAGCTCCCAAAAATTCGTCATCGTTAACCTGCAGCCTCTTAGATCCGCAGCCATCAGCAGACACATACTGTAATCATGGCCGCTCAGATCAGCCTTCTTGAAATTTCTGCCTGGCGCGTCATAACCTATAATATGCTCCCCGCATGCTTGACAGCTGATCAATACACATGCTTGCTTTAACCGCTGATTCACTCGATGCCGCAAAGTCTCAATATCACACGCCGCTAACTGAATCGCTGATTCATTTAATATTTCCGCGATCTCACAGATGGTTTCATCGATTTCTTTCATCAGCTCCAAATCCTTTAAAAGATCATCAGCCGCCGCCAGATACCAAAGCATTTGATGCAGCTGCACAGCCTTGATAAAGACATTAAACATTAATGCTTTATCAGTTTGCCGCCAATCAGTCCCCTTAAACACATGCTGAGTCACCCATTGTCCAGCACCAAAACAGTCATAAGCCAGACAGCCTTTCATTTTTCTTGAACTTAACTGATCATGGATTTCACACTTAAAATCAGCACATAAGTGCTGACATGGCACCCCTGCCGCTTTATTCTGTGGGAAACCCTCACTTTTCGCAAAATACAGAGCGGTACAGCAAAGCCCGCAGCATGCCGCACAGTCAATATTAAATCTATTGTCTAAATTATATCCCATATCATTATTCCTTTTCTATTAACTGATATATAAACTTGTCAATCCATTCTCTGGCATGATAAAATATAAAGCCAGATTAAACAGGATCAAAATCAAGGGGTAGTAAGCGGGCCAGACAGTAAGAAAATAGCCCAAGCATTTTGTCAAGACTGAACTAATCAAAAGGATCAGCAGCAGCCAAGCAAGCAAATTGATCCTTCGATAACGAAATTGATATTGCCGATGACATGCTTCGCAGTCAGCCTGCTTGATGATTCGATTTACTTTTAATTGCTGATGGCAATTCGGACAGCGCATTTTTCTCTCCCCTTTCCTTCTATGAATATTGTAACGTATAACAGATATAAATTGCAACGCAAGAAAAAACCAGGCATTAAAACCTGGTATTATTTCATTATTGCGGCTTATGGAAAACAATCGCTCGGTCATAGACAATTTCATTATAGTCCGGACCTACACCCGTAGCTTCTTCAATATAAGCACGGAAAGCTATCAGCATATCCGCACCGTCATCCAAACCATAATATTTGCCGTCCTCATTGCCTGTACTCTTTGGCACAATGGCACTGTATGGCTCATTGCCATAACGATCCAGCTTATAAACATAATAATTATCCGCGTCATGGTTGCCATTATTCAAATAAGCATCCGCAGAACCAATAAATTGATCATCATAAACGCTGGTAACACCATTCAGCTTTTCAACACCATACAGTACAGCATTTGAATAAATCGCTTTATTTGTCTTTGTATGATTCACACCATAAATCACAACGAAATCCTCATCACTGCTGAAGGTAAAATAATCCGTACTTAAATAAGAAGTATCACGATTATCACCCTTGCCATTTAAAGTATTAAAAATTGAAGTAATGCCGTCAGGTACTGAAATATGCGGCATCAGTTCAGTATATGTGTATCCTTGAGCCGTATACTTATCAAGAATAGACTGGCGAATCTGATCAAGATCTTTTGAAGCATAACCCAGCTGTGCTGCTTCATGTTCACCTGTCCCTCTTGACACCACCTTTAATGCCGGGATTTCCTCAGCAGCATCCTTTGCCTTAGGTGTAATACGATAAAGTGTTGAGGTCTGTGCTAAGTTGGCCATATATTGCTTATTAGCTTCACTATCAGCTGGCTGAGATACACGGCCTAAGATACCAAATGTATCAGCTCCCTTTTCAAGTCCGAGATTTAGGGTTTGTGATGGAATTTCCAGTACATTGATGATTTCAGAAGGTATGCCGCTTTCAATCAGCAATAATTTCATTTCTTCATTTGTATTCCTGTCACCGCCCATAACAATAACAGCTTGGGAACCAAAAACATCTGTTTTTGATCAAGCAGGGCTGTTGAAGCAATATTGCGGTTATTCAGCTGATCGCCGAGACTGCCGAAGATTACATTGTAATTACCTGATTCTTCACTGCCCTTTACCGTCAGTGCATATTTGTCATAGCTCAAATCCATTGTTGGATCATTCACGGTAAGCATCAGATAAGCACCGATTGAAAAATATTTGCATTCCTGCGGTAATTCAAGCATTAAGACGATCGCTTCATCTTCACGCAGCTTATAAGACCAGCCGACCGGCGCAAAATATGGATTAGCCGGGGCATTTTCAATTGCCGGATCATCAAATTTGCCAGCTTCCTCATCCGCCCAGTTAAGTGCTGCAATCCCCTTGGCAGCATTCTGTTCAGGTGCCGGCGGCAGGAAGGCTACCTGATAGCTTGATCCCTGATTATTGCCGAAGCAGGAAGTCAGCTGTCCCTTACTGGCTAGCTCAAGCGTATCCACTTCTTTATAAGTCCCTTCCTGAACATAGTAATTTTCTTCAAGACGGGCAGCAAAGCTATCCAGATTTACCGCTTTATCATTCAGCTTGTCTGAGGATATTCCGGTAATGTTAGAACATCCGGCCATAAGCAGCATCGCACTCAGTGTTGCTGCAATCATTTTCTTTTTCATAAAACGCTCCTTTTAATGTTCGACATATCATTATCAAATGTCAAACATTAGATTAACACATCTAAGACATTTTGTAAACCCTGATTATTGACGGAATCATGGTTGCATGCTACAATTTCCAAAACAGACATCGAAAGAGGTGAGCCCTATGAATCGTGAAGACGCCATACAAGAAGCCCGTAATTTCCATTGTCCGCGCTATCATGAACTGCCGGATATGGGGCTTTATCTGGAACAGGTCATTAATGTTGTGACTTCCGCGCTCACACCGATCAGCCTGCAGGGCAATGAGATCATCACCGGTGCCATGATCAGCAATTATATAAAAAATAACGCTCTGCCTTCACCAGTTAAAAAGAAATATTATCGTCAGCATCTTTGCTACATGATCGTTTTAGGTATTTTAAAACAAGTCTTTACGGTTCAGCAGATTGGCCAGTTCTTTCAAATCCAGCAAGAAACGTATGATCTTCAGACAGCCTATGACTATTTCTGTGCTGAATTTGAAAATGCGTTAAGAGAAGCCTTTGACTTTACCGGCGAACCGCTGCCTTCGCTTGAAACAAAACGCACGCAGCAAACGATTCTTGTCCGCGCGATGGTATTGGCTGCCGCTAACCGCGTCTATGTAGAAAAGGTTTATCTTTAATCAGTTATAAAATTAAAACACTGCATGCAGTGTTCTTTTATTATACGAAGCAAAAAGCCAGCTTTCGCTGACTCATGCTTAATTATTAACTACTGCTTTTTCCTCTTTTTGTTCAATTGGTTTGCGCAATAAGCCCATCATAACAGCCGCAACGATCGTACCAACCACGATAGCTACAACAAAGCCTACTTTGCCGTCGACCATCGGCAGGGTAATAAAGCTGCCATGCGGAACCGGTGAGGATACACCTGTCAACGAGGCGATCACCGCTGCGACAATACAGCCCGTAATCGTTGACGGCAGAATATGCTTCAAATCAGCTATTACAAATGGAATCGCTCCCTCGGTAATGCCCATGAAACCCATAATACCTGCAGTCTTAGCCGCATTGCGGTCAGCCTGCGTCCATTTATTTTTAAACAATACAGTTGATAAGAAAATAGCCATTGGCGGAATACCAGGGCATACACGATAAATACCGTTTGGCCCCATAACACCTTCCGCAATCAATGCAATAGTAAACATCGTCACTGTCTTAGTGATCGGTCCACCCATATCAATTTCACAGATCGCACCGATAATGATTGCGAATAAGAGCTGATTAGTGCCGTTCATATTAGTTAGAAAATCCATTAAGATATTAATCAATTCACCCATTGGGTTAGCAATACAATAAATATAGAAGATACCTAAAACAAATGTCGAAACAACCGGTACAATTAAAATTGGCATAATTGATTTAATCGTGTTGGGAACCTTCCAGTTCTTCATCCAGCGAACAAAATAACCCGCTAATATACCTAAAATCAAAGCACCCAGAAAACCTGTCTTAGCCCCTGTATCGCCAATCGTATTATTTGCGATATACCCTAAAATAAAGCCCGGCACCAAACCTGGACGGCCGGCAATCGAATAAGCGATATAAGCGGCTAATACCGGAATCATCATAAATAAACCAGCCGCACCGATAATTTTTAAGTTAGCCATAAATGAGTTGGCAACGACGATACCGGTAGAGGTCGCATCACCGCCCAGCAATGAGAATGAGAACAGGATACCGCCGGCAACAACTAACGGCATCATGTATGATGTTCCTGTCAACAACGCTTTTTGAATATTTTTTAATTCTTTCTTTAACCCTTCCATAATGTTCTCCTTTTATTTTAGTCCATAATGCTCTAATGCTTTATCTAAAATCCGTTCAGGATATGAAATAGCTTCATCAACATTGCCATAATAAACGTTCTTCCCCTCGAAACGTTCTTCCTCCTCGATTTGAATGCTGACAGCTAAAATAATCATATCCGCACGGTCAATATCCTCTTCACTCAATTCATTTTCAATACCGATACTTCCCTGTGTTTCAATGTGATACTCATACCCGCGCCTTCTGCACTCTGCCTCTAATGACTCCTGAGCCATATACGTATGAGCAATTCCTGTCGGACAAGCCGTAATACCAACTACAAACATTTAATTCAGCTCCTTTGCGATATCTTCGTTAATTTTTTCTAAATATTGAAATGCTTCATCATTATTTTTACACGCCAACAGCTTTTCTCTGAATTCCTGCTTCATCAGATTTTTACTGATTTGAGAAATCAGCTTCAAATGAATCACATTTTTTCTGCTTTCCGGTACGCCGATCATAAACAGCAGATCAACCTCCTTTTGTTCATTTCCCCATAATATCGTATGTTTGGGTTTCATAAAGCCAACAAAAGCTTCGCGGACTGTGTCGCTCATACCATGCGGAATAGCTACGCCAAAACCGACAGCGGTAGAAAACTCTTCTTCACGATGATAGATGGCTTTTAAAAAGCTCTCCTCATCCTCTACAACCTGAAGCTGAACCGCCTGATGGACGAGCTTTTCAATAGCTTCACTCTGACTGTCAACTTCTTCATCTACAAATACAAGTTCTTTTTTAATCATAATATTCCCCTATTCCTAACAGTACCTGAATCGTACGTTGATCAATATTCTGTCTGAATGCCTCTGCCAGCTCACGGCTTTTAATAAGGCAGTATAAATCATCTAAAATTTTTTACTGATCGTCAGATCATTTTCCGCGATATTGAAGAAAATAACGAGCTTGACGGTGTGATTTTTCCATTTTTTGCTGTTTTAAGCAAATAGAAACTGATAATTGTTTTATTAACCAGCTTGATATCGCCATGCGGCAGCGCGATCTGATAAATATTATCCGTAGAACCTACTGTCTCCCGGCTCAGCATGGACTGGGCATACCCTTCCTTTACATAACCGGCCTGCTTCAGCAATTCAGCCATGTTCATGATAATTTCTTCCTTGCTTTCAGCTTCACCTTCGATAATAAAATCAGGATGCAGATAGCACTTTAAGGTAGATAATTTTAATTCACTTCGTTCATTCTTCGGCGGCTGAAGTATCTGCTGCTGATAGAAAGACATGATATTGCGCAGATCCTCATCTGTGATAACCGGTGATACGCGGACTACCGGTTTATGAATATCTTCTACATCAACGGTTGATACAATAAAATCAATGCTGTCTAAATTGCAGCGCAGCGCTTTAGAAGTAGAAGCTGTTTCAATCGCGTTAAAGGCAGGCAGTACCATGCGCAAACGGTTTAAAATAAGCTCTGAGGTTGCGATACCCTGCGGACAGATCAGCAAGATGCGCTTAGTACGCTGCTGAAGATCGATAAAATTTTGGAAATGAATGACCAGAAAACCAACCTCATCCTCACTGATGTGAATATGCAAGGCATCGGCTTCGCTTTCCAGTACGACCCAAGTAAGATTAAATAACATCTCAAATTCTCTTTTAATCTGCTTCAGCAATTCATTTTTCAGCTTTAATCCCTTACGCAGACGAAAGGTCATCGCGTTGAGATGCAGCAGCAGATTATTCCGATATTCCTCATTATCTGAGAATTGAACATAGATCAGCATTTCCATTTTTTGCAGAATCTTTTCAAAGATTACTCGGTCAGCGTCCATGATTTTCTCAAAATTATGAATCTGAATGCGGTCTGCAACCAAATATTCCACAAGAAATTGAGCATCGCCTTCACTGAATTCAACATTCAGCTGCTCGCTCAGTGTTGAGAGAAACTGCTTAGCGAGGATTTGATTCGGCAAAAAGCGAATGCGGTCATAGTCAAGCAGATTGTCTTCATCCTGAATATGCCGGCCTGCGGATGCAAAGCTGGCTAATACGATCAACACTGAGGAGATATTGGTCATATAATGTTCAGCGAGGTTTATTTTCACATCCTGAATATAATCCGTCACTAAGGCGATCACCGCCTGAATGATTTTCATATCATAAAGCGCGCTTAGATGAGCCAGCTTTTCATGAAAGTCATTGCCGATCAGAAAGCCTTCATTTAATTGAATCAAAGCTTCACAGACACTGCGTTCATTGGCCTCACCGCTGAGGGTGATTTCCTTGTGACTGATATTAAACCGAAGCCCGCTTGGATTTTCCAGCAGCTGATTCATGGTAAGGATATCTTTGCGGATTGAGCTCTCAGATATGAAGAATTCATCACCGAAGGCATCCAGCGACACCTTGTTCTGATTCAGCAGAATGCGGTAAACCAATTCCATCCGCCGGCTTTCAATGGAGAACAGATCCGTTTCTTCATCCATTTCTTCATTGACGGCTTTTCCCTTGATCACCTCAACACCCTGACCGGGGCTGCGCTGCAATGTATAACCGCGCTGATTGAGTTCAGGTTCAAGCAAATCAAGGTAGGAATAAACCGTCCGCTTTGAAACATTCAGCTGACGGGCATAGTGTTCCACCGTGCTTTTCTGCTGCTGACGCAGCAAAATATTCAGCAATTCCTTTTGTTTAGCTGACAGCATGGGTTTCTCCATCAAGCGCTGCTTCAAACCTGCGCAATGATGCAAGCAGTTTTTCATGATCACAGCTTATAATATCCTGTTTTTTAAAAATACCGCCTGCCGAGCCAACATAATGATAGCCGCTGTTTAAAACTTCCTGTACATTATCCGCATTAACACCGCCAACCGCTAATAATGGCAGATCACCCAATGGCTCCATCACCTTTTTCGCATAAGTCCAACTCAGCTCATTGGCCGGAAAAACCTTGACAAGATCGGCGCCAAGCTGAAGCTGGGTATAAATTTCATGAGGTGTAAAGGCGGCGGGAATAGCGATTACATCATGAGCATGGCATGTTTCGATCATCGCTTTCGTATAGCCAACCGGTGAGAGAACAAACGCTGCACCCGCTGCAATGGCTGCTTTTACTTCATCATGGGTAACGACTGTACCGGCACCGATATGCAGGCAATGCCCGTATTCCTTGGTAATTCTGCTTATGATTTCTAACGCATTTTCAGTATTTAAGGTTATTTCTACATTCTTTACTTTTGAACTTTGACATAAGGTATCACAAACCGCCTTCACTTGTTCATACGTATAACCTCTTAATATTGATATGACACATCCTTCCATCATCGACCCCTCCTTTCTGATTTCATTGTATCCTTGATCTCTGATTTTGAAAATTTATGCATTTGCAGGAGGCTGCTGCAAAATGAATAATTCATAATAAGCTTTGATCTTTACACATTCCTCATCAGTATAGCTAAATTGATTCAATATTGCGATTCCCTGATGTGTTTCCTCATAGAAATCGTAGACACAGGCGGCGGCAATGGTTTCCAGCAGCACATCCCGTCCTCCTTCATGCAATAATTGCAGCGGTTTGTATAAACGCTCATCACTTCCCAGCTTACGGCTGACATTGCGCGCGTTGCGTGAAATCGGATCTTTTAAATAAGGATCAGAAAATTTAATCAGCGCATTCTTTGCAAATTGCTGCTGTTCCTCTAAAGGCAGCTGAAAATATTCGGCTAGCCGCTGATTCATTTCCGGCAGCAGAATCATCAGCTTTTCATGAATTTGAACGTCATTAGCCGCCTCAGCGAGCCATTGATAATGCCTCAAATAACCTAGATAACAAATTACCGCTGACAGACAATTATATGTGTACAGCTTGCGTCTCATTAATGAAGTAAAATCATCGATCCGCGTTATCCCCTTCAAAGGCAGAATCAAGCCGCTGTTTTGAATCGGCAGATAATCCAGATCCTGCGAAATCATATCCAAGCCTTCCGCATTTTCTGTCGTGGTAAATACACCGGCATTCAGAAGCACACAATTATTTGCCGCTGCCTGATCTAAATGAACCAGCAGCTTTTCAGCCGCATTAATGGCATTTTCAAAAAACAGAATGATTAAAGGAAATTCACGTTCTTTGATCCACTCATTAAGCTGTACAGCGATGTCGGCGTAGTTGGAACAGTCGATAGAAATACATAAAATATCGGCAGCAATGAGTGCTTCATGCGCCTTTTCACTGCCAAAAACACAGCATTCCTCATAGTTAATTGTCAGCGCCGGCCGGTCATTGAAAAAATGAATCTGATAGCTGTTTTGTTTGTTGAGGGATTGAATCAAGGCTTCATCCTTATCACAAAAACATAGGTTCACATCATGCAGAAAGCGTGGAATAAACCCGCGCCCGCACTTGCCGGCACCAAGAATCATAACCCGCTTCATTGCAGCACCTGCATCAAGAAAGCATAGCTTTCAGCTTCAAGCTGCCACGCGTGGTCACGTTCTTTTTCACGAATTTCCACAGCAACGCTGATTTCACCTGTAAGATAGCGATCCATCATTTTTTGACGGCACGGGCACTCTCAAGCGTTAAAAAGCCCTCTTCACAAAAATTCAAATGATGGTCGCCGTAAAGCGGTGATTGTTTATCTAAAACGGCATTCGCAAAGTGTACCCGGACAATATAGGGTGCCAATGCGGCAAAGGATGTTTCAAAATCATCTTCATTTAAAGCCATGTGGGCGCTGTCCCAGCATAAACAAACCTGCTTATTTTCTATGGCAGATGCCGGCAGGCGATGCATAAAGCTTAAGACTGTCTCAGTAGTGCCAAGGACATTGCACTTATGGGCAAATTGATCCAAAGGCTCGATAATCAGTTTAAATGGATAGGACTTGGTATTGATTTCATCAAGCAGTTCACTTACTGATTTCACAAAAGCGTCAATCCCTTCATTAAGTGTCGTCTCAATGCCGCCGCTGGCAATACCCAGCCACGTGCATGGGCCAAGTGCCGCAAGCTGCATCATTTCCTTTACTTTTTCAACAGCTGAAAGTCGGTTTGACTCATTGACTGAGGATAGATTCAGTCCAGCCCGTGACAGCTCTCCGGTAATCCAAAACGTCAGCTGTTCGGATTTAAATACTTCATCACAGACAGCTCGCACTGACGCTTCCTTCATGAGACGTGTTTCAATACTCGCATACCGTTTCAGTTCCCCTAAACGCTGATAAAGCTGACACAGATCCTGCTCATTATGAGTCAGCGGATCAAGTATATTAGATACTAATATTGATGGTTGATAAATAGGCATAAGGTTAAACCTCCTTCATAGTTTCATTTTATCAAAGCTGAAGCGTATAAGCCGATAATCTCTTTCAACAGCCTGTTGAAAAAAGCTGTCGTAATCTCAGGCATACTCATTCTATCAACTGAGTGATTCATTATCAAATCATCAAGCACACAAGTTACTGGTAATTCCAACCAGAAAAAGGAGGCTTTGGCCCCCTATAGTGTAATTCAAATAAATCAGATCATTGATAATTTCGAAACAGGCGATACATATGCCGCAGCAGCCATTCGATGGTATACAGCTGATGTTCCAGCAGCCAGTTCTGGAAGCGGGCAAAAACTGAAGTATATGCCAAAAGCGGCTTTAATGCCGTCAGGTCTTCATTCAGCTTATCCTTCATCCAGTCCTTCTTCATTAACCGATAATAAAAGCCTTTAGCATCCAGTATATTCAAATTCATAGCTAAAATACTGCGATAGATTTCAGCAATATCCCTTTCCTTTAAGTGATAGACAGGAAGCAGTGCATAGACTTCCTGGCGCATCTGCTCAACATACAGAAAACTGTTGCTGTTTACGGTTCTGGAAAGACTGCTGCCGCCCCAACAATAATGATAATAAGGCCGATTAATTACAAGTATCTGATCAACTGCCAGCAAATAATTCATATTAAACACCAGATCTTCACCGCAATGCAGATCCTCTTTGAAACGCAGCTTTCTATCCATGATGATCTGACGTTCATAAAGTTTGTTGCAAGGTGAATTTAACAGACTTTTACGGCTGAATACCGCTAATTCCGATTTATTACATAGACTTACCGCCTGTTTCTCATCATAGACATGAATATAAGCTTTATTCTCGGTTTCTAAAACATAACCGCACATAACTAAAACGGAAGCCTTGGCCTGCGCCGCAAGAGCAGCTGTCATTTCCGCATCAATTACGTCATCGGAATCAACAAAAAGCAAATAACGTCCGGTGGCCTCTTCAATGCCTTTATTCCGGGCCGCCGATACTCCCTGATGTTCGATTTGGAATAATTGAATGCGCTGATCCTTTTCCATATAGCTTTGACACACGGCTAAGGTCTGATCTGTGCTGCCATCATCAACAATAAGAATCTTTAAGTCATGAAATGTCTGAGCAAGGATAGAATCCAGACAGCGGCCAATTTTATCTTCACGGTTATAAACCGGTATGATGATACTAATACATCCGCTATCCATCTGCATTCCCCCTTTATCATAAGACAACGACATTATATCAAAGAATTATGATTAAATGCAAAAATACGCCAATTAAGCTATTTTTATTTTGACATTGTTATAATGATAATTTGAATACAGACTCTAAAATGTACTCATTGAAGGACTAGAAACAAGCATTATAGCTTTCTTTTCTTTTATTTTAAGGCATAAATTGGACATTGATAGCACTAATCAAAAAAACGCCTATTTCTAGACGTTTATTAGTATATGGTGACTCGTACGGGGTTCGAACCGTAAATGCTGCCTTGAGAGGGCAGTGTGTTAACCATTTCACCAACGAGCCGTATATATATATTACTCCTATTCAGCATCAAATTCAAGAAAAAAGCTCAACAATTCATAAAAATTGCTGAGCTTTACATTTACATTATCGAAAACTCATAATTTAATTACTTATCTCATAGGACTAGAACTAAACGTATAAGTAAATTCAAATGTTGTACTATCTGCTAAAGGAACATTGCTTGCTGTAGCAATAGTATAGAAAAACAATTCATACGGATTATTTTTATAAACAGTTGTATTACTATGTAATATCGTAATTGGATTCGACGTTGTTAAATTATCCTTATAAATTTCATAACTTTGAACTGTCCCATCTGAATTCAAATAAATAGTAGCACATATTTCATGATTCAATGTAGCTAATATCCCAGAAATAGGTAAAGTATTTGTTTGTTCATCAGATCTACACCATTTAATTGGTGCAACTCTTGATATAGCACATACATTAGAACAAAAAAGGCTAAAAACGATTGATAAACTAAGTAAGTATTTTGACATTGTTTTCATAATCTATCTCCTTACCTAGCAGGTGAAGCGTAGTATGTTTTACTGAATTCCCACGTTCTACCATCACCATTTTGATCCTCAACTGTAACAGAAAAACGTAAACGCATGGATGTGTCACTCAAAAATTCAACACTTATTGGCCAAGGATAATACCCATAATTTTCATTATTAGGATCCTCAGCACCATATTTATCAAACCCTACAGCATCCACATAATCAATTGATTTGATTATATTCCCATTTTGATCTAAATGAACATATAAACTAAATGTGATTTCTCCACTAAAATACTCGCCGTTTGTTAGCTGTCCTTTTAATTGAACAGTCTCAGTCCAGCATCTCTTATAAACACTTGCACTACTATTGCATACAGGAAGAAAAGGCCTTGCTTTAACAGGTACATTATTTAATCCGAAAACCAATAGACAAACACATAGCGAGATAATTATTTTCCCAATTTTTTCATAAAGCCTCCTTTTTATGAAATTACCCTAATAGTTTTACAAATCGGTTTCTGAGTTAATCCTGTGTGACTTTAGCATTATAAAATTTAAATTAACAAAACTTATCTATGTCCATTGGAATCACTTCCTCTATGTGAATTATAACACATTTTATAGATATGCACTAGAGTCTAACTAAATTTGTTTTTTTAATAATTTATAATGATCACTTTTACCATGTCTCACTAAGGTAATATTCATATTAAAAATCCCTTTTACTGTCACTTTTTGCTGTAAAGGATGGGAAACTTTATAACTGCATATTTTTACCGCCTGATACCTTATTAAATACTAATAATGAAATAACTGTCAGCACCGTTAATACTGTTGATAAAGCGGCTGCCACACCATATTGTCCACGAATAACTGCAGTATATGTTGCAACTGTTAAAGTCATGGTCTTTACAGAATATAGGATAATGGCTGTCGACAATTCAGAAATCATCGTTACCCATGAGAGAATCGCACCAGAGATAATACCGGCAGACATCATCGGCATCGTGATCTTGAAGAAAGTTTTTGCTTTATTGCTGCCTAAGCTTAACGCAGCTTCCTCAATACTCATTGGAATCTGCTGCAATATCGCAACGGAGGATCGAATCGTATAAGGCAGACGCCTGATAACAAGCGCGATAACCATGATCAGCATACCACCGGTAATCGGCCGTTTAAAGGCTGTAATCAATGCGATACCGATAACTGTTCCTGGTACAATATATGGCACCATGGAAATCGTATCAACAATACCGGTCAGCCAGTTGCGGCGGCGTACCGCAATATATGCAATCAATACTGCCAGCAATACGATAATGATCAAAGCGACGATTGGTATAAACAAAGTATTCCATACAGATCTGCCTAATGATGACGTAAAAATCTGCTTATACTGCTCCAGTGAATAGCCTGGCTGTCTGACCATGCCTTGGTAATTCATAAAGGAACTAAATATAACATAAGTTTGTGGTAATACTGCAAAACCTACAACAAAATAAGAAAAACAATGTAACCAGAAGCTCTTAAAACCATGAACTTCCTTTTCTTCAATCGGATGCAGTGAATTCATTGAGAATGACTTACGGTTTGAAAGCCAGCGCTGTCCGAGGAAAAAACAGTAGTAATTAAAATTGCGATAATCGACAAAGCACTTGCGAATGCTGAGTCACCGCCTATCTCAGAAATAAACTCATTGAACAGCAAAACAGGAAATGTACGATAACCCTCACCAATCAGCATCGGTGTACCGAAATCAGCAAATGCACGCATAAATACCAACAAGGAAGATGCCAGTAATGTCGGCATGATCAATGGAATAATAATTTTGATAAAGCGTTTAAAGCCTGTACAGCCCATATTTTCACTGGCTTCGATCAATGAATTATCCACATTGGATAATGCACCTTGAACATAAAGGAAAACCAATGGATAAAGCTGTAAAGTGAATACTAATAAGATTCCGCCGAAACCATAAATATCAGGTAAGATAATACCTAAAGGCTTCAGCAGATTGGTGATAACGCCGCTGCGTCCCATTAACAGGATCCATGAATAAGCACCGATAAATGGCGCTGACATGGAAGCGATAATGATCAGCATCTGCATCAATTTTTTACCTTTGATTTTATATTGGGTAAAAATATAAGCCAAGGGTGTACCAACGGCAATCGAAGTAAACGTTGCCGCAAAGGAAACCACGAAACTATTTTTTAAAGCATTTGTATAATAAGGTCTTGAAAAGAACTTGGCGAAGTGCTCCATCGTTAATCCGGCAGCCCCGATCACCGCATCCTTAAACATATTCAGCAATGGATAAAGCAGGAAAATTCCATACAGGATCAGAATACCTAAGGTAATTCCGCCCCATAAATCTAACTTAAATTTGTTATTATTCTTCATATCAATCACTCAGCAAGAGATTTCTTTCTCCATCGGCTGTAAATACGTTGATTTTTTCCTTATTAACACTTAAATACATTTCACTTCCCGGTTCATAATCATCTTCCATTGTACTTTCACGAACAATCTGTGCTTCATCACCCGTTTCAAGCTTAATGAAATATTGAGTATTCAAGCCAAGATAAACAGAATCATTGACCACAGCTTTAAAGCCGCTGCCCTGCGCTTCGTGAGAAAGCACAAATTCCTCCGGCCGATCGATACCTGAACCGCCTGATCAGGCACGTTCTTTAAACGATCCAATTCAATCGTATAACCATTTTGGAAATGAATGACACCTGATTTTAATTCAGCCTGAATCAGATTCGTGCGGCCGATAAAGGTTGCTACAAAAACATTAGCCGGACGATGATAGATATTCTTAGGCGTACCTACATGCTGAATCACACCATCTTTCATTACGGCGATGCGGTCAGAGATAGCCATCGCTTCCTCCTGATCATGAGTTACATATACTGTTGTAATACCAACCTCACGCTGAATATTACGGATAACCACACGCATTTCCAAACGCAGCTTGGCATCAAGATTACTTAATGGTTCATCCATCAGCAAGACATCAGGTTTAATAACTAATGCGCGAGCCAAAGCAACACGCTGCTGCTGACCGCCGGATAAACGTTCAGGCATACGATCCTGATACTCCATGATCTGCATGGCATTTAAGAACTTATCCGTTTCTGTCTTTAACGTATCCTTATCAGCCTTACGGTTCTTCAAACCAAATTCAACATTCTGACGAACGGTTAAATGCGGGAAGATTGCGTAATTTTGGAAAACCATACCAATGTTACGCTTGCTTGGATCCATATCATTGATCAGCTTATCATTAAAATAAAAGCTACCGCCCTCAATTGAGTTGAATCCAGCAATCATTCTTAATAACGTTGTTTTACCACACCCTGATGGACCCAGTAAAGTAAATAGTTCACCATCCTTTATATCTAAAGATAAATCTTTAATAATGGTATTATCACCGTACTTTTTGACGGCATCCTTTATTCTAATTTCACTCATACTAAACCCTCTTCTTTACTTAGCTACTGAAGTATAAATATCTTTGTATTTTTCAACGATTTCATCCTTATGAGAATTTACATAATCACGGTCTTCTTCAATACGCACGATTTCATCCATCGGTGTCATGAAGTCAGCAACTTCAACTTCTTTTAATACCGGACGGTTTGTCAATGTAGTACCATAGATATCCTGTACTTCTTTGCTAGTAATGAAATCTACAAATAACTGAGCATTTTCCATATTCTTAGCATTCTTGATGATACCCGTTGTAGCCGGCAGATAAACAGAACCTTCTACCGGATAAACGATCTTAACCGGAGCGCCGTCACGAACCAATGTAGCAGACGGATCTTCATAAGTTAAAGCAACAACCATTCACCGTCAGCGACTGATTTATAAACAGCACTTGAACCTGATGAAATCTTACCGTCGATGTTTGTGAATAATTCTTTTACATAATTCCAAGCACCTTCATCTTCATAGCCGCCCATTGCCAATAACATATTTGTCAGCTGAGCAAATGCTGAAGAAGAGCTTGCCGGATCAGCTGTCGCAATCTTTCCTTTTAATTCAGGATTCAATAAATCTGCATAGCCTTCAATTTTAATGTCACCGATCAAATCAGTGTTTACTAATAAGCATGATCCATCAAGAACATAGCTTGTTGTATAACCTGTTTTATTTGCATAATCTTCAATGATCAAGCCTTCATTCTTGGAAGTATAGTTTTCAAATAAATCAGCATTCTGAATGTACTGAGAGTGAGCACCGCCGAACAGAATATCCGCATATGGATCATCTGCCTCAGATTGCAGACGCTTAATCAATTCACCGGTACCTGCCTGAATCAATTCAACCTCGATATTGTATTTTTCTTCAAACAGAGGAATTGTCGCATTGATCAGCCTTCTGAGTTTGGTGAATAAACAACCAGCTTACCGCCGGTTTCGCCGCCTTTATTCCCATCATCGGTTGGTTTGTCAGCCTCTCCTCCATTTGTTGAACATGCACCTAAAGTGAGTGCCATTAACATACTTGTAAGCAATAGAGTCAATTTTTTCATAGTTGCCTACCTCCTTATAGTTTTATTATATTGATTATGATACCGCTTTCATATCCTAAAATAAAACAAAAAAGGGTATTTTTCATAACAATACCCTTTTCCTATTTCAATGCCTTGATAAATTCTTTTGGTGAACACCCAATATATTTCTTGAATACAATGGTGAAATATTTATAATCTTTAAATCCGCAGTCGGTGGCAATATCGTAAATATAACGGCTCTCATCCTGCATTGCATCGATTGCTTTCTGGATTCTTACCTTATTCAAATAATCATTGAAGGTCGTACCGCAGCCATCCTTAAACCGTTTATTTAATAAAGTTTCTGAATAATTGAATACCTCACTGAGCTCCTTCATGGTAATCTTATTCATATAGTTTTCCTGAATATACTCAACCATCCGATTTACCAAGGAATCTTTACTGTCAAGCTGTACCTTAACATCTAAAACCTGAATTGACCGGATCGCTTCCTTGCTTTCTACCTGATGCTGATAATGCTTCCGCATTTCACGCTGCTCGATGGCATGCTGGATCGCTTTTTCCATTTCATCCTGTTCAACAGGCTTCAGCAGATATTCACTGACCCCATAACGGATTGCTTTCTGCGCATAGCTGAAATCATTATAACCCGTCAGAATGATCACACTATAATCATGATCCTCGTAGGTCTGTTCAATCATATCGAGACCGCTGATGATCGGCATATTAATATCCGTAATTACAATATCAGGCTTCAGCTCTTTAATTTTAAGAATACCATCCTCACCATTATCGGCTTCACCGGATATGACACAGCCCTGTTTCTCCCAATCGATACTGAATATGATGCCCTTGCGAATCAGATATTCATCTTCACATATCAGTACTTTATACATTGTTATCCTCTCCCTGCTTTTGAATATTCAGCGTAACTCTTGTGTATTTGCCTTCTTCACTCTCCACATACAAGATAGATTTGTCACCATAGGAAAGATAAAGACGGCGGGCGATATTAAACAAACCATAATGAGTCGTTTCATTCTTATCAGATTGAAGCCTTTCATTTAAAGTTTGCACTTCCTCAGGACTCATGCCTGCGCCATTATCCTCGATAATCAAATGCATACCCTTTTCGTTAACACTGCCCCTGATTGTAATCAACAACTTTTTGAATGCGCAAAGCCATATTTAATACTATTTTCTAATATTGGCTGAAGCAGCAGCTTCGGCACTAAGAATTCACCGCAGGCTTCATCAACATTTACCTCATAAGCAAAACGGTCATTGAAACGATATTTCTGAATCTTTAAGAACATGTATGTGTATTTGAGATCTTCACTGAAATGGACTTGATCCAGATCATTATTGATGCTGTAACGCAATAATGCCGTCATTTGAATAATCAAATCAGCGGCAATACGCTGATCCATCAGGATCGAATAACGGATCGTATCCAATGTATTATAAAGAAAATGCGGATTGAATTGGGCTTCCAGCTGTTTGATTTCGGAGAGACGCCGAATATCAGCCAGCTCGCTGTTTTTCACATGCAGAGCATTGATTTCATCGACCATTGAATTTATATTATCTGCAATCAAAATGAATTCATCCTCCCCCTCCATTTTTACATGGTGGTGAACATCACTCTTAATGATGTCTATCTCATGAATCAGCTGATTGATTGCGACCGTATTTGAATCAGCGATCTGATTAGCAAAAACGTTTGGCAATTAAAAATAAAGTAATGCCTAACATGGTGATGATCAGCACACCGATCCAAAGCTGCTCCATCTGATTTTCAAGTCCGGAGAATGTATAAATATTGATGTTATAGGCTTTAAGATAATTATACTTAACGATATAATCACGGCCATTATTCGTATAATGAGTCGCTGTTTCATCAAACTTAAAGCGGTTATAATTCTGAATGAAGCTTTTCTGTGAACAGGCGATAATATTACCGAATCGATCCGTAATTACACCATCCACTTGTTCACGGGTTATTGCATAATTCCAGTCAGAGCCATCCAGCAAGACAAACAGATAGCCGCTGATCTGAGTATCCTTCATGATTGGATAACACATCAGATACCGGGAATAAGCCTCACCGCGGCTGTATACTGCAGAAGCTATTTCCTCAGGCATCACTTTATCACAGACAATGCCGAGAAAACTTAAAAAATGCTTATTGAACGCAGAATTATCCAGTGTTGTCATGACTTTCTGATAATCAGCATCAAGCAATATTAAATCAGCCTTGATTTCATATTCAGAGGTTGTCTGATAGAAATTATAAATGATGTCCTGTTCCTTTTTTGTGCCTTCCAACACCCCCTGATAATCAAGCGTATTATTAGCAGAAAACAAATAATTAGCATAATCATGATAGGTTTTAGAAAATAAGCTGCTTAATGATTCACTGAAAAGATCAGCTTTGCGCTGATTCAGTGAATAGGAATAGATGAAAAGAGAGCCTGCAAAGGCAATGATTGCAATGACAATCAATAGAATGATCGATCTGAAAATATTATACTGCAATTTAGCTCTGAAACTGGTCTGTTTTTTCATAGCTCTATTATACCTTTTTTATACCATGAGTAAAAGATTAAGAATTTAATTATATCAGCATCATAAAAAATATAAGCAAAGAGCTGCCGTGCAGCAGCTTCTATTATTCTTCACTTGTACAGTCAAGACCCATTTCACGATTTTTCGCCAGTGTTTCGCTGATTTTGATCTACGTCGTCGTTTCATCTGCATTACGTACTATACCGACTGACGATAATTCTTGGATAGATGCCGTTTCAAAATCAATGAATAATGTTTCTGTGAAGAATTGTTCATCTATTTCATAGCTATATTCTACGCCCTTGATCGACCTATACACATCGGCTGCGATCTCTGCCGCAGCTGCCAATCCATCAACGCTGACCCTACTCATATTCAGCTGCACGACATTTACATTTTTTTGTGTTTTTATATATTCATTATCATGCTTGAAAATTGTAGTTATCACAACGCCATTCTCATTCATTGTACAGACGCTTTCTTTGAGCTGTGTCGGTTCTGCCTTACAGCCTGTCAGCAGCGCAGCCAGCATGAGTAATTTTATTTTTTTCATTGCTTCTCTCCTATAATTCATTTAAATTTTTTTGCTTATCAAATATCTATGCAATAACTTGCAGGCACGCATAAAGCCAAGTCCTTTAACCAGCAGGCAGCATAGTCTAGCCTTTTTATCTGCCGCATAGTTTAGGATCCCGCATTCAGCAGCTGTCTCCTTTTGTCCTTCGGCGCTCAGATAAGGGACAAATTCCAGCAGTGAGGAATACTGAAAAGCAAGAAAGCTGTCGACTGCCGGTTCACTTCCCAGTTCATGATCCTTAATACAGCGAAGTACAATTGTTTTAAAATCTTGCGCAAGTCTGGCATATCGCTGAGTGATCGTTCCGCCATGCTGACGGTAGCAATGCAATACATAGGGACATAGGGCAATTTTAGGCTTTAAGCGGATCAGCTTTACATTCCATTCAATATCTTCACAATAAATACCCGCTTCAAACCATAAGTCTGCTTCAATCAGCATTTGTCTTTGCAGCACGCGGTTCCACGCACAGCCTAATGGATAATTAAGTCTGATTAAAGCTTCAAAGATATGCTCAGCCGTTGTGTCGGCAGTTATGATTTGATTCAATACATGGGCGGTCCGATTCAGCAATGAGCTTATGTCTTTTTATTTATAAAAATTCAGATAAGTAAAAAATCAATGATAATGACTCATTGACCTTCGGTAGACATATCCTATGAATGTAAAAAAGCCTGAGCAATTTTTGTTTGCTTAGGCTCATTTTTAACTTTATTGGAAAATCAGCTTTAAATATTACGCACTCTACCCCTTATCAGGTAACGCTTCCAGCTTTGCCTGTTCATAATAATGCTTAGAATGATGGAAGTCAATGAGATAAAGTAGTCCGAATATTATCGATACGAGGATGCAGATCAAAGATAAAATAGGAATGAAAATCACCAAATAGCCAAGGATGCCAAACATTGCTTTAACCTTCCACTTATACATCAGCTTATCGGCCGCTAAATCGATATTCATTTTACTTTCCATGTCTACAATCCCGCTGGTAATCATATAAGTGCAGTATAGACTGCCGACAACTAAGATTCCATTAATCAGGATGACCAGCACTTCGTTTGCTGAGACAATGATTCCTAATAAATCATTCACATAAAAATCAATGATAAAACAAACATAATCATCAATATTGGTCTGACTTTAGAAAAGCACTCACTTTCAGAAAGCAGCTCTTTTGTACCTGAAAGCATCAGCAGATAGCCAGCAAAATCAGGAATCAAACCTAAAGACATATTATTAATACTGATGGTAAAATTAAAGAATACAAATATCAAGCCCCAAAATATTTTTTTCATCTCATGCACCTTCACTTTATTTATCATTATAAACGATATACACGCAGCTGCAAGTTCATGTTTTGTACAGAAAGTTAACAAAGAATGAACGTTTCAAAACATTAATAAAATCACATCCTCATTCTATATGCTTTCAGCTGTTACACATACTTTATCAATGCCTATCGATGCAGTCTTACGACATACTTATAACCATTCGCTTTATAATAATTTTTTGAGTATTCAATCGGTATATTCCTGCTGTCATAAGTAATTCTTTCACGATAAAAAATAGGTTCATCCTTATCTAAAAACATATCCTTGCGGATTGCCGGTGTCGACATAATTGCCTCAATCGTCTCTGAAGCCGTCCCCAGCTTCACCCCGCAGCTTTCATAAAAATCATAAAGAGAAGTTGTCGCGCCGAATTTTCCGTATCGATCACAAACCCAAGCCGCTGGGTAATATAGGTCTCAAAAATACCGGATATGCGTCCATTCAGCAATTTCAGACGTTTTAAATAATAAACATCCTCATTCGGCTCGATTTGAAGGAAACCAGCCACTAATACAGATGCCTGCTGAACCTCGCATTTCAAAATGATATTAGAAGGAACATCACCGCCGCGTTTCGCATCTTCTGAGAAACCGGTCAGTTCGTATAAGTCAGAGTATTTTTTCTTAGGCAGAACCACAGCACCCTTCCCCTTGATTTTCTTGATATAACCATCATGCTCCATATCCGTCAGCGCCCGGCGAACCGTTATGCGGCTGACTTTATAAATATCCTGTAATTCTGATTCTGAAGGCAAATAACTTCCAACTCCATATGTGGAATCTTCAATTTTTTAATTAATTCTTCATAAATTACCATATACAATGGTATCGTTTTATTTTCCATGATATTCCCTTCACCTCTCTATTATTTTAAAGGATACGTTCCCTTAATTCAACCAATCATTCGCCTTTAATGCCGATATTTTAGCTATTTAAGCGAGTTTTCGATGAAGTGATCATAATTCATAAAGAAAAACGGGTAATTGAATACCCGTTATGCTTCTTCTGCCATTGCCTTGGCATCAATCACCTGCATGCTTTCCTTTACACTGCTCAGCGCATTGTCGAGGAACGCTTTAATATCATCACCATCAAAATATTCACGGCTGGTCAAAATTTCCAGCAATAATGGCAGATTGGCCCCGGTAAGCACATAACCGCCATGCTCCGCCGTATATTTTAATGATGCGTTAAAAGGCGTTGCCGCAAACATATCGACAAGGATGCAAAAAGGCATCTTCTGATCAATATAACACTGGGCGGCAGCAGCGATTTTCTCACTTAATTCATCAACATCATCACCATTCATGAAGCAGAAACTGTCGAAACAGCTCTGTTCACCGGCAATCATTTCTACCGCATTTCGCAGTCCCTTCGCAAAATCAGAATGCGTACATAAAATTACTCCTATCATAAGTTATCCTCTCTGTGTTCTTCACGCCATTGCTGGGCCTTTTTACAGCCATCAAGAAATTGTCTGGCCCTTGCCGGATCAATTGGATTGCGCATATCGCCATTTTTGATCCAAGTTGCGACCGAAACACCATCATAATATTTCAGCAATTCAAATACATTTTCACCGGTCGCACCACCGCCTAAGAAAATTGGTACATCCGGCAATGTCTTGCGTGTTTCTTTAATTAATGCAAGACTTCTTCACTGTCTTTGCCGCTCATGAATAAACCGTCCGCAAAAGCACTCTTGATCGTTGTTTTAGCAGCTTTTGGTTTTGGATCAGGACAAAGATAATTGGCATTGACCTCCTGAACATCGGCATAAACCGGTATTGATGAGCCGATGCGCTTTTTGAAGGTTAAAATATCCGCGCATTGACCAAACATAAAGCCGCTTAAATCAATACTTACGCCTGTATACAAATGCTCGACACGGACAAAATCAGCCTTAGTGGCTTCCGCAACCGCCAATGAAGCAATGCCGTCCCAATTAATCAGAATTCCCAAAACCTTATCCGGGAATTGCTCTTTCAGCTTGTTTCCTAAAACACTCATAAAAGCAATGGTTTCGGTGCGGGCATGCTGGGCAATCGGGCCGTCATGCATGTTTTGGAGAATAAAGCCATCAAAACCTAATTCCGCAATCATACTGGCTTCCGCTAAAACCGTATCAATGATGCTGTCAAATGACTGTCCATCATTCAAATAACTGCCTGGCATTGCCGGCGGCTGAATCATCACCAGAGCCAGCGGAAATTTTTTCTTATCTAGCATGACATTTCCTCCTTACAAATCATGGAAAACAGGTCACTGGTTTTTAGTATTCCCTTTTCGCATACATATGCTGTAATGCATTCTGGGCGTACACCGACAAGTTCAATTGACTCAAAGGCTACGCGCATCTTTAATGCTTCAGGCCACTCAGCCGCAAGTTCACTTTTCAAATCCTTGGTCAACACTTCTTTATAAATGCCGTAACGGGCGCGGATATCTCCCTTAATCAGCGGTGTTAACACATAATAAGGCACATGTCTGAGCATACATAATTCAGCTAAAATATCAGATCCAATCGTATTAAATGCCGTACCGTCAGGATAGAATGTTTCCGCGCCGATAAAAACAGCATCCACCTTGTGCAGTACTGACAGCATGGAAGCGTCAGGAATAAAATGTACCGTATGACCAGCCTCAACGATCCCCTTAACAAAAGGATAACCGCCATTGATCACCCTGCTTTCAGGGATATAAACAACCAGTTTCTGATCCGCCGCGCAGACAGCTTTTTCTACTGTGCTTGAGTAATCAAAAATCATAATGCACGACATCTTTGCCATTAAGCGTTTCGTATACGTAAGCAGCTTCTTTAAATCTTCTTCAGCCTCATTGAAATAGGCATCCCTAGCCGCTTTTACCCGCATTTCATAAGTGCCGCTGCCAGTTTCAATCTTCGCTTCAATCTTCGCCAGCGCCAAAACGATCGCGTAGCTTGACTTGCCGCGGGTCTCCTTAAAGAAATCACCGATGGCCTGATTTTTTCACTAGCTCCGGCTTCATCGTTCTGAGCAGCAATGTCCGCATACATTGCAGATATCATTTTAATGTGATTGCTGGCGCCCAATGAGCGGCCCTCTACAATATCATCAAAAGCCTTCAGACAGCTTTTGGGAAGCAGTTCTCTAACCTCATTCTTCTCCATATATTCCTCCTTGATTCATTATTAGAATAGGAGAGCGCCGCTCCCCTATTTCAGTTTTAATAATCGTGCAGCATTTTGATAAAATATTTTATCCATCGCAGCCGCAGACAGATTCAGCGAATCGAATTTCATGATTGATAAATTAGTAAAATTACTTGGATTATTCGATCCATATAAGAATTTATCAACCGGTAATTCTTTAAACATCTTATGCAATGCCGGTACCTCGGTTTCATATGAAGTTTCAAGCATCAGATTATCAGTGCCTTCTTCTTTGCATAAATCAACCGTTCCATACGTATAATCTGTGCCGCCCATATGCAGAATCACAAATTGTACCTTTGGATAACGATGAGTGTAATAAACCCATTGCTCAGGCATTGTATAAAATCCCTGTCCGCAGAACAGCTTAACGATCAGTCCCTTTGCTTCACAGATCTTTAAGATCGGATCAATGTTATAGGCAAATTTCTCTGGCCGATAGCCATGTTCCAGCGAATTAAATTCAATCATTTTAATTTCATCAGCCGACGCGATTCGTCTGACTTCCTCAACGGCATCATCAAGCTTAGGATTAATCACTGCGCAGCCAATCAATTTATCTGGATATTGGCGAACCAGCTCAATAATTTTATCATTGGCCGCAGACATACTCGCGCCATAAAACGTAGACACAACTCTTTGATCAATCTTATTTTCTTCCATATCCTGAAGCAATCCAGTCACATCGTATTCTTTGGTGATCGGATCACGGTCAAGATGGGCATGAAAATCCAGCACCATATACCTACCTCCAATTTCTTTTTATAAAATACCAACGAATACACCAACGATACCAAGCATGATTGTAAGTACCATCAGCAGGATAATGTTAACCTTTTTCTTATCAATCAGCCAATACATCAATAATGTATAAAGCAGCGGAATCAGATTTGGCATTAAGCATCTAATACTTCCTGAAGAGCGATTACAGTATCACCCTGTGTATAAGAGATATTTAAAGTTACATAAACTAACGCAGAAATAAAACCGCCGCAGACAGTAAATGCCGCGATACCTGCATATTTAGTCAGACGGTCAAGCATACCGCCTTCCTGAAGATTTGCCACTAATGCTAAACCGCCTTCATAGCCTTTAAAAATACCGAAATAACGAACACCCATACCAACGATCGTCATTACCGCAAAAAACAGAATCGAACCGATCGGACTGATATAATTGCTGGCAGCTACCATTGAACAGGCAAGACCCGCCATGATCGGACGCAATGTACCATGAATCAGTGAATCTCCGACACCGGCTAAAGGTCCCATCAATGCTACTTTGATCGCATTAATTGAATCGACATCGATATCGCCGACTTTAGCGTTTCGTTCTTCCATCGCACAGGAGATACCAATACAGAATGATGCCATACGGCCTTCAGTTAAAAACAGTTCACAGTGACGCTGATAAGCTTTCGCACGTTCTTCTTTATCATCATAAACTTTATCAAGAACCGGAATCATGCCCTGTAAGAAGCCATCTGCTTCCTGACGAGTTGTACAGTTACCGCTCTCAATTGCCAATGCGTATTTGAATGTACGCCACAAATCTTTCTTTTCGACAACACAATAGGATCGATCGCCGTTTTCAGCTTCATAATCACTGGCTTCAAATTCTTCATCCTGACTCTTTTTCTTATCCGCATAGTAATTCAAGCCTACGCAGATGATCGCGATCAATGCGATACCAATCATATTGATGCCTAAATAAGAAGCAAACAGGAAACCAACTAAGAAATAAGGCCAAGAGCTTTTATCTTTAACAGAACCAAGCAGCAAGGCAACACCGACAGCACCAAGCAAACCGCCGCCGGCCGCGATACCGTCAATCAGCCATGGTGGAATAATATCAATGAATGCCTGAACATAACTGGCTCCGAAATAGACACCTACAAAGGTCGGTACACCAAAACAAATATATTCAATTACTGATGGAATAATCGATGTCCATAAAATTACTTTCTTTGGATTTGCTTCAGCCGCAGCCTTATCGACCTGACGCTGAGTAATCTCATAAATCGTAGAATTTCTTGTCTGACGGAAAATTTGACCGACAAATGAAATCGGCAGTGCCGTTGCGATACCGACTTCAACACTTCCTGTCGCACAAGCTAATGCGGTTGCCAAGCCGGCGCTGATTGTTTCATCAGGCGGAATCGCGGTACCTACGAAAATTACGGCTAAGAACATTAACTCAACCGCGCAGCCAACTTGTAAGCCCATAGTCAGATCACCGAATACCAAACCTACCAATGGCCCGATTACGATCGGACGATATAGGAATGTATGCAGGAATGCTTTATCTAAGAAACCAAGCCAAACGATAATAGACGTTAATAATGCTTCTATAAACATGGTATTTCCTCCCTCGTCTAAATTTCAATTATCCTAATTTTTTATTAATCAATTCGATAGGGTCTTTTGCCTTCTCCTCAGGAATTGCCTTGACCTCCAACTTTATCCCCTTGCTGTCAAGACTGCGGATTGCTTCAACATCACCCGGTTCGACATAAATATAATCAAGCAGCTTAGTTCTGCCAACTTCTGATTTAGAATTTGAGATATTGCCGATAATAATGCGGTCAATTTTTAATCCCATTTCTACTAAAGCATTGGCTTCTTTAGGATTTCTGACCAGCATCAATACATTGGTATTACTCTGATCCTCATTGACCCGTTTCACAGCATCTTCTTTGCTTAATATTTCAAGCTTAATGCCTGATGGTACAGCGAATTTCAGAATCATCTGCTGTGTTTTATCACCGGCAGCTTTATCATCAACAACCATGATCATTTTGGCTGCCGCGTCTTTGATCCATTTGGTAACAATCTGACCATGAATCAGACGATCATCAATTCTGAAGACATTAATGTTCATTTTCATTTCCTCCCTTTATGTCCATAACTGTTCCGCGTTTTTATAGAATACATCCTCAAGCTCGGCATCTGTAAAGCCATCTGATAAATTTTCTGAATTTCACATTCTACTGATTTATACGGCCAGTCTGTACCGAATACGATGCGTTTAGAACCAACACAATCTTTGACCTTCTTAAGCACATCTGCCTCATAAACGACAGATGTTTCAAGATAAATATTAGGAATATCACGAACCGCTTCAATGACGCTGTACGCAAACTCGCGGCAGCCCATATGGGTGAATACAAACCTTAGATTGGGATGCTTTTTCGCATAACGAATCCAGGCAAAGGGGGTACTTAAAGGGCTGGTACCGACATGCGTCTGAACATGAACGCCATATTGTTCGATGCGTGTGAGAACTTCCTCTAACTGCGGAGTATTATCTGCATAATAGCCATTCTTCCAGGAATGAAATTTAACTGCCTTATATTTTCTTTCACCGAGGCATAAATCAATTTCCTGCAGCGCGTCCGGCGCTTTTGGATTAATAAAAGCATAGGGATAAATCCGATCAGGGTATTGAAGATGTGCCTCATATACTAAATCGTTTTGAATTCGGTTTACCGTGCCGGATAAACTGCTGATGCCGATCTTGGCAATTCCATAATGATCCATATCCTTGATCAGATCATCAGCGGAATTAAGATCCCCTGAACTTGTTTTTCCCATATGTCCGTGAATATCATACATGATCATGGTTATAACACCTCCTGTCTCTTGTTATAACTATATACTAACTTGTTATATCTAGTTTGTCAAGATATACTATCAATTTCATAGATCATTTTATATATTCATTGTAAAAACCTCCTGAATCACTACTATATATGGATAAATTGAGCGATTTATACCCCATCAGCTATGATATTTAAGCTTTTGAACTGAAATCATTCAAAAAAGAACACCCAACGTTACTGCCGCCCTGTTATGACGCAGTTGCCAGGTGAATCATCCATCTTATTATGACATGTTATATTTTTATGCCTGATCAAAAGCGTTTTTCATAATTGCCGACAATTTCATTTCCCTCACTCAAGATGATAAAAGCGTTGGGGTCTAACGCTAAAACACATTGCTTCAGCATGCCGGCTTCATATTTTGAAAGGATGGTAATAAACACATCGGTCTCTTCATTCGTATACACGCCCATTCCCTGCCAGCTTGTAACACCGCGGCCCAGTTCAGTCAGTACCTTTTGCTTGACTTCTTGATGTTTAGTGATAACCGTCGCTTTTACAATAATATTTTGTGTATGGATCTTATCCATTGCCAGTGCAAATACTACTGCGTAGATAATAGAATAGATTGCATTTGAAAAGGAAAATGCAAAAGCACAATATGTGTAGACAAGAGCATTAATTACGATTGAAAGCCTGCCAACCGTAAAGGTTTTTGAACGCATCGCAAAAAAGACACCGAGGATATCTGCACCTGCTCCGCTGCCGCCTGCCTTCAGACATAAGCCTGTCCCATAACCGCCGATCAAACCGGCAATGATCATGCTTGTCAGCGGATCTTTGAGAATCGCTGTTTCAGGAATTGGCACAATTGAAAAAGTAATTGTCTGAACGATGATTGAAAGCAGCGTCAATACAAAAAACTTTTTAGAAATACTTTTATATGCGATTAAAAATAAAGGTATATTCAACAAAAAATTAATGATACCGGCAATATCAAAATTAAATTCAAAATGAAAGAGTTCCGTCAGCAGTGTTCTGATAATCTGCGCGATTCCGATGATTCCGCCATTATATACATGCATGGGAACCACAAATAAATTAACTGCCATACCAAATAAAAAAGAACCAGCGATTACATATAAGAAATTAGACATCCATTTACTCTGCATACCTTAACCTCCCGCAATGAGCAATAATACCGATATATTATAACATATATCATTAACTTATTATATCATGTAAGAGGGAGAATAAGAATATACAAATCTTCAACGTCTGAAATCAGATTCTATACAAAACAATTGTAACTATTCTTTTTCACATATGCATTGCCGCTTTTACCGATAGGAAGGGCACAGTGCGTTATTTGTCAGAGTACGGCTGTTTATCTCAGTATAACCGCAAATCACAATTTTCTATACCCTCATATATGGCGGGCAGCAGGTTACACTGTCATAGGTAATTCTGTCTTGTTGTTTTTGCGGCAGATGGAAAAGCAATAACTTTTGCATACTCAATGGTCTTAAAATTAAAAATAAAAATCTCAGCAATGCCGAGATTTTTTACTATTTCTTAAATGCTTTTTTAAACTTATCAAATGGTGATTCACTTGTCTTGCTGTTCTTTAATTTTTCATAGTATTCTTTTTCTTCACGAGACAGCTTAGTCGGAATCTCCACTTTTACTTCTACATACTGATCCCCTTGACCGCCGCGAGGGGCTTTAACACCCTTACCGCGCAGCCGGAATTGAGTACCATGCTGAGTACCCGCCGGAATCGTCAATTCAACATCACCGTAAACGGTCGGCACATCAACACTGCAGCCTAATGTCGCATCAACAGCGCTGATTGGTACCGAGATACGAATATCATTGCCGTCACGGACAAAATTAGGATGACGGTTTACATTGATTTCAATGTATAAATCACCGTTCGGCCCTCCGTTAGTACCCCGCTCACCTTTATTGGCTACACGGATCTGCTGACCGGACTGAATCCCTGCCGGAATCTTAATTTCCAGCTTAACACGCTTATGCTCATAGCCGCGGCCATGGCATTTCGGACATTTATTTTTGATTTGCTTACCAGTACCGTTACATTCCGGACAGATAGAGTTGGTCATGAAAACACCAAATGGTGTTCTTGACTGCTGCTGAATCTGACCGGTGCCGTTACATCTTGAGCATGACTGAATATCATCTTTGCTGCGCGCACCGCTGCCCAAACACTCACTGCACTGTTCATCCACTTCCAGCGTAATTTCTTCACTCTTGCCAAATACCGCGTCCATGAAATCAATCCGCATCTGCATGAAGCGGTCATTTCCTTTGCGCGGTCCTGTTGACTGACGGCGTGAAGATGTTCCGCCGCCGAAGAAAGACCCAAAAATATCACTGAAATCATCAAAACCAGCGCCTGAGAAGCCGCCGGCACCGCCGCCAAAAGCGCCGTCCATGCCCGCATGACCAAACTGATCATAATTTGCTTTCTTTTGAGGATCGCTTAACACCTCATAGGCTTCATTAATTTCCTTAAACTTTTCCTCAGCGCCTGCTTCTTTATTCACATCAGGATGATACTTCTTCGCCAGGGAACGGTATGCTTTTTTATTTCAGCCTCACTTGCACCCTTGCTGAGTCCAAGCACCTCATAATAATCTCTTTTTCCATAGAATCACCCTTGACCTTTATTCTCTTGTTAAACACGAAATTCTAGCGATGGCTAGAATTCGTGTTTCTATAAACTGCTTAGTTCTTTTCTTTAAAATCAGCATCCACAACGTTATCATCGTTGTTATTTGCCGAACCAGCGTCAGCACCCTGCTGTGCCTGCTGCTGATACATTGCTTCACTGGCAGCCTGTGCGGCTTTTTCAAGTGCATCCAGCTTAGATTTTACAGACTCCATATCATTTTCGTCAAGAGCTTTTTGCAGTTCATCACGAAGCTTCATTGTTTCTTCCTTCTGCTTAGCGTCGATCTTATCGCCGGCTTCAGCGATTGAAGTATCAATTTGGTTGATGAACGCTTCTGCCTTATTCTTTAATTCAGCATCTTCTTTACGCTTTTCATCTTCAGCCTTATGTTCTTCGGCTTCCTTGACCATACGTTCAATTTCTTCATCGCTTAAACCTGATGAATTAGAAATCGTAATAGACTGTTTCTTGTTAGTACCTTTATCCAATGCAGATACGTGTACGATGCCGTTAACGTCAATATCGAAAGTAACTTCAATTTGAGGAATACCACGGCGTGCCGGTGCGATACCGTCTAACTTAAACATACCTAATGTCTTATTATCGTTAGCCATTGGTCTTTCACCCTGCAATACATGAATATCTACGGCCGGCTGATTATCAGCAGCTGTTGAGAAGATCTGTGATTTACTTGTAGGAATCGTTGTATTTCTAGGAATCAATACTGTCATTACATTACCCATCGTTTCGATACCTAATGACAATGGTGTAACGTCCAGCAATAATACGTCTTTAACATCACCGCTGATGACACCGCCCTGGATAGCGGCACCCATTGCTACTGCTTCGTCTGGGTTTACTGATTTATTTGGTTCTTTCCCTAATTCATTCTTAACAGCTTCCTGTACAGCCGGTATACGTGTAGAACCGCCAACTAATAATACCTGATGAATATCATTCTTTGTCAAACCGGCATCTCTTAATGCATTACGTACCGGGATGATTGTACGTTCAACTAACGACTTAGTCATTTCATCAAATTTAGCTCTGGTTAATGTTGCTTCAAAGTGCAGCGGACCATTAGCTCCGGCTGAGATAAACGGTAATGAAATCTGCGTTGTTACTGTACCGCTTAAATCCTTTTTCGCTTTTTCAGCAGCTTCTTTTAAACGCTGCATAGCCATTTTATCTGAACGCAGATCAATGCCATTTTCTTTCTTGAAAGAATCTACCATCCAATCAACAACAATGTTATCAAAATCATCGCCGCCCAGATGAGTATCACCTGAAGTTGATAATACTTCAAATGTACCGTCAGCTAATTCAAGGATCGATACATCGAATGTACCGCCGCCTAAGTCATAAACCAGAACCTTTTGTTCTTTATCTGTCTTATCGATACCATAAGCTAACGCGGCAGCTGTCGGTTCATTGATAATACGTTCAACTTCAAGACCGGCAATTTTACCGGCATCTTTAGTTGCCTGACGCTGAGCATCATTGAAATATGCAGGAACAGTAATAACAGCTTTAGTTACTGTTTCACCAAGATAACCTTCTGCATAAGATTTTAAATATTGAAGAACCATTGCAGAAATTTCCTGAGGAGTATATTCTTTGCCTTCTAACGTTACTTTTTCATTCGTACCCATTAAACGCTTAATTGAAGAAACCGTATCCTTATTAGTTACTACCTGACGTTTAGCAGCATCACCAACGATACGCTCACCGTTCTTATAAGCAACTACTGACGGAGTTGTTCTGTTTCCTTCCGGGTTTGTGATAACTTTGCAGTCGCCGCCATCCATAACAGCAACGCATGAATTTGTTGTACCTAAGTCAATACCGATAATTTTACTCATAATGTGTGTCCTCCTTATTCGCTTACCTTTACAAGCGCTGGTCTTAAAATACGATCTTTAATCATATAGCCTTTTTGTAATACTTCCAATACCATACCGCTTTCCACGCCTTCCCGGCTTTCCTGCATCAGTGCCTGATGGAAATTTGGATCAAACGGCTGATCACTCGCTTCGATTTCAGTGATACCTTCTTTTTTCAGAAGCTCGATCAATTGGTTATAGATCATTTCAAAACCCTTTACATAAGTCTTGATATCTTCTGAATCACTCTTGACGATCAACGCTCGTTCAAGATTGTCAATGACAGGCAGAATCTCTTTACCAAAGCTCTGCATTTTATATTTATTAGCAGTATCAAACTCCTGCTGAAGCCGGCGCTTCGCATTTTCAGTATCTGCATACGCCTTGTAATAAGCATTCTTGGCTACGTCTAATTCCTTGCGTAAATCTTCATTTTCCGCTTTCAGCCGTTCAACTTCTTTTTTCCTGCCATGTCCGTGACCCTTGCCTTCATGTTCACATTCACAAGTTTCAGCTTCCTCATGGCATTCACATTCACAGGCTTCGGCTTCAACGTTTGGCTTAGTTTCCTCAGCCGCCGCTTCGCATGTCTGCTTTTCTTCTGTTTTTTCTCGTCCATTTTATTCTCCTTATTCGTTGTTGAACATCTTTTCAATCTGCTGACTCATATATTCCATTAAAGCCACAACCTGATTATAAGGCATGCGAGTAGGTCCGACAACCATCAGCTGACCTTCCTCATCCTTATTGATCTTAAACCGGCTTGATATAACGGATACATCATCAATATTCATCAATTCCTTATTATCTGTCCCGATACGGATCGCCGTTTCTTCATTGCTGTATCCGATCTGACGCCACAGACTGCTGTTTTCCAGCATGGACATCAGCTGCTTCAGCTTTTCAATATCGGCAAATTCCGGCTGATACAGCATGTTTTTCTGTCCTGACAGATAAACCTGATCACTGGCAAACCGCACGAAGGCATTGACAAAGGCTTCAAATAATATTTCATGCCGCTTAACCTTGCCTGCCAGCAACGGTTCAATCTCTTTCATTTTTCAACAACTTCATTTAATGCAACACCGCATAAATTCTCATTCAATATATTGCAGCATGTGGTAATATCACTCATCGAAATATTATCTTCAAATTGGAAGGTTTTATTTTCTGTATGACCGTGATTGGTAATAAATATCGCCACCGCACTGCGTTCATTGATCGGAATCAGTGAGATATGCTGCAAGGTCTGATACCTTGATTCAGGTCCCAGAACCACACTTGTCAGATTTGTCATCTGTGAGAGAATATCACAGCTTTGTCTAACTACCTCATCGATGCTCATGTTGCGGGCATCAAAGACAGTCTGCAAGGCATTGACAACCTTCTGATCAAGCTGTTTTTCCATCAGATTATCGACATAATAACGATAACCCTTAGAAGAAGGAATACGTCCGCTTGAGGTATGTGTTTTTTCAAGCAATCCCATTTCTTCAAGTGCTGCCATTTCATTGCGCAGCGTTGCCGACGAACAATTGAAATCAAGCAGTGTCAGCAATGTTTTACTGCCGACCGGTTCTGCGGTGCGGATAAATTCATCAACGATGGTTTTAAATACATTCGTCTGTCTGAATGTTAGCTGATCCATATTCACCGCTCCTTTCTAGCACTCAACCCTTCTCACTGCTAACAGTATATACCGAATCTTTAGCACTGTCAACTACAAAGTGCTAAAATCAAATAAAAATGAATGTGAAATTATGTGTGTAACATAAAAAAGGAACAGACTATGCATCTGTTCGTTATGGTATGATAATTTCTCCGGAAATCACAGGGTTAGCTTCCACCCAATGCAGTTTTTCCATTTCTGCTTTAACAGAATCATAGGATTTATTAGCGATTAAAATTGTCTGATTTTTAGTCGGCGGCTGATACCACTTACCGCTGTCATGATCATAAATCAGCGAAGCAAACCAATTTTCACCCGTCGACGCATAGACATACTTTTGGCCGCTTGGTGTTGTTGTCCCTGATTTATATGTATCCATATAAGGCTGTACATAATAGGTAGTATCACTGCCGTCAAGGAGGAGTGTCGGCCATTTTCCGCCATTGGCTTTCTTTAAGATAGCCCGTACTTGATCATTACTGTTTAACTGCCAATCAGAAATATTCTTGTCACTTCCGTAAGGATTAAATTGTTTGTATTTACTTGGGTTATTTATCAAATCATTCATTTGTTCAAAAATCTGAACCGGAATGGTCGAAGCAGTTTTAGAATGAATCATACATTTTGTCCGATAGGCAGTTTTGCCTGAATCAGTTGTGTATGATTCAATCAAGTAGCTGCCGCCGTCAGGACATTTAGGCACGGCTGAGAAATATTCTTCATTCGTATTATTTAATACCTCATTCAGTAAATCATAATTCTCATCACTGCCAAGTCTGGTAAGCTTTGCCTGATAAGCACGGTTGATTGAAGTTAGATTACTATCACAAACAGCTTTCTTGGCATCTTGAGCATAACCGATAAAAGACGGTACTAAAAAAAGTGCCAAAAATACCGAGAATGGCAATGACAACGATTAATTCTATTAATGTAAATCCATCTTTCTTACGCATACCTGTGCTCCATACTGTTTACGAATAATGTTATTATAGCATAAGCAAAAAAAGAAAAACAGCCGTGAAACTTGTTCTTGGCAAAAGAAAACTCCCGGATGGAGTCTACTCTTTTACAAATGCTAGTTTCTTATTCAGCATCAGCGGGCGATAATAAGCAACTGTATCATTCATCGGCAGCACTTCTGGATGCAGATGGATACCCAGCACTTCACTAATATATACACGACGCTTCATGAATGTTTCATATAGGGCGGGATATTCTTGTTTTAGCTGTTTACGCAATGCTTCATCCGCTAAAGCAATCCCGCTCTCACAGCTGGCACCGCCCATTCCCTCAACACTTGGAATGATATCAATCTGAAGCAACATTCCACTTTTAAAATAGCTGCCGAACCTTCAAAGATGGGTGATGACAACCATTCCTCATCCGCGCACAAATGACCAGGATTCAAATGCCAGTGATATTTATCCTTAGGCAATACCTGTTCGATCTTTTGATACAAAGCATCTCCGCTCATACCAAGCCGAATGTTTTCAAGCCAAGCTGCAACCGCATAATAATAAGGCTTTGCAATCCCATCCAAATAGGGAACTGTCAATTGTGTTTCATCATACAGCGCATAACCGCTGCGGCTGCTTAAACCACCCTTATAACCCACAGTCAAAGATATTTTGTCGCCTAGTTTAACCTGATTATCAGTGGGATAGAGATTGGCCTTAACGAAACGTTCTCCGGCGGCAGCGATGGTAACAACACTGTTGCGCTGGCCATAACGATTCAGGCATTGACCAAGATCCATTTCTGAAACTCCTACCTCCAGCATATTCATTGCCGCCAGCATGCCATCGCTCGCTAAAGCAGATCCAAATTCATAATGGGCAAGCTCATTAGCATTATTAATCGTTCGGATTCCTTCTGCACCGATAAATAAATCACATCGATTCGTTAGATTCTTTCTGCCAACTAAAAATTCAAGTGCCTGTACAATATAATAAGGAAGATCAAAAAGCTGTGTATTATCATTAAACTGACTAGTGAACATTTTCCAGCCGACAACGCCGAGCCGCATTCCTTTTTGAATTCCTGCTTCCTTAAAACAGTCAACCAGTGATCGTTCACCCCGCATTGGCTGATTAGGCAAAGAAAAGTACGGTACATGAACAGCCTTTGCCTTGATTCGGGAGATACCCGCCTTATTCAAATTTTCATTGCCAAGCAGTAAATACGCGGTGCCATTTTGATGCACGGCAAGCAGCGCTTCCTCAAACCGAGGAAGAAAACCAGTTAAATATTCAAAATTGGAACCATGTTCAAGATCACCATAAATAAGCATCACATCAAGCTTTTCTGATTGCATTTCAGCAAGCAGCTTGGCTTTTCTTTCCTGCATTGTTTCATCACTCAGCATCACTGGTTTTTCAGCTTTAGATAAAATAGGTTCAGGTATTTCCTTTAGTTTTACTGCATCAAATAGATTCATAACCGCACCTCTTTTTCTTTTTATTTATATTCATGAAGAATCGCATCCACCATCTCATCAGCTGCACCATAAGGAAAATAAGTATTATATGATTCAAAAACGATTCCATACTCATCCTTATTAACCGCATAATAGTGAAAGCCGTTACTATATGCACACAGATAAGTAGGCTTTTCATCCGCATAACGAAGTCTCGCGCCTAATACAGTATCAATTTCACAAGGAACACAGACTATCCTGAAAGCATTAAAGTCATAGATATAACTCAGCGTCTCATAACGGATATGATCCTTTTTCAGTTTATCTTTAACATCATAAAGATAGCATGTTTCTATTCGATGGTAACGATCACTACCCGGACTCAGCGTTTGCAATTCAGCTTCCAGTTTCTGCTTTTGATTAAGCAGATACTCATTCTTTTGCGGCTCATAATCAATAGGATAAACAATTTCTTTCACATCAGCTTCATCTACCTCAACCATTCGCCGAGCACATGGATTCATCAATTGGGCAGCAATTCCCTCACCATAACGGATACACTCCTGCCAGTCCACACCTTTTTTAAGCAAACGCGGTGAACTGTCGCCTGCTTCACCATTTAAAATCATTACCGGATATCCGTCATTCCCTTGTAAACATCTGCGCATAACACCAAAGAAATCCGCACTGATCAGCATATTCTGGGCACCGAGAATCGTAGGATGACAAGCCAAGTTCAGAATTTTAACAATAGGCTTATCAGCCGCACTGATTCGGATTTCATCACAATAGTGGTAATACTCTTCATTGGGCCGATTCCGATTATTATAATAACCCGTTACTGTATGCCGGTCCAAGCTAATGCTCACCTTCTCAAGCTTGCTCATTGCCTGACGCAAAGCCACTGTCATCTTATCTCTGATCAATTCCCAATATTTAAGATCCGGTTTCAAATCATAAGCCATACCATGAGAGACAACCGGTGAATTGTGCGTGTGTGAGCATGCAATGGAAATCTGTTCCCGACATAAATGAAATTCACGCGTCAAAGCCTCACGGCAGAAGTCAGCAAATTCTCTTTCAACAATGCAAATATCAAGCTGTATAAAAACCAGCATTGTTTTAGCTTCTATACACAGCACATCCATCAACAGATCATCACGCTGTCCATAGGCCGTTCTCAAGCCTTCACCGCTTGCCGCCTTCTGTTCGTCACTTTGATTGAAACAGAATCTGGCTTCATTATATCCTTCCATTTTACAAGGATAAAACGGATTAATTATTTCTCTTGCGTAACCTGCCCTCATCCTGTCACCTGCTTTCTTTTAGACATTAATTGTATACATTATATCCTTGGCTTCTACTTTCCCCGCTGCCTGCGCTGTAATCTGACTGTCATTATGTGTCGCAGCCACGATAATTGTAGGATCATAGCCTTTTCCTTCAGCAAGCCTAAATCAAAACTGCCGATTCGCTCACCGCATTTAACCCGCTGACCCGTCTTAATCTCAAGATTAAAGCCTTCTCCATTGAGATCTACAGTCTCTAAACCGATATGAACCAAGATTTCTTTACCATCGTCAGTTGTAAAGCCCAGTGCATGCTGAGTAGGAAAAATCATTGACACTACACCGTCAACCGGTGCATATAAGTCTCCATTAGAAGGCACGACCGCCATTCCCTTGCCAATTACACCGCTGGCAAATGTTTTATCATTTACTTCACTTAATTCGATCATTGTACCTTAGCCGGTGCGCAAATTTCAGCCGGTGATGATTCTACTTAATCACCAGTTTTTCTCAGCCGCCAATGCTTTTTCACTCTTAGCAGCCGTTTCATCAATTGGACGTATATATGTTAACACAAAGGCGATGATAAATGCTACCGCATAACTTAATGCTACTGCCGGCATCGTATCCTCAAAAATAGATAAGGTAATTACTGAAGGTGTAGATACTGTATACCCATGACCGCCTAATAAGGCACTGATAACGCCGCCGATACCGCTGGCAATAGAAACAGCCATAAACGGCCACTTAAAACGTACAAGCACACCGTAAAGGCCTGGTTCAGTGATGCCGAGTAAAGCACTGATTCCTGAGGATAAGGCTACCTGACGGTTACTCTTATTCTTTAATCTAAAGAAAGCACCGAATGCTGCACCTGATACAGCTAAAGCACTAATACCATAGATAGCGATCAGCGGATCATAACCATAAACTTCAATATTGGAGAGTATAATTGAAGTCAAACTCAAATGCATACCAGTGAAAACAATAAACTGACGGGTAAAGCCAACAACAAAGCCAGCAACCACCGGTGAGAAAGCAAACAGCCAATTGACTGCCATCGCGACATATGAGCTTAAATAATAACCGATGGGGCCGGTAATTCCCAAGCTGACAACGCCCATGATAATAAAGATGCAAACCGGTGCAAACAGCATTCGCATAGTATCCGGAATCACTTTATTCACCCATTTATAAACATATTTCAAAACCCATACGGATAAAATAATCGGAATCACCGAACCAGAATATTTAACATAAGTAATCGGCAGTCCAAGCACTGAAATTGATGACCCCGCATTATTGATAACCGTTGGATACATCAACATACCGGCAACAGCCATTGCCATCATCTGATCAGTACCGAATTTTTTAGCTGCTGAACTTGCTAATAAGAATGGCAGAAAATAAAACGGTACATCAGAGAGAATAGTCAACAATGTATGAAAGCCGGTTTCCGGAGTCAAGATACTCAGCATGACAAACAAACTGATCAAACCCTTTAATAAACCGCCGCCGAGAATACAAGGCAGGCATGGTGATAAACAACCCGCTAAAAAGTCTAAAATCATCGCAAATGAGAATTTCTTTTTCTCACCATAATCATCAGGAACTTCACCTTGAGCTTCTATTTTATAACGGCTGATTAATTCATTATACAGACGGCCAACCTTTTGACCGATAATTACCTGCAGCTGTCCTGCTTTCCACTGTGCTCCTAATACCCCTTCAATCTTTTCAATCGCTTCCACATCCGCTGCTGCTTCCTTTTTTAATGTAAAGCGCAATCGTGTTGAACAATGCATTACTGTATTAATATTATCAACACCGCCAACAAGCTGAATAATATCATCAATCATTTTTATTTCTTTTTCGCTGCTTTTCATCGCCGTTCTCCTTATTTTCCTAAATCCTGACCCTTTGATTTAATCAGTTTGCTGTACCAATAAAAGGAATCTTTTTTATACGCCGCAAATCTAATACTTCTTGATCAGTTGTATTTACATAAACTAAACCATAGCGCTTTGCCATACCATTGCCGGTACTTAATAAATCAGTAAATGACCATGGATTATATCCCCAAACCTCACAGCCATCCTCAATGGCTAAACCAATCTGTTCGATCTGATCACGCAGGAAATTGATGCGATACTCATCATGAACATGACCGTCTTCACTTAATACATCATGTGCGCCAATACCATTTTCTGTAATCATCATTGGCAGACGGTAATGATCCCACATATAACGCAGCATATAGCGCATCGCAATCGGATCAATTTCCCAATCCCAATCCGTTACCTCTACATAAGGATTGCGCATAATTGATATTCGCCAGGAAACTTGGGATACACAAACTGTCCTTTAATTCCTTCCTTATTCAGCTGAAGTTCAAGATAATTTTCATCAGGCGGACAATCCATCGCCGTATTGCTTCGATAGCAGTTCAATGCAAAGAAATCAATCTTAGCCTGCTGAATCAGCTCCATATCCCTGGCCGAATATCCGGATCAACCTCATGAAGCTGCCAATACTTTTTCACAAAACTGCTGTATTCGCGATGAACATATAAATCGTTCCAGATCTTCTCAGTCAATTCTTCAGCATTCATAGCCGCAATCTGATCAGCAGGCCTGCAGCTTTTTGGATAAATCGGCACATATCCGGGAACCGGCCCGATTTTCCCATCTGCAACCATCTCATGACAGGCAATAACAGCCTTAGCATGACACAGATTCATAATATGATTGATCTGCCACTTTTCTTTTTCCCAGTCAGTACATCCCTTATCGATACCTAACCATTTGCCATAAACTATCTGCATATTCTGTTCATTAATTGACAGCCAATATTTTACCCGATCACCAAATTCATTAAAACATACTCGAACATAATGATCAAATGCATCAATTGTGCGGCGATCACGCCAGCCGCCTAATTCTTCATCAACCCACACCGGCATATCATAATGATACAGCGTTACGATCGGTGTAATATGATGGCGTATTAATTCATTAATCAAGTCATTATAGAACTGAATACCTTTTCATTTACAGTGCCATCACTGGCAGGTATAATTCTTGACCATGAGATTGAAAAACGATATGAACTGAATCCGCATTCAGCCATCAGCGCAGCATCCTCTTTATAATGATGATAATGATCGGCTGTAATTGAATTATCTGTATATGGTTTTTTCTTCTTGCTGTTTAAATCAATAATTGCCGGTGTTCTGCCATCCTCAGCAACCCCCCCTCAACCTGCCAGGCAGCCGATGAAGCTCCCCATAAGAAAGTGTCCGGAAACTTTGGCTTTTCTTTATAGTACATAGCGAATCTCCTTTATCGATATTTTCGTATATTCAAAACATAAATCCAATGATGCAGACATTCTAGCTAACTGAATGATTCATGCGCGCATCAGCATTTCTCTGCCTGATCCTTGTTATCCTTAGTCTAGCATCATTTTTTCTTAAAAGGGTGCCAGCTTTTGCTCCCTCTTATTCTAAATTGCATCAATCGGATACATAGGTCTTAAAATTTTCTGATACTTGATTTTCTCTGTACGTTGATTGGTAGCCCCATCGGTCAAAGACATAACAAAATAGTTAGCTGCCTGCTTCAGTTCAGGATATAAATAACCCTGTTTTACAACGATGACATCATAATCCATATCAATGCCTGCATAATCATATTGAGCTTTTTCCGCAAACGATACCGCTTTTTGCGCAATCACAATATCAATAGGACGATCCTTCAGACGAACGGTAACACAGCTGCCGATCGCTGTCTGATCACCATAATGATGATGCAGTTCACCTTTAGCAAGGACTGTAGCATTTAGTGAAACCTTGGCTGATAATGCATCTTCATCAATACCTAAATCAAAGCTCACAGCACTGCCCAGCGCATGATCAGCAAGCTGATTAGCACAGCCTTCATCACTGATGCAAGCAAAGAGAATGCGTTTATCTGCATAATCTTCCAGAGCCATGAATTGACGAAGAATGAATGTATTACAACCGGGTCCGCCAGCTGTACAATTATCACCAGAATCAGTGATAAAGCATGGTTTTCCCTTTACTGCCATCACTTCTCTCACTGCCTCTTCCGGCTCCAGCGCCGTGCCTGTGAAATGAAACTCATGCCTTTTAGAAAAAGCAAAAGCTGCAATTTCATCTGCCTTTGTATTCGCATAAGCGGTATCTTTCTCGCTATTAGGCACTACAATTACACTGGCGCCGCATTTATCACTGTCATGACGTACATAACCGATATGATATGAACAGCACATAATTCGCTCATCCTTTTCAATTTCATCAAGCATCTTATTAATCGAAACCATCGGTTCATCAGTGGAAACTGTCCGCTCGCCACCCAAAGTACCGGTACTTTGCGATAAACCGGATGAATATTACGGCGGTGATTCAACAAATCAATTAACAAAGAAGCCACGAAACGATGACATTCCCTGCGGTCTGTATGCGGTGAATGTCTAAAGGTTCGTATAATCGTACAATTATCAGCCTGCTCCTGTGACAGATTGCCGTGCGGATCCATAACCATGGCAATGGGCATGTATGGACCTACAATTTTTCTAATTTCACGAATTATATAATGCTCACCGCTGCCGCCTGACAGTTCCTGCACATGACTGGCGCCATGCAGAAAAAAGAACATTCCATCCAGTTCATGCTGGTGTTCCTTTACAGCCTTAATAAATTGATTAGCAATATAGTCAAACGCTTCCTTAGCGACGATACCGCCGGCTCTGCCGTCTGCATAAATCGCCGGTATTACTTCAATACCCTCAGCGGCAAATAAGTCATCGACATATAATGCCTTAGCTACCTCATCGCCTGTTTTCAGCATAAAACGAGTCAGCTCACAATATTCCTTCACTCTGGCATTGGATTCCGCAACGAATCCGCCTATTAATACTTTCATGGTACAACTCTCCTTTTTCATACCTTTATGTTAACGGAACAGATAAAAAAATGGGGTTCAATTTCTGCACCATAAAAAAGCATCTGCGTCCAGCAGATACTCTTAAGTCTTATTTTGTATTCTTTATGATCGTACCATAACGGCGCACATAGGTACTATATAGATTATCAAATACATATTCCATACCATACTTACTATAAACTGATTTCACGTTGGAATAATCATTAGCGCTTAAATGATAGACACGGTCATAGGGAGTCTCAAGCTCACTGATCCGCGCCGTAGTCATTAAAGCTTTATACGCCTGAAGCTGAGTTATCACCGGCATTACTGCCCTGGCAAAATTACCGGTAGCCGATACTGTCATAACATAATCCTTCTCACCTAATGACAGCAGAAAATCTATATCCATATTAGTATCAGTCATAATTCGTACAAGCTTACCGCTTAAAATCAGCGGTCTTTGAAATTCCATCAGAAATAAAATACTCGAATAAGAAGAAAGGAATACAACATTCTCACTGTCATGAATCCGTTCTACGATACGATCCACCTCAGAAGTATCCATACGTTGATTCAGTTCATTCACCATCTTAGCTAACTCGCCCGCCAGCCATTCACGGTAATTATCTCGATCTGTAAGTTTCATAAAATAATTATACTGATAATCGAATTCTCTGAATTCATCCTTAAGATCCTTAAAATTATCATAACCGATTTGCTGACAGAAACGGCGTACACTGCTTCTTGATACGTAACAGTCGGCCGCTACCTCATGGATATTCAGCTTGCTTAATTCGGTATAATGCTCAAGAAAATACTTGGCAAGTACATAATCCGGATCATCAGTCTTATTCTGATTAACTATTGAAAATAATGAATATACTAAATCCAAGCGATTAATCTGCATGTGTATCACCTGCTGTAATCATAGCATAAGTAAGAAGCTGCACACAATACAGCATTTTCACAATTATCCTTACGGCATGACAATCTGGCCAGTAATTACCATATCCTGTGGATTCGATACTTCGCTCCAATTATTCTTTTGCATCTCTTCTTTTACGTTTTCAAATGATTTATTTGCGACACTGATTGTTTTTTACCCGTCCACCACTTACCGGTGTTTGAATCATAGATATAATTAGTATTCCAATTACCATTTCCGTTCGGTGAAGCATAAATAAAGATATCATAGCTTGGATTCCTGCCGCTGCTGCCTGATGCAGAATCAAGATATGGCTGTACATATAAAGTTTGCCCATTCACTTGTAAAGCCGGCCATGACCCGCCATTTATATATTGTAAATACTCCCGCAATTTATCATTATTATTCAGTATCTGTTTTTTAAAATAAGTCTTATCTTTATCGCCGCCGTTTTCCTGATATAATTTATAATACTTTTCAAACTCATCAGAATCGATATCCATATTTTTCACATTCTGGGTAAAATGTTTCATCTGATTCAATATCTGTGTCGGTATTTTGCCTAATGCATTTGAATGCTCTGTGCATACTACCTGAAAGCTCGTCTGATCGGCATTCTCATTCGTGGTAATAATATAGTAGATACCGCCTGATGGACATTTAGGCGCGGTGCTGAAATCATCATACTTATTGTTCATAACTTCATTAAGTAAATCTTCTGTTTCATCTTTTTCCTGCTTTGCCATCTGAAAATGATAAGCACGCTGAATCGATGTCATATTACTTTCACAGACAGACTGTTTCGCATCTTTCGCATATCCCATAAAGGAAGGAACAAGAAAAAGTGCCAAAATACCAAGAATGGCTATAACCACAATCAATTCTATAAGTGTAAATCCTTTCCTGTTTTTCATATTGGACTCCCCTAAAGCATACCTACCATTACAGGTGTTTAATATATTATACTACAAAATAATTTATTAGCGAATGGCAATTTCACGCAAGAATCTTGATTTACAAAAATCAATTGATTTCAGCGTCTGTAACTCAGATCAAGGAGATGAAAAAAGTGTCATTGATTTGAAAAACAGTCAAAATGCATTATACTAACGTAAAGATCATATACTCTAAATGATCGCAAATGAAAGAAGGGAATCTATGAAAAAATATATCTTATGGAAAAATGATGGCATGCTTGCTGCCGGTACAACGTTAAGAGTTGCTGAACAGCCCGAGAATTTTAATATGGCTCTCCATGCAGGAGGCGATAAAGAAAATATATTAAAAAACCGCAATAAATTCTGTGAAGATTTCAACATCGGTTTGAATCAGTGTGTATTTGCTCAGCAAACACATTCAGATCATCTAGTTAAGGTATCCGCCGCTGACAGCGGTAAAGGCAGTGACAATTATGCGAATGCAATTCCTGATTGTGACGCACTTTATACAAAAGAAAAAGGAATTATGCTTGGTGTCTTCCATGCTGACTGTGTTCCAGTGCTGATCTACGATCCTATTCAGGAGCTGGTTTGCGCAATCCATGCCGGCTGGCAAGGTACAGTTAAAGAAATCACCGGTAAAGCAATTAATTATCTGAAAGAGAATGAAGGTGTTGATCCATCTCAATTGCTGGTTTATATCGGGCCGGCAATCTGTCAGGATAATTTTGAAGTTGGCGAAGAAGTTGTAGAATTAATCAATACTATGAGCTTTGATACTTCAGCCTTTGTTTATCAAAATACAGAGACTAAAAAAGCTTATGTTGATAATAAAGGTCTGAACCGTGAACAGTGCATTCTTGCCGGCGTCCCTTATACGAATATTTCCGTTGATAAAAACTGTACTTATTCAAACCAAGGAAACTTCTTCTCCTATCGTCGGGATAAGAACTGCGGACGGCATATGAGCTTTATTATGATGAAAGAGGGTAAATAAATGAAAGAAATTAAACCTGTTGAGATTAAGGAAAATCTGATTGATTTAATCAAAAATCAGTGGATGCTGGTTACGGCCGGCAACGCGGAAGCCTGTAACACCATGACAGCCAGTTGGGGCTTTGCCGGATATATCTGGAATCGCCCGGTTGCTGTTACCGTTGTGCGTCCGCAGCGCTATACGTATCAGTTTTTGGAAAAAGAAGACACTTTCTCACTCTGCTTTTTTGATGAAGAATACAGAGATGTGCTGAAGCTTTGCGGCAGCCAATCAGGACGTGACATTGATAAAATCAAAGCTAGTGGACTGAGTGTCAATTATACTGAGGCCGCCCCTTACTTTGATGAAGCCAAACTTGTGCTGATTTGCCGGAAGATTGCCGTTTCAGATATTGATCCTTCCCAATTTATTGATGCTGACATTGATAAGAATTATCCAAACAAAGATTATCATCGCAGCTATACCGGAGAAATTCTCAAGGTTTTAGAAAAAGCTTAAATTTAATTGCCTGAATCAAAGGAAGTTTTAAAATCATTGAATTAATCAGTGAAATTAAAGCTTCCTTTTTAGTGTTTTACATTTACCAAATAAACAGCACTAGCGGCGGATGATGATGACCGGTATAAAAATGGTCTTGCTATGCCATCACTTGTATATCCGAGATTCACAGTATTATAAATTAGTTGATTATCGTTATTAACCTATGGCGATTACTGGTTTCTCTGTCTTGCCTATTTAACGATCATAAACACCTTCCATAAAACTAAAAAAGACAAAATCCTTTTCGATCTTGTCTTCTTCATTTATTTTTTTAGTCCGCCATTTCCAACGCGATCTTCATCATATTAGTAAATGAAGTTTCACGTTCTTCGGCTGTTGTTACCTGATGCGTGATCAATGAATCAGAAATTGTCAGCAGACAAGCAGCATTCCTGCCTAAAACCTTCGCATTGTGGAACAGCGCGAAGCTTTCCATTTCTACACAAACACAGCCATGTTCATTGTAGAACTCTGCCGGACCCGCAACATTATCTTCATGATAGAAAACATCACTTGAATGAATTCTGGCTTTAATTACCGGAATATTTAATTCTTCGGCTGCTTTTTCAAGACGTGCATTCAGTTCTTCACTTGGATATGTAATATCTGAATCATAGCCATTCTGTGCCTTCGCAAAATTTGATTCACTCCAGCTGCTCTCAACCAAAATCGTATCAAACAGATTCAGCTTATCAGTATAAGCACCTGCTGATCCAATACGAATAATATTTCTACGCCATAGAATTTATACAGCTCATAGCTGTAAATACCGATTGAAGGCATTCCCATACCGCTGCCCATAACGGAAATCTTTCTTCCCTTATAAGTACCGGTATAACCAAACATGTTGCGCACGGTATTAAACTGCACGGCATCCTCTAAAAATGTTTCCGCGATATATTTTGCACGGAGCGGATCTCCTGGCATTAACACGGTTTTCGCAATACTTCCTACTTCTGCTCTATTATGTGGTGTTGACATAACAAATCCTCCTTCTATGCTATTTATTATAACATACAGCCGCTCCTTCTTTGCAATAATTTTTATTAAAGCTTGCCTATCGACCGCTTAAAAGCTACAATGAATAGGACGAGGTGAAACTATGAAAAGAGAAGAGGTACTTTCACAGTACAAATGGGATCTTTCATCACTTTTTCCTAATCAGGAAGCCTTTGATGAAAATATTCATCGCTGTGAGGAATTACTGACAGCCTTAAAACAGATGGAAGGCTCGATCTGTAAGGACTGTGAAAGCTTTATCGCTTATATGGAAACCAGTGAAGTATTCGGCTCCTGTATGGACAATGCGTATGTCTATGCGAAAATGTGCTGTGATGTGGAACCCGAAAAGCTTTAAATCAGCAGAATCTTGCGAAAGCCGAGCTATTGTTAACTACTCAGCAAAGCGAACTGGCTTTTGTTGATCTGGAGCTGATCCGCCATAAAGAGATCGTGGATGAATATCTGAAACAGCCAGCCTGTAAGGATTTCCGTTATCCGATTTCCTGTGTATGGAAAACGATACCGCATCGGCTGGATGAAGCCGGTGAAAAAATGCTTGCTGATATGCAGGACATCTGTGACAATGCCCAGCGTACCTATCAGTCATGGCGGGTAACGTTTAAGGATGTCATGGTTGACGGCAAACCCCAGTTTCTTAATGGCGCGACACTGCGCGAATTTCTGCGCCACCCTGATGCACAAGTACGAAAAGATGCCTATATCAATTATTTCAGTGAATATAAGCGTTTAAGTGCACCGATGTCAAATCTATTGATCGGGCATGCGAAAGGTCAGGTCTTTAACGCACATACCAGACATTTTAATTCCGCGTTAGAAGCCAGTCTGTTTGAGGATGATGCTGATAAGAAGCTGTTTGATAAGGTATGCATGATGGCGAATGAAAAATACATCAATGGCTTCCATGCCTATAATGCCTTAAAAAAGAATTGCTGGAACTCGATGAGCTGCATTATTATGACTTAAATGTTCCGTTGGTTAAAAATACCGAGATTCGCTATACCATTGAAGAATGCTTTGCTATATTGGATGAAGCGTTAAAACCTCTGGGCGATGATTATTTGAGTAAACTGCATCAGGCCAGAGACAGCCAATGGATCGATTCATGACTCATGAAGGAAAACGGCCGGGCGCTTATTCATGGGGAACGTATACATCTAACGCTTATGTGATGATGAATTTTACCGGCGGTTATGATTCACTCAGTACGCTGGCTCATGAGCTAGGTCATTCAATGCATTCTACCTATTCAAATGAGAACAACCGCAGCATGTTAGCCGGATATCGGATCTTTGTCGCCGAGGTTGCATCCACAGTGAATGAGATTCTGCTGAACCGTTATCTGTTAAGCACCAGTGATGATGATGAATATAAAGCATATATTCTTTATAATCTCTTGGAGCAGCTGGCTGGCACCTTATACCGTCAGCCGATGTTTGCTCAGTTTGAAGCGCAGCTTCATGAGATGATTGAAAAAGGTGAAGCCGTTTCGAATCAGACATGTATGGATCTGTTCCTTAGACTCAGCAAGGAAAACTATGGCCCTGAGGTACTTCTTGATGAAGCGGTTCATGGTGCCGGCTGTTACTATGTGCCGCATTTCTATTACAATTTTTATGTTTATAAATATACGCTTGGGATGTCGGTGGCATTGTCATTCGCACAGAAGATTTTATCCGGCAATACGGCTGACTATCTGTCCTTCTTAAAGATGGGCGGCAGTGAGAGTCCGGTTGATGAACTGATTCATTCTGGCGTTGACCCTAATAATGATCAGGTATACAATGATGCATTTACCTTCTTTGCACAGACATTGGAGGAATTTAAGGAGCTGATGAAAAAATGAATCGTTACGAAGAAATAAAGAAAATCGCTGACCGTTACTATAACGGAATCGAAAATGATGAAAATAGAGCTATCTGTTTTGAACACAGCCAGGCAGTTGCCGATTGTGCAAAAGAGATTGCCGAAAAAGAGAATTATAATCCGGAATTAGTTCAGATTGCCGGTTATCTGCATGATTGTGCTCAATATCTTGAACATGGTCATCATCATGCTTTCCGCTCAAGTGTCATGGCAAGAGATATGCTGGTATCTTCAGCTTTATTCTCAACAGAAGAGATTCATCGCATCATGAATTCGATTGCCCGTCATTCTGATAAAGACCGCGTGGACGGCATTTGTGATGAAATTTTAAAGAATGCCGATCTGTTGGCCAGAAAGCGATGCGGTGATCCGGTGAGTGATGCGGCGATGGAAAGAATTAAAAATTATTTATAAGAACAAGAAAATGATTTCATAAATTTATTCAGGAAATTATTTTATTATTAAGGACACCGGCTGTATTTTTTGTGCTGTTCCTTCCTGTATTGTTCCGCTCTTTTACCTGCCGGTATCGGAACCGCACCCGAGCATTGACACCCGGGAATTTTTTATCAGTTCAATGTTATCACGACATGATCTGTATGATCCGCGAGAGACTACACAGAAGAAACAATTTCGAAAACACGCCAGTAATTGAGATATTGGCATCTAATGTATAAAAATGACCATGCTTGAGTATTAAACCTCTAACATGGTCATTTTCTGTATGTACCTGTTTGAAATTGTCACTTTGATTTTATTTGTTTACGTAAATAAGTTGTACTCCCTTTCAATAATGTCTTATTTCTGCTTATTCATCAATCTTTTTAGGGCATGTATAACGGTTTAATCCTTCAGTATGCCTGCCATATTCAATCGCTTCAACCGGACAGCGGCAGATACAGGCCATGCAGTGGGTGCAGTCCTTTCCCCATTGTGGTATGCCGTTTACAAGCTGAATATTATTCAGCGGGCAAACATTTACACATTGGCCGCAGCTCACACAATCAGTCTTTGCGTAAAACTTATCCGCCTTAACCATTAAGGAATAAAATAATGGATTTATTACCTGACTGCACAGCTTACTTTTGAAGCTGATCGGCTGTAACGGAATGCCGGTTCCATTTTTAATCCACTCTGCAATCTTAGCCAGTTTTGCGTCGGCTGCTTCAATAATTTTAAATGCCTCCTGTTGATTCGGCGCTGAATAAAGCGCAATATAATTTTCCGGCATAATGACCTCTGCGCAGCCTTGAAATTGATAACCCAGATCAGCGCATAACCGTTTCAGATAGGCTTCAGCATTGCCGATTGCGCCGCCGCAGGTCAGCACAAAATATACTTTCTTGCTGCCATTTAATTTAGTTTTTCGCAAATATTCTTCAACGATGCGCGGAAGCCGCCAAGCATAGGTCGGTGCTGCGATAACCCATGGTTTTTGAGAGGTCAGCTCCCGTGTATCCTGAATGCGTATTTTGGTAAAGAGGTTCAAGAATTCATCCCCTGTCTTCGCAGCAATTTGCTGAGCCGCGTACTCGCTGTTGCCGGTTCCTGAGAAATATAAAATCATCGTTCATCATCCTTTCCTTGTGTATCACTGATATGCAAAACACCCTCAACAATCTGCTTCATCAACTCTAAAAGGCTCTGCCACTGCGTTTCATTGGCATTGATGTAATAAAAATTCATCGTTCCCTCTTTCCGCATATTAACAATACCGGCTTCTTTTAAAATCTGCAGATGATGTGAAACTGAGGGACGTGTTAAATGTGTCTTTTTCGCAATCTCATTGACGCGGATACCCTTCAGATCACTTTCCAATAGGACAAGCAAAATCAGCTGTCTTGTTTCATCACCGATTGCTGTCAACGCTTTCCGATTGTTTTTAAACCCTTCTGTAATCATCAGCAGCCGCGCCGCACAATCCTTTTTTTCCGCCATCATAGCCCTCCTAGTAAATGTTTACTTTAAGCGATTCACGTCTTGGTGAACGCTGATATTTTACCTTTGGATAACCCAATACTAAAGTTACCGCTGCTTGGCTGCGTTTTAAGCCCAGCATTTTTCTTATTTTATGGGACATTTTTTAAAGCCATGGTGAAATAACCGCTGAATAAAACACCTAACCCATTCGCTTCTGCCACAAATTCCATATTCTGTGCTGCGAGGTGCGCGTTGACCGCATCAGCAGCAGTGATAAGGATGACCTTAGGTGCCTTGAAAAAGAAAAATCATCATTGATTTCATTACGTCTTGCCAAAGCGTTAAAACAATCAATCAACGGTTTTATTCTGCGCAGCAAGCGGACAGCAATCGCTTCTATTTCTTGTTTTTCTGATCAAGTATGATAAAAGAAACATCCTGCGCATTCTTGCTGGTATGTGTCAATCTGCCCGCTTCAAGAATCTGATTCATGACATGTTCAGGAATCTCTTGATCTTTAAATTGACGGATCGTTCTTCGGAAACGGATGACTTCTAATACTTGATCAGGATCTAGGCGCTTGGGCGCTGTTTGACTGATCGGTTCATGCTCATAACCGCTGATCATGACGGCGGCCTTTGGACAGACAGACTCACAGTGCCCGCAGAAGATGCACTCAGCTGCAATTATCTGTGCTTTGCCCTCTGCCAGTTTTATATTGTGTGCCGGACAGTCATTGATGCAAAGTGAACAGCCGACACAGTTTTGATTAATCGTTATCTTATGTTGATTCATCGTAGACCTTCTTTCGTTAACTTACATTAACCATTATATCATTTAGCACTGTTTCTGCAGCATCCGTAAAGAAAGTCATTACCATCAATTAACCAAAAGAAAAGCCTATCTTTATTAAATAGGCTTGCTTTACATCTTATTTCTTGATGCCGTCAAAGGCTGAGTTTTTAAGCAGTGATGATTCAATGGTCGAAACGATTTTCTTGGCATTGCGCTCTTTTCGGAAAGCCAGATTGATACAGCGGTCAAGCAGCTCCTGACGGCTCATATCCTTAAACAGATAGGCAGCTAATGATCCGGGAATCGTGTTGATTTCATTAAGATACAAAGCTTTGGCTTCATTATCATACAGGAAATCGATGCGCACTACACCGCTGCATTCACAGACCTTAAAAGCATTTCTGGCTGCTTCTTTGATCGCCTCACAGATATCTTCCTCAATACCGGCCGCAGCCGGCGGCTGATGGATTCCATACCTTTGCTTGAACTGCCGCCATATTTATCTACATAGCTTAAGATTGTCTCACTCTTGAATACTTCCTCAATCAATGACAGCTTTATATCATCATGATCACCAAGCAATCCAATATTAAATTCCCTGAAATCCGTAAACCGATGTTCAACAACCAGCTTGCTGTCAAAGGCAAAACATTCCAACGCGGTTGGCAGGAGCTGATCCTTATCATCACAGCAAAGAATGCCGATCGAACTGCCGCCGCTGACTGGCTTGATGATCCATGGGCCGCCGATTTGTTCTGCTTTTTCTATGAGTGTTTCAGGATGCAGGATACATTCACTGCGGGTAATCTCAAAGCCATTGACCAACGGCACCTGTACACTGTTTAATACTCTGCGCATCATCGCTTTATCCTGAACGATGGCACAGGATAGAACACCGGATTCACAATAAGGAACACCTAATGTTTCTAAGAAGCCCTGAAACTTACCATCTTCGCCGCTTGCGCCATGCATGATCGGAAAAACGACATCAAGGCGCTGTTTCACCCTGAATAAACGCCGGTATTTAAGAAATACCTCCTGTCCCTCCCGCACCCAGTCAACAACCTCAAGCAGCTTAGGGATATCCTCCAGCTTTTGATATGTGGCAGCTTCCATCGCTTTCCTGCCGGTGTAAAATTGCTGATCTTTTCCATAATAAATGGGTATGATCTCATATTTATTATGATCAAATGATTTCATGGCCTGCAAAGCGGAAATTACTGATACCTCATGCTCCACAGACTTCCGCCATATACGACACCAACCTGTATTTTCATCTTGCGCCTCCTCACACACTAGATTATGCAAAACACCCAGATTGGTTAATGAAGAAATGCATCGGGAATATCATTTTCAATTAGAATGGTATCATTTTCATGCATCATTGCCTTCACAACCTCAAGGGCACGGCGCATACTGTCCACATGCAGGATCTTTTCCTCTTCAATCCCAACGCGCAGACAGCCTCTTTCCATATCCGGCGCATTACGGCCAATCAGTACGATCAGGTCAATCCCCTTCATCTGCGTACCAAATTGTTCACAGTAGAACGCCGTCTGTGCCCCCAGATCAATGAAACCCGGTGTAATGAGAATATGTCTGCCCGGCATCATTGCAAGCACCTCAAGGGCTTCTTTGGCGCTGTCAGGATTAGAATTATACGCATTATCAATCAAACGGCCGCAGCCAAAGCTTTTTAACTCCAAACGATGTGGAATCGGCGGCATTGTTTTAAGAGCCAGCTTCATCAATTCAAGATCAACACCCAGCTCATCGGCCATTGCCAGCGCCCCAACACTGTTTAAAATATTATGCATTCCTAACAGCTTGGTCTCAAAAGCTGTCCGCTGACTCTCATGAAGCAGTTCAAAGCGGCTGCCCGATGCATCACAAAAAATGTTAACTCCCTGATAATCTGCCGGCAGCTTCACCCCATAGCTTATTACCTTAATTGGATTGTTGATCTGTGCGTTGCGCAAATATTCATTATCCGTATTAATGAACACTGCCTTATTCGCATGCTCAGCCAGCTGCAGCTTTTCATGAAGAATATTCTCCAATGACTTAAAGGTAGCCAGATGCTGCAAACCAACCGCAGTCACAATCCCATAATCAGGCTGTACAAAACGGCAAAGATCCTCAATCTCATGCACATGATCCGCTCCCATCTCACAAAGAAATACTTCATCGGATAGCGTCAGCTTTCGAATCGTGCGGGTGATGCCCATCTCATTATTATAAGAAAGCGGTGTTGCACAGCATGCATATTTCATGGACAGCAGCTGATTTAAAATATTTTTCACACTGGTTTTGCCATAACTGCCGGTAATGCCGATTTTGATACAGCTGCAGCCTGCCAGCTTCTCACTTGCCGCCTGCCGATACTGACGCCGAATCCTTTTCTCCAGCGGTACCGACAGCAAGGCAGTCACAATAAAAAACAGTGAATGAAGACCAAATAAAGGAATCATCAGCACATAGATCGTGATCTTGCTCAGCTGTGTGCAAAGCAGGACAAACAATGCGATTAATGCCGCATATAAAATAATCAGCCGTTTGATCCGCTGTGTATAAACTAAGGCCAATGGCTGTTTTTCTTCATTTTTACTGAATAGATATACATAGACACAAAGAAACAGCACAATCAACCCATCGGCTTCATTGACACTCATGATACTGAATATAAAAAACAGAAAAAGAAAACCGTTCTGCAGCAAGTCATGCCAAATTTTTTCACGCTTTAACGCATCGATATATCGGCCAAAATTATATCGATTCTGCTGATAACTCTGTGCGTCCCGCAAAAAATAACTGAAAGACAAATCAATCAGCAAGGCGGCGATCAGCAGCCTCATGAAAGGCACCACCCTTCAAGAAAAGCATTCACAATCGCGCAGAAGCGGCCGCTTTGATGGTAATAAGCAAAATGATCCTCCTGTTCCAGTACAATCAAACACGCTTCAGGTATCAAAGCCTCCATCTTCTTCCCCATCCATAAGGGTGTCTGATCATCACACTCACCCCAGATCAGCAAAACCGGTACCTTAACCGTTTCAAGAACCGGCGTCAGATCCTCATTGACAACCTGCACCAGCACCTTGCGCTGAAACGCATCCGCATGCTGATAATCATAACTTCCCTTCGGCTTAGGCAGCGGCAGCCGGCGACTCAGCTTATGACAAGTCTGACGCCAGCGCTTCTGCCATGTCAGCGGCGGCTTAATACCGGCGGCTCCTGTTAAAACCATCGCACTGACTGAATATTTCAACGCATAACGAATCGCCAAGCGGGCACCAAAAGAATGCGCGATCAGAATTGGGTCCGTTAATTCATGATCAAGAACAAACTGATGGAACGCTTCCACATAATCATCAAAGGTATCATAATTTTCAATAGCTTCACTCTCACCAAAGCCAAAAAGATCCAGTGAGGCTACTCGATAATGCTCTTTAAGCTTCTGCTGAAGCGGATTCATCATGGTACAATTCTGACCCCAGCCATGCAGCAGAATTACATTTCTTCCAGATCCAGCGATCTGATAATGGATATTCATAAAAAACCCCTCCTGATTCAGTCTATGAATCAGTGAGAGGTATTAAAACTATCAGGCTTTAAATTTATTGATTCTAAAAATTACACCTTTGGTCATATTTTCACCAGAAACATTATAACCATTTGCTGTCGTTACCTTATAAACAATAGATAAACCAATGCCAAATTGTCCGCCCTGCCCCTTTTCGAAAGGCTTAAATAAAGAAGCAATACGGCTCTCTGACATACACGGACCATCATTGGAAATACTAAGTTCATCATCATTCAGTTTAATTTTTACCTGTGACTGCGCATAACGCAGTGAATTCTCCAACAGATTCTCCACCGTAATACGCCATGGCTCTTTGGAACCATTAAAATAAACTTCCTTCAGATCGGCCTTGATTTCAATATCCGGTTTTACTGCCTTCATCGCCAGCAGGACCTCCTCAATAACTTCCTTCATATTGGTACGTTTTTCACCGGTATTCTGTGATACAAGATATTCAACACGGTTTAGATAAAGCAAAGAATGCACCTTGCGCTCCAAGCGATTTGCATTATCAATAATGACATCTACACTCTTTTCAAGCGTATCATATGGATAAATACCATCTTTAATTGATTCACCATAAGATTTAATCGTAGCGATCGGCGTCTTAAGATCATGAGAAATATTATGAATCATTTCCTCCTTGGTCTTCTCCTGACGTTTCAGCTCCTGACGCATACTGACCAGCGCATCCGCCAGTTCACCAATTTCATCATTACGATTCACCTTCAGCTCAGCATCCTCACCCAGCTTAATCTTTTCAATGTAATTACGAATCTGATTCAACGGATGAATCAAATAACCCATCCAAATCATCAGTACAATAAAGAACACGCCTACCGCAATTACCGTAATATTGATTACACTGCTTAACAGCGTATCCCGATACATCGTTCGATATTCCTTGGTAACCAACGATACCACCGCAAAATTAGGACTGGCAATATTAATTGCATAATAACCGCCGTCATAAGTATAATGTCCGACCTCAACACCGTCCTCCATCTGCTTCAGCAGCTGCTTGCCGATGGTCAGCGTCAGCGAGCGGTTATTGTTTAATGTTTCAGAGGCTGAAGAATAATTTCCTTTATCAGTATAGAAGATATGAATCATCATCGTGTCCTTCTGCGTGTCTTCTAATTGAAGCGTAATGATCTTATCCTCATCAACCCCCATCTTATATAGATTGACGATAATCGATTGATTGCGGTCAATGATATTAAACATCTGATCACGGATAAAATCATCAACATTTCCGGTCAGAAAGATAAAGAAAAAGGAAGAGAAAAAAGCGATGAAAAAGAATATCAGAACAAACAGCTGCTGGGATAATGATAAATTCCTGACCCACGCATTCAGCTTTTTCATTATCCTAATCGATAGCCATAGCCATAAATCGTATGAATATTCAGCTTAGGCAGCTTCTTTCTAAGTCTACGCAGCGTATCATCGACAACGCGATCCGAGCCAAAATAATTATCCTCCCAAACCAGCTCCAGAATTTTCTCTCTGGAGAACGCTGTCCCTTTGTTGCGGATAAACATCATCAGCAAATCAAATTCTTTCGTTGTCAGATCGATTTCTTCATTATTATCAAATACCTTGCGCTGTTCCTCATCCAGTTCATAGCTGTCGATCTGAATACGGGTATTCTCACTCTTATATGTACGCTTAATAATGTTGTTTACCCGCAGCACAAGCTCCTTCGGTGAGAATGGTTTCGTGATATAATCATCACTGCCCTTTTCTAAACCAATGATGCGGTCAAACTCTTTATCGCGTGCGGACATGAAAATAACCGGAACATCACGGCCCTGCAGACGAATCTCTTCAATCAGATCGAAACCTGATTTATCATCCAGCATAATATCCAGAATCCACAAATGAACATCATCATCCACCGTATGAATGCTGGCCTGTTCATAAGTATAATAAGAACGCACTTCATAGCCTTCTTTTTCAAGATAGCGTTTTACCAGCTCGTTTAAGTCCTTTTCATCTTCAACTACACAGATTACTTTTTTCATAGATACCACCTCTTCTACCACTTATTGTATCAAAATTTGAGAAAATTAAAAGGACTTGTTTAAAGTCCCTTTGATTTAACAAAATTTACGATTTGATAAACGTACTCATCACATAATTCATGAGTCTTGGCTTCAGCCATGACACGGACTAACGGTTCAGTGCCGCTTGGCCGAACCAAAATCCTTCCTTCATCGCCAAGCTTTGCTTCCACAGCCGCAATTTCCGCAAGAATTTCCGGATCATGCAGAGCCTTTTCCTTATCCTTTACCGGCACGTTGACTAAAAGCTGCGGATAAATAAACAGTTCCTCACCCAATGTCTTTAAACTTTGGCCGGTTTCCTTCATGATTTTCAGCAGCTGTAAGGCGGTAAATAAACCATCTCCGGTCGTTTCATAATCGTTAAAGATGATATGACCACTTTGTTCGCCGCCAATCGTATAACCATTCGCTTCCATACTTTCATAAACATATTTATCACCAACAGCCGTTTGAACGCTGTGAATGCCACACTTCTCAAAAGCTTTATATAGACCGAGATTAGCCATGACTGTTGTCACCACAACATCATCCTTCAACAATCCTTTAGCCTTTAAAGCCTTGCCGACAATATAAAGCGTATAATCGCCATTAATCAGATTGCCATCTTCATCAACAGCAATCAAGCGATCCGCATCACCGTCAAAAGCAAAGCCGGCATCATAATGTCCTTTGCGCATCAGTTCCTGAAGCTCCTCAGGATGCGTTGAGCCGCAATGTGTATTGATATTGACACCATTGGGTTCACTGTGAATCACTTCAAGCTTCGCACCCAATTCACGCAGTGTTTCCACCGCTGTCGCTACCGCGCTGCCATTAGCCAGATCCAATGCGATATTCATGCCCGATAAATCACAGGCCGTTTCCCTTAACCATGAAATATACAGCTGCAGCGCATCATGATAATCGATGATGCGGCCGATTGCTTCATTAATCGCATAAGGCAGTTCATCTTCACCCGCAAAGGTTGCCTCAATGGCTTCCTCAACCGCCGGATCCATTTTTTGCCGGCCGGTGAAAACAGCTTAATGCCATTATCATAATACGGATTATGAGAAGCTGAAACCATGATTCCGCAGCTGAAATGCTCCTTCTGAATCAGATAAGATACGCTTGGTGTCGGGCATACACCCAACAGATACACATCAGCGCCGCTTGCCGCAGCTCCAGCCGCTAAGCCCGATTCAAACATTGAACTGGACAAGCGGGTATCTTTGCCGATCAGTATGCGCGCATGGCCGCTTTGCCCATAATAGGCACCCAGATAACGGCCAATCTTAATTGCCTTATCCAGTGTCAGCGTATCATTAGCGCGTCCGCGTATGCCATCTGTACCAAAATATTTTCCCATAGTAGCTCCTGTCTTTTCAATTTTTATTTTGTGACATTGATCTTGATCGTCTGCTTATCTAAGGTATAAGCCGCCAGCTTGTTGCCACCGCTGACATGGAGAGGCAATTCAATCGTACCGGTCTGTGTTACATCCGCCAAATCGATATAAACTGAAATCGCACTGCCATCCTCAGTATCAAGAACTTCCTGAGCGCCGCTGACGGTAACATTCACTGTCTGCGGTTCATTTTCATCAAGTGTCAATTTGTAATTCTGAGTATTATTCTTCCATTGGATTGGGATATCCTCAATCACTTTCTCAACCTTATCCGCTAATTCAATAGTAATACTGACTACCGATACACTCTTCTTACGCACACCGCTTGGCAGATTGATCGGCATTGAAAGGACCTGCGGTGATGAAGTAAAGCTGCTTACCGGTACCTGAATATCGATACCATTGATCTGATCAAGCACCTCTTGCGGTCCATAAATCGTCACAGCCTGATGATCCAAACTATACCTTGAGATTGCCTTGTTGTTTGGAACTTCACCGATCGGCACGATGCTGATCGGCACATCTTTTTCAGGACGGGTAACTTTAACTGTAGTTTGATCTTATCCGGAACAATATCAACATCCATACGATTTCCCTGCTGATCATAAGCTACTAACGGTGCTTCAACAGTGAAATCACCTGTTACATTCGATACGTCAATTAAAGCTTTTACGATTGAAATAGAGCGGATCGTTGCGTCACTGGCACGTACCAGCACAGAATCCTTTTCAAATTCAGGCTCAGAGAGAGCATAAACAGAATCCATATCCTTTGTGTTGATAAAATCATAACCAATTTGGAATTCCTGAGACTGCTTCTTGCTGATTGTAATTACCGCACTTGATGGATTTACCACAGCGGTAATACGGCTGGAAATATTCGCAACCTTTAAATCAACCTGATGCGTTCCTTCACCTAAACCATTCAAATCAGCGACAACCTTCTGGGTTGCCTGACTGTCTGCCATTTGAATATCTGACAGATCACCCATCAGATAAACCGTTACAGATTCCGGTAAACCGGTTACCTCATAAACCGCTGAATTAACCTCGGCGGTTACCGGCTGATCCGTATAGGTGTTCGTATAAGCCGGCTGTCTGCTGATTGACAAAGAATCCGTGGAATTGGTAGCCACATAGAGGATGATTGCCAAAATCAAAGCAACTTCCTTGGCATAACGCTGATTAAACAGAATCTTATCAAACCAAGCGCTCACCCAACGGAAAGCTTTCGCGAAAGTATTTTCGATACTCGCATAGGAGCGGGCAATTTTCTGACTTTGCTGAGCAATTGTTTTAGCCAGCTCAACTTTATTTTCATTGATCTTCTTTTCTTCCTGCTCTTTTTTCTTCTTTGGTCTTGCCATGACTACTCACCTCCTTCAGTTTCTGAATCTGATTGATCATACACGATCTCTTCAGCAACTTCCTGAGTTTCTTCTAATTCTTCAGCAGCTTCCGCCGGCTTCTCAGTCACCTCAGCCTTGACTTCTTCCTCAGCCTTACGCTTGCCAAACTTCTTCACTGATTTCTTCATCAAATGCGCAGTAATTTTCGGGCCCTTATGCTCTTCAGCCTCTACACCGTCACTGAATTCAATTTCATCATCATAATCCTTTTTAATTTGATTATCCTTCTGAATCTCATTTTCTGTATGACAGATTACCATCATCAGATATTCACGTAATGAATCAATACTCATCACATGCAGCTTGCCGCCCTCTGCAATCGAAATCGTACCGGTTTCTTCAGAAACAACGATTGAAATAGAATCCGTGATTTCACTGATACCGATTGCCGCGCGATGACGGGCACCATATGAAGATGGAAAATCAAAAGTCGTAGGCGGAAAATAAGCACTGGCACAGGCAATCTTATCGCCCTGAATGATAACAGCGCCATCGTGCAGCGGTGTACCCGGAACAAAGATCGAACATAATAATTCACTGGTCACGATGGAATTCATCTTCGTACCTGTTTTGATATAATCGGATAATGAATGACTTTGTTCCAGCGAAATTAAAGCACCTGTCTGCGTAGCACTCAATTCACCGGCTGCCTTCACTAACTCATCAACCAGATTTTCACGTTCATTAACCGTTAAGGTTGAAATACGAGAAAAAACATTCGTCTTTCCCAGCTTTTCAAGCACATTGCGGATCTCTGGCTGGAACAGAATAATCAAAGCCAGCGGCCCCCATGCAATAAACATCGCTGCCAAGCTTTCAATTGTCGGCAGTTTAAAAATCTTAGCAAAAGCCTGTACGATAATAACAAAAATAATGCCCTTAAAAATCTGAATCGTTCTTGAATTATTACGAACGATCTTCAGTCCATAGTATATGACAACCCATACGCACATGATATCAATAATGGCACGTATTATCTGAGTAATATTTGTTGTGGTGATATAGTTGAACATGACAAAACTCCTTTCACTTTTTTAATTATAGCATAAATTTATTGCATCTGACTATTTTTTAAAGCTCATCCTCAACAACATCAGCAACTTCATCAATCACCTTAAAAGCCATTGACTGAAGTTCCTGCGGTGAGTCATGAAAGGTATAGCCTTTATAAGCCTGAAGCATGGAACAGTCATTAAACTGATCACCGACACAGATAACAGATACCGGCTCTAACTTACTGTCATTAAGCATTTTATTTATACCCGCAGCTTTGGAAATCCCCTTAGGCACAATATCCACACAATACAGATTAGGAAATGCTTCCGCGTATGCACTAAATCGCTCATTAATGGCTTTCGCATATTCATGATTGATCTCATTATCTTCAACGGAGATCACAATCTGCGCGATTTTTCCCTCCGCTATTAAATCGGCCTCCCTGCGCATCACATCCTGATTGCCGTATTTCAGATCCTCAGCGGATGCTTTCAATACAGTGCGGCTGCGGCTGATACCATTGTTAAGGACATAGGATATACAATTCAGGGAACGAATGCAGTCAATAATTTCAAGCGCCGCATTGAAATCAATCGTTGTAATCGATAATACATTGCCACTGCCATCTGCTTGAACACCGCCGTTATTGGTGATCAGAAAATCAACAGACAGCTCATTTTTAATGATTTCCTTTTGAATACTCTCTAATGAACGGCCGGTAACGATTCCAAACAGATTTCCCTGCTTGTGCCAGTTGTTTAATGCTTCCTTATTTCTTTTTGAAACGGTATCACCTCTGCGTAATGTACCGTCATAATCTGCTGCCAGTAATTTCATTCTTAACTCCTTTGTTAGTTTATGAACCATCTATAAAATCATACACATGAACATTATATCGGCTTCATTAAAAATTGCAACCAAAATAAAAGCCACGGCTGTGGCTTAGTTAACTTCTGAATATTTTCTGCGTTCCGGGCTTAAGTTATCTACATAATAACGAAGTGTTAAAGCTGAACCACACATGTTCTTTGTCTTAGGAGCAGCCAGAATAATATCCCCCTCTAAGAGAGCTTCAAGCATTGCCTTGCAGCATGTATTCATATTTTTAACACCCGGTTCTACTTCTTCCATTAAATCTTTGGCATTGCATTCTATATACAGCCATTGTTTGTTATGAGCTTCTTCTTTTTTAGCCTGTAGTTTTTCAATATAATCAGCAATCGTGAATTTATCCATGATTTCTCCTCCAATCCATAAATAAATAGGATATACATATTGTAGCATATTTTCATTTCTTTACAATAAATGAAACTGCTTTCATTGAATAAATCGCTAATTTTTTCACTTTTTCTGCTTCATTTAAGTGATATAGACTGTGTTTTGTCGAATTTTGGCTGAAATCATCGGCTTTTTATAATCTTTATATTATCCGAATTTTGTAAAAAAAGAAATGAATCTGATCATTTCTTTTTAATCTTGGAGGATAAAACCATTTTTCTCTTCTCCTTAATCTCTCGGCCTTCCCAAACCTTAAGACAGTTACCATTTTTCTCTCTCTTTTTTAGATATAACGTGATTCCAGTAAGCTCCTCCATAAGACTTTTCTCAACCACTACTATAGAATACGATGTGCCTAAATCTTTTTCGGGGGCAGAAATAAATTTTTTTTATTTTTTTCTGATTATTTGATGAGCTTCTGATATTTTCAGCTGATTTATTGTATTTTGTCTCAATCTATCCTTTTTTAAAATAAGCAAGACCTTTGTGTAGCCTTGCTTTAGTTATTCGAATAGAAATACATTAATTACCGATATAACCTTTATAAGTAATGTCCGGATATCCGTTAGAATTTATATTATAAAAAATAACTGATTCATCATACGTTAAGCCCTCAACTTTATCTGGTGTAGGCCAACTGCGATTAAATTGGATCCCTACATTTACACGTGTAATTTTAGAATTTCTTATTTCTAATTCACCCTGATATTTTATTGTAGGAGCAGAGAAACCATCTGCTTCATAGGTTGTATAAAATTCGCTATTATTAATACTTGTTCTCCCAGTTGCCTCATTAAAATTTCCACAAGAACTATAATTCCCATTAACTATAACATTTTCTATTGCAGCTGTTTTTACATTAGAAAATATACCATAAGCATTCATAACAGATGCTACTTCAACATTTATAATTGCATTTTCAACTCTTAATTCATTGCCCAAGGCATGTATTACGCCTGCGGTAGCTTTTGCATTACTGCTATATGTTCCCCCATTGATTTCAATCACACTGCCGGAAGATCCATAAACTGCCCATCCATTTTCAGAGCTGGAAATAACTTTAAAATCTTTATTTACATTCACCTTTAATGTACTTCCATTACCAAATTTATTATCAGCATACAGACATCCTGTCACTTGTCCGGATCCGATTACTTTTCAAGGTTTTGTATGGCGCAATTTTCAACGAACCTTTACCTTCAGCTATTGTTATGGTTTTACCATTTACATCAAGGGTTACATCCTCTGTGAATGCTGCATTTTCAGACAATGCGATATCATCAGTTAAAACGACCATATCTCCCTGAATATAATCATTAAGCATTTCTTTAAATGAATCTTCTGTATCAACTTCATACTTAATATTATTCAAATAATATTCAACTTGTCCTGTATCATTTTTACTATGAAGATTAGAGGCACCAAAGATCACTTCTATCTGATCTGAACCTTCAGCCAATATAGTCGGAAGATCATTCTGGCCATAAGGCTCTCTGAATTCAGACGTATTTACGATCTTAGCTTTGGTAACATCAAGACTGCTCTTGCTGCTTCCTTCAGTTATTCTTGTTACCTCAATACCGCTTGTTGTATTCCCCGAAACATCAACAATGCCTTCTAGCCGAACATTAGAACCATTAACTAATAAAGAAGTATCGGCTCCTGTTAATTTAATATTTTTCAAAACAACTTGGGTTGTAAGATCATTGAAAGCAATGACATACGATTTCTCACTATTTTTTGAAATATAAGTAATCACATTCCCCTGTCCGTTTATAGTAAAAGACTTAACATCCTCGGGGATCATATCTTGCTTGATATTTATTTGTGTACTAGTGGTAAAATTCTTTCCTATCAATAATTCTCCGCCATCGGTTAATTCATTCAAAGCAGCGACTAATTCTGTTTCATTATTTACACCTTTTTCGATAACCGGCGGCTCATAGCTGCCGCCTGATCCGCCGCCAGCTGATGGTTTATTTGCATCAGGTGCATTCTCAACCCCTTTACCCTTTTCGACATTTTTAATCACTGTATCCCCGGCAGCTTCTACGCCGTCAACATTGGCTTCTATCTTGTTAACAGTACCATTGCCTTCAATTTTAACTGGTGCATCTGCCGTTAAAGTCCCTATGGTGCTGCCTTTTGCTACTTCTACTTTAGTATCTTTCGCTGTTTCGGCAACGACTACATTCTTCACATTGGCATTTACCTTGATCTGTGTGTCAGCCTTAATTTCTAAGTTAGATACCGGTGCTTGAATCTCTACTTCGGCATAAGTATTGGTTGTTACTGTCTGTGCGGGTATCTCAATAGTAGTCTTAGCCTGAACTGTTGACTGTACCTCAATTTCTGATACCTTCCCTCGATAATCTCTATCAGGAATAATCTTTCCAACTTCTTCCAATACAATATTTTTAAGTTCCGTTTCACCGCATAAAACAACTTCTGTATTTCTTGTCTGATTGCTGATAGTGTCAATTGTCGAATCCTTCAGAACAACTTTGCCAGCTGTTTCATTATCCCCTAATACAACTAACTTTCCTTTAATGACAACTTGGCTTAATTCAATTTCTTTTGCGGCAGTCACATCCACATACAGGTTTCCTTCAATCACTTCACCTTCCAATGCTTCCGGATCTGTCACTACGACTGATTTTGATTCAGCTAAAGGAACGGCCTTGCCATCTCTGGTTAATTCATAGCCATCTTTAACAAAGTCTTTCGCCATAACGCCGGTACCTTTAAGATAATAGCGGGCGCCGTTGTCTTCAACCCAAGCATCAACCTGCATGACACCGGATTCACCCATGAAATACCAATGCTCATTGGAAGCGATCCAGCCGGTACGCATTGCTCCGTTATCATCAAAAGCATACCAGCAGTCATTATCTTTGATCCAACCCTTGCTTTACTGCCATCTTCCTTAACATAAGACCAAGTACCATTGTTATTGACCCACTGAGCCTCAGCCGCTCTGATCGGCATTGTCGCTGAATAAAGCATTGCAGCTATGACTAAAGCCGTCATCGCTGACTTTGTTTTGTTTGATTTCATTTTAATTACCTACCCAGTTTTTTGTATATGTCTTATAAGGTATACCTTTTAAGACACTGTATTTCTCTTTCATTATAGGCAATTTTATAGCAATCGTAAAGATAAACTTCCGTTTTATGTAATTTCAAGGCTGTTTTTTGCATTTGTGAGAGTGTCTTAAAAGGTATACCTTTTTAAGACATTTTACTGATTATGGTTTAGAAGAACTCCTAAACCATTTTTATCTTAAGAATAGCATTAACAGACAAAATAATTAAGAATTTATGCAGCATAAAGAAATATGACATTACAATGATATTGAAGCAGATATGTTTTTTATTGTTAACACGCATTGCTTGTGGCAACGGGAAGTTTCGCCTACAATAGAGTTAACAAGAAAAGAAAGGCGGTACCCCTGATGCTAAATGAAAACATTAAAACAATCAGAAAATCAAAAGGACTTTCACAGCAAGAACTTGCTATAAAACTCAATGTGGTTCGTCAAACCATTTCTAAATGGGAGCAAGGATTATCAGTTCCCGATTCAGATATGCTGATTGATATATCTGAAGCACTTGATACACCGGTCAGCATTTTGCTTGGCGAAACCGTGATTGAGCCAGAACTTGATGACTTAAAAGCTATATCCGAAAAGCTTACGATCATTAACTGCCAGCTTGCGCAAAAGAAAGCTGCAAACCGAAAGATTTTTTATTGGTTATTTATTCTGCTATGCGTTGGCATTATTCTCGTTTTTGCCCTCTTGATAAAGCTAGACAGTCCATATTTAGCCTGGAATTATAACGATCCTGAATCAGCTGTATTAGGTGTTGCATTTCATGCATTTGAATGGCTATTTGTCAGATCAGCACCATTGATCCTCATAGGTGGAATCATCGGCGCGCTTTCAACTAGAAAGAAGGCATAAAAAATAGATTTATATATAAAAAGACAGATATTGAAACTAATTTTCAACATCTGTCTTTTAAATTATTTTTTTACTGCATCCGTATCTGATCCTGTCGCGCTGTCAGTGAGTGCCGACTCAGCTTTCAGCTTACTGTTGTCAGCCGGACTTGCATCATTAACACTCGCATCTGATTTTGTTGTATCACTCTTAGATGCGTCACTTGGTGTTGCATCACTTGGTGAAGCATCTGATGATGTGGCATCAGAAGGTGTCGCATCAAGATCTTTATTGATTTCATCCCAGGCATTCGTTGCCTCGTCTTTTTTCTGATTCTGGTAATCGTTCAGCTGATCATTAAAATTAACATCGTCCGAAGTTGCCGCCGGTGTTGAACGACGATACATCATGACAGTCATAATCGTAGAATCCTTCTCCTCCAGCAGCTCCTCTTCACTCTTCACAGGTGCCGGCACTTCCTTAGCCTCGATTACTTTATTCAGATCCTTAACCGCCATATTCGCAGCCGTCTCCTGAGTCAGCGACGGATCAGCTTTCACCGCCTGCTTGATCAGTCTCAGCTTACCGGCCGATACACCCTTGTTCTGCGCTTCTAACCGCAGCATTTCATTTGTCTCTTCCCCAAGCACGACACCTAAAAATGTGATTCTCTACAAAAAATTCATTAACCTTCAGATACAATCTTTCCTGCAGATTCAACGCCTTCAGCTCATTGTCATTCACAACGGTAATCATGACGGCATTATCATCCTTATTCTTATCAATGTACCCCATCTTTGTTACTTCATCAATAAAATTCTTCGTGGCCTCTTCAATCTTCTGACCTTTATAATCAAGCCCCGCCAGTACCAGCTCACCATCCTTATTCGTTGCTGATACAGAAATCACTTCATCATACATATTGACAGTAAACTCAACGCCCGGATTCACATCCACAGCGACATATGAAACCGGAGTACGCTGGTTTGCTAAGAAATTAAATCCAAAAACACTGCCAAACATGATAAACAGCATACATAACGTAGCTGCAATCTTTAATTTTGAATCATCACCATACTGTATTTCATTGCCGACTTCCATGGATGGAGTGGCATTAATTTCATCAAATTGACCTTTGTACTCATTACGATCGCCTTTTGATCATGAATTTCCATAATAATCCCTTTTTTGATCATTTTTCCACTCCTTTCTATTTTTTAAACGGCAAATATTCTTTTAATGTCTCTAAATCCGAATCCGCAAGAATGATCCCCGCTATTATATATTTACGATAGCTCTCGATCTTTTTTCGTGGTATTAAAAATTTTTTCAATTTCTTTTAAAGGCAGTGAATGATCATTCATAATTTTTTCTACTAATTCAGGACGTTCTAAAATCTTCTGAATCGCATTATTTACATAATGCCGAGTAATTAAATGTTTGGGTGAGCTTTTAACTAAGTCTTGAAAGGTAATACAAAAAGCCTGAAGCTTTTCATTCAGTTCATTGATTTCCGCTATGCGGATCGACTGTTCATAGCTGTCAGCATAACGCTGAATCGCATCTTCCTTTAATTCGTCGATTTCATCTTCCTCTTCATTATATAAACCAAACGACTTCTTATTTTCGCGGTATAATGATGATTTAAAATAATCAAGCAGTCTGGCTTTAATTACCATTTTCGCATACAGTAAAAAATTACCTTTACCGTTAAAACGATCAATTGCCTCATTAAATGCCATTAAAGCGATAGAAAGTTCTTCGTCAACGCCATAAGTGACATAGCGATGTGCACATTCGGAAGTAAATGAAGCAATAAATGGCTTGTATTGAGAAATGAAGTCATTTCGCATAGTTTCATTCTGTTTGATTTCTTCAATGTCAAAGTTCACTTCAACGGCGGCATTCTGCAAACGAATCAACTCCTAACATATTTACATTACACTTTTTTATTTTTTTTGTAAAGTCAGTGACTGTACCACTGACTAAGCTTATCCACAGCCATGTCCCGATCCGCTTCACTGATTTCAATGATTTCACAATCATCACGCTCATTCAGCAGAGCTGACATTTTGCTCTCTTTTTTCTGTAAGACACCTAATACTCGATGATTGCTCTCTAACAGCCGTTTAATGGCAGCCTGAAAGTCAGGTGCGTTATCTTCCAGCTTACCTAATTCATCGATGATCACCAATTCAGCATCAGCGGCAATTGCGGCTTGTATTATTTTAACGCCAATTGTATCAAAAATACCCTCAACGCAGATATTACGGCGAACACCGGCACGAACGCTGATAATTACATCATTTTCTTCTTCATCCAATTCCTCAAAGCTATGCAGCGCATATCCGCGAACCCGTTCATTGATCATTACCGGCTGAGTCTGATAGCCGCTGAAATCTGGCTGTGCGATGCTTAGAAATTTTTTTATTGCACTGGATTTACCTGCTTTTTTCTCCCCGGTTAAAAATAAATGTTTACTCATACTCATCCCCGGCATTCAATTTGATTGAATGCACATTTTCCTTTACAAAAGAAGCCAGCAGCTGCTTGAGTTCAGCTTCTTGGCTGTGACTTAGTTCAACCTTTTCACCATTTATCGTTAGCTGCATCGGCAGATTGATTGCCGCCAGCGTGCGTTTCTTCAGTTCTGTTTCTTTGGCCAGCTTATGACAGCCGCACTGACATGGGCCGGCAGAAGCTGTAACGGATCCCTGTACCAGTTTGACCTGAGTCTCTTGCTCACAGAGCTGACGTACCGCCTCCTGACTCAGCGTACACAATTCCCGCTTCGCTTTGCCCTGAATGATGGCACTTCCTAAAGCAACGCAAGCAGTCCCGCAGGCACTGCAGATTTCTGAATCAACATTGGGCAGCCGATCGTAGACTTTTTCTTCAATCAAATCGACTAATTCCGACAGCTGACTTAACGCGCTGAAAGCGGGCAGATCGCAGACTTTGTCATATTGATCAGCAATGCGGCCGCTGATCGCGAATGTAAAGTCATTCATCCGCTCTTCAACCTCTTTCGGCTGATACGCACAGACAATTCTTGGCACCGGTGCTTCATAGTCACCTTCCAAAATTACATAATCACTGTGATTCATATTCAGCAATTTATTATTATCGGCCGCTTCCGGAATGATCAATGCCGTTTCAGTCTTTCCCTTAGCAATGACTGAGCTAGCACCGGCAGCCTTATGACGGGCGGTATTACTTTTTGGATCATCGATGGAAAAGGTCGGACAAAAAATAGTTTTAATCGTTGATACTGTTTTGCCGCGGCGGTTTAATTCACGGATAATCTGTTCAATGGTCGTTGTTTTCCCGCTGGCGCGTATTCCGACGATACTGAATACTTTCATAGTCCTTTCCTCCTTATTTCAATTGACACAAGATGCTTCAGCCAGCGGCTGCTGCTATGATCTTTTAATGGAATGATCTGATAATCACCCGCTGTTTCACAAATCAAAATATGATTGGGCAGCAAGACCTCCCGGCCGCTTAATAGCAGTTGCATGCCATCCTCGCCCACACATAAGATTTGATCATCTTCATGCAGATCACCAATATATTTGTATAATTCACAGCCATAGACCTCAATCTGACGCTCTGCCTTTCCCTGCGCACGTTTTAATAGGCTGTACTGTTGTTTTTCCGGCAGTTTAAACTCACTCATTTTCATTCACCCTTAGACCTATTGGCACAAGCATATCCGCCTCACAGAAGCTGCCATGCTCCCCCTTATTCTCATTAGCATGCTGGCCATGATCACTGATCAGCCAGATCATCCCCTTTACATCACTCAATAATTGTGAAAGCCGGCCATCAAGCCAGATCAGCTTATCAATGGCCTGTCTGCTCTGCGGGGAATAGTGATGACAGACATCGTCATAACCATGGATATGTACAAAAATAAAATCATGATCAAGATTTGTCTGCATGCATGATAAGACTGCCTGATCACTGTCATTTTCATCTCTGGGATTCAGGAGTGCTGATTGTTGAGTATGCAGAATTGTCCTTTCACCCTCGATATAAACGCAGCGTCCCGGATATTCATCAAAGATGGTGGAAAGCTTCAAGCTGCGCTCGGCATGACTTTTAATTTGATGCACTGAAGCGTCAACGCCGCTTAGCATGCTCGCTAATGCCGTATTGGTAATCGGCGGCCAGCTGCTTAAAGCGCAGGTTGTATTAAATGAAGAAAAATAAGGACATTGTGACAGTGATTCTTTAAGCTGATGCCAGCCCAGACCATCAATATATAATACTAGCTGCTTCTTTTCAGAATAAGACAGCCACATACCTTTTAACTCATCTAATCGCAGCAGCTTTTGGCCGATTTCACCAATTATTTCTTTTTCCTTGATCTGATCACTGATCTCACCGTCATGATAAATGATCCACCCTGACTTTTCCATGCCATCACCCTTTGCTGACATATTATAACACAGACCCGCACGCAATCAAATAAAAAAGCCGATCTGTATAACCCAGATCAGCACTGATTATGCGGTAAAGACCTCCAGCTTTTCAATGGCCTGACGAAGATTTGCTTCAGTGACTTTGATTGCCGATACATTCACATCCGGCACCTGTGAGGCTCTTTTTAATACACCGTCAAGATCTGCCATTGTGCAGTCAAGGTCTGCCAGCCGCGTCGGCAGTTTAACCGCCCGATAGAATGGCAGCAGCTTTTGCAATTCATCAAGCTTATCATCCAGCATCAATTGAACTAATAAACCATAAGAAACAATTTCACCATGCAGATGCTTTTCTTCAACCTTTTTCAAGGTAGTAAAGCCATAGCACATCGCATGGGCTACCACACTGTTATAATCATTAATTACATAATTGGAGACAAGGCCGGTTGATACAATGATGGCCAGTACGGTTTCCTCTAAGGCCTTAGAGTTACGATTCGCCTGACAGTCAGCAAGCGCCGCCGCTCCATAACGGACTACTGGATCGCCGCACAATACAGATAATGTTACCCCCACATTATCAGCGTGATCCAATTCACGGCCGCGGGAGCTGAATTCTGGTTCATAGCCCTTAGCTAACGTATCCCCAATGCCTGCCCAAAGATATACATCAGGTGCTTCCGCAATCACTTGTGTATTAATAAATGTATGATGCGCAGGCCGTTCACGGTGATAGAGGTTTTTAAACACCCCGTTAGGTTCATACATCGCACAAACAGAAGTCACCGCCGCGCACGTTCCCGCAATGGTTGGAAAATTAAACAGCTTCTTATTCATTTGATCACTTAAAACCTTGCATGTATCCAATGCCTTTCCGCCGCCGAAAGCAAAAATCATATCCGCCGCCTGAACCGCTTCGTTCTGTTTCAGCATTTCCACATTTTCATAAGCGGCTTCACCGCCATACCATAAAGTTCCCAGGATCTCTATTGTACTGTCCTTTAAAGCTTCCTTCAATAAACCGCAGGCTTTGGCTAATGCCCGATGGCCGCCGATGCAAACCGCTTTATTGCCATATTCCCTGCAGATTTCAGCCGCATTTTGATAAACATCCGCGCCGATACTATAACTTGGTAAAAATACATTTGACATACTGATTCCTCTCTTTCTTAAGCCTTTGCTGCTTCGGCTTCTAATTCAGGCATAGCCTTTATCGGTTCCTGATTCTCAAGCGGCATTGAGGCATATATATTTGCCAATACCGATCCGGAAATCTGATGAGCGACGGTGGCTACCGCAGCCGGCAAAGCACATAACGGATTGGCAAACTGTCCGGCCAAGCCTACCGCAAGGCCTGAATTCTGCAACCCTACCTCAATTGAGATGGCTCTTTTCTTAGCTGCCTCTAAGCCAAGCAGACGGGCAAACAGCCAGCCGACGCCAAAGCCCAGCCAGTTATGCAGGCAAACAGCCGCAATCACCATTAAGCCAGAAGTCATCAAGCGCTGAGCATTCGGAGCCACACACATCCCGACAATCGTCACAATGCTTAAGACACTGACCATAACCAAACCCTTATCAAACTGTTTAACGGCATCACCAGCTAATCGATGCACCAGTACACCCGCCGCAATCGGTACCAATACGACCTGAACAATACTCAGCAGCATTGACAGCATATTTACCTCGACCCATTGACCCGCTAAAACATAAGTAAGCAAAGGCGTAAGCAGGGGCGCAAGCAAGGTTGATACCATCGTCATGCCGACGGATAACGGCACATCCCCCTTGGCTAAATAGGTCATCACATTACTTGCCGTACCACCGGGACAAGTTCCCAAAAGCACTAAGCCAACCGCTAACCCGCCGTCAAGGTTTAATCCCTTTGCCAGCATGAAGGCTCCCAGGGGCATAATCGTAAATTGAGCCAGACAGCCGATCAACACATCCTTTGGCCTTGAAAAAACAATTTTAAAATCATTCAGCTCTAATGTCATGCCCATACCAAACATAATAACCCCTAATAAAACATTAGTCAGTGACTGCCCTGCTACCTTTATTTGAGCAACTGCCGTGAAGAAGGAAGCTGGATCAGTGAAAAAGCCGCGACAGCCAATACGATCCATGCCATGTACTTCCCTAAAAAATCACTTAAACGGTTTACGAATTTCATTTTCATTTCCTCCTGTAATAACAAAAAAAGGCTTTATCTCAAAGAGACAAAACCTTTTGGTTCTGCGGTACCACTCCAATTACTGTCAAAGACAGTCACTCTTCTGACATCTCCGGAAAAATCCTTTTAATGCAGAACACCATAACGAGTGTTAATCGTTCTAACTTACTTGAACCCTTTCAGCAGACTGTTCATGGGTGATTTTCCTAAACCCGACGCTCTCTGTTTTCACCGGTCAACAGCTCTCTGTGCAGCATCCTTGCTTAGTACTCTTCCCAATCATCACATTTGTTATGGTCTCTATTATACAGGAATGAAAAAGATTGTCAACAGCTTTATTGAATATTTTCAGAAAGCGATTTATATTATTTTCTTATATTTTCATAAACTTTACAAGAATACCTCTTGCAGTTTAGCCAATATTCACTATAATAATATTTAGCTGCCGTCTTAGCTCAGGGGTAGAGCAACTCCATGGTAAGGAGTAGGTCGGAGGTTCAATTCCTCTAGACGGCACCATTGAATATACTCATCAGCCAAACGGCTGATTTTTTTGCCGAATAATTAAAAAACGGGAATTACCCCGTTTAATCTCTGATTTCTACTTTAAAACGCGCACCGGCATCACCCATAAACAGGATGTAACAGCCTGCTCCTAATGAGAAAGATTCCGGTTTGCTGTTCACTGAATTAAGCACAGCCGTGCCTGTACTGTCATAAACTACATAGCCTGCATTTTCAGGTACTGTAATAGAAATGTTTTTGCCTTCATATTCCGGTCCGGCATAGTAATATTGATTATAACCCTTATCATTGATGCGAACGCTGAAGCTGTCGCGGTGAACTTCCTTGATCGCATCTTCACTGATAAACAGATTATCATTTAACTTCATATATTCAACCCCATCTTCTTTATAGAAAGAGATGATGCCGACATCACGGCTGCCGCTCATTGGAATTTCAATTTCAGGAACCGCTGTATTCGCATCGATTACCCGATAACAAGATAGGTAATTGCCCTTTAACGCAACACTGGTTACCGGCAGAACTGTTGCGACTGTCTGCGATGTATATTTATTTAAGATACTCAGATAGCCTTTATTTTCACGTGCTGCCCATGCCTTTGCGACTGAGTCGCTCAATTCAGAAAATTCAACTTTTTGAGCAAAATAGGAATGCTCGTGAACACGTCCGATGCCCGGCAATTCCGAAGCTCCATTAACATTCAAATAGGTATTACCGTTTTGTTCCATGAAATACATTGCTAAATTACCGGTAGGATCAACAAACTGTCCGTCACCGACATAAATCATCGCAGCTGCCTGCTCGCTGCCTTCAAGGTAAGCATTCTTATAAGTAAGCAAGCCATCATCGCTTAAATCAACACGATAAATACCGCCAAAGTTAGCGTAATAACCTTCATATTTCTTCAAATCGCCATCCAGTGCTTTCTGAACCGGCTGACTCGGCATCGGTAATGTTTCCGCACCTTTAATGATACCTTTTTCATATAGACGATCCATTAACAGCTGAGCAGCTAATATTTGATCATACAAACTGCTGCCGCCGGATGAAGTTACCGCCGCTGCCATATTGTATTCAGGCAGAACAATCAATGAGCTGTGCATTAAAAGGGTATCGCCGCCTTTAACACCCGCCTGGATGCCATAGCTGGCGAATGGATCAAGATTTACGGAATCCCAGCCAAGACCAAAATTAATAATATTCGGCTCATCTGCCAGCCACTGACCGCGCAGATATTCTTTCTGGAAGGTAGCCTTCTTGCTTTCCGCTGACAGCAATGAATTATTCTTCATATAAATCTGCGCAAATTTACAAAGCTCTTCAGCCGTAGAATAAATACCGCCGGTACCGATGATATTCGCGTTATCAACACCGTTGGTCTGCATTGGCGTAGTTGGATAATAAGTCTTCGCAACTAATGAACGGTCAAAATCATCTAAAGGTGTCTTAGTATGTGTCAAGCCTAAAGGCTCCGTAATATTTTTGCGGATATACTCGGTAAATGATACACCGCTGACCTTTTCAATGACGATCTCCGCCAACGTAAAGGAATCATTGCTGTAAACTGAATAAGCACCTGGATCAGCCTTTAATTCCTGTTCGCGCAAATCCTTTAAAAAGCTGTCATGCGCCTGAGTATCATTATCATCAAACAAAAAACCATTCAGATATGTGCTGCCCATTAAACCTGATGAATGATTCAGCAGCATTCTGACCGTAATCTTACGGTAGCGGCTGTCCTTCATTCTGAATTCCGGCACATAATCTTTGACAGGTTTATCAAGATCAATCTTGCCTTCATCCACTAATTTCATGATTGAAGCGGTCACAAACATTTTGCTTGTTGAACCAATCGTATACATGTTATCCTTTGTCAATAATCGATTTTCGGATTTACTGTATACACCTGATGTTCCGCTGGTGATAATTTCACCATTATCTATCAGCGCATACTGTAAACTCGTCACACCGTAATTTTGAATCAGCGTATCGGCCATTGTCTGAACGGTGTCTGAAGCAGCCTGCACATTCATACTGAACAATGAACTGAACGCTAAAACTCCGGCTAATAAAAAAGAGAGCGTTTTTTTCATATTTTCCCTAATTCCTTTCTTTGTGACTATCATAGCACTATCCTCATTTTCTCACAATCTTTATGTCCAATTTGTCACATTTACAGAGTGATAACGTAAAGTTCTTCTATGCTGATCTGTCAATAAAAAGGTTTGATTTACAGTGTAAGTCAAACCTTCTGATTACTGATAGATACATTATTATTTTTATAATGACAGTTCTGATGCCGCCTCCGCATCTAAAATTAAGATAAAGTTAGGATGCAGCTGAAAGATGGAAGAGGGGCATTCAGCTGTGATTTCACCCCATAAAGCACGTTTTACGATTTCCGCTTTTGCCTTGCCGTTAACGATCATGACAATCTGCTTGCTGCGCATGATAGTCCGCGGGCCCATTGTTACATAAGCATCAGGCATTTTATTTTCATCATCACCGGATAAGAATTTAATGCGATTGTATAGGGTTGGATTCAAATCACAGGCAACAGCATGCGTATCATCATCAAAGGTGCATGTATGCGGCAGATTGCCGCAGAAATGACCGTCTTTGCCAAGTCCTAAAACAACATAATCGAGATAGCCGACAGCCGCCAAGGCTGCTTCACATTCAGTATAATTTTTTTCATTCAGAATATGTATCTGCTTTTCATCAATATTGGCAGGTGTAAAGAATAAAGAACGTAATGCCTGCATCGTTAACCCCTCATTCTCGCCAACCTGAGGGATTTCATCGAAGTTGTAATACTGAACATGGCTGAAAGCTGGATTATCACAAACCAAAGGTACCAGAGATTCATACATCTCTTTAGGTGTTGAACCGCCTGTGATCGCGATGTGGGCATTGGGCTGCATCATCGCCTGAAGCGTATAAGCGCAGGCGGCCTTGCCTACTTCCGCTTTATTCCGGCATAGTATCACCTTCATAGCTATGCCTCATTTCCCTGGGCAATAAAATTCTTAAACCAAGTAAAGCTGTCCTTCTTATAGCGTTTAAATGTACCCTTGCCTTCATCATCAGCGTCTACATAGATAACGCCGTAACGCTTGCTCATCTCCACTGATCCGCATGATACTAAATCGATAATTCCCCACATCGTATAGCCAAAGACATCCACACCATCTTCAATAGCATCTTTAATCGCCGCCGTGTGAGTACGTAAATATTCAATACGATATGGATCATGCACACTGCCGTCAGCTTCTAAGACATCTACCGCACCCAGACCATTTTCAGCAATAAACAATGGTTTCTGATAACGGTCATACAGCTGATTTAAAGTGATCCGCAAACCAATTGGATCCATCTGCCAGCCCCACTCGCTGGATTGAAGATACGGATTCTTATTGGCGATAACCAGATTGCCGCCTGTCTTTTCCCAGTTTTCATCAGCCGTTGATACTTGTGTAAAATAATATGAGAAAGCTACAAAATCAACCGGATATTCAGCAAGCAGTTCTAAATCCCCTTCTGCCATCTGTAGTTTTACATTCTTCGTTTTAAAATAACGATTCATATAAGCCGGATATTTACCTCTGGCCATAACATCGGTATAGAACCAGTTAGTATATTGTTCATCATGCAGCTGTTCCAGATTATCTTCTGGCTTGCAGGTTGCCGGATAATGACAGAAACGGGCAATCATGCAGCCTATCTTAGAACCCGGCATCATTTCATGAGCCAGCTTCACCGTTAACGCATTCGCAACAAATTGATGATGCAGTGCTTGGAAAACATCATTATCAAGGTTCTCATGTTCTTCTTCAATCAGTGCCACCCCATTATAAGGATTGAACCGGCCGGCATTAATTTCATTAAACGGCAGCCAATAATCAACATCATCCCTGAAATTCTCAAATAATGTTTTCACATATTTCAAATAGAAATCGATCATCTTTCGATTACTCCATGCGCCATATTCCTTTACCAAATGCACCGGAACCGCATAATGAAGCATTGTCACAAAGACCTTGATGCCATACTTATGGCATTCATCAAAGATATTCTTATAATACTGCAGTCCCTCTTTATTAGGTTCATCCTCATCACCTAATGGGAAAATACGCGCCCAGCTGATCGACAAACGATAGACATTCATTCCCAATTCCGCAAATAATGCGATATCTTCCTTATAATGATGATATTCATCACTGCCAAAACGGAACGGATATGCATTTACATCCTCACTGGCACAGCCCTGATTAAATTTCTCCGTTGTCATTTTTTTATATTTCCAGTCATTCTTCTGTTCTCTTGTCAGATGAAATTACCTGGCCGGCAGTCTTGAGTATCTAACCCCTTGCCGCCTTCATTATATCCGCCCTCTACCTGTGAGGCAGCTGTCGCACCGCCCCATAAAAAACTTTTTGGAAATCCATTTTCACTCATTGTAAATTCTCCTTTCTAATTAAAACAGATTCTTTTTTTCAGCTTCAACAGCTCGTTCATCTTTTTTAATATCTTCATCAAAGCCCAAAATATAAGTCAATACAGCTGTTAAAACAAAGCCGATAGCACTGCCGGCAAGAACGATCGGAATCGTGCCAGTATAGACCGGTAATGAAATTAACGCCGGCATCGCAAAGCTTAATGCCTTCGCACCCATCGCAGCCACAAACGCGCCGGAGACACCGCCGCCGATGCATAAAGCTGCCAACGGTCGTTTAAAGCGGAAAGCTACACCATATAAAGCCGGTTCGGTAATACCGATTGCTGCGGAAATAAAGGATGAGAAATTAGCTGCTTTGTTTGATTCCTTCTTTGCCTTTAAGAAAGCGCCGAAGCACATACCTGCAGCCGATACGGTTGCGACACAATGCACCGGTCCCAGCATATCATAACCCAAGGTTTCAATGTTGTTGATCATGATTGGTGACATCGTCATATGCGTACCAGTAAATACCATCAGCGGACGTGTGAAGCCATCAACGAAGCCGCCGACCATTGGTGCGATGTCAAAGAGCCATTTAAAGAAGTTACCAATATAAATGCCAATGTTATAACCCAGCGGACCAAACAGCATTAAGCTCAGCGGTGTCATGACTAATAAAACTACAACCGGAACTAACACAACTCTTAAAAAGCTTGGTGATACTTTAGAAATCCAGCGGTAAACATAGCTCATAACCCATACAGACAGCATAATAGGAATTACACTTGATGAATATTTTACTAAATAAAAACTGATGCCAAATGCACTTACCTGCGTACCGGCATTATTAATAATCGTAGGATACATATAAATACCGGCTAGGATCAATGCCATAATCTCATTAGTTTTAAAACGTTTCGCACTCGTATAAGCTAACAGGAACGGCAGGAAGTAGAAAGTCGCGTCACTCGCTGCGTTCAGCATCAGATACAGACCCGTTGATGTATCCAGCAAGCTGTAGGTAGTCAGCAGGGTTAAAATACCCTTTAAAATACCTGCGCCGGCAAAAGCGGTAACAACCGGTGCAAAGCAGCCGCTGATTACTTCAAAAATCGCACCGGGACGGAATTTCTTTTTCCCCGGATTGTCAGCATCAAGATTTTCATTTAACGCTTCCATCTTTTCAATCCCTGCCAAAGTGCATAATTCCGCATAAACATCAGGAACCGTTTGACCAATAATAATCTGGAACTGTCCGTTTTGCGCCATCGTTCCTAATACACCTTCCGTATTTTCAATTTGCTGTTTCTGAATCAGACTTTCATCCTTCAAAGTAAAACGAAGTCTTGTCATACAATGAACTAAGCTTGTGATGTTGGCTTTACCGCCAATCCCCTGCAGAATTTCCTCTGCCATTTTTTTATTTTTCATGGTTTCATCCTTTCTTACCATATATGCAATCAGACTGCGGACGTCACACAGTCCTGTTTTTGCCAAAATAAAACCCCAGCAGAGTACCGCTCTGATCCTGCCTATTCAGGCTAATCATACGCTATACAGCTCTGCTGAGGTAATGCCCTATTGGTTACAATCCTCACGCGCGCACAATCGATTGATGTGCAGCATTAAATATAAAACTTCTTCATCACTGGGATGCCAGCTTAAGGTATCTTCAAAATATTTCTGAATATCCAGCGCACAGGCATAACTCATCGGATATTCCTCTTTCATACTCTGAAACAGGCGGCTATTCTCACTGGTTATGCTTGAATTGCTTTCCTTCCTTTTAAATAAATACTGCATATGCGATACAAAGCGGGAGTAATTAAAACTATCACGCCGGATCGGCATATCGTAACATGCTTCAATGATTTTTGTCACCTTATTGATGACTTTGTCACTGTCATAGTCTAAAACGGTATTTACTGGCTGTTCCTCAGCATTTATTAAATGCAGGGCAATGCTGTATGCCTCTGTTTCAGCCAGATAAACATGAAGCCGCCTGCGGATTTCTTTAAGTGCAAATTTCCCTACTGCCACCTCTTTTTCATAGAGATGGGATAATTCATAATAAAGCGGCAGCTTAATTTCAATTCCCTTGCGGATTCTCTCAATCGCAAAATTAATATGATCAGCCAGTGTGAATACCACATTCGGATTCAGATTGCTTTCAATGCAATTACGGGCATAATCAATAATAACTGCGCAAACCTCAAAGATTGATTCATCGATTTCCTGAACAAGTCCGAAATAATTCGGATTAACACCATAATAAGTTCGGGTAATCAGTGATAAATCAAGTAATTCATATGGCATAGCCGGAAATCCGATACCTTTGCCAAATGCAATCAGCTCATGTTCATTGTTATCCAAACATACGGCAACATTGTTATTGATTTTTTTAATAACCTTCATGAGTCTGACTCCTTTCACAGCACTATTTCTGACAGGTGATAACCGCCGTTTCGCCTATCCTTACTTTATCGTTAATATGCTGAGTTGTCAACGTAAAATCATTACCATTTGTAATAATCATCGGGGTTGTCAGATCGACGTTTCAGCTTCTAAATACGGCCGGTCAAGCTGAATGACAGGTGTACCTTTTTTCACCCGCTGATTCTGTGTTACCAAAGCTTTCAGACCTTTGCCATTCAAATTCACGGTATCCAAGCCGATATGTACCAGAATTTCAGCACCGTTATCCGCCTGCATGCCAAAGGCGTGATTGGTATTCGCAATCATGATGATCACACCATCACAGGGCGCGCAGACCACATCCTCAATGAATCTGAATGCGACGCCGTCTCCCATCATCCTTGATGAGAATACTTGATCTGCCACATCATCTAAGCTGATACATTCACCGTTTACCGGCGCATAACATTGGTTATCAATCACTTTTTTCTTAAACAGATTAAACATTTATTCACCTCCTGATACACAATAAAAAACTCTTCAAAGCAGACACATAAAACAAACAGCTTCCTGTTTATCCTAAGGTAATGCCTCGAAGAGTAACAATCCTTTTTACATTTTCTATTCTAGTATGCGCTTTCAAAAAGTCAACCCTAAAATTTATTTTTTATTTACTTTTACACCGATATTACAGCGGCTTAACACATCCTGTTTGAATCATCAGAAACATTTTATTTAATTCACTTCGTATTTTGTCTTTGTTCTCCGGCTGTAAGATCAGCTTGATTGCTGAAGCTTTAGTCAGATTGAATAGCAAAGACTGAAGCAGCAATATTTCATCATCTTGATTATATACCAATGAATCTCGGTTAAAGGTATCAATAAACATATTGGGATCAAAATCAGGTACATATGCCTCATTAGGTACTTTTTTTAATTCATCATTATTTGCCGTCATACTGACAAATAAATTATGAAAAAACTGATAGCGATCATCTTTCAGGCATTCCGCCGATAAGCAGTCATAGAGATCGGCAAACATCACAAAGATGTCGCCATGATTGTTATTTAATGAATTCATTGCACATGCATGCAAAGATACCAAGAAATCCTGAAGGATGAATGCCAGCAAATCACTCTTATCTTTAAAGTACTGATAAAAACTTCCTCTGGATATGCCGGCATCCTTAACGATCTGATTAATTGATACTTCATTATAAGATACTCGTGAAAATTCCTTCACTGCTGAGTTCAGCAATTTATTTTTCTTATCCTCAGGCAGATTATAAAACGTAGATGTAGGCAATTCATTTCCCCCTATTCGTATCGCAGAGCCTCGATTGGATTCAGTTTTGCAGCCTTATTTGCAGGATAATATCCGAAGAATACACCGATTGCCATTGAGAAGCTGACAGCGATAAAGATAATACTGATAGACGGCTTAGCCGGGAAGCCAAGCGCACTTGCCCCAAAACTGCCTAATACTACACCTAAGATGATACCGAATACACCGCCTACCAAACAGGTAATCACTGATTCTATGATAAATTGAGCACGAATCGCACTGTTCGGAGCACCTAATGCTTTACGTGTACCGATTTCCCTTGTACGTTCCGTTACTGAAACAAGCATGATATTCATAACCCCTATACCGCCTACCAGCAAGGATATACCTGCGATAATAGCGATTGCAATGGACATTGTTGACATCATGGAATCGATCTGCGTCAGCATGCTTTCCATACTGATGACCTGAATCGTAATATATGGGTTCTTTTCGTAATACCGATTGAAAAATTCCATCGTATTCATGAAAATTGATTCGAATCAACATCTGCCTTCGGCGTCACAGTAATCTGGTAGAACCCATTGGAACCATTGATCCGCTGTGCCGTAGTAACCGGTATATAAGCATCTGTACTCATATCCTTTTCCGAAGCCATTGAATACATCATAGCATTTTGCTTATATTCATAAACACCGACGATCGTGTAGGTTTTGATTTCATTTGAACGGTGAATCTGAACTTCCTTGCCGATCGGGTCTATATCTGCGCCAAACATATTGTTTACAAATTTATCTGAAACAACGATGAGATTCTTCATTGAATTAATATCCCGCTGATTTAAGAATCGGCCTTTGATCAGCGTAATTGAATTCGCATCCGCATAATCTGCACTGACGCCCATTAAACTGACATTTGCATACAGGCGTCCGTCCTGCGCTTTCCCGCTGCCTAATGATTCGGTCATTGATACACCCAATAAATCATCGGCATAGCGTTCTTTAAAAGCTGAAATCATATCAAACTAATTACATCACTATCCGTAATCTCGTAATTGTTAGGTGCCACTACATTGCCTGATTCATCATAACGGTATGACAAACCAACCATAATATTTTTAGCACCCAGATCAGACATCGATGAAGTAATCGATGAACGCATTGAATCACCGACCGTTACGATTGCGATAACTGAAGATATACCGATAATAATACCGAGCATTGTCAGCAAGGCACGCATTTTATTTGCTTTTAAACCACTGAGAGCCAGTGTAATACTTTCCATTAAATCCATACGTCGCCCTCTTTTCTCTGATCACTGACAATACGGCCGTCACGAATCGTTAAGATACGTTCGGTCTCGGCAGCCAGCTCTGGATTATGAGTAATCAAAACGATGGTTTTTCCTTGTTCTTTATGCAGCTGATGAAAGAGATTCATAACCAGATGTCCTGTATAAGTATCCAAAGCACCCGTCGGTTCATCGGCAAGAATGATGGCCGGATCATTCGCCATAGAACGGGCGATCGCAACACGCTGTTTCTGCCCGCCGGATAATTCATTCGGCATATGTCCCATGCGGTCTTCCATTTCTACCAGCTTAAGCAGATCCTTAGCTCTAGCCGTTCTTTCTTTATGTGAAACGCCTGCATACATCATCGGCATTTCTACATTTTTGAGCGCACTGGTACGCGGAATTAAATTAAAGTCTGGAATACAAACCCAATCTTCTGATTTCTGAATTTAGATAGCTTATTATCATCAACATCGTCCATCGAAACACCATCAAGAATATATTCACCGCTTGTCTGACGATCAAGTGCACCGATGATATTCATCAGCGTACTTTTACCTGACCCCGATGGCCCGACAATTGACACAAACTCACCTTCATGGACGGTAAGCGAAATCCCATGGAGCACTTCAAGTTCATTTTCCGTCCCCTGATAGAAGGTCTTAACGATATCCTTCATCTCAAATATTACTTTTTTCTCCATGGTCTACCCCAGCAGGACTGCAGCCCCGTCACTTACCATTTGCGGTGAAGTGATGACAATATCTCCTTCTTTGATTTCGTCGCTGATTACTTCAAGCAGGAAGTCAGTTTCCATACCGATCGTCACAATTACTTTCTTAGCCGTATATTTATCCCCGTTCTGTTGAGCAACGTAGATATAAGATGTACCATCTACATCTGTAAGTACGGCATCATAAGGCACAGCCAAAGCCCCTTGTTTTTCTTCAACGATAATATTCACTTTCGCATTCATACCGATACGCAGATCTGTTTTAGCATCCGTTACATCAATTTCACTCTCGAACTCAACCGTACTTGAGCCGGATTTTGTAGTCCCGTCAGCCGCCTTTTTCGCAGCCGGTGCGATAAAGCTTACTTTACCGTTATATTTCTCATTAGGAATGGCATCCGCAGAAATAATTGCTTTCATCCCATTCTGTACACTCATCAGATCATATTCCTTGATTGATGTATTGATCTTCAATGAATCAGCATTTTCAATCACAAATAAAACACCGCTCGCCTTATCACCGACTTCTACATTAACCGCTGTCACCGTACCGGAAATCGGTGCAGTGATTTCAGCTTCACTTAATTGCTTCTTCAGCTTCTGAAGTTCGATCGCACGTGACGGATCACTGGCCGTTAATTGTGTTTTAGTGAGTGAATCCTCATAAGTCTTTAACTGCTGCTGAGCATTGCGCTTCGCAATTGTCAGATTTTTTTCAGCATTATCATAGGCAGTCTGAGCCTTTTCAACACTATCCAGATATTTTTCTAACTGTTTATCGGCTGCCTTGACAGCATCAGCTAAAGCATCCTTAGCGTCTTTATAAGCATCATAGGCTGTATCTTTACTTGAATCTAATGATTTTAACTGTGCTTTAAGTGAAGATTTCTGTTCCTCAAGGCTAGACACTGCCGTACATGCTGCTGCATTTGTAACTGGGTCAGCAGCACAAGCGCTCTCATAACCGCTGATTTGATTTTCAATTCGGTCAATGGCATCTTCGATACTTGAATTATCCGTATCATCCGCATTACGCCATGTTTTTCTCGCAGTATCCACAGCCTTCTGTGCCTTCTTAATGGTTTCATTCTCACCCTGATCCATATCTTCCAAAGCATCATTATACGCTTCCTTGGCATCATTCAGCGTTGTCAGTGCATTATCCACATTCACCTGAGCATTGTTGATTGAGCTGTTCATATTATTTTCAAGATCAGCCTTAAAATCCTCATATTCCTGCTGAGTTGAATTTAATGTCAGACCGGTTGACTGATCATTGATATTAAGAGAAGCCTCAGCCTTCTGCAGATCAAGGAGCAGATCCTCTACATCAACACTGCCTAAAACCTGACCGGCTTCTACCTTATCACCGGCCTTTACATTGATTGATTCCATTTCATAAGCTGCTAATGAAGAAGTTACCTTCATTGAATCAGCACTTTCTACAAGTCCCGTCACTTCCACCGTCTTTGAAAGATCCTGCTTAGCCAATACTGTCGTCTGTACGATCAGATCACTATTTCCGGATCCCTTAAAAGGATTAAAAAAGAAAGCAACAAGCACTACTGCCACAACAGCAATTACTATCAATTTCTTATGTTTTTTCCATATTTCTTTCATTTCAGATTCTCCTCGGCATCCAATATGACACCCTGTCATACATTATAGTTAGCTTCCATGATTTAGTCAATGTGAATTCCTCATTATAACAAAACTGTTAGAAAATATTAGGTTAATTTAATGTTTTCTTAAGAAAATATTTAGAAATGCAGAACATTCAAATCAGCAGCCAGAATATTCTATGTCAGAGTGCTAATAATTATGAAATATATTCCCATATGAAACCGTTCTAAAAGTAAAAGTCAGCATCCAAGAGGAATACTGACGATCATAAATTATTCAGATACTGCTGCCTTACGTTTTAATTCATCAGTTTAAGAACCCCATTAATGAAAATACCTGGTGTAGTCCTAGCGATGACTGATCCGACACCTGCACCCAATAAACCCTTTGAAGAGTACAAAAGTCCGTTAGTAAGTTTTTATGACTGCATTAGACGGATAATATTAAAGGACAATGATCGATGAAATCAATGAGCGTGTGTCATCAACAGCGTTTAATGCTTTTGCGATACCGCATGCTATGAAAATGAATGCGGAAAAGACGGGAATATGTTTATTGCTTCTGATGAACCAATTCTTTGAAATAAGAAAAATGTTCAATTAGTAATGGTGCTCTGTTTTAATAAAAATGAACGATTGTATTTAATAAAATTTATGAACCGGCCACAATGATTCTAAGTGAAACAGAAAATGCGAGAAAAGTAATTGAGTGCAATGATTTTGATGAATTTATATCCATGACGATATCATTGCTTAAAGTGTAAAAAACATTGAATCAGACGGCATATAAGCTGTGCTCTATTCAATGTTTTTAAATTACTTTAGTTATTAGACCTCAAAACCTTATGACGCAGATAAAAATAGATACCGCCTTCAATCAGCAGCAAAATTATTACAAATATCGTTGAGACGAGAATACTCGTATACCACGGGCTCGAATTTAGTTCATAAAGCCCCGGATGACTCTGATAATCAACCCAGACAAACAATGCTCTGCCAATATAGACACCGATTGTAGAAATCATAAGGATTTTCATAAAACTCAGCAGTTTATTAGTCATACTATAGCATCTCTTTATTGATCAGACATGTGGCATCATTATGCAGCCACAAAAATGATGCCGGCAGTGTTGTTGATACTTTCTTACTCATTAGCCGTTGCAATATTTCAGCCTTGCCGCTGCCGCTGATCAGCATCAATATTTTCTTTGCATTTAATAATTCACTTAAACCAAGCGTAATTCCCTGCTCCACCTTTTTGCCCTTCAGCATGCTATGATGCTTAGACAGTTCATCAAGCTGAATCACATGGGCATCAGGAAGCAATTCATCGGCCGGTTCATTTAAACCAAGATGGCCATTTCTGCCAAGGCCTAGAATACAACAATCGATCGGATGCTTGTCAATTAAATCATGAATCCGTTTTGCCTCACATTCATAATCCGCCGCGTCATTATTGAATGAAATCAGCTGTTCCTCTTTAATCGTTAAGGGTTCAAGTACATAATGACGAATAAACCATTCACAGGCAGAATCATCCTTGGCGTTAAGACCGCACCATTCATCGAGCTTGGTAAACGTCAAATGACTGACGTCAAGCTGATTCACATGAATCATTTCAACCAATAATTCATACATTCTGCGCGGTGATTCACCTGTAGCTAAGCAGATATTTGCATAAGGATTGTTGCTGATTTCATTAAAAAGAATTGCGGCTCCTCTTTTGCTCATAGCTTCATAATTATCTAATTGTTCAATCTTCATAAACTGCCTCTCTTTCTTCATTCATTATACTACATGCGTTAGAGAAATCAACAGAACACTCCCTTATTCAAAACACCATCGGAAACAGTCTATAAAGCATGGATGCAGTCATTGATTATATTTAATCAGACTTTAGGCATTGTGACATTTTATGATGGACAGATCCATGCATGGAATGAAGGAGAATTAACGATTTTAACAATTATTGCCGATGTATTGGCACCTTATATTTATTATGGTTCAGATAAATCGTCATCTGTTTAAATATTGTGTTTAGATGCCTGAAAATACAATTTCCTATATAAAAATACGGAACTGATCACCCATCAGTATCCGCATTCTTAATAATCTAATTCTAAATATTTCTTCAACCGCTTATACAGACTTGCCATCGGCAGTCCTACCACGTTATAAAAATCACCATTGATTTTCTTTACAAACGTCAATCCCTTACCCTGTATCGCATAAGCACCGGCCTTATCATGAGGTTCCTTAGACTTGGCATAGCGTTTGATTTCCTCGTCTTCAAGATCATAGAATGTAACATCTGTTACTTCATGAAAGCATTCCTTGACATCCTTGGCTACTAAAGCCACACCGGTAATTACTTGATGCGTTTTACCAGACAGCTTTCTCAGCATCCGTTCAGCATCTTCATTATCCTTCGGTTTGCCGAAAACTTCCCCGTCACAAACAACGATCGTATCCGCTCCGATAATGAATTCTTCCGGATATCTATGAAAAACGGCATCCGCTTTTTCAAAAGCCAGCTTTTCAACCGCCTTCTCTATACTAAGTTCAGGATCCAAGGTTTCTTTTAATAAACAGCTAGCAGTCGTAAATGGAATTTCACTAAGAACCATCAGTTCTCTTCTTCTCGGTGATTCACTTGCTAATAAAACTCTTCTCATAGTTCCTCGCTCCTTCATTAGAAAATTTTAACACTACTTTATCAACATTGCAATGAAGCTGATTATATTTTTTGTCAACATCTTCCTTTGCCTTTTTCCGCAGGAAGATAAAACCAATAAGTAAAAGAAGATAAACAGCCAAAAAGGTTAAAGTGATACGGAAAACCATACCGGCAAAAATGTTTCAGGAAACATGTTAATCATAATTGAATTAGCCGGATTCAGCTGCCATAAATCATTCGTAAAGAATAATTCATGGAAACCGATCCAAAAGCCTGTAAAATCCATCAGTGCATACCCAGCCAGCATCCCGACAACGATCAGCAGACAGATTGATATTTGGATAAAGCTGCCAGGCAGCTGGCGCTTCAGCATATTCACACCATTTTCATCCTTGCGGCTGCGGTAAATCAGATAAGCAAAAGCTAATACACCTATCATTGTTGCCAAATTTCTGGCGGTTAATACATTCTGATAAAGATTTCTCACATCCACCATATGCAGCGTTTCACGCTCTGTAAATATTTCACGCTGCATGCCAAACACTTCGCCAGTCACTAAGATATCATCTCTTTGACCATGCAGATAATCCAGCAGTGTTTCGGTTGCCGCGAATAAGTCCTCATCGCTCATACCCAAACTATCCGCCGTATTCAGCTTTGTGTACTGCTCACGATAGTAGTTTTTATTAAATGCGTGGAAATCAATACTGGTTACTAATAATACAAAGATCAAAGCCAGCGAGAAAATTCCGGCGGCTGTCTTAACCCTTTTTTTCATATACTGCCTCCTGCCGTGAGATTAATCTTTTCATAATTAATCATCATGCCTATTATTATACAATGAAAAATCATGCTTCAATGTCGAAATTTATTTTCTTTTTTAATTTATTTTCTTATCATATGATGAGGAATGTTTAAATTTATGACAAAAGACTGACACATTTTGTCTGTTTTTATCATTAGTTGTTGACAACAGCATGGACTATATCCTATAATAACTAGGCACATCAATGACTCGTTAGCTCAGATGGTAGAGCATTTGACTTTTAATCAAAGGGTCTGGAGTTCGAATCTCCAACGAGTCACCATGATTCACACAAACAGCCAAGCGCTGTTTTTATATAAAAAGCACACCCTTTGCGTATGAATCAGGTGTACTTCATACTTACAGCTTTTAATCTATTTGGCTAATGATTTTTCGATATCGGCGATTTCAGCTTCTAACTGCTGAATAAATTCTTCCTTATCAGCAATATCTTCATTCATCTCATCAATGGCTCTTTGACCTAGCAGACCCACCATTTCTTCCTGCATCCGTTTCAGCTGCCATTTCTGCTTCTGCAGCAGATCCTGCTTACGATTTCGGGCATCCTGCATCCGCTGACACCATTCCTGATGCTTCCGTTCATTCAGCTGTTTCAAGCCGTTGAAGTAATCATCCATAATTGAGCGGAATTCATCCCAAATCTGATCTTCCCGATCCTTACCGCATGAACCAATTGCTTTCCATTCATTGCTTAAGCTTTTCATTTGTTCAGTCAGCTCTTTAGTATATGTTTTTTCAGCAGCAATGGCAGCTGCCTTTTCAACCAACGCCTTTTTATCAAGATACTTTTGATCCTGTTCCTTATGCAGCTGATCATAATAAACACTGCGGCAATCATAGAATTTCTGACGCTGCTCATTAAATGCATCCCATAAACGATCTTCATGTTCCCGGCCCGCACTGCCTGCGGCTTTCCATTGATCCATTAAATTCTTAAACTTCTCACTTGTCTGCTGCCATTGGGTTGAATCAGCCAGTTCCTTTGCCTGTTCAATCAATGACTGCTTGATCTGCAGCGCATTCGCAAAGTTTGATTGAAGATTCTCCCAATAGGTGTGTTTGCGGTCAAAGAAAGTCTGACGAGCTGCGTTAAATGCTTCCCACAGTGCATCATCTTCTTTACCGGCTGTTCCAATCGCCTTCCACTGACGCATCAAATCAGCCATGGCATCAGTCGCTTGATTCCACTCATTTGACACGGAAACCTTTTTAGCCTGTTCAATCAATGCTTTTTTAAGCTCCTGATTGTTTTGGAAACCTTCACGGCGCTTGCTGTAAAGCTTATCAACAACATTGTCAAATTTTTCAACTAACTGATCTTCATAAACTGAATCCCAATATGAAATTTGTTTCCATTTCCTTCTTAGATCAGCAATCGCACGGGCAATCACATCCCATTCAGCATCCCCGTCAATCTGTTCAGCTTCCGCAATCAAAGCTTCTCTTTGCTGAATATCCTCATCATAATCACTTACTTCATACATTTCATCATTATTGTTATTCATCGTATTCCTCCAATAGTTCTTTAGAATCATCCAGTCCTATTAATCATTGTAACGCAAGTTATGGAAAATTTCATTCATTAAATGAGAAAAAAACACTTTTTAAAGCAATTCTGCTTTTTATACACTCCCTGAATCTTCATCAGCTTTTATATAAGAGAAGCGACAAAGGTCTATATGGAAGACCTCTGCCGCTCTTTTAACATCATATTTTGCTTTTAAGCTGAGAATTCAATGCCTATTTACGAGTTAAACCTTCAAATGCATAAGTAGCAGTAACTGCTAATTCAGCATTATCTGTTGTATAAGGACGGAATTCAGAACCTTCAAATTGTCCCATACCGCCTACATTGTAGATTTTGCTCATATCATAACCTTTAGCTGCCAGCAGGTTCATCAATTGTGTAACACGGCCGCCGCTTTGGCACATTAAGAAGACAGTCTTATCAGTTGGAATCATTGCATGCAGCAGATCATCTGATTCTTCATAAACATCGATGGGTTCAGTTACTGAGCCGCCGTATAATTGCGGCAGTGTAGCGTCTGTATTGGCATCAGCATTGAAGATAACTGCGAAATAAGGAATTACTTCAAAGTTCTTTAAATGCTTTTTAGCATAGTCGTTATAATCACGAAGATCGATATAGACAACATCGTCTCTGCCAGATAATCAATCAGGTTATCAACATTGATTGAAGAACAAGCAGCTGCATATGAATCAGCAGTACAAGCTACTTCTGCTTCGTCCTTACTTGGCTTATACATCTTTGTTGTATCACGAGGTTCAGGCAGTGCAGTTGGTGCCGGTGCATCAGCAGCCATTACATAACCGTTTTCTAATGGATTTTTCACCCATCCTTCAGCTTCTAATTCAGCATCCGTTTTTTGTGCAGGTGCTGTTGAACATCCCATTAATAATAAAGCAGATAATGCTAATACACTAAATTTTTTCATAATCGTTTAGATCTCCCTCTATTTAGTTAAAATATTCGTCAGTTGCGTGATATTGGAATAATGCATTCAGCATGCGGATAATGTTGTTAGTTGAAACAGAAGAACCTGTGAATGTATCTAAGGTTAGAGCTTCACGTCCTTCACCGGCTGAATAATCAGCTGGATCAATATCATCCTGTACGCTTAATGTGCTGATATAATCATAAGTCTTGCCTTTGAAGAAAGGAATGTATTCTTCTTTAAAGGTTTCATAAGTTACACCGGCAGGTGTCGGATTGCTGTCACCCCAGAAGCCGCCCAGATAATGTCCGGCAGAATCCTGATCAAATGACAGGAAGCGTACTTCAGAATCCTTAATATCCTTGCTGTCAGGCAGTGTCAGTTCTACATAGGCAGTCTGCCAGTAGTTTACATCTGCAGAACGGCATGTGCATGACAGATATGTGATCTGATACTTAATATAGTTACGAGCCACATATTTGAAGTTTACAAATGCGTAGAAATTCGTTTCATTACGCGGTCCGTCAACATGGTTAATCGGTACTACCGCTACCACGTTGCCGACTGATCCTTCACCTAAATCGGCGCTTTCATTCAAAAATTTGTTTACTTCTTCAAGTGTCATGTTTTCAAATGAACAGGTTCCGCCCTCAGTCACCGGATCATTTGTGCCAGTATTACCGTCATTCGCCGGCGGTGTTGTACTTGTACAGCCTGTAACTGTACCGGCAAGAAGAAGTAAAGCAACCAAACTTTTTGCTAACTTTTTCATATTTCCTCCTTTATGATATTTTTATTATAGCCCATTCACAAATTGAACTCAAGCGGTTACAGAATTTTCGTGAAATTGTTAACTTTTTACATTTTGCTTCCTTTTTTTACTTAAATTTTCATATTTCCTAACATGCTTTCATGTTGTACAATTATATCATGAAGAAAATGATACTTATACTGTTCCTTTTTATTACCGGCTGCGGCAGAGAAAAAAATCCGGTTCAGCTTGAGCCAGTCAGCGCTTCTGTGCCGGTGCTTTATGATCAGGAAAAGACAATGCTGCTGCCGATGAACACAAGTGTACTCTTAACCATGTATGATCCGCAGCTGCTTGATGAGGCAATGCCTGACTTTGAAGCCTTAATTCACCGGCTGCATCGCTTATTTGATCCTGATCATGGCTTTGCCTCAATCAATAACCTTTACGTTATCAATCAGCATTATGGCAGCGAGGAGAAGCTGCTGCTTGACCCGCAGCTCTTTGATGCCCTTAAGGATGCCATCGCACTCTCCGTTTTGAGTGAAGGCAGCTTTAACCCAACCATTGGCGCCCTTTCTGATTTATATCAGAATAAATATTCATCGCTGCCGGTTCATGCTGAAGATCCGGCTGATAATGAAATTGATGCTGCCCTTGCCTGTGTTGTACCCTATGATCAATTAGAGGCAATCATTCAGCTTGATGAAACAGACCACAGCGTGATATTTAATACTTATCCGCCCTGTGAACAGAAGGTTAAGCTCAACCTGGGCGCTTTCGCGAAGGGCATCGCCGCGCAAAAAGCCTATGAAGCCTTAAAGATTTTGAATGCTCCTTTTATGGCCGCCTGCTCAGAAAGCTCCCAGTTTCTCTATGCACCAACAGAGGTAAACAAGACATGGACATGGGGAATCCGTGAACCAAATGCTAAGACATTGCTGGCTGCCTATGAACAATCTGATATTGCCGCCTTGTCTACCTCCGGGGATGATCAGCAGTATTATTATTGTGAGAAGCATCAGATCAACCACCACCATATTCTTGATCCGACATTAGGCAGGTCAAAAATATGATCCGTTCAGTATCCGTATTCAGCGATAATCGGGCCGACATCCTTGATGCCCTGACAACGATTCTATTTAATATCGAGGATGCGAAACAGCGGGTTGCCTTAATCAGCCAAATAGAAACCATTTATGAAATTAAAATCGGCTATACCGTCGTGACCGGCAGTCAAGAAGACGGTTATCAGCTGACGATGAATCAGACAGCCAGAGATGCCATGGCTTATCAAGGCGATGCTGTCAATAAAATTATAGTGGAGGACTAATATGAAAAAATTACTTTGTATCTTAAGCTTATCCCTGCTTTGCGGCTGCAGTGCGGCCCCGCAGCCAGCCGGTTCCCCTGATGCTGACAATCAACATGTTGAAGAGGTGGGCAATGCGGAAATCACTGAACTGCCAAAGAAAGCAAAACCAGAAAGTACGCTGATCAGCGATTCTGAATTAAACGCGCTGAATATCGATGACTATCTTTTTATTAAAGACGTTATGTATGTCGATCTGCGTGATCCTCAGCAGCTGCTGAGTGAGGGTACGATTGCCGGCTTCACAAATATCCCGTTTTATGGTTTAATCGTTGATCTGACAGACAATGAAAATGTCTTATTTACAATGACTAAGCCCCGTGATGAAAATGGTAAAATACTGGCTCAGCTCGGTGATGTAAACAGCTTTGTTGCTAATTATAAAGAATCCGAAGCAAATCTGAATTATCTTTTTCCTAAAGACAAACAGATCGTCTTCATGTCAACAGCAGGTGTAGAAGCCACTTATATGATGAATCTTTTGATTCAGCTTGGTTATGATCCAGCCAATCTGTACAACGCCGGCTGTTTCTCTAACGGCATCGGTGATCAAGTCGCCTATCGCAATAACGAACAGGCACATTATTATACGCCGGGTCATGAAGCCTATACGGTCACTGTCAGCTATGATTGGGGAGAATTAACACCGATAGAATAAAAAGATGTTTTCAGGAATAACTAAAAAGGGATTGCCTTCTATACTGCTGATAAGCGTATATCAAACGATCCCTTTTTATGTTTAAATTCTGACACCTAATTCATCGATTTGTGTTTTAAACATTCTTTTGCTATATAAGCCTTAACTGCTTCAAGATTTTCTTGATTCAGTTCACGTAAACTCAGAATGAATTCGATTTCTCTATCTGTCAGATCTAATTCTTTATTGTGTTCACGCACTAATTCCATTAATTTTTCCTGATTTTTACTCTTTTGATCTGCCATACTCAGTCCTCCCAATTATTGGCTGAGTATATTATATCACAAATTTTTGATTATTTTAACAAATATCTCATTATTTGATATTTATTTTTTCAATCAGCTCCCCAACCGTGTTTTTCACATCAAAAATCTTCATTGAGAGATTCATCGCTTTAGTATGTAGCTCTTTTTTAAAACGCTCGATCAACTCATCAAATTCTATAACCTTGAAGCGCTCATAAGAGAGATCATTGAAAATCTGAGTATATTTATCGATGCGCCGGATAAAGAGCGGGTAAATCTGCGGCATCGTATGATTCGTACGCAGATAGCTCAGACAATCATTAATAAATGCCGCACGTTTTTCCTTTGACTGCTTCATAAATACATTGTTGATGGCAGCCTCCATCAGCTTCGGCATCCGGCTTTTTGTTTTGCGGAAACAAAGCCGTGCTGATCCAGCTTATAAGCATAAACCTGATGGGCATGACAAAGCTGCTGAAGATTGCGGTCATCATAGCATGAAGCGATAATTTCCGGTTCCTTCAGATGCATGAAAAAGGCAGATACAACGTCATTTTCATTTTCAATCAAATGCAGCTTAGCCAAATAATCCGAATCATCAGCACGCTGTTTATAAGCTGACAGCATATCGGGATTGATTCCCGGCGCGTTGAACGCATAAACGCCTTCAATTTGTTCAAGCTGCTGCTTTGAGCAAAGCAGTGACAGACTCAAGCAAGATTGCCGCCCTTGGAGTGACCGAGTAAATAAACACGTTTGCCATGAAAATCATCCATCTGGAAACGTTTTAATGCCAATAGCTGCTGAGCTGTGACCGAGAGAAAAATATCCAGGTTATCCTCCCAATCCTCCCAACCGCAGCGATGGTATTCCTCATCGAGCATTTCACTGCCGCGGAAACAGAGATACACATGATCCGCATCTTCGATTTTCTGCATCACTAAACCGCTTTGTCCGTTGTCATTAAAAACATCTGTAATCATCAGTGATTGATAACGTTCAAAATCAAACTGCTGAAGAAATTCAAGTGTCTTCAGTGTATAAAGATCCGTTCGCTGCTGATCCATATATTTAGGACAGACCAATAATTCATGTGCAAAGTCACTCACTGACAAGGGTTCATTAAAGTCCAGTACATCAAAATAACTCAATGAAGAAAGTATTAGAGCGTCTATACCATTAAATTCGAACATCGTACTCCTCCCCTTCTGCTTCCTTATTGTACAGTATCATATGCAGATGCTCCATTGTGCGTTCACATGTACTTAGGTCTGCAAGCTCAATCGTAATCATCAGGGTTTCCTTTTCACAGATCAGCTGGGCCTGAATCAAAATCGTATGCTGTTCATCATTTAATTGAACACGCATGCCGCGGCAGCAGATCGCCTCATCTTCCCATTCAAACACATCATCAGCATCACTGCGGCTGACAAAGCTTTCCGCAAATTCTTTTAATTTATGATCGGCAGTATAACCGGTAATGCGCATTGTTGAAAGCCATTCCTGATTATGATCACAGCGGGTCAGGATCATCGTGTTATGATCAAAACTACAGGTACAGCGGCCATCCTCAAGAATCAGCCAGCTGCCATAAGGATACAGCACTTCCTCTAAACGATAGCCTACCTCTTCAAGCCCCATATCCGCTGCTGTTTTAATTTTCTCAGGCCGGGCAAGCAGCGCACAGAGATGGCGGTACTGCTTCATCGGCAGCGGCAGCTCTTGATCCAACGCGTGGGCCTTTTCAATGGCCTCGCAGATATGTTCAGCAACCGATGCCTTAGCTTCACTGCCAATCTCAAAGGTACAGTCATTCCACATACTGTTTAATGCACTGTTGCGGTAAAAGAAGGCATTTTTCTCTAAATCATTCCAAATAAAGAAAGCCTTTGCGGCATCATCCAATGTCCGGTGGGTAAATTCACGGACATTCAGATAGCCCATCGGCGTTATAACGCAGCCGCTTTTGGCTAACGGCAGATAACTCTTATTATCCCACGCATAGGTTGCTTCTTCTTGTTCATCCATCTGTTTCATATTTGTCAATAAAAGATGCAGATAGCTATAAAAATAATGATCACGCAGACGTTCAAAATCATGATCCTCAAGATATTCACATTCATCATCAATCAGCAGAGGCGTGGCACAGCTATTGACTAATTGATCAAAGAATTCGCAGACATAAGCGTGATAACCGGCACCGGCTACACTTGTTGTTGTTTTTAATACGACATAATCCATACGGTATTCAATCTCAATGATTCCCTCAGGGCAGACGATGATTTCACCATGCTCCTGATCTTGATCTAAAAAGAGATGTTCACGCTCACATAAGGTCTTAATGCTTTCCATCACCTTTAATTTATCTTCAGGACTTCTTAAAATCCCTTCACAGCTTACAGTAATTGCCATTTTATCAGCTCCTTTAAACTTCTCTACTATTTTATATTATCAATGAATAAAATACTAGTGGTGATCCCATGAACAAATTTTTTCACATATTCCTGCTGCTGGTAAGTATTTTGATTCTGGCAAATGGTTCAGCTATTGTCAATGCCTCAACACTAGCCCTGACAATTTGGTTTGAGAAGCTGCTGCCCAGCATGCTTGTCGGTATGGTTTTCATTCGATTTATTGTATCTATCGGCATATTGCCATGGCTGATGCGTCCTCTGCAATCCTTTACCAAATCGCTCTTAGGATTAGATGCCGGGGCTTTTTCGCTTGCCGTTGTTTCCGTTCTGCTGGGTTTTCCGGCCTCGGCAATGATGATCGATGAGGCAATCGGCAAGCAGGAGCTGTCACTTGATCAGGGACAGCGGCTGATTCTTTGCTGCTGCTGTGCATCTTCATCTTTTATTATCGTTACAGTCGGTACCGTACTCTATCAATCAATCACGATCGGTGTAAAGCTTTGGCTGGTGCAGGTGCTCAGTGTCTTGACCTTATTGCTGTTTACCCGCAGAAAGCATTGTGAATTTATTGAAAGTGAAACTTCACCTCATCTATTCAGCTGCTTTGCGAAAGCGCTGGTTAATTCAATCAATACAATGCTGATCATTGCCGGTTATCTGATGATCACCCTTTCACTCTGTGCCCTGATCACCCCCTATCTGCCCGCACCCTTTGCCGCTCTGCTGAATCATATCGCAGAATTTCCAGCGGCTGTGTCCTGCTTGCTCAAAGCAGTTATCCACTCTTTCAGAAGCTTTTATATACCGGTATGTTATTGAGCTTCGGCGGCTTATGTGTCCATCTTCAGATCCTAGGCAGCTGTGAACATGCACATTTAAGCATCTTCCGCTTTCTATTAATGCGTCTGATTCAATGCCTTTTAGCTGTTATCTTTAGTTTAATTCTCATATGAAAGGTTATTCATTTCATAATTCATCATGCTTACACATTGTATAATTTCATTTGATACGATATGATTTTCTTGACCTTCCTGTGCAGAGGAACGTTTAAAATAAATCTGAAGGAGGAAACCATGTATAAAATAAGTCAGTTTTCTATAATATCCGGGTTAACCGTGAAAGCGTTACGTTATTATGATGAAACAGATATTCTAAAGCCCTCATTTAGAAATGAAGAAAATCAATATCGATATTATAATGACAGTGATTTAAAAAAAGCACTGCTTATTAAGAAACTGCGGACTTTAGATTTTTCCATTATGGAAATTAAAGAAATCATCGAACTGGCTGAAAATGAAGCTGACTTAGCCTATATCTTACAAGAAAAAATAAAACATGATAGAAAGAAATATTTCAAAAGAAAAAGAACTTATTCAGAAAATCAGTTTGAACACATCCACTTTTGATACTGCACACAAGATCAACGATTATATAATTGAGAAGATAGAAATTCAAAAAATGTTAGTTGCTTCGATTAGATTTACCGGAAAATACAGTGATCTTGATAAATATGTTCCATTACTATATAAGACCGTAAAAAATAATAAAAACGGCAGACATTTTAACTGCTACTATGACGAGGAATGCGTTGAAAATGCAGATATTGAACTTTGCATCCCTATAAAAAAGCATATTGCAGATACAAAGTTAGGATGCAAGATATTACCTCGAATAAAAGCCTTACATACTGTACATTATGGCGGATATGATACTTTAACCCTTGCATATAGAGCTATGTTTAAATATGCTAATGCACATAATCTTGATATCTTGACACCAATCAGAGAAATTTATATCAAAAGCCCGGGGATGATTTTTAAAGGAAATACTGATAATTATATAACTGAAATTCTCTTTCCTTATGAAATAGACGGAAAGGAACACATATGAAAAAGGTAATTGAAACATTTATCACACAAGGCGGCAAACACTGTATCACCAACTCGTTAAAACAAATATTTTCGTATTATAATTATCCAATGTCAGAAGAAATGATTTTTGGATTAGCATCAGGTTTATCCTTCTTATATATTAATCAGGCTCATTCACCTATGGTGAGCGGAAGAACTAAAGTATTTGAATTTGAACAAAAACTGGCGCAGCGTTTAAATTTAACTATAAACTGCAGAGCTTCAAAAGACTATACCAAGGTATTTAACATGACAAAAAGAATGATCGATACATTTGATCCCGTCTTAATCTATGCGGATATGCCTTATTTAAGTTATCTTGGTATGAACCCTGACAGTCATTTCGGGGGACATGCAGCGGTATTATTTGGATATGATGATTCAATTAAAAAGTTTTGGTTAAGTGACCGAGATAACCATGATTATCCAATTAAAGTTCCTAACGGGGCAATCAAACAAGATTATCATCTAGTTGATTATGATGAAATTGAAAAAGCCCGCAGTAGTTCACACAGACCTTTTCCAGCCGGCAATAAGTATTTAACATTTGATTTTAATGGCTATAAAGCAGTTGATGAAACAGTTTTACAGTCAGCAATAAAAGAAACATGTGAATCTATGCTTAACCCGCCGGCACAGCTTTTAGGCATCAACGGTATTAAAAAATTTTCTAAAGAAATACTTAAATGGAAACAGTTCAGTGAAGATAAGCTGAAAACAGCTGGTATAACCAATTATTTTCAAATTAATCAAGACGGCGGCACCGGCGGAGGAATCTTCCGCAGGATGTACGGGGAGTTTTTAATTGAAGCTGCTGTGATAATAAAGAATGTAAGTATCTGCACTTTAGGAAATAGATTTATTGAGATTGCAGAACAATGGGATGCTGTATCAGAAGATATGTGGCAGCTTGCTCAGAGTGCAGATACCGCTTTGTTGGAAAAAATGTCTGTTGCTATCTCTGAAATCTATGAAGCTGAAAAAATTTCATATCTCGCATTACTGGAAGCTATTCAATAAGTTTGCATTTCATAATCATTAACTGATATGTATATTCGCCAATAAGTTAAGTGTGTCGAAAGCTTTTGAACATGCATATTTAAGTAACTGCCGCTTTTTATCAATGCATTTGATTTAACGCCTTTTAACTGTTCTCTTTAGTTCAATTCTCGTGTGAATAATGTCAAATTTGCATTCGCTTCAGCTAATTTGTGGTATAATAATACCACTGAGGTGATGGATCTGCTTAAAACGATGTTCCCATTCTGGGCTGCAATTCTGGCTAATGTATTGGCCCAAATACTGAAACCTTTTTTTCATTATTTACGAACACGGGATTTTAATCCCCATTATACGATCGCCTGCGGCGGCTTTCCAAGCAGTCACACATCAACGGTAACCGCCTTAGTCTGTGCCGTTGGAATTGTTGAGGGCATTCATTCCACCTTGTTTGCTGTCACCATGATTTTCGCCCTGATTGTAATTTATGATGCAGTCAATGTCCGATATTATGCCGGTAAAAATATTCAGCTGACAAAGCAGCTGATTGCGGATCTTGAAGAAACATTTAAACTGAAGCTTGATGATCCGATCTATTTTGAAAAAATGAAACAGGTGCTGGGCCATCGTTATGTCGAAGCACTTGGCGGTCTGCTGTTAGGGATCGCGGTTGCCCTTGTTACGGCAATGCTGAATGGCTTTTTGTAGGAGATGAGAGAAGCATGAAAACTAAAGAAGAAGAAATCATTGACGTTTTAGAAAAATCCGTCCGTATATCCAGCGTGACGGCGGCGACCTCGAATTTGTAGAGTTTAAAGAGGGAATTGTTTATGTAAGAATGCTGGGTGCCTGCAGTGACTGTCTCGCTTTGGATGACACGATCAAGATGGGTGTAGAAGCCTTGCTGCTTGAAGAAGTAAGCGGTGTAACCGAAGTAAGAATTGTAGAAAATCAGCTTTAACAGCGCACTGCGCTGTTTTATTTGCAATAAAACGACGCTGCCGGTTAAAAAACATGCTGTTTCTACCTGTCGGATATGCTAAAATATCCTTATAAAAATGAAAGGGGCTATTTATGGATACAGTATTTTCAATACTCGCGGTGTTATTAGGAATATTTTGTCTGTATACAGGGATCAAGGGGCTTATTAAACTGCTAATGCCAAGAATTATATCAGCTGTGAGGCGACCGTCATTGACATTGATGTAACAACCAGTGTCAGCAAGGGACGCCGATATACACATTATTCACCAATCGTCACTTATCAAGTTCAAAACGAACCTTATGAAGAAAAATATGATCAAAGCAGCTCAACCTGCAAATATCAGGTGGGCGAAACGATTGATATTGCCTATAATCCAGCCAAACCTGCTGATTTCATTATTGACGGTGACCGCTCAATTATATGGAATTCGTTATTGATGTTAGCGATGGGCTGTTTAATGTTCTTTGTGGTAATCAAAATCTGGATGTAGTGCTGATGAACCTTTTAATAAGGTTCTTTTTTGTTTATTTACGAAAAAACAGTCATAGTGACTGTTTATTGTTGTGTGAGCGCCGGCAAAAACTGCGGGACATTGCCGTTGATCAGCTGGATAATTACCGGTATTTCTTCCTGCATGATAATTTCATCCTGACTGATGCCGGCAAAGACATCGGCTTTCACATTGACTCGGATCATTATCTTAAGTAATGTATTATTGATGCCATATGCTTCATTCGTGATTTCATAAACACCGTTTACCCGATTGATTACCTTCACTCGAATCTTAATTTTAGGTCCCATATCGGACAGCCCGACCATCTCGGTAAAATAACCCAGCGGTACCTCATCGACGACGCCATTATCAAAATAAACCTGATTGGTGATCGGATCGACTTCCCCCTTTTGTGCCAGAAGCAGGCTTTCATTAATACTCTCTACCGCTTTGTAAAGCAGCTGATTCAGTTTCATGCTGTCATAATTGACACTGATGATCTCTCCCTCATCATTGGTTTTAACACGAATCAAGTCATCAGGATTAAAATCAAGCACCGAGATGCAGTTATGAATCAGTTTATTTAGGGAAGACTGAACCTCCTGCTTCGCCACCGCGATCATCACCGGTTCTAATAAACGATTGCATTCATAAAACGTATAAGACAGCAGCAATACCACAAAGAGAGAAACCGCTAAGAGCTTATATTTCCATTTGATGCATTTTTTTGATTGCTTCACGGCCGCTCATCCCTGTCTTGATGCCCAAACTCTCCGCTTTTTTATTCACTGACAGCACACAGCTGTCCAAAAGATGATTAAAGCTTCTGTCTTCCTTCATGATGCAGACACAGGCCCGGCTGCCCTCCAGATAACTGCGGCTGAAGATCTGACCGCATAAAAAGCCATGCGTATTGCTGATAACATAGACCGGATTGGCAGGCAGATCGATTTCAATGCCAATTACATGAAGATCATCAATCTGATAACGTTTGAGATTAACCATACATCCCCTCCTGGTTCAGTCTATGAGCGAGGGTGAAAAAAGAACCGGTAACCGGTTCTAAATTCAATTATTTCACACGCTGATAAAGATGCTGCTCAGTAATGATCATATCCGCATCAATATCATGGACTTCATGCGTAAATTCAGCTTTTTGACACTCATAAGCCAAGCCCAATTTCATGCAGCTGTCCTGTTTCAGGTATTTATCATAATATCCCTTGCCCTGCCCTATCCGCTGACAGGCTTCATTAAAGCCAACTAAGGGCATGATCATACAGGTTATCGCACCGGGCGGACACGGCTGACTGCCGATGGGTTCAAGCAAGCCATAAGTACCGGGCTTTAAATCATTTAAACAACGGATCGGATAGAAGTCCATCGTATCCCCATGAACACGCGGACAGTAAACCGTCTTGCCCTCACTTAAACACCAAGCGATTAATTCTATGGTTGCGACCTCATTGCCAACCCCGACATAGATTCCCAGCGCGTCCACATCTGCCAGCAGCGGTTTCGTTTTCTCAGCGATACATGCTGAGGCGGATGAAACAAAAGCTGAAGACAGCGAATTCCGCATTGCCTTCAGCTTTTTCTGGCTTCCTGTTTATCCAACGGAATTACTCATATCCAGCTTCAGCAGCTGATTTAATTCGACCGCATATTCCATCGGCAGCTCACGGGTAAATGGTTCTAAAAAGCCCATAACGATCATTTCTGTCGCCTGTGACTCAGTTAAGCCGCGGCTCATCAAATAAAACAGCTGATCTTCACTGATCTTTGACACGGTCGCTTCATGTTCGATCTGAGAAGTCGCATTCTTACTCACGTTGGTTGGCACTGTATCACTGGTTGACAGCTTATCCAGAATCAAGGTATCACATTCAACCTTGCTCTTGGCATTCAGCGCTTTCTCACCATGGCTTACAATACCGCGGTAATTCACCTTACCGCCGTTTCTTGATACAGATTTAGAAATAATATTGCTTGAGGTATTGGGCGCTAAATGGATCATTTTTGCACCGGCATCCTGCAGCTGATTCGCACCAGCTACCGCAATCGAAACAGTCATGCCGCGGGCACCTTCCTCAGCCAATACACAAGCCGGGTATTTCATATTCAGGCATGAACCGATATTGCCGTCAATCCATTCCATTGACGCATTTTCGTAACAGATTGCCCGTTTAGTTACCAAATTGATAATATTATCTGACCAGTTTTGGACTGTCGAATAACGGCATCGTGCATTTTTATGTACGAAGATTTCAACAACGGCCGCATGCAGGGAATCTTTAGAATAATTCGGTGCAGTACAGCCCTCTACATAATGCACATCCGCCCCCTCATCAACAATGATCAGCGTTCGTTCGAACTGTCCCATCCGCTCGGAATTGATACGGAAATAAGACTGAAGCGGTTTTTCAAGCTTTACACCCTTAGGAACATAGATAAAGCTGCCGCCCGACCATACACAGCTGTTTAAGGCCGCGAATTTATTATCCGCATAGCTGATCAGCTTACCGAAATATTTCTTTAATAATTCAGGCTGTTCACGCAAAGCAGTATCTGTGTCATAAAACAGAACACCCTTTTCTTCAACTTCGGCCAGCATGTTATGATAAACAACTTCAGATTCATACTGCGTTGATACACCCGCCAAAAATTTCTGTTCAGCCTCTGGTATACCGAGACGATCAAAGGTGTTTTTAATCGTTTCCGGTACTTCATCCCAAGAACTTTCTTGTTTTTCACTGGCTTTAATGTAATAAGTATAATCATCAAAATCAATACCGCTAAGATCTGGTCCCCATGATGGCAGCGGCATTTTCACAAACTGATCATACGCCTTTAAACGATAATCAAGCATCCATTCAGGTTCACTCTTTTTCCTTGAAATGGCTTCAACTACCTCACGCGAAAGTCCCTTACCGGTATTATAGACACTTACATCCTCATCATGAAAGCCATACTTGTAATCCTCAACCTGAGGAATATTTTCTTCACTCATCACTTAGCCTCGCTTTCATGGATCATTTCTTCAATTGCTTTCCAGCCGATAGTCGCACATTTAATGCGGTTCGCCTGTTTGCCGACCGTATGCAAAGCCACTGCTTCCTGAAGCAGTTCTTCATCATACGCCCTTTGATCAATCATATTGTGATAATTCTCAATGATCACTTTTGCTTCTTCAATTGTCTTGCCGCTCAAAAGCTCGCTCATCATTGATGTAGAAGCTGTGGCAATCGTACACGCGACACCGTCAAAACGGATATCTTCAATGACTCCGTCATTGATTTTAGATTCCACAACAATGTCGTCGATGCATGAATCAGAAGCCATGTGGCGCTTCATATAAGCCGGATCATTGGTCAGCTTATGATTGCGCGGATATTCATAATGGTCCATCAGAATCTGTCTGAGCACCATTGGATCATTCATATAGTCAGACATAAACACCCTTCTTTCTAAAAGAAAACATTCAGACAGTTTTCAATGGTCGCACTCTTGCATACTTCAATAAAACGATCCACTTCTTCAATCGTATTATAAAAATAAAAGCTGGCACGAATCGTAGCACCGGTACCTAAACGATGCAGCAAGAGCTTGGCACAATGCTGGCCTGCCCGTACAGCAATACCTTGTGTATTAAAATAAGTTGCGGAATCCTGAGCAAAGATATCCTTGACATTAAAGGTAATAATACCGCCGTCCGCATGCTTATTATAAAGAATAATATTATCCAGCTTACTTAAATTTCAATCGCATATTCATGAAGCATTTTCTCATAAGCATGAATTTTTCCATACCGATCGAACTTAGATAATCGATGGCAGCATTTAATCCGAGCACAGCTTCAATTGCCGGGGTTCCTGATTCAAATTTATACGGCGCATCTTTTAATAAAATATTACCGCATAAATCAAAACGGGCATTGTTGCCGCCGCCCAGCATAAACGGATCAGTCATCTGAAGCAGGTCAAATTTACCATACAGCACACCGATACCGGTTGGGCCGCACATCTTATGTCCTGAGAATGCGAGGAAATCACAATCGATCTCTCTGACATCCACCGGCATATGCGGAATACTTTGAGCGGCATCCATGATAACGATGGCGCCGTGTTCATGAGCAATCTTGCAAATTTCCTTCATCGGCACTTCAAAACCAAGCACATTGGTAACCTGGGCAATCGCAACTACCTTAACACCCTCATGCATTGCCTTCTTGAAGTTTTCAATTGTCAAGCGGCCCTCTTCATCTAATTCGATATATTCAATCACGGATTTTGTCTCTTCAGCACATTTCATCCATGGCAGAATATTACTTGCATGTTCAGCTTCACAGCTTAAAATCACATCGCCTTCCTTCATGTACTTGCGTCCCCAGCCATAGGCGACAAGGTTCAGCGAAGCACTGGCGCCGGAAGTAAATACGATTTCACGCGCATCAGCATTAATGAATTTCGCAACGGCTTTGCGGCAGTTTTCATATTCCGTATCAACCTGATAACTCAGTTCATAATCACCGCGGTGACAGTTTACACTAAGATCTGTATAATAATGCGTTACCGCATCGATGACACACTGCGGCTTAAAGGTAGTAGCGGCATTGTCGATATATATCAGATCATGTCCCTGCATCTTCTTGCCGTTAAGCATTGGAAAATCTCTTCTTATCGCTTCTACATTAAGCATTCTAATCCCGCCTTTGCATTAATTTTTTCTGTTAATTCATCTTGAATGCGCTCATTATCCAACCCATCGGCAATCGGCAGCAGATAACCGATCATAATCAGTCCCATCGCCTGTGTGCGGCTAAGCCCGCGGGTCTGCAGATAATACAGCTGATTTTCATCCGGCTGACCAATCGTATTCGCATGCGATGCCTGAACATCATTCTCATCGATCAATAGCTGCGGAGTGACAGAGGATACTTGATGATCCGACAAGGTAAGCACCCGGCTGGTTTGATGACTTTCACTGCCATACGCACCTTTTTCAATCTTGCCGACAGCCACCATATGATACTCACCATGCTCCCTGACAACAGCATAATTTTCGATCATGCCACTAGTATGGGGCGCCTGATGTACACAATTAAAGTCAAAATTTTTCTTCGTGCCGGTCATTACCGCACTTTTCAGCAGCGCGCTGGCGCCTTCACCAATTAATTTCACCTTCAGTGCCGCATCGGCAGCACCATCACTCATTTCACCCTCGATAAACTCAAATCGGGCATCACGCTCAACATTGGCGCGCACTTGCAGATCAAAGCTTTCACATTCATTCCATATTAAAAGCTTCAGCTGACCGCCTTCAAGCACGTCAATAACTAAATCAGCGCTTGATGAACCTTCAGCCTTCAGATAAAGGGAGGCTTCGGCATGCTTCTCAACCACCAGATGAATCGCTTCGTCACCCATCACCATCAGGTCAAGATGCTCACTGCCGACGCGCAGCGGTTCTTTATCCATACTCATACTATGCACCCTTTTTAACTTGTGCTGCACAAGCACCTAATGAAATTTTGCCGGTCTTCACTGTTTCACTCTCTTCACTGACTTTAACACCATATTCTTTTTCGATCCAATCATAACCCTCGGTATCGATTTTCTCTACTAATTCAGGTCCGCCGCTGACCACGATGCGGCCATCAACCAAAACATGAGCATGCGTTGGCTTCAACAGATTATAAAAACGGGCATAATGGGATACTACCATCATTCCCATCGCTGATTCTTCACGCACATCATTAATCGCATCAGCAACGATCTTTAATGCATCGACATCAAGACCGCTGTCAATCTCATCAAGCATCGCAAAGCTTGGCTTCAGCATCTTCATCTGTACGATTTCATTACGCTTCTTTTCACCGCCGGAAAAGCCTTCATTTAAGAAACGGTGAGCAAGATCCGGTTTCATCTGCAGATCCTTGATCGTACCCTCCATTTCACGGATAAAGCTAAACAGCGGAATCGGTTTTTCGCGGCGTGCATTCATTGCTGCACGCAGGAAATCGGAATTCGTAACACCGGCAACTTCCTGCGGGTACTGCATTCCTAAAAACAATCCTGCCCGGCTACGTTCATCAACACTCATGCTTAAGACATCCTGTCCTTCAAAAGTGATGCTGCCGCCCGTCACAGTAAATTTAGGATTGCCCATCACCGCTGCCAGCAATGTGGACTTCCCATTGCCATTAGGACCCATCAGCGCATGAATCTCATTTTTATCTATATTTAGGCTTACGCCTTTTAAAATTTCCTTGCCGTCGATTTCAACGGTTAAATCTTTAATTTCTAGTTGTGACATAACATTCTTCCTTTCTGTATTATGTTACCATTTTTTAAGCCTGCAAACAATTTTAACGATTATTTTTTACTGTTTATCCTTATATATTATAACGCGCCCCCTGAATCACAAACCATGTACTATTATAACGGACTAGTTGCGTTATTTCTATCACAAACTGATAATTTATTTAACTTTCGTGTTTATTAATTGAAGAATAAGTGAAGAATTATGGTAAATTATCTGAACAGACCTGATTAAATTGCTTTTTAAACGCATTTATTCTATAATAAAGCAGATAGTCAATTAGGAGGTTATTATGATTGATAAATTAAAGGAAAACTGGTTTGTTGTCCTTGTAGCCGTGTTATTGTTCGGTGCCTGCGGGTATTTCGTCTATGACATGAATAAGGATAAACTGCCAGGGAAAAAGGCCGACGGTAAAGACGTTGTTGCCGAACTGGCCGGCACAAATATTTTCGCCGATGATTTATATGACGATTTATACGGAGCCGTTGATTCTGAATCTTCATTAGGAACTTCAATGCTCTACATGTATTTTGAAAGAGCGGTTGCTGATGAAGCGGTACCGATGACATCTGAGCTTAAATCACAGATTTCAGCTCAAGTATCCGGGGTAAGACAGAATTATCAGGCTTATTACGGCGATCAGTGGGAAACATACCTGCTGCAGGGCTTACAGGCTTCGGGCTATACAAGTATTGATGATCTTGAAGCATACTTCACTCATTACTTAAAGCTTCAGACATTAAAGCATGAAAATTATGATGCTAACCTTGATTCATTATTCTCTAAGATTCATGAAGAAAAGAAATCAAGAACCGTATCACATATCTTAGTTAAAATGACAGATCCGGATAATCCGACTGAAGAAGAACAGAAAAAGATGGATGATATCGATGCAGCTTTAGCGGCCGGCACTGATTTCGCGGAAGTTGCTAAGCAATTCTCTGATGACTCTACGGCTTCTGCCGGTGGTGCATTGGGTTATGTTGACAGTGATACTTCATTTGTTACAGCCTTTAAGGAAGCTGCATTAAGCCAGGAAAAAGGTACTGTTGGTGACTGGGTTCAGACTGAATATGGAAGACATAAAATTTTAGTAACAGAAACTGATAAAGCTGCGTTAGAAGCTGATGAATCAATTCGTGAATCACTCTATACAGCCATTGATTCTTATTACCCGGAAATGGGTGCAAAGATCGTTTGGGATAAAGCACAGGAATTGAATGTTACTTTCTCTGATCCAAAAATTGAAGAAGCTTTAAAAGCTTATATGAACATTACGGAATAGGAGGCCAGACATGAAAAAATTACTATGCGTATGTGCGGCTGCCCTGCTGTTTACAGTCAGCGGATGCAGTGACGCAACAACAAGTGTGACTGATGGATCAACGGCTTTAATTACCGTCGGCAATACTAAAATCACCAAAGAAAATGTATATACAGGCCTGAAAACACAGGGGGCTGTTAATTCGATCATCAATATGGTGACACAGATCATCTGCGATAATGAAATTCCTTTAACGGATGAAATCAAAGCTGAAGCTCAGTCAACGATGGACAGCTTCAAAGGTTATGTCGGTGAAGAAAACTGGGATGCTTTCATTAAAGGCAACGGTTATGCTTCAGAAGAAGATTACTTTAATCAGCGTGTGGTATTAGCTGCCCGTGCAGGTCATATCACTGAGAAATATCTTGAAGAAGATTGGTCAAATGTAATTTCTGTTTATAAGCCAAGACAAGTACAAATCTTCACTACTGATGATGAAGAAACAGCGAATAAGGCATTAGAAGCCATCAAGGGCGGTAAAGAAGTTGCTGAGGTAGTGGAAGAAATGGGCGGTATTACTGAGAATTACAACGGTTCTACGCAGACGCTTTCATCAGAAAGTGGCTTGCCTACCAATGTATGGGGCAATATCACCAAGGTTACGGAAAACAACACCGTGCTTGATGAAGTCCAGTACAGTCTTGATTTGACTACTTATTATGTAGTGAAGGTAATCGCAACAAATCCTGAAGATTTCAAGGAAACAGCGATTAAGGGTCTGGCTTCAAGCACGACACTTCAAAATGAGGGCTTTGCTTATTATCTTAAGAAGTACAATTTCAATATTTATGATATTGATATCTACAATGCATTTAAAACTCAAGCACCTCAGTATTTAGTTCAATAAACTTAAGCAGATAAGGCATCCTTATCTGCTTTTTATATGCTTGAATAATAAAGTTTTATCAACCCTTGACTTTCCCATTGCTTCCCGCTAAACTAATAACAGTTTGAAGGGGGTTCTACGATGAAAAAAAGAGAAAAATTCTCTTCACGTTTTGGTTTTATTCTAATCAGTGCCGGCTGTGCGATCGGCCTTGGCAATGTATGGCGTTTTCCTTACATAACCGGTAAATACGGCGGTGCGGCCTTTGTGCTGCTTTATTTGTTTTTCCTGCTGATTCTCGGGCTGCCGATCATGGTTATGGAATTCGCGGTTGGCCGCGCTTCACAGAAAAGTGTCGCGGGCAGCTTTGAGGTCTTAGAACCTAAGGGCAGCAAATGGCATCTGTATAAATATTTTGCGCTCAGCGGCAATTATCTGCTGATGATGTTTTATACGACGATTGCCGGCTGGATGCTGATTTATTTTTTAAAACATTAGCCGGAAGCTTTGCGGGTCTTAATATTGAACAGGTAGCCGCAGTCTATGATGCCACCACCGCTGATCCATGGCTCAGCGCGGCAGCGATGCTGTTTGTAGTTGCCTTAGGGATGTTTATTGTATCCCGCGGTCTGCAAAACGGCGTTGAAAAAGTCAGCAAGTTCATGATGAGCGCCTTGCTGCTGATCATGGTGCTATTGGCAATTCGTTCATTAACCCTGCCAAATGCGATGGCTGGTTTAGCTTTCTATCTGAAACCGGATTTTGGCAGGCTGTTTGAATACAATCTATCGGAAGTGATTTTCGCGGCAATGGGACAGGCTTTTTCACATTAAGTCTGGGTATCGGCGCGCTGGCTATCTTTGGCAGCTACATTGATAAAGAACGTTCATTGCTTGGTGAAAGCATCAGCATTACTTTGCTGGATACTTTTGTTGCCTTAGTCTCCGGACTGATCATCTTCCCTGCCTGCTTTGCCTTCGGTGTGAATCCAGACAGCGGTTTTGGTTTGATTTTTGTCACCCTTCCGAATATTTTCAACAATATGCCGCTGGGACAGTTGTGGGGCGCATTGTTTTTCATCTTCCTATTCTTTGCCGCTTTGACTACAATCATTGCCGTCTTTGAAAATATTGTCTCCTGTTTTACTGATTTATTTAATTGGTCACGCAAAAAATCCGTGCTGATCAATATGATCGGCATCATGATTTTATCAATGCCATGTCTTTTAGGATTCAGTGTATGGAGTCATGTTCAGCCGCTTTTCGGAGGCAGCATTATGGGACTTGAAGATTTTCTGATTTCAAATAATCTGCTGCCGCTGGGCTCCTTGTTATACTTGATGTTTTGTGTCAGCCGTTATGGCTGGGGCTGGCAGAATTTCCTCACGGAAGCCAATACCGGCAAAGGTTTGAAATTCCCTGCTGTTTTTCATTTTTATTTGAAATGGATCCTGCCATTGATCGTTTTATTTATATTCATTCAGGCTATCTCCCATATTTTAAATAAACCAGAATTTTCTGGTTTTTATTTTGGTTTATCTCAGCAAGCCAATCATACCGAGCACTGGCAGATGCAGCGGATAAAATGCATCCATACTAAGCTGTATTGTTTTGGATATGCTGCCTTTTTGACCCTTATAAAATAGGTATCAAAAGGCCAAGGCAATTGTCAAAGAGATTCAGCCTCATCAATAAGGATATCTTGCAACTGGTATAAATATCAGTGCCTGCAGCCACCGCTTTTGATCCTTGAGGAAATAAAACGCAAAGAGAATACTGTATTTCCCTTCCATATACAGTCCGGTTAAGCGACAGCCAGTTTCATAATGGCGCCAATGATTCATGAACGGATAAAATATGAGCTAAGTGATCATAAAACATACATAGACATGCGATAATTTTAATGGTTTCTTATTCATAAAATTCCTCCGCATATTAAAAATACCATTGAAATCTTTCAACGGTACCTTTAATTCTCTTATGATTCTCTGACATTATTTAAACCATGATCGTCTCATTTTCAATCATCAAAGTATGAGTAAAGAGATAGAAAGTGCATAACAACAGCAGATCATGAAGTGTTTCACATTCCACCTGGATGTTGCCATAGGCATCCATTTTTTAATACAGCCGATTTGATGCTGCTGATCATTGATCTCCCAGCTTGTATCACTATTCAGATGCAGACTGTAATGCCGATTCTGCCGCTGATCCTCAACGTTTAGATCATGAAAGCAACGCTCATAAAGCTTCACCTCAGACTTACCTTTGGCTTCACCCTTTAAGACATGCTCCTTGCTTTCTTGCTCATCGACGGTAAGTAATAAAGCGGAATTGCTGCCGGCCCGCTCAAAGGAGCTGACATACGTTTTCTGCTGTTCGATAAGCAGGATATTCTGGTTAGAATTCATCACATGAGAGCTTATCTGACAGACCTCTTTGCCGCTTTCATCATAAACGTGTTTCCCCAAGAATGAATTTTTTAATTATAAGCTTCATTTCCTGATCCCCTTTCCTGTTATAAAAACATATAAGCCAGACAGCCAATAAGTCCTGCGCCGCTCATGACCCAAACCGGATCGGCCTTAAATTTATGCAGAATGAACAATGAAGCGGCAAACAGCGCCACCGAGATCCAGTCAATAGAGGCGAATGAGATTGCATTGCTGTTCCAAAATGCCAAAATGATAATCGATAAGCCCGCGGAAGCGATCATTGCCACAACAGCTGGCCGCAAGCCTGTCAAAACACCCTGCATCACACTCAAGTTACGGTATTTATAATAGATATAAGCCAAGGTAAGAACGATGATGATCGAGGGTGTCACACAGCCGATCGTCGCAACAATGGCTCCCGGCAGACCAGCGATGCGTGTTCCAACGAAGGTAGCGCTGTTAATGGCAATCGGTCCCGGTGTCATCTGTGAGATCGTCACGACATCACCAAATTCAATCATTGATAACCAGCCGTTGATTTCTACAACCTGATGCTGGATGATCGGCATTGCCGCATAGCCGCCGCCGATACTGAACAAACCGATTTGAAAGAAACTCCAAAATAATTTAAGCAGCATCATGCTGAACACCTCCCTTTGACCGTTTGCCAAGCAGCACATTCAGCGCACCGATCACACCGCAGATCAGAATAATCAAAATCACATTTACATTCAGGATTGCCGCCGCGATAAATGCCGCAATCAGAATGATGACCGCTGCAGCCGATGCTCTTTCAATATGTCTGATGTCATCGTTAATACGACATCTGTAATCACCGCCGCAACACCTGCCTGCATGCCTCTTAACACATACCCAACAATCAGTGAATCTCTGAATGCAGTATAGAATAATGAAATGACTGACAGAATGATCAGCGGCGGCAGCACCGTACCCAGCACAGTGATCAAAGCACCCCTGAAGCCATCAAGACGATAGCCGATCAGAATCGAAGCATTAACGGCGATCGCACCTGGTGATGACTGCGCAATCGCTGTCAGATCCAGCATTTCCTGCTCATCAATCCAACTCAGCTCCTCCACAAATTTCTTACGCATTAACGGTATGATGACAAACCCTCCGCCAAAGGTAAACGCGCTTAGGCTGAAGGTTGAACTAAATAACTTCCAATAAAACTTTTTATCCTTTTCCATCTCTTATCCCTCCTGCCTTTATTCTATGACTTGCCATTTTATAAGTAAAATAATATAATGTTATAATTAGTATATGGTTTTTATTATGGAGGTGCTTATGACACTCAGACATCTTAGAATTTTTGTAGCGGTTGTGGATCAAGGAAGCGCGACAGCCGCCGCCAATGTGCTTTATCTCGCTCAGCCGGCAGTCAGTTTGGCTATCCGTGAATTAGAAGAATATTATGGCATCAAGCTCTTTGACCGCATCGGCAATCGTCTTCATCTCACTGAAGCCGGAAAGATTTTCTATTCCTATGCGGCCCATATCATCACAACCTTTGAAGAAATGGAAAACGGCCTGCGCAACTGGGATGAAATCGGCAGACTGCGGATTGGCTCAAGCATTACGATCGGCAATAAAATGCTGCCCGAGCTGATTCATGACTTTTCATTCGTCTATCCTAAAATAGATGTCAAGGTGCTGATTGATAGCTCCGATGTCATTGAAGAAAAGCTGCTGCGCAGTGAACTTGATTTGCGCTGATTGAAGGTGTGACACACTCAATGGATCTGATTACCCACAGCTTTGCCGATGATGAATTAGCGGTTGTCTGTTCCAGCCTGCACCCCTTCGCATCAAAAAAGTCATCACCGGCGATGACTTCGTCAAAGAGAAAATCTTATTAAGAGAGAGAGGCAGCGGTACCCGTGAATTATTTGACAGTGTGATGGAAATCCACGGCTATGCGTGCATCCCGGCCTGGGAAAGCACAAGCACCCGTGCCCTGCTCAGCGCTGTGGTTGAAAATCTTGGCATTGCGGTAGTACCTAAACGACTGATTGAGATCGAACGCACCAGTCAGCTGATTGAATGTATCAGCATTGAAAATATTGAATTTAAACGAAGCTTTAATATTGTCTATCATAAAAATAAATATTTATCTAAAAGTATTAAGGAATTCATGAAATTATGCGACAATATTGAGTAATAAAAGGATCATAATAAAAACGCCTTTACGGCGTTTCTTTACTATATTATTTTAGATTATTTTGCACATCAAATTTACATCATTTTTTTATTAAAAGAATTAAAGCGCCCAGTAACAGGCGCTTATTTGAATATTGGCGGAGACGGTGGGATTTGAAAAATTACTTTTTGTGTACACTTATAGTATGTTATAATCCCCTTAAATAGGCGTTTATTTCTAAATTCATCGAATGGCAAATAATAGATATTTTTAAATTTAAGGCATGATTTAAGGCATGAAAAAGAGGACGGCCAATCCTCTTCCCCCAGCTATAAAATGCAGCTTCACCCTTTTTATTTCTCGCTTTTTCTCCTGCTGTATTTTATCCAATTTATTCCTGACTTAATTTTAACACATTTATAATTTTTAGCATTACCATAATTTACGAATTTTCGTTAATTTTGAAAAATAAAGAGTTATAGTTAATTAATTACAAATGCCTAAATCATAAGGTTTGATAGTGATATTATAAAAATTAGTTCAATTTATGGCATAAGCAATATTTATAAAATTAAAAGCTTTAGTAATAAAAATGGTATTTTATGGAAATGAAAATGTTTGAATGCTGTAACTTTTAACGATAATTTTATGTGAAGGCAAATAAAAAGCCTTAGCCATCGCTAAGACTTAATACCAGCTCTTCTCTCATATTACCAAATTCTCCGCCACATTTTTGCTTATAATCCTCTACCTTATCGCGCCGAACTCTTGTGTTAATCTCTCAAAAACTTTCTTCTGATCATGATCGTATTCTTTATCATAAAATTCGTAAAAGTATTGCATACCCCAAAATTCTAATTCATTCAATCTTTTTTTCTGCAATTATGACACCTCCGCCATAATTATAAACTGATATAGCCAACAAATATGCTGGTATTATTTACCAACTATTAATCCATCATCAACAAGCTGCCTATCAATCTCTTTGCTAAAATCTTCAGCAATTTTTTCAATCTGCTCTGTTGATGGGCAATTTTTACAAAGTTGATTGATTAACTCCAGTTCGCATTTCTCTATAAAATCTAACATTTTTATTTCATTCATAATACTTCCCCCTCGATGGTTCAAGTATAGCATTGCACTTAATAATCATTTGTCAAAATCTACAAGAGCAAAGACTTAACCTCTGCCGGCAAATTAACCCAACGCCAGCTGCAGAGCAACATTTCGCGCATATCGTATAAAAATAATTCATTTTGATCATGGTCTTTATAATATTCATATAGATAATTAAAATCGTCAGGTACAGCTACCATATACATTACCTGCGTCAATCGCTCAAACTTACCCTCTTTTGATAAATCTTTAAAATTCTCCATAAGCCCTCCATGAGTAGTTAGTTATTCTTACTTTATATTCTCTTTTATTATCTCTATTTTGTCAACCATACTAATTGTACAATTTAGTTACTAATAGTGGAGGTTGAAGATATGAATGACTTTTTCAATGTGAAATACGGATCAATAAAAATTAAGCTGAACGATATTGTAAAAGAAAAAGGCATCAGTAATCGTCAGCTTGCGTTTGCTGCTCAGATGCAGCGCTCACAATTAAAAGCATATTTAGATAACAACGTAACAAGATTTGATGCAGACGTCTTGGCTAGATTATGCACAGTGCTTGATTGCCAAATTAGCGACATACTAGAATTCATACCACCAGAAGATAAATAAAAACACTCACCCTCGATTAAGAGAGTGAGTGTTTTTATAATAAAATTTAAGGCATAAATAAGGCATAATTTGTATTAGTATAATAAAAAACGCCCATAAACAGGCGCTTATTTGAATATTGGCGGAGACGGTGGGATTCGAACCCACGGACGGGGAAACCGTCAAACGATTTCGAGTCGTTCTCGTTATAACCACTTCGATACGTCTCCAAGATGAATCCTGAATTATTTCAGGATTTTCACAAGCTCATCAAGATCCTGCTTTTCAGATTCATTGAATTGAATCACAACAGCATCATTTTCACTATAACGCGGGATGATGTGAAAATGCAGATGGTTCACCGTCTGACCGGCAGCCTCATGTGTATTATTCAGCACATTGACACCCTGAGCATTTAATCTTTCACTGATCCGCACTGCCAGCATTTTTACCACCTGTATCAGATGCGCTAAGGTTTCATCATCACATTCAAGCAGATTATCATAATGCTTTTTAGGAACTACCAGCGTATGTCCCTTTGTCACCTGGCTCAAATCAAGGAAAGCCATGACCTGATCATCTTCATAGATACATGAAGAAGGAATTTCTTTATTTACAATACTGCAGAAGATGCACATAACGATATCCTCCCTAAAATTTGACTCTTATAGTTTATCACTTTTTTAGTTTTTTGAACAGTATTAAACGAACCTGAGTAAGTAATTTTGACTTGTTATTTGCGATAAATTTTTTTAATTTTCTATGAGCAAACTACTATTCAGTCAATCAAAAATACGTTATACTAAACCCGTAAATAGAAAGAGGTAAGAAATTATGGCTAAATTCGTATGTCAAGTATGTGGTTATGTTTATGAAGGAGATGCGGCTCCAGAGTTCTGTCCATTATGCAAGGCGCCTGCTTCTAAGTTCACAAAGCAGGAAGAAGGCGAAATGGCTTGGGCTGATCAGCATGTTGTAGGTGTTGCCCAGGGAGTTTCTGAAGATATCCTGAAAGATCTCAGAATGAACTTTGAAGGTGAATGCTCTGAAGTAGGTATGTATCTTGCAATGGCTCGTGTCGCTCATCGTGAAGGTTATCCTGAAATTGGTATGTATTATGAAAAAGCGGCTTGGGAAGAAGCTGAACATGCTGCAAAGTTTGCTGAATTATTAGGTGAAGTTGTTACCGATTCAACAAAGAAAAACCTTGAGCTGCGTGTGGCTGCTGAAAATGGCGCATGTGCCGGTAAAAAAGATCTGGCTACACGTGCTAAACAGGCAAATCTTGATGCAATTCATGATACTGTTCATGAAATGGCTAAAGATGAAGCTAGACATGGCTGCGCATTTGCCGGCTTATTGAAACGTTACTTCGGTGAATAATTAATTATTATAATAGGACTTATAAAAACAGGTACAGATGTATCTGTTTTTATTTTGCGGTTGGTTGGATAAATTCGGTGATAATTGCAGCACTTTGAGCCTGCTGTTCTTCAGCGCTGATGCTCGCTTCACCATCGCCTGCCTGAATTCCGTAACAGCCAAACTGCGCGTGATTGCCGCCCTCTATGACAGTGATAGTGCCGCTTGTCAGCTGATTGCGGTTCAGCACACCATCTTCACTGCCGTAAATCACTAAGGCTTGCGCGTCGGGAAGATCGCCGTAAACATACGCACCCAACAAAATTACCCCTTCGATTTTATCCATGTGCTTAGCCGCATAAGCGCTTGCCATCGCACCGCCCAAGGAATGACCGGCCATATACCAATGCTTGATCTGTGACAGCTCAGCCAAGACATCATCAGCCGCGTTTGGATTCAAAAACGCCAGATGCAGCGGCATTTTAATTAAGACACAGGTGATCCCCGCCTGCTGAAGCCTGCTTAAAAGCGGAAGATAAGCAGTTTCCTCTACCTTAGCACCCGGATAAAAGATAAGACCTGCCGCCGAATCCGCCGCTAACACCGTATACTCATCATAAACCTCAATATGATCCGCCATACTGAAAACAGATACCACCTGCTCCTGCGCATGATAATAATCTTTCGTGTAGAAATAAAAAGCACTGCTCAAAAGCACCGGCAAAGCAAGAACTGTACCGGCTGCCCGTTTAACCCATCGTATCATTCTATCTTCCTTCCTTTATGCACTATTATTGCATGGTTTACCAATTCATTCAAAAGGTATTTGATTATGTGCTTAAATGCCTCCCGAATAACCGGAAGGCAAATTTTACAGATCGGCGAGTTTTTCGGCTAACAGCTCCGACATTTTAGCGCCAACCATTAAAAGTCCCGCTTTCTTTGTATGCAGGATGAGCTGAAGATGAGCGTCTGCGTTTAATGGATAATAGGTACGGCGGCTAAACATCATCGGTGTATTCGCGCTAAGCTGCTGCACCGACATTGAATTCAGCAGCAAACTGCCATCTGCATAGACTGATACCCTGCACTCCATATCCTCGCCAGCCGCTAAGCAAAGCGTATAATCAAGCGCATAAATTCCTGCTTCTTTGATGATCAGCGTTCCCGGCATCAAGCTGAAGCCGCTTTTCGGATCATAAACACCGGATTCAAAACCAATGCTGTGATGTGAGGGTGACTGCCCGTCAAAGTATAGTGCCTGTTCTTCATTCTCTTCAGCAAACTGAAGCAAATAAGCAGGATGATTAAACATACCTCCATATACCGTTATAGGAAATCCCCGGCAATTGTGTATTTTCATTTATAGTCCACCTTTCCGAAACATTTTTGTTTCTGCGCTATTTTATGCACACAGCATCAACCCAAGGCATGACAACAACCCGATTCTAAACCTTAATGGTTGATAAGTGTTATAATAAAGGCATTGAAAGGATAAATCTTATGCTTTATCACTTAACCAATCAACTGCATGAAATTGATGCAAATTAAATTGAACCGAATACCCAATTGATTGCCTGTTTTACCCATCAGCTGGCATTAAATGTCAAACTGTTGATTGATCTTTCTACCCTCATCGCCCAGCCGCTTTCAGTATTCCGGATACCGCGTTCCATAAAAAGAAGCAGTTTCTTTTAGGCATCTGGAATGAAATTATGAAAGTCCTGACGGTGATTACCGCCATCTTTATGCCGTTAACCTTAATTGCTGGCCAGTATGGCATGAATTTCATAAACATGTCAGAGCTTACTTGGCAGTATGGATATCCGATGATTATTGCAGCATCCGGATCATTCTTTTCTGTATCCGGCTGTTTAAGAAAAAGCGATTCTTATAAGATGCTGCTTACAAACGCTGATTTAACATTCAGCGCTTTTTCATATTCAGGCAAAAAAATCCGGCTTTTAACCGGATTCGCTGTTTATAGGGTGTCTGTCCCATGGGGAGGGACAGACTTCATGTTCTAAACCCCTAAAGAACATGAATGGGTGGGGAATGAGCTATTAAGCTCAGTTACTATTATAGCATCATCGTTCTAAATTGGCTAGTATAATTTAACTGATATTTTATTTTTTTATTAATTTTACCTAATAGTGATAATGGCCGCTAAAATCACAAACAGCACTCTGCAATCTTATAAATCATCAACCAAAGCGCCCGATTTCGCATATGCCGTTGATTTAGCTTCAAAGAAATCGGTTTTAATCATATTCGCATTAGCATATTGAGATACCCATGCCATAGAAGCCGGTTCACTGTCATAGCCGTCATAAAGCTTGCCAAAGCCCAGCCCCAGACTGCGCAGATTCCCCAGATAATATATATATTCCTCAATCATTTTCAAAGACAGACCTTCAATCTTATCACCAAGCACATAAGCACCCCAGCGAATTTCTTCCTCAACCCCCTGAACCAGCATCGCCTTATAAATCGCTGTATATTCATCGGTAAACAGCTGCGGTTCTTCTTTTTTCAGTTCCAGCAGAATCGAACGAAACAGCCATAAGTGAGTGTTTTCATCACGGTTGATATATCGAATCTCTTGAGCTGATCCCGGCATCTTGCCATTTCGGCCAAGATTATAGAAAAACATAAAGCCTGAGTAGAAATAAATGCCTTCCAGAATATAATTGGCAATCAGTGTTTTCACTAACTGGAAGCTGGTCTTTTTCTCCTGAAATTCATTATACAAATCACCGATAAAATGATTGCGGGCTAAAAGGATCGGATCATCCTTCCATTGATACAAAATTGAATCACGTTCGGCCGGTGAACAGATAGTATCCAGCATATAGCTATAGCTTTGCGAATGCACCGCTTCCTGAAAGGCCTGAATCGTCAGGCAGAGATTTACCTCACTGGCTGTAATATATTCAGAAACACAAGGCAGATTGGCAGTCTGAATACTGTCAAGGAAGATCAAAAAGGAAAGAATCTTATCATAAGCCGTTCGTTCCTCATTGCTTAAACGATGATAATCCTTCACATCCTGACTTAAATTAATTTCTTCAGGTATCCAGAAATTATTCATCGCTTGGCGGTACCAGTCTGATACCCATTGATATTTCATATTATTAAAATCATTCAGATTGGTCGTATTGCCGTTAATCATCCGTTTCTTTAAAACATCAGTATCACCGAATTCATTAAACAACGCTTTCTTATTTACAGTTTCCATCATGTCCTCCTATGCCGCGCATACTTCGCATTCTTCTACTTCAAGTGATTTAGAACGAATATAATATACGCTCTTTACACCATTTTCCCATGCTTTAATATATAAATTCAGCACCTGTCTAAATGTATAATCATTTGTGATATACAGATTTAAAGACTGACTCTGATCAATATGACGCTGACGAACACCGGCAGCTCTGACCACCCATTCCTGATTGATCGTATGGGCGCTTTGATAAATCCACCATGTATTCATATTCAGATCCGGTGCTACCCGGGCAATGATACTGCCTTTCTTTTCTTCAAGAAAGAAACGATTCATAATCGGATCGACAGCCGCGCTTGTTCCAGCAATAATAGAAGTCGAGCTCGTTGGTGCAATTGCCAGCAAATAACCATTGCGCAGCCCTGATTGATAAACACGTGCGCTTAACCGCTGCCACTTCTCATCCCGATAACCACGGTCTGTAAAGTAATTCCCATTATCCCATTCAGAACCGCTGAAATAAGCATAACGGCCTTTTTCTGCCGCTAACTCACAGCTGGCTTCAATCGCGTAATAGTTGATTTGTTCATACACCTGATCCATAAACTGCAGATGTTCTTCACTTTCCCAGCGAATGCCTTCCTTTGCCAGCAGATGATGATAACCGCTGGTTCCTAAACCAATTGGACGGTAACGCTGATTGGTAACCTTGGCATATGGAATCGGATAGAAATTCAGATCGATGACATTATCCAATGCACGGACAATGATACGGATAATCTTGCGCAGTTCCGCCTGATCATGAACATTAATATTACCCAGCACCAATGATGCCAGATTGCACACGACAAAATCGCCCGGCTTGGTCTTTGTCACGATTACCGTCTCGCCGTCAATTTCTTCAATTGCTTTTGACACACTCTCGATCGCACTCATGTTCTGTGCGATTTCGCTGCAAAGATTTGATGAATAAATCATTCCCGCATGCTTATTCGGATTCATGCGATTGACATGATCACGGTTAAAGGCAAACGGCGTGCCGGTTTCAATCGCCGACTTAAGAATCAAACGCACCAGATCTTTCAATAGGATTGCCTGTTTGCTGATGCGTTCATCATGGATACAGTCAAAATAACGTTTTTCCCATTCCTCACCATAAAAGTCTTCAAGCGCATAACCCTTGATCATTAAGATTTCATGCGGACACATTAAATACCATTGCTGATTCAGATCCTCCCGAGCCATTTTCCAAAACAGATCCGGATAGCAGACAGCCGGAAAGACATCATGAGCCTTTTTGCGGTCATCGCCGTTGTTTGTACGCAGCTGCAGAAAATCAAGGATATCCTTGTGCCATACATCAAGATAAACCGCCACAGAGCCTTGACGCACACCGAGCTGATCTACTGCCACCGCGGTATCATTAGCCAGCTTGATCCATCGTGCCACACCGCCGGCTACACCTTTAAAGCCGCGGATATCAGAGCCGACCGCACGAACCTTGCCAAAATACAAGCCCATGCCGCCGCCAAATTTAGAAATCTGCGCGAAATTGTCAATGCTGCGATAGATTCCTTCTAAAGAATCCGGTACGGTATCGATGAAACAGCTTGACAGCTGAAAATACGGTTTGCGGGAATTGGACATCGTCGGTGTTGCCATCGTTACTTTCAAAGTGCTTAATACCTCGTACAGTTCAATAACCTTATGCAGACGGTCTTCCGTCTCTTTCATATTCAAATGCATTGCGATTCCCATAAACATTTCCTGCGGCTTTTCTAAAACCTGATGATCCTTATCCGCAATTAAATAACGCTTAATCACCAGATCAAGGCCGCTGTAAGTAAACAGCTTTGTATGTTCTTCCTTTAAAGCCGCCGCTAATTCATCAACTTCCTGCTTGCTGTATGCTTCAAGAATATAACGGCCGTATAATTCCTGCTCTGTTAAATAGACCAGCTTATCATAAAAGCTGTGAATATTCAGGGCAGCCATTCTTTCCTCAATCATATGATTATTCTGAAAATTCAGTAACCGGCCGGCAATAAATTCCCACTGCGGAGCTTCAGCACTGACACACTCAACCGCTGATCGAATCAAGCTCTTAAGACGCTGATCCATATCCATCTCCGGCTTATAGAAAGTCTGATATTTTGCCAGCATCAGATCAAGCGCCAATGCCTTGCCATAATCCTTGTGAATTCCCTTTAATACCGGCCGCAGACCGGCCAGCGGCAAAGAGGCAGCAAGCTCATCGACGATACGGCGGTTTTTAGCCTGCTGATCCCGATAAAGAATAAAGCTTTTCGCCTGCTTATAAAAGCCATTCTTCATCATGCTTACTTCAACAAGATCCTGAATCTGTTCTACTTTAATATCATCAGGATTCTCAACAAGCTGCTGTTCAATTTCCTGAAGCATCACCTTCAGCTGTTCAGCTTCTATACAGCTTTGTGTGTTTTCAAATGCCAGTTTAATTACCCGGGCAATTTTTATTTGATTCATATGTTTCTTTAGTTCCGTCACGTTTTGTTATTTGCATCTCTATATCCTTTTCCTTACCTGCATTAGCATAACAAAAAAGCAAAGATTTCATTTACTTTGCTTTTAATAACTTCTTCACAATTAGCATGTTTCAAGATAACAATTATATGCAAATAAATCACGCTGATAAATCAGCTTTTGAATCGACTTTTTATCAGGTGCCGACAGTTCTTTCAGCACTTCCTCTTTACTGAAGAAAACCAAGCCGTGAATCAATTGCTTTTCTTCCTCAGTATAAGCACAGGGGCGGCTTTGCCGAATCAGCCTGACCGCATAGAAGTGAGAAATCGTAATACGCTGAAGCAGATGGTAAGTATCCTCAATCACACATAATGGACGTAAAATTTCCCCTTCCCAGCCACTCTCCTCCAGCAGTTCGCGCTGAATTGCCTGCGCGTGACTTTCGCCAGCCTCAATGCCGCCGCCCAGTGTTTCAAGATGGCGCAGACAACCAAAAATATCATTCCTTTTAATTTCCAGAAATGCATAGCGGTCTTGATATTCCGCAATCATCCGCACGGTTTCCCGCACATGGGTGATATCACTCTTCGCAAAAACATCGTCAGTAAATCGCTTGCTGATCATCACGCGCCTCCTAATCAAAAAAACAAATAGTGTAAATCTGCTTACCGATATTAAGTGTCCAAGCTTCCTTGTGAACCTATTTAAACTAATTAAAAAGGTAAGTATTATTGATTCTTATATATTGTATAATTGCAGATTTGAAACTTCAATCGATAATTGAAAATAAAATGAATGCAGTGATGATGCTGGATAAACATCGGTATATTCATTTTCCTTTTATCCTCTTTTCCCACTTATTTATAAATAAAGTTTCTCATATATAGTATGTTTGTTGAGTAAATGTTTAAAGTTACAATTTGAGCCCATTAAACAATTAGGAACCATAAATGACATAATGAAAAAAGACACTTTTTCAAGTGCCTTCAATGATGCATACGATCATCTTAACTTTGGGGGAGAACTAACTTACAAGTATGGGTGGGGGAAGAAAAGTAAGTTAGGTTAAGATGAAAGAGGCATTACTGCCTGTATAAATATTACTTTTTTTCGTTAGGAATGTCAACTGTTATTAAAAAGATTTTTAAACATGAGAAATGTTCTTCGACGATACCCAAGCTGTTAATCAGATGTTCATTAAGAATTTTATTTCTGCACATTTACTTATTTTGGAAAACCCTTCCATTTTAATGATGAAAACGCTATCCAAGAAGACAGTGCTAGCAGCTTAAAGGCTATGGTTTTTTCGATTAAGTATAGCCTTTCCATCGGTGCACCGGCACCTTTTTTTGATTTGCACATAGGCTAATGCAGGTGATCCTATGCATTTAAAAATTGCCCTTCCCGTTCGGCTCAATGAAGCTGAATCACGGTATCAAATTTCAGCGCCGTTAATTCATGCACTGCTGGCCCTCCATGTTACACCGGTACTGATTTATCCGCAGGCTGATATCAAAGACCAGCTTTCAGGATGCGATGGAGTGCTGATCAGTGGCGGTGATGATGTTGATCCATTGCTTTTTAACGATAAACCACACCCTAATACATTAATTGAAAAAGCCAGCATCGAACAGCTGGATATTGACTGCATTCATTATTGTGAAAAACATCATCTTCCCTTGTTTGGATTATGCCGCGGCATTCAGATCCTGGCTGTGGTGTATCATGCGGCGTTATATCAAGATATTGAACAACATATGAAAACCAGCCATCCTCTGATCATTGCCCCTCATTCATTTTTAAGCGGCATGCCGCTGCATTCGGTCAATTCCTATCATCATCAAGCACTTGCGCAATGCCCTGAAGGTTTTATGATCAGTGCGATCGCAAAAGATGGGACGATCGAAGCAATTGAAAAGGCGGATATGTTTGCCGTCCAATGGCATCCGGAACTGATGAGTGACGATCCGCTCTTACGTTTTTTTACGGATTACGTACTTGCTAAGAAAATAAACAAGAATTAAAATAGAGAGCAGCGTTGAATATTTCTCGATTGCGATAAATTCGCTCGCTTTGCTTAGTGTCGCCGCAACCAGCAATGAGCGCATAAAGCGGCAGCTGCGTCAAGCAATAAAAAGAGCCAGCGGTTCATTCTGCATAAACCGGCCAGATAAGCCAGTACGAAGTCAGGAAAAGGTGTCAGTGACCCAAGGATGACGGCCATCGCACCATATTTCTGCATCGTTGCCTCCCCCTCGGACAATGTTTCTTCATTAACCAGCTTCAAGGCGAACTTACGGCCGTAGCTGACACTTAACTCATAGCCAATGTAGCCGCCTAAAAAGGTACCGATGCCGCTGACTGCCGCGTAGTAAAAGCTTTTAGTCGGGGCTGCCAGACATAGCGGCACAAAGACGGCTTCAATTGAAGGTAAAGGTAAAAATGCCTTTAAACAGGCGTAAATTAAAAGGAACAGGTCTGCATTCATGAGATCACCTGTTCCATTATATGTTTTTATTCGTTCATCAATTCATAAAGTGAATGGATCTTATGTGTCGGTACGATTTGAAAGCGTTCGATGTCTGCGAATGTATGCACACCCGTAGTCACAAAGATTGTGTCAACCTGACAATTGACACCGAGCAGGATGTCGGTTTCCAAATTATCACCGATACAAATTGCATCTTCTTTTTTAATATTAAAATACTCAAGTGCTTCATTTAAAATTGGCGGATATGGCTTGCCGATCTTAGGTGAAAGCTGTTCACTTGCGTACTCAAACATGGCCACGATTGAACCGTTGCCGAGCTTATAGCCTTTGCCGTGCGGCAGCTTGCGGTCATTGTTGGTGCCGACCAGCTTCGCACCGTTTACTAAATAACTCAGTGCCTTAGAATATGCCTCATAATCAGCATGAGCATCAAGGCCCACAAAAACAAAATCCACATCCTCTTCCACAAGTTTAAACCCGGCATCCAATAAGGCTTCTCTTAAACCCGCCTGGCCGATCATATACGCGTTGCGCTTAGTGCTGAATTTTTGCATCGTTCGTGCCGCTGCCATGCTTGAGGTGAAAAACTGATCTTCACGAATGCCTTTGAATCCCAGTTTTTCCATATGCTGCACATTCTCTGAACGGGTACGGGTAGCATTGTTAGTCAGAAAGTAAAAGGGCTGTTGCTTGGCAATACACCAGGCAATAAATTCCCTGGCCCCATCAATATTTTCATTTCCCCGATACATTGTGCCATCAAGATCAATCAGATAACTTTCATTCAATTACTCCTCTTTTTCCCTATCAGTGTATCACGTTTACGCAAAAATTGGGACAAAGAAAAAGCATTTCAATTTAAAGTATGTTAGAATAAAGGTCAAGTGAAGGTGATGTTATGAAAAATTTAGAAACTGCAAATCGCTGTTTGAATTGTAAGAACGCGCGCTGTGTCAGCGCCTGCCCGATTCATACGCCGATTCCGGAGGTAATTCTCGATTATAAAGAAGGACTTTATGAACAAGCTGGCAAACGATTGTTTGACAACAACCCGCTTTCAGCGATCTGTTCCATTGTCTGTCCGCATGAAAAACAATGCCGAGGTAATTGTATCCGTGGCATCAAAGGGGAACCGGTTGATTTCCCGGCCATTGAAAATGAAATTTCCATGCATTATTTAAAGCATGTTCATTTTACTGAAAAACGCATTCACAATCAGCGGGTAGGCATTATCGGCGGCGGTCCGGCAGGGATAACGATTGCCCTGCAGCTGGCTCAGAAAGGTTATCCTGTCACCATTTTTGATGCCCATCCGCGCATTGGCGGTGTTCTCCGCTATGGTATTCCTGATTTCAGGCTGCCGCGGACAATTCTTGATTTACTGGAAGAAAAGCTGCTTGAATTGGGGGTGAAAATCAGGCCGAATACCCTGATTGGTCCGGTGCTGACCATTGACCGGCTTTTGGAAGATGGCTATGATGCCTTATTTATCGGTACGGGTGTATGGAATCCGCGAACCCTAAATATCCCTGGTGAGAGCCTAGGCAATGTGCATTATGCTATTGATTACTTAAAAGATCCGGAAGTCTATCAGCTCGGCAAGAAAGCAGCAGTCATCGGAGCCGGTGATGTGGCGATGGACGCGGCACGTACTGCCAGCCGTCATGGCTGTGATGTGACGATTCTCTATCGCAAAGGCAAGGAGAATATCTCAGCCACAGAAGCTGAACTGCAGGGAGCCATTGACGATGGCGTCAAATTTGTCTTCTACAAGATACCTAAGGCATGCAGTGAGAAAGGCATGATCGTTGCTGACTGTGAGGTTGTCATGGATGCGGATGGCCGTCCGCAGAGTGTTGAAAAAGCTGACAGCGATCATCTATTTGCCTGTGACTCAATCATTATCGCGGTATCACAGCTGCCCAAAAACAATATTGTCCGCAATACAACCGGCTTAGAAACCGGTAAAAATGGCTTGCTGATTGCCGACGAAGACGGGAAAACGACAAGAGTCGGCGTCTTTGCTTCGGGTGATGTAGTTACCGGTGCTAAAACCGTAGTAAAGGCCGTTAAATATGCTCAGCATGTTGCCGGTGAAATCGAAGCCTATCTGCAGGCTAAAGCAAAATAAGAAAAAGGCGTTGGAATTCCTTTCGGAACATTCTTAACGCCTTTTATTCTGCCTGTGTATCGCTGATTATCGAACTGCCGTTTTGCATCGAAATAGGACTGCCATGGATATCGGTACTGCAGCCATTGAAGGTGAGTGATTCCGGATATTCAAGAGACCCCTTGCCGCCGACATCAATTGCCCCGGCATGATCGGGATACTGATTGTTTATAATCTGTGTCAGCTCACTGATTTTAAGCTTGCCATCGACCATAATCGCTGCCGCTTCACTCGCTGAAGAACCGCCGTCGATGCAGATTTGATTTAAAGTCAGAGACCCGCTGCTGCGGATATCGATCAGTGCTCCTGTATAAGCAGGATATGATGCTGAACCCATATAACGTTTCAGCGTAATCAGCTGATCAGCGTCCCAGACTTGTTCATCCTTGATCGTAATACCATTGATGATCCAGATCGTACCCGCTTCATGATTCAGCAATTCCTTGGCCCGCTCAAAGCTTTGAACTGCACTAAGCGGTGATTGACCGTCATTTGCATCGCTGCCCTTGCCATTCAAATATACTTCATTCACTGTTTCACTTTCAATATAATTGCTGCTCACCGTTCGTATTATCAGCGGCAGCGGAGCTTCCGTTTCAAATTGCTCAGAAAGAATCGGCGTAAAAGTATAAGTCACACCCGCTTCTGTCTCAGCCTCTAAACCTGGTTCTACATTCCATTGGCTTATTTTCAGGTTAATGCTTTTCTCATTGCCGATCCGGTTTCCCTCTTTATCAAGCACATAACCGCTTGCTTGAATCGTATCCGGCAGCGCCAGTTCATCAATCTTACTGCCCTGAGCAACTATCAGCAGATCCTTTGCAACCGCTTCAAAATGAGTAATCAGCATCGGCCGGCTCATACTTTTAACATAACGGAAAATGGGATAAATCGTGCACAATGCCAGCAATGCCACAACCACCAGTGCATTTCTGAAATGATGCTTAGGCCGCGGCGCCTGTTTCTTATTCAGATAGTCTTCAACTTCCAGAATTTCTATTTTTTCTTTCCGCAGATTTGAAAATGCTACAAGTATCAATCTGAAGGGCAGACTTAAATAATATAAAATTGAGTCAAGCAGATAGATGACCGCCAGCGGCAGAAGCATAACATATCTTAATGAAGGATGCTTACGGCCGAAATCGACAATCTTATACAATAGCTTTTCAAGCATGCTTCCACCTCCCAAAATCACTTATATAGTATAACAGAATCTAGCCGTGATGAAAATTCATTCTCCCCAGAAAAAGCTTAAGCCGGCTGATTCATCTTACGTTTACGCATTTTATGATCATCCATGTAGGAATAATTGCGATACATGCAAAGATCCAGCAAGTGATGTTAAAATCAAAACGTTCTACAAGCCACGTACCGATTACCGGTGTTAAAAAACCGCTGATACCGAAATAGATCGCAAAGCCCACAATCTGCGCTGAAGCTGCCAGCTGCTTAGGTGTTACTTCCTGAATCAGCAGCTTGCTGGTTAATACGATAATCGGATGAGTAAACAGCTGCAAAGCCGCCACAATCAGCACCCATAGCGGTGTCGCGCAAAAACCATAGGCCACAAATTTAACGCCTGTCATCAATGCCGCAACCAATAATAAACGTGATGGCTCAAATTTCTTAAATAATTTAGCGGAAAATAAATAAATCGGGATCTCCATCAGCGACTGAATTGCAAATTTCACAGATACCGCGATTCGATCACCGCCCAATGCAATCAGCTTATCCACGACCACAAATTGATCCGCAAAACCGGTAATCATCAATAGGAATAAAATCATCAATAGGCGCTGATAAGATTTATTCATCAACAATTTTTTCATACTGGCTAATGAAATCGAGCCTTTTTGCGCCGCTTCCTTTTCCTTGATAAAAAAACCGCACAGCAGTGAAATGGCAGAAGCGCTCAGACAGAGAATACATAAACCAATGCTGTTAAATTGTTTATATATAAAGCCTGCTGCCAAGGAACCGCTTACCAGGCCTGCTGCCGAGAAGCAGTGATATTTACCAAAGGTTTTGGGTTTAAGCTGAAAAACCCATGTTTCATTGATACTCATAACCTCCTTGACAATTCCAAACATTAAAATCACACAGATTGCCTTGATCCACAGATCACTGGTCAATATAAATGAAGCAAAAACAGCCGCCATAAATAAGAGCGTTGTAATGATGAACATCGGTTTCATCTTACCGGTTTTATCACTGATCCAGCCGATAACAGCCGCAAAAAGCAAAGAAGCCAGCGCGCTGAAACCCAACACCCAGCCCTTTTGTGACGGTGAATAGCCGCTTTCATTTAAAAAAGGAATCAGCTGTGAATTTACTGCTGATATTGATATAAAGGTAGCGAAATTAAAGACTGCAAATCGTATATTTTTCATATGCATCACCGGTTGTAGTATGCCCCATGACACAAGAAAAAAACCGCAAAAGCGGTTAGAAACTAAACTGTGTCAGGATTCCCAGATGATCAGAAACCCGCTCTTCCTTAAATAAATGACAATATTGCTGAATATTTAAAGGGGAGCGTGCAAGCATATAGTCAAGACGCAGGCTTTTTCTACCCTTATGCCATGTATCACCCTCTGCTTTATTAAAGGAATATGAATCTACATAACCATAATGCATCATTTCCATATAATCAATGGATGCACTGTCAATATTAAAATCACCCGTGATAATTGAAGGAATGTGGTGACGGCTTGCCCGTTCATGTATTTTTTCAAACTGCGTCAGGAATTGATTTTTACGATCAAAACCCAAATGTGCGTTATAAATCATAATGGGATGATTTCCCACATTGATCAGCACTTCCATTACCTTGCGGGTATTGGGCGTCAGCATTGAATGCTGAGCTGATACATAAAAGCTTTCACAGCTGAGAATCGGATAACGGCTTAAGACAGCCAAGCCTTCCACAAAGCCAAAATAACCAAAATGAACCTTTTCATAATGCAGTTCATACTGACTGTTGCCTTGGGAATTCAATGCCTGCTGAATCAAATAAGCCGCATTATCTTTTTTTATGTTACGATCAACGATAGGTGTGAAATAACGCTGTGCACACTCACTGAAGCAAATAATATCAATGTCATTTTCAAGAATTGAATCAGCGATGATCTGTAATTTTTTTACCGGCTCTTTTTCCTGATAACCGTGTAGGTTCAATGATAATACGCGCATATTCCACCCTCCTTTATATATAGGTAATAGAGAGAGATAAGTGTCGTGGGATTGAATGAAAAGGGAAATATGATTCCGACTGGCAGTGACGGCTGCTTCTTATCTCTTTCTGATTCTTATTTTAATATCCTTTTGTGAAAATTAAATGAAGAAAGTGTGAAAATTTTGAAAATTTTATTAAACTTAATGCTTTGTCACCTTTCTTTCAGTAAGTATAATCATCTTTTTTTAAACTTTACTTGTCAAAAAATTAAAGAATTACTGAATATTATAAAACCTGAATAAAAGAAAAATATGGCTTTCACCATATTTAGTAAGGCATTGCTTTTCTGATTATTGCAGGGTCATTGCATTTTGTCAGAGCAGTTTCGTAATCGATGATTCCCGCGCGGACAAGGTTCACTAAATCATTGTCCAAAAGAATCATGCCCTCTTTCAGATTAGTCTGCATGATTGTAGGAATCTGGAACGTCTTGGATTCACGAATCAAGTTGGCAATCGCGTCATTGACAATCATGATTTCAAAGGCGGCAACTCGGCCGTCCTTATCCTGACGCGGCAGCAATTGCTGAGAGATTACCGCCCGCAGACAGTTTGCCAGCTGTGTGCGGATCTGTCCCTGCTGATGCGCCGGGAATACGTCAACCATACGGTCAATCGTCTGCGTAGCACCGCGGGTATGCAGAGTAGCAAAAACCAAATGACCGGTTTCCGCCGCGGATACCGCTAAGGAAATCGTATCATAATCACGCAGCTCACCGATCAGAATTACATCGGGATCTTCACGCAGCGCCGATTTCAGCGCCGCTAAATAGTTGTCAGAATCACGGCCGATCTCACGCTGATTGACCATACAGTTCTTATGCTCATGGACATATTCTATCGGATCTTCCATGGTTAGAATATGACAGTGTTTCAGCTGATTGATTTCATCGATCATAGATGCCAAGGTCGTTGATTTACCGCTGCCGGTTGGTCCGGTTACCAGCACCAAACCTCTTGGCAGGGCACATAGCTTATGCAATACCGGCGGCAGTGCTAATTCCTGCATTGTCGGTATATGATCATTTAAAAGGCGAATCGCTAAAGCGGTATGTCCCTTCTGACGATAAATATTCAGACGGTAGCGGGTTTGATCAGCCCCGGTAAACGATGTATCAATATCTCTGCCGGTATTAAAATATTCGGTCTCATCAGGCCGCATCAATTCAACCGCCAATGCGTTAAGCAGCATATCATCACATAGTTCACTGTTTAAAGCTGTCAGCTCCCCGCTGATACGAATCATCGGCGGCAAACCATAAGTAAAATGCAGATCGCTCGCTTTGCGTTCACGGGCCATCTCTAAATAATGTTCAATCATGTCAGTCTCCTATTCTGTCGAATATATCAGCTTGATAACTTCATCGAAATTGGTAATACCTTCTCTTAATAAACGAATTCCCTCTGAACGAAGTGTTGTCATGCCATTTTTAACCGCCATCTGATAAATCAGTTCCTGCGGATCTCCGCTGCTGATCATCTTATACATTGTTTTATCGATCAATACAACCTCGTGAATCGCTGTACGCCCATGGTATCCGGTATGGCCGCAGTAATCACAGCCGTCCGCTTCCTTTACAACATCCAGTTCCGGACAATTCAGCAGAGATTTTTCATGTTCTGTCAAATGCCTTTCATGGGAACAGCGCGGACATATTTTACGTACCAGACGCTGAGCGATAACACAACGCAATGCAGCGGCTAATAAATAAGCCGGCACTCCCATATCCAGCAAACGCGGAATGGCAGCCACCGCATCATTGGTATGCAGCGTCGATAATACAAGGTGGCCGGTAATGGCAGAACGAATGGCGATTGAAGCCGTTTCTTCATCACGGATCTCACCAATCAAAATAACATCCGGGTCCTGACGCAGAATCGAACGCAGACCACTCGCGAAAGTCAGGCCGATACCGGCGTTTACCTGCATCTGATTGATATTGGTAAATTTCTTTTCTACCGGATCTTCAATGGTGACAATATTTAATTCCGGCGATTGAATCTGCTGAAGAATTGAATACGAAGTTGTTGTCTTACCGCTGCCGGTAGGGCCTGTCATCAATATGATACCATTTGTATTATAAAGTGAACGTTCGATTAAATTCAGATTATGCGGTGTAAAACCAAGCTGCTTCAAATCATAATTGACATTCTTATCAGAACCTAACAAACGCAGTACAACCTTTTCTCCGTAAATGGTCGGCAGCATACTGACACGCACATCGACTTTACCGCCAGGCAGATCAAGCGCAATGCCGCCATCCTGCGGTACCCGCTTCTCAGCAATATTCAAACCGGCCAAAATCTTAATACGGGTAACGATTAATTCATGAATATTATTTTTAAGCATCGTATGTTCAAACAGTGAACCATCGACACGGAAACGAACGCGGGTCATCTGCGGCAGCGGCTCAATATGAATATCACTGGCATTCATCTGAATCGCTTCACGAATCATGGAGTTGACCAGCTGAACAACCGGTGAAGCATCAATGCGGTCGTTTACCTGTTCAAAATCCTCCAGTGAAACAGTGCTGCCTGTGTAATCTTCATATTCATTGCTGATATTCTCAAGCACTTGCTTTGTGTTGGCTTTCGCATACAGCTTATCAATAGTTTCCAATACATCCTGCTTCGGTGAAACAATAACCTCGATGTCCAGCCCGCTGGCCATACCGAGATCATCCAAGCCCAAGAAATTCAACGGGTCATTGGTTGCCGCATACAGCACCCCTTCTTTGATATAAAGCGGTGCGATGCTGTGTTTTCTAACTAGCTGTTCCGGCACGATCTTTGCGATTTCAACATCAACCTGAGCGGCAATATTCGGCTCATAATTCAAATTCAGACGTTTAGCCAAAGCATTCAGCATCTGATATTCACTGCACAACCCATGACTGGTAAGCACTTCACCTAGTCTTTTACCTTCTTTTTTCTGTATTTCAAGTGCTTTTTGCAGCTGTTCCTCAGTAATGACCTGATTTTCTACAAGCACCTCACCTAAACGAACATTTTTTCTCATAAATGCACCCCCTAGTTTCCTTTATCCAACAATTAGTGTATCATATTTCTGAGGTGAATGTATGATACCCTTTTTATTTTTATTTATATATCTTTATTTTTGGCTGCGTAATAGGTTCATTTTTAAATGTGGTCATCTATCGAGTACCTAATAAACTCAGCGTCAGCAAAGGCTATTCCTTTTGTCCTGCCTGCCATCATCGGCTATTTCCAAAAGATCTTGTGCCAGTGTTCTCATGGCTCTTTCTGCGCGGTAAATGCGCCTACTGCGGTGCGCCGATTTCAGCGCGGTATCCATTGGTAGAACTGCTTGGCGGTTTCGCCTTTCTGCTGAGCTTCAACCGGTATGGCATCAGTTTGAATTTCATCGTTCACGCACTTCTTTTATGTGTCATGATCGTCATTTCCTTTATTGATATTGATACGATGGAAATCCCAGATGGTTCACATTTTTTCATTCTGGCATTGGCATTATGCAGCTATCTAATCAATCAGCCTGAACTTTCATCAATCCTTTTAGGCGGCATCGTTATCGCCCTGCCATTGTTTTTGATTGCCTGGTTAACCCATGGCGGCATCGGCGGCGGCGATATCAAACTGATGGCTGCTTCCGGTCTGTTTCTTGGTTTTGCCAACACCCTGCTTGCCGGAATCATCGGCATCATCTTCGGCGGTTTTTATGCAGCCTGTCTGATGCTGATTAAGAAACGCGAAGGTAAATCTTATATGGCACTGGGCCCCTTCTTGGCAATCGGCATCACGATTGCCTCACTCTATGGTACCCAAATCATTCAGGCATACCTAAAGCTATTCTTCTGATAGCTTATAATTAAGGCATGGATATGAAACTGTATCATTCAATCCTGAATAATTCATCATTTTCAGCGAGTCAGAGAGTGTATATACGATCTCACCCGCTTTTTTTATAACCATTTGTTTATCGATGCCCGATGTAAATCTTGAAAACGACAATTCAAATTCCGCATCAGAAGCATAAAACTGATCTTGATAATCGGATGCCTGAATACAGACATAGCCGTCCAGACATTCATCACTCAGCGTAAATTCACTGAGGTAACGGACCTGCTCATTAATACTGCTGCTGATGTTATTCAATGTATTCTGATAATCAACATCAGTGTTGATCGCATAATAGTGTCTAAGTACCGGCACGAACATATTGCCGATGGCGCCAAGAATGATGATCAGAATCGCGATGCTCACAATTAATTCAATTAAGGTAAAACCGCCTCTAATATCCTGCTTCTTCATCATTCCCAGACCTCAGACCTTAATTCATAATAAAGCAAACCAGTCTTTCTATCCTCATAGCCATCTACCTTCTTTGACACAGATTCACCGTTAACTGAAAAAGTGATTGACATTATATTATTAAGCGGATAAAGCGATGTAAAATCTTTATGAGCAAATAACTCTGAGGAATCATGAATACTGCGGCGGTCAGCGATGGTCTGCTGGTTAAGCCGCAGCATTGCAAGATAACCGGTAGACATAAACAAACCGATGACAGTCAGCAGGGCGACAGCGGTTAATATTTCAACTAGCGTAAATCCCTTTTTCATTATTTTCCACCTTCTTCATAACCGTTCAGATAAAATGTTATCGTTTCTGAAACATCGTCGGAGCCATTTGATTCAGATATTAAGCCTGCGCTTTCCAGTACCTTCTGATCGGGCCGGACATATTCCATAACAAATCTTAGATTACGCTTGCCGGAGCCGTCCGCATTGTTCAGTGTAATTTTATCCGCAATCAAGCTGCCTTCGATCCGGCGGTGAATATCATTTTGCTTTGATTCAATTTTATCCAAATGAACCGTTCCGTTCGGAAAATATAAGAATGCTTCAATCTTATTATAACTGCCTAAAGTAGATTCAACACTTACATCTAAGGCGTCATTTGATATTAAGTATATATCTGATGGCTCATTGCCGGTACGTGAAGATGTCAGCAGCACACTTGCATCAATTGTGAAAGAATTAGAGCCACCAACCGGGTAGACGTAGATAAATAAGCGATACTGGCCGCCGCCATCAAAATTGATCGTCTGAGTGCCAACCGCCGAAGCATTTTCCAGCACCAATCCCTCATCGTAAATTGGCATATAAAGGATAATATCTGCATCCTTAGCTTTGATATTGATTCGGCTTGAAGTATTGCCTTGCCAAATACAGCTTTCACTGATCGTCGTTGTCGGTGTGCTGAATGAACATTCTTTTGCATCAGCCGGTACTGCCAAACCCTCCCATTCAGGCAGATTAATTGGCTGCTCTGCGCCATTGTCCGCAAATGCAAAATAATCAGGGGCAGTGCTTTCCTCATTATCGGGTGATTCTGAGTCTTCTCCCTCTGATTCATCCTCTGAATTCTCCGGTTTGACAGCCTCATTTTTAATTACATTAAACACAACGCGGTTATTTTGATTATCGACTCTTCCTGCTGATATCCGGCCCTGTTATAAAGCTCATCCAAATCGATTTCCTCACTGCTGTCAATTGCAGCATACCACAAATGATCAAAGATAACTGACTGGGCATCTGTTTTGTCATAGTTAATGATCTGATTGCCATAGAGTGCATAATCTGACAAGTCAAAGCTGTTCAGCGTCCGCAGATATGTATAATCAGAAATGATGCTGCGGGTTTCTCCGTTCACCGTAGCCGTAACCTTTATCTTGATTGACCGGGAAGTCGAATTGCTGCCGGTTGTCCTGCGGTCAGCTGTTGCAACGATTTTCACCTGATCCGATGTATCCGAAAAATCCAGCTGTGACTTAATTTCAGTCTCACGCCCTGTGGGTATTTCCCCCAGTGCCATTTTAAATTCATTTTCAGTAGCCGGGGACTCCAGAACTTGATTCAGCATCTCCGTATATGACTGCGCCAGCAGCATTGCCTGTGATTGCTCATGCTCTAATTTATTACGGCTGACCTGTGAACTGTATATCATCGCCAGACCGCCAAAAAGGATCAGCATTAATGCCAGAACCGCAATGGCTGTAATGAGTGCCATTCCCCGTTTATCCTTTCGCATGCTGACCACTTCCTTTCTTTATTGAATAGCCGACATATCTGCCTGCATGAAATACAATACGATATCCGCTTTCGTTTCGGTGCTGTTTTCAACAACTACACTGGCAATAACCATACTCTTACTATAATTATTTACCGCGTCAATGAACCGATAAAGATTATCAATATTGCCAAGCAGAGTAATCGTTGCCTGTTTCACAATACCGGGCAATGCTGCATCGGTATTTTCAGATCCTTCTTCATTAAAATCCTCAATCAGCAGCATCGACAGTGCCGTATCAGTCTGATATGCCAAATTCATTAACTCATCATCTACTTCAACATTAGCTAACAGCGGATATACTGATTTTGCCTTTTCGGCTGCCTGTTTTTTTAAAGTTTCAATCAGCGGTTTAGATGAATCGGCTTGTTCAATCACCATATTCATCTCCTGAAGCTGGCTCTCACCGCTCAAAATAGCTAATTTATGAGTCTGAATCAAATTCATCATCGGTGAAAGAAAAATGAAAAAACCAACAGCTATAACTACCATTATGATCAATATCTGAACCAACAAGGTTTCTGATTTTGATAATTTCATTATTCGCCACTTCCTTTCAGAATCGCCGTCATCACAAACTCATAACCACCCTCACGAGCCTCAAAGCCGGTATAACTTACCGTATAAAATAAACCGGAATTGTCAAGCAGCCGTGCATAAGCCGCGCAGTCGGTATTATTTACCGCAATGCCGTTAAGTTCCAAGACCTGATTCGCATAGGCTGCACTTGCGATTTGAATGTTACCGGACTTATTCCAAGTCAGCAAGGCACTCACAGCAGGTGTCAGTTTAACAGTCAAATCCTTCATATCCTGAATGGATGTCAATGTCTGATCCAACGAATTGACAGAAGAAAACTCATTGATAATCTGATTTGCTTCTTGAAGCGGTATTTCACGCTGAGTGATCTGGGCAGTGATTTCATTCAGCTTACTCTGCAGATAATAATCATAAGCAAAGGCTGCCCCACAGGCTAATCCCATTAACAGTAATGAAACAGCAGCTGTCATAAGCAAACGGTTTTTAGACTTATTTTTAATCTTTTCACGGCTTTTTGATTTCTTTCCATAGGCAGGTAAAAAACCAATCGTATGCGTATCAAACAGCGCACATGCGCCAGCTAGCACCTGATAATAATCGGAGATCGTCCGCATCATGATCGGCTTATCTAATAATGTAATCGGGCGGCCTGAATCCTGATCAATCTTTTTAAAAGTCTCCAGATTTGGATTATTGCCAAATATCTGAATCTCTTCAATTGGCTGATAGCGATTGCGGGTAAACTGAAATTGATCCATTTTCGCTATATTATCAAACAAGGACTGTGTAAAAGCCTCTTCATCACGATATTCAATAATATCCTTTAAGGTACGCAATAAAATGAAATTACCTTTTTCAAATAAAAAGCTGCGTACATGATCCGTATTATATTCTACAAATAATACCGTCTTATTCTTTTCAACCGTACAGAGATATCGCAGAAGGTTTGCTGTACTGGTCTGAATGCTGCTGCAGCGCAGACGGCATGCCTTCATCATTTGTTTATAGCCAGCCAGCGTCTTCTCCTGAATCGCCGAAGCAAACACCCGCTGTTCTTCAATGCCATTTTCATTTGTATTGCCCAGCTTAGTATAAGTAACTACATAATCATTGCTAAGATTCAGCGACATGATCATCTCATTAGCAACCATCGTCTGCGTCTCATCTTCATTTCCCATTGGTACGCTTAATTCACGCAAAATCAATTGACGGTTATTAAGCAGTATCTTAACATTCTTACGCGGATACTTATGCTTTTTAACTTCATCTCTGACAATTGCCTCTAACTTAGTCAAATCATAGACATCATCATTATAAATCTCTTTTTCATTAAGATCGATTACCGAACTCTTTTTAAGCTCCAGATCATGCGGATTATCAGAAAATTGATAGAACCGTATATACTGTCCTTCAAATAATATAACCAGTATCATTATTCATCCTCCCATTTAAGCATTAGCTGACATTATCCAGCATGCCATACATCGGCAGCATTATTGCCACAATGATAAAGCATACCACAACACCCATGACAATGATCAGCATTGGCTCAATCATTGAAACCATTTTCTCAGTAGCCGTATTCGCTTCTTCATCATAAAAATCTGCCGCTTTATTCAATATTTCATCAAGCCGTCCACTTTCTTCACCAATAAAAAGCATCGACATCAGCATCGATTCAAATATATCCTCAGCCCCTATCGCTGTTGACATATACTCACCGTTGCTGACACGAGTAATAATTCGTTTGAAGCAATCCGTGATCCATGTATTATCAAGGATATCTGAACAGATTTCAAGTATTTCAATTACATTGACACCGCTCGCGTAAAGCGTCGCAAACGTATTTGCAAAGCGGGAGGATAGAATTGTTTTATTCAATTTACCAAAAATCGGCATAACCAGTTTCAAATGATCAAGTTTAAAACGAACTGCCGGTATCCGTTTAAACCATATCCAAAATAGATAAACGGCTGCTGCCGCAACAATCAGAAGATACCACTTACTCATGATAAAATCACTGATCCAAATCATAATCTGCGTAGGCAGCGGCAGCGCCTGACCTTCATACAGCTGAAAGAAAGAAGGCAGAATAAACGTTATAACTGCAATTACGACAACGATACACACACCGCATAAAATTTTAGGATAAAGCATCGCGTTCTTAATTTTATTTGACAGCTTATTTTCCTTCTCATAATGATCGGCCATGCGTTCTAATGTGAGATCCAATGAACCGCTGATTTCACCGCTTCGTATCATTCGAATCAGCAATTTAGGAAATGTGTTCCCCTCAGCATCCATAGCATAGGATAATTCACGTCCCTGCTGCAAACGTTCATACAGACGGCGATAACACTCCTTCATCCGCTGGTTTTCACTTTTTTCATACAATATGTCAACTGCCCGCACCACTGAAACACTCGCTGAAAGCATGACCGACATCTGTCTTGAAAACAGTACAAGATCCTTGCCTTTCATTTTAAAATTGCTGTGATTTTCAAAATCATCAATAATTTTATAACTGATGCAGTATAGCTGCATATCTTTAAGTTTTATAAGGAAATCATTCGTGTCAGAAGCTTCTATTTCACCCTTGACCAGACTGCCATCTCTGTTTGCATTATAAATATATTTCAGCACTCAGTATGACCTCCGTTTTCTATCATTATAACATATTTGTGGTAGTATGTGATAAAACTAATGCTGTACACAATCAAGAAATTGTACAAAAAGATTACACAAAATCAGAAGCTATGGCATGCTTGAACAACTTCTGCTATACTAAATAAGAAAAGAGGGAGAATTTATATGAATTGGGTTAATTCTAGTATTTTTTATCATATTTATCCATTGGGCTTCTGCGGAGCGCCAATGACAAATGATAATGGTGAAACCATTGATCGTATTTTAAAAGTAAAGGAATGGATTCCGCATTTTTCAGAGCTGGGAATCAATGCTTTATATCTGGGGCCGGTTTTCGAATCCAGTGAGCATGGCTATGATACGAAGGATTATTTTAAAATTGACCGCCGTTTAGGCAGCAATGAAGCGTTTAAAGAAGTTTGTGATGCATGTCATAAGGCAGGTATCCGCATCGTGCTTGACGGTGTCTTTAATCATGTTGGCCGTGAATTCTGGGCATTCCAGGATGTACAGAAACATAAATGGAATTCCCCTTATTGTGATTGGTTTATGAACCTGAATTTCAATGGCCGTTCACCGATGAATGATGATTTCTGGTATGAGGGTTGGAATGGACATTATAATTTGGTTAAACTCAACCTGAGAAATCCTGAAGTTGGTAATATGATCCTTGAAGCAATCTTTTCTTGGATGGATCAATTTCATATCGATGGTTTACGGCTGGATGCGGCTGATGTCATGGATAAGGATTTCTTTAAGCGGCTGCGTCACGAATGCAAGCAAAAAATCCGGATTTCTGGCTGATGGGTGAAGTCATCCATGGTGATTATAAAAATTGGATCAATGAACAGATGCTGGATTCTACCACAAATTATGAATGTTATAAGGGAATCTATTCATCCCATAACGATGAGAATTATTTTGAAATCGGTTATTCATTAAACCGTCAATTTGGCAACGGCGGTATCTACAAGGATCTCTGTCTGTATAATTTTGTGGATAATCATGATGTAAACCGATTAGGCAGCACACTGCGCCAGCTTGAGCATCTGAATAATTGTTATACTTTACTCTTTACGATGCCGGGTATTCCATCTATTTATTACGGCAGTGAAGTGGGCATGAGCGGTATTAAGGCAAATGGCAGTGATGCCGGATTAAGACCCTGCTTAAGTTTAGAGGATGTGCAAAGCAATGAATTAAGTGAACATATCGCCCGTCTGGCTCGCATCCACAAATCTCAGCCGGCACTGCATGAATTAAATTATGAACAGGTATGTGTCCGCAACAAGCAGCTTGTCTATAAGCGTTCTGCCGCTGATCAGATTATTTTTACTGCCTTAAATCTGGATAAGGAAGCCTATGATATTTCCATACCATATGGGGGACCGTTAACGGACTTACTGACAGATACGGTGTATGAAGCGGTAAATGGCAATGTGGAGATAACGATGCCGCCTTACAGTTCATTGATTCTCTGTGATAAACCGGCTGATGTTGAGGGCAATCAGCCTGCAAAGCATGCGGAAAAAGTAAAAGAAGCACCGAAATGGAAGCTGTTGGAAACAATTAAGGGCATGGAAGATCAGCAGCAATATTATGTTTATGAGAATGAGAAGCATGAGAAAAGGGTCAGTCTGAAAAAGCTATAAAAAGCAGATACAGTAAAAGAACCTCTCTTGGATTTATGAGTCTGAGGGAGGTTTTTAATTGATAAGGTCTTTCGTTTGCCTTGCCATATTCTATGATTTTCATAATCGTTCTCCAAATTATATAAACGCTTCCTAATACGAGCCTCTTTCTTGAATTACCACTATCATTCAAGGCTTGCTATGTCCCTCTTTTTTCATCAGTTAACGCCGCTGCATTGACAAAATGATACTAAAAAGTAAATACTTATTAAAATGGTTATTGACACTCTCGCTGCGTAAGGGTTTAGGCTTAAGTAAAAGGAGGAATCGTATGAAAACAATAAAAGAAATTGCGGAAATAAGCGGTGTCAGCGTTCGCACACTCCGTTATTATGATGAAATCGGCTTATTGAAGCCCTCTCAGTTCAGCGAAGCTGGTTATCGGCTGTATGATGAAAAAGCATTAGAAAAATTAATGACAATCATGTTCTATAAGGAATTGGATATGCCGTTAGAAGCCATCAAGTTAATCATTGATGATTCGGAATATGATTGGCAGCATGCCTTACAGATGCAAAAGAAACTGCTTGAACAAAAGCTTAGGCGATTAACCGGGATTATTCAACTACTTGACGATACACTGAAGGGTGTAAAGCCGCTGAATTTTGAAGCATTTACAAAAGCCGAGGCCAAAAGCATCGTTGAACACTCATTGACACTTCAAAGTACCGCTTCTTTAGAAGCAATTCTAGCAAAATTTGGTTCCGTTGATGCTTATCAGGAATGGTTTGAAAACTATCTGATTGATGAAAAGACCAGTTCCCATTTCATTAAAATGTATGGCAGCAAAGATAAGGCAATCCAAGCAAGGCTAAAAGCAGATGGCTCTTTAGAAGGACAAGATCAAATTGACGGCATATACAAGCAGTTCGCAGAAGCAATGGTGAGTGACAATCATGAACAATCTAACCATGCCGTAGAAGCATTAGGCGAATGCTATAAAACAATGTTTAAACTTGATAATGCACGATATCTCCTATTAAAACTCGCAGCAGCTTATCAAGCATATCAAGATGATGAAGTCAGCAAAGCTGTTGACAAACAATATGGCAATGGAATAACCAGCTACATCAGCAAATGTATCAGAGAATATTATGGAATAGACATAAATTGATAAAGCAAAAAATTTATGTCATTTTGTTATTCGGTTCCCTATTTAAAGGTTAAGCATATATAAACAAGTTTTATTTTATCCAAAGGTTTTGTTCAATGACTTAACTTTCAGCTAAAAATGCAAGCAGCTTTTACTTTTTAGTGCTATGATTAAGTTATAAAAAACAAATAGTTTTGACATTATTTGTATTGAAACGGAGGAACCTCGAATGAATGAAACAGTCATGAATTTAATTAACCGAAAAAGTTGTAAAAGTTATCAGGATAAGCATGTCAGCAAGGAATTATTAGATGAAATTGTTGCTGCCGGACTTAATGCTCCTTCAGGAATGAATAAACAGACTCCGCGTTTTGTTGTTGTATCGGATGATGTCGTTGTTAAACAGTTATCGGATATGAATGCGGCGGCAGCGGGTATGCCTTTTGATCCTTTCTATGGTGCCAAAGATGTCATTATCGTTTTGGTTAAGAAGGAAGGAACTTACCTCTATGATGGCAGTCTTGCCATGGGCAATCTGATGAATGCCGCCTGGTCAATGGGTATCGGCAGCCGCTGGATTCACCGTGCCAAGGAAGTATTTGAAAGTGATGAAGGAAAGAAGCTTTTAAAAGCATGGGGACTTGAGGATGAGGTCGAAGGAATTGGCTTCTGTATTCTGGGTTATGCGAAGGAAGAAAAAGAAAAAACGGAAATACAGGCAGGCAGAGTCTTCCATATTTAGCTATAAGCGGTTCACAGCCGCTTTTTTAATGAAAAAAATGAAGCAAAGCGCTTCACTTTTATTATCCATTCAGTTTCTCCATAACCTCATCAAGTAAAGGAATAGCGTCAACAGCGCCATGCTTTGTGCAAGTCAGCGCCCCGACACAATTGGCGAAACGTACCATGTCCTGCCATTCCTCAGCGCTGAATACGCGTTTATCGGCATGCAGGATGCGTGACAGCAAAGCACCGGCAAAGGCATCACCAGCCCCGGTAGAGTCAACCTGTTTAATCGCTTGACTTGCCACAATTAGCTGAGAATTACCGCTGCTTAGATAGGTACCCTTGGCTCCCAGCGTTACCGCCACCGTTTTGGCACCCAATGCATGAATCATTTGCACAGCTGTTTCAAGATCTGTTTTACCAGTAATGATCAAGGCTTCCTCATCACTCATTTTCACAAAGTCAGCACTCGCTATAAAGGTGCGGCAGTCTTGGATAAACTGCGGAAGCTGACGCTTGCTGATAAGTGAATCACGATAATTAGGATCAAAGGAAATGAACATCTGACGCTGTTTCGCAAGAGCAAGCAGGGCATAATATGTCTTTTTCAATTCCCCGCCCAGCAATGCCGTCGCGCTGCCAAAGTGCAGGATGTCCTCTTGATGAAGCTTTGAAACATCAATAGCATTAAAGCTGTACTCACCGTCACAGCCGCGCAGGAAATTAAAATTGCGCTCACCCCGCTCATCAATACCGACTAACGCAATCGTAGTAGTGCCGCCAAATGTACATAAAGAAGTATCCACCTTCAGCTGATCCAACATTTCATTTAAAAACTGACCAAAATAATCCGTGCCGATCTGACCCATAAAAGCCGCTTCCTCGCCCATGCGGGTAATTGCCGCCGCTACATTTGCGGGTGCGCCGCCAGCCTTTTTCTCAAACTGTACGCCATTTTTTAAGCCTTTATGATCAACACCGACCATGTCAATCAATAATTCACCGACACAATAGACTTTACTCATAAATAATTCCTTTCAGCTGCCAAATTTCACAGGCAGGTATATCAAATGGTTGATCCGAACTGATTTTGAATGCCTTCAATTCATGAAGCGGATAAAAAAGCGATGACATCACAGCCTCACCATCATTGATAAAAATTTCCAATACACTTGTATCCAAATACATTTGAAGCCGGGCATCACCGCCGTGCCTGCGTAACAGCCGTCCTTATCGATAAGCTGATCAGGCTTTAAGACTAAGCGGGGCTTTGTGTAATGCATAAAGTCTCTTGTTTTTACTAGGCCCCATTGTTTATTTTTATGTTCACAGCCTGTTGGATTCCATTGATACAGACATTTGCCTGCCCTTGATTAATCAGCTTCAATTAAATTATGCTTGATAAATGCCTGCCGCATCCGCGCCATAGCATCTTTTAAGATTTGCGTTGGTACCGCCAGATTGATCCGTTCAAATCCCTCGCCGGCTTTGCCAAACAGATAGCCCTCATCCAAGAAGAGGTCTGCTTCCTCACGCATTAAATGCTCTAATTCATCCTTATTCAAACCATAGGCCCTAAAATCAACCCAAAGCAGATACGTTCCCTGCAGTTCATGGACAACAGCTTTCGGGAAATATTGCTTTATATATTCATTCATGAATCGCACATTTTCACTCAGTACCTCAATCAATGCCGAAAGCCATGCCTCTCCCTCACGATAAGCCGCTACACAGGAAGCCAGCGCAAAAGGATTGATATGAATAAAACCGGCATCCTTTAAATACTGTTCACGCAGCGCTTGATTTGGAATAATAATATTCGCATTGCTCATGCCTGCCAGATTAAATGTCTTGCTTGGTGATGTGCAGACGATACAGTTCTCTTCAAATGCCTTGTCTATGGTTGGAAACATGATATGCGAAAAACCAGGCATGATCAAATCATTGTGAATCTCATCCGCAACGATCAATACCCCATATTTTAAAGCCAGTTCGCCAATCTGCTTCAGCTCTTCATAAGTGAATACCTTGCCAATTGGATTATGCGGCGTGCATAAGATCAGCATCGTATTCATCGGATCTGCAAGCTTCCGCTTCAGATCTTCAAAATCGATCTCATAATGGTCCTCACATAAAATCAGCGGATTTCTACCGCATGTGTACCATTGCATGCTGCGGCACTATAAAACGGATAATAAACCGGCGTCATGATCACAACGCCTTCCCCCGGCTTCGTAAAGGCTTTTACCGCTTGATTCAGCGCTTTCACCACACCCTGTGAAATAACGATCCATTCAGGATCGATCGTCCATTGATGCCGATGCTTCATCCAATAGACCACCGCATCCAAATATCCATCTGTCACATTTTGATAACCATACGGTGTCATTTCATCCGCGCAGCGATGCATTGCCGCTACAATTTCCGGCGCATTCACAAACTCCATATCCGCTACCGATAAAGGTACGATATCCTCACGAACAGGCATACCGTCAGCCTTTTTCATCCCCGTCCACTTGCCGGCACCGTTAAGCCGGCGATTCTTTACAGTTGTAAAATCATACATATGCTTTCCTCCTATAATAACCGGCGTTCATAATTACCGGTAACCTGCATTCCCTCTGATAAAATAATAAACGCTTTAGGGTCAAGTCCCAATACGAGATCATGAAGATGATTCACTTCATATTTAGAAATAACGGTCATCAGAATATCTGTTTCGGTATCCGTATAAGCACCCTTGCCTTCCCAGCATGTCACACCGCGCGTCATTTCATGAAGAATCGCTTTCTTCACCGCTTTATTACGGGTAAAAATCATGGCACTCATTACAATATTCTGTGTATGCACCTTATCGACCACCATACCGAAAATGACTGCATAGATAATTGAATAGATGGCCGTTGATAATTCAAACTTCAAGGCACAGATAATATAAATCAGCGCATTGACACCGATTGACAGTTTGCCGACACTGAACTTCGGTGATTTCATCGCCATATAAACACCCAGAATATCAGTACCGCCGCCGCTGCCGCCATGCTGAAGCGTTAAACCAATCCCAAAGCCGCCAATCAAACCGCCGATAATTACTGAAGTCAAAACATCAGGAACAACCGGCATAATGGGTATCAATGTAAAGGCGATCGTCTGCGTCACCACTGAAGTCAGGGTAAGCAGGAAAAAATGCTTGGATAAACTCTTATATGCCATCAAGAATAACGGCAGATTCAATAATGAGTTAATGATACCGGCAATATCAAATTTAATATCCAGATGCAGTGTCTCCACCAGCATCGTACGAATCAGCTGGGCAATACCTACAACCCCGCCGTTAAACAGATTCAGCGGCACAATAAACATATTTACCGCAAAGGCAAACAGCACTGAACCCACGACTACATAAACAAATGAAGTGAGCAATTTTTTATCTTTCATACTATGAACTCCTTAAACAACACTATTATACATTTTCCAAAACCCTTTCATAGATTGAAACGGATGAAAAACAAAAAAACTAAACTGTATGTCTATACCAGCGCTATTCGACGTAAGCGTTTACAACGCATATACTCCGTGCTATAATAAATTTATAAAAAGAGCGTTGCTCAGAAAGGGATTAGATTATGAAAGCAAATAAGTTTGGACTTGTTTTAACAGCAGCGGCATTATGCATATCAGCAGTAGGTGTTATGAATATTCAGGCAGCAGATGAAGACAAGAATCCCGTAACTGTTGTCGCCTATAATCAAGCTGAAACAGCTCACTATGATGTGGTAAAACGTGATGCCAAAGCTACGATCAATGGTAAACTGGATGAAAAGGTTTGGGAAAGCGTACCATCGATCTCAGGCTCATTCCACTATCCATGGGAAGCCGTTGAAGCTCCTTATACTGAATTCAAAGCTTATCACGATGGGGTTAATTTTTATTTCAGTTTTGTCGTTAAAGATACACAGGTATTGGCAGAAGCAACATGGAAGGGTGAAAGCACTGTTGATAATGAAGACCGTGTTGAATTATTCTTCGCTAATGGTCCGGTAGATAAACCAAACAACGGCATGCAGCCATATTATGCGATCGAAGTAGATCCAAAGGGACGTGTTCATGATTATTCAACTGTTTATTACCGCAATATGGACAGTGAATGGAATATGGAGGGCTTACAGACAGCCGCTAAGATTGTTGATGACGGTTATGTGGTAGAAGGCCTGATTCCATTAAAGACATTAAATGATCTGAAGCTAATCAATGAAAACAATGTTATGAGAACAGGTATCTATCGTGCTGAATTCAGCAAACCTAAAGGTGCTAAAGATATTACAATGCAGTGGATTTCATGGGTTGATCCAAAGACAGCCGAACCTGATTATCATGTTGACAGCTCATTTGGTGAACTGCGTTTCTTACAATAATTGAAAAGAGTGCCGGCGGCACTCTTTTTTAGTTTATCCTTTTGATTCCCTTATCTTTTTAACCTTTTGATTCATCAAATGCCGGCCCAAATGAATATAGGCAAAGGTTTTAATCCCATTCAGCGATTGACCATGTGCTTCAAGAAGCTCATCCGGACTGTCATAAACGCCGAAATCCTCGACAATCCCCAAGCTTTGAATATAAGTATGATTGCGGTTCCATTCAATAATCGGGTGTTTGAAATCAGCGACTGCCGCTCCATAGCCGCAAAAAGCACCCTCACAGGACACAAATATTCTGAAGCTGACGGAAATAGCCATCATCAAGAATAAAAGCTTCAAGCTCATACCATCGGTTTTCAAAATAAACCTCAACCCAGCTGTGAAGATACGCTTAGGTGCCAATTTATAAATCAGGCCTGTCATCACTCCCCGCTGTAATTGCTTATCGATCATAAAGCCATGACTGCGACAGGGTATGCCCGCTAAGCGCAGCAAGGCCATGAATAAAGTCCCCTTCGTGTTGCATTGACCATAGCCATCGGCCAACACCGCCGATGCACTAAGCTCATCACTGACATTATAACCAAATAAAATCTCATTGCGCACAAAATCATAGATTGCCTTGATTCTGTCAAATTCCTCAAGCCTGCGCCATCCTCGCTGTTCCGCCAATTGCTGAAGTGAAGCTGCCGAATAATCAAGCAGCTTAGTTTCTTTTAAATAATGATTCATCTTCATCCCTGCCCTTTTCATATTATTTCCATATCATTTTAAGAATCAAAACAAAAACCAACAGCCATATACAAACAATCGGTAACGCATAATACCACTTTTTAGGTTTGCCGTCTTCCCATAAATGCTCTGCCGCTTGGCGATGCTTTGCGTAAATATCCTCAGGGATGCATTTCAATGTCAGCATAATCAGAAACGGCAGTAAGATCACATCATCCAGATAACCCAGCACCGGAATAAAATCGGGAATGAGATCAATGGGAGACAGCGCATACCCCACGGTGATCACAGCTAAGATTTTCGCAGGCAAGGGCGTATCCGGATCCCTCATTACCAAAAATATCGTCGGAATATCAACCTTAAGCTTTTTAGCCCGCTCCTTTAATGTCATCATAAGCACCTGCCGATCAATAAGCCAATTATACCATATTCTATCTTCAAGAAAAAAGAGCGCCCAGAGGGCACCCTTCTTGACTTCTACTGCTTTTGAAAATCATGCAGATGCTGATTCAATGCCTTTGTCTCAATCTTTTGCGCGGCATGAACACCAAACCACATGGCAAATAAACCACCCTCCAAAATCACGATCAGCAGGCATTTGCCCCAAAGCGGAACATCCGCAAACCACTGAAACAGCACCGCCGCACCGATAAACAGCAGATTGCACATAATCACCCAAAGAACAGTGCGCCTTTGCAATTCACTTTCATCATAATGATCAGGAAACAGCGCACTTTCGATAATCGCGATGACGGCTGATGTCAGCGTCATTTCCACAAGCATCAGTATCGATATTGAGTCATGGCCCAATAATACTTCAATAACTCCTCTGAAGAAGATCAAAGCCATTGTATAAATAGCCATGTGCTGCTTCATATTTAATCCCCAGCGATAAAAATGTGTAAATTCTTTCATTTCTCTCATCCTTTCTATAAACCGATCCGCTCTCTCAAAAGCGGGGCATAATGTCTGGAAACAATTAATTTCTCTTGATTCTTAAGAATTATTTCAATTCTTCCGGCCAGCGCACTTTTCAGTGAATGAATCGCATAGAGATTCACAACCACGGATTTACTGATGCGCAAAAAACCAAGACTTTCATAACGGCCTTCAATTTCCGCTAGATTCAGCGCTGTCTGATAGACATCTTTTGAGGTATATAAAAACGTTTTATCTTCCAATGCCTCCGCGTAATACACATCCTTAAATTCAAGCATCGTTATTTCTTCCTTGCTCTTCCAGCCGCTGAGCTTCTGTGTCTGAAGATTGAGAAAAGCAATAATCCGCATGATTTCACTGTCTACTTCCCGGCAGCGAAGCAATATTTCATTTTCCTCATAATTCCCATGTTCTATTTTGATTTTCATACTCTCACTCCTATCAGCTGACACCCCTATCATAGCGAAACAATGTTTCCTTGGCAAATGAATACCGCCAAGATGACATATCATTGAGCTAAGATGCACGCTTTACATTTAAAGCGGTTCATACTAAAATACATCTATAAGTTAGAAAGAGTAATTATGAGGAAGAGTGAATGAAAAATTGTGCAGACGCGAAACGCATCGTGATTAAAATAGGGACTTCAACGTTGGCTCATCAAACTGGCCGGCTGAATATTCAGCGAATGGAACGATTAGTGAAGGTCATTGCTGATTTAAAGAATGCCGGCAAAGAGATTGTCTTGGTCAGCAGCGGGGCGATCGGCATCGGTGCCGGTAAGCTGGGGCTTCCCGAAAAACCGCAGGATCTCAGCGGTAAGCAGGCATGCGCGGCAGTAGGTCAATGTGAATTAATGTATATCTATGATAAGTATTTTGCGGAATACAATCATACCGTAGCCCAAGTGCTGTTAACGCTTGATGTATTGAATCGTGATTATGTAATCAATACGTTTACCCGCCTGCTGGCAATGAATGTATTGCCCATCGTAAACGAAAACGATACGGTGGCTGTTGATGAAATTGTCGTAGGTGATAATGATACACTTTCCGCCATGGTCTGTGAATTGATCCATGGTGATCTGCTGGTGATCTTAAGTGATATTGATGGTGTTTATGATGATGATCCGCATAAAAATCCTGATGCGGCGCTGATTCATGAGATACCGGAAGTTAATGATCAAATTGAAGCATTGGCTAAAGGAGCGGGCTCTAAATTAGGCACTGGCGGTATGGCAACCAAAATACATGCCGCTAAGCTTGGCATTCAGGCCGGATTCTCAACGGTTATCATGTCGGGACAGCAGCCGGAGCAGCTTTATGAATTATTTGCAGGCAAACAGGTAGGAACGAGGATCGGATCATGAGTGATTTACTGCAGATGGGCAGACTTGCTAAAAAAGCTGGCAGGCAGTTGGCCCAAACAACCAATGAACAGCGCACAAATGTGCTGGCAGATATCAGACGTCGGCTGCTATCCCATACTGAACCCTTGATTGAAGCGAATCGGCAGGATATTCAGGCAGCCAGAGAGAAAGGCTTACCAGCAAGTACGATTGATCGTTTAATGATTGATGATGAACGTATACAGGCTATGCGTGAAGGTATCAGTGAGGTAATCAATCAGCTGATCCCCTGCATCAATTAATTTCAGAAGAAACCAGACCAAGCGGTTTGACCATCAAAGCCGTAACGGTACCGCTGGGTGTCATCGGCATGATTTATGAAAGCCGCCCTAATGTGACCATTGACGCAGCAGCCTTAGCGATTAAAAGCGGCAATGCGATGATTCTGCGCGGCGGCAAGGAAGCTCTCTGTACAAATAAAGCCTTGGTTCAGGTAATTCAGGAAGCACTTGTTAATCAGCAGCTGGACACTCACTGCGTACAATTGATTGAAAGCACTGACCGTTCACTGGTTGATGAAATGCTGACCATGAATGAAATCTTCGATGTCATCATTCCCCGCGGCGGTAAATCACTGATTGAACGTGTCGTTAACAATGCCAGAGTGCCGGTCATTCAAACCGGTACCGGCAACAATACACTTTATGTTGATCAAAGCGCTGATTTAGATAAGGCACTGCCGCTTGTTGAAAATGCGAAATGCCAGCGGATTTCTGTCTGCAACTGCATTGAAAATCTATTAGTACACAGGGCGGTTGCCGCAGACTTTCTGCCGCGGCTCGTCCAACAGCTCAAGGCATATCCAATGACCTATTATGGCGATGAGACCGTCTGTTCGCTCATTGATGCTCTGCCGGCTGACGATCCGCTTTATGCCTGTGAATTTCTTGATTACAAGCTGGCTGTCAAGGTAGTTGACAGCATGGCGGAAGTCTTAGCTTTCATTGACACTTATGGTACTCATCACAGTGAATGTATATTGGCACAATCGCCTGAAGCAATCACCCAGTTTTTAAATGGCGTCGATGCCGCGGCTGTTTATGTCAATGCTTCAACCCGTTTTTCTGATGGCTTTGAATATGGCATGGGCTGTGAAATCGGCATCTCCACCCAAAAGCTGCATGCCCGCGGCTATGGGATTAAAAGCTCTAACTACCCTTCAATATCAGGCAGCTGCCGATTATCTGATACGTTCATGATGTATTAAATATCCTATATTATAAAAATGGCTGTGACTTTCAAAGATTTCTTTGTAGCCGCAGCCTTTCATATTAACAAATTGTATACCCATTCTTGCCGGATCGTTTTACCTCATACATCGCCTTATCCGCCTTAACATACAATGTTTCAAAATTATCGCCGTCTTTAAAGGCATAGGCAACACCGATACTGACTGAGATGCGGATATCCCGATAACTGAATTCACAGATTTGTGACGCTCTCTCCCGAATCTTGAATTCACTGACATCCTTCATAAAAATCACAAATTCATCACCGCCGATCCGCCCTAAAATATCACTGGATCGAAATAGACGCCGAATCTGCTCGGTAAAGCCAATCAGCACCTCATCGCCGAAAAAATGCCCAAGCTCATCGTTAAGCGCTTTAAAATTATCGATATCCAAAAGCATCAGCGCGTGAATATGCTGACGGTCAGCACTCATCAGCCATTCATCAATCAGCCGTTTAGTAATAACCTTATTATAAAAACCCGTCATCGGATCAAGACTCGCCCGCTCTTTCAAGCGTTCCTGTTCCTGACGCTCGGTATCAATATTCATTAACATCCCTATAATAATGGAACCGTTTTTCAGAAGATGAACCTGATACCAATGCATTTCTTTACCGCTGATCAGCCGGAGACATGCGTGCACCATCTCACCATTTCTGATCCGTTGATTGATCATCACTAACTTTTCATCTTCCTTGTGAACGACATATGAATTCATATTGATCCGCTGATTAATACCGGCAAGTGTTTTGGTTTCACAGTCATATTCAAAAAAATCCACTGACAGTTAGAAGCCAGTAAATGAAAATGATCCAGTCTGCTTTTGATCGCATAAAGACGTTGATTTTGAATTATGAAATAAATAAACACAACCATTAATATAGTAAATAAAATAATAATCAGCAGGTAAACACGTCCATTCATAATAACTCCTTTCAATCCCCATACTAACATTATATAGAACCGTTTTGCGAACCATGTCGAATATGAAAATATGAGAATTACATTGACTTCGGCTATCAAATCTGTAAGTTTTGGAAATCCGCTAAATAACTACTATAAAATATGATAAAATAAAATCATTAAGGGGGAGCTTAATATGAAAACTCTTGAATTAACGATATCGATCTCTGATAATGGCGTCAATGCAAGCCGCAGGTGTCTGATACCTGCGCAATATACTTATGAAGAACTGCATAGAATCATTCAGCTGCTGTTTGGCCTTGATAATGTTGAATACTATACCTTTAAACTGGATAATAATATGTACATCCATGAAATCAGTTCCGGTACCCACAGTAAACCGGCCTCTGCCAAGCTCCTTCGCCTTAAGCTTAACGATACTTTTCATTACTATTATGATATTCTGGAAGCCTTTGATTTCAGAATCAAAGTCAGCGCTGTTATTGACCGTAAGAGTAATGCAGCGACGGTGTTATCGTATCGCGGAAAAACCTTTATGAAGGGATTCTGCACGGCAATTTTAAAGAAGAACGCACATTATTCAATCAAGGCTGGTGCAACATTGTTTTAAGTGCCTTTCGTGACAATCGCATTGAAACAGAATGCCGCGTGCGCATCAATAACGCGTTTAAGACATTGACTGCGATTAAGAATTGGCAGGACAGTTTGTTTAATGTGATCTATGAAGTCCAAACTCCGCAGAACCGCACCTTCTATTTCGCCAGCGTCTGTGAAGATGAAGTGATCATTGATGCTTATGCCAACGAAGACAAGCTGATTCAGTTTGTGAATATGAATATGAACGCGATGGATTACAGTGCCGTCCGCTATCATGATACCCTGACCCTGAGCGTCAAACGATTGGATTATCGTGAGGACCGCTCTATCTATGATTTTTCCAGCAATACTTACGGCGGCATGCTGACTCGCTGCAATGTTTTTAATCCGCATCAGATTTTAAAAATTGAAGAACTGATTCATTTCACCGATGCCTTTACAAAAATGGTCAGTGTCATCAGCGAACTGGCACACAATGCTGTCAAATTGGAAAAATCACAGATCTGCATTGATCTTAAAGGCAGCTATACGATACATCCGTTATCTTTGACTGCCCATCCATTCGGTCTTGATTTGGATTTTGATCCGCTGAGTTTGAATGCGGAAAAATTGTATGACACGATTGAAATCGATGTCGTAAGCGTGTATGATGAAGAGGCACGGAGTGAGAATGATTTCTATCCGGTACTCCTGCTGATTGCTGATGAAGAAAATATTGAAGAAATGCGGTTAGAAAACTGTTCATTAAAAACCATTGCTTACAACATTGTCGATATGCTGCTGAATCGGATGATCTGGCATGGGCCTTATCAAACAATCAAAGTCCGCGACAGCAATATGAGCAGTATCCTTGAGCCTTTGCGGAATTGGGGACAAGGATCATTGTAGAAGATCACTTAGAATGGCTTGATGCCCATGTGATATCCACTTACTTTGACGAGGTATTCGATGATGATTCTCTGAGCCGTGAAATGATTCTCGCACAGATGAAACAGGCGGGTCTTGATGAAGATATGATTAGCTTCTATGAGCAGATGAGTGATGAAGAATTTGATGATTTAAACAATCACATCGATAAATTGATCGATGTCCTTGAAGATGAATCAGAAGAACCAGCGATTGATTATAAAAAATTAAGCTGAGGAGGTTCTATGAAAAAAAGTGAATTTCAGCAGTTTGGACGATTTAAAATGGTGAAGCGTAAAATTTCCTCCTCGGAGCCGCTGACCATTACTGAAAGTTATGTCGAAAAGGTTAAAGCCGGTGACAGCTGTGTAATCAGCAGCTGTGAGATTGAACGCCTGAAGGCAATCGGACCCTGTACCATTGAGAATTCAATGATTCATGACTGTCTCAGTTTTAGTGAATGTATTATGAAGGAAAAGGTACGCGCCTTAACGATTACCGCTATGGGTTTGGCAAGCTTTGATCATACCACCTGTAAGGTTTTCCGCAATGCTTCAAGTAAAGACGGTACCTCTTTAGGCAGCCGCAAGATCAGCGGCAGTATCGCGGCGGTAACTTATGAGAATTATACAAGCAGTGTTTTGGATTATGAGTTTAATTATATCAATATCTTAAATAAGTATTTTTAGAATGCACGGAAGCAATTGAATGCGGTCATTTCATCAGCTTTGCCCCTTTTTACATTCCGGCCATTCAGGCTGAAGTAATGTATATCCGGCCTTATTTTAATACTTTTGTGACAGAATTAAAAGCGGATAAGCTGATTATTGCCAACAAGCTGAAGGATCGCTCAATCTTTGATGATATCATTTCCATTGCGGATTACCGCGATTTGGTTAATAAACAATTTGAAACAAGTCATATGCATGTGGATCGGATCGAAGCTAAAACGTTGATCTTAGAGAATTGCGATGCCAAAATCGTGATTGCTGATCATGCGATTATTAAGGATGATTGTGTCATCGATGAGCTTTATGCGAAAAGCTATGAAATATCAAAGAATGCCCAGGTAAATAAACTGGCGGGAGGTAGTTATGCAGCTGAAAATAAATGAAAAATTTCCTGTGGAATTCAGTGAGGCAGGAACTTATATCAGTTTTGAAGAGAATACGTTTTATGCCGTGATGGCTGATGAATTCTGGTCAGATACTGAATTAAAACTATTTAAGAATAAAAAAATGCTGATTCAAATTGTTAATAAAAGTGATCAGCTGATTTTCCTGCTGAGTGTTGACGGTGTGATTGAAACCAGTGATTTCTATTTTAATATTCATGATGAGGAAGCCTTTGTGAAGGCAGACTGCTACAACTTCTGTTTCGTTCTGCTTGATAAAAACAGTGTGATCAACGGCATGAAGACATGCACCCTGAATAAAGCAACCTCAGCGATCATCTCACAGATCCTCGATCAGCAGCAAAGCAGTGAGTATGATGAGGAAGTGAATCTTAAAAAGCTGGCGGCTTTACAGAAGCAGTTTGAACCTTTTGAACTGCAGCCGTTTGCTTTATGTGAAGAAAGTCATTAACAGCGTCATCGGCGCTGTTTTTATCCTTATGGAATGTGGTATAATATGCCGGTAAAAGGAGATACAGAATGAACAGAGAATTAAATTTAGCGGCGGTAACCGTTAGTGATAAAGCAAAGAAAAGTATCCAAAGCAATCACCCCTGGGTATTTGAACAGGAGGTTTTAAATGTTGAAGGCAATTATGAAAACGGTGATCTGGTTGATGTCTTTTCATTAAAGAATAAATATTTAGGCAGCGGATTTATCAGCGAAAAATCAAAGATCAGAATCCGCATCATTTCACGCAATGCGAATGATCGATTTGATGACGCCTTTTATGAACGGCGGCTGCGGCATGCCTGGGAATATCGTAAGACAGTCATGCAGTCAGATATTACAAACTGCCGGATCATATTTGGTGAAGCGGATTTCTTTCCGGGTCTGACCGTGGATCGTTTTAATAATCTTTTAGTCACGCAGACTTTGTCGCTGGGCATTGAGAAAATTAAGCACAAGCTGTTTTCGATGCTAATCAGAATCTTACGTGAAGACGGACAGAACATCGATGGTTTGTATGAACGCAATGATGTGGCTATTCGTGAGCTTGAGGGTTTAGATCAGAATAAGGGCTGGTTCCTTTGCGATGAATTGCCGGCAGCGCCAAAAACAGCGTTTACCCAGATCTGTGAAAATGGCATCACCTATGATGTTGATGTGGAAAACGGTCAAAAAACCGGCTTCTTCCTCGACCAAAAATATAACCGTTTAGCTATTTCCAAGCTGACTCAGGGCAAGCATGTGCTGGATTGCTTTACGCATACCGGCAGCTTTGGTTTGAATGCGGCAAAGGGCGGCGCAGCGCGTGTCGTATCTGTAGATATCTCTGAATCAGCCATTGCAATGGCTGAAAAGAATGCCAAGGCAAATCAGCTGAATGTAGAATACCGCTGCTGTGATGTCTTTGATTTACTTGATGAATTAATCAAGAGCCGCAGCAAAGAGTTTGACTTCATTATTCTTGACCCGCCGGCCTTTACTAAAAGCCGTGAAACGGTGCGCAATGCGACGAAGGGATATAAGGAAATCAATACCAAAGCGATGAAGCTGCTGCCGCGCGGCGGTTATCTGGCCACTTGTTCCTGTTCCCATTTTATGAATGAGGGATTATTTAAACAAATGCTGCATGATGCGGCTGAGGATGCGGCAGTTCAGCTGCGGCAGATCGCCGTTTACCATCAAGCATGGGATCACCCGATTTTATGGAATGTGCCGGAGACAAATTACCTGAAATTCTTTATTTTTCAAGTCGTTTAAAAACTCATTGACAACGTTTACAACTGCTAGTATTATGGAATATGCCAAGTAGGGGCAATGAGAGGCAAATATGTTTAATCTATTCAAAAAAAATAAGGCTGTTTATCATTTAGCAGCGCCCATCGACGGGCATACGATGAGCTTGGAAGAAGTCAAGGACCCGGTGTTTGCTCAGAAAATGATGGGTGACGGTATCGCTGTCAGATCGAGCGGCGATGTAGTCGTAGCACCGGCAGATGGTGAGATCTGCCTGTTTCCTAAAACCAAACATGCGATTGGTTTAAAACTGGATAATGGCGTTGAGGTATTGATACATATCGGACTTGATTCCGTGGATTTAAAGGGTGAAGGATTTACACAATTGGCACAGGTTGGCGATCATGTGAAAATGGGAACTCCGCTTTTAAAAATTGACCGTGCATATGCGGAAAGCAAAGGTGTTTCCTTGGATACGCCAATGATTATTGTAAATTATACAGACTATGAAATTCTTGCTTATCATCATGACATGGATGTGAAAGCAGGCGAAACGGTAGTTGTAGAATACCGATAAAACCGCAGACGCGGTTTTTATTTTGCCGCAGAAAAAGGTACAGCAACTGCTGTACCTTCATTTAAGCATTCATTATGAATGAAACATTACTCCATCGCACTGCTGACCATGATGCCATTAGGCAAACAAACGATAGGAATCAGCGATTCAGAATCAATCCACCCCATTTGTTCACATAAATGATTTGGACATTCGACATTGATAACCCTAAACTTGTGATCCTTGACCTCAAGTGTCATTTTGCCGTAATCGCCTTCAAAATCATAGGTTGCATCTTTCGCGATATCAAAAGTCAGGATAACTTCCTCACCATGCTGGACTACACCCAGTTCTTTCGGCTTGCTCGTCAATTTCACAACCAGCATAATCACACCGATCAGCGCTGCAACAGCTACAATAATACCTACAAACTTCAAATCTTTTTTACTCATAGTTACTCCGATCCTTTACAATACTTATCCATCCAGTTTGTGATTTCCTCTAAACGGCGGATGCGGTTCAGCGGTTTGCCGCCGCGGCTCAGCTCATGATTTTCACCATGGAACACAACCAGACGGGTCGGCACGCCATGCTGCATCAAAGCCGAAGCCATTTGATAGCCTTCGGAAATCGGACAGCGATAATCCTCATCAGAATGGATGAACAGGGTTGGCGTTTTAGCCTTATCTGCATACTTTAACGGTGAATGCCACCATAATTTCTCCATATCTTTCCATACATCGCCCGCACACTGATCCTTTGAAAAATGCGGTCCGATATCACTGGTGCCATTAAAGCCAACCCAGTTAGCAATAGAACGCTGCGAAGCCACAGCCGCAAAACGGTCAGTATGACCAATGATCCAGTTGCTCATGAAGCCGCCGTAGCTGCCGCCGGTTTCACCAAGCCGAGATGGATCGATGGCAGGATATTTCTCAAGAACGACATCGGTAAATTTCATCAAGTCATCATAATCGATCGTACCGTATTTACCGCGGATATCAGCAAACGCATTACCGCGTCCGTCACCGCCGCGCGGATTCATGAAGAACACAAAGTACCCCTCAGAAGCCCAAACCTGCATTTCATGATAGAACACTTCCCCATATACTGTTTTAGGTCCGCCATGAATATCCAAAATAGCCGGATATTTCTTATTCGGATCATAATCATATGGTTTTAAAACCCAGCCGTCTAAATCAACCCCATCGTTTTCAAACGTTATCTTTTCATAATCAGCGACATATTTACCCTTCAGAGCATTTTCATTTAAAGCACTCAGCCGAATGCCCGCATCCTTAAGCATATACACTTCCTGAAGCTTGCCCTGAAGCATTGCAGCCGCGGCGATGCCATCCTTATACTCAGCGATGCAGTCCAAGGAGCCCTCTTGTGTAAATACCGGTTCAATAGTGCCTTCATGATCTAAGGAATAAAGATGTGAAGCATTGCGGCGTGTTGTTACAAAATAGAATTTGCCATTTTTTACTAATGACATCTTACCGCCGCCATAACGGCAGTCACTGCCCACACTGCTGCCTATTGCATCTTCATTATGCGCCAGCAATTCAAGATTTCCCTCTTTCAGCAAATAAAATTCAGGATTCTCATTTAACCCATAACGATCATTGCCAGCCGCTAAAACTAAGATTTCATCATCAAAGAAGCAAACCTGCGCAATATCATGACGGCCTTCCGGATATAATTCTTCCATAGTTTGATCATTTAAGTCTACGCAATAAATACCCGCCTTCAAATCAGGCTGTACAAGGTATGTAACTGCTGAGAAAAGCACTTTATTTTTTGCGGATGCAAATTGATGCCGCCCACATCCATATGCAGCGGTGTCAGCCATTTCACCGACTGATCAGACACACTGTATAGCATCAGACGGGAACGTGTCTTATTGATAAAGCCAGCTCCATTAAAATAGAACGGCAGTTCATCCACAACCTCAACTGCCTGATCTGCTTTTTTCTGTTTCAGCAGCTTTTGTTTATCCTCATCATTCAACTCCGCCATTGTTGAGTAATTCAAATTATAATTCACACACATTAAATAGCGATCCGCATCTAACTTTTCATAAGCAGTAACCGTATAAGGCACTTCAAAGGCCTTAACCGCTTCACCGCCATGCATCGATATACGGTAGAATACGCTCAGTTCTTCACCATCGGCAACCTTCTTTTTATCCGCTTCATCACGCATTGCCTTAAATAAGAGATGATCATCATCCTCCCAGATAAAACCCGCTTCATGATTGCCGCTGGTTAACTGTCTGACTTCTTGATCAAGAACATATATATTTTGGTCATACCCATTTGTATCCGCATTAGCAGCAGAAACGACAAATGCCAGGCGTTCTTTATCATCAGATGCCTTTAAATTTGAAATATAAGCATAATTCAGAAAATCTTTTAATTGCAATTTTTCCATAATTTAACCTCTTTTTCACTTTTCATATTATAACCCATTCTAACTCTATTTCCAAGCTTCCGGCAAAAAAACGCAAAATGAAGCAAAAATAGTATAACATTCTTGTAACTTAGATGGTAAAACAAGTGTTAGAATGGTAAAATAATGAATAGAAGCGAAGGTGAAGCTAATGATAAAGAAAACTACGACCAGGGTTAAGAAAAGTGCCATGCCGATCTATCTGGGCGGTCTGGTTTGGATCATCCTTGCCTGTTTTTTTAAGATGACCCAGCTTTCCGATTATCTGATCTGTATTGCAGCCGCTTTATTAACTTATATGATTTCAGAAAAGGTTAAATTCAAACCGGAAGTGATTACTGAAACCACCATGGTACCTGAATCTGAACAGGAGGCTGCCAATCTTAAGCTGCAAAGTGAACGATCGGATATTCTTGCCCAGCTGCGTGAATGTGATGAAATGATTGCCGATGAAAATGTAAGCGCGCAGATTCGCCGCATTGAAAAAGCGGTGAGCAATATTTATAACTATCTGAATGAACATCCGATGGCGGTAAATAAAGTGCGTAAATTATTCAGCTATTATCTGCCGACGCTGATCAAGCTGTTTCATTCCTATGACAAGCTTGAGGATATCGAGATGCAGGGCGAGCAGGTTAAGAATACGATCGCGCAAATCAAACGATCCGCCGAAATCGGTGCGGAAGCAATTGAAAAACAAGCTGACCTGCTTTACAGCGATGAAGCCATGGATATCAGCAGTGATGTTCAAGTGCTTGAAACTTTGATGAAGCAGCAGGGACTGCTTGATGAAAAAATTTGATAAGGAGAACGAACATGGAAGAAAAGAAGAGTGTATTACCTACCTTGACATTAGATCCGAGTGAAGATCTGAAGGCGGAAGAAGTAAGTGAACCAGTAAAGGAAATAAAACCGGTACAGCTTGATGAAGACACACTGAGTGAAGAAGAGCGTCAGCTGGTGAATGATTTTGCGGAGAAGATCGATTTGACTAATTCAAATGTGATCCTCCAATACGGAGCTGCCGCTCAGACTAAGATTTCAACATTTTCTCAGTCAGCGCTGGATAAAGTAAAAACAAAGGATCTGGGTGAAGTCGGTGAATCACTAACCAGTCTGGTTACTGAATTAAAGGGTTTTGAGATTGATAATGAAGAGAATAACGGTTTCTTTGGTTTCTTTAAGAAACAGTCAAATAAGATTACTCAGCTAAAAGCTCAATATGATAAGGCTGATGCCAATGTAGAAAAGATTATTGCCGTACTTGAAAAGCATCAGATTCAACTGATGAAGGATGTTGCGATGCTGGATCAGATGTATGAGCTGAATCTTCAGAATTTTAAAGAATTATCCCTTTATATTCTGGCCGGCAAGAAAAGCTCGCCCAGGCACAAAATGAAGAGCTGCCTAAGCTGGTTGCGCAGGCGGAAAAGAGCGGTCTGCCTGAGGACGCGCAGCAGGCTAATGATTATGCGGCATTCTGTACGCGTTTTGAAAAGAAGCTGCATGATCTTGAATTGACAAGAATGATTTCGATTCAAATGGCACCGCAGATCCGTTTGGTACAGAATAATGATACGATGATGGCCGAAAAGATTCAGTCTTCATTAGTAAATACGATTCCGCTTTGGAAAAGTCAGATGGTTCTGGCATTGGGTGTTGAAAATTCACGTCAGGCAATGGAAGCCCAGCGGGCGGTTACCGATATGACGAATGACTTGCTGCGTAAAAATGCGGAAACGTTAAGGTTGGCACAATTGCGACAGCGAAGGAAAGCGAGCGCGGTATTGTTGATATCGAAACCTTGCAGAATACGAATAAGAAGCTGATTGAAACACTCGATGAAGTAATGAAAATCCAGGCCGAGGGACGCACAAAACGCCGTGAAGCAGAAGCTGAACTGGGCCGCATCGAGGGCGAATTGAAGCAGAAGCTTACTGAAATCAATTTATAGGAGTGATAAAAAATGGAACAATTGAAAAAACGCAGTACAGCCCTTTTGATTGTTCTGGTACTGGTCCTGGGTGTCAGCGGGTTTAAAAGCCGGATCACTTTCACGTCTTATAGCAAGACAGTGGAATCCATGTTTTATGAAGGGGTGGACGGTGCCAGTATAGCTGCTGATCTGGAAGTAAAATTTCCACAGCAAAAAATCTGATCTTTATTGCTGAAAAATATCAGAAAAATGGATTTGATGAAATCACAGCGCTGAATCATGCGATTGAAAGCTTAACGGATGCAGATTCGATCAAGGCTAAAGAGAGTGCCAACGCAAAGCTGGATGAAGCTTTCTTTGCCCTTTCGGATAAGCTGACTGCGATGGCGCTGAGTGAGCGTGATGAAAATTATCGAATTAGTTTAACCTATGATTTTAGAGGACTCAACGATATGATTGATAAGAGTCTCTACCATGATACAGTTGAAGAATATTTGAAACAAACGACGGGCTTTCCCGCTTCGATCCTTTATCGAATAAGCGGCGTTGAGTTAAGCCGTTTCTCAGGAGGCAGCCAATGAAAAAAAATCGCATAGCTTTATTATTTGCCTTTGTGCTGATGCTGCTTTCACCATTAGCCGTCCATGCCTATACGATTCCTGAGCCAAGCGATGATCTGTATGTCAGTGATTATGCGGATGTGATTGATCGTGAGGTTGAGGAAGAAATCATCAATGCCAATCTTGAGCTTGAAGAAAAAAACGGCGTTCAGATCGCAGTTGTAACCGTTGATTTCCTAGACGGTGCTGATATTGAAGATTATGCCTATGAACTCTTTAATCAATGGGGGATCGGTTCAGCGGAAAGCAACAACGGTGTCTTATTGCTGCTGGCTATCGGTGAGGATAATTATTATTGTCTCGCGGGTGATGGTTTAAGCAATCTCTTATCTGCCGGCAGAATTAAATTGCTGCTCAATGAATATCTTGAACCTGATTTTGCAAGCGGTGATTACTCGGCAGGTGTCAGCAAAACCTTTGATGCTATCTATGATCTGGTAAAGGACAGCAGCGGCACACCGATCATTCAGGAGCCGATTTATAATGATAACAGTCATTATAACAGCAATTCCGGTTCTAGTACCAGTTCGCATCAATCAAGCGGTGTAGGTATCTTCTCCTTGCTGTTAGGTATCTTTGTATTAATTGTTGTATTTAGTATGGTGCTTAGCTTTATCAGTGCCTTTACCCGTCCGCGCGGTTATGTGCGCAGACGTCCTTACTGGGGCGGCTTCTTCGGCCTCATGTAATCATCCGCCATGACCATCATGACCATCATGACCGCGGGCCGCGCCCGCCAAGAGGCGGCGGCTTCGGCGGTGGTTCTTCTGGCAGAAGCTTCGGCGGCGGCAGGTCGTCAGGCAGTTCCCGCTCCTTTGGCGGCGGCAGATCTTCCGGAGGCGGCAGATCCTTCGGCGGCGGTTCTTCAAGAGGCGGCGGAGCTGGCAGACATTGATCAAACCCTTTGATTCGCAAAGGGTTTTTTTATGCAAAAAGGAAAGCAAAAATGCTTTCCTAGTCAATTATTTCATGCTTTTTTATCATTTCGTATATGCAAGACAAACTGCTCCAAATTTGTTTCATGATGATACTTTATTGAAGCACTTTTGTCTTTTTCAAAAATTATATCAGTCATATCAAGTCCATTAATGGCAGCAATAGCCAGCACATAATGGATCACATCCGCTAATTCATTCCCCAATTGCGCCTGCAGGTCTTCATCACCCGCCGATTTTCTGCCAGCCTTTTTATTTAAGACTTCCGCAACTTCACCAATTTCCTCGACCAATTTCATAAACAAGCTTTGATCGATTCCGCCATCTTTATAATGCTCAAACAAATATGACTGTAATTCTTTAATTGTAATGTTCACAGCTAATTCCTCCGTCTGATTTAGTTGACATCATCTTACCATTGGCGATTACATTATACAATCACCCGCTACCCTAATATCAAAAAGAGAAGCTAGCCCACTTCTCCCTTTAACACCCGCCATAGAAATGCTGATACACCTTGATGATTATTATCCTCAATGATGTAGCGGGCCTTCGCTTTGATCACTGAGGACGCATTGCCCATTGCCGCACTGTTCGTAAAACACTCAAACATTGACAAATCATTATGGTTATCACCGATTACCGCCACATCTTCAAAATCAATATTTAAACGCTCAGCCAACGCCATCAGCGCCTTTCCTTTTGATGCCTGAGTATGGGTAATCGTGCATAAATTATCTTCCGCAATCAAACAATGTGTATTGTTTAATGTATTGATAAAGGAAGCGACAAGCGCAAGCAGCTGTGGATCTGTTTCAATGATTACTATCTTAAACAGCTCCATTTTGTATAAACTTATGGGATCATTTAATTCTTTCACTTCAACCTTGCCTTTCATGCGATTCAGAAAGTATTGATTAACAGCATCAGCATAACGTGTATATAAGCAGTCATTACTATAATAAACACTGCGGATATGGTATTTCTCCAAATCTCGATGATTGGCAGCAAATCGTTCAAAGCGATGGCATGCTTCACAATAAAACGTTCACCGTCATAGATTTCCGCACCGCCATTGGTAATAATCGGCACCCGCAGATCCAGCGCCTTCACAAAGGGCATGACGATCTCCATATTTCTGCCGGTCGCCAAAGTAAATTCAATGCCTTGCTCCCGCAGCAAGGGCAATACCTCGCTCATACCCGCATCGATTTTTTATTATCATCAAGTAATGTGCCATCACAATCAGAAGCGATCAGACGAATACTCATAGAAGCCCCCTTTCCTTTTTAAAAGGATATCGGCTTGCCCCGATATCCTTCTTGTTTTACAAATTATTCAATGCCTGCGGCAGTTAATAATTCTTTTGCTTCCTTATCTGAAAGCACATTCTTCATACCGCAGATTTTAACGCCTTTTTTAGCAGCGTCATCAAACATGTTGACAAAATTCAGCGGACAGAACACAACATCATACTGAGTTGCTGCGCTCTTTCCTTCTGATAATGAGCAGTGATGGATTGTCTGAACTTGAATTCCCAAATCCTTTGTTGCTTTTTCAACACGCATTTTCATCATTAAGCTTGTTCCTGCACCGTTTGCACAGGCAACCAAAATTTTAACCATTTAAGCAATACCTCCTATTTAACCTAATTATATCACTAAATTTATTTTTTAGCGTTTACTTTTTCCAGATAAGCATCATAATCTTCAGTAATCAGGAAGTAAGTATCCGGATGTGCGCGATATTGCAGCTGAGGGATAGCAATCAGAATGATAATTACAACAGCAACACCAGCATAGCTCAGGAACTTCATTAATACTGTGAAGATTGGCCATACAACTGCCCAGTCAAACATACCGAGGTAACCGCCGTATGCAGCCAGTCCTACCCAGCTTGCGATGATAGCGGAACCAAATACCTGACATAAACCAGCGATGAATGGCATCAGCATAGCAGCCTTAACGCCGCCTTTGTTATTAGCAAATACAGCAATTGTCGCATTATCGAAGAATACCGGAACGAAACCAGCGATTACTAACGTTGGTGATTTCAGTAAAATCAAAGCGATAATGGCTAAGAATTGGCCGGCAGCACCGAATAAGAAACCAACGGTTACAGCATTTGGTGAACCGAAACCATAAGTTGCCGCGCAGTCGATACCCGGAACAGCACCTGGCAGGAAGCTGTTTGAAATACCTTGGAATGAGTTTGTCAGCTCGGTAACGAAGGTACGAACACCTAATTGCAGAATTGCCAGATAAACAGCAAAGTTCAATGAAGTTGTCATAATATAGAAGAAGAAATTCTGTGATTCTGCGATGAATCCAGCTTCAACCATATAAGGCTTACCTAATACTAATAAGATAGCACCAAAGAATAAAGTCATCAATACGGCTGTCGCAACCATATTTTCATTAAAGATAGATAAGAAACCCGGGAATTTAATATCTTCAAGTTTTTTGAATTCTTACCGCCGAACATTTTCTCAGATAATTTAGAGAATAATGCTAATCCAAACATTTGCTGGTGAGCCACGCAAAGCCGCCGCCCTCAGTCAGATCTTGGGTAATTTCAACCGTTAAGTTAGATGCAACTGCCCAATATAAACCAAGTAATACACCCATCAAAATCAGCATTGGCGTGCTGCCTAAGCTTGGGAAGCAGAACAGGATCAGCCAGAAAGCTGTTGATGCCTGCTGCATCTGAACGTGTCCAGTAGTAAATACGGCACGCATTTTTGTATACTTCTTTAAACGAACAAGAATCAGGTTGAAAATAAATGCGATCAACAGCAGGATCATTACGTCAGAGAATGTTCTGCCGATATTTTCCATTGCCGCTTGTACAGCATTCTGACCGAAATAAGGGTCAATAACCATCGCATCAAGATTAAAACGATCTTTTAAACCAACCAGGATCGGACGGAAGTTGTTAACCAAGCCGCCGGAACCGACAGACAAAATCATATAACCAACGGTTGCCTTGATAAATCCGGCAAATGCTTCATAAATCGGTTTTCTCAGTAAGAGGTAACCAATCAATACGATCAGCCCGATGAAGTAGGCTGGCTGAGTGAGAATGTTGCTCGCAAAAAACGACCAAAATGTTTAATAAAAAATCCATAAATTCATCCCTTTCTTTTTTGTTATATCCTTAGAACTTACGTTCTTTATAACTATTGTTGATAATACTT
>BBZX01000006.1 GCA_001305055.1 Clostridia bacterium UC5.1-1C12
CCTTTTTATGAGAGGGATAAAACGCTTATATTATAAGTTATATGATATTAAAGTTATCAATTATTAGTCATATATCCATATATTAATCATCACATTTCTGCATATGAATTTATCAAACCGCTGACATAGCTGAAAGCTAATATTTATATAAAAACCAAATATATTCGAAACAAATAGCCGAATAAAATTATTCCAAATAACCGAAATAAAATAATCGTAATTAACCGAATTTGTTTGAATAATAGGCAGAATCCTGATAAACTATAATTAGGAGTTGATACTATGAATAATTATAAATACAGGATTACTGACGAACTTATTGAAAAAAAGCTAAAAAGGAAAAGGGGCAGTTCTTATTGAAGGACCTAAGTGGTGTGGTAAAACAACATCAGCTGAACAATTAGCAAAGAGTATTTTGTATTTAGCAAAACCTGATGAAGTCAAACAAAACTTACTTCTTGCTGATTTAAACCCCAGTCTGTTATTGGAAGGAGAAACTCCAAGACTAATCGATGAATGGCAAGTTGCACCTAAATTATGGGATGCTATACGTTTTGAAGTAGATCACAGAAATATGGAAGGACAATTTATTTTAACTGGTTCTGCTGTTCCTGCTAATCAAGAGGAAATATTACACACTGGGACAGGCAGATTTGCTTGGATATTAATGCGGCCAATGAGTTTGTTTGAATCTGGAGAATCAAACGGCTCTGTAAGTTTGAAATCTTTACTTGACCATCCTCAGCAGATTGTAGGAATGAATTTGTTGGACATAAATAAAATTGCCTTTCTAGTATGCAGAGGTGGCTGGCCACGAGCTACGTTCCTTGAAGACGAGATAGCTCTTGAGCAAGCATATGATTATTATGATGCCATTGTCAAGTCAGATATCTCAAGAGTTGATGGTGTTAAAAGAGATTCCGAACGTGTTAAACATCTAATGAGAGCATATGCCAGGAATCAAGGTCAATCTGTCTCTTATGAAAAACTAAAACAGGATATGATAGCAAATGATAATGATAGCTTAGATAGTGACACAATTCTATCCTATGTCAGAGCTTTAAAAAAAATATTTGTTATTGATGAAACACCTGCTTGGAATCCCAACCTACGTTCAAAGGCTGCTATAAGGATGTCTGATATTCGCTACTTTATTGACCCTTCTATAGGTGTTGCAGCTTTAGGAGTAGGCCCTAATGATTTAATTAAAGATCTAAATACATTTGGCTTTCTATTTGAATCGTTGTGCATGCGTGACTTAAAAGTATATGCTCAGTCTTTGAATGGGAATGTTTATCATTATCGAGATAATACTGGACTAGAATGTGATGCGGTAATTCATTTAAGAAATGGATCCTATGGATTAATCGAAATAAAACTTGGTGGAGATAGTTTGATTGAGGAAGGGGTTGCTTCGTTAATCAAACTAAGAAATAATATTGATTCAACCAAAATGAATAAACCATCATTTATGATGGTTTTGATAGGAATTGGCAAATATGCTTACCAACGTGAAGATGGTGTATATGTGGTCCAATTGGATGTTTAAGAAATTAGTGAAGGATAGTAATTTGGATGATGTCTTAGTTTAGTCAAAGATAATCAAGGTATAAACGCTTTTTAAGAAGGTTCATAACGAACCTTTTAATGAAACAACAAAACTACTTAAAGGAGATTCACAGAGGGCCTCCTTTTTTCATGTATCAGAGTGATTAAGCATAATAAACAATCATTGAAAATTATCCGGCTGATGACACATAGTAAAGGAAATAACAAGAGGTATATGCCTAGATAAAGAATCTATGCCTGCAATTTCTCCCCTCATATAAAGAAAAATGAATATCCCATTGTAAGGATGCACAAACAATAGACATAAAAGTGTCCTAAAATAAGTTAATTCCAATAGGGAAAGAGAAAGAGAGAGGAGATTTATTTATATGAATAAATATTCAAGTAAGGCCGTTAAGACTGCTGCTACTGTTGGCATGTCTTTGGCTATGGTTTTGAGTAATGCTGCTCCTGTATTAGCTGTAGATTCAGCTAAAGGTGTAGTTGAAACTGTTATCGATCAAAAAGATAAAGTAGAAGATTTATTGGATTTATTAGGTGATGCTAAAAACATCGCTGCTGATGACGAAGTTGGCGGTGCAAAAGAATTATTCGGAGTTGCTGATGAAGTAGAATTCAAGGATATTTTCACTCAAACAATTGATACAGTTGATGTTAAAACAATATTAGAAAATGCGTATAAATATGCGTCAGTTGCAGGTTATACTGATGAACAAAAAGACATTCTAGAATACTTGGTTGGTACTAAGATTGATGGAACTGTTAAAACAGCGGTTGAACATGCAGCTGATTTATTAACAACTTTAACTGATTTAGAAGCATATACTGCACCAGTTGATACTGATGATGTTAAATTATACAATAAAGTGAAAGATTTATTAGACTTTAAAGGAAATATTGCACTAAAAGGTGACGCTAATAAAGATAATGCAGATAATTTAGAAAAAATCGAAGATTTATTTGCTGATTTGAAATCTGATGTTGAAGACTATAAAGAAGATACAGTAGAAAGCGATGCTAAAAAGTTTGCAAAAGCATTAGCTGCAGAAAATGTAGCTGGTAAGACTGTTGAGGCTTTAGTCGATGACGAAGTGGCAATTCCTTATACTAGCCTTTCTACACTTAAAGCATTCATCACAAAAGTTACTAAGGATTCTTATAAATTAGTAGATATTAAATATGGTGATGTTAAAAATGAAGGTGTAGTTGCTGATTACATCGAAGGATTAGAAACAATCGCTTCTGAGATGCAAGATGTGAAAGATCTTCTGAATGATACTAAGTCAGAAAAGAAGGAATTTGACAAGTTGGATGAAAAACTTAGCGATTTAGCTGATGTTATTAAAACAGATGCAAAAGATAGTGAATTAGATGCTATTGATGATGCTATTGCAGCTTTCCGTGCTAGTGACGTAAAAGCATTAAAAGAATATGTTGAAACAGTTGTGAATGAATTCTGGACAGTGACTACAGAGCAACGTACAAGCGGAAGTTATAGAGTTAAAGAAGTTGACGCTGGATTAGGTCGATACTATGCATTTAAAACAGTTGCTGAAAATGATTTATACAAGTTAATGACAACTTTAGTTGATTCTGATGAAGAAGATACTTATTATGATCTTTTAGTAGCTGATGCAGCTTCAACTGATGAATTATTAAAAGCTGTTACTACAGATATTGAAGGAATCACTTTAAATTCCACAATGACTAACAAGCAGGCTGCTAAGATTGTTGCTGCTAAAAAAGCTTTATCAAAATTAGATGCAAATGGAAAAGCAATCTATAATTCTTTAAAGAGAAGTGAAAAAGCTGATGTAGATGCTAATCGTGACTTGATTGAAGCATTATACATTAAAATGATTCTGAATGGTGATATTACTCAATCTGGCTGGGTAGACAAAGGCAACGGCGAATGGGATTACATCGCTGAAGACGGTTCTAGACCAACTAAATGGGTAGCTTCTGGTGCTAATTGGTACTATGTAAAGAACGGTACAATGTTACGTAACTCTTGGATCGCTTCTGATGCTCAGGGTACTAGATGGTACTATGTAGACGGTAACGGTGTGATGGTTTCTAATACTACTGTTAACGGTTATACATTCAACTCTTACGGAGTTTGGGTTAAATAGTTAACTAAAACAAATAACACTTAAAGGAGATTCTTGATGGATCTCCTTTTTACATGTAAAAAAGAGATGCACATCTCTGTACATCTCAATTAAGTTATTAGATTGATTTACAATTAACCGTTGTAAGAAGGGCTCATGTAAACGCCGTAAGAATTGATCCAGCAGCCATCTACAGATTGGTTAGTAACCATCTTACCAGCATTGTCTAAGTAGTACCAACGACCGCCGTCAGTAGCTAACCAAGTATTTCTCAGCATCTTACCGTCTTTGATCATATACCAGTCAGAACCAGAAGCAACCCATTTGTAAGCAGCAGGAGTACCATCTTCATTATTGTAACCCCAGTTACCATTACCCATTGAATACCAACCAGCAACATTTGTTACGCCTAAGTTGTCAAATGCTTCACGTAAGTTAGTAATTTTAGTTTCAATTCTTCTTAAGTCTTTCTTTTGTTCTTTAGTTAAATTAGCTGCGTACTTTCCGTCTTTCATTTCATAATACGCATCTTCTGCAGCTTCTAAAGTTTTCTTGTCAGTTGTTTTAATATTTGCAGGTGTGATTTTTTCTATATCTGTAGTTACAGCATCCCAAGCTTCAACAAAATCAGCTAAATGATTCAGAACAACATCGATACCAAATGTACCTTCTTTTGTATCAACTAATTTTAATAAATAGTCATCAGTAGCACCAAAGTCTAAACCTACAGTTGAAGACCCTGTGAAACCATCAACCCAACCAGATTTATCTACATAATAATTTCCGACTTTTTTAGTTTCAAAATTTAAATACTTCGTCTAATACATCTTCTTTTAGTGCTTTTAATACATCATACTGATCAGCAGTTAATGTTTTAGCTAATTCTGTAGCTTTTTTCTTATCTGTATCAGACTTTGCATCTGGTGTAAATCCCTTAAATGTTGTTCTTAAAGTTTCCTTTTCACCATCATTAGCTCTTTCGACTTTGGTTGAAGTAAATGCTTTGTAAGAGTCAGACTTTAATACATCTTTCAAATCAGTAATATTACCTAATAAGTCATTATATTGATCAATGATATCTTGTACAGATGATTCATTTTTTACACGATAGTAATTTGGGGCATCCTTGATTGCCTCGATACGGGCTTTTATTGCAGTTTTATTTGCTCTATCAACTACAAATAATTTCTCTGCAGCTAAACCTAACTCAGCTTTAAATTTTGTTTCATCAGCTGTGGAGAATTTTAAAGCATCTCCTTTATCACCAGTTAAGTCTTGCTCTAAAACAGTAGTCCAAGCTGCCACAAAGACATCTGTTACTTTTCATCAGATACAACGTAATCAGCTGTTCTATCTTCTAAAGCGTTATACACTTTATCAAATCGATTTGTCAAAACATCATCTAAACGATCATAATCACCGTCTTCAATCCATTTTTGCATCTTTTCAAATGCTTTAACTGCGTCAGAAGCTACAGCAGGTTTATCTTTTAAATTAGCTTTAGACCAACTTGTATCACCACTTGCATCAAGCTGTTTCATGTAGTAATTAATCAAGCCACCAGTCTCTGCCAGTGTTTTCATTTCATCAGCATCACCTGTTTTAGTAAAGTAGTCAGTTGAGAACATACCTTTAGAATCTTCAGTTTCTAATTGATCAGCAGCAATTTTATTAGTTACAGTTATCCATTTTCTGAAAGTAGTATAATCGGATCCAGTTAAGTATCTTTCAAGACCTTCCTTGTTTAAAATGATTGCAGAAATAATTTTAGTATTTTTTACGGAATCAATTGTTGCTTCACTCTCAACATTTAACGCATCCAAACCAATTTCATTGATCGCTTCAGATAAATCAAAAAAGATTGTTTTACATTTTGCATCTGTATTTGCTTGATCTGTACAAACAGCTGTTAAATCTGAACCTGCAGCTAACACAGGAGCAACATTGCTCAAAACCATAGCCAAAGACATACCAACGGTAGCAGCAGTCTTAACAGCCTTACTTGAATATTTATTCATATAAATAAATCTCCTCTCTCTTTCTCTTTCCCTATTGGAATTAACTTATTTTAGGACACTCTTATGTCTATTGTTTGTGCATCCTTCAAATGCATTTCAAATAAGTAACTGTTCATAGACTTTTCATATTTGTTTCTAGGCATATAACTTTATATAATCATTACTTTTGATGGTCATAAAATAATATAATGGTGTACTTAATGATGATTTTATATATTATTCGTGATTAATAATATTATTTTATTCATATTAATTGCATTAATATCTATTAAATGTGGTATAATGTATTTAAAGAGGTGGTGTATTATGTATAGAAAAATCATGGATGAACTGATCGTATGGAAAAATAGTCCTTATCGTAAACCATTAATCCTGCAAGGTGCTCGGCAAACTGGTAAAACTTATACCATGTTAGAATTAGGCAGAGAACATTATGAAAATGTTGCGTATTTCAATTTTGAAAGTGATTCTTCATTAAACAATACGTTTGATGAAAATATCAAACCGGATTACTTGATACCTATCCTTTCACGAATAAGTAAGCAAACAATCATTAAAGAAAAAACATTGATTATCTTTGATGAGATTCAATTATGTGAAAGAGCTTTAACCTCTCTAAAATATTTCTATGAAGAAGCATCAGAATATCATATTATAGCTGCTGGCAGCCTTCTCGGTGTAGCTGTCAATAGATCTCAGTTCTCATTTCCTGTAGGTAAAGTAGATATCAAGACGATGCATCCTTTGGATTACAAAGAGTTTTTGTTAGCATTAGAAGAAATAGATCTTGTGAAGCAGATTCAGAACTGCTTTGACTCTGATACTCCGATGCCTGATGTACTTCATAAAGAAGCAATGAATCTGTATAGAAAATATCTGGTCGTAGGAGGTATGCCTGAAATTGTGAACAAATTCATAGAAACAAATGATTACTTGTTAGTACGGCATTTACAATCTATGATATTAGCAAGTTATCTAAATGATATGAGTAAATATAATACAAACAATGAAATTAAGAAAACACGTCAAGTATACGATAACATCACAGTGCAATTATCAAGAACGAATACTCGTTTTCAATATAAGCTTTTAAAAAAAGGCGGACGAGCTTCTGAATTTGAAAATGCGATCGAATGGCTTAATCTGTCTGGTATTGTCAACAGGATCTATAGAGCAGATAAAATTATGAAACCTTTAGAAAACTATAAAGACATAGATGCATTCAAAATATATGTATCAGATGTTGGATTACTCTGTGCAAAAAAGGATATCTTGGCTGAAGATATTTTATATATGAATGATGAGCTAAACAATTTTAAAGGAGGAATGACCGAAAATTATGTATGCAATCAATTAACATTTAATAGTTATACAAGTTATTATTGGGAATCAGAAAGAAGCGCAGAAATAGATTTTATCATTCAGCGAGAAGGAGAGATAATCCCTATAGAAGTAAAAGCAGCGGAAAACGCAAAGGCAAAGAGTTTAAAGGTATATATGAATATGTATAAACCTTCATATGCAATAAAAATCACAGGGAAGAATTTTGGCTTTGAAAATAATCAAAAAACGATACCTTTATATGCAACATTTTGTATTTAATATCAATAGATCAATTAAAAAATATCAGTAAAGAATAAGTAAAAAAGGAGGTTCTAATATGGATCTCCTTTTTGATTATAACAGTAAAAATAGAATAAAATATGAAACTTGTAACAAATCTAGGAACTTAATAAATATAGGTATATGCCTAAATAGGAAGCCATTAAATCTCATATCTCTCCAGATCAAAGGCTCAGCATTAAATCATTGTAAGGATGCACAAACAATAGACATAAAAGTGTCCTAAAATAAGTTAATTCCAATAGGGAAAGAGAAAGAGAGAGGAGATTTATTTATATGAATAAATATTCAAGTAAGGCCGTTAAGACTGCTGCTACCGTTGGTATGTCTTTGGCTATGGTTTTGAGTGCTGTACCTGCTGTTGGCAATGTTACTATTGCTCAAGCAGCTGTGGTTTGTACTACTAAAAAAGTTATACAAATGGTACAATTTATGCTTCTAAAACAATTGAAGGAGCAAAAACTATTGCAGAGGTAAAAGCAGAAGTAAAAAACACACTAGCTTTACTGCCTAATACAAAAGAGGTTCAAGTAGGTTCTAGTACGGTAGAATATTATCTTGGTTATCATTATGATGGAAATGCAACTATTTACAAAGTATCAGAAGGAACAACGAATGTAGATAGTGCCACAGGCAAAGTAACTTATGGTTATTATGCAAGTGATTCCGCAAATATTGTAGGTTATCCAGCAATTGTCAAAGATGCTCCGTTAGCAGGATCTGAAAAAACTATAGAATCACGTGATAAAACTAAAATTGGTGCCGATATTAATGCCTATGTAGTAAGTATTATTGGTGGCAGTGGCTGGTCTGGTGATGCTGCGGTAACTGGCACTGTAAATATTACTACGCAAAATGGAGCTGCTGATACTGGAGATGTAGAAGCTGCATACAGTATTGATGGAGCTGCCGACGTTAAATCAAAAAATCCTGTAGGTGATACAAATCTTGACAGTGCGGAAAATGTAGTTGTAAAAATCATAGCTACTGCATCATTTGATGATTATTCAAATTGTGCTGAACAGGGTACAGGTTTAGGAATCACAGACAGATACACAGCAAAGAACGTATACAACGAAATCGTATCTGCATTTGATAAAGCTTCTTTGACTTTCGAAAATGTTAAGCCGGGCGATGAAGTTGAATTCACTAAGACAAATACTGCTGCTTTAGGTAAAATGGCGATCTTATCTTCAGATAAAAAATTAAATGCTGATTTTAAAGCAGTTCTTAAAGAATTAGCTCGCTACTTAGACAATACTACAGATGAAGGTAAAGCCGTTGAACGTCTATTGGATATGGATACTGCTATGAACGACATGTTCAAAGCTGACGGAAACTTAGCTAAAGCTGAAAAGTATGATGAGGATACTGAATTCAAAACAACTTCTGCTTATGCAACTGCAGCCGATCTGTTAGAAGACTTCAATGATTTCGATACTTATTTAACGAACCTGAAGGATGCTGACTATGACAGAGTTACTGAAGCTAAATCTGTATTAGAAGACTTAGTGAATAATTATGTTGCTGAAAACGATGGAGACTTATTAGATACTTATCTGACTAACCTGGATAAATTCTATGAAGCTTTCGTTGATAAGAATGGTGATGCCGGTATCACTAAAGCTCAGGTCGATACTGCAATCAAGAACATCAAAAACGGTACTACTTTTAAAGATGTAAAGGGGAAAGATGTAACGATCGAAAAATCTGATTATACTACATTCAAAGAAAATTCTGGTGTAGAAGAATACATGACCAAGTTTGAAGATATGTATGATGCTATCGAAGAAGTGAAAGATGCAGTAGCTAAATCAAATGAAGCATATAAAGACTTGATCAAAGGAGATACTTCAGTTAAGGATTTCCTGACTAACAAAGACAGTGATAGAAAATTGACAGCTGGCAAAGAATTCAGTTCTATCAAATCTAATTTGACTGTTGAAGAATATAAGATCTTAAAAGCATACAAAGAAGAAGTCTTAGATGCTGTATTGACGCTTGAAACAAAACAAGTAGGCAACAGCTATGTCAACAAATCAGAAAAATCAATCTATGCAACAACAGCACAATTGAATACTGTATTAAACAATATCGGAAATGGTACTGATTTAGACAAAGGTGTATTCACTAAGTTAGATAAAGAAAAAGGTGAATTCAACTGGGATAAATTAGTAGCTCACATGGAAAAAGTAGAAGCTAGCTTAGAAGCAGTAACTACTGCCATCGAGAAATTAGATTCAATCTCATTAACAGCCAATGATCGTGCCGCAATCTTGGCAGCAGATGATGCAGTATACTTCCTGACAGATGATGGTGCAGATAACTTAACTTCAGCTCAAGCAAGAACTGTAAAAAACGCAGATCGTAAAGTAGCTGAATTGATGGAAGCATACCGTATGAAGTTTGGTTCAATCAATGCAGAAGTAAATGGCTGGGTAAACAAAGGCAACGGTGACTGGGCATACTATGAAAATGGTAACGCAGTAACTAAATGGGTAGCTTCAGGTTCTGACTGGTATTATGTAAGAGGAGGCGTTATGTTACGTAACTCTTGGATTGCCTCAGATTCACAAGGAACTAAGTGGTACTATGTAGATGATGCAGGTAAAATGGTATCAAATACAACAGTTAACGGTTATACATTCAACTCATATGGAGTATGGGTTAAATAATCGAAAAAGAATAGAATAATAAAGAATTTAATTACCAATCCCCAGAAGAGGTGTTACGGAAAGTAGCACCTCTTTTAAATGTACGTACATGAAAAAGAGATGCACATCTCTGTACATCTCAATTAAGTAATTAGATTGATTTACAATTAACCGTTGTAAGAAGGGCTCATGTAAACGCCGTAAGAATTGATCCAGCAGCCATCGACTGATTGGTTAGAAACCATCTTACCAGCATTGTCTAAGTAGTACCAACGACCGCCGTCAGTAGCCAACCAAGTATTTCTCAGCATCTTACCGTCTTTGATCATATACCAATCAGAACCAGAAGCAACCCATTTGTAAGCAGCTGGAGTACCGTCTTCATTGTTGTAACCCCAATCACCGTTACCCATTGAATACCAACCAGCAACATTCGTTACACCTAAGTTATCGAATGCTTCACGTAAATTTGTGATCTTAGTATCAGCTTGGCGAGCAGTTCTCTTTTGTGCAGAAGTTAAGTTGTCAGCATAATCACCATCAACTAATTCATAGATTGCATCTTCAGCAGCTTCTAAAGCAGATTTATCTGATGCTTTGATATTAGCAGGTGTTAATTTAGCAATATCAGTTGTAACAGCATCTAAAGCTTTAACTACCTTATCCATATGTTCTGCAACTAAATCATATCCGAATAATCCTTCTTCATTGTCAACTAGTGTGAATAGATATTCTGGGAATGCATTTTTGAATGTATTTCTCTGTGAAGTTGTTGAAGTTGAAGTGTAATCAGACTTATCTACATAATAATTGCCAACTTTTCTAGTTTCCATTGTGTAGATAGAATCCATTACTTCTTCTTTAGCGGCTTTTAAGATTTCCCATTGTTCAGAATTCAAGATATTAGCTAACGCTTCAGCCTTTTCTTTAGCTGTTCCAGTAGTGATTGCTTTTACGAAATCTCTTACTGTTACTTTGTTATCTTTTTTAACATTTGAAATCTTTGTTTTAATATATTCGTTATATTCATCAGATTTTAATACATCAGAATTAGCTCCGATATTATCAATCAGCTCTTGATAAGCATCTAAGATAGCGATTACTGCATCTTCATCTTCGAAACGATCATAATCATCATGATCAGTAATCAGTTTCATACGATTTTTAAGTTGTGTTTTGTTATTTAATGCGATCGCGTCCAATTTATTATCTGAACTGCCAATGATTTCTTTGATTGTTTTTGCGCCAGCATCTTTAGAAACTGTTTTTGTCAAATCTGTTTTCTTTTTCTTTCAAGTCATTTTGTAAAATAGCATCATATGCTAATACAATTTGATAAGTCAGCATCTGCAGTTACACCAAGATAATCATTGATGTTTGATTTTAAAGTGTTATAAGTATCTGCTACAGCACCAGCTAAATCATTTGTATAATCATCACCGCTGATACCTAAGTACTTACCATAATCATCTTTATAGTCTTTCAGAGTTTCCAATGCATCTTTTGCATCGCTGTAGTTATCCTTTGTAACTGTAGAAAAATCTTCATCTGCACCCTCTTCGCCATTTACATTTGCTACTAATTTAGCTAAATCACTGCCATCTTTAACATCTTTTGCAGCAACAGCACCAGCACCAGCATAAGCTTCGATACCTTCAACTACATTAGTCCATGTTGTGATATTAGCTTTTTCTGTATAACCAGCATCTCCACCTTTAGCAAATGCGTCTAATTCAGCTTTGTAATCAGCAATTACTTCTAAGATATTAACTTTCTTTCCAGCTTTATTCAAAGCCTTCATATCATTATCTAAAGTAACAGTAGTAAATTTAGCACCATCTAATTGGCTTAAAAATTTCTAAATATACTTTTGCACCACAATCAGCTAAACTTGCTTCATCTACACCTTTGCAGATACCTGTTGTGATATCATCAGCGAATACAGGAGCGGCATTGCTCAAAACCATAGCCAAAGACATGCCAACAGTAGCAGCAGTCTTAACGGCCTTACTTGAATATTTATTCATATAAATAAATCTCCTCTCTCTTTCTCTTTCCCTATTGGAATTAACTTATTTTAGGACACTCTTATGTCTATTGTTTGTGCATGCTTTCAATAAAGAGAAAGAACCCTCCTATTTATCATTCTAATGATAAACATACCGAAAGAATAAAGGCACATGCACTTAAAAGAAAATACATACCAATGGCATATTTTTACTGAAAAGAAAAAAAGACACGAGCAGAAATTGCACGTGTCCATTATTCAAGCATTAATTAATGTCATCCACTGATTCAAGATATAATCAAGACCAAATTCTCTAACTGATAAATTGCAATTATCACTGAATTTAACTCTTAGCTTTTCATCTTTAATCAGTTGTGATATTTTGTTAGCATAACCACATTCATCATAACAAGGTATCAAAAATCCATTTTCGCAATCTCTGATAATTTCTGATGGACCACAATCGCAATCAAAACTTATCATAGGGAGATGATGAGCATATGCTTCAAGTAATACAAGGGGCATTCCTTCATATCGTGAAGTTAACGCGAAAATAGAATAATTAGAATAGACTTCATCGATTGCTTTACATTTTCCCTTTAAATTGATGAAACTATTTAACCTTTCCTTAATGATTCTTTCTTTAAGTTTTTCTATTTCAAGACCATCTCCATATATGTCCCATGACCAATCTTCACATTTACTTGCGATTAATTTAGCAATATTAATCAGTTTATCATATCCTTTTTGGTATTCAATACGTCCTATTGTCAGTATTTTCTTTTGCTGTATATCAGAATAAACATCATTTGCAATTAATAAAGGATTATATATCTGTGTTATCTTACTTTTACAATCATACTTTCGGATATAATTTGACTGATCACGTTTTGTTAAAACCACTAAGTTGTCAACATATTTCAAATAATATCTACGACCCAGATCTGACAATGGTGAAAAAGGATGTGTGCAATTAAAATGCTCCCATAATATTAATTTGAATTTGTCTTGATTGTTTTTTTTATTTTGGCTAAGTATGTTCTTAAATCACCACTAACTACAACCTGATAATGATTCGATAATATTTCTTTTTCAAGAGTATCAATTATATATTTGGCATGCATTCTAACATTAATCGATTTATTAAATAAATATTTAATTCTAATATTTGATTTTTCTGATAGTTTAAAAAATTCATTTCCTATATTACCAAATAAAGAAAGTAATGTAATATCATATTCTTGATGTTTAGCTAATTCATTAACTAATATAGAATTTACCTTTTCCATTCCCCCTGAATGATTAAAGTTGAATACTATAAAACATAATTTTTTCATTGTTAAGCTCCTTTATATCTGCCAATTTGCGCTTTTATAATCTTGACAAGAACTAACATTTGAGCATTTTTTCTATAAAATACTAATTCTAAAAGTAAAAATGAAGTAATAACCATACACATATTCAACATGAACGATACTATACCATTTTGTAATGCTAAAATCTGATTTAATAGGCAGATTGCGACAATCTGTAAGAATGAAATAATAATGTATTTTGCCTCTTTGAAAATGTAATCAGATAATTTTAAATTTAAACCCGATTTCACAACCATATACACAATAAGAAAATATGAAATTAAGTTACTAACTGCTGTTCCGACAAAAACACCAAGCAATCCATAATTGGCAGTTAAACCTACTGAAACAACTAAATTAATCACTACCTGCAATAAACGAATCGGCAATTCTTGTTTAAACAAGCCTTTTGTCACAATAATATTTGATAGCGGTGCTGTTACTAATCCATAATAATTATTAAAAATGACTACTAATACAACAGTAAAATTCATCACATAGTTTTCACCAATCCACATATGAATAAAGGCTGAATCAAGCAGATGGTCGCCACCGCATAAAATGTGCTGACCTGAACAGAAATAAAATTATAAAGGTTAAAAATCTGATGTATCTTTGTACTATCATTTTCAGCAAATAAATCACCCAGTGAAGCAACAACACCATTCAGTAAACTCCAGAGCAACGCCGAAGCCGATGACAAAATTAAAAAATAATTACTATAAACACCCAGTGCCGCAGTGCCTACAAATTTAGAAATGATTATGCTGTCAGTTCCATTAATACCAACATTAGCAATTTTTGATAAACTTAGAAATTTTATGTCATTAAAAATAGTCTGCCGCTCGGTCTCTTTTAATTTCGACGGATATGTATAAAACTCAGAATATTCTTTATGCGCTTTTTTCATTAATCTAAAATTAAAGAATAATGTGATTATAATCTCAATTCCTAAGTACCAAAGATAACTAGGATGGATTAAAAGAATGAACACTTGCAGCGTCTTGGTAAAAATTTTAGCCAAAAAGTCAAACATTAAGACTTTATAATTTTGTTGGTGTGCATAGTAAACAGTTCGAACATCGGTGAAAAAATAGCTGGAAAATGTAAGAAAAGCATAAAATACAAATACTTTTTGCATATAAGGTATACTGTTAACACTGCCTTTGACAAACAACCCGATAAAAGGTGTAATACAAAATGCAAGTATAAATAAAAAGAACTCCAAGCTGGCAAAAAATTTTCTTAAAATATTGAAGAATAGCTGCCACTTTTTGGCTTTCATTATTTCTTATTGGTGCATATAGCGAGAAGTTTAAAGCAGTACCCAATCCCAAATCTACAATTGATAAAATACTTAAGATGTTTGTAAATAAAGCATCAAACCCTAAATATTCAGAACCTAATATTCTTATGAATACCGTTCTTGTAATGAATGCAAATATTAAGATAATGAATTGTGAAACAACTGCGAAGCCAGAATTCAGTAATGAATTAATTGTTCTCATAATGTTACCTTATCATCAATACAAATTAATTTGAACAATAATTTTTTCAATTCATCATTGTCATCATTCAAATGCTTTTGTAAAATATCTAATTTAGTATTAATTTCATCTGTACTTATATTGATCGGTTTGTTAACAAAAATTAAGTTATTTTTTGTTTTACTTACTTCTTCACTATCAGAATGTAACTCTTCAAACATCTTTTCGCCTGCTCTAAGTCCAATTTCAACTATATCAATATCTTTATATGGTTCATAACCAGCAAGTCTAATCATACGCTCAGCAAGCTCAAGAATGCGTTCTGGCTGTCCCATATCCAAAATGAAGGTTTCTCCCTTGTTTGCATAATAACCAGCCTGTAACACCAGCTGTGCTGCCTCAGGGATAGTCATAAAGTATCGGCAAATGTTCTTATCTGTTATTGTTACCGGTCCACCGTGTTTGATCTGCTCTTTAAAGATAGGAATCACAGATCCACTAGAACCTAAAACATTTCCAAAACGCACAGCAGCCAATTTTGTAATCCCATTATTCCTGTTAGCTTCAAGCATTAACTCTGTCATACGTTTTGTTGCACCCATAACATTAGTTGGATTGACTGCTTTATCAGTGGATATTAGAATAAAACGTTCTACTTCATATTTAATACAAGCTGTAAGTACATTATTAGTACCGAATACATTATTCTTAATTGCTTCCTTAGGACTATTTTCCATTAAGGGTACATGCTTGTGAGCTGCTGCATGAAATACAGTTGATGGCCGATAGATGCGAATTATTTCACTAACGGCTTTTAGATCTCTAATCGATGCTATTAATGATAGAATTACAATTTCTGAAGATAATTCATTTGAAATCTTTAAATGATTGAACTCTTGTTCTAACATATATAAACCATTTTCATTTATATCCACAAGCAATAGCATCTTTGGCTGATATTTTACGATCTGCCGGCATAATTCTGATCCGATAGAACCTCCAGCTCCAGTAACCATGATTATCTGTCCTGTAATATAAGAAGTAATCTCATCCTGTTCCAACTGAATTTCACCACGGCCTAATAGATTTTCAATGGATATATCCTGTATTGGAAGATGTCTGTTAGCTAGTTCACTTTCCTTTAATGTTGTTGTACTCATATTAACCATCTTAATCTTAATATTTAAAGGTTCTATGATTTCAAATACACGCATTTTCAATTCTTTGGAAGCATTTGGCATAGCAAAGTAGAACAGCTGTATCTGATATTGTTTTACTATTTCTGCTATATCATTGATTGTACCTAGAACTTTTTACCTGAAATAATCACACCATTTTTATAATCATCAACAAAACCCACAATGTCAATTTTATCGTTTTCGTACTGTTCAAGCTCTTTCAGCAAAATATAACCAGCATCTCCCGCACCAATTATTAAGACTCTAGTTTTCTTATCATTCTCAAGTGCTGATCTTTTGAATAATTTATAACCAGCTCTTAAACTGAACATTGCCAGAATGGTGAGCATTCCTGAAACTAAAATTATATTGATCAGCATTGTCTTAAAAATTGAATAAAAATGTATAAAGCAACAAGATGCCAGTAGCACTTCCTACTGCAAAAACAATACTTTTGGTTTCCTCAATACCCATGTATTTCCATAAACTTTATATATTTTAAATTTACAAAAACAAATTAGATATACGATTAATACTCCTATCCCTTTATATAAATTCATCTGAAAACCATAAACCAATAACTGATGAATACTGAAATCAAATCTTCCCCAAGTGGTAATCAAAAAGGATAATGTTACAATTGAAAGATCAATACTCAAAATTATTAGTTCTCTATATTTTGCTGATTTATTTAAATTCATCTTTATTCTCCAATCGAATCACTCGGACTCAAATATAAATAATAAAAAGCAAATTAAATATGAAAAAATAAGCTCTAACAGGTAGCCATAAACGAATTAATTCAGTGAAGAATTTCCTTAATTTAATTTTAAATAATATCGGATTGTCATTTATGCGCATCCGTTTCCATTGTATCGGATATGGATAGACACCTAATTTTTTTAAAATATGGAAATATATTCGCTGCTGCTTACAAAATGGTTTTAATTTACCTAAATTGATTAACATAACGGCATATAAATTATATTCATAATAATTAATTAATTCCAGCTGCTCGTGACTAGCATTTTGAGTGAAGATTCCTTTATTATCTAAATAATGTCTGATACGCCATAAAGTATTCTCAAGCTTGATTTGATTTATACTATTACTGTGTATATGTGTGATTGATTTCCTTCTTTGTCGATAGAAATATATTGTTTTTTGATACTCTCTTATCGGCCATTCTTTTAAAACAAGTGAAAATATGAACTCATCATCCTCACCATATAGCAAATGTTCATTAAAAGTTTTATTTTATAAAATTTCTCCTAAATATTTTTTGCCATACAGATGAAACATATGTATTTGCTGTTTTAACATATCCATTCTGATTTGAGCAGGGCAGCATGTCATGATTATAAGAAAATTGTTCAGAAACAGTTATATACTGAAAACTTAATATCTTTAAATCATCTTTACATAGTGTTTCATATAATTCTTTTATACAATTTGGAGCAATCATATCATCACCGTCAATGAACCATATAAATTCACCACTTGCTGCAGCAATACCTTGATTTCTTGCAGAACTTACACCTTTATTTTGTTGGCTGATTAATATTATATTCGAATATTGGACTTGATATTTCTTTATGATGTTTGTTGAATTATCTAACGATCCGTCATCAATACAGATCACCTCATATTCATTGACTGGAAGATCTTGTTCACATACTGAATTTAAGCAATCTTCTAAATAATTATCAATATTGTATACTGTTATTATTAAAGAAAATTTCATCCAGCCACCTCCAATCGCTATTTTAAGCCATATATATTTTTCATTTCAGATATTATATTATGAATATCTAATTCCATGATTTTATCAGTTCTTGGCTTGATTTTAATATTTTGGATTTGATTCAATAATTGCGTTAATTCTTCAGGCTTATTTTCATCAAAGTAATAGATATTAGAACCATATACGTTTAAGTCAATATTTCCTCTTATTTCAGATAGAAAGCATATTTTATTACATGCTATAGCTTGCATAGCCGCCACTGATAGACCTTCTCGATGAGAAGGGAAAACAAATACATCAGCAATTTTTAATAATTCAATAATATCAGTACGATAACCAAGCATAAAAACTTGATTTTGAAGTTTTAAGTCATGAATTAATCGCTGCAATTTAGTTTCATACTTACCTTTACCACATATCAATAGTTTTAGGTTTGGATTGTTACTCCTGTGCATTGCTTTAAGAATTATTTCCTGGTTTTTGTTTTTATTTTAATTCACCTACTGTTATCAATACAACATCATTTAAAGAAAGCCTTAATGCAGCACGCACTGACACAGGATTAACTACTATTTTATCAATAGCATTGATATCAATTCCTACACCATTAATTTTATAAACTTTGCCATTATTATGCAAATGAAACTGCTGTGCATTTGTGTAATCTTCTTCATTGATTGTTAGTAACACATCGGTATATTTTGCAAGATATTTTTCAATTGGATAATAAAGCAGCCAGTTGAGATTAGAAGACTTATTATAAAAATGAAAACCATGAGCTGTATAAAAAATTTTAGCGATCTCCTTATTTTTTGAATGAGCCCATGCTGATCTGCCTAAAACTCCGCCAACCGGCGTATGACAATGTATGATGTCAAATTCAGTTTCATTTAATAGTTTTCTTAATTCATGAAAAGCTTTAATATTATTTATATTTAATGGTGAACGCTCAAAACATATATTATGTTGAATATTGCAATAGGGAATAATTTCTTTGCCATTAGTGGCTACATGTGTTTCATATCCATTGTCCTGAAAAATTTTTAAAAAAGGGTAAATGAAAATGTAAAATATGACTCTCTACATGGGCGATAAATAATACACGCTTCATTTCTTCATCTCCTTATACTGAATTATTTCACTATATATGCCAAGCTCAAAGCTTCTAGGCTGAAAGCCGAAATCACGAGTTGCTGCTTGATGATCATGAGAGCGGTCTTCTCCCATTCGTTGTACTTTTTCAATAATATCAATTTTCCCAAGCGAGATAAACTTTAAACATCTTGCGCTGAATATAGCTAACCATAAAGGTACACGAATAAATAAGTTATGACTATTAAGCTGCGTTTTTATTATTTTCAAGCATTTAATTTAATTCGATAGGCTTTTCACCTGAGAGAATATATTCTTTTCCTTCTGTATTGGAATTATTTAATACTTGGTAATAAGCAAGACCTAAATCCGCGGCATGAACAGGCTGAATTGGGCAATGACCGCCAGCAATATTAGGATACAATTTGAGTTTATCAATCATTTTAATAAATTTACTCATATTATGATCACATAGATCCCCATAAATCATTGTAGGCCTTAAAATAGTAATTTTTATTTGAGTTTGATAAAGGGAAAGTTCTTGATCAATTTTTATATATTCAGACGCAGCTTCTTTATATTTTGAATAACTTCCGGTTGTATGTACAACAATCAATCTTTTACATTTATTTATTATAGCTGCTTTTACAACATTAAGCGAATATTGAATTCCTGCTATATGGATAATCGTGTCTATATTTGATAAAGCCTTTTTTAAAGAGTCATCTTGATTTAAATCGACTTTAATGATATGGAAATTAGATTGATTCGCAATAAAGGAAGTATCCGAGCTTTCTCTAACTAAAAAACATATTTCTTCTTTATATTTATGTTTTATAAGTTCTTGATAAAAATAACGGCCACTATGACCTGTTATACCAGTTATAGCTATCATATTACTGCTTCCCCTCTTTAACTCCACTATGCGTTAATACAATGAAAACGGTATTGAATATGATTTTAAGATCCTTTAAGAATGTTATATGTTCTGCATAGATACCATCATAATTAGCTTTTTGATCAATTGGCAGTTCATCACGTCCATTGATTTGTGCTAGACCTGTTAAGCCTGGCCGAACAGCGAAAGATCCATTGTTATTTCTCAGCAGAATTAAATCGGCTTGATTCACTAGACTGGGTCTTGGCCCTACTATACTCATATCACCTTTTAAAATGTTTATTAGCTGCGGCAGTTCATCTAAGCTAGTACCACGCATGAACTTACCGGGTTTTGTGATAAAGGCTTCTGGTTTTTCAAATAAATGTGTTGGGCAATCTGTTGGAGCATTTAATGCCATTGTTCGAAACTTATACATCTGAAAGACCTGACCATTTCTGCCAATTCTAGCTTGCTTAAATACAGCAGGGCCAACGGAATTAAATTTAATTATAATAAAAATGCATAAAAACAGAGGGCTTAAAATAATCAATGCTATTAAAGCAAATATAAAATCGAAGTATCGTTTTAAATATTTTCTGTACATGATTACCCTCCTCTAAAAATAAATGGGAACTGCGTCCCCATGTTTTAAACGAATCTGCTGGATTTATTCCATGCCCAGCCTGACAATAAACCTAATATCATCCAAAAAAATGGTGCAACATCGATTACACTTATATTAAATATTGCCTGAAATAGATAACCTATAACAGCAATAAATAAGCCGATATATAAATAATCGAATTTTAAATCTTTTTTCAAATACATTTTTTAAACTCATTAATACTTTTCTTAATAGTGTAAAAATAGAGCGTTAAATAGCATAGCAAATCCGGTATGCCTTGAGTGATAAGTATTTGAATATACTCATTATGAGCCTTGTTAAAAAATTCATCACGTACAGGAAATACAGCATGATAGGCTTCACCAAATGTATCAGGGCCGCTTCCGGATAGCCAGTATGTAGGTACTAAAGTCAATGACTCTTTCCAAACCAAGAACCTTCTTGCACCAGATTCTACTGTAATTTCACCGCCTGTCAGTAAATTTTTTAAATCTTCAAACATCCCTATAATTTGTTCAATGTAATTGTTATCTGTAAGTAAAAGTAAAGAGGATATACCGAATATTCCAATAACCATAGCTATTAACAGAAGTTTAAATGAGCTTAATGTATCACTATAATTTGTATATTGTTTTCTTGTCAAAACCAAATATACAAAGAAAATAATAATCATTATACAGGTTCCAAACAATGCACTCATGGCATCAGTCAATATCATTGTTAGTAAAAATAAAAATTAAACATATTAAATAAATAATTCTTTCTTTAATTGTTTTGGAAAAATAGAAGAAGGCACTGGCTAAGCCACATAGTAAAACTGTATATGTTCCCATAAAATTAGGATTACCAGCCACACCACTTATAGCATGATAACTGGCGTAACGGTCAATGACTATATTTTCAAATAAATCAAATCGCTGACAGAGCCCATATAATGAATGAATCACACCAATAAATAAGAACATTCTTATTAGATTCAAGCGCAGCTTATCATCATTTAAAATAGCTGAGCTTAAAAATATCGTATAATAAGACAGTAACATGAATAAGCCTTCAAAGCGGCCATTTGTACCCCAGATTGAGGTGGTCGGATTTATGGATCTTATCGTTGAGAGAATTGCTAGTACAGTCATTAGACAAATTAGTACAGGTATAAATTTAGCATTGAATTTTAACCCGCCTAATACTATTCCCAATATCATCGTTATGAATAAGAGCAAGCTTATTACGTATATACTGTTTTGTATTGCATTATAGTAATTACCTGCTGCAAGTATCAGATAGTGTGAAGCAGGTATAAATAACATTAAACCAATTAATAAGAATAAAAATGAAATGCTGACAAATATTCGAAATGTATCTTTGTAAATCGCTCATGATCAATCTCCATTTCTAATACTAATTTTATCACATTATAATTATTGACTCAATGTAATTCCCTAATCAGCAAATGATACTTTTTAATTGTGTTGAAATATATGTTATTAATTTAGTCTTTTATTATCAAGAGAAAGGTTCTTTTTTTATAACTTTAATGCCTTTGTTAACAGAAATATAATTGGGTATATGCCTAAATAAGAAAATTGAATACTTATATTATCCTTAATATAAAGCAAATTTATTGTTCTATGGAAAGCATGCACAAACAATAGACATAAAAGTGTCCTAAAATAAGTTAATTCCAATAGGGAAAGAGAAAGAGAGAGGAGATTTATTTATATGAATAAATATTCAAGTAAGGCCGTTAAGACTGCTGCTACCGTTGGTATGTCTTTGGCTATGGTTTTGAGCAATGTTGCTCCTGTGTTTGCGGCTGCACCTGCAGTACCGACATTAACATGTACAGACGCAGATACTAAAGATTGCAAAGACATTTTTTATGATTTATCTAAAGCTATTGAAAAAATTGGCTTAGATGAACTCACAATGGATAGCGAAGGAACAATTAATGGTTCAGAAAAACAAAATATCATTGCTACAATTCTTAAATACAGAGCAGGTTTAGCCAAATATGCTGAAGGTTCCGATTATACTACATTAAGAAAATGGACAGATATTATTGACAAACTAATCGATGCAAGTGGGAATGTTGCTGGTGCTGATAATACTGGAATGTTTGATGAAACAAAATTTTTAGCAGGAACTGCACAAGTAAATGATGATAAAGGTTTGGTAAACTACTATAGCAAAATGTTAGCTGATGCGACAGATACTGGATGGAAAGATTTAACTACTGGTTCTGCTGCTACTAAACAAAAAGCTGCAGTTAAAGCATTTGAAAAAATGGAAAAATGGGTTGAAGAAGGTTATGCAGATCGTTTGAATGATGATTTAGCAGATCGTTTCGATGCTGTTTACAATGATTTAGAAGAAGTAACTTCTGAATATAGAAGCTCTGATGAAGATGTAACTAATCTTTTCGTAGCAGCTTGGTCTACAGTTTTAGAACAAGATTTAAATGGTGATAAAACTTTAGATTTTGGTAAGAATAAAGCAAAATTTGAAGCAGAAACAGGATTAACTGAAGGATCGGCTACTATCAATCTTTCAAGTAAAACTGAAATTAAAGATCGTATCCAAGCTATCAAAGATGCGCCTAATTATTACCGTGTAAAGAATGAAGATGCAGTACAAGATATCATTGATCAATATAATGATTTATTAGGTACTATTACAGATCTTAAAGACTTGTTAAAAGAAGATGCATATAAAGCTTATTTAACTACTAAAACAGATGATGCGGAAGCTACTGTTAAATCAGTAATTTCAGGATTCACTTATACTAAAACAACTGAAAAGGATAAAGCTAAAGAATTAGCTAAAACATTAGATGTTGAACAATATGAAATCTTAAAAGCTATGGTTGAAGATGTATTAAATAACGCATACAATTTCGAAACTAAAAAAGTAGGTAACTATTATGTTGATAAATCAGGATGGGTTGATGGCTTCACAGGTTCTTCTACTATTACTAGAGATTTAGGAAAATCTGATTTCTTGTTAAATTTAGTAGATACTAAAGAAGGAACATTTGGTATGGATGTAGTAATGAATCACTTAGCTGATTTCGTTGATGCTTGGGATGCAGTTACGACAGACATTGCTAAATTAACACCTGCTAATATCAAAGCTTCAAATAAAGTCGCCTTAGAAGCTGCTGAAGATGCATATTATGAAATGAGTGCTACTGATGGTAAGTATGCAAACAACTTAACTAAAGATCAAAAGAAAGAATTAAGAAAAATTAAAACAAAAAGTTGAAAATTTACGTGAAGCATTCGACAACTTAGGTGTAACAAATGCTGCCGGATGGTATGACATGGGTAACGGTAACTGGGGTTACAACAATGAAGACGGTACTCCAGCTGCTTACAAATGGGTTGCTTCTGGTTCTGATTGGTATATGATCAAAGACGGTAAGATGCTGAGAAATACTTGGTTGGCTACTGACGGCGGTCGTTGGTACTACTTAGACAATGCTGGTAAGATGGTTACGAATCAATCTGTAGATGGCTGCTGGATCAATTCTTACGGCGTTTACATGAGCCCTTCTTACAACGGTTAATCTAAACACTAACTATCAAACTGAGATGTACAGAAATGTGCATCTCTTTGCATGCAAAAGAGAGACTCGATTAAGAATCTCCCTTAAGTGTTAGTAAGTTGTGTTAACTATTTAACCCAAACGCCGTAAGAGTTGAATGTATAGCCGTTAACAGTTGTGTTAGAAACCATCACACCGTTATCATCAACATAATACCATCTAGTACCCTGAGCATCAGAAGCGATCCAAGAGTTACGTAACATTGTACCATTCTTTACATAATACCAATTAGCACCAGAAGCGATCCATTTAGTTGGTCTAGAACCATCTTCAGCGATGTAATCCCAATCGCCGTTGCCTTTGTCTACCCAGCCAGATTGAGTGACTGTACCGTTAAGGATTAGTTTTAAGTATAAAGTTTCAATTAATTCTTGATTAGCTAATACGGCTTTTTTTTCTTTTGAAGTTAAAGCATTAGCATATTCAGATTCGATTTTACCGTTTTTATCAACTAAATGATTCAATGCTTTTTTAGCCTTAATAATTTTGTTGGCTTGTGCTGATGTTAAAGTAGAATTTAATGTTAATCCTTCGATATCATCAGTTACAGCTTTTAGTAATTCTTCAACTGTAGTTACAGCATTAATTACTGTATCGTAGTAAGTTTCTTCACTTTCTTCGTTGTCAATAACCGTAGTTAATAAGTATTCTAATCCTTTATCTGTTGCTTTTTCAAATAAACCGAATACATCTTTAGTTTCAACATAACGGCCATAATCAGCATTTTCTAAACGTACAACATATTTACCACTGTTTAACTGTTTTGGAGTTAATGTATAGAATTCTCCGATGAAATCTTCAACAAAGTTCTTTAAAGCAGTTGCATCAGCTTCTCTGAATGCATTTAATGCAGCATTAAGAGTAGTTTCTTTTTCTTCTGTTTTTTCAGTATCTTTGCCATCATCTGTTAAATAAGCGTTAGCAGCATCAGCTAGTTTATTAACTTTGGAAGCAAGATCTTTTTTGTATGATTTAACATCATCATTTGTCGATTTAAGAAGAGCTTTTACTTCTTTTCATTTCAGAAACAATAGTTTCTAAACCTTCGATATAGTTAGCTACTTCTTCGGAATCTTTTACATCATCGTAATCAGCAATATCAGCTAATTTAGTAACATCGTCATTTTTGATGTTCTTTAATACTTTTTCTACTGTTGCTAGCTTAGTATATGAAATAGCAGCTCCCTTTTCAACAGCATCATAAACTGTTACATCTCCAACAAGTGGTGTGTCTTCTAATTCTTTAACATATTCCTTGTTGTATACATCTTCATTTTCGCCTTTGTAATCTTCTACTTCTGCTCTAAAATCATTTATTAAATCTTTATCAGCATCAGTTTCTACAACAGCGTTTAGATATTTTTCATTATCTTTGATGATTTTATATGCTTCTTGTGCATCATCTTTATTAGTATCTTTAGTGTATCCATTTTTAGCTATAGATTTAATAATATCTTCTCCAGTTTTAGTAAAAGTACCAGCAGCAAAATATTTGCCTAATTTTGTAGCCCCAGTAGCTGTAGCATAACCTTTAATAAATTTGGCAAATGCAATGACATCTTCATCAATATCAGCATCATCCATTGCATAAGAATTTGCAACTAAATACTGAGCTAATTCTTCTAAAGTAGTAGCATTAGCAATTCCATCTTTACCACCGGCTAATGGATTTGTCCCATCAGATGTTACAGAAACAGTGACACCAGTTAATCCAGATAACATTGTTCCATCAGTAATATTTACAAAAATTTCTTCACCAGTAGTTTTTGAAATTTCAATTTTAACAGCTTCTCCATCCGCTAATTTACTTTCACCATATAAATCAGCATAGTCTGTGAATTCACCTAAAACAGCTGCTAACATCTTATGTGCTTGAGTCGCAGTAGTTCTAGCACTTACAGGTGTTGTGATTGCAGCTTGTGCAACAACTGCATTACCTACAGCAGGTACAGCACTCAAAACCATAGCCAAAGACATACCAACGGTAGCAGCAGTCTTAACGGCCTTACTTGAATATTTATTCATATAAATAAATCTCCTCTCTCTTTCTCTTTCCCTATTGGAATTAACTTATTTTAGGACACTTTTATGTCTATTGTTTGTGCATGCTTTCAAAAGAGGATTTAATGCTTCCTTTTCATCAACTATTTTGAAATTTTAATGGATTATAGATGGCATATAACAACAAATAAGATATTATAAGATTGCATACTTTATAATCAGCTTATAGTATAATTTGTAATTATTTTAAGTAAGTTCAAATTCAAACATGAAAAGGCACTCACCTTTAAGATGAATGCCTCCTGTTATAAACCTTGTATCCTTTTAAATATGAATTATATTTAAGGGATTAGTATAGAGATTAAGCGTATTTTATTTCAAACGTACATAGTAAGTTGCTTTTCCAGAGCCATTTCTCACTAACTCTCCTGATTCAACCAGTTTCCGTAAAGAACCTTCTATTGAACTAATACTCAATGATGGGCATAATTCCCATATATCCTGTTTAGTGAATTTACCTAATTTATTTTGTGTAGCCTTTTTTACAATTTCTACAGCAGGTAATTTAGTTTCTATTATGAAAAATCTATCTTCAAAATCTTTATAGACAGATAAAATAATCCCTAAAAGATACTTAATGAAAGGAATTATATCCTCAATACCATCATGCCAACCATTTTGTGAACGATTCAATGCATCATAATATAAATCCTTATTCTGAGCTATTTTGGCTTCTAAAGAAATATATTTACCTACATAAAAGCCATTTTTGTATAACAATAAGGTTGTGAGCAAACGACTGATTCGTCCGTTTCCATCGTTAAAAGGATGAATGCAAAGGAAGTCATGAATAAATATAGGAATGGCAATCAAAGGTTCTACTTCAAAGTTTCCAATAACTCGATTATACTCTTCACAAATTTTATCCAACGCTTCAGCAGTTTCAAATGGAGCAAGCGGAGTAAATAGCGTTTTTGTATGCCCATCAAGATATTTGACACTGATATAATTTTGAACATTTTTTATTTTGCCTGCCATTGGGTTATTCATATGTTTATACATGATTTTATGCAATTGTAAGATATAGTTTCTAGTAACAGAAATAGTATCAAAGCTATCATGGATAATATTAAGAACATCACGGTACCCGGCAATTTCTTGTTCATCCCTATTTCTTGGAGTAGTTTTTTCTTCGACTAACTGTTTGATGCGAGTATTGGTTGTGACAATACCTTCGATAGCATTTGAGGCCTCCGTACTTTTGTATCTTTGCAATTTCAACAAGTTTTTCAAGTTCGGCTGATCGTTGCTTTTAGATATTGCTCCTGTTTCCCCATTTCTTTATAGATTGCAGCAATATAAGCCAGAATGTCAGAATCCCATTTTTGATCTCTGATTTTTGAATAATTAAAATCTCTCATTCCCTTATGCACCACCATTTCCCTTAAATTATACACAAAATTAAGGGAATAGTCAAAATCATAATCATAATAATAATAGATTTCAATAAAGATCTGTTCATATGTGTGATATTTATTATTAAGGTATATACCTTGAATTATGCAAGCGAATACCAACAAACATGATAAACAGGCATATAAAAGAAACCTTTAGAAAGCATGCACAAACAATAGACATAAGAGTGTCCTAAAATAAGTTAATTCCAATAGGGAAAGAGAAAGAGAGAGGAGATTTATTTATATGAATAAATATTCAAGTAAGGCCGTTAAGACTGCTGCTACCGTTGGTATGTCTTTGGCTATGGTTTTGAGCAATGTTGCTCCTGTATTTGCGGCTGTTAATACGCCTGATCCAGCAACTGCTACATGTGATGCTTCAGCACAAACAAATTGTTTCGATGCATATTATGAAATTAATAAAGCATTGGGTACTAATTCATTCTCAGAAGTAAGCATGGACTCAATTGCTGATGCAGATTTAGTAAAATTAGGTTCTGCAAAATTCAACATTATGAGAGCTGCAGTTTATTATACTGGTGGTTTTGAGCTAGAAGCAAAAAAGCAGGCTAATCAAGGAACATATGCTGATAAATTAAATGAATGGATGAAAGTAACATCACCTATTGTTGAAATGTTTGGTAAAGCTTATATAACTTCTACTAACTTTGTAGATGGTAATAACGCTGATGTTACGGATGTAAAAATCGCTGATTTAACAGATGGGAATTTAAGCACTTGGAATGCAAACTTAACTACAGGTGATTGGACAGCAGCAAATCTGGCAACTCCTGCTAATCAGAAAACTGCAATCAAAGCATTAACAGATATGGATAAATTCGAAGATTCTACTTCTTATGAAGTTTTATCAGAGGATATGATGAGTGTATTCGATACAATAAAATCTACTTTAAAAACCGCTGTTAAGCCATATACACAGTCTGACGACAAAGTGACTGCTGAATTTGTTGAAGCTTGGAATAAAGTATTAGATTATGACTTAGGTCAAAAAACAGGTGATGCTTTATCAGCTGAGGAAGTAATAGCTGCAGGATTATCAGCTAATATTACAAAAGCTGTTGATTTATCTAAAAAGCAATCAATCCAAAACAGAATCAATCAAATTAAAGATGCTGATAATTATTCTAGAGTTAAAAATGATTCTGCTGTCATTGAAATTATCGATGCTTATCAAGAATTAATCGACAATCTTGGTGATACAAAAGATCTCTTAAAGTCTGATTCATATACTGATTATGTGGACACAAAGACAGAAGATGAAGATGTAACAGTTAAAGATTTCTTATTCGGCAACAATTTTGGTTCAGATGGTAAATCAGCAAATACAAATACTGGTACTTTAGATGAAGCAAAAGAAGTAGCTAAAGTATTAGATACTGAACAATTAGAAATCTTAAAGGCATTAAAAGAAGATGTATTAGATATTGCTTATAACTTTGAAACTAAAAAAGTTGGTAATTACTATTTAGATAAGGGAGATTTTAATGCAGTAATTACTACTACACAAGAAAAAGAATTAACAAACAATCTACCGGCATTTGTTTATAAAGTAGTTGATACCAAAAAAGGCACTTTTGGAATTGATTATGTGATTGATCATGTAGAAGCAGCTAAAGCTTCTCTAGAAGCTGCTACAACTGACATTGCTAAGCTTACACCAGCTAATATCAAACTACTGACAAAGCATTGTTAGAAGCAGCAGAAGATGCTATTTATGAATTAACTGCAGCAAAGGGAAAATATGTAGGAAACTTAACAAGTGACCAAGCAAAAGAAGTACGTAAAGCTGAAACTAAGATTACAAATTTACGTGAAGCATTTGACAACTTAGGTGTTACTAATGTAGCTGGATGGTATGACATGGGTAATGGTAACTGGGGTTACAACAATGAAGACGGAACTCCAGCTGCTTATAAATGGGTTGCTTCTGGTTCTGACTGGTATATGATCAAAGACGGTAAGATGCTGAGAAATACTTGGTTAGCTACTGACGGCGGTCGTTGGTACTACTTAGACAATGCTGGTAAGATGGTTACTAACCAATCTGTAGATGGCTGCTGGATCAATTCTTACGGCGTTACATGAGCCCTTCTTACAACGGTTAATTGTAAATCAATCTAATAACTTAATTGAGATGTACAGAAATGTGCATCTCTTTTTGCACATAAAAAGAGAGACTCAATTAAGAATCTCCCTTAAGTGTTAGTAAGTTGTGTTAACTATTTAACCCAAACTCCGTAAGAGTTGAATGTATAGCCGTTAACAGTTGTGTTAGAAACCATAACACCAGCATCATCTACATAGTACCATCTAGTACCCTGAGCATCAGAAGCGATCCAAGAGTTACGTAACATTGTACCGTTCTTTACATAGTACCAGTTAGCACCTGAAGCGATCCATTTAGTTGGTCTAGAACCGTCTTCAGCGATGTAATCCCATTCGCCGTTGCCTTTGTCTACCCAACCGGTTGATGTAACATCACCAGCCCAAATTAATTTCTTATAAAGCATATCTACTAATTCTTCATTTTCTTTAACTGTGCGTTTTTCTTTAGCAGTTAATGAATAAGGATTAGTACCATTGTAATCTAATTCAGTGTATGCTTTTTTTGCTTTGATAATTTTAGCAGCTTGAGCATCAGTTAAGTTAGTGCCTAATGTAATACCTTCGATATCAGTTGTAACAGCTTTAATTAATGAATCTTTTGTTGAAGCTTCATTAGCCAATAATTGATCATAATAACTTCTTCTTCATCTTTAACTACTGTAGTCAGCATCAGATAAGTTAAATTTTCATCAAACTCAGCATCAATATCACTAACATAACGTCCGTAAGTAGAATTTTCAAATGTTAATGAGTAATTACCGCTTGAAAGTTTTCTAGATTTAACAGTTACGAATTCATTCATAACATCTTCAACATAGTTTTGCACTGCTTCCAAATTTGCAGCTGTAAATTTATTGATAGCTTTTTCAATAGCTGTTTCCTTATCATCAATATCGGCTTGTGTAGCACTTGAAGGTAAAGCTTTGCGTGCCTTAACAGCATCAGCTAAATCTTCAACCTTACTAGCAACCTTATCATAAGCTTTTTTATCAGCATTAGTACTCTTCAATAAATCTGCTGTTTCCTTCATTTCATCTACGATATCTTGAAGACCATTCATGTAATCAGCTACTTCATCAGCATCTTTTACATTATCATATTCATCCGCCTTAATAGTAGAAATTTTATCAGCTTTTACATTCTTAATAAAGTTTTCAACAGTCTTCACATATTTATAGCCTAAATCTGCCTCTTTATTCACTAAATCACGAACAGTTTTACTATTAGCTACTACAGCTTCTTCTAATTGTTTTACATATTCATTCAAGAATTTGCTTTCGTTTGATTCCTTATAGTCTGCTACTGCATCTTTAAAATCAGCAAAATAATCATCATATGCTGCTTTAGCATCTGCATAATTAGTTTCTTTTTTTGCATTGTCTAAATAGTCTTTCAAGATGTTTAATTTATCTAATAGGTCTTTAGCATCATCATAATCCGTTTCATTTTTAATAGTTGGGATGTATTTTGCATGGTCTGTAGCAAGTTGTTTAAATTCCGTAATTGCATTAGCTACTAAGTCATTAAAAGTAGTCCATGCCCCATCATATTTCCTAACTAAATGTTTTGCTGTTTCTAAAGCAAACTCATCAGCATCATCGTCGCATAATACTAGTTGAGCTAAAGCATCAGCTACAGTTACATTAGTAAGTCCTTTTACATCCATGTCTAAAATCGCATCTAATGTAGCTTTATCTGTTACTTCTACTTCTAACAATTTGTTTAATTCTGTTAAATCAGCTTTAACGATTTCGGCTCCTTTTTCAACATCATAAACATCTTTTCCCATCTTTGCTAAAGCATCAATTATTGCATTTGCTAATTTCACACCTGCTTTAGAAACAGTAGTATCACAATATGTTACTGATGGTGCTGTTGCAGCAAGTACCGGAGCGACATTGCTCAAAACCATAGCCAAAGACATGCCAACAGTAGCAGCAGTCTTAACGGCCTTACTTGAATATTTATTCATATAAATAAATCTCCTCTCTCTTTCTCTTTCCCTATTGGAATTAACTTATTTTAGGACACTCTTATGTCTATTGTTTGTGCATGCTTTTAAAGGAGCAGTCAATTACTTCCTGTTCATCATGATTGTAATCATTTTAAACATTATTATAAGGTATATAACTTACATTCAATGTTTACATTTATGCATAGACTATCAAAAAATACTAGAACTATTTTAACAATTGTTTCTCTTACTTACCAATTTAGGAAGTAAATCAGAGCCATTTATAGAAATAAAATATAGCCAAATCAGGAAGTAAAACTCAGCCAAATCAGGAAGTCTCGATTGATATTTTGTAAAATTCAGGATATAATAAGCATATAAAGAAAGGAAATGGCTTATGCAAAGACCCTATTTGAAACGCATTGCTGATAATATTTTAAAAGAAAGACTTCAAACAAGTGGAGCAGTTTTAATTGAAGGTCCTAAATGGTGTGGTAAAACCAGCACAGCTTCCAAAGCTTCGAAAAGCCAGCTTTTCATGCAAGACCCAGATAGAGGAATCTCTTATCTGAAAGCAGCCGATACTAAACCCTCATTATTATTACAAGGAGAAACACCCAGATTATTAGATGAATGGCAAACCGCTCCCGTTTTATGGGATGCTGTTCGTTTTACTGTAGATCAACGAGGACAGTCTGGCCAATTTATTTTGACAGGTTCAGCCGTTCCAAGAGATAATGTAGTTCAACATACCGGAACTGGTAGAATCTCAAGATTGTTCATGCGTCCTATGAGTTTATACGAATCTTTAGAATCAAATGGCTCTGTTTCGCTTGCTGAGTTATTCAATGGTAAGAGTGATATTGAAGCCTATTCTGAATTAACGATTGAAAAAATCGCTCACGCAATCGTAAGAGGTGGGTGGCCTGCTTCAATTGGTGAAAGCAGTAATGTTTCATTAAGACATGCAATAGATTATGTCGAGGCAATAATTAATGCGGATATATCACGCGTCGATGGTGTTGAGAAAAATCCTGCACGTGTTCGAGCTATCATGCGTTCTTTGGCAAGAAACATATCCACAATAGCATCAAACAAGACCATTCAGAATGATATTGAAATGGGAGATGGATCAAGTGGTGTTTCCGATAAAACTATCAGTCAATATTTAAATGCATTAAATCGAATTTTTGTAACAGAGAACATTCCTGCATGGAATCCATCACTACGTTCTAAAACAGCGATTAGAACATCACCAAAGAGGCAGTTTGTAGATCCTTCAATAGCAACAGCAGTTATGCGATTAACGCCTGAACGTCTTTTAGATGATTTTTAATTATTTCGGTTTTTTATTTGAATCTTTTATGTGAACGCGATTTAAAAATTTACTCTGAAGCGATTGATGGACAAGTATTCCATTATCGTGACAAGAACGGGCTTGAAGCAGATGCTGTGGTGTGCTTGAATGATGGTAGATGGGGAGCAATTGAAATAAAAATGGGATCGAAAGAAATTGAAGAAGCTTCTGTTCATTTAACAGAGTTAAAAAATAAAAATAAATACGAATAAAATGCGTGAGCCATCCTTTCTAATGATACTTACAGGAACTGAACTAGCATACAGACGTGATGATGGAGTATTCGTTGTTCCGATTGGTTGCTTAAAAGATTAGTTATCATTGACCGCTATTGCAATAATTAGAAATTAAAATCATACTAATTACAGTTGAGGTGTGCAGAGATGCGCATCTTTTTTATACTCAAAATCACGAAATGATGCTCAGTTAATGACTTACATCAAACTATTACTTATTGAGGTATATGACTGTATATTATATGGCTATAATAAATATCTCCTCTATTCAAAGGAAATACAATTCTATTTAGGAAGCATGCACAAACAATAGACATAAGAATGTCCTAAAATAAGTTAATTCCAATAGGGAAAGAGAAAGAGAGAGGAGATTTATTTATATGAATAAATATTCAAGTAAGGCCGTTAAGACTGCTGCTACCGTTGGTATGTCTTTGGCTATGGTTTTAAGTGCTGCTCCGGTAATGCCTATCATGGCAAGTGATGATGCAGTGGTTGTAGCTGTTGATTTAAAACTGGAAGATGCAATTGAGAAAAAGGATGACGTTGAAGAACTACTTAATTTATTAGGTGATGCGAAGAACATACATGTTTCTGATACAGTTGGTGGTTCTGGTGAATACTTCGTGACTGATCAAAAAAAAGATATATTATTTGACAATTTATTCACTCAAGAAAAAGATGGTGTAACTGCTGAAGATTTACTGAAAAATGCTTATAAATATGCATCAGTTGCAGGCTATACAACTGAACAAACTGAAATCTTAAAATATTTAGTAGGAACTAAAATCGATGGTGTTAATGGTGGAAAGGCTCAAAATGCGGTTGCACATGCTTATGCGTTAGCTAATGATGTCTTAAATGATTTAGAAGCTTATAATGGCACTGTAACTCCAGCTGATGTTGTTTTATACAATAAAGTAAAAGCATTATTAGCATTTAAAGGTAATGTTGACGTATCGGACAAATTAGACAAAATCGAAGATTTGTTTGCTGATTTAGCGGCAGATGTTGAAGATTACAAAGAAGATAATGTTGGTAGTGATGCTAAAAAGTTTGCTAAAGCATTAGCAGGAGAAAAAGTAGCCGGTAAAAGTGTAGCTGAATTAGTTGATGATGAAGCAGCTCTTGCTTATACGAATCTTTCAACAATTAATGCTTTCATCGCTAAAATCACTAAAGATTCTTATAAATTAGATGAAATCAAATACGGTGATGTAAAAAATGAAGATGTAGTTGCTGATTACATTGAAGGATTAGAAACTATCGCATCTGAAATGCAGGATGTGAAAGATTTAATCAACGATACTAAAACTGAAAAGAAAGCTTTCGATAAATTAAATGGTACTGGTGGTAAGTTAGATGTTCTAGTGACAGCTATCAATGCAACAGTAGGAGAAGGTAAGGATTACGTAACTGAAGATTTAAAACAAGATGCTATTGATGATGCAGTTGCTGCTTTCCGTACAGCTGATATTACTGCATTGAAAGACTATGTTGATGCATTTGTTAATGAATTCTGGACAGTGACTACTGAACAACGTACTAGTGGCAGCTACAGAGTGAAAGAAGTAAATGCAGGTTTAGGTCGCTATTATACTTTTGATCAAGCTGCCGGTGCTAAATTACACACATTAATGACTACATTAGTAGATTCTGATGAAGAAGAAACATATTATGATTTATTAATTGCTGATGCTGCTTCAGTTGACGAATTATTAAAAGCAGTAACTACTGATATTGAAGGCATCACGATGAATTCAACATTAACTGACAAACAAGCCGCAAAGATCATTGCTGCTAAAAAGCTTTATCAAAATTAGATGCAAATGGAAAAGCAATCTATACTTCTTTAAAGAGAAGTGAAAAAGCTGATGTTGATGCAAACCGCGAATTAATCGAAGCACTTTATTTCAAATTAATTCTAAATGGTAATGTAACAGCTTCAGGTTGGGTAGACAAAGGCAACGGCGATTGGGATTACATCGCTGAAGATGGTTCTAGACCAACTAAATGGATCGCTTCTGGTGCTAATTGGTATTATGTAAAGAACGGTACAATGTTACGTAACTCTTGGATCGCTTCTGATGCTCAGGGTACTAGATGGTACTATGTTGATGATAACGGCGTAATGGTTTCTAACACAACAGTTAACGGTTATACATTCAATTCTTACGGAGTTTGGGTTAAATAGTTAACACAACTTATTAACACTTAAGGGAGATTCTTAATCGAATCTCTCTTTTGCATGCAAAAGAGATGCACATCTCTGTACATCTCAGTTTCATACATAGTGTTTAGATTAACCGTTGTAAGAAGGGCTCATGTAAACGCCGTAAGAATTGATCCAGCAGCCGTCTACTGATTGGTTAGAAACCATCTTACCAGCATTGTCTAAGTAGTACCAGCGACCACCGTCAGTAGCCAACCAAGTATTTCTCAGCATCTTACCGTCTTTGATCATATACCAATCAGAACCAGAAGCAACCCATTTGTAAGCAGCAGGAGTACCGTCTTCATTGTTGTAACCCCAGTTACCGTTACCCATGTCATACCATCCGGCAACATTAGTAGTACCTAAATTATCGAATGCTTCACGCAGGTTAGTAACTTTAGTTTCTGCTTTACGAACTTCTTTAGCTTGTTTAGAAGTTAAATTCTTAACATATTTCCCGCCTTCAGTTAATTCATAGATAGCATCTTCAGCAGCTTCTAATGTAGCTTTATCTGAAGCTTTGATATTTGCAGGAGTAAGTTTTTCGATATCTTTAGTAACTGCATCTAAAGCATCAGCAACTTTTTCCATGTGAGCTTCTAAATAATCATAACCAAATTCACCAGTTTCAGTGTCAACTACTTTTAATAAGAATCCCGGAATATTGTTCATAACAACATTCTTTTGTGTTCCTGAAACATAAGAGTTAAACTCTGACTTATCTCTATAATAGTTACCGATCTTTGTAGTTTCAAATTTCCAAACTGAATCAAGAACTTCTTCTTTTAAGTCTTTTAAGATAATCCATTGTTCACTATCTAATACTTTTGCTACCGCTTTGGCTTCTTCAGTTGCTGTAGTTGAACCGTCTTTTACGAAATCACCATCAACATTTACTTTACCTTTAGCTAATGCTGAAATGAATGATTTAACTGTCTTATCTTCATCATCAGTTTTAGTTTTGTTATATGTTTTGTAAGAGTCAGTTGTAGTAATGTCAGAGATATTTCCAATGCTATCAATGATTTCCTGATAAGCATCGATTAATGAAATAACTAAATCTTCATCCTTGAACTGATCATAGTCATCAGCGTCTTTAATCTTATTGATTCTTGCTTTTACTGCAGATTTACTTGATAAATTTACTTTAGCTACATCCTCGGCATAACCTGTGATTGTTTGTTCAGCAGCTGTTAATTTAGTAGCCTTGCCATCTAAATCGTTTTCTAATACTTTATTGAAAGCATCATAAAAGTTAGCTAGTTTTTCATCAAAATCCTCTTCATCAATATTAAGAGCATCTTCTAATTTGTATTGTGCTTGGTTCACTAATGTTAAGAAGTCACTGCCAATAACTTCGCCAGCATCTTTCTTTGCATCTTTAACTTTAGTTAAATTAGCTTTTGTTAAATTTGTACCATCAGTATCCTCTAATACTGTTTTAACTATACCTGCACCGAATTCAGTATCACTAACTGCAGTAGTAGCATAATCAGCGCCAAATAATACAACCATTGCATCATGGAATTTTACCATTGCTGTAATAGTTTTGTATTCATCTGAAGAATAAGACAATGTGTTTTTGAAAGCTTTTAGAGAATCTATATTCTCAGCGATTGCTTCGTAAATTGATACTTTACTTCCATCATTATTTTTTACTTCTAAACCGTTATCCATATTTGATTCGGCAAATGGAGTACCATCTAATTTTTCTAATACAGCATTCAATACTGTTCTACCACATGTTGTATCTTCGATACTAGTACCACACATATCAGTAGTTACACTAGCAGCCATAACTGGAGCAGCAGCACTCAAAACCATAGCCAAAGACATACCAACGGTAGCAGCAGTCTTAACGGCCTTACTTGAATATTTATTCATATAAATAAATCTCCTCTCTCTTTCTCTTTCCCTATTGGAATTAACTTATTTTAGGACACTTTTATGTCTATTGTTTGTGCATAATCGTATCCTTGCTACTATTATATCATTCATGAACCAGAAATCAACCTAAAATTGAAAGTTTTCGAAAAAGCACCCCGAAAACAGTGTATTTATCCGAATATTTAACGAAAAAGTGGGAAAGCTAATCCATTAAAGTATCCAAATAAACGCAATGATTGAAAATGCTTTCCCTTTATATCACCAAACAGTAATATAAACATCTTAGCCTTTTCTGGTAAATCAATGATTACATTGTATCCAGGCTTAGCCTTGTCACAACTTTGGACCAGCATAAGCCAACAATTCCAATACATTGATATTATAGCATAAACTTTTAAAAAGTGAACAAAATGCATAATTTTTTACATCTTTTTTACATCACCATCATTCAAATAAAAAACAGACGTCCTCAACACTTCCGCCTGCCTTTTATTTAGTATCAAAAGATAAGTCAAATAACCTTCTATAATTTCTCCAACCGCTTATCTTTTCTTTTCCACCGCAATTTGCTTATTCTTTATACTCTTTCCCCGCAGCCCCCGCAGCACCAATTCCCCCTTGCCATTAAGAATCTCCGCATAACTGGCAGCTTCCAAAATCTCAATAATCCCTATATCATTAAATTCAACACCTGGCACATCCATAATTGCACCGACCAGATCTTTAGCTCTCAGCTTCTTATTCCGCCCGCCTTTAAAATAAAGCTTGCATTTATCCTCATCAATCGCTTCCTCTTTCTGTCTGATCTCTTCAGATCGACTCAGAATTGAAGCATATACCGCACCTTCAAACGCTTGCTCATCGATGCATTTCAACTCCGTTTCCAGTTCTTCCTGCACCATATTCAGATACTTCATCTGCGTCGGCAGCACCAGCGAAATAGCTATTCCTTTCTTATCAACACGGCCGCACCGGCCGATCCGATGAATAAAATCCTCGGTAGTAGTTGGAAACTCATAATTGATAACATGGGTAACATTCGCAACATCAATGCCTCTGCCTGCTACATCAGTCGCCACCAAAACACGATACTTTCCTTTTTTAAAATCCCGCATATTGGCCAGCCGTTCTTCCTGCATTAAACCTCCGTGTATCATCAGACAGCTGATTCGCTTTTCACACAGCAAATCAAACACCTGCTCCACACTCTCCCTGAAATTACAAAAGATCATTGCCTGCTGCGGCAATTCTTTATATAACACTTTAAGCAATTGCTCCTCTTTACATTCCTTATTCGCCTTCACATAAAACAAATCTACATTCGTATTGTACTTTTTAACCTCACCGACTTTAATCACTTCCGCATCATGCAAATATGTTTCCGCAATCTCCTTGATTGAATCATTGATTGTCGCAGAAAACATAGCCATCGTACACTTAGCCGGAAGATAACTTAATATTTTAGTTACCTCCTCTATAAAACCAAGATTCAGCATTTCATCCGCTTCATCCAAAATACACGTATGGACATGATCCAGATTCAGCGTACCCCGCTCTAAATGATCAAGCACCCGGCCCGCCGTACCAACTACCACATGCACCTTTTGCTTTAAATCCATGATTTGACTTTTAAATGGTTGCTTGCCAAATAATGTAACCGCATTGATCCTTTTATATGCTCCTAAAGATTTAAAATCAACCTGCACCTGTCTCGCCAGCTCTCGGGTCGGCGTCAGCACCAGCACCTGCGGTTCATTTCCCAGCCAGTCAATCTTTTCAATTTCAGGAATCGCATAGCTTGCTGTTTTCCCACTCCCGGTCTTTGACTGCACTAAAACATCTCTGTCCGCCAGCAAGGCAGGAATCACTTTTTCCTGCACCGGCAAAGCCTCTTCATATCCCAAAAGCGCTGCCGCTTTTAGTAATTCATCACTTAAATTAAAATTTTTAAATAACATTTTCATCTACCTCACCCTGATATTTTAAGCTGAAACTGACATTTTCACAAGAAAATAATCAACAGTTTGAGAATTTTTCTAAATAAAATATCGAAGTTCTTTAAACTTTACTATATAATAGTAGAAGAGATGGCTCTGCCATCGATTGAAGGAGGTAACTATATGACTAGAGATATTGGTACGATTTTAAAAAATGCAATGGAAGTGCAAGGCCTTAAACAGAAAGAAGTGGCTGCGGCTACTCATTTATCTCAAAATACAATAAGCAATTACATCAACGGTAAACGCCGTCCAGATTCAGAAACATTGCTGATGCTTTGCGATATTTTAAAGCTTGACTTCCGCGCAGTTGTTCAAGGCGGTATGGAAGAGGATACGATTTATACCCTCACTAAACAAGAAAGCCAGCTGCTGAGCGGTTACCGTGAAATTACGGCTGAAGAACAAAACAATATTTTATCTTATGTCAACTTTTTAAAAGATCATCAGGCTAAATAGACGCTTTATTTATTATTTTGTGTTAATATAGACATGAGGTGATTTGATGCAGTTTATTGAGTATCCTAAATGCAGCACTTGCATCAAAGCAAGAAAATATCTTGAAGCCAAGAATGTAACATTCATCGATCGGCATATTCATGTTGATACGCCTACCGCTGATGAATTAAAACGATGGATACCGCTCAGCGGTCTTACCGTCGAACAATTTTTCAATACCAGCGGCAAGGTTTATCGCGATAACAATTATAAGGAAAAGCTTAAAATCATGAGTTATGATGAGAAAATCAAAGCTCTGTCTGAGAATGGCATGCTGATTAAACGTCCGCTGCTAGTCAGTGATACAAAAGTATTAGTTGGTTTTAAAGAATCCGCATATGAAGAAATAGCGAGGGAAATGAACCATGAATCATAGTGATCGATTAGGTGAAAGTGCTGAAATGTATCTTGAAACAATACTTTTACTGGAGAAAAACGGTAAAGTCCGTTCTGTGGATATAGCCAAAAGTTTAAATGTATCAAAACCAAGCGTTAATAAAGCGATGAATGTTTTAAAAGAAATGGGTTTTGTAACACAGGAAACTTATGGTGAAGTACATTTGACAGAAGCCGGACGGCAAAAGGCCAGTGATGTCTATAACCGGCATGAAATATTATGTGATTTTTAGAAGGTGTTCTGCATGTTTCAAGAGAGAACGCAGAGAATGATGCTTGTAAGATTGAGCATGTTGTCTGTGACGAAACAATTAGTAAAATCAAAGAATTTATGAAAAAGTGATGATCCCTTTCATCACTTTTTTATTGTAAATGCTAAGAAAACTGACTATAATAAAAATCGTTATATCAAAATGAGGGAATCTTATGAAACTTCTGGAACAATGCGCTTTATTATTTGCCGTTTGCCTTGGATCGATTGCAATTGCGGAGAGTCTGCCGTTTAATTTTCCTGTCAGCATTATCAGCATGGCGATCCTTTTTATATTATTATGCACTAAAATAATCAAGGAACATCAAATTGCTGATATTGGTGATTATCTATTAAAAAACATGGCTTTTCTTTTCATTCCTGCCGGTGTTGGCATCATGGAATATTTTGAATTATTAAAAAGTCAGGCGCTTATTTTATTGCTGATTTGTCTGCTAACTACCTTGCTTACTTTTTTTGCCACTGTTTTGACAGTGCAGGGAATACAGAAATTGATAAGGAGGATAAATTAGTATGAATGAAATTATTGCTTCTCCTTTATTTTCTATATTTCTATGTATCATTGCCTATAAGATTGGATTGCTGATTCAACAGAAAACAAAGCTGGCGGTTGCTAACCCATTGTTGATTGCAATTCTGATTGTGATTGTTTTTCTGAATGCTGCCGGCATATCCCTTGATCACTTTAATCAGGGTGCCTCTTTTATCTCAATGTTTCTCACACCTGCTACCTGCATGTTAGCTTTATCTATTTACCGTCAGGCTGATAAACTTAAAAAGAATCTAATCCCCATTCTAGCTGGTACTTTAGTTGGGTCCATCGTATCCATGTCTTCTGTCATGCTGCTTTGCAATGTATTTCAGCTTGATGAAGCTATGGCTTATTCCCTGATTCCCAAATCGGTAACCACCCCCATCGCCATGGACGTCAGTGCTTCTTTAGGCGGCATCGTTCCGATTACTATTGCCGCCGTGATTATAACCGGCATAATCGGGGCAGTTTTAGCGCCAACCTTAATTAAAGTATTTAAAATTAAAGATCCTGTTGTTCGCGGCATTGCAATCGGTACCTCTTCGCATGCGCTCGGCACATCTAAAGCATTGGAAATCGGTGAGGTTGAAGGTGCGATGAGCGGAATTGCTTTAGGTCTTTGTGGAATTATCACCGTGATACTTTCACTTGTATTGGCTCAGTTTCTATAATCATACATACTTTCATAAGACATCAGTCTTGATTAATAAAAATGCATTATTATAACTATCCTCTATATGGACAGCTGAATAATGCATTTTTTATTTATGAATAATGACCCGCGTTCTTTTTCTGATTGTTGATAAACGTTTTGCCGCTGATCTTTTCAAACGATCATCATGAATTTCTACCCGTCTTAAAAGTTCATTCATGTGACGAATTTGCGCAGGTTTAGGTCTTGCGATCACAACCTTTTCAATTGGTACAGAAACGATTGGCTCTGCAGCTGATGTTTCAGCCTTGTTTTTCTTTTCCTGACTTATTTTCACGATTTTGGACACTGCACTGATTGCCACACCAGCCATTCCTATACCAATAAATACAGTACCAATTGTCTTAAGCATGCTCATGGAATCACTCCTTATTTATTTTCTTAATAATATCTAACACTTCATCTACCGTATCAATCAGTATATCCGCTTGATCTTGAAGAAAACCATACTTATCAGCCCGTATGGCAGCTACTAATAAACCGCTGCCTTTTGCTGCCGAAATACCAGTATCTGAATCTTCAATGACTAGATATTCATCTGCTTTATACCCAAGCACATCTCTGGCTGCATTATAAACAGCTGGATCCGGCTTTGATTTGGGATAATCTTCACCGCTGACTATCAGATCAAACATAGTTTCTAAATTGCAGGTACTGATCATTTCATTAATGCTTTTTTTAGGAGAAGTAGAGACGATCGCAGTTTTAATATGCTGCTGCTTTAACGCCCGCAACGTTTCTTTTACCCCTGCGTTCAAGATTTCAGCGTAGGGAAAGGGGTAAGTTTCTGAAAATTGTTTATAAATATCAATAATTCTTTCCAACTCAGCGCCGGGCTTCTCAGGAAACAGCTTCTGCATGATTACATCCAGATCGAGTCCAGCAAATGAATTCATTCTTTCTTTTGTGAAATGACAGCCATATTGGCTGAAAAAATCAATTTTACGCTGACTGTAAACCGGCTCTGAATCAATTAAAACACCGTCCATATCAAATAACACCGCTTTAATCATAGGCACCTTCCAGACTTTTGAAATTATAAGCTTGCATCGTTCTCTCTCCTATATGCTTCATCATATACTTCTTACACATGAATGTCAATTACACCTGACTTTACTAATTCTGACGCTTGCGCTGTTCAAGATGAATAGCTAAAACAGCTATGTCCGCAGGGTTGACTCCGGATATTCGAGAAGCCTGGCCTACGCTTGCCGGCTGAATCGCCTTTAGCTTCTGACGGCCTTCAAGAGATAAATTTTCTACCTCATCATAATTAATCCCAGTCAGTTTCAGATTTTCCATCGCCTTTAGTTTATCCGCTTCTTTACGAGCCTTGCGAATGTAACCTTCATATTTAACCTCAATTTCAATCTGACGGGCTGCTTCTGCAGAAATCTCCAGATGCGTATACGGTTTTAATTCAGCGATTGTCACACCCGGACGTTTCAGCAGTTCTAATGCACTGATTCCTTCAGTCAGCGGGTCAAAGCCAAGTTTTTCAAGATAGGCAGCTACCTCTGATCTAGAGGTGAAGCGAATCGCTGAAAGTGCCTTTGCACCTGCTTCTATATCACTTATCTTCTTTTTAAAACGATCATAACGATCCTGCGAGATCAAGCCGATTTCATAGCCTTTTTCAGTCAGCCGCATATCAGCGTTGTCATGGCGCAAAAGCAATCGATATTCAGCTCTTGATGTCAAGAGCCGATAAGGCTCCTGTGTGCCTTTCGTAACCAGATCGTCAATCATTACACCGATGTAAGCTTCATCTCGATGCAGGATCAAGCCTTCTTTGCCATCAAGCTTTAAACTGGCATTGATTCCTGCCATCAATCCCTGTGCCGCCGCTTCCTCATAGCCGCTGGTACCGTTGATCTGACCAGCTGTAAACAGATTTTCAACAGCAATTAATTCCAGTGTAGGCTTTAATTGCAGCGGATCAATAGCATCATATTCTATTGCATAGGCATATTTCTTAATCCGGCAGTTTTCAAGCCCCGGCAGTGAATGCAGCATTTGATCCTGAATATGATGCGGCATCGATGTAGAGAACCCCTGAACATAAGTAGTGTCCAATGATTCCGATTCAGGCTCTAAAAATATCTGATGTCTTTCCTTATCAGCAAAGCGTACCAATTTATCTTCGATTGAAGGGCAGTATCTAGGTCCAACACCCTTAACCAAGCCTGAATACATGGCCGATTCTTTCAAGTTATCATTAATAATTTTATGTGTTTGCAAAGCCGTATATGTTAGATAGCAGACATGCTGCTTCTCAAAAGGACGCACATCCTCACGTTTAGTATCGGCCGAAAAGCAGACAAATTCATCAGTTCCCGGCTGCAGCTCTGTCTTTGAAAAGTCAATGCTGTCAGTATAAACTCTGGCCGGTGTCCCTGTTTTTAAACGGAATGTTCTTAAACCAGCCATTCTTAAACTCTCCGAAAGCTTTTCTGTCGTTGGTTCATCATCCGGTCCGCTTGGTGTTGCCGTATGCCCAACCATAACTAAGGAGCTCATAAATGTACCGCTGGTAATGATCAGTGCCCTGCAAAGAACAGTTTCACCGCTGTTTAATCTTACGCCGACTGCTTTGCCGTCTTGAATTAATACTTCCTCAATAATAGCTTCCCGCACCTGCAGATTTTTAGTATTCAAAACCACATTCTGCATATATTTTTTATAAGCGATTTTATCACTTTGTACCCGCAGACACTGAACGCCGGGGCCCTTTGTAGTATTCAGCATTTTAAACTGCAGCGCGGTAGCATCAGCAGCTCTGCCCATTTCACCGCCTAAGGCATCAATTTCACGTACAACAATACCTTTTGCCGGACCGCCGACACTTGGATTGCACGGCATAGCGGCAATCATATCGATATGCATAGTGAATAAGATTGTTTCTTTATTTAAACGGCTGCCGCCAACGCCGCTTCAACCCCAGCATGACCGCCGCCCAGTACGATTACATCAACCATTTTACCAACTCCTCAACTTCCTACTATTATAGTACAATTTGTATTGATTTTACCATGGTTTCAACTAAAAAATAACAGCTCACTTTCAGATTTCACACCTAAAGGAGCTGTCGCATTGATTAAGCGAACCATTTAAAATAGATTGCGCGTATAATTCTGTCAGTTAGAAACAGTTTATGTTTAAGCAGCCAATATTCAATGCGTGTCTTATGATTCGCATAAGGCAACATGCTTTCCATATCCTTCATCGCGTCCGAAATTAATGCGGATGCCGCCTTTCGATCAACCTTAAAAAACGAATTGCTGCGATCAAGATAGCATAGAATATTCACTAAAAAATTATGATAGCAACGTGCTTTTAAAACTTCAGGGATTTGGGGATTAGCATTCAAATACTCAATAACAGTTTGATTATTTGCAAGCGTCCCCTTTAAAAAGTTCTGTCGATTATCCTTAGACAATGAATTTTGATCACAATCAATGTAATGGTAGTAAGGCTTATTGATTAACATAACTCGATCTATATGCTGATAATAATGTAAATTGAATATAAAATCTTCCGTATAATGGATACTTTCATCAAAAAATAAGCCATTCTTTATAATTTTCTCTTTAATATATAATTTATTACAGACAGAATAAAACAATCGCCGGCGATCCATTTCAAAGTAATATTCTGAATCATAATAGCTTACCGGTGTTTGACCATAGACATAATCTTTGGCTTTGCCATGTTGATCGATGCACCGCATTCCACAGATACAAAGTGTATTTTCAGCCGCGTATTCCATCATGGCGGCTATTGTATCCGCTTCATATTCATCATCTGAATCAAGAAACATAATATATTCACCTGCTGCTTCCTTGATGCCTCTGTTTCTGGCCGATGACACCCCGCTATTTGTCTGCTTTATAACTTTAATTCGTGAATCTTTCGCAGCCAGTGCCATGCATGTTTCAGCCGATTGATCCTGACTGCCATCATCAACAACAATGATTTCTAATTGCTTATAGGTTTGAGCCTGCAGAGACTGCAGACATCGGGCGATAATTTTTTCACGGTTATATACCGGTACAATGATACTTACTGTATTTTCTTTCATCTTTAACCTTAATGATTGATTCTCTTGGGTGCTATATAGAATTCCGCCATATCCTCCAGCCGCATACACCCCAGCTGCCCGCCCATATCCAGCATTGCACATCCGCAGTCAATATCGCTCACATTCTTGCCATGCCAAATCCTGCAGGGTTTATCCGGCTGATAAGCTGCCGTTGGTGTATGTCCGATAATTACATGCGGGCCCTCAAAAGTTTCATCAGCACCGATACGCGTCCATACAAAAACGTCACGCCATGAATGACCTAAATGCTTAGCCGGATCATAATCCTCTTGATTTTCATAACATGGAGCCCCATGCACTAAACAGAACATTTTACCATTTACGTCGAGAATCAGCTGCAGCGGTGCCTGTTTAAGAAAATAAATCACGGCTTCCCTTTCCTTATCGTTTAATGCCTCATAGCCCCTCATCGTTGGTTCACAGCCATTACGCAGCCATCGTTTTAAAGCAGTTTCATGATCCACATCTGTATCTGTATAATGATCCAGAAGCATCTTTTCATGATTACCTAAAATAAAAGTGCAATTCTTCATTCCCATAACCTTTTTCAACAATAAAATTCCGTCCGGGCCGCGATCCACAGCATCCCCAAGCATATATAAATGGTCCGTTTCTTTAAAATCTATTTTATCCAGCATCTGATTAAACAGCTCCAGCTGACCATGCAGATCACTGATTACATACGTACTCATTCCTATCACCTCTGATTGTTTTCTATATTGTACCCTCTCATAAGTAAATAAACAAGAATGAGGATGCAGCAATTAAACATTCCCATGATAAAACCGCCGGAGCTGTTCTCGCTTAACTGCCCGGCCAGAAAAATCCCCAGCGGAATCAGGCATGAAGATGTAAAGCTTTGCAGAGCAAAGAATCGGCTTTGTATAGTCACATCCACTTCATTTTGAAAATAAGAAATCAAAGGGATGTTAATCATTGATGTCAGTGAACCGCTGAAAATCATCACTATCATAAAGATCATAAAATAAATTGCTGAGTTGATACCGATCAGTGAGCTGAAGCCAAGGCATCCAAGCAGCGTACTATTCAGCAGCAAATTTGTCTTCAGACTGAACAAGCCTTTATTGGATCGATAAATAATAAATGATGTCAGCAGCATACCTGCCACAAAAAGCAGATTGGCTAATCCATACACCGTCTCTGAATAGTGATAATTTTTAATCAGCACTGCCGGATAAAAGATTTCCTCATGCGGAGCAAAAAACAGATTCAAACAGCCGGTTATTAAAAATAAACGAAGAACAAGAGGCTTTTTCTTGAAAAAGGGGATTAATTCCCGATAATCTTTATCCCGCTGATGAATGTCAGCCGGCTTTTGTTCTAATTTGATGAAACATTCCATTAACCCTGACAAACCAAAACTAACGATATTCAGCAGCACAATAGCCTCAAAGCCTAAACCTGTGTAGACAAGCGTTCCGAATAATGGTGCCGCCAAAGCCACACCATTATCAACAATCCCCTTTAACCCATTCATCTGCTGCCGGTTTGCTTCATTACTTAATTCGCTCAGCAGCACACTGGTACTGATATTAAAGGCTTGTGACAAAACCGCACTGACCGCCAGCAGGGATGCCATCAGCCATAGTTCAGCATGATTCAGCACGAGAATTAAAAGTAAACCATGCAGTCCTGCCTGTGCTATGTCAAGAGCTACCATGCAATACTTTTTATTTAAACTTTCAAGCTTCAGACCAAGCCAGGGAGCAAGCAGAACAGCCGGGCATTGCATGAACGCAAACAGTGTGCCGCTCACCGACAGTGAATCCGTCAGTTTCAGAAACATCAATGGCAGCGCGATACTCTGCATGCCATTCCCCAGCATTGACACTGCCCGCCCAAGCAGCGTCCGCTTTAAATCACTTCCAATATCGGCAGCCATCTGCTGTCCTCTTCAAATATTGATGTTCCACCAGCTCCCTGCGAAGATAAACATAATCCTCATAAACACCCATTAGGATTTCATTAACCTCCTGCTCTGTATATTCCCTCGATGCCGTAAAACATTCAGCAATTCTTTGCAGAGTAATTTGACGCAGCTCTTTCTTTTTAGGCAGTGCAGTCAATTTTAGAGGCATTAAGCTTTTAAACATCCGCAATTCATCGTTTTCTTTCATAATCAGTCTCCTTATTTATTTATAACATAAACATATTCTAATATTGTTTATGTTATAAGTCAACATAAAATAAAAAGTGTGGAATAACCACACTCGTTTACGTTCGCCAGTATTTACTGCAGTCCTCACTGCGTGCCATAAACCCATATTCAATCAATGCCCGGCGCAAACTTGCGATATCATCAAATATATTTCTTAAAACAGCATTGACTTCTTTTTCTGTATACTCATGATTTCTCTCAAAGCATTCACAGATCTTTCGCAAAGCAATAATTTTCTTCTTATCCTTTGCCGGCCACTGCTTCAGCTTTAAAGGTTCCATTGAAACAAAAAGACTTGCCATGGCCTTTGCTTCCTCATCTTCAGTGACACAATAACGTTCATCAACCATTCTGGCACCCTCATGAATCTTTACATAAGGATCATTTTCATCAGGTTCAAATACAGATTCAGCAACAGCCAGATAGCTTTTAGCCTGTCTGGCCTTTTTCTTTTAAAATAAACCGCTGATGCCGAATGGTAGCCGCCGCCACACCGGTAAGCCTTGCAATCTCATTATCCTTATACCCCTGCTTCATATACTTTAGGATTTCAATTTGCCGCTCTGTACAGCCATGGCACGTATGCGCCAGCAATAAATCAAAATAGTCAGGATGAACTTGTTTCAGATGCACCATTACTGCCTTATTTGCCTTATAAAAATGGTTATCACATGGATAAATTTCATCTTTTGAAAACCTTTGCTGACAGCATAGACATACGAATCCTTCTTCATCCTCAGCATATCCGCGTTTTATTTCATATACTGCGTAATCATATATTTTTCAAACATTGTATCACTTCCTATAAACATAGTTTAAACATGTTTACTCTAGTTTGCAACTTCTATTTCTTGCCGACGTATAAAAAATGCTGACTGGTACCATAAACCTTAGTATCCTGACTCAGTGCATAGGCGATATCAATCCATTTAGCATACTGCAGACTTGCCATGATTTCACTTTCCTTGCTGCCAAGAATATTTTCGATGCCCGCAAAAGCTAGCTCTTCTAAACCAAAACTATTCATCAGTGCCTTAGCTTCTTCAACCCCTGTAAAATAAGCCGTAGTAAAGCCCTGTTCAGCTTTATTTAATCCATTTTCCAAATAAGCAAGTAATTCCTTAGTGTCAAAATCAGCATTGCAATACAATAATGCATCTTGAATCGGCGCATAATTTGATATAAAAGCAGCAATCAGCAAACCGCCTTTTTTCAACAGACGCAATGCATTCTCTATCGACTTGCGGCGGTCTGCTTCATGAATCAAATGATACAGCGGTCCCATCAATAAAACAACATCATACGCTTCACTTTCAAATTCACTTAAATCCAAGGCATTGCCTTTAACCGCACCCTCAAGTTCAACACCAGCTTCTTTCGCCTTGATTTTAGCTATTTCAACGTTTTTGCCAGACAGATCAAGCAGTGTTACCTGATGACCTTTTTCCGCCAGATAGATAGAATATCTTCCCGGACCGCCGCCAATATCAAAAATTCTTAACTTATCCCCTTTAAGGTAATGATCAAGATAACGTTTTGTAATATCAAACTCAACACGATGCTGATCAAGCCGCGTCCATTCATCGTAAACTTCATCATACCATTTTTCTATTTCATTCATATTCTTACCTCCACATTCAATGTATTTTTGTATATATTAGCACAAGCATTGACTGCCTACAAGCAGCGTTAGCTGCTTAAAGGAAAGCATTGATAACACTGCTGATAATCGCTGATATGATAAAGATGATCCACCCTGGATGCCACAATCCCATAAAGAAACCCATCAGCAAATAAACCAAAACGGTTAACTGCCATAATATACCGTTAATGATTCCCTTCATTTTTTTATTTTTCATCGGCGCTTCCTGAAAGGCTTCCATCCCATTCAGACTGCCGCAGCCTTTCTCAAAGCGGTCTTTTTCCATTCCCCAGTAGATAAATAAAATCACACCGATACATACAAATACACTGAACCATGCGATCTGCATCGCTTCTACCAAATAGTTATAATAAAAAATTTCATAAATAACAGCCGTACCAAATACCCCAATGATACAACAGACAACACCCGCAATGATGCCATTTCTGAATTTACGCTGAAAATAGGATATCATCGGACTATCCTCATCGATTGGCAAATTGCTTTCATTATATAAGATTTCATCAAGGTTTAGCTCACGGCGAATATCTTCAATGCTGCCAAACTCTGAAGCGACAATACCAAACGCTGAATCCTCGTCTTTCCCCTGTTTAATTAACTCAAGATAATGTTCCTCCATATTACTTAGAATATCTCTTTTCATGTCGATTACTTCTTTTGTTTTAGGCAAACCGGAAAATACATTATCCACAAATACTCTAATTTTTTCCATATTATTTCTCCTCGATCGTTTCTCTGACAAATGCGTCAATCAGTTCTTGAGTTTCCTTCCATTCCTGGCATTTACTGCAATAATATTCATACCCCTTTGGTGTTATATGATAATAAGTCCGCCGTTTTCCCAATGATTCATTACCAAAATAGGAGGTAATAAAGCCATGCTTTTCTAATCGGTTAAACACTGAATACAGTGTGGTTTCTTTAATATGATAGTACCCTCTTGATTGATCTCTGATCTGCTTATTGATTTCATAGCCGTATGAATCTTTATCAAGCAGACAAGCCAACACAATTGTATCATTATAACCACGCAATACATCACTGCTGATCATAGCGCCTCCTAACTACTCCACCTGATGAAGTACCTTTAGTATAGCACAACTACTACGACAGACAAAGTAGTTTGTCATAATTTATAAAAAAACGGAAACAGTAAAACCATTTCCGTCCTATATCTATAATAGTTTACGCATTTCACGATGAATGATGCCAACCTCTTTAAACTCATCACTGCTATATTCATAACCCAACCGCTGATAAAATGACCATGCATTGCTTCTTGCATGCAGCATGATTTCCCGATAACCAGTTTGGCGTATTTCCTGTTCTGCATATTTCATGAGCGAAGAACCAATATGTCTTTTCTGATAAGAGTGATGCACACATACTTGCTTGATCTGGACACATGTTTCACTAACATTACGCCAGATCAGACAGCCGACTAGATGGCCCTGAATAAAAGCACCGGCATGAGTAAACAAATGATCGAAACGCAGATCCTCATGTGACAGGATCATTCCCAGCGGTTTTCTCAGCATATCCTCACGCAGCTGTTTTTCAACCAGGTAATCCTTTGAGTTTAAATCAATGAGTCTGAATTCAATCAGCTCACTCATTAACGTACGATTGAGCCATTCGGCAAATCACAGGCAGCTAATGCCAACTGTTCATCATTCTCTGTTTCACCGACCAAGATCATGCCTTGACTTTCAATACCGCGCAGCTTAGCAGGTTTAAGATTTGTTACTACGATCACTTGTCTGCCTACCATTTCTTCAGGCGTAAAATGGGTCGCAATACCGCTGACAATCTGACGCACATCACCATTGCCTACGTCGATTTGGGAAACTAAAAGCTTATCCGCCTTAGGATGTTTTTCACATTTCAAAACTGTGCCTGTTTTTAATTCTAATTTAGAGAAATCATCAAAAGTAATTTCCGGTTTCTTTTCCACTTCTTTAACAGCTTCTTTTACTGGTTCAGCCGCTTTTTCATGATCCTTTTCGATAGTATCCAGCATTTCCTTTGCATCGATGCGGGCAAATAGAATCTCTGGTTTAGCGATGACTTTTTTACCGCATTCCAAATGACCGAAGCTTTCGCAAGTATCTAAATCAGTTACTTCTGTATTCAACTGTGCGAAAATCTTTTTCGCCGTTTCCGGCAGGAATGGTTCAAGCAGAATAGCCGCAATGCGGATACCTTCAAGCAAATTATACAGCACTATCGCCAGACGATCATTTTTGCCTTCTTTCGCCAATGTCCAAGGTGTTGTCTCATCAATGTATTTGTTGCAACGTTTAAGCAGAACGAAAATTTCCGCAATCGCATCGCCAACGCGCAGCTCATCCATCTTCTTCTCAACACCCTTAACCGCGTTCATCGCCGCCTGTTTCAGTTCTTCATCCAGCGGTTCATTAACCTCAGGATTACTAATCACACCCTCAAAATATTTATTGGTCATTGAAATGGTACGATTCACCAGGTTGCCGAGTACATTCGCCAAATCAGAATTGATTCTTTCAATCATCAGTTCCCATGTAATTGTGCCATCCTGAGCATAAGGCATTTCACTTAGGCAGAAATAACGAACGGCATCGACACCGAAATACTTCACCAGCTCATCCGCATAGATGGCATTGCCTTTGGATTTACTCATTTTACCATCACCGACTAAAAGCCAAGGATGACCAAATACCTGTTTAGGCAGTGGCTGTCCTAATGCCATCAGCATAATCGGCCAATAGATCGTATGAAATCTCAGAATATCCTTACCGATGACATGAACATCTGCCGGCCAGTATTTCTTATAGTTTTCACCATGGCTGCCATCCGCATCAAATCCTAAGCTTGTAATATAGTTTGATAACGCATCAATCCATACATAAACCACATGCTTATCATCAAAATCAACCGGAATACCCCATTTAAAAGAAGTTCTGGAAACGCAAAGATCCTGTAGTCCCGGTTTGATGAAATTATTCAGCATTTCATTTTTTCTTGATTCAGGCTGAATAAATTCAGGATGAGATTCAATATGATCAATCAAGCGCTGAGCATATTTCTGAAGATTGAAGAAATATGCTTCCTCCGTTGCTTTCTGAACTGGCCGGCCGCAGTCAGGGCATTTCCCATCGACAAGCTGACTTTCAGTCCAGAAGGACTCACATGGCGTACAATACAGTCCTTCATATTTACCTTTGTAAATATCGCCCTGTTCATAAAGCTTTTTAAATATTTTCTGTACCTGCTTTACATGATAATCATCGGTTGTTCTCACAAAATAATCGTAAGAAATATTCATCAGTTTATAATTCTCGCGAATCACATCTGCCACACCATCGACATATGCCTGTGGTGTAACTCCGGCAGCTACTGCCTTTTCTTCAATTTTCTGTCCATGTTCATCAGTTCCTGTCTGAAAGAATACATCATATCCCTGTGAGCGGCGATAACGGGCAATCGCATCTGAAAGTATAATTTCGTACGTATTGCCGATATGCGGTTTCCCTGACGTATAGGCAATCGCCGTCGTCAAATAATATTTACCTTTATTTTTCATGTCGCATCCTCCTGCTTTAATAAAAAAAGATTCCGCCAAAGGACGAAATCTCGTGGTACCACCTTAATTTGTGTACATCGTACACCTCATCTGCTTAACGCGCAGTTACGTTTTTTCCTAACGATTCAGAAAAACAGTTCAGGAGCCATCTTCATACCCTTATCCCTGCGGATTTCCACCAGCCATCCGCTCTCTGTCAGTTCATTGGGTACTACTCTTTCCGTCTTAACCTTTACTTGATTATTATATGCAATTATTTTTCTTTAATCAAGTAAAAGTCAATGATTCCTTAATTAAACCATGACTAAACAATCAAAAAGTATTATTTTATCTTCATTGAGGGCAGTTTATCTTCCATAAAAATAAGATAGCGATCACTGAAATAATGCAGACCAATTATAAAGAATAACGAAAGCTCCATCCCCACAAAGCCGAAGGACTGAATGAGAAGCCATGGTATCAGTCCCTGCATCACATAGATACCGCAGCCATATGGATGACAGTCAAATAGCGCCTCACCATTGGTTGCCTTACAAAATCTTAATATCGTAAGAAGCGTTAACAATGGCATAAATCTTACATATGTATGATAAAATTCAAGACTGACGGCATTGCTGAGCAGAAACACAAAACAAATGGCCCAGAGTACATAGGGCGAAAATTGGATCAGCAAATCTACCATGATGCAATTCAGACGGTCAAACATTCAATCACCTCATGGCATTCTATGCTTAAGACCACTTATAAATGCACAAATCACTCAGCTAAAATAAGCAAAAGCAGGATCTCCTCATGAAAGATACTGCTTTATATAATATCATTTAATTATTCAATATCACCGTTAGTTTCGATACATTTTTTATACCAGTAAAAAGAATCTTTTTTGTATCGCTTATTGGTTCCCTTCCCCTCATCGTCTCGGTCAACATAGATTACTCCATAGCGCTTACTCATTTCCATAGGTCCGCATGAGACAATATCGATGAAGCCCCACAATGTATATCCCAACAAATCAACGCCATCGATTACTGCCTCTTTCATTTGCGCGATATGAGTTTTCAAATAATCAATTCTATATGGATCGTGTATAGTTCCGTCAGCTTCAAGGTTATCTTTGGCACCTAATCCATTTTCGGCGACAAATACCGGCAATTGATAACGATCATAAATCTGATTTAACGTAATACGCAGTCCAACCGGATCTTTCTGCCATCCCCATTCACTTGTTTCTAAGTATGGGTTTTTATTGGCCATGATCAGATTTCCCGCGGTCTTCTCCCAGCCTTGTTTGGTGGTAGAAACCTGTGAAAAATAATATGAGAAAGCTGTGAAATCAATCGTATTTTCACTTAAAATCATATCATCGCCCGCTTCTTTTTTAATCTGAATATTTTCTTTATCAAAATATCGTTCAATATAGCAGGATATTTTCCTCTTGCCATTACATCCAGATAAAACCAATTTGAATATTGATCATCTAAAATCATCTGCATCACATCATCAGGATGACAAGTGGCCGGGTATGTTGTAAATCTGGCAATCATACCGCCAATCATTGACCCCGGCAAAATCTCATGCCCCGCTTTTATTGTTAATGCATTAGCGATAAATTGATGATGTAGACATTGGAATATCGCATTAACATAATCTGGTTCCTGATCCTCCACAAGGCATACTCCGTTATAAGGATTAAATCTACCGGCATTAAATTCATTGAAGGGAAGCCAATAATCAACTCTGTCACCAAGTCTTTCAAATAATGTCACCGCATAGTTAACATAAAAATCGATCGTTTTCCGGTTTTTCCAGCCGCCGTATTTTTCTACCAGATGCACAGGTATATTGTAATGAAGAATGGTTGCGAATACTTTAATACCGTATTTTCGGCATTCATCAAATAAATCTATATAAAATTTAATTCCCTCTTCATTGGGCATTTCATCATCGCCATTAGGATAAATTCTTGCCCAGTTAATCGATGTGCGCAATACTTTGATGCCTAATTCCGCAAATAACTTCACGTCCTCTTTATAATGGTTATAAAAATCGATCCCCCATCTGAAAGGATAGTGAACGATATCATCATCAGTTAATGCCTTTTTATATTTTTCACCATTGATTCTGCGGTTTTTAAACATCGCACGTTCTTCCTTAGTCCAAGCCGCATCGAAATATCTTAGATCCTGAGTATCTAAACCTTTACCGCCTTGATTATAAGCGCCGTCTGCCTGTGAAGCCGCAATTGCGCCGCCCCATAAAAATCCTTCTGAAAATCCTTTTTTCATATTCCACCTCTATTGTTCTTTCTTAGTAATCGCATATGAAATCGCAAATGATGCTCCCCATGCTACTGCCATCGTAATCAGCAGCATCAGGAAATTGCTTCCATTGTCTACATATGTTGCGATACTTGTAATACCGGGCATTGAGAATGCATAGGTCACAACACCTAAGAGCATCGCCACAGCTCCGGCAATCGCACCGCCCAGCATCGCCGCATATAGAGGCTTCTTTCCGGCAGTGCATAACCATACAAGGCAGGTTCAGTAATGCCTAAAATACATACTAAGCCGGTAGAGATTGCTGCTGATCGGTTATCACTTGGTTTTTGCTTTAACGAATAAGCGAGGATTGCACCGGATACAGCTAAATTTGAATAGAAGAAATTAGGCAGCATATAATCATAACCTAAGGTTGATAAATTCTGCAGTTCAATGGCTGACCAGCCTTTAATACCAAAGATAATTGTTAAAGGAATGATGCCGCAGAACAACGCGCCGGCAAACGGACCTGCATTCGTAAATAACCATGCGAACGTACCGGTCATAAGCTTAGCAATCTCATTGCCGATTGGAGCAGCAAAGGCTAGAAACAAAGGAGCAGCTATCAAGAATGACAACGCGCCTGAGAAGACAATGCGTAAATTCTTGGGCATTTTTTTATCAATGAAATGGAAGATCACCGAGAAGATCCACACTGACAATATTACCGGAAATATTGATGCTTTATAATTATAAGCCGGTATTGTCAGAAAACCAAAAGCGTAGCTGGTGATTCCTTCTGCCGGTGCTGCAAACGTAGAATACATCAAAATACCGGCTGTCATGATACCAAATACTTCTTTTACTTTAAAAACGTTTAGCGGCATTAAAGCCGACGGTAAACGGCATGAAATAAAAGGGGGCGTCACCGACAGCATTTAATACGGTAATGATTTGTGATGAAGCGTCCACTAAGCCTAAAGCGGTTATTAAAGCAACAATTCCCTTTATCATACCGCCGGCAACAATAGCGTATAATCCCGGGCTGACACAGGATGCCAGGGTATTGAGACCGCGGGTAATCAAGTTAGGCTTCTTTTCTTTAATATTACCGGTACTTGTGGATTCGGCAGTTACACCTGAAATTTCAATAAATTCATTGAATACTTCAGGTACCGTAGTACCAATTACACATTGAATTTGTCCGCTTGATTCAACAACCTTTAAAATACCTTTCACATTTTTCAGCTTTTCAACATCAACCAAATCACGGTTAACCGGCACAATTCTCAATCGAGTAATACAGTGGAATACATTAGCGATATTTTCTTTGCCGCCGATAATTTCTAATATTTCTGAGCACATGGCGCCATATTCATACTTACTTAAATCTTTTTTCATCACATTCGCTTCCTTCCTGTAGGATTGGGCTACTCTTGTATCCAATACCAATTGAACTGCTTCATAATTTTCAATCGTATACTTGCTGTCATTCGTATAAATCACAATTACTATTGGATCTAAGCCAGCTTCTTTAATCGCATCTATATCAAACTTAATCACCGGTTCATTTGCATGCACAGTGTCACCGGTTTTTTCAGCACTTCAAACCCCTTGCCGTTCAGGTTCACTGTATCAATACCGATATGAACTAGAATTTCTAAACCATTTTCAGCAGTGAAACCCATCGCATGACCAGTAGGAAATAACATTGAGACAGTTCCGTTTACTGGTGCATAAATTACACCCTTTACCGGAATAATGCCAAAGCCGCTCCCCATTACACCGCTGCTGAATGTCTCGTCCTTGACTTCACACAAAGGAACATACTGTCCAACCGCAGGCGATAATACATCTATTTTAAGCTTTTTATTCATATCCATCGCTTATCCTTTCTTTTTTACTTGTCAGAACTGTTCTTACACTATTATGATATCTGTTAATGAATCCGTTTACAATTTCCGAATGAAACGCATTGACTTACCAAACTTAATATTTTAAACTTAAGCCAGGTGATCCTATGAACATAAAAAAACTAGAAGCTTCTTTATTTCAATTAACAAAATCTGAACAATATCATCAAGGCCATGATCCTTTAACACTGTCTGAGCGCTATAAAAATATCCAAAAGATTAACTATCAAGACCACTCAATGTATTTATTTACTTTTAATTCACTCTTTGAAAATAAATATGTTATCGTAAATAAAGAATCACGTTTCACTTTTATTCCTGAGCATATTCATACAGTGATTGAATTTATTTATGTTTATTCAGGAAAATGTACACAGACAATCGATGGTAAGAAAGTTTTCATGGAACAAGGGGATATATGTATGTTAGATACAAATGTACCGCATTCCATCGCCTATCTAAATGAAGAAGATATCATCATTCAATTGAAATTCGCAAGGAATATTTAACACAGGGTTTTTAAATCGTTTAGGGGATAATGGCATCATCAATAGTTTTTTACTTAATTCACTTTCTTCTAATGCTAAACATGACCAGTATCTATTATTTAAAAAACAAGAAGAGAATCAAATTCACACAATTATTCAAAATATTTTATGTGAGCATTATGAACCGATATTTTGCAGTGACAAGGTCATTGACGCATATATGATTTTATTATTCTGTGAAATATTGAGAAAATATAAAAATCAGCAGATGGATGAGAAGAATAACAAAAATCATTTAATGTCTATCTTAAACTACATCGAAGATCATTGCTTTACTACTTCGCTTCAAGACACCGCCGATGTTTTTGGTTTCACTCCTCAATATTTAAGTGCTTATATAAAAAAAGGCACTGGCAAATCATTTAAAGAATTGATCATTCTGCAAAGAATGTGTCAGGCATGTTTCTATTTATCAAATACCAAGATGCCGATTTATGAAATTGCCAATAAAGTAGGTTATGATAATTTAGGCTTTTTCTATAAGAAATTTGAAGCAATTTATAAAATGACACCGCAAAAATACCGTGAATTAAAAAATGATCCGATGCTTTAAAATGTAAAAAAGGAATCCGAAGATCCCTTATGCATCAATAAATTTCTTGGTAAAGATGGAAATTAGTTTATCATATTTAGGTTCAGCTCCGCTGACACCCATTTTAATACTTGGCTTTGTCTTGCCATGGAAATCACTTCCGCATGTTACTAAGCATGATGTCTCTTTGACGATCTGCAGATAACAGGCAATTTCCTCAGGACTATGATAACTGCTGAAGACTTCCAGTCCGCGTACACCGCAGTCAAGAATAGCTTTTAATGTTTCACTGTCACAGCCAAATGGTTTCTTTGGATGGGCAAGGATCGAAATACCGCCGGTATCCTTAATCAGCTCAACCATATCCTGCATCGTAGGGTAGGCTATATCAACATAGGCTGGTTTCCCTTGGGCAAAAAGTCCCAATAGAAATTTACATATGGGTTATCATTGCGTTCACCGCCGACACGATATGGCTTTAATAATTCTTCATCCGCATAAGCAGGATTGTTCAGAAGCTGTTCGCCAATCATTTCCCCGGTAATAATACCGGCATTGTTCATTGACAGAAGTAAATCCACATCAAGCTTCAAGCCGGTGACTGCTTCAAATTTATCCACTCGTTCGATGGAAGCCTTGCGCTCCTGTTTCAAATGGTAGTTGCTGAGCTGAATATAACGTTCATCTTTATAATCAATGCCATAACCTAACAGATGCAGATTCGTGCCATGGAAGGAACAATCCATTTCAATGCCCGAGATATAATTAATTTGATAACGGCCGGCCAATATCGCCGCTTCAAAATTAGCCTTAATGCTGTTGTGATCAGCAATGGAAATTGTCTGAATACCATTGCGCTTTGCCTGCGCGAACAGTTCCTCAACACTGAAATCACCGTCATCACTATAACGGGAGTGCATGTGCAGATCAACCTTATAAACACCGTCTCGCACTTCCTGTACTGCTGGTGCAGGAACCACTGCAGGCTGTGGTTTTACCATTTCTTTTACTTCTTCAACTTCGTTTTTTTAGCAATTTTCTTCTTCACCGGCGCGCCTGCATCATATGCCGAAATCGTTCTTGTGTGTGTAATATAATCAACAATTGAACGGCCATATGGATCAATCAAAATAACCAGCAGATTGACAAGCAGATAAGCGATGATACCGATATAATTAAACAGCCAGTACAAAATGAAAAAAGGCAGACTGAAACCGATCAGTTCACGAAGCATGCATTGCAGTCTTGATGCCTTCTTCTTACTTAAGTCTACAACCCGGATATCAAAGGATACCGCGCCAAATGTCTGACCGTATGAAACCGCGATAAAGACATTGGTCAGCAGTAATGATACGATCATGAGAATTTCCACAAATGGATCGACCACATCAAGCATTCCTGCCGGCAGTATGCCCGCCAATACAAACAATACAATAATGTCCCATACCAGAATAGGTAGAAGAATAATAACGATATTGCATAGGAATGCAAGACATTTACTTGTTAGCAGTTTATTTTTCATGATAAGAGTCACCTTTCCCGCTTTCATATTGATAATAGCCATATTTCAGGAATAATCGATTTACGATTAGTGTTCCCCCGCCGCTGAAGCATAATACAAAAATCACTTTCAGCATTGGCTGGCTGCTGTCAATAAAACGATAGCTGATAAATAGGGCAAGCAGACAGAGTGCGATCGGCAGCATACTATGCCGCTTTATACTTGCCGGCTCCAGCTGATAACGCATTCCGCACTTGGGACAGCGCAGATGTGTGATACCGCTGAATAATCTGGAATCGATCCATGCATCACACAGATCACATCGAATTACTTTTTTCATACTAATCTTCTGCGTCTAAACAGTCAAGAATCTCCAATATACGATTCAGATCATCATATCCATGATAATGAATCACTAATTGCTTATTGTCAAGTGAAACCTTAGTCTGAAATTTATCCTGAAGCCGGCCCTGCAGATCTGCAAGATGGGCATCCGGTTTCTTTTCAATCGTTGGTTTCTTTGGTTCATGAAGTTTTTCACTAAACCTTCAACGGCTCTTACACTCAACTTTTCATTAATCGCCTGTTTCGCAATCAGTTCCATTGTTTCATGATCTTCTACATTAGCCATCGCACGCACATGCCCCATTGAAAGTTTACCGTCAATGACATAATTCTGAATTGACTTCGGCAGTTTCAGCAATCTCAGCATATTGGTCACATGCTCACGGGATTTGCCGACCCGCTTAGCCAACTGTTCCTGAGTATAACCAAGGCGTTCAATAATTTTTTGATAGCCGGCCGCTTCCTCAATGGCATTTAAATCTTCACGCTGAATATTTTCAAGCAGTGCGATTTCCATCATCTGCTGATCATCAAATTCCACCAAAATACCCGGAATTGTCTTTAATCCTGCCAGCTTAGCCGCACGCAGACGGCGCTCACCGGCAACTAACTCGTAACCGGAAATTCCCTGCTTAACAAGAATCGGCGTGAAGACACCATGACTTGCGATGCTTTCTGAGAGTTCCTGCAGTTTCTTTTCATCAAACTGTTTCCTCGGCTGATACGGATTCGGTTTGATCTCATCAATGGGCAGTTCCATTTTAGGACTGCTGCCCTCTGCATTGCCATGCTGAATATCTTCCAGCAGACTGCCGATGTCATCACCAAAGATCGCGTTCAGTCCCTGGCCCATACGCGGCTCTTCTTTTTTCTTTGCCATTATGCCGCCTCCTCACTGTTTTGTTTAACTACTTCGCTGGCTAAGCCCGCATAAGCCTTGGCTCCGTCACAGCGAATATCATATTCAAAAATTGACTGGCCATGGGAAGGCGCTTCCGACAATTTAATGTTACGCGGAATATAGTTCTTATAAACCCGCTCTTTAAAATGCTTGCGCACTTCCTGCTGAACCTCAACGCTTAATTTAGTACGAGCATCAAACATCGTCAGCAGTACACCCTCAATAATCAGATTCTTATTAAATAGCTGCTGCACAAGGCGGATCGTCAGCAAAAGCTGAGTAACACCCTCTAATGCGTAATATTCACACTGAATAGGAATCATGACTGCATCAGCTGCTGTCAAAGCGTTCGTATTCAGCAGACCCAATGACGGCGGGCAGTCAATGATAATGAAATCATATTCATCCTTTACCTCATCCAGTTTATTCTTCAGCAGCATTTCTTTGCCTACTTCGAATTTAATCATCTGCAAATCAGCGCCAGCCAGTGAAATATTGGAAGGCACTACATCAATCGGCGGTGTTGATAAAGTTTTGCGGATATCCTTCACATGATAATCTTCCATGATCAGATTATATACGCTGAGCTGATTTCCCTTTAAGGATGCGCCGACACCCTGAGAAGCATTGCCCTGCGGATCAAAATCAACCAATAGTACCTTTTTGCCCAGATAACCTAAACCTGCAGCCAGATTAATACTCGTCGTTGTTTTGCCAACGCCGCCCTTCTGATTTGAAACTGCAATAATTTTACCCATATGTACACTTCCTTCTTAACTCTTGGGGAAACGAATGATCATTTGATAATCATCGTCCGTTTCAACTTCATTTAATTCGGCATTGATACCGGTTTTCAAGATCATAGAGAACGCCTGTTTCACCGTATTCACCGCAACTCGGATATCACGGGCGAAGCCTTTAACACGCGTTTTCTTCTCATGATTCATCGATTCCTGAACTAATTTCTCTGTCTGAGCAACGTTCAGACCCTTTTTAACGATCTTTTCAAGAAATTCCTGCTGTTTCTCATTTTCCACACCGATCAGTGCCCGTGCGTGACGCTCCGTAATAATTTTACTGGAAACAGCATTTTGAATATTATCATCAAGATTCAACAGACGAATTTTGTTCGCAATTGAGCTTTGTGATTTACCCATCTTCATTGCCAGCTGACTTTGTGTGCAGCCGGTTATTTTCATGATTTGAAGATAAGCCTTCGCTTCCTCAATCGCACTTAAATTCTCACGCTGTACATTTTCCACAAGCGCTAGTTCAGCCATCTGCATCTCATCAGCATCCATCACATAAGCGCTGACCTCTGTCATACCCAGCAGCTGCATGGCTCTGAAACGGCGCTCACCGGCTACAATTTCAAAATGTCCCTTTGCCTCACGAACTGAAATTGGCTGAATCAGACCATTCTCCCGGATCGACTGAGCCAGATCAAACAGCGATTCTTCATTAAATTCCAACCGCGGCTGATAAGGATTGGGCACGATCCGCTCAATCGGTATAATCTTCGTTTCTTTCATCTTCTATTCTCCTCTTAACGGATTCTTCTTAATCTTAGCAAACGCCCTCGGATATTGCTTCGGCGTTGATTTAACCTTCACAAATTCAACATTTACCCTTAAAGATCCGTCACTCAAATTCACATCACTGCTGTTTCTCAGCTCACAGCCTAAAACCGAATTGCTTTCTTGGCTGCCTCCACCTCTTCGTGACCGCCGGCGCCCTTCATGCGATAAAACTGCCGCCGACCCGAATAAAAGGAATACATAATTCAGAAAGCATCGGCAAATTTGCCACTGCTCTAGCTGTTACATGATCAAAACTCTCCCTGAAATCCGCACATGCCTCTTCCGCACGCGCATGCAGGCATTGAACATCCTCCAGTGCCAGTGCTTTAACTAATTCATTTAAGAACGTAACTCTTTTCCCCAAAGTTTCTATAATCGTGACCGATAACTGCGGATATACGATTTTCAGAGGAATTGATGGGAAACCGGCTCCTGCGCCAACATCACACAAAGAACCGCTGATATCAAAAACAAAGCTTGGTAAAATGGAATCAAGAAAATGCTTTTCATAAATTTCATCAATCTGCGTAATCGCCGTTAAATTCATTTTTTCATTCCATTCCACAAGCATCTTTGCATAAACATCAAACTGCTGCTTCTGCTTATCGCTTAACTCGATGCCATGACACCTGAGCGTCTCATAAAATGTGTCCTGTGTAAAATTTGCTGTCATCAATATTCCTCCAGTAAGTCATATTATATCAAAAAAACCGCTAAAGCTGAATAACTATCCACTGGAAAGTGAGCTTTTTTAATAAAACCATAAAATCAAAGAAAGGAGAAACCTTGCGATTTCTCCTGAGTCTTTAACGATTTGCAATTTCAACAAGCAATGGATAATAAACATAACGTTTATCAACAACAGCAAATGCCCGGTTAGCAATCCATTTAGCCTTATCTAAATTAATATCAACATAGGCATGCGCATAACGATAATAGATATAATCCTTGATTTCATTTTCTCTCAGCAAATATTCAAACGTTGAATCACCCTTGCTGTAAAAGCCATGAGCAATCTGAATATCAGCCAGATCGATCTGGAAGCGGAATTCTAATTCAGCACACAAATCCGTAAACTGCGTGCATACCTCACTCATAAAATCCTCATAAATATCCACATCTTTATCTGCCCATTCAGGCAATACCTTTAAAGCCATATCCATGTAGAAATTATAGTATTGAACCATATCTACACCGATCCATGCCTTTAATTTATCAGTTGTTGATAATTTGAAACGTTCACCGTATTCCAACAGCTTGCCGGCAAAATAGAAAGCATCGTGGTATAGCTGTGAATCTTCCTCAAAGCTAGTTGTCTTGCGGTTCATAATTTCTTCAAGCGTTTTCTTCATCGCCTTGAAATCGCTGGTCTTCACATCAACACGGCGTACCAGATCACCATACAGCACCTCGAGCACCGAACGGTCAAAATCTACCAGCCTGCATTCATCAATGATCGCCTCAATGGCTTTTGTAATTGTTTCATTTTCAATCAATAAGCGATGATATTCATCAAAAGTATAGAAAATATTCATAGCATTCATCTTCTGAATACCTTCTTCTGCAGTGAACGGTAAAACAACCGCTTCTGCTTCGGCTTCTTTAGCAGGCCGTTTTACAGCTTTTTTCGTTTTATCTTCTTTGGCTTCCCCAACAGCCTTTTTCGTTGTCCTACGAGTTGGCTTAGCCTTTTCCTCAGGCGTCTCTATCTTAGCATTCACCGCTTTTTTGGTTTTGCTTCAGCCTTAGGCGTTTCCGTCTTGACTTTGCTCTTACGAACTGCCTTCTTCACTTCCACAGCAGCTGCCGCTTCTTTTTCTTCCGGCTCAGCCTTATTTTCAAGCTTCTTAGGCGCTGCCTTGGCGGCGATTTTTTAGGTTCTTCCTTAGCCGTTATTTTTTAGGAGTTTCTTTTGCGGAAATTCTCTTCGGCGCTGCTTTTGCGGCAATTTTCTTAGGTTCTTCAGCGGCTGTAATCTTTTTAGGTTCAACAGCTGGTTCTTCCCCTATAACCTCTTTGACTGCTTCTGCTTTCTTTTCGATTTTCTTTTTCAAAACATCGTTCTTCTTAGCCATCGTCGTACACACTCCTTTAATGGTATATAACTACTTAAAGTATAGCACAAATCACCTGTTTCTCAACAGGAACAAAGAAAAAAGCTGGCATACAGCCAGCATTATTTCTTAAATTAAGCCTGATTGTCAGAACCAAATTCTTTGATTTTATCAATAACCAGTTCCTTGATTGCATTGCAGCCAGGAGCTAATAATTTACGTGGGTCAAAGCCTTTGCCTTCCAAGTCTTTGCCTGCTTCGATGTATTTACGAGTTGCGTCAGCAAATACTAACTGACACTCAGTGTTAACATTGATCTTAGAAACACCCAAAGAGATAGCTTTTTTGATCATGTCAGTAGGAATCCCTGAACCACCGTGCAGAACTAATGGTTTACCGTTAGTTTTAGCTTGGATTTCAGCAAGTACATCAAAGTTCAAACCTTTCCAGTTTTCAGGATATTTACCGTGAATGTTACCAATACCTGCAGCCAGCATATCTACGCCTAATGCTGCAATCTTAGCACATTCTTCAGGATCAGCAACTTCACCGCTGCCGATAACGCCGTCTTCTTCACCGCCGATAGCGCCAACTTCACATTCAACAGAAATGCCTTGTGAATGAGCTAAAGCGATAATTTCTTTAGATTTTTCAACGTTTTTCTTCAAATGGATAGTGAGATCCATCAAACATTACTGAAGAGAAACCAGCTTCGATGCATTTTTTAGCACCTTCATATGAACCGTGATCCAAATGTAATGCAACAGGTACAGTGATACCCATTTCATCGATCATAGCTTTAACCATGTCAGCTACTGTTTTGTAACCGGTCATGTATTTTCCAGCGCCTTCACTTACACCTAAGATAACTGGTGAATTTGTTTCCTGAGCTGCTAATAAAATCATTTTTGTCCATTCAAGGTTATTGATATTGAATTGACCAACTGCATAATGACCTGCATGTGCTTTTTCAAGCATTTCTTTTGCTGATACTAATGCCATAAATAAATTCCTCCTTTTATTGGTTATACACAAGTATTATACTCAAACTAACATCAAATTGAAAGCCTAAAACTGCAACCTTTGCATAAAATATAGCTTTTTTGTGTGACAAAGACGTCATTTGCTTTTTCGTCTGTCTTATGTTATTATTTTTTCAATTTATTAGGAGGTGGATGATCGAATGGACATTGATCCCGATCTATTCTTACAGATTTTATTACTCATTGCCTTAACCGGCATCAACGCTTTCTTTGCCGCATCAGAAATGGCGGTTGTATCACTCAATAAAACAAAAATATCAGCGCTGGCCCAAGAAGGCAACCGAAAGGCACAAAAGCTCTTAGAGCTGATTGATGAGCCAAACCGCTTTCTGTCAACGATTCAGGTAGCCATTACGCTGGCCGGCTTCTTTGCCAGTGCCAGTGCCGCTACCGGCATCTCGGTTTACCTTGCCGACTTCTTCAATCATTTCAATCTGCCTTACAGTGAAACGATTGCCGTGGTCATTGTAACCGTGATTCTGTCATACTTCACCCTTGTGTTTGGTGAACTGTTTCCTAAACGTATCGCCCTGCAGAAGAGTGAACAGGTATCATTGGCAAGCGTGAATATTATCATATTTGTATCAAAAATTGCAGCTCCCTTTGTCAAGATTCTCTCGGTATCCGTTACCGCGTTATTGAAGCTTTTCCATATGAATCAAGATGATATTGAGGATGCTGTATCCGAGGAAGAAATCAAGGCATTGCTGGCCGCCGGTACACAGAGCGGTGTAATTAATGAGACAGGCAAGGAATTCATGGAGAGTATCTTTGAATTTGATGACAAGCTGGCTTATGAAATTATGACTCCGCGCCCCGATGTTTACATGCTTGATCTTGATGAAAATCTAAATCAGAACTTAGATGAACTGCTGGCTATGCGATATTCAAGAATTCCTGTCTATCAAAATGATCAGGATGAGATTATCGGCATCCTGCATTTAAAGGATTTGATCCTTGAAGCAAAGCAGCATGGCTTTGATAAGATCGATCTTAAAGCGATTCTTCAAAAGCCTTATTTTGTACCCGAAAGTATTAAAATTGATGTATTGTTCAAAAAGATGCAGAAAGCTAAAATATACATGGCTATTCTGATTGATGAATACGGCGGTTTTGCTGGCATTGTTACCATGGAAGACCTTGTGGAAGAAATTGTCGGCGATATATCGGATGAGGATGACGAACCAAGTGAAGCGATTATCAAAACGGCTGATGGCAGCTACATTATTGCCGGATCAATTACACTCGATGATCTTGACGAACAGTTAAAGCTGTCACTGCATTCAGAGAATCATGAAACACTCAACGGTTATCTGATTGATCAATTGGGGATTATTCCTGATAATGACGCAAAAGATACGATTAAGATCGGCGATTTATATTTTGAGATCCTTGAAGTAAAGGATAAATGTATTGTGAAAGTCAAGCTTAAAATTAATTAACACCCTCACGGGTGTTTTTTCATTATAACAGCCAGGCATTCACCTGGCTGTTGATTAATATTTATCCTCAACGATTTCGTCTTTTTCCTCTTCTTCATCAAGAAGCTCCAGTTCATCCTCTTCACCATCATTTTCATCAATGATCAATGCATCAGTATCAACTACAACTTCATTAAAGGTGTGACGGGATCTTAAATCCCATTTATTTTCACCCATATGAACAAAGCGATTATCAAGGCCTAAATCCATATAGAACTGAGCTATATTATCGTCTGCCTGTTGGGGAGTCAAACCGTCGATTTGGGCAACTTCTTCCCACAGCTTTAAAAATAATACGGGTTTCTTTTTCTTCGACATCAAATCAAATGCGATGTCAACCATAGGTTTCTTCATTCAAACAATTCTCCTTCTACATTTTTTCTATCGCTTCAACACCAATGAGGTTTAAAGCATTTTTCAGCGTTACTTTGCATGCCTTTAACAGTGCCAGACGTTCCTTGGTCAGTTCAGGATTTTCAGCGTCAATGACCTTGCATGCGCCATAGAAACTGTGGAAATTTTGTGCGCATTTTTGAATATAGTTGCACATTTTATGTGGTGCGCGCTGAACTGCAACATCCGCGACCACACCAGGGAATTCATTCAGATATTTCATCAGGCTCACTTCTTTTTCATGCGTTAATAAATCAAATGATTCAGGGATTTCCGCATCACCTGCCTGACGCAGAATCGAGCAAATTCTCGCGTGGGCATACTGTGCATAATAAACCGGATTCTCATTTGACTGCTTGCGGGCGAGGCCTAAATCAAAGTCAAGATGGGTATCTAAAGCACGCTGTACAAAGTTATAACGCACGGCATCAACACCGACTTCTTCGCAGAGCTCACGCACGGTAACCGCGTTGCCAGTACGCTTTGACATCTTCACTTCCATGCCGTCCTCAACCAGACGAACCATTTGAATAATATCTACTTCCAAAGCATCAGCATCTTTGCCCAATGCCTGCATCGCTGCTTTCATACGCGGGATATAACCGTGATGATCGGCTCCCCAAAGATTGACCAGCTTAGTATAACCGCGGGTAAACTTGCCGATATGATAGGCAATATCTGGCAGCAGGTAGGTGTTGGAACCATCTGACTTACGCAGAACACGATCTTTATCATCTCCGTATTCACTTGATTTAAACCAGATTGCGCCATCTTTTTCATAAGTCAGACCTAAATCAACCAGCTTATTTAAAGCTGCCTCTACTTCGCCGTTATCATATAATGACTGTTCACTGCTCCAAACATCAAATTCTACTCTGAATAAACCTAAGTCAGCCTTTAGCTTATCCAATTCAAATTTAATTCCTTCCTTACGGAAATATTGGTAACGTTCCTCTTCATCAGCATTAAGCCATTTTTCACCGTCGCGTTCGGCAATCTGCTTTGCGATCTTTTCAACATCCTTGCCATAGTAGCCATCTTCCGGCATCTGCGCATCAATTCCGAAATTTTGCTGATATCTGGCTATTAAAGAATATGCAAGATTATTAATTTGATTACCCGCATCATTCACATAATATTCACGGCATACATCATAACCGCTGGCTTTCATACACCGAGTCAATGAATCTCCCCAAGCAGCTCCGCGGGCATGACCTAAATGCAGATCACCGGTAGGATTGGCAGATACATATTCGACCATGATTTTTTCATGATTGCCGACTTCATTTTCACCATAAGCATCACCTTGTGCCAAAATCTTAGTAATGACACTGGCTAAGGTTGAGCTCTTCACTTTAAAATTAATAAAACCAGGTCCTGCAATTTCCGCTTGTTCAAGATTACCGGCCGCTTTGTCTACATTGGCAATGATTTTCTCGGCGATCTGACGAGGATTCTGATGCAGCTTACGTGTCAGCTGCATGGCGATATTCGTCGCATAATCCCCATGACTCTTATCCTTAGGTATTTCAATCGTTACCTCATCGGCTGCGATGGTTAAATCAAAACCTTTATTAACGGCATCGCAGATACATTCTTTTAATTTATTTTCAATTTCGTTCATGCATCATCTCTCCTTATTTTCCACAGTATCCGAAAAGAATCACTGACTTCATCACCGCTCAGCACATCATATTCGACAGCAATTGTCTCATTGGCGCATAGATAGCGGCGGGTAAAAAGCTCAATCTGAAACTCACCAAACTCACTCAATACAGTACCCACTGTTTTCTCATTGTTTCTGAAATGCAGGGTACTGACTACTTCACCATGCCGGATAATTGTCAGCTGATCTTTATGTATAAACATTTCTACTTTTGTTGAAGCCGCATCAAGTTCATGATAAAAAACTTCTCGTTTATTTTCATCAGTTCTGATTTCACACATGCCATCGGCCATCAGAAACTCTTCATTTGTGATTTGATTCTTTTGCTTCACAAGAACCCGTTGTTTCATCAGCTTCACCACTCATCGTTTCGCATTATACCATAAACATGAGATACTGCAAGTAGATAATGAATTTTTTTCATTTCCCTGAAGTGAAATATTAAATTCCACTTTAATGACAGCTACGTTGAAACACGTCCTTCAGCAGATTCAAGCCGGATATCAACCCGCTATAAAAATATATGGTGATCCGTGCGTAACGGTGATCACAGAGCGACAGACATACTTAATAACATGTAATCTTGTATCGGCTTTTTCGGATCTTCTTGATCGAATATAACTTTTACTTTCATTTTTTACATTTCTTAATCCTTATGCCTGTTTAAATTCAAGATTACTTTCCCATACTAGCCATGAGGTGATTAGATGCGCAAATTATTAAAATTCTTTCTCGCTTTAACAATCTTCGGCTTCATCTGCCTGTTCCTTTTTTATACCATGGCAGCTTTTACACCTCTTGAATTAGATTCCAAGAAGGAACGTTTTACCATTTATGATATCAATAACAATATTTTATATGAAACAAATTTTAAAAAGGAACTGACCTGGACACCGATTGAGGAAATTCCTGAACATGTGAAACAGGCCGTTGTTGCTGTTGAAGACAAACGCTTCTATAAGCATCATGGTTTTGACGTTATCCGCATTACAAAGGCGCTGATCAGCAATTTAATGGAAGGTAGAATTGTGGAGGGCGGTTCAACGATCACTCAGCAGATGGCTAAGAACCTGTTTCTAAGCAATGAACAGACTTTTACCCGTAAGCTGGAGGAATTGTTTTATGCGGCACGATTGGAAATGCAGTATGATAAGGATGCTATTTTAGAGGGTTATCTTAACACCCTCTATTACGGTCATGGCGTCTACGGCATCAAAGAAGCTGCTGATTTTTTCTTTGGTTTACCCTTGAATGAATTGGATAATGCGCAGCTTGCAATGCTGATCGGCATTCCTAATGGACCAAGTCTATATTCACCGCTGATTAATGAAGAAAATGCTCATTCAAGACAGGCTGTAATCTTGGAAGTCATGGCTAATGCGGGTTTAATCAGTGAATCGGAAATGCAGGCAGCCATCGAAGAACCCTTGATTTATAATGAAGATCACCAAGAAAATACCAATGCTTCCTATTATATTCAGGCAGTTATTGATGAGGTGAATGCAATGATCAGCCGCGGTGAGATATCACTGAAGGAGGGCGGCAATATTTATACATATTATGATCCTGATGTACAGAAGAAACTGGTTGAAAGCTTCAGAAACAATGTAGATCTGAACGATGAGCTGGAAACCTCGGCCATTATTACACAGCCCTTTACTGGTAATATTTTAGCGATTCAAGGCGGTAAAGATTATACGATCACACAGTATAACCGTTCGATTTATGCCCATCGGCAAGTCGCTTCAACAATTAAACCGCTGCTTTATTACACGGCCTTAGAATCCGGCTTTACGCCCTCGACAACCTTTATGTCAACACCAACAACATTTCAGATAGACGCGCAGAATGAATACGCTCCGACCAATTATAACGAGCTGTATCCTAACCGTGAAATCTCAATGATTAATGCCATTGCCATGTCTGACAATATTTATGCGGTCAAAACCCATCTGTTCCTTGGCATGGATACATTGGATAATGCTTTAAAAGCCTTTGGCATCGAAAATTCACAGGCGGTTCCTTCTTTGGCACTGGGAACGGTAGACATGTCACTGCTGGAGCTGTCAACCATATACAATACGTTTGCCTCCTGCGGGCAATATATCAAACCGGCCATGATTTCAGCAATCACCAATAGCTACAACAATGTGGTTTATGAACGTGATATGGAAACAAAACGGCTGATGAATCTTGATTCAGCGTTGATGATCAATCAAATGCTGACGGCAACCTTTGATATCAAGAATAAAACCGTAAACTTTCCAACGATGTACGGCAGTGAACCTAAAGTTCAGGTAGGTGCTAAATCAGGCACCAGTGAAGCTGATTCTTTAGTGATTGGTTTTAATCCTGAATACACTATCGCTGTATGGAGCGGTTTTGATGACAGCCGTCCGTTAGATAAGGAATACTATAACATTTCCAAACGCATCTTTCAGTCCACCTTTAATTCCTTGTATGAAGGAGAGGAAACAGCCGCCTGGTATCAGCTTACAAATAACCTTATGGAACGCCGCGTTGACCCCATTACCGGCAAAGATTCTCTTTTGGGCAGTATCTATTGGTTTAAAAAGGAATAGAAAAACAACTGGTAAAACCAGCTGTCTGTTAGTTTAAAATTATTGTTTAGTCGTATGCCAATTTTTAAGTGAAACATAAAAAATTTATAATTCATCAGTTTTATAAGCTGCATATCCTTCATAATAATAACTTGTATCAATACCTTTCATATAAATAATGCGATTACTAATATCACTGGTTAACGCTGCTTTCAAAAGATGCTTGATTTCAAGGTCCTTAATTGGACTTCGCTCCATTGCTAAAAGATAATCCTCTTTATCGATTTTACTCCAATCCACAACTAAATGAAGCTCCTTTTTTAACATTAAATCCAACCAAATTCTCATGCTGCGGCCATTACCCTCTCTAAAAGGATGAGCGATATTCATTTCCACGTATTTTTCAACTATTTCATTAAACGTAGACTGATTCATTTTGCCGATATTCTCCAAAGCTGCGCTTAAATAAATAACTGGTACGAACCGGAAATTGCCTTTTGCTAAATTCACATCTCTAACTTGTCCTGCGAAATCATAAATATCTGTAAATAGTAATCTATGGATCTCAGCTAAAGAAGAAAACTTGCCTGCTTCCATGGTTTCAAGCGAATTATTTTCAAATAATTCTAAAGCTCTTTTTTTACTTATCCTTTCTTCTTCACATGCTAATTCAGCTGAGTTATTTATCCCCAATTTATTTTTTAAGGTCATGATTCATAGTCCTTTCTAAACAAGTATATATTATTCTTTTCGGGTTCATACCGCTGTCTTACAGACTTGACAGCCATTGCTGAGCATATTCCAATTGCTCTTCGCTGCGGCAATACACCGTTAATTCAACAGGTTCAAACATACTGACTAAATCTTTTTCATAGCCTGTTGCCCAAGGGTGAGAAGATAAATTTTATCGCTTGCATAAGCCATGGCGGACTGCATTGCATTTTGTTTAGCACCTTGACAGTTCATACCATAATGCATCACATACAATTGATCCATCAGCTTTTGAAACGCGGTAAACATACTGTCCCCGATGCCGGTGATAACTCTTTCATCTAATAGGCAATGGACAAGAAATTCATCCTTAACCTCCTCTGTTTCAACACGGCATTTCATTACGGATAAATCATCAAAACAAACAAGATCGATAGGATACATAGGTTAAACCTCAGGATAGAAAGCCTTTTTATCTTCCTTTGACTTGCCGCGGACGATTGCCGATACAATATCGGATATTTCTGATAATTCCTTAACCGAATCATCCTCACAAATGACCCAAATATTATGTCCGTCACCTGCCTTATATGGCTGATAAGGCCGCTGATACGCCTGATCACAAGCAAGATAATATTCTGTATCATAACCGCGCAGCGCTACTTCGGTGCGGATTGCATCGATATCCTCGTCATTATGAATCGTGGTATAGGCAAACAAGCGGCGATTCAGCAAACGGCCTGCCAAATCCGCAAGGATAGGATCTTTGCCTGTTGTCAGTACGGTAAAGCCATATAAAGCCGCTGATTCGTCAAGAATGAAATGATCATGCACATCTGGCTGAGCCTTTGCCAGAAACGGCAGAAACATCTTAAGATCAGACAGCCATTCAGGGTGTTCACGATAAACCGTCTTCATTCGTTTAAATAATAAATGCAGGATTGTTTCATAACTGCGGGCAATCGGATGATAATAAACCTGCCAATACATATGATAGCGAGCCATGATGTAATCTTCGACCGTATGAATCCCGCTCTCTTTCACAACAATTTTACCATTGCGTACACGCATGGTACGGATGATGCGTTCAAGATCGAATTCGCCATAACTGGTACCGGTAAAATAAGCATCACGCAGCAGATAATCCATTCGATCAGCATCAAGCTGTCCGCTTACGATTTGATTCAGTAAAGGATTGGGATGATCATAGGTAATAATAGCTGCCACAGCCTGCGGAAGCCGTGCATCCACTGCTCTTAGGATATGATTGATTTCCGTATCTTCAAGAATAATCCGTACTGTGAACTCTTCATGTTTTACCGATGAGACAGCTTCAAACGCATGGGAAAAAGGCCCATGTCCGATATCATGAAGCAAACCCGCCAGCATAACTGTCATCTTATCATATTCACTCAGCTGCTCATTCAGCGCATGCACCTCATACACCATCCGCCGAACAATTTCATAAACGCCTAATGAATGCGCAAAACGGCTGTGTTCTGCCGTATGATAAACCTGAAAATTACCGCCAAGCTGATGAATTCTTCTTAACCGCTGAAATTCACGGGCATTGATGCAATCCCAGATAACCTGAAGATCGACATGGATATAACCGTGAATGGGATCTCTTAATACTTTTGTTTCACTTGTTCTCTGCATAATAAATCCTCCATGACCGTATTATAACTTCTATTCTTACATTATTTATGTAATATTACGAGTATTGTTCCTTATTTTGCATTTTAAATCTTAGATTGAATTGATTGGTAAAGAAAGGAATCAGCTTACCTAATGCAAAGATGGCGACAAAGTGCCGATTGTCACCGAACCGCCTAAGATCATACCTGAAACAAGGAGCAGAATATCACATGTCCAGCGTATCATATGGAACGGCTTTTTCATTTTATCAACAAGTCCTAAAATTAAAAGCATCATATGAAAATTTACCAAGATTGGCGTCAATCATAGCCGCGATACCGATTGCCATTAATAGCAAACCGCATGCAAACATTACAAATGTGATCCAGCCTTGCTGGTGAGGAATCAAGCCCATTGCGAAATCAATTCCAAACTGGGTAAAAAAAGGTGTGATCAAGGTACCTAAACCAAGCTGACGCCAGTCAATGATGCCTGCCAGGATCAGCATACCGATCGCCGTGCAGGTACTTGCTGCCCCAACCGTTATATTAAAGGTTGATGACAAGCCGCCATAAAAGACCGTAATCGCGTCGGCTCCCCAGCCTGACTGATTGCATAGGCCGATCGCAAACCCATTTAAAGCTGCACCTAATACTAAAAAGATGAATCTTCTCAGAAGATTATTTATATCTATATTTTTCATATCTGTCCTCCAGATTGATATTTATGAGTATTATTTATTATACCATTTTCCTAAAAAAAGAGAAACTGCAAATTTTGATAGTAAGTATATCTAATAGCAGTTCCTTCTTCTTATTATTTTATTTAGTTAATTTATCTGCAACATACAGACCATTCGCGGCAGCCTGTGACAAGGAGCGGGTAAAACCAGCGCCATCACCAATTGCATAAACATGCTCACAGCCCTTAATCGCAAAATCCTCACATTCAGGACGAGCTGAATAATATTTGCACTCAATACCATAAAGCAGTGTATCATAATTCGCTGTACCCGGCGCTATCACATCAAGCGCGTGCAATGTCTCCACAATATTATCTAGTTGGCGTTTTGGCAGACAGAGACTTAAATCCCCCGGTACCGCATTTAATGTCGGCTGCAGTGATGATTCACGAAGTCGTTTTTCCGTAGTTCGGCGGCCATCCTCTAAATCACCCAAACGCTGTACCAGCACACTGCCTCCAGAAATCAAATTAGCCAGCGAAGCAACATGACGCGCATAGGTAATCGGTTCCTTAAATGGTTCGGTAAAACGGATCGTTGACAGCAACGCAAAGTTAGAGTTCTCGGTTTTGCGTGACTGATCACGATAACTGTGGCCGTTAACAGTCAGCACTCCGTCAGTGAACTCCGTCACTACTTGACCGCGTTCGTTAAAACAGAACATTCTAGTTACATCACCATATTTCTGTGAACGATACCAAATTTTCGGTTCATAGATTTTTTAGAAAAGTCTTCCCACACCATGCTTGGAACTTCAACTCGCACACCGATATCCACTTGATTATTCTCAAGCTTAATGTCATTTTCACGGCACCATTTTGAGAAGAAACGACTGCCCACACGGCCCACTGCGAAAACAATTTTTTCTGCCTCTACAAAATGCTCGCCGCCGGCATACTGAACACGAACGATATGACTGTCCTTATCCACATCCACAACATTAGCGCCGGTAATAATTTCTACCTTACCTTCTAAAGACTCGATCAGCTTACGCATTGTATCGAAATTAGAATCTGTACCCAAGTGTTTAAGCTGAGCCTGTGACATGTGAAGATCATGCTGGAGACAAAGCTTCTTTAATTCATTATTAGGCATATAACGTTCCTCAGTAGCACCAAAGGATACGAGAATTTTATCTGCCTGTTCAATATAATCAATAACCGTTTCCGGCTTTAAAAAATCCGTCAGCCAGCCGCCATATTCAGTTGATATTACATACTTGCCATCTGAGAATGCACCCGCGCCTGCCATTCCCTCCATGATTGAACAAGAAGGGCATTTTACACATTTTTCTACTTTCTTCGCTACGATTGGACATTGTCTTTTAGTAATGGCATTCCCCTTCTCAAAGATTGCCACCTGTAAAGACGGATCATTCTCCACCAGACGGTAAGCAGTCATTATACCGCCGATACCACCGCCGATTATTACCACATCATATTTATTTTTCACGAAAAAAAGCCTCCTTTTACGGTTTAACCCATCGTTCATTAAAACAAGTAAAAGGTCAAATGTCAACATGTAAATATTTTCAATTAAATCGGATAAACCGTAAATATCTATGTTAGCTGTTGATTTTCAAGCAATGTGAACAATATAATGCAAAATCATGCAGATTACAGCATCATTTATATGAACCTGTTACTTATTTCACAAGTAATGCTTTTGGCGTATAATGGTCTATGTTTTGACATTTTTTGAAATCATGAAACCAGCCTTATGGCAATTATGCAAATGTGTAGGCTGACTAAACAATTCAACCATGATACAATAGACACAGAGGTGATCCAAATGAAAATAGGTACGATTGGAACTGGTTTTATTGTCGAATGGTTTCTAACTGCGGTAGCGCATAATGAAAATTGCGAATGCCTGGCTGTTTTTTCAAGAAAAGAAGACACAGGCCGCGCGCTGGCTGATAAGTTTAATGTTAAAAAGTATATACTGATTTTGAAGAGATGCTGAAGGATGAGGAAATAGATTTTATCTATATTGCCTCACCGAACAGTCTGCATTACAGTTACGCTTTAAAGGCATTAGAAGCCGGCAAGAATGTTATCGGTGAAAAGCCGTTTACCAGCAATGTCAGAGAATGTCAGGAACTGATCCGCTTGGCAAAGGAAAAACATTTATTCCTTTTTGAAGCCATCACAACAATTCATCTGCCGAATTTTAAATGTCTGAAAGAAAAAATCGGTGAGCTGGGATCTTTGAAAATGGTTCAGTGTAATTTCTCACAGTATTCAAGAAAATATGATCAATTTTTAGCGGGTGAATCGCCGAATGTATTCACAACTAAATTCTCCGGCGGCGCTTTGATGGATATCAATGTTTATAATACAAATTTTATTATGGGATTGTTCGGCAAACCAAAGAAGATCAATTATTTCGCAAATCTAGCTCATAACGGCATTGATACATCCGGCGTACTGATTTTCACTTATGACGGGTTCTATGCTGAAGCAGTAGGCTGCAAGGATACAAAGAGTCATAATATGGCACAGATCCAAGGCGAAAAAGGTTATATGCTGATTGAAGGTGAAACCAGCCGCTGCCGGCAAGTTGAAATTCACTTGAATGATCGTGAAGAAGTTGAAATCATCAATGAACAGGAAGATATCACTGCATTGTATTATGAGATGAAGGATTTCTTAAAGATAGTAGAAGCAAAAGATTATGACGCTTGCTACAAGCTGCTTGATTATTCACTGAGCGTTTGTGAAGTGATGGAAGCCGCAAGAAAAGATGCAGGCATCGTATTTGATGCTGATAAATAACAGTTAAAATTTAAACTGCGCAGTCAAGTAACTGATCTGCCCTGTCGAGTAGACAGGTGAAATAAATAAAATTAGTAATTGATGACCAGTCGTAAGATAGGTCATCTTTTTTTACTGTTCAGCGGTTTTCAATACTTCATAATACATATAATCAAACTCATTCAAATATTCATTGTTATTGCCCTTTTTCTTCTTTTTACCCATAAGACCACGCATTTCTCAGTAGTTATTTTCAAATGCAATATTATATTTTGAATATTCCATTAAACCTATGTTCAATCCTTATTTTTATTCACCTTTATAAATGAAATATTGAAAATACCTGCAATGTTTAAACAGCTATTAATCACTGTCAAGGGCAATAAATTATATTTTAGTTACCTTTCTTCTCCATGCTTTTTTACTAATTCTTATTTTGGTAATTTTTCAATTCAAAATAAAAATTCCTATATAACTTATACAAGTTTTCTTCTTTGCCACTTACCGCTTTTGAAGCGTAAAACGAAGAATACCAGCCGTACGATCCAATCCAGATACATCGCAAACCATACCCCCATAACTCCCATGTTCATGTACTGGGCAAAAACATAGGCGCTGCCGACACGGAAGATCCACATAGATAATACAGATACAACCATCGTATAACGGGCATCGTTTGCCGCACGAAGACCATTCGGAAAGGTAAAGCTGGCCGGCCAGAAAATAACACAGGCTATACAGAAGGATACCGCCAGCTCTCTGGCTATGGTCATTGTTTCTGGTGATAACTGGTAGAGACGGAAGATAAACGGCAGTGACAGATAAGTAAGGGCTGCTGTAACAAAGATGCAGACATAGGCAATACCTGTCAGCTTTTTCATGTAATAAGCCGCTTCCTCTGGTTTACCGGCTCCCATACATTGCCCGACCACCGTAACCAATGCCAAGCCAATCGCAGCTGCCGGAATCGTGCAGACAGAAGCCATCGTAGAACCGACTGAATTCGCTGCAATCGCACTTAAGCCAAAGGTTGATACCAAGCTTTGAACTAAAATCTTGCCCAATTGAAAGATACCATTCTCCATACCGCTTGGCAAACCGACAGCCAGAATTTTACTTACTAAAGAATTACTCCATTCAATATGCAAGTATTTCTTGATATGAATCGGATTCTCTTCTTTTTTCAACAGCACGAGCATAATAACAGCACCTGTAAGACGTGAAACAAGCGTTGAAATTGCCGCACCGGCAACCCCCATCTGCAAAGGGAAGATCATAATGTAATTGCCGATAATATTCTCAATATTAGTGATCATTGAGACCTTCATGCTGACTTTAGAATCACCCATCGCTCTAAACAGAGACGCCCCTGAATTATACAAAGCAAGGAATGGATAAGAGATCGCCGTTATAAAGAAATACGTTGTTGCATTACCCATAACCTCAGCATCAACACTGCCAAAGACAAAACCTAAAAGCGGCTTGCAGAAAAGCATGGAGCCTATTGCCAATGCTAATGCAAAAATCAAGCTGGAATAAATAAGCTGCTTTGCTGATTTACTTGCATTTTCAGGCTCCTGTTTGCCCAAATACTGACTCGCTACCACCGCCCCGCCAGTCGCTAAAGCGGCAAGTACATTTATAATTAAGATATTAATGCTGTCTGCCAAATTCACCCCTGAAATAGCCGCTTCACCACAACTGGATACCATGATCATATCCATCATACCCATAAATACTGCCAGAAATTGTTCAATTACCAATGGAATAATCAAACGTTTCAGTGCCGCATTGTCAAATAATTTTCTATCCATCCCTGCGCCTCTTTTCATAATCTTGATTGATTAACGATATAATTAATAATTATACATCAATTCAAAAATGAAAAAATGCTTGCTGAGCATGTAAACGCTATCAGCATCGATTTTAAATTGCACTATCAATAATGAAAACTTATGTTCAATTCCATCAACCGCTCTGATTGAATTGATAATAGGTACTTGCAAAGTGTTAAAAATCATGTTAAACATAGAATGTTAAATTCAGTTGACAAAGTGACAACCAAATCTGGTAGATGCACTTCATCAGTTTGATTACAATATTGGGGAGGTGAAGGAATGAATCTCGGTGAAAAGATATATGAACTTAGAAAAAGGCAAAATTTAAGTCAGGAAGAATTAGGTGATAAGCTAAATGTATCAAGACAGACTATTTCTAAATGGGAACGGAATGAAAGTACACCTGATCTTGATAAGATCGTTTCGCTTTGTGATTTATTCAATTTATCAGTCGATGAATTGCTTCAGGTTAAGAAAACTGACAAATCGGAATCAGAAATACAATCTGCGCCAAAGACATTTCAAATGAAGAAGCTGTTAAGAATCAGCGCAGTCATTATATTTGCTGCCGCTATTCTTGCAATTCCACTGATGCAGGAGTTTAAACTTTCTAATAATTTAATGGCAGTAATCACAGTCGGACTGTTATTCGCAGCTTGTCTTTTATTAACCCTTTCATTCATAAAAAAATAAATTCCTCTCACCTTAGAAAGAGGAACATTAATGAAATTTCAAAAAATATCTTAATCTTTTTAATATTTACAGGATTATCTCTAGCAGTTTTAAGTGGTGTATACATTCAATCAATGAAATCGTCAGTGCTGACAATTTTAATGCTCACGCCAACTATAAGCTGTATTCTGGCTCAGCGAATTACTCACCAGCCACTTAATTTTAAGCAACTGAAGCCTGACTTATCAAAAAATAAAAAGATTCTTTTAATCGTATATTTTGCGACTCCTTTGCTCGCTTTTGGTGGTGCTTTTATTTATTTTATCTTATTTCCTAATCATTTCGATCCACTCCATTCTGAAATTGCCAAACAGTGGCAGTTGACAGGCAGCTCAGCTTATTTTAGTCAGTTAATGATGATGCTGCCATTAGCTGTCTTAATGAATCCAATTGGCGGATTACTGCAATGTCTAGGTGAAGAATTCGCATGGCGTGGTTTTCTGCTGCCAGCACTGACTAAACAGATGGGGCGTTTTAAAGGGGTTTTAGTGAGCGGTACAATTTGGGGCATCTGGCATGCGCCAATCATTCTGACTGGTTTCAATTATGGAACTGAACACCCTGTGCTTGGTATGTTAGCCATGATTTTGTTTTGCATAGTATTAAGCGGCTTATCGTCATGGCTGTATTTTAAAACTCATAATCTTTGGCCTTCCATCGTGTTTCATGCAGTCTTGAACGCTATTGACAAAATTACTCCGGCAAAGCTGTTTATGAGTCAGCCTGCTAATCCTTTTATCGGGCCAAATCTAACCGGTATCGTTGGGGGCAGCCTGCTCATTTTTATTTCATGCATCTGCTACTATTTAATTTATAAGGGGGAACAAATTCAATCAAATACAGAAACATCTATTCGCTTTAAAAAATGATATGCTTCAAGTGTTATATATTTGACTTACTTACACCATTATTATCCACCGTTTCAATAAACAAGGTTCCATTGAAATTGGATAATAAAAACAGGCATTAAATAACCGCCTGTTTCATTCAGTGCTTCTTATTTATTGATTTTCCTTGATCCATTGATAAAATCTTGAATAAGGCTCATCATTGATGATGCAATCCGCCATTTTTCCTACAATAAATAAATGATTGCCATTAAAATCGATAGCCGGACCTACTTGTTCTGACGCATTCTGCGCATAAGTCCAAACGCCGCCCAGCTGCTGAATCAAAACAGTGCCCGCATAACCCGCAAACAGCTTTGAAAATTCAGCCAAATCCTCTTCCTTTAGTTCACCCGTCTGATAAGCCAGATGTGCCGCATGAAGGATTTCATCAAACTGATGCAAACTGTTTTCACTGCCGTCAAGTTCAAACTGAAACTGCTCATCAGCCAGCTTTATGCAATCCAGCGCATACCCGAGGAACATACACTCACACATATTAACCGTCTGTCCGTCTTCCTGAAGTGCTTTTCTTAAGCGGTCAAACTGATTGCTTATGCTTTCATAATAAGATTGATTCATAAATTCTCCCAGGCATTCAGACACTGGTTTACACGTTTTAATGTTTCCTCTTTACCAATCATCAGAATTGAATTTTTAAGATCAGGGCCATGCAGAGACGTTGTAACCGCAACTCGAATACCCATGAATAACGGCTTGCCTTTGATGCCGGTATTGACCTGAACCTGTTTGATTGCCGCTGCCAAACCCTCAACGCTCCAATCCTCAAGCATCTCAAGCTGACGCTTAAATTCACTTAATACCGCGGCTTCAGTTTCCCATGCCAGAACTTCTTTCGCTTCGTCATTATAGGTAATGGACTGCTTAAAGAAAATTTCCGTCAATTCTACAATTTCCTGTCCATAGGATAACTGTTCCTGATACAGTGCCACTAACTGTTTCAGCCATTCATCGCTGATATCGCTGCAATCATAAGCATTTTTCAAATAAGGAATACATAAAGCTGCGCATTCTTCCGGTGTCATTTTTTTATATAACGATTGTTCACCCAAGCCAGTTTATGCTTGTCAAACATGGAAGGTGCCTTAGATAAACGTTTTTCAGAGAATTGTTCAATCAATTCCTCTTTAGTGAAAATTTCCTCCGTCCCTTCTGGTGACCAGCCTAATAAAGCCATGAAGTTAAACATTGCTTCCGGCAGATAACCGGCTTCATCATATTGGGAAACATACTGCATGATGCTGTTGTCACGTTTCGACAGCTTTTTATGCTGTTCATTCACAATCAAAGTCATATGGCCGTATTCAGGAGCTTCCCAGCCCATCATTTCATAAACCATCAGCTGTTTCGGTGTATTAGAAATATGTTCCTCACCGCGGAATACATGGGTAATTTCCATTAAATGATCATCAACGACGACCGCAAAATTATAGGTTGGAATGCCATTGGATTTCACAATAACCCAATCGCCGATATCCTTAGACTCAACATTGATCTTACCCCTAATCATATCTTTCCATGTATAATGCTTCCCCTCCGGCACGCGCAGACGGATCACATAAGGCAGTCCCGCTGCTTCTTTTTCGGCAATTTCTTCATGGGTTAAATAAGCGCATTTGCGGTTATACATCGGTGCGATGCCTGCCGCTTCCTGAGCTTCCTTTTCCGCCTGCAGCTCCTCACTCGTGCAGAAGCACTTGTAAGCCAGACCCCGATCTATTAGTTCATCAACGACTTCTTTGTATAAATCCAGCCGTTCCATCTGCCGATAAGGACCGTATTTCCCCGGATTCAACGGTGACTCATCAGGTTCCATTCCCAACCAGCGCAGATAATGCAGCTGACTTTCTTCACCGCCCTCAACATTGCGCTCAACATCAGTGTCTTCAATCCGCAAAACAAAATCGCCATGATAATGCTTCGCAAACAGATAATTAAACATTGCCGTTCTGGCATTGCCAATATGTAAAAATCCCGTAGGACTTGGTGCGTATCTTACTCTAACTCGCTTTTCCATTCGTTTAACCTTCCTTTTTTCTAACAGGACGATTGCCTGTGCGGCTGCGCCTTCCTCATGTCCGATAAAACCCAATTTTTCACCGCGGGTTGCTTTAACACTGACCTGATCAATCGAACATTCACACACCCGTGCAATATTGCTGCGCATCTTCTCGATATGCGGTGCCATTTTAGGTCTTTCAATTAGAATCAAGGCATCAATGTTACTAATTACAAACTGCCTTGCCTTCATCATTTGAACTACCTCATGAAGCAGCTGCAGCGAATCAGCGTCTTGATAGCGCGGATCATTATCCGGGAAATGACTGCCCAAATCTCCTAATGCCAATGCGCCTAATATCGCTTCACTGATTGCATGCAGCAGACAGTCAGCATCACTGTGCCCCAACAGTCCCAGCTCATGCTCAATTTCCACACCGCCAAGAATCAGCTTACGCCCTTTTTCCAGTCTGTGTATATCCGTTGATTGTCCTATTCTAAACATGATTTCACCTCACCGTTAGCTTTACTATTATACCACTTTTACCTTTGTTTAAAAGCCTTAATCGTTATTCACAAAGAAAAAGGCAGTCGTTATCTACTAACTGCCTAATTGCTGATTTACTTCATCATATGTACTTAAAATCACTCGATGCTCAGCCAATGATTTTTTCACATCAATGATGCGTTGGTTACTTGAACCTTTAAAGCGCAGCTTATAATGCTTTAAATCATTGACAAATCTTCCGTCTACTAACATATCGACCAGTTTTAATAATGCAAATTTATTTTCATCAGCTATAATTTCTTCATAAGTATAGCCGCTGTATGCCCAGACATTCAACCCCAACTCAATCGCAGCCTGCGCGATCGGCATTAAGGCAATGGGCTGTTCAAACGGCTCGCCGCCTGACAGGGTAATGCCTGACTGCAGATGTGAAGCCCGAATGAATTTGACAATCTCATCACTGTCAGCTTCAAAGCCATCTTCATATGACTGCGTCTGCGGGTTGTGACAAAATGGGCAGTGATGCGGACAGCCCTGTGTCCAGACAACAATTCTCAGTCCCGGACCGTCAACAATGCTGTCAATGCTGCAGGGAGCTGCCAGCCGCAGCTTACTCATGCGTGCTGCTTACAACATGCTTGACACGATCTCTTTCTTCCGCAGCTTTCGCGTCATTGAAACGATCCAAAGTACCTACCAAATAGCCGGTAATACGGCGGATTTTCTCAAACTTAACTTCGCTCTTTAATTCATCGCGGCCGCATTTTGGACAGCAGTGACCTTCAATCACCCCTGAATATCCGCAGACTGGATCGCGGTCAACCGGGTGATTGACACTTCCATAACCAACACCGCTTTCCTTCATGCAGCGTACAACAGCTTCAAAGGCTTCCAGATTATTCAGCGGATCGCCATCCATTTCAATATATGTAATATGACCGCCGTTAGTCATCTCATGATAAGGCGCTTCCTTTTTAATCTTTTCAAACGCATTAATGTGATAATAAACAGGCACATGGAAGCTGTTTGTATAATAATCACGATCCGTGACCCCTTCAATGATGCCATAGCGTTTTTATCCATACGGGTAAAGCGGCCTGACAATCCTTCAGCTGGCGTCGCAATCAATGAGAAATTCAATTTATACTGCTGAGCAGCCTGATCTGCTCTCTCACGCATATGTGAAACAATCTTCAAGCCCAGCTTCTGCGCTTCTTCACTTTCACCATGATGCACACCGATGGCTGCTTTCAAGCATTCTGCAAGACCGATGAATCCAACCGTTAAAGTACCCTGTTTGATAACCTCTTCCAGCGTATCATTCCAATCCAGATTTTCAGAACCACGCCATACGCCCTGACCCATCAGGAATGGGAAATTTTTAACCCGCTTATGTCCCTGAATGATCATTCTTTCCAACAGCTGCGCAAAGACGGCGTCAATCTTACTGTCAAGTTCAGCAAAGAAACCGGCTTCATCAAAACGGCCTAGAGTAACAACCCCATGCTTGATACCGATGCGCGGTAAATTGATTGATGTAAAGGAGATATTACCGCGGCCATTGACTGTTTCTTCACCGCATACGTTACCGACTACACGTGTTCTGCAGCCCATGTAGGTAGCTTCAGATTCTGGACGGCCCGGAATATAATATTGTTTATTAAACGGCGCATCAAGGAATGAGAAATTCGGGAACAGACGCTTTGCGGAAACACGGCAGCTCAATTTGAACAGATCATAGTTTGGATCTTGCTCATTATAGTTGATACCCTCTTTAACCTTAAAAATCAGAATCGGGAAAATCGGTGTTTCACCATTACCAAGACCTGCCTCTTGAGCTAATACAAGGTTTTTGGAAACCATTCTGCCCTCCGGTGAAATATCGGTACCAAAATTAATACTTGAGAACGGTACCTGCGCACCGGCTCTTGAATGCATCGTATTCAGATTATGAATAAAGCCTTCCATCGCCTGATAAGTTTTCTTATCCGTTTCGGCATATGCTTCACTGTAAGCAAAATCCTCGATTCTCTTTAAAACCTCAGGTTCAAGACCATACTTCTCAGTCAAGATTGCTTTCTGATGAGCCAGATATTCAGGATTCATTTCTAAACGCGGATATAAATCCTCATGATCCTGTAATGCTTTTAGATCAGCACTTGGATCAGCATTGGCATCAACCGTCAATTCAACAGCTTTTTTACATTATCAATATAACTCTTTCTGAAAGTTTTAATGATTCCCGGAGCCATATAGAAATCAAATGCCGGTACTGACTGCCCGCCATGCTGATCATTTTGATTGCTTTGAATCGCAATGGCTCCTAATGCCGCATAACTCATAATATCCTGCGGTTCTCTTAAGAAACCATGACCCGTAGAAAACCCGCCTTTAAACAATTGATTTAAGTCTATCTGACAGCAAGTCAGCGTTCCCATATTCATGAAATCCATATCATGAATATGAATATCTCCATTCTCATGCAGCGCTGCATGTTCAGGATTCATCAATTGACTCATACAGAATTCTTTAGAAACCGCACTGCCATACTGCAGCATGGTTCCCATAGCGGTATTGCCGTCAATATTGGCATTATCACGCTTTAAATCACTCTCATCAGAATCCGAGAAAGTAATTTCTTCAATCGTTTTCATCAGGCGGGTTTTCATGTTGCGAATCTTTGTCCGTTCCGCTCGATACAGAATATATTTTTCACTGGTCTTAGCATGACCGGTTTCAATCAGCACCTTAACGACCGCATCCTGTACCTGTTCCACGGTTGGCACAACATCTTTAAATTCCTTGCTTAACAGCCCAACAACCCGGTCTGTCAGATATTCAGCAGTATTATAATCAGCCTCCGTACCCTCTTCTTTAGCTACTGTACTAGCAGCCAAAAAGATCGCGCGGGTAATCCGATCCGGAGAAAAAAGGTCTTCTCTGCCGTCACGTTTTTTTATTTTTGTAATCATAATTTCATCCTCCCTGCAACGCATGTAGTACAATTATAAAGGGTTGCTTCAATGAATACAATGGCAAGCCGAAATGTAAGAAATGAAAAAATCCCGATTCAATTTTCAATAAAATATGTTATCCTTTAAATAAGAAAAGAGGTCATACAATGAAAGAATTAGCAATCATCGGCACATCAATGATCGACCAAGTATTTACCGCTAAAGAAGTCCTGAAGTTTAACCAATGCAACAAGGGAAGCATGTCAGTATCGGTCGGCGGCAGCATGTGCAACACGGCAAGAAACTGCGCGCTGCTTGATTTTCCTGTTCATTTTTATACGATTCTCGGCAATGATGATTTTGCCCAATTGATTCATAACACACTAAATAGTAAATATATAACATTACATGAAACAGTTGTCGACGCCCCTTCACCGCTCTTTGCTTTTCTTTCTGACCGCCATCAGCACATGAAGCTTTCAACTATTTCATCCACCTTTCTATTTCAGTCACCGCTGCAGATTCCTCAGCCTATGTGCTGACCGACAATGAAAAGCTCTTGCCGATGCCAAACAAGGTCATTTTCTCTGGTTCAATTCCTTCAGGTGATGCTTTCATGCATGGCTTGATTATCAACCGTGAAGAAGCCGCAAAGCTGAACCCTGATTTAGAAGCCGCGATAACACAATTAAAAAAGCGCTTTGCCTGGGTCATAATCACCTGTGATAAAGAGGGTGTGATCTATGATTACGCCGGCATAAAAAAACAGCCGGCATGTACGGATCAGCCGGGATATTCCCTTGGCTGCGGCGATACTTTTGCGGCTGGCTTCATGAGTGCCTATTTAAGTGATCTGCCTTTTGATGAATGTGTCAGCTTCGGACAGCGGACAGCAGCTGAGAAATTTTGTCATCCCGAGGTTGTCTCCGCATCAATCAGCAAATTAAAACTGTTACAGCAGAGCCGTAACAGCATTGTAGATATTTAAAAGAACTAATAATGCGACTGTGACATTAAAGATATTCCGGATGATTTTTTCATCCGATTTTTTATTGACAAAGGTTCCGATAATACCGCCTAATACAGCTGCCGGTAAAGTATAGAATAACAAACTTAAATCAAAAATGGCGAAACCGCTGGTCGTCGCAATCGTAAATAATTTTGATGCCTGTGAGAATAAGATCGTCGCGATAGAATAGACGGTCGCCGTTTCATTTCAATCGAGAAGAAGAAGACAAAAACGGCAACATTGATCGGCCCGCCGCCAATACCGAGGAAAGAAGAAAGCGTTCCCAGGACTAAGCCAATAATCAGCATGACCGGCTTATTCTTAATATGATACGTCTTAAAATTACCATTCATATTAACCAGTACAATAATTAGCAGTCCAGCCAGCAAAATCGCCTGAATGGCTTTCAGCAGTCCCTCATCCATGATGGAAAGCATGCTGTTGAATAATGTTGAGCCAATATTGCCGCCAACAATCGCACCAACGGAAATCAGCAGGATCATGATAAAATCAAATTTCACTTTATTTCTGATTTGTTTAAAGGTAGAATACAACGACATCGTAAAGACTGCGGATGCCGATAAAAACGATATTGTAGCAAGATCATGAGCGCCAATAAAATCCAATACAGGTTTTATAATAACACCGCCGCCCAGGCCGGCACAGGCACCCAAAAAGGTTGCGATAAAAATAACAATTGCGTAAATAATACCGATCATTGCGCTTTTTCCTCCTTATAGTAACATTAATTATACTCCAGAAATAAATCAGTTCCAACGCAGTTTAAGTGATTTCTCATTGAGTATGTTAAAATTGCACATAATTTCATGCAATGATCAGCTGAAATGATAATTTATTGCTTAATTTCCTTTAATAAGGCTTCCATACCAAGCTTAAAGCCAATTTTCAACGAGTCGATTTCAATCATTTCCTCACGGGTATGGGCGCCATCACCCAAATAAGCTCCGAAGCAGATGGAAGGTATCCCCATTGAAAATGGGATGTTGCAGTCGGTGGAGCCGCTTTGAAAATTAATTTCCTTATTCGTATAGCTTTGTATTAAAGTCTTTGCCCATGTTTCAAGTGCCTGCTGCTTTTCCTTGTCAACATCACCCATACACGGTCTTTCCCCCAGCAGCTGCACATCGATTTCAACATCGTTTGCTGCCAGTGTTTTAACAGCAGAATGAAAATATTCATCACACGCAGCCATATCCGCTTGGTAGTCCGAGCGAATTTCAAACAACATTTCCGCATTTTGCGCGATTGTATTGATACTCGTGCCGCCGCTGATACTGCCGACATTATACGTTGTTTTGCTGGTTGAAGGTACTTTATAGGCATAGAGGACATTGATCAAAGAGGCGAGCTGATGAATGGCGTTGCGGTTGCCGAAACAGCCATAGGAATGACCGCCTTCGGTTTTAACCTTTACCTTATAACGCAGTGAGCCAACGGCTCTGTTTACAGCTTCTTCATAAGTGCCGTCCAGCGCTAATACTTGATCGATCCGATCACCATAATCCTTCAGTATCTGCTTGCATCCCTTTAAATTACCTAATCCTTCTTCGCCGGTATCAGCCGCCAGCAGCAGTCCCTGTTTCATTGCCGGTTTATATTCAGCAAGATATTTTGCGCACATCATCAGCACCGCTAAATTGGCCGTATCATCGCCGACACCCGGACATTTCATCAGATTGCCTTCAATTGAAAATGGCATTGGTTCTAAGTCAGGGAACACGGTATCCATATGGGCCACGCCAAGCATCCAGCGCTCATGTTCTTCACATTGATAAAAGTATAAAACGTTACCTGCTTCATCAACCTTTACCTGTTCACAGCCCTGCTTTTTAAGCCATTGCTCAACAAACACGGTTCTTTGATGTTCTTGATTGCTTGGGGCACAGATGCCGCACAATGTTTCAATCAGCTGCAGCAAGTCATTTTCATGCTGTTCAATAAAAGCTAAACAATTTTCACTTAACATGATTTTCCTCCAAAAGAAAAGCCGTTAACCGGCTTCTCTGATACTATAACTTAATAAATTTCTCTACATCAACGACGAAGATCGTAGCGCCGCCAACCTGCACTTCAACAGGGAAAGAAGCATAACGGCCGATATCATAAGATGCGGTAGAAGGTACAATTTCTGTACGCCGGCGGCTATACTCACCGATTACTTCAATAGCGTGATCCACACGGTCATCTTCACAGCCGACCAACAGTGTTGTATTGCCTGCGCGCAGGAAACCGCCGGTAGTCGCTAAACGAGTCACTGAGTAATTCTCTTTGGTTAATGCAGATGAAACAGCTGGGCTGTCATCATTTGACATGATAGCAATAATTAATTTCATAGATTCTTCCTCCTTCTTTGAGTACTCTTTATCTTATGATTATTTTAACACGTTCATATCCCAAATACAAATGAATGATTTGTCACTTAAGAGAACTTGACAAAACTGTATATGCGTGTATATACTGTATATGTCATATATGAACAGTGAGGTTGAATCGATGCAAATATATATCAGCAATTCAAATGAGAAGCCGATTTATGAACAGATTTGTGCACAGATCAAAACGGCTATCTTAAACAATGAATTAAAAGAAGGAGAAGCGTTGCCTTCCATTCGCTTTCTTGCGAAAGAACTCAGAATCAGCGTCATAACGACAAAAAGAGCTTATGAAGAATTAGAAAAAAGCGGTTTTATTACAACTCAGGCAGGCCGCGGCAGCTTTGTTTCACTCAAAAATAAAGAAATTGTTCGTGAAGAACTATACCGCCAAATTGAAGAAATGATGCAAAAGGCTGTAAATACTGCTCAAACTGCCAATATCAGTAAACAGGAATTAATTGAAATACTAGATATATGCTACGAGGAGGTTTCATAATGAACCACATTGAAGTAAATCATATAAACAAAAAATATGAACAATTTCAGCTAAACAATGTCAGTTTCACCGTACCGGCGGGCTGCATTGTCGGCTTTATAGGTGAAAATGGTGCCGGTAAAACAACAACGATTAAAAGTATCTTAAACTGTATCATGATTGATCAGGGAGAGATTAAATTATTCGGCAAACCCATCAGCAATGAAATAAAAGAAGAAATTGGTGTTGTCTTTGATCAAAATTTCTTTTATGAGGGTTTAAGTGCCAAAGATATCGATCTCATTCTAAAAATACTTATAAGAATTGGGATTCACAGCTGTTTTATCACTACTGTACCGATTGGGAGCTGCCAGTCAACCGGGCCATGAAGCAATTATCGAAAGGAATGAAGATGAAGGTCAGCATTGCAGCCGCCCTTGCACATCATCCAAAGCTGTTGATACTTGATGAGGCAACCAGTGGGCTTGATCCGATCAGCCGCAACGATATTCTTGATATTTTTCTTGATTTTATACAAGATGAAGATCATTCAATATTCTTTTCTTCACACATTACCAGTGATCTTGAGAAAATTGCTGACCGCATTATTTTTATCCATAAGGGAAAGATTCTTTTTGAAAAGGATAAAGATGAATTAAAGGATAATTATGGTGTATTAAAAACCCAGAATGAAGAAATCTTAAAAGATGCTCATAAGCTGCGTCAAATGCGGCATACCTTTGGCTGTGAATATTTGATTGATAATCGTCAGCAGATTCATCAGGCATATCCGGAAGCGGTTTGTGATCCAATATCGATTGATGATTTAATGGTTTTCTATGTGAAAGGAGATGAGCTGGCATGAAGGGATTAGTACTGAAAGATATCATAACTTTAAAAAGCTATGGTAAATCACTCTTACTGATTTTTGCTTTATTTCTGTTTTTAGGCTTAAGCAGCGGTTCACCGTTAAGCGGTGCAATGATGGTAATGCCAATTTCAATCATGGCTGCCTTTGTGACTTTCTCCTATGATAAATTATCTAATTGGGATTGTTATGCGTGCACCATGCCGATAAAACGCAATGAAATTGTCATTGCCCGCTATTTTGTGACGATTATTTTATCATTACTGTTTTTCGCAGCCTCATTGTTAAGCTATTTATTTTCAGCGGTTATCATGCAGAATTTCAGTGAAGTCTATCTGCTGATACCCTCATACAGCGTGCTTTTTGGATTTATCATGATCCTGATCTCGCTGATTCTTGTATTAAATTATAAGTTTGGGCCTGATAAAGCCAGGATTGCATTGATTCTCATCTTTATACTGCCTAGTATCCTCACGGCCCTTATTACCCAAAGTGATGTTTCAATAGCACTCATATCAGAAAGTACGATCATGCTGTTTTGTATGCTCATGCCGATGCTGGGCATCGCTGCTCTGCTGCTTTCTTATCTGATGGCAGCCAAGATTTACCAACATAAAGAATTTTAAACAAGCCGGCGGATGTCCGGCTTGTTTTATTTTAACTTTGCCTGGCTTGAAGTTTCAGTCTGAATTGTGTTATAGTTCAATCAGATAAAATGCATACATGAGGTAGGATATGAAAACAATCATCGCAGGCTGTGGAAAAGTGGGTTCCACACTAGCTGAACAGCTTAATCGAGAAGGTCATGATATTACGTTGATCGATGTTAACCATACGGCTTTAGAAAAAGCATCTTCTTCCTATGATGTTATCGGAATTGTCGGCAATGGCATCAGTTATAGTGTACAAAGTGAAGCCGGCATTGAGGACGCAGATTTATTTATCGCTGTTACTGATTCAGATGAAATCAATCTGCTTTCTTGTCTGATCGCAAAAAAGGCTGGTAACTGTAAAACAATTGCGCGTGTCCGCAATCCAATCTATGATAATGAAACTGCCTTTTTGCGCAATGAATTAGGCATTTCAATGATCATTAATCCTGAAATGGCGGCAGCCAGAGAAATCGGCAGACTGGTGCTTTTTCCTTCGGCAATTGAAATTGACACCTTTGCCCGCGGCCGGGTTGAATTGCTTAAAATACAGATTCCTAAGGGCAGTGTGCTGCATCAGCTGCATATTTTTGAACTGGTGGAAAGCTGCGCTGTGATGTATTAATTTGTGCGGTTGAACGCGAGGATGCGGTAATCATTCCCGATGGAAATTTTGTACTGCAGGAATTAGATACTATTTCCTTTGTCGCATCACCAAAACAGACCTATCACTTTTTTAAGAAAATCGGCATCAAAACAACAAGCATTAAGCATTGTATGATCGTTGGCGGCGGTAAAATTGCCTATCATTTAGCTAAACAGCTATTAGGGCTGGGCCTGCATGTGAAAATTATTGAGCGTGACAGAGCACGCTGTGAAGAATTGAGTATTTTATTGCCTGATGCCGTTATCATTCAAGGTGATGGTACTAATGAAACTCTGCTTCAGGAAGAAGGCATTGAATATGCGGAATGTTTTGTATCATTAACTGATGTCGATGAGGAAAATATTCTATTATCACTTTATGTTGCATCATGTTCTAATGCAAAAATCGTAACAAAGATCAATCGGATTTCCTTTACTGAAATTATTGCCCATCTAAACCTCGGCAGCATCATCTGTCCTAAAAACATCACCGCTGAATATATACTGCAGTATGTAAGAGCAATGCAGAATTCAATGGGCAGCAATATCGAAACATTATACCGAATTGTCAATGACAAAGTAGAAGCCCTAGCTTTCAATATAAAAAAAGATTCTCCAATCATCGGCAAAACCTTTGATAAATTATCACTGAAAAGCAATCTGCTGATTTGTTCAATTATCCGCAAGGGTAAAACAATCACTCCGCGCGGTCAGGATATGATCATGGTTGGCGATCAGGTAATCGTTGTTACGACGAACAGCGGTTTAAAAGACATCTGCGACATTCTGCGTTAGGATTCTGCTATGAATTATAAAATTATACGTTACATACTTGGCAGTGTCGTCTGCTTTGAGGGTTGCTTTTTATTACTTCCGTGTATTGTCGGTGTCATTTATCATGAGCAAGTCGGTTTGGCTTATTTGATTGTTTCTTTAATCTGCTTTTTATGCGGCGGCTTATTGATTCTAAAAAAACCAAAAAGCTTAAAGCTTTATATGCGTGAAGGCTTTCTCACCGTTGCCTTAAGCTGGATCGTTCTTAGTTTGTTTGGCGCTTTGCCATTTATAATCAGCGGTGAAATCCCCAATTTCGTGGATGCTTTATTTGAAACAGTTTCCGGTTTTACCACAACTGGCGCCAGTATTCTGGCAAATGTCGAACTGCTGTCACAGACGAGCTTATTCTGGCGCAGCTTCACACACTGGATCGGCGGCATGGGTGTGTTAGTCTTCATTCTTGCGATTCTGCCATTATCAGGGGCTTATAACCTGAATCTGATGCGGGCGGAAAGTCCGGGTCCTTCGGTAAGCAAGCTTGTACCTAAAATTCAGTCAACAGCAATGATTCTGTACGGTATCTATATTTTTCTGACATTGCTGCAGATCTGCCTGTTAATGCTTAACGGATTGCCGCTTTTTGATTCTCTGATTATCAGCTTTGGCACTGCCGGTACCGGCGGCTTTGGTCATAAAGCTGACAGTTTAGCCAGTTTTTCATCCAATGTGCAGATAATTACCACCCTTTTCATGATTTTATTCGGAATTAATTTTAATGTCTATTTCCTATTGCTTTTTAAAAAGCCGAAGCAGGCGTTAAAGAGTGAAGAAGCGCGTTATTATTTAGGCATCATTGCCGCAGTAACCGCAATGATTGTCTGGAATGTGCGGCCGATGTTTGAAACCTTTGCGCAAGCCCTTAAACATGTAGCCTTTCAGGTAGCCTCCATCATTACGACCACAGGTTTTTCTACCACAAATTTTGATCAGTGGCCTGAATTTTCCAAGGGCCTGCTGGTAGCCTTGATGTTCATTGGCGCTTGTGCGGGCAGTACCGGCGGCGGTATTAAAGTGTCACGGTTTGTCATCCTCTTTAAAACTATGAAAAAAGAGATTCAACAGATCATCCATCCGCGCAGCATTAAAGTTATACGCTTTGAAGGCAAACCCGTCGAACACGGTGTCCTGCGTTCAATCAATACATATTTTGCAGCCTACATGCTGATCTTTATCGTCTCGCTGATTCTGATCTGTCTGAATAATTTTGATTTAATCACTAACTTTACAGCCGTAGCCGCTACCTTAAACAATGTCGGTCCCGGTCTTCAATTAGTAGGCCCCACCGGGCATTTTGGAGATTTCAATGCCCTGTCAAAGCTGGTCATGATTTTTGATATGCTGGCAGGCAGGCTTGAACTTTTCCCTTTGCTGCTGCTGATCGCACCCAGCTCATGGCGCAAATAAAAAGCATTGTCTTCAAAACAATGCTTTTTTTGATTATTCTTCAACGACCTGACGAATCATCCAAATTGATTTACTGAATTGCTTGATGTATTCATCCATCAATGAAGAAATCAGATAATTGCTTTCTTCATCGGCAGCGGCTTTAATATCCTTCACACTTGCCAGCAGATAACTGAAATCAGCAAGCACATCTTTATAGATATCTTTAACTTTCTTGTGATCTTCATCCGCCTCTTTGATTTCAGCAAGTTCCAAGTAAGCCTTCAGGCTTGCCTTAGGACTGCCGCCCACCATCAGAATATTTTCAGCAACCTCATCGACAGCTTCATTGATATAGTCATAGAACTCTTCAAGCTTAGCATGAGCGGCAAAGAAGTCTTTACCTTTCACATACCAGTGAAAATTCTGTAACTTATGATATTCAACAACTAAGTCTGCCAATAATTTATTTAATTTGTTTTCCATATAATTAGTTCCTCCTCTATGGTTAAAGTTAACCTAATTTAACTTTATGTCTATATTAAACACCATAAGCGCCAAGCTGACAATTCATTTGCTCATAAATTTGATAGTTTTATTTTACTCATGATGAACAAACACAAGCAAGATTTCAGAAGCGAAATTAAACTTACTTATAGAACCCTCTGTCCGTCTATTTTCGCATTGATATGCCATCCATTTTCTTTTACGGTAACATTGAGCCAGTGAAATTGATGATCATCGATGTACGTGAAAATCCACTTTCTGTTTTCATCATCAATATTCGTAAGTACAATCATATCCTCTTGTTTTTTTGCTTCAAGCTGAATGATTTTGCCAGTGTAGCCATAAGCAACATCCCAAGTGCATGTATTGGATTATAAATCCGCAGAGATGTTCCATATTCATAATCCGGCAGAATGATTACATCTTGTACAGCCATGCCGTCAAGAACCCACGCGAAATGCCATTCACCCTTGATTGCACGGGAATTATCACATTCTGCATAATCTATTTGCCAGCTGCCAATCAACTTGCCAAAATAATTCAATGCCTCCGGCAGTGCCGGATTTTTGCTTTTACTTGTTAATGCTTCTATAAAATATCGCATAGCTGCCTCCTAATTATCAAGAAAGTGATTTCCTTCATTAAATTCAGGAATCATGCCATCTTTAAAGATAACACCCGGCTGCCTTCCTCGCGGCGCTGTTCCTTCCTGTATTTCAATGTCTTTCTCTGTGCCTCGATAGGCTATGATGCCAGATTCATAATGATATTTGAAGTTTCTTATAAGCTGTATGAAGCAATGAATTATACAGCGTCAAATTATCTGATAAATCTTTATAATAGAAACGACCGAAATAAGCCAGACACTTCATTTATGCTTTCCTTAAACAAAAAAGCATCAGCTAAGATTCAATTGATACATTGGAAACTAAGTGATACTAAACATGAATTTGAAGATTTGATTTACTGCTTTTTGTTATTCATAGTATACCATTTCCACATTATGATTTCACTTGTTTTTACAATTTTAAGAACTATTCTCTAAATAAATATTGATACTTTGGTGCTTGAAAATGCAATTTCCTATATGAATAAAAAGCAAGGCATGCTTGCTTTTTGACTTTATTTAAACATTAAATCTAAAGTGCATTACATCGCCATCCTGAGTAATATATTCCTTACCTTCAATGCGCAGCTTGCCAGCCTCTTTAACGGCCTGTTCACTGCCATACTTGTCAATATCCTCAAAGCTGTATACTTCAGCTTTAATAAAGCCTCGCTGAAAATCCGTGTGGATGACACCGGCGCATTCCGGAGCAGTCATTCCCTTATGGAAAGTCCACGCACGGCATTCGTCTTCACCGGCAGTCAGGAAGGTACATAAACCAAGAATGTTGTAAGCTGCCTTAATAACCTTATCCAAGCCGCTTTCACTGATACCCAGATCCTGAAGGAACATATCCTTATCTTCCTTATCCATTTCAGATAATTCTTCCTCAATTTTAGCACTGATAGGAATTACCAGATTATTTTCAGCTTCCGCATAAGCTTTTACCTTTTGATAATTTTCATTATTCTCAGGGTCACCGATTTCTTCCTCTGACATATTTGCGACATAAATCATTGGCTTCAATGTCAGCAACGCAAAATTCTTAACCAGCAGTGTTTCATCCTTATCCAGATCAAGACTGCGGGCAGGTTTGCCTTCCAGTAAAACTTCTTTTATCTTTTTTAAGATATTATATTCCACAATCGCATCTTTTTCTTTTGCCATTGTCGCCTTACGTTCAATTTTGCCTATACGGTTATCGACGGTCTGCAGATCGGCCATCACCAACTCAAGATTAATGATCTCAATATCACGGATTGGATCGACACTGCCCTCAACATGAGTGATGTCAGCATCCTCGAAGCAGCGGACAACATGACAAATTGCATCACACAAACGGATATTGGACAGAAACTGATTGCCTAATCCTTCACCCTTGCTCGCACCTTTTACCAAACCGGCAATATCCGTGAATTCAAAAGTTGTATAAATCGTTTTTTTAGGTTTAAATAATTCTACTAAGCGATCAATTCTCGCATCAGGTACTTCAACCACGCCGACATTTGGCTGGATCGTCGCAAACGGATAATTGGCCGCTTCTACCTGACTCTTAGTAATCGCATTAAACAATGTTGATTTTCCGACATTTGGAAGACCAACAATCCCCGCTGTTAACGGCATAAAATCATCCTCTCTCAATTACCATTATAGTTTACATTTTTTTATGCGCAGATACAAGCTATCATTCGCTGTCTTTCGCATGTTCGACAACTTTTTTCAGCTTTTTCTCAAATTCTGAGCGTGGGAAAAGAATACTTGTCCCGCAGCCTAAGCATTTAATTCGGATATCAGCACCCATGCGGATAATCTTCCATTGCTTGCTTTTATGACACGGATGTTCTTTTTTCATCTCAACAATATCATTTAAATCGTATTCCATGAGTCCTCTCCTTTTGTCAGTGCAGATGACAATAGTTCCATAAAGGTTATCATATAAGCTTCAGTATCTACATCCAAGCATACCTTTACATTTGGGTTAGGGGCATTCACTTTCTGATGATTGCCAATCGTTCTGCCCGCTGATGGGCCTTCTGTTTCAACCGTCAAATACATTGGATGCACCTTAGCCAATGCCGGTTCAATTGCGATGCCGACTGCCAAAGGATCATGCAGGCGCAGCCGTTCAGGTTATCATATTTCAAATAGGCATCAATATAGTAATCAATCATATCCGCAAACAAGCTGCCCGCTTGGCTGAGTTTTCTGAATTGTGCGGTATCAGCTTTAGTCAGAACTGTTTTTAAAGTGACGTCAAGCCCTACCATTGTGATAGGCTGTAAGCTTTCAAAAGCTTGCTTAGCTGCCTGCGGATCTGCGTAAATATTTGCTTCCGCAAATAGATTCGTATTGCCGGGTACCGTTAATGCGCCGCCCATCAACACCACCTTAAACTTACCAATCAAATCTTTGCGTTTGCTCAGTAGCTCTGCCAGATTCGTTAAGGGACCGGTAGGTATTAATGTCAGCTCTTGACCGTATTTTTCAATTGCTTCACTGATGAATTCAACTGCTGTTTTTTCACTCTTGACACGATTAGAAAACTTAAAATCAACTTCACCCAAACCGTTTTCGCCATGAAAAATCACGCTGCCTCCTTCCGGTGTATAACTGTCTGAGCCGATTGGCGCTGCCGCCCCTTCAAACACCTCAATCTCTGGATGACCCAGATAATCAAGAATCGTTAATGAATTGCGGGTTGCATCCTCAACTTTCACATTCCCGAAGGTTGTTGTTATACCAATTAATTCCGCATCAGGATGCGCGCAGGCATAAGCTATTGCCATTGCATCATCGATGCCAGTATCTAAATCTAAAATCAGTTTCATATGTTTTTCCCCGTCTCTTTCATTTTATAAGCGGCAACTGCGCTATGCAGCAGCATCGCATTGGTTACTACACCGACGCCCTTCGGTACAGGTGAGATTTTACCTACCTTATCAATTACATCATCAAAATCAACATCACCGCACAATTTACCGTTTTCATCACGATTGACGCCTACATCGATAACCACAGCACCCGGTTTGATCCAATCTGATTTAATTAAACGCGCCTTGCCGATTGCCGCAATCAGCACATCAGCCCTTGATGCTTCTTTCTCAATATCCACCGTTCTGGAATGACAGATCGTTACCGTCGCATGAGCAGCCAGACATAATTCTGCCACTGGTTTGCCAACCACATTGCTGCGGCCTAAAACAACTACATGCTTGCCTTTTAAATCAATGCCGCTCGCATCAATAAAGGCCATTACACTTTCAGCGGTACATGGTACAAATGCCGGCTGATTCATCCATAGCTTACCCACATTCATCGGATGAAAACCATCCAGATCTTTATCGGGATCAATATGCAGAATTGCTTCATCAGCATTGATCTGCTTAGGCAGCGGCATCTGTAATAAAATACCATCGGTTTCATCATCACGGCTGATCGTATCTAACACATCATTCAGCTCTTGCTGCGAAACGCTTTCCTTTAAAACCGTTAAGGTATATGTCATACCGACACTGACACACAATTTTCAAACCCTGAAATATAAGAAAGTGATGCCGGTGAATCATTAGCCAATACAACATTTATCTTTGGACACCGTTTTCCCAGCTTTTTCATTTCATCGATAAAAGCTTTAGTTTCCATGTTTGTACGATCGGCAATCGGTTTGCCATAAATTAATTTTTCTTCCATGCTGCCTCCTACCTGATCACTTCATCACTGTCCAGCATAATCGTAACCGGACCATCATTTAATAATTCAATTTTCATATCAGCACCAAATATACCGGTTGCGACGTTAATCCCTTCATGCCGCAGTGCTTCATTAAATGCTTCATAAAGCGGTTGTGCCTGATCCGGCTTAGCGCTTTTTTCAAAACCCGGACGTCTTCCCTTACGGCAGTCAGCATATAATGTGAACTGTGAGACAGACAGCACACTGCCGCCTATATCCTTTAAAGATAAATTCATCTTATCATCCGCATCGCTGAATACCCGCAAATTGATGACTTCGAAGCCATTTTCTCAATGATATCTATATTATCTTCATGAGTTATGCCAACTAATGCCAGATAACCCTTTTCTATCTGACCGCTGCATTGATGATCGATTGTACAGCCGGCATGCGTAACTCTCTGCAGAAGTACCCGCATCTTATGTCCTCCTTTAGTTCAGTTCTATTATACATGATTTAACCAACAGTTTGAAAGGGTGAACCTATGTCTTCTTTTGATTTATTATTACTGGGTTTAGCTTTAGCGATGGATGCCTTTGCGGTATCAATTGCCAAGGGCATGGTTATCCGGCGATGCTTATTGCCTAATGCGTTTAAAATTGCGTTCTTTTTTGCGTTCTTTCAAGGTTTGATGCCCTTCTTAGGCTTTATGTTTGGCTGCATCTTTGATGAAAGACTGACAGCTGTATCTCACTTGCTCTCATTCTTGATATTAACCTTTTTAGGTATTCAGATGATTCGCAGCCATGAGGAGCCTGATGATTGCCTGGATATTAAAAATATCCTGGTGCTTGCGGTTGCCACCAGTCTTGACGCGATGGCTGCCGGTTTAAGTCTGGCCTTTTTAGAAGTTGATATTATCCTTGCTATCCTCTATATTATGGCCGTGACCTTCTGCCTCTGCTTCGCAGGTGCTATATTAGGTAAGAAATTGAATAAAATTTTAAAGAACAAGGCAACGATGTTTGGCGGTTTATTGCTGATTTTTATCGGTATAAAAATAATTATCGACCAAATCAGCAGTTTGGGGTAAAATAGGTTCAGGTGATCCTTATGAATGAACCTTTAGCTTTTCGCATGCGGCCAACAACCATTGATGAAATTGTCGGTCAGCAGCATCTTTTAGGTAAAAATGGTGTAATACGACGCTGTATTGAACAAAAACGTCTATTTTCAATGATTTTTTATGGACCGCCGGGCTGTGGTAAAACAACACTGGCGATGGTGCTGGCTAATGAATTGCAGCTGCCTTATCGATTATTTAATGCAGTTACCGGCAATAAGAAAGAGCTGGAAATTATTTTCAATGAAGCTAAATTCTCACCAGGTCTGGTTGTCATTATCGATGAGGTGCATCGCTTAAACAAGGATAAACAGGATCTGCTGCTTCCGCATGTCGAAAATGGACTGATTACGTTGATTGGCGCCACAACTTCCAATCCATTATTTGCGATCAATCCGGCAATCCGCTCACGCACTCACCTTTTTGAGATAAAATCAAATACCACAGAGGATATCAGTGCCGCTTTAATGAATGCCATTCATTCCCCCAAAGGCCTTAATAACTCAGTCACTATCACTGATCCGGCATTAGCAATTATCGCACGTCATGCCAACGGTGATATCCGCTATGCGCTGAATATTCTTGAAATCTGCGCACTGGCTTGTGAAAACGGTGAGATCAATGAAGTTTTAGTCGGACAATACAGTCAATTTCCAAACATGGGTTTCGATAAGGGCGATGATGGCCATTATGATGCTGTCAGCGCTTTTCAAAAAGCGATCCGCGGCAGTGATGTCGATGCTGCCCTCTATTATCTCGGCCGTTTGATTATGGCTGGTGATATGGATTCTATTGAGCGGCGATTGTTAGTGATTGCTTATGAAGATATTGGTTTAGGCAATCCCGCGGCGGCAGCGAGAGTGATTAATGCCATTGATGCCGCTAAGCGAGTGGGATTCCCTGAAGGAAGGATACCGCTGAGTGTTGCCATTATTGATTTATGCTTATCACCAAAATCAAAATCGGCAGAAGCCGCCATCGATCAGGTAATGTCTGAATTAGAGCGGCAGCCATTACCAGTCCCTGATTACCTGAAATTTACACCGGTAAATCTGGCGGCCGATAAAAAATACCCTTATGACCGCCCAGATCTTTGGAATAGGATACAATATCTGCCGGATAAAATTGCCGGTATGCAGTTCTATCATCCGCAGTTATCCGGTGCCTATGAACAAACACTGGCAAATAATTATGAAAAGCTGAAAAAACAGCCGCGTTCGAATCGGCTGGATCAGTTAAAGAAAAAATAAAGATGGCAGGATACAAGCCATCTTTTATTTTGCTCACACCAGTTTAATCACACTTTGATTCAGATTCCTTACATTTGATTTTATAGAATCAACCGATACCAGAACGTCATTTACAGAATCTTCAGCTTTCAAAGTTAAATGGTTTCCCTGTATAATTCTTATATTCTTTGACAATCCGTTTAAAATTCTCCCGTTCATAAATTTCTAATATCCTGCCATTAATAAACGCCAGTTCCTTTTCCCTTGGCAGCTTGGAGATTGTCAGCAGATGATCACTGGTTGTTTGCATCGGCACCGTTGTGAGAATCAAATCATATTCACGCAAATCATCATTGCCCTCAACCTGATAAGGAATAATTTTCAAAATACTGATACAGGGTATCTTTTTCAACAAGATAGAAAATAGAGTCTTATATTCAAAGCTATTGCAGTCATGAATTACAACGGTACGCAGACTGACTTTATTCTTTTCAATACAGTAATCAATAATATAAGTCAGGTTATGGATAAAACGGTTTGTATAAGTAATCTTATAGTAATTCATTGAAACAGCTAAGATTTCCTTGGCAACTTCTTTAATGACATAAAAGTTCAAGTGGGAGAGGGCATAATAATCATCGCGTGTCGGGTTATTATCACGGACATTGTAGATTGCTTCACGCATGATCAATGAATTATAATCATTCTTGAACTCATTTAAAGTACTTTCATTTAAAACAAAGTGCTGTTTCAGACAGTGAGTCACTTCATCGATGCATGATTCAGGCATCTTTAATAATGGCACGGTAATTTTATCCACATGTTCATGATTTGTAGTAGCTACTGACAGCAAAAGGACAAAAAGGTAAATCTGTTCATCCTGCGGCAAAGTAATTTTGAATAAATCCTCGGCCAGCGTATTCATATAATTAAGATATGGCTTCATTTCCGCTGTATTAATTAATTTTAGTTTATTTTCGGTCATTGTCACAAAATGATTTTCATTGATCCGCACAATCGCAACTAAAATGAAGATTCTCAAGAAATTCCGATCATACTTGGATATAAATAAATCATATTGCTTAACAATTTGCGTGATGAACTGTTTCACATCATTAAAAGGGATACGATCAGTATACGTACTAAGTATCTGAGTAAGATCCAGCGGACATTGATCATCAGCAGCATTCATTGACTCCGCGATCAGATGCGCAATTGCCAGCCGCAGCCGTTTCTCCCCATAATAAATCTTCAGTCCGTTTTTGCGTGATATGGACAGATCGATGTGATATACATTCAGCCAAGCTTGGCAGCTTCAATAATTGGTTTAATAGAAGAACGGGAAATATGAAAGTAAACTTCTAAATCAGAAATATACAGTTCACTTTGTTTGACCATCAGCAAATATAACAGAAAATAGAGCTTTTCATCCTTGGAAGGCTCTTCTTTTTCTTCATAGATAATCATTGATCCGATCGATAATTTTTTCTCAGCTAGTTCATTAATATAATATCCCTTACCCCTAATACATAAAAGCTTGCACTGCTTTACTTCACAAATGCGTTTAACTTCCTCCATATAAGTTTTAACACTACGGCTGGATATCATTAACTTATCCGCAAGGGTTTGGGATGTAATATATTCATTGCTTTCACATAAGATTTTAAATATTTTTAACGATAACAGCTGTTCCATAAGATACCCTCTCTTTCTTTAAGTCTACAATTTCACTTGTGCTAGTGCAAGGTTTTGTACATATATTTTCTTGTTAAAGCATTTTTAGTCATTGTAAATTAAAAATGTAGATAGCGCTATTACAAATGGAGGGTTGGTATGAAACACATTAAAATTGCAGCCGGAATGGCTGACTCTTTCGATTTTGGTTACGTTAACCGCAATATGAAAGAAGCCTTAGATGCCGGAGCCGATATCTGTCACGCGGATGCCGCTGACATGATTGATTTAAAAAATCAACAGCTGATTGGGGGACATCTGATTATCAAAGCAGTTCGCAGTATTACCGATAAAGAAATAGAATGTCATTTATATGCAAAGGAATGTGACCGGCTCTTTATTGAAAAAATTGCCAATGCCGGCTGTACGATGCTGATTGTACCGGCGGAGAATTTTCTGGGAGCACCGCTTGCCTATATTATTAACTGGTGTCATGAATTTAATATGAAGGTTGGATTAACTATCGGCTGTTATACACCGCTGTGTTTTGTGGATGAAGCCATCTATGATATTGATCGTCTGCATATCGTGATTCACGGGGCTGGACAGCCGCCAGCGGGTGAAACTACTTGGGCTTGGCGGCGCAGTGCTCTGCAGCTTGTGAAAAAGGCTCGTAAAATGATCGATGAATGCAATCCAGCTTGTGAATTAGCTGTTGACGGCGGTATCCGACCGCATAATCTTGATCCGATCGTGGCCTGTAACCCCGATGTATTAATCTTCTCGACAGCGCTTTATGAAGATCCTGAAGGAATTAGCGCCGGCGTAAAAAAATGCCGAATAGCGATTGATGATGCCGTAAAGCGTTATGGATTGGAGTAATTTATGAAATTAACTGATGTAACAAGTGAAAAGCTTGTCATGATCGATACTAAGTTTAATTCCAAGGAGGAATGTATCGATGCCTTGTGTGAACGTTTGGCACAGGAAGGCAAAATTAAAAATATTAAAGATTTTAAACAGGCGGTTCGAGAACGTGAGGATTTATGTTCAACTTATTGCACAATGGAAATAGCCATCCCGCATGGTATTACCAGCACCGTACTTCTTCCTCATTATGCTTCTTAAAAAATAAGCAGTGTTTTGACTGGGACGGTGATGGTGAAACACCTGTGCGTTATCTTTTCCTGATTGCGGTCAGCGGTGATAATCACACTGGTGAAAATAATGAACATATGGCAATTCTTTCAAAGATTGCGACGCTTACCATAGAGGATGATTTCCGTGCAGCCCTGCTGATCTGAAATCTGCCGATGAATTTATTAATCTATTAAACGGGATAGAAAAGGAGAATTAAAATGGCTGTAAATAATAATGATTTAGACCTGGATTTTGAAGTTGAAGTCGGTGGTTCTAGTGAAACCCAAAAAGAAAGTCTGAAAGATATGTTTAAAGATCCGTTTTCGCATATGAGAACCGGTATTTCCTACATGTTGCCCTTTATCATGCTGGGCGGTATCCTCAAAGCTCTTGGTATTTTGATTCGTGTCTTCCCTGATGTTGAGTTCTTCAATATGTGTACGACCTTGGGAAGTGTGGGAATGAATTTCTTCGTACCATTCTTTGGTGCTTATATTGCCTACTCAATCGCCGATAAACCGGGTCTGGCTCCTGGCTTTGTCTGCTCCTATATTGCCAATTCAAATGGTTCCGGTTATTTAGGTGCATTGATTTCTGGATTTATGGTTGGTTATCTGACCTTATTCCTTGTGAAAGCAATTCGTCCAAATAAAATGTTCCAACAGATTTGGTCAATGTTTGCGCCGGTAATTGCCTGTCTGATTGTCGGTGTATTCCTGCTGGCTGTATTGACAGGACCGATTTCAGCATTTACTTCATGGGCTGCCGCAGGTCTGTCTAATCTTGATTCTTCGCAGGGAGCTGTATTGGGTGCCATCATGGGAGTGCTTGATGGTATTGATTACGGCGGCCCAATATCTAAAATTGCTTCAACCATTGCCGGTGCAGCCTTTTCTGAAGGAATTACTACTTTCTACGGTGCCCGAATATCCGCAATCATGGTGCCGCCTTTAGGTCTGATGATTGCCAGTATGATCAAACCTCGTTTATTCACTAAGAGTGAACGTGAATATTCAAAATCAGGAATCCTGCTGACTTTTATCGGCGGTTATACTGAATTAGCACTGCCAATTGTATTAAACGATATTATCCGCTGTACCATTGCCAGCTTCTGTGGTGTTGTGACGGCCTCAACGATTGGCGGTTTCTTTGGTCAGACACTGTCTGTACCGGCTATGGGTCTGCCGTCTTGGTTCTTTGTCGGCAACATTCCAGCCTATATTCTCTCTATTATTGCTGGTACGGCAGTTACTTGTGTATTGATCATCTTATTAAAAACTTTCTGGAAACGCAAAGATTTTGATCCGGATGCCGAAGATGAAATGATGTCTGTTCTATAAGGAGGAAAGTTATGAAATTAGTTGTTGTCACTGCCTGTCTGGCAGGAGTTGCCCATAGTAAAATGGTAGCTGCCGCATTGAAGAAAGAAGCTGAAGCACGCGGTCATGAATGCTTTACTGAAATGCAGGGAGGGTATAATATGACTGACCGTCTATCCAAAGATGTATGTCAAGCGGCTGACGTTGTCATTTTCGCGCACGCAATTGCGGTTGCCAATGCTGACCGTTTTAATGGCAAGCCAATCATTAAAGTACCGATTGATAAGGCAATCCGCAATATCTCAGCACTAATGGATAAGGCTGAAGAAGTATATGCTCTGCAGAAGAAATAGAAGGGATGAACAATGAAACATATTAAAATTGCCGCCGGTATGGCCGGCAGCTTCGATTATGGCAATGTGTGCTCAAAGATGAAAGAAGCATTAGACGCAGGCGCTGATATTTGTCATTCAGATGCGGCTGATATGCTTGATTTAAGAAATTTACAGCTAGTGGGCGGACACTTAATCATTAAAGCCGTCCGCGGTATTACTGATAAAGAAATAGAATGTCACTTATATGCCCAAGAATGCGATCGCCTTTTTATAGAAAAATCGCGGCAGCTGGCGCTACGATGCTGATTCTGCCGGTAGAGAATTTTATTGGCGCACCTTTGGCTTACATTATTAATTGGTGCCATGAATTTAATATGAAAATCGGCTTAACGATTGGCTGTTATACACCCTTATGTTTTGTCGATGAAGCTATCTACGATATTGACCGCCTGCATATTGTGATCCACGGTGCCGGTCAGCCGCCAGCGGGTGAAAAAACTTGGGCATGGCGGCGCAGTGCATTAAATCTTGTGAAGAATGCACGCAAAATGATTGATGGATGCAATCCTGCTTGTGAATTAGCCGTTGACGGCGGTATCCGTGTCAATAATCTGACGCCAATCGTAGAATGCAATCCAGATGTATTGGTTTTCTCAACCGCGTTATATCAAGACCCTGACGGCATTGCTGCCGCTGTTAAAAAGGTACGTACGGCCATTGATGAAGCCGCTTGTCAGTTTAACCTTGAATAGACCGCAAGCTTTGTTTCTTGATATCGACGGCACACTCTACAACAAACAGAGTCACAGTATTTCCGATCTGACCCTGTATGCACTTCATGAGCTTAAAAACAATGGAGTGCAGATTATTCTGAATACTGCCCGTTCAGCTCAGGAAGCTGCCTGTCTGCCCGCTTCTCTGATTGAGTCAGCAAATGGCATGCTGCTTTTGTCAGGTTCAATTATCGATTGTTGCAAAAACGGCGGACGGCATTGATTGAACCGTCAGCATTAAAGCAATTACTCGCTTATATCAATAAAAAACAGTTAAACTATCGCTTTGTTGACATGGATGGACACGATTATTTGGCTCATGATGATGAAATAATTAAACAGGGCTTTATCCGCAATTATAACTGGGTGCCTGAAATCAAAGCTTATGAGCAGGAAGCTTTGATTCAGCTGTTAGTCTTTCTGAACGATCCGAAACAAGGCTGTGAGCTGAATGAAAGTGCCCTGATTTATCATATGTGAAGCTGCCAAAGGTCTGTGAGATCACCCCAAAGGGCTGTGATAAAGGCTCCGCATTGCGTAAGGCTTGTGAATTATTAGGAATTGATTTATCACAGGCTGCCGCGGTAGGTGATGGCATTAGTGACATTCCCATGTTTGAAGCCGTATACGGTATCGCGATGGGTAACAGTCAGGACAGTGTAAAAGCTAAAGCTGATTTCATCGCTGAATCTATCACTGATGATGGCTTCTATAAGGCGGTTAAGCATTTGAATTGGATTGAATAAAGCTGTCTCATTGAGACAGCTTCTTACTTAAAAATGGAGGTTCTACAATGAAATTTACACATAATCAACCCACCAAAATTCATTTTGGTGTCGATGAATTCGAAAAATTAGGTGAATTAGCCGGACAGTACGGTAAACGCTGTTTGCTGGTAATGCAGACAGATAATCCAACTTTGAAAAGCTGGCAAACAACACACAAGAACAATTAAAGAAACAAGGCTTTACCGTACAGATCTTTGATCAAATCCGGCCTAATCCTACTGAAATGGATATTTTAAAAGGCATCCGGCTTGCCCATGAATTTAACCCTGACTGCATAGCAGCGATAGGCGGCGGCAGCGTTATTGACAGTGCTAAAGTAATTGCTTATTACGCAATAGACGGCAAAGCTGACTGGCAAGCCTTTTACGATTCGAGCTACAAGTTTAAGAACCAGCCATCATTCAAATCAAATGTTGTTCCTTTGATCACGATACCCACTACCGCGGGAACAGGCTCCAACGTAACCCAGGCAGCCGTTATCAGTGATATAAACAATAAGAAAACAACGGTATTCCGCCAGGAATTCTTTGCGAAAGAAACGATTATTGATCCAAAGCTTACGCTAAGCCTGCCAGCCTCACTTACCGCTTCCACAGGCTTTGATGCCTTCTGTCATCTGGCAGAATCATACTATAACGGACAATTATCTCCGCTGTGTGAACAATTGGCATTAACCGGTATTAAAATCATCGGTAAAGTTCTGCCTAAATTAATGAGCGAAAACAAAATCGAATATCGTGAGCAAATGGCTTTAGCGGATCTATACGCCGGCATCTGTCTGTCTAATGGCGGCGGCAACGCACCGCATTTCTATGGTGAAATCATTTCTTCCCGAGCTTACAAGGTAAATCACGGCTGTTCACTAGCCATTACTTTCCCACATTTCGCAAAAATCGCTTATAATGAACGGTTGAAAATAATCATCGATTGTCTGAAGCCTAACGGTTCAGCTAATGAAAACGGCGAGGATGCTTATGAAAGCATGATTCAATTTCTCACGTCAATCAAACTGCCATCCTCATTAAAAGATTATTCGCTGGATACAGAAGCATTAGAAAATATCCGCCATGATTATGAAAATCAAACACGCTTTGAAATGAATGAAAGAGAGCAGCGATTGATAGCGTCAATCCTAAACTGATATGAAACGAGTGCTTATTGAATTTATCCGCATCGCAGCATCTTCTCTGCTGATTGCCATTGCTGTTAACTTTTTTCTCTCAGCATTCACTGGCACCTGGCGGACTGACCGGCCTGGCGATTATTATTTCTAACTTTCTGCAGATGCCTACTTCGTTAGTTACGCTTTCGATCACCGGACCGCTTTTAATCTGTTCCGCAATCTTTTTAAGCCGCGGTTTTGGGATTAAAGTTTTATTCGCTGCTTTAATGTCACCTTTTTTAATCAGTCAGGTGCCGCATCTATATATCCCTTATATTACAGATAATATTTATGTATGTGCAGTATTAGGAGCATGCTGTGTCGGTACAGCCATCGGCAACTGCCTTCAAGTAGTGCCGCAACCGGCGGCACCGATACATTAAGTCTGCTGATTCAAAAGGTACTGAAAGGTGTGCCTTTAAAGTGATCATGTTCTGCATTGACGGCTCGATCATTTTATTCAGCGGCTTACTTACGAAGAACTTGATGACTTCAATCTTATCAGGCGGTTCATTGCTGATCATTATTGCGATTGTTTCATTTATGACTAAAAATACTTCTGAAGGAGGAATTATAAATGGATAAGAGCTGTTTAAATGAAGAGAATGCAGTTTTTGACTGCTTTACAGCTGACATGGCTTTTGCGCTAGGTACTTTTTTCTATAAGTATGCGAAAGCACATCAAATTGATCTATGTGCTGATATTTATGCCAATGGCAGAACGCTCTTTCATTTCAGCACTGATCATTGTACCGCTGATAAGGATAACTGGCTGCGCCGTAAGCGGAATACCGTCTTACACTTCGCACATTCAACCCAATTCATGTATACTAAATGTCAGGGAGACGAAAATCTGCTGATCAGTAAATATGGGTGTTCGCTGCAGGATATGACCTTAACCCCAGGGGCTTTTCCCATCCTTGTGAAAAAGGTAGGCTGCATCGGCGCTGTCGCCGTTTCTGGTTTGAAGCCTGAGGAGGATCATCAGCTGATTTTAAAAGGATTAGAAGCACTTTTAGGAGGAAATGATCGATGAAAATACTATCCATTAATGCAAGTGATCGTGATATTAAATATCTGACAAAGCTGAATGATCAGGAATTTCATTTTGATTTAACAATTCTTCATGAAGATTTGAATGAAGAAAATGCGGACCTGCTTACTGATGTTTTCGCCATCATTACTAATAATTTAGGGGTACGTCCATGCGGACGTGAATTCTTTTCTTTGATGCAGCAATATAACGTACATTATCTGATCACTAAATCAACAGGCTATGATCACATTCAGATTGATTTAGCTAAACAATACGGAATTCATGTCGCTAATGTGCGGGCCTATTCACCAAATGCAATCAGTGAATTGACCTTAGCCCTGGCCTTGGCAATGAATCGAAATTTATTTGCGATCGCTGATCTTGGCAAAGGCGGCTATTTCCCTAAACAGCCAGCCTTATTTACAGAGATCCGCGACTGTGTAGTAGGTGTTATCGGTACCGGCGCGATCGGTACCGAAACCGCTAAAGCCTTCATGGACTTAGGCGCTGATGTAATTGTGTATGACATATATCCAAAAGCTGAACTGCATAATGTTTCATTAGCTGAGGTCATTGCCCGCAGTGATATTTTATGCCTGCATCTGCCCTATTTCCCGAATCAAAACTATCACTTCATCAATGCCGAGTGTTTAAATCAAAATGAAAAAGGCAGTATTTTAATCAACACTGCCCGCGGCGAATTAGCTGATATCGGCGCAATTGCCGACGCGATTGAAAGCGGCCAGCTTGGTGGTTATGCCTGTGATGGTATCGAAAACGAGAAAAACCTTTTTGGTAAACAAGCCGCTGAGATCGATGATCCACAAATCAAGCGTCTGATTGCATTGTTTCCGAAGGTAATCATAACCCCTCACATTGCCGGTTTAACAGTACATGCTAAGGAAGCCTTGGCACGTACAGCATTACAGAATTGTCTTGATTTTCAAGCCGGTGAATGCAAAAATCAAATAATATAAAAAGCCATCACATGACGGGCTTTTTAATACTCAAAACCAAAAATAAACGACTACACAATTGACCAGCAATGGCCATATCAGATACAGACACTGTTTGCCTGTCAGCTTCAGCTTTTTGCTGTGTTCTTTATTTTTAACTTCATCAAGAGCCTTTTGCTTCCATTTTATCGCTCAGCTCATCCTGAAATTTATTTAATTTATATTTAGGCCGCTGACTGTCACTACGTAAAGTCACAAGCAGCAGAATCAAAACACCGCCAAGCCAAAACATACTTAAATCAATCTTAGTGACATAAGCAAAAACATTCAGTCCTAAAATAACCGCAATATAGATCAGATAGCCTAGACGTTTGTTCATAATATCCCTCCAGCTATCTATCATTCTATCATGTTTACCCTTTATTTTACCAGATTCTTTAAACTAAACTTTTCATATAACAAAGTCGCAGCCAGCATAACGGTCATGAAAAGAACTGAAGGTGTCACATTGACACGGGCGATAATATTCAGTTCAATCAATGCGATCAATACTAAAAGTTCGCACCGCAGTGTCATCAAACCATAAAGAATACGCTCCTTTTTATAGTAGCGGGTCAGTGAATCCATAGGATAAGCTTCCAGCCGCCGGTCAATGTATTTACCGGCCTTCAGCCATTGCGTAAACCCATACACCAATAGTGTAACAGCCAGGAAAAATACCAGCAAGTAGCGGCTGCCGCTTAAAATTGTATGTCCCCGCTGATCTTTTAATAAAGCAACTGTATCCGGCATCGACTGCCAGCCAGTCAGCAGCATCAATATCAACAGACTAAGCAGAATCAGACTGACTAATTCCAGTGTTTTCATTCCTTTTCGATTCATGATTTCTCCTTTCCGGGATGATCAAGGATCCCTTTGATAACGCCCAGCGCTCCCTTGCTTGAATAATCAAGGACACCGCGCTGATACACAGCACTGCCCTTTTCACAACTAAAATATAGCGCCAAACGATATCATATAAGACAGCATTAACTCAAACATTGATACGTTTTGGATCAGCAGCCGACAGGGCATAAACAGCATTGAGAAAAAAGGCAGAAAGGATAAAACAAAGCCAATGCCTTCACTCATCTGATAAGGAGTATTCACCGATAAAGCAAAATAATACACACCCATCAGAATCAGATAAAAGGGCGCCTGAATGTTGCCGGCTTCTTCCACATTGGCTATAAAACTGGACAGAATCACCAAAATCATTTGAATAAACAAAATCCCTGTATATAAGAATGCCAGAATAAAGAGCAGCTTTAAAATGAAAGACGGCTCTAAATGAATCTGTCCCAACAATTCCGCAAAGGTTTTGCCGCTATTATTCAAAAGGCCTGCCTTTTCAATCAACAGCAGCAGCTGATTCCCCTGATCATAACTATTTCGGATGATAAACCAAACAAGCAAATATCCGCATACCAACAGCATCTGGATAAAAATCGCCAGCCAGCCAACAACCATCTTCGATAAAAAATGCGCTTTGGCACTGACTGATGTAAGAATCAGCTCTAATGTTTTCGTCGATTTTTCATAGATGACTTCATTCGCAACCGTTGTGGAAAAGCTCAGCATTGTGAAATAAATTGAAGTAATAACCATAAAAATCAAGTTCTGACGGTCTTCTGATACTTCAATCCCCTCATTCTGCACTTGATTCTCAATCAGAATCGGTGACATAATACTCTCAAATTCTTCGCTGCTTGTAACTAATGATAATAAGGCCAGCGTCTGATGCGTCTGTGAAAGTAATGCCGACAGTGAATGAACCAACAGACTGTCAGCCTTATAAAGTGTATGCAGGACGTATCCCTGCTGATACTCTAGAACCATCGCCCGATTATCTTCTGTGATCAAGTGCTTAGGATCTTCTTCACTGACAATAAATTTCAAACCGCTCTGTTCACTTTCAAACAAACTGTCAACGATTCGCTCATCAAGATTGCATAAATAGATCACTCGTTCCTCAAAAAGCTGAGGATTAATCAAATCAACCAGCTTATCGGCAAAGAGGGCGGCACCTAATACAAGACAAAGCATCACATTCAACAAAACTGCCGCCGTATTCACAAAACGCCGTTTCAATGAGAATTTAACCAACTCGCACATCGAATGCCTCCCTGATTAAATCCTGCAAAGCCACTGTCTCACAACGAAAATCAGTGATCTTATTACGCAGGCACTTACGTATAAGACGGTCTGCAGCCTGCTGACTTTCAACTTTAAGTGTTGTCCAATTGCCTTCTCTGCTGACACTGATTACACCCGCCTCATCAATAAAATCATCCGCGCTGTTATTGCACAGTGAAAAGATGCGGAATGCGCTTCGCTGTTTTAATTGCTGAAGATTCCCTTTAAATAAACAATCTCCCTGTGATAAATAAACAACATCATCACACAGATCTTCAATGTTATTGTATTGATGGGATGAGATCAAAATCGTTTTGCCCTGTTGTTTCAATTTCAGACACAGATTTTTAAACAGAATCACATTATCCAGATCCAGTCCGTTCAACGGTTCATCAAATATCAAAATCTTCGGATCATGAATCAGCGAACAAATTACTTGTACCTTTTGCTGGTTGCCCTTTGATAACTCAATGATTCGCTGTGAGCGATATTGTTCAATTTTTAATTCTGCCAGCCATTGATCCAAAGCCATTTCAATCTCTGGGCGCTCCATCCGTTTCAATCGAGCAAGATAGGCAATCTGATCCTTTACGCTCAAATCTCTAAGCATGCTGCGCTCTTCCGGCAGATAACCGAATAATCGTTTATCTTGATGATCCAGCTCCTGTTTACCATAATAGATATGACCGCTGTTTTTCTCAATCAAGCCAAGCAGCATGCGAAACGTCGTTGTCTTGCCTGAACCATTCGTACCCAAAATACCGATAACATGTCCGGCCTTAGCGGTAAAAGATAAATCACGCACACCTCTTTTCTCACCATAAAGCTTACTGACATGATCCAGGCGCAGTGTTTCAGCCTTGCTGATCTTTTTCATTCTCATCAATCAATACCTGTATGTATGTCAGCTGATCTTTAAGCAGTACCAATGCCTTGCACATAGATGAACGAGCGGCGGCATCATTAATGAATTCAATCATCGCCGTCTTAATAATTAACTTCATCTCGTCCTCCTGTTCAATCAAGCTTAAAAGGTCATTGGAGGAGCCTTGATAATTACTGTATTTTAATAAGGTAACAAATAATTCCTCCTGCATGATTAAATATAGCATCGCCATCATTTCCCAGCATTCATTATCACTCAATAAATCTTTAACCTCTTCCTTAATTTGATGTTTAAACTGCCAAAGCTTACTCTCCTCCATACAACGCCTCCTAGTTCTATATACGCTTTGTAAGCTCTTCTCTTTAAATTAAATTTTATTTTTTACTTTCCAATAACCGCTATTTATGAGAAAATAGGGACAGTTTTGGGAGGATCATAATGAATACACAAACAAAAGCGAAACTTTGTCTATTATCAACCGCTGTAATCTGGGGACTAGGCTTTGTCGGTGTCCAAGGTGCCTTGATGCTGGCTGGCAGGCCTTCCCCTTGCTATTTATGCGCGGCTTGATCGGCGGACTGGTTTTATTACCTTTTTCTATGAAAAATAAATGGTGGAAGAATAAAGAGTTATTATTAAGCGGCGCTGTTACGGGTTTAATGTATTTTTTAGGCTTTGCCTTTCAAACCCTTGGCCAGCAAAGCTCGACGGTTGCCAATTCAGCATTTTTAACTGCTTTGAATGTAATTTTTGTTCCTTTTACTGCTTTTTATTATTTTTAAACAAAAAATTGAACGCAGGGTTTTTATCGGCTGCTGTTTTGCATTAGTAGGTACTGCCGTACTTTCCCTTACTTCCGCATTAACAATCATGCCCGGTGACTTATTGCTGATTCTGGGGGCTGTTTTCTTTGCTCTTCAAATCATATTTGCTAATCGTGCAGCACAGTTTGGTGATCCGGTTGCCATTACCGCCATTCAACTCTTTATGATGGCAATCTGTTCTATTATTTTTATGCCGATCACTGCACAGACAGAAATTCCTCATGTTGGCTGGTTCTCAGTATTGTTTGTTGCCATCTTCAGCAGTGCATTAGCTGTTCTGCTCCAGATGAAAGGACAGCAGCATGTACCGGCATCAACGGCTACGATTCTCCTTTCACAGGAATCAACCGTCGGTACTTTGGCAGGTGTTGTCATACTCGGCCAACCACTGACCATCCGTATTATCATCGGTGGCTGCCTGATGCTGACTTCGGTATTCGTTTCCGAAGGTATATTTGAAAATCTAATCAAAAAGAAAGCGGCTTAGGCCGCTTTTAGACATATCTGCTTCAGAATTGCTAATACTTAATGAATAAGTTATATTTCAATTAATTTATACAGAGAATCATATGAGATACTTTAATGTCTGAACAATATGAGCCCCTTTACAATGAATGAAGAAAACGCTTAATGCTGCTAAAGCTGTCGATGAATCAACTGTTTTTGTTGAATTTATGTTGAATATTATCAAAACCGCATTTATAGAATATAAAAGAGCAGAAGTTATCGGTTTAAATATCGGTACAAAAGAAGAAAAAATTCTTCTTTTGCTGAGTAATGATCCTAAATTAACAGCTAACCGTCCCGCTGAACAGCTGACTTTAACAAAACGGGTAAACTGAACGGCTGCTTGCCGTTTGAAAGTTGAAAGCAAACTCCAACGTGTTGGAACCACTAAAAACGGCAGCTGGCACATATCTGATGCTAAGTCAAAGCAAAACCTCCCAGATCAAAATCGGGAGGTTTATTTATTTATCCAAACCTAAACGCAGCCATTGTTCATCGGGTGCGAAATGCTCGCTCATCGCTTTGCTTAATTTCTGCTCCATAGCTTTAATAAGCGTTTCATCAGAAATTGAATGAAGCTGCTGCGGATCATTTTCAATATTATATAAGGCGTCCTGTTTCAGATATTGATTATCGCTGACAATCGCGTTTTTAACTGCCGGCACCTTATAAACTGGTAAATCAACGCCCTTCATAAAATGTCCGCATTCAATTTGATTTGCGATATCCTTCCCCAGCCAGTCACGGATGGTGGTCAGTGAAGTCGTATATTCAAAGCAGCAGTCATCGCGGCGCGGCGCTCTGAAATAGGTATATCTGCCGTCAAACAGATTTACACTTAAACCATGACAGCCATATAGCGCATACTCTTTAACCGGCTTCTTTTCGTTAATCAATGGCCATAGTGATTTACCTGTTACCCTTTTAGGGACATCCACCCGATACGCTTCAAGAATCGTCGGCATTAAATCGATATTCTGAGTGATTTCATTACGGTGTTCACCGGCATGTGCGTGCTTTGGCAGATGAATAATTAAGGGTATATTGGATAATTCATTATAGTACGGCATATAATTCTTACCTATAAATTCACGCTCACCAAGACAATAGCCATGGTCAGTTGTCAAGATAATCATGGTATCCTCATACATGCCTGCTTCTTTCAGCTTATCAATAAATAATCCCAGATTTTTATCCGTCATGGTAATCAGTGCTTTATATCGATGTTTCAGATGCTCCATTGCCTCCTCTGTTTCTTCATCGATCTTATGATACTTAGGTAAATCAAAATGCGGGCCATCATAATCATCATGGTATAAATCAAGATATTCCCTTGGTACGTCAAAAGGCTCATGCGGATCAAAGGTTTCCACCATTAGGAAGAAATCATCACATCCTTTATTAGCATCTACCCAATCCATAGCTGCCTTAAAGCATTTAACACTTGGAAAATCTGTCTCATCATGAAGCCTGGAGCGATTGCATTCATACTGACGTTTACTTCACCGAAGAAATCCTTCGGCATCTTGGGATCATCGATTAGAGATACCCATGGATCACTTTCCTGACCGCGGAAGAACTCATACGTTGAAAATTGCTGACAATAATTCTCACCGCCGATTCTGAAATAGTGTGCATGATCGGTAATCATATGCGAACGTATACCTTTATTGCTTAAAGTCTTAGGCAATGTTTCGTCGAATATCTCAATCGGACCCCAGCTGCGGTCAAGGAAATTTAAACGGCCGCACATGATATCACGCCGTGCCGGCATGCATGGCATAGAACCGGTAAAATGCTTATTGAAAACAATTGAATCGGTCGCCAGCGCAGCCATATTGGGCGTCTTTACATCAGTACCCGGATTATAGCATGACAGCATATCTCTTCTTAATGTATCATGCAGAATCATAATTGTACGCATAGTTCCCTCCTTTTACTCATCATCATCATTTTCTGACTGCTGATAAATATTCATATAAATTAATTGATTCCGTGCTTCTTCCACAATGTCTGCAATCTGTACCGCTGTCAGTCTGCCTTCCGGCTGCAGAGCCAAGGTTAAAGCTAACGGCAGATTCATGCCGCAGATAACATGCACATGATCATTCATCCTGCCAAAGAATTTCTGATTCACGCTGCCGCCCAGCATATCCGTTAAAATAAAGATTTCATCTTCTTCATCAAATTCATTAAACAGCGTATCGATCTGATCTTCAATCAAGGTCTCATCGATATAAGCACTGATGGCAGATACATTTTCCATGGCGCTTAGAAACTGTAAAGTATCCTTCAGTCCTTCTGCCATCCTATGATGTGACGCTAATACAATTCTTCGCATATTAAGCCAACAATCCAAAGGCTGCGCAGACCATTGAGAAAACCACAATAATTAAAATTAGCGCTGTAACCTTGACCTTTCCTGAACGGATCAGCTTATAAGCGATAAAGGTGCATAAAACAGGCAGCATAAACGGCAGAATGGCATCAAAGACACTTTGAATTTCCTTGGTTACTTCACCGGCTGTAAAGGTCAGCGGCGTACTTACCTTCACGACCGATGGAATCAAAGCACCGGCAACAATCAACCCCATTACTGACATTGCCTCTGTAAATTGAGACAGTTTAGCACCTAATGTGGTAATCAGCTTGGAACCTGATTCATAGCCCCATTCAAACATTTTTACTCTTAAGAAGATGCAGAGAATATTGAGAATCAGCCATGCCATGGCACCAATTGCACTGCCTTCTAATGCCATGTAACCGGCAATTGAACCGATAATCGTAGGATAAAGCACCCAGATCAATGTATCACCGATACCCGCTACCGGGCCCATCATACCTACCTTAAAGCTTTGTACGGCCTCCAATGAATCAACACCGCCGTTATCCTCAATACCTAAAGCAGCCCCTAAAATCAAGGTCGCAAGCCATGGATGCGTATTAAAATAATTATAATGATTGTTTAATGAAGATACATAGTGGTCATCATTATCCGCATATATTTTACGCAGTGCCGGTGATAGTGAATATACGATTGAACCAGCCTGCTGATATTGATATGTATATGTATTAACTGCCATCGGAATCCAGCGCATCGCTGCTTTGCGGATATCCTTCTTTGTTAAAACAGGTGTCTGATTACTCATCTTCAAGTCCTCCGTTCACAGCTGCATTGCTGCTTTCATTCTTATATGCATAAAATACCATGGCGATAATCGCGCTGACGATAGCTACACCAAGCATTGATATATTCATGAATGCCACTAAGAAATAGCCGAGTAAGATTGCCGGCAGATATTTTTTGGCCGGCATGTAATTCAGCAGCAGCGCAACACCGACTACCGGCAGCATTTTTGATGCGATGCTTAAACCGCCGGTAAACCACTGCGGCATCGCTGCTAAAACCGCATTTACAACATCAGCGCCGATCAATAAGGCAATACCTACCGGCACCGCGGCAGTTAGTCCCATAATAAATGGCCCACACATCAAAATGAGATTCATTTCTTTAAATTTTTTCTTATTACAGAAATCCTGAGACAGACGTACGATCACAGATTGAGAGATCTTAGCAATCACGTCAAATTGAACCATCAGCATCGCTACCGGGATACCGATTGCCAAACCGCTTTCAACACTGCCTGACGATACCCCAATAGCTACGCCGATAACAGCGCCTACGCCATATTCCGGCACGCTTGAGCCGCCGATTGACGCGACACCTAATGACATCAGCTGCAAAGTACCGCCGATGATTAATGCTGTATTCATATCGCCGACAATAGCACCGGCAATCATTGCTGTAATAACCGGCCAGCGAAGTCCGAATGTAAAGCCATATTTATCGACCGGTACCATAAAAGCGAGAATGATTAAGGCAAGATTCTGCCATAGTGATAAAACCATAATCCCTGTTCCTCCTGTTAATTAATTGATTACTTAAGATATTCAGAGAAATCATGCGGTGTATCAGCCGCCAAATATTGAACATATAAATGTACTCCCTGCTCACAAAGTGATTGGGCAATACGCATTTCCTCTGAATCAAAGGATGCGAATTTAGATAAAACAGTCCTTTCCTTCATCGCTTCAGCGTTTACCTGAGCAGTAGCTCCGATATTGATCGCCTTGATCTTTACACCTGTTTCTTGTATTAAACGCTGATAGGTTTGAAGCTGTTTCGTGATTATATAAATCGTTTCATTGTCATATTTACCATTTTTAATATTTGTGATTGCTGTATCCAAAGCAATAATTGATAATGCCATACCGGCAGGACGCGCTAATTTCATACTGGCTTTCATCATATCGTTGCCAGCTGTTTCATCATCGATGACCATCAGCCGCTGAGCCTGTGAACGGGGTGCCCATTGTGAAGCGGTAATACCATGAAGTAAGCGATTATCAATGCGAGCCATTACAATTTCCATATTCTTTCTCCTTATCCAAACGTTTGGTTTCTTGATGTAATCAGATGCGAATTATGAATGTGCACTTCATAGCTTCGCTGGTTACATCTTCATTATAGTACAGAAAACATCATATACAAGGGCTTACATGATTAAATTAACACACTTTATGATTATTTAAGCATTTTTATAATCAAACAATCATTTACATTGGTTATTTATATGATATAATGCTTATGAAAAGGGGAATGATTATGAAATATCAACAACGAAGAGACATCATCCTTCATTTATTAGAAGGAAAAGAAAAATTATCCTTTCAAGAGATTGAAACAGCGGTTGATGCATCACCTGCGACTTGCGACGAGATCTTGAACGTATGGAAAGCAATCAGCTGATTCAGCGCTATCATGGCGGTATCCGCAGCATTGATACCGTTACTGCGGAAACCCCAATCAAGGAGCGTCATAATGTCAATCTGTCAGAAAAAAGACGGATAGCCCTGAAAGCGGCATCTCTGATTCAGCCTAATGAACTAATTTTTATCGACAGCGGATCAACAACCTTGTCAATGATTGATTTTATTATCGATAACTCAATCACGGTAATTACCAATGGTATCCTGCAGGCACAGAAGTTTAAAGAAAAGAATATCAATTGTTTCCTGCTGTGCGGCTTTATGTCCATGCGCTCTAATGCGGTAATGGGTAAAGAAACCGTACGCTTATTAAAAAGCTTTCGCTATGACAAGGCCTTCCTCGGTGCCAACGCGATCGATTTAAAGCTCGGTATATTAGCTCCGGATGACAATGAGAGTGAATTAAAAACAGCCATCATCGGCTGTACAAAAGAAACCTATGTATTAGCGGATAATTCTAAATTTGGTAAAAAATCTATGTTCGCCCTTCAGGATGTCGATACAGCTTCACTCAAGGTAATCACAGACAGGGCATTTCCTGACTTTACTTGTTACGACTTGATGATCGCTGATTAAAAAAGCTGACTTACGCTTTGTAGGTCAGCTTTTATTTTATGCAAATTTATCGATGATTCCCATGATGAAGATAAATAATACCGCACATGGCAGAATATAACTAATATAAAATCTCGTCCACTGCGGGAAATGAAACCCTTTGCCGGTATTCGCTTCTTCGATGAAGTGCTGCCAGCCCCAGCCGCGTTTGTCGTACAGAACAAGATAATCAAGACGGCACCTAATGGCATGATGACATTGCTGACAAGGAAATCTTCCAAATCTAGAATCGCCGAACCGGCACCGAATGGCTGAATGCCGCTCAATATCGAGAAGCCTAACGCACATGGAATTGACAAAAGGGTAATCAGTACAAAATTAACGATACAGGCACGCTTTCTTGTCCAATGAAATAAGTCCATACTGAAAGCCATGATATTTTCAAATACGGCAACGATCGTTGTGATTGCCGCAAAGTTCATGAAGATAAAGAATAAACTGCCCCACAGGTACCCAACGGCATTGCGTTAAAAATATTAGGCAAGGTTACAAAAACCAGACCCGGCCCCTGATCTGCCGGTACACCATAGGCAAAACAAGCAGGGAAAATAATTAAGCCAGCGGTAATTGCTACAAAGGTATCCAGCAGCATGACATTTAACGCTTCTCCGCCTAAGGTGCGTTTTTTATCAAGATAGCTGCCAAAAATCATCATGCCGCCCATTCCCGCACTTAACGTAAAACAAGCCTGCCCCATTGCTGCATAAATCGCGTTATAAATGCCGGCTTCCCGCAATTTATCAAAATCAGGAATCAAGTAAAACTTAAGCCCTTCCAAAGCATTAGGCAAGGTCACTGAACGTACAACTAAAAGCAGCATTACCGCTAAAAGACAGGTCATCATGATTTTTGTAATTCTTTCTACACCATTCTGCAAGCCTAATGAACAAATAACGATGCCGATTAAAATAATCGCTGCCATAAATAAGACGCTTTGAATCGGATCCTGCTGAAGCGCTGAGAATGTATCCGCCACACCGGCCTGATCCAAGCCTGCAAATGAACCGCTGACCATTTTAAGAAAATAAGCCAGCATCCAGCCTGAGATGGTCGTATAAAACATGACCAGCAGATAGTTTCCCGCCATTGCCGCATAGCTGAACAGATGCCATTTCTGGCCTTTTTTCTCTAATACATCAAAAGCTCTTGCGATACTGCGCTGCGACTTGCGGCCGATTGAATATTCCATCACTACAACCGGAATACCTAATACAATTAAGAAGAACAGATAAATCAGCACAAAAGCGCCGCCGCCATATCTGCCTGTTATGTAAGGAAACCGCCAAATATTTCCTAAGCCGATTGCACATCCCGCTGAAAGGAAGATAAAACCTAAACGGGAGGACAATTTTTCTCTTGTATGTTCCATATAATCCTCTTTCTAATTCGTGTAATATATAGATTGTACCCAATCTTTAAAGCCTTGTCAAAAAGATTGGCCATAAGAGTGCAATTCACAATATTTGTGCACTAGAGGAAGGGACAGAGTGAGTATTTTTATATCGTTTGAATATTTATTATTTAGCGTTATAATAAATATATCAAGAAAGGAAGATCAAAATGAAAAAACAACGGCTATTACTAATAATCTGACTTGGAGGGATATCACACTTTGACCCTCACTAAATAAGAGGAGAAACAATGACAAAAATTATACTTAGACCTTTAATATTATCAGACTTAGATGGTTACTATGACCTTAATAAACCATCACGAAAATTTCATGAATTTAATGGGCCCTACTTTGAACACGAAACTGAAGAAGAGCTTCTGCAAAGAATTGAAATTTTAAGAAATGACCTGAAAGCCGGCACCTATAAAAACAATAATTTAATGATTGCCAATGCGGATACCAATGAGTTAATAGGTCAAGTTACTTGGCACTGGAAGTCAAAAGAAACCAATTGGATGGAGATCGGCATTGTTATTTTTAATGAAAATTACTGGCATCAAGGAATTGGATTCACAGCTCTAAAAATGTGGATAGACAAACTATTTGCTGAGCATGATGAAATCGTAAGACTCGGTCTTACAACTTGGTCGGGCAACAAAGCCATGGTAAAACTCTCGGAAAAGCTGGGACTAAAGCTTGAAGCAAGATACAGAAAAGCACGTATCGTCGCTGGGACATATTATGATTCAGTCAGTTACGGAATCTTAAGGGAAGAATGGGAAGCAATGAATCAATAACATTCAATGAAGCTTCACTTTTTATGGCAATGGATAATTTGTATATGGAATACCGCTCTGCTGATTTGAATTCAGCAACGGTATTTTTTTGTCAGTCAGATTATGGCTGTGATTTCATCAATTATTGATTGGAAGAGCGCTAATACTTACCATCTGTGTTAAAATGATAACTGTGAAAGGCGGGAACATTATGAAAAAACATTATTTATCGGTTCAACGGTACTGGATATGGTTGTTGAGCTTCCCCATCTGCCAAGTTTAAAAGAAGATATTAATACATCAGCAATGAATGCTGCCTTAGGCGGCTGTTCCTATAATGCTTCAAGTATTGCTCATCATTTATCATTGCCATACATTCACTGTTCACCCTGTGGAGAAGGCTTTTTTGCGGACTGCATAAAACAGCTGCTGGCTGCTCAAAACCGCCGGCCCTTTGTGTGTATCCCTGGCTTAGATAATGGCTGCTGCCTCTGTTTAGTTGATGAACAGGGTGAACGCACATTTATTTCCCATCACGGTGCTGAATATCTCTTTGATATTGAGTGGCTTAAAGATCTGCATGAGGATTGGGATATGATCTATGTCTGCGGACTTGAAATCGAGGAAAAACAGGTGAAGCATTGATTCAATATCTGAATAGATTCGCACAGGCTGAAATAATCTTTGCCCCTGGTGCCCGCATTGATAAGATTCAGCCCGAACGGCTGCAGGCGATGCTTCAGCTGCAGCCAATCCTGCATCTCAACGATGATGAAGCTCTTGCCTATACCAAATCAGAAACAGTAAATGAAGCTGCGGATAGGCTATATCAGCTTACGCATAATACGGTTATTGTTACTTGCGGAAGTGATGGCGCCTATTTAAAAAATAATGAAGAAGCAGCACTGATCCCGGGATTCAAAGCTGACGTCATCGATACGATCGGTGCCGGTGATTCACATATCGGGGCGTGGATCTGTGCTAAAAAGTTAGGAATGAATGATTCAGAAGCCATTTGTTTTGCTAATTATGCAGCGGCTGAAACAGTCAGCACAAAAGGCCCTGCCCTTTCTGAGCAGAGCTATGTTAAAATTAAAGCCTATTTACATAATTTAGAAATGTAATTTATATTAAATGAATTTGTCATAAATTTTTCAGAATTATAGTGTACACTTACAGGCATAACAGGCAGGTGACACTATGAATAATTTATTAATCGACCTATATGAATCAGCAGCCACGATGCTTCCCTTTTTCATCGTCTATGCATTCCTCAGCAAAAAGCCTAGAAAGCTTCCACATTTTATCATTGCTTTCATTTTCGCATGCTATATTTTTGCCGTATATCACTTTACAAATACCGGCACGCTTTATGATTTGTTATTTTATAAACTGTCCCATACCGCTGATATTATTAATCTTAAACCCTTCTCTATGACCATAGATTGGGTAGGTTATCTGCAGAATATACTCCTTTTATCCCCTTGGGCATGCTGCTTCCGCTTTTCTTTAAGCGCCCTAATTTCTTGCTTTGTACCCTATACGGTACTTTGTTTTCATTGATGCTTGAATGCAGTCAGCTGTTAAATAAACGCAGCAGTGATGTAGATGATCTGATTATGAACACATTAGGCGCAATAATCGGTTATCTGCTTTACAAGCTTATTCTTGAAAGATTGCTTAAGAGCAAGCTGCAAGGTCTTTTGGGACTGGAACCTTTATTCTACATACTGGCAATGTTTGCCGGCAGATTCTTTTTCTATAATGAATTAGGTTTAGCAAAAATGCTTTACGGTTTTTAACTGGCAAAAAGGATAAAATATGAAAAAGCTAATAATTATTATATGCTGCATTACTGCTTTATGCGGCTGTAGAAAATCAAAAACCGTAGTATCTCAAATTAAAAGCAATCAGGATCCTTTTATCGAGACTTATTATTCAGCCCAAAATGATTCAGCATTCAAAATGTTTAAGAAATCAATCTTTAAAGAGCTGCTAGACGGCTGGACAGCAGACACGGTTAAAAACCCCGTTTGGATTTATGGAGACTTCACAAAATATACGATATTAAATAGTGATTTAAGCGTTAATGAAGAGTTTGATAATTACTATATGTGTACCTATATTGCTGATGATAACCAATTCGGTTATGTCATCCTATCCAAAGAAGCGGACAGTCTTGCCAAGATTAAAGTGGTACAAACGGCTTACCGTTATGATTATCAAGCTAACATTGAGTTCATTAATGAAGCGCTGACCGCCACCGAAATCGATTCGGCAAGTGCTGAGGCAGAAAGGGTAAGCATTATTAATGATAATGAAGCTAAGGAAGCTTTGAAAATTATCGATCAATATGGGCATTGCCTGCTTATCTATTTTGATGCAGAAGGTCCAAGAATCTCTGTATAAAAGCAGCAAGCCCCTCTAAGGCTTGCCGTTTTTATTTTAATAGATCTTCAATACAGTCAGCTAGCCCATGATAACAATGAACGGCCTTACGCTTAACCTCATCCGGTGCCCCTTCAACTGTAAAGCCTTGGAATGCTTCGATCATTTCAATATCATTATGGCCGTCACCGATAACATAAACTTCATGGCTGCCAAACAGCTTCATCAGCTCAGTGATACCTGTACGCTTGCTGACACCGGCTGCCGAAACATCAATCGTTCCGGCATTGTAATGAAAAGCCATCCGCCCTTTAAAACGTTCAATCAGCTCTTTATACAATAAGCCGGTTTTTGATTTCGTTTCATCACGCAGATAGAAGGAATTAATCTGACGCCTGATAATGATTTGCTGCGGATCAATTGGTTTAGCATCAATCAGCGTCGATTCACCTTCTTCTTCCGGTGACTGAAGATTGCCGAAATCGTCACCGTCACTAATGCCAAACATGACCGTTGGTTTGCTTTTCAACAGTTCAATCAGCTCCATTGCAGCATCAAAATCTATATCATGGCGCCAGATAATTGAAAAATCAGCGTCAGTAATTATTGCACCATTAGTACCGATCATAAAATCACATGGTACCTGATAATGAGCCAGTTCATTCTTAAGCATACCAACGCTGCGGCCAGTCACTATTCCAAAACGATGCTGCTGTTCACGAAATAATTTAATCGCTTCTAAATCGCAAACATCAACCTTTAGATTACGCCGCAGCGTGCCATCCCAATCAGAAGCTAACAGTTTCATTTTGCGCTCATGACATCAAGAAATGCCTGATTAAAGATATGGGTATCAATTTCATGATCATAGACCTTGCGTCCTTCACTGTATGTTTGCAATGCCTGATAATCATCACTGATAATTACAAAATCAGCATCCTTGCCTGCACGCAGTGAGCCTTTTGTATCACCGACACCATATACCCGGCATGGATTCAATGATGCCATTTTGCTGACAGTTTCCAGCGGCAGCTCTAATTCCTCTACAAGATTGCGGATACCGAATAATACCGGTTTAGTTGAACCGCATAATCGCCCCGTATCCGTCAGGCAATAGCCCTTTTCATCAATATTGACTGCCAGATCTTTATCGATCATATATCTGCCAATCGGCGCGCCTGCCATCGGCACATTATCAGAAATCATCATAAATTTATCATACGGCTTGCATTTAAACATAATCTGCAGCATTTCCTTAGATACATGCAGTAAATCACAGATAATCTCATTATTTACATAAGGATCAAGCAGACAAGCGCCCAGACCACCCATCCGGCGGTGATGAATACCGCTCATTACATTTGCGGTATGTGTGGTCACGGTAATTCCCTTGCGGAATGCGGCAATTGCTTCATCATAGTTGCAGTTGCTGTGGGTAAAAGCCACCCGGATACCACGTTCAGTCAAAAATTCAATTGCTTTATCTGCATTTTCAAGTTCAGGTGCCAAACCTACCAGCTTCAATGTTCCGTCAGCCGCATCAATCATTGCCTGAAGATGGTCTAAGCGGATGTCCGGATGACCAGTATCAATCGCCTTTTCACCGACACGGTTCAGATAAGGTCCTTCTGAATGTATGCCGATGATCTTCGCACCGTCATTATCTTCTTTTGAAACCTTCGCGATAACAGGGAATAACTCAAATTCAGCCGTCGGCAGAATCGAAGTAACCCCCTGTGACGCTAAGCCTTTTAAATAGCCGCGCACATTAGCCTCATCATCACTGACCGCACTCATCATCGCGTAACCCATCGTGCCATGATTATGCGTATCGAAAATACCCGGAATAATCCGATATTGTGAAGCATCTACATCCACCGAACCTATCTCACGTTTGGTAATCCGCTTTATTTTCTTACCTTCAATTTCAAGATAACCGTCAATAATTCCATCTTCAGTCACAATTCTTTTACATTTGATAATCATTTTAGTTCTCCTTTAAATCATCATAAGTAATTAATTCAATATGATTCATTTCAATAAACTTCTTCACATCCGGCGAGGTCGCAGCTGCCAGATCCTTCAATCGTATAATCGTATAGGAAGAATACTTAAACAGTTCTTCTTCCACAAAACCAGCATGACAGACAAACACATTCAGCTCATGATTTAAAACCTGCGGGAGTACAGACATCAGATTTGCTTCTACATTTGTTGCCAGCTGCTGTTCAATCGGAAAGGGTTTAGGTGTCCACTCACAAGGCAGCATATAAAGCTCCTTCTCCTTCCAGACGTTAAAGGATACTGGAATCTCATACTTTTCACTCATTGCTTGAATCGCCTTGACAATATTATTTGTAATCAAAGAATGCCCATGGAGATAGCCCGGCTTGCGGCCAACCAATTCAATAAAACGCTTCAGCTGATTCTCAATCTCCAGCACCGTTTCATCATACGGATAGGGATCAGTCTCAAAATCAGCTCGTATCATACCGCTTAATGATTTCATCTTCTTCATTCGTTCAACGGATGGTATAAAATCACCCTTCGCGTCAACTAAGGAAGGAACCGAATCTGGATTGCTGACCGGCCTGCCAGCTACAAGATTGAAATCGATGCCAAGACAGACACCCTTTACATCCTTAATCAGCTTTGCCGAATATTCACTGGCCGGCATGTTCACAAACAATCCAGTATTTCGGATCACCCCTTCACGAATACCCTTGAGGATACCGCAGGCCGTTGATTCACATAGGCCGAAATCATCAGCCTGAAATAATAATTTCATTTTCCTCACCTCACTTTAAATAGCAAAGAGCTGGGAATTTTTATCCACAGCTCAATTTTTATATCCTAGAAAATACCGATGAAGGCACCGATCATACCAAATGCAAGAATGCCCAGAATCAGCTGTGTAGGACGCGCACCCTTTTTGATTAATGTAACTAAGCCAAACAATAAGATTACACCTAATAAACCAGGGAAGATTGATTGGAATACATCATTGACAACCAGTGAAGTTTCACCGATATTCAGTGTCAGATTCAGCGGTACATTCACCATTGAAGCTGTCATTGCGCCAACCATTGTAAGACCTAATACAGAAGCTGATTTAGATAAAGCACCCATCAAACCAGAAGAGAAAACCATATCGATAAAGGATGTACCAAATACATAACCCCAGTTAACAAAGAAATATTTAACGACTGATTGTGAAACACCATAAATCAGAATGAAAATCAAAGTACCGAGGATACTTCCCTCTGAACAAAGACCGATAGCGATACCAGCTGCAATAATACGCAGACAGTTAAAGAATAAACTGTCAAACATACCTGCTGTTGGCCCCATTAAAGCTGCTTTAATGCTTTCGATTGTCTGACCGTCAATTGAATTCTTTTCTTTATGCTCCTTTTCCATCGCATAGCTTAACCCGGCGATAAATGAGAAAGGAACCGCATGCGTATTAAAGAAGTTCTGATGACGGATGTAAGCTTCTTTTTTACCTTCAGGATCATCTTTATAGATTGATTCAATTGCCGGTGCCATGGTACATGTGAAACCATTAGCCTCCATCTTAGCCATATTAAAGGTTGAGAATACAAGATGAGAACGGAAGAACATCGATTTTAATACTTCTTTTCATCTTGAGATAATTGTTTCTTTTCCATTAGAAGAAGTCCTCCTCATCATTACTTACAGTATTTGGATTTGCTGCCAAACTGTTTTTCAAATCAATAACTCGTTTTTCACTGAAGAACATCGTAATAGCAATAACACCGCCGATAATAGCGATTGGCAATGTTCCCATACCAAGATAAGCAACTAATACATAACCAAAGAAGAAGAAACAGCCAACCTCTTTGTTCCAGATCATTGATGTTAAGATAGCAAATCCAACCGCCAGCATCATACTTGTAGAAGCACTTAAACCAGTCATAACCCATGCCGGAAGTGATACAAGGAATGTTTGAAGACCTTCAACACCATATGCTACCGCAAAGAATAAGATAACTGTATTGATTAATGGTGTAATCATATTCACAGCCATTGTCTGTATCATAAATTTCTTAGGATTACATTCTGCGGCAAGCTTTTCCCAATAAGCGGCTAATGAAGCCCATAACGGTGTAAACATATTCGCAATTGAAGCCATAACCGTACCGATCGGCAATGCGATGGCAAGACCGGCTTCTGCCGTAGAACCAGTTAAAATAGTATAAGCAACCGCAATGATACTTGCCGTTGTAGCATCGGCAGGAATTGAACCGCCGATTGCGGAAATACCCATGAAGATTGATTCAAGAGCGGCGCCCATAACAATACCGGTATGGAAATCACCTAAGACAAGGCCGGCAAGCGGGGCAACAACGATTGGACGGTTAATACATTGCCATGAGAGAATGTATGGGTCCAAGAGTGAGACAATATAATAGACTAGGCATATTTGCAATGCTGATGAGACCATGATAGTTCCTCCTTATAGTTCATTAAATCCCTAAAACTTTATTCAGCTTTTCAGGAATATCTTCTGGTGTTGTCTGATAAACAGTTTCAATTCCCATATCCAGAATCTGTTTGAAAAGCTCAACCTCTGATGGATACGCATATAAATTACTTCCGTAAGTCTTGCGCTGTTCATCACCCTGCTTTGGCGCGATTCTTCCGTAATTGCCGACGTTGATCAATGGAATATCTTTCACATTCTTAACCATTGCCAGCAGATCCTCCGGTGAAGCCACAATCAACAAAATTGAGTGATTGGCTGCTTTGGGATCAGAAAGTAATTTTATAGCATCAGCAACCGACTTTATCGCAACCTTAGCGGTAGGCGGCGCTGCCATCATTAATGACTTTTGTACGATAGGATTTGATGCGGCAGCATCATTAGCGACAATAATACGATCCACACCGGTATGTCTTGACCATTTAATAGCTACCTGACCATGAATCATACGTTCATCTAAACGAATTAATTTAATCATTTCATTTCCTCCTTTTAAAAGAAATCTTCTTCTGTAGTCTCTGCACTGTCATCCTTAACAACCCGAAGCATTTCCCGTGATCTTTCCACAATTTCTTCAAGCTGTTCATCGCTGACACTTTCCTGAATAGAAAGCTCAAGGACACAAGCCAAATTTACACCCGCCACTAAACGGGTATTGGGTTTATGCAGATAAGTAAACATTACTTGATTAACACTGCCCCCATACATATCCGATAATAAAATAACTTCATCATTCTCACTCACTGTCGCATAGAACGCGTCCAGTTTTTCCTGAACCGAACATTCATCAACATAAGCATCAAACACACTCACCTGATCACTGTTTCCTAATAGGATATCCAATGAGGTTTTCATACCGCTGGCCAGATGACCATGCGATGATAAGAATAGCTTCAGCACAGCGCCCGCTCCTTTCGTTTTCCATTTGCTGAGTAAAGAATACCATTGACTTGCAAAAATGTTAACGTTTACATTTTGCTGAACATTAGTGAAACAACCTCCCTTTTCACTCTCATTAGTGCAAAAGAAAAGCCTCATAGTACAATGAGGCACAGTTTATAGATCGATTTTATTCAAATAATTATCATTTATAATATTCAAGCCTTGTTACAATGCATTAATTAGATAAGAATTTATTTGTAACAGCTTCAATGAAACAGCTGCGGTAAGCATCATTCACACTTTCAAAAGCCATCTGAATGTATTTAACACGATAATATAAGTAGAAAAGAATTTTATTTATCAGCTTTAAATCAGTAACTTTAATATCATGCTTAAGACTTACTACAATGATATATTTAACTTCGTACGGTTTATCCCAAATCATTTTAGTAGCTGGCTGATAAATTTCAATAAATTCCTTTTGGGTATGCTTATATTGACAGAAAATCATCGCTACCTGTGAAGACTTATTATAATAGCTGAGATTTTGACCGCAGCTGAATAAGGACTCAAACATTTCCTCTGCCTTGCCATTTACCGCATGCTTATAGCACATCAGCTTCATGAAAGTTACATAAACATCGCAGTCAAATTTAGGATAAGTGGAGGTAATATGTATCATATGCTTAACTACATCCGTAGAATATCCCTTAATAAATACCTCATTAAATAAATTCATTGTTTCATCCTCAATCCCCAGACCGGTAAAAGTGACAAAAGGAATCGGATAATAATTATAGGTTGAAGGTGTTTCAATCAAAGCACAGTCATAATCGCTGAAATTGACACGCCGCATTTCATATTGATTGTAGATGTGCAAGGTATCGATCATATTGCCGCAGGATTTGCGCAGCATATCGGCACGGGCATGTGCGACAGCCCGGCCCGCCTGTGAGATCACCGCAAGACGGCGTTTTGTATACTGATAATTAATCCGTTTCAGCATATAATCAATTAATAACGATATGGGTGTGAACACACTGGCATCCATTTCATCATTCAGTATTTCCTGGGAAATAGTAAGCATGACACGTGCCATCTGCATTGCCAGCGGCGATTTATCCGTCTCGGCTAACTCATCACAATATGTAACCAAACGCATTTTCTTATTTGAATCATAATACGAGCGCAGATAAATCGGCATCAGCAGTGATTCAAAGCTCGTGCGGAACACATCGAATAATTCTAATTCAAATAAATTGCCGCCCAATTCATTTTTCATACATGCTATCAATTTATCTAGATAATCACTTGTCTGTGATATATGATCAACAGGAATAGTCGCAAGATCATCTTTATTGGACAAATCGATATCCCGATAACACATCAGCATCTTCGCAAATTGTAATTTTTCGTTCTCATTATAGTTGACGATATATTCAGTATTAAACACTTGTTCCGCAATCTTATATTCATATAAAGTTTTAATATGCGCGGCTGTCTTAAGATCAATTTCCACACCATGCCCGCTTATCAGCCGATTCTGCATCAGGCAAAGATATGTAGCCATTTTCTTAGTATTGACATCAAGCACAGACATACGGCTCTCTCTGAGTATTTTCAATAAAGCATGACGAAGATCAGCATAATACTGATGGTCATCATAGAACATGTGTTCAAATTCCTTCACATCATACTGTAGCGAAATATCATGATACTGACTGCAGAATACCTCAACCATCAAATAACGGATATTTTCTTCACTGCCCTTAGGACTCAGTCCCTTCCCCGGGGTTGAAACTAACTCAACATCATAACTGGCAAAAAAAGACGTGACCCATGCAAGATCATTTTTAATCGCGGATTTTGTTAGGAACAGCTGATCCGCTAAATCATCGACCAGCGTATATTCATGATAAAGCAGATTCTGCGCCATCATGATTCTTCTGGCTATTTTTCCATATCCTCGTTTCGGAAAAAACCATATTCCTTTAACACCATTTCTTTAAACGATAAATATTTAGCTGTATCAATGGGTTCAAGATAGTAACCTTTGGAACGTGTAGATATGATATGGGCGATTTCTTCTTTCGATAATTCATCATTTAATTCCGCAATATCTGATTTAACCGTTCTTGCTGATGACAGGGAAAAATCTGCCAGATCATCAGAAGTCACTACACCATCATGATTCATGATTGCAAATAATATGGATAAATGGCGGCCTTTTGTGATTTTCATACTTAACCCTCTTTCACCCTTTATCTTATCATAGATTAACGTAAAAAGCTGATTATAAATTTTTACCAATTAAAAATCACTGCGAACCTGTTTATGCGTATTTCTTCATCCAGCCGCTCTTGAAGTAATGCACGGTACATAATACCATCGCTAAGATCCAAGTTAATGTATAGCCCCAGAATACTATCGATATATTTTGGAAATGCGGCATCGCAAAAAAGATCCAGATTTGACGGGCTACACAATAGCTGAAGGTAAGAATCAGCATCGGTGTAATCGCATCGCCGGCACCGCGCAGGGCTCCGCATAAAATATTAGAAACCGCGAGAAAGATATAACCGGGCACTAAGATGCTCATCATATAATGTCCGTAATACAAAACCTGTGATTCACTTGAAAAGATTGAAAGCAGACGATCGGCCTGTGTAAAAATACCTAGGGAAAGAAGAATCGTGACACATAGCGTCATGCTCATACAAATACGAATGCCCTTTTTAACCCGCTCATATTCCTTGGCGCCCATGTTTTGACCGACAAAGGTCGTAATTGCCAAGTTGAAGCTTTGTATTGGCAGATTAGCAAAAGCATCGATCTTGTTATAGCTGGAACAGCCAGCCATCGCAAATGAACCAAATGAATTGATCTGCGACTGCACAAGCAGATTAGAAAAGGAAATGATTGATTGCTGAAGACCAGAAGGCAGTCCAATTTTCACTACTCTCAGCAAGACATGTTTTTCAAAACGAATTTCTTTCAGTTTAATTCGATAATCATCTTTTACGGTGATTAAATGAAACAAACCAAGCAGGCAGGAAGCGCTCTGAGCAATTAAGGTTGCCCATGCGACACCGCTACGCCCATTTTAAAATAAATAACGAAGACTAAATCAAGCACAATATTGATGCCGCAGCTGACAAATAAATAAATCAGCGGCCGCCGTGAGTCACCGATTGCCCGCTGTATACCGGCGCACATATTGTAAAGCATCACCGGTACAATCCCTAAAAGTATATCCGCAGATAAATAATTGAACTGTCCAGCACATCAGCCGGCGTGCCGGTCGCAGACAGCATCCACGGTGACAGCAAATAACCGATTGCCATTAAGATCAAGCCGCTGCAGAAAGCCAGCGCAATTGACGTATGCACTGAATCATGCAATCCTTCTTTATTCTTAGCACCGTAATATTGAGATACAATAACACCGGCCCCCGTTGACAGTCCCATAAAAAACCAACCAGTAAATTTATGATTGGATTGCTTGCGCCAACGGCAGCCAAAGCCTGCGGTCCCACATAGTTACCGACCACTATTGAATCTACCGTATTATAAAGCTGCTGAAAAAGATTCCCAATCAACAGCGGGATTGTAAATATCAAAAGCTGTTTCCATATGACACCCTCTGTCATCATTCCGCTATTTTTTCGTTCCATGCTGCACATCACCCCTGAATAATTTATTAGTATACTCTTATCATCGGAATTTTTAAAGTCTTATTTTACACTATTGCACCAAGCAAAAGAAAAGCCATATCTATCGATATGACTCATTCGTTTATTTAATGATAGCAGGCAGCCAGTGAGAATCCGGTTCAAGCTCAAGCAGCTTCGCAACAGTTGAAGCTACATTAGCAAGACCAAAGTCACCCTCAGCAATTTCAACATCCTTATTATAAATAATAAACGGAACTTTATTTAAAGTATGAGAAGTCTTAGCCTTTGGCTTGTCGCCTTCCTTCTTAGGTTTTTCATACATTTCATCAGCATTGCCATGGTCGGCCGTTACAATCAGAATACCGTTAACCTTCTTAACAGCCTTCATGATTCTTTCAAGACATAAATCAACTGCTTCAACACCGATAATTGTTGCTTCATAGTTACCCGTATGACCAACCATGTCGCCGTTAGGGAAGTTTGTTCTCAGGAAATCGTATTTGCCTGATTCAATAGCTTCAACTAAAGTATCCGTGATTTCCGCAGACTTCATCCAAGGACGCTGTTCAAATGGTACTACATCAGATTTGATTTCAACCCAGTCTTCAAGTTCTTCTGAGAATTTCTGAGAGTTGTTGCCGTTCCAGAAATACGTTACATGGCCATATTTCTGTGTTTCTGAAATTGCATAAGAACGAATGTTGTTCTTAACAAGATATTCAGATAATGTATGTTTGATTTTCGGCGGATAAACTAAGAAATTATTAGGAATCTTTAAATCTCCGTCATATTGCAGCATTCCGGCATACATTACATCCGGCTTGCGGACACGGTCAAATTCTGTGAATACTTCATTGTCAAAGGCCAGTGAGATTTCCTGAGCGCGATCGCCTCGGAAATTAAATAATACAACGCTGTCACCATCTTCAATAGTGCCGACTGGTTTGCCGTCCTTCGCAATAACGAAAGCAGGCAGATCCTGATCGATAACACCGGTTTCACTGCGATAAGTTTCTACGGCTTCTTTAGCACTGGCAAATTGTCTGCCTTCGCCTAATACATGCGTATGCCAGCCAGCTTCAACCATTGGCCAGTTTGCTTGATAACGATCCATCGTAATCTTCATACGGCCGCCGCCTGATGCAATGCAGGCATGGAAATGATCATCATTTACAGAATTAAAGAATGCTTCAATCTGATCCAAATAAATCAGTGCGCTGGTTTCCGGTACATCACGTCCGTCTAATAACGCGTGAACTCGAACTTCTTTGATACCATCCGCCTTTGCCTGTTCGATCAATGCCATTAAATGATTAATATGTGAATGAACATTACCATCAGATAATAAACCGATGAAATGCATCTTGCCATGATCTTTACATTTATCAACCAATGCCTTCCATGTATCTGTTTTAAAGATATCCTTGGATTCAATAGATTCATTTACTAATTTTGCGCCCTGGCTGTAAATTTGTCCGCAGCCTAATGCGTTATGACCAACCTCTGAATTTCCCATATCGCCGTCGCTTGGCAAGCCAACTGCTAAGCCATGGGCTTTGATTGCTGTATTTGGAGATGTTGCCTTTAATTCATGAAGTGTAGGCGTATATGCGTTATTAACCGCATTGCCATAATCTTTATCGCTGATACCGACACCATCCATTACTACTAATACTACCGGTCTTTTACTCATTTGAGTTTCCTCCTTCTTTACCTAATAAATATACCATTTTTTCAGATAAATGGCATTATAAACTATCTAAATTCGTGAATTAATTTGCATAATCGGCACTCAGTAAGCTGATTCGCGCATATACTGCAATAGCGGCGAATATAATATCGTCAGAAGGAGTGTGAATTTATGTGTGGTATTGCAGGTGTCTTGGACAGCCGGCATGATATTACAAATCAAAAGCCGATTTTCCGTGAAATGATGAATACATTAAAGAACCGTGGACCTAATGATGAAGGTGTATATACAAATCGGCATGTGGCGCTGATTCATACACGGCTGGCTGTTGTCGATCCGGAAAACGGCCAGCAGCCAATGTTTTTTACGGAAGATAAAAAGCGTTACGTCATCGTTTATAACGGAGAATTATACAATACAAATCAGGTACGCAAGGAATTGATTGAGCTTGGTTATGAATTTAAGTCACACAGTGATACAGAGGTCGTACTAAGAGCCTATGTCGCATGGAAAGAGAAATGTGTCGACCATTTTAACGGTATCTTTGCTTTTGCGGTATGGGACGACGCGCAGGAGCGTTTATTCTTAGCCCGTGATCGAGTAGGTGTTAAACCGCTGTTTTATGCTGTTGTACAAGATACTTTCCTATTTGGCTCAGAAATCAAGGCATTGCTGGCTCATCCGCTGCTTGATGCTGAAATCGACGCGCACAGTATTGCGGAAATTATGCTGATTGGGCCGGGAAGAACACCGGGTTATGGTGTATTTAAGCATGTAGAAGAGCTAAAACCCGGTGAGTATGCTTATGTAAAGGGCTGTGAGATTGATAAGCATCGTTATTTTACCTTAAAAGATAAACCGCATACTGACAATGAAGCGCAGACGATCAGAAAAGTCCGTGAGCTGGTGGTAGATGCCATCCAGCGTCAGCTAGTGTCTGATGTGCCAATCGGTACCTTCCTATCAGGTGGTCTTGATTCAAGCCTGATTTCTTCAGTCGCATCCCGTTATATGAAAGAGCGCGGCAAACAGTTAAAGACTTTCTCAGTTGATTATGTGGATAATGCTAAATATTTTAAAGCCAGTCATTTTCAGCCAAACAGTGATGCTGATTTCATTGGCAAGATGGTTAAATATCTGGACAGCGACCACACGACGATCACCCTTGGCACGGATGATTTGATTGAGAGCCTGTTCTTAGCTGTTGATGCCAGAGATCTGCCGGGCATGGCTGATGTTGATGGTTCGCTGCTGCTTTTTGCGAAAGAAATCAAAAAGAAAGTAACGGTAGCCTTGTCTGGTGAATGTGCGGATGAAATCTTCGGTGGTTATCCTTGGTATCGAGACAAGGATATCCGAGAAGCTGACGGCTTCCCATGGTCACAGAGTACCTTATACCGTGCTTCCTTTATGCAGGATAAATGGCTGAAAGATTTAACTGCCAATGATTATGTGCATTCTCGCTATCAGCAGACCTGTGATGAGACGGATAAATTGCCTGATACTACTCCTTTAGAAGCCCGCATGAAGGAGATGATGAATCTGAATGTTAATTGGTTCATGCAGACACTGCTTGACCGCAAAGACCGCATGAGCATGGCTAACGGCCTGGAAGTCAGGGTCCCGTTCTGTGATACGCGTATTCTTGAATATCTCTACACAGTGCCATGGTCATTAAAAGATTATGAAGGACGGGAAAAGGGCTTGCTGAGGGTTGCGATGAAGGAATATCTGCCTGATGAAATCCTATGGCGCAAAAAGAGTCCTTATCCTAAAACTCATCACCCCGCCTATTTACAGAAACTGCGTGAAATGCTTGATGACTTATTAAAAGATAACGATGCCCCACTGTGGCAGATTGTTAAACCGGAAGCGGCAAGAAAGCTGTTAACCGACGAAACTGCTCAGCCATGGTATGGTCAGCTGATGACTACACCGCAGACAATTGCTTATTTCCTCCAAATCAATTACTGGCTTAAAAAGTATCATATTAAAATCAGTGAGTGATTTCACTTGCGCTCGCTATCACCTTTAAGTAAACTTAAGGTGAGGTGATTTCATGTTTAGAAAAATACTGTTGAGCCTGTCCCTGTTTAGTTGTTTTATGCTTCCAGTGCGTGCCGAAGAAACCTTGAGAGAGGATGAAGCGGCATTGATTGAACGCTACGAAACTTCTGTCTTTAAGCTAGGCAGCTGTGATGCCGCGGAATATCCGAAAATGCCGAAGAGCTTCATTGAAGCAGCCCGGCAGGTTATTATTGAAAATGATTTTTCTGAAGAAGAAATCCAGATACTGAATCAGGGTTTTGATCAGATACTAGAGATATTGGATACTTTTGTGAAAGCAAATGTTGTCATTACAGCGGAAGAATTCAACACTGGACTTCGCGGTGAAGCCGATGACCGCTTTTATGACTTACAGCCCTGCGAGCTGATTTGCAGAAAGCCGCTTATCAGGCATATAATGATGCCGGTTATAAGGTACTTGGCCTAGATGGCATCAAACCGCTGTTAGAAAAAGATGCGTCGCTGAAAAAGCCGATTGAAAACGATCCGCTTGAACTAGATGTCAATGCTCCGTCAGCGAATCAGGGCATGAGTCATTATGATAAGATCAAACTCATTATTGAAGCGGCTTCGGCAGTGATTCTGCTGCTTGGAATTTACGGCTTTATCAAAAGTAAGCGTAAATAAAAAAGAAAGGGTTCAATCATTATGCAATGTGCAAAATGATAAATCCTTCCTTTTTATTATTACAACTGATTTGCAAAACGGGTGATGGCTGCCAAACCATCCTTTAATACTTGTTCTTCACAGGCATAACCGATACGGAAACTATGCGGCTGTTCAAAGCAGTCACCCGGTGTCACAAAGGCGCCGGTCTTGGCATACATCTGTTTACAGAAAGTATACGAATCAAGATCAAAATCATAATAAATCAACGATGTTGTGCCAGCCTTTGGCTTAACATAAGAAAAATGTGGATTTTCAGCAATCCATTGATCAAGAATTGCCAAATTGTTTTGAATCAGATGAATATTGCGTTCTAACAGCTTATCGGCATGCTTTAATGCTGCTGCCGCTATCATTTCATCCAACAGCCCACAGCTGATCATATTATAATCACGATGTGATAAACATGCCTCAATTACCGTCTTATCCTTTGAAGCAACCCAGCCCAGACGGACACCGGCCAATGAGAAAATTTTCGACATACTGCTTACACTAATGCCCTTTTCATATAAATCTACAATACTTTCAGTATAACTGCCATCCTGATTCAGACCGCGGTACACCTCATCACAGAGAATATAGGCGCCGACTGAACGGGCAATTGTCACAATTTCTTTTAAAATATCTAAAGGAATCAGCGCACCAGTCGGATTGTTTGGATTATTCAAACAAATCATTTTAGTTTTTCATTCACCAATTGACGCAGTTCTTCCGCGTCTGGCAGATAATTATTTTCTTTCTTTAAATGCAATAGCTGCACATCCGCATGAAAAGCCTCTGGGATTGAATAGAGTTGCTGATACGTCGGCAGTACAGAAATAACCCGGTCCCCAGGTTCAATCAGCGAATAAAAGACTAAATGATTTGCCCCTGCCGCACCATGCGTTGACAGTACATTTTCAGGCTGGATATCACGATATCTGCCGCAGATTCCCGCTTTAAAAGGCGCAGCGCCTTGAATCGCGCCATAAGTAAGCCGCTGTGAAGCCAGATCATCTAAAAAAGCATTTCGGCCGATACCGGTCAATGCTAATAATTCATCAAGAGAAATTGAATCAACACACGTTTCCGCAATATTATAAACTGCGTCATCCTCATATTCATTCATCCATTCTTCTACTTTAAATGGTTTAATTTTCATATATTTCCACCTCGCAACATTATCATAACCAATTGAAAGAAATTCCTCAATGTGCAAAATAAAAACTTAATCAATAAATTTTGGTTAAAATACAAAAACTAATCCTTAATATTTTCATTCATTAACACAAACCACATCAGCTGGGATTCAAAATAATCAGGTTCATGATCTGCTGTAAGTGCTTCTTTAATACGGCCCAGACGATAACGCACTGTATTCTTATGCACATGAAGCAGCCCAGCTGCCTTTACAACATCTCCCTGAGCCATTACATATGCCTGTGCGGTCTGCATCAGATCCTCATGACTGCATGCTTTTTCAATCATTGATTTCATATCAGCACAATAATTGCGCACCCATAAATTATCTCTTAATGGATAAATTAACTGAAAGATGCCGATATCCGTAAAGAATGCATAGGGCAACTTACACTTGTCTGCATATTCATAGGCAAACAGACTCTCTTTGAGAGCCAGATATATTTCATCTAAATTGTCATGGAGCTTGCTGAATCCGGTCGGGTGCGTTTTTTCTTTGATGCTCTCCGAATGCAAATTGCCCACTAAAAAGCTGCCTTCTTCATATGAATAACAGAAACGTTTACCTTCTCTGAGATAGGCCGGCGGCATCTTGTTTTTCATATAAGCGGCACTAAAGGGAACAGACAGATTAGGGAATAATTCCTCCGCCAATACTCGATGACTGCCGGCAGATAATTTTTCATTCATCAGCAGCTTTAATTTTTGTTTCGTTTAATTCTTCATTTCCCCGTGCTTCAATCAATGCGCTCAGCTCAGTGATCAAAGTCTCGAAGTAACCGCCTTCACGTTTAAACATCAAAATTGGAAATGCCTGCTGATTCGCATACTCAATAACCTCATTAGGCAGCTCATGATAATAAATCTCCTTAATTGCCAAGCAGACGCGCCATCTTGAATCAAAAGCTTAATGGATTTTAAAATCATATCCGGATGATGCTTCGCAAACAGCAGACTCGTTAATACAAAGGCTTCCTTCTCAAAAAGACCAAATGGTTCTGAATCACTGAGTGCGTCATATTCAAAATCAAGAATGTTTACCTTGCTGACAGAACGATTGAGACCATTGATACCGGCTGCGATGCGAAAGGCGGAAAACGCAGGCTGCTGCAGCAATTCTGAAATCTTGATACTCATTGTGCCGACAGTTCATTCAGCTTGGCTAAAGTATCCAGCTTCAGCTTTTCACGCAGCCGCTTCATATAGGAGAACTCTTCGCATTCCTTTTGACCGTGTGTTTGATTCAATTCATATTCCAGTTCAATCCATGTATCCAGCGCCGCCTCATTATGCTGGAGCACCACCTCACACTTATCAATACATTTATATAATCTCGCTTCCGGTGTTTTCAGTTCATCCATCTCCTCAAACAAGGTCTTTAAAGTATGCTTAAAAGAACCGCTGACTGTGCTTAGCAGCTGATCGATCGCATTCAGTTCAATCACTTCATCGGATGCGGTTTTATAGAAGGTCGGTATATCTCCGGTAATTGCCTCGCCAAGATCGTGAATCAGACACATCTTGATAACCTTATTCATATCCAGCTCGCTGAATTCATCAGCAACCGCCATTGCCAATAAGCCCATCCGCCAGCTATGCTCTGCCACACTTTCATGACGGCCGCTGCTTGTCCAGCTATGCCGGGTGTTGCACTTTAGCTTTTCCGCAATATTCATAAAGACGATTAATTCATTGATATCCATTTTCTGCCTCACTTTCTATCATTTTTACTTTAAGTGTATTATAGCATTTAAGCCTCTAAAATTCGATTGCTGATCCTGCTTTTTACTTATAAAAGCATTAGCTGAATGCGTTTGTGCATCTTAAAATCATTCACTTTCAACATGAATTGATGTAAAATGAAAAACAAATGGAGGCTTTATGAAAAAAATAGAACTTGAAGATTTTTCTAAATATCAGTATTTATCAGAAATTAAACTTACTGAAGACGGCAAGCGCTGTCTGTTTGTTGTCAGTCAGGCTGATTTGGATCACAATCATTATCAGCACCATATCTGGATGGCTGATTTAACCAGCAATACGGTCACGCAATGCAGCGGCGGCGGCAAAGAACGCGGTATAATCCTAGAATCAGCGGACACTATTTTATTTCCTGCTGACCGTGACGGGCTTGTTAAGAAAGCAAATGAGGAGCATCAGGAATGCAGCGCCTATTACCGTTTAAATTTAAACGGCGGCGAAGCGGTTTTAGCCTTTACCTTACCGCTTGCCGTTGCCTCACTGACACTCATTGATGAACAACATGCGATTGCGATCGCTGATGTTGATTTAAATAAACCTGATCTTTCTGCTTTAAGCGGTGATGAATTAAAACAGGCTGTACAGGCACTGAATGAAGAAAAGGACTATGAGGTGCTTGATGAACTGCCTTACTGGTTCAATAATCAGGGCTTTATCAACAAGCATCGCAAACAGGCTTTTCTGATCAATCTGCATACGGGTGAACACAGCCTGCTCTCCCCGGCTTTGATGAATGTTTCTGAAATAGCGCTCAGCGAGGATAAGAAGACATTGATCTTATGCGGCAGTGAATATCAGGATATCCGTCAGCCTTATTCAGTCATTTTAAAAGTTGATCTTGATACTCAGGAAACAGAAACATTATTGGCAGATAATCAATACAATGTCAGTCATATCGCATTAAGTAAAGATTGTTTGATCTTTACCGGCTCGGATTTAAAAACATGGGGTACAAATGAAAATGATAAATTCTTCTTCTGTGATTTACACACCAAAGAGCTGACATGTTTCTTTGATCCTGACTGGGGAATCGGTTCAAGCGTTGGTTCTGACGCGAAGCTCTACGGCGGCACCAATTTTAAATATGTCAACAATAAGCTTTACTTTATCGCTACGGTGGATAATGCGTCTAATCTGTATGAATTGACATTCGATGGTGAATGCAAGGCGCTGACTCAGCAGGAAGGCAGTGTTGACTGCTTTGATATAGTTGATCAAACATTGGTATTTATCGGTATGCGTGATATGCTGCTTCAGGAAGTCTACCAGCTCAAGCAGAATCAAGAAATAAGACTGACCGATATCAATACTGCTGCCTTAACGGATACCTATGTTGCCAAGCCTGAGAAGCTTTCCTTTATCAATGAGGATCAGGAACGCATAGACGGCTGGGTGCTGAAGCCTTATAATTATGATCCCAATAAGAAATATCCGGCAATTCTGGATATTCATGGCGGGCCTAAGGTAGTCTATGGTGAAACCTTCTTTCATGAGATGCAGGCATGGGCATCACAGGGTTATTTTGTATTCTTTGCCAATCCGCATGGCAGTGACGGCCGCGGGAATCGCTTCATGCATATGGTAAATCGTTATGGCACCATTGATTATAATGATTTGATGACATTTACTGATGAGGTATTAAAGCAATATCCGGCGATTGATCATCAGCATATCGCGGTGACCGGCGGCAGCTACGGCGGTTTCATGACCAACTGGATCATCGGCCATACAAATCGTTTCTGCTGCGCGGGCAGTCAGCGCTCAATAGCTAACTGGATCAGTAAATCATTAACTACTGATATTGGTTATTATCATAACATGACTCAAATGGCTGCGACACCTTGGCAGAACGTTTCAAAGATGTGGGACTTTTCACCTTTAAAATATGCGGATCGATGTATCACACCTACCTTGTTCATTCAATCCGATGAGGATTACCGATGCTGGATGTGCGATGCCATGCAGATGTTTCATGCTTTAAAGCTACATCACGTAGAAACGAGAATGTGCTTATTTAAGGGTGAAAATCATGAGCTATCGAGAAGCGGAAAACCAAAGCATCGGCTTAGACGATTAAATGAGCTGACGCATTGGTTTGACCGATATTGCAAATAGAAAGCAAGCTGTGTTCCAAAATTCTGAAACACAGCTTTTATTTTGCCTGTTCGACAAGCAGATCACGCATGGCTCTGGCTGCGATGCTTAAACCATGATGATTATCCTGGATCAGACAAATCGTGCGGTCTAATGTTTTTCAACTAATTGTATTTCAATGATTTCACCTTTACTTAACGCTTCCTGAGCAAACTCAGCCGGAATAAAACCTAAACCCAGACTGTTTTTAACCATCGGCAGAATTAAATCAGAGGTCGCAATTTCAATATCAGGTTCCCATTCCAAACCATGATCCAGATAGAATTTATTATAAAGCTCATAGGTACGGGTATTCTGCGCCAAGCTGATCAGCGGATATTGCGTCAGTTCTTTTAAATGCAGCTTTTTATTAGCTAATGATGAGAATGACGATGAGGCAATCAATATTTCATGAATTGTTTTAAGTTTAATCTCTTGAAGTGAACCGCTGACTTTAGCAGGTGATGTCACTACCGCAAAATCAATTTGACCGCTTTTTAACGCACTGATGGCCTGCGGGGTGGTATAATTAAAAATTTTCAAACGCACAGCCGGATAAGTCTCATGAAATTGACGCAGGATCGGCAGCAATAAGCCATGCAGCGCTGTTTCACTGGCACCAATATAGAGAATGCCGCTTTGCAGACCAGCGTTTTGTGACAGCTCTGCCTCTCCTCTCTGCAACTGTTCAAAGGCGATGGCAGCATGTTTATAAAGCTGCTCCCCTTCAGCGGTTAACGTGATGCCGCGGTTATTTCTAATAATCAGCCGGCAGCCTAATTCATTTTCAAGATTATTGATGACCCGTGTTACATTGGGCTGACTGCTCATTAATGCAGCCGCTGCCTGTGTCATACTGCGGTATTTTGCGACATAGTAAAAGATACGGTAATATTCAAAATTAACTGCCATCAGCGACCTCCCGGATATAACTATTTATTATATCAGCTATATCAACTATATATTATTCATCTGATACTATATAGAGTATAATACGAAGCTGGTTAGGGTTCAATCTTTTATACAAAACAGTAAAGGGATGATGTGTATGAATAACGATTTAACCGTAGGAAAGCCGTCAAGCGTCTTGTGGAAATTCTGCTTGCCGCTGTTTGGCAGTATCCTCTTTCAGCAGCTATATAATATCGCTGACAGTTTTGTGGCAGGTAAATTCATCGGTGAACAGGCATTAGCTGCCGTTGGGAACAGCTATGAAGTAACCTTGATCTTCATTGCCTTCGCATTTGGCTGCAACATTGGCTGTTCAGTTGTTGTATCACAACTATTCGGTGCTAAAAATTATCATGATATGAAAACCGCAGTCACTACAACATTAATTGCCAGTGCTGTTTTATGCGGCTTATTAATGCTGGGCGGTCTGACACTTTGCACCTTGCTGTTAGAGCTGATTCATACGCCCTCAGAAATTATTGCAGCCTCAAAACTATATCTCGATATCTATATCTTAGGGCTTCCTTTTATGTTTTTCTATAATGTTTCAACCGGCATCTTTTCGGCATTGGGTGATTCACGGACACCCTTTATTTTTCTGGCGATTTCCTCATTATCCAACATTGGCGTCGATATCCTTTTCGTCAAAGCATTCCGGATGGGTGTGGCCGGTGTCGCATGGGCAACCTTTCTCTGTCAGGGAATCAGCTGTATCCTCGCACTTACCGTCGTATTGAAACGGTTAGCTGCAATTAAAACAGAAGGCCGGGTTCAGCTTTATTCCTGGGTGATGTTTGGCAGAATCGCGCGGATTGCCATCCCAAGCATTCTCCAACAAAGCTTTATCTCCGTAGGCAACATACTCATTCAAAGTGTCATCAACAGCTTTGGCGCCAGTGTGATCGCCGGGTATTCAGCCGCGGTTAAACTGAACAACATGGTCATTACCTCGTTTACTACCTTGGGCAATGGAATCTCTAATTACACAGCGCAAAACCTCGGCGCTGATAAGCCGCAGCGAATCAAAGAAGGCTTTCATGCAGGCATCAAAATGGTCTGGCTGATTTGTGTGCCGCTCGTGCTGCTGTATCTGTTTGCCGGCCGCTGGCTGATCTATATCTTTATGGATCATTCGACAGGGCTGGCGATAGATACCGGTGTTCAGTTTCTAAGTATCCTGTCTCCCTTCTACTTTATCGTTTCCGCTAAACTGGTTGCCGACGGCATTCTGCGCGGCGCCGGTATGATGTCACAATTCATGGCAGCCACATTTACCGATTTACTGCTGCGTGTAATTTAGCCGCTGTGCTCTCACGCTTCTTTGCGGCAGCCGGCATCTGGTGTGCATGGCCGATTGGCTGGACGATCGCCACAGCCTTATCACTTTCTTCTATCGCAAAGGCACTTGGATCATTATCGATCAAAAAACTCAGCTTGCCGCCGCAAATTAAAACAAGAAAGCATATGCTCTCTTGCTTGATTATAACAGTCTGGAAAATGCCAGCAGAATCAAAAAGGCTCCGCTCAGCCATGACAGATCCCAACGGAGACGTCCCTTCATCACCTTGCCAATCAACAATCCCAGCTGTACAAATAATACACAGACAATAAAATTAACTAAATACAGGCTGATCGAGGGTGTGATCGATAAACCATAGGCAAAACCGCTGGCTAAGGAATCCATAGATAATGCCGTTGCAAGCATGACCGCCTCTTTTACTGAAAGCGTATTGGAATTATCCACATCCGCTTTCTTTTCATCTTCGGCAATCTCAAGCAGCAATACAATATTCTTGAATTTCACACACAACGGCTGTCGCTTTAATCTTCCCAGCCAGCTTTTCCAAAGACTCTTAAATAAGGAACAGCATCCCAAAAGCATCAGCAGACACGCGCTTAATGCCAAAGCCAGCTGTTCATTTAATAAGCTTTGAATTAAAGCCGCGAAGCTTAAAGACAAGAATAAAAAAAGCGTACCAATAAAAGCGATAATCACTGAGGCAGAACGGTTCACCTTAATGTTATCCAGCCCATAGGTGATACTTACCAGAAACGCATCAAAGCTCAAGGCCATGATGAGAAATAACCATTCAATCATAATTCACCTCAACCTAGTTTATAAATAAGACAGCGTTGTGTGAATATAAAAGCCAGACCGAAGTCTGACTTGCTTTTTATAATTCCTGTATATTTCCTTGTTTATCAGCTAATAATACACTGAGCTTCAGCTGTTTTTTCACCACTGGAGAGATCTCGTTCCACTGTCTGCGGGTCATTGGTGAATCATTAAATGCCAGACTATAATGAATTGAAGGGTCCTGAATCTTTGTTATTAATTCGGTAACTTTACTAGGCAGTGTCTGCTTTCTTCCCCTTTTAATTCCCTGAACATTGATCACCCAGCGTTCATTCTCATGCTGAGCTAATATTTCATTTTTAATTTCTGTATAATCCCAACCATGCTCATCCAGCCATGAACGGATCAATTTACTCAAATCCTCCGTACTGCGTTTCATTTTCTGCTTTTTAGCCAATGCCTTTTCTTCCGGTGATTTGCTTGGCCGTCCGCGCTTCTTGCTTGGGAATAAACGTTCCCGGCTATCTAATTCATCTGTACGATATAGAATCACCAAATGTGAACCGAATCCTGTCTGCCCTTTTGGTCTTCTCAGAATTTCATCCCCCGTCAATGCCAGCTTATACATCGCCTGACAGCATGTCGCATCGTCGCGTGATTCGGTGATACCTCCGCATGCAGCCCTTTGGAAGAAATTTCGATCGTTTTTAACCCCGCCTTGGCTGCATCTTGTTTTTTCTTTTCTAAAATTTCTAAGTAATCTTTAATACCTGGACCTTTCATTTCGAAATCCTCCTTCAATTGCTACTATTGTAGCGCTTTGGTTTTGTCGAAATCACGCACATAGTGTCACTGATATGAAAAAGAATATCAAAATTTGATGTATAATAGGTAAAAGAGGTGATTTTCATGAACAAGAATATCATAAAGCGTATTTTAAATCTGATTGATACGCTGGAAATTAATAAAACTTCAATTCGTTCCCTGATCACACAACTGGAAAAAGAGTTAAAATTACAGTTTTGTGAAACCAGCCGCGATAGTATTGAAGAAGTAATCAGAATTCTTCAGGCAACCGGCAACCTTAAAACTCTGGAGGACGGCATCGATCTGTCACAGCCGGCAACTGTCTATGCGAAAAGCTATGAGAAATCTGAATGTGAAGCCGTTGCCCTGTTTGAATGCTGCATTCGTGAAATGAAATACCGTCAAGTCCTTTTTTCCTATCTGGAACTTACTTTTCATCCGATTGATCTGATGGCTGATCTTGGCTGTGAGGATCTTGTCTATTTGATGCAGAACAGTCTCTTATTTATTGAAGTGGACGAAGCCCTGTGCCGTTTTAATCCTAACCTGAAACAATATATTAAATGGGTGCTGGAAGATTATGAAAATAAACGGCCGATTATTTCAAGCTGTGTCCGTGCTTTATACACACGCGACATTTACCGTGCTAAGAAAAAGCTTGAAATGCGTAACACTGATTATAAAATGATTGCTTATGACAGCTGTGATGTGATTTTAGATATCCTGCCTGCGATGGAATTCCGTTGATCGTGATGAATCAAAAGAACTGCAGACTTTTTTCAAGGACTGCCTGTTTAATGAGTTTAACCATTGCTGCGCTATCTGTGGCATCCATCTGCCGCAGATGCTGATTGCCAGTCATATTAAGCCATTCCGTGACTGTGCCCATGTTTATGAAGCGATGGATAATAACAACGGACTGCTGCTGTGCCGCAATCATGATTACTTATTTGATCAGGGATATATCAGTTTTGAAGAAAACGGTCAGCTGATCATCTGTTCAGAATTATTAAATGATCCGCATTTTAAAGCGTATGGCATTAACAAGGCCATTCGGTTAAAGGAACGCTACTGCACTCAGAGCCGAGTTGAATTTTTTAAATATCACAAGAAAAACTACTTTAAAAAGCAAAAATAAAAAGACCTCACAGGGTCTTTCTTTGATTTACTTTCCGTCTGATGGTTCAAGTGAAAATACCTGTTCACCATCTTGTGAAACCAGCAGTTTTCCGCGCGCATAACGCTTCACATAGTCAGGATTCTGCAGCTTCTCTTTTTCTTCTTCAAGATCAGCACGCTCAGCCTCTATTTCACTCGCCACAACCTGTGCTTCCGCAAGGTTCTGCTGTAACTCTCTAGTTGTCATGACTTCATTGAAGACATTATAAATAAAGATACATGAAAAGGCAATAAGAACAACGTTCTTTGCGTGAGACAGTAATTTGCTACGCTTCTTGTTGCCGGATGCTTTCGCATTATCCATTTCTTGTCCTCCCTTTTTAAGCCTACCCTACTTGTTATTATAGCATACATTTTCTTTTTGACAAGCCTGACAGAGTGAACAATTGGTTTAAAAGTGATATAAATCTAATATAAAAGGGCAAAAAGAGTAAATAAATCCATTTATAGAAGCAGTAGAAGCCTATCGCAAAGAGTGCTATACAGTAAATTTGGGTTTCGCCGCCATTAATTTGATAAAGGCAATAATAAAAAATACACGTTGCAGACAAGGTTAACAGTGTTGTCCAAAAGCAGCGGGCAAGCCTTGAAAATGAGCGCTGATCAATGAGTAAAGGCTGAAAATCATGGCAAACATAACACCGCCGAGAAAATGCGCAATCAATGACTGCAGCTGCTGCGGCAAAAGCATTATTTAAAGAGCCTGCTGATCAGTGATTCCTTGCCGTTTCCTTTCTTATTGGTGATGTATTCAATTGAATCAATAACACCCTTTATGATTACATCGCCATGATCAGTATCCATCTTGGCAAGGGTCAAATCTTTACCATGCACAACCATCCAGCCTTGCGATGTATCCATCAGAAATTCATTCGCGTCAAAGCTGTCAATTAATTTTACACCCGATAGTTCTAATACTTTTCTGTCTTTAAGCGACAGGTTATGGTAAGGATTGGTTTCAAAGTGGAAGCCATTTGCTGTATCATTCATAGATATCCCTCCTGCTATATTCTATGAACAGCTTTTAGAAATTATGAATATGCTGGCAAACTGTTATAATAAAAAAGATACTCAATGCTATTGACATTGAATATCTGATTCTCATCAGTGAGGGATTTGAATTTTTACTTAATGTAGCTTAAATTATAATTAGAATCTGCAATCGCGTGTTGATGATTATTATAAGCAGAAGCATCAAAAATCAATTTCTGATAAGATGTTTTGCTATTGGTTACAAATGGTCCACATTCTAGACCAGCATCTGTAACCCCCACACAAGCAGCTAATTCTGGCCCGCTTTTCACTGCCGCACTGGACTCTACCTTTCTGGTACTTGGGGTGTCCGTATATTTAATATTTAAGAACGAACCTGTAAAAGACCAATTTGACGCACTCACACGCACAACAGAAGCTGATTACAACAATGCCATGAATACATTTGACCTCCTTTTTTATAGCATAAATATATGATCACAAATGGATAGTACCTCATCATCATGACTGACAAGGATTACAGTGCTTCCCTCACTTCTGAATTGCTTTAAAATGTTCAGAACCTTCCACTTGTTTTCATTATCTAAAGATGCCGTAGGTTCATCAGCAAAGATATATTTTGATTTTTTTAGCATGGCCTTAGCCAAGGCTACTCGCTGCTGTTCACCTCCGGATAATTCATAAACTTTCTTATCTATACATTCTTTGATCCCTAGTTTTTCAAGCACAGTTTCCACTTGTTCTCGCTGCTGCTTTTTTGAAATTTTCTAAATGGATAAATTACCGAGCAATTATCAAACGCCGTTTCATCATCAATTAAACCAAAATTTTGAAAAATAAATGAATTTTCGTATTTCAGTTTATTCATTATTTGCTTATTAGTTTTAATAATTTCACCCTCATAGTTCACAAAACCCTCATCAGCTTTTTCAATCAAGCCCATAATATTCAAAATGGTGGTTTTACCGCTGCCTGAACGACCTTTTATTCCATAAATACTGTTTGTTGGTATGGTTAGTGAGACATGCTTCAAAACTTCTTTTGTACCAAAACGTTTACTTACATTGTTCAGCTCTATCATTTGAATCGCCTCCTCACGTTTATTACTGCAATTAAACCCAAAAGGATAAACAGACACATATAGATCATGATTGTGTATAAGACATCTGCCGGCTTAGCTATGATGTTCAATAGACATGCCATGAACATATACAGAATGATTTCTTGCATACAATTCTTTATTGGCAGATAGGAATGTCCTTCATAAGCCAATATCTTATAGCGTTTCCTGTTTTTATAATAATCCGCTTCAAATATCTGAACAATCAATAAACAATAAATACCTAAAAGAATGCACATAAGAATCACATCATTTTTATATCCTTGGACAAGATAACGTGTATTATTGATATAAACATCCTCTAAACTCTTCACCTTTAAAAAGTGTTCTAGATTATGTTTATCAAATAGACTGTCAAGATATACCTGCGCTTCTTTTAAATTGCCCTCATAATAGAAATTCATCATATTTATTTGGTAATTATCTTTCCCAACCTGTGTTACAAATAATGGTTTTTCGTTATTATAACGATCACTCAAAAAATAATTACTGCTGTAATTTATTAAGTTTTCATTATCAATATACACTACCTCAATATCTATATCTGAAAAAAACATGCTGCTCATAATTTTCACCAAAGAAGCTTCTGATTGAGTACAATTTGGCGGAATGATAATATATTTCTTATTAAAATCCATATCTATCAATACATTATTGTGCTTTAAATAATTATGATCAACGATATAATAATCATCTTCCCCTAAGTCATTATCTGATGTGGTATATTCAAAAAGTCCGTTTTGGGTTTCTAATTCATGTTTTAATGAAGCTAATTCTTCACTTCCAAAAGGATATTTATGTCCGGCTACCCACAATGACGGTGTATATAAATAACGATATAAATCTTGATAATAGGCATCATTCATAATATATTGAGTCAGACTCACAGTACTTTTCATCCCTTGGATTAAAGAACTATTGCCAATAAAGCATGTTGTTAAGAGGACTAAGAGTAAAGTTCTTAAACTCAAACTGATTTTATTAGACCCTTTTAACGAACTATTGATTGGTACTTCATAAATAAACAACACTGTCAGCAGTGAACAGAGTGCATATAATATAGAGATACCAATCACTAATTGAACAAATTTCAAATCGAAAACACTCCATAAGCTCATAGGCAAGCGAATGAGAATTTTCGCAAGCAGATTCCCTAAGATAAACATATAAAGCTTTGAAAAATAAGGTTTGATTGATAAGATATAAGCTAAATCAAAATTATTATAGCCTTCTAATTTCAATACAGATAATTTTTTATATTTTGAGAGAATGTCTAAATTAAAGATAAAAACAATTAATATTCCGAATGCCACTCGATATAAGAGCTTGTGAAGTTCATTGTAGGAAACTGTGTTTTCATCGCTTGTATGAAACGATCAATATCTTTACTGCTATTTTCATTTACAAGACTAAAGCTGTAATTGACTTGTAATTGGATCACCGGCATCTATTTTCTTTATCGCAAAACGTGAATCATCCAGTATCGTATATATTTTTCTGCTATCATCTGCCGCATCCGTAGCATATGGATCAAAATCAATTAAATTATCAATTTCTGATTGATTCAAAATAATCTTGGAATAATAATCTGAATCATACGAATGCGCATAAACGATCGATTCATAATCATTATCACTAAGAAGTGTATAATAATCTAAGTTATATTGTTTTAATTTATTAGCTAATACCTCGAAGTATTCATTGCGATCCACATTTTTAAAATCACCGTTTACATTTACAGTATAATAATGATCTTTATTATAATTAAATAGATTGGATATTTGTTCTGTATCTACTTTTTTCGCAGACAGGTAAAAAATCATAAAGAACAAAATAATAAACATGAGTGTATACTTTTTACTTTGTTTCATTAGAAATTCCTCCCTTATCGCTGGTAGAAGATTTCAATTATTATAATATTGTAAGGCATTCATTTATTTTTAAATTCTACCTTTTTATTTTTTTGATAATCAACGCAAATGTTTCGACAATTTTACCTTATTTTTTTAAAAGAAATGCACTTTTTATAATCATTTTCTTTAATATATAAATCAATAAGGATTTCATGGTAGAATTTATGAGCACATCCAAACAGACAAATTATCGATGATAGTATATCAATCAATAAATATGATTGCAGTTTTTCCATTCTCTTCCCCCTTTTATAAATCTAAACACAATTTTTACCTCGTGTCTATCATGAAATATCGAAACATTTCCACAACTTATAGTTTTAGGTATACATATTCTCCGAATAACTGCTAAATGTCATTAATTTCCCGTCCATTTACCTTCACCCAATCTCTGAATTGCTGGCGATCATTAAATGTTAATATTTCACTCACGAACAGCTATCCTCCGTATTATAATTATGAATTTATATTCTGAATGATTTATTGCCTTTAAAAATACTATTACCGCATCTAATACAAAAGCTGTTTTTGTCTGAATTCAGAAGGACTTTGCTGGTAAAATTTACGAAATGTCTCCGCATAATAACTGGCACTGCCAAAGCCTACGATCAAAGCGATTTCACTCACGGTAAGATCACTCTTTCGCAGATAGGTAAGACTCTTATTCAATCGATATTGGTTTAGGTACGTTATTGGTGTCTGTGATAAAAACTTTTTAAATAACTGACAGCATTTACTCTCCCCGACCGAACCTGCTGCCGCTATTTCTTTTAAAGTTATTGTTTCCGCATAATTTTTCTGAATATAACCAATCATGTTGCGGATTATTGTCAGATTGCCTGACTGTTTCTTCGGTACTGTTTCAACCGGCAGATTATCGCAAAGATAAAACCAAATAGCAGAAAAAGCAGCTTGGCAAGCCAAGGGTGCTGCGTTTTTATGTCTATTTTCATAGATGGCATAAATCTGTTTGAGAATTTCAGACTGCCAGTTATTATTCTTATTCAATTTGACATAAGGCAGCGCGTCATTATTGATTATGGGTGAAACAAATTCCTGTTCATATGCCGGTGTTGTACATAGCAGCAGCGGATGAAACAATATACAGATATAGTCACAATCCTCTCGTTCATTTGAAAAGCCATAATGTACCTGTCTTGAATTAATGAAGATTCCCTCATCCTCATGCAGACGGATAATATTGCCATTCACATTGTAATCCATGAACCCGTTAATTATATAGATGAGTTCAATATCATCATGCCAGTGGCTCGGCGCTCTAAAGTTCAGACACTGGGAAAGCATCGCCCTGCGGATATAGATTGGATAATTCAGTGAATCATAGTGTACCTTTTCTGATCGGTCATCCTTCAGTTCAATTGTCATATACTTCACCTCACAGGATTGTTATTGAATTTGATATGAAAATGATATGATACTATTAGATAGCACAGTATAATTATAACAATAAAGGTAAACATTACAAGGAGGCAGGCTATGTTTGCAGATTATCATGTACATACGGATTTCAGTGATGATTCCCGTTATCCATTAGAGGATGTAATTAAAGACGCCATTGCGATGAAAATGGATGAGATTTGTATCACCGATCATGTTGATTATGGTATTAAGGTTGACTGGGACAGCGGTAAAGAAATCGTCTGCCGGCACGGCGATCCGCTGGCAAATGTTGATTATCCTAAATATATGCGTGCAATTAAAGATATGCAGTCAAAATATGGGGATAAAATAACGATTAAAACCGGTCTTGAGTTTGGTATCCAAATGCACACGATCGATCAATTTGAACAGCTTTTTCATCGCTATCCATTTGATTTTATTCTTATTATCAGTTCATCAGGTAGAGGATAAAGAATTTTGGACACAGGATTTTCAGCGTGGCAGAAGTCAGCAGCAATATAATGAACGTTATTATGAGGAAATGCTTAATCTTGTGGAAAACTATCAAAACTATAGTGTACTCGCTCATATAGACCTGATTACCAGATATGATGAGGCCGGTATTTATCCCTTTGAGAAAATTAAGCCATTGATTAAGAATATTCTTAGTATTGTTATCCAGAATGGCAAAGGCATTGAATTTAATACCTCTTATGGCCGTTATGGTTTAAATGATACAACGCCTTCTATTGATATTTTAAAGCTGTATCATGAGATGGGCGGTAAGCTTATTACCATCGGCAGTGACAGTCATAAGCCTGAGCATCTTGGCGTCGGCTTTGATGAAGCAAAACGGATACTAAAGAAACTTGGTTTTGAAGCCTTCTGCACTTATCAAAATATGCAGCCTATTTTTCATCAATTATAACTAAAAAGCAATCAGAAATGAACCACTGATTGCTTTTTATAATTATTAGATTTTTTTGGTTACCAAGCTGATTTATTCAAATTTCAGCCGGCATTCGACACCTTCATAGGATACGCATCCTTCATTTGCTTTAAAAACAATCTCTTTGAAAAGCTGAAACCCAATTTTGTCAGGACACCCTTTGAAGCCTTGTTTGCCTTTGCAACTCTTGCGGCAATTACCTTTAATTCAAGAGTATTTTTCGCAAAGTCTAGAATCGCCTTCATCGTTTCTGTGGCATATCCATGACCCCAATACTGGCGGTTAAAGTTATAACTGACCTCAAACAAATTATATTCCTCTTCATAATAAATAAGTCCGGTTCCAATCAATTCACCGCTTTCCGCTAAGACCACGGCCCAGCGATACCAATGATCAGAGGGTATCTGATTCATTTCAAAAGTAATCCATTTCTTAGTTTTCTCAAGATCGTTATGACTGCACCAAAACATATATTTGGCAACCTCAGGATCATTCTCCCAGCCATTAAATACATTCACTGTATCCCCTTCACAAAAAGGCCTCAACAAAAGTCTCTTTGTTTTTAGAATCGGTGTTTCCATAGTTACCTCGTTTTCTGAACAGTTCCTTACCTTTTAAACTTAATCACCAACGCTGGCAGATTTTCAATTGCATCCTCGATGTCAATCACCAGTTTGTCATTCATTTGCAGACTCGCATGAAGCGGTGTGATCAGTTCAGCCTGACTGCCCTGCGGCAGTAATTCCAAATGTCTGCTTGTCAGCTTGGTACATAATGCATAGACAGCTTCATCAGTACATGTATAATAAATCTCACCGCCGTCAATTTGTTCATGCTGGAGCTTGTAAGGCCGTGTTTTATAGATAGCTTCCCCGTGTATTTTAAGCCAAGCGCCTAATTCTTTTAAACGCTGTGCCTGCAGCGGGCAGATGCTGCCATCTTTTTTAGGCCCAATATTGATCAGCAAATTACCGTTATAAGCAACAGTATCAATCAAAAGCTCAATCAGTTCTCCTGAGGAAATCAATTCATCCTCGCCTTCAAGCTCATTGTAGCCAAAGGAATGACCGATACCGCGTGTCATTTCCCATTTTTCACTCAGTGAACGTTTCACCCATCTTATATTCCTTTGTCGTATAATCGTGATAGCCCTCACCCCAGCGATCATCAATGACACCTTCAGTGACCGTGTTATAGTAATGGGCCAGCAGTTCAGGAAGCCGCTGCAGTCCGGCATAAGGCCATAAGATATCATTCCAGATCAGGCTTGGTTTATATTCATCAATCAATTCCTTTACCTGATTAAAGGCGTAATCAGCATATTCCTGAGTATCATTATCCGGATGATCTACCTGATACTGACTCATCATTGGCTGCTTTGAATACTGCCAGTCAATGATTCCTGAATAATAAACACCTAAACGTAAATCATTGGCCTTCAGTTCTTGATTCAGTTCCTTAAGAATATCTCGTTTAGGGCCTGTCTTCACTGAATTAAAATCCGTATACTGACTGTCCCACAGACAATATCCCTCATGATGCTTCGTTGTCAGTACCACATAACCGGCACCTGCTTCTTTAAATAAATCAGCCCATGCCTTAGGATCAAAATGCTCGCAGGTCAAGCCTTCCGTAAACTGGTTGTAATCAAAATCCTTGCCATAGGTCTTTACATGATGCTCATAGGTAGGGCCATAACCGATTCTCAATGAATTGAGATACCATTCCGCATAGGGATTATAAGCATACCAGCGCTCATCAAGCTCAACCTCGCCCAACTGCTTGCCAAGCGGCGCATAGGCCGGCACTGAATAGAGTCCGAAATGGATAAAAATTCCCAGCTTGCAGTCATTGTACCATTCAGTCACCTGATGGCTCATCACCGATTCCTTTGTGGGCTTAAATTTTTCAGTCTGTAATACCGACATATTGTTTATATTCCTCCATCGTCATTTCCGGTTTGAAATTCTTCTTGATATTATCAGCCAAAGATGGCTCTTCAAGCAGATCAAGCACACTCATTGCCACAATCTTCGCAGGCTCAATGTAAACTTCCTGTTCACTGATTACTTCTAAATCCTTACCATGCATCGTTCCCTTAAAGCCGGTGTAGCCGAATTGAATGGTTGGAATGAAACAGCCAAGGTCACCGATATCACCTGCCGCGACACTCTTCTCGTCAGTTAAAATCTGATCCGCAGTAGTGAATTCAAGCATATTTTTATAAATAATCATGCTTAAATCATGATTCTGATGGAATGGCAGATAGCCCGGCATATCATGTACTTCACATTCACCATTTAAAGCCTGCGCGCAGTGTTTGGCGGTATGCGTCAGCTGATCGCTGATCGATTGCAGTTTCTGAGTATTGAAAGAGCGCACATATCCCTCATAAACAACATGCGACGGAATTGAATTAACCGTATCCCCGCCCTTAGTAATCATGCCGTGAACGCGGTTTTTGTCTTCATCAACAAAGGTTTCACGAAGCATCCCGACAGCACTTTGAAATAATGCGAAAGCATTTAATGCATTCACACCCTGATCCGGACAGACAGCAGCATGTGAAGCCTTGCCGATGAAATTATATTCTTTATACAGAAAACCAGCCAATGTGGAATCGACGGAAAATTTATAACCGCGATACTCACCCATGCCATGCATATGAATACATAAATCGATATCATCAAACAGCCGGCAAGCAGCATGTTGGTCTTTCCTGATAAGGTTTTAATCTTACCGGCTTTCTGCAGTTGTTTACGGTAAGCCAAATCACAGAATTCTTCTGCCGGTGTAAAAAACAGCGTAATCGTGCCGCCATTCTTTACCGCATCCAATTTCTTCAGGGCGGTAATCGCGCTCAGCATGATGCCTACCTGTGTTGAATGACCACAGCTGTGGGCCGCATGATCAACAGGATCTGCACAGCGGTGCCCCTGAGTAGGTATCGCATCTAATTCACATATCAGACCGATATGCGGTTTGCCGGAACCGATGGTAATTTCAAACCCTGTCTCAAAATATTCTTTGCTGACGGTGAAGCCTTCTTTTTTCAAAAAGTCTTGAATCAATGCTTTAGTCTTATGCTCCTTAAAACCTAATTCCGGTGTTTCAAACAATCTTTTGCTTAATTCAAGGATTTCATTTGACTGACTGTCAATCAACTCGATACATTGTTTTTTCATAAAGCTCCTTTCAAAATAAGTAAACCCGGAATGATCCGGGTTTGTTTAATAATTGTTATCTAAGTATTTAATATCTTCTAAAAAATACTCAATGAACTTATCCCGATTACCATGCATTAATACTAAAGTATTGCATTTATTCGGATCATTTTCTTGTTCATTTACGACACTCATACCGCGTGTATAGCTGCCATGCGTCACGATATGCACAGGACACATCTTGGTCTCGAACAGTTCAGGATGCAGCAGGTGCATTACCGGTACTAAATCGAAAATCGGTGATGTCGTATAACTTCTTTTACGGCCCCATTCAGAGAAGAACTGAAGCAGGTCATGAACCAGATCGCTGACATAGCCCTGACCCTTTAAAGCATCGATCTCACTGTGCTTAATCGCTACCTCATTACAGATTTCAATAGCGCTTAGCACCAGCGGTACACCCGCTTCAAATACGATTTTCGCTGCATGCGGATCGGCATACAGATTAAACTCAGCTCGTTCAATAATATTCCCTGAATACAGGCTGCCGCCCATAATCGTAATGCATTCAATTTTTTCTTTCAGATGCGGATAAGTCTTAAGCAGCATCGCTACATTTGTCAGCGGCGCTAAAGCGATAATCGTAACCTGATCCTCACATTCCTCAAGACATTGGCGCATGAATTCAAGCGCGTGCGCCTGAATCGGCATAATCTTTGGCTCAGGCAATACAGGACCGTCCAACCCGCTTTGACCATGAGCACTTTGCGGCTCCGGCTTCAGCAGGATCGGCTCTTGATAACCCCTTGCCACTTTACCGTCAATACCCAGATAAGTAAGTACGGAACAGAGATTTTTAGTAACCTGATCCGTTAAGTTATTGCCGCATACCGTCGTATAACCGAGAATTTCAATTGCTTCCGGATGTGCGAGACATGACAGAATAGCCATGATATCATCGTGTCCCGGATCACAGTCAATAATTACTTTACGTGACATGAATTACCTACTTTTTAGCTTTCTGATATTCACGCACTGACAGCATAACCAGACCAATCAATACGCAGACATAAGGAATGATATTTACCAGCTCGGCCGGCAGATTTGTCAGAATCAGCTGGTTTACTACACCCTGAGCAATCGCAAAGACAATGGTTGTAAGCACAACAATCAGGAAGTTGCCTTGACCAACCGCCTCAGCAGCGATACCGATCCAGCCTCTGGATGCCGTCATGTTGCTTGAGAACATGGACAGATAACCCATAGACAGATAAGCACCTGCCATAGCTGCCAGAATACCTGAAAGGATAATAGCGATTAAACGCACTTTCTGAACCTTAACACCTACTGATTCAGCTGTATGCTCATCAAGACCGCAAGCCTTCATACGCAGACCGAATGGTGTCTTATAAACAAGAATCCAAATCAAAATCGCAAGTACGATGCAGACATAGGTTAAGAAATAATGTCCCGATATAATCTCTCCGAGGATGGGTATGTCCTTAATCACCGGTATGTCAATCGTTGGCAGTACCTTTGAAGGCAATGCAGCCGTTGTGCCCTTGGAACCCGTCCATACTAACAGCAGCCATACGCTGAAGTCAGCCGCAAACAGGTTCAGGGCAATACCGATCATGATTGGATTCGCCTTCATCTTCATCGTAAAGAAGGCCATGACCAAAGCCATAATAATACCGATACCAATAGCGCCTAATAAACCAAGCCATGCACTCGCTGTCATTGCACTGAAATACACGCCGAACAAGGCAGCCATGATCATGATACCTTCAACCGCGATATTTGGAATACCGGAAATCGAAGCAACATAGGCACTCATTGACGCAAACATCAAAGGCACACCTACACGGATAACAACGAAAATAAATGCCGGAGTAAAGAAGGTTGAAACAATATCAATATTATTCATCTTTCATTTCCTCCTTTTCATTTTTAAGCAGCTGTTTTTCACGCCACTTCTTCAAGAAGTACTGTGAAGAAATCAGCAGACATAGAATAACCTCAACAATTGATACTAACTTAACATCGATAACCGGGCTTGAGTTAGCTAATAATTGCGCACTGGCACGCAGATAACTGATACCGAAAGCCGCAATCAATACACCGATCGGATGGTTTTTTCCAAGCATTGCCATCAATGCACCGGTAAAGCCTAAGCCTGGCAATTGTGTCCAGCTGAAACGTTTATAAGTACCCAGTAATTCAATGGCTGAACCGGCACCGCCTAAGAAACCGGCGATTAAATGCACAGCCATGAATAACGCGAATGAACTCATTCCTGAATACTTCGCAAAACGATCATTTAAACCAGTCATACGAATCGTATAGCCCAGTTTTGTCTTAAATAACAGAATATAAATTGCTGCCACAGCAATCAGCATTAAAATCAAACCGCTGTGCACCTGCGTTCCATCCATGATAATCGCTAATTTGGCAGAACTTGTAAATGGTGCTGATGCATTGCCTGAAACACCTTCAACAGCCAGATAAGTTTTAATCAGATAGAAGCCGATACCAAACAGAATACTGTTCATCATCAAAGAAATAACCATTTCATTCGCATTATATTTAGCTTTCAGATAACCTGGCAGCAAGGCAATAATCGCTCCCACGATACCAGAGGCAAGAATACAGATCCCTGAATCAATGAAACCATTTCCTGTCAAAGGAATCGAACCAACCGCAAAATAGGTACATACAACACCGCAGATATAGAAGATACCTTCTGTACTCAGGTTAAACAAGCCAGTTCTGAAATACAGCAAGGTAGCTAAACCGGCAAACGTCAGCGGCACCATCTTAATCAATACATAACCGAAATAGAATTTACCCTGCAGCGGATAAGTAAGCAGCTGAATAAAATCATCAACCGGTGTCTTTGATACAAAACACAAAACAATAAAAGTTACAAATAAAGCGATAACAATAGAAAGCAGCATACGGATAATTTCAAAAGGCAGATCATCCGTCCACTTGATTTTCTTTTTTGCTACACCATTCTTCAGTGGATTACTCATAGACAGCCCCCCTGATCTCTTCTTCACTCTGGTGCTCAACACCAAGCATATAAAGACCTAGCTGACTTTCCGTAATGCCTTTCAGACTCTCAAAGTAAGCTACGATCTCACCTTCATACATGACCAGCAAGCGGTCACTCAGCGCCATAACTTCATTTAAGTCAGCACTGACTAACAGCAATGCAGAGCCATTGTTACGCATATCAATCAGCTGATGATGAATATAGTTGGCACTGCCGATATCAATACCGCGTGTCGGCTGTTCAGCTACCATCAAATGCGGATTAGTATTCCACTCACGGGCTACTACAACTTTCTGAATATTACCACCGGATAATGAATCGATTTTATCATTCTCAGACTTCGTTTTAACGGAGAACTTCTCAATCAGGCGCTTGGCCTCATTATGGATATTCTTGGTTTTTAAAAAGACTTTACCACTTAAATCACTACGTTCGTAATATGTAGAAATCATATTATCAGCAATACTAGCTTCAGCTGCGATACCATCACGCATACGATCCTCAGGAATATATGAAAGACCGCTTTCACGTTTTTGATAAATACTCATGCCGCCGACATCAACACCGTCAATCTTAATCACACCCTCCTGCTTATTGCGCAGACCGGTGATAATTTGAATCAGTTCCTCTTGTCCATTGCCCTGAACACCGGCAATACCGAGGATTTCTCCCTGCTTGATCGAGAAATTAATATCATGCAGCTTCTTAACACCTTTTTCAGCAAAGCTCAGACCGGCAACATCAAGAATCACCTTAGCGTCCTCAACCGGCTTTTTAAACTCATCATATGAATTTTCAAGCTTTCTGCCGATAATCAGCTCTGTCAGCTGATCAATCGTAACATCCTTCGCGTCATGCGTTCCTTTAGTTTCACCGTTACGGATAACTGTAATACGGTCTGAAATCTGTTTAACTTCATTCAGCTTATGGGAAATAAAGACGATCGTATGACCTGTTTCTTTAAAGTATTTCAGCTGTTCAAACAATGCCTCAGTCTCCTGCGGTGTTAATACAGCTGTCGGTTCATCAAGAATAATTAACTCCGCATTGCGGTACAGTGTTTTCAAAATTTCAACCTTCTGTTTAGCGCTAACCGTCAGCGCGCTGACCTTCTGTGTAACATCGACATCAAAATTATATTTCTTAGCCAGTTCCTGCGTCTGTGCAATTGCTGACTTCATGTCAATAAACACACCTTTTTTAGGTTCACTGCCCAATACGATATTCTGCGCAACTGTGAAGGAAGGAATCAGCATAAAATGCTGATGAACCATACCGATACCATTCTTGATCGCTTCCATTGAATCGTTAAAATGCACTTCATTCCCTTTATAGTAAATTTTACCGTTCGTCTGCTTTTCAATGGCAAATATAATCTTCATCAATGTTGATTTACCGGCGCCATTCTCACCAACAATGGAATGAATTTCGCCTTTTCTGAATTCAATATTGATATCCCTATTCGCAACAACACCATTCGAATAGATCTTCGTAATATTCTCTAATTTTAAGATTGTCTCATTCATCTGTTCACCTTCTTTTTATACAAAGAATGCTCTAACTTCATTATTAGAGCATTCTTGCATTCAGTTTGAATAATTAATTATTTAGAAGTTAATTCAGCCCATGCAGCTTCATCAGCCTGACAGTCAACAACATCAACTTCGCCAGCTTTTAATTTGTCAGCATATTCTTTGAATTTAGCCATTTCTTCATCAGTCATATTAGCTTTGAAGAAATCATTCTCAGCAACACCAACACCGTCTTCAGCATAACCTAATACTTCAAGTGTACCAAATGGAGCTGTTCCGTCAAGGATTTGTCCAACTGCTCTAAGGATAGCCTGGTCACAGTTCTTCAGACCTGAAGTTAATACGTGGTCAGCAAGATCCGGCTGATTAGCTAATGTAACATGCTGGTCAGCATCAACACCGATTGCCCAGAAGTCAGCTTGTGCAGCAGCTTCGATCATACCGTTACCAGCACCGCCGGCAGCATGGAAGATTACGTCTGCGCCTTGTGAATTCATATTTAATGCAATTTCTTTAGCCTTTGCAGTATCCTGGAAATCACCTACGAAACCGCTTAATACTTTAATATCTGGATTAACATCTCTGGCACCCTGATAGAAGCCGCCTAAGAATTGTTTGATACCGCCGATTTCCATACCGCCGACACAGCCTACAACACCGCTCTGTGATTTAACAGCAGCAACTACGCCAGCCAGATAACCGATATCCTGTGAAGCATAAGCAACACCGTAAACGTTAGGCAGATTGTTTAATTCTGGATCAGAATAGTCAAAGTTGAAGAATTTGATGTCAGGGAATTGTTCCGCAACTTCTAGCATATATGATTCATACTGGAAGTTACCTGAAATGATAACATCATAGCCATCCTGTGCTGTCTGCAGATAAGCAGAAGCCCAGCCAGCTTCATCAGTACCCATTTCTACCAGTTTTGTTTCAACCTTATCGCCGTATTGTTCCGCAACAAGTTTCAAACCATTGTTCGTGATGTCGAAATATGACTGGTCACCGATATAAGGCAATACTAATGCAACTTTCAGCTTTTCATCACCAGATGGCGTATCACCGTTATCTTTTGGTGTGTCAGCTTCACCGCCATTACCTGATGAGCATGCTGCCAGGCCTAGCGTCATAACAGCAACTAAGCAATACTTCAAAAATTTTTCATTCCTTTTGTCCTCCTAAATGAAAATTTATTGAGAATTAGTAGATACTAATTGACAACTATGTATAATGCAGCGGGAACCGGCCGGTACATATATTCCTGCACAGCCTGATCCTGTAACTGCTTTCATTGCCACCCTATAAGACTCCCCGTCTACTATAATTAAACCATTATTTCTATCGAGCTTCAATAAAAATTTGCAATCATTTGTATCTTTTTTTAGTTTTTTTGCGCTGACTGCCTTTTCTACATTATCCTTTTCAATCAAATTCATTGTATCCGCTTTCAGTTCGATTGCCTGATAATGCATCCAGCCCTGTACATCATAACAGATTTGAACACTTCCGTGTAGTTCTAATTCTAATTCCATTTTGCCAATTGATCCCAGAGCATCGCCAAAGAGTACAAAATCATCGGCGACAACAAGGCTTCCATTGTCGATTTCAGCCCTATTTCTCAGCGTTGTGCACTGACTTACCTCAATAAAACGCAGTTCGCCATAGTCCAAGCCGTAGTCTTCATTGACCTCATTTTTAAAATCAATAAGCACATCAAAATTGCGGTCCACCGCTGCTTCATGGATTAAAAAACTGCTGTGAAGGATGCGTTCAGCTACCCTCAGCTCCAAACCATATTCTAAAATCAGGTCATCAGAAGGTTCAATCCTGAATGTGTAATCTTTGCGTTCTTTCACAAGAGGAACGAACGCTGACTGAGTTTTTTGCTTTCTGCCCAGCGCATAAACGGAAACTGACAAAGGTAAATCCTGTGGATTGGACAGCGTGAAGCGGATCGTTTCACCCGGATAAACCTTAGGTGAAAAGCTTGGCTGATACCTCGCGTCATAAATATCACAGCTGCGGTAATAGCTTTTCTGTAAGACTTTGCCAACTGTATCAGGAAAGGCATTATTCAGCACACACTTTAAAGCTGAGCCGTCGACGATGCATTGACTTTCAAAGTATCGAGTGCTTTCACTCTTAAAGGCATGGGTGCCATAAGGCAGATAAAATCTAAACAGCTGGGTGGAAGGATCCAGCTCGGCCTGATATTTATCCGGTATTTCTATTTGATGAAGCTTTGCCCCGTAAGCGGCAAACGCAAAGCGGTATGTGAAATGGTGTCGATATTTTCAGAACCAAGCAAGCTGCTTGATAGGATCAAATCATTAATCGGAGTGATCCATTTGGCATCAATTCCTTCAATGCCCGTCAGCGCTCCCATAATCGAACCGACATTGCCGCATGTGCAGTCGGTATCCCAGCCTGCAGCACATAGCATGGTCATTGTTTTAGAGAAATCATTACCGCCGTATAACATCGCCATAATCATAATTGCCGTATTAGGCAGAATATGACAGACACCTTCATATTTATCATAGCCATGTATTTCCTGAATATATTTCAGACATTCTTCAGCCGTTTTGCCAGCTTTATAGATTGCCATGATTTCACGCACCAGCTTAGCATAATGACTGTCCGGTTTAATGAAATGCAGGGCTTCTTCAATGATCTGTTCACAGGTATCATGCGTATAAGCCAGCGCGATGCATGCCGCAACAAAACGACCGCCCTCAATACCGTCTAAATCATGAGTTACACTTGCCATTTTCCCGGCAAGGTCAGCTGCCAGCTGCGGGTCTCCCATGCTGACATAACCCCAGCAGTCACTGAAAATCTGACCGCCGATCTGTTCAGCCATAACTTGGCCGTTCGTCTGCCAAGCGCCGCTCAAAGGAGCCTTCATGCCTTCTTTTAACCGCAGATAAGCCGTATGCTCTGTCGCAATACCATCGCCGCCCCACCAAAAGAAGCCATGACCTTCACTGAGAATATTTAATACGTAATTTCCCATTTCTTCACTAGAAATTGATTTGTTTGGATTATAATCCAAAGACCTGACGAAAAACAAAGGGCCGTTGGAATCATCATCAGCGGCAAAAATGCCATAATCGACTGGGTAATGATCCAGCTTTCCATACGTTTCCAGTATCTGCCTATGCGTCCAGTTTTCCACCGGCGCTCCTAAACGGATACCGATAATCTTTCCGAGCCAAGCGGCATATGTTTTTCGATAATATGCTTCAAAATCCATAAGATCTCCTATCTTCAATATGTAAGTATATTTTAACTCATTTTTGATTCGTTTTTAACTATCAATTAGTTAGATTATTAACAAGTTCTATTGATTATGTATTACATGATATATGATCCCAGTCGCGGGTGTGATTTGCATTACACAGCCAGTTCAAAGCATAATGATGCTCCTGCACAACACCTGATTCAAGATTTTCTAATTCAATATGTTTTAAGCGGGCTTCCACACATGTCCAATCATAATATAAAGCCCGGGTATGCATAGCTAAGATTTCACGCTTACTTCTAAGCTTTGCCGCCGTGCATAATTCATCCAGGGTTGAATAAGAGCGGATTATCTTTGACATTTCACTGACATTGCACACACTCTCATAAGTGGCATCCAAGCCATTCAGGCCCAGTGCCCAAAGCAGTACCGCCGTGCATTCATAGCGCCATGAAAACTGAATTGCCGTCTGTTCATCAGCCGCCTCCATCACAAATGCCTTTTCCCGCTCACTTAAAGCATCAACAAATGCAAACTGATCTTTAAGTCTTGAAAATTCCTGTACTCCAAACGCATAACTGCCATCTTCCATTAATTCACACTCTGCCATTACGGATGTCGCGAAGATACAAAGCAGCCGTTTCGCAATGGTTTCAACACTTGGCAATTCAACCGTATCTAATGAAAGCTGAATCGGCAGCATCGAAGCAGCCGCCGGGTAACCGCGTTTTTTATTTCATCTGTCACATCAATAAATTCTGTTTATCTTCAGCATCATAAGCTCTTTCTTCATCTATAATACTTTGATGAGCAATCGGACGCCATGTTTCTAAATCACTGGCACCCTCAATTGACAGTAAGAGCTTCGCATCAGGGGTGAACAAGGACATTGACGGATATAAAACGATCGAAGAAGTGCTGCGAGCTGCCGCAAATAAACATTCCATGATCGCATTCGTTCGTGCTTCCTGGGCATCAAGCTGAAAATTCACGCCGGTAATATGATTAAATAATTGAATTTGCTGCATGACACTTGCCATTAGTTCATCATTATTTAAAGGTGCCTGCGCAAAAAATTCATCATGCCGTCTGTCTGCCCGCGCATTTCCTTCTCATCATCAACTATATGCAGCTCAATTTCACTGTTATCCTGAAGAATCAGCTTCATGGCATGATCTGCAACGAGCACATCAATCGTAAAATCCGCAAATGCTTTTTTAAATGCTTCAAGGATCAAATCATCATTTTTAATCACACTGTATAAAGTTATAACCGCATCTTGCCGCTCACTCATACATTGACCTCACTTTCCGCTGACAGTTTATCAGCCAGACTCTCTCTTGTATAATCACACATTAAATTGGGGCCTGACGCAAAATATCTTCGACCTGAATTTTTTATCAACAAGCAGTTTCAGCTCATCATCCTGCATGCCTATCAATTCCACAAACACCACCTCGCCATTGGGTGTCTGTATTTCACCGGCTTCATCAAGCTTGGTGATAAACCCGGTAATCTTTGATGTTCCGGCCGCGTCCATCCCCGTTGTCTGTCCGGTATATAGATACTCAAACGGCTGAAAAATCTCATTATTTTGAAAGGTAATACGGGCAATTGACTGCAGGATGCCTGCCATGCAGCGAATCTCAGCCTCCGGATCACGCAAGCCATCTTTTTTTAGCTTTACCGTCAGTTCAAAACCATAGCCGCTGTATTCCTGGTTTTCACTTTCCTTCTCATAAAGCTCAGAAAGCCCATAAGTAACAAAATGATAAAAATCACCGCCGTCATAAACACTGATGCCATCCAGAGGATCGTTGCCGCCCAGCTGCCATGAAATCAAAGTCCCAAAATGGCAAGGCTCCTTCTGATCAGGATACATGTTATCAAATGCCTTACTGATTGCATCCCAGCCGGATGAACAAAATGCCGGATCATTATTTTCGCTCATACATTTCTTCCTTTCCTCATGTCAGCAGCTTTTTAGGTTTAATCATTATAACATATAAATCATATAGTTGTAACCGCTTTTAATGATCAGTAATGCCATTTCATCGCCTTTTTATATTCATCAGGTCAGAAAAAAACTCCTTATCTAAATCATAAGGAGTCTTAAGCTTTATTTACTAAACTGACGGCACATTTCAATCATTTCAAGCGCCATGATTTTAATCGTTTCAGCACTCATGATCTGATCCTCAGCATGCAGCAGAAGTAAGGTTACATCTGTCTTATTGCCATTTGCTTCATTCGTAATCAGTTCAGCATGCGCCTGATGTGCATTCACAAATTCCTTTTCACCATCTTGAATCAACTGTTCAGCCTTTTCAAAATCACCTTTGCGGGCAATCTGCATCGCCTCGATAAAACAGCTTCTTGCGGCGCCAACACCGGCAATTATTTTAAAACAAATCATTTCTAAACCTTCCATGGTTCTTGCCTCCTTTATTGAATAAACCCAAAGATATTTTCATAAGCAATCATGCTTACTAATTTCATTTCTTCCTCATTTAAATGTCCCGCCAGATTCCGATCGCCAGTATTAGGTATCGGTTTCAATATGATCTGCAATTCAGCGCGGTAATGACTCAGTGCATCATTCACAATGACCACATCACCCACCTCAAACATTGCTTTATCGCAGACTCTTCGCGGTATCGAAGCATGATGATATTTCATTCGCGAATCAACAGTGCGGATCAATATATCACTGCTGTCTGTCCGGCGGTTATGCAGACAGTCAAACACGATTCTTTTTTCCGTTTCAGTAATTGTGTCATCTAAATCAATTTTAACTGTCACTTTATTCGGATCAGCAGCCGCCATCGCTTTTAGTTCTGCCTCACTTGCATAAGCATTGCCGATCAATACATCGTCGATTTCACGGGTTGCGTATAAATACCGAGTCTGCCAGCTTATTGCTTTATCCCGGCACAGCTCAAGTCGGCAAGCCTTCATAAACCGGCCAAGGCCCGAATGTGTTTTCTTCATTTGAACTGACAAAGGCAGCATTCGTTAAGTTTAATGTTTTTGTTTTACTATTGAAAAAATGAAATCTTTCTTCACTTAGACCGCTGTAACGCATCGGATAGAAATTATGACAGATCGTCATATTATGCGGATTCGCGCCTTTTTCAATCATGCGGTCAAGATTCAGATACTGTGAACCGTTAAATTCAATCTGTATGCCATAGGGATTCAATGTTAACGCGATATCCTCTAAATCACTGAAATGACCATCCATTCGGATAATGTCTACACCCATAGCTTTGAAGACCTTTAAGTTAGTCGGATCAGCACCCAGCTTTTTAAATATCTGCGGATTCGTGTCTGCAGAAACTATCATGCCCAACCGATGAGCCCGTGTACAAAGATCGCTGAACCCCTGAATAATCGTTTCAGCTTCACCCGCTGATGAAAGCAGACAGGTAAACAGACGTGTAAAGCCATAGCTGGCCGCCAGACGCATATAAGCGTCATCTTTTTCCTTAGTGGAATGCTGAGGATAAATGGATATACCTAATCGATGCATTCTTGATCCTCCGCTTCTCTGATAATATTCACTAATTCCTTAACTGCCGTTTCAGCAACCACATCATAATCTAACTCGTGATGATAAGCATAGCTGACCATGCCGTTATCAGTTGTCGGATCATTGACCCACGCTTTAGCACTTGAATGCACTTGGCTGACACCGCTTGTTTTAATAAATTCCACAGCGTTATGCGCCTTAATGCCGCTGCCAGCGAGAATCTCAATTTGATCACCATAGACACTCTGCAGCTCATGAATCAATTCCTTACCCGCTATGGCTGTGGGGGCTAAACCGCTCGTTAATACACGATCAATTCCGCATTCAATCAATTGATTGATCGCTTGTTTCGCATCCTTACCACAATCAAAGGCACGATGGAATACCGCTTCACGCTCTGTACCATATGATTTAATCAGTTCAACCATCCGTTTTGTCAGATTTAGATCAATAGCGGCATCTGCCTTTAAAAAGCCAAACGCCAAGCCATCACTGCCTGCCTCTAACAGCGCCTTGGCATCTTCAAAAATACATTCGATTTCATCATCGTTATAACAAAAGCCAGCCCCTCTTGGCCTTACCATGCAGATTACCGGCAGGCTCACATCACGTTTAACCAGCTTCAAAGTTCCGATGCTGGGTGTCAAACCACCCATAAACAAAGCAGAATTAAGTTCAATCCGATCCGCCTTGCCGTTTTGCGCCATCAGTGCATCATGATAGCTTCCGCAGCAAATTTCAACTAATGTTTTCATCCTATTCACTCAGCGGCGCCATGCGTGTCTGCATATAATTATTCAGCCATTCCTCACTCGCTAATTCATGAATACATTTGCCGTCAACATTTTTTACTAAATATACCGCCGGTGTTTCTCCCTCTCTGCATACCGCAAAGGAGAAGCCTTCAATATTCGTTGCCACACCGTATTCACCTTTATTATTCATTGCCACAACACTCAGATCACCAGCCTTGCCGCGGCGCTTTTTCAATTCAGCATCTAAATTGTTGACCGCAATTTCACAGGCCGCCTGCGGATGATGACCTTCCTTCATCAAGCGAACGATTTCATAAGAAATACAGCCCTTCATCAAATCCTCGCCAAGTCCGGTCGCACTTGCGCCGCCGACTGTAGAATCAGCGTAAAAACCGCTGCCGCTGATCGGTGAATCACCGACTCTGCCTTTTTTCTTCATGAATAAGCCTGAGGTGGAAGTACCAACCACCATCTTACCGTGCTGATCCAAGGCTACGACACCTACTGTATCATGACCGATATAAGGGCGCAGCTCCTGAGCTGTTTCCTTTACCCGCTTGCGATAATGAATCTTAGCCCGATCCGATAACATATTCTTACGTTCAAAGCCTTCCTTATGCGCAAACTTTTCTGCGCCTTCACTTACCAGCATGCAGTTAACTGATTCAGCGGATAAGCGCTTTGCCACTTTGATCGGATTTGCGAAATCCTTAATTGCCGCAACCGCACCGATATCAAATGTATTGCCGTCCATATAAGCCGCGTCAAGCTCAACTTCCATTTCTTCATTCGGCAGACCGCCATAACCTACTGATTTATAATATGGAAAATCTTCAATATCACATATTGCCTTTTCCAGTGCCTCTCCGGCAGCCGCTCCATGCTCAAGCATTTCACCGCCGGCTGTAATACCCTCAAGCGCCATACGCCACGTCGCAATCATCGCCCACATAACAAATCCTCCTTTATGTTTTCTTTTGATTTTATTATAGGCTGATCAAGCCTTACAAACCGTTTTTCTCTTTCCTAAGATTAGGAAACCCTCATTAATCCAAGGGCTGCTGATAGAAACCGCCAAAGAAATTCTCTGATTTATACACATTCACTAACAGCTGCGGATCAGCCTGTTTCATCAAATAAACAATATCCTTAACCTCATAAGCTGATACAACGGTATGCAGCAGATAGTAACGCTTCTTAGAGAAACCGCCATAGCTTGGTGTAACCGTGATACCATGCCGGTAATGATCGACATACACATCGACCACCGCTTCGGCATTTGATGTCGTAATCTGCATCGTAACCCGTTCATAGCGATGATAGAAGGCATTGACTGTCTGTGTAGAAATATATTGAAATAAAATAGAATAACCAGCATTCTGCCAACCAAACAAAACGCCAAAAATACACAGCATGATGCAATTAAATATAAACACCTGTGTCCAAATTGACTTGCCGATCTTATTGGATACATATAAAGCGATAAAATCCGTACCGCCGGTACTTGCATTTCCCTTTAGCGAAAGCAGGATTGCAAAACCATACAGCACACCGCCCAGCATGCAGTTCAGCATGACATCATCAATCAGCGGTGTAAAATGGAACAGCTTTAAAAAGATGGATACACAAAAAAATTGAATACTTGAAAAAATCGTAAACTTTGTAGAAATACTTTTCAGACATAAGAGCGCTACCGGCACATTTAATAATATAATCATTAATGACACATCAAACTCCAGTCCGAATAAACCGCTGATACGGTTAATCAAAATAGCCAGACCGGTAAAGCCGCTTGACAGCAGATTACTGGCATTAATGAAAACCTGAATGACATAGGTCTGCAGAAGCGCACTGGCAAGCACCATGATTAATGTATAGATACAGCGTGCCACAAAATTTTTTTTCAGAACCTTAATTTTCTCTGACATGAGCATAACCCCCTGATTCACCTGTATTATAATCTCATTTAAGAATCACATGGAGAAATCCATTTCCTCTTGTTAGGAAATTCAAGAAACATCACCGCTTTTCCTAATAATAGGAAAAGACATTATAAAAATGGTTTTAATTATTATATAATAATGATAATGTAAGATTTTCATTAAAGGGGAAGATAGAATGACAGATAGACAAGAAAAACTGCTCCGTTTGCTTGAATCACAAAATACATGGATCACCGGCAAAGAACTCTCCCAGATACTTAAAGTATCTGATCGTACAATACGCAGCGATATTGACGCTATGAATCATGAATATGATTTACCGCTGATTGAATCAAATATCCGCAAAGGCTATCGGCTGATCGTAGAAAATTATCATCAGAATCAGAAGCCTGTCGATACCTTGATTCCGCAGACACCTAAGGAGCGTTCTTCATTCATCTTAAAAAAATTACTCCTGACGAATCAAAAGCTGTCAATCATTGATTTACTTGATGAAATCTTTATTTCTGAATATGCTTTAGATAATGATTTGAAAAATATCAAGGAATTTATTGATACCTTTGAGGGATTAAAGATTACCAAAAGCCGCAACCACCTTTATCTGGAAGGACCTGAACATTCCATCCGTGAATTATATAAACAGATGCTGCTTGAAGAGACGCAGAAGAACTTCTTAAATATTGATGAAATAGCTTCAATTTATAAAAATTTTGATTTATTAAAATGCAAACAGGAGTTAGAGAAGATTCTTAAAAAGTACAGTTATGAAGTTCATGATGTCTCATTTCCCAGTCTGATTGTACATGTGGGAATATCTATTGACCGTATTTTCAATTTCCGTTATGTGGAATCAATGCGCAATACGGATGAAATTATGACTTCTATTGAATATCGGATTGCCAAAGAATTCTATGAACGGATTTCTGCGCTGTATCAGACAGAGATCGTCGAAAGTGAAATTGTCATGCTGGCATTTTTGCTGATGGGTAAAAAAGGCACGAATTTCTCTTCAGAATCCTTAAAGGAATTTTTACCGGAAAATGTCACATGCAACATGCTGGCTCAAGAGATGCTTGAAACATCCTTACAAACTTCGGCATCAATTTTACTGATGATGAGGGTCTGATTGTCGGTTTAACACTTCACCTGCAGTCTTTAATTGAAAGAGCCGCCAAGAATCTGGTAGCGAATAATCTTTATTTACAGGAGATTAAACGTAAATATCCTTTTGATTTTTGAATTAGGCGTATCTTGTGCCAATTATTTATCCAGACGGCTTGATCTGGAAGTATCTGAAGAAGAAATCGGCTTTATAGCCCTGCATTTAGGTATGGCTTATGAACGGCAGAATGCAAAGCGCAAATATAAAGCAATTGTGATCTTCCCAACCACACAGGCAATTTCAAATGCGCCGATTCTGCGCATGCAGCGAATTTTTTCTGAATACATGGATATTATCGGTATTTTCAACTATTTTGAAGAAACGAAGATTCTCGAATTAAAACCTGATTTAATTATTTGTTCAGTACCGCTGAAGCATTCATTGGAGATTCCTACGGTTCAGATTTCAATTTTCTTTTCCAGAGAAGATGAGGCTTATATCTTGTCGGCATTAAATGCATTGGAACAAAAAGCATTTAAAGGAAGCTTATGCTGATTGTCTAAATCAGATGTTCAGACCGGAGCATTTCTTTACCGACATGGAATTTAAAACCTCAGAAGAAGCAATTCGTTTCATGTGTGATGATTTAGTTCGTTCAAATGCTGTATCTGAACAATTCTTTGATTCAGTTATGGCCAGAGAAAGTATGTCCTCAACCTCATTTATACATCAGTTTGCGATACCGCATGCCCTTGATTCAACGGTTTATCAGGCTAACATCTCGGTTGTTATTTTACGCAAGCCAATTCGCTGGGGACCTTATGATGTGAAAATTGTATTCCTGCTGGCAGCAGGCAATACAGAAAGTGTAGCTATGAAGCTGTTCTTTGAGTGGATGATTAACCTTTCTAATGATGTATATAAAATGACCAGCTTGATGGAATGCAGCAATTATAATGAATTTATTAAATATTTCGATTAGTCAGTGCCTAGGCGCTGGCTTTTATTATAAATAAGCACATGCGCTTATGCCTATTTTCTGATTTCATTAATAAGGGAAGAATATCTAAAGGATCATCGGTATCAACAGCATACTGAGCCCTTCCCTTTACGTTGTTTAACAATGTCAGTGTATCACGATTCCGTTAAGCTGCCGATGCTTATACTAAAGACTTGCTTATATCTAAGCATTAAAAAACTGAATCTGAAGATTCAGTTTGTTCATGATTACCAAGGTTTAATATTTTTATCCATCTGTGACAGTTTATACAATGACCAAGCATATACTTTGGCGCATGTTACCAAATCATCGATATCAATCCATTCATTCGGCTGGTGAGCGATCCCCACTTGTCCCGGGAAGCTAGGTCCATAAGGAATGATGGTCTGACAAACATGTGCATAAGTGCCGCCGGTCGTTGTCGTTGGCTTCACAGTGCTGCCCATAACTTGCGCATAAGCCTCACTCATGGTCTGAACCAGCCAGCAGTTTGGATCATGGAGGACAACACCGCTGTCGCTGATTAGTTCAACTTTCATACCAGCCGCTTTGCTGCGGATCTGATTAATAATGGCAGTCATATCGCACGTTGGATAACTGAGCGCAAATTGAATACCGAGCTGATCATCGTCAAGAATCAAATTCTTGCCGCGGAGTATCATTTCCCCAAAATGCTGATCACTGACATTGATGCCAAGGCGATCACCGTTTGCTTTGGCATTCATGAAATATTCATTGATAAAGGGAACCGCTGACTCTTTACTGCCAATAACCCGCACGACTGCGCGGCCACGTTCACCATAGATTGCCGGAAATTTATTATCCGGAGTAAACCCCATTAGTGGTGCTTTTTCATGTTCCAGATAATAACGGCAGTCAGCCATGCCGGTTTCTTCATTTGTACCAAAAATCACACGAATCGGTATGTTTGGTTTAATGCCTAACTTCTTTAATGCCAGCATGCCATAGAAAGCCGCAAATAAAGGGCCTTTATTATCCAATGCACCGCGTCCCCAGATACGATTCTCAGCGACTGTCGCAGAAAAAGCCGGATAGCGCCAGCCATCGCCAATCTCCACGACATCAAGATGTCCCATGACGCCGATATAGCTTTCACCTTCACCATACTGTCCGTAGCCCATATAGCCATCGACATTTTTAGTAATCAGCCCTTCCCGCTCGGCAATTGATAACGCTTTTAAAAGCGCTTCATTGACACCCGCACCAAACGGCATGCCAGGCTTTGCCTCACTTCGCTGTGAATCAATCTGTACCACTGTACAGATATCCTCAATCATCTGATTCTTTAATTCATCAATCATCGCAAACAATTGTTCTTTTTCCATAGGTTCCTCACTAAGCGCAGATCGATTCAAAGGTCTGCTGATCCATCGCACATAAGATATAAGTCAATAAATCTACACAAGCCTCAAGATCCTGCTTATGAATGATCGACTGATTCGTATGCATATAACGAATCGGAATTGATAATGTCATATTAACGATGCCTTCAAAACTTTTATGAATATTGCCTGAATCCGTACCACCGCCGTTAAATACCGCATATTGATAAGGAATCCCCTGTTCCTTACATACCTTTTCTACATAGCGGATTAAGCCGCGATGATAAACGGTATTGGAATCCAGCATCGAGATAACGACACCGCCGCCCAGCTTGCAGCTGTTTGTATTGGCAGGTGTATCGCCTGCCAGTGTTGTATCAATCGCAAAGGCAAGATCCGGATGCATCAGATCGGTACTTGTACGGGCACCGCGCAGTCCCGGTTCTTCCTGTACTGTACAGGCGAAACTCAGCGGTACATGTTTCTTCCCCCTTAATCTTTCCAACACATAAAGGCCCACCGCGCAGCTTGCGCGATTATCAAAAGCCTTGCCGGCCAGATAATTGGGATTATTCATCACTCTGAAATTCATATCAGGTACCACCATATCGCCGATTCTGATTCCCAGCGCTTCAGCTTCTTTCTTGTCAGCAACCCCTAAATCAAGATAGATTGCTTCCATCGCCAAGGTCTTAGCCCGCTGCTCAGAAGGCATGCCATGGGTTGCCGGGCTGCCGATAAAACCTTTAATCTTTTGACCATCTTGAGTGATTACATTAAAATCATGCCCCGGCAGCATATGCGTCCACCAGCTCCCCACCGGCATCAATCGAAGAGTTCCGCTTTCCTCTATATCCTTCACAAAAAAGCCAACCTCATCTGCATGCGTCGCCAGCATGGTTTTAGGACCTGTTTCATCATCCCCCTTACTCCCAATCACTGACCCAAGACCATCATGGAGCACACGATCCACATACGGCTGCATATATGCTTCAAGCTGTGAACATACCGCTTCCTCACAAGAGGAAATACCGGCTGCCTCACTTAATGTTTTTAATATTTCCAGATCAATCATAGCATACCCCATAGCCGAAGCTTTCGATGTCCTCACTGCTTAAGCCTGATAAATATTTTACTAATTCATTTTTTAAACATTCCGCATCATTTAGATCGGCCAAGATATGATTGCTGCCAAGATGACTCATGGCAATACCGAGTGACAGCGTTGGCGTTCCCTTTAATGTCTTATGAATAAATGAACCATCATTGCCATAGATGCCAAGATATTCCTGACAAGGCTTTACCTTATCCATAAAATCATGAAGCAGGCGTTTGCCAGGCAGCATCTGCTTATCATAAACTCCCACCGTAACACCTTTACCGCGTTGGGCAGCCGGCTGTGAGTTGGCGGTATCAAAACCAGTCAATACCAAAGCCGCATCTGGCTGTATCACATAGGTTGCGGTCTTACTGCCACGCCAGCCGATTACCGACTGTGCAATACCGCCCATCGCTAAATGATAATCAAGCTCACTCTCCTGCAGCGCTTGCGATAATTCAATCATCACCTCAAGCATTAAACGGTTATTTAATGCCTTCCCCATTGCACAATGTTCATTCAGCATTGTGAAATCACCTTTGATTAATGCTAAATCACCAATTGTAAATGTATTGCATGCTTCTTCATAACCCGTTCCCATATCCAAGATCAAGTCTTCCATCTTTATCTGATTCGCTGCTGATTCCATGAATTTGATTTTATCGCAGCCAATGATACCGGTGAAGCATTGATGCTCTCTTGTATATACGCAAACCTGCTGATGTAAAAGACTAGCCGGTGACAATGCTTCAAGCGGCACAAATTTTAATTTTCCGTCAGGCAGAATCTCACTGACCATTAAACCTTCTTCATCAAGACTTGCCGCCAGCATCAGTGTTTTTGCCTTTGGATTCCGGCTGAGTTTTAGTGCAAACAGAGAACCCAGACGATCGCTCACCCATTCATCTGCAATCAAATTCTTTTTTAATAAAGCTCTGACATCCTGTTCCTCACCGCTCACACCCATCGCATTGACTAAAGCCTCAAGCCGTTCAATATACTGTTTTTTCATTAGTGTCCTTTCTTTACAAAAACCAGCCGTTGCTCGACTGGTTTTCATTTTAGTAACAATTTCTAGTTTTTATTCCTTCTACGTGTTCCGGATGATTCACTTCTGCATCGATTAATTCACATAAATTCTCAAGTGAATCCTTTAAACCGATACCACCCTTTTTAGGCATTTTCACAATTGGAATCAATGACGCGTACTGATCAATGGTTGTCGAGTTTTCCGCTGACATCATCGCGCATGATCTGATTGTGGTATTTTCCAGTATGGATTTAGCACACAACGCACACATAAGTGAATACTCTTCGAAATTAAAGCCAGGTCCGCATACAACATAATCAGGGTTTAGCTTCTTAGCCATTGCGGTCATTTTTTTCACTACTTCTTCCTGATGATCTTTGAAATAGCCAACTCCGCAATATAGAGTTGCGATAACCTCAGCCCCGATCTTTTTGAAATATGGCTCCATCATCTCACCGGTACCGATGATACCCTTTTTAGCTGTAAGCTCAACATTCGGATTACTCTTACCGCCGGCACCTGCAAGACCTGAGTCAAATATCAATAGGACTTTCATATTACTCTAAAACGAGATCATCAAATGAAAGATCATCAAGTTCATCTGATTCATTCGCTGTAATTGCTTCTTCTTCCAAATATTTGCGGTCAAGCATTTTCAGGAATGGGAAGTAGATTGCCATATCCATCGCTAATTGTGCAAGCTGGAACAGTGAAGCTACAAAGCTTCCGGTAACCAGCCAGCCTGAGAATAAGATGGGTGTTGTCCATGGCAGCTGCACACCGGCAGTAATCGGCAGGATACCAATCGATGTCGCAATCGTAGCCGTGATTGTATTTAATACTGGTACGAAGATAAACGGCACCGCCATCAATGGATTTAATACGATAGGCAGACCGAAGATGATCGGTTCATTGATACCGAAAATCGCTGCCGGCAGAGAAAGTCTTCCTAATGTTTTAATGCGGTTTGATTTACCAGTAAAGGCCATCAGAATAACTAAACCTAAGGTAGAACCGCCGCCGCCATAGTTACAGAAGAAATCAGAGAAAGCAGAAGTGAAGACATTGGTCATTGCGATACCGGCCTTAGCTGCTTCATAGTTTTCTTGAGTCAGTACCTTATGAATCGGCGCAAAATGGTATTTGTAACCGCTGGTCCATTAATACCAAAGAACCAGAATAAAGTTGATAAGAACTGATAAATGACTTCAAATAGATTGGAACGTCCAAGACCTACTAACGGTGCCTGCAAGACTTCATAGATGAACGCATGAGCACTGCCGTAAGCCGTATTCGTGAAAATAATATTTACAAGAAAGAAGTAACCATTGCGAAAGCAGCTGGAATCAATGCCGCAAAGGAATCCATAACCGCCGGCGGAACACCGTCAGGCAGCTTGATAACCAGTTTCTTGCGCATTGCCCAAGCAAAGATTGACACCGAAAGAATTGCTGTAATCATAGATAAGAACATACCTGATGTACCAAGATTACCGAAAGAGAAACCGCTGAATGCCTTACCGGCTTCATTTACATAAGCAATATGTGTCTTTGGTGTGATAATCAGGAAGCAAGTCAGTGCAACTACACCGCCGGCAATCTTATCGACGCCTTTTTCACGGGCATAACAATAACCGATTGATAAGACACCTGTCAGCGCTACAACATCAAAGGTAGATGAAGTAACTGCGTCAAGATAAGTTTCCCAGCCTTCACCAAATACACTGGCAACCATTTCTGACCAGCCAGTGATCGGGAAATTGGATATTAATAAGAATATTGAACCTACGATTACAATTGGTACTGTAATCAGGAAACCATCACGAATCGCACTTAATATTTTGTTTTTAGATAAAGCATCAGCAACCGGTGATAAGTATTTTTCTAATTTATCAAACATTTATTTCGCCTCGCTCTCTTTCATTTTTTGATAGCGGCTTTCAATACCCGTTCCCCATTCATTGAACCATAGTCTGTACTGTCAATGACAAAAATTGGGTGCCCCAAATGCCCATATCTTTCGACAACCTTTTCATACAGATATTTAACCTGCGGACCTAACAGAATGCAGTCCGGATTAAATTCTGCGATAATGTTGTCCATTTTAGAGTCAGGAAATGCTTTTACTTCAATTGGTAAATTGTGTTCTTCAGCTACTTTTGCATCTTGCTAGCTAACAATGAAGTAGACATCCCTGCATTACAAAATAAATAAACTCTACGCATAATTCATATCCTCCTTTGGCTGATTCAAGTATATCTCAGCAAAGGAAGCGTTATCATCAATTCTGTTTCCGTGCATTAGGAAATGGTAAACCTGATTGCGGAAATCGGTTTCCTTACTTTTTTCCTTATATAATAAAAAAGCTGACTTGATCGATTTGTCAGCTTTGATAATTACTTATAATGCTTTCTGAACTTTGCCGGGAACATAAATATCTTCCACATGCGTGTGTGAAATCCTGTCATGAATCATTCGGCTTTGATCCTTATCTCTTAACGCGAGCAATAAGGATAATACACAGATGACTGCTACCGGACCGCTCAGCAGCATGTCCATCATGCCTGTATCAAATGGCAGATATTTTGTAATCAGCAATGTTTTGAATGTTGATGTGAAGAAATAGAAGGTTCCTTCTAAAACGAGACAGCCAAGCACAAAACGTACCAGCATTGTTTTAAATGTGACCTCACTATGATCATCATGGAATACTTTGATCTGAAGCATTCGCTGGGCAGGTGTCTGACCGATCCAGATACGGCATGGCACCCAGACATAATAGAATAAGAAAATAAGAAACAGAACAGCCATCAGTATCCATGCTTGAGCGCTTGTCATTCCGTTAAGATTATACTGTACCTCAATCTGTCCTTGATTGAAAAACCATAGCACAGTGAGATTGCGATATTAGCCAGTACACCGGATAAATACCAATCAATACCAAATGCCAATACTCTTCTTATAAAATAGCCGCCCCGGCTTGAATTATTCTTTACAACCATTTTTTTCTTTGCCATAGTACATCCTCCAGCTTATGCTTCTATTATAAACGAAACAAGCTGAAAACGCTTAACTGCAATTTCCTAGCATTAGGAAATTGTATCTATTTTAATTAAATATTATTGATCTGACAGGGTATCGCTGAAAGAAATTATTTGCATCCGCGCTGCCAGTAATACTCAGTTTTTGCATGCTGATTCACATGTCCTGTCCCAGAGCCAGAACAACCGACAAAAAAATCAATCTTTCGATTGATTCTTTAGTTAATAATATAACGCTAGATGTTTATAATTAAGGGGAAGAGAAAAATGGTTTTTCTGTGAATCTATTGTTATATCTAACAAATTAATAATCAGCTATTAACTTTGTCAACATCATTATACAACATAATTTCATAAATGTAACCATGAAAATCAAAAATTTATAAGATTTATTCATTTTGCGTCGAAAAATCAAGATTTTCTGTTTTTTCTTCAATAATTTCAAACATTAAAGCCGCATCAGACTTAGAAACTTGCTTAGAAAGCATCAAAACTCTGACTGTCAGTTCACGATATCCGAAGACAATCGTTATGATATCCCCGACCTTGACCTCACTGCTCGGTTTCGCTATCTTACCATTGATCAGTACACGTTCATTATCAGCCAGTTCTTTTGAAACGGTTCGCCGCTTCAGAATTCTGGCAACTTTTAGGTACTTATCTAAACGCATGCCATCACCTCGCAACTATTTTAACATTTAAACTTCATATTTGCGAGATAAAAGTTGCGCAAACGCCGCAACACAGCGATTCTCCTTCACATCCACAGGCTCATTACTCAATAAAACAAAGCTGCCCTGCCAGTAGCTTTCAACCACAACAGGAAAGAAACAGCCATCATAAAGTGTCGCGTCATTCTCAAAAATCTTTTCCTTAGTAAAGGGAGTATCCCGATAAACGACCGCATGTGAGAACAATGATTTCACACAGGGCTGCTGGACTCCCGTTACCTCATCTTTAATAAACAGCACTTTCTTGTTTAATACACTCTGCAATGTTTCACACATATCCTGAATTTCTCGCATATGTTTATCAAGCAGTTCATATTTCTGCAGAATAATTTTATCATTTTCAATATAAAACTCGATGGAATCGCCTTCTTTTAATCGATATTGTTTTCTGATCTCCTTGGGTATAACTAAACGTCCAAGATCATCTAAACGGCGAATGATACCTGTTGCCTTCATTCATTCACACTCCTTGCACGTTTAGTATTGGCAAAGAATGAGCTTTTATAACCGATTAATGCAAAATTTTACTCTCTGGCAACAGTTCCGCTCATTTCCAGAACCTCAATGACCTGTTTCAGCCAGTTCTTGTTTTTAGGAAAGCGGATTTTAATCTTATTTTGTGTATAACGCAAAACGATATCCCGGGATAAAGCTGTAATTTGTTCAAATAGCTTCACACCGTCAGCACGCTTCGACCATTGCTCCGTAAAAGTAAGCTCGGCATCCTTGGCATTTTCTTTAAAATTTTCTACATTTGCCTCATTAATCAGTATATCAAGACGTTTCTTTTCAAACAGCAGCTGCACAGATTTAGGCAGTGAACCATAGTTATCCTCAATCATATCCATCATTGCCAGCAGTTCTTCCTTAGTCTCAACTTTATCGATCTGCTGATAAAGCGTGATCTTTTCATAATCCTGATCAGTAAAGGTACTTGGGATATAGGCATCTACATTGACATTAGCACGTTTGATTTCCTTTGGCACAGCTTTTTTAATTCCCTTTTGTTCATTAATCGCATCATGCAGCATTTCAATATACATATCAATGCCGATCGTATCTATAAAGCCAGCCTGCTGCGGGCCAAGCATATCTCCGGCGCCGCGGATCGTTAAGTCTCGCATGGCAATCTTATAACCGGAGCCAAGCTGCGTAAATTCTTTAATTGATTTTAAACGCTTCGTCGCTATTTCCGAGAGCTGCTTCTGCGGTGAATAAAGCAGATAGGCGTATGCCAATCGGTCAGAACGGCCAACTCTGCCCTTAATCTGATAGAGCTGACTTAACCCAAACTTATCCGCATCCTCGATGATAATGGTATTGGCATTAGGGATATCAATACCGGTTTCGATGATTGTTGTACAGACCAATACCTGATATTCATTATCAGTGAAGCGCATCATGACATCTTCGATTTCTTCTCTGTCCATCTGACCATGTGCGATACCGATTTCCATATCCAATTCATTGCGCAGCTTCGTAGCCGTCGCGTAAATATTCTTAACATTGTTATACAAATAGAATACCTGTCCGTCACGGGCAACCTCACGCTGAATGATCTCTTTAATTAAATTAAGTTCTTCTCGACAACATAAGTCTGCACCGGCATACGGTTCATCGGCGGCGTATCAAGCTGAGAGAGTGAACGCACACCGATCAATGACATCTGCAAAGTGCGCGGGATGGGTGTCGCACTAAGTGACAAGACATCGATACCGGTTCTTAATTCTTTGATTTTCTCTTTGTGCTGAACACCAAAACGCTGCTCCTCATCGATAATCAAAAAGCCAAGATCCTTAAAAACGACATCCTTAGACAATAAGCGATGAGTACCAATCAATATATCAACATTGCCGTCCTTCAGATCCTGAAGGATTTTTTTCTGCTCCTGCGGCGGTACAAAACGATTTAATACTTCGATGCGCACTGGATAATTCCGAAAACGTTTCTTGAAGGTTTTAAAATGCTGCTGAGAAAGAATCGTGGTCGGACACAGATAAGCTACCTGCTTATTGTCAACCACTGCCTTGAAAGCGGCACGGATTGCTACCTCTGTCTTGCCAAAGCCAACATCACCGCAAAGCAGTCTGTCCATTGGTTTCGCTGATTCCATATCCCGTTTAATTTCATCCACCGCTTTTTTCTGATCCGGTGTTAAATCATAATCAAAATCATCCTCAAACTGAAGCTGATAAGGTGTATCCTTAGAAAAAGCATAACCGATATCTTCACTTCGCAATGAATAAAGAGCGACCAGCCGCTGCGCAAGCTCGGCGACATTTTGACTGATGCGCTTCTTGGTCTTTTCCCATTCACTTGAACCTAATTTATTCAGTTTCGGTGATGCACCCTCCTTGGAGACGAATTTTCGAATCAGACGGAATTGTTCCAAAGGAATGAATAAAACATCATTATCTTTATAAATCACCTGCAGGAAGTCTTTATGATGCCCCTCGATCTCTTTGGTGACAATGCCGTTATACATGCCCACACCATGTTGGTTATGCACGACATAATCACCTTTTTCAAGCTGAAGATAATCATCAAGAACTTCACCTTGTTTAAATTTATTCGTATAACGTCCAAGCTTTTTCTGTTCATGAAAGATTTCTTTAGATGAGTAAACAACTATCTTTTCTTCGGTTAGTTCAAACCCTTCCGCAAGCTTTTTGACGCAGAGTGAAATGCCCTCCGGAATTTTATCATTTTCTTCAATCATGTGATATCGTATCTCATGATCATTGAAATACTTTTTCACAATGCCGATTTCTGAATGATCCAGACAGAACAGCACGCTTTTTTTCTTACTTTCCTTTACGGCCATGTCCAAGCATTTATCTAAAGAAAGCTCCGGGCGCGGCAGCTGCAGAAAACCACTGACGATCGGCTGTTCCATGTTTACAAACAAATTAACATGGATACAGTCTCTGCCGGCTGTCAGCTTATCAATTGAATTAAACTGTGTGTATACTGGCAGCCCCTGACCTGTGGCATTCAGCTCCTGGATGTAATCAATAGTTTCTTCATTGACTTTCTTTTCAACTTCATGAATTTCCTCATCAGCAGAAAGAATGATACATGCGTCTTTGGCATAATCCAGCAATGAACTATGCTGATCCAGCAAGGCAAAGTAACGGTATAGGTGATTTTCTCTTTGATGGTTGCTTAAGGCATCAAAATCATTTTCAATAAAGATATCAAACTGACGCTGGATGGCCGCTTCTGCCTGACGCTGTGCTTTCTCCTTCAGCACATTTCCCTTTTCAATGATCGTGCTGATTTCTTCATCGGTAAACAGCAAATCTGTAGCCGGTATGATTTTCACATGATCACGTTTTTCAATCGTTCGCTGAGTAGCCGGATCAAAGCAGCGGATACTCTCAATTACAGTATCAAAAAATTCAATACGGATCGGATAATCTTCATTCATTGAATAAACATCGATGATACCGCCTCTTGATGCAAAGCATAACGGCTGATCGACTCTTGAGACATGTTCATAGCCTGCCATAAACAGCTTCATTTTTAATGTATCCATGCTGATTTCTTCATCAACCTTCAGCTCCATGCTGACTGCCTTGAATAATTCAGGTGAGGGCATAAAACGCATCAGCGCGCCGGTATGAGCCACAACAATTTTAGCCTTGCCTTCAAGCATGGCGTTCATGGTTTCCAGCTGTACCGCTTTACTCTCCGGGGAGGCAGCGATGGCCTCAACCCTCAGTGATTCCTCCACGACAAAAGGCAGCACCTCAACATCAACGAGGGGGGTCAGCCGCTCGATCAGCTTCTGTGCTGTATAAACATTATTCTTCACGATAAGTAATGACTGCCGGCTTTGTCTGTATAATGCCGCATAAAGCAGTGCTTCTTCAGTTAAAGATAAATTCCCTAATGAGCTTTCTTTGCGCAGCAGACTCTCGACCGCCGGATTCTTCACCAGTTCATTTAATAAACAATTCATAATTAAGCGTCCTTCTGATTATATTTATTCATCACATCCGCAAAAGGACGGTCAATGAATTCAATAGCCGCACTGGCCGCTTTATCTCTGGCCGCTTCAAACAGCGCCCGGTCTGCCTTCGGGAACTTACCGAGTACATAATCAGCCGTCAGCATCAGCGGATCTTTGCCGATGCCGATTCGTATCCGTTTAAAATCCTGAGTACCTAAATGAGCGATGATATTCTTCAAGCCATTCTGGCCGCCGCTTGAGCCTTTTTCTCTTAAACGAATCTTACCCACCGGCAGATCTAAATCATCGACAAGCACCAAAATATCACTTACCGGTATATTATAAAAACGCGCGCATTCACCTACCGCTTCTCCGGAAAGGTTCATATAAGTCTGCGGCTTCATCAGAATCACTGTTTCACCCTTAACCTTGACATTACCGATCAGCGCTTTAAATTTTTTTGTATTCACATCTGTGTTTAACCTTGAAGCAACCTCATCAAGTGTCATGAAACCCGTGTTATGACGCGTTTTTTCATAATCTCTTCCCGGATTGCCAAGTCCTACGATCAATTTCATCTAATCACCTCGCGTATCAATCATTATAGCGTACTAAAATTTAAAAATTAAAGCATTATTTGCAGAAGCAGACCCGCTGCTGACGAGAATAAAAACATATAGATCAAAAGCAGACTATTCTCGCGTTTATTCTTGTTTTGCTTCCATAAACGGCCATACCTATGCCCGCTCCCGTACACAAGCCAGCCACCATTGAACCAAAAGACAAGCCGCCCAGCACATAAAGCTGTACCAGCAGTATGGAAGCCGCACAATTAGGAATGAAGCCAAGCAGCGCTGCCGCAAACGGCTGAAGCATCGGATGTACATTCAACAGTGAGGATAGGGCATCTTCACCGATACCAAACAGAACAAATCCGATCACTAGATTAATACCCAAAATAAACAGCGCAGTTTTTAAAGTACGGTTCAGCGCATTCATAAAACTATTTGAACCGCAGCTGCAGCCCGGATCAGATAGTTCGATTTCAAAATCATCCTCTTCATTCAGTGTTTTTTTATAAAGTACAAAATCAAGCAGATAGCCTGACAGGACAGCAAGTATCAGCTTTAATATCAACAGCAATCCCAGACTTTTATATTCCGAAGGATAAGCCAGCAGCATCGGCAGCGCTTCGTCACTAGTAGCCATAAAGCAGGCAACCAAGGTACCGGCACTGATTCCCTGCTGCGCAAAAAGTGAGGCGGCAATAACCGAAAAACCACACTGCGGCACTAAACCAAGCAAGGCTCCAAATAAGGGACCCAAATTTTTAATAAACAAATAATTTAAACGGTAAGCTGAACTGCGCTTATCGATAAAATCAATCAGCAAATAAGATAAGTATAAGAGCGGAAGCAGTTTAATTGTATCCGCTAATGCGTCAATTAGTACATCAATCATGCAATCCCTCCTTTAAAGGCACGTTAGATTATAGCACAGATTGGATGGTAAAGAACACTGAAACGAACAGAACAAATAAGATAATATAGAGATTTACAGCTTTATTCATATTCAGATAGGCGATGAATTCACGCAGAAAAGCCATCGGCAAATAATAAGAAACCGTTGCGCGCCAATTCCTTCAGCCTTTTTAAGCCGGCTTTACGAGCATAGATGCCTGCACGAAACAGATGATAATTATGCGTCGCTATCACACAGCGATATTTCGGCTTAATCGCATCCATCATTTCTTTAGAGTAAACAAGATTCTCATAAGTTGTCCGTGAATGATCTTCCACCAAAATTTTCTCATCCGGTATCCCTCTTGCCAGCAGCTCCATTTTCATTACCACCGCTTCCGCAAGCTTTTCATCAGCACCCTGTCCCCCCGATACAATAAAAATCGGTGTGCTGTCATTATAATGCTGCTGCTTTTTATAAAAATTATACCCGGCATCAATGCGCTGCATCAATAAAGGTGAGGGTTTATCATAAAGCAAACCGCAGCCAAGAATGATAATAAAATCCTGATCCAGTTTAGGCTTATTCAAATTAAAAAGCAATGAGCTGACCAGAAAAACTGACAAATAAAAACGTAAAATAACCCACTAAACCGACGATTCCGTAATAGATTGGCATCGGCAGATAGAGGGCATGATCAGAGGCATAAATGGGCAGATAATAAATAAAAAAGAAAATTGTGAACATACCAAAGCCTACGGCAAAAGACAGCAGATTGCACAACCGTTTACCTTCAAATTTAATCAATAAAAAACCGTTAAAAATCATCGCCGCACCAACTGAAAAAAACAGCAGCGGCAGTACCGTCATGATTGCCCACAACAGAAAAAAGCCCATAGCTGAAACAAGCAAATGCGGACTGTTTTGCATAGACTGCAGCAGATAAATCATGAAACAGAGCATACTGCCGCATAACAGCTTGCCATTTAAAACCGTTCGTTTGTCGATGAAATACGAGATAAAAAAGGCCGCAAGCAAAATTTCAGCGAGTAATCTCATAAGTGTCTCCTTATTTCTTTAATACGAAATAACGTATAAATTCAAAAGTCTGAAGGCCTCCGCAAATGAAGATATCCACTGTCATATTCGCATATAGCTTATTGATGATCAGCTTCTCTACCTCCGTGGCGGCAAGCTCTGCCTCACTGTTTGTGAAAACAGACGGCACCTCTTTGCGGATGATTATTTTCGCATTATTAAACAGCATCGAAAAGATTTCCAGCTTTGTCATCTTACTCATAATCGTTTTTAAATAAGCATTTACTGAATCCGTATCAAAGATGATATCAACATCATAATCCTCATCGAGATAACCAAAGAAAGTCTTGCGGTATTCCTCAATCCAACGTTCCTCTTCATATTCAAACCGCGGTTTGAATTTTTTGGCTTTCAGCAAATCATTTAAAGTTTGTCCATAAAACCAAATCTCAAAATTATCTTTGGTCGCAAATCCATACTGACTCACATAATCTTTATACTTAACCCCATCATTCAGCGGGAAAATCCTTACTTTATCAGTTTTAAAATGCTGCTGCTGAATATATTCATACCCTTTTAATATCTTGCTTTCAGCCTGCAGACCGCGTGTATGAATGACCAGATAAAGCAAGACGCTGATCACCGCAATCGGCAGAAAGACAAACATCTCGAATTTAAGGTTCATCGTAACAATCAGCACCAAATAGGCAATGACCGGCAGAAAGCATGATATAAAGATCTGAATACCGTTCTCACGCAGGCCTTCCAGATAGAGTACATCAATAAAATTCAGCCCAATAGGCACTTTGACTGATTTATCATAGGAATCATATTTTATCATCTTATTCCCCCTGCTATTCTAATAGAACAGTTTACTCACTTAGCGCGTTCTTAATCATACTTTCCAATACACTTTGAAAAGCCTTGATCTCTTCCTTACTCAATCCCTGATACAATGAAGCCTGAAACTGCTGCCTTGCCTTTTTCAGCTTGGCAAGCACTGGTGCCGAGCTCTCACTCAGCGTCAGACGCAAAATTCTTCTGTCCTTAGGATCTTCCTTGATGGATAGAAAACCGCGGCTGCATAGAGAATCTACTGAATGGCAGACTAATGATTTTGAAATACCGCGGTATTTGCATATATCCTTGGCCGTATTAAATGAAGGATTATTGGAAAGGTATAATAATACATCAATTTCATTTGGCGCTAATGAGTATTCAGCAACGCTTTTCATGCATGCCTGCCGGTCTTTTTTTTATAATTTTGGCAAACGTTACACATGGATTTAATTCAGCCATCACGATCACCTCACTTGTAGAAGCCTTTACGTTCTTTATCAAGTATAAATTCAATCACAAAACGGATATCTCTTTGGGCACGGCGGCTTAAACCGCTTGGCAGATAGATTACATCATTCTCAGATGTACAGCATTTTAAGTCAGATACTCCTAACAGATAGTCCATCGTTACATTAAATACTTCCATAATTTTTATTTTAGTCTGATCACTGGGATGAATCAAACCACGTTCATAAGAGGATATTGTATTTACTGAAACATTGAGCAGCGGCGCTAATTCCTTTTGGGAATAGTTTGCTTCTTCCCTTAATTCCTTTAATCGAATACCAAAACTGCTACGTTCCATTGTTTCACCTCAGCAATCAATCTGTCAGCACTATTTTAACACAGTTATGATACTTTGATAAGTGGGTGCTGAATGCTGAAAACTGATAACTCTGCATGATGAAGAAAAAAGATTCATAATTGAATCTTTCTTTAATTTAACAATCATTCTCCCATATACAAGCGGCTGTGAATACTATGCAGATAGTTCTGATAATCCTGACTGCCATAAAGGGCATCTTTAATATTTACCAGTTCAACTTTATTCTCGATAATCCACTGTTTCAGTTTTGGATCACACATTGCCTTAATGTCAATCACACGGGCCAGATTGAAATGTTTTGATGAATCAAATAGATATAATCATCAAGATAGCCTGGATGCCAAGCCGTAATGACGATATCCTCTTTTAATAGCTGATCCTCATCATTCAGATAATAAGCGACAGGATCATACTTTTCTCTTTCTTCAGCATAATCAGAGTAAAGGATTTTATAACATGAGTCATGCTGACACGGCATAAATATATTCAAATGCTTCCATCGATCAGCCGGTACCGCTTCTTTTCTGGTTTTTCGGTCAACTTTTCGCATGAAATCATAAGCGATGCCATATTCATCACATACTTGTGCCCGAGCTTTTTCAAATAATAAATCATGATTAATGGTCGTACAGACAGGAGCATGACCTAACAGACGGAGGCAGCGTTCAATCTGCGCTCGGCATTCAATCAATGCTTCCTCATAAACAACATCATTTTTAAGCGTCTGGTCAACTCTGAATTTAAACTGTCCCGCTTCATTCAGCAAGGATGGGATCAGCTTTGGATCAGCTACTGGCCGTCCCCAGAAATGACCGCCATGCCAGCCTACCGACACCCATGGATAGGCTTTGATTTGTTCAATGGCATCCTCCGTTCCCGGACAGTCAAGCATTAGATCAACATAGGTTACAACACCTTCTTTAACTGCCTTGATCATGCCGTCATTATATGCTTTTGTATAACCAAAATCATCAGCTCTCATAACTAGTTTCATTTAATTATCTCCTTTGTTATTAAAAATGAGAGATATCCAAAACCGGTTATCTCCCATGATCCTTATTTCAAAGCTGCATTCAGCATAGGCATAAAATCAGTCGCTGCTTCTGAAGGTACAAGCTGATATTCCAGCTTAACACCCAGTTCATCCAGCTTATGAAATGCCTCTGCGTCTTCAGGTAAAACAGCCACTGATTTACATATAGCTATTTTTATCTGAGGCCTTACTCATATTGCCTACTGTAATATTTCGACGTCGAAACCTTTTTCATGCAGTTCCCAAAGCACTCTTGGGTTCTTGCAGACAATTGTGATCCGATCAGTGTCATATTTATTCTTTTTCAGATTAGTGGCAGCTTTATCAACAGTTAATACTGAAAGACGGATACCATTCGGGCAGGAAATCTTTAACACTGCCTTTAATACATCATCTGATGCCGATTTATCATCAATAACAATGATGCGGGTGCATCGCCATGCGCCAGCCCACATTGTGGCTACCTGGCCATGAATTAAACGTTCGTCAATACGTACAGCAACTATAGTTTGCATAATGTCCTCCTAAATGATATGGAAGAAGGTAAGTAAAACGGCAACGATAATTATCGTCCATACCATTTTTACAGTCGTCATTTTCTTCATACCTAATCCTAAGTATACCAGAACCGTAGCGCATATTGGCAATAAGAATGGGAAAATTGAATCGAGGATTGCCTGAATCGACTGAGCAGCATCACCATTGACATATTCAAAGATAACTTGCAGCTTAACGGTAGAAGGAATCATACAGCCTACCACGGTTAAACCTAATACTGTAGCCGCATTCGTCAGCGCTTTAATTTGATCTTGTTTGGTTGTGATGAAGCTGTTCCTTCACGGTAGCCAAGCCAAAAGAAATAATACTTTATGCAGTAAAAAGCAACAATGTTCACTAAGAATGCCAGCACTAAGCCAAAAGCTGAACCATCTAATGCCATGTAACCAACTAATGAACTTAAAATAACCTTTGTACTGATTTTGAATAATGAGTCACCTAAGCCGGCGAATGGTCCCATAAGACCTGTACGAATACCGATTGCGATATCCGTAGCGGCTTCAGATTCTGTTTCTTCAATAGCTAAGCAAGCACCCATGATGATTTGTGACATAGTATTTTCTGTGTTATAAAATGCCAGATATTTTTGAAGCTTATCTGCTACTACATCATCATTGCCCTCATAAATCTTTTCGATAGCCGGTCCGATTGCCTGTGTAAAACCGGTTGCCTGCATCGCTTCATAAGAGAAGGACTGCCACTGATACATCCAGCTGCGCAGCTGTACCCTTTGAACATCCTTTTTAGTAAGCTTACTCATCATCGTCACCTCCTAATGCCTTTTCTAAAACCGCAAATTTATTCTGCTGGTTAAATGCTAATAACGCTAATGCCAAACCAACTAATGCTGTACCCAGAGCATTAACTCCCAAGTAAGCGAAACAGAAGAAGCCAATCAGCAAGTATTGGAAATTACCCTTTACCTGTAACTGACGAAGCAGGATGGCAAAACCTAAACATGGCAGAATATTGCCTGCATTTTTAAAGCCCTGAAGCAGCCATACCGGAATGGCTTCAGTAATACCGGCTACTAATGCACTGCCGGCTACCAAAACGATAATAGTTGGAATTGTTACTTTTAATAAAGTCAGCGGTGCTAAGCCAATATGAATCCAGTTGTATCCTTTTTTAAAGTCATGAGCTTCAAAGCAAGCTTGTGCTTTATGTAGGAAGAATGATCCTGCTGTTTTACCAAAAACATCAAGTGTCGTGGAAAGCGTAGCTACTACAATACCGACTGCCATACCTGTCTCTGCACCAGATATAGCTCCAAAAGCTGTACCGATAACAGTTCCCATATTGTAATCAGGTACCGTTGATCCGCCTAATGGATTTAATCCGATATTCATCAACTCATAAGTACCTCCGATAAATAAACCAACCTCCATGTTTCCCATGATCGTGCCGACAACAACGCCATGTAATACACATCCACCGGCTGTAAAGCCTCCAAATAATTTAGAGTATACGTCATAGCCTGTGAACCATAACAGAATAAGAATGATCTGCATAGCTGTAAACATAAGTAATTTACCCCCTTTATAGCTATTGATATATGATATTCATTGATTTAAAAATTAACTGCGCGCACGGTTAATTCATATACAATGTTATATCCTTAATTCTATAAATTCGCTTCAATCACATTCATATATCCCAAGACATCTTCCTTGCGGTATTTACTGCCGACTGCCCTTGCGGAATCCTGATATAATCCGGGCTGTAAGATATACGAATAATAACCGTTGGTATACCCGAAGATCAGGCAGCATTTAGCCGGACTTCGGCGCTTGATGCTGATGCCAAGCTCGCTGCCAAGCTCACCGGGAGAAGAGACAATTTCTAAATCATTGCATTTAACTATCGTTGAATATAATGTCAGATCAACATCCTGCATCTGCAGCTTACGGTCAATCTGGGCAATGTTATCTAATGCCAGCTTGCGCGCCTGAGCATCTTGAGCCGCATCAAGCTGTAAACTGTATTTCTCACGATAAGCATTTAAATATTCACGTTCATCATTAATTTTATATTGAACATGATACGTTACAGTAGAACATGATTCAAAGTGAAGATCAAGCTTTTGATTAACCTCAATCTTCAGAATCTGCTGGGCACAGCCTTCCGCACAGCGTTCTAATTCTTCATAATCTGTACCCTGCCGATAAGCACGGTTGCTGCAGTCACCGGCAGCTCCTACGATCATCGCAGGATAAACACCGATACCAGCCGCCAGTTTATTTCTGACCGCACCAGCTAAATCAGCAGTCAGTAAATCATTTTCCGGATCAAGAACTGTTGAATGCGTTGCCCAGTTGCATAAGGCGGCTACTGTTTTTGTTCAGCATTTCTGAATTCTACGAGAATAACCTCATTATCTGCTTCCTCACCATAATAGATGCGGCTGCCATAATAACCTAAACATTGGCCTCTGCCATAATAAGCCTCACTCTCCTGCAGCTCTTCAACGCATTGTAAATAGCCTGCTTCAACCTTTTGGACAAAGGAATCATAATACCGCTGATCAAAGATACCTGTTGACCAATGCTTATGATAAGACATTACAGAATGATGATCATGCGTAGCACTGAAGAAAATCAAATCTGGATTCAATTGATACTTCTGTGCCAGCATTGCCTTGATCTCATTACAGGAAGCTTCTTCAAATTCAATATAATCGGCATTAAATATATAAAGCTGCTGATTATCTACTTCAATTAAACTGCATATTGCATAAATGTCATCATGTACACCTTTAGCAGGCTGACGGCGGCTTGCATAGCGATTACCATAGCCTATTAAATAAAACTCTTTTTCAGGTGTCAGACATATTCTCACACTGCTTGCTTTCATATTACCATCTCCATGTTCATTCTATCGAATGGAAGCGCTTAACTCAATTCAGAAAATTTCCCTCTACTCATGGTAAATTTATGAAATCGATAAATTCGACAACGTTGCTGACATCCTCTAGGATTATATCTGCAGCTCGCTGATCAATGGCTCCCAATTCGTCTTTTAATGCCGCAACATACGCGCCTGCTTTTTTACCTGCTGCAATCCCTAATTGAGAATCTTCAATTATTAATGTTTCATCAGGTCTGACATTAAACACTGCCATCGCATATTGATAAACATACGGATCAGGCTTAAGCCTGCCTAAATCAGTTGCGCTGGCAATTAAATCAAATGACGAAGCAATGGACAGTGTATCAAGAGCCGTCTGCAGTCTTGCCGCAGATGAGTTAGAAGCCACTGCCAGCTTGAGACAACGGTTTTTTAAAACCGCCAGCAATTCATCCAAATGCTTCGTTTTTAATGCTTTTAAATCAGGCCGAGTTGTCTTAAAAGCGAGAATTTCATCTTGATGAGCAATAAATGCGTCATCCTGATAAAATAACTCCTGCATTTTTTCAAAACCTCACTGCCGATGGTACCTGCCATGGAAAAGATTTGTTCCTTGGCATAGGCTACCTGAAAATGATCCAGCATAAGCATCAGCTGTTTTAGCTTATACGTTTCTGTTTGTGCGATTACACCGTCAAAATCAAAGAGCACCGCTTTAATCATCATCGTCAAAAGTCAGCGTTGACAAGTAGCCCTTTGCTTCAATGATATTCTGCTGACCGCCCTGCACGATTGAATGCAGATCCACCTCTTCAAAGCTTCTTTTAGACAGATATTCCAACAGCATCGCGAAATTGATGCCGGCAATACAGTCAATTTGATCACTGAGCAGCGGCAAAGTCTGATTAAAGGGTGTACCGCCAAATAAATCGGCAAAGACAATAGCTCCCTCACCTGTATCCACTTCATTAATTGCCTGCTGAATTTGGGTACCAAAAGACTCCGGTGAATCATCCGCTTTTAAACAGCAAGCCTTAACCTGCGGCAGCTCGCTGCCCAAAAACAGCTTTGCGGAATCAAGCATCCCTTCCGCCAGCAAACCATGACTGACAATTACCACTCCCTTCATTCACTTGCCTCCTTTAAGATATGCTGCATCGTATAAGTAAGCTGACTGCCCTGATAAATCTTCTTACCATATTGTATAAAACGCTCACCGTTTCTTTCCACTTCACGTTTATAATCGTAACTTTGCGGATCTGCTAATACTGCCTCTGCCGCTTCAAGCCAGTTAGTCAGCACCGTATTAGTTTGATCCACAGCGCCATGGCCCGGGAAAACACCTTCAATCTCATCGATTCTGGCTACAATTTTCCTTAACGCTTTCACATATTCATTCACAGAACAGAAATGAGTATTTGGTTCTTCAGCGATCTGCTGACCGAAGTGTGATGTATCACCTGAGAATAAAATATGATTATGCTTATCAAGATAACCGCATTGGCCCGGTGTATGGCCAGGAATCAGCATCGCTTCAACTTCATAACCATCACCTAAATCAAAATATAATTATCCGGTATAGGAATAATTTCATAGTCTTTATAAGAAACTAAATCATTACGGTCAAATTCTGTCCAGATACATTTCCCTTCTTTATCGAACAAATAATCCCAGATATGAGGATTCTGTGTTCGCTTCATCCTAAACACTTCATTTTCATGACAATATATTTTGTCAAACTGAGCATTACCATAAGCATGATCATAATGTGAATGAGTATTAACAACAATTAATTCTTTATCATGAATAATTTCATGAATCAAGCCCTTTAGATCACCGCAGCCAAAACCCGTATCAACAAGCAGCGCTTTTTTAGGCCCCTCGATAAGATACATCCACGGATCACCCATACCATCAAGACTTTCCGTAAAAATACCATATACATTATCTCTGAATTTATATACTTCCGCATATGGATTACATGCAAACGTCATTTTAGTCTTTGACTGTTCACGAAGGATTTTCATAAACGGCCATTTAAGCGGACTTTCACTTTCTCTAAATACAATACGTTTTGATTTCAATTGTGATTCTATTTCTCGATACCCTTTCATATAATTAACCTCCTATTTATCACTAAGCAATTTACGCGTTTTCCATTTGCCGCTCATAAAGTAAGCAAAGCACAGCAGTCCCGGTAAGGTACGGGCAAATGCGGTACCCCACCAATAACCATAGGCACCTTGATTAAATACATTAACAAACAGCAGACTGAAGCCGATACGGCAGACAACACCATCCAGAATACCGATTAAAAAGCCAAGTGAAACGAAACCGCAGCCTGTAACCATTGCCTGGAATGTACCTGTGATTGCCGACATAAAGAAATGCATAATCATAATCTTCATATAAATCACACCTTCATCAATTACCGCCTGATCCGGTGTAAAAATGGCAAACAGCGCTTTTGGAGCAAATAATGCGACACCCGCGCAAATGCTTGCCAGTACCAGGCAGCATGCCAGAGTAACCCATGTGATTTTGCTGGCCCGGTCAATCTTTTTGGCACCAAGATTCTGTCCGATTGCGGCGCCTGACGCTGTATTAACACCAGAAACAAACACCTCAAGGAATTTATTTATCTTATTGCCAACCGCATTAGTCGCCGAAATTACCAATCCATATGAATTAACATTAGAATTAACCCATAGCATAGAGAATCGAACAAAGCTTGATCTTACCATTTGCGGAATGCCTAAAATTAATATCAACTTTAATGGCTCCCATTTCATTTTGAAATAAGAAAGCTTTAATTCAAAATCAAATTGCTCTTTATGCTTGTAAAGATAATAAAATGCAGCCGCAAAAGAACCGAATTGTGAAAGAATTGTAGCAATTGCAGTACCTGCCGCCTCCATTTTAAAGACCGCAACCAATAAAATATCCATCACGATATTTACAGTGGCAGCAATCATAATAAAATACAATGGCCGCTTTGATTCCCCCATACCTCTCAATACTCCACAGACAGCGTTATAACCAAAAATAAAAGGAACTCCCAAAGCAGTGATGATCATATATGATGCTGCCTGTTCCCATGCTTCAGACGGACAATTCAGCAAGCGCAGAATATCAGTGTGGAAGAAAACACCGAATACCGTACAAACAATTGCCACCAGCATCATCAATGTCAGCAATGTGCCAATTGTTTCCTTTACCCTTTTTTCATCCTTAGCGCCAACTAGCTGAGCAATATAAATCTGCCCCGCCATTGCGAATGCATTGGCAATCGGCATCAGCATATCGGCCAATTCTCCGCCGGTGGATACCCCTACCGTACCTTCACTGCCCATATACTTACCAATTATCATCAAATCAACCATTGAATAAAATTGCTGAATCAAATTAGTTAATATAATAGGAATGGCAAAGATAAGAAGCGTTTTTAAAATTTTCCCTTCAGTAAGATTAATGCCTACTTTATCTTTTTTAAAACTGCCTCCATTCAATCACTCTCCTCATTTTAAAAGCTGAACTACCAGCTTGTCAGTCATAGTTTAAAATAAAAGGAGCAATAACTTAATTTATAAATTTACCTTTAACTAAAGGCGTAAAATAAAAATTGGCCCCGAGACCAACTTTATTCACTATCTTCCAGAACTCGCCGTACAATTTCATAATCAGTGATGCGATCAAAAGTGAAGATTAATTCATCACTATGCATTAAGCGAGCAATAAAACGGCTCATAAACTGAAGATGCTCAACATTATTATCACGAGAATTATAGACAATGATTGTTTGAATCATTTCATCCTTAAACCGGAATGGCTTATCACAAATAATTAACTTGAGGAATGTTTGATGCAAGATATCTTTAAACGAACGCAATATGGCAAGCTGATTCTTCCTTTCCGGTGACAAGATTGCATTTCTTTCATCAACCTCTTGAAAGAAAGCTTCAAGATTCTCGCATGGTTTTAATACTTCAGCTGCAATATAATCATATAAATCCTTACCATTTTTTATATCTTTTGGATAATAGATATCTTCAATCGCTGCCATTTCATGTGTGCGAAAATACTTAGGCTTATTCACCTGATTAATGAAACGCACGAAATCGATGTTTTTACGAAAATAAAAAACCGGCAGCACCTTACTTCTTAATGAATCATCTATATCTTTGGCTTCTATATTGGTTGCCAGAAAATCAAAATCGTTAGGATTATACCGAAATAAATCACTGAATTCTGTAGGTATAAATTCTATATCATACGGTGTTTTAATCGTACTTAAGTTTGAACACAGATTCTTAGCTTTATAATAACCTGAACGCAGGGTTACTAATACTCTTCTTTTGATCTGCTTATTCATTGCGGTAACAAACTCATTGAAAATATAATAAAAGCTGGCGATATCATAAATTGAAGCTTCCAGATTTGTTTTTTCTTTAATAAATTTATAAAGAATCATACAGTAATCCAGTGTAGATAGCCCATCGCTGTAAAGATTGCTTACTATATCTTGATCTACGGATATGTGATAAATCGTTTTAAAAAATAATGATGCAAAGTTGCAGGCAAGATCTTCACGAAATGAAATCATACTAAAATATTTAATATTGTAAAAGCTGTCAAAATAATCTAGAAATTCATCTGCCAGCTTATAAAAATCCTCAGGATATTCAAGAAAACTAAGATCTGAGGGAAGATAAGTCTGATAAGCGCTGATAACCCCCGCTAAAGTAAGAATATCTGTTTCCGTATAGGTGACATCATCCGAAGCAGCTAATGATTCCCAGATTTCCTTTGCTGCTTGGTAGGATGGCAGGAGAGAAGCGTGAGTATATGTAAATTCAGGCAATTCCAGATTATCACTGTATGCTTTACGGGTTATTGACAAAATGATCGTATATGCAACCTTGCCCATGACTAAACCTGACATATGCAGATTATTCTGCTTCAGTTTCTCCAGCACCAAGGATTTTAATTGCTTATAGATGCCTAAGCCGGAAAGGAAAAACCTCGAAAAATCATATTCATCATAATTTATTTCCGATGGGAATCGTTTATAAATCTTATGCTCATAAATTAGGGCTAAGCGTATATCCCATTCATTGCCCACTACGATCAAACCATTATTGGTTTTATTTTTAACCTGCAGCCGAAAGGTTGATAGCAGTGCTTTCGCTTCAATCATGTCTCGATTTATAATAGAAGGTGAACAGCAGCAGTCATCAGCAAGATCAGAGATAAATAAATTGCCTGTATTTGTCAGCAGACGGCGAATGATAAAATGCACTCTTTCACGCTGATTATTTTCAAAATAGTGGTGATTGTGATAGAAAGATTTAAAGCTTTCCGCGAAATGGCTGAATTTCCGTTCATCTAAAACCTCACATTCATAGCCTACTCCATAACGGCTTACAATTTGAAAACCAACAGTAGTTAAATAATCATTCAATGTATCGATCTCTTTTTTGACGGTTTTTAAGCTTAAACCACTCTGCTTGGCAAGCACTAACCCGCTGATCGGTTCATTTGCATTCAATAATGAATACATGATAATCGCCTGTTTTTTATCACCCGCATGTACGCCTCCATAATTCTTCTCCACAACATTTAACGTTAAATTCATGTCATTTTGATTCTAGCACAAGCAATCTTTATTGTAAACTCTATCTATTTTCAGAAACTTTTTGAAATTAACCAAAATAAAAAGCGGAGAGTCCCCGCTTTTTAGTAATTACTCTTTAACTTGCTTAAAGCTAACTGTGACAGTGAATAAGTCAGCATTTGTTTCAACTTTGAATTCACCGTTACAAGCTTCAGTAAAACTACGCGCGATTGACAAACCAAGACCGCTGCCGCCATCTGTGCGGCTTTCATCGCCGCGTACAAAACGCTCTGTGAAATCAAGATCCGACGGTATTTCTGTCTTAGACGTATTTTTAACACAGGCAACCGCCATTTCACCTGAAGTATTCAAAGTTACATAGACTCTTGAACCAGGCAGTGAATATAACAGCGCATTACCGATTAAATTCTGGAATACACGATAGAGACGCTGCCCATCTGCTGAAATCATAACTGGATCAGCCATGATTTCAGTTCTTAAAATAATATCACTTTCATCAATCTTCTCCTGCATATCCGCTAAAGTCTGACGCAGCAGTTTGCCTAAATCAAGCTCTTCAATATTGACCGGCAGCTGACCGCTTGCCGCCTTGCTGATCTCAAACACGTCCTTTACCATTTCTTTTAAACGCTGAGATTTAGAATCAAGAATCGCAACATATTCACGAACATGATCAGGCAGCTCCTCTTCCTGCTTCAATAACTCAATATAACTGATGATCGAAGTCAGCGGCGTTTTTATGTCATGTGATACATTAGAAATAAGCTCTACTTTCATGCGCTCACTCTTAATCTGTTCATTCATCGCCGTAAACATACCCTGTTGAATATCATTCAATTCATTGACTGCTTTCGCAAGATCGGCGTCTTCAGGTCTTCGCAGAGTATTTGTCAAATCACCATTATGCACCGCTTCAATCTGATTGATCAGCGCACCGACATCCTGACTGATCATCTTATTGTTCTTCGCATAGGCTAACTGGAAGAAAATCAGAAGACCGGCAACCAGCAGGAAGAATAATGCATAAGTCGTAATACTGATAGGTTCATAATAACTGCGCCATGCCACAATTATCGCGCTGAGAGAAGCAGCTGCCAAAACCACCTCAGCAACAAAAACAGGCAGATAACGATTCGTGATGCGTTTTTGGAAAGGCAGTCTTAATTCACTTGTCTTAAATATGTTATAAACATGGCTGCAGATACCATGCCACCAGCGGCCTCGATTATAACGCATATCATTAATTACAAGATAAATCAGCCAGAAGCATACAAGAAGGACATATGTTCTGCCTTCCAGTATCCGCTGTAGACCATAATAAAGATAATCCCATTCAATATATTCATAGCCATAGAAAATTTCATTCAGATAATAATATAGGTATTCTTTAAAAGACAAAAGCAGCAACAAAAATGGGAGAATTATAATCAATAATTTTATCTCAAACCACACATGTCCGGTTAAATCCGCGATCTTCTTATCCGCCGCTTTTTTATCTTTGCGCAGAATAATATAGATAACGATTAGGATTAAACCCAAAATGATCGACAAACCTTGTGAGATATACTCTGATTTGCTGTTGTCAAAGCTTACCTTCAGCCAATATAACGAATTATCACGCTGAATACTGCCGCTCTCAGAATAATTTCCATACATGTAAATCTTAGGTTCTTTCGCAAAGGCTACGACGATTTCAGATTTTGCTGATTTTTCATCCAATGTGAAATTCTTATATCCTGGCACATACCAATCTCTCTCATCACGATAATAACCGTCACCATATACGTCCAGCTCTTCCCCGTCTTTAATCATAGTGACTTGTTTACCATCAAAGTGAAGATAAAAATTATAGCCTTCCGGCAGCATGCCATTCTTATCTAATTTCAAATCATCATTATTGGAATATAACAGCTTGCCTTCATGGTAAATCTGATAGAGGACATTTTTATCATCTTTAAGTTTTTCATGCAGCTTATCGATAAGATTTCGGCTGACAGCATCATCATCTTCATCATCCGGCACTAAATTGTTATAAGTATAAGTTGTAGCATAGGATGAATAAATATCTCCTTCATAGATATCAGTTGTATAACCATTATAGTAATTATACCAGCTGCTGATATTGCCGCCGGATGCCATTACAAGAAAACGTTCCAGATAATCTGACACATAGTATCTAAATTCATCCGTCGTCTGATAATCACCGGAAAAAGCACTGCTTACATCTTTTTTAAAACTTCTACACTGCTGTAACGCACAAGCAGTGATGACAGATTGCCAAGCAATATACTTATACCGAGGAAAAATGCGATAAAGCTAAATGTTTTTTTCCATTTTTTCAATTTTGTATCCAATGCCCCACACCACCTTTAAGTACTCTGGCTCTTTAGAGTTAATTTCGATTTTCTCACGAATTCTGCGTATATGTACCATTACTGTATTTTCACAGGAATAAGCTTCTTCATCCCAGACACGGCGATATATTTCTTCAGCCGGAAACACTCTGCCTAAATTACGCATCAGCAGGTCAATGATCTTAGTTTCTATCGCTGTAAGCTTTACCGGCTCATCATCCGCAAATAGCGAACGCTCATCCACATGATAACGCAGTCTTCCATTGTTTATAACGTTGACGGAGTTAACACTGTTGATATCGCCAAGCCGCGTATATCGTCTTAAATGACTTCTGACTCTGGCAACTAATTCCTGTGAGTTATAAGGTTTTGTGATATAATCATCAGCTCCCATGGACAGCCCTAAAACCTTATCCGTGTCTTCACTCTTGGCACTTAATACAATAATCGGCAGATTACGTCTTTCGCGTATCTTCATGATGGCAGATAAGCCGTCTAATTTAGGCATCATGACATCAATCAGAATCAATTGAATGGAATGCTGAGCAATCAGCTCAAGTGCCTGTACACCATCATAGGCTTTTAAAACATGATAGCCTTCCTTTTCTAACAGGATTGCGATGGCTTTCACAATTTCATGATCATCATCAACTACAAGCACACATTCATTCATCTTAACCCCTCCTTGGCCTGTCTATATAATAGGACACGGTTCTTACAAAAAGCAGAACGCTTTTCTTAAATAAATCTTACATGATATAAGAATTGTATCATTGTCGGAAATAAAAGTCATCCTTAGCTGCTATAACCTGCCAAATCTTCATTTATCTTACATTAAAGCTTAGAGCCATAGAAAAAAGTGCTGAAACTCATTACGAATTTCAACACTTTTTATGTTTTTAATTAAGCTATTAAAGTGACATCTGCAGCCTGTTCGCCGCGGTTTCCTTCAACAATGGCAAATCTGACACGCTGACCTTCATTTAAAGTCTTAAAGCCATCAATTTGAATTGCTGAATAATGAATGAAAATTTCTTTTCCGCTTTCTTCAGTAATAAACCCATAGCCCTTTTCTGCATTAAAAAATTTAACTGTTCCTGTACTCATTTTAGTACCTCCATTTTGTTCTGTAAACAAGCTGAAGTCGATAGGTATAAAAAACACATTCTTCCTTGTACCTAAGACATAAATACAACTCTCGAATGTGAATAAGTGAATTATAGATATTGCTTTGAATTACTTGTTCATCATAAGCTTTATCAGCCGGATAGTCAAGCTATTTCGAAAAATAATGCGAATATTAGCTTTTAACTCATATTGTGGTAAATAAAGTATCGTTTAATTTTGCTGTACCAGACAAGATGCGTTATATTTATTATATTAATCATTTATGAGCATCGGTCTTTAACCTTTCTTTAACCATCGATTTGATATAGTTACCATGCAATCACAAGTACTCACATCTGATGAATACCTAAGGAGGATCATAACATGATTAAAAAAATTGCATTTGGTTTATTGAGCGTTTCAGCGCTTACTATGCTTACAGCATTGCCGGCATTCGCAGCTGGTGAAACAGATATTGCGGCGGAAATTACACCTGGCGTTTCAGTTGAAGAAGTTCCGCAGTCACTGATGGAGGAAATACTGAAGGTGAAATTCAGAATTTAGACTTAGGAAATGATGGAGATGGTGATGCCTTCATCATGGATAATGGCGAAAAGGTTTATATTACCACAGCGGCCGGAACTCTTGATGACAGTAATGTGACTATAACTTTCAAAGAAGCAAAATAAATATTTATTTGTGATTGTTTAAATAAACAGATAAGGATGTGAGACAAATGAAGATTTTGATTGTAGAAGATGAAAAAGATATGCAGCAGGCACTGTGCTATGGTATGCGTAAATGCGGTTATGCCGTAGATTCTGCCGATAATGGTCAAGATGCTGTCGAGCTCAGTGAATACAATGATTATGATTTAGTGATCCTTGATCTTAATCTTCCCGGCATGGATGGTTTAAATGTGCTTAAACATATCCGTGAAAAAGATCTGCCAGCTAAAGTGCTGATTCTGTCCGCGCGCTGTGATATTAGTGATAAGATTAAAGGATTAGATGGAGGGGCCAGTGATTATATGACCAAACCCTTTCATTTTAAGGAACTAGAGGCTCGAGTACGTGTCCTGCTTCGGCGTACCTTTATTCAGGATGAGGCTGCCCTTTCACGGGGCGGTCTTTATCTGGATATGAATAAAAAGCAGGCTAGCTTCAAGGATGTACCAATTGAACTGTCAATGCGTGAGTTTTCAATTTTAGAATACCTGATGATAAATATGGGACGGCCGGTCAGTGCTGAGGAATTACTTGAACATGTCTGTGACAGTGAAGCAGATCCTTTTTCCAATCAAATCAAGGTTTATATCAGTACCATTCGCCGAAAGCTGGCAGTCCACAGTGATGAGAATATTATTAAAAATATCAGAGGGGTTGGTTATGTAATTAAAAAGGAGGATTCTGAATGCTGAAAAATTATCACTGCGGGCTAGATTAACATTGTTATCCACGCTGCTGACTACAAGTATGGCTGTCATTTTAACATGTTTCTTTATGTTTAACGCAGACCGGATTTTTGTGAAGGATCTGCCGATTGTATTTACTGCTCCTGATTCAGATGCCGTACTGACATTTAAAGCGGCTGAACCTTCGGGTGCTCTTGTTGACTCCGAAATGCTGGATCAAAAGTCAGAGACTGTTTCCAATAACAACATCGATATGCTAGTTACTTTAACACAGGCGACACGTCAATTTAATTTATGGGGGATTGCAGGCTTATTCTTAATTACTCTGCTTGGCGGCGCGGCAGCCTGGCTGATGGCCGGCAAGGCATTGAAGCCTGTCAGAGAGTTATCTTCAGCGATTGAAAAGGTCAGTGACAACGATTTATCGCTGCATGTAGATACTAATGAGCGTGAGGATGAAATAAGTCAGTTAGGTAAATCATTTAATACGATGATGGATAAAGTCAATAGTTCCTTTGAACGGCAGAAAAGATTCAGCGCAAATGCAGCTCATGAGTTAAAAACACCATTGGCAACGATACAAGTGGGCCTTGATGTTTTAGAGCTAGATGAAAAGCCTAAACAGGAACAAATGGAATGGGCATTAACAGTAACAAAAGCAAATACTGAGCGAATGATTGCATTAGTTGAAAGTTTATTTACGTTATCTTCAGATAAAGAATGTAATATGAGTGATATCATAGACATACAAGACGTTTTTACACGCATAATTGATGAACTCGCGGCACAAATCGACAGCCGGCACATACAGGTTACAATGCAGATTGCTGATGATTTAAAGCTTAAAGGAAATGCCGTTATGCTGTATCGCGCCTTGTTTAATCTTGTGGAAAATGCGATTAAGTATAATATTGAAAATGGCACTATTCTGATAACGGCTATCAAAGAGGAAGCTTACATCAAGATATCTGTCAGTGACAGCGGCATCGGTATTAATAATGAAGATGTGCAGCATATATTCGAACCGTTTTATCGTGCAGACCAGTCACGTTCACGGTTAAGGGGCGGATCAGGTTTAGGTTTATCGTTGGTGAATGATATAATAAAAAAACATGATGCTGAAATTGATGTAGACAGCCAGCCTAATAGGGGCACTGTTTTTACTGTAGTGTTTAAAAGATAAACAAATGATTAAGGGGAAGCAATATCATTTAGCTATAAAACATTTTACAGTTTATCGTAATATCATTTTCAACTTTAACTTGAGGCAATCTGACAGAAAATCAGTTATTTTCAAAAGAAATCACTTTTAGTCTTGATAATTTAGTTAAAATAGGTTAAAATTATCAAGCAGATGCAGAAGTGGTGAAACGGCAGACACGCTGTCTTCAGGTGGCAGTGCACACACGTGCGTGAGGGTTCAAA
>BBZX01000007.1 GCA_001305055.1 Clostridia bacterium UC5.1-1C12
TTTTAAAAACAACCTGATTTTTATCGCTATTTAAACGGTTTACAGCTCTAAATTCAAAGGATTCGATATTAAATACATATAAACAATTCCCTAATTTTGTTTTTCTATACATCCAACTAATAAATATTCATTATAATAATTAATTGCCTAAGCCATATCCTTCTTCCTGTACTGGCTTACAACAATCTAATCAATAAAAATATGAAATTCAGCAAATTAAAAGTCACCTTGCGGTGACAATTGCTCTATAAAGCTTAATCATCTATTTGCCAAAAAAGGTAAGTGCAATCAAGCCGCTGATACCAACCAGACAGTAAACGATACGCGTAAATAAGGTTCCTTTGCCAAACAACATAGTTACTAGGTTAAAATCAAAGAGTCCGATCAATCCCCAGTTTAAGGCACCGACAATCACCAGTATCAACGCAATAATCTTTAATGTTTTCATTATGCTTTACCTCCTGATGATTAGTATGACCCATTTGTTAAAAAATATAATACAGTCCACTTCAAAATATCTACGCATTATAGATCAAAGGTTATTTGATAGAAAAAACAGCCGTGCGATGCACAAAGCTGCTTCTATTTATTGATGTACAGGTTTTGAATTAAAAAGCTTAAGCAATTCATCCCACACTTCATCTACACCCTGTTTGTTTCACTGGAAAAAGGAATCAACACTTCTTCTTCACGAAGCAGCAATGTCTCCTTGATCACATTCAGATTTTTTTTGATTTCTGAACGTTTCAGCTTATCCATTTTCGTAGCGACCACAAAGCATGGCAAATCATAGTATCTTGCGAAATCAATCATCAGCCGATCATCCTCAGTCGGTTTATGACGGGCATCAACAATCAGCAGCAAACCGCGTTTCTGTGTTCGTTCAGCAAAATAATCCTCCATCATCTCGCCAAATTTTTTCAGCATCGTCTTAGAGGCATTAGCATAACCATATCCCGGTACATCTACCAGCATATATTGATCATTGAGACTAAAAAAATTCAAAAGACGTGTTTTACCAGGCGTATTGCCGACATAAGCCAATTTCTTACGCTGAGTGATCGTATTAATTAAGCTGGACTTGCCTACATTGCTTCGGCCTGCCAATACCACCTCGGGCAAATCAGATTCCGGCCATGAATGACGATCGGGAGCTGATATTACCAGCTCCGCTTTATGGATCGTAATCATCGTACTAATGCCAGATCAATGACCTGGGATACATTTTCAACCGGTATGATCTTCACGCTGTCTTTTACGGTCTGCGGAAGATCATCAATGTCCTTCACGTTCCCTTTTGGAATAATTACCGTACTGATACCACAGCGATGGGCAGCCATTGTTTTTTCCTTTAAACCGCCGATTGGCAAAACATTACCGCGCAGCGTAACCTCACCAGTCATTGCCAAGTCCGCTTTAACCGGAACTTTCGCCAATGAAGAAACTAAGGCCGTCGTTAACGTGACCCCTGCACTCGGGCCATCCTTCGGCACAGCTCCCTCCGGCACATGAATATGAATATCTTCACTTTCAAATAATTTGCTGTCAATCTTATACTTCTTCGCGTTAGCACGCACATAATCATAAGCGATGCTGGCTGATTCTTTCATCACATCACCTAGCTGACCGGTAATTACAAATTTACCCTTGCCCTCAAAATGAGTAACCTCAATCTGCAAGACATCACCGCCAAATGATGTATAGGCTAAACCAGTAACGGTTCCAACCTGATCACTTTTTTCACGTTTGCCGTAATCAAACATCTCATGACCGAGCCATTCGTTGATTAGCTTCTTAGTAATTTTAATCGATTTTTTGCCATCCTTCAAAATTGAAAGCACAGCCTTTCTCGATAATGTGCCAAGGAGCCGTTCTAACTGACGGACACCGCTTTCTCTTGTATAGAATTTAATCAGATACAAAATCATCTCATCGTCAATTTTGAGCTGTGAAGGCTTTAAGCCATTCGTCTTCAGCTGCTTAGGCAGCAAATGACGTCTGGCAATGGCCGCTTTTTCAAGTTCTGTATACGATGAAATATTAATAATTTCTAAACGGTCACGCAAAGCCGCCGGAATATCTTCAAGATAATTTGCCGTTGCGATAAACAGCACATTACTCAAATCATAGGTTTCTTCTAAATAGTGATCTGAAAACAGACTATTCTGTTCTGGATCAAGCACTTCAAGCATCGCACTTGCCGGATCCCCCTTGTAATCCGATGCCATCTTATCGATTTCATCGATTAGGAATACCGGATTGATTGTGCCTGCTTTTTTCATACCCTGAATGATACGACCAGGCATAGAACCAAGATACGTACGGCGATGACCTCTGATTTCAGCCTCATCCTTAACACCGCCCACTGACATTTTCACAAATTGGCGGTCCAGTGCCCTCGCTACCGATTTAGACAGTGACGTTTTACCGACACCCGGCGGCCCAACCAGACATAAGATTGGTGCTTTTAAAGAATTGGTCATCTGCTTAACCGCTAAATACTCCAAAATTCTCTCTTTCACCTTTTCCAAGCCAAAATGATCCTCTTCCAGACGTTGTTCTGCCAGCTTCAGATCCTGATTATCTTCAGACATCTGCCACCAAGCAGTTTAATCAGCCAGTCGATATAGCTCTTGATCACCCCTGCCTCACCGCTTGATGAAGGCATCATCTCATAGCGGGCAAGTTCTTCCATCACTTTATCCTTGATAGCCTGCGGATAAGGATTATTGTTGATTGTTTCACGGATAGAATCCGCATCCTCGCTCTGTTCCGGCACATCGCCTAACTCTTCTTTAATCGCCCGCAGCCGTTCACGAAGATAATATTCTTTCTGGCTTTCTTCAACACGGGTGCGCACTTTCTGATTAATATCATTTTCTATCGCCGCATACTGCTTTTCTTCCTCAATGGATTTAATAATCGTCATCAAGCGCGTATTCACCTCAAGGGTTTCAAGCAGATACTGACGCTTATCAACCGTAAATGGGAAAATCTGGGCAATATGATCCGCTAAACGCGGCGCTGACACACCATTAGCAAATTCCGCAATCACTTCCGGACGAATCAGATTCGCAAGCGCATCAAAAGTTTCCAGTTCTTTGCTGACCTTCCGCACCAATACTGTTTCTTCTTCCTGATTGCCCAGCACATCATTCAGCACTTCCACATCAGCCATAATCGTCTGAGCCAGTGTTGTCAAGCTCTTTATGTGGCTCTGGCAACGCCTTTAAATACAATACGGGAAAAACCATCCTTTTTATGATTGGATACAACCTTACAAATCGTACCAACCGTATACAGATCCTCTTCAGTTGGATCATCAATCATTGCATTTTCTGACTCACCAGAAAATTTCATTATTGAAGCTTTCCGCACAACGACGTACAGCATTTAAACTAATTGGGCGTCCTACCTCAATAGATACTTCTTCGTATGGAAATACAACCACATCGCGAGTACAAACGACAGGAAATTGATAAATTTTATTTTCTTCCAAATCAACCTCTCCTCTCTATAATAGGTTAAAAAAGACGCTCAGCGTCTTTCTTACTTACTTGTTGAATCTTGAATAAGTTTAACAGCATTACGCAAACGCAAATCGTATGAAATGTTGTCATTGTCAATCAATTCTTTAACTTTAGCAATATCCATCTGATACATGTCAGCAATACGCTGGTATTCTGCTTCAATTTCCTCTTCAGTTGGATTTAATGCTTCTTTAACAGCAATTGCATCAAGCACTAAACGCACTTTTACCTTAGACTCAGCATCCACAGCCATCTGTTCGCGGATAGCTTCATCACTTTGACCTGTCATTTGTTTGAACTGATCAAGATTGAATCCCTGCTGCGCAAGACGCTGAGCAAAATCATTTACCAAATTGTCAGTTTCTGATTCGATCATCACAGCCGGAACTTCAACCTGTGCATTTTCAACAACCTTGGTTAATAATTCATTGGTGAACTTTTCATCTGCTTGCTTTTCTTTATAATCAAGCATATCTTTCTTGATAAATTCTTTAAAGGCTTCAACAGTCTCTACACCTTCAATATTAGCTAATTTGATTAATTCATCATTAACCTCAGGCAGTGCCTTTGTTTTAATTTCATGAACTGTAACCTTAAATACACAAGGCTGTCCTGCCAAGCTTTCTTCCTGATAGCTTTCAGGGAAGTAACATTGATATCCTTTGATTCTTCGCTTTTCATACCGATCAGCTGTTCTTCAAAACCAGGAATGAATGCATTGCTGCCAATTTCCAACGGATAGTTTTCACCTTTGCCGCCGTCAAATGCGATACCGTCTTTAAAGCCCTCAAAATCAATAACGGCTGTATCACCGTTTTCAACCGTACCGTCTTCTTTGATTTCAAGTTCAGCATAACGATCTTGAAGTGCCTTGATCTGATCTTCAATATCAGCTTCTGTTACTTCACATTCATCCTTTTTAACCTCTAAGCCTTTATAATCGCCTAAGGTTACTTCAGGTTTAACCGTAATCGTGAAAGTCAGTGTTACTTCATCTTCAGTAATTGCTTCAACCCCTAATTCAGGACGTGCAATCATCCATAATGAATGCTCTTCAACACCCTGCTGTAAAGCCTCGCCGGCTACTTCATCAATTGCTTCCATTAAGATATTCTGCTGAGAAATATGCTTCTTAGCCATTGCTGCTGGTACTTTTCCTTCTCTGAAGCCAGGCAGTGCTAATTTCTTAGCTAATTTATTGAATGCTTTTTCCTGCGCACCTTTCCAAGCATCGCCTGAAACGGTCGTCTTTAACTCACCTTGTGATTTTTCTTTTAATTCCCATGTTGAACTCATTGTTCATACCTCCTGATTCATCATATTGAGCATTTTTTTCAAATGTCATGCTTATTTAATAATAATTCATAACTATATGTTTGTGCAAGTTCTTTTTCAGCAATAAAGCATTTAAATTCATCTTCAGCGCCGTTCGCCTGATAAACATAATGGACAACAGCCAGACATAGATTCAAACTATCCTCTCCATCCACCGCCATCGGCAGCATCAGATAACATTCCTTTGCCAGAATATCCAAACACAGATTTAAAAATGAAGGATTATCATTTTCATACCATTCACGCAGCAATTCAACCGCTTTAATGACCCCTTCGCTTTCCAGAGGATATTCCAAAACAGCAGGTACAAATTCAATGTCTAGGCCGTCTCTTGTTAAGTGAAAGCTTTCATTGATCTGCTGTTCGATCATCATACTGATCAAAAGACTTCCATCGTCAGATCACGATGCATGTCAAAGACCTGCTGAATCAGCTCTGTATAATTGCGAAGATTCGCTTTTTGAAGCTGGTTAAGCGCGGCAATCTGACGCTGTGGGTTATCTCCCAGCAGCCATGCTTCCACCTGTTCATCACTGAGCTGTACTTTCCCGGATTCGGGTATGCCGACTTCATCCAACAGCTCATTAAGCTTCGCTTCTACATCCTGCGGAATATAAGGCATATTTAATTCTTCAAGGATTCTGCTGCGGGCCTGCTTGTCTTCTCCGGAGGTAATCAATGACTGGATTTCATTAACAATATCTTGATAAATACCCTTCATTTTACGCCTCCCTGCTCAATCCATTGGATAATATAACATAATCTGTAACTAATTTCAATTATTCAGCTTGATTATCAGGGCGAACACATAACTTCACACATTTAATATTATGTAAGCCTTCAATGTTCTTTTTTGACTTTTTGATTAAGGTTTTAAGTGCTTCTGCAGCAATTACATCAAGTATTATGAAGGGGTTATTAAATCGTTATCATCACTCTTTATTTCCTATATTAAAAGCTCAATAATGATGGTATAAGGGGGTGTTCACGAATCCTAAGTATATGAGAGGATCTGATGAACACCAGGCTTATAATCATATTCAAAATCATCTTTGACAAGTGCCCGCCTTCAGCCGTGTTGAACCGGTGATAACCTCAGCTCCGGCAGCCGCTTCCATAACTAGATCACGGCAACAATTCCGCATATCACGCCGGATCCTTGGTGCAATGCAAAAAAAGCCTTTATGAGAAAGACTTGCAAATGAGCGCAAAATGTGAAGCATCAATATCATAGTAATTCAATTGTTTTAACCATCAAATTTTACTCAAGCATAGCAAAAGCGCCCATAAACAGGCGCTTATTTTACAAATGGCGTCCACGGGGGGACTCGAACCCTCGACCGCACGCTTAGAAGGCGTGTGCTCTATCCAGCTGAGCTACGTAGACACTTTTCATGTGCTAAATTATAATAGCAAAATTAACCGCAAAGTGCAACCTTTTTTTAAATTAATTTCACACAGCTTGGCACATAAAAGAAAGGCCCTGTATAGGCCTATAAGAAATTGAACTCAACATGAATACGTTCTTCGGTTAAAGTCAGTATAGCGTAAGATGGATTTCGGCCATCTCTAGAATGCCACAAGCTCCCTGGGTTCAGCAATGTTATACCGCTCACTTCATCCAATGACGCGACATGGGTATGACCATAACAAACAATATCACACGTATTTTCAAGTGCCTTCTTGGCAAGAAATTGCAGACGGTTGCCATAATATGACTGATTGCCATGAATCAGTAAAATCCGATGCTGTTCAGCCTTAATAATCTTAGCTTCCGGATAATCATAATAATAATCATTATTGCCGCGCACAGTTATCAGCTGCGGATAAATATCCTCGGGTGTTTCGATATCACCGCAGTGCAGCATCAGATCAACATGATTTTGGTGTGCCTCGATTACCTTATCCATCACTTTATTTTTGCCATGTGAATCACTCATCACAAGTATTTTCATAATATCACCGCTGATATCTTACCATTATTTTCAGCAATTTTAAAGCTTAATTCGATTAACTTCGATAGAACTTACTTGAATATGTTCTTCATTGCTGCCGGAAGCATTCACCGGTACGCCATCTACAAGAATCGAAATGTTGTCAAAGCCCAGCACTTCATGGATAGAAAGAACCAGCGTATTTAAGGCTTCTTCTTTGCCTGTTGCCTCCTCGCTCAATATCGAATTATCCAAATGGATAACTAAAGTATCTACATCAATTTCCACCGGTTCACTCATTGTCACACGTTCCAATGCTAATGGTTGTGCTAACGTTGATGTAACACTGATATCAGAAAGAATTGTTTCAATGACATCATTAACATCCAGACTGCCGCCGTTGATCCGTCTGGATTTTGGCACATAATAGTCAGTACCGTTAATCTCCTTAACATAATAAATGTTCAGATTATGTGAATCATGCAGAGTCGCTGTGGCGCTTTCAAAATTATTGATCCCTAACCGTCGGTCAAGATTTTCACTCAGCGGTGTTCCCTTTAAAGGCATCTGATTCAACGCATTGCCGTTAACACTGATAGATACCGTATCGACATCATCAAATTGAGTAGCCGCCCAAACCAGTGATTCTACAATCGCTAATTCATCCTTCGCATCATAGGTCAGAAACCCCTCATTAAAATCAAGATTGACATGACGATCATTAATGACAGCTTCATTCAAAGCAGCACTGGCTGGCAGTACCGATTCAAATACACTATTATCTACATCGCTGCTCATAAGTTCAATCATTCTCTGCATTTTTTCAGTTTCACTCATTGAGCTGTTTAATTCAACATTTAACGGTATCAGAAGTCCGTCCTGATCTCTTTGTACAATTAACAGCGAATCAACAGCTGACGGTGCCATTACACTCTGTGTATCCGGTTGCTGCGCAATCGGTATTGTTTTTACTGAAAGGTAGCTTAAGACAGCAAAAGCGCTGAATATATATGCGATTTGGAGCTTTCGGTTCATCATTTCACCTCAATCCATCCTATGCGGAAATAAAGTGAAATAGTATCTAATTTTTATAATAAAGCATGGTTTTCATGTCTCTCATTGACCATAAGCGCCAGTTTCAATTAATTTGCCATTTTTATCATAAAGCCGATAAGTTTTATTACTTATCTGCTTCAGCATTTGTTTGCCGCTGAAAATAACATTCTTACATTCATAGTATTCCATCCCCAAATTCAAGTATGAGGTATCTTTGGCCGCCATCTTGATAACATTCTCAATCACAATTTTATCTGAATGATAAGCAAAAGCGCCTTGATTCGTGCCGCTGATCAGTATCACTGAAGCCGAAAACAAACTTGCACATACGTACTCGTCCGCCGATAAAAATAAAAAGATTAAAATCAAGATGGAAACAATTAAAAACACAAACAAAAACGAAGCCGAAAGATCTCTTAATACTAAACCGGACATCTGTTCAATCATCATGAGCATTTATTTTATATTTAGAAATGCAATGATAGGGATCTGTCTCCATAAACGTTTCAGTTTATTCAGCGCCCTCCCTTTTCGCATCCTTTCATGATTCTTAATTAAACCATGATGTCACATTTCTGCCCTAGCGGCTCAAAAAAGACTTAGTCTTCAAAATCAATCTTTTGAACCGCTAAGTCTTCATTTATAATCGCTTTGATCTGACGCTTCATCAAGGCTGCATCTTTAGTTGTGCAAACCACAATCTGACCTTTTGCTTCCCCCTTTGGCAATGTCATCATATTGACTGCCGCTTGATTGGAATCGTAAAGCTTTACATCTAGCAGACGCTTTACTTCCTCAGCAATCAACGGAAAATGGGTACAGCCTAAAATCACCGCATCAACCTTTCCCTTATAAGGCATCACATAATCTGCCGCTGCCGCATATAATGCCGCCTGATCCTCGCCGTTTTCAATCAACGGTACTAATGCCGGACAAGCAAGCTCATACACCTGACATGTCTCATCAAGCTGATGGATGGCTTTCTCAAAGGCATGAGCCGCTATTGTTTTAGCGGTTGCCATGACTAATACCGCATGGACATTTTCACCGGTTAACTGATCAACAGTCGGCTGCAGCACGCCCTTTAACTGTATCTTAGGAAAAGCCTGACACAAATCATCAAACACATTGGCGCAAAGCGTATTGCAGGCGATAACCACTTCATCGATTCCCTGCTTTTGAAATTCATGAATCATTTTAGCGCCATATTCAAACAATTCGGCTTTAGATAAGGCTCCGTAAGGTGCATGCAGCTGATCGCCGATAAACATAAAATCAACCTTAGGATTGGCATCCATCAATGCCTTCATTACCTGAATGCCCCCTAATCCCGAATCACAGATACCAATTTTTTTATTCATTATCCTATATCCTCTAGTCTTAGACCCTTCTCTGTCAATTCCTTTGCCTTTTCAATTCCGACATACCGCAAAACAAGATGTCCTTTTTCATTCACATCCTCTGGATAACGGAACACAAAACCGTATTCAGCAATATGCTTCTTCAGCCAGGCAATCTGTTCATTTTCTTGCTTTTTATTTTCTGCTTCAGCATCATCGGCTGTCGCTTCATTTGCGTCCTCTGTCTCGACTTCCACCTTTGCCAGCTGCAGTTCAACTGTATAGCCAAGCTGATTTTCAAAATGTCCAGGCTTAAAGATATGCTGATCAACCTCATCATAGCCATAGTGAAGCAGCGCCTGCTCATAGAGCTCAACCTGCTCCTCATAGGATACAAAACCGCCCACCAGAATCATGTTGCCGCAAGTTTTGCCGTTCAGCTCAGTGGCTGCCGCACACAACGAGGATAACGCTGATGCGGGTTCCTTACGCACCTGAATTGGTTCATTTTCACTATATGCGTTGACGCTTGGAACATTCACAATATCAACCAGATCATCCGGCTGATAACGATATAGTGTTTTCCCCTCAATGATTTTAGCCGTAAGCGCGCCAGGATCAATCAACAAACCTTCATTCTCAGCATAACGATCTCCATGTTCAAAGAAATCACTCATCAGCTCATAAGAATAATTTCTCACCAAAGGTTCAAGATTATCATGATTAAACGTCACATCAAGATATTTATTGACAAAATCAACAATGGTCTGTGCATCAGCAGGTCTGGCTGCTTGGCAATATTATAATAAACCGTATAACGGATATTAAAATCCTGAATCCCAAAATACGGCATAAATTCCTCAGGCAGGAGCTGACGGTCAATCAGATAATTAATATCCTCACTGCTTAAATAACTAATAATCAAATCACGATTATCATTATCAGCATATTTATATCTTGCAAGCGGATCAAAATGCTTGTTCATTATACTGTAACAGCATATGAAAAGAACAATTAAACTACCTATAAAGATAGCTCTTTTGGTTTTCATAAAATCACCTCCACAGTATTATAGCACAACTAAAAGAAACTAAACAGAAAATCAGTCTGCCTTTGCGTAAATAAGGGCCTTATTGAAAAGGCCCATGTTTAACCGTCGATTTTTAATTGATTTAACCGTATCAATTCAAGCATTGCCTGAGTACGTGAAGACACATTTAACTTTAAGATCACATTGGATATGTGATTTCTTACGGTCTTATCACTGATTCCCATCAACGCGGCAATTTCCTTGGTGCTGTAGTTTTGAATCAGATAATTAAAAACTTCAGCCTCACGTTTCGTACAGACCATTTGCGTAAGTAACCCTCCTAGTTCCGACACTCTATCCTATGCATCAGATTCATTTTGGTCAGTGTTACTTGCATGAAGAACCTCAAAAACATTTTGAGCAACCTGCTGCGGCACTACCTCAGCAAGTTCTTCCACAGTGGCAGCTTTTAAATTCTTTAATGATTTGAAATGCTTCCAGATTTCTTTTTTCCGCACTTCACCGATGCCCTCCACATCGTCAAGCACTGATTTTGTCATCGCCTTGCTGCGCAGCTTGCGATGATAGCTGATGGCAAAACGATGGACCTCATCCTGCATCTGTGTCAGCAGAAAGAAAAGCGCACTGTCTTTTTTAATATCGATGATATTACCGTCACTGTCCATCAAATTGCTCGTTCGGTGGCGGTCATCCTTGACCAGGCCAGCTAAAGTGATATCGATCTCAAATTCTGAAAGGATTTCCTTAGCCGCCTCAATCTGCTGCCAGCCGCCGTCGACAATCAGCAGGTCGCTGCATGGACTTTTCTCTTTCAGAATACGGAAATAGCGGCGGTAAATAACCTCTTTCATTGAATCGAGGTCGCTGACATACGGGCCCAGACGATAGAGACGATAATCTTTCTTAGAGGCTCGCCGTCCTTAAAGACAATAAAGCCTGAGACATTAAAAGCACCGGAGATATGTGAGTTATCGACCATCTCAATAGAAGTAATCCGTTTATGAAAGATTGAAGATAACGCATGCATTGCTTCTTCCTTCTTATTTTCTTCACGGCTTGCCAATTCAAATTTCTGATGATGCGAATCTCTGGCATTAGCGATAACCATATCCACCAGCTTCAGCTTATCGCCCTTGATTGGCTGAACGATTTTAGTATCCAAGGCCTGTTCCAACAAAGTCACATCAAGAGCAGATGGCAGCAAAATCTCCGCCGGCAATGGATTTTTCCATAATACTGCATAATAAAGGAAGTAAACATCGCCTGCGGATCATCGACGATTGGATGAATGGCCAGCGCTCTTTCAAGAATTTTACCTGAACGCAGAAAAAAGCCCTGAATACTGATGTAGCCTTTATCAACATAATAACCGAATACATCACGGTCTTTCTTATCTTTGAACTGTACCTGCTGCTTCGCCGTCACATGTTCGATGGAACGGATCAGCTCAAGCTTTTCCTGTGCCTTCTCAAACTGCAGCGCTTCACTGGCCTCATTCATTTCCTTTTTCAGCTGGACAAGCAGATCATTGACATCACCGCGCAGAAAACGCTTGATGCCGTTGACCATCTCTTGATAGACATGTTCATCAATCTCATTGATACAAGGTCCCAAGCATTGATGAATATGATAATAAAGACATTCTTTTTTAGGCATTTTCTTACATTTCCGCAAAGGATAAAGCTGATTCAGCAGATTAATCGTATGATAAGCCGCACCTGAATCAGGAAAAGGCCCAAAATATTCCGCTTTCTTATCAGTCGTATTGCGGACTACCTTTAATGTCGGCAGCTTTTCCTTTGACAATTTAATGTAAGGATAACTCTTATCATCCATAAACATGATATTAAAACGCGGCGCGTATTTCTTGATCAAGTTAAATTCAAGCAGCAGCGCTTCCTTTTCAGAACCTGTCACTATGTATTCAAAATCGACAATATTAGATACCAGCTTCGTTGTCTTATAGTTATGAGCACCGACAAAATAGGATTTTACCCGGTTTTTCAGTTTAATCGCTTTACCTACATAGATGACTTCACCATTGATATCCTTCATCAAATAACAACCTGGCTCTGCCGGCAGCAGTGCGAGTTTATTTTTAATCAATTCACTGGGCATGATTATTTCCCCTTGGTTTTCAGCGTTACCACCGTAGCGCCTAAACCGCCTTCACCCTGACCGCCCATGCGAAACTCCGCCACTCTTGGGTTCTTTTTCAGATATGCATGAATCGCATTGCGCAAAGCACCGGTGCCAACGCCATGGACAAGACGAACATTAGATACATTCGCTAACACAGCATTATCCAGATATTTATCAATTACCGCCAGTGCCTCATCGACATACAGCCCAATCACATTGCATTCAAGTGAAATCGATGAACGCAGTGATTTCGCATAAGATGACTTCGGCTTTTTCACCTTTTGTTTTTTGCCGGCAATAGTTCCTCCGGCTTCAGCTTCATTTTCAGTCCATTTGCCAATACATGAATGTATTTGCCGCTGACCTCCTGAACTTCACCATAATAATTATATTTTTTGATCTGTACATAATCACCGACCGCATAGACATGATTTTCATCCTCTACTATCGGTTCGCTTTCAGTAACCACGCTGTCAAGTTTTTTACGGATCGCCAATAATTCATGCGGTTTCGCCTCTTTACTGTCCTTCAGCTGCTGAATGATAGCTTCACTTTCCTCACGTGCTTCTTCCACAAGAAAGAAAGCTTTCTCTTTCGCTTCTTCAATAATCTTCTCACGCTCAGCATCAAACTTTTCCTTTGCTTTCTCAAAGGCTTCTTTTTCAGCACGCAGCGTTTTCAGTTCCTCTTCAAGATGACTCTGAATCGACATATTCTGCTGAATCGTATCCTCCAACCGTTCCACACTGCGCTCCTGTTCAGTTTTGCTTGCTTCCTTGATCTGAGCGGCTTGTGTCAGAATTTTATTGTTTAAGCCAAAACGGCGGGCAATTTCAAAAGCATTTGACTTCCCGCTCAAACCCTCGATATAACGATAGGTTGGCTGCATCTTTTCCATATCAAACTCAACACTGGATAAAAGTACTTCATCCCAGCGGGCACCATAAGCCTTTAATTGCGAATAGTGGGTCGTAGCAACCACCATGGCATTTTTGGTACGCAGATAATCAAGAACTGCGATGGCCAATGCTTCCCCTTCCTTCGGGTCCGTGCCGGAGCCCAGCTCATCAAGCAGGATCAGCGAGCGATCCGTCGCATGGTCACAGATGGCAGCCAGTTTCGATAAATGCGCCGAAAAGTGGATAAAGACTGTTCAATTGACTGTTCATCGCCAATGTCTACGAAAATACCATCATATAGCGGCATAACTGCTTCCTCGCAGGGGATTGGAAAACCACACATGCTCATCAGCACAAATAAGCCTAATGTCTTTAAGGTTACTGTTTTACCGCCGGTATTGGAACCAGTAATCAATAGGATTCGTTTGGGCAATGCAATTTCATATGTATTTGCAATGACTTTTTAGGATCAATCAAAGGATGCCGCGCTTTTTCAGATAAAGACGCTGTGCTTTATCATCAATTTCAGCAACACAGGAATCATTCTCCTTCGCCCAGCGGGCTTTCGCAAAAATAGCATCCAATAAGCCAAAGGTCTCACAATTACTAATCAGCGCATCACTTTCCTTTTTTACAAGTGAAGAAAGCTGCTGCAAGATACGTTCAATCTCTTCCTGTTCAGCACTGCGCGCACTCTGCAGCTTGTTGTTTGCATGAATCAGACTTTCCGGTTCAATATAAGCGGTCTGACCGGAAGCACTCTCACCGTGAATAAAACCCTTGACGGAATTCTTTTCACTGATTTTCACTAAGACGCAGATGCGGTCATTGCGCGTCGTGGTAATCGTATCCATCAATTTAGCGCTATTGTTTTGAATAAAACTCTGTACCGCCGTATTGACATCTGCTTCGCATGCTTTAATTGTTTTACGTATTGACTTCAGCTGAGCGCTTGCACTGTCCATGACCTCATAGTTCACAGAAATACATTTTTCAATAGCCTCTGCCATTGCTAAAGGCAGATTTAAGGCATCACTCAATTCCAATAATGCCTCAACCTCCTGATCAAAATTCTTCATATAATTTTGCGCCGCCTGCGCGCAGCGTACTTGATCCGCACACTGACGCAGCTGCTGTGCAGATAAGGTCAATCCTTTTTTAGCGCCATTCAGTGCCTCTCGCAGATCATGGACACCGCCTAATGGCATCGTACCGTATTGGATCGTACAGCGAATCGCTTCCCGGCTGCGTTTTAGCTCACGCTTGACATGCAGGCTGTCGAAATACGGCTTTGCGTTCATGATTTCATGGACACCTAATGAAAACGCGCAATAACGGGAAATCTCCCGTTTGATATGTTCAAGCTCTAACGCTTCATAACTCTCTTTCATAATTCCTCCTAATTCACTGCTGATAAAATAAATTCAGCAAGATCACTATCACTGATGCCTTTCGCCGACAGCCAGGCTTTAAATTCCTGAAGCGATTTAGTATCAGCATTTTCTCCCTTTTCAATCATTTGATAATCATTCAGCACATCCCCAGCCAATATAACAAGCTCATCATTTAATGGCTTCGCATAGCGAATCAAAGACGCAGAAATAAATTCACGGCTGTTGCTGACTAAGGGAGTATTTAAAATAAAGTAAACAATCAAAACCACCAGCATTCCCTGCGCGATACCAAACACCATGCCCAACATCGCATTGATCGTTGAAATCACCGGCAGCTTCTGAAACAGCTTGCTTAATGGCCGCAAGATCAAAAGAAAAAGCATAAAAACAGCGGTCAATAAGACAAAAATCAACGCTCGATTGGCATAACCATAGAAAAAAGCTGCCAGATTGGTTTGAGCGAACGGCGCCAGTTCCTTTGGGAAAATTGCAAACACATCGGCGATTGCCGGGGTAATCTGCCAACAGATAAAGAGCACCAAAAAGAAAGAAAGACAGCTCAGTACCTTATAAAAAAACCTTTTCGATATCCATCTATGATCAGTATTCCCAAAACTACGATCAGTATCAAATCAAAAAATATTGCATATTGACTATTTATAATCATTCCTTCACCTGCTTACCCTATAATAATAATGCATCTGTCTTTTTAATGCAAACAATGTTAAAATGAAGAACGAGGTGAATTTATGAATACCGTTACTTTAACTTTAAATCAAAAACAGATCGACACACTGTTTGAAACATATCAAAGCAAGGCTGTAAAAACACCGGCCTATGCTCAATATCAGCTTAAGCTCGATGGCTGTACCATTACCGCCTATGATTCAAAAAAGGTTGTATTCCAAGGCCGGGACGCTGAAGAAATGGCCGCCCTATTTGAGCCTAAAACACTTACTCAGACCACTCTTCAAACTACCGCTAAGCCTGCCGGTTATCCACAGGCTGGCAGCGATGAAGTCGGTACCGGTGATTATTTTGGCCCGGTCTGTGTCTGCGCCGCCTATGTTGATGCAAATCACGTTTCGCTCATGCAATCATTAGGCATTCAAGACAGCAAGCAGCTAAGTGATGAACAGATCTTAAAAATTGCTCCCAAGCTGATGGCCGAAATTCCCTATTCATTATTAATTCTTGATAATTACAAATACAATCAAGTACATCAGACACAAAATTTAAACTGCATCAAAGCAAAGCTGCACAATCAGGCTTATCTGCATCTGCGAAAGAAGCTTGGTCAGCTCCCCGCTTTATCGGTGATTGACCAATTTACCCCGGAAGCCAGCTATTACCGTTATTTAAAAAATGAACGTGAAATTGTGCGCGGCATCACTTTTGAAACCAAGGCGGAAAATAAATATCCGGCAGTTGCCTGCGGCTCAATAATTGCCCGCTTCGCATTTTTAAAGGCGATGGATACTCTCAGTGAGCATTATTCCTTCAAGCTGCCGAAAGGTGCCGGACCTGCCACTGAACCGCTGATACAGCAGTTTTATGAAATGCATGGCGAGCAAGGTTTGATGAATGCAGCTAAACTTCACTTTAAGAATACCGATAAAATCAAACGTTAGAAAAGCAGGCCGAAACCTGCTTTTTTAGTCATGATGGATAATTTCAACGTTCAGCCGCACATCGTGATCAAGCTGTTTCAATTCGACACCCGCCGATAAAAACATCCGCTTACTCGCTTTAACCGCATCAGTATCCGCATATTTATCACATTCGTACACGACTCGTTTAATACCGCTTTGAATAATTGCTTTCGCACATTCGTTGCATGGGAAGAGTGAGACATAGATCGTACAGCCGCGGCACAGCTGATTGCTGTTGAGAATCGCATTCAGTTCCGCATGAACAACATAAGGATACTTCGTATCACCAAAATCACCTTCACGCTCCCATGGATAAACATCATCATCACAGCCGCTTGGAAAGCCATTGTAGCCGATGCCAACGACCCGATGCTCTTCAGAAACGATAGCAGCTCCTACTTGTGTGGAAGGATCTTTTGATCGTTTAGCGGAGAGATGAGCCAATCCCATAAAATAGTCATCCCAAGATAAAACATCAGTTCTTTTCATGTTTAGCCTCCTGAAGCTGCTTCAATGCAGCATTTAAGCTTAGTTCATAAGCTGATTCATTCTGACTTTCAGCCGTTTTAATAAAATTGTGTTTCAGCATCTCGGCATAACCATCCAGATTTAGTTCCTGAGCCGTAGTAATTAAAATCGCATCCGTCATCGGATAAAACGGATCAATCCGCTGAACTCTCGGCACTAACAGGCAGAGGCCAATAATCAGCAGGATAAAAGCATTGCGCGTATGCATGCGCACGGTTTTCCAGCGCTTAACATCAATCATGATAAAGGCCAGTATACCGCCGATGATAAAACCGCCAAGATGCGCCATTAAGGAAATATTCGGCAGCAATGAGATAAATACATTCATCATGATCGTTGAGGTTAAATTCACCCGCACCATACGATTCTTGATTGAACCATCAGCGCAAAGCGATACGATATAAGCAGCCAACAAACCAAACAAACCGCCGCTGATGCCTAGTCCGGCAATATTGGCATCACCAATAAAGACAAATAGATTGCCCGCGACAATTGATGCCAAAAGAATTAATAGAAACTGTTTCTTCGTATAACGTTTTTCGCAATAGAAGCCCAAATTAAACAAAGCCATCATATTCATTAATAAATGAAAAATATCCGCATGAACAAATCCGGCACTCAGCAGCCGCCAATATTCAAAATTGGAAACGACGGACATCTTATAATAAGCGCCAAGGAAAATCGCAGCACTAGTTAGTTCACCATTCATCAAGGATAACAGATTCACTAAAATAAATACGGCTACACAGATACCGATAAATACCATGGTCAGCTTCGGCAAGTCCTTCACCGGAATCTTACGCCGCTGGCGGGCTTCATTCATCGCTTTCTTCTCAAGCCTTTTCGTACATTTCAAGAATTCTTCCTGATTATTTTCTACCTTATGACAAACAGCCTCAATACCCGGAAAGGCCTTAATCAGCAGTTCATCGATCATTTGATCAGGCAACACGACATATTGCTTCGCAAATTCATTTTCAGCAGCCGCTGATAATTCATTGGTATTTAAAATCAAAAGCGGCCCCTGTGCACCAACTGCACTTAAGATAACCTGATGAACACTTTTCAGATAGGTATCCTGAGAATACAATTCAGTGCTGACATCACCGCATAGACGAATCACTGGATATTCCTTATTCAGCGGATTTGCAAGCCAAAAATCATTAGACTGATTTTGTCTGAGGGTGACAATCTGATAATTATAGTGAGTGACTAAAAAAGTCAGCAGCTGCATGCAAGTAACGTCACTGTCACGATATTGCATTACATCTCCTCCTTTCGAATAGCATCTAAAATATTCTGAAAATTCTGCGGCAGCGGTGCATGAACCGTCACACTCTCACCGGTCGACGGGTGAACAAACGTAAGCGTATGCGCATGAAGCAGCTGACCGCCGCAATCCATAGTTTTTCGATATGAATACTTCTGATCGCCCACCACCGGATGCTTGATGTATTGCATATGGACACGAATCTGATGAGTGCGTCCCGTTTCCAGACGGCATTCCACCAGCGTATAGTTTTTAAACCGTTCAACGGCCTTAAAATGCGTCACGGCATGTTTTGAATTGACAGCGGTAACCGCCATCTTCTGACGATCCTTAACATCCCGGCCGATTGGTGCATCAATGGTCCCGTAATCATGCTCCATAACCCCATGCACCAACGCGTAATAAAGACGATTTACCGTTTTATCTTTCAGCTGATCAGCAAGTGAAAGATGGGCTTTATCATTTTTGCGGCAATTAAAAGTCCTGTTGTATCCTTATCGATGCGATGCACGATTCCAGGCCGCAAACGCCGTTGATTCCAGAAAGATCAGTGCAATGATAAAGCAGGCCGTTGACCAAAGTACCATGCTGATTGCCAGCCGATGGATGAACCACCATTCCCCGCGGCTTATTGATCACAATAACATCGCTGTCTTCATAAACAATATCCAGATTCAGATTTTCCGCCGGTGCGTCTAATTCTGCATCATCAATAAAATCCAGCTCAATAAAATCATCAAGCTTTACCTTATAGTTATTTTTAACCGGTTTTGCTATTGACAAGCAAAGATCCCTCATCAATCAGTGTCTGAAGACGGCTGCGCGTCAGTTCTGCCTCATATTTCGCGGCAACCTTATCAATACGCTCATTCATGTCTTCAGCCGTTACACGCCATTCGCTATGTTTCATTTTTTTAATCCTCTACTTTCCAGAAAAACATCAAAACAAAATCAATAAAACACCGATACATAAAACCGAATCGGCAACATTAAACACTGGGAAATCATAACCTAAGATCACAAAATCCAAGAAATCAATTACATACTGATAGGCTAAGCGGTCAATAAAATTGCCGATTGTGCCAGCCATCATCATTACCAGCCCCAACTTTGTCAGCTTCTCCGCATTGCTGGTTTTGAAATAAAAATAGCCAAGCACCAGCAGCGCTACAATCGAAATCAGATAAAAAAACATCATTTTGCCTTCCAGCATACTCCAGGCAGCACCCGTATTATGGACATAAGTTAATTCAAAAAACTTACCCAGCACCGGGATGCTTTGACCATATTCCATCGTATTTGCCACAATCAGCTTGGTAATCTGATCCAGTGCGATCAGAGCCAACGCTAAAATTCCGTGTTTCTTATTCATTCAAGTCACTCCATTTCAAAACTTCTAGTTCTTATTTTAAACCATGTCTATCATTATAACAAAAAACGCCCGAATGGCGTATTTTTGATGATTTTACATAATTTCATGTTCATCAGGAAAGTTTTGCTACAAGGAGGTATGAACAAAGGCAATTGAAATTATGTAAAACTTAGTTAATTTCTTTAACTGATTCTAGTATAACAGAGAAAGAAAATCTTTGCAATAAGATTTTACATTTTATTTCAATTATTTTTATGTAAATTTTCACCACGATGTAAACACATCAATGAATAAAAGAAAAGACGCGATTGCGTCGATTAGTAATTGGTATCTTGACGATGGTGATTCTCTTGATTTTTCAGCAAGTAATGTTCGCGGATGTCCTCAGCGGTATAACCCAAGCGCTGAGCGATGCCCAGATAATACCTAAAGCATTGATGATAGTGCGCTAAATCAAAATGCTGATGAAAGTCTAAGCAAAGCTCATACATTTCAAGATAAGCCTCCGTCAAATCCTCGCTCGCTTCAATACTGGCAATGTGATCAGAAGGATCTTTTAAATCAATGCCCAACGAAAGCAAGAAATGAATTCCGTCAGCGTATTCCTCAAGAATCACGGGTGCCGGACTTGGCCCCTTAACGCTCCAAAATTTAAAGCAGCGGGTTTCATTCACACACTCGCCAAGTTCAACAAGCAAAGCCAAACGGCGGCGGATCGATGTTCCCTCCCGAGTCAATGAAAATTTTTGATAGATTTCTTCATCCAAACCATTCTGCAGCTGATACAGATCATTAACCTTTAACTGCATGCTGCTGCTCCTTATATAATTTCAACGCGCAGGCGATTTGATCCGGACATGAAGTCTTTTTAAAACCGCACTGAATGCCTTCAAAGGCTTCAATCACTTCATCAATTGTCTTATTGCGGATTATGCTTGCAATCCCTTTAAGATTACCGTCACAGCCATTCATGACCTGTAAAGATTTTATAATGTTACCTTCAATTTCAAAGTCCATCCTAGTTGAACAGACACCCCTTGTACGATATGAATATTTCTCCATAATTCCTCCTATTTTAATCGTTTCACAACCATCTGTGAAATAATACCCGTTACGATTCCAGTCGGCACACTCAGCAGCAGCAAAACCGGCAGATAGAATATCATCCGAATCTGGTTATACAAATAAACTGCCATTAAAATCTGACCGATGCAGTGAAAAGCACTGGCACCGATACTGACGCCGATTGGACTGAGCTTGATCTTATTATGCAGCAGAATCGCCATCGCTGTCGACAGTACCACACCGCTTAATGAGAGCCAGAAAACATGACCGAGAATCGTACCCGTCAGCAAGCTGGAAATCATGACGCGCATAAAATTTACAGTAATCATCGTTTTGCTGTCAAACTTGAATAAGGCGATCAGGCCGACGATATTCGCAAGGCCTAATTTAAAACCCGGTACAACAAATTCTGCCGGATTCCAAACCATGCCTTCAACGGTATGAAAAACAACGGATAAGGCAATCATCATTGCAACCATTGTCAATTTTTTAGTATTTCTCATGAACAACACTCCTGTTAATTAATTATACATGAGTTAATTTTAATTGCAATGAAAAAAGCAAGGCCGCTTCTCTTAAAGTGACCTTGCTTAACATTACTTCGCAGCTTTTACAGCTTGGTTAGCAGCTTCTACGATATCCTTGATACCGATAGTGCAGCCAGATAATACATCTTCTGAAACGGCTTTACCATTTTCATCCATTTCAATTTCAGTTGTATTATTTTCAACCATATAATTTTCTAAGAATTCAGCTTGTTCAAACCATTCTTTACCAATTGATGAAGCTTGCTTCATGTTATAAGCTTCTTTCAATTCTTTTTTGCTATCAGAACCTTTATTCGCTTGGTCAATTGAAACCGCAGTCAATTTATCGCCTTCTAAAGTAACAGTAACTGTTGTCTTATCAGAATCTGTTTCAATTTCTCCTGTACCAGTTTTAGATACCGGAGCAGTATTGTTGCTGCATCCAACTAATGCCAGCACCATTAATAATACGCTTAACTTTTTCATAAATAATACCTCCCGTAGGCTTTCAATATAGCACTCGGTATTATTATGTGTCAATTGTATCGTTGCTATACACCTGAGTGATTTTTATTCGCAATAAGTGATTCTTTCAGGCTTAAAAATATCCTTCAATTCCTTCTGTTCCGCAGCATAACCCACCGCCACGACCGCTACCGGCAGCCATTCCTCTGGCAGATCAAACGCAGAACGAAATGCCTTGATGCGGCCCTCATCAGGAGCAATCGCACACCAGCATGTACCAAGATCAAGATCAGCGGCACTCAGCAGCATATTCATGATTGCCGCCGAACAGTCGCAATAAATAAATGCATCTTTTTTAGTTATAGCTCGGTCCCCAGATACAATGATTGCACAGGGAGCCGTTTTCATCATAGTAGTATAAGGATGATAAGTCGGTATCTGCGTTAATTTTTCCCGGTTAGTTACCACCGTAAAATGCCAGGGCATCAAATTCATAGCACTTGGCGCCAGCATGGCGGCCTGCAGAAGTTCATTGATTTTTTCTGACTCTACCGGTTTGTTTTGATAACTGCGGATACTTCTTCTTTTTTTAATCGCTTCAATCATCAGAATTTCATGGCTGCTTCAATGGCGCGATGCCAGCCTTCAAGCAGCTTCCTCCTTTCTTCTTCATTAATGGTTGCCGTAAACTGACTGCCGCTCTTGAAATTATCGATAATTTCTTGTTTATCCTTCCAGAAACCTACCGCCAGACCAGCCAGACAGGCAGCCCCTAAGGCAGTTGTCTCACTGATTAATGAACGATGGACATCACAGTTGGAAATATCACTTTGAAACTGCATCAAGAAATCATTCTTACTGGCGCCGCCGTCAACCTTTAAAGCTGTCAGCTTCATGCCGGCATCCTTCTGCATCGCCTGCAGAACATCTTCAGTCTGATATGCCAATGACTCCAAGGTAGCGCGGATGAGGTGATCCTGACTCGTACCGCGGGTCAAGCCAAAAATCGCGCCCCGCATGACGGCAGCCAATAAGGCGCCCCAAGGCCAGTAAAAGCCGGCACCACATATACGCCATCACTGCTTTTAACCGCCAGCGAACGGCGATATGTCTCCGAAGAATCTTGAATGATTTTTAAGCCATCGCGCAGCCACTGAATAGCTGCCCCGGCCACAAACACACTGCCTTCCAACACATAGTTTACCTCACTGCCGATTTTCCAGCCCGCGCAGGAAAGCAGGCCGTGCTTTGAATGAATAATCTGACTGCCGGTATTCATCAACAGAAAACAGCCGGTACCGTAGGTATTTTTGACACTGCCCGGTGCATAGCACGTCTGGCCAAACAATGCCGCCTGCTGATCGCCGACCGCTGCCGCAATTGGTATCTGCACACCGAACAAAGAAGCGTCACTCAAGCCATAGACACAGGAGGTATCCTTGATTTCAGGCAATAAACAGCGCGGAATGTTCCATAATTCAAGCAGTTCCTCATCATAATCAAGCGTATGCAGATTCATTAATAAGGTTCTTGACGCATTGCTGACGTCCGTGACATGTACCTTGCCGCCCGTCAATTTCCAAATCAGAAATGAATCCACCGTGCCAAAACACAGCTCGCCTCGCTCGGCTCTCGCCTGCGCTCCTTCTACATGATCCAGTATATAACGGATCTTGCTGGCACTGAAATACGGATCTAAAACCAAGCCGGTTTTTTCAAAAAATAAGGGCTCGTATCCCTTTTGCTTCATTTCCTGACAGTAGCAATCACTTTGCCGGCTCTGCCAAACAATCGCCATGTAAATCGGCTGGCCAGTCAATTTATCCCAGAGTATCGTTGTTTCACGCTGATTGGTGATACCGATGGCCGCAACATCTTCCATCTTTAAATTAGCCGCTGCCACAGCTTCGCTGATGACGCCTACCGTTGAAGACCAAATGGTATTCGCATTTTGTTCGACCCAAGATGGATGCGGATAAAAATTCTCACATTCCCGCTGGGCCGTTGCCTGCAGATTGCCATGCTTGTCAAATAAAATCGCGCGGGTACTTGTTGTCCCCTGATCAATCGCTAAGATATATTTTTCCATGTTTACACCCTCTTGAATCAATTATAGCATAAAATCTTCTGTAACCGTTTACTCCTTCCAAGAAAAAATCCTGGGAATGATTACTCCCAGGATAATTTTTCTTCTTTTTTAACTTCCGGTTTAACTTCAGCTTTCACTTCCGGTTCAGCGACAGCTTCCGTTTTTTCACTTTCTTTTGGTGTTACTGCCGCTTTTACCGCCTCAACACTTTCCGGTGACAGCTTGATGTTGCGGTTTACCTTCGCATCATAGGTCTGTCCTTTTAATACATCAGTAATATCAAAACCGGTCATTTCCTTTACTGATTCAATTGTCTGTGTCAAAACCTTAGTCACATTACTGGCTATGCCGGCAGTACCTTCACCGCTGCCGCCGTCCATAACGATAACCTTATCGATATTAGCCAACGGTTCAGCAATCGCAGCTGCCATCTGCGGCAATTGTTCAACAACCTTGCTGAGCATCGCAGCATTATTAAACTGCTGATAAGCTTCGGCTTGTTTCTGCAGACTTTCAGCCTCCGCAATACCTTTTAAACGAATGGCTTCCGCCTCCGCAGCACCGGTCTGGCGAATAACCTCCGCCTCGGCGGCACCTTCCTTGCGTCTGGCTTCCGCAAGTGCTTCAGCCTTGGCAATTTCTTCATACTTATTAGCGTCGGCTTCAAGCTGACGCTGTGTCTTAGCTGCTTCCGCCGGCTTCAAAACCGTCTCCTGCAATTCGATTTCTTTACGCAGTGCCTTCTGTTTAGCTAATTCAGTCGCTCTTTGCTGTTCCAAAATTTCCGCGTCTTTTTCTTTATCAATAACCATTTTACGGGTTGTTTCCTGCTGGATCTTATACGCTAAATCAGCTTCAGCAGTCTTCGTATCCTGCTCCTGCTTAAAGCTTGCAACCTGCACCGCCTGATTTTTGCGGGCTTCTTCAATTTTAACTTGCGCCTCAATCTTTGCCTGCTCACCAAGCCGTCTTGATTCAGCAGTTTTAATATCCGCTTCCTTCGCAGCCTCAGCCTCCGCAATCGTCGCATCCTTCTTCACTTCCGCGATTTTTTAGCACCTAAGGCCTTTAAGAAGCCGTTCTTATCATCAATATCCTTAATCGTTAAAACAACGATCTGCAGACCCATACGGCCCAATACATCTTCAGCCACATCCTCAACCTTACTGGAGAACATATCACGATTTTTATATATTTCTTCTACCGACATTGTAGCGATGATTTCACGCAGGTTACCTTCAATAACATCGGTAACTGTTGTACGGATATTGTCAACCGTCTTACTGATTGACGCTGAATCGAATTGTTCAACAGCCTTATAAATATTTTCAGGATTATTGATAATCTTTACGACAGCCGTACCAGTTGTTGTAATTGGTACACCTTCACAGTCCATAACATCCTCTGTTGTAAATGTGATAGGAATGTTTTCCAATGAAACAATATCAATTCTTTCAAAAAACGGAATGACTAATCCCGCTTTACCGGTAATGATTCTTTTTGTAAAGCCGGTGATGACAGCCGCTTTGTCCTGCGGTACTTTTCGCCAGCAAAGCGAAATCAGAATCAGCACAACAGCTATAATAAGAAGAATCGGCAATACTGACGCTAATACTTCAAAAATTCTATTCATTCTCTTTACCCCTCTTTCTAAGTTGATACCATTATACAATATTCTGATTTTGAAAATACTTTCTAAATTGTAATAATGACAAAAAGGTAATGAAATGATGAAAAGCGTTTATTTCTGCATCTGTCTGCCAAGCCAAGTCATGATGACTTCGACTATATATTCCTGCTCGGCCTGACTTAATTTCCGATGCTTAGGGATACCATGCCATTTTTCAAGACAGCCGCGGCAGCACACGGCACACGCATGCTGAGCAATAAATACCGGATGTCCCCGCATAGGTGTCTGTTTGCCATCATTTAGAGGTTCAGCTGCAGCTAATCGCTTGGCAACAAAATCTTCAGCATGGCGGCGAATGGTGGGCAGACCTTTTGCTTCGATATAAGTCAGTTCGTTCACCTTTAACTGAAACCGGCTGCGAAACGCTGATTTTGATAAACGTTGAAATAATTCATTCATAGATCTCGGTGCTGGCATAAACTCACTTCCTTTATCTTTAAAAGAAAAACGGCATTGTGCCGCTTTCATTATTATTTAGTCATCCAGCTTTCATCTTTTGGATCTTGTTTCCAGGCTTTCAGCTTTTCAAGATCTTCAGCCTTAATATAATCAAGCTCCAAAGCCGTTTCAATCAGCGCGTCATAATTGCTTAATGTCACAAACGGACAGTCAATTGAACCAAAGTTATTAACAGCATCCTGCAGCTGATAAGAGAAGATAGCCGCTACACCTAAAACAACCGCCCCAGCTTCACGCAGTGCTTCTACCACACCGATACAGCTGCCGCCAGTCGAAATCAAGTCTTCCACAACAACAACCTTCTGACCAGGCAAAACACGGCCTCAATCTTGTTTTCCTTACCGTGTGTCTTATTAGAAGAACGTACGTAACCCATTGGAATGCCCATAACATCAGCTGTCAAAGCAGCCATCGGGATACCAGCGGTCGCCGTTCCCATGATAACCTCAACTTCCGGATATGCCTTCTTGATTAAATCAACTAAACCATTTTTAACTAAATCTCTTTTTCCGGAAGAGAGCACTAAACGATTGTCACAATAGATCGGGCTTTTGATGCCGCTTGCCCACGTAAATGGTTCATTTGGTCTTAAAAAGACAGCCTTAACATCCAATAAGCTTTTCGCAATTTCCTTTTCAATCATCTTATTTCCCCTCCATTACCGCTTCAATCTGATGATAAGTAGCCAGCGGATCAGCACTCTTCGTAATTGAACGGCCTACAACGATCAAGTCACAGCCTTCTTCTTTCGCAACCTCTGGAGTTGCGACACGCTTTTGATCATCTTTAGAATCAGTTGCTAAACGAATACCCGGTGTAACGGTCAGGAAATCCTCACCGCATGCTTCATGAATCGCCTTGGCTTCTAATACTGAACATACAACACCATCAAGACCGCTGTCCTTAGCCAGCTTCGCATAAGCGATAACGACTTCTTTTAAATCACGTTCAATCAGCAATTCCTTTTCCATCGCTTCCTGAGAAGTAGATGTTAACTGAGTAACACCGATGCAGAGCGGACGTTTGCCATTTACCGCACCCTCATGCAGTCCTTCAATAGCAGCTTTCATCATCGTGCTGCCGCCGGCACAGTGAAGATTTACAATATCGACATCCAGCTTCGCTAGATTTTTCATTGCCTGTTTTACCGTATTAGGGATATCGTGAAGTTTCAGATCAAGGAAAATCTTATGTCCCATGGCTTTGATTTCACGAACAATTTCAAAACCAAATGAATAAGTCAGCTCCATGCCGATCTTGACATAAATTGGTTCATTAAATTTTAATAAAAATTCATAAACTTCCTTTCTTGTTGAAAAGTCTAATGCTACGATTGTTTTACTCATTGTTGATGACTCCTTCCAGTTACTTCCTTTACGGAATTATATCCGTATTTTGCTAAAACACGAGGCAGATCCTCAATAATTTTGACACATGTCATCGGATCTTTGAAATTGGCAGCGCCAACCTCTACCGCACTCGCCCCTGCCACTAAGAATTCTACCACATCTTCTGCAGTTTCGATACCTCCAACACCAATAATCGGAATATTTACTGCCTGATAAGTCTGATAAATCATGCGCAAAGCGACAGGCTTGATGGCCGGACCGCTTAAACCGCCGGTAAGATTGGCTAAAATCGGCTTGCCGCTGCGTTTGTCAAAGCGCATGCCAAGCAATGTATTAATCATGACGATCCCGTCAGCGCCGGCTTCCTCAACCGCTTTGGCAATCGATACGATATCGGTGACATTCGGTGACAGCTTCACATAGACAGGCTTCTTACTGACCGCCTTAACTTTTCGGGTAAGCAATGCCGCCGTATCCGGATCGGTACCGAAAGCAGCCCCGCCATGTTTGACATTCGGACAGGAAATATTCAGTTCGATCACATTGACACAATCATGCTGTGAGATCCGTTTTGCCGTCTCTACATAATCTTCAACGCTGCTGCCCGCAACATTGGCCAATACCTCTACATCAAACTGCGCGAGCCATGGCAGCTCCTTTTCAATAATTACGTCAACCCCTGGATTTTGCAGACCGATAGCATTCAGCATGCCGGCAGGTGTTTCGGCGATTCTCGGTGTCGGATTGCCAAACCGTCTTGCCAGAGTTGCTGATTTAATAGCAATGCCGCCCAAACGGCTCAGATCATAAAGCTCATTCAGTTCATGACCGAAGCCGCAGCAGCCCGAAGCCGGTATGATTGGATTCTTAAGATTTAAACCAGGCAGATTTACGGACAGCTCCATTACAGCCCCACCTTTCCTATTTCAAATACCGGACCTTCTTTACAGATTCGGTAATAAATTGTTTCATCCTTTTTATCTTTGCAGACACAACCCATGCAGGCACCGATTCCACATGCCATTCTCGCTTCAAAAGAAGTATAACCTTTTGTATAACGGCTCTCAATGGCTTTCAGCATTGGCATCGGTCCGCATGAATATACAAAATCAAGATCGATTTGGGCCGCATCAACCGCATCTAAAACAGTTCCTTTGATGCCTTTGCTGCCATCCATTGTAGCCAGCAGCACCTCACAGCCCAAGGCCTTAAATTCTTCTTCAAAGAAGCAAGCCGCAGATGAATTGAAGCCCAAGGCCACAACCACCCGTTTATTCAAACGCCGATACTGTTTGGCTACCTCATACAACGGCGGTACACCAACGCCGCCCCCCATCAGCAATACCGCTGGCAAGGTTCATGAATCGGATAACTGCTGCCTAACGGACCAAAAACATTCAGTTCCATCCCGCTTTTCATTGCCGACAGCAATTCGGTTCCTTCGCCTACGACTTTATAAATAATCGTATAACTTGTTTCATCAATGCTGCAGATGGAAATCGGCCGGCGGAGGAAGTGCTCCGCCACCTTGATATTCACAAACTGTCCTGCCTTCATTTCCTGAGTCAGCGTTGATTCAATCACCATTTTATATGTATCTTCACTAATCAATTCATTGCTGATTATCTTCCCGCAATCTTCTCTCATCTTATCCCTCCAGATCATTCATGGATATTGTCGCAAAGCTGCGTGCTTCTATAATACTTGCAATCGCATTCGCTGTATCCAGTGATGTAAAGCATGGAATATTATTTTCCGCAGAGACACGGCGGATCAGGAAGCCATCCTGTGCAACCGAACGCTTGATGCTCATCGTATTAACCACATAGCTGACCTTCCCCTGACGGATTACATTTAGTACGTTGTTCTCATCCTCATCGCTGATTTTCGCTACTGTATGCACATAAAGGCCATGCTCGCGCAGATAATTACCGGTACCTTCGGTTGCAAAGATACCAAAACCAAATTCATTAAAGCGTCTTGCCAGTGCCAGTCCCTCTTCTTTATCTTCATCGGCTACCGTCATCAGCACATTACCATTCAGCGACACTTTGATGCCAGAGGCAATCAAAGCTTTATAAAGTGCCTTTTCTAATGTAGCATCACTGCCCAGCGCTTCACCGGTTGATTTCATTTCCGGACCTAAAGTCGTATCGACAGAACGCAGCTTCGCAAAAGAGAATACTGGTGCTTTGACATAAGTTCGTTTGCTCTCTTTGCAGATGCCTTCCGTAAAACCTAAGTCTTTCAATTTGCAGCCCATAACTGCCTGAGTTGCCAGATGCGCCATCGCAATATTAGTAATTTTACTTAAGAAAGGCACAGAACGGCTTGAACGTGGATTTACTTCCAGCACATAGACTGTTTCATCCTGATCAACGATGAACTGGATATTAAATAAGCCGATAAAGTTAAAGCCATGCCCGATGCGAATCGTATAATCAACAATCTGATCTTTAACCTTCTGACTCAGCGTCGGAGCCGGATAAACGGCAATCGAGTCACCAGAGTGAATGCCAGCCCGCTCAATATGCTCCATGATGCCTGGAATCACAACCGTTTCACCATCGCAGATGGCATCGATTTCACATTCCTTGCCGATGATATACTTATCAACCAAAATCGGCGCGTCATGACTGATTTCTTTTACTGCCGTCGCCATATATTCCCGCAGATCACGTTCCACATGCACGATTTCCATCGCTCTGCCCCCTAATACATACGAAGGGCGCACAAGCACCGGATAACCAATGCGCTCCGCAATCTGAACAGCAGCCTCTACTTCCGTGGCTGTTTCACCGCGCGGCTGACGAACTTTTAACTGATGAAGCATCGCTTCAAATTCATGGCGGTCCTCAGCCCGGTCAATATCCTCTAAGGATGTGCCAAGAATACGAATACCGCGTTCTACCAGTTTATCAGCCAAATTAATTGCCGTCTGACCGCCAAACTGTACGATAACACCCAGCGGCTGTTCTAAGTCAAGAACATTCATTACGTCCTCCACCGTTAACGGTTCAAAATAAAGCTTATCGGAAATCGAGAAATCCGTAGATACGGTTTCCGGATTATTATTGATTACAATTGCCTCATAACCCATCTCTCGTAAGTCTGCACACAATGCACTGTCGCATAATCAAATTCAACACCCTGACCGATGCGGATCGGACCGGAACCTAATACGACAACCTTTCACGATCTGAGCGGAATGATTCATTCTCCTGCTCATAAGTCGCGTAGTAATAAGGGGTTGCGGAAACAAATTCACCGGCGCATGTATCAACCATTTTAAATACCGGAATCAAACCCTGCTGCTTTCTGAACGCGGCTACCTTCAGCTCATCACAATTCCAAATCCGTGCAATCGTGCTGTCGGCAAAACCGTTTCGCTTCGCATTTCTTAAAACCTCTTTATCCATGACATTTTCTTTTAACGCTGTCTCAATACTTAAGATATGGGCAATCTTATGCAGGAAGAAACGGTCGATCTTAGTCAATGCAAACAAGGATTCAATATCCGCACCCTTGCGCATCGCTTCAGCGATTGCCATCATCCGTTCATCATCATTAACCTTTATCTTTTCAATCAGCTCATTCATCGTACAATTCTTTAATTCCTTGTACTCTAAATGATCAGTTTTCATTTCAAGTGAGCGCACAGCTTTTAATAAAGCTTCCTCGAAATTGCGGCCGATTGACATAACCTCACCCGTCGCCTTCATCTGTGTACCTAAATGACGGTCAGCATGCGGGAATTTATCAAAAGGAAAGCGCGGGAATTTGCAGACGATATAGTCAATAGCCGGTTCTGTACATGCGTAGCTGCTCTTAGTAACCGGATTGATAATTTCATCCAATGTCAAACCTACGGCTATCTTGGCCGCAATCTTAGCAATCGGATAACCGGTCGCTTTGCTGGCCAGCGCACTTGAACGCGATACGCGTGGATTTACCTCAATAACATAGTAGTTAAAGCTTTCCGGATCTAACGCCAGCTGAACGTTACAGCCGCCGCAGATTTTTAAAGCTCGGATTATTTTTAATGATGCGTTGCGCAGCATACCTACTTCACGGTCAGTTAATGTCTGAGTCGGTGCCACAACGATTGAATCACCGGTATGAATACCCACAGGATCAACATTTTCCATATTGCAGACAACGATTGCATTATCATTGCTGTCACGCATTACTTCATATTCTATTTCTTTATATCCGGCGATACTCTTTTCAATCAGACATTGATGAACCGGTGATAATTTTAAACCATTCGTCGCGATGTCTCTAAGCTCGGTCTCATCATCCGCAAAGCCGCCGCCGGTGCCGCCTAAGGTAAAGGCTGGCCGAACGACAACCGGATAACCGATCTGATTCGCATAATCAACTGCTTCCTCAACGGTATGTACGATGGTGCTGTCAGGAATTGGTTCACCGATTTCAAGCATCAGGTTACGGAATTTTTCACGATCCTCCGCCTTTTCAATCGCATCTAATTCAGTGCCTAGGATTTCTACATTATATTGATCCAGTACACCCGCTTCACTTAATTCCACGACAAGATTCAAACCGGTCTGACCACCCAAACTGCCGAGAATTGCATCAGGACGTTCTTTGCTGATAATTCGGCTCGCAAATTCAAGTGTCAGCGGTTCAATGTATACTTGGTCGGCAATAACGGTATCCGTCATGATCGTAGCCGGGTTGCTGTTGATTAATACTACCTCATATCCTTCCTCACGAAGTGACGTACATGCCTGAGTGCCGGCATAGTCAAACTCAGCCGCCTGACCGATAACGATCGGCCCGGAACCAATAACCAGAATCTTCTTTATATCTGTACGCTTAGGCATTTTTAATCCCTCTTTCTTTCAATAAGTCTAAGAATTCATCAAACAAATAGCTGCATTCGCTGTTGCCCGGCGCGCCCTCCGGATTAAAGCATACACCCATCTGATGATTTCGCTTAAAGCCTTCAACACTGCCGTCATTCAATGCTGAATAAAGCAGCTCACAGTCAGCCGGCAGCTCTTTATCAATTTCATAGCCATGATTTTGTGATGTAAATTCAATGCGGTTATTTTGATGATTGCGGACTGGAATACTGCTGCCGTGATGACCGCTCTTCATCTTGCTGACCTTAATCCCCGCGGCCAATGCCATTACCTCAGCACCTAAACCGATGCCCAGCATCGCCGTATTTTGACATGTCTTAATCATTTCAATCGCTTCTGTGCAGTCAGCCGGATCACCGGGACCGCTTGATAATACAATCCCCTCAGGCGGAAAGCATGATCTCATCGATGCTCGATGTACATGGTACTACCAGCACATCACAGTCACGTTCAGAAAGTTCACGGATCACCCCGTATTTGCAGCCAAAGTCAACCAATACCAGCTTGTGACCGCGGTTAGGAATTGGAAAAGGCCGCGGTGTTGTTACCCGTGCGCTCAAGCGTTTCTCCAACGTACTTTGTTTCAGTTCAGCCTTCATCGCTTCAAGCTGCTTTTCATCATCGCAGAACCCTGCTTTCATCACGCCTTCATCACGAATCTTTCTGACAATCGCACGTGTATCAACGCCGGCAATGCAGGAATCTTTTTCTGTTTCATAAACTCATTGAGGCTTTGATCACAACGGAAATTACTGCCTTCATCACAGCATTCACTCAGTACCAGCCCATAAAGCATTGGAATCATACTTTCAAAATCATCACGATTGATGCCGACATTGCCAATCATCGGAAAGGTACAAACGATAATTTGACCGCAGTAAGCACTGTCAGTCAGCATTTCCTGATAGCCGGACATCGCATTAGTAAAAATAAGTTCACCGGTTTTAAATTCATCACTGCCAATAGCTGTTCCCTCAAAGACACAGCCATCTTCCAACACTAAATAACGTTTCATGCTTTCTCTCCTTCAAACGCCGCTTTAAAAGCCCGTTTTAATACCGCTTTTCTAACTAACACACCATTCTCCATCTGTTTAAAAATCCTTGACTTATCGGCTTCTACCAAGTCACTGTCAATTTCAACGCCGCGATTAACAGGCGCCGGATGCATCAAGATCGCACGTTTTTTCATGCGGCCGTAGCGCTCTTTTGTCAGACCGTATTTAGCCAGATATTCTTCTTTGCTTAACTGCATATGTTCGGCGTGACGCTCATGCTGAATCCGCAGCAGCATTACAACATCAGCCCATTCCACAGCCTCATCAATCGTACACGTTGGTCTGTTTTCAGGCAGCCAAGCCTCATAACCGCCAAAACGCACCTCAGCGCCCAGTCTTGTTAAGGCGTCATAATTGCTGGCAGCAACCCGCGAATGATTGATATCACCAATAATAGCTACGTTTAGACCTTTAAAAGTGCCAAACTCTTCTAACATTGTATACAAATCAAGCAAACACTGAGTTGGATGATTGCCGCAGCCATCACCGGCATTAAGAATGGGAATATTAATTCCTTCCAGTTCTTTAAAATATTCATCTTGTGTGTGCCGAATCACCACAGCATCATATCCGATTGCTTCAAAGGTTTTAACTGTATCATATAAGCTTTCACCCTTGGTAACTGAAGATGTTGACGCGTTGAAGTCGATCGTTTTGCAGCCTAGCTGCAGTTCAGCACTGGCAAACGAATAGTGGGTGCGGGTACTCGGTTCAAAAAAAAGATTAGCAACTAACTTAGGTTTAGAAAATTGCCAATCTCGATATTCTTTTGAGAACTTCAAAGCATCCGCCAAAATGGCGATAATTTCTTCTTCAGATAAACTACTCATCGTCAGCAGACTGTTTTTATTCATCGTATTTCCTCCTTACTATAAAGAAAAGGCCCATTGCGTATGCAAAAGGACCTCATTAGGAGTATCTTGCTCTTACCCTTCATAACCTCTCTGGATTATCTTAAAGGACCTTTTCTTTCTAACATAATAACAAATTCATCGATAAAATTCAACAGGAAATCGTAAAATTGTACGAGCAGTATCCTTTGAATCCTTTGGACAATGAAGAGAAAGAAAATGTGGACATTGCATATAAATAAATTTGTTTAACCCACGTTTTTATTCATTTGAATTATCATTTTTACTTTGTTTAAATAAAATATTTTATATGTTTAGACTTTGAACTGATTATCTTTCAAATCACTCGGCTGACTTAGACATAGTTTCATAATAACCACTATGCCTACAAAAAATAGAGATGATAATCCCGTCAGGATTATTACCTCTATTTTAGCTCGATATTAAATTGCTCTTGTATAATGCTTCAGCATTGCTTTTTCTCTTTCATTTAAGAAAGGTGAAATCTTTGTATATACTTCTGCATGATAAGCATTCAGGAAATTCCGCTCCGCATTTGATAATTGATCTGCCAATACAGCATCTAAGTCAATCGGTGCCATTGTGATCGTTTCAAAAGCTAAGAAGGTTCCGTATTCATTCGTCTCTGAACATTGGGTGATCAATTCATTTTCGATGCGGATGCCGTGACTGCCTTCAATATAACTCCTGGTTCATTTGTGACGATCATGCCGGGTTCAAATACGGCGCTGACCGTATTAGGTCTTGCACGCCAGCGAATATCATGCGGTCCTTCATGCACATTAAGAATGTGTCCGACCCCATGACCAGTACCGCAGCGATAATCGATCCCCAACTCCCAAAGCGGTCCGCGGGCGAGAATATCAAGATTGATGCCAATACAGCCATGCAGAAATTTAGCCATTGATAAACGCAGCATACCTTTCAGTACCGCCGTATAATGTCGTTTGATTTCATCGCTGACCGGACCGAGAATAAAAGTACGGGTAATATCTGTTGTACCGTCAAGATATGTGCCGCCGGAATCAACTAAAAGCATGCCTTCCGGTTTTAACTCCACATCACTGTCAGCCGTGGCGCTGTAATGCATTAATGCCGCATGCTCTTTATAGCCTGCAATGGTTGTGAAGCTCAGCTCAAGAAAATCTTTTTGTTCCCGGCGCAGGTTTCCAGCTTATCAGCCGCTGTTATTTCAGTGATGGTTTCATGCTGTACAGCTTCCTTCAGCCAGATCATGAATTTACTTACCGCAACACCGTCTTTGATATGCGCATTGCGGGTATTGGTCAGTTCAGTTTCATTTTTGATGGCTTTCATCAATGTAGTTGGATTGTCAAGATCAATGATTTCATGACATAGCTGTGCCAGTCTTGAATTTACACGTTTGCCATTCAGCATAATGGTTCCGCTAATCGTTTCAATTTTTGAATAAACCTCAAAATACGGCAGCAGCTTTACATGATTTTCCTTAAAGAATGCTTTTGCCGCCTCATCAAATTTAGTTTCATCGACGAACAGCATAACCTCATCCATTGAGATCAATGCATAGCATAAAACTACCGGTGAATAACTCACGTCATCACCTCGCATATTAAACAGCCATGCCAGATCATCAAGGGTAGTCAGCAAATGCCAGTCAGCCTGATGCTGCTTCATACTTTCACGCACATCAGCAAGCTTGTCAGTCATAGCTTTTCCGCTAAGTTCATCACTGAGTAAAAAGCTTTTGCACTTGGCAGCGCCGGCCGATCTGACCAAATCTGATCAAAAGCATCTAAATCAGTTCTGATGACAGCCGCAGGCATTAACTGCTGCCATTCTTTCATCGCTTCATAGCTGACGCAGCGGCCGTCAAAAGCCAGTACATCATTTGCCTGCAAGTGCTGCTTCAAATATTCACTGACTGTCGGCACTCCCGGTTCCATCATTTTCATTAGTTGAATGCCGGTGCCGGTCAATTGTTCCTCAGCCTGTATAAAATAGCGGCCGTCAGTCCATAAACAAGCTTCTGACAAGGTCACAACCATTACCCCCGCAGAGCCGCTGAAACCGGATAGCCAAGCCCGGCCCTTGAAATAATCACCTACATATTCTGAATCGTGAAAATCTGAGGTAGGTATATAATAAGCGTTTATCTTCTCGGCCTGCATCAGCGAGCGAAGTTCATTTAATTTATCCAATGTGTTCATAAAGTACCTCTCATTCTAAAAGCTATTTTACACCACATTGGTTAATTATGAAAGACTATTCGATCTCACTGACCAGCGCAAAGCGATATCCCTGCCGCTGTGCTTCGGTAATGAAGTCCTCCATTGCCAGATAATTTCCCTTATTCGATGGGTGAAGCAGATAAATCGCACCATTATGGAGATGCTCAACCAAGGTATTATATGCCTCTTCCTTGCTTATATCCGGGCCGTAATCATAATAGGCATGGCTCCAGAAATAGGAACGGTAACCAAGGTCTGAAACGATTTTCATAGCCCGTTCACTGGTGGCACCCTTCGGAAAACGGAACACTTTTACCGGTTTCGTACCGGTTACTTGCTGAATGGCCTTCTCACAATCCAGCACCTCCAAAACAAACTGATCAATCTGTGCCTCATTCGCCAATGTCGGCATATCATAATGATGGCGGGTATGATTGCCAATCAGATGGCCCTGTTCAACTAATGAGCGCATGAATTCTTCATTATCTATCACATAATTTCTCGTTAAAAAGAAAGTAGCTTTAATATCGTGTGCATTTAATACATCGGCTATCTCATGGATGTAAGTAATGTCATTGCCGCCCTCATCAAATGTCAGATAGATGACCTTGTCATCAGGCCCCAGATAATATGCAGCATATTTATCAAGAATTTCCTGCACAATCGCCCCTTCCATCCGCTGATGATTCTCTGATTTATTGAACCACCATTCAAAGGCTGTATTATCATAGACATCATAGGCATAATGCAGCTTCACTAAGGCAGGATCAGCTTCTACGATGATTTTTCTGCTTACGGAGGATGTATTGCCGCTGGCATCAACGGCTTTATAAATCAATTCATACTCCCCGCATGTAAGCATATCTACATTGCCTTCAATCTGCAGCAGCGATTGCCCGTCATCACAAGAGGCATCGATAATTTCAACACCTGGATCATCAAAAGTTTCCCGTTCAAACACATGTATTTCACTGTTGCCTAGCAGAGTGATCTGCGGCGGTGTTGTATCTTGTACCGTTACCTTCCGTGTTTTAGTTGTTCCTTTGATTTCATAGACAATCGTATATACACCTGTTTTAGATGTATCCACATCGCCGCTGACAGTTACCTGATCACTGACATCATGAAACATGCTGCGGGCTTTAAGCCCGGCTCTTCATAAGTTTCGTTCAATTCAAGGGTTATATTGCCGCCCTTGAGATTTACAGTCGGATGAAAGACACCACCCAAAGTAAGCAGATAACCGCCGCTTAGGATAATGACTAGGACCACTGCCGCAAGAAAAGCAAATACTCCGATTTTACATTTTCTAGACATAAAAACCTCCCCTACCAATGTATGAGGAGGTTTGTGACTTTAGGCCTCTTTCTTCTTTAATTCTTCAAGGATTTCCATCAAAAGCTGATCAGTAGAAGAAATTTTAGGTGCAGCCGGTTCCTGCGGCTTTTCAGCTTCGCGTTTCTTCGTCAGAATATTAATGGTTTTTACTAAAACAAATACTGAGAAAGCGGTAATTAGAAAGCTAAAAATAGCCTGGATGAAATTGCCGATCGTAATTTGTGTTTCACCGATCACCCAAACAATATCAGTAAATGTTGCCTTTCCCATCGGATAGCAATCAGCGGAGTGATCACATCGTTGACTAAAGATGTGACTATGCTGTTGAAGGCACCGCCGACAATCACACCGACTGCCATATCCAGCACATTGCCACGCATTGCAAACTGTTTAAATTCCTCTATAAACTTTTTCATTTTAATTCCTCCGGATCATATTTTTCGATAATTTTTTCAGCACATCGTAAGCCGTCAATCGCCGCTGATACAATGCCGCCCGCAAAACCAGCTCCTTCACCGCATGGATAAAGGCCTTCTGTATTTAAGCTGACACAGCTGTCTTTATCTCTTAAAATTCTCAGCGGAGCTGAAGTTCGGGTCTCAACGCCGGTCATAATCGCGTCATCCATCGCAAAGCCCCTCAGCTTGCGGTCAAATGCACAGATTCCTTCAGCTAATGAATCACAGATAAAGGCTGGCAGTAAGGTATGAAAATCAATTCCCCTTACACCGCATGGATAGCTGGGCTGAACAATGCCGATTTTTTGAGTCGGCTGATGATTGAGAAAATCTCCTACCCTTTGTATTGGTGCCTGATAATTGCTGCCGCCGGCAATGAAAGCATCCTTTTCAAGCTGCTCCTGAAATTTCATACCCGCATCAAGGGAATGTCCAAAATCCTCAGGACTAACCTGAACAAGCAAAGCACTGTTGGCATTGATACCGTCTCGGGCATGGTAAGACATCCCATTGGTAACCACATGTTCAGCAAGTGATGTTGATGCGACCACACTGCCGCCGGGGCACATACAGAACGTATAAACACCGCGTCCTTTACTGGTGGTCATGGCCAGCCGGTATTCTGCCGCTTTCAGCCGCGGATGATTCGCATACTGCTTGTATTGTGCCTGATTGATCAGCGCCTGCGGATGCTCAATACGCACACCGACAGCAAATGCCTTGGCTTCCATCGCGACTTGTTTATCAATCAGCATCTGAACCGTATCGCGGGCTGAATGACCGCATGCCAATAGGACCGTCTCACAGTCAATTCGCTCATCACCGCAGCGAACCGCCTTTACAGCTCCCTTCGATATGATGATTTCATCAACCGCTGTATTAAACCGCACCTCGCCGCCCAGTGAGCGGATTTCCTCACGCATTTGTTTAACGATGCCTCTCAGCAAATCCGTTCCGATGTGCGGATGTGCCTGATACAGGATTTCTTTCGGTGCGCCAAAACGCACAAATTCTTCAAGTACCTTATGCGACCGCAGATCCTTGGATCTAGAAGTGAGCTTACCATCAGAAAAAGTACCGGCACCGCCTTCACCAAACTGCACATTGCTGGCTTCATTTAAAATGCCTGTCTGCCAAAACGTTTCAACCGATCGTATACGCTCATCAACCGCCTCACCGCGCTCCAGAATCAACGGTTTAAACCGGCCTGCGCCAGCAGCAGTCCCGCAAAGATGCCCGTCGGACCAAAGCCGATAATCACCGGCCGCTGTCTAAGATACAGATAACCGCGGGCAGGAATCTGATAGGCATTCTTTGCGCACAGCTGAATATCAGGATTCTTATGTTTAAGATAACGCTGTTCATCTTTTATTTCTACATCGGCAGTATAGCTGAAGATAAAATCATTCCCCCGCTGCCGGGCATCAATACTCTCTTTATAGATCGTATAAGTAAAATCATCAGAATCACAATTCAGCTTTTTCCTGATCACTTCCCTCAGTGCTTCAATTGGCTGATCAATCGTTAATCTTAATTGCGTTATTCTCAGCATTGAATCAACTCCCATCTGCATTTACAACGCTATGATTATACCAAAAACCATGCTTCATATAAAGGAAAAGAAGCATTTCTGCTTTCTAGTTGCCTAATGACTCCAATTGTGCGAGATTCTCATACATTAAAGTCAGATAATCCTTATTATTTTGTATTGCATCGCCGTTGATTGATGATATATTATTCAGATTTATACGCGTCAGCCCTAACTCAGCAACCAACTCATTATACAAAGCCTCAACATCCTCAGGCAGATTCTCTTCATGCGCGATGTATTTAACACCGTCATTCTTAATTCTGGCTTTAATCGCTGCCAGCTGTGAAGCCGTAGGCAATGCCCCGTAACGAGATAAAATTACCGGATATACCCTAAAGCCATAAGATTTCTGCCATGTACCGAAATTAGGCGTCATCGTCACAAAAGCAATATCCCTTTTTTCATCCTTTAAATTTTGAAAAGAAGCATCAAGCTGCGCAAACTCAACTTCCAGCTTACTGTAATTATCTTCAAAAACCGCTGCGTTTTCCGGATAAGTAGAAACAAAAGTATCGCGGATCGTCATTGCCATACTCATCATCGCATTAGGTCCATCCAAATAGCTAAATCCTTATCATACGTATCAATATATTTAAACTCTTCACCCTCATAATAAGGTGACTCCACCGTAATTTCCTGTGTATCGACAACCATTGAAGTAGTACGGGCAAACTTATAAATAGCGCTTGCCTTTGCCAAATCTATCTTGGTAATCGACGATTTATTAAAATCATCCTGATAAACGCTGAAATAAGGCTCAAGACCGCTGATGTAAAACAGCAGATCAGCGTTATTGAGATCATCTAAAAAGGTGTCCGAAACTTGTGCCCGCTGAATCAGTTCATTTTTTGACAGATTGCAGGTTTTTATGTAACTGCCGCCAATTTTACTGATTAAATAATAAACAGGATAATTAGTCGCACAAGCAACCGGTGTTTCTACCTTGCATCCTGATAATGTCGCTAAAAACAAACAACAAATTAGAAATATCTTTTTCATAGCATACCTCACTTATGATTATTATACCATGAAACTGATTTTGTGAAACAGTTGGTTAAATATTTTAATGCCGATTAAAGATTTGATGCAGCCATTCACGCTCACTGATTAAATCGCCGCCTTTTTGAAATACAGAATAATAATTGCGGTATAATTCTAAAGACTGATGCAGCTTAATTGGTCTTTCCTTGGGATACAGATAGCGATACAGCATAAAATCATGATAATCTTTCTTTTTATCTAACCCGCAAAGCAGCAGCTGTACAAACAGAAAACTAAAAGCCATAAGGGCGCCAATATTGCGCATCTCTACCACTACCAGCAGCAATACAGCCATTGACAGGATCAGCGTCATCGTTCTGCCTTTCGATAGGAACCATAGGACTGCATGATACAATCCAACAAACGGCCGCCGTCAAGCGGATAGACAGGCAGCAGATTAAACAGCATCACAGACGCATTTAAATGTGTCAGATAATTCTGATAAGCACTTGAGATCAGCCCCACCCGATGCATCAAAGCAAAGCATGCCGGATAAAAAAGATGCATGCCGATACCGCAGAGAATAATTATCACTTCCTCTAAAGTAGAGCCATGGTCTATATGTTCGATTTCTGCCCCGCAGCCAAATGGATAAATCGTCAGTTTCGAAATCTGATAGCCCAGCTTTTTGGCTGCCGCTATATGTCCGGCTTCATGAATCAGCAGCATGACAAAAAGCATCAGCCATGTCTTAAGATTATCCGCCATCATCGACAAGATAAAAAAGACATACCACCAGATAGAAACTTTGAAACTCATTGGATAGCCATGGCTTGCAGATAATCAATGGCTGCCCCATTATAAAGAAAATCCATTTTTACTGATTCATTAAAGCTGCCTAAAGCGGCCCCCTGATTCACTCTTTCACCAGCAATAACATCAATGCTTTCAAGATTGCCATAAGTAGCCAGCACACCGTTATCATGCTGAACCAAAATATTCCTTTCATCATCATTAATACTTAAAACAACTCCATTTAAAATACTAAGACAGGTTGTAGAACCATTGACATAATAATTATCCGCCAGCTTTTGATAACTATTGGCACTGACTGATGTATCTTTCAGATTAAACCAGCTTTCAAACGGAAACCATGCGGTCAGATTTTTAACACTTAAACGAATTGCCTCCGGAATTTTGACAAATTGTTTAACCTCATTGATTCTGTAACCCAGCGTAAGTGCAACCAAAAGCATAATAATCATTGTCAGCTTAAAGAAGAAGCCGAAGCCCTTTGAATGGTCTTCATTAAAACGGCTTCCATAACGTGAATGCATACGGCTTCGACTGCGATTTTCTCGTATCATAACTTCCCTCCTACCTCATATATATGAAAGCAGAACGGCAAACATGAAAAAACATGCTGATTTAAGCATGTTCTTCTTGTTCTTCACTATAAACCTCAAAAACTGAACGAATACTCAATGCAACCGGCACCGCCAGCGTAATACCCCAGACACCTGCCAAAATACCGCCGGCAAAAACCGCAAATAATGAAACCAGCGGACCCAGCGCCGAACGTTTCTGATGAACAAGCGGCCCGATTACATAACCGTCAACCGCGGATAATACCACGATGCCAAGACACAGACAGATAAAGCGAATCGGTGAGAGCGTCAAACCGGTAAGGATGCCGATACAGTTCGCTACCGTTGAACCAAAATAAGGAATAATCAAGCCGATGGAAGTCAGCAAGGCTACGATCAGCCAATCATTATGTCCAACTAAGAAATACAGCAAGCCATATTCAAAGAATTTAATAATCATCAAAATGACTAAGCTTTTTAAATAAACCGTAAGGTTTAAATCAATCTCGGTAATGTATTTCTCAGAGTGCGGCATCAGCATCAGCGCACCTTTACGGATGCAGTTTTTAATACGGTCAAAATCAAACAGCATATAGATACCGATAATTAATGAAAAAGCGATGGTCGAGAAAACACTGAGCAGTGAGTTAAAGACCGAAGGCAATGCATTTGTTATCTGCGGCAGCCAAGACTGCCATTGTTTAATAAAATTAGTCACATAATCCCCCACCGTATTTACAATTGAAAGCTCATCAGTTTCAATGTTTGTCGTAATGAAATCTATGATCCATTGTACGGCATAGATCAGTGAATTGCCGAATTCAAGTATTTTATCATAAAGCAATGGAATCAGCACCAGCATCAGCAAGATGATTACAACAATAAACCCAAGCAGCACAAGCACCACAGCCAAGCTGCCTTTTACTTTATGCTCTTTGAGAAAATCAATCAGAGGATGGAGTACATAGGCTACCACAAAACCGATTAAAAAGGGTTTGAGAATCGAGATCAGCGTTGTGACCCAGGTTCCCCAGACACGGTCCGTTTCCTGAAGCAGATACAAAATCAAAAGCAGAAGCATGATTTTCACAAGTAATTTCACATTAACTTTTTCATCTACTTTATCAATAAGCCGACGTAACATTGAACCACCTCCTTTTGGAGATATTTTATCACTTTTGCCACCGCTTGACTATCTTTTTTCAGTGGCAGTGATAATTAATTAAACAGTTTTCTTAAGATATTCTTTTCACGATATTTAGGCAAGGCTACATTTTCTCCAAATAATCTTGCCCGTATATTTTCAAAGCATTCACTGGTAAGACTTTTTTCATCCAGTACATGCGGATTCCCTCGATTATTGCCTCTGGCAATGTTTTCATCTTCATAAACGATCCCCAATAATTCTACTGAAAGCCAAGATAAGGCATCTTCCATGCGGACACTGATTCCCTTTTCAATGAAACGGGGATTAACGCGATTCATAATAACCTGAATGGTTTCAATATTCTCCTTCATTAACAGGCCGATGATTCGGTCCGCATCCTGAATGGCCGTTATATCCAATGTGGTTACAAGAATTACCCGATCCGCACAATGGAGTGAATGCATAAAGCCGCTTTCAATGCCAGCCGGTGAATCCAAAAGTACATAATCAAACTGCGTTTGAGTTCTTCAACGACCAGTTTAAGATCATTGCCATTAAAATCCTTTACATTAATGGATTTACATGCCGGCAGCAGATACAGATTTTCTTCCCGTTTATCACGCAGAATGGCTTTATTTAATGAGCATTTCCCATTCATGGCATCATAAAGATCATAAAACACCCGATTTTCAAGACCCATCATGACATCCAGATTTTTCAGCCCCAGATCAACATCAATCAAGCAGACCCGATAACCGGCTCTTGCCAAAACCATTCCCAACGATATACAGACTGTACTTTTCCCTACACCGCCCTTGCCGGATGTAATCGCGATACTAGTTCCCATAAAACCCTCCTTAAGTTTACTAATTATTACTTGATGGTTTTTATAATACAGGCGAGAAGCGGTGAAAAATGTCAGATTTTGAAAGCTGCTATCAAAATTCTGATTTTTGCATCGTTGCTTGAAGAGCAATAGCATTCACAATCCTCATGCATCAGATCAATACAGCCCTCTAATTCACCAACCACATAAAGATTATGATGGGCGGTAATATAAGTATCATTAGGAATATCCCCTAAAATTAAAGTATCCTCCTCAAAATCATAGGATTGACCGGCATAGAGCGGCTGATCCCATATATTCATTGAGTTCAGCATCTTTCTTTCACCGATGCCTTGCACCACAACATGCTGCTTCCATACTGTGTCAAAAAACGAATCAGTTCTTCCCCGCTTAATTCGCGGTTAAACAAAAAAGGCTTTAAACGGCATATCGCTTTTCGCAGCACACAGTTTAAGCTTTTTTTCACATTCATCAATAAAAGCATCAAAATCCTCAATCGAGGCGATGCAAGTGTATTGTTGATTTAATGCTTTGATAGTAAATCCAGCCATGATATCGATTCCTCTTTCCGTATACGTTTTTCACGCAGCAGAATGTAATCCTCGATAGTACGGCTTGCGAATATGATAACGACAACTAGAACGCCATTGATCAGCAAGGTCAAAAATAATCGATTCGTCAGCCATAAGGCAATTCTCATCTGCGTTACTTGACTCATTAACATATACAAGTATACGATAAGTTCTTTAACGAAAATTGTCGAAATAGCGAGAAGCAGGCATTCTAATACCGATTCCATCATATGATTCGACCAGATTCGCACGATAAAGCTCAGCAGTACGAAAATCAAAGCATAAATCAGATATTCCCGAGTAACAAAGAAATCATAAAACATGCCAAAAATAAGAAACATCAGCAGTGAGTCTGTTTTATTCATGTGACGGCTGGCAAGCACAAGTGCCGACAGCCCCAGACATGGCACAAAGGTCATCGCATAAGGATCAAATGAATTAGGAAACAAAATCATGATCAAGCCGTCCAGCAAGAAGCAGACTAGAATAAAAAGGCTATGAAAAAGCATCCTAGTCACCTGCCTTATTGATCACCGCTACATAATTGAACGCGTTGAAGTCAACGGCCGGTGTCACATAAACAATTTTACCAATCTCATTTTGAAGCTCGACGATTTCATTGACTTTGCCAACCAATACACCCTTGGGAAAAACACCGCCGCTGCCGGAAGTGACTACATCCATATCGACACCGATCTCATCCGTTTCACTGAACAATCTAACAACGTAGGAATTCTTCTCCAGGTTATATTCTTCTAGAATGGCTTCGACCGCTTTATTTTCATCAATGCTTATTTTAACTGACACTTTACTTAATTGATCCTGCGAAGTCAGCAAACGCACCTTGCTGGTCAATTGACCGACATCGATCACCTTGCCAATCAAGCCATTGCCGCTGATCACAGCCATATCTTTAAGAATGCCGTCAGCAGCTCCCACATCAACAGTAATTACATTATTCCATGTTTCGGGATTGCGGCTGATAACATTCGCATAAACTTTCTCAAAGTTCTGATATACCTTAAGCTGTGTTTCAAGCTCATTCAATGCCCGCGTTTTTTCATCAAGCATGGCTGAATACTGTTCCTGCATTGATAATTCATAGCGCAGCCGATCATTTTCTTCTTTGACGCTCCACAAAGAATTAAAATCCTTATACCAGTTGCTGATGGTTTCGATTGGAGAATCGATCAGACTGTATTTAAGCATGATCAAAGGATCGTAAACAAGATCTAATACGATATTAGATCTGCCGCTTGTAGCTATTGCGAATGCCAGACACACGGTAATCAGTGCCAGCATGATTTTTTGAAATCTTGTAAATCTAGACATAACATCACCTTTGATTATTATAACACAGAGGTTCTGTTTTCAATATCATTTTATGATTTTATTCGATTTGCGGCAGCAAACCTTGTTCCCGAAAGCTTAAATAAGCATTGTTGCCAACAATCAAATGATCAAGCAACGGAATACCAACCGTCCTCCCCGCTTCGCTGATTGCCTGTGTTGCTGTAATATCATTGGGACTTGGCGTTACATCGCCGCTGGGATGATTATGCACGCAAATGATCTTACTGGCATTCAATTTAACTGCCTCTTTGTAGATTTCTCGGGGATGGACGATTGTACGGTCCAGCGAGCCGATAAATATCGTTTTATCCTTGAGAATCTGATTTTTGGTTCCCAGAAAAACCACAATGAAATGTTCCTGATCCATGAACCCGATCTTTTTATTCAGCCAGTCGTTAAGACAGGCAGGATTGTCAATCCTAAACGTAGGCGCGACAGATTCGCAGGAGATTCTTTTAGATAATTCAAAGCACGCCAAAAGACCGATCGCTTTCGCTTTTTTAATACCGCGGATCTGAATCAGCTCTTCATAAGTTAATTGAGTTAGCATTGCCAGGTTTTGCTGCATCGACAATACTTGATCAGCAAGCTCTAAGACCGACTGCCCCTTGACACCGCTGCGCAGAATGATGGCCAGCAGATCCCGATTGCTGCACTGTTCAATACCATAACGAAGCACCTTCTCTCGGGGCCGCTCTCGCTCATTAATTTCTTTTACCTTGATTTTGCATCAACTCCATGACTTTTTCAAAATTCTGACTCTTCACTGCCTCTTTGAAGGCACTGTCCTTTGATTCAATCTCTTTGTATATGTATGCGTAACCGGCACCTGCCAAAATTGTCTGTTCCTCTTTAGTCTTTACCCCATCTTCTGACAATGAACAAACAACTATGGTAAGTGAATCCTGCTGATAGCTGTATGGTTTAAGATCCATCGCCGTCAGTGATTCCATAACTTTATTAGCATTGTCTTGATTCTGATAAATACCGATTTGATTCATCGACAGCCGGGTAATGGCACTTTGGGGAGTGATCATCATAAAACCAATCACATAGATTGCGGAAAACAGACAGCTTAACAACAGGGCGAAAAAATAACTGAACGTTTTTTATTCATAGCTTCACCTCAATAAAGCATATGAATCTACAAAATCAGGTAGACCTAATCACCCCATTGAATGTTGATGCCTGGAATGGATATTTTACCGCGTGATGATGTGATAATTTTAATAATTGCAGCAACACCGGCAGCTACCGCAACATAACCAAGCAAAGCCGTAGCAGTGACGAGACCTCCCTTCAGCTGCTTCATTTCTTTTTCATTTAAAGGGATCATCGATTCACCTCCTCTACTTTTATATACGCAAAACAAATTGAAGTGATTAAAAAAGATGCAGCTTACTGCACCTTGACCTTAAAACGCTGAAGTAATTCATGTTCCGATAATATAATAAAGGGATGATCGCTGAGTTCCATGGATCTCTGATAAGGCTTCTCCATACCACCCAATACAAGGATATCTGTATCCGTACTCATTGTCTCATCAAGTACAGCATTGACCGCCGACAGCTGAAGCATTAGATTTTTGCTGTCAATCGCACTTAACGGACCGGCAATCACAATGTGACAATTGGCAAGTGTATCAAAATTCTTACAGCTCTGCAGCAGACGCTTCCTCTCTTTCAATTCATTCAGTTTGCGAAGCTCATCATAGACACCTTTCGTTGACATACAATCGGCCAGCGCACGGTGGGCGCCGTTTGAAGTGACACGGAAATATTGAACCAGATCCTGAAGTCGGTGATGAGGCAGCTGCGGCAGCAGATATCGGCTTAATTTTAATGTATCAACACTCGTATTATTCAACTCAATAATGCCGAATTCACTGCATTTTTTCTGAGAAAGGATAAATCAAAATTAATATTATGACCTAAGATTTTATCATCCTCCACAAAATCCAAGAACTGCGGCAGTATCATTTCGATTGATTCACACATTTCTACCATTTCATCATCAATACCTGTTAGGTTGGTAATAAATCTTGAAATAGGCCGCAGCGGATTGATCAATTCACTGAAAGTATTGACAATCTCATGATTTTTTATTTTAATAGCCGCGATTTCAATAATTGCATCATTGGCCGCATTTAAACCTGTTGTCTCAATATCGACAACCGTATAATCAGATGGAAACTCTAAAATTGATTTGCGCATGCCTACCACCACCTTTTCTGCTGTTTATCATTATACTATAAGTACACATAAATCTCATCATAAAATCAAATTAAAATCATATAAAAAATCGGGATATGTTCTCTGTTTCCAGATAATATCCCGATATTTATTTAATTGGTGACCTGTCAGGGAATCGAACCCTGGACCCACTGATTAAGAGTCAGTTGCTCTGCCAGCTGAGCTAACAAGTCATCTTGCTTGATTATGATACGATAAATAATAATATTTGTCAACAGCATTTTATAAAAAAGGATTAATTTTCTTCTTTATCGACACCCACATTTTTGAAGACCTGATCAGTCTAATTCAGATAAATAGAAATAATCGGACAGATAAGCCAATGTCTTCATATTACATTGAGCAGAAATAGACAAGCAGTATTCCTATAAATCAGTTAAAATGTAAGGTATAGGAGGATTTTATTATGGATTTAGAAAATACGATACGAAACCGGCGCAGCATCCGCCGCTATTTATCTGATGATATTGATGCTGAAACTATCGACCGGCTGATTGAGTGCGGCAGACTTTGTCAGTCAGCGAAAAATCGACAGCCATGGAAAATCATGGTGCTAAAGGGTGAAACTAAAAATCAAATTGCGGAGATCATGCTGACCTGCTATAAACCATCATTGAATGACCGGGGGAACAGCGCCGTTGCTTCAGCAGCTGTTATTAAAAATGCCCCGCTTTTATTTTTGATTTTTCAGGAAGTTGATGAAGCATGGCTGACCAGCGATTTAGTATCAATCGGCGCAATGATCGAGCATATTTGTCTTGAGGCTGTCCATCTTGGTTTAGGTTCACTTTGGATCAGAGATACGGTATATACTGAAGCTAAAATAGCTCAGGCTGTCGGTTATCCAGATTTAAGACTGATATCAGCCATTGCTATCGGCAAACCGGCAGAAGCACCCGCACCACGGCCGCGCAAGACAACAGCACAGATCCTTCTTGAAGAAAAAACCACATTCTTAACCACTCAGCGATGTCAGCTCGCTCATGTCATGCCAGCCGATTTTGAAAATTTAATACCGTTTTATACAGATTCCGCCCTTAGAACTTTTTTGGGCGGAAGTCTCAGCGTTAATCAGGCACAACCAAACATAAGAACCATAATTGCGGATACCCAGGGAATTCATCTCACCGTAAAACTAAATGACAGCACTTTAATTGGTTTAATTGAAATTACACCTCACCATAATATGATTGATAAAGAGATTTCTTATATCTTTTTAAAAGAATATTGGGGTCAGGGCTACGCTTTTGAATGTCTGCAAGCTGTACTCGACTATTGCCGCACTCAATTAAAACTGACCCATATACTAATTGAAACACAAAGTAAAAACACGGCTTCATGCAGATTGGCAGAAAAACTAAACGGTGAATTAAAGCAGAAGTTAATAAGGTTTAACGAAGAACAATGTATTTATGTTATTAATCTGTAAGAATACAGCTTCCCTTTAATTGCTATTTTTATCCGCAAATTTTCAAAGTTTATTGACAAAAATCAAAAATCAGATAAAATAGAGAGCGGAGAGTTGGCCGAGCGGTTTAAGGCACCATCTTGGAAAGGTGGCGTAGTGCAAGCTACCGCGAGTTCGAATCTCGTGCTCTCCGCCAGATAAAAAATAAGCGCCTATTCACGGGCGTTTTATTATATAATTAAAATATTTGGCGTAAGCAATAATTTGATTCACAAATGTTAAAAAGTATATGTTCTGTACATATAAATTAAGCGCCTGATGTTCAGGCGCTTTTCTTATACAAACCAATTATTATAAAATGACCGATTAAACATTTTCTCCATAATGAACAGCGGCATAGAGTTCCATCATTCTTGCCAATTCTGCAATCACTTGTTTAGAATTAATGATATCTTTAGTGAATACACCTAATAAAATGGGTTCCTCTGTATACAAGATTCCCATATCATGTTCGACATTACCATACAAACCATATTTATGAGCAATTTCAATATCATCAATCAGCTGTTTAAAATAGGCATCGGGTTCTGCATCTTTCATATCCTGAATGATTTTTGAATAATCATCTGCGTTTTGATAAAGCGAACGTATAACGTTCAGCATTAATTCCGCAGTAATCAAATTCTCTGAATAAAAAGCAGCGGGATAACGTTTAGGATAAAAAGCAGCATAATCCATGCGGAATAAATCTTTGGTAAATCGATTGTAATTTCTAAGCAGAATGTTGGTGGCTGTATTATCTGAATTCATGATACTCTGCTGAAGCAGATAGTCCACACTGAGTGCTGAATTAACCGCGTTATCAAGAGCGGTTCGACCGCCGCCGGCTTCTATATCCTCTTCAATAAACTGCAGCATTGTCGTATAGCTGAGCTTGTCCGCATGAATCATATCGGTGTAAAGCATAGCCAACGGTACTTTGATTGTACTCGCCCCCGTAAACAGTTCACTGCCGTTATATAGATAGGCCGCACCGCTCACCGTATTCTGGTAGAAAAAACCAATAGTATTTCTATCCAGATCATGATGATTCAAATATTGTTCAACAAGCTCATCCGGGGTGCTTTCCTGCAGATCATACATCATAAATTCATCAGCCTTTATCAATTCATAGGTCTTGCACAGCGTACTGCTGTTTTGATATTCATCTTCAGCATCAACACAAATCTCGATATGGTTTTCATCGGCTGCTTCAGCCCTAGTTTCCACAGTAAAATTATTGATATCGGTCACAATAGCCAGCTTATTCAAGTCATATTGTCCTTCAACCAAATAGGGCTTTTCAACAAAAGTGATCACTGGCGCTGTCTGATCCATCGCAAAGATCTGAATCAGATTATTTTCACTGCTGCAGCCGGTCAGTAAAGCGATCATCAGCAGTAGTAAACCTTTTTTCATTTTATCACCTTCAAACGTTAAGTGTTCAAAGCCTTTAACCAAACCTCAAACAGCTCACGCTCTTTAATTGTGCGGTTCGCATTGCTGGTTGACGGCAGATATACGATTTCACAATCAACCTGAGCTTTAAAATGGCGGTCAAAGAGCTCGGCGGCTTTTTTTCCATTACAGATTATTTTATTGATACCTGAAGCTTTTTCCAAAAGACCTAAAATATCACTGCAGACGGGATTTTTAATCTTGCTGTCAAGGCTTCCCTCGCGTTCACAGCCCTGTATGACATCCCACAAAGCAAAATCATAATCAAGGATCATTTGCTTTTTCGCCTCATAATCAGGAAACTGACGGCCACTGTAAACACTCATTATTTTCCAGAAACGATTCAGATGAAAACCATAGTATTCCTGCTTCTCTAAGGATACCACAGATGCATAGAGCCTAGTATCAATGTTTTAGAATGGCCGCTGTAAATGGGTTCAAAGCCTTTAAGCATAGACTTCTTCACCAATTAAATCATGGACGCGTGCTTCCGTGATTTTAACCTGCACAAAGCTGCCAAATTCAATCATGCGATCTGCTTTAAAAATAATCCAGCCATCGATTTCATCAGGCGCACTATTCCTTCCCCGGCCGCGGTAATTACCTACCAAGCATCCTGTGCTTCAACAAGTACCTCCATCACTTCACCGATATGCTGCTGATTATTAGCTAAAGAGATCGCCTCTTGAGTTTCCATCAGGACTGCAAGGCGGGCTTCTTTGATTTCCTCATCTACTGTTTCATTCATACCATAAGCAACAGTATCCTCTTCTGGTGAATAGGTAAAAGCCCCCATTCGATCCCAGCGTACCGCTTTGGTAAATGCCATCAAATCATTAAATTCAGTTTCACCCTCGTGAGGAAAACCTACGATATTAGTTGTCCTTAATGTTGGGTTTGGGAAAAGCTCACGAATACGTTCTACCAGTTTTAAGGCATCTTCTACACTGCCCCGGCGATTCATCAGCTTCAGCATTTTATCATTGCCGTGCTGCATCGGGATATCAAAATAAGGCAAAACCTTAGGCAGCTTCGTCATGCCAACCAGCAATTCATCGGTTATTTCATCCGGATACATATATAAAATGCGAATCCAATGAAAACCTTCAATTTCATGAAGCTGCTGAAGCAAAGTCAAAAGACTTAATTTGCCATAACGATCCAACCCATATTTAGTTGTATCCTGAGCGATCAGCACCAGTTCTTTTACTCCGTTTGCTGCCAGCTGCTTCGCTTCTGCCACAATATCTTCCATCGCAAAGCTGACATTGCCGCCGCGAATCAGAGGAATAGCACAATAGGTACAATTATTACTGCAGCCTTCAGCAATCTTCAGATAAGCTGTCCAAGGCTTGCTGGATACCAAACGCTCGCTTTTCCCATAAGAAACAAGCGGTTCAATTTCCAAGACTTCCGATAAGATCTCATTCAATTTCGGATATTCTGAAATTGATACGACACGATCGATTTCAGGAATCTCATCAATCAGATCTTGCTTATAGCGCTGAGCCAAACAGCCAAGTACAATCAGTTTCTTACAAGTACCATTTTTATACTCTGCCATTTCCAAAATTGTATTAATGCCTTCCTCTTTTGCCGGATTAATAAATCCGCATGTATTAATTAATATGGCTTCCGCTTCCTTAGGATCGGCAACAAATTCGTGACCGCCCTGTCTCAGCATCCCCATGATCCGTTCACTATCAACTAAATTCTTACTGCATCCAAGTGATATAAATCCGATTTTCATGCTTTAACACCTCGCACTTTCCTTAACTTCTGTACTAATATATCATGAAACATTTTTAATTGAAAGAGAAAGGATATGTTTTTCCATGAAAGTCAGATTTTACCGGTTTATAGCGTTTTTTTAAGCATTTTAATCAACATAAACAAGAATGCGGATAAGCAAAGGACCAAGAAAGGCACATTGACAGACTTAGCGGATGCCATAATGCCAGTTTCCGGATAGTTTTTCATTGTTTCACCGGGCTGATTAATGAATGTCATCTCAAGATCATCATAAAGCTCCACTGTTATTAATGCATCATCAACAATGAAACCAGCTGGCGCTTTCGTTTCTTTAAGATAATAAGTTCCTGCTTTAATTCCCGAAAATTCAGCATAACCCAAATCATCAGTAACAGCCTTTTCATAAATTTCAAACTGCGCATCATAAAGGGTAAATTCCGCCCCTTTCAGCGGCATATCATGATCATCAGTCTTGATCAGCTTCAATGTATGGCGCTTTAAGCGGTTGACCACTGCCTCTCCTTCGTTGATGACGATGACATCATTTCCTTTTTCACCAACTCGGAAATTAAAACTGCGCGTATCGATCAAATAGCCTTCAGCGGTCTTGCTTTCCTTAATTATATAACTTCCTGACGCTAAGTTTCCCTGCCAAATACCGGTGCCGCTGGGATCAGTAATAAAGGTATCAATCCGTTTCCCCCCAGTATCTAATATTTCAAATTCAGCAGATAATTCACGCTGAGGATGATTCAAATCAAGTTCAAATGCTTTGTATAAAATCAATTTTACTGCATGCTTCTCAGAGGATGAGGAAGGCGACCCAGGCAGTGATTCAGCCATATTTATCAGCGGCTGTGCAAATAAATTCAACAACCCTTCATCATCAATTTTAACTTCAAATTCATAAGTCCGATACTCCTTGATATAGCCAGCCGGTGCTGACAATTCTTTCAGATAATATTTACCCGGCGGCAGTTGCGATTCGATGCTTCCCTTACCGTTGCTGACCTTTATCCTTTCAATCAGCGTATGCTCAGGAATCTCTGTCACAAAATTCTTTCCCAGTATTTCTTCATGCGGCTGCAAGGTAAATTCATCATCAAGTCCGCCCTCATTATCATGAGGTAGATTGTTATTGGCAGCAAACAGAAGCTTGGCAGACTGCTTTCATCAAATTCATCCATGGTTTTAATTCGCTCTCATCATAAATAAACAATCGATTACGCAAATTGCCGCACTGGAAGCATCGGCTTCGATAACCGCGAGATTAGGACTGTAATCAAAGCTGTTCAGATGAATGATCAGCGCTTCTGCCGCATTCTCTGAAGCTTTGAATTGGATACCTTTCAGATTCGGCTGATCTGCAAAGGCATTTTCACCAAAATATTGATAGCTGTCAGGGATTGACAAGCTTTCAATGCTGGCATCACCAAGACTTAATATCCCATCAATGGCAACTCCGTCAATCGCTTCCGGTAACAGGATCGACGCTGCATCGCTGTCCACCCTGCTGATCACGTTTAATTTTCTGTCCATAAACGTCAGACCAGTCAGCTGAATCAAAGCAGGATCAATGACTTCTTTAAAAATTAAGCTTTCAGCGGCTGGCTCATAGGCAAATTCATCAAGCACGTCATCGCTGGCATCATGCAGCCGTAAAGCAAAGCCAAGACAGCGGCCATCAAGCGGATCAAAAACAGCCTCCAAGCCAAAACCAATTTTCACTTGATCATATGCAGGTAGATCATATACCTCTAATGTTTTCAATGGATTATCCGTAAACACATTCTCTGCTTCAAAGATAACGCTCATCGGCTGTAAAATCACCAATTCCAGCTGATTGTCTGCAAAGGCATGGCTGCCGATCATTTTCACATTCCCGGGAATTAAAACTGACTGTAAATCACAGCTGCGGAATGCATCGGCGGCAATTTGAACGACCGCCTGTGCGTTAATTTCATTAGGAATTTCTATTTGCTTAGCATCACCGATATATGCTTCAATTGTAATTCCCTGCTCATTTTCTGTATAAACCAAATCATCAGCACTGATCGCAGCCATATCATAAAGCGATGCTCTTTTAACCGGTTTACTTACCGTTAATGATTCACCGGCAAATAAACCAAATTCTACATCATTGGCGGGTATCAGCCTGATGATGTTTGGAATAGTTTCTCAAAGCTGTATATTGCCCGCTGACGTTCATTTTCTATCGTGAAAATTGTGGGAAAACCCGTTTGAGATAATGATCGGCATCAAGGGTTACCTCATAGCATGCCTGATCTGTCAGATAACCTTCGGCACTTGCGGTTTCACAGACCTGATAAGTACCTAAGGGCAGGTCATGGTAGAAGCATTTCCATAAATATCACTTACAATGGTTTCAGCCCATTCCCCCTTTGCATAAACCAACTGGTTATTTACGATGACATCATCAGCCGCACTGATTTCAAATGCTGCCCCATAAGGAAGTCTGGCAGTCTCCCATACCGGTTTAAACTGCTGGTTTACATTTTGAAAGCCAATCAGCTGACTGCCGGTTTTTCAATCACGATTCTGCCCTTTTGAGGCTTATCTGCCATATCGATAAAAAGATGAATATTTTTAGGTACCGCTACCTGCACGATATTACCGGTTGAATCTAATACCGGCTGTCCGTTTTCATCAAGCTTAGGTACCATGATGTAGCCTGGATCATCAGCGTCAACGGCATGTTTCATACCCTCAACCACAAACGATAATGGCTGACTATGCATTTGATAGCCCTGCGGCGATTTAATTTCGCACAGCATGTATTTACCAACCGCTAAAGGCTGCGGCAGCTGCAGAGAACCCTCAGACGTTTTATATTCAGTCAATATCTGCATGCCGGCAAGTGTCTGATAACGCTGATATATCCAATGTCCGCACGTCTCATCAAGCCATACTTGCTGATTGGAGCCAGAGAGCAGCTGATCCTTTCTTTTGATAAGTCCTATATGCCATTCCTGCTCTTCATCATCCCACCAAGAGCGAATCTGATCCTCACTGAATAGCTCATCATAATTCCACTGCCAAATTTTAAATACCGTATCATCACTGACAATCAGACTGCCAGTCTCCGCGTCCCGTTTGCTTAAAGTAATTGTCTGCATCGACGGCTGGTTTTCTAAGAGCTGCCGCTTAGCTACTATGGCATACTTATTAATCGGATCTTCCGCCTGTTCCCCGCTGGCCTTCGCTACTTCAAACTGAAAGCTGATCGGTTTATAACCTTCCGGCGTATTCAATTCAATGACCGTATATTTTCCATAGGCAGAGGCAGCGGCTGTGTAATGGTTTCATCCTTCTGCATCGTGCCATGGGCAGCCGCATAGACGATCGATTCCGGACGTAGTGTCGATGCCTCGCCATTCACATCACTCTTAATAACCATATAGATGTCACATAACGCCAATTCGTGATCCTTGGCAATCTTTGAAGCTGTCACTTTATTATTTTTATATGTGCCATCCAGCTGTTTCGCCATAAAGAAGGCATCATCAAGATCAGCCGTCAAATTATTGACTGTCTTACTGTTCAGATAAATACCAAAATAGATGTCAGCTGCCGGTTTTTAGCCGCCGGCATACCGGCACTCTCATTTCCCACTTCACCCTCATAAAACTTCGTAATCATCAAATGCCCTTTTTGGACAGAATTGCGGTAAATCAAAGACTGCTGCGGATCATCACTGCTGAGTTCATGAATATTGATAGCTTCAAACGGACTCGTATCACCAAAATCATTTTTATCATATGTATAAATCTGCAATGAGTGTTCCTGGCCGGAATAACGGATATCCACAGTGACACTCTGAGCTTCATCCGCATATTGATAATACCAATAACCCTCAGGCAGGCTTATTTCCTTCAGCGTATAGCGCCCTAGTTCAAGCTCTGTGGACTCCGCAATCCCTGCGGCATCACAGCGGATTGTATCAACAAGATCGCCGCGCTCATATAGAATTGTGCCATCCAGCAAAGTGATATTCATATCTGCCCTTAGCTCGAAAACCGCATTGACAAAACTTGCATCTCCCTGCGGCAGCAGCTTATCATTATGATTCAGATACAAATCATCAGCATCAGCTTTATGAAAAATCAGTTTAGCTTTCTGACGGGTATTGACCGCTGTTATTTTGCGTTGATCCGCATTGGCATCAATCGTGAAGCTTATTCTTTTGCCGTCATTGTAATAGCCGATATAACCGCCCACCTGACCGACTGCCTGTTTTTCGCTCAAATAAAACTTACCGCCGTTAAATCCCTCATAATCATCAGCAGGCGCATAATATTCATAACCGCCGTTCGCTAAATCACGATCATAGGATTGATCCATTACCTGTTGTTCAAACAAATCGCCAATCAAACCTAAATCCAGTTGTCCCTGCTGATCCGTAACCATTTCAAGAAGCATTTCATTGGTTTTGAAAATTGTTTGCTGCTGATAAGTAACTCTTTCATCAGAACAGCTTGTCTCCCCCTCAGCATTTACACTGCAAGTCATTGTCCGCCGTTCAAAAGGCACCTTGATGCTCTGACTGCTGAAAAGCTGATAGATGCTGCCTGGCAGCGGCATTGCTTTATTTTCAGCATCCGCCTTGACAAATTCCGGATATGTAATCGGTGACTGCCAATCTGCCGCAGAACCCTCACTGCCAATTAAAAACTCGATTCTGCCGCTATTTTTTTGCTGACATAAGGCTGAACCAGCTTTTGACACGACTGGTCATTTTTAGGTTTTAATAAATATGCATGACCGATAATCTGCGGATCAACCTTTGTATACCCTAACGCCGTTGTTTCAAAGCTGCTCAGTGCCGTAAAGCGAATGCCGTTTTCCCAACCCTTTCAGTCTTAATACCGGCAGGTATTGTCGGCCAATCCGTATAATACTTTTCAAATACGCCGTTAAGATCATCCAATAAAATACTGTCACCGGGTTTTAATGTAAATGAAGGCTTCGCACCCAACCGAAGATTAATTTTAATTGCATCCTCCCTGTCATCATCCACATAATTATCTGGATTCAGCTGAATGCTCTTCACTTTCCACTGCGGTGTTTGCTGATGCGTATTAAGAGTTGCTTCAATTTCATCACGAATGATTTGATAGCTGTCAAAACCGCGGATCAGCTCAGCATGCCAGCCATATAATTCCCAAATCATAAGCTGGGTAACAGCAACATAATCCATGTAATTAGCGTCATGTGCATGCTGCTGATTGCCGTAATACCAGATTAACCCCATCGCATCCGCAAGCTCGTTCTCATAAGGCTCGACCGAATAACTGTCAGCTGGCGCATCACCAACACTGCCGCACGCGCCGGTGGTTGGATCAATGCAGTATACACTGCCTTGAGCAGTGTTCAGATAAGCAATACCCCGTAAGTGATTGCCTCCCATATCAATGCGCTGTTCACCATTATCCAAAGTAAACTCATACTGCATCTGTGCCTTTCCATAAATCGGCCCGCTTGGCACGTCCTCAACACCGAAAAGATTCTGATCAATGACACCAATGATACTGCCGTGATTCATCGACTGAAGCGGCATCAACTGTGTCAAGCACATAAACATAACCATTAAAGCTTTAACTACTTTTTCATGATTCTCCCTCTCATTCCTCCACCGCAAATGCCAAGACCCGCTCATTACTGTCTAACGTTAAGCAGGTACTCAGCAATAAAACTTGTTTTCCTTCAGCAACCGAAAATGATTGACCGCTCAGCGAGCCTAGATAACGCAGATAAGCTTTAAAATGATCCGCATTGACAAACTCTATCGTTCATGGATCAAATAAGTCATTACCGGATGCGATACTGGTCTGCACGACCATCTTCATCGACCAGCTTTTATCAAGAAAATTGATTGAAATTTCATTCACCGGCTGATTTATAAGATCGATCAGCGGACTGAAACGCAGATTGGTTCCGATTACATGATGACCATAAACAATCAGCATCGGATCATTTAAACGATTGCCCGCATCTAAAAACACACAGCCATATGCAGCAGGCTCTCCCTTTGCGTCATGACTTAAATAAAATTCATTATCCAATCCCTGAATTACCGGCTCATGGATTGCCAAGGCGGGTATCGACAATACGGATAAAATCGTTTCATCCCTGACTAACGGTTCTACTTCCTCCTTTCCCACTTCTTTTACAGGTGCCTGCTGATGCATTGAAGGCTGCCAGTAAGCAATATCACGATTGCTCTTCATCCCTGATTGATTTGAATTATGAACCATTATCCTGCATAAAACAAATAGCATTAACAAGAAGCTGACGCTGCGCATACTGATCCCCCACTTACTATATAAGCAGCAATAATTAAAAAGCCTAAAAAAACACTTTATTTTTCAAAAGTATTTTTTCTATAACAGCATCGGCCTTCTTTAATGGTTGCTAAAACTTCAATATCACGGATTTTCATCGGATCAGTCTGCCTTGGGTCTTGACTTAAAATTACAAAATCCGCCAATTTGCCCAGTTCAATCGAACCGCGTTCATTCTCTTCAAAATACTGATAAGCAGCATGAATCGTCACTGCCTTTAATGCATCTTCGATACTAATTGCTTCCTCACTGCCAAGCCGGCGGCCGCTTTTAGTCACTCGATTTACCGCACACCACAGCGTTTCCAGCATATCGGGCTGAATCACCGGCGTATCCTGATGGAATGTATAAACAACCTTCTCAAGGATTGCCGAATGCACCGGTGAAATTTCAGAAGCTCTCGCAATGCCGAAATTCTCACAATGAATATCGCCCCAATGATAAACGTGAGCAACAAAGAAACTCGCGATCATTTTCATCGCACTCATGGCATGCAGTTGATCACGGTTTACTAATTGCGCATGAATCATGACCGGACGAAGAATACTTTGCTTATCCCCTAAAACCGTTTGATATGCATCAATCAGCTGCTGAGCCGCCGCATCGCCATTGCAGTGAACTAACAGCTGCACACCCTCAGCCTGACTCTTCTGCACATACTCTCTCACCTGCTCATCATCGTATACCGGATAACCGCAATAATTATCACTATGCAAATAAGGCTTAAGCATCCACGCCGTTCTGCCTGCGGTGAACCATCAAGGAACAGCTTATAGCCCGCTATCCGCAATCGCTTTTGTGCATGCCGATACCGTTTCTCATCATTTAAAATATGAGCACATTGCTTCACATCCACATAAGCAGCCACATCAACGATTAACTGATTCTCCTCTGCTGCCTTTTTCAGCAGCCGCCATTCCTTCTCTCTGGCAATTCCCTCCTGAACAAAAGTAATACCATTTTTCAAATAAATATCCTGAGCCATCTTCAGCTGCTTCAGCAGTGCTTCTATGGCAGGCTGAGGAATACCTGCACTTGCATTAATAAATGCATTCTCTTCCATATAACCATTCAAATCACCAGCATTATCCCGGCCAAAACGGCCGCCTTTAGGATCAGCAGTCTTTGCATTTAAGCCTAAAGCCTTCAATCCCGCACTGTTTGTAACTCCCATATGGCCGCTGGCATGAGTCAGCATTATTGGATTTTCAAGAGAAGGATGATCAAGATCAAAACGACTCGGATGCCGTTTCTCACGCAGAAAATTATGATCATAATTAAAGCCGATGATCCACTCCGTTGATTTCAGCTCTCTTGACTGTTTAAAATTTATAAGCAGCTCCACGATCTCTTCAAAGCCTGCCGCATTAGAAAGATCCACATAACCCAGCGCACCGGCCAAAGCCGTAATATGTGAATGGGCATCGATAAAAGCCGGCATCAGCGTACAGCCATGCAAATCGATCCATTCTGCCTCTTCATCATCAGGTGCTTCAAAACCGATGATCCTGCCATGCTCACAAACAACCATGTCGGCGCATTGCGCACTCATCGTTATGATCACACCATTAGTATATATTTTTTCATTGTGCCATCTCCTCAGCATTATTATAAACATCTATATCAGCCCTAATCAAAAAGCTTGATTCTGATAATAGATCTTTGCGAAAGCATCAAGTCTTACCGGTTTATAAAAATAATAGCCCTGAACCATACTGCAGCCATTCACTTTCAAAAAATCAACCTGTTCCCGCTCCTCAATGCCCTCCGCAACGGTTTTGATATTCAGTTCTGCAGCCATATGCAGGATATTCTTTACAATAATCTGACCGCGTTCAAGCCCAGCACTTTTTTGAAAAACACGAGATCAAGTTTTACCTCATCAATCTGTAAATCCTTCAAAAGATTCAATGATGAATAACCGCTGCCAAAATCATCCAGTGAACAGATAAAACCAGCTGCCTTTAATTTCAATACATCCTTGGCAAACACATCATCATTATCAAGCACGATACTCTCAGTAAATTCTAATATCAGCAGCTGATCCGGAATCCTATACTCATTTTTCACCTCTGTATAAAAAGCCAGAAAATCATCACATAACAAACTTAAACGCGATACATTAATTGAAATCATCAATGGCGGATTTCCTGCGTCCAGCCATTGTCTGAGCCAGCTGCAGACAGCCGCAAACATATACCGGTCAAGTTTGACAATAAAACCATTCTTCTCAAATAAAGGGATAAATAAATCTGGGTTTGTTAATGAACCCAACTCTGCCTCCCATCTCACCAATGCCTCCGCAGAAATAATTTTCTCCTGATGCTGAATGTCTACCTTAGGCTGCAGATATACTTTAAATTGATGTTCTTTAAGGGCTGTATGCATATGGGCTTCCATCGCATTCTCAATCAATGCCCGCTGATGGTCATCTTCCGAATAAAACGCATAATTCTCTCTGCCGCTTACCACTGATTTATGAGCCATATTGGCACGATTAATCAAGGTTTGTAAAGGCAGCTGACTGCAATCATTTGCAAGCATATAAAAACCAGCCGTCAAGCGCATGAAATTCCCATGCCTTTCCATATGTTCAAGTTTGTCAAACTGCTCGCAGAGATGCGCAAACCATAAACTCACCGCTGACTTATCCAAATCACACAGCAAGCCGGCAAAATCATCGGCCCCAACACGGCAATATAAACTGCATTGCGGATCTTTTACGAAAAGATTTGATAATTTTTGAAGCAGCGCATCACCGGCCTCATACCCATAGATATCATTATAATATTTGAATTTACCGATATCGATATACCAGACAGTGTAGTTATGATGCGGTTCTTGAAGCAGCTTTTCACCTGTTTCAATCAATTTTGCCAGATTAGCGCAGCCCAGCAATGGATCCGTATAGGCCAAATACTTCAAATGATTCACATTTTGGTGATTGATTTGATAAAGCTGATAACCAAAGAAGATAAAGATTAAAAGTGCTAATAAAACAATTCCACAAATGCCATATATAATCCGGTAATTATTTTCTGTCAGATTTACTGATGGGACAAAGCTTACCAGCATCCAATCATTGATTCCAATCGGTGTATACATTAAAAGCATCTCACCCGTATCGCCGTTATAGCTGTACAAGCCCGTACCAAATGCCTTAAAATCAGCCATAAAAGCATCATATCCCTGATTCTTATGCTTAATCTTCTCATCGATAGTAACAATATCCTGATCAAGATAGTCGGTATTAGAGCGAATCAGATAGCAGCCATCGGAGCGTATCAGATGTGAATATCCTGCCTCAAAGAATGAGGCATCATCCATGATATCACGCAGAATTACACCATAATTAGTTGCTGTCAGTGCACCGATTACGGTCCCTTCTTGCATAATCGGTACCGCATAAATATAAATGATATGATCACTAAACCTATCTGCCATTGTATTTGAAACACCGCTGATTCCCATAAGCGCCTCAGTTATCACAGACTCATCAGCAAAATCATCATAATACACCGTGCCGTCTACATCGGCAAGATAACCTGAACCATCCGGCTGTATCAAACCAAGACGAATAAAACTATTGCGGCTGTTGACATCCTTAATCAGCGACATCAATAAATCGGCATTGGCTTCATCCATGGCACTGATAAATGTTGCCAAGGCATCTAATATTTCAAGATCACCTTTTAATTTTCAAATTAACTGCATTTTTTGTCTGTAGCTGTGAAGATTGCATGGAGGCTATGCCCTGCTGCCGGCTCTCATTCAGCGTATCTGCAATCAGCCATGCGGAAAGCATAATAAAAAGCATGCAGACAGCAAGTGCAGAAGTAATAAGAACTGAAACAGATTTTTTATTTTTCATCATATAGATACCCTATATCATTTTATTTATCATAGCATAGTTTTAACGCTTAAGATAGTCCTGACATGCTTGTTAGCCAATAAATCAAGTTACTGCTTCATAAAATAAAATCCTGTTTATTTCACTTGCCCATGAACCAAGAAAAGGCTTACAATAAAAGCAACAGGAGGTATATTTTATGATTTATAAATGTGGTATATGCGGTTATCTTTATGATGAGGAAGCGGAAGGTAAGCGCTGGGATCAGCTTGATGAAGAATGGGTCTGCCCTTTCTGTACAGCAAGTAAAGTATTTTTTCATGTGCTGATGAACCATCCGTCCCAACCAATAACGATAATGCGTCAGCCCGGTTGAGAAGTAACGATGAAATTGAAACAGCGATGGATTTAATTCATGAAATGGCGGCTGAGGGAAAAAGCAGAATTGATGCCATGAAGACTCAGAAACCAATCGTTAATTTTGATGATGTTTTAATTTTGGGCGGTCAGCTTGCCAATCCGCCGCTTTTGGATGATGAGGCGGTCAGTACCCAAACAATTATCGGCAGTCATGCATTAAAACCAATGGTGCTTGATCATGCGGTATATATTTCGCATATGTCCTTTGGCGCCCTTTCCAAAGAAGCAAAAACAGCTTTAGCTATCGGCAGTTCAGCAGTTAAAACAGCAGAATGCGGCGGTGAAGGTGGTGTGCTTAAGGAAGAAAAAGAGCATGCTTATCAATACATATTTGAATACATTCCCAATAAATACAGTCTTACTGATGAAAATCTTCAGACCAGCGGCGCAATTGAAATAAAAATCGGTCAGGGCTGCAAGCCGGGCATGGGCGGTCATTTACCGGCAGATAAGGTTACTGAAGAAATCGCGGCAGTACGCGGCAAACCGATGGGTATGGACATCCATTCCCCTTCTCGTTTCAGTGAAATTAATTCAAAAGAAGATTTGAAGCATTTAGTTGATGAACTGCGTCAGCGCTCTTTAGGCAGACCGATCGGCATTAAAATTGCGGCAGGTCACATCGAAGAAGATCTTGAATGGATCAAAGCAGCCAATCCTGACTTTATTACCATTGACGGACGCGGCGGTGCTACCGGTGCTTCACCTAAATATCTGAAAGATAATACTTCTGTACCGACCCTCTTTGCGTTAGCCAGAGCCCGTGCCTATATGGACGCACATGATATGCCCCAACAGCTGGTAATCACCGGCGGCTTTAGAACCAGCGGCGATATTGTCAAAGCCCTGGCGATGGGGGCTGATGCGGTAGCAATTGCGACAGCGGCAATGATGGCCTTAGGCTGTCAGCAATACCGAATCTGTCATAACGGCAAATGTCCGATGGGAATAGCCACCCAAGACGAACAGCTGCGGAAACGGTTAGATGTTGACAAGAGTGCTAAACAAGTAGAAAACTTTCTTTACGCATTACGTGAAGAATTAAAATCTTTTGCCCGTATCTGCGGTCATCGCAGCATTCATGATTTTTCAATCAAAGATTTAGCTACTACTAATTCAGAAATATCAGCACATACAAAAATTAAACACATATAATATAAAAAAGCTTATGCCATATTTTTACATAAACATGGTATAAGCTTATTTTATTATTTCTCAGCAAGCTCCTTAGTCTGTTTGCCGCTGATCGCTTCTATATCAATTTGAAGCATGGTGAGTTCATTCCAAAAAGCATCGATTTCCTGCTGACCTTCCGCAATCAAATCTGGTGCGTATTTTTCACAAAGCATGGAGATAGCATGGCGCTTTGCTGTTTCATCTTCGATTGTAGAAGCACGGCCGAATACAATCACGCTCTTATAGAATGTCGTAAAAAGCTCTGGCTTCAAATCATCCTGACCAATTACACAGAAGGATACCTTATCACATTGTCTGATTGCATCAAGCTTGTGTCCCGTTTTTGCGCAGTGAATGTAAATTTTATTCCCTTCAAGACAATAATTAAGCGGCACCGCATACGGATACCCCTCATCTCCCAGCACTGCTAAAACACCGGCAGTCGCTTGGCGCAGAATTTCTATGCAACTTTCTTCACTTAATGCCTGAGCCTTACGCCGCAAGGCTCTAAATTCAGCTTGACTGCGCAGCGGCTCTGCATAAATCACATTAAATTCTTCGAAAATCACAGGCATATCCCAGCTGAATTCATATCCGCGCCGCTTGCCGTCAGCAGTAAAAAACGCTCATGATTCTGCTGCCATGTTTCAAGACATGTATCTTCACCTTCAAGACTGCATAAAGCAAAATCAATTTCAGAAAAAGGCAGCGTGTGCAGGCGAGTTGTCTCAATAACACAGGCAGGATTGCCCAGCCAGTCAGTGACAATGCTTAAGCTGCCGACTTCAGGCAAATTATCCGCCAGCTCATAGTAACTGCTTGAGGTGGCTTTTTCTTGCCCGTCAACACTAATTCAAGCAATTCATCAGCGCTTCTTTGATTTAGATCAAAATGAAATGCCTCTAAATATTGAGTGTCCGCAGGACGTTTGCTGTCAGCTATAAACTGCTGCCAGTAGCGTTCAATCCGCGCTTCCCTATTCAGCGTATTTTCAAACCAATTCACACTCATTTCCATCAATTCGTTAAAGGCGCTGTGATCACCGGTTAAAATATTAAAACAATGATCAGCTCCCAAAATCAGCTTCGACGTTGATAATTCATGACGACTGACGGCCGCAATTTTCGACGCGCATTCAGGGTCAACAACATCATCGCGAGTACCGGCAATTGCCAGCACACTTGCATCACTTTTAGCAAAAACCGACAGTACGTCACAATTCCGCGCATCATTCATCCATTCAAGACTCAGCCGCAATGGCGCTCTGAATCCCAGCTCCAGCATCGCATATCCCTGCTTCTGCGCAAGCGTGTAGTCATCCTCATCATAAAGCTGCTGAATCTCACATGAGCCTGCCCAAGTGACAATTGATTTAAACCGCGGATTCTGACCAGCCGCCAGCATCGCCATCGTACCGCCCTGACTCCAGCCCAGAAGTCCGACAGCATGCTTGCTGATGGTCGGACAAGTGTCAAGATAAGCCAGTACATCACTAATATCCCGCTGTGCTGACGTAAAGGTGTATTCAATATAATCGACACTGCTCTCACCTGTGCCTATAAAATCAAAACGCAGAGAAGCAATGCCTTTAGCCGCCAGCCGACTCGCCAAGTAAACATACCCATTGCCTGCCTCATTTTTATCACTGCCGGTACCATGACAGAGAATCACTACCGGACAATCACGCTGCTGTGGAAGTGTCAAAACAGCCGGAATCTGATACTGATGCGTAGAACTTTTCAATTTTTACTTTATTGATCGTAAAAGTCATAACCACTCCTAATCCATAACCGCATGGATAAATGCAAATAACTTATCATAATTATCTGCTGTTTCAAAAAGCATAGAGCCATGAATCGCATCAGGCACAATCTCACAAATAACTCTTTCCTCCCCGCATAGCTCATTAGCTTTTAATGCGAAGTCAATCGATTGCTGCATCGGCACGATTTCATCACCGCTGCCATGCTGAATATAAATTCTAGGCATGTCTGTTTTAATATAATAAATCGGACTGGCTTTACGAGTCAGTTCATTATCAACACAGCAATTCTCACCAAGCAGAATAGAGCCTGCCGAATCCAATGAGGCATGATACGGAAACGCATTTTCTTCACTTTCCGGCATCGCGTTGACATAGCATTCATGCTGATCCTTAATTTCCTTGCGCAAATACTTATTAATCAAACTATTCGTTTGCAGCTGATGATCCAAAGTTGCAAATTCAGTGATTGGATACCAGGCAATGGCTCCATCGATTTTAAATTGCACAGCTACGTTTTCGTCATCTGGATTATCAAAATAGGACTCATTGTTGAATAAAGCCGCCATTAAAGTTAAATAACCGCCGGCACTGCCGCCCCATACCATCATTTTTTCCGTATCCAGCTGATACTTTGCACCATATTTTTTATAAAACGAATCGCCTGCTTGATATCTCTGACCGGTTCAGGAAATTTCACTTCCTGAGTCATGCGGTAATTCAAACTCACTGCCGCAAAACCGCGTTTAATTGTTTCCTTTATTGCATGAGCCATCTCACAGTCACGCTTATCCAGCGCCATAAAACCACCGCCATGAATAATAAAAATAAATGGTACCTTTTCCTGCTTAGTATCAGGCAGCCAAATATCAAGCTTCTGTAATTCCGAAGCATTGCCATATGCAATATCAAATGAACCTCTTTTACCTTCAATCTCTAATTTACCGTCGGCTGCCGCCCACATTCTCTTAGTCATATGCTTTCCTCCTATTGTTTAATTATTGAACGCTGTATAACAGCTGCTTATTTAAAATACTTCTCTTCAAAATCAGCGGCTGACATCGGCTTGCCAAAATAATAACCTTGAATCAGCTCAATTCCGCTGTATTTAACAACATTATATTCCTCAGCCGACTCGACGCCTTCCAGACATACCGTCTTGCCAACCTCATGACACAGCTGAGTAATTGTACGAATAAACGTTGCATTAAACATATCTGTCGTAATTTCCTTCACAAAACCGCGGTCGATTTTCACGACATTGACCGGCGTATTCTTTAATGAAAACAAAGATGAATAACCGGTGCCAAAATCATCCATTGCCAGCTGAATGCCAATATTCTTTAATTCACTGATTGCTTCCTGTATTGAACCATCTTCCTGAGCTAAATAAGTCTCCGTCAACTCCATGATCACATTATCCGGACTAAGCTTCAGCTTCTTTAGCGTTTCTTTCATAAAAGGAAGAATATCTCCCTCAATAAGCTGCCGATAAGACAGATTAATACTGATTTTGAAATCCGGCTTAAAGGCGCACCACTTTTTACACTGCTGAGCTGCCTGATAAGCTATCCAATTACCAAACTGCACAATCAAACCGCTTTGTTCCAACAATGGGATAAACTCTACCGGTGATATATTGCCATATTTAGGACAGCTCCATCTAGCTAATGCTTCAGCGCCATGCAGCTTCTGATTCTTAGAGTTTACCTGCGGCTGATAAACAACAGAAAAACCGACAAAACCACGGTCAACACTTTCTCTAAGCATTTCCATCAGTTCCAGTTTTCGCTCTTTCTGTTTTAATATATCACCTGAAAAAAGTGTGAGACGATTTTTACCGATATGCTTTGAATGCTCCAGTGAATAATTGGCATACTTTAATAAATTCTGATAATCCTCTGCATCCTGCGGATAAAGCACATAACCTGCCGACAATGTACAATAATATTTTCTGCCGTTATATTCCTGCTGACGATTGAAAACCGTCTGAATCTGCTGATAAAAAGATAAAACCTCATTCAGTCTTGAATTAAATAATACGACGCCGAACTCATCGCCATCCAATCGATACAGCTTAGCCTGTTCAGGCAATAATGAATTCAGCTTGGAAGCGGTCAGGCGCAAAATCTCATCGCCAAAAGAACGATTATATAAATCATTGATATTTTTAAATGAATCGATATTTAATACCATGATACCCATTTGTTTAACCTGATCCTTGTTCATCAAACTTTTCTTAACCAAGTCTTCAAACGCAAACTTATTATCCAACCCCGTCATTGGATCGATCTGCCGTTGTTTACCAAGGTTTGAAATAATTCCCGCAAATAGATTCGGACTGCCCTGTTCATCACGAATCATATTGCCGCGGCAGCGCAGCCAGATCCACTCACTCCGAACATTTTTTACCCGATACTCGATATTATGCGATTCAGCACGGCCATCGGCAATTTCCTGATTACTTGCCAAAAATCCTCAATATCCTCAGGATAAATCAGCTCAGACCAGAAAGCTGCAGCATTCTCGACAATTTGACCTGGCAAGCCAAATTCCTGTACCATTGCTTCCGGATATCTGAATACACCGGTTTTCATATTGCCGACAAACAGATAATCATCACTGCTGGCCGCCAACGCCTCGTACAAATGTTCCTTATCGTATTCAAAATCAATTGCGGTTGCCGCACCGGCATGCTTCAAATATTGATTTTTAGACTTCATAATATGATAAGCCCGCTGCTGTTGATACAGCCGCTCGTCAGCTCTGGCAATGATATCCTCAGCACTGTAATGGTCACTAGGATAAACCTCATACAAACCAAAGCTAAATGTAAATTCATAAGGCAATTGACCATTATCCTTATCAAAAGCCATTGTTTTTTGAATTTGCTGAACGCGTTTCTCAGCACTTTGATAATTATCGCCATAGAACACAGCCATAAACTGATCGCTTTTCAATGAAAAGAACAGCTCTTGTTCATGAAGCTGACGGCGAAAATAATCAGCAAAAGCGCTGAGCAGACGATCACCGGCCGACCAGCCATATTGTTCATTGATCAGCTTCATATCATTAATGTCACACATGACAACCGTCACACTTTTATTTTCATTTTTACCTAAGCGAATCAGCTGCATAAAAGAACTGTCATTCGCGTTCAGATTATAAGCAGCTGAATTAGTTTCACTAATTGACATTAAATCCGTAATATCAATTGAATTTTCAATAAAATACTGTTTCCCCTGCCATTCAAAAAGCTGATCATAATTTTTATACAAACGATGATTGATCGTATTTACTTCATTCCATACGCAGTCTTTCAATTGATGATTCGTCAGTAATTCACGCCGGTTACAAAAAGCACAGCGCTCGTTCATATCCTTTTGAAGCACCTTATAACAAGGCTTCCCCTCAGGATCTACAAGCTGAAAACACTGTTTCATCGTTTCGTTCATGTAAACAATCAAATCCGTATCTGCTTCTGTTATAAATACACCCGTGTCCAATTGATTCAAGACCACAGAATGAAATTCACTTATCAACTCTTTTTCTGGTTTCATAGCTGGTTCACCTTACTCACTCTATTACTTTTAATTGTAAACTTTTAACAGCATTGAAACAAGCGATATTTTAAATCATTTGTATTTATTCATTGAAAAACGATCTCGTGTAAACACATAACGCTCATTATCCGAAAGTGTTGGCTGAAAATGATAGCCCAGCCGATCAAAGCCTTGAACAGCTTCTGGCTCTTCGGCTTTTATTTCGGCCAAATAACGCACCATTTCACCCCGAGCTTTTTTCACATAGACGCCTTTCTCTTTATATCCATTATCACATTGTTCCATGAAATAGCATTTGATCATACGAACATGGCCCGTTTTGTGTCGTCTGATTATTCTGCTGTATTGTACACTTGATAAATCAAGGATACACGATGATTCATTAAGACCTTCATAAAGCTTATTCCCCCAAAATGCATAAAGACTGTCCCATGTTCCATACTTAAAGCGATTGTTTAATTCCAGCCGATATGGAATCACACCGTCAAGCGGCCGCAAAAGGCCATAAAAACCAGATAAGATACGCACATGTGCTTCACAATAAGCTAGCTCTTCATCGGTAAATACATGCGGCGCCATCGATGTGTACTGGATGCCATGATAACTGAGCAGGGCCGCTGTTCCGCATTCTTTTAAATCCATATGCTGATACTGTTCATATGCCTCATGAGCAATTGCTTCATTACACTCAAGAATGTATTGAAGCTGCGGCTGACTGAATGAGCGAACGATTTTCAGCAATTCGGCGCTCTCCTTTAAGTAAAGGGGCTGCTGATTAACATCAAGGTAATTATTATCACGATTCATCCGTTTAGCCGGAGAAATTATTATTTTCATACTATCACCAGCATTAAAATATCATAAATCAGCGATTTTCTAAAGTCGGAAGCACATATTTAATAAGATTTTATTATAAGAACTGCCTGCGTTATAATAGGTGCAATGGCATTTCATAAAAAAAGATGCAAGTTATATTTGTAACTCACATCTCGTTTAACTGATTTGTTTTTTACTTTATTTTCTTTGCAAAAGAACACAAGACTCGACATGCGCCGTATTAGGGAACATGTCAACGGGCTGCACCACCTTTACCTCATACCGTTCCTGCAGAATATCCAGATTTTTACCCAACGTCGCCGGATTACATGAAATATATACGATTTCCTTGATTTTACTTCGCAAGATCGTTTCCAGCATTGCATCATCAAGACCACTGCGCGGCGGATCGACTACAAGCAGATCAATCTCCCTTTTCTTTGATAAATAAGTCAGCTTATCGGCGGCATCCGCACAAATAAAGGATACATTATCAGCATGATTCAAACGAGCATTCGCATTTGCATTAACCACCGCATCCTTAATGCTTTCAATGCCAATAATTTCATTAGCTTTATCTTTTAAATATAATGAAATACCGCCAACCCCACTGTATGCTTCTACAATTAAGCCATAATGTTCCTTAAGAAGTCCCTTGGCGGTTGAATAAAGCCGCTTAGCCTGCAGCGTATTCAGCTGAAAGAAAGAACGCGGTGATAGCTGAAGCTTTAAATCATCCATATGAATATCCAAAGTTCGCTCACCTGCCAGCAGCACCATCTTAGGCCGAATACTTCCGGTGTCTTTTTGATTGTATTCACACTCTGCCACAAAGAAACTATACCTTTAATCTGCATCAAAGAATCAACCATTGAGGCCGGCAGTTCTTCTTCACCTGTTACCAATGTAATCTGCGAACGGCCATCAATCATACGAATAATCAGAGAACGGAAGCCCTTTTTCTGATGATAATCATAACTCCTGCACCGATAATCATTGAGTACCTTCAAAACAGCCTTGCGCGTCTGTTCCAAATCTTGATCATGAATTACACAGTGATCGATCTCATTAAAATAATTTGAATTTGGCTGATACATCCCGGTCACTAATTCACGTTCCTCATTCATTGAAAACGGCAGTTTTAACTGATTACGGTAATTAAACACTAACTCTGAAGGAATAATCTTCTTGATCAGCCGCGGGTTCACATGAGCATACTTAATCAGCGCCTGCTTCAGATTGGCTTCTTTGACAGCACATTGATCTTCATAATCGGTAATCATCAGCGGGCAAGCACCGCAGCGCCCCTGAATCTTACATTTCGGTTTAACGCGATGCTTTGAGGTCTTCACGATCTTCTTTACTTTCCCAATCGCATATGTCTTATTGTTAGCAGTTATCTCAATATCTGCCTCTTCTTTAATCAATACCCCCTCAACAAACACCGGCTTGCGGTTGATATAACCAATCCCCTCGCCGTTTATTCCCATTTTTTCTATTACTACACGCATACGCTTCTCCTATTTCTTCATGAATTTATTTTCTAAAAAGTCTTGTACACCTTCATGAACTGACGTACAGAAATTAAATAAACCGGCGTCCTTCATTCTCGGATGCTCAGTTTTATCTTCAAAAACCACATTCAATAAATAACCAAAATAAATAATACTCGAAATCACATAAATCGACAACAGCAGGACAACTAACGATGCCAATGGACCATAGACCAGCGAATAACTGGTAAAACGGTTTACGATGTAGAAAAACAAATAGCCGACACCACTGATACTTATCGTCGCAAACAAACCGCCGACTGCCCCATAAGACAATTCCTTTTTTCAAAAGATATCGTTCGATAAAACAAAATAAAGGCAATCAGCAAGATCACACAGACCCCAGCGGGCATCAAATACGGCAGCCAGGTGCTAAGCAGAATCAACGCATAAATTGATGCAATCACATATCCGCATAACACTAACGACACGATTAGTGATTTGATTCTGATCGACCATTTCGGATAAGTGATTTCTTCATGCTGAGCGCTGACTAAAAGAAATGAATAAATACTTCTTGAAGCCAGCCACATAGAAATTGCCAGCGTTGTAAACAGCGGTACTAATCCGCTGACTTCTTTACTTAAGATAAAATCTACATAGGGGGTTATATAATCAGCTGGCAGAAATTTTGTACCAAACTCAATGATAATTTGAGGATCAAGATAAAAAATAACAAAGAGCATGACAAAGATTGTCAGCGCCGGTGCCAGTGCCAGCAAAAACGAAAAAGATAAGGAATAACAAAACAGACTGCCTTCAAATGAAGTAAACTGTTCAATCAACTTTCTAATTTTATCCACCTTTACCACCTTTATTATTATACCTTATTCTTTGCTTAAAAAGCAAAAAGAGGAAAGTTCCTCTATTTTAAGAAAGTAAAATTCACATCACTCATGAAATTCTTGCCGCTGTACAGAATCAATACCCGATCAATCTCATGCTCATCGATATATTCAGAAATCGGATATTTGTAATAGCGAAGATCAAGCAGATCAATTTCACTAAAAGCCTGAAGCAGATACGGGGTAAATATATTAGCATAAGAATCACGCAGAATCAGTAATTTTTCATGCCGATCAGCCTTTGTTTTGATCTGTACCAGAGAATGATTGCCATTCAAATAATAAGTATATTTATCCTTAACTTTCAAATTATCTTCAAGATATACATTATTGTCAATCAATCCAGTATCGGGATAAGTTACGGTGATCGATTCATCATTAATCAATTTGATAATAACATCGGGTTTGATGCCATAGGCACCTGACTGTGAAGCCAGTGTACCGAGAAAATCATCAGCCACTACCTCATACACATAGCTGTCGCTGATTGGCAAGCCAAGGGCCTCTGCATAGCATTGATAAGCCAGACCTGCGCCTATGATTGAATAATGGTGATCGGTTCTAAAATATAAATCCTCCTCTGCATGCGCCAGGAAAGACTCATTCACATTGACAAAATTAATCCGTGAAGTTAATTTACTTTGAATATCATCAATCAATGCCAGCTGATCAATATCATCACTGATCCATGGCAGCTTCGCCTTTTGAATAGCGGCAGCTCCCGGTATCAGCATCATATCAATCTTTACCTGCTGATCCAACGCGTCGGCAAATTGATTTACATAACGAACATTCTTATCAACAAGAGCTGCATCAACAGCATCCAGTTTTTCGATCAGCGTATCATCCTTGCCGAAATAAACACCATTATTTTCAACCTTGCCAAGCAGACGCTCCATTGAAGTTTTTGCCGCAACCCATTGATCACGGCCGGCAAATTGATCAGTGATAAAAGTTTCGTAATTACTTGTGAATTCATGATTCAGCAGTTTCTTCACTGAGAATTCCGGAAACTGAGCAAGAACACGATTTTCATTCGGTGAGAAAGAACGAATCGGACGCAGAATATTCATTATAAATAAACCACCCAGAATGAACGCAAACATACCAATAGTAATACGGTCAATCATTTTTTTCATAATTCTGTCTCCTTCCTAAAACCGAAAATATAAGAATGGGTTATAGCTCGCATCGACAATATAAGCTGTACTGGCAAGAAGCAGGAACAACAATACAAGCGGAACCAGCACATAACCAGGCTGATTCTCAATAAAACGATGATACAGCTTCTTTCCGAGCGGCAGTGATGCAAGCGTCAGGATTACCAGCATGACCGCATAATTAGCTAACAAATAAATCGATGAGCTATCAAAAAGACCGTTGCCATTAAGGGCAAACATAGCCCGCAGATAAGTGAATATCGAAGGACCGTCACTCAAAGCAAACAATACCCAAGAAATTAATACCAGAATCAACGTATATAAATGCGTGATAATTGCCGGACAAGAATCAAGCAGCCGCTTCAAAAAGAGTTTTTCGATGATCAGCAGTACCCCAAAGTAGCTGCCCCACCAAAGAAAATTCCAGCTTGCACCATGCCAAAAACCGGTCAGCATCCAAACCACTGCAAGATTCAAGACCATTCTAAATGTCCCTTTACGGTTGCCGCCAAGCGGAATATAGACATATTCTTTAAACCATACGGATAATGAGATATGCCAGCGGCGCCAAAATTCAGTGATACTTTTAGAAATATAGGGATAATTAAAGTTTTCTAAGAAAGTAAAACCAAACATTTTACCAAGACCAATAGCCATGTCACTATATCCTGAAAAATCAAAGTATATTTGGAAAGCAAAAGCGATAATTCCCAGCCAGGCAGCTAATACACTCATGCTTCCGAAATCCATTCTCTGTACAGTTTCCCATAATAATCCAATATTATTAGCCAGCAGCACTTTTTTAGCGAGGCCTAATATAAAACGCTGCACACCATATGCAAATTGATCTGCCGAATATTCACGATGTTCCAATTGATCCGCCACATCATTATATCGAACGATTGGGCCGGCAATCAGCTGCGGGAATAAGGTAACATAGGTACCGAAATTGATAATGTTCTTCTGGGCATCTGCCTGATGACGATAAATATCAATCGTATAAGACATTGTTTGAAAAGTATAAAACGAAATACCGATTGGCAATGCTAAACCTAACGGATGCAGCACCTGTACATTGAACAGATTATTCAGACTGCCGACCAGGAAATCATAATACTTAAAAAAGCCAAGTAGTGAAAGATTCATTACTACCGATATGATTACAAACCTTTTTGCCTTTTTACGATCGATGTCCCGATACTTAGCAACATAATAACCATTGACATAATCAATGCCAATCGATAAGAACATCAATAGTATATAGACCGGTTCTCCCCAGCCATAGAATATCAAATTGACGATCAATAATAATAGATTACGATACTTTAAAGGTGTCAGCTGATAAATCAGCAGCACTAAAGGCAAATATATATAAAGGAATAATACACTGCTGAAAATCATATTTTCCCAACTTTCTATTTTAAATTCGTTTCAACAATTGATGCCACTTCATCCACATTTCTGGCAGCAATATACACAATTATATCACCGATTTCAATAATTTTTGAATTATTGAACATCTCTTGTTCCATTTCGTAGAAACTGCCTTCATTCTTGCCATAAGTATCACGCGCATTGATACCAGCTTTCACAGCTTCCATCTGATTAGCTTTTACTTTAAAGATAGCAGCTTCATCACCGCCCGGTGACATCAAATTCTTTAACACTATAGCCGTCTCATAGTGATCCGTACCGATTCCGCCGTATAGATCAGCAATCTGCTGATTATCCATCATCATACTCATAGTAAAAAGATCCGTTGCCTGAATGGCAGCCGCCAATGCGTCAAGATCAGCAGTTAAAGTTTCCTCAGGCTCATCTTTAGGTGCATCAGGCTCTGAAGGTGCGGGTGCTGCCGGTTCAGAAGGCTCGATTGGGTTCTCACTTCCCTGATCATTTTGATCCTTCTTTTCATCCTTTTCTTCTTCATCATTTATTTCTTTAATTTCTTCCTTTTTATCCTGTTTATCAGAAGTATTGTCATTATTAGTTGCAGGTTCTACAACCTTATTCTGCTCATCTTTTGGTTCCTCATTCTTAGGTGTACAGCCTGCTAATAAAATCAGCATACAGCATAAGAGTGTTTTTGTATTTTTCATCATCTCATTCTCCTTCATTTAATGCTATCCTATTAAATCATGATTCAATAGAAGATGCCAGTAATTTTCCATAAGTTGCATAATTCAAAGGCAACCTGCATAAAGTTATAAAACACAAAAGAGCACCTAAGTGCTCTTATTGATTAATTCACTAATTGCATCAATTAATGTCTGATTCTCATCCAACGCGCTGTAAATGATCCAATCATTGATTCTGATGATGGATGCTTGATTGACATTCAAAGCGGATGGATACTGTGCCAGCAGAAATGCTTGACGATGAATTACTTTTTGATATACCTGATCGCTCATTCCCGCTCTGGCTTTAAACACTGCTGCTTCATAAATACCCTGTTCTTCAATTCGATTGCCGCCAATAAATTCTTCCACCAAAAGCTCATTCACGCCATAAATTTCATAAATTGATAGAGGCGTAAAATAATTCAATTCATAAAGTGCCGCGGCGCCTTTAAAGCAAGCCACAATATCCAGAAAAGAAACTTCTTTATTTATAGGCGCCTCTTCTTCCGGTTCAATTGGCAGTATAGGTCTTACAACCTGCTGAATAATAATTGGCGGTACAACCTCATTATTTTCCTTTATTTCTTCATTGTTTTCTTGATTTACTCCATCATCCGAGGGTGCCACTTCCTCTTTGACACCCTCCGGATTAACTGTAAAATGATAATGATTTACATTCACATTTACACAGCCGGTTAAAAATAAAAGCAATATACATATAAATTTCATTTCCTCACCCTTGGTTATTAAATCATATTTTATACAAAATTGTTAGCGGAAATAAATGGGACTTAAAAATCTGAAGTTAAATTTTAGACCAGACTTTTATTTTCATCTATTATTCAGTTATTCAGTGCAGCTGATGTTTCACTATATAACGAATCTTATCGATGTACAGACTTGATATTTTTACGGTATGTCAAGTAATTTGTTTTTTCATTCCAAAGTCCTGCCGATACAGCTTCTGTTACAGCATCCTTGGTTTTTGCGCATAATAAAAATCCCAATCAATGTAATGAAACAAAATAATCTCATACATCCATTGGGATTTTATATTTACGATTAAAAGTTAGCTTTAATCAATTCTAATATTTTCTCTGCATCCTGACCGACAATAAAGAAATAGTAATTGCCATTTTCATATGTCACACTGTTCTTTACGAGTTCATATTGATCCGGTAAATATTGACTCCACAATTCCTTTAAATTCTCCAAACGTTTTTCTACACCTTTTTTTACTGTATCAAGCTTGCCTTCCTTTGCTTCAAACATGGCTATCTCATTTGCCTGGACATTGATCAAAGCCATACGGACATCATAGCTTTCTAAGTCCTTAATATCTAAACCATATAAATCCATTAAGGCCGTAGCATCAAGATTCTCGCTCATCATACCCATTTCGATTTCGCCATTTTCGACCTTTTCATAGACTGATTCTGATACCTTGCTCAAATCAACCTCGGCTGTTGATAGTTGTGATGTACAGCCTGCCACTGCCATTAATAATGATGCGGCGCACAATAATTTTCTTAATTTCATGTTAACCCTCCTAATACAACTATATTATGCAGCAAATTCGAAAAAAGCAGAATCAATGATGACTTGCCGCTTTTTTATAATAAGTTGCTTAATCGTTGCTTGCCCATTCAGGCACTTCATCGCCGCGATGCAATAAAATTGATTTCTGGAATTCAGTTTGATTTAGAAAAACCAAAATTTCATGTTCTTCCTCTTCACTGCATCCCACCAGCAATTTAACGTCACAATCCTTCTTTAGGATATCAGCACTCACTACAATACCTTGTACCAAATTGCTCTTTTCACTGCCCTTAAAGACATCGACCGGAGCCTGATCTGTACCTGTTGTATCAACTAAATAACCATAATCAACAGGATAGACAAGATTAGAATATTTATAATGACAAGTATTCTTTGCACGATCGATAATCAGTTTACTTGACAGATACAAAGTATCGAGTTTCTGCCAGAAAAAAGCGTTGTTTTCATAAGCGTTCATTTCATCTTCTCCTTTATCTAAAATTCACTGTGACACAATCGCGGGTAATATCACGAATGGTCTTGCAGCCAGCCATTGCCATGGCCTCTTTTAATTCTAACTGAATCTTTTCAATATAAAGCTTTACGCCCTCATGGCCATCACCGATGACAGCATGTGAGAATGGACGGCCGATCAATACACCATCTGCCCCTAAAGCCAATGCTTTAAAGACATCATTGCCGCTTCTAAAACCACCATCCACAAAAACCTTCATTCTGCCGTCAACTGCTTTTACAATTGCTTCAAGCACTTCAATGCCGGCCAGACATTCATCTAAAACACGGCCGCCATGGTTTGATACAACAATGCCGGAAGCATTTGCTTCTAAAGCTTTCATTGCCCCATCAACACTTAATATGCCTTTAACGATAAATGGTGACTGGCAACAGGCAGATATCTGCTTCAAATCCTCTGTACTCTTATATTCAACCGGTGTTGTAGAATTTCTAAGCCCGGTAAGTCCTGATGCGTCTATATCACTGCAGACAGCTAATACTCCCGCATCATTGGCTTCTTCGATCCGCCACTTCATATTCTGCATATCCCAAGGTTTAACCGTTGGCACACCCAGACCTTTTTTCGTTTTTAAATAAGCTACCGGATCAGAGAACATCGAAGGGTTCATGCCGTCGCCGGTAAAAGCGAGCGTACCGCCAGCCAAACAACCCTCTACTAGTTCTCTGGCATAGTCAGCCTCACTGATTTCAGCACCATAATTTACCTTAATGCCGCCGATCGCGCCGCATACACCGGTAATGAAACAGGTGTACCAAAAAATCTGAAGCTGTCGAAATTTCATCATTGCCTGCGATCGTATCAAGACGAATGCAGATCTCACGCAGCTTATTGTAATTGCGCATAAATGAACTTCCGCTTCCCTTGCCGCCGCATCCCGGTGTTTCTCCCGCACACACAATACCGTTGCAATTTTTACAGGCTCTGCACAAACTCATTTTGCCCTTTGCGCTTGCCATCACTTCATTCCATGATTCCATTCTTTCACTCCACTTCCAATAACTATTATACGTTTAATGAAACATTTTTTCAAGCTTTTTCATATTTTTTCAGGTTTTTCTTGTTAATGATTTGGCGAACGAAATAAAAAGAAACAATTCAGCAAACACTTGCCGGTTGTTTCTTTCTTCAACACTAACCTTTTACTTCATCAAGGCGATACTTCTGAACATAATTATCAAATCGGTCTTCACTCATTTCACCGATCCAGATATCCTTAATCTCACCTTTTTCAATAAAATAGAATGTCGGTGTATAAGGCGCTTCCGCATCCATGTCCTCAGTCAGAAATTCTGATGGATTCGGATGTTCTTTAATAAAAGCGAATACCGGATCCATACTGTCCTGTTTATCAAACACAACATCAAAGACTTCAATTCCGTGATCAACTATATAACCAGCCAGCACATCTTCCTTAAACTTCTTGCAGTGTGAACAATTGGTTTGTGAGAATATCATCATAAATGTATCACCGTTAGCTATTTTCTCTTCCATTTCCGGAAGCTGAACAGCCTTTAATGATCCTGATTCAGTTGAACGTTCATAATTATTGCTGCACGCAGATGTAAGCAGTACAAAGAGACAGCTTATACTGATAAAGAATTTTTTCATAAGTTCCTCCATTAATACTCAGTTAGTATATCATCATTTATTGAAATGAGCAATTGTATTCACCAGGGCATAACTGGCAGCTACCAGTTTATCCGGTGCATTCTCCAATGCCTGCTGGAAGGTCATGGCACGATCAGCAATCGAAAAGATGCCTAAAAAACCACATTCATACAATTCATGCACACCCAGACCTATAGCGCCGCTGAGTACCACCACCGGTTTATCATAGCGCTTGGCTATATTCAGTATACCCATTGGAACTTTTCCGAAACGTGTCTGACGGTCAGTCTGCCCCTCACCGGTTATTACCAAATCGCAGTCAGCGATTTTTTCTTCAATATCACAATATTGACAAATCAAATCGATGCCCGGCATCATCTGCGCATTCAGCAAACCGATAAACGCCGCGCCAATGCCGCCAGCCGCACCGCCGCCGGCATAGCTGTCTAAATCAAGACCGCTCGCCTCAAGCATCCGATCACAGTAATTCTGCATTCCTTTTTCCAGCCGCTTGATCTGATTGGGGAACAATCCCTTCTGCTTGCCAAACACATGCGTAGCTCCCTGCATCCCCAATAGATGATTTGCTACATCACAGGCCGCAATAAGCTCTACATCTTTAAACCGCTGGAGATGATCCAGATTAACTTTTGCTATTTTTTCTAAAGAAACCGCCTGAGCATTCAGCAGGTTGCCATTCACATCATAAAAACGAGCACCCAGCGCCTGAAGCATTCCCATACCTCCGTCATTCGTACAGCTGCCGCCTAACCCCAAAATAATGCGGTGAGCACCTCTTTGCAGGGCATTAAGCAACGCCGTACCGACACCATAACTGCTGGCAATCATCGGCATCCGCTTTTCACGAGGCGTCATCGTCAAACCGATAATGCTTGCTACCTCGATCATTGCTGTCTTACCATGATCACAGAGACAATACTTGATTTTACGCTTTTTAAAATAAGCATCAAAGACCGTTGTTTCTACAAGCAGGCCATTCGTTATTCTGGCAAACGCATCCACTGTGCCCTCGCCGCCGTCACCAATGGCATACTTATTCACAACCATTGTCTCATCAACCATAGAAATACCTTTTTCTATGTACTGAGCAACTTCATATGAGCTTAAACAACCTTTATAAGAATCACAGGCAATGACAATTTTCATTTCATCACATCCTGACTATATAGTTTATTTTACCATCAGTTGTTTGGCACTGCCAGTATTTTATTGATTTTCGACAAGATCTTTTACAAGATGCAGTCCATAAAAGAAAAGCCAAGCAAATATCACACCGTAAAGCAGCGTAAATAACAGCCAGCTGAATGGTTCTGCATTCAGAGCTGCCCAAGGATTGCTGCAAGTTAAAATCTCACTGACGTAAACCAAAGGCTGAAAACTCATCGATGTCTGAAACAGTGAATTGCTTAATGCCATATATAAACCCTCAAGCAGCGCTATGACAAAGACAAGCCCTAAACAGGCTCGAATATGTTTGACTAAAAGACGGACTGAATGCCACACTATCCTGAATGGGTTATGAGCATCAATAAACTGAAACATGCATAACAGTGAATATGGAATATAGAGAAGGATAAACAGCATGATCAAAAGACTCAGCAAAATTGATCCCTTCCCCAGCAGCATGACAAAACCATAATAGCTTAACAGCGATGAACAGCTATAAAAAAGCAGAGAAAACAACAGGCTGTAAAGGATTGTCTGAATCATTTCCTGCATCTTTAATGTCCGATCCACCCTTAAAGCCGAAACATATAAAGAAAGCATCATAAAGTAAAAGCAATAGCCCAGATAACCGCCAAAAAGCAATATCCAAAGCTCACTGCTGTCTCTGCTCAGCATACCGGTCAACTGAATTAAAATACCGGAAAGCACATTAACACAAAGCAATGCGAAAAGCAAAATGATTTTTTTATCTGATACATGAAATCGCTGATCTAATTCGTTCATTCTATCTCCCTTCTTTAAAGAAAAAAGCAATGCTTTGATTGCTTCTATTCATCGTCATCATCAAGGTCACCCTTAGTGATATTCGGCGCATATTTTTTAAAATATTTCTCAATTTTTCTTCTTGAAAAAACTGTAAAGCGTACCTTTTCGCCGTCCTTCAGCTCAATAATCAGCTGATCCAGTCCCGTCTTCATCGGCATGATCTTCCATTCTTCTACATCATCCCAATAAAGATAGAAGCACTCCTCCCGGCTGCTTTCTTTATAGAATACCGCATGATCACCGCTTAATTCAGTCATAACGTGATTCTTTATAAAGACAACGCCCGCCAAAGCCATTAAAGTAATCAGTAAACCAAAAATCCATAGCTTCCCGACGCACATTAAGGAAATGCCAAATAAGACAAAGATAAGCAGACCGCCTGTCGGCTTGGAATTAATTTTAGTTTCAATCGTACGATCTTCAGGGAGATTATGACAGTACAAACGTTTGCTTCTTATTTCACTCACGAGACTCACCTCTCACGTATTAATTATAACTGAAAGCATTATATTTTCAATAGCTTCACACAATTCCACAAATTCCTTTTTATAATGATTTTTTAAATCTTTTTGAGTATAATAAAGACAATGAAATGAGGAAGTACGATGCAGCAAATTTTAACGATGCTTAACAGCTTTTTTATGACAACCTTTATAGATGCTTTATTAACGATGCTTTTTTTGTTTATATTGATTACCTTATTAAAAAAGCTATTGATTCATATTGTTTTAAAATATGAAAATGATAATCAGCAAATAATCATTAAACTGATTAAAATCGGGCTGAATGTCGTCTTGATTCTAGGCATATGCTATCAATTCACAGCTTTAAAGGAAATCGTCAAAACGTTGCTTACCGGCGGCGGTGTGCTGGCTTTAGTATTAGGTTTAGCGGCTCAGGAAGCGGTTGGTAATTTGGTCAGCGGCATGATGATTCTCTTTTTCAAGCCCTTTAAGGCTGGTGATTTAATTAAAACCAATAATGGCCTGGTGGGAACTGTTTTGGATATTTCTTTGCGCCATACTGTTATTAAAACCTATGAAAATACTCAAATCATGATTCCCAACAGTGAAATTAATAAGGCAACGCTTGAAAATGTGACAGCAGCTGACTTTAAGGGTGATTTTCTTATTCTGCAGATATCCTATGAAAGTGATCTTGATCTTGCGGTCAGCATCATTGCTGAGGAAATCATAAAGCACCCAGATTTTCTTGATCTGCGCAGTGCTGCCGAAAAGGCTGATGGCATACCGGCCGTCAAAGTACGCTGTACGAATTTTTTAGACAGCGGTATTGAATTAAAAACTGCCTTGCAAAGCCGTTCCAGCGCGGTAGGTTATGCTATGTTGTCAGATTTGCGGTTCAGCATCAAAAAACGCTTTAATGAAGCTGGTATTGTGATTCCTTATCCGCAGGTAGTCATCCATCAAAATTAAAAAGTGTTAAAATTGTTGTTTTCCGGCTGATTGGCTATAATAAAAACAGGAGGACAACAATATGAATTTAGAAAACAGAAAACTGGTTCTGATAGGTACTGGCTTTGTCGGCATGAGCATGGCATATACCTTTTTAAATACAGGTGGTATCGATGAAATTGTATTAGTCGATATGAACACAGACAAAACCATAGGTGAAGCCATGGATTTAAGTCATGGTCTTCCTTATGCCAGCAGCCGCATTAAAATCAAAGCCGGCAGCTATGCCGACTGCAAAGATGCAGCAATTGTGGTAATTACTGCCGGTGCAGCTCAAAAACCAGGTCAGACACGGCTTGATCTGACAATGGTTAATGCAAAAATAATGAAATCGATTACGGAAAGTATTATGGCCAATGGATTTGACGGCATTTTAATCGTTGCCAGCAATCCCGTGGATCTGATGGCCTATGTTGCGCAAAAGTCAGCGGATTGCCAACCAGTCGAGTACTTGGCTCCGGTACGATATTAGATACTGCACGGCTGCGTACCTTGATGGCTGATTATCTGAATGTATCGCCAACCAACGTACATGCCTATATGATGGGAGAACACGGTGATTCATCCTTTGTACCTTGGACACATGCGTATGTAGGCTGTAAAAAGATGCTGGAGCTTTTGGATGAACAGCATAAAGGACTTGATGATTTACATGAAATATATCGTCAGGTACAGCATGCCGCTTATGAAATTATCGAAAAGAAAAAAGCAACTTATTATGGGATCGGACTGTCTTTAAATCGCTTAGTACGCGCTATCCTGGATGATGAAAACGCTATTCTGACAATTTCTGCCTACCAGCAGGATGAATATCATGAACATGATCTATATATTGGCGTGCCGGCAATCATCAATCGCAGCGGAGTTCGTGAAATCATTCGTCTGCCATTGAATGATGTTGATCAGCAAAAGTTCTTCAACAGCTGTAAGACATTGAAAGAAAATATTCAGCACATCGAACAAGAACTCAATTGGATTTAAAAAGCTGCCGTAATTATCTACGGCAGACTTTTTTATTATTGCTTCGATTATTCATATATACAGCCATCATTGCTGACAACTACTTCGTGGTATTGAATCGGCAAACCGCTTAATTGCACGGCTTCATCAACAAGTATTTTCAGACTCATGCAGCAATCGCTGTTCATGCGAACGATTTGAATCGAATGAAAATCAGCCTTTCTGAACATCTCAGCCAGTTTTTTTGCATATGTGTGATTAGTGTCGTTTTTAGGACAGGCAATCAGTACGACTTTATCAATCATAAATTCTTTATGAAAATCCGCATAAGCGTAAGCAGCACAGTCAGCGGCTAAAAGTAAATCAGCATGCGGCAGATAACGGTTATCACTGCTGATCATTGAAAGATGAACCGGCCAATTATATAGTTCAGAATCATTGCCGTCACAGCAATCCCCTTCACAGCACCAGCATTCTTTTTTCGTTAATTCTATCGCCGCGCAAGGACAATGTGTTACGCACTCATTACAGCCGCTGCAGCCATCCTTTATAGCTGCCGTATGACCATTGACCTCAATAAACATATGTTCCTGACAAATGCGCAGGCATTGTCTGCAGTTCATGCATCGATCTGTATTAATAACAGCTTGAAATTTCATCTCATCACCTACTGAGAATCATTATAGCTGATAATATACAAGATTGCATTTAATATACACTCCGAAAATATGATAAACAATGTATTATCACTGATTTTCATTATTTAGATAAATCTTATAGCTTAATTATAAAAAATGCTGAGTCCGTCTGATTCCAGCTTCTCCATAGCTCTGACGATACTCAGCAAATCACCTTTAGCATAGGCATCAGCATAATCAGAAATGAAAGCTTCAGTAATATTCTCTGTTTCATCATAATATAGCCCCTGCCTGAATTACGCTGTTATTAAATTAATTGTACTTCATTATGCTTTTCAAAGCAGCAAAGTTCTGCGGTTGTTTTAATGATCTCATGGACCTCAGTCAGACAAGACAAAGGCACTTAATCATAGTATCTCTATAAGAGTCTTTATCTAAAAAAAACTGATCAAATTAATGACCAGTTCATGTATTATTTAATCATCATACCGTGTCTTGCGGCGCGGCTTTTCATTCTTGCTCTTTGAGCTGTTGCGGCGGGTATGTTCCGTCGTTTTTCTTGACTTATATGAATCTTCGCTCATCTTTTTAGGCTTATAGCTGCCCTCAATTTTCTTAACAGACTTGCGCACCGGTGCACCGCCGTCAATCTTAACATTCACTTCAAATCCGCGGATCGTGCAATTAGCCATATGTTCAAGCACCTTATCTACTGAATCATTGGCAATATCAACCAAGGTATATTTAGCTTTCAAATCAATTTTACCAATAACAGATGAAGGAAGACCGGTTTCTTCAGCAATGGCGCATACTAAATGATTAGCAGCAACCCCTTGATTACGCCCAATATTGAAATGCAGTGTTGACGCATCAGCATCGTTGAACTTACGTTCCTTTTTCTTATTGAAAACCTCTTCCACAACCCCAGCGTCAATTACCTCAGGCTTATAAAGCATTGAAATCAAAGCACTCAATACGTTCTCGATAGCAACTCCCTCACCAAGAATTTCATTTGCAATTTCAATACTTTCCTCATTGATATCCTCAGAACATGCACTCATGACCTGAGCCACAAATGCGCGTTTGCTCTCTTCCAATAACTCTTCACTGCTTGGCAGCTGGCGATGTGCGATGGCTGTTTTCGTATAACGCATAATGTCACGAATGAACTGACGCTGACGCTTGCCAGCAATCAATGTGATCGCCTTCCCCTTTTTGCCGGCACGGCCTGTACGGCCTACACGATGAATGTAATATTCATTATCCTGAGGGATGTCATAATTGACTACCAGGTCAATATTATCAACATCGATGCCTCTTGCCGCTACATCAGTAGCAATCAAAATCGGATAATTACCAGTACGGAATTGATCCATGACACGAGTACGCGCCTGCTGCTTCATATCACCATGCAGGCCAATGGCTTTGATGTCATATGAATTTAACTCATCGACAAGTTCATCCACCATCTTTTTCGTATTACAGAAAATCATTGTGAGTTCTGGATCAAACGCATTCAGCAGGATACGTAAAGCATTCGTTTTCTTGCCGCGGCCACACTCATAATAGCTTTGTTCCACAGTATCGATCGTCCGCTGTGTACTCTTAATTTCAACACTGACAGGATCTTGCTGGAACTGTCTTGTAATTTCCATAATACTGCTTGGCATTGTTGCTGAGAACAAAGTCATCTGATATTGTTCCTTTGGCATGCCCTTTAAGATTTCTTCGATATCCTCTTTAAAACCCATATTCAGCATTTCATCTGCTTCATCAAGAATTACCATCTTGATTTCATCAAGCTTTAAAGTACGGCGGCGTAAATGATCCATCACACGGCCCGGTGTCCCTACGACAATTCCACAGCCGCGCTTCAGCAGCTGAATCTGACTGTCAATTGGCTGACCGCCATAAATCGGAACGATTTTGACACCTTCTTTATACTTAGAAAACTTTCTTAATTCAGTCGCAATCTGAATATCCAATTCTCTGGTAGGACTTAGAATAAGAATTTGCGGCTTGCGATTTGTTGGATCCACCTTATCAATAGCCGGTAATCCAAAGGCTGCTGTTTTGCCTGTGCCTGTATTAGAACGACCTAACACATCTCTCCCTTGTAAGATATATGGGATTGCCTGTGCCTGTATGTCGGTTGCATTTTCAAATCCCATCTCACTGACGGCTCTCAAAATTTCATTACTTAAACCTAATTCATTAAAATTTGTCATTTGTACCTTCTTTCTAATGATTCGAGTACAAACTAATGTACTCTAGCCTATATTAACAATAACTGATTAATCATATCATTTTTAAATATGCCCGTCAATAAATATTTTATTCGCCGGATCACAAGCTATAAAATTTGATCTTCTTATTTTAAGCCTATTTTTCGACAAATTTCGCAGGTTGCTTTTGGTATAGTAAACGTGCAAGGAAACTTGCATACGAAAAACCATTCCCCTTTAATCCCTTTTTCGTATTAAAATTCTATCTCTTTAAGCAGGAAAAACCCTTCTTCCCCTGGAAGGGTTTTTCTGTTTACATAACATAATATTATTTTAAATATATAAAATAACCATCTCTGAACCACTCAAAAAGGCCCATCCGATGGGATGAGCCTTCATGTTAATTATTGAAATCTTTCCTTCTTTGAATAATGCGTATGCAGCAGTTCATGTGCAAGCTCACTGTTAGGTTCCTTTAAGAAATTCTTATACAGTTCCTGAATTTGTGTATTTTCATGAGACTTACGAATCTTGCATTCAGTATCTTCAGTATATAATGCCTGAGAACGTTTTTGCTTAAAGTCTAGTCCGCTGTTGCGGATCTGAGCACTGACAATCGGCATACCGCCGCCGTTGATACAGCCGCCCGGACAACCCATGATTTCAATGAAATGATAAGGTGATTTTCCTGCTCTGATGTCATCAAGCAATGGTTTCGCAATTGACATGCTGTGAGCTACCGCTACCTTCACTTCCAGTCCAGCAATGTTTAAAGTCGCTTCTTTCAAGCCCTCAACACCGCGAACTGCCGTGTAATCAATGTTTTTCAGTTCATGTTTAGCAAGCACTTCCGCAACTGTACGAAGCGCAGCTTCCATAACACCGCCGCTGGTACCGAAAATAACACCGGCACCGCTGTATTCGCCAAACATATCCTGATCAAAGTCGCTGTCAACCAGATCAACAAAATCAATACCATACATCTTGATCAGACGGCCAAGCTCTCTGGTTGTCAATACAGCGTCGACATCCTGCAGACCCTTTGTCAGATTTTCACGACGGCCTTTTTCACCTTTCTTCGCAACACAAGGCATGATAGATACAACATAAATATCCTTTGGATCAATTCCCTTCTGCTGAGCGTAATAGGATTTCAAGATAGCGCCAAACATCATATGCGGTGATTTACAGCTTGATAAATGATTCAGCAGATCCGGATATTCTTTTTCTGCATAATTGATCCAGCCTGGTGAACAAGAAGTAATCATCGGCAGAACACCGCCATGCTGAACGCGATTCAGGAATTCATAGCCCTCTTCCATGATCGTCAAGTCAGCCGCGTAATTTGTATCATAAACACGGTCAAAGCCTAACAGTTTTAATGCGGTTACCATGCGGCCGGTTACTTTCGTACCGATTGGCAAACCAAACTCTTCACCCAAACCAGCACGAATTGCCGGTGCTGTCTGTACGATGACATGTTTAGTTGGATCATTCAGCGCTTCGATCACTTCATGGATTTCTTCTTTTTCATGCAAAGCACCCACTGGACATACATTAATGCACTGCCCGCACTGCATGCAGTTTACTTCAGCCAATGATTTATTAAACACTGGCCCTACCGTTGTTTTGAAACCGCGGTTAATATAATTCAGACAGCCCAAGCCCTGAATCTTCTCACACGCAGCAACACAGCGGCCGCAAAGCACACATTTGCTTGTATCACGGACAACACCCGGCGATACTTCATCAAAATGCGGTGTCGTATGCTCACCCTTGAAAGCTTCCTCACGGACGCCAACCTGCTGAGCAAGACGCTGCAATTCACAATTGTTATTGCGGATACACTGCAGACAGTTCTTAGAATGATTAGAAACAATCAATTCTACAACCGTACGGCGGGCATCCAAAGCCTTCTTAGAATTTGTATAAACTACCATGCCCTCATTAATTGGATAAACACAGGCTGCACATAAAGAACGAGCCCCTTTTACTTCAACGTTGCAGACACGGCATGCGCCAGTACCTGTCAAATCCTTTAAAAACATAAAGTAGGAATCTGAATACCGTTTAAACGGGCAGCTTCAAGAATCGTAGAACCCTCAGGCGCTTCAACTTCACGATTATTAATTGTTAATTTTACCATGATGTACCTCCTATCCTAATGAAATCGCATTAAAGTGGCAGGCATTCATGCAGGCTCCGCACTTGATGCATTTTTCAGTATCAATTTTATATGGCTCTTTGCCAGGCACACCAGTAATCGCACCAACCGGACAACCCTTGGCACATAGTGAACATTTACGGCAAGTATCAGGATCAATCGTATATTCCAGCAATGCCTTGCAGACTTTAGCCGGACATTTCTTATCAACGACATGAGCAATATATTCATCCTTAAAGAAACGCAGTGTTGAAAGCACAGGGTTTGGTGCAGTCTGACCTAAACCACATAAAGCCGTATCCTTAATCGAATAGCTTAAGCGTTCAAGCTCGTCGATCGTTTCAAGAGTACCGCGGCCTTCACAGATATCCGTCAGCAATTCAAGCAGACGTTTCGTACCGACACGGCACGGCGTACATTTACCGCATGATTCATCAACGATAAAATCCATATAGAAACGGGCAATATCAACCATACAGTTATCCTCATCCATAACAATCATACCGCCAGAGCCCATCATTGAGCCTTTAGCAATCAGTGTATCAAAATCGATGGGTGAATCAAGATCCGCTTCCGTCAGACAGCCGCCGCTTGGGCCGCCGGTCTGAACCGCTTTAAAACGTTTATTATTTGGGCAGCCGCCGCCGATTTCATAGATTACCTCGCGCAGTGTTGTGCCCATTGGAACTTCTACAAGACCGGTATTGACAACCTTGCCGCCCAAAGCGAATACTTTAGTGCCGCTCGATTTTTCAGTACCGATGGATTTAAACCATGCGGCTCCTTGGTTGATAATCTGCGCCACATTGGCGAATGTCTCAACATTATTAATAATTGTCGGTTTACCCCAAACACCCTTTACCGCAGGAAATGGCGGCTTCGGTGTCGGCATACCGCGTTTGCCTTCAATTGAAGCAATTAAAGCTGTTTCTTCACCGCAGACAAAGGCACCGGCGCCCAGACGGATCTCCAAAGTAAAATCAAAACCAGTTCCCAAAATATTTTTGCCAAGAAGACCGTTTTCTTCAGCCTGTCTGATAGCAATCTTCAAACGGTCAACCGCAATTGGATATTCGGCACGGATATAAATATAACCATGATGAGAACCAATCGCATAACCAGCAATTGCCATGGCTTCAAGTACCGCATGCGGATCACCTTCCAAGATTGAACGATCCATAAACGCGCCCGGATCACCTTCATCAGCATTACAGATCACATATTTTTCATCATTTTTCTCATTCAGCGCAAACTGCCATTTACGGCCGGTTGGGAAACCGCCGCCGCCGCGCCCGCGTAAACCGCTGGCCATGATTTCATCAACAACCTGCTGAGGAGTCATTTCAGTCAGAACCTTGCCCAATGCCATATAACCGTCACGGGCAATATATTCCATAATATCCTCAGGATTGATTACCCCGCAGTTACGCAGAGCAATACGCTGCTGCTTCGCGTAAAAACGGATCTTATCAATATTGAAAATCTTATCCTTTGTTTCTTCATCAATATCATGCATTTCCAAACGTTCAACACGGCGTCCCTTATATAGATGCTCACTGACAATTTCATGAACATCTTCAGGCTTTACCTGACAATAGAAAACACGGTCAGGATGAATCGCTACGATCGGTCCCTTCTGACACAAACCAAAGCAGCCTGTTTTTACGATTTTAACTTCTTTTTCAAGACCAAACTGAGCGATCCAGCGTTCAAACTCAGCTTCAATTGCCGGTGAATTGCTGGAAGTACAGCCAGTGCCAGCACAAATCAGTACATTAATTCGTTCCATGCGCTTCCTCCTTATGCCTTTTCCGTGCCAACCGTATATTTTTCAAGCACGACGCCATTTTTAATATGACTTTCCAGCATCTCTACGGCCTTTTCAGGCGTCATTAATACATAGGTGGTTTTTGAACCATTCTTATCAAATACTTCAACGATCGGTTCCAGTGTGCACATACCGATACAGCCGGTCTGTGTAACCACGCAGTTATAATTCTTATTCGCAGCTTCTTCTACAAGCGCATTCAGCACGGGTCTTGCCCCTGCCGCAATGCCGCAGGTAGCCATTCCCACAACGACGCGGTACTCCGCTTCGCCTTCACGTAAATCAAGACGTTTTTTAGCTTGTTCACGCAGCTTTTGTAAATCTGCTAATGATTTCATAAATCCTCCTCTTTTTTCCGCACATTGCAATTCCCTGATTAATATAATCCTTACACCAGAGCATGATTTCAGCATCCGCGATACTTACCTCATCACCAAGTATCGCCTTGATTTCATCAGTATCAAAAACAAAGCAGCCCGCATCGTTTTGATAACTGAAAATGAAATGGACACCGCAATCTGTTGTCGCCGCGATCATTACCGCATCACCAATATCACCCATCGGCGGCGTATCCCAATGATCCCGCTGCATACTGGCAGAAATCTCTGTTCCTGCCCCTTCCTTTGATTTTAAACTAAACTCACCGCCGCACTGTTCACTCAATTCCTTAAAGAAAGGAACCCCCAGGCCGATCTTTCTCGTCGTTCGGGAGGTGAAGAACGGATCTTGTACCTTTCGGCACATTTCCTCATTCATTCCACAGCCATTATCACTGACGGTAATCTTAATCTGATTGCGCAGCTCACTGTCCGCTACTGCTACAGATACCTTTGTAGCTTTTGCTCTTACGGAATTAGCCGCGATATCCAGCACATGCATTGACAGATTCTGCATCATAAATATTTCCTCCAAACAGCTTCCAGCACTCCAAGGTCAACAGCATGCTCAGCCTCTGAAATATCAACCAGCTGATGCGCATCACTGTCGCAGAGCCAGAAAACCTGACTGCTGATCCAAGGATGCATTGCCATCACCCGCTGATAATCAGTTGGATGTTTGATTTCAATGCCGTCAAATTGCAGCGTTTCCGGAATGAAACCCAGCTGAGTGGTAATTGAATTTGAACGATCCAGCACATGTGCAAGCACTGCCAGCCCATGATGCTCATGAATTGCCATCATCGTCTCATCAATATCCGCCATCACCGATTGAAGCAGCAGCACCTCTTCATTGCCGATCACTTGATCCTCAAGATCAAACAAATATTGATGACCAAAATACTGCACATCATTCTTAATCGGCAGCAGCCGCTGAGCCAGCCAGTCTTGAAACTGCTCTGCATCATTTATTTGCTTAAAATAAGCAAGTACATGCACTTCTTCCAGCGTCTGCACCTCTACACCGTATACATATGATAAACCATACTGCTTCGCGGCTGCCGCCATAACCCGCTGCTGTTTCAGCGAATTGTGATCGGTAACGGCAATCAGCTGTAATCCTTTCAGCATTGCCATACCGGCAATATTATTCGGACTCATATCATCATTGGCACAGGGTGACAAACCGGAATGAATATGCAGATCATAAAACATAACTATATGCCAGCTTAAAGCACTCACAGCACACATCATAGGCACTCTTCGGCACTTGAAATAAAGCGATATTCTCTTCCAGCACCTTATCAAGTGTAGCCTGCGGCACCTCCGCTCCCTGAACGATAATCAAACAGCTGATTTCTTTTAACGCCGCTACAGCTACAATATTCAGATGTGTCTGTACGGTAATCCATGCCTGTCCCGGTTCACAGTTGCCCATGACCCAGCTCAGCAGATCGCCGCAGAACACACCGCTGATTTCTTTTTCAAGTGCTTCCTCACTGGCCGTTATCGGCCAGTTTGTTTCGGCAAGTACTTCTTTTACTTTCATACATCCTCCCGCTTTCCCAAGATTTTGCAGTCATGCAGCGTTTTTCTGCCGTCAACGATTTCTTCAGCCATTGTTCGGCATGAAGGAAAACCGCACGCACCGCAGTCAAAGCCTGGCAGAACCTCAAGCTGTTCATTTACCGATTTGAATTGCCAGCTGAGCAAATGTTCGGCATTGATTCAATATTGCTGTTGGTTTCCTCACCATACAGATCTGCAATCTTAAATTTTTTCAGCATCGGCTCGGCTTCCTGCAGCAACCTTGTCATATTCACCTTGCCGTTAAACGGATTACCCCATATAAACTTGCCGCCGATACAGCCATTGCTGCATGCCGACAATGACAGATATTTGACTTCTTTCAGCAAACCAAACTCCGCCAGCTCCAATACCTTTTTAATCTTATCCAAGCCATCTACCGCCAGCATCTGATTATTTACCTGCATATTCAGACCGCTGACCACTGATTTAATCGCTTCCTCATACAGTACCATCGGCTTGCGTGCCTCATTGCGCACATGATTGATCTGCGGAAACAAATCAACGATGGACAATGCATGATCGATCGCCGACTGCTTACCATATGGATACTTAGCCAGTGTAAGCTTTGACGGACATTCACAGAATAGGAAAATCCCTAACTTATTCGGATCATCTGCCGCAGCCCGCACCGCCCTTGCCGCGATTTCAGCCGGATAATCGAAAGGCAGAATATTACTTAAAAGCATTGGATACTTCAATTCAATCAGCCGGTTAATAACCGGACAGAAAGAAGAAATCAACAATCTTGAATCATTATATTTCATATAATCACTGGTCGCAGCATAAACCGCTGCCTCATATTCGCCCAGTGACAATACTTCATCAAATCCCAATTGATCTAATGCGGCATTCAGTGTTTCAACTTCTTCTAATGAGCTGCAGTCTGAATAAATTGAGGTTGGCACTAACAATACGCTCTTCTCATAATTATCTTTATCGATAATTGTAGAGCCCTTGGCCTGTAACCCCAAATTTGTACACGCATCCATGCACTGACCGCAGTTAATACACTTCTTGGGAGATATAATTGCTCGTTCATTCTGAATCGTGATGGCTTCCGTAGCAGATACGAAGGCAATGCATGCATTTGGTACATTTATGCAAAGTATAAGAAATTACACTCATGGCTGAATCCTAAATCCAATCATAAGCCGTGTACCCTGCGGTGAAGTTTCAATATCAAACTCATCACTCACCCGCTTGATATTCGGCAGCCCCATACCTGCACCAAAGCCAAATTCCCGCGCCTTTTCACTGGCCGTCGACCAGCCCGGCGACATTGCTTTCTCAAGATCGCTGATGCCTGGCCCATGATCATTAAAATGAATGCTCAGCAAACCATCTTCAGCAATATTAAGTTCTATTTCTCCGCCTTCAGAATGGATGATCATATTGATCTCTGCCTCATAACAGGCAACCGCAATATTTCTCAGCACATTCGGATTCAATCCCATCTGTTTCAGCACACTCTTGATACTGCTTGACACACGTCCGGCATTGGCATAATCCTCACGCTGCACCTGATAATCTTGATGAAACAGACTCATGCTTTCTCCACTGGCTTCAAGCCGTGTCCATAAAGCAGACCGCAAGTTTCATACATTGTGCAGCGAGTTGCCAGAAGCGTCAGTTCCATGCTTTCAGCAAGCTGAAGATCCTCATCACTAACGTGTTTATCACGGACATAAAGCACGGTGCCGATATCAAGCATATCTGCCGTACGCAGACTTTGAGCATTACATAATCCCGTAACCAAAACCGTTTGATCGCTGTCCTTCTGCACTAAGGCCAAGACATCGCTCATCAGATCACTGGCAAATACATAATTAAATTCCTGATTTTCATCATAAGGTGTTAAAGCTGTCCCGTCTATCAGCTGCAGCAGCTGTTTCAGCTTCATAGGCTTACCCCCGTTCAGCTTCGATCATATCACGTAAAATAACTTTAATTTCCGTTGGATCAGCTAAATTACCATGCACCTTACCATCAATCGTCGCAACCGGAGCCAAACCGCAGGCTCCCAGACAGCGGGTAGCATCGATTGAGAAGAAACCATCTTCACTTGTTCCGTTTACCTTACAGCCGCAGATATCACAAATTGTCTCCAGCAGCTTCTGGGCGCCCTTTACATAACAAGCCGTACCCATGCAGACATTGATCACATGTTTTCCCTTTGGCTCAGTAGTAAACTGGGTATAGAATGTAACCACGCCATACACCTTCGCAACCGGTTCGTGACACGCATCGGCGATCTTCACCATAGCCTCAAAAGGAATGTATCCCAAATCGTGCTGAACATCATGAAGCATCAGCTTCACAGGACCTAGCTTATCCTTGTGACGTTCAACAATTGCATCAATCACAGCCAGTGACTGAGCATTCAGTTTTTCCATTTCATGCACCTCTTTCTTTATCTCATGAAGTAAATAAGGTAGTTCTATTTACTCTATAATAATACCATGTAAACGCTTCATTTAAAACATTTACCTCGTGTATATTTTCACAAAAAATAATAATTTCACAAGTTAAAAAATGGTCAAACTGAGCGGTTCAGCCATTATTGTTAATAAATTATCAATTACAAATAAGCCCATTGTATCCGTATTTTTCATGAATTAAATAAAAAAACATCGAGCTAAGCCGATGTATAATATAAGCAATAATTTCACAACTTAAATTTCCCTTTTTTCCAGATATTTCATGATTTTTTTTGAAATAAACTCGGTAAATGCCAACAACAAGATAATCCACAGCGTCCAGGCAAACAAGCCGGACATGTCCATATTGATCCGGCAGATCTGCAGCTGACGGCCGATTCCCGGCGATACCGAACCGATAATTTCCGCCATGACACCCACCTTAAAGGCCAGCCCTGCCCCAGTGGATAAAGCCGCTTTGAGATAAGGCTCGATCAGCGGCAGATAGACACGAAACAAAAGATTCGGCATCGATTCAGGATAGACTCTCGCAACATCAATGAGATCCTGATCAATGCTTTTGATCCCGCTGAGTACATTGGCATAAATCATCGGAAACAAAATCATAAAGCAAATCAGTCTCACGGCGGTTTCATTATTGGTCCAGATCAGGGCAATTAAAATATATGAGATATTTGGAATACTTTTCAAAATTAGATAAACCGGCGCAAACAGCTCTGCCAGCCAGCGATAATAACCGCACAGCAGGCCCAGCAGCAAGGCACAGACATAAGCAATTGCCAAACCGCTTAACGAACGGTAAAGGCTCATCAAGATCGCCTGATAAAACACCGGCGAAGTGAGCTGAACAAGCATCTGTTTAAAAACGTCAAAAGGGAGCGGAAGCATGAATTCATTGTTGATCCGTGCCGCCAGCACGATCCACAAAAGCAAAAGCACGATAATTACGGCTGCGCTTTTTTCTTCATCACCTTCACTCCCTTCAATCGAATGGAATTATTTACTTAACATTTCACTTGTATAATCAATACCAAACAGCTTCAGCATCGTCGTAATATCAGCCTCGCATGAACTGGCAGGCGTATAGCGGATATTCTGCTTCGCCCAAGTAGCCGCCGCAATTTTACTGCTAGGCACACCCAAAACCTCCGGTGTCAGCTGATCGACTAAACTGCTGACCTTTGATGGTTCATCGGCCGCCGCATTTACAAAGCTTTCAATCTGAGACAATGCCGCACTGACCTTTTCCTCACTGCCCTGCTTTACAAAGATGGCCGCCTGCGGGAAGCCTGTAGATGTTGTGGACATCTTTTCCTGATAAGCGCTTTGCAGATCCAGAATCACCTTCAATTCAATGCCCTGCTCCTTCGCTTTCGCAATCGTAGCTGTCACTGCCGGTTCCGCCAGCAAGCCGCTTTCCGCTTTGCCGCTCAGCAAGATTCCCTGCACATCTTGAGCGCTGGAATAATAAGTAATCTCTGGGACAAGGCTTTCCACATCAACTGAATTCTTGAATACGATATCCGGCACACTGCCTTCACCGAAAGCAGCGAAATTACCAGCTTCTTCAAGAGCCGTATCACTGGTGCCCACCAGATACAGATTACCCCATGTAATTACCGCTTCAAGACGATATACTGTCTTATCCGCACTAATCAGCTTAGCCCCTAAATTAATCGGTGCCAAAATCATGTCATAATCCGAATCGCTCTTGGCAAATTCAGCGCTTAACGCCTCACTGCCGGTAACAAAATCAACCGTATTCACACCATCCGCTGCCAACTCCATCACGGATAATGCCGGTGCTCCCGTAGGCGCTAAAACTTTAATCGGTTCTGCGACCGGATTCTTTGGTTCCTCACCCTCAGATTCATTGCCAGCCGGTGCCGCGCAGCCGGTCAACAACAGTGCCGCTACTAATAAGCCTTTAAATAGTTTCATCTTTTCTCCTCAATTTCTAAGCGCAATGATTGGATGAATTCTTCAAATGGTACAGTCAGACTTCTTTTTCACCTTGACGGCGGATCGATACAGTGCCTGCCTCTGCCTCACCATCACCTAATACAAGCTGTACCGGTACCTTCTTCATCTGTGCTTCTCTTATACGATACCCCAATTTTTCATTTCTTGCATCCAATTTGCTTCTGAAACCTAAAGCCTTTAACTGATCATTGATCTGCTTGGCATAATCATAATGCAGCTCATGATGAACCGGAATAACTTCTACTTGTACCGGTGCCAGCCACATTGGAAATTTACCTGCATAATGTTCGATCAGAATACCGATAAAGCGTTCAATTGAACCGAAGATAACACGATGCAGCATTACTGGACGCACCTTTTCACCATGCTCATCGATATAAGTCAAGTCAAAACGTTCAGGCAGATTCATATCCAGCTGAATTGTACCGCACTGCCATACACGGCCTAATGAATCCTTGATATGGAAATCCAGCTTAGGCCCGTAGAAAGCTCCGTCACCCGGATTGATCTTATAAGTTTTGCCGGCATGTTCGCAAGCTTTAGCAAGTGCTTCTTCACTTTTATTCCAAATTTCAATATCACCGATATACTTCTCTTCCGGGCGTGTTGATAATTCAATGCTGTAAGTCAGATTAAAAATCTTATACACACGATCGATAAAATTAATTAAACTGATAACCTCGCTCTCAATTTGATCCGGACGCATAAAGATATGGGCATCATCCTGAGTAAATGTACGCACACGGAATAAACCGTTCAATGCGCCGCTTGCTTCATGACGGTGCACCTGACCAAGCTCACCCATGCGTAAAGGCAGATCCTTATAGGAATGCAGGCTGTTCTTATAAACCAGCATTGAACCTGGACAGTTCATCGGTTTAATCGCAAATTCACGATCATCAACCATTGAAGTATACATATTTTCCTTATAATTGAACCAGTGACCGCTGACTTCCCATAATTCCTTGCTCATCATGATCGGTGTCTTGATAAATTCATAATTCTCTTTGGTATGCTCATCATACCAGAAACGCTCTAATTCATTTCTTAAAATCATGCCGTTAGGCAGAAAGAACGGCGCACCCGGTGCATATTCACTCATCATAAATAAATCAAGCTCACGGCCTAATTTCTTATGATCGCGTTTTTTAGCTTCCTCCAGCAAATATAAATGCTCTTCCAGCGCTTCCGGCGTCTCAAAGCAGATACCATAGATACGCTGCAGCATCTTATTGTTCGCATCGCCCTTCCAATAAGCGCCGGAATGCTTCAAAAGCTTAAAGTTCTTCAATTGCTTCACTGTCTCAACATGCGGACCGCGGCACAAATCTGTAAAATCACCCTGACGGTAACAGCTGATTGTTCCATCCTCAAGATCTTTAATTAATTCGATCTTATAAGGATCATCTTTAAACTTCTCCAACGCTTCTTCCTTGCTGATTTCTTCGCGGACAATACGCTTGCCATCTTTAACCAGCTTTTTCATTTCCTTTTCAATCTTAGTCAGATCTTCTTCCTTGATGACTTCATCGCCCAAATCTATATCATAATAGAAGCCCTCTGAAATAACAGGCCCTACCCAGAATTTAGCCTGTGGATACAGGTGCTTCACTGCCTGAGCCATCAAATGTGCGCAGGAATGATTCAATACACTTAAATTTTCATCTTGTTTAATATCAATCATTTTTATTTACCTCCTAACAAAATAAAAAACAGACTCCATCTGAAGGACGAGAGTCTGTCGCGGTACCACCTTGCTTCGCATACATTGCTGCATGCCTCAACTCTTTAACGCAGATTAAACGGTACACCTTTTCAGGGACAGCTCACCGGGAGTAAGATCAATCTGCCGCAGGAAGTTTTCACCACCACTTCCCTCTCTGATTAGCTCAAAGGATCTCATATCCGGATCATTGCTTATGTATCTATTTAACAACCAAAGCTGCTTTTTGTCAACCGTAAAACTCGATGATACACATTTTATATGTGATGATTAGAAAATGATATCAGCCATAATATTACAGCACAAAACGTCCATTCTCAAAAATCAGCGTTTCATTGCCATCTTGATCAAGACCGCGGATACACATCGTTTCATCACCAAACATGAAATCCACATGCTTGATTGAATCATTGACGCCCACCTCAGCCATCTGTTCAGGACTCATCTCACAGCCGCCCTCAACCGAAAGCGGATAAGCCGCGCCCAGCGCCAGATGACATGACGCATTTTCATCAAATAATGTATTATAGAACAGAATACCGCTTTGTGAGATTGGTGATTCATGTTCAACAATGGCGACTTCACCTAAATAGCAGCTGCCTTCATCGGCGGCCAGGATTTGTTTCAAAGCATCGGCTTCTTTTTCAGCACAGAAATCGATGACCTTGCCATCTTTGAATTCAAACCAAAAATTTTCAATCAGGCTGCCGCTGTGATCCAACGGTTTAGTAGCCACTACTTTACCATTAACCTGCCATTTCATCGGCGCTGTAAAGATTTCTTCAGTCGGCATGTTAGCATTGAAGAAAACACCCTTCTGTGACTTCTCACCGCCGCCTGACCATATATGGCCCTCCGGCAGTCCAACATAAAGATTAGTTCCTTTTTCATTTTTAAAATGAAGTGCCTTAAAAGCCTTCTGATTCAGCTTATCACAGCGCTCACTCAGCAAGCGGTCATGCTCATCCCAAGCCGCCATCGCGTCATTTTCCTCATCGATATAAACAGCCTTAAGAATCGCATCCCAAAGCTTATCTTCCGCTTCCTTTTCATCCAGTTCAGGGAAAACTGCCTTAGCCCAAGCCGGATTGCTGTCAGCAAACACACACCACTCATTTTGATCGCTGCGCGTTGCGTCATAAAAAGGCTTCAGGGCACGATCCAGCACTTCATTCGCGAGCTTCACCTTTTTGCTGTCCACACCCTTCAGATACTTAGGTGTGGGTGAAGCGATACTGGCTACGGCCGCTCCCTCTTTGATCGGTTCAAGACGGGCATCAATAAACCATGAATGCGGTTTGCTTAAGCGCTCCTCACTTTGATATTCTAAATCATAACGCTTAATTAAATCATCCTTCCAATTAATATAAACCTCACAGGCACCTGCCTCATACGCCTTTTTGCACAGCCGGCGTACAAGCTCATAAGAAGTGACGGGCGCATTAACAATCAGCGGCTGATCAGGCTGAAGATTGACACCCTTTTTAATAATTAATTCCGCGTATTTATCTAAACATTTTTTCATATTGAACTCCTATTTACCAAAGGACATCGGCAGCATCGCCGCGCCAACCAAACCTGGTTCGTCAAGCATTGCTTCCGCAAAAATCACATCCTGCATGCCGACATGCACCATGGGTTTATAGTATTGAATCATTTTATCCCAGAATACATCCTTAGACTTCATGCAGCCGCCGCCGACAACAAAGATATGCGGATCAACTACATGCGCGATCGATGAAAACATCTGTGCCAGATCATAAGCCATGTCATCAACAATCTTTAAAGCTTTTTCATCACCTTCACGCGCCATATCAAAGACCATGCCCGCATGCTTGATATGATCGCCGAATACCGCCTTTCCCTTGCGGGTGATAGCTGTACCGCTGGCTTCATTCTCAACAGCTCCGACATTCAGATAATTTACCTTTTCACGGTTGCGGTCAATAATAATGTTGGCAATCTCACCGGCATAACCATTCTTACCGGATACAAGACGATTGTTAAATGAGAAGGCCCCGCCGATACCAGTCGAAATCGTTACATAGTAACAAAGCGGATAACCCTTGCCGGCACCGTGAAAGCTCTCGGCAAGACAAGCCACATTCACATCATTATCGGCAAAACCGGGATATTGAAATGCTTTCTGATTGTCTCAGCCATCGGATAACCTTCAAAGCCCGGCAGATTAGTCGCCAGCATCATCACGCCGTTATCCGTATCAACCGGTCCCGGCACACCCATGCCGATACCGCTGATCGTATCCAACTCACCGATTTCCTCAATCATGCGGATAATCTTATCCAAAACATGTTCAACACCCTGTTCAATTTCTGTGGCTTCCTTGATTACCTTTACGATCTGACCTTGCTCGCTGACCCGTGCGACACGGACATTGGTCCCCCAAGATCTACGCCAATATAGTATTTCATGATACTTCCTCCTGTTTTCTTTTATTATATCAAGACTTAGGCTGACTGAACAGCTTAAAAAAGTTCAATAAAATAAGAAGTGGTGAATCCCTCATGCGGTTTGAGATTCATCGTTCCTTCTCGCTGATCAAAGCTGCAAGTCACTTCTTCAAAATCACCATGCCCATACCATGGTTCAATGCAGATAAACGGTGCATCCCGTTTGGCGGTCCAGAAAGCCAAGAATGGATAACCCAAACAGCCGACACGTACTTTATGCTTAGGGCCCACCAGTTCTACATACGGACTCTTGATGTCCTTATAAACCAAAGTCGCATATTCCTCAAATAATTCATAATTCAAGTCAATTTCTTTAAAGCTGCGGTCAATAATCTCATGACGGCCATGAAACGCCAGCTGCTTAGGCTCTTCATCCTGCGGAAAAACAAGCTTGTAATCGCTGAATTTTTCACCTGGCAGCAGCGGACAGTTAAACCCTGGATGCAGACCGAAGCTGAAAGGCATCACATCCTCAGAATCATTGGTAATATGATAGACCACATCCAGACGCTTGCCGTTTAAACGATAATGAATCTGAAAAGTGAAACGAAATGGATACTGCTTTAAAGTAACCTCATTTTCATGCAGTTCCATCACAATTTCATCCGCCGTATGCTTCACACAATGTAAATCCGCATAACGCACAAGACCATGATTTTTCATCGCGTAGCGCTGACCCTGCCATTCATAATCTTTTGTCCATGTATTTGACACCATAGGAAACAGCGATGGATTCTTACCGCTCCAAAAAGCCGCATCTCCCTGCCACATAAATTCAAGCTGATGAGTCAGATCATAAAAGCTCTGTATTTCACCGCCATGCTCAACAACCTCTAAACGAACCTTTTCATTTTCAATAATCATATCAGATCCTCCTTGATTAATCCAAAATGACGGCATGCTTTATATAAACCGTCCTTACCAATTTCAGCCGCTACATAATCAGCCGCCGCTTTCGCTTCCTCACAGCCATTGCCCATCGCCACACCGATTCCTGAACGCTTCAGCATTTCCACATCATTATAGCCGTCGCCAAAAGCGATCACCTCATGCATGGAATACCCCCAGCGTTGAATGATTTCCTCAATTGCGGAAGCTTTATTGACACCCTTTGCCGTAATTTCATAAAGCGCCTGATGATCAACAATATTGCTTGCATTCAAAGTCTTTTTCAGCTGTGTCATCGTCTCATCATCCGCATAAAGCAGCATATTGGTCACACCTTCTCCAGCATAAGGCTTCACCGTCGGCACCATCAGATAGAGCTGAAAATAAATATCGCTTAATTCGGTAGGGAAAGGACGGTTGAAATGATCCACCGCATAATTCGCATAACGCATATACAGCTGTTTCTCATTGCATACCTTAATGATTTTTTCCATATCCGAAGCGTCGATCGTTTTTCCATCACAACCTCATGATTGATTTCCATAACCGCACCGCCGTCATAAATAACAGCATCCCATGGAAAACTCCTGAAAAAAGAAGGTGTATGCTGCATCTCTAAACGGCAGCGGCTGGTCGCGATAACGATTCGATACCCATTTTCTTTTAAACGGTACAAAGCACTTTGCGTTGAATGAGGGAAATCATGCAGACGATGCTCATAAATCGTACCGTCGATATCAAAAAAACAAACCTTTATATTATTTTCCATATGTTCTACCAAAAAAGACAGCGTCGGCTGTCTTATTTCTGTTTAAGCCCTCTTGCGTAAGTCTGAACAACCTGATAGGCATCATCCAGAACCACGATATCAGCATCATAACCGCTGCAAAGCTTACCCTTGCGGTTATCCAGCTTCAAAGCACGCGCCGGATTGATCGTACAAGAATTTAAAGCTGCATCAAACGGAACCATCGCTTCTTCCACAAGGATACGCAAGCCTTCATTAACCCGTAATGTTGAACCGGCAAGACCCTTAGTTGAAGTTAAATGCGCACTGCCGTCTGGATAAATTTCAATTTCATTGCCGCCGAATAAGAACTTAGAACCAATCGGACAGCCTTTCGCCATCAATGAGTCAGTGATCATGATTGTATAATCACGGCCCTTAGAAGCATATAAGTTATTTAATGAATTTACATTTGAATGACAGCCATCACAGATCACTTCACCAAATACATCACGGAAACGCATTGCCGCGCCTACTAAACCCGGATTGCGGTGATGGAATGGTGTCATGCCGTTAAAGATATGCGTCATGCTGTTAGCGCCGTTAGCAACTGCCATAAGTGCCTCTTCATAAGTAGCTGCTGAATGGCCGATACTTACTAAAACACCGTTTTCTGAAGCATAGCGGGTCAGCGCGAAGTCCTCATCTTTCTCACAAGCCATGGTGATAACCTTAATCAATCCCTTGGCATGCTCCTGATAATGCTTAAATTCCTCCACCGTTGGCGCCAGTATGTACTGCTCCGGCTGAGCACCTTTATAAACCATATCCAGATAAGGACCCTCAAAGTGGATACCTAAGATTTCAGCTCCCTCATAGCCCTCTTCTACAACATTGGCGACATTCTCCACCGCCTTAGTCAGAACTTCCTTGCTCTGAGTGATGGTTGTCGGGCAGATACCAGTAACACCCTCATGAGTGATATTCTTCATCCAGTTGCGCAGACCTTCCGGATTTGCATCATTCGTATCAAATTTATAAGCGCCGTGTGTATGAATATCGATGAACCCGGGAACGATGCGCTCATTGCCATAATCCTCACACGCTTCCTTGGCTCCATAATTATAAATCGACTTGATTTTACCTTCTTCAATCTCAATCTGAGCCGGGATGAACTGACCGCTGATCCAAACTCGTTTACTTTGTAGTATCATAAGAAACCTCCTTGTATTGATGGTTTTATTATACTCCACCACCCCGCTTTTTTAAACTCAAACGACTGCTTTTTTTATAAAAAAGCAAGTAACTGAACTATTTTCACAAGAATGCTAAAATTCATTCGTTTTATCTGAAAGCAATCTTCAGAACCCGATGACGGATACCCTTACCGGGAATAGGTCAGCTGGTAATTTTATCCCCGTTAAAATTAAAAAAACGGCAGAGCGCCGTTTAAATCTGGTAGCTGCCAAACAGCGGACAATGATCGCTGCCGGTAACCGAGCCGCCACCCACAAATTGCATGGGCTGACCATTCGCATCGCTGTCCAATACGATACTACTTACATAGGTGATGTCACTGGATGTCAGGATATGGTCATAATGATTATTCGCGTCATTAAATGTCGTAAACAGTCCGTTCATATTTTCTGAATCTAAATTGAAATCACCAGCGACGACCGTATGCGGATTGTCTGCCTGAGTGCCGAGAACATTCAGGCAGACATACGAACCGCCGTTTGTACTGAAGGCATTATGAAAATTATAAAGATCCAGTGTTGTGCCTCCATTTGTTACTGTGATTTTATATGCCGGTCTGACAACGACGCCAATCGGCTCACCCGGATCGGTATCTACATAACCTTGGGAGGTTATAGTCCATGTATTATGAATAGCAAACAGATAATTATCACCGCGGGTTCGTCCCTCACGCATTTTAAAAATCGTATAATTGCCGCCAATCTGCGGGGTAAAATCATTAGCCGTTATCCCTGTTTCCTGCAGCACGATAAAATCAATGTCCGCATTATTAGTGAGATTGGCCTTTACCCAGTTAATTGCGCCGCTTAAATAGGCGGCAGTCACTGCACTTTCTGACCTTGCATTCCATGTTAATATTGTAAAATCCATACCAATACCTGCCTTTCTGTCATCAGCTGTGCTGATTGATAAACAAAGTATAGGTCATAGACAGCTTCTTTTTTATAATTAAGCAGGGTGATGCAAAAAAGCATGGGAAGATACGAAAAGTCTTACATTCCTTGTTTCAAATGCTTTTTTGTTTTACGATCCTGCGTTTTAGCTTGGCGGCTGCGGCCATGAATCAAATCAGAGCGGTAAGGAATCAGACACTTTGGTGTATTTCCCACAAGATCGAGGCGCCCCGCGGTTTTCAGTGCCTTATAGACAAGCTGGTAATTCTGCGGGTAGGTAAACTGCATCAAGCTCGCTGCATCGCTTTCTCCTCATATGTTCTCGCCACATATACCGGCTGCATATTTTCCGGGTCAAGACCTGTATAGTACATACACGTTGCCCGCGTTCCCGGTGTGGGATAAAAGTCTTGTACCTGCTGCGGCGTGTAACTGATTTTTTTTAAATATTGGGCAAGCTCGATGGCCGCATTCAAATCACTGCCGGGATGCGAGCTCATCAGATAAGGCACCAGAAACTGATGCTTATCATATTTCTTATTGATAGCATGGTACTTCTCCACAAATTCTAGGTAGAGTTCCTTATGCGGTTTACCCATTTTATCAAGTACCTTCGGCGATATGTGTTCCGGCGCTACCTTCAGCTGACCGGAAATATGGTGCTGCACCAGCTCTTCAAAGAATGTATCGTCCTTGTCATACATCAGATAATCATAACGGATGCCAGAGCGGATAAACACCTTTTTCACCTTTGGCAAGGCCCTTAGACTGCGCAGGATATCGACATAATCAGTATGGTCAACCACCAAATTTGAACATCTGGGACTCAAACATTCCCGATGCACACAGGCCCCAAACTTCGCCTGCTTATCACAGGCCGTTCTTGAAAAGTTCGCTGTCGGACCGCCGACATCATGGATATAGCCCTTAAAATTCGGCATTTCCGTGATACTCTTAGCTTCTTCAAGCAGACTTTCCTTACTGCGGGTTGAAATAACACGGCCCTGATGATGAGTAATCGCGCAGAAAGCACACGATCCAAAACAGCCGCGGTTGCTTACAAGTGAAAACTGAACCTCCTCGATCGCCGGTATGTAATGATATTTAGGATGAAAGGTGCGCTCATAAGGCAGCGAATAGGTGAAATCCATTTCCTGCTGAGTCAATGGCAGCGGCGGTTTATTCTGAACGACATACCAGCCGTCATAGGGTTCAATCAGCACATGAGCAGCAATGGCATCGATATTCTCATGCTGAATCTGGAAGCTTTTCGCATACATGACCTTATCATTTTTAACTTCATCAAAGGATGGCAGCATAATGGCATCGGGTATCAGAGAAATATCCTTTGTCTTATAGACACAGCCGCGGATAAAACAGCAATCTTCAGCTTTTAAGCCGCTGTTTAATGCTTCCGCAACCTCAATGATCGTATTCTCACCCATTCCATACATCAACAGATCCGCTTGGGAATCAATTAAAATTGAACGGCGCACCCTATCATCCCAATAATCATAATGGGCCAATCGGCGCAGAGAAGCTTCAATGCCGCCGACTAAGACAGGACTCTGCGGAAACAGCCGTTTCAAAATCTGTGTATAAACAATCGTCGGCCGATCCGGGCGCCGTCCCATAACACCATCATCACTATAGCTGTCTTTATCACGCCGGCGCTTATTCACTGAATAATGATTCACCATCGAATCAATGTTGCCTGCCGAGACTAGAAAACCCAATCGCGGCGTGCCAAACTGTAAAAATTCTTCATCATGATGCCAGTCAGGCTGGGCTAAAATGGCACAGCTATAACCATAGGCCTGCAAAGTTCGGGTAATGATTGCGCAGCCAAATGAGGGATGATCCACATAAGCATCACCGCAGACATAGACAAAATCCACTTGTTCAAAACCCTGTTCCAGCATTTCTTCACGATTTGTCGGCAAAAAGTCATAATTTCACTTCTCCTTAATTCATTTAATTATTGTATCATAGAACCGCCCTTGATTCATAGATTTGATTTTTGCTTCGTTAAATGATAGAAATAATCTCTTAATGCCTCACCCTTAGCATGCAGTTCTTCCACATAGAAATCATCTGCTATGACACCCTTATCTAAAATCAGACAGCGATCCAGTACATTTTCAATTTCATCCAGATCATGAGTCGCAACCAAAACGATCTCATTTCCCTGTAAGCTGTTAATTAACATTTGAACAGCAATTCCTTTTGACACTACATCAAGATTAGTAAAAGGTTCATCCATCAAGATCAATTCAGCGCTCTGAGAAAGACCGGCAGCTATTTCAACCTTCAACTGCTGACCGCGGCTCAGCCGTTCAATTTTCTGATTCATTTCAACATCAAATAAGCGGCAGTGCTGCTGATAAGTATCAAAATCAAACAGCGGATAATAATCAAGCAGATAGCAGCCATATTGATAGGGTGTAAAATAAGGGATAAAGGAATACTCCTCACTGATATAAGCAACCTTCTCATAATGCTTAGCAACTTCCCATTCATCAAGATCCGCCGATCCCTCATGCTGAATCAGATTCAGAATCGCTTTAATCAGCGTCGTTTTGCCGGCACCGTTTAAGCCAAGGATACCGACGATTTCCCCGGCTTTCATAATGACTTGATCACAGGATAAAAGCACTGCTGAGCGCCGCTTCACCTTCAATTCATTTAATTTCAGCATCCCGTCACCTCCATTCACAATTCGCAAACGTCATCCCCTTATAATTAAAGGTCCTTGCTTCGATCATACCTTCATAAATCTTTTCATAACCGTCATATACTTCAATCTGAATTGAATCCGCATTATTCTTTAATAGATAAACACAGCCATTTTTATAAGCAAAAAAATGATTCCATGCTTGCTTTGCATAAGCGCCAAGCTCATAGGTATACAATTTCTGAGTTGGTAAATCAAAGGATTGAACCGCCTGTAATTCATCAAATTGATTATAATAACTCAACAAAAGCTGGTTTTCCGTCCATTGTGAGATAACCGTATCCGTCGGCGCCTGATAAGCATAGCTATTGATTAAAGTACCCTGCACATCATATTCATCAATGCGATCTTCACAAATCAACAAGATTCTTTCAGGGGTTGTTACTAAACTAAGCACTTGCTTCTCACGATTATCCCAGGAGGCAAGAATCGTCGGCTGATCAAAACGGCCAACCGGGGATTGATAGAGATGATTTTCACCATTCATCCCCTTTGTATTTGATAAGCTCCAGTATCGAGTTTGACCGATTGCGGCATGGCTGATACTGATATCCCCCTGCAAAGTGTTTATGACGCCGGCGAATTCGGGACTGACTTCACATTCTTCAAATGTTTCAGGAAGCGCTTCACCCGCTTTAATATCCGCGATACAAACAAATTGCTTTTCAGGAATCGGCACGGTCAGATCAATCGCAATCTCCCTAAAAAGCTGACCCTTTATGATTTTAGGATAAACATAGATCCGTTCAGTGTTGGCAGCCGCTTCTGCCACGGATATCCGAAAATTTACACTCAGTGTTTTACTGGTTGTGAAATCCTCAAAATCACTGATTGAATAAGGATGCAGGACATTGGAATAGGGGTAAAAAGGATTTTGTTCATTGAAGGCTTCTTGTTGATCCTTCGGCTTGCCAATGCTGAGTTCCCCAGCCGTGACCTGCCAAGAATTGCTTTCTAAATCGGCAAACTCCTGTGTAAAACTGAAATTCAGCTGACTGCGGATTGTATCATTCGGCAGTACATCCTTTAGAATCAAGTCAGTCTGCGGATTTACTGAGTATAAGTTCAGCAAATAAAACAAACTGCCGGTAACAATTATCACAAAAAGGCATAGCTTAAGTTTTTTCATATCAGACACCCGCCTTATTATGCATATATAAATCATAGGAGGATCGAAGCATAACGGCCGCTAATGCCAGATTCGGTACAAAAATATAAAACTTCTCATCGATAAAGTTTAAATAAACAAAACACGTAGCAATGATTAAGACGATGGCTAAGCGCGGCAGCAGTGAAAATAATCGGCTATTACCGCAGATGATTAACAGAATGAAGCCCGCAAGCTCTAAAAAGCTCAAATAAACAAAGAAGGTTGTAAAGCCATTGGCAAACAGCATCTGCATCAAAGCGGATTCATAAACACTCGCAAGCACTAAATTTATTGTCTGAGTACCGTAAAAATAGTTCAAAGCAACCAGCCAAAAAGTTCCCTGGATAACTGCCAACCCTAAAAAAGTGAAGAAGATGGTCAACAGTTCAGATAAATAGAGGATGAATCTTGACTGCGGCAGAATCATTAAACGGCGCTGCACCGGTCGATATAAATAGTAACGCTGCAGATACATCATATGAATCATAATAATCGCAATAAAGGCACCCAGAAAAACAAAATCCAAATGCTTGCAGCGAACCATGCGCCCATCCCCGGATGATCACTTAGTTTTGTCTGATAAATGCATTGCGCATTAAGCAGCGCCATTACAGCATAAACAACCAGGCATGGTCCCAGCGTTGCATCAAAACGATAAGCCCACGTTTTTATAAAATTTTTCATTTTATCCCCCTCTCATTACAGGTATCGATTATAAGTGCCAATGCTCATTCAGCAAAGCAATCAGCGTTTCCCGATCAATGCCTGCCTCATGACATTGAATCACAAAATCATGCAGCATCTGATCCACCAACTCACGGCGGATCTTTGAAAGCAGCTCATCATTAACGATGATCACGCTTTTTCACATTGGCAATAGTTTTCAGATAGCCTTCCTCTTCCATTGTCCGATATGCTTTCTGCACAGTATTGGGATTAATGGAAAGCTGGGCAGCTACTTCACGGCGGCTGGGCAGCTCTTGATAATTAGTGCATTTTCCCCTCAATATCTTGCGTTTTATATGCAGACAGAGCTGCTGATAAACCGGCAGATCATGGTTCAATCGGATATCAATGAACGGATTCAAGCGATCATCTCCTCTAAGTGTATTATACCCTTAATACACTTTTGTGTAAAGCTAAAGCAGCATGGAATGCTGCTTCGTGTTTATTTATTACTGATACGAGTGACGGTACGCGAGGCAATCACATTGACACCGCTTTGACAGATATTTTTAACGAGGATGTCATTGACATGTACCGGCGCCTTAACCCGCAGGCGGTTCAGCACCTGCATCGCTTCCATCAGCTTACCTTTGGGAATCGGGCCATCCGTAACTACCGGCAACCTTGTCAGCTCGGCTCTTTCAAGCAGCACCGTCGTTGTCAGTGTCCGTTTTGGATTTGTCAGTTCCTCGTGCGCATATTTAATTCCCCGCGGACAATTATTGCCGCTGACACTCAATTTTAATGTCGCATCATCAATATCCAGCTGCAGCTGACAGCCCATCGGACAAACGATACAAGTCATTTCTTTTTTCATTCGCATTCCCTCATTTCAAAGCTCAGACTGGTTGACCCTTTCAGTTCTTTAGCACTGAGTCTGATAGTTTCCATTTCTGCAGGCAGCACGATTCGCTTGCGAATTCGCCGTAATTCCTCTCCATTTTTAACAATGACTAATTCACAATTTTTCATCGGACGGCGTACTCTGAAAGTAAATTCAACTTCCTGGTCAATGTTTTCCACGCGCAGACATTGCGGAACTAATGCAGTGACATTACTTAAAGCGATGCAGTCCACCGCCGCGCCCTCATGCAGTTGATTTTTCAGATACCGAGCCACAAAACGTCCGCACAATTCAGCTTCACGACTGACAAAATCCACCAAATCATGCACATGCAAAGCGTTGCCGCAGACAAAGAAACCCGGCAGATTTGTTTCATAGCTCTCATTGACACGCGCACTCTTCGTGGCTGGATCTTGAATAATCGGCAAGTCATCGAATAAACGCAGTTCAGGGATAAGACCGACCGACAGCAGCAGACAGTCACATTCAACTTCCCACTCACTGCCGGCGATCGGTTTCAGATGTTCATCAACCTTCGCCAGCACAATCTTTTCAAGCCGGTTTCGTCCAATGGTTTTTACGACTGTCGTGCTCAGATATAATGGAATATTGAAATCCTCAAGACATTGGACAATATTTCTTTTTAAACCATTTGAATAAGGCATAATTTCCGCCACACCATGGACGGCTGCCCCTTCTAAGGTCATTCGGCGTGCCATAATCAGACCTATATCACCGCTGCCTAAAATAAAAACATCCTTGCCTGGCAAATAGCCATCAAGATTCAAATAATGCTGGGCAGTGCCGGCACTCATGATGCCGCAGCAGCGATCACCGGGAATTGAGATTGAACCGCGTGAGCGTTCACGGCAGCCCGTAGCCATGACGACCGCTTTTGCCTGAAGCTTTACATACCCTTCTTTTTTACTTAAAATCATAGCGGTTTTTGTTTCATCCAAGGACAAAACTGTCGCCTGAGAATAAACGGTAATACTGATTCGCTTTAAAAGATCAATGTATCGCTGTGCATACTGCGGTCCGGTCAGCTCGGCTTTAAAAACCTGAAGCCCGAAACCGTTATGAATGCACTGATTTAATACTCCGCCCAGCGTATTGTCGCGCTCGACAATTACAACATCATGAATTCCCTGCTGATAAAGCGATAACGCACACGCCAGCGCCGCTGAGCCGCCGCCGATGATCAGACAATCACAAGTTTTCATCAGCGTTCCCCCTTTGTCATTTTATATAAAATATGTGAACCCTTTTGATTATAGTCAACCTCCTCCATCGGTTTCTTTAATGTTTCCGACAGCAGTCTTACAACCAGCGGTTCACAAAAGCCGCCCTGACAATCCCCCATGCCCGGACGAACCCGTTTCTTAACGCCAACCACACTGCGGGCACCACAGCTGCGTTTAATACAATCAATAATTTCCTGAGCTGATACTTGTTCACAGCGGCATATGATTTCACCATAGCGCGGATTATGAGCAATATACTGCTTCTTCTCTTCTTCACTGCATTCTGACAGCACGATATTTTTCTGACGATGCTTCAAAATCGAACGCGGCTGTAAATCAAATGACGGCAGCACAAACTCCTTCATCACCTTTTCAGCAATCGCCGGTGCGCTCGCCAAACCCGGTGAATCGATGCCTGCCACATCAATAAAATGCGGACAGCTTTCTTCAATAATAAAATCATCCTCTGCCGTCGTCGGCCGATTACCGCTGAAACTGTGAATGATTTCAGAGCCCGGCACCTCATCCAGCAGCTCGCTTGTTTTTCCAATACCTCAGCCAAGCCCATCGAGGTGGTGGCAACATCATCACAATCATCATGCACCGCTGCATTAGGACCTAACAGAATATTGCCGTGAACCGTAGGCACTGCCAGCACGCCCTTGCCTTTGACCGTCGGCACCGGATAAAGCACATGCTTCACCAGCTCATGACAGCGTTTGCTTAAGACAAAATATTCACCCTTTTTAGGATTGATTTTAAACCGTGCCTGCCCATTCACCATCGCACTGACACGATCCGCATACAAGCCAGCACAGTTAATCACCATCCGTGTTTTAATTTTTTGTGTCGCTGACTCTACCTCATAGCCATCAGCAAGCTTTGTGATCGCTTTAACCTCTTCATTCAGCAATAACTGCGTCCCATTGCCCATCGCTGTTTCCATCGCCGCAATGGCAATCTTCCAAGGTGTGACAATCGCTGTTGACTCACAAAATAAGGCCTGAACGACCCGCTTTGACAAATGACTCTCCATCGCTCTTGCTTCATCCCCATCAATCAATGAAACCGCAATGCCTCTTTGATCCGCACGCGTCTTTAATTCAGCCAATGCGGCGCACTGTTCATCATTCATTGCCACAACTAAACTGCCGACCTGCTTATAGTCAACCTTTAATTCCCTGCATAAAGTTGGATAAAGCTGCGCCCCCCGCAAATTCATCGCCGCTTTTAATGAATTATCACGCGGATCATAGCCGGCATGAATGATGGCGCTATTGGCCATACTCGTACTGTTTGCCACATCATTTTCCTTCTCAACCAAGGTTACATTACAATTATATCTCGAACAGGCATAAGCAATCAGGGTTCCGATAACGCCGCCGCCAATAATGACAATATCTTCCATAAGTCCTCCATAACCGAAAAAGCACCCATAAGTGCTTTTATGCAAACAAGCTGCTCGTGTTTTCTACCTATAATTATATCATTGAAAGCGTTTGCATTCAACAAGCACAACCAAAAGTTTTAAGCAGGTTCAGATATGTAAAAAACTATTGTCAAACCCTAAAAACACACAAAACATAACAGAATCTGTTGATAATGCAGGTTATGTTACCTTCAATTACCATATATTTCCATAATTGATTTTATAATCATAAACTGTCTTCTTAGAATAAGTTTTTGTAGATTAAACATAAAAAAGCCGGAAACATTTGTCTCCGGCGATAAATTAATCTGGTGGGCCTGAATGGACTCGAACCAACGACCTCACCCTTATCAGGGGTGCGCTCTAACCACCTGAGCTACAGGCCCACTTGTTAGTGCCCATATATAATACCATAAAGCATTTTAGCTTGCAAGATAAACATTACAAAAAATTGTTCATGTCAGGCATTTTCTTTCCTCATGGTTTTTAAGCGTTGTCTTGGTTTAAACCTTTAAGTCATGGTATAATAGCTACCATAGGAGGTACATTATGTTACAAATCAATACAAAAGCACCTGATTTTGCACTCGCTGATCAGCATGGCAACATTGTTCATCTCAGTGATTTTCTAGGCAAAAAGGTTGTTCTCTATTTCTATCCTAAAGATAATACACCCGGCTGCACCAAACAAGCCTGTGCGTTTAAAAGCATGTATGAGGCGTTCCGCAGCAAGGATATTGAAGTAATCGGGATCAGTAAGGATTCCGCTGCCTCACATAAGAAATTCATTGAGAAATATGAACTTCCCTTTATCCTTTTAAGTGATCCGCAGACAAATATCCTTCAGGAATATGAAGTATGGAAGAAGAAAAAGCTGGCTGGTCATGAATATATGGGCATTGTCCGTTCTACTTATATCATTGATGAAGAAGGCAAGATTCTGCATGCGATGGAAAAGGTCAATCCAGAAAAAAATCCGCTTGAAGTAGCGGCGGTTCTGAATGTATGAAAATAGAATTAACCGTATCCAGCTTTGCTGGCTGTTATGAAGGTGCAGAATTAAAAGATACCCAAACTTGGCAGGCCGCTCTGATTGAGGTCTTAAAAGAAAATGAAATCATGATTGATGGCTGGCAGGAGGATAGTTCAGCCTTTGCCGTCAAAGAAATCGATGAAGAATGTCTGGCTGCCCTCGCCCTTTGCGCCGCTTATACGGAAGCGAAGAAGCCGCTGCCCGCTAAATTAAAGAGTGTTTGGGATGAGGATAAGATTTATAGTAAAGCAGCCAACAGCAATGATTCAAAATATAAGCAGCTGCTGCGCAGTGTTGATATCTTCCTGCCCGGTAATTTTCCTTATAATTTTGAATTTGCTGATATAAATGAAGAAGTGATGCTTTTTGGCAGTCTTGATGAATTGATTGATCAATGCCTGCGTCTGAAACGTATTGCATTTAAGGATGAAACATCTGTGAATCAAGTAAGTAAAATGGCGCTTGAGGCTTTAAATCTTTACTTGGAAATGACTCAGCTGGCAAAAACCAGTCAACTGCCCCTATTTATTAATTAAAGCTGGTCACCGCCAGCTTTTTTCATCTAAAAAACCGATCTGAGATCGGTTATCCTAAATGTATAAAAGATATAAAAGAAGCGAGATACATTACTGCCGCTGACTTTCTTACAAGTGATGAAGACTGATGAATACATTCTAATGTCGCGCAATACTTATCCATGCCGGTAATTACCCAACCCTCTTTATAACGAGGCGCTTTTAAAGTCATCGGCCACATATGCTTAACGATGCAGTCAGCCATCAAAGGTGTTACATCAGCGATTTTCCGTGCGTTTTCAAGCGCTACCCGCGGATGCAGAGCCGGATGCCAGCCTTCATGTGTCTTTTCACGCCAATCATAGTGAAACAGATCATGCAGCAAAGCCGCCCTTGTAGCCTCTTTTGTATGCCAGTTAAATTTACGGCAAATCAAAAAAGTATAATAAGCAACATTCAAAGAATGCTGAAGTCTTGTTGTATTTAAATGCTGTGAAAACTCATCAAGCTGCTGTACTTCATTCATTGTAAGCAGGTCACTTAATATTTCATTAAACTCCCTGATTTTTGGATTTGTAATGTCATTCAAGTCTAATCTAGAATAAATCGCTTTTTCCAATCTCTTCACCTCTATTTACTAGAATAACATACTGAAAATAAAAGTCAATTGACTTTATCTGAAATCTTTTGTGAAGTTTTTGCTTATCTCTTAATCAATGATGAAAAAATAGTCAGTATGACACCTACAACCGCTAAGCCTAAACCGGCAAGATGCAGAGGCGGCATTGATTCACCATAAAATAGTAACCCGATACCGCAGACGGCTACAATGACTAGAATATTGGCTAAAGGCGGTAAAGTTGTCAAGCTGAAACCATGACGGTAAGCAAGCAGAAAGCCTAATTCATAAAAACAGATCACAGCTCCAAGTAAAAAGCTGAAGCGATTTACTTTCTTTAACTCAGTACCGATATGAACCAAGCCACCGCTAGCCGCAGCGAGCAGTAAAGCACAGAGAAAAGCAATAGCATAAGTACACAGTAAAGGGATGAACGGATTCACATCAGAAGGAATGGATTTTGAGCAGATCTGATACAGCACCCCGGAAACGAGAATAATCAGCAGGGCTATTAATTTCATTTGCAGCCAGCCTAAGAAATAGGAATCAGCATTGCTGATCCCTATGTTCTATCCAATCCTTTGACAATTTCCTGCCATACGTTATCCGCCCGCATTAAGCCAAAGTCAGACGCTGAAATCGTCAGCACAAGACGATCCGCCAGCTTCGCCTTAATGTCATCATAGGCATAGCGCACCTGCGGCCCTAACAAATAAACATCATAATCACCGAAATCATTCTCAGCCTCCGCAAGCGCCGTAGCGACAACTTCAATATCCTCAACACCATACTTCTTTGCTTCTTCTTCCAGTCTGACTTTCATTAAGCCGGTACTCAAACCGCCGTAACACATTAATAATATTTTCATCGCTCTTTCTCCTTCTATTTGACGCTGGCCATTTCTTCTTCATACTTTTGTTTATCATACACTTTGATAAACGGAAAGTAAATAAGTGCATCTAATACAATCAATCCCACAATCAGCAGCATTGCCTTAATGTCCAGCGTTGAAAGCAGCGCTCCGATTGGACAGAACATATTCCATCCCGGCTGAGCAATCGTCCTGCCCATCAGACCAAAATACATCGCGCTATATGATATGACACAATTTACCAATACAGCGCCGACAAAAGGGATATACATCATTGGATTCAGCATTAACGGTACACCGAAAATAACGGGTTCATTAATATTGAAGAAAGCAGGCACAATACCGAGCTTGCCGACTGTTTTCAGCTGTTTTGATTTACAGGTCAGCAAGACAATACACAAACCGAAGGTCGCCCCGGAACCACCGATCATCAGGAACATAAACCAATATGGATCAGTCACAATATATGGAACTGCCGTAGTTGCCGCACCACTGTTGAAAGCAGCGATATTCGCCGTCAGCGCGATGGTCCAAAATGCTGTCATCGGACCGGTAATACAAGAATCATGAATACCGAACCACCAGAATGTCATAACTAAAAAGGCTAATAGGAAGACACCAGGCAGTGAATCTGTCGCGCTCAATACCGGTGAAAGCAGCACAGTCATCAAAGCCGGTAAAGTATCACCGGTAAGACTGACAATACCCCAATGCAGCAAGCCAATACCAATTAATGTAATGGCCGTAGGTATCAGTAAGGCAAAGGCCTGCGTTAATGCTTCCGGTACCCCCTGACCTTCTAATGAAATATAACCGACTTACGTTTAAATAAGAAATGCAGGATTTCAATGGCTATAATGCTGCCGATAATTGCCGTAAACAAGCCGGTACCGCCAAAATAATCAAAGGTCTTGCTGCCATCAGCGCCTAGACCGGCCAAAATCAAAAAGGCAACGGTTGATAAAACAGGCGGCAGAAAGCCCTTCATTTTATATTCCTGTGCTAAGAAATAACCGATAGCTGCAGCTACAAAGATTGACATAAATTCCATACATATTGTATAGATAGACCCAATGGGCGTAGCTATCTGTTCAGCGAATATTGCCCAAGCCTGAAAGAAGCTGTACATAAAGCCCGGCTCTAATGTTGTATAATCAACCGGCGGTGAAATTAACACTAGTGCTAAAGATCCGATGGTTAAAAAAGGAACAATGCTTAAAAATGAATTTGAGATTGCTTTTAAATGCCGCTGTTTAGAAAATTTATTTGCCATCGGCAATAATTTCTTTTCCAGTATTTCTGATAATTTTTTCATATTATCCTCCCTATAGATTCTCTTTTATCTTTTTTGATACCAGCTGTAGCTCTTTTTCGGGATGCGCTGACAGTCATGCTCATAATCAACATAAACTAAGCCATACCGTTTTTCATAACCGTTGATCCAGCTGTATAAATCCATTGTCGACCAGATAAAATACCCTAAAACATTACAGCCCTCAGCTTTTGCCCGCAGCAAACCATCTACCCAGCCTTCTAAAATTTCAATGCGGTAATCATCTTCAACCTTACCCTCTGCATTTAATTCATCATAAGTACCGATGCCGCTTTCCGTTATATACACAGGGATATCACCATACATCTGCTTGATATCTTTAAGCATATCGTAAATGGTATCCGGATAGATTTCTGACCCCCATGGATTATACTTAGCCTCAGGATCAAAATCCGTCTCAAACCAACCCTTGATAATACTCGAAGCATGATTGGTTTTATTCTGTTTTCCCTTATTATTCATAAACATCGTCGATTCACCGGTAGTATAAGGCTTAACTAATACCCGATTATAGCTGTTGACACCTAAGAAATCGACGATACCAGCCTGAAATACGGCTTTATCCTCAGCTTTTACATAGTCGAAATTTAAGCCGCTTGCCTGCATCTTGGCAATGAGTTTTTCTGGAAACCAACCCTTGACGATGACATCGCTGACCGCAGTGTTGTAATAGAGTTCAGCATTCTCTGCCGCCTGACGATAAGCTTCATTATCAACGCGGATCTGAACGGAGCTTGGCGTATAAACTAAACCAATTTGACCGTTATACTGTTTATCTCTGAAGATTTTGACGGCCATCGCAGAACCCAGCAGCATGTGATACAGCGCCTTGCTGCGGCGGCTTACATCATGAACATGCGGTGGATAATTGCCAACGATATATCCGCACATTGACTCATAATCCGGTTCATTGATTGTCGTCCAAAAATTAATTTTATCATGGAAGGCTTCAAAACATACCGCGGCATATTCAGCAAATGCCAAAGCGGTTTCCCGATTCTCCCAACCACCCTTTTGATATAATGATTCGGGTAAATCATAATGATAGATTGTCACAAATGGTTCCACATGATAACGACGGCATGTTTCGATGACCTTCAGATAGAAATCAATTCCTTTTTGGTTCACCGCCCCTACACCGGCAGGAATAATTCTGGTCCATGACAATGAAAAACGAAACGCATTCTGACCGCTTTTTGCAAGCATACGGATATCCTCTTCATAACGATGATAGAAATCACTGGCAACATCACCGCTGATGCCGCCTTCATTACGCTCACTGTGACAATAAGTATCCCACATAGATAAGCCCTTGCCATCCTCATTCCAAGCTCCTTCACACTGATATGCAGCGGTAGCGCTGCCCCATAAAAATTCACTCATTCTTTCACTCCTTCCATTTTCTTGTAAAGCCGGATCAGATCAGCTGCACTCTGTTTATACGTCATCGCATGCATAAAATGATCCTGTGCGTGTACCATCAATATTCCGATGGGTATTTCTTCCCCCGCATTTCCGCATTCAGCAGATCCGTCTGCGCGCGGTGGGCATTCAGCAGATACTCATCACCGTTTTTCATCAGATTCTCAGCCTCCTCAAAAGCGCCCTTATCCGCTTCCTTGACCGCTGATATAAAACAATCATAAGCACTCCCTGCATTAGCGATAACACTGCAGGCTATCAGCTGACATTCTTCCTTATTCATGATTCGATGCCACTTCCTTCCACGCCTCCATTCTACGATGCACCGCTTTGCGATACAAATTAACAATTGCGTACCCCCTTGCAAATGTTTGTTTGTTTAATTATGCTTTTATTAGTTAAAATAAATAAGAAGAAGGTGAGTGCATCATGAACAATACATTAAGTGAACGGCAAAAAAAGATACTTCAATTACTAATGAAATGCCATGGCCGAGCCAGCGGTAAGCTGCTTGCGGAAAACATGAATATTTCATTAAGAACACTTACAAGTGAAATGGCAGAATTAAAAAGAATGGCCTTAGTTGATTCAGATAATGCCGGTTATAAAATCATTGATGATGAATCTTCACTGCAGCTGATGGCCTTAGAAGATACCGATCTGAGACAAAAAATCTTACGGCGGCTTCTTAATGCTAATCAGGCCATTGATGTTGATGAGCTCGCTGATGAATTTTATGTCAGCACCTCATCGCTGCGCAATAAGCTGAAAGAAATTAATAAACTCATTTGTGAAAATGATCTGCAATTAATTTACGCGCATAATACAGTAAGAATTGAAGGTACTGAACTTAATAAAAGATTCATGATCCGTAAAATGATCTATGCCGATTTCCCCAGTCGAATGATGAATATCGATAATCTGGCAGATTACTTTCATGACATGGATATCAGCAGTCTTTATACTATTGTATTAAGCAGTGTCGAAGCAAATGGTTATTATATCCAGGATGCCTACTCATCAAGTCTTCATTAAATTTAATTATCGGCTTATATCGCATCAGTCAAGACATTCATACACCGAAGCTGAAAGATGTAGACACTGATTCAATCGAATATAAATTAGCTTCTGAGGTCTGCCGGCGTTATACGAAGCATTTCAATAAAACAGTTACCGAAGGTGATATAGCTTATATTACCAGCCTATTCTGCGGCCAAGTCGTTCACACAAACCGCCAACCACCTTATGACAGTTATGATTTTGAATTTGAAACAAAGATCAGTTCAATTCTCGCAACTACCTTTGAGAAATATATGTTAGAGGTTGACTATGCCAGTATGGTTCACAACCTTTCACTGCATATCTTTGATCTGATTAAACGCAGTAATTCCAATAACTTTGTCAGCACTCAAATACACAGCACAATGAAACAGAAATGCCCCTTTATTTATGATGTGGCTGTCAGTCTTGCCAAACAATTAGAGGAAGCCTTTCATATAACGATCCCTGATGATGAGATTGGTTTTTTAAGTGTTCATATTGGTTTTATCATTGAGAATTCTATGGATAATGATCAATATATTGATATTCTCTTGATTGCCAATCATTATCAGGGAATCGCCGAGCATATTCAAAACAAGCTTTTAGAGCGCCATAAAGATATTCTGCGCCTGCATGTGATGGACCCGGCAAGCAATGTCGTGCCAAAACAAATTATTGACTTTGTGATATCAACGGTGCCTTTAGAAATTATCGGCAAGCAAATCATCAATATATCGCCTTTCTTTGATGTAGTGGAACGCGCGCAGGTCGATGAAGCGATCGCCAAGTATTTAAAAGAAAAAAAGCTGCGCCGCAACAATGTCTTTCTGACATCATGCTTCAACCCCGCCTTATTTTTTATTGATGAAACAATAACTACAAAACAGGAAGCCATCCAGTTTTTGGGGCAGAAAATGGTTGATTTCGGAATTGTCCAGCAAAGCTTTATCGATTCGGTATTTGAACGTGAAAAGCTCTCACCGACATGTTTCTTTGATGCCTTCGCAATACCCCACGCATTAACCATGGACGCAAAAAAAACGATCATCAGCGTACTGATCAACGAAAAAGGCATCCAATGGGATGACACGCAGATCAAACTATGCTTACTGATCGCTATTCAGAAGGAAAATATTCTTGAATTCTCTAATGTATACAATAATACGGTCTATGCACTGTGTGATTATGAACGTTTAAACCGTTTATTCAAATGCACTACTTCTGCTGAATTTGTCAGCATCTTAAAACAATAGATAAAACAAATCCCCTGCCAAAGACAGGGGATAATTTTATGATTATAATAAACCGATAAAGCTGCAGACAATACCCAATACAAGTGTACCAACAATCAATACAACCGGACTGACCTGTTTCTTTTTCAGCAGGTAGAACATTAATAATGTATAACCCATAGGCAGCAGTTTCGGGAAGATCGTATCCAGGAAAGCTTCCTGAATGGATACTTCGATACCGCCGGCAACAGAAATAACCGGTAATAAATCAATGGTTACATAGCTGGCAATCAAAGCACCGATAACGGTAATACCAAGGATCGTCGCTGAGTTTGAAATCAAATCAGAATTTTCTTTCAAGACATCTAATGCCTTCGTACCTAATGTATAACCCATCTTCGTCCAAACAATACGCAGACACCAGATGATAAAGTAAACGGCAAAGAAAATGATCGGTCCAATAATCAAGCCTTCCGATGCGAATGAACAAGAAATACCAGCAACGATAGGCAGTAAAGTAAACCAGAAGATTGCATCACCGATACCGGCGATAGGTCCAAACAGTGCTAATTTTAAACCACGAATCAAACCGCGGTCACCGCCGTTTTCTTCAAGTGATACTAACAAGCCCATCAAGAACCCTACAAAGTTTGGATGTGTATTGATGAATTCAAGGTTGTCATGCATCGCTGCTTTTAAGCCTTCAGGATCATCAGCATAGATTTTCTTTAAAGCAGGAAGCTGCGCCCATAGCCAGCCGCCAGCCTGCATTCTCTCATAGTTGAAAGAAGCCTGCAATAAGGAAGAACGGATACCCAATTGGGTAATATCTGAATTAGTTAAGATTTTTTTAGATTCCGACATGTTTATTTCCTCCTCCATTATTATTTACAGACAGATTAGCAACGGCTTCATTAATTTCTTCTTTTCTGGCTCTGGCAGTAAAGAAATCATATAACGCGAATGCTGCACCAAGTAAAGCAACCGGCAGCAGATTCGGCATAACGATAAAGTTCTGCATTAAGAAACCGGCAATTAAGAAAGGAATATATTTTGTCTTCATCATAACGCGCAGCAGCATACCAAAGCCGATTGCTGGCAGAATACCGCCGGCAACTTCAAGACCATGTGTTAAAGCCGCAGGCATTGCGTTAACTAAAGCGTTCATCGCATCCTGAGCGACATAAGTACACAGGAATACAATCACACCATAAGCCAGAGCAACAATAGCCATCGTTGTATAATTCAGACGGGCAAATGCGGCAGTATCTGCTTCATCCGCACATTTATCAGCTTTTGCCATAAAGAATGAGAATGCTGAATAGAAGAATAAAATAACATACTGCATCAAGAATGAGAATGGCAGACACAGTCCCAACGCTGCCTCTGCGTTAACACCTGTTGTGTACGCGATGACTGTACACATAAAACCAGCCAAAACCGGATTTGGCGGCTGTGTACCGCCAGCCGGTGTTAAACCGGCAAAAGCCAATTCAGTTAATGCTCCAGTAGTTAATCCCAGGGTTACATTGCCTAAGATAATACCAGTAACTGTGGAAACGATTAATGGTCTGAAGATAAAGAATGCTTCTAGCCAGTAGTCGATACCAATGATGATCGCCGCTAAAGCCAGCAGCAGACCTTGTATCAGAGTAATTTGCATTTTCTAATCCTCCCTTTCTATTGGATTGTTTCGATAGATTCCCCCGGCACGTCCTGACAATAAACGCGAACGCCCTTGGAAGCGATGTATTTCAGATCGTCCATATCTTTATCATCAACATAGACTTTCTTCGTCAATGCACGCTTGCCAGCTGTGAAATGCATGTTGCCAACATTCACTTCCTTCAGCGGTACACCCCGATCAATCAGACGGCGAACCTCTGCCGGAGTACGAACAACAATGAAAATCTTCTGCTCAGGAGCCGCATTGGCAATGATCTGAGCCGTATAATCAACGGTAAAGAAACGAATGCCGGCGCCTGCTGATTTAGCGGTCATCGCCATCAATGACTGCTGCAGCGAATCCTCGGCAGCAATATCATCAGCGACTACAATCAGGTTAGCTCCTAAAGTTTTTGTCCAAGTCATCCCCACCTGTCCATGAACGAGACGATTATCAATGCGTGTCAGTAAAATGTTTGGTCCTTCCATGTTTTCACCTCCTTTACTTTCTTCACTTATATTGTAGCAAAAAGCGTGCCAACTTTTATTGTCGAAGTCAGACACGCGTTAAATCAGCTGTTTTGGATATAATTGTAAATATAAATAATTTCAGAAACCGGAATTTCGACACTATATCGTTCATTTACGACACTGAAGCTCTCTTTAACAATTTCAATGAATTCTTTGTGATTGGCGATAAACTCATCCGGACTTTTTAATAACTGTACTTCATTTTTAGTTATCAATCGTTCAATCAGGCAGGCAAGATGGACATACAGCCCAACCTTTTCAGCCGCCGGCAGCGAATACTGAAGCATTCTTTCAAGCTGGCGGACAACCTCCTGAACATCCTCAAGCACCTTTTGTGCATTTAATATCGTCAGATGATTCACGATATTATCCAAAGAGAAATTTTTGATGATGTTCTGAGCGAAAATCTGCACTTGGGCCTCCGTTAAAAAATTACGCATCAGCTCACGCAGCCGATTGAGATCATCATTCATGACCAGCTCCTCAAGACCGATAAACGGTATTCCCTCTACCTTAGGATTCATTGTACCGATGATAAACTCTACATTGTAACGGTCAAAGATCCGATCATTCAAGCCATTTTCTACTAAAGTCTGATAATCATAGGAAATGATTTCACCATCGATCGGCACCGGCAGACTGGTTGCCAATAGATCCGATATTTTCTCTGCCGCACCAACACCCGTTGCACAGACTGAGAGAATCACTTTATTTCTTTCTCGGTTATTAATGTAATTATAATTCGATATATTCTCCTGACTTGCCTTCTCCAATAGACTTTCAATCGACTTTCCCTGCATGATGCCGGAGCCGATTTCTAAAGCCAGCTTCGTATTAACATTATTGATAATTCCGATGTTACAGCCGGTGTTATGTTTGATTCCCTTATAAATCTCTTCCAGTGATCCCATATCAACAAGCAAAACAAGTTCTTCAAACGCCTGCTTCTTTTTAAGATAATCATTCAGCTGATTGGTAATCTTATCAAAGCTGACATCCAGCTGCATATCGATCGCATCAAAGATATACTGGCCTAAAAACTTATTCACCGCCTCCGCAATCGAGGAAGCTGTCGAATAACCATGGCATAGAATCACACCCACCGTATTTTCAGATTCTTTCATCGGATCCGCGAAACCGCGCACCATCAATACCAATCTGAACTGCGTCATTTCATCAAATTCGATATCCAGATTCAGCTTGATATTCTCACTGATTTCATCGGCAATCGCACTTTCTCTCGGCATTTTCTGCTGAACCAGCTCCCGCAAAGACGCAATCAATGGCGCGTGCTCCTTAATCCATGTACGGATATCATCCTTCACCTGTGAATATTCATAAACATAGCGTGAAATCAGCAGGATATCATTGTTGCTGACTTTTAATGAATAGCGATTCATGATGATGGAGAAAATCTTATCGACAATTTTACGGGTAAAGTCATAATTCGGATTGCTGATCAATCGTTTCTCAAACATCAGATAATCATTATATTTATTGATTGCGTCCAAAGAGCTGCTGATCAATTCCTGAAAGGAACAGCCATTTTTCATATATTTCTGATATTCACCAAGAATCTTCGCAAACGCGTCAATCAGCTTGGAGTCAGAAGGTTTGGCCTCATTCAGCCGGCTGATGAAGATCATCGTATCATCCTTTGATCAATCAAGCGGACATTGATCGTCGGCAGCAGATTCAAAATCGTATCCGGCAGATCATATAAATGAATCTCCAGCACATTCTTATTTATCCGATGATTCAAAAACGCGTTGGCGCATGCCGCTTGGATACAGTTTTTTATACCGCCGACATTGCTGGAATGCTGTTATTCATCAATACCTGATAAGTCAGAGAACTGATAGCAATTTCACAGTTGATCTTTGTTGATTCCTTCTTAAAGATACTATATACCAACGCTTTCTTCTCATTGATCGGCCGTTCATCAAGCGATGGAATCTTCACAATGATTGGGATCCGCCGCAGTAAGGTTTTAAGCAGTACATCTTCAGGACTCTCCGTTGTCGCAAAGACTAAACGGCATGATGAGTGATGCCAGTTTTCATTATCGCCGACCATGTGATACACACCGCGGTCCATAAATTGAAACAGTTTTTCCTGACATTCCGCTTTTAAACAATGCACCTCATCAAGAAAGAGAATGCCGCCGTCCGCAAGCTGAATCAACCCTTGATTGTCTTTTTCAGCACCGGTATAAGCGCCTTTTTTATAACCGAACAGATTGGCGGTCAGCAATTCTGGATTATTCGCATATTCACTGCAGTTAACTGCAATAAATTTATCACTTTTCTTCATCAGCCCCACACAAACCGCATAATCAGCCATCAAAGAGGCAATCATGCTTTTCCCGGTGCCGGTCGGTCCATTTAATAAAATCGGCAGCCCATTGGGTGGATAAGTAATTGCCGCTTTGCATTGTTCCACCACATGGCGCAGTGAATCCTTGTATCCGATCAAACGTTCAAAATCAATCATCATTGCCTCATTAAATTCTTTAAATGAAGCATAGACAAGCTTATCCAGCTGAGCATCGCATTTCGCAAATACCGCAGCCGCATCAAAAAATATACCGGCCGGGTATTAACCTTGATGATTTCACCTTTTTCAACCCCCTCATTCAAATACTGTGAAGCGGCATTGCGGCTCATCGCGCATTGTTCAGCGAGCCATGAAGCGGTAAATTCTTCACGCTGAGCAAATTCAAAACGTTCGCAGACTTCTTTAAGCAGCTGATATAATTGTTCTTTCATAGATTGACCTCACTTACTGATATTGTATTATTTAAAATGCTTTCTTTCAATCTTATTTCTAATTATGATAGAATGTAAGAAATAAGGATGGATGCTTTATGAAATTAGAAACCCACTTGACGCAGACATTAAAACAGACTCAGAAGCTTTCGATGAAGCAGCAGCTTTCATTAAAAGCGTTAAGCATGAATGCTCAGGAATTAGTCGAAATGATTCAGGAAGAAGCCAATACGAACCCTTTGCTTGAAATTGACGAATTCAACGCTGATTCGAATACGCTTGATTATGATTTAGTTGTCGAAATGTCTAAAGCCGGCACCACATTGATTGATGAATTATTAATGCAGCTGCATACGTGCCGGCATGTTGAAAACCCACTGCTTTGTGAATTCATCATTTATTCACTGGATAATAACGGTTATCTGACGTTAAGTGTTGAGGAAATCGCCCAGCTTTGTGACTGTACGCAGGAGGTGGCGGAAGATGCTCTTTATCAGGTGCAGAACTTTGAACCATGCGGTGTGGCGGCGCGTTCATTAAAAGAATGTCTGATTATCCAATGCGCTGAGATGGATACAGCGCTGAAGCCTTATCTGATGATGTGTGTGGATCAATATCTTGATTTAATCGCGGATAATAAATTACCTGAGATTGCCCAGCGATGCGATACTTCACTTGATACCATCAAAAGCTGCGTGACCTTAATCAAAACGTGCAATCCAACGCCGGGGGCCGCCTATGCGCCTGCCGCTGCCCTATCAATTCCCGATATTTTTATATCCATTGATGAAACCGATTCGCTGAATGTTACCGTAAAAAATTATACTCAGCAGCTGAAAATCAATCACGCATATGATCAAAGCAGCAATGAGGAATTAAAGATTTATGTAAAAGAATATACAAAACGGATTCAAGAACTGATTGCCATGCTTGATAAGCGGCAGAATACGCTCTTTACACTTGTCAGTGCCATTGTCTCCATACAAGCCGGCTGGTTTTTGCATCAAGCTGACCTTTTGCCAATGACGCTCAATGATATCGCTGCCCTCTGCAATCTGCATGAATCTACGGTATCAAGAGCCGTGCAGGGAAAGCTTTTAGAATTCAACCAGCGCTATATTCCCTTGAAATTTTTCTTTAATGCCAAGCTGGAGAGCGGTCAAAGCAGTATGGCTATCCAGCAAAAGCTGAAAAAATTAATTGAGAGTGAAAACAAGCAGAAGCCATACAGTGATGCTGAGTTGAGTACAATAATGAAGCAGGAGGATATTCAGATATCCCGGCGCACGATTGCTAAATACCGCGATCAGCTCGCCATACCTGCCGCTTCAAAACGCAAGATTTATTAGCGAAGTACAAATTTAATTTCATCAAGACCGCTCAGTTTCTCGCTGACGGAACCAGGCACATCCTGAATGAAGATTGAAACATTAAATGACTCAATGATTCTCAGCGCTTCAAGATCAGCTTCGTCAACATATACTTTACGGTTTAATGCCATTTTACCTTTCGCAAAATGCATGTTGCCGACATTAACGCTTTGAATCGGAATCCCCGCTTTCAGCAAGTCTACAATCGGCAGCGGATCATGAACGATCAGATAGAGCCATTGATTCTCACTGACATTCTCAAAAACCTTCACAAATTCACTGACGGTAAAGAAACGAATATCCGCACCGCTGGAACGGGCTACCGTCCGCATCAGCTTCTGCTGAAGAACATCATGGGCTGCCGCCTCATCAATTACCACAATAACATTAGCACCCAGCGTCATTGTCCATGTAACGCCAACCTGACCGTGTACGAGCCGATTATCGATCCGGGTCATCAGGATATGATCTTTTAATTCCATACTGACACCTCACTTCTAGCTTGATTTTACCAAAAACTTCGGATGCTTGCAAAAGAATTAAAATTAACTTATAATAATGCAGTAAAACAAGAGGAAATTATGACAAAAGAAACATGCTATAAATTTATTAAAACGATCTTCACTTATGGTTCCTTGGTGTTTGTGATCGGGTTAGCCGCCTGGATCATCCGTGATTTCTGTATGATTGATGTTGTCATTCAGGGACAGGAAATGACGCCGACCATCGATGAAGGCACGACAGGTGCGACCTTTCTCTGGCATGAAGACTTTCAGCGCGGTGATTTGGTTTTGATTAAACAGCCGGGCGGTCAGGGATATGCGATTCGCCGCATCATTGCCTTGCCTAATGAAACCGTATCCTGTGTGGATGAGGTCATTTATGTGAATGGTGAACCGCTGGATGAAGATTATCTGGATGCTGACTATGTTAAAAAGATGCAGCGCCGTTACGGTTACTTTACCCGTGATTTTAATGAGGTCGAGCTGTGGACCAATGAGTATTTCCTGCTTGGTGACAATCGTATCGCCGCACAGGAAACTGATTCAAGAGCATTAGGCGCTTATACGGAGAATAGTTTAAAAGGTAAGAATTTAATCCTCTTATCGCCGAATTTTGAAGTTATCAAATAAAAGCTTCCTCCTTATGATATAATATCGTAAGGGGTTTTTTATGGATAACGAACTGCCTGTCATTGATGAATCTGTCATTGAAAAACCCAGGGAGTTAACAAAAAAAGATTTAAAAAAAGAATTTAAGCATCTGGGCGGTGCTTTGCTGTTTAATCTGGTGCTGCAAATATTTGTAGCTGGCCTGCTGTCAGTGGTGATCCTTGCAATCGCTAAAAGCTATGGTTTCTATCATGTGAATTATAACCTGATGCTGATGGTCACTTTGGTGTTTACACTGTTATGCGCGGATACGATTCCCTTCTTTATCTGTGCTCATCGGCTTAAAATCAAGCTTCGCACCTATCTTGTGAAACCAGCCGTCAGCGGCGCTGAAATGGTAAGATGGTTTTTAATCATCATGGGCATTGTCGCTGTTTACAATCTGCTGTCTACCGCGCTGATCAATACCTTTCCTAATATTGAATTTCAGCAGACAGGTCTTGAAGGCTTCAGCGCGACTGACTGGATCACCCTGCTGATGAGCTACATTGCGATTGCTGTCATAGCACCGATATTTGAAGAAATTGCATTTCGCGGTTTATGTCTGCATGTTTTCGGCAAATACGGAACTCGTTTTGCCATCATCGCGTCATCGATGCTCTTTGCTCTATTGCACGGCAATGTCATTCAAGTCTGTTTGCTTTTGGTTTAGGAATCCTGCTTGCTTTACTGACATTAAAAGCAAAATCAATACTGCCGGCAATTTTCGTTCATTTTGCTAATAACAGCATTGCTTTGATTCCTGTGGAATGGTTCGTCTTTCTGTTATTCGGCATCTTTATTTTGGGCGGTTTATTCTGCTATTTCACCCATCGTGATATCTTCAAGCTGGATGAGACAGTGCCAAATCATCGATTCTGCTGGGATGCGCTGATGGCAACGCCGTCTATCTTGATGGTTGTTATTATTTATACATTGATGATCATTTTCACAACGGTGATGTGGTTCATGTAGCTAATATAAAGTCAATCAAACGATTGACTTTTTTTAAAAGAAAAAAATCATGCCGCTCTGACATGATTTCATATTTATAGGTATAGCTGAATTTCAAAACCTAGCTTAATACTTTAATCGGCAAATAATAGCTCAGCTTCCTGTTCAAGCATTTTCAATCAATTTCATTGCCTCAGACAGCACCTTGGCAATAGATTCATTAAGGATAAGATCGGCTCGGCTGTCATAAGCTGTCGCGTCCTTATTGATTAAAATCAATTGGCTGCCATGAAAATAATCAAGCAAACCAGCCGCCGGATAGACGACTAAACTAGTGCCGCCGACAATCAGCACATCCGCGTTATTAATTGCCGAAATTGCTCCGCGCAGGATTTGCGCGTCCAAGCCTTCCTCATAAAGCACCACATCGGGTTTTATGATACCGCCGCAGGCGCATCTAGGAATCTGTCCCTTCTGTTTCAGCATCTCATTCAGTGAATAATGAGCGCCGCATTGCTGACATGTATTGCGATGCACGCTGCCATGCAGCTCATACACACGCTTAGAACCGGCCGCCTGATGCAGCCCATCAATATTTTGTGTGATAATAGCATCAAGATTACCCATTGCCTCAAGCTTTGCCAGCACCTCATGCGCGGCGTTAGGCATTGCATTGGGATAAATCATTTCATTAAAATAAAAATCATAAAAGGCCTTGGGATCATACTCATACATTGAATGTGACAGCATTCTTTCAGCCGGATATTTATATGTTTTTTTCTGATACAAACCATCACTGCTCCTGAAATCAGGAATATTACTTTCGGTACTCACACCGGCACCGCCAAAAAATACGATATGTCTCTTCTTCAAGCTTTCCGCAAGCTCTTCAATCTTACTCATTCCGTTCTCCTACCGCATTGATGCAGTCAAGCATTTCAATAATTTTATTCTGATTCATGCGCAGCTGAATATCCAAATCATGCAGCGCATCAACGATTTGCTTCTTTATTTTCATAATCTGCTTCTTAAGCGTTATCACTTCATCTTCAAAAAATAATCCATTAAAAAATTATCCACGATCTGATCAGCTACTGGCACAAAATCAATTTCCAGCACTGATTCATTCAGCTTAGGACAGCGGTCATAAGCAGCCTCAAATTGATCCAGCGTCCGTTTCAGCTGAGCAATCAGCTCCTGCATCGCGTTAAGCCTTTCAAATTGCTTGCTGCCCTTGGTTAAAGAAGATTCAAACAGATGCTTTTGCGTCGATGAAAAGCAGCCGTCAAAAACCTCATGAATCAAAGCCAGCGCTTTCTCGCCCAAATGCTGAGCGTCATTGATCCGCTTATTTTCAAGACGGCATTTTTCAATTACCATTTCAAGCTGTTCCAACACCTCATTATCCTGATGTGTAGCCTGCAGCTTCTTCTCCTGCATCAGTTTAAAGTATTGCTTATCAAAGCTGCCCTGAGCCTTTAATTCCTCCACAACACGGTCATAGTCAGCCTGCAGCACCGACAAATCGTTTTCCTTCTGCTTCAAATCAAGAATCTCTTTGATCGTCTGATCTTCTTTTCTCTTTCTAAAATTAGAAACCAATGATGCGATACTCAAACGATAATTATGCTTGCCTTCTTCACTGGCATTAACCCTCGAGCGCATCTTTTCAATTTCCGACAGCTTATTTTCTAATTGATTTTTGAGACTCTGCTTCTCTAACTGCAAAAGCTTTGTCCTCTCCATTTGATGTTTTAATTCCACAATCTGTTTATTGATATGTGCCATGAGCATCCCCGCTTTCTAGTCCACACGCGTAAATCGTGCAACCTGCCTGCCATCTCTCTCAATCACTTCATCAAACATCTGTAACGGCGTATCCAGACCCCGTGATCGCCGTAACATGCCCGATATACCACATATTCCTCTTCCGTTTCAGAATGTTTGGCAATCGTCAGCACCTCATATAAATTACCTTTAAAATGACGGTAAAATCCTGGTTTAATCATCCGTCGTATCTCCTTCAGTTGCCGGTTCAGAGTTTTCTTCTCCCTCATCGCTTGGCGGCAGCTCACTGTCCTCCCGCTTGATATCAATGCTGATGCGATCTTCCGTACTGATCTGTACGACATCAAACAGCCATGTGATCCGCCAGCTTGCCAGTCCCTCAGGCAATGAAGCTGTCGGCAGGAAGTAGGTTGTCTGCATCGTTACATAATTATTAGTATGCGACAGTTCAGTATTGGCAACAAACTCAACGGCACTGTCCGCATCGCTGCTGTCTTTTACCGTAATAATCGGCGTGCCGACCGGTGTTGACAGATTATATGTATAGCTCAGCGAAATCATAATACCCTCACCCAAAAGCGGATCATTGACCCATTCACTGCTCTTTTGAAAATCAAAAATGTAATCTACGACAACACTCGTCTTTCACTGATTGACACCTCATTCTTTAATGAACAGCGAAGCTCAAACTCGTTGACACCGGTAGCAAATTGATATACGGTTATCGGCATTTCATAACTTTGCGTATTCGTCACATCAGCAATTAAATTATTCTGTGAATAAAGTTCGATTTTTTCAATCACTGAATCATTGCTGGCAATATCCCAATAAAGAATAACCGAATTGCCGCCATCATCAAACTGTCCATAAAAATTACGGATAACCGCTCGCTCATGAGTATCCTCAGGTTCATCATCATTGCCCTGCGGCGGCTGTTCATCGACCAGATTGGGCGGCAGTACAATATCGCTGGGTTTATTGATTGACAGCGCATAAACCGCAACGGCAGCCATAACGACAAATATAAATGTTAAAACTGCCACAAACATCTTATTTTTCTTAATGAATTCCATCATGCATATCACCTTTTTCATATTTATTATAACAGAATTCCAGCATTTGCCCACGTTTTATGCAAAGAAAAAGACCCGCAGGTCTTAATCAAATACAGAAATAACCAATGTACCAAAAGTATTTTCAATAAATGTCTTAGTATCGGCGCTGGTTAATGCCTTTTTCAGTGCTTCAATTTTCTCGTCATTCTCATGGCCTTCCTTTACAACAAGAACATTCGCATATTCCTGAGCACCCTCACTGTTCTTATCCTCACTCACACAAAGCTTATCAACAATATCTGCGCTTAATGCATAATTGCCGTTGATTACCGCATAATCAACATCCGGTAAAATTGCTGACAGGTTCTTTGCCTCAATCTCAACAATTTTTATATTCTTCGGATTTTCTTCAATATCCAGAACCGTTGCTGCCAAACCTACACCCGCTTTAATTTTAATCAAGCCATGAGCTTCAAGCAGCTGCAGCGCTCTTGCCTCGTTCGTACCATCATTAGGCACCGCAATCTGTGCGCCATCCTTTATATCATCCAGCGTCAGTGTATCCTTAATTTCACTGCTGCCGCCGGCATAGACGCCAAGCGGTTCAAAATGAACCTTTAAAACAGATGCTAAATGGGTTCCGTAATCGTTATTAAAACCATCAAGATAAGGCTGATGCTGGAAATAATTCGCATCCAGCTCATCATTCTCCAATGCTGTATTCGGTATAATATAATCATCAAATTCCTTGATCACAAGATCGTATCCCTCAGCCTTTAATGTCTCTTTAACCGATTCAAGAATCTGCGCATGCGGGCTTGGACTTGCACCGACGATAATCGTTTCTAATTCGGCTGGATCACTTGCCGGCGGATTATTGTTACTGCTGCAGCCAGCTAATAATGCAACAACTAATAAACTTGATAATAATTTTTTCATTTTCCTGTTCTCCTTTTATTTTAATTCAACTCAATGGATGAAAAAACTTTCATCCTGAAAGGACGAAGTTGACTTCGTGTTACCACCTTACTTCACTGATATCTCACAATACCAGCCTCTTCAAGTACGCCTGCATACAGGTTATACCCTATCGCTTTAACGGGCGAATCCGACATTGCCTAAGCAACCCTCAGCAATGCAACTCCAAGACCATTTTCAGCAGTTATTTCCTTTATCCTCTTGCACCCTGTGAGGACTCTCTGTGAAAGCTTTAATGCCTACTCTTCTCTTCATCGTTTTTGTATGGCACTATTATATCGGCTCGCTGATCGCTTGTCAATATATTTTCAGAAATATTTTATAAATTTTCATATTATGAAAATAAAATCATTTCAGTTTCTTTTGGTGAAACATCGCACCAATTACAGAAGCCGCACCCAACACTAAGGTAATCACTGTAAACACAGCCGCAAAAGCGCTGATTTTATGCTTGTTCTTCATTTCCTTCCTCCCTCTCTGCCGCCTTTTCAAGCACAGCAAATTTTAATATCACCTTAAATAAATCACCGTCAACCAAAACCTTAATACTGCCGCCCTGCAATTCTGTAAAGCTCTTGGCGATTGCCAATCCCAAACCGCTGCCTTCAGAATTTCTGGAAGCATCATTGCGGACGAAACGCTCCGTCAGCTCATCAGGCGCATAAGTAATTTCCGTAGCTGATACATTCTTGAAGGATACCACAGCAAAGCCATTTTCTTCTTTCAATTCAATATAAACGCGGGTATAAGGCATTGCATATTTGAAAATATTCATATAAAGATTATCAAAAATACGATAGGTCTTCGGCGAATCCAGCATACAGATGATTTTCTGTTCCGAATAAGAGGTTTTAAAGGTCAGATTGCTCGCTTCAATCTTATCACTCATTTCAAAATGAATCTGTTTAAGCAGATCACTTAAATTAACCTCTACTAAATTACACTGCACATTGCCGCTTTCAACCTTACTAATTTCAAACAAATCATCGATGCAGCGTTTCAGCCGCAGTGAGCTGTTATCTAAAATCTGAATGTAATGCTGACGTTCTTCATCCGTAATATTTTCTTTTTGAAGCAGATCAATATAACTGATTAAGGTAGTCAGCGGCGTCTTTAAGTCGTGTGACACATTGGAAATCAGTTCGGTTTTCATTTTTGAGGAACGAACTTCCTCTTCGACCGCCTGCTTAAAGCCTGTCTTAATGCCCAGCAGATTATCCTTCACTTCCCCAAAAATCGCCAGATCATTTTCAACCTCAATATCAAGATTGCCTAATGAAAGCTCCTTGGTCACACTTTCAAGGACGCGGAACTGCTGCTGCATGCCGCCGGCTATCCGTTTGATATACTGATAAGTAAAAATCGTATAAAGAATCAGCAGCAATGGCCCGAAAGCCAGAAGATACAAGCAATACAGCCAACCAAGAGATTCAGAATCAAAGCTGTGGCAATTTTTTTATTCAGCTTATCCGAAAGATCCAAGCCTCTGAATACATCAAAGAAAGCACCGATTTTACGGCAGCACCAGCCGATGATCGTGTTATTCATAAAGAAATCAGAGAAGCCTTGAATAAAGATTAATTTAATCTCATATACCGCTACAGTTACTAAAAACAAATAGATAAAACCGCTGAAAAACAAGATGCTATTGGTTATGATAACCGCCTTATCCGCCGATATATTCTGCAATATATCAGTAATAAAATCAGTTGTCCCCATATTTACAAGCACTAAATATGTCCAGCCAAAGATTAAAGAAATCCCTAGGCTGAGCAGTCCGACCATTAATTCAAACGGACATTTCAGCAGTGCATTATAGGCAGATAACTCACGCGCATGTCTTGTGGCGATAAAGCATGCCGCGACAATCGCTGCGGTGGTGATCACCATAAAACCAACATGCCCGCATCCTCATTCATCGCTGAATAACCAGGCAGATAGCGTGAATAAATCGTGCCGTCAACCAGCATCTGATAACGCTCATTACTGATCGCATAGATAAAAGTCGCATCGGTAATCGGTTCTACATTGACCTTACTGCTGTTTTCAGCCACTCCGTTTTGAACAATGGACTCAAAATTAAACGCTGATGACTCCATCAACGCACCCTTAAAAAACTTAGATGATACGGTCTTCAGCAAATCCTGAGATGCATTGCTGATTGTAAGATTACCGGCAGCATCATAATGCATAATGACATACCACTTAAAATATTTTGCTTTATCATTGCCAGAATTCTTTAAATCCGACAGATCGATTGAATAGCTTCGAGTATCATTTGACTCGGCATAAAAATCAAGAATCATATTTTTACGCTGAAGCGTGTAGTATAAATCTTCAAAATCATTTGGACTTTCCACATTGCTGTAACTGCTTATAAAATCATTAAACAATTCAGCGGTATCCGCATCCGGATTTTTAAGCAAAAGCTCGCTGTAAGAAATATTCTTGCCCGCTTCCAGTGATTTTAAATGCTTATACTGAACGATATTATCGATAAACAGATCATCTAAAAAATAATCATTGGTATCAAGACTTGTCAGATCAGGTTCATTTTTTTCTGCGGAAATCATTGGTTTGGCAATAACCATGCCCAATGATAACAAAGCGATGATTAAGATTAAAAGAAACCCAAAGAGTTTATTGCTCTTTTTTCCATAATGTCCTCCTAAAGTTTCTCGATTTTATAACCTACACCCCATACCACTTTTAAATAGTGCGGATTCTTCGGATCGAGTTCAATTTTCTCACGAATGTTACGAATATGCACCATCACCGTTTCGGTATTGATCGCATCTTCATTCCATACATGTTCATATATTTCATCACTTGAAAAGACATGACCCGGGTGTTTGATCAGCATCTGAAGAATTTTAAATTCGATCGGTGTCAGGCGTACAGGATTGCCGTCTACACTGACTTCCTTCGTATCAGCATTTAATTCAAGTCCGCCCTGGACATAAATATTATCATTGCTTTTCTCCTGAGTGACCATTTTTAAATAGCGCTGATAACGGCGCAGCTGTGAATTGACACGGGCCAATAGTTCCATCGGCACAAAGGGCTTCGTAACATAATCATCGGCTCCGATATTTAAGCCCATGATCTTATCCAGATCCTCAGACTTCGCCGAAAGAATCAAAAATGGAAAATCATGATCCTCTCGCGCTTTTTTAATCATCGTTATGCCGTCCATGACCGGCATCATAACATCTACTAATGCCAGCTGAATATCATCATGCTCCTGAATTATCTTTAACCCTTCGGCGCCATTTTCAGCTTTGATTACATCATAACCCTGTGTTTTTAAATAAATTTCAATTGCCTCCGCAATTTCTTTTTCATCCTCCACAACTAATATCAACGTCTTATCCATAAATACCTCCGTCAGCTTTTTTGTTTAATTTCACCATTTATTGTACCACATCTTTTCAACAACTAAATTATATCGATGAATTCTTTAATTATACTGCAGATAATTCTTAAGAATTTCTAAGGAATATATTAAAAAAGACATTCACAAAATGAATGCCTTATTTCACTGACAATCCAGATTATAACGCAGCTTATACTGTTTCTCCGTATCGTCATCGTAATTCTCAAAATAGCGGAAGGTAACCTTCTTTGCTGATTCAGCAATAATATATACCAGCTTGCCTTTAACCTCTTCATTAGGCTTCAAAGCAATTTCATCCTCAAATTGATAAGGTACACCGAAGTATTCCTCAGCCTCATACGGATCTTCCTTGTCATAACTGATCAGCAGATCATTTTGGAAAAAGAAAGAATCTCATTACTCAGATTATGCAGGGTGATGCTGGCAATCAGAAAGATGCCTCCCTCATCGACGACATAACCGCAGCATTCCTTTTCAACAATTTCCAGTTTATTGATTTTTAGTGTAAATGTATTCGTCTGAAATTCATTGCGCATTGCCTGATTTGGGCAATGGTCATTGATCAGATAGATAATTTGTTTTTCATTTGTTGTTTTAATTAGATCCATCTTTTCACTCCCTTGGTTTAAGTTTAACGAAACAGAAGTGAAAAGTGTCGAATTTATTGTTTAATCAAACGAATGCACTCTGCCAATGACTGCTCCTTCATTTCAGCAGCGCCTGCTTTGAGTTCATCGATTGCCTTCAACGCTCTTTCAGCTTCTTCTTGATCTTCAAGTGTCTGAATATTAATAAATACATTTAGATAACTGCTTGCTGCACATGCGTCACAGAGAATGATTGCAATGGCACAGTCACTGACTGCCTTCTGATTGCCGTAAGGCATCATCTGCACTAAAAGCGACATTGCCTCAACCGCTGTCTGCATCGTTTTAAACGGTACGTCAATCGCCTGTTGAATCGCCTGCTGAATCAGCTGCGCATCCTTTTTCCGATAGGCATCAATCACTGACTGATAAGCCTCCATATCGGCCGCCGCCAATCCTTCTAAAGTTTCACGCATATCGCTTAATTTTTCAAAAGACTGTATAAAAGTCTGCTGAACCGCTTCATCCTGAGCTGAAAAAGCCTTGCGTTTAACACTTAAATGGCCATACATCCGCCCAAGACAGAGGCCAAGCTGTGCCACTAATGCCGCTACACAGCCGCCGCCGGGCGTTGGTGATACACTGTCTACCTGATTTAAAAAATTGTTTATCGTTTCGTTATTCATCTTGCACCTCAATCATTTTCTCTTACATAATACTAACACAAATCTATGCTATAATACAGAAAAAGGATGTGAGAGAAATGTTTGAATGGATTAAAAAATTAAATGAAAGAAGAAGAAACAGAAGAAATGAATCAGGACAACCGGCCGCTGCTTGTGACGATTCACGGTTTTGGCAAGCGCCGACGGCATGAAATGGATCAGCTGCAGGAATTTCTTAACGATAAAAATATTGAATTGATCAGCTTTGATATGTATGATTTAACCGATGAGAAAGACTGCGACTGGCAGCAATGGGTCAAACGGGCTAAAGCTCAGCTTACTCAGGCTCAGCTCAGCAAACGGCCGATTTACTTGCTTGGCTTTTCCATGGGCGGCGTTATCGCTTCCTATCTCGCCACCTGTTATCCGGTTGTAAAACTGATTCTGATTGCCCCTGCTTTTAACCACTTTCATTTAGAAAATTATACAAACATGGTAATCAAAGGGGCCAGCGGTTTAATCAGCAGTTCTAAAAATGACGGCAAAGAGCCTCATTGCCCAAATCATTCTATCCGGCTTTTATGGAATGCGTAAAGCAGCTGAAAACAAGTATTGCTAAGGTATCCTGTCCGGTGCTGCTGATTCACGGTGATGCCGATGAGGTCATCCCGCCAAGAAGCAGCGTGTGGGCTTTGACATGATCACTCATGAACAAAAACAGCTCATTTTCCTGCATTTAGGAAAGCATCGAATACTGAATGATGAGCATGTGTGCAACGCTGCCTTCCTGTTGATTCAAGATTTTATTGAAGATCGGCTGATGCCTTTATAGGCACAGCTTTTTTTCATATCTTCTGTCTCTATTTTAGCACTGCTGTCAAAGATTTGTTCTTACACATCTGTCACATCAAGAAAATGATTCCTTCAGCCAAAAATAACATCCGGCAGCCTTCCTCGCGGCGCTGTTCTTCCCGATCACTCTTTATAAGAGAAACGATTCAAATAAGCCAAACACTCCATTTATATTTCCCTTGAACAAAAAACTGAGATGTGGCAAAGGTAACTAAATGATGCTTAATATGAATTTGCTGATCTGATTAAGAGCTTTTTGTTATTCATCGTACACTGTTTTTCACAGTGATTTCATTAGTTTTTATTTTTCAGAACATTTTCCGAATTAAAATTGGTGCTTAAATGCTTTAAAATGCAATTTCCTATATAACGAAAAAACGGCGTTTAGCCGTTTCTATGTGCAAGATTCAAATCATAAAACTTTTGCGGCAGACGGATAAAGAAATTATCTTTGCCGCTGCGTTTAGCACTGATCAAAAAACCGGTTACCACTAAACCACCGGCAACGCAGACCAGCATATCGGTAATGGTATCATGAACACCGCTTGTATAATGATTGATTGCATCATTATTAAAGAAAATAAGCATTGCATATTCATAAAACTCCCAATAAACAGCAAGGGCTGTATTCACCGCATTGACAAAGACAAGAAAAATATGCCATTCCTGAAGACTGTCAAGCTTTGAGGATCGTTTAAGTATCATATACAGCAGATAAGCGATTTCGATGCCGCAAAAGCCAAAACCGAAATGAACAACCTTATCAAAATAAGGGACACTGTAACCGCCTAAACATGAACCGATCAAAGAGGCAAAGTAGCAAAAAATAAGATTAATAATATAGATTTCACTGACTGGTTTCCATTTGAAGAGCTTAAACAATGCCGGTACGATCAAAGGGCAAAGAATCGCTACAAAGGTCATATTAAAGCGGGTATTAATAGTGCGGTCAGAAAAATTGACCACAAAGGAATAGATCAGAGTAGCAGCATAGATCAATGCAATAAGCGCTAAACTGCGTTTTTCTGTCTTGGACATATTAATGCTTCATCTCCTCAATTAAGTCAAGCTTCATTTTTAATAATTCCTCTGTCAAGTCTACTTTATACACCTGAGGGTACTCAAAACGGAAATATTCATCCATAAATGAGAAAGCTCCTGCTGACTGTATTTCCTGATTTCATTCAAATCAGGCACTTTATACACAAGCCGCCCATTTACAAAAATCGGCTCATAAAGATCACGGATCACAAACGTACCGCGCTTTAATGTTTTCTTTTTCCAGACATTATCCGGATGGCAGATCGTTAAATCCTCGTTCTCTGAAATCGGATGGCCGTGAATCGTCATCAGATCCGCCAATGCCTTATGATTTTCTTTGTCATAGATACGATAAAGATCTTTGAATCCCGGATTGGTCATTTTTTCAACATTTTCACTCAGTTTGATCTTAGGAATCATTTGATCGTCTTTGATTACTGAGCTCATCTTATAAACACCGCCGAAGACCGGTGATGATTTAGAAACAATCATATTCTCGCCGACCCCAAAGGAATCAATTTGAGCGCCCTGTTCAATTAATGATTTAATGATATATTCATCGAATGAATTGCTGGCAACGATCTGGCAGTCTTCAAGTCCTGCTTCATCGAGCTGTTTGCGGATTTTCTTTGACAGATAGGCAATATCGCCGCTGTCGATACGTACACCCTTTAAACGATGCCCCATTGGTTCAAGCACTTCTTTCGCAACACGGATGGCATTCTTAACGCCGCTGTTGAGTGTATCATAGGTATCAAGCAGCACAGTACAGCTGTCTGGATAAGTGAGCGCATAGGCCTTAAAAGCCTCATATTCAGAATCAAAAGACTGAATAAAGCTGTGCGCCATAGTACCGGCAACCGGAATATTGAACTTTTCACCGGCATAGGTTTCGCTGTTGCATCAACACCGCCGATATAAGCCGCTCTGGCGCCATAATTAGCAGCATCAAAGTTATGCGCACGGCGTGCCCCAAACTCCATCACAATTCTGCCCTTTGCGGCACGGACGATTCGGTTTGCTTTTGTCGCAATTAAGGTTTGATGATTGATTGCCAGCAAAAAGCTGTTTCAAGCAGCTGAGCTTCAATGATTTTAGCCTTGACACGCACCAGCGGTTCATTAGGAAATACCGGTGTTCCTTCCGGCATCGCATATACATCACCCGTAAAAATAAAAATGACGCAAATAATCAAGGAATTCATCGCTGAATTTATTCAGACTTTTTAAATAAGCAATATCTTCATCCTCAAAATGCAAATTCTGTATAAAGCCGATAATTTGTTCCAAACCGGCAAAAATAGCAAATCCGCCATTATCCGGATTACGCCGATAAAACAAATCAAAGGTAACGATCTTGTTGGCATCAGGTGCGTTAAAATAGCACTGGCTCATTGTCAATTCATAAAAATCAGTGACTAAGCTTAGATTTCGTTTGTCACGAAAATCAAATTTTTCATCATAAGTTTCCATTTTCTAGCCTCTCTATGGTTATTTATGCAATGATAATTGCCTTACTATTATACCACTTTATAGTCAAAAAGCGTACTGAATGTTGCGATGTGTCAAGACACCTATAAAAATTATCAAGCTTGACTGCTGATTTCAACTATCATATCAAAATACTCGATTTTAAGTATTATATCGCAGAATTGACGCCATTCAGATAATTTATGGTTTTTGCGGCTGTGATAAATATTAAGCAAAGTTTCAAAATTCATCGTACAGGTTCTTAACTGATTAAAGCTGCTTGGCAGAAGTTGGATCATCTGAATCCATAATTCGGGGTCTTTATTAATTAAATATTGCTGACGCAGCTGTTCGATCTGAACAAGATAATTTTTAAATAACGCAAGCCGTTCAGCATCCAGCTTTTCACAGCTGAACAGTGATTCATTTATTTCTTTCTTATGAATCGTATGCATCGTACTTGTTGAATTGGCGACAGTTCCTACCTTATAAGTATCAAATTCCTTCCACCAATAAAGCGGAGCCGTTATATCTAAGGATACAAATATTTGTCTTAAAAATTTACGGTGATCACTGCCAGCCGCACAAAGCTTACGGGCTAATTTTAAATCATTAGGACCAAGAACGACCTTGCCGTCTGTAGTTATACTATCACTTTTCTCCCAGCTGTCTAAAGGATTACGCATTCCGCGCAGCGCGTTTTCAATATTACTTACTGTACAATTTTTAATTTCAATCATATTCTATCTCCTAACATTATTTTTAAATTATAACAAATAATTTCATCAACTGAAAGCAAAAATAGCACGCGGCGGAATCACAAAAAAGCGATCACTCATCAATGAGTACCGCTTTATTTATTAAATGGGGCGACTGATGGGATTCGAACCCACGCATGACGGGACCACAACCCGCTGTGTTAACCGCTTCACCACAATCGCCAGATAGTTGCTTAGCGAGTATTATTATATCTAAAAGCAACTAATTTGTAAGTCTTTTTTTGAAACTTTATAAACATTTTAGTGGATTCCATACAAGATAAAGAAAACACTGTTTTAATAATGATAGACTAAACCGCTGATAGCTTATATAATGAATAGAAAACCTGCTTGCGATCAAGCAATTCATTAAAGGTGCCGCTCTCGCAGAGTGTTCCGTGATGCATAACTAATATCTCATCAAACTGCGCAAGTGTTTCTGCCTGAAGCCGATGTGTTACATAAATGCATGTCTGATTCTGAATCGATAAAATAGCTTCTTCAACCTTTTGTGCAGTTGCATTATCTAAGGCTGAAGTTGCCTCATCAACAAACAGAATCGGCGTATTCCTCAGCAATGCACGGGCAATCGCTACTCGCTGGCGTTCACCGCCGGACAAGTTTTTGCCGTTTTCACCACAGCGATATGCCAGTCCCTTCTCATTCGATACTGCTGTTAAGCCGCTGATTGCAATCACCTTTTCCACTTCATCTTTATCAAAATCCTTATACATTGAAATATTGGCATACAAAGAGTCATCGAATATAAACACGTTCTGCTGAATCAATGATAAACACGCAGATAACGAGGCTGAACTGATTTGATTAAGCGGCTGATCATCATAATAAATATTACCGCTGGCTGCGTCTATATAGCCCATTAAAAGATTCAGCAGTGTTGATTTACCGCTGCCGCTGCTGCCGACAATGACATATCGTTTATTCTTCTTAAAAGTAAAATTAATTTCTTTAAGCATTGGCTTATCAGTATAACCAAAAGTCAGATTTTCAACTCGAATTGCCTCATTAAAAGCTACAAGCTCATCCTGTTTTGTATCCTGCTCACAGACCATCAAAGTCTGCAGCCGTTCAATCAGCACCGCACCCGCCTGATATCCGCTGTATAAAATAGGCAGCTGCTGAAGCGGTGCGATAACATAATTAAGCAGCTGAATAAAGGCAATCACAGCCGCTGCTGAAATTTCACCTTGAATGGACAGATAAGCGCCATAACCAAAAACAAGAAAATTAATGATCGATGAGGCAAGCATTGAAAGAACTTGGATAAAATAATTTAAACCGCGGCGTTGCTTTTTATTTGTTTCAAGAGATCGATTTCGCTGATTAAATAATGCCTGAATTTCCTTTTCAGACTGAACTCTTAATGATGGAAAACCCGCCAAATAAATTTTTAACTAAAGAAGTAAAGGCACTGTTGCCCTCAGAGACTTTTTTTTCCTTTTCAGCCAGCTGATTGCCAAAAATCATAGAAATCAGAAAAGGCAGAAAACAAGCAAATAAAACACATAAAGCGAGCTTCCAGTTTAAATAAAGCATTGCCGCAATACCACTGATCAATAATGATAAATGAGTAAAAAAACTGATTCGGGCACTCAAATAATTCGTCTCAATAGAATGAATATCATTAGTCAGCGAGGAAATATAAGTCCCCTCATCCGCTTGCTGAAAAGCCGTAATATTTTTCTTTAGATAACGTTCAAAGCATGTTTCTTTAAACTGAATCAGTGCTTTTTGGATATATCGATTCGTAAATACATTAGCCAGTTGGGTTATCAGCAGATAGAAAAGCAGATAAGCAATACAGATTACCAAGAGTTTAACCAGCTCAGGCAGCGTACCGCCGCCGGCAATTTCCATTAATGCCTTCAATATGAAAGCTAAAACGATTGACAGAAAGGATTGGATGATTGTCAGGCATACAGCCACTGTCAGATTTAACTTATTATGCTTATTAAATTGTTGTTTGATATTCATTGATTCATTCATTTTTTCTTCCTTTTCCAGAAAACAAGGGAAGATGACGATCATTCAGGTTCATATAGTACAGGTTTGTTTGACTGTCTACCAATGCCTTGGCAATGATAAAAAATGGCAGGATCTGATTATCACCGCTTAGTTGATAAGAAATCAGCAGTTTATCCTCGGTCTCTATTTCTGTACGATAGAGCCAGCTGCGATCTGTCATTTCATCTAAAATCATCAGCACTGCCGTCTCTTCGATCTTCAATCTTGAGACAATCAGTGAAGCCGTAAAGCTCTGCGCTTTATTCGCAAATATGAACAGCAAAATCTTAACGGTATCAGGTTTCGCAAGGAAACTGAATAATTCAGTATATTCTGCTGCGGCAGCCAGCTCCTGATTAAAACCGCCTTTAGGTTCAGGAAACAGCATGAAATAATGAAATTCCTTTTTCAGCAGCATGTATGCAACTCCCTCATCCAAGCTGATCAGCGACTTCATAAACATTTCAGACTCCTTGGGCAGCTGCGGAAGGTTATCATAATAAATGTTTTTCACAAGATCGATGCCGACTAAGCCGCGGATCATTGCCCAGCATATTTGAAAGGCATGTTCAAAACGTTCTTCTTTTGATTTATTAATTAAATCAATCAGTACATCGTCAAATATATTACGGGCAGCCGTCTCACTGCGGCCATAAAGCGAATCGATACTGACATGAAAATAATCGGCAAGCAGCGGCAGCATTTCCGCATCCGGACTGCCGCCATGTTCCCATTTAGAAACCGCCTGCGTACTGACATTTACTGCCCGGCCCAATTCTTCCTGAGTAATTCCTTCTTTGTTTTCTTTAATTTATAAATTGTTTCACCTAAATTTGTTTTTTTCATCAGCGCGCTCCTGAATATATCAATTGATAATTTAATTATAGGTCTTCCATTAGTTGAATACAACCAACCATTTTGCCATAAAAATCAACCGTTAGTTTAATAAATCAATCATCAAGAAAAAAAGACTCAAAATGAGTCTTCACAGCTAATATTTAAAACAGTTCAGTTCATGATCATCAATGACCCCAATCGCCCCTAAATAAGAATAAACCGTAATGCTGCCCATGAATCTCATACCGCGGCTTATCAAGTCTTTTGAAATCGTATCAGAAAGCGGTGAGGTCACAGGAATTTGATCATCAGTATTTTTAATCACTTGACCTTTGGTGAAACTCCAGATATATGCGTCAAAGCTGCCATATTCCGCTTGAATTTGTAAAAATACCTGACTATTGGTAATCATCGCATTAAACTTGCGGTGATTGCGAATCAGCCGCGGATCATTCATCAGCTCATTCAACTTTGTCTCATCGTAGGCAGCGATTTTTGTGCAGTCAAAGCCATCTAACGCTTTCCTAAATGCCTCACGCTTTTTCAAAACGATAGCCCATGACAGACCGGCCTGAAAAGATTCCAGGATCAGCAGTTCGTATAAATGCGCGTCATCATGTGATGGAACGCCCCATTCATGATCGTGATAAGCACGCAGAATTCCTTCTTTATCATTTGCCCAGCGGCAGCGGCTGTATGACTCACTCATAATCTTTCACCGTAAAACCTGCGTGATTGCCCCAACTAAATTGTCCGCAGCCTGCGCCAAGCTCAAAGTGATATTTTGCTATACCGAGATCTACCTGTTCAATTTTACGTTTTTCAGGAATAGATGCATATGCCGCCGATGCCTTCCATGTAAAAATGACCGGCTGAGCATTCAATGCAGAAGGTGCCAGCAAAGCCGCCTCGACACCATATTTGAACCACTCAGGCGGTGTGCCTTCCAGCTTTGTACACTGAGCATATGTTTTATGCCGGCGATGAATCATTGAAGTGATGACTTTCTCTTTCATCGATATTGTTTCTTCACCGTAGCCAACGGCAATTACCGCGGCCAGTTCCTCATGCGCCAGCAGCTGACACCGACAGTCATTCTTAGAATAAGTTCCGCCCACCCAGCATGTGGCAAGATCAGATGCCGTTGCCATCAGCACCAGCATCTCACCATAATAACCCAGCTTCTCATAAAGATGAGGATCATCATTTGAACCCACTAGAGCGATGAGATGACGAACACCGCGAAACATGCCGTAGCTCTTCTTTAAAGAATCAAAAGCCTCCGGATTATTTAAAAGCAGCTGAATATGCAGACCGGCTGTTTCGTTAATCTGATCAATAGCACTCACCAGCATATCGGCTGGAATCATTTTATCCTGAAAGGATCTTCTTGAATGACGCATTTTTATTGCTCTTAGCAGCTGTTTATTCTCCATCCTATTCACTCACTTTCAGCCATCATCAAAATCATGGTCTTGGATTTAGTATAACACAGGTTTATTCCTGATGCGCATAAATCATCAGTATTCTTCAAGCTTGCTTCTGAGCCATTGACAGCTTGCCCATCAAAATATATTTGCCGGAAATTTCCATTACATAACGCAGAACCAGATGCAGACATATCCGCTTACCCTCAGCAGGCAGATAGGTATAATCAATCTCCTTACCGGCTTTATCATGAACCGCATCTCTAAATAGCTCAATCATCGCCCTTTGATCCGATGCCGCCACTAACTGAAGCATGTCCGGTGCCTTTAATGCCTGATCCTCATAGCCAAGCAAATTATAATAACTCGCGTTAACACGGATCAATTCCACTTTATCTTCCGCAAATTCATAAATAACTGCCGCCTCATTGCTTGAATTAAAGAGCTTATTAATCTGCGGATCATTTAAAAACAGCTCATCATAAATATGCTTACTCTTACGATAACTGTCAAAGTTATGAATTTGATAGTGTCCCTGCGGCAGATATTTAGTCTCATAATATTCAACAGGAATCGGTTTTTCATAATAATAGCCCTGCACATAGTCACAGCCTACGCTGCGTAAAAACGCAACCTGTTCCATCGTCTCTACCCCTTCGGCAATAACCGGAATATTAAGCCATTTGGACATTCGGATCACGGAAGCGATAATATTTTCACCGCGGCCGGCAATTTTGGTTTTTGATAAGAAGCGCATATCGATTTTCAGGATATCAACATCCATATCTTTTAAAATATTCAGCGAAGAATAGCCGCTGCCAAAATCATCCATCATGATCGTAAAGCCATGCTTCTGAAGACGTTCAATAGTCTCACTCAGCATGATCGGATTATCTGTATAGGCACTCTCTGTCAATTCCAGATTCAGCAATTCAGGAACAATCTGATATTTACGAATCAAGTCAAGAATCATATCGACCAGTTTAGGATTATATAAATCAACCCGTGAAATATTGACTGAAATCGGATATGGCTGATAACCGTTATCCAGCCATTTTCTCAATAATATGCAGACTTGTTCCCAAATATAAAAATCAAGCTTGGTGATAAATCCATTTTGTTCAAAGATGCCAATAAAATCATTCGGCGCCATAATGCCGCGCTTAGGATGATTCCATCGGGTCAGCGCTTCAGCCCCGCATGGCTTGCCATTTTGAATATCAATCTTAGGCTGCAGATAAATGATGAATTGATGGTTTTCCAAGGCTGTATTCATTTCATTGATGATTTCCTGTTCACGCGCTAAAGAGACACTTAAACTCTCATTATAATAAGCAAAGCATTTAACATAACTTCCTTTGCATTGCTTGGCAGCCAAAGCAGCCCGGTTATACATTGATTCAATCGATAAAGAACGATCCTGAATAAGATAGATACCCATTGAAGGTACAATGTCATAATCCGTATTATATTCATAAAGATAATTACGGATCAGTTCAACGAGATTGGTTTTATTCAAATCAGCATAAGGCAAACAGATACAGAAGATATCCGATTCTATGCGGCCATAGGAACAGGCGGCAAGCTGACTGGCAAATTCTTGAATTCTATTTGCGATGTAACATAGCAGGCGATCCCCTTCATCAGTGCCAAAAAACGAATTAATCAGTTGGAAGCGATCAATATCAAAGCGCACAAAAGCATACAGCTGTTCACTGTCTGCTTCAATCATCTGTTTAGTAACCTCAAAAAACTTAATTTTATTATAGATACCGGTAAGACTGTCATATTCCGCCAAATATCTTAATTGCCTGAATGCGGTCAGCTGAGATCGTTCGACAGCATTTTTAATGCGCAGCAGCAAGACTTGATTCTGATAAGGTTTGGCGATAAAATCCCATGCTCCCTGCCGCAGCGCGCAGACCTCCTCTTCAAGCTGACTGCCGATTACAAGAATCGGCAGACGCTGATCCGCTTCTTTTACTTTTAAATAACTAAACAGGCGCTTGTAGCGTTCGCACGAAAGATCAGCCATCAAAATGACTGAAACCGCGTCAATATTCACTTTCAGCAATGAAATAGCCTGCTGTTCATCGACCGCACTGATCACCCGATATGCTTCAGCAAGCAAAGCTGTCAATGACTGAGACTGATCAGTCTGCGGCTCAATTAATAATAATGTTGCTTTAGATGCCATTTAATGCCGCCTCCCTAAAGAAAGCTGAACTTAACTTTTTTAGCTTTATCATCCTTATGCCCGCTCTCTCTTTTCAATTCCCAGATTTTATGAATTTTTATGTGGCTTTACTTTTAAATATGTTTGATAAAAGCAAAATAACACATACTATCATTAATATTGTAGCATATTAAAAGGCAGTGTCAATTTTAATTAATCATTAGTGATAATGTATTACCTATCAAGAAAGTGTAATATCAAAGATATAGGAGTTGATACTATGATAGCCGATCGAATCAAGGAATTGCGTGAGAAAAATGACATGACACAAAGTGACTTAGCCCGTAAACTAAGTCTGACAAGATCGGCCATCAATGCATGGGAAATGGGTATCAGCGTTCCGTCAACTCAGTATATTGTCGAATTGGCTCTGTTGTTTAATACATCTACAGATTATATTTTAGATATGAGTGATGAATTGCTTATTAACATTACCAATCTTCAGGATGATGAAAAGGAATTAATATTTAAGTTACTCAACTATTTCAGAAAGCCTTGAATCATCAGCATTCAAGCTTTGTATATTCAACCCCTCATAATATGACATGATCTGTTTCAATTTCGCAAGATCATCATTAAACGCTGTCGCACTGCCGCATGCAACCCCCATCCGCAGTGCTTTTTCATAGGATTTACTCTGCATATAGGCAGTTAAAAAGCCGGCAAGCATCGAATCACCGGCACCGACACTGTTTTTCACTTCTCCTGCCGGTGCGCTGCAGTAATACAGACGCTGCTGTTCATCAAGCAAAACTGCCCCTTCTTTGCCTAGTGACACCAATACATTTTGAGCTTTCTGCTGGCTGCAAAACATCATCGCATCACGCAGCTCATTGAGGTTATGAATCGGCCTTTTCCATAGTTCAAATAGCTCGCTGAGGTTGGGTTTGATAAGCATGGTTCATAAGCAAGACTGTTAAGCAGCGCTTCATTGCTCATGTCGACAATCAGACGGACACCTTTTGATTTCAATAATGATAAAATTGAAGCAAATGTTGAACTGTCAATACCCCGGCAAAGACTGCCGCACAGGGCTGCTGTATCTTCTTGACTCATCGTATCAATAATTTGTTTTAAACGCTTGATCACCATTGCATCCGCTGTCGGACCGGCACCATTGATTTCCGTCTCTTCACTGCCTTTTAATTTAATATTAATGCGTGAAAAACCTTCAGCCATAAATATCAATTCATGGTCGAGCCCTTTTTCATTCAGCAGGCGGTCAATTTCCAAACCGCTGAAGCCAGCAGCCAATCCGATGGCTTTATTTGCGATGCCAAATTCATTTAAAATTCTGGATACGTTAAAACCTTTGCCGCCTGGATAAATTTTCTCTGCCTGTGAGCGGTTAGTTTCACCGTTTCTCAATTCATTAACCATCATTACATAATCTAAAGATGGATTCAAAGTTATCGTATAGATCATCAAAAGCCTCCTTTCACCACAGACGGGTGCTTTTCTTAAGTGTAACACAAAAGTCAGTCTCAGGCCGATACTTTATTCGACAGCTGTCTCTTCATAGAAAAAAAGAGTACACTTCCTCTTATATAAAATGGAAATACACTCTTATAATAATCTTAAAAATTAATTGCCTTTTTCTCTGCTTCTGCCGCACGCTGATCTTTCTTGATATTTTCATCAAGACCTAACGCATAAGCACAGCCAGCCGATACTACAAATGAAATAGCCAGTCCGATCAGCATCACCGGAATTGATCCGGTATATGCCGGGAGTGAGATAATTGCCGGCATTGCATAAGTAATCGCTTTAGCCTGCATCATGGCAACAAAAGCACCGGATATCCCACCACCAATGATACATGCAAGCAACGGTTTTTAAATCTGAAAGCGACGCCGTATAAAGCCGGTCGGTAATACCGATAAAGGCGGAGATAAAAGCGGAGAAGGTAGATGATTTATTTTCAGCCTTTTTAGCTCTTAAAAATACGCCAAAGCACATACCGGCTGCCGCCATTGTTGCAACACAATCAACCGGTGCCAGCATATCATAGCCTAATGTGCTGAGATTGCCTAACTTGATGGGTGTCATAGCCATATGCATACCCGTCAGAATAACAAATGGTCGGGTTGCGCCATCAATTAAACCGCCTAGCCACGGAGCTACATTAAAGAGCCATTTAAAGCATTCGCCAACCCCTATACCGGCATAATAACCCAATGGACCAAGAATCATCAGACTCAGCGGAGCCATGACCATCAAGGTCACGATTGGAACTGCAACGACTCTCAGAAAGGAGACAGTATGTGCATAGATAAATCGATACACATAACTCATGATCCATACAGACAGCAGGATTGGAATAACTGTCGATGAATATTTGACCAATGTCACATGAATGCCAAAAATTTCAACACTGCTGCCAGCACCGGCAATAATCGTAGGATACATATAAATACCCGCCAGCACCACAGCCATCGTCAGATCTGTTTTAAACTTTTTAGCCGCCGTTACTGCCAACAAAAACGGAAGGAAATAAAAAGTCGCATCACTCGCTGCATTCAGCATCAGATAAAGTCCGGTCTCATTTCCCATAATACCATATGTAGTAAGCAAGGTAAGCAGACCCTTTAAGATACCGGCCCCGGCAAACGCCGGAATAATTGGATTAAAGCAGCTGGATAATACATCAAATAAAGCATTGATTGAAAATTTCTTTTTAGCTTTTAAATCGTCTAATTTTTCATCAATCCCTTCATTCTTCTCCAGTCCGGCCAAAACGCATATTTCATCATACACCTCAGTTACTGTCTGACCGATAATAACCTGAAGCTGACCGCTATTTACATTGGTTCCCCACACACCACTTAAGCTTTCAATTTCATCCTTATTTACTTTATCAAAGTCAATCAGATTAAACCGAAGCCTTGTAGCGCAATGCAGAAAATTTGATATATTTTCTTTCCCACCAACATTTTTTAATATTTGTTCTGCTAATTTTCTATTTGAACTCATGCTGAGTACCTCCTGATTCTACTCCAAATCCATGCCATTCGATGCAATACATTTTTGATACCAAGCAAAAGAATCTTTTTTATATCTATCCAATGTACCTTTTCCATAATCATCCTGATCCACATAGATCACGCCATATCGCTTGCTCATTTCATGGGTTCCAGATGATATCAAATCAATAATGCCCCAGATATAATACCCTTTCACATCTACTCCGTCTTTGACAGCTTCCAACATTTGCTGAATGTGCGATTTTAAATAATCAATACGATAAGGATCGTGAATGGAATGGTCAGTTTCCAGTTTATCAACAGCTCCCAAACCATTTTCCAAAATAAAGATTGGTTTATGATAACGATCCCACATCTGATTCAGCGAATACCGCAAGCCTATTGGATCTTTCTGCCAGCCCCATTCACTGGCTTCCAAATATGGATTTTTACCCGCAATGATCAGATTAGAATTTGTCTTTTCTAATCCATCTGTATTGGCACTCGTTACCAATGACATATAATAGCTGTAGGCAACCCAATCACTGGTATTTTCACTTAATATTTTTCTATCTTCATCAGATATTTTAATAGTAAGATTATTTTCCTCATAAAAGCGATCCATATAAGCCGGGGTCTTACCTAACAGCAAAGTATCCGTATAATAATAATTTTCATAATTCTCATCCAATACTGTCTGCATGACATCCTCTGGCTTACAAGTGGCAGGATAAGTAGTAAAGCGGGCAATCATACAGCCGATCTGTGCATTCGGATCGATTTCCTTGGCACATTTTTTAGCTATCGCATTAGCTACTAATTGATAATGAACACATTGATAACAGCTTTGTTTAAAATCTTCTTTTTCAACATCCGGGAATAAGCCAGCCCCCATATAAGGGATAAAAATGGCAGCATTTATTTCATTAAATGGCAGCCAATATTTTACTCTGCCCTTATATCTTTTTAAAATAGTGCGCACATAGCGTTCCCAATAAATCAAGATTTCCGGTGTTTTCCAGCCATCCTTATGTTCAATCAAATAAAGCGGCGTATCATAATGATTCATTGTCACCATTGGCTCAATGCCATATTTTTCTAATTCACTGAATACATCGTCATAAAATTTCAAACCCTCTTCATTTGGCACTTCCTCAATTCCCTGAGGGAAAATCCGCGGCCAAGAGATTGACATGCGGAAGCTTTTCAATCCCAGTTCAGCAAAGAGTTTGATATCTTCCTTATAGCGATGATAAAAGTCAATGCCGTAACGTTTCGGATATAGCCCTGTTCCCTTTTCCGCATGCGCTTCCCTTATCATATCCATACTTACCGTTCTTTGCTCATGCAGATCAGTCCGCTTTAAAAAAGGTCTGTAAGGCTTCATATCCCCTAATGTTAAGCCTTTGCTGCCTTCATTCCATGCTCCCTCACACTGACAGGCAGCCGTAGCACCGCCCCATAAAAAATCTTTTGGAAATTCCTTCATATAATACCTCCTAATGGTTTCTTGTTCCACGGTTAAAGTATAAATGGTATAATTATTTCAGTCCATTCAATCCTTTTCCTCTTCTTGAGGCATAAAAGTTAATAGTTATTTATATCATATCGAGGTGTGCCAATGCAAATTAATCAGCGTCAAAAAAGCCTTATTCAACTCTTGTTGAGTTATTCAAAACCGCTGCATGGTTCAGAGATTTCTCAGCGCATCAATACAACTACAAGAACCCTGCGGCAGGATATTGCTACAATCAATACATTTTTCATCAAGAAAATTTACAGATTTACTCAAACCCAAGCAAGGGCTATTGGATCGAAGAAAATGATAAGACAGCGTTTATTGATTATATTAAAGAATCAGAGAATGATTTGATTCCCGCTAATCAGAATCAAAGAGAAATTGCGATTTGTTTTTATCTTTTAGAGCATGATTATGAATATACAAGTATGGGTTTATTGGCTGATTTATTCTATGTTTCAAAGACGACCATTTCAAATACTATTAAGCATATAGAAGAAATTGTAATAGCATCAAAAGGTTTGCAGCTATCGATATCAGCAAAGAAAGGATTGCGAATTCTCGGTTCTGAATATGCTAAAAGAAACTTATGTTCTTCAATTATCCTCCTTTTTTATGAATTAGAAGGCACTTATATTAATCGGTATATTGTTGAGAATTATGATGAGTTGCATAATTTTGAAACGCTTTATCAGATTCTCATATCCTATTTGATGCAAATAAAAATCATGCTTACCAATAAGAGTCTCATGATTATAACAAATGAATTATTGATTAGCGCATATCGAAACTGTATTCTGCAAAAAAACATTGAAGCAGCAGCGGATTCTTCAGCAAGCATCAATCTGCCTTTTGATGAAATTGAAAAACTCTTAAAATTAAAAGTTTTCAGAATATGATAAGCAATATCTAAATCAGCTGGTTGCTAAAAAAGGAGATATAATGCAATAAATACAAATGAAAAAGCGATTGATATGCTGACAAATAAAATTATTTATGAGTTTTATGAAGCAACTCTTTTAAACTTTGGTTTACAGCTGCATCAGCAACAGCCATTAACTGAGCATTTAACGGCGATGATTTATTATCATACGACGGTTACCCATTCAGAATTTAATGACTTGATCAATTTGAAATTAACACATCCCTTTGCCTATCAGGTTGCTTCATTGATGAATCCAATCATCAAAAATACACTGACAAACTGCTTACAGAAAATGAATTAAATTCATTAACCGCCCGCCTGTCGGTTATTCTTGACAGTAATATAGAAAAATTAAATATAATTATTTTGACTGACCTCAGTACCAGTTTGACTGAACTGTTAAAAACTGAATTAAATTTATATTTTGGACAGCTTTTAACGATATCGGGAATTTATCCGCTTTACAGAGCAGCGGCAGTGGTGAATCACGATCAAGTTGATTTAATATTGGCTACTTCAAGAGAAGCTTCTCTGCAAGGCTATGACATACTTCACATCAGTCCTGTATTAACAATGGATGATACTATGAAAATTTTCGCTTATATCAGGAACCATATGCCTTCCTCAAGGTCTATTTAATATCAAACAAAATGAGAGAGTGTCCCCTCTCATTTTATAATTTGCGTCAAAGTTGATGTCATTCCCTTTGCTTCATAATTGATAATCGGCAAACGAATTGGAAAAGTGACGGTTACCCGGTAGCGCTCATTGATATTTATGATCCGCACATCGCATTGATCACAATACTGCTTGCCCTCTTCAATCAGCGCATATACAGAATCATCCAAGCGATTCTGATGCTCGATCTGCATAATCGTATAATTCTGCAGATAACGGGCTTGGTTGTAGTTCATCATAATTTCCACAAACCCTATACCAAAGACAATCATCGGCAATGAAAATAACATGATAAATCCAAATTCAAAGGCGCCTTTCATCGTTAATCTCCTGTTTCATAGATACCGGTCATATTATCCCATTGCTCTGTAATTGTATCCTGCATCGTATTACGAAATGTTCCGGCAAACGCAATCATTCCCGTAGCGATGATTGTAACAATCAGGACGAGTGTGTATTCAAGGTTGCAAAGAAAAAAAGTTTTTAATAGATGTGATTATGCACAATGGGGAAAGAAAAAACGAGACTAATAAAATCTCGTTTTTTAAGCACCCAGCAATAATGACAAATAGCCTTTTGCTACTTTAATTTTAACACATTTAAACATTTTAGCATTACCATAATTTACCAAATTCACGTCAGTCTCAAAAAATAAAAAGTTATCGTTAATTATTACAAATGTTTAAATCATTAGGTTTAACAGGCCGATTATATAAATGGCTTAAATTTCAGCATAAGCAAAATATATAACATTTATTGTAATTATGCTTAAATTGGTAATTTATGGTAATAAATATTTTCGATAAATTTATATTTTAACGATAATTAATATGAGATCAAATAAAAAGCCTTAGCGATTGCTAAGACTTATCAAATTCTATGATACCTCTTCTCTCGTATTCCCAAATTCTCCACCACATTTTTGCTTATAGTCCGCTACCTTATCGGCGCCGAACTCTTGTGTTAATCTATCAAAAACCTTTTTTTGATCATGACCGTATTCTCTGCCATAGAATTCATAAAAATACTGAATTCCCCAAAATTCTAATTCATTCAATTTCTTCTGCAATTATGACACCTCCGCCATAATTATAAACCGTTGGCATTGGTTAATGTGCTGGTATTATTTACCAGACCGCAACTGCTTATCAATCTCATCTCTGAAGATTTCGGCGACAACATTGATTTGCTCTTGTGATAATTCTGGGCACTTAAAACATAGCTGATTTATTAAGTCCTTTTCGCATTTTTCCAAAAAATCATAAATTTCTATTTTCATAATCATCCCACCTTTATATAAATAATATAATAGGAAAGGAAATTATTTTGTCGAATACAGTTAATGTAAGAATAAAAATATCAACTCACTGAATAAAATAATGATTTATTAAATAATCTTTTAATTTGTCTATAATTTGATATAATAATAGAAATTATAAAAGAGGAAACATTCAATGGATAATTTAATAAAACTAATCAAATATTTTATAATATATGTATTAGCAAGATTTTTAACTGAGCTAATAGCTCCCAACTTTCTCAATTTATTATCTAACATTCTAAATATGCAGAATAATATAATATTTTCTCTATCATATTTCATAGTAGTATATGTCTCTTTATCTATTACCTTAACTATTACTGGATTTTTATCTATCATATTAAAGGTGAAATCTTTCGGAATGCAGTGTTATCTTTTTCATTATTTAATAGATGTTATCAGATATTCATTCGCTTTTTTCATATATGCAGCATTTTCATTTAATGTTGTTATCGTTATCATAATTCTTACAATTTTGATTGCTATGTATTCACTTTATAAAAAATTTGGTCTTTATTAAAAAAAGTGCAAGCCCATTAAGAGCCTGCACTTATTTTTTACCTTCCATTTCCTTTTCAAATTTTTCTCTGTATATCTTGTAAACTGCTGAATCTGCATTTCTTATATCTTCATTGACAATATATTTATCATATAAATCTTGTTTTTCCGCATCGCTGAGCGGTAAACCATCAATATAATCTCGCGTTAATATAGCTTTTGAATATTTAATAGTTCCACCATTAGCATTTTTCAGACTTTCGATTGCTTTCAGTTCATACACTTTTTCAAGTGCTGTTTTATTTCCCAGATCATCTTTCAACATTTGGAAGGTATCAGTATCCTTAACGCTCAATGTTTTATAATCACCTTCCCAATAGTTTTGCGCTTCCGGAAAAGATGAAGAACCGCCAATGAATGCTCTTGCAAGATTTAATGGGTTTTGATCAATCGTATACTTCAGCTTATCGCCATCATCTGTGTATTGATATGCAGCACCTTGTGCATAGTCATGTAATCCTGACATGGTTTTATTAAGCTGCCCAGCTCCAAATGGCAACATCCAGTAACTAGCAGGTTTGATAGCTTGATTATACAAAATATCCAGTTTCTTTCTATCATCAATCTCCGGATTGAGTAAATCTAATAATTTTTCTGGATTTTTAGGAATTGCTCCAGCTATAGGCAAACGTCCTCCACCTGTTATATTGCCAATAAATGGCAGCTCTCCACCAACATCCGAGAGTATCATTGTAGCCTTTTCACTGTTTCTTAATTCTGAATCATTAAGCACTCCCCATGCATCAAATGCCATATCAATAGGATCAAGAGCTGGTCTGCGACCAAACAAGAACTCATATCCTGTATTGAACAGCCATGAAGAAACTGCAATATTAAATAATGCAATCAATAAAGCTTTTATAGCTTCGTCTTGTTTAGCGCGTGGAAGATCCTTAAACAAATATCTTAACTGATTGTTTTGTTCAAGTTGAAATTGAGTAAATGCTTTAGTGATTGGATTTTTAACATTAAACAGTATTGGCATAGCTCCTTTGGAACGATCAGCAATCAATCCAGCTGCATAAGCATCGGCATTTTTCATTGCCTCTGTATCCGACATTCCATTTTCGATATTTTGATAATATTTAGCTCTTGTGACAACCTCAGAAGTAAAATTATCAATTATTTGCATTCCTTTTGACAACTTATCCACAATTTTTTGCATATCTGTTTTGTATAGATTCTCACTGCCTAAACGGTTAGTCATGAAGGCTGAGCGACTGTTAAAATTATCACTTAGCGCTTTGCTGTTTACCACATCATACATTGCTTTTGAGATATTTTGCGATGAGCACTCTCCTGTTGCCTGAGCAATAGGTATAAAATTAGTTACCCAAGAACTAGGGTTAACAGCCACCATGTTTCCAGCAACTCTATTTGATAAGTCCTTAGATAATCTATACATTCCACGTCCCATGTTATATTCCCAGGTACGATCCTCTACAGATTTTTTACCGGCAAGATCATTTGTATAACGATTAAGCCATGTTACAAAACCTCCAAATTTTCCCGTTGTTTCCCTATCCCTAAATAATTCACTGATTTTTGATTGACGCTCATCTTCACTCAATTCTCCATCATTATTTATATCATCAATCTGCGCTTTTAATCCCTCATCGCTGTTTTGATAGCGAATGGTTTCTTCTAATGCACGTAAATTTTGTATATTATCAGTATGAAAAATCACATTAGATACACCGTCAATGTAATTATCAAAACCTCTGACAGCATCAAAAACAGTCTTATCACTGTGACGTTGTAAAGCATTGGCAAAAAATTGTTTTCCTGGCTTAAATGTTTCGGTAATGCCTGCCAAAGATGTGCCTAGATTATCCAAATCATTTTTTGGATTTAACATCCTTTTCAGAGTTTCAAGCACACTGCTTTCTTGTTCAACAAAATGTGGAAAATAATCTTTTCTGACTTCAATAGGATTATATCCATTTTTCACTAATACTTCATTCACTTTTGATATTAATTCCGCATAAACTGTCCTAAGCTCATTGACGGCATGTTGTATTCTATCTAAATCATATCCAGCATTAACAACATCAGCAGCAGTCATATCTCCAGCAGGATCACCATAACGTTGTACAACTTCGGATTCTTTTTGTGTTAGGTTAAGATCAGCAATGCGTTTGCGATATTCGTTTTTAAATTTAGTTCTAGCTGCTTCTGCAAGATGAATAGGCTCAAAATAGTGACCATTAATTGCTTTTGCTTCATCATTATTGCCCACAACATCAATAATGTTTCTCTCAGCTGTTTCCATAGTGTATTGAAAACCCATTTTCTTTTCTTTCCACATAGACATACTTTTAATAAATTCTTTGGCAGTATTTATATGTTCTTGGCGTATTGCTTTTTTATAATCTTTTTTTACTGCCCTCGCTTGATCCAGCGGCTGCTTTGCTTCGACTATTTTTCTGACATTATCTATATTCACATTTTTGATGTCTTTATATTCTAGTTGACCTTTAGATATGAGATCAGCATAAGTTTTTTCCTTTTGAGTAAAAAGGCTCATTCATCACACGATTATAATCTCGTTCTAAGCCTTTCATCTGATCCATAGTTGCTTTATATGCTTCATAATTAACAGATTCTTTCTGTGTGTTTTTTGATATATTTTCACCATGAATTTTCTGAAAGCGTTCCATCTTAGATAGATAGTCATTTAAAGCCTTATGGAAATCTTCTCGATACCCTTCTTTATAGAGATTTGCGTCAGTATCTCTTAAAGATTTATTACGTGGCTGCAGCTCGTCAGCAACATCAAGCATAGCATACAGTTGATCAGCTTCATTGTTGATGGTTTCGTCAAACAATTCAGGATATGCATTAGCCAGCTCATTATAAAACGAATCAATGCTGCGACCATCTTTCTGCATACCCACTAACCGCTTAGCTTCATAACAATAATCATTATAGGCTGTTTTACCTAAAGCACGTTTTGCCATTTCAATATCTAAACCAGCTTCTTTTAAATGCCTTGTAAGTTCTGGGTATAAATCATACATTGTGGTATCTTTGGTTTGACCAATATCCCACGCCTTATCAAATAATGCATCTGCGGCTTTACTGTCTATCTTTCCGGTTGTTTGCAATGATTCCTTCAATTTCAAAATTTCATATTTTAATTCATTATTCACATCTGAACGACTGATGCCAAATGTATCTTGTAGAGTTTTTGATAATTGTGTAAATGCTCGATGTTCTGAATCTTGTATTTGCTTTGTTTTTACTGCTGTTTGATCATTATTATTTGTTGGTTCTGTGGCTGGATTGATTGTTCCATAGCCCCCATTTTGCCCGTTTTCTTTTGTTGAGAAAAACAAACCATCTTCCTTTGCAATCATTGACTTTGTTGATTTAATCTTCTTAGCATTTTCTGCATTGGTCCTACGATAAACTGTAACATATCCATTTTCATCAACTTCACCATTTACCGTTTGAATTTGATCAATCATATCCTGTGCATCAAGTAAATCATCACCCGATATTCTTTCTGCCAATTTTGGTTTGGCAGATTGCACATCATTGCTAATACGGCCAGAATTTGATATAATATTAGTATCAATAGGAGGTGTTGACATGGATATATTTTTAGTAACAGAAGGTGGAAAATTGGTTGACTGGTCTAACGTAGAACCATTAGAATTTACTAATGGTGCTTGGCGTGAATATGATGGATTTTGTGGCGAACTGTTTGAAGCCAAACGCATTTCTAAAGAAGAAGCTATGCGCATTTCTTCTGGTGTCAATCCACCTACAAATTCATCCCACATCTCATAAGATAAGAGATAATCAGCTTTCATTTGTGCTACTTCAGACAATGATAGCTTTTTTTTGTCCTCATTTCTCCACTTATCATATATAGCATCAGTATCTTTTTTTTATTTTCCATGCTTTTGGAGTGGTTAATTGAACTTCAACATTCACACCATCTTTATTAAAGGTTACATGTAACCCTCTATAACCTGTTTGACCATTCAATGGATTAATCAAGGCATTTTCCACGTTTACCTTACCGTAAATCTGTTCAAGTCTATTAATAACGTTTGAGGCATCAGCTATCGAATCCATTTTAATAGCAAATCTCGCATGATCCTTAATATTCTTAAAATCGTAATCAGGTTTTTCGACTCTTTTTCTATTTATCTTATTAACAAGGCTATTAACTGATTTAGGACCAGGATTTTATTACGTTTTCTTTTCCAAATGTTTCTGATAGATAATTACCTATTTCATCCTGTACTTTTCCAGCTCTAATGTTAACATTTTTAGCAGCATTGACCAGATCAGTTGTCTTGTTACCGGTATTTTCATTATATGGCATAAATGGTTCCGAAGCAGGTTTTAAAGGTGTAATTTCTTCTGACTCGCTATTATTTTTAAATGGCATATCTGAAATAGCAGAAAAATCTCCATTAACATCTTTTTCGTTAAAATCAGCTTGTATAGAATTATGTACAAATTTGTTTTTTAATTTATTAGCACCAATACCTGCAATATCATATAAGCCTCCCATCAATGCCCCCATTTGCATTTGTTTAATCATTTCGTCTTGATCAAAATTTGCATCAGGATCATTAAATGCTTTATCAGCAATATAATTAGCAATATATGATACACCTTCCTCCGTAGCCTCACCCCAAGCACCATTAGCAATTTGTGCTATGATTCTGTTGGCACTGGAAGGATCAGTTTTCATAATTTTATTCAAACGCCCAAATGTTCCAATTGGTGATAAATTGATACCAGTTTCGATGCCATTAGTAATCGCCCCTCTCAATTGCGCTTCATTACGATCTGTGCCTTTGGACATTAATGATAATTGTTTATCCGCACCCAAACCTGCACCAGACAATACTGCACCAGAACCAGGCATTATTACATTAGCAGCAATATTAGGCAGCATTTTAACTAAACCAATACCTGCCTCGCCTGCTACTTTCCACCCTCCAGATAGCCCTTCTGTAGCTTTGGCTTGTGATTGAACGCTCTCTTGATAAAGTTTCAGTGCTAACGCATCCCGCGCTTGCATAATATTTTCATCATCTTTTGTCTTAGGCTTTATTAAGCCTAATGGATCGCCAGCTGGCGTGCTTAAGCCATATTTATCTATGAATCCAAAATCAGCAGCATTATTGGAATAGATTGCACCTTTAGCCATTGAACCTTTTACAATACTCTCAGCAGCATTATTCATATATTTAAACATGCTTGGAGGTGTAGTAGGCTGATTATTATAATAAGGGATACTCGACTGAGTACCCCCTTGATTAACAGATTGATCATTAAGTGCTTCATAATATGGCAGCATAGCTTGCTGTTCTTGTTTAACTTTGTTTTCACCTATTGCATTTAACTGCTGTGCTCGCTGTTGTCCTTGTTTTCTACTTAATTCAGTTTGATTTCTAATCTCATCAAAATCGTGATCACTGAATGATCTCAATTTCTTCAAAAACGATGATTCACTATATGCCATATTAGATACCTCCTATTTTAACAAACCTAAGCGTCTTGCTATTGCTTTTGCTTCTTCATCATTTGCTCCCCATTCATGGATTAAATTAAAAATCTCGTTCTCTGTTGGTGCTCGTCCTAAATCTTGATAAAATTTACGTTGAGCATATACAACTGCATTATTGATTTTCTGCTCATCAAATGTATTTTGTTCAACACCTGCTGAAGAACCTGATTTAGAACCACTACTGCCGCCTGAATAAGTCCTTGCCGCAGCTGCCTGCAATGCCTGCTGTGCCGCTAATGCGTCTTGCTGCTT
>BBZX01000008.1 GCA_001305055.1 Clostridia bacterium UC5.1-1C12
ATGTTTCAGGCAACCTCAATATGAAAAGACCAAAGAATTATCTGCCTAGGGTATCGGCTTATTATCAGTTTATAGTAAAACATCACTGATAGTTTGAAAAGTAAGTGATTCAAAGATGATCTTGCCATCCCGGATACGGTGAGTTAATACACCGGCTTGCTTTTTGCCCGATGCTGACATACGATGCAGCTCAATTCCGCAACTGCTTCTTTCATCGACGTGTTTTAAGATCCCATGTCTTGGATAATTTCAAAGTCGATATCAAAGAGATTGTTGAACAGGTTGGCGTGCTGCTGAAACAGATGGTTATACAGGCAAAAGCGGCGTCTTCAAGGCAGGCAGATTTTAATAGTCAGCATTTTCAATAACTGATATAATGACTTCAGGAGGAATGATTATGATGCGAAATCCAAGCCAGACAATCGGTAATTTGATTGAAAAGGCAAGTATGACAAGTATTACTTATATTGATGCGCAGGGGTATCCGGTCAGCCGTGCGATGCTGCCGCCAAGAGAAAGAGAAGGAATTAAGTATTTCTGGTTTACGACCAATACATCTTCCCAAAAATCAGCTGTTACCGAAATAATCCAAAGGCAAGCATTTATTTTGTGGATAAACGCTTTTTCCGCGGTGTATGCCTAAAGGGTACAATGGAAGTATTGGAAACTAAAGAAGCGAAAGAAATGTGCTGGCGTGAAGGTGATACGATGTATTATCCGCAAGGGGTTGAAGATCCCGATTACTGCATATTGAAATTTACTGCCGAAAAAGGCCGTTATTACAGTAAATTTAAATCTGAAGATTTTGATATAGAAGAACCGCAGCCGGAAGCTTAATTCCCACTGCGGTTTTATTTCTTTTTGGTTTTTAATTCAGTTTTATATTGCTTGCGGTAAGCGGCCGGTGATTTGCCATACTGATTTTTAAAACTGGCTGAAAAGGCAATCGGTGATGAAAAATTATATAATTCAGAGATCTCTGCGAGGCTCATGGTTGTATTTCTCAAATCATTGCAGATCTGCTTCATACGAAACATCAGGATAAATTCCTTGGTGGAACAGCCTTTAATCTGATGAAAACATTGGTAAAGATAGCTTTGTGATACATTTAAATGGGTACATAGATCTTTGACTTTGATATTATCATGTACATGTTCTGTGATGTAATCTAAGCATTCCACAAAAATACGCTCTTCACTTGTATTATTGGCAGCTCGATCCGCATTAGCGGCATAATAGGCGTTGGCATTCATCAAAATAGCAGCCAGTGCTTTTTTCAGTAATACTTCCAAGTTGAAATAATAACCGGGTTTATCGGCATTTTGATGAGAGAAGGTTGAGAACCAAAACAGATCTTGCTCCGTGAATAATTTTGAATATACCGCCAGCTGATGGCAGCTGAACAGTTTCGCAAAGCTGTTGCGCATAAGATCAGTTTTTAAATCAAAGTGAAAAATATAAAGATGGGCTTTTTCTTCGGTGAGGCAAGCAGCGGTGAATAAGGTATATGGCGGTATAATTGCCAAGTCACCTTTTTCGATTAATAACCGCTGATCCTTAATCATCAGTTCAATGCTGCCTCTTTCGACAGCGACAAGTTTAAAATGCGGCAGAATTTCATTATTAATAATCCGATTCTCCTGTTCAGTCCAATCCACATAGCCAAGCACACGAAAATTCAGAGACAGCAGTATCTCTGAGAGCGGATCCGGTTTTAAGAGATCAAAGGTTGCGATGTTTTTCATGTTATCATTTTAACATAATTTTATTAAAATTAAATATTAAGTATAAAAAGTTATGAAAACATTAAATTTATCATAGATTTTTGACTAGTTAATAACTTATCAAGTGCTAAAATAAGAATAGGAGGATGAAAAGGATGAAAAAAATAGTAAGTATTTGCTGTGCATTGCTGATGACAATCTCATTAGCCGCATGCTCAAAGCCGCAAAACGAGACACCAAAAACTGATGACAATCAGCCTGTGGTTAGTGCAGATGTGGAAAAGAGCGCAGATGTTATTATCATAGGAGCCGGCGGTGCTGGTCTTTCAGCGGCAATTCAAGCGGTTGAAAGCGGCGCTAAGAGTGTTATTATTATAGAGAAAACAAATAATACAGGCGGTTCTTTGAATTATACAAGCGGATCGATGTCCGGCGCTGAGACAATTATCCAAGAGCTTGACGGAATTGAGGATACAAAGGAATCATTTGTTCAGGATATTTTGAAGAATGGTGCTCATAAAGGAAATGAAGAATTAATCAGAAGTTTGTTGATGAAGATGTAGACATGATTCAATGGCTTTGGGATCATGGTTTAAGTGATAACCAATTCAGCACAGATAAAGAAGGCCATCGTTCAGTATTTGCTCCTGAACATGCGCTTTACAGCGTGCCTAGAACTTATAAAGCCAGCCCTGATAATAAAGAAAAATATAAATCAGCGGCTCATGAAATTCTTGATACCGTTGTAGCGGGGCTTGATAATGTAACCATTGATTTCGTGACTGAAGCGAAAACACTGCTGCCTAATGATAAAGGCCAAATTTTATCTGTATTGGCGGTTAATAATGAAACAAGCCAGACTGTAAAATATACGGCAGAAAAAGGTATTATCGTTGCTACCGGCGGTTATTCAGGCAATGCCAAACTGATGGGTGAATTTGCTGAAAATGGCGCTAGTTATCTGGCTGGCGGTTCATTTGCAGCTGATGGTTACGGTATCCGCATGATGCAGGAAGTAGGCGCCAAGGTTGATGAAGAAACGATGACTTATATTCCTACTTTCCCAATGGGACTTGAAGTTGCACCTGGTATTGGTTCAATCGCGCCAACCTATACATGGAAGGCCGGCGGTATCTGTGTGAATAAGAATGGCGAACGTTTCGTAGACGAAACACTAGCGAAGTTGAAGAGCGTGAGGTTGCTTTGGAAGAACAGCCGGAAGCCATTCAATATGATATTTTCACCGATAAGATTATAGAAGATCTGAAAGCAGCTGGCGCTGATATGATGTGGACTTATTTATATGAACCTGAAAATGGCAAAGGTCACAGCAAGGTCGTAACTGCCGGATCGATTGAAGAATTGGCAGGTAAGCTGAATATGCCGGCTGAACAATTAGCTAAAACAGTTGAAGAGTATAATGCGGCTGTGGAAGCCGGCGGCACGGACAGCTTTGGCCGCAGCTATGATGGCACAGTAACAGCCTATAATGTTGCTGTTAATAAAATTGAAGGCGATAAATATTATGCCGTACCTTTAAAGGCTTTAGTTGTTATGACTTTAGGCGGTGTAACTGTAAATGATAAGATGCAGGTACTAGCTGAAGATGGTACAGTCATTCCTGGCTTATATGCGGCTGGTGAAGTTACCGGCGGTATCTGGGGACGCTTTGTCTCCGGCGGTACCGGAGTTATGGGACCTATCGTATTCGGCCGTCTGGCAGCCCGTGAATTAATGAGCGGTGAATTGGCTGAGGGCTATACGGCTAAACCGGCATCAAATCTTCTTGATGAAAAGTTGTTCGTCAGAGATGAAGCTGATAAGACTGATCGCTTTGACATGAGTAAAGCCTTAACTGATGGTGAATATGAGGCATCAGTTGATGGTCAGGAAGGTAAAATGAATGTGAAGACAACCATTGCTGACGGTAAGATCAGCAAGGTTGAAATCGTTGAACAGCATGAAACTGAAGCGGTTGCTAAGCCAGCTCTTGAAAGTCTGCCAACAGCGATTGCAGAACAGAATTCAGTAAATGTTGATACTGTAGCTGGTGCTACTTTGACTTCAAATCGTATTCTTGATGCGGTTACTGACTGTCTGAATCAAGCAGCTAAATAAGCGTTGATCAATAGAGGGCCTGTCTTTTGCGGACAGGTCTTTTATTATGATGAAGCAGTATTATGAATAAAAAAATCGCGTTTATTAAGATTTTTTATAAAATTGGGTTAATTTTTTTATAAAATAGATTGACAAACGTTTCTGGTTGTTTTATAATTACAAAGCTAGCGTGAATATGTTCCTGAAAGATGGAACATTAATTTATGCCGTAATATGACACACCCGGAAATGTGTGTTAGCACGAAAGGAGGACAATCATGCCTACAATTAATCAGTTAGTACGTAAAGGTCGTACAAATAAAGTATGGGTTTCTAAATCTCCTGCTTTAAATAGAGGTTACAACTCTTTGAAACGTCGTCCTACCGATCTGAGTTCACCACAAAAACGTGGAGTATGTACTCGTGTTGGTACAATGACACCAAAGAAACCAAACTCAGCACTTCGTAAATATGCTCGTGTTCGTTTGTCAAACGGAATGGAAGTTACAGCTTACATCCCAGGAATCGGTCACAACTTACAGGAACATAGCGTTGTATTGATCCGTGGAGGACGTGTTAAGGATTTACCAGGTGTTCGTTACCATATCGTACGTGGAACATTAGACTGCGCCGGTGTTAATGCACGTAACCAGTCTCGTTCTAAATATGGAACTAAGAAACCTAAAGCTGCTAAGAAATAGCATTAATCGTGAAAGGAGGAAGTAATAATGCCTAGAAAAGGACATATAGCAAAACGTGATGTGTTAGTAGATCCGATTTACAACTCTAAGTTGGTTACTCGTTTAATCAACAAAATCATGATTGATGGTAAAAGAGGGGTAGCTCAGACTATTCTGTATAACGCATTTGATATTATTGAAGTAAAGACAGAACGTAAACCAATGGAAGTATTCGAACAAGCATTGGAAAATGTTATGCCGTTATTAGAACTTAAAGTACGCCGTGTCGGAGGTGCTAACTATCAGGTTCCAGTTGAAGTTTCTCAAGAAAGAAGTTAACATTAGGCTTACGCTGGATCGTTAACTATGCTCGTTTAAGAAACGAAAAGACAATGGAGCAAAGACTTGCTGCTGAGATTATCGATGCTGCAAACGGTACTGGCGCTTCTGTTAAGAAGAAAGACGATACTCATAAAATGGCTGAAGCAAATAAAGCATTTGCTCACTACCGTTGGTAAGAGGGGACTTGAACTATGCCACGTGAATATTCATTAGAAAATACTCGTAACATTGGTATCATGGCTCACATCGATGCTGGTAAGACGACTACAACTGAACGTATCCTGTATTACACAGGTGTTAACCATAAAATTGGTGAAACTCATGATGGAGCTTCAACAATGGACTGGATGGCTCAGGAACAAGAAAGAGGTATCACAATTACTTCTGCCGCTACTACAGCACACTGGGCTGGTACTAAAACTCAGTACCCTGATACTCGTGTAAACATCATCGATACTCCGGGGCACGTTGACTTCACTGTTGAAGTTGAACGTTCACTGCGTGTGCTTGACGGTGCGGTTACAGTATTAGATGCTAAGGCTGGTGTTGAACCTCAGACTGAAACAGTTTGGCGTCAAGCTTCAGCTTATGGTGTACCACGTATCGTATTCGTTAATAAGATGGATGCTACCGGTGCTGATTTTGATATGAGCTGTGCTACAATTATCAACCGTTTAGGTGCTAAGAGTGCTGCTGTTCAATTACCGATCGGTGCTGAGAGTGATTTCAATGGTATCATTGATATCATTGAAAGAAAAGCTTATGATTTCGAAGGTGATTTCGGTGTAAATATTGTTGAAATCGATATCCCTGAGAATTTAAAAGAAAAAATGGAAGTTAAGCGTCAAGAATTAATTGAAGCAATTGCTGATTTTGACGATGACTTAATGATGATGGTTCTTGAAGGTGAAGAACCAACAATCGAACAAATCAAGGCTACGATTCGTAAGGCTGTATGTACTGGTGAATTCTTCCCAGTATTCTGCGGATCTGCTTATAAGAACAAGGGTGTTCAATTAATGCTGGACGGCGTTATTGAATATCTGCCTTCACCGCTGGATATCCCGGCAATCGTCGGTAAGACTGAAGATGGTGAGGATGTAGCTCGTCATGCCAGTGACAATGAACCATTCTCTGCATTGGCATTTAAGGTTATGACTGATCCATTCATCGGTAAGCTGACTTATTTCCGTGTTTATTCTGGTACTACTAAATCAGGTACATATGTATTAAATGCTACTAAAGGCAAACGTGAGCGTTTTGCACGTATCGTTCAAATGCACGCTAATGCCCGTAAGGAAATCGATGAAGTTTATGCAGGTGATATTGCTGCTGCCGTAGGTTTAAAAGATACGACAACGGGTGATACTCTGTGTGCTGAAGATTCTCATATCATTCTTGAATCAATGGTATTCCCTGAACCGGTTATTCAGATTTCTGTTGAACCTAAGTCTAAGGGCGATCAGGACAAGATGACATTGGCACTTCAGAAACTTGCTGAAGAAGATCCTACTTTTAAAACATATACAGATCCTGAAACAGGACAAACGATTATCGCCGGTGTTGGTGAGCTTCACCTGGATATCATCGTTGACCGTATGCGCAGAGAATTTAAGGTAGAAGCCAATACTGGTGCTCCGCAGATTGCTTACCGTGAAACAATCCGTCAGGCTGCTGACTGTGAAGGTAAGTACATTAAGCAATCAGGTGGACGTGGTCAGTATGGTCACGTTTGGATCAAATTCGAACCACTTGAAGAAGGTAAAGGCTTTGAATTCGTTGATGCTACTGTCGGCGGATCAGTACCTAGAGAATACATCAAATGTATCGGTGAAGGAACTGAAGCTGCATTAGCGAACGGTTTGGTTGCCGGTTATCAGGTAATCGATATCAAGGCGACTCTGTTTGATGGTTCTTACCATGATGTCGATTCAAGTGAAATGGCATATAAGATCGCTGCTTCAATGGCATTAAGAGAAGCTGCTAAGAAATGTAAGCCAGTAATTTTGGAACCGATCATGTTAGTTGAAGTTACAGCTCCAACTGAATACATGGGTTCTGTAATGGGTGATATTTCATCACGCCGCGGACAGATCAATGATCAGGAAGAAAGAGGCAATGCCGTAATGGTTAAGGCTTATGTTCCACTGTCAGAGATGTTCGGTTATGTAACAGACCTGCGTTCATTCACTCAGGGTCGTGGTAATTACTCAATGAAATTTGACCACTACTCAGAAGTACCTAAGTCTATCGCAGAAAAAATCGTTAAAAACAACGCTTAATTCACTTTAAATGTTGCTTTTATAAACAAATTGAATTAAAATAAACTTGATAAAATCACAGGAGGAATTTGCAATGGCAAAAGAAAAATTTGATAGATCCAAAACACATGTTAACATTGGAACTATCGGTCACGTTGACCACGGTAAAACAACTTTAACTGCTGCTATCACTAGCGTACTTGCGCAAAAAGGTCAGGCAGAATTCAAGGCTTACGATGCAATCGATGGAGCACCTGAAGAAAAAGAACGTGGTATCACAATCAATACTGCACACGTAGAATATCAGACTGCTACTCGTCACTACGCACACGTTGACTGCCCGGGACATGCTGACTACGTTAAGAACATGATCACTGGTGCTGCTCAGATGGATGGTGCTATTCTGGTAGTTGCTGCTACAGATGGTCCTATGCCTCAGACTCGTGAACACATTCTGCTTGCTCGTCAGGTTGGTGTTGAAAAGATCGTTGTATTCTTAAATAAATGCGACATGGTTGATGATGAAGAATTAATCGACTTAGTTGAAATGGAAGTTCGTGAATTATTATCAGAATACGGATTTGACGGAGACAACACTCCAGTTATCCGCGGTTCTGCATTAAAAGCTCTTGAAGGCGATGCTGCTTGGGTTGGTAAGATTGATGAATTGATGGATGCTGTTGACAGCTACATCCCTGAACCTGCCCGTGAAGTAGACAAACCATTCTTGATGGCAGTAGAAGACGTATTCACTATCACTGGTCGTGGTACAGTTGCTACTGGACGTGTTGAACGTGGTGTATTAAAACTTGGTGAAGAAGTTGAAATCGTTGGTATCCATGACAGCAAGAAAACTGTTGTTACTGGTATCGAAATGTTCCGTAAACTGTTAGACTTCGCAGAAGCTGGTGACAACATCGGTGCATTGCTGCGTGGTGTTAACCGTGACGAAATTCAGCGTGGACAAGTTCTTGCTAAACCTGGAACAGTTCACCCACACACTCACTTCAAAGCTCAAGTATACGTATTAACTAAAGAAGAAGGCGGACGCCACACTCCTTTCGTTTCTAACTACCGTCCTCAGTTCTATTTCCGTACAACTGACGTTACTGGTGTAATCACTCTTCCTGAAGGAACTGAAATGGTTATGCCTGGTGACAACGTTGAAATGGAAGTTCAACTGATCGCTCCTATCGCTGTAGAACAAGGTACTAAATTTACTATCCGTGAAGGTGGCCGTACAGTAGGTGCTGGTAACGTTACTGAAATCATTGAGTAATTGAAACCCAATAACAATTAAGAGATCTTCGGATCTCTTTTTTCTATATAAATATAAACTAAAGGGCAGCTATGGGCTGCCTTGTTTGTACATTAATTATAGGAATTAATCATATTTGTATCACTGATGGATTTTGATAATCTTGCAGTTATTAAAGTATTATGTACATAATTACGAACTAATTCAAGCGGATAACAATTACTGTCACTGACGCACACTCGCTTAATAATCTCGGCTAGCTCGTCCGCTGCCATAATACCGTCAAGTTTCATATAGTCCAAATTTACTTTATGTATCCGATATTGGCCATCATCACAATCATCGAGGAAGCAGCCATAATCACGACTTTTTTGGCTATAAAAATAAATAAACCAACGATCCTGAAATGGCTCATAAAAAATTTGCCCTAAAGGATAAAGAAAATTAACATGGACATGTGGTATACCTGAGACAGATACATGTTTTGGTCTCTCGGCATAACCATTTTGTCCTGTTTCAATTACATGAATATCTTTCTTAGACAGCTGCATGTATTTTTTAAATTCAATATTCTGATTCAGTCGCTGTTTAGAATCATAGTCAATATAATAAACTTGTTTATTACACGCAATTGTCTGCAGAACACTCCAATTTACTAACTCAGCTTTTTCAAGAGAGGATAAACATAAAAGTATGGAGTCTTGTAGTTATAGATGTAATACATTTTATCATTTGCCATGATCACCGAACCAATACCAATTTCAATGGTTTTTTCTTTGTTATTATCTTTCTTAATTTGATCAAAATCATTTTTCTCCAATGTATAGTAATAATCTTTAAGGCAGTCCAACGGAATAATGACTTCACGGCTTATATTCACATAAGAGGACTTTCTCAGCTTATATTTCTTATGATCAATTTCAGCCTGCTGATAAACGCTGCAGCCTAAATGTGGTTTGGATGAACAAGCATAACCCTTCACTTGATCTGCTTCAACGGCGGAGATAACATAAGGTCTGATTCGATGCCCAGGTTCCACAGTCATAAGTTTCTGTTCGCTTAATGGCATTTTACACCAATAAACATCCCCGGGCTTAATTTCCTGATCAACCGTCTCCTGATCACACCATTCAATGATTTGATAACATTTCGTAATTATCCATTTCTTTAAGTATTTCAGCCTATGCTTCAAGTTGATCGCCACCTTCCTCCAAACTGGCGATAATATACTTATCAATCACATAAAGGACTTTAACATACTGCTTTTCCGCTATCAAATCATAAATTCTGCCAGCACTGTATGTTCCTCGGGCAACGGTATGAATGCTGTTAGCTACATGCCCTAACACGACTTCGGTATCATTCATGACACAAATTGCTTCATCATCAAATGCATTATCTGCATCTTTCGTCAATCTCAGACGCTGACCTACACAAAATGCTTCCGGGCCAAAATAATAATTACAACCTGCTATTGTTAATGTTCTCATCATTTTCACCTCTTGTTATCCATATTATAAAACAATTGCTGTACCATATTTCGCCCAGCCATCATTTGTGTTAAGATAAAAGAGGGGATATAAAATATGAATGAAAGCCGAGTATTTTCCTTAAAAATTCTAGCGATATTACAAAAATATTCTGATGAAGATCATGTATTAAGCAATCAGCAAATTCAAGATCTGCTGCTGGCTAATTATGATATTAAAATGGATCGCAAAACCTTGAATACTTATTTAAATATTATTAATGATGAAGGTATTGCTGACATCAGCATGTATCAGAATAATCGTAAGGGTTATTATATAATCAGCCGATTATTTGAGAAAAGTGAGGTTCAGCTGCTTTGCCAAAGTATCTATTCATCACACTTTTTATCTGCCGCTCTAAGTGACAAATTAATAAGCAAACTATTATCAACGCAAAGTAAATATGTTGAGAAAACCTTTAATGAGACGCTGGCACAGAAAAATAATGCTTGGAAATCTGAGAATAAACAGTTTTTCATACGATTGATATTTTACTTGAAGCGATAGAGAAAAAATGTACCGTAACTTTTAACTACGCTCATTATGATATTCATAAACAGTTGATATTTAATAAAGAACAGCGATATAAAATTCATCCTTATTATCTTGTTCAAAGTAATAATAATCTTTATTTATTATGCCGGACTAAAAACTATCAGGATATCAATGCTTATCGAATTGATAAAATATTGAATATCGAACTCACTGACGAGAAGGCTCGGCCACTAGAATATGGCTTTGACTTGCATAAGCATGTGAAACAGCGAATGTATATGTATGCGGATAAACCGATAATGATAACATTGCGTTTTCATTCAATGATTCTTGACGATATCATTGATATGTTCGGCAAGGAAATCATTATTCAGCCAGATCGGGAACAGAAAGATTTATTGATTACCAGAGTATGTTCATCAAAAAAGGGGATGTTGTATTTTGCCTTACAGTATCTGAACAACTGTGAGATTTTAGAGCCGCAGGAATTGCGTGATGAATTAATTGAATGTCTTCATCAAGGCATTGATAAATACCAAAAGTAATAATCTGTATTAATGGGTAATTACATGCGTAATTAACCCTATTAATGCATTCATCCGATTAGCACCGCAAAGTTTGTAAGCTTGCATGTAACTTTAAGATATACTATAATATGAATAAGCAGCGGCTTTGAAAGCCTTGTTAATCAAGAAGGGAGTTGCTTTAAATGAAAAAAATAACCGATTGATTAGTGTTTTATTATCTGCGATCCTTCTTCTAGCTGGCTGCAGCAACATTGAAAAAGGACGTGACGCTATTATTGGCACGGATGTTAATAAAGTAGGTATTATTCATGTTACTGGTGATGAGATGGTTCAATGGACAGTGAGCGGTGATGAGATTGACGCACTGAGAGAGTGGGCTTCAGGTTTAAAATTCTTACCGCATGAATTTGAAAAGAATAAGACACCTTATGATACTGATACCGATGTTGAATCTTATGAATTCTATCTTACGAAAGGTGATTACCGCAATATCTCATATGCCATTATCGATGAAAAGACCAGCTATATTTTCTATGCAGATAAATGGTATACAGTCACAAATCCATCAGTACCGCCATTACAAGAGCCTGCGGAACTAACCCTCGATAAGGTTATAGAGCTTGCAGGGAAAGGTGACGATCTGACTTGGAGTGATTTTGAACAATATAAGAGCAAAGAAATAGGTTCAGGCTTATATATTCTTCATTATAATATTGATGAGAACTACTATTTACTGGTAGGCGGCACACCTGATAAAAAACCGACGTATATCCGTTTGGTATCGGCACAGGATGATACGAAGTACATTGACATCAGAACAGAATCAATCAATGATTTCATCAGCAAATAAGATGCTATAGCTGTCTCATTACGGGACAGCTTTTTATTTGCTTACTGAGGAAAAAGAAAAACGCTTATCGCCGTTATAAGATCGGTATATCTGAAACACTATTTCTTTAAATGCTCATTATATGCCGTGGCAGCTGCAATCCTGCCGAAGCAGACTGTATCAGGTATTGATAATGAGCCAAGCCGGTTAGCACCATGAATGCCGCCGGTAACTTCCCCGGCCGCGTAAAGATTAGGAATAATGTTTCCCTTGGTATCAATTACATGAGCATTCTCATCTATTTCCACGCCGCCCATAGTGTGATGAACGGAGACAATACACGCAAACATCAAATACGGGCCATCACCAATCGGTATTAAGTCAGTGCGGTTAAAGTCCGTATCTACTCCCTGTGCAGCCATTTCATTATAATGCTCGATCGTGGCTGCCAAAGTTTCATACGGAATATCGAAGAATTCTGCGCATTCCTTTAAACTGCCCTTAATCAAAACTCCCTGATCAAGACAGCGGGCAATTTCAGAAGCGTAATCTTCTTCCAGATTCATTGCCTTAGCGACTTGATCATCGATGATTTCATAGATCATAGCGTCTTTTGTTTGATGGCCGCCCGTGAGATAATTTCACGAGTCTCCTTTTCATCAACAAACGCTCGCCGTCTTTATTGACCAGCAAGGCATTGCCGATTAAACGCGCATAATCAACGAAATAATAATTGCCGGTTGCTGGATTATTGATCGGATACAGCTGAATCGCATCCATATCAATCAGATTAGCACCGGCAGCCTGTGCCATAAGAATACCGTCACCTACGATTGCCGGTGAATTTGTCGTGGGAATAGAGGCATCTAAAGTTGGCCATTGGGTATTGTATTGCTGACGCATTTCCACATTGGCAGAGAAACCGCCGGTTGCCAGTATAACGCCGCTGTCACCATAGAAGTGCAGACTGTTGCCATCACTGACGGCTTTTATGCCGATCGCTTTGCCATTCTCCATAATGATTTCCACCGCTTTAGTATTATAGATCACTTCAACACCCAATTCTTCAGCTTTCTGTGCCAACGTATTTACATATGCAGGGCCATCACCAACCGGCCACAAAGTTCTGGCAACCCGATGACCGCCGTACCATGATTGTTCATCCTTATATTGCACACCGATTTCATCACGCAGCCAATAAGCATTTTCTAATACATGCTCAGCCAGTGTACGCACCAGTGTTTCATTGCTTCGGCCTGTCCGGATATTAAAATATCCTCGATAAATGCTTCCTTGGTGTCAATGATTCCTTCACTTTCCTGAACCCAGTTGTTGTAACAGGCATATTCACCGCCGGACATGCGGGTATTGCCGCCATTGAAAGCCATTTTTTCAATAATCGTTACTTTCTCAAAGCCCAGCTGCTTCGCTTGAATTGCAGCCACAAAGCCGGCCCCGCCGCTGCCGACAATTACCAAATCAGAATGCTGTTCAATGATTTTCTGCTGCTGCTCCTGCATGTTGGCATTCATCAGATCCTCCTGCGTGACACCCGCCTGCATCAGCGCATCCTTTACAGCATCTATGAACCCTTGACTGGTCAGAGTAGCACCGGCGATCGTATCGACATCAATGCTGTTTTTAGATATGATCTCATCTGCCAACTGGATCATTTTGCCAGAAAAACCCGGAACCTCACTATGCTTCACCAATTCGATATGTTCAATCTTATCATCCTTAATAACCACATCAACAATAATCTTTCCCTGTTTGCCAATGCCTTCACCCTGATAGGTATCCGTATTATCGATACTATGCGGTGTGCATGCACTTAGCATCAGCAGCAATGCCAAGAGAATTTTCTTCATAGATTTTCCTCCCTTGTGCTGTTGGGTGTACGGCCGCGGATTTTTTATACACTCTTGAGAAATAAAGCGGATCAGTAAAACCGCACATCAGCGCAATCTGTTTGATCGCAGCATTCTTCTGATTTTTCAAATAGGCATCGGCAAGATCGATCCGCTGATTTGTAATATACTCATTCAGCGACTGATTTGTTGCCTGCTTAATCATTTTACTGATACTTGAACGTGACAGGCCGAAACTATTCTGCAAGCTGTCATAATCAAGGGTCGGATCATCTAAATGATTTTGAATATAGGCTAGGAGATCCGCGGAATCATTTGGCTGATATTGTTTCAGTAAATTGTGTTCCAAGAGACGTTTCTGATAATTATCAATTGCCTGCGCGCAGACTTCAGCTAATTCATCGTCATCTACAGGCTTTAAAAGATAGAAATCAACCTTTTGTCTGATTGCCTCCTTCGCAAATTGAAAATCATCATAGCCGGATATTATAATGATTGAACACATATGCTGAAGCTCACGGATTCTTTTGATTACTTCAAGGCCATTCATACCAGGCATATTGATATCCATAAACAACAATTCCGGATGATATTTCTGTACAGCTTCTAAAGCAACTTCACCATTATCCACAAGGGCAATTACCTGAATATCCAGATTTAAAGATTCGACCTGCCGCTTTAATCCGAAGCGGATATTTTCTTCATCATCAACGATCATCGTTCTTATCATAGTCAAACTCCTTTATCAGTAAAGTAATCCTGCATCCTTCACCCTTGATGCTGTCAATCAAAATATCATTTTCCTGATTCATCATTTTTAAACGGGTATAAACATTATGCAAACCAAAATGCTTTGAGGTATCCGAGGAATGCAGATAATTAAGTAATTCATTCACTTCCCGCTCATCCATGCCGCAGCCATTATCTTCAACACTCAGCATTAAACATTCATTTTCAATCACGGCTCTGACGATAATTTTTCCCATGTGCGAATTTGGCTGAGTACAAGCATGGATACTGTTTTCAACCAATGGCTGAAGCAGTATTTTCACAACCTGAATCGTTTCCATTTCCTTCGGACAATAAATCTCATAATCAAGATTTTTAAAGCGAATCTTCTGCATATCGAGATAAGCCTTCGTATGCTTAAACTCCTGTTTCAATGAAATAACCTGCTGACCGCTAGCTAAGAAGGTACGGAAATAAGTCGAAAGGGCAGTAATTGTTTTAGCGACATCCTCAGCGCCATGCTGCTTGGCAAGCCATTTCAGATTATCCAAGGTGTTGTATAGGAAATGCGGTTTAATCTGTGCCTGCATGATTTCCATTTCCGCTCTTTGTTTCTGATTGCGCTCTTCGACAATCTGATCAATCAGATCACTCATTTTAGAAATCATTTTATTAAAACTCATTGATAAGTCATGAATTTCATCACGGGCATTGCCTTCATCAACATAACTTTCCAGCTTTCCGTTTTCCACAAGCTTCATTGCATTCTGAAGATTTTTGATGGGTGTCAGCACTGAGGTTACCAGCATTTTACCAAGGATAAAAATAACGGCTAAAAGGAAGAGCAGTAATATCCACAAACCGGTCATCAGCTGATTACTTGACTGCATCAATTCTTCATTGGATACAACTGTGGCAAAAATCCATTCCGGATAATTTTCAATCGGAGAGACAAATAGGGTGGCTGCTTTCCCATTAATATCGGTGACCGGAAATTGATTGCTGCTTGTTATCGCCATGATATCGATGGCATTCAGGGTTTCTTCATTAATCGTATGCGAATAGAAATATTGCTCGTTGGTAGTAATTAAATCATAATCACGGCTCATGATGAAGCTTTTGCCATTATAAACCTGCATCGTATTGACAATTTCATTTAAACGTACGGAAGGAATCGCGGCGACAATCAGCGCTTCTTTTTGATTAGTAATGGATTTAATCGGATAATAGAAAAGTAATACCTCACGATTGTTGTCATTCAGTTTAGGCTTAGAAATGATAAATTCAGAATCATTCCGATAAGCTTTTTGATAGTCCTGATTATCCATCAGATTTTCAATCGCATCACTGTTAATCCAACAGAAACCATTCTTTCCGATATAAGAAAAGGTTTCCATCACTTCGCCGTTATTAGTATAAGAATTAGTAAAGCGTTCGATCTGCGGTTCAATGCCGCGTACATCCATTGAAGAAAAGGCAGGAATGGTAGATATTGTGCGATACTCAGCAGATATTCGCTTGATCCACATGCTGACCTCCTGTGCTTTACTGTCAACGATCTGAGAAACCGTAAAAGTATTATTGGCAATATCTTTGGGCCGGTAAATTGCTTCAATGTAGAAAAACAGTGAACTGAATACAATCAGGACACTGATTAAAAAATAAAGCTGTATTTTAGTTTTGATTCCTAAGTTTTTCATAACTCTATTTTATCATCATTTTAAGTATTATGTTCAATAATCCATTGAGTTGAGCCATTTATCCATATTCAATTGTGACTGATTTCACTATAATTGGGTTATCAGGAGGTAGGAGTAATGAAGAAAATCGCAAGTTTATTATTAGCTGGTTTGCTGATTGTCAGCGGCTGTGCTAAAACAGATCAAGGCTCACAGCTTTATACAGCAGGAACTTATGAGGTTGTAACCCAAGGCTTTGGCGGTGATATGAAGGTTGCAGTGACGGTCAGTGCTGATAAAATTGAAAAGGTTGAGGTACTGGAACATGGGGAAACACAGGGTATCGGTACGAATGCTATTGAACAGCTGCCGGCTGTTATCGTAGAGAAGCAAAGTGCTGAAGTAGATACTGTAGCCGGCTGTACCGTATCAAGTAAGGCACTGTTATCTGCCGTGCAAGAGGCTTTAAACCAAGCAATGGGTAAAGAAGCTTCTGCTAATGTGGCAGCAGATGGTGAATATGCCGTTGAGGTAAACGGTTTCCATGGTCCTATGCAGGTAAGCGTGGTTATTAAGGAAGGTAAAATTACGGCAGTGAATGTCGGCGATAATGTTGAAACTGTAGGCATTGGTTCTAAAGCAATCGATGCGATGCCGCAGCGAATCATTGATGCTCAGTCAGTGAACGTGGATGTATTAACTGGCGCTAGTATTACATCAAGAGCGATTCTGTCTGGTGTAAGTGATGCGCTGACACAGGCCGGTGCTGATTTGTCCGTATATTCTAAAGCGCCGGAAGTGGTGAAGAGTGAGGATAAGGAAATCAGTGCGGAAATCGTTATTATCGGTGCTGGCGGAGCTGGTCTTACAGCGGCAATTGAAGCATTAGAAAATGGCGCAGCTTCAGTAGCATTAATCGAAAAGATGGATATCACCGGCGGTAACACACGTCTGTCAGGCGGTGAATTTGCAGCTCCGAATAACTGGCTGCAGGCTGGTGAAGGCATTGAAGACAGTAAGGAACAGTATTTTAATGATATTTATGAAGGCGGTTATGAACGCGGCAACAAGGAACTGATTCAAGTTATTGTTGATAACGCGCTGGAAAGTGCAGAATGGCTGAAGGATGATGTAGGTGTTGTATATCGTGACAAGATGTCATGGTATGGCGGTCACAAAGTAGCCCGTACATTATGGCCGGTAGGTGATGGTCCTGTCTATGTTGATACATTAGAAGAAAAAGCTCGCTCATTGGGTGCGGAAATTTATTTCACAACTACCGCTAATGAATTGATCCAAGATGAAAATGGCCGTGTAACCGGTGTTGTCGCTACTTACAAGGATGGTGCAACGTATACATTTAAGGCGGATAAGGGTGTTATACTGACAACCGGCGGTTTCTCTGCCAATGTAGAAATGCGTGAAGCAGTTAATACTATGTGGCCAAGTCTTGATGCCAATGTACCTAATACGAATTCACCGGCAATAACCGGTGACGGTATCGTTATGGCTCAGGCAATCGGTGCGGATGTTGTAGATATGGATGCAATTCAGCTGTACCCGGTAAACAATCCGGCGACTGGCAATTACTACTATATCGATTATGCTCGTTTAAATTCAACAGCGCTGTTAGTTAACAAAGAAGGTAAACGTTTTGTAAATGAAAAGGGTACTCGCGATGTTATTTCATTAGCAACTCTGGAACAGACAGATAAGATGGTTTATGAAATTATCGATGCAGCTGTCGTTGCTGAACAGAAGCTGTATGAAGATTATCAGGCTGAAATCGATAAGTGTCTGAAAGACGGTGTATTGGCAATCGGTACTTTAGAAGAAGTATGTGAACATTTCGGTGTGCCTGTGGAAGAAGTTAAGGCTACGATCGCTCATTACAATGATATGGTTGAAGCTGGTACTGATGAAGATTTCGGACGTACAGATAACTTCAATAAGATTGGTGAAGGACCATACTTCATGTTCTCCTCTGTTGTTTCTGTCCACCATACAATGGGCGGTGTAAAAATTGATACGGATGCCCGTGTTCTTGACAAAGACGGTAATCCAATTGAAGGACTGTATGCGGCGGGTGAAGTTACCGGCGGTATTCATGGCGGCAACCGTTTAGGTTCAGTTGCTGTTTGTGACACTGTTGTATTCGGCCGTGTCGCAGCTCAAAGCGCATTAGCTCAGAAATAATTAAGATTGATTACAATGCTGTTATACTAAAAAATATGATGAGTTCTGCCGTAATAGGCAGGACTCTTTTTTTTGCTATTTATTATGATGAAGCTGAGAAGGTTTTAGTTAAAGAAATGCGACAGTCTGCTGATTAAATTTTTTCTGGATTGCGGTAGTTAATCGCTGTCTCATTATGAAAATTAATCAGTATTGATAATATCTCTGCCATGATTGCAGAAAAAACTGGTAATTAAATTTTGTATAGGCTATAATACAACAAAAGGGAGTAGCTTGTATCTGATAAGGATAGGGTAATCATCGTCATCACGTTGGCAGAACCAACCGGTGTTACACATTGAAGCAAGACTTTTACCGAAGGGTGTAGAAGTCTTTTTCTATGCCGTAATGACAGGAGGAACACTATGATTTCGGTTTTGTATTTAATTCTTTGGTTTTGTTTTATTAGTGAAAGGCGCTGATTTTTTTGTTGATGGCAGCAGTGCGATTGCAAAAAGGCTGGGGATTCCAAGCTTGATTATCGGTCTTACAATTGTAGCCTTTGGTACTAGTGCACCGGAGGCAGCAGTCAGTATTACAGCTAGTTTGACGGGACAGAATGAGATTGCGGTAGGCAATGTGATCGGCTCTAATATTTTTAATTTTATTGTTTATAGTTGGCTTATGTGCAATGATTCGTCCTTTGTCTGTGCATAAGTCAATCTTGAACCGAGATTTTCCATTGTCGATACTCGGTGCCGGGGTGTTGGTAATCTGCGGCTTAGATGTATTTTTTAATGAAGGCAGTGTGAATGTTGTCTCACGTGTTGAGGGGCTTTTACTTTTTATGTTTCTTTATTGTATTTATTTATGCGACTAGCATGGCCGCACTGAGTGATAAGCAGACAGCTGAAACGGGCACCGATGTTTTGTCATGGCCCAAGAGCTTTCTTTACCTTGGCAGCGGCCTGATCGGTGTTGTAGCCGGCGGTCAGCTCGTTGTGAGCGGTGCCAGTGATCTGGCGTTAATGCTTGGATTAGGAAAGGATCTGATTGCCTTGACTATTGTGGCGATCGGTACATCGCTGCCGGAACTGGTTACCTCATTTGTAGCGACACGCAAAGGGGAAAGTGATATTGCGATGGGGAATGTCATCGGTTCTAATGTATTCAATATATTCTTTATCTTGGGGATGTCTGCAACTTTGGCACCGCTGACGATTACCAATACTACATTCATTGATCTTGGCGTACTGATCGTTGGCAGTGTTGTTGCCTTTATCTTTTCAAAAAAAGGAACAATTAATAAAAATTCAGGAATTATGATGTTGTTAATGTATGCCGCATATACGGCGTATCTGATAATGCGATAGATAACTGATGGGTATAAGAGCTGTGACGGTTTATGTTACAGCTTTTATTGGTTAAAATACAAATCAGAAGTAATGGTGACGGTGCAGCTTCACTGTATCTGTGCTAGCTTTATTAATTATATAGATCAGTATTTTCATGGTTTTAATTCATAAGCAAATTATTATGATGGAAAAGGTTGCATTCACCGATATAAGTAATATATAATAGTACAGTCAAGACAGGGGTGCTGAAAAGCTGAGAGAGTCCCTTTGACCTGATCTAGTTAGTACTAGCGTAGGGAGTCAATTTCTTTTTGATGTTCTTACGCCTCATGGAGGTGTTTTTTTATGAAAACTAGAAGTAGTGTATTAACAATGGTGTATGCCGCGATGTATATTGCATTAACGGTAGCCTTGAACTGGTTTAACACGATTATGCCGATCATTCAGATGCCTAATGGCGGATCTTTGGAATTGATGGTGATTCCTTTATTTATCGCATCCTATCATTTAGGCTGGAAGTGGGGTGCCGGTATTTCTGCTTTATCGTGGGTGATTGGTGTAATGTTTGGCTTGAATGATTATATGGTATCCATTCCTCAGGTATTGCTTGATTATCTTGTACCGTTTGTGGCTATCGGTCTTGCATCGATGCTGCCTGCCATCCATATCGGTAATATTAAGCTCTCTAATATTTATACGGGTGTATGTATGGGCATGTTTTTTAAATATCTGTCACAGACCTTGTCAGGTGTTTATTTCTGGTTCCCTGAAGGTGCGGCGGCAGGTTCATGGGCAGCTTGGGTATATTCAGCTCCTTATAATTTCCCTTATAATTTTGTAACCTTTGTTGCAGCGATCATTTTGGTACCGATATTGGTAAAGCGGCTGAGTAAGCTGAGCAGTATCGAAATGATTGGCATCAAATAATAGTCAGTAAGAACTTCTTTTACGGAGTTCTTTTTATTTTTATTCGTAAATTGTAAGCATTTGCTAATGGTAATCAAAATGAAATAAAAATCGAGGTTCATAGTTTCACTAAAATGTATAAAGATGTTTTTTAATATTTAACGTTAATTTACTGTCATGGCATCTTGATTATTAATTCACAAATAGTATAATAATCATAGAGAGAGCTGGGATCAAATGAAAAGGGATAACGGCTGGACTCTCAAGATTATTGACCGTAAAAAACGGAGAATGGAGGGCTTATGAAGAATATTTATCGTCGGATGTCAGCCTTAGTAATTTGTTTTTTGATGACATTCGCATTATCGGCTTGTTCACCTTCAGCTACTGCATCAGTGTACACGGACGGAACGTATACAGGCAGTGCAAAAGGTATGAACGGAGATGTTACTGTAGAAGTGAAGATAGCTGCTGATAAGATTGAATCAGTTACCGTTACAGATCATAAGGAAACACCGGGTATTTCAGATCCGGCGATTGAAAAAGTACCTGGAGAAATCGTTGAGAAAAATTCAGTTGAAGTCGATGTCGTTGCCGGTGCTACTTTTACGAGTGAGGCTATAATTAATGCAGTTGCACAGGCATTGGATAAAGCAAGCGGCAAAACAGTTGATAATAACCAAGGGGATGAAAAGGATGCCTTAGCCTTTAATGATCCGGATGTGATTATTATCGGTGCCGGTTTCAGCGGTATGAATGCAGCGTTAGAAGCATGTGAAAATGGTGCGAAGGTGATGCTCATTGATAAGAACTCTGATATGGGCGGTTCAATTCGTTATGCAGGCGGTACGTTAAGCGGTGCCAATACGAAGATGCAGGTAGCTGCGGGTATTGAAGATACTGAAGAAAACTTTATAGATGATATTGTACGCATGGGCGGCGGTATCAACGTGCCTGAGTTAACGGCCAAGCATGTGTCAAAGGCGGCTGCGGCTGTCGACTGGATGGATTCTTTAGGTGCTGATTTTGGTGACCGCATGCCTACGCAGCCCGGATCCTATGATGCTTTTGGGATTCCTAGAGAACATCGTGTATCCGGCGGCGGCAAAGCAATGGTTGAAATCGTGAAACCGCTGCTTGAAGAAAAAGTAAATGACGGTGTTTTAGAAATCCTTTTAAATACTGAAGTTAAAGATATCATTATCGAGAATGGCGCTGTTACTGGTGTAGTCTTGATGGATGGAACTGAATATCACAGTAAGGCAGTTATTTTAGCAGCCGGCGGTTATGGTCATAATGAAGCCATGCTTCATGAATATAATTTTGAAAACGTATTGACGGATGCTCCGGAGTTTGTCACGGGTGATGGATATACATTTGCATTAAAAGCAGGCGCTGTATTAAATAACATGGATTATCTGCCAGCTTATGCCGGCGGTGTACCGGTAACCAGCACTGGCTTTGTACATTCAGTGACGGCAAACAATACCGGTTATCCGAATACGATTTGGGTAAACGCTGACGGTGAACGTCAAATGAATGAATTTGAAAATCTTGACAGTCAGAAGAAGGCTTTTTGGGCAAGTGCTCCGCATAACATTGTTTGGATGATTTTTGATCAGAAGGTTGTTGATGGGCAGGAACCGATTTTTAAAAAAGATGAAGGCTGGAAACTGTTTAATGAAGAGTTGGCCAAAGGAGAGGTTGTGTTCAAAGCTGAGACAGTTGAAGAACTGGCTAATCAGATCAATATGGATGCAGCTGTGCTTCAGGCTACGATTGATGCATATAATCAAGGTATTGAAACAGGTGCTGACCCGATGGGCAGAAATGATGAAAGAACCCCGATCGACTCAACGCTTTATGCTGTTAAGACGGTGCCTTATGTTATGCTGACTAAAGGCGGACCATTAATGAATACAAGTGCTCAGACATTAGATAAAGATGGCAATCCGATTCCCGGTTTATTCCAATGCGGTGAATTAACGGGCGGCGCTAATGTCGGTGGCGGTGCTAATATCGGCGGTCTGGCAAATACAAGCTGTATCGTTTGGGGCAAGATTGCAGGTATCAATGCAGCAAGTTATGCATTGAACGGAACAATTGTCGAGAAGTAATATAAGTATCATTCAAATCAGCTCATCCATAAAGAAGGCAGACTTCACAACGGATGAGCTTTTATTATTCAAATTTGAAAGAAAATAAACTTGTAATTGAAGTTAAAAATGCAAAAAAACGGGTAAAATCGGTATATAAATATCGGTAAATCAATGCAGCATAAGATGTAACCGCTATCATTTATACAGGATTGTATAAAATTGCTGGAAAACTGAAAAAAGCCGAATTTTATGGGATTTTTTTAAAAAAAGACTTGCAATACGGTGTTATTCTTTGCTATAATACCTCTGTTACCGCGTGGACATGCGAGGTTGCCGACACACTGAGAGACGTTGTCATGACTTAGTGAGCCGGGGGAATTCGCACCGAGCGGGTCTATCACAGATATAGACGAAAGGAGATTTATTTCATGGCAAAAAACAGCGTAAGAATTCGCTTAAAAGCTTACGAACACAGAATCTTAGATGCTAGCGCAGAAAAGATCGTTCAAGCTGCCCAGGCACACGGTGCCAAAAGATCGTTGGACCAGTACCTCTTCCAACTGAAAAGCAAGTAGTAACTATCTTGCGTGCGGTACACAAATACAAAGATTCTCGTGAACAATTCGAAATTAGAACTCACAAACGTTTAATTGAGATTGTCGGACCTACAGCAGAAACAATCGATTCACTGAGTCGTCTTGAACTGCCGAGCGGTGTTGACATCGAGATTAAACTGTAATGATGGAGGTGAACATCATGAAAGGAATTTTAGGACGTAAAGTTGGGATGACACAGGTCTTCACTGAAGATGGTGTATTAATCCCTGTAACTGTAGTAGAAGCTACACCAAATATTGTTTTACAAAAGAAAACAGTTGAAAATGATGGCTATGTTGCTGTTCAGCTTGGCTTGGAAGACATCAAAGAAAGACGCGCTACTAAAGCTGCTCTCGGACATGTTGCGAAAGTGAACACAGCACCTAAGCGTTTCATCAGAGAAATTCGCTCAGAAGAAATGATGAGCTATGAATTAGGCAGTGAAGTTAAAGTTGACTTATTTGCCGCTGGCGAAGTAGTTGATGTTATCGGAACTAGCAAGGGTCACGGATTTACTGGTGCGGTAAAACGCCACAATCAGAAAATCGGACCTAAGAGTCACGGTTCTGGCCATCACAGAGGCATGGGTTCAGCTGCAACTACTGGTCTTGGTACTAACAAGATCGACCCTGGTTTCACAATGCCTGGTCATTATGGAACAGATCGTACAACTAACCAAAATCTTGAGATCATCAAGGTTGATGCTGAAAAGAATTACATCCTGATCAAGGGTAACGTTCCTGGTCCTAAGAAGGGTCTGGTTATTATCCAATCTGCAAAATGCAGCAAGGGTGATAAAACAGCTAAGGTGTTAGTTGACTACACTAAAACTGAGGAGGAATAAAAAATGCCTAATATCGTTGTATTAAATCAGGAAGGTAAAGAACTTCGCGAATTAACCTTAATCCTGAAGTGTTTGGCATTGAGCCAAATCAGCAAGTAATCTTTGATGCCATTGTTATGCAGCGTGCATCAATGAGACAAGGTACTCACGACGTTAAAAACCGCAGAGAAGTTCGCGGCGGCGGTCGTAAGCCTTACAGACAAAAAGGAACCGGTAATGCTCGTCAGGGTTCTACAAGAGCTCCGCAGTTCCGCAAGGGTGGTATCGTATTCGGTCCTACACCTCGCAGCTATGCTTATAAATTAAATAAAAAAGTTCGTCGTCTTGCTCTTAAATCAGTATTATCTGAAAAAGTGGCAAGCAATGATATGATCGTTGTTGATGAATTGAAATTTGCTGCTCCTAAGACAAAAGATTTCATCAAGACAATCGATGCAATCGGCGCAGCTAAGAAAACATTGTTTGTTGTTTCAAGTGAAGAAGATTTCGAAAATGCTTATCTGTCAGTTCGCAACATCCCTACAATGATGATGCTGACATCTGATGGTATCAATGTTTATGACATTGTAAATGCTAACAAGATCGTGTTCACTGAAGCAGCAGTGAAATGCGTTGAGGAGGTATTAGGATAATGAATAACTACAGAGATATTATTATCCGTCCAATCATCACTGAGAAATCAATGAAATTGATGGAAGAAGATAACAAGGTTACATTCGAAGTGGCTAAGGGCGTAAACAGAACTCAGGTTCGTCAGGCTGTTGAAAAGATCTTCGGTGTTAACGTTGAAAAAGTTAACATGGTTAACACAAAGCCAAAAGCTAAACGTGTTGGTAAATACACCGGCACTACAAGTCCTGTACATAAGGCAATCGTTAAAATTGCTGCTGGACAAGACATCAACTTATTCGGCGAATAGTCGAAACAGGGAAGAGTCACGCTATTTCCCTTTAAAATGCGTAAGGAGGAAATTAATCCATGGCGATTAAGAAATATAAGCCAACGACCCCGGGTCGTCGTAATATGTCAACACTGACATTTGACGAAATTACAACGAACAGTCCTGAACGCTCACTGCTTGCTCCTTTAGGAAGCAAAGGTGGCCGTAACAATAACGGACGTATCACTACTCGTCACCAAGGTGGAGGCCATAAGCGCCAATACCGTATTATCGATTTCAAGAGAAACAAAGATGGTATCCCTGCTAAGGTTGCTACTATCGAATACGATCCAAACAGATCAGCAAACATCGCATTGTTAAACTATGCGGATGGTGAAAAACGCTATATCTTAGCTCCTAAGGGGTTAACGGTTGGCACAACACTGCTTTCTGGTGAAAATGCTGACATCAAGGTTGGTAACTGCTTGGAAATGCGTCACATGCCTGAAGGTACATTCATTCACAACGTTGAATTGAAACCTGGCAAGGGCGGTCAGCTGGCTCGTTCAGCTGGTGTTTCAGCTCAGATTCTTGGTATCGAAGATAAATATGTAACAGTACGTCTTGCCTCTGGCGAAGTACGTAAAATCTTAGCTAACTGCCGTGCTACTATCGGACAAGTTGGTAACGAAGACCACAGCCTGGTAAATCTGGGTAAAGCAGGTCGCTCACGCTGGTTAGGTATCAGACCTACGGTTCGCGGTTCAGTTATGAACCCTAACGATCACCCTCACGGTGGTGGTGAAGGCCGTACACCAGTTGGACGTAAGTCACCAATGACGCCATGGGGTAAAAAAGCTATGGGTGTTAAAACTCGTAAGAACAAAAAAGCTTCGACTAAACTGATCGTTCGTCGTCGCAATGGCAAGTAAGCGAAAGGAGGAAATTAAAAAATGAGTCGTAGTTTGAAAAAAGGACCTTTCTGTGATGAACACTTAATGAAGAAAGTGGAAAAACTGAATGAGTCTGGTAAAAAAGAAGTAATTAAAACTTGGTCACGTCGTTCTACAATCTTCCCTCAATTCGTTGAACACACATTTGCCGTTTACAATGGTAAAGAACATCTTCCAGTTTATGTTACAGAAGATATGGTTGGTCACAAATTAGGTGAATTCGTGCCAACTCGCAAATACTCAGGCCATGGAGCCGATGATAAGAAAGCTAAGAGATAGGAGGAAGTAAATGATGGAAGTTAAAGCAACTGCAAAAACATTACGCATCCCACCTAGAAAAGCTCGTCTTGTACTTGATCTGGTTCGTGGTAAGGATGTTGAAGAAGCGAAAGCAATTTTGAAATATACATCAAATTTTGCTGCCGATGCATCATTAAAAGTATTAAATTCAGCGATTGCCAATGCTGTTAACAACAATGGCATGGATGAAGAAAACCTGTATGTAAAAGCTTGTTACGCAAACGAAGGTATCGTATTGAAAAGATTCATGCCGCGTGCAAAAGGCAGCGCAAGCGCAATTCATAAGCGCACTAGCCACATCACATTTGTGGTTAGTGAACGTGATTAAGGAGGTAGCTCATGGGACAAAAAGTTAGTCCAATCGGATTACGTGTCGGTGTCATTCGTGATTGGGAATCAAGATGGTATGCAGACAAAGATTATGCCGATTTATTACTGGAAGACGTTAAGATTCGTGAATTCTTATTCAAAGAGTTAAAAGCTGCTTCCGTATCAAGAATTGAAATCGAACGTTCAAAGAACCGCGTTGAAGTAATCATTCGTTCAGCTCGTCCAGGTGTTATCATTGGTACAAATGGTGAAGCTGTTGAAGTGATCAAAGAAAAAATTAATCAAATTAACAAATGGTAAGAACGTATTCATCAAGGTAGTTGAAATTGCTAACCCTGATTTAGACGCTCGTATCGTTGCAAGAAGCATTGCCGATCAGCTGGAACAGCGTGCGTCATTCAGAACTGCTCAGAAAAGAGCGATTCAAAAGACGATGCGTTCTGGTGCTAAGGGTATCAAGACTTCAGTATCCGGCCGTTTAGGCGGAGCTGATATCGCTCGTTCAGAAGGTTATTCTGAAGGGGTTGTACCTCTTCACACATTACGTGCTGATATCGATTATGCACATGAAGAAGCATCTACTACTTATGGCCGCTTAGGTGTTAAAGTTTGGATCTGCCGCGGTGAAGTTCTGCCTGGACAAATGGTTCAGGAACCGGAAGCACCAAAACAGCCTGCTAATGACAGACGTCGCCGCAACAACAACCGCCGTCCGAATAACGGGGATCGCCGTCCTAACAACAATAACGCTAAAGCAGCTCCAGTTAAGGAAGCTGAAACAGCAGCTCCGGCAGTTGAAGGAGGAAAATAATCTATGTTAATGCCTAATAGAACTAAATATAGAAGACCTCACCGTTTGAGTTACGAAGGTAAGTCAAAAGCCGGCCGTGCTGTTGCATTCGGTGAATTCGGTCTTGTTGCTGATTCCGGTAACTATGTAAGTAACCGTCAGATTGAAGCAGCACGTATTGCGATGACACGTTATATGAAACGTGGCGGACAAGTTTGGATCAAAATTTTCCCACACATGGCAATCACAAGAAAACCATTGGAAGTACGTATGGGATCTGGTAAAGGTGCACCTGAAGGATGGGTAGCAGTAGTTAAACCTGGTCGTGTTATGTTTGAAATCGGCGGCGTTGACGAAGCAACTGCTCGTGAAGCGTTCCGTCTTGCTTCTCACAAACTTCCAGTTAAGTGTAAATTTGTACGTAAGGGCGAGGAGGAGTAAACCATGACAGTAAAAGAAATCAGAGAAAAAAGCAATGCTGAATTGCTGAATGATATCGAAACGCTTAAAGCTGAACTCTTTAACCTTCGTTTCCAACAAGCAACTGGACAATTAACAAATCCTGCAAGAATGAGAGAAATTAAGAAATCTATTGCTCGTATTAAGACAGTGATGACTGAGCGCGAGCTTAGTAATCAAGATTAGGAGGATCGAAGAGAATGGAAGAAAGATCTAACCGTAAGTTTATCGCGGAACTGTTGTTTCCGATAAAATGGATAAGACAATTACAATCATTGTTGAAACTAAAAAAACACACCCTTTATATGGTAAACGTGTTAAATATTCTAAGAAATTCAAGGCTCATGATGAGAACAACGAAGCTAGAATCGGTGATAGAGTTGAAATTATGGAAACTCGTCCATTGTCAGCAACTAAACGTTTCCGCTTAGTTAAAGTCATCGATAAAGCCGAAGTTCTTTAGTCGCTAGGAGGTAACGTTCATGATTCAAAATGAAAGTAGATTACGAGTAGCTGACAACACGGGAGCTAAAGAAGTATTAGTTATTCGTGGACTAGGTGGAAGTAAAAGAAAATTCAGCAACATTGGTGATGTTGTTGTATGTGCAGTAAAACAGGCTGCTACCGGCGGAACTGTTAAAAAGGTGATGTTGTTAAAGGTGTAATCGTACGTACTCGCCGCGGTATCCGCCGTGAGAATGGTACTTATATCAAATTTGATGACAACGCTGTTGTACTTATCAAGGATGATAAGACACCACGTGGTACACGTATTTTCGGACCAGTGGCAAGAGAACTGCGTGACAAGGATTACATGAAAATTGTATCTTTGGCACCAGAAGTATTATAGGAGGTGCCCTTGTGAAGATCAAAAAAGGTGATAAGGTTCAAGTTATTACAGGTGCTTACAAAGGCACGATCGCTGAAGTAACTAAAGTTCTTCCTAAAGAGAGCAAAGTCATCGTTGAAGGTGTTAACTTAGTTAAGAAACACATGAAACCGACTCAAGCGAATCCGGACGGCGGAATTGTTGAAATGGAAGCTCCAATTCATGTTTCAAATGTTATGCTGTATGACAGCAAAGCGAAAAAAGCAAGCAGAGTTGGCTTCAAAATTGCTGATGGCAAAAAAGTGCGCGTGTACAAAGCTACTGGCGCTGAAGTGAAATAGGGGGAGCTAAGAGATGAACCGCCTACAGGAAAAATACAACAATACAGTTGTAGAAAACATGATGAAGAAATTCGGGTACAAATCTGTAATGGAAGTACCTGCTATTGATAAAGTAGTTATCAATATGGGATGCGGCGATGCTATCGCTAATCCTAAGACTTTAGAAGAAGCTGTTGCTGAACTGACTCAGATCACTGGTCAGAAGCCGGTAATCACTAAAGCTAAAAAGTCAATCGCAAACTTCAAACTTCGTGAAGGTATGCCGATCGGCTGTAAAGTTACATTGCGCAAAGACTACATGTATGATTTCTTAGACAAGCTGATGAATATTTCACTGCCTCGTGTAAGAGATTTCCGTGGTGTCAGCAAAACGGCTTTTGATGGCCGTGGTAACTATACATTAGGTGTTAAGGAACAAATCATTTTCCCAGAAATCAACTTTGATAAAGTAAATAAGGTTCGCGGGATGGATGTTGTTATCGTAACAACTGCAAAAACAAATGAAGAAGCGAAGGCGCTGCTTGAAGAATTAGGCATGCCTTTCCAGAAATAGGGAGGACAATAAGATATGGCAAAAAAAGCGATGGTACTCAAAGCAAATCGCCCTCAAAAGTTCTCAACTCGTGAATATACACGCTGTGAACGTTGCGGACGTCCTCACTCAGTTTTACGTAAATACAAACTCTGCCGTATTTGCTTCCGTGAGCTGGCTTACAAAGGTCAGATCCCTGGAGTGAAGAAGGCTAGTTGGTAAGAGATAGGAGGAATTGAGTCATGATGATGACAGATCCGATTGCTGATATGCTGACTAGAGTTCGTAACGCGCTTCAAGCTCGTCACGAAACAGTTGAGATTCCAGCAAGTAAAGAAAAGATTGAAATTGCTAAGATTTTGAAATCAGAAGGTTTCATTACTGATTACAAAGTTGAAGGCGATGTTAAAAAAGTATTAACAGTTACCCTGAAATACGGTGCTAACAATGAAAAAATCATTAGCGGATTAAAGAGAATTTCAAAACCAGGTTTACGTGTTTACGCAAAAGTAGACTCTATTCCTAGAGTATTGAATGGTCTTGGTATCGCTATTATCTCAACATCTCACGGTCTGATGACTGACAGAGAAGCTAGAGCTAAACACGTTGGCGGCGAAGTGCTGGCTTACGTTTGGTAATAAAGGAGAACATTTATGTCACGTATCGGTAATAAAACGATTACCATTCCTGCAGGCGTAGAGATTACGGTTGCTGAAGGGAATGAAGTGACTGTTAAAGGTCCTAAGGGAACTTTATCACGTCAATTTGCACCGTTCTTAACAATTTCTGTTGAAAATGGTGAATGCAAAGTTATCCGTCCGGATGACAATAAAACAACAAAACAACTTCACGGAACAACTCGTGCATTACTGCACAACATGGTTGTTGGTGTATCTGAAGGATTCGAGAAGCGTCTTGAATTAGTTGGTATCGGTTTCCGTTCTGCTATTTCAGGTAACAAACTGCAATTAAACATCGGCTATTCTCATCAAGTAATCTTTGATTTAGTTGATGATGTTAAAGTTGAATGTGCTTCACCTACGGAAATTGTTGTATCAGGTATTGATAAACAAAAGTCGGTGAATTTGCTGCTAATATCCGTGCTGCTAGAAAACCAGAACCTTACAAGGGCAAAGGTATTCGCTATAAGGGTGAATATGTTCGTCGTAAGGAAGGTAAGACAGCAGGTAAGAAATAGCGAGAAAGGAGCAATCGTAACATGCTTAAGAAAGTTTCAAGAAACGATGAACGTTTACGTCGTCATGCACGTGTTCGTACCAAAATCAATGGTACTGCTGAATGCCCTCGCTTAAACGTATTCCGTTCAAACGCACATATCCATGTGCAGATTATTGATGATGTTGCAGGCAAGACTTTAGTGGCTTGCAGCAGTGTTGAATTGAAGTTAGAAAATGGCGGTAATATTGCTGCTGCAACGGCTGTTGGTACAGAAGTTGCAAAGCGCGCATTGGCTGCCGGTATTGAAAATGTAGTATTTGACCGTGGCGGATATATTTACCACGGACGTGTCAAGGCAGTGGCTGAAGCAGCCCGTGAAGCCGGACTGAAATTTTAAGGAGGTCATGCGAAAAATGGAACGCAAACCAAGAAGAGACCGCGAACGCGAAAAAGAATTTGAAGAACGCGTCGTTACGATCAATCGTGTTACCAAGGTTGTTAAAGGTGGACGCCGTTTCCGCTTTGCTGCTCTTGTCGTGATCGGTGATAAAAAGGGACGTGTAGGTTTCGGTACAGGTAAAGCTAATGAAGTACCTGATGCTATCAAAAAAGCCATTGAAGATGCTAAGAAGAATGTCTTCAATGTTGCTATCGTAAACGGAACAACTATTCCACATGAAATCGTTGGTAAATTCGGTGCCGGTGAAATCCTGCTCCGCCCGGCTTCAGAAGGTACTGGAGTTATCGCTGGCGGCGCTGTACGTGATGTACTGGAATTGGCCGGATTCAGCGATATCCTGTCTAAGTGCTTGGGGTCACGCACACCGGTTAACATGGTAAGTGCGACGATCAATGCTCTTCAGAATCTGAAGACAATCGAAGAAACTGCTCGTCTTCGTGATAAAAAGCCTCAGGAAATTCGTTAGAGGGAGGACAACACATGAAATTACATGAAATGAGTTATACAGAAGGAGCTAGACGCGAAAGAAAGAGAATCGGACGCGGACATGGTTCTGGACATGGTAAAACATCTGGTAAAGGTCAAAAGGGACAAAACGCTCGCAGCGGCGGTGGTGTTCGTTTAGGTTTTGAAGGTGGACAGACACCAATCATGAGACGTTTACCAAAACGTGGATTTACAAACTTCAATCGTAAAGTATTTGCAATCGTTAATGTTGAGAGCTTAAACGTTTTCGAAAACGATACAGTTGTAACTCCTGAATTATTGATTGAAACAGGTCTTGTAAGAAAAGAACTGGATGGAATTAAAATCTTGGGACAAGGCGAATTAGAGAAAAAATTAACTGTAAAGGCTAATAAATTTTCTGGGTCAGCTGTATCTACCATTGAACAAGCAGGCGGAAAAGTTGAGGTAATCTAAGATGTTTGCCACAGCAGTCAACATGTTCAAAAACAAGGATATTCGTAAGAGAATCCTGTTTACATGTGCCATGTTGTTCATCTTCCGTTTTGGAGCGAACATTCCGGTTCCAAATGTTGATACAGGGGCGCTGCTGGCTGGTACGGACAGTAATTCACTGTTGGCGATGATGAACTTGCTGGGTGGCGGACACTTTCAGCAGTTCTCAATCTTTGCAATGGGTGTAGGACCTTATATTACAGGTTCTATCATCATCCAATTGCTGTCAATGGATGTAATTCCGGCTTTGACTGAATTGTCAAAGCAAGGACAGACTGGACGTAAGGTCATTGACCGTTACACAAGATACCTCGGTGTCGTACTGTGTTTCTTCCAGGCAGCCACAATGACGTATGCATTTGATAAAACTTATCATTTGCTGCTGAATAACAGCTTTGCATCTTATATCTTCGTTGCTATCGTCTTAACTGCCGGAACAATGTTCCTGCTTTGGATCGGTGACCAGATTTCAGCTAAAGGTATTGGTAATGGTGTATCCATGATCATCTTTGCCGGTATTGTTGCGAATCTGCCTGGTCAGTTTAAATCAACCTATGATACTTTAGTAACGGCTGAAACGGCAGGTGCCAACGGCATGCTGAGTTTCTTGCTGTATATTGTTGTGTATTTGGTAATTATCGTTCTTGTTGTTTTAATGACTGAAGCAACCAGAAGAATTCCTATCCAATATACTTCAAGTACAGTTATCAAGGGTAAAACCAATGAATTGACTTATCTGCCATTAAAGATCAACTCAGCCAGCGTTATCCCGGTAATCTTTGCTTCTTCAGTAATGATTGCACCGGTAACCATTGCTACCTTCATCACACAGAATGATTTCACGCGTGCGATGCAGCAGGTGCTGAGCTTCCAGACATGGACAGGGTTAGCCATCTATGTAGTCTTGATACTTTTATTTACATTCTTCTACACGAATCTTCAGGTGGATCCTGAAAAGATTTCCGAGAATCTCGGTAAATCAGGTACATATATTCCAGGTGTCAGACCTGGTGCTGAAACAAAGAATTATGTCAGCAAGGTTTTAAACCGCATCACTGTACTTGGTTCAATTTCATTGGCATTTATCGCTGTGCTGCCATATGTGATCCCATTAGTTAATCCGGCGTTTGCAAATACAAATGTTGGTTTAGGCGGAACGGGTATCATCATCGTAGTCGGTGTTGCTCTTGAAACGGTGAAGTCATTGACCAGTCAGGCTACACAGAAAACATACCGTGGATTTATTGCTCGATAGAAGGTGAAGGAACATGAATTTATTGATTATGGGAGGACCTGGTGCCGGTAAGGGTACGATGTCTGAAAAAATCCTGAAGAAATACAATGTTCAGCATATTTCAACTGGAGATATCTTCAGAAATGAAATGGCGAATCAGACTGAATTAGGGATATTGGCAAAAAGCTATATCGATCAGGGACTGCTTGTACCGGATGATGTAACGAATCAAATGGTAAAGAGCTACCTTGAGAAAACTGATCTTGGCAATGGTTATCTGCTTGACGGATATCCGCGCACCATTGATCAGGCAAAGGCCTTTGACGAAATGACGAAGGGAACATCACTGGCGATCGGCAGAGTAATCTCGCTGAGTATCGCTTTTGAAGAACTTGCCGGCAGAGTTACAGGGCGCCGTATTTGTAAGAAATGCGGAGCAATCTATCACGTAAAATCACACCCGCCGAAAGTGGAGGGAATCTGTGATGTATGTGGAAGCGAATTGATTCAGCGTAAAGATGACACAGTTGAAAGCTTAACTGTACGATTAGATGAATACCGCCGCCAGACAGAACCGGTTATGCTGTATTACGGCAATCAGGGACTGCTGCGCAGCGTAAATGCTAATCAGGCCATCGAAGACGTATGGAAAGATACGCAAAAAGCTTTGGAGGACTAAATGATTACGACCAAATCACCAAGAGAAATCGAAGTTATGCGTGAGGCGGGAAGAATTGTCGGTTTGGCACATGCTGCGGCTGCCTCCTTCATTAAACCGGGTGTGACTACGAAAGAAGTCAATGCGGTTTGTGAAGAGGTCATCTTAAAGCATGGTGCTGCTCCTTCATTCAAGGGACTGTACGATTTTCCGGCAGCAACCTGTATTTCGGTTAACTCGACTTTAGTTCATGGTATCCCGGACGATACAATACTAAAAGAGGGCGATATTATTTCGGTTGATATTGGTGCCTGTTATCATGGTTATCATGGCGATTCGGCTTGGACATATGCGGTCGGCAGCATTGATGATGAAGCACAGAAATTAATGGATGTGACAAAAGCATCATTGTTTGAAGGTCTAAAATATGCGAAAGCTGGGAATCATCTGACTGATATAAGCCACGCAATTGGAGAATATGTTTATCAGCACGGTTATTCAATTCCGCAGGATTATGCAGGCCATGGGATCGGAACTGAGGTTCATGAAGATCCGATTGTTCCCAATTTTGGCCCATCAGGTCACGGTATTTTATTAAAAGAAGGTATGACAATTGCAGTTGAACCGATGGTTCATGCAGGAAGGCCGCAGACCAAGGTGCTTCCTGATGGTACTGTTCTGACTAAGGACGGTTCACTGGCAGCTCATTTTGAGCATACAGTTGTGATTCTGAAAGATGGGTATGAAATTCTAACAACAACTTCAGAAAAGGAGGAACAAATTAATAATGGGTAAGCAAGATGTAATTGAGATTGACGGCGTAGTCGAAGACACGCTTCCAAACGCAATGTTTAAAGTGAAATTAGCGAACGGGCACGAAATTCTGGCTCACGTTTCTGGTAAAATCCGTATGCACTACATTCGCATTTTACCGGGGGATCGTGTAACTGTTGAGATTTCACCATATGATTTAACACGTGGGCGTATAACATTCCGACATAAGTAGTCGTGAACAAGGAGGGAAACGCATGAAAGTAAGACCATCTGTCAAACCAATATGCGATAAGTGCCGCATCATCAAGCGCAAAGGTCGCGTGATGGTAATTTGTGAGAACCCTAAACACAAACAAAGACAAGGGTAAAATGGAGGTGTAAACAAATATGGCTCGTATTGCAGGTGTTGATATTCCACGCGATAAGCGTGTTGTAGTTTCATTAACATATGTATATGGAATCGGCCCGACAACGGCTAGAAAGATTCTTGCAGACTGCGGAATCAGCGAAGATGTTCGTGTTAAGGATTTAACTGAAGAACAAGAAAACGCGATTCGTAGTAAAGTAGACGGTATTAAAGTCGAAGGTGACTTACGCCGTGAAGTTTCATTAAACATCAAGCGTTTAATGGAAATCGGATGCTATCGTGGTATCCGTCATCGTAAAGGTTTACCAGTTCGTGGACAACGCACTAAAACAAATGCGCGTACACGCAAAGGTCCGGTTCGTACAGTAGCGAACAAGAAGAAATAGGACGTAGGGAGGAAATAGTATGGCAAAAGTAAAAAAAGCTGCCGCTGGTGCTCGTAAACGTCGTGTTAGAAAGAATATTGCTCGTGGTGTTGCACACATCCACTCTACATTCAATAACACTATTGTTACAATCACTGACGAAAACGGAAATGCGATTGCATGGTCTAGCGCCGGTGCATTAGGATTCAAAGGTTCTCGTAAATCTACACCATTTGCTGCTCAGTTAGCTGGTGAAGCTGCTGGTAAAGCTGCAATTGATAATGGTATGAAAACTGTTGCTGTTAACGTAAAGGGTCCAGGCCCTGGCCGTGAAGCTGCAGTAAGAGCATTACAAGTAGCAGGATTAGAAATTACATTGATCAACGATGTAACTCCAATTCCACACAATGGATGTCGTCCACCAAAACGACCACGTGGTTAATTTAAACCTAAACTGAGGAGGTAAGCTATGCAAAAATTCGAACGTGCACATTTTGAAGTAAAAGAGTATGTTGAGTCAGAAAGTTACGGAAAATTTGTGATTGAACCGCTTGAAAGAGGGTTCGGCCAAACAATCGGTAACGCATTAAGACGTGTTTTGCTCTCCTCATTACCGGGAGCTGCTGTATTCTCAATTAAAGTTGACGGCATCTACCATGAATTCACATCAATTCCGGGAATCATGGAAGATGTTACAGCAATTATTTTAAATATCAAAACACTGATTATGGAGATCGACACCGATGAAGTGTATACACTGCGTATCTCTAAAAGGGACCTGGTCCTGTAACGGGCGGCGATATTATCTGCCCGGAGGTGTAAAGGTTCTGAATAAGGATTTATACATCTGTACCTTAGAAGAAGACGGTGTACTCGAAATGGAACTTCAGGCACGTATTGGACGCGGTTATGTAAGTGCTGATACTAATAAGCAAATGTATCAGACACCAAACCAGCCGTTGGGTACTATCTATACTGACTCTATTTACACACCAATCGAAAGAGTTTCCTATCAGGTTGAACCAACTCGTGTTGGTCAAAATGCAAAATATGATAAGATCATTTTTGAAATTTGGACTAACGGATCAATTACTCCTCAGGAATCAGTTGCATTAGGATCAAAAATTCTGATTGACCATCTTGAACTTTTAACAAACGTTCATGATGCTGTTAACGATATGGAATCAATCATGAAAGAAGCTCAGGGCGAAGTTGTCAATAAGGGTCTTGTGATGATGATTGAAGATCTTGATCTTTCTGTTCGTTCATACAATTGTTTAAAGCGTGCAGGTATTCAAACTGTTGAAGAACTGACACAAAAGACAGAAGATGAAATGATGAGAGTAAGAAACTTAGGTAAAAAATCACTTAAGGAAGTTAAAGACAAAATCTATGATTTGGGCTTAAGCTTCAAATCATTTGAATAGGTGTAAAGGGAGGACATAAACATGTGGAATCGTAGATTTGGACGTACTGCTGATCACCGTAAAGCAATGCTTCGTAACTTAGCTACATCTGTAATTTTGTACGGAAGCGTTGAAACGACTGAAATGAAGGCAAAAGACTTACGTTCTGTTGTTGATGAACTGATCACTTTGGCTAAGCGCGGAGATCTTCACGCTCGCCGTCAGGCTGCCAGCTTCGTACGCAATGCTGTTGACGAAAAGACTGGGCATACTGCAGTTCAAAAACTGTTTAATGAAATCGGACCTAAATACCAAGACCGTAAAGGTGGTTACACTAGCGTAATTAAGACTAGAAACCGCCGCGGTGATGGTGCTCCGATGGCAATTATTAAATTAGTTGACTAATTAACATGTGAAAGATGGCTGAGAAATCGGCTGTCTTTTTTTGTGCATTTTGATTTTGATAATGCTGGGCGGGCGAGATTCTTATAATTATAATGTAAGTATAGGAGTGGATGGGTTACAAAGGGAGGAGAATTAAGCCTTTATGATGAAGAAATTCAGCACGATTATCAGCAGGATATTTTGATTGGTGCCTTCTTATTTAGAATATATATATTTTCAAGTGGATGGGAAAACCTGAATGTACTTATTGAAAACACAAGAGGTCCCTTTTACGCAGATGTTTTGGTTGATAAAGAGCTAGTTTTAAATGAGATGCCACAGCGATATTTAGGTGATGATTTATCAGAGGACACCCGCAATGATTTGCTGATCCTTAAGGATTTTGAATATGATGGAAAGAAACCAATGCAAATGAATACTTACATTGAAGGGAATTGGAAGATTGGTCCTTATGAATGTAAGAATACAAAGAATGGGCGTTTATTTTCAACAGATTCCCGGATGCCTGAGACGGTACAGCTTGTACTCATGGATAAAGATCATAAATTCTATGTATCAGAACCAATAACAGTGACGCTGGATAACTGTGTAAAGATTGATTTCACTGCCATGAAGGTAACCTATAATCGTAACTATATTCTAAAATTCATATCCCCGCTATTATGGCTCTTACTGAGTGGAGAATTTATCGTTAGTATCTTCCTAGCGAAACGCAATAGTAAGAGCAATGCAGAGTATTTAGGCAATGATAAATTAGTTGAGTTTTTCTTCTATGTTCCATATGCTATGAGTATTATCTTCCTCATACAACATGCTTACAAGTTAAATTCACTATCTATTATTTTTGCTTTACTATTAAATGTATGTTATGTCATGCAGAGTGGGGATGATGAGAATGTTGCTCTTTGGATAGCGACAATTAATTTCTTGATTGCTATAGTTCATTTTTATTACCGATATTCTAATCATATAAATTAAGAAAGCGTATTTTACATGGCTGAATCCATAGTGTATACGCTTTTTTCTATATCCTAAGCCAAGCCGCAAGCTTTATTCAAACAATCAGATTCCAGCATTCTCATGCGATATTTAGATGCCTTTGTGGTATACTGTTTAATAGGTGATAAAATGAAAAAACTTCTTGTATTAAGTATGCTTCTGTTACTGGCAGGATGTAAGAGTGAACCGACTATTGAAGGTTTTACTGAAGATCAAATGGCAGAGCTGAGGAAGCATGAGGAAGTATTGAATAGAGTAAGAGATCAATGTGAATATCAGGAGTCGGTCAGATTGATGATGGATGCCGGGGCATTTAATGCGAATGACGTGGAGCTTTATTGTCAGATACCGCTGCGTGCTGAGCTGGTGCCGTCGCTGACTACTTTGGTTACCGCTGGTTATGATGCGGATCAGATTAAAACTCTTTTTGCTTTGAATTTCTATCGGCCTGAAAATACCGCCCGCTATTTGAATTATGCAGCTGATAATCCACAGTACAGCTTGGAAGATGTTGTAGTGAGAATCAATATCGGTTTAGATGTGCCGTTTTTTACGAATACCCGTGTCATTGAGGATACGAGCGATTTCGGCATGCTGATTAATAAATATAATGAATTGCCGGAAGGGTATGAGCCAGCTGAATTGATGATAACACCAAGCCCATGTACAATTGGTTTTCATTTTTCTTGTTCATTCAATGATCCGCAATATGTGGAAAAGACTGCCGGTGAACATTTTCAGCAGCTTGTCGACGCGGCAGCTGAAGCGGGCATCAAAATCAACGCGATTGCATCGTATCGTTCCTATGACTATCAATACAACCTCTATCATTATTATCTGAATGAGCAGGGGCAGGAATATGCCGATCTATATTATGCAAGACCAGGACAGAGTGAGCATAATTCCGGTTTAGCCATTGATGTGACAATGAATGATATGAATTATAATGAAATAGAGCTGGGTCCTGATTATCCATGGCTGCTTGAACATATGGCTGATTATGGTTTTATCCTCCGTTATCCTGAGGATAAGACTGAATACACCGGCTTTGGTTATGAATCATGGCATCTGCGTTATGTCGGTGAAGAAATTGCCAAGGTTGTGATGGAAAACAATTGGTGTTTGGAAGAATATTATGCAAGAATGGATGTGACAAAATGAAAAACTAAAAATATTGCTTACTTTGTTTGTATTATGCGGCTGTCAGTCAGCACCTGCTGAACCTGATGAAGTTACTGATCCGGTAGTAAAAGAGGAAACACCGCCTGAGAATCAAGATGTTGTTGTGCATTTCAGCGGTGTTGGTGATAATCTGATTCATGATTCCATCTATCGTGACGCGGATCGCTTAGCAGGTGAAATGAATGATGGACTTTATGATTTTTACCGCTGTATGAAGATGTCAAGGATGAAATTGAGAAGTCCGATTTAGCATTCATTAATCAGGAGACGATTTTGGGCGGTGATGAGCTGGGTCTGTCAGGGTATCCGACCTTTAATTCCCCGCAGTGCCTTGCTGAACAGCTGCCTGCCTTTGGTTTTAATATGATCAATCACGCGACCAACCATGCGCTGGACAAGTGGGAAAGTGGTATCAATAATGCGATCTCTTTCTGGCGTCAGCAATCCGGTATTGTAATGGCAGGTATCTATGATTCATGGGAAGACCGTGCTGAGGTTAGGGTTATCGAAAAAAATGGCATTCGTTTTTCCTTTCTGGCTTATACTTATGGCACTAACGGCATAGAATCATATGCCGGCTATGCGATTCCATACTTTGATGAGACAACGATCCGCGAAGATGTAGCACGTGCAAAGGAAGTCAGCGATGTGGTGATTGTATCGGCACATTGGGGGAATGAGAACCAATTTGAACCAAATGAATTTGAATATGAATATGCACAGCTCTTTGCTGATCTGGGTGTTGATGTTGTCATCGGTACGCATCCGCATGTTATTCAGCCGGTGACGTGGGTAACGGGTGCTTCGGGTAATAATACCTTAGTTGTTTATTCCCTGGGAAATTTTATTGGCGGAATGCTGGATATGTATAATAATTTATCTGGAATGATTTCCTTTGATTTCGTAAAAAAAGCGGATTCAGAAAAGATTACTGTAGAGAATGTGAAATGGATACCGCTGGTTTCTCATTATGAGGGAGATGCCAATGATATTATGAATACACGATTAAATTTCAAAGTATATAAGCTTAAGAATTATACCGATGAACTCGCCAGTCAGCATGGGCTTAATGGTTATGAGGGGCAAGTGGTTACTAAAGAGGCCTTCAGTGCGCGGACTCATGAGGTAATCGGTAATATCATACCTATCGAGGAGTAAATATGGAAGCGTTAATTAAAGAGATGGAAACTTATGCGGCAGAGAATCATGTGCCCATCATGCAGCAGGAAGGCATTGAATTTTTCAGAAGCTTGTAGAGAAGGAAGAAATAAGGAGCATACTAGAATTGGGTACCGCCATCGGTTATTCAGCAATACAGCTGGCAAGACTGCATCCCGACATTCATGTTGTTACTATTGAAAGAGATGAGGCGCGTTATCAGCTGGCTGTTGAAAATGTGAAGCACAGCGGGTTAGATAAACAGATTACATGTATCTTTGATGATATCATGAATGTGGAATTAAGTGATTCATTTGACTGTATCTTCATTGATGCGGCCAAAGCACAGTATATTCGCTTCTTTGAACGCTTTGAAGTGAATCTGAAGCCCGGCGGTGTCATTGTCAGTGATAATCTTAAGTTTCATGGCTTAGTAGGGGCTCCATTGATTAAATCACGCAACCTGCGTTCTTTGGTACGTAAAATTCAGGGATACATTGATTATTTAAAAATGCGTGGTGATTATGAAACGGAATTTTATGAATGCGGTGATGGTGTAGCAGTAAGCCGTAAAAGAATTTAAGCGAACTTCTTCCATAATCAGTAAAATGTGTTACAATAAATAAAAGAAAAGTGGTGATTCAAGATGAAAAAAGCATTAACTACAATTGCAATCTTAGGCGGTATTGCCGCTGCGGTTGCCTATAAATTAAAAAAAGATGAAGAAAAAAAGATCATGAAACTTGAACAGGAGCTTCTTGACGAAGAAAATAGTACAGAAAATCATGAAGCAGAGGCGGATCAGGAAGCTTGCTGCAGCTGTGAAGCTGAAATGGAATCAGCCTGCGGCTGTACGGAAGAGAGCTGCGGATGCAATGAAAGCTGTACTTGTGAAGAAGGCTGTGCATGTGAAGATGAAGCCGCCTGTGGCTGCAGTGATGAAGAGACATGTGCCTGTGAAGCAGGGAAGAGTGAAGCAGCTGATCCTCAGTATCCATATCTAAGTGCTGATGATAAAAAACGCATCGATGAAATCAATCAGGAAGTGATTGCGGATCTGGAAGAAAACGGTGATGTTCATGAAAACGAACGGCCGGTCCAGCATACGGTAGCTTTCACTGATCTTGATGATTTAGAAAACTATAAGACAGCGGTTATCAATAAAGGCTTTGTCGTAACAAAGGGCGAAGAAGCACTTGAACTTTATGTACTGCACATTGCGCCGATTGATCGCATTCAATTGATTCAAAATATTTATTATCTAGCTAATCTGGCATTAGAAATGCACGGTGTATACAAGGGCTGGAAAAGCCGTGTAAGCTACTAGAATCAAAAAAGGCGAAAGCCTTTTTTTCATTCAGTCAGGGGAGGTGAAGGGATTGCTGAAGAAACGGCTGAATATCGGTTTCATGTTTGTGAACGGAGCGGTGTTATTATATTTGGGTGTCATTTTTATTACGAATTGGGCATCAGCTTTGAAACTGACTTATCAGTTTTTCAGTATCGGTATTATTATCTTGACCCTCTCTTCAATTGGTTATCTTTGTATCAATCGTTGGAATAGTCGAAAATCAGCACTGCTGATTCAAGTAATTGGTCTTATTATAGTCGGTCTTATATGTTATGGTAATGTTGAACGGCTGATGGCGTTGGTACCGGTCGTGCTTGGTTTCTGGCTGCTTATCTTAGCTGTTGTCAAAGGTATTACTTCCTATCTGATGCTGCACGATCATCTGCCCTATGCCCGCTCGCAGGTATTTATGACCATTCTCTATCTGCTGAGTGCGATTGCGTTGATTTTTAATCCAAGTGATTATTCACTGGAGGTAATCATCGTATGCGGAGCATATTTTATCTTATACGGAGCGTTTTTCGTGTTTCGTGCGCTGACTGCCTTGATTCCGGAATCAGTAATTGAAGATATCGACAATCGTTTCCAGTTAGCGATTCCTACCATGGTTGGCGCATTACTGCCGCCGCATTTGATGAAGGTTATCTTAACCCGTTCAGAATCAGATCAGCAGCGTGAGGAATTTGATGTCATTAAAAAGGATCTAAAAAGTGATCTTGAAGTCATAGTCCATGTTGCCAAAAGCGGTCCGGCGCAGCTGGGACACTGTGATTTAAGCTATCATGGCACACTGCTTTCCTATGGCTGCTACGATCCTCATGTCCGTTATCTATTTGGCACCTATGGTGATGGTGTGGCAATTCTGGCTCCTAAGGATGAGTATTTATATAACTGTCTGAAAAATGAGAATAAGGTGCTTGTTACCTTTGGCTTAGTATTAAATGACCGTCAAAAGGAACAGCTGAATCAGTCACTGTTAGAATCCTTTGCTAAGTTTGAACCCTTTAATTCTGATGAAGAATTAAAACGGAAGGGAATCGAGCCAAAAGGAATCTGCGACGATTATCTAAGCCGTGTTACCCGTAATGTACATAATTCACACTTTTATAAAATAAAAGAGGGAAAATTTAAAACCTTTTTTGTCTTTTATACAAACTGTGTTTCCTATGTTTCCAAGCATCTCAGTAAGATAGGCTTCTCTATCCTTGATTTCAGCGGTATTATCTCACCAGGTGCTTATTATGATTTTTTAAACAATGAATTTAAAAGCGGCAAAGGCTGTGTGATCTACCGCAAAGTTTATACACCTAAAGATGCGTGGCAGTTTAAAAGTCATGAAAGAGAGGATAAAATTGATTTGTAGAAGAAATCACATTTTATTATTGACAAAATGTAAGCGTTTTAGTAAGATGTAAGTGGACAAAGATAAATCGGTTTTGTTACTTAATCAAGGTTATTAAGGCAAACTCCAAAGTTGATTGTAAAGCAAGCAATCATGATGGGGTTTGTTTTTTTATGTCCTATGGAAAGGAGTGGTTAAGATAGATATGATGAAAAACCAATTAAAAGTGAAACGAGTAATCAATAACAACATTGTCATTGCGGAAAACTTCAAAGGCCAAGAAGTTGTCGCAATCGGCAAGGGGTTAGGGTTCAAGAAGGATAAGCATGATATCATTTCAGACAATGAAATCAGCAAGACTTCATTTCATTAGATAATCAAAACAAGCAAAGACTTCTAACATTATTTGATGAAGCTCCTTATGAAATTATTGAATTAACTCAATCAATTATCGAAATGGCACAAAATGAATTGCATGCGACATTTAATGTCAATTTGGTAATTGCTCTGGCTGATCATATCAACTTCAGTGTCAATCAATATAAATCAGGTTTTGATTCCTTTGCTTTAGTAAATGAAGAAGTTAAACGGTTTTATAAGGATGAATATGAAGTAGGTAAAAAGGCACTGAAAATGATTAATGAAACTTTAAATATAAATTTAAAGAAAGAAGAATCAACCTCTATTGCTTTCCATTTAATAACCGCTACTGAAAATAAGACCAACCGAGAAGCATTAAAAATTATGAAGGCTGTGAGTGAAATCATGAATATCGTTGAGACAGATTTAAGTATCGTTGTTGATGAGGATTCAATGGCTTATTCACGTTTTGTAATTCATCTTAAGTTTTTCATGAGAAGAGTTTTATTTGAAGCAACAAAGCCATCGGATGAATCATTAGGGGATATTTATTCACAGATTCAGACGGGGCATGATGAAGCGAATCTTTGTGTCGATAAGATTGCCGAATATGTATCAGAGACTTATAACTGCAGTGTCAGTGATGATGAACGATTATATTTGATCATTCATGTTGAACGGCTGCTGAAACAAGCCAAGCATAACCAATAACTTGGAAAGGAGAAAATATGGCTAAGATAGAACCTTTAAAGCTTGCATCCGATATTATTGAAAGAGTCGGAGGTACAGCCAATATTCAGACGGTTTCACATTGTGTTACCCGTTTACGTTTTGTATTAAAGAATCGAAGTCTCGCAAAGGATGAGGAAATAAAGAAGCTGAATGGTGTTTTGGGGGTTGTTTATGGTTCCGGACAATTTCAGGTAATTCTGGGTGAAAACCTATTCCCGGTCTTTGATGAGATTGAAAAGCATTATGATATTCAGACGGGGGATGTCGTTGATGAAAATCATGCAGAGGATTTGGATTTAAAAGAACCGGTTAAAAAGAATGTGAAGTATTACTTCCTTAAAGCGATTCAATTTATGTCAGCGTCATTAACGCCGTTTATCACTGTTTTATACGGCGCCGGCATGATGCGTGTTGTATTGTCACTGGCAAGCTATTTCAATCCTGATCTGGCTGCAACGACAACCTATAAGATGTTTGATTTTATCGCTCAGACACCTTTCTACTTTATGCCGATTCTGGTAGCTTACGGGGCTTCTAAGGTATTGAAGTCAAATCCGGCATTCTCTATCACATTGGCAGCGGCTCTGCTTTATCCTGGCTTTGTCAGCTTAACGGCGGCCGGTGAAGCAGTGACGATGTTGGGAATCCCGGTTACCTTGATTAGTTATTCAAGTACTTTGCTGCCGGCGATTTTCTTATCTATCATGGCTGCATATTTAGAGAAGTTCTTCTATCGGGTGATACCGGGTGTTTTACGAAGCGTTTTCGCGCCGCTGTGTATTTTCTTAGTCGGTTATCCAATTACGATGATCGTATTAGGACCAGCCGGTAATATCGTGGGCGGCTGGATCGTTAATGTCATTGTTTGGATTGAATCGTTAACTGGCGGTATGGCACCTGGTATCATTGCCGCAGCTCATCCATTCTTAGTTCTGATGGGCGTTAATATGCTGATGGTACCGCCGATGACCGAATTGTTTACCGCTCAGGGATTTGATAATGTATTCCGTCCGGGCTGGATTCTGCATAACATTGCGGAAGGCGGTTCCTGCTTTGCGGTGATGATGCGCACAAAGGACGGCGATTTAAAATCAACGGCTTTATCTGCAGGCATCGGCGCTTTAGTTTCAGGTGTTTCTGAACCGGCATTATATGGTATCGGCATTCGATTTAAAACGCCGATCATCGGTGTAGCAGTCGGCGGCCTGGTCGGCGGCGCAGTTGCCGGTCTGATGGGCGCACGGGCATATTCAATGGGTTATTCAAGTATTTTAGGGGTAGTTATCTTTGAAGATACAATTGCTGCGATTCTAGTTGCTGTTGCTGTTGCATTCATTATTTCCTTTGTGGTGACATTCTTATTATTTAAGGATGAATCTAAAGCTTAGCTGAAACTGAATGTTTGATTTTTTAAATAAAGCAGCATTGCCGGCTAATGCAATTGCCGCAGCAGCAACCGGAAAGCTGATTCCGCTGGAGAATGTAAAGGATGAGGTATTCGCTCAGAAAATGCTGGGCGAGGGAGCCGCTATCATCCCGATAGTGAAATAGTCGCCGCGCCGATCAGCGGCAGAATATCGATGATCTATCCGACACTCCATGCCTTTGGTATCACATCAGAGGCAGGACTGGAGGTTCTTGTACATATCGGAATCAATACAGTAGAACTTAAGGGGAAAGGGTTCAAATGCTATGTCAAAGAAGGCGAGCAGGTACATTGTGGTGATAAGATTGTCCGTTTTGATTCTTATCTGATGAATCAGGAGGGCTATGATATGTCCATTATGATCTTGTTTCCCAATTGTCAGCAGGAATTAAAGATTATTAAAGAGGGACATGTAAAAAGAGGTAAAAGTATTATTGCTGAAATAGGAGGAGTAAAGAAATGAAATATTCAAAAGATTTAATTATACCAGAAGATTTTCCAAAGGGCTTCCTTTGGGGCGGCGCTACAGCTGCCAATCAATATGAGGGCGCTTATATGGAAGACGGCAAGCTGCCTTCAGTCGCTGATGTACAGCCTCACGGCGTCTTTGGTTATCCGGATCGTAATGCGAAATATTATCCAACCCATGGCGGTATTGATTTCTATCATCATTGGCAGGAGGACATCAGTGAGTTTGGAGAAATGGGCTTTAATGTCTATCGGACAAGTGTTGCATGGACAAGATTATTTCCAACCGGTGAAGAGGAAGAACCCAATGAATTAGGTCTGCAATTCTATGACCAAGTATTTAAGACATGCCGGGAAAAGGGCATGGAGGTGATGGTTACTATCTCTCATTATGAAATGCCGCTGCATTTAGCTGATAAATACGGTGGCTGGAAGAGCCGTAAAATGATTGATTTCTATACGAAGTTTGTTAAAACGATGGTTGAACGCTGGCATGGTGTTGTAAAGTATTGGCTGACTTTTAATGAAATCGGCAATAATATTCATAAGATGGAATGGATGACTGCCGGCATTGATCCTAAAACAAGTACATTAAATGACGTTTATCAAGCGAGTCATCATCAATTTGTCGCCAGCTCTTTAGCGGTAAAGATTATTCATGAAATTGATCCTGAAGCAAAGGTAGGCTCAGTCATTGAGTATAAGACAATCTATCCGATGAGCTGTGATCCTAAGGATTCAATCGTCGTATTAAAAGAAAAACAACGCGGTTATTTCTTCTCTGACGTACAGGTGCGCGGCCAGTATCCGGGTTATGCATGGGAATATTTCAAAGAGAATGATATTAATATTGAATATACTGATGAAGATATGGCCATTATTAAACAATATCCGGTGGATTTCTTAAGCTTTACTTATTATCGTTCAAGAATTGCTTCTAAAGATTATGTTGAATCAGTACAAAAGGAAACCAATACCTCGGATAAGGAAATTCATGGCGATACAGCGTACCGCGGTGATGATAATATTGTCAATACCGGTAAGACCAATCCATATTTGAAGCTGACCCCTTCCGGCTGGTCAATCGATCCGGATGGCTTATATCTGGCACTGGTTGATTTATATGATCGTTATCAGGTTCCTATCTTTGTTGCTGAGAATGGTTTAGGCATCAAAGAGGCATTAGTCAATGGTACCGTGAATGATACATACCGGATGGAGTATCTGCGTGATCATGTGATAGCGATGCAACATGCGATTCGTGATGGTGTTGACCTGTTTGGTTATGCATGGTGGGGTCCTATCGATATTGTCTCGAATGGTTCCGGACAGATGTCGAAGCGCTATGGCTTTATCTATGTAGACCGCAATGATGCCGGTGAAGGAACACTGAAACGTTACCGTAAACAGTCTTTCTATTACTATAAGAAGCTGATCGCATCAAACGGCAAGGATCTGGCAATTCCTGAATAAAACAGCGAAACCGTTTTCAATAATGAAGGCGGTTTTTCTTCTGAACGAATAAAATTCAGGCAGTGCTCTGCTTTGGGGTGATAATTTGCAGGAAGCGGTAAAAACAGCGGTTATTCGCATGATTTTACAACTAAATATTTGTGAAGTAACAAAAAACGTTGTATAATAAAGTGCAGACTGCGAGGTGTTTTGATGAATAAAATTACAGTTAGAGACTGCACATTTTCTTATGATAAAGAACACAATGCAATAGACGGCATTTCTTTTGATATTGAAGCAGGGTCTTATACAACTATCATCGGTCATAACGGCAGCGGTAAGTCAACGATTGCCAAGCTGCTGATTGATTTGCTGGTTAAGGACAGCGGTTCGATTCAAGTTGACGGACTTGAACTGAATGATGAAAATGTATATGCGATCCGCAGTAAAATAGGAATTGTATTTCAAAATCCGGATAATCAGTTCATTGGCGCAACGGTTGCTGATGATATTGCGTTCGGACTGGAGAATCACTGCGTAGAGAGCGCAAAGATGCAGGGCATTATTGAGAATTTTGCGGCTAAAGTAAATATGCTGGATTACTTAAATAGTGAACCGACACGGCTTTCCGGCGGTCAAAAACAGCGGGTGGCAATTGCCGGTGTATTGGCGATGAATCCTGAGATTATTATTTTTGATGAGGCCACCAGTATGCTTGATCCGCAGGGTAAAGCAGAAATTAACGCGTTGATTCATGAGATTCATGAACAAAATCATTTAACGGTTTTATCGATAACGCATGATATTGAAGAGGTAGCCGGCAGTGATCATGTGCTGGTGTTTGATCAGGGTCACAAGATCATGGATGGCAAACCGGCAGATATTTTAAAACGGAAACAGGAATTGATCGATTTAAAGCTTGATATTCCTTATGCGCTGAAGTTTGTTCATGCATTACAGGATGAGGGTGTTAATATTGATGAGGTTATTACGATGGAAAGGCTGGTGGATGAATTATGTCAATTGAAATCCGCAAGCTAAGTCATATTTATAATGAGGGTACGACTTTCGCATCCGTAGCCTTAGATGCTATTGATTTAACGATACAGGAATACTGTATGACTGCGATTATTGGTGAAACAGGCAGCGGCAAGAGTACGCTGGTTCAGCATTTGAATGCATTATTGCTGCCAAGCAAGGGTGAGATTCAGATTAATGATCGAATCATAAAAGCTGATGAGAAGCCAAAGCAGTTAAAGGCGCTGCGTAAAAAGGTAGGCTTGGTCTTTCAGTTTCCTGAATATCAGCTGTTTGAGGAAACGATTTTAAAAGATGTCAGTTTTGGTCCGAAGAATTTTGGCGCCGGTGAAGAAGAGGCTGAACAGCGCGCTAAAGAGGTGCTGAAGGTTGTCGGTCTTGATGAAAGCTATTATGAGAAGAGTCCTTTTGAATGCTCCGGCGGTGAAAAACGGCGGGTGGCGATTGCCGGTATTTTAGCGATGGATCCGGAGATATTAGTGCTTGATGAACCGACAGCGGGACTTGATCCTAAAGGCGCCAGAGATATGATGCAGCTGTTTGTTGATATTCAGAAAAACTATCATAAGACAATTTTGCTGGTAACACATGACATGGAACACGTATTGTCCTATTGTCAGCATGTGGTTGTGCTTTCACATGGCAAAATTAAACGTGACTGTGATGTGAAGACATTCTTCAGTAATGTTGATGATTTAAAAGAAATGAAAATTAATCGCCGGCGGTGATCCGTCTGCGTGAGGCTTTGCTGGCGAAAGGATTTAAGCTTGATCCTTCATTGCTGGATATGGAAGAACTTGCCAAACAGGTGGCAAAAGAGGTGAAACGATGAAAAATTTTGCCTTGGGACGTTATCTGCCAATTGATTCTGCAATGCATCGTTTTGATCCGCGGGCTAAAATAGCCGCTATGCTGATTTTGATGATTGCCATCTTTATTCCGGCGGGTTTTATCGGTTACGCATTAATTGGTGCTGTTGTATTGCTGGGCATCTATCTGGCAAAGATGAAATTAAACTTTATCTGGAATGCCATGAAGCCGATGTTTTTTATGCTTGGATTCTTATTGATTATCAATATGCTGGTAGTTAAGACAGGAACACCGCTGATTACAGTATTTGGGTTTACGGTTTATTCTGACGCCCTGTCACAGACGTTTTATATTGTTGTTCGTTTGGTGCTGATGATTACCATTACCACCACGTTGACTGCTACTACTAAGCCGCTTGACCTGACGATGGGGCTGGAAGATTTAATGTCGCCTTTAAAAAGATTTCATGTACCGGCCCATGAGATTGCGATGATGATTTCAATCGCGCTGCGTTTTATACCGACGTTGATTGAGGAAACTCAGCGAATCATCAAGGCACAGGCAAGCCGCGGTGTAGATCTTGACGAAGGAAAGCTGAAAGAGAAGATTATGGCTATTCTATCCCTGATCGTGCCATTATTTGTATCTTCCTTCCACGCGCGGAGGAATTGGCAAATGCAATGGAGGCCAGAGGGTATGTGCCGGATCATCAGCGTACGCGTTATAAGCAGCTTGTGATGCAGCGAAAAGATACAATGCTGATCGTTTTTGCTTGCTTGGTTTGTGTCGGCATGATTGCCTTGGCGGTGTTATGATTGTAAAGTGTATTGTGGCCTATGACGGATCGATGTATTGCGGATGGCAGGTGCAGCCTGGTTCACCCTCAATTCAGGAAACTATCGAAAAGGCTTTAAAGAAAATGCATAAAAGAGAGGTCAGCATCGTCGGCAGCGGCCGCACGGACACCGGTGTACATGCTTTAGGGCAAGTATTTCATTTTGAAACCGAATTGAAGCTGACGCCTTTTCATTGGTGTGCGGCGATTAACCGTCTGCTGCCTAAATCGATTCGCATTCAGGACGCCCAGGTTATGCCCGAGGATTTTCATGCCCGTTTTGATGTTGTCAGTAAGCGGTATGATTATTATGTGACAAGGGATGCTGACAACCCCTTTATTCAGAATTATATGGGTAAAGAAAGACGGGAACTGGATCTTGAAGCGATGCGGGAATGTGCGTCGATCTTTGTCGGCACTCATGATTTTACTTCCTTCACAAGTAATAAGATCCATGCTGAGAAAAGCCGGGTGAGAACAATTACTCGGGTTGAGGCAGAAGCGTATGAATCGGGTGTGCGGATGATTTTTGAAGGCGATGGCTTTTTGCGCTATCAGGTGCGGATGATGGCTCAGACACTGATTGAAGCCGGTTTGCATCATGAGAATAAAGATAGTATTTTGAAGATGCTGGAAGCTAAGGATAAGCATGCATGTCATTATAAGGCAGAAGCGTGCGGGTTATATTTAGTCAAGGTTAATTACGAGGAGGAATGAAGATGAAGGCGAATTATCATACGCATACAACACGCTGTCAGCATGCGAAGGGCAGCGATGAAGATTATGTTTTAAGTGCAATTAAAGCCGGTTATGATGAATTAGGCTTTTCAGATCATGCTCCATGGAAATATAACAGTGATTTCCATCCGACAATGCGGATGGAGTTGAGTCAGTTTGATGATTATAAGCGAAGCATTTTATCGCTGAAGGAAAAGTATAAAGATCAGATCAGTATTAAGCTGGGTCTTGAAGTTGAATATTATGAGCAGTATATGCCATGGTTAAAACAGTTTATCAAGGAACAGGAGCTGGATTATATTATTTTCGGCAATCATTTCTATGAAACCGATGAAAATCGCTTTTATTACGGCAGTCATATTATTGATAATCAGACGATGGAGCTTTATCTGAATGATGCGATTAAGGGCATGGAAACCGGCCTGTACGCGTATTTTGCGCATCCTGACCTGTTTATGCGTTCACTGCGTCAATGGGATGCTCTGTGCGATAATGCGGCTCATGTTATTTGCGATAAAGCGAAGGAACTGGATATGATTTTAGAATATAATATTGCCGGCAAAATGGTTTCTGAACAGTTGGGCAGAGAACAGTATCCGCATCACCGTTTCTGGGAAATCGCGGCGGATACCGGCTGTAAGGCAATCGTTGGTATGGATGCTCATGATAATCTGAATCTGGAGAAGAATGAATATTATGACAATGCCAGGGCTTATTTGAAAAAACTAGGGCTTGAGGTGGTCGATACGATTCAATTTCTGCGTTAATTGTGTAAAATTAATACATAATTATCTTGACTTTAAGGGGTTTAGCATTTACAATATTAAAAGGCACGTTTATGCCTTTGTAGCCCCGGAAACTACTTAGGAAAGGAAGCAACAATATGCGCCAAACAACATTTACAAAACCTGCAGAAGTAACACGTCAGTGGTACGTAGTCGATGGAGCAGGAAAGAATTTAGGACGTTTAGCTACTGAAGTAGCTGCTGTGTTACATGGTAAACACAAACCGTCATTTACACCAAACGTTGACTGCGGTGACTATGTTATCGTAATCAATGCTGATCAGATCGTTTTAAGTGGAAACAAAATGGAAGACAAAATGTACTATAACCACTCTCAGTGGAGAGGCGGCTTACGTACACGCAGCGCTCGCGTAATGAAGGATCAGTATACAATTGAATGGGTTGAAAGAGCTATTCATGGTATGCTTCCACACACTCGTTTAGGTGATGTACAACGCGGACATTTATTTGTCTATAAAGGTGCAGAACACCCACATGCAGCACAAAAACCAGTTGTGCTGGAGATTAAAGGCTAGGAGGATAGGATATGGCTAAGAAAAATAACGTAACTTACATCGGTACAGGACGTCGTAAAACTTCTGTTGCTCGTGTCTTCATGACTCCAGGAAAAGGTAACATTTCTGTTAATGGTAAAACATTAGAAGAATACCTTCCATTAGAAACTTTACGTATGGTTGTTCGTTCACCGTTAGAATTGACTGAAACTTTAGGACAATTTGATGTATTAATCAATGTTCAGGGTGGTGGTTACACTGGACAGGCTGGCGCTATGCGTCACGGTATCACAAGAGCTTTAATGGAAGCTAGTGCTGATTACCGTCCGGCTTTAAAAGCTGCTGGCTTTGTTACTCGTGATCCACGTGCTAAAGAACGTAAGAAATACGGACTTAAAGCAGCTCGTAGAGCACCTCAGTTCTCAAAGCGATAGAAAGTACATACTTTCTACACTCACGTACAACTATGTACACTCACGAAACCCCATGTTTATGGGGTTTTTTGTTGTTTGCATGAGTGTGCGTGAATGTACGTGCGTGATGCGGAGGTTCTAATTAGACAGCACTTAGGAAGCATATCTGCGCAGCGTTTGGCATCACTTCTGGCATAAAATGCGCATATATTTTAACGAAAAGTATGTGCTGCTTTTATAGGGAATAGGTTGGTATTCTAATTGAACATATCATCAATTGGATAAGAACAAGTACTAAAATTATTAAGCGCAGGGATACACTATCTGCCCTTGAATCTAAATCTATGCAGTCATATTAAGTATTCTTGTTTGTATCATATTATGTTAGTCCAGATCAATTCATTTAAAGTATACTTATCATGGGTGCACTATTAAAATCATAATGGAATCTTTACCATTATTCATGTGATATCCGATATATTATTTGTAATAATTAATTTTGATTTGTAATACTTTATTACCATTTAGGAAACATGGGAAACCATATTTTTTCTAAATTTATAATCTGCATAATATATTCTTTGCTGTATAAAGAAGGAAACAATGTCAATTAATGATTAAATAAAAAATCAAGAGAAGGTCTTACATAGTAAGACCTAAAAGATAGACTAATGCAGGGAGAAAGGTATATGATGTCTATATATCTTTACAGCTAAGTATTGTCAAGTAATAAAACCCTACATTCTCATCTATATGTGATTGATCATGGAATTAACAGATATGATATGATACAATAATTTAATAAAGATGAATCTAATTTTAAGTAGATACAAATGAAAAGGTAGTGTTTTATGAACATCCATAGAAGTTAATTTCTACATTAAGATTGAACTTCAATGATATATATTTTGTGTGTGAAAATATGAAGATAATCAGGATATAAGATTATTATGAAAACACATTATTAAGGAAGTGCTAGGAGGTTTTCATGGAAAATTATGGACCGGAAATTAAAACCATTGAACAATTACAAAATGAAATACTAAGAGTACGTTTAACTGACCTTGAAGAAGAAAAAAGACTTTGTTTTTCATTATCAGAGAAAGCAATCGATGTAAATGATACATATGCATTAATGTTTTCCTATACTTTTTTAGGAGATTACTATCTTGCGATTAATGATAATCAGCAAGGATACTACTTCTACATGAAGCTAAACGTATTGGAGAACAGTTTCAGTATAATGATCTTCTTGTCAGAGTATACAATTACACTGGAATGTTTTATAGTTCCATATATGATGAAATTACAGCAGTTGATTATTATTTGAAATCCCTGCAGGCTGCAGAGAAAGAGGATGATGTTTTGGCGGTTGCAGCTGTTTATAATAATATTGCGAATTGTTTTGAGGTCAAGAAAAGTTTTCATGAAGCGCTGAAATATTATACGAAAAGCTATGAGTATATTCGTAAAGGGCAGAAGGATTCTTATTATGCGCAAGCAATGGCTTTGTCGAATCTTTGCAACTGCAGTTATCATGCAAAGGAAGCTTTTGATTTTGATGCATGCTTTATATCTTTTGATAGCATACCAAAGGATAAGTATAACAAGGGAATGGAATTAATGCGTTATTATGCTGAGGCCTTCATGAAACTTAATGAACAGGATATGGATGGCTATTATCAAATAGTTGATTCAATGCTAAAGCTGCAGCAAGAAACAGATGATGTATTATTAACATATCAGTTAATCTTGGTCATATGCCGAATCATGCTTGAATTAAATAATGAATATTATGCTCAAATATGCCTTAAGATACTTAAAAAAATTAGTAAGGATAAGGAAATGAGAATGACCAAAGAAGTACAGGAGCTCATTATTGAGTTTTGCCGTAAATTCGGCTATCAAGATATCTTATCCAGAGAATGTGTAAAATATTATGATATTATCATGGATATCGAGAAGATTGATCAGAAAAATTCCAGTGCTGGACTGCAAATAAAAATGGAGGCATTTTATGCAAAGGATAAACAGGCGTATCTTGAGAAGGAGAATGATCAGTTGAAAAGTTTGGTCAGCATTGATGATCTGACAGGAATTTTAAATCGTCGTAGCTTTGAACAGGATATGCATGAATCAAAATTACTGGCTGCTGATACTGTTGCAGTTGCAATGCTGGATGTTGATTACTTTAAAGAATACAATGATTATTATGGGCATCAAAAAGGTGATGATGTATTGATAGAAATCGGAAGTCTTTACAAAAGATCAGTAAGGTTGGTATCAGGACATATCGCTATGGCGGTGATGAATTCGCTATTCTATTTGATAATTTAACTGAATCTACAGTCCGAAAAACATTACAAACACTAAAAGAGAATATTAAGAAAAAGAGGATCGAACATAATGGATATAGACAAGGTGAAATTCTCTCTATCACCTGTGGTTATGCATTCACGTCGGAAAAAGAAAAGTATATGACTAAATTGCTAAAAGAAGCGGACGATGATTTATATAAGCAAAAAGAACAAAAAGAAATATAAATACAAAAGAGATCAGCTATGAAAAGTCCCCTCATTGGAAGGAAAAGGGAAAAAGTTAATGAAGTAATCAAAGCTGGAGAGAAGATATGACAAAAGGGCCTATCTGCATAGGCAATTTTATAAGATACGATTCAATTTACTCTAAATTAAAATCAATATTATCCTTGATCATCTTGAATATAGCAGTCATGAATGTTTTGTTATGATGACAGATATACCAAGATGAACCTATAAGGACATATCTCAAAAGAGAATTACCACGTTTAGACAACGTGGTAGATGGTGCCCTGAAATTACCCGGCTGTATCACAAATGAATCAAGCCCGGCATGAGCAAGGACTTACTTGGAGAAGGAAAGTTGCCAAGACGATTGTCTTAGGTGTGATAAAAGATCATTTTCAAAACTCATTAAAATGATAATTATTCATTTAGTGATAAAAAGTTATTGAACTCATGATACAATTGTATTAGTATCATAAAGAGGTGAAACAAATGGGCAAAGAGTTATTATCAACATCCAGGAGATACTATCAAGCAGCCATGTTGTCCGGCAAATCTTATGCATTTATCAACATGAATATCAAAAAGTTTCGATATATGAATTATGCATATGGAAAAAAGAAGCTGATAATATCTTGCATGATCTCGAGAAAACAATACAAAACTACCTGAATGATGATGAAATTATAGAGCGAAGAGATGGTGATGACTTCTATTTACTGGTTTCTTATACATCACGAGAGGATTTCGAGCATATCCGCCTTATTGAAATAATAGATTTGATATTTAATATGAATAATACTCATACCTACCATAATATCTATACCTCTTTTGGTATCTATTTCATAGAATCCAAAGATGTCCCGTTTGATGAAGCGTTTGAGAAAGCTCAATTCAGCTGTTTCTTGAGTCACAGTCAAGATCGCAGAGTATTTAGTTATGAAATATATGAACAGGAAGCCTATGACAATTATATGCAAAACTGCTATATGGAAGAATATACAGCAAAGGCAAAGAATATGGGGGAATATCGTGTGTATATACAGCCCAAAGTAGATCTTAAAACAAAAAAAATCATAGGCGGCGAAGCGCTATTAAGATTACAGAATAATGGAAACCTGTTACCGGCAGCAGAGTTCATGCCAATGCTTAATAAGAATGGATATGTCCGTATTATGGATTACTATGTATTCAAAAGTGTTGTCGTAGCCTTAAAAGAAAGAATGAATCAAGGTAAGGAAAATGTCAGGATCAGTGTGAATATATCCAATTCATTTTTAAGGAAGATCATTATGTGGAAGAATATGCCAAAGTAATAAAAGAACATAATATAGATACAAGTTATCTTGAAGTTGAATTTATGGAAAATATAAATGTTCATAAAGGATTATTAAAAAAGAACATTTATGCATTTCACGAAATGGGAGTTACCTGCTCCTTAGATGATTTTGGAAATGGTTTCTCTAACTTTGAAGTACTGAAAGAATGCGATTTAGATACGATAAAAATTGATCGCTGTTTTTCATAGAGGAAATGAATGATGTAAATAAAGAAATCCTTAGAACAATTATTCACTTGATAAAAAGTATAGGGAAGAAGGTTATTGCAGAAGGTGTGGAAAGAAAGGAAGATGTTGATTTCCTAGCTTCTGTTGGATGTGACGCTGTCCAAGGTTTCTATTTCTATAAACCAATGCCTATGGAGGAATTCTTCTCATTAATTGATAAACAATAGATCAATTTTATATAAGGAAAATATAAGATATTGCATATAATGATAGAAACGCCTATAAAAATACAGTTTTATATTTAATAAATAGAAGCTGCATTCTCTTTTTATAAAGAGTAGGCAATAAAAAATCTATCATTATCGGCATATCTAAATCAGCTAATATTATACCGATTGAATGCTTTGCCATAAGTGCAAGGCTATTTTGTCATTTTCAGCCTCATAGATTGTATCAATACCAATTTATCTTGGATTGATCAATCTGGCAAATCTTTAACGGATGATTTTTCCATCATTTACAACAAGCAGTGTATACATTATAATCACTTTCATTCAAATTGTATAACAAAAGGGTGTAGGACAATCACATCATTCCTACACCCATCAATTACTCAAACAGGACATTCAAATAGTCATAGCCTTCTGTTTTTAGGTCTTTTTTAGGAATAAAACGAATCGACGCGCTATTGATACAATAACGCAGTCCGCCTTTATCCTTCGGCCCGTCATTAAAGACATGACCCAGGTGAATATCGGCTGCCCGGCTTCTAACTTCAGTTTGAATCATATTAAAGAAATTATCTTGATGCTCAGTAAGTACTTCATCAATGATTGGCTTGGTAAAGCTCGGCCATCCGCATCCTGATTTAAATTTGTCTGTTGATGAAAAGAGCGGTTCACCGCTGACGATATCAACATAGATTCCTTCTTCAAAGTTATTTACATATTCATTCGTATAAGGTCTTTCTGTATCATTATTTTGAGTAACTGCAAACTGTATTGGTGTCAATGTTTTTAGTAATTCTTCTTTGGAAGGAAGCGGGTAATTTTCTGCCATGATTTGAGAAGTCAGATCAACGTTTTTTTCAGTTGTTCTTCTTCAATAAATTCACCAGCTTTACTTAAATCAATGTGGCAGTAGCCATTAGGGTTTTTATCCAGATAGTCTTGATGATATTCTTCCGCAGGGTAATAATTTTCTAATGGTTTCACTTCAGTGACGATTGGTTTGCTGTAATGTGTCTGCTGATTTTCAATAACTTGTTCAATGATTAATTTGTCGTCATCATCAAGATAATAAATACCTGTTCGATATTGGACGCCAAAATCATTTCCCTGACGATTTTCAAGGGTAGGATCAATGATTTTAAAATATCCCTTCAAAATCTCTTCGGTTGTGATTTTAGATTGATCATAAGATATTTTAACGGTTTCCGCATGTCCGGTGGTTCCGGAACATACTTGCTGATAAGCCGGCTTTTCTGTAACCCCGTTCGCATAACCTACTTCCGTATCATAGATGCCAGGCAGCTGCTTCATAAAGGCTTCAACACCCCAAAAGCACCCGCCGGCTAAATAAATGGTTCGTCTATCTTCTTTTACATTCATTTTTATTTCCTCCATCGTTTCATTTTTTTGATGCCAGACGGTACAGCTCTTGCTGTGCAGCCGCTGACGATCATCAGTAAGCAAAATCTTAATAACTTAAAAATAGTATAACTCTTTTTTATAATAATAACCTCCTTTTGTTTAGAAGATGTTCAAGCTTTAGCATTTGAGGATCATGATTTTGAAGTCGAAACAATAATTAACCCAATTGCTAATGGTGATAAGAGTGCTTTCATTGATTGATCAATCATGAACTGTTTTTTCTAAGCAGACCATATTAAATAATCAAACCGTCTGAAAGCAAATACGAAGAAATAAACGAGTAATAACGGTACAATGCAGGGTGAGAAAAAGGAGAATAGTCCTGCTAAAATTCACTGCTTAAATATAGAACCTCAAACTGCATATCCCTTACCTCCTTGTATGACTTTATTATAGGCAGCAGCAGTTTGCATTCCTGTCAAACTTCTGGTAAATTTTTAATTTTTTTAGAGTCTGGTTAACTTTTATCTCTTATTTTCATCAGAATTTAATGATACACGTGCTCAATAATGAAAATTAGTTAGTGGATGACAATTTATGGAAAAGGATGTAAGCCGCTGATTTATATGCCGGCTATTTCATTCGTTAACAAGAAATACATTGAATCATTTCAATGCTAAATCGTTGACTAAGCAAGATTTATTACTATAATAAAGACGGGTAAACATTTCAGAAATAAATTAAATTGGATATAATTTCAATGTGCAATAAATTGTCTGCTGCCACCCATATTTACAGAGGATGGCTGATTTGTTATTGAATTAACGGCAGTATTGACAAAGACGTCATTTCTTTATACCTAGCAAGAAAAACGATAGATTTATCATTGATATGAGTAATTTTGCCGAATTTATTAAAGGGTAGCGTTTCAGTGAAGGCTTTAAGGTTATAAAGGGTTAAGGTTTTATGTGAAGTTGAATTAATGGCCGCGTTTTAACAAATAATAGCTATGAAATATGCTGTACAGCCGCCGGCAATTTCAGGTTAGTTTACAGTAAAAGTTAATATAGCATAAGAAAGGGATTATTGAGATGGAAAAAGAAAAGAAAGTTAGAGAAAAAATCGACCAAGTTTGCTTGAAGCTCTTTCGATGATAGCAGTTCTGTTAGGAATGATCATTTTAGCTGTTCAGGCAGATATTTCTATCATTCCGGCATTGGTGATCGCGATTGTATGGTCCATGGCGATTGCCGTTAAATGCGGTTATAGCTGGGATGAAATTATGAAACCGATTTTAGACCGTCAGCGCGGTGTTGTGGAAATCTTTTTGATTATTCTAGCAATTGGTATGTTTGTTGCCTCAATGATATATTCCGGCACCATTCCGACAATCATTTATTATTTAATCAATATAATTTCACCAAACTTAATGGTTGTTTTATCCTTTATAATTACCGCGGTTGTATCATGCGTCATTGGAACATCATGGGGTACAGCCGGTACGGTTGGCGTTGTTATGCTTTCAATTGCTCAAAGTATGGGAGTGCCGATGGCTATTGTGGCCGGCGCTGTTGCTTCTGGCTCACATGTCGGACAGATTCTCTCACCGATGAGTGATACTTCTAATGTATCAGCCAGTTTGGCAGAGGTGGATACAGTAACGATGATTAAACGGATGGCACACTATGCAATACCGGTGATACTTATCGCAGTTGTTGTTTATGCAATTCTTGGTTTTGCCAATACTGCAGTTGGCGGCAATCTTGAATCAGCGGCACTGATCCGCCAGGAAATAGCTGCTGTTTTTAATGTTAATCCGCTGGTTATCCTGCCGATGGTATTTGTCTTCTTTCTGACATTTAAAAAGAAGCCGATCCTGATGACCCTAATCTTAACCTCACTGATCGGCTTGATTTTTGGTATGATTTTCAATGGCTTCTCCTTTGTGAATGGCTTGGATGCATTATACAATGGCTTCAATTTAACCGGTACCGTTGGCATAGCGGAAAATGGCTTTAATGATATTTTCCTAAATCTTGTTAACCGCGGCGGCGCGATGAGTATGATCAACGCGGCATTGTTGGTTATCGTCGCTACGATGTATGGCACGGTCTTACTTGAAACGAAGGCGATCGATGTGATTGCCGTATCAATCTTCGGCAAGGTGAAGAGCCGCCCGATGCTGGTTACTTCCTCAATCTTTGTTTCTGGGCTGGTAGTGGCGATGACATCGAGTTCCTTTTTAGCAACCATGATGTCAAAAGATTTATTTATTGAAAAATTTGAGAAAGAGGGAATGGACAGCATGGATCTGGTATCAAGCTGCGCTACCGCCAGTACGCAGTTCTTAACCTGCATTCCTTGGTGTGACACGGCAATCTTTCTGGCAGCTCTCAGCGGTGTTTCAACCTTGATGCACTGCCGTATAATGTATTTAGCTGGGGCTGTGCCGCAGTTGCTATCGGGCTGTCAATCTTTGGAATCGGTTTTAAAAACGGCAAACGTTTTGTCGATCTGACACCGGTTAAAACAAAAGCGGCTGAATAAGTATTAAACAATAAAGAAAGTGTGAAGAAGATGAATAATTTTGATACTCCTTTGAATCGCAGAAATACGAATACTTGGAAATGGGACGGGGAAGGCTTCGATGTTGATTTTCCAATGGGCACGGCGGATACTGATTTCAAAATGCCATCTGAGGTGCAAAAAGCACTGCATGACAAAATAGATCAGGGCATCCTATCTTACTGTGCAGATAAAAGCTATTTCTTAGAAGCTTTCGCCAACTACCAAAACCGCCATTACAGTCTTGACATTAAACCTGAAGATGTATTTCCCGGCACATCATTAATGGCTGTTTATAAGGTCTTGCTTGATGCGTTTACGGCGCCGGGTGATGGTGTGATCATTCAAACCCCAACCTTCGGACACTTATATAATGTACCTAAAAATAACGGCAGGATGATTTTTGAAAATCGTCAGCTATATGATCGTGAAAAGGGTAAATGGACAATCAACTTTCCGCAATTAGAGGTAATGGTTAAAAATCCAAGAGTTAAAATGCTCGTTGTATGTAATCCAGGCAATCCGACGTCCCGTGGTTATACCCATGAGGAAATGCAGCAAATGTATGATCTTTGCAATGCTCATGATGTTATTGTATTGAGTGATGAAGTTCATTCTGATATTTATTATGATGGCAGAAAGCACATATCGATATTAAGCGTCGGTGATGAAGCAAAACATAACTGCGTACTCTTAACCAGCAGCGGTAAAGTATTCAGTATACCCGGTTTAAAAACCGCAGTCACAGTCATTCCTAATCCGCGTTTAAGAGCGCAATATGAGGTGGCCGCAATGAATGCCCGAGTTGAAATCATCGATCTAGCCTTGGTGGGGATGGCGGCCGGCCTCAATCTTTGTGATGATTATATCAGCGAGCTTCAGCTGTATTTACAGCGCAATAAAGAGTATGTCGTAAAATTCTTTAAAGAAAACAACATGGATATTGTTTTAACCAAACCGGAAGCCTCTTACTTATTCTGGCTGGACTTCAATGATTGGCACATGAATTGTGACCAGCTTGCGGAATTGCTCAGAAAATACAGCATCGTTTATTCATCAGGTACAGAGTTTGGCCCTGGCAATGAAGGCTTTATGCGAATGAATATTGCCTGTCATTATGATCAGCTGCAAAGAATGTGCGGTGCGCTTAAAATGTGCTATGAAGAAAATATTAAATAAGGTTGTTCAGACATTCAATAACAAAAACGTTTGTTTGAATCAGAAGAGTCAAACACCGACTACATTCTAAACTGAATAAATATCCTTTAGTCACAGAATCCGGATCACACGATCCGGATTTTTCATCATGCAAAGGTCATTATTGTGTTATTATTAATTGATAAGGGACAGCATGACAGCAGTCATAACGCTTATCTGATTATGCGCTGATCAGGAAAGGGAAAATCAAAATGAAAATTGAAATTGGCACAGCTTTTCCACAATATTTTAAATCTGCATATCCTGAAGAATTTGACTTGTTTTCACATCTTGAAACAACTTCGGCAATTCCATCAGTTTTATTTGCCATTACTACTTGGAAAGCGAATGGAGAACCTAATGTCTGTTTTCATGCTTGGAGTTGTTTTCATGGCGATAAAACTGCTTTTTTTGCAGTGATGGGAGGCTTGTATCAAAAAACGCATACTTATGCAAATATTATGCGGGACAAATGCTTCTGTATCAACTTCCTGCCAATCCGTTATTATGATCAGCTGATTGCGACGATTAATCAAAATGATGATGAAACTGACGAATTTCTAGTAGGAAATTTTACTTTGGAACATGCTGCAACAATTCATGCTCCAATGATTAAGGAAGCTTTTCTTAACATGGAATGTACTTTAAAAGAGGTAATGGATTTAAGCGGCGCTCAGATTACTGCCATGGTTGTCGGTCAAATTCAGCACATATTCGTTGAGGAGGGATATGCAAAAGGCTACGATAAACGCTATGGACAGGACGGTTTCATGATGCTTGTACCGGCAATGCAGGATTTGATCAGCGGTGAAGCAGGACAAACAGCGATTGCGACAGTAAAGATTGAACGTTGATTAATCAAATTTAAAAGCGAATTGTATTATTTTTTGTCACAATTTAGCTTTCTTATTGTCTAATTATATGTTGGGTTGAAAAATATCGACGATAAGGAGGAAATTATGTTTCAAAAAATTTTATTAACCGCATTGCTGGGAATTGTTGTCGGGCTGATTGATATTCTGCCGATGATCAAAATGAAATTGGATAAATTTTCTATCAGTTCCGCTTTTGTATTCTATTTTATTTTGCCTTTTGTGATCATTAATATCGATTTATATGGTATGGCATGGTGGCTTAAGGGCGGCATCATCGGCTTGGCACTGGCTTTGCGACCATCATTATGGTTATGAAGGAAGATAAAAAGTCAGCAATTCCAATGGTTATTATGTCAGTCATTTTAGGGACGGTTATCAGTGCGGTTCATTACTTTTTTATGTAATTATAGAAGTCCGGTCAGGACTTTTTATTATTATAGGAACTTTCATTTTCAAGCATCAAGGGTACAATGGCATGATTTCCTGAATTGATTGATGAAGGAAATCATTTTCTTGATTTAGCTAAGCTTTATGATACACTGAGAATAGAGGAAAGGAGTTTCGTTATGAAAATGCCTGATATGGATATCGATACAAATATGTTTGCGCCCTGTGGAATGAATTGTATGGTTTGTTATAAGCATTGTTATCATAAAAAGCCGTGTGCCGGCTGTCTGAATCATGAACAAAATAAGCCTGAGCATTGCCGTAAATGTAAAATAAAAGACTGCGTCAGAGAGAGTGGAATTAGTTATTGCTATGAATGTGAGAAATATCCTTGTTTGCAGATAAAAAATTTGGAGCGGAGCTATCGTCAGCGTTATCAGACAAGTCTTTTAAGTAATAGTGAATTTGTGAAAATAAATGGTTTACCTGCATTTATGGCGTGGCAGAAACAGCTGTATTCATGCCCTAAATGCGGCGGTATTATTTCAATTCATGACAAAGAATGCAGTGAATGTCAGGAAAAAATGAAAATGGAGAAGTCGCCCGTATGACAATATTAACCTTTGAAACACGGCAGGCATTCAGGGATTGGCTGTCAAAGCATCACCCTTCAGAAGCCGGCGTCTGGCTGCGGTTTGGTAAATCAGCGCAGATTAAAACATTAAAAGCGAAATGAAGCGCTGGAAGAAGCCCTGTGCTTTGGCTGGATTGACGGACAGATGAAAAGTCTTGATGAACAATCATACATAAAATACTTCGCCTTACGCCGCAAGAACAGCAAGTGGTCGGCTAAAAATAAAGCGCTGAGTGAAAAATTAATAAAAGAAGGCCGTATGACAGCTTTTGGTTTTTAAAGATAGAAGAAGCTAAGCAAAACGGTCAATGGGAACGTGATCATGCGCCTGTACCCATCTCTGATGAACAGCTTGTTGAAGTCGCTGAACTGCTTAAAGAAAATACAGATGCTTATAATAATTTCATTAAAATGCCGCCGTCAGTTAAGAAAACATACACTCGGGCCTATTTTGACGCTAAAACGGAAGCCGGAAGGAAGCGCCGTCTTGAGTGGATGCTTGACCGGCTGGCAAAGAATTTAAAGCCGATGTAGGCCAATGATCTGGCATAAATTAAAATAAAAAAGGAAAATTTTAAATACAGTTGACATGAGGTGACAACCATGATAGTATCTATACATACCAACGGTATGTATATGACTTGGAGGTGGAATATGGCTCGAAATAAATATCCCGAACAGACGGTTGAGAAAATCCTGGAAGTATCGCTGAAGCTCTTTTCTGAGAAAGGATATGAAAAACTACGATGCAGGATATTGTGAAAGCACTTGGCATGTCTAAGGGAGCGATATATCACCATTTCAAATCAAAGGAAGAACTGGTGGACGCTGTTTCTACTTACAGCTTTATGAAGCGCAACAGCTTTGTGGATGTCTATGAACTCAAGCACCTTAACGGTTTGGAGAAACTGCGCTGGGTATTGACGAATGAATTCTCCAATGCCGAGAAACAGGAAGTTGACCGCTTCACAGCGCCATTAGCCGTTGAACCTAATTTCATGATGAAAATGATTCAGGATACCATTTCGCACAGTGTTCCTATGCTGATTCCAATGATTGAAGAATCCAAGCGGGATGGCTCATCCCAGGTAGAGGATGTGCAGATGACGGCTGAGATTTTCATGGTATTAGCCAATGTCTGGGCAAATCCGCTGTTTTGGGAAATGAGTGAAGAACAATTTGCTTATAAAGTTAGAACCATTGGTATGATACTTGATACGCTGGGCTTACCGGTTATTAATGATGAAGTAAAACAGACAATGATTGAGTATTATAAGAATATACTGCCTTAATAGAGGCAGTTCAATTTTAATCAAATACATACCGACAGTCGGTATTAAAAGAAAGGGACTTTATGCATAAAAATTATTTCACAAGGATTTCACGATGATGGTCATCGGTCAAATCATTTCTATTTTTGGCAATTCAATTTTACGTTTTGCGATCTCTCTATATGTTTTAGATCTTACCGGTTCTGCCAGTATCTTTGCCGGTATTCTGGCCATGTCCATGCTGCCGACAATTTTATTATCACCGATTGGCGGTATGGTCTCTGACCGGCTGAGCCGTAAATATATCATGGTGATATTAGACTTCGCAACAGCTTTGCTGATTCTGCTTTTTGTCTGCAGTCTGGGCAGCTCATATATAGTAGTGGTGATTGCGGTATTTATGGTTTTGCTGTCACTGATTCAATCCTTCTATCAGCCTTCGGTTCAAGCCAGCATCCCCTCAATTACAGATAAAGAAAATCTGGTTGCTGCCAATAGTGTGGTCTATCAGATCAATGCGCTTGCTAATCTGTTAGGCCCGATTTTAGGCGGCTTGCTTTATGGTTTCTTTCCAATTCAGGTCATTGCCCTTCTCAGTGCTTTCTGTTTTTTCTGTTCATCAATTCTTGAGCTGTTTCTGCATATTCCATATATCCGACAGCCGCGCGCAGCTTCCATTGTTCGGACAGTAAAGACAGATTTTAAAGAGGCGATCAGTTTTATTCTTCATGATAATCCAGCTATTTTTAAACTCTTGATACTGCTTTCCGGTTTAAATATGTTTCTGACTGCTATGCTGCAGGTCGGTTTGCCTTATATTATCAAGATTCAATTAGGCTTAAGCTCTCAGCTTTATGGTTTTGCGGAAAGCTCATTGGCTATCGGAATGATTATCGGGAGTCTCTATGCAGCCAACCATGCCAGTAAACTTAAGATTCAAATCTCTCATAAATACTTACTGCTGGGCAGTCTGGCAATGGTTCCCATCGGTTTAGGCATCTTAACTGATATCAACGCTTATCTGGCCTATGGACTGATTGTGTTGTCATTGCTGGCTGGCATGAGCTTCATTGCTGTATTTAATGTTATAGCACAAGCTTTCATGCAGGAACAGACGCCAACTCATTTACTGGGTAAAGTGAGCAGCTATGTAATGACGCTGACAATGTGTGCCATTCCTGCTGGGCAGGCATTATATGGCCTGTGTTTTGAAAATTTCGCTTCACATTCCGCATGGATCGTGCTCTTTGCCTGTTTGATGGCAGTACTTTTATCGAATTATGCGAAAGGTGTGCTGGCGGCTCAAAAAGAGGTAATCGCATGAACTCAATAAAGGAACAGCTGAATATCGCTCAGCAGCGGACTCAGAAAATCATTGAAAAGCAAAGGAAATATGCTCTGTCATCAATGCCCAAGATTCAGCGTAAAAAAACGCTGCAAATCAATTTGGTTACCAACCTGCTGATGCTGATTTTATGTCTGATCGCTTTGATGATATTTAAAGCATTCTGGCTGCTTAGCTTACTAAGTATCATTCTTTTATCACTGGCGGTAAATTTTTATTTACTGAATAAATATCAATAGGACTGTGTTATAATAAACTCATAAAGAGAGGATTCAATATGTACCATCTACGAGACAACGACTCAGTGCAGTTTCAAAACCGCCAGGCAGATTGCGCTGAGTTTGCGAATAACTAAACTTGCATTGGCGTGTCAACTGCACTGATTCTTTTAAATCATAAGAAAGGTGGAGTTACCAATGGATTTTACTGAATTAAAAAACAATGGCTTGCTGAGGAACAGGCAAGCTTCAATGGCTGGAATTTTTCACATATCCGTGGCAGATGGATGGATGAACAGCTGCCATGGGATTATGAACAATTACTGCGCCGCTATTTAAAACCAGAATATCAGCTATTGGATATGGGAACCGGCGGCGGTGAATTTCTGCTGTCGCTTAAACATCCATATTCACAATGCAGTGTCACAGAGGGTTATGAACAATGTGCAATTATGCAAAGAGCGGCTTGAACCGTTAGGGATTACGGTGCGTAAGATTGAAGACGCGCTTCATATTCCTTATCCGGATGCTTCTTTTGACCTTGTTATCAACCGTCATGAGGCTTATGATCTTAAGGAAGTATATCGTATATTAAAACCTGGCGGTACTTTTATTACACAGCAGGTCGGCGGTAAGAATGATGATGATTTAGTCGCAAAGCTTGGCTGTGTAAAAGAGCTGCCTGACCCTAAAACTTTTGATTTACAAAATGCGATGCACTTTGCGTTACAGATGTCATTCACTGTTGAATTGGGCTATGAGGCATTTACACCCATTGAATTTTATGATGTCGGCGCTTTTGTCTACTTTGCACATATTATCGAGTGGGAATTTGGCGGCTTTCAGGTCGAGTCACATTTTGATCAATTATGTTCATTAGCCCAAGAAGTTGCAGAACATGGCTGCATTCACGGCAGAGAACATCGTTATCTGCTTGTAGTAAAGAAATAATGAATGAAAGGTACTTCACGGTACCTTTTTCTTTTAACTCCGGTGCATTGTGTTTGACGTTTTTTATGCTGCCGCTTCTATAATGTGCTGAAAGGGATCTGTGTGATCAGCCGGTGAAATCATGACACAAAAGCATCGTTATAATTTAAAGGAAGCCTATGGTATTCTCGCGGAGGCAATACGCGCCATGCCTAAATTGAAAAAAGAAGTCGCTGCTGGTTTGCTGGATCAGCCATTTAAAGAGCGAATCATGCTGGCTGTGACAGAAGTTAACGGCTGTGCCATGTGTTCTTATGCCCATACTCAGATGGCCTTGGAGGCTGGCTTAAGCAGTGAGGAAATCAGTGGATTGCTTTCAGGCGTTATGCATCATGTCCCCGAGGATGAAGCGGCAGCCGTTCTCTTTGCTCAGCATTATGCGGACAGTCGGGGAAAACCATCACCTAAGGCACAGGCTGTTCTCAATCAGACATATGGAAAAGTCAAAGCTGATGCCATCACGCATGCGATTCATGTTATCATGGCCGGTAATGTTTACGGCATGGCCTTTGGTTCATTAAAGGGGAGAATCACCCATAAAGGAACTGACAGCCGCAGCTCGCTTGGCTATGAAATTATCCTGCTGTTTTCATTGATCCTCTATCTGCCGGTGGGCTTAGTTCACGCTTTATTAACCGGCAAAGCATCATAAATGGCTTACTGCGCAGCATAATAAGTGTAGAAACGTAAAAGTCAGGCATATGAGTATTCAATAAACAGCATCCGCGTTATCATAAAATTAAGAAAAGAGGACTCGAAAAATGGAAGCATTAACTAAAGAAAACCATAGCTATACATTTACCATCTTCGGCGGTACAGGTGACTTAACTTATCGCAAGCTGCTGCCGGCATTATATAATCTTTTTGTCGCTAAACAGCTTACCGCATTTCAAATTGTAATTATCGGCCGCCGCAATTATCAGCATGACGAGTATTGTGAAATCGCAAATGGCTGGATCAAAAAATTTGTAAGACTGCCATACAATGAAGACTCATTCAGACAGTTTTGTGAGTGCCTGTATTATTATCAGATGGATTTCACTCAGGAAGCGGCTTATACAGGTCTGCATGACTTTTATTCAGCGCATAATATGCATGAACACATCTTTTACTTTGCCGTAGCACCGCGCTTTTTTGAACTCATTGCCAAAGGTTTGACTCATGTACCGATGCAAGACAGGGCCGGGTCGTGATCGAGAAGCCTTTCGGCAAGAATCTGGCTTCAGCCCGTGAATTAAATGCTCAGCTGGAAGCCTTTTTGCACCGGATCAAATTTATCATATCGATCATTATCTCGGCAAAGAAATGGTGCGTAATATTCAGACAATTCGTTTCATGAATCCGATTTTTGCGAATATCTGGAATCATGATTATATCGAAAATATTCAAATCTCCGCAATGGAGGAAGTCGGTGTTGAATCCCGTGGTTCATATTATGATCAAAGCGGAGCATTAAAGGATATGGTACAAAACCATCTCTTTCAGATTCTAAGCATTGTAGCGATGGAGCCAATGCAAAAAACAGCCGTGAAGAAATGCATCGCTGTCAGCTTGAGGCGCTGAAGCATCTGCGAAAAGCATCAGCCTTAAAGCTGGAAGATACATTGATTCTCGCACAATATGACGGCTATTTAAAGGAGAAGGATGTAGCTGCTGATTCTAAGACCGAAACCTATGCTGCTTTGCGCTTGTTTATCGATAACGAGCGCTGGCAGGGGACGCCTTTTTATATTCGCACCGGCAAGAAGCTTGATCGCAGGGAAATGGAAATCATCATTACATTTAAACGGCCGCTGCCGGCTGCTGATCCTAATATTCTGATCATCAAGATACAGCCGACCGAAGGGGTATATGTACGCTTTAATATTAAAAAACCTGGAAACACTGAGGAGATCATTCCAGCCAGCATGGATTTCTGTCAAAGCTGTCAGGAAATCAACCGCATTAACACGCCCGAAGCCTATGAGCGATTATTAATGGCAGTGGCTTTAGGGGATGCATCGTGGTTCTCACAATGGGATCAGATTGAAACGAGTTGGGAATATGTCGATCAGCTGAAACAGCGTGCTATTGATGAGCATCTGCCAATCCATGTGTATCAGTCCGGCAGCAAGTCCTGATGAAGCGGCTGTCTTGCCTGCCAAGCAGGGTCATGAATGGTTTAGTCAAGAATAGAAAGAACGGCTGCGTATTGCGGCCGGTTTTTTAGACAGCAATCATGACTGTCTGGCAACAGCGGTAAAAAATAATCATAGCCTTTCAAGAAACCTTGGTTAATAGGATTGCATTTTTTACAGTCTTCGATATAATTAAGACGATAAAGAGGAAGATTCCATGGATAAAAAACAATTTATATCACAGGTCACCGCCACCCGGATACCGATTCTATCGTATCGGCGATTGCCTATGCACAATTTAAAGAAAGAAAAGGATTTCATGCCGTTCCCTGCCGTTTGGGTGAGATAAATGCGGAGACAAAATATTTGCTGAATCGTTTTAATGTAGAAGCACCGATGCTTTTTGAAGACGCCAGAGCGACGCTTGATGAAATTGAAATAGATGAGCCAATTACGATTTCACCATTGACAACAATGATGGAAGCACTTCAGATGATGAGTGATCAGAATAAGCAGTCATTGAGTGTTGTAACCGATCAGGGGAAGCTGATGGGGATGGTGACAAAGTCAGACTTAGCGAATATCGGATTGGGTGATACAGCCTTATCCATCCGCCTGCTGAAAGAAACACCGACTGAATTTATCGCAAAAACGATCAGCGGTCAGGTGCTGTATGATGATGAAGACCGTCATTTTAACGGGAAGGTAAGTATCATTGCCATCGCGGAAACTAGACTGCGTAATTATGAATTAAAAGACCGTATGGTAATTGTCGGCAATGATCAGGATGCTCAAATCACCGCGATTGCGAAAGGTGCGGGAATGTTAGTTGTTGTGTGGACTGATGAAGTTGCTGAGGAAGTATTGGAAATGGCTAAAATATCACATTGTCCAATCATCAAATCCGGACATGGAACAATGAATACAACGCGTTATCTGTTCTTTGCACCGCCGGTAAAATTGATAATGAAAACAGATTTAATCAGTTTCAATATTAATGAATTTGTAGAAGAAGTCGGTAAGAAATTAATGAAGTCAAGATTTCGCTGCTATCCGGTAGTGGATGATGATAATCGCTTATGCGGCTATGTATCACGGTATCACATTTTAAATCAGCATAATAAGCAGGTAATTCTTGTTGATCACAATGAATATTCTCAATCGGTTAAATCTATTGAGAAAGCCGATTTACTTGAAGTCATCGATCATCATCGGGTCAGTGATATCGCCACTCATCGGCCAATCTTTTCCGCAATGAGATCATCGGCAGTACAGCGGCAATCATAACTTCTATTTATATGGAAAATCAGATGACTATTCCTAAGCAGCTGGCGGGTTTATTGCTGGGGGCAATCCTTTCCGATACATTAAAATTCAAATCGCCGACAACAACTGAAAAGGATATGGGAATGGCTAAGGTTCTGGCAGAAATTGCTGAATTGGATATTGAACAGTTTGCTAAGGAAATGTTTAAGGTCAGCAGCAATATCATGGGCAAATCAGTAAATGAATTGCTGAATCAAGACATCAAGCAGTTTGATATTGACGGTAAGAAGGTTGCCATTGCTCAGGTCATAGCCTATCAGGTCTCAGAAGCCAGAGAGATTGAAAAAGAAATAGCAGAAGTAATGGATGAGTATGCGTCAGATAAGGAGTTGGATCTGCTTGTTCTAACATTTACGAGTATTCTTGAAAATGGTTCAGTGTTCTATGCGGCCGGTGAGTCAGCAAAAGCAGTCAAGGAAGCATTCCCTGATCATGAGGGAGAAGAACATAGCTTCCAAGAGGATATCCTTTCCCGTAAGAATCAAATCGTACCATTGCTTTCAAGAGCGATTATTAATTCTATCTAATCAAAGTGGGACAATGCCCGCTTTTTTATTTGAATACTCTGAATGGCATTTTAAATCGAAAAGTGTTAATATAAAATTATCAAAGGGCTGTCAGTTCAGCTTGGCAAAGGAGGCATCGATGATGAATGAACAATTAGTACGTATGCACACGGGCAAGGGATTTATCGCGGCGCTTGATCAGAGCGGCGGCAGTACTCCTAAGGCACTGAAATTGTATGGTATCGATGAATCACAGTATCATAATGATGATGAAATGTTTGATTTAGTTCATGAAATGCGGACTCGAATCATGACAAGCCCGGCTTTTACTTCTGAACATATCCTCGCGGCGATTTTATTTGAAAATACGATGGATCGAAAAGTAGAGGGTGAATACACAGCGGATTATTTATGGCTTAAGAAAGGTATCCTGCCGATTCTGAAGGTGGATCAGGGACTGTCTGAGCTGGCCCATGGCGTTCAGCTGATGAAGCCGATTCCTGATCTTGATGATTTATTAAAGCGCGCCAAAGAAAGACATATTTTCGGTACTAAAATGCGTTCGGTGATTAAACAGGCGGATGAAGAAGGAATCAAGGCCATCGTGGATCAGCAATTTGAAGTTGGACTGCGTATTTACACGGCAGGTTTTGTGCCGATTCTTGAACCTGAGGTTGATATTTTCTCAGCGGATAAAGAAAAGAGCGAAGCAATCCTGAAGCGTGAAATCAAGCGTCATTTGGCACTGTTAGAGGATGATGTCAGAGTGATGTTTAAACTCTCTATCCCAAGCGTTGACGGTTTCTATTCTGATCTTATGGAGGATCAGCATGTTGTGCGGGTTGTTGCCTTGTCCGGCGGTTACAGCCGTGATGAAGCAAATGAAAGGCTGTCCCGCAATCCATGTTTGATTGCCAGCTTCTCAAGAGCTTTGTCACAGGGACTGAACGTTAACCAGACACCGGCTGAATTTGATCAGCTGCTTAAGATTTCGATTGATTCAATTTACAAAGCGAGTATCGCTTAATGATCACGGACAGGTTTGCCTGTCCTTTTCTTTTAAGCTGAATCTTGTCATTAGCTGGCTTTAATTGTCCAATGTCTTGAAAAAGGCTCATAAAAATCTTATGATAGAGTCATGATTTAAGCATGATGAAAACATCAAAGGGGATTGCGATGAAAAAATACAGCATGGGATCATAATGGCTTTAACCATTATTTTTGTTTTGCTTTCAGGGCATGAATTACTGGCGGCAGAGGTTGGTTATGTTTATGAAGATTTGAATGTAAAGGTAGAAATCAATGAAAAAAGAGAATATCATGTGACTGAAACGATGGTCATTGATTTTGAAAATGATATGCATGGGATTATCCGGAATATTCCTTTAAATAGTGATACGGAAAAGGTTCGGATTAAGGATATCAATGTATCCGGCATGCCTTTTTCGGTATCAGAAGAGCATGAGAATGCGATTATCCGTATTGGTGATCCTGATGTGACAGTAAGCGGTATGCAGGAAATTACACTGGAGTATACGCTGACTCATTATCAGGATTATGATCATGAATATGATTATGCTTATGTGAATGTTTTGGGCACAGATTATGATACTGAAATTAAACATTTTCATGCGGAGGTCATTTTCCCATTTGCCGATGAACTGATCAATTATAAGGTAACTTCAGGCACCCGCGGCAGTACATGGAATAATTATGTTAATGAAGTAATAGAGGGTGACCGGCTGATTATCGATGCTGATGATACGCTTCCCGCTAAGGTTGGCGTCACTGTGCAGATGCGTTTTACGGAAGGTGTTTTTTCATCAGCGCCGTCGTATTCATATCCTTATGTTTTGGAAAACAGTGACTGTCAGATTGAAATAGATAAGAATCAGGATCTGCATGTTACACAGACCCTTGATTATCAAACAGAGAATCTTTATCTCGTATTTCGATCCCTTTATCAGCGCTGATTGGGATTCTTCTGAATACCGCATTGATGATTTTGAAGCTGTCGGTGATGCCGAGGTGAGAGTTTCCGGCAATGCGTTCAGACTTCAGCCTGAGAAGGAACAGGGCAGCGTTGTGGTAAGCTATATCATACATCCATATTATTTATTGGATAAAGACATATCCTTTACATTGAACGATCCTGATGAGGATACACAGATTAAACATTTCACCCTTGCTCTGACAATGCCTAATAATCCGGATATTGCTGTCTATCTGCAGCGTTATGATGCCGATACAAATGCTGATCGCTATCGGATAACCCAAGCGGATAATACAATCATGCTTGAGACAACCCAGCCGATTGAAGCCGCGGAAATTTTTAAGCTCACCCTGCCCATCAATGCCGCCGATTATCACCGGGATTCAGGTTTTTATTCAAAGCTGGCAGCAGGCTTGGCGGGTTGCTGGTAATGATTGTATGTGCGCTGCGCTTTATTGTATATCGAAAGAAGTCATTAACGATTCCGGTAAACTTCTATCCGCCAAAGGGGATGAACAGTGCAGAAGCAGGCTATGTCATCGACCTTAAACTCAGTGACAGTGATGTTACTACATTGATTTTTAACTGGGCGGACCGCGGTTATTTAAAAATTCATTTTATTGACAAGGAATACAGCTTTGAAAAAATTAAGAACGCCGATTCTTTGATGACCGACTATGAACAGCGCTTATTTAATGCGATGTTCCGATATGGCGCTGATGGTTTTGTCAGTTCTGCGCTGCTTAAGGCATTTTATTATGATCTGAGAGATGCGAAAAAGAGCATCGAGAGAAAGTATACAAGAGGTAAAGCGCTGACTTTAAAGAGTGCTGAAATTGTGCGTAAGCTGTTTATCAATCTTTCACTTTTACCTTTGCTTATCTATCTGCTTTTAAATAATTATGAAATATATCGAGATGGCTTTAATTTGGCTATCTTATGTGTGATGATCGTGCCGATGCTCATGGCTGCGAACAGCATGCTCACAATGTATTCCCGCCAAAAGGAAGTCCGTAATAATATGGTGTATCTCGGTTTTGGTTTCCTGATGGGACTGCTGCTGATTTATATAAGTATTTTAATAACAGAAGTATCGCTGAGCGTGGAGCTTCTGGTCTGTCTGTTTAGCTGCATGGCTCTTTTAATTATTGCGGGCGGCATCCGTAAAAACAGTGAATATCGGAATGAATTATTAGTTCCTTTGCTTGGTTTTAAAGATTTTATTAAAGCAGCGGAAAAAGACCGCTTAGAAATGCTGTTAGAGGAAGATCCGGACTACTATTATCATGTGCTTCCTTATGCGCAGGCACTGCATGTAAGTAAGATCTGGATCAATAAATTTAAAGATCTGACAGTTCCGCCGCCAGCTTGGTATGTCGGTGAAGAAGCTTGGTCGGCGAAGGATTACGATTTCATCGTTCATGACATTGAAAAAGAAATCGAGCTTGCTTCTAAAGTCAGAATCCATAGCAGCAGTTCAGATTCATCCAATGACTCTGGTTATTCAGGCGGCGGTGGTTTCTCATCGGGTGGTTCAAGCGGCGGCGGCAGCGGTGGCGGCGGCAGCCGTGGATGGTAAGTAAAAAGCTTCATAGATTAAAAACAGCCGGCTTGTTGATCAGTCAGCTGTTTTTATTCACTATTCTTGATGCTATGCTTATAATCAATACCCCAAGCTTCCATGGATGCTAAGACAGGCTTAAGGCTTAAGCCCAGCTTGGTCAGTGAATATTCTACCTTAGGCGGTACTTCCGCATATACCTTGCGGTTTACCAACCCATTTTCCTCCATGGCACGCAGATGAGCAGTCAACACTTTTTGAGAAATGCCGCTGATTGATTTCTTTAATTCACCAAAACGTTTAGTACCGGTAAGCAGATCTCTGATGATTAAGACTTTCCATTTATCACTGATTAAAAGCAGTGTTGTTTCTACCGGACAGGCAGGCAATTCTTTATTCACATGATTCACCTTCTTTATACTTCTATTCTACATGATTCTGTTTAGTATCACAAGATAGTATCCTGTCGGTAACCATGCCGTGCATACTGTTTTTTCATGAGAGCGGATAAGCTGTTTTATCATAAAGCACATCATGTGTGTTTAAGAATGCAGACGTTGGCGGAGGGATGTTATTATCCCTTCTGCTGAGGCCCGGAACTTCCTGACTTTGCAGCCCCTGTTGTCAAAATTTACTCTTTCGATAGCATCATCGCTGAAAAATTTGATGCAATCCTGCAGCGCTTTGAGCTTACAGGCAGAATGAAAGATTTTTATGACATATACTATCCGGCTAGGACTTTTGATTTTGATGGGAAAATGTGCAGACAGTCATTTTTGAAACCCTACGGAAGCGGGACACTTCCTATAATAAAGAGAGTTTTAGCAGGGTTAATGCACTTGCCGAAGATAATTGCCAATATTGGTGGATATGATAAATTTCAATCCTATTATGAAGTTACCCTTAAGCTATCCTTTTATTTATTCTGGGAACTGAATGCGAATCGTTAGCATTTGTTTTTCACAGACAGCGTCAATCGTACCATGCATCTGCTTAACCAGTTCTTTTGCGATGGATAGACCCAGTCCCATTGAATTACTGCCGGTTTGTACTGTATAAAAGCGGTCAAAGAGCTGATTGATCATTACTTCATCTAAGGCTTCAGTGTGATTGGCGAAACTGATAACGCCGCTTTCTGACAAACTGATCATTAAGTCGCCGCTGCTGTATTTCAATGCATTGCCAAGAATATTGTCGATAACACGGCTGAGCGCTTGTTTATCAAGGCGCAAAACGATTGGCTGCTTGGCGATTGTAATCTTTGGCGTGATCCGGAGCTTTTTGAATGCCGCGTAATAGGAAGCTAAACATTCCTCTAAGAAGCGATTGAGATTCACGGCTTCAATCTGGGGATGGGAGGTTAACAGCGCTGTTCCTGAGGTATAAGTAAACAACTCTTCAATCAGCTGTTTTAGAACATCACAGCGGCCGCGGATAATTGCCAGCATCCGTTTATCTTCCTCACTCATTTCGGATTGTTCAAGCAGATCAAGATAACCGCACATGGCGGTTAAAGGTGTACGCAGATCATGAGAAATGTTCGTCACCGCCGCTTTAAGCTGCAGATCCCCCTGCTCATAATGATGTCTCAGATTGCGAAGCTGTTTCAGCTGTGTGTTGATGCCGGCTGCCAGCTGACGCATATGCGCATCATGGGTGGAGATCGTAATCAAGGTATTGGTATCCTGATTCAGCCGTTCATGAAAAGCCTGCTTGATTTCATCCGCTCCCTTTCGCATTAAAGTCAGGCGGATCAGCAGGTATATGATAATCAGAATGAGGATGCCAAACAGGCTTACGATTACGATTTCCATAGTTTAATTAATGTCTTTCTTTTTAAGCAGGCCGATGCCTGCCAGCGTGGTTGTAATCAGGATCATCAGCGAATATAACGGCAGCCGCCATGGATGCGCGACGGCCATATTTGCCAGCTGAATTGCCTGACAAGGGGGCATAAAATCATAGACAAATTCATAGGCGGTACGCTTTGCGCCTGTCAGATAGCGTGGATTGGGTACCGTTTCGCTTACGCCCGGTTCTTTGCCATTGTTAGTGAGCTGATAAGTTTCGTAGGTTTCAGGCTGATTCAGCTGGCTGTGTACATAGGTTGCACCCAATAATAACACAAAGGCTCCCAAAACACAGAGAATCGCGCTCAGCGCTTTATTTTGACAAAGCATGGCGATCATCACATAACAGGCGCTGCCAGCCGCGGCACACAGGATTGAACAAAAAATCAAAATCAGTATAATTCGCAGATCGACAGTAAAGAAGCCAAGCAAAGGGATGCCTGTCAGGCAGTAACAAATGATAAAGCCAAGGCACATTACTAGGCCGCAAAGCAGGCAGGTTATCAGATTAGACAGATAAATCGCTGAGCGGCTGTGGCCGATAATCAGCTTATTGCGGATCGTTCCATCACTGTATTCAGTGCCGGTAAACAGCGAACAGAATACAGCAAGCAGGATATTGATAAACAGCGGATAGGCGAAAAAAGTACTATCCAATACAGCGGAAGTGCCATAAATATGCATGTTTCTAAGCTGCATGAACGGTATGAGCAGTCCCAGCAGACACATGAATGTCAGGCAAACTTGGAAACAGCGGTTATTGATCATGCGATGTAAATCGGCATTTAGTAACTTATTCATGAGTTCCTCCTACAAGATTAATGAAATAGCTTTCTAAGCTTTCATCTTGTTCCTGAATGGATTTTACCTCACAATGCTGATCCGCGAGTTCCTGAATCAGAGGGGTAATTGAGGGCTTGCCATAGATTTCAGCCGTATTTTCGTTAATCAGCTTATAATTCAGCTTCATGGTGTCCAGCACCCTAACGAGTGACTGTATATTATTAACCTCAAGCCGCAGACATTGCCGCGACATCATTTCAAGCTGTTCGGCACTGATTTCCTTAACGATGCGGCCATTATCAATAAAGCCAAAATGGGTTGCTAATTTTGATAATTCATCAAGAATATGCGAAGAAATCAAAAGGGTGATCTGGCGGCTTTGATTCAGCTGTAAAATCAGTTCTCTGATTTGAATGATGCCCTGCGGGTCAAGCCCGTTGGTTGGCTCATCAAGCACTAAAAATCAGGATCATTGACTAATGCGATGCCGATGCCTAAACGCTGACGCATGCCCAATGAGAAATGCTTTGCTTTTTTATTTCCCGTATGTTCAAGGCCGATTAATTTTAATAGTCCGTCAATTCCGTCAAAAGAGGGAAGACCGAGAATGCGGGCCTGTTGTTTCAGGTTTTCCTCAGCACTCATTTCCATATAAATAGACGGTGTTTCAATAACCGCACCCATTCGTACCCGCTGCTTACTGATGCCTTTATCGTCATTGGCAGTACCATAAATCGTGTAACTGCCGTTATCCGGTTCCTGTAAACCGCAGATTAAACGAATCAGCGTTGTTTTGCCAGCTCCGTTCCTGCCGACAAAGCCATAAATGGCTCCCTTAGGAATATGCATTGAGACATTATCCAAAGCTTTGAATTTTCCGTAATGCTTAGACAGTGACTCCGCCGTTAAAATATAATCCATATCATTCACTCCTTTTCTTTACAAGGTACAGTTTATCAAGGAGGGGTTAAGCAGGCGGTAAAGAAAAGGGTTAAGATTTAGTAAAGAACTTAATCTTCTTTCATTTTAAAGCCGATTCCCCAAACTGCTTCAATGTATTCCTCATTGCTGAATTCACGCAGCTTTCTTCTCAGATTACTGATATGTACCTTTAAGGAGCTTTCCATGCAGTCATTCTCTTCACCGATGCGCTCTAAAATCGTTGATTTGGGATTGACTTGAGAAGGGTGGGTCATCAATAGCTTCAAGATTGCATATTCGGTTTTGGTTAAGCGCACCGGCTGATTTTTATCTGTACTTGATGGGTATGCGGATCAAGCGTCAAATCCTTAAAAACCAAGGCTGCGTTATGGGCAGGGCTCTCATTTCTTAGCTGAACCGTGATGCGGGCTAACAGTTCGCGGGTATCAAAGGGTTTTGTCATGTAATCAGCGGCACCCAGATATAACAGTTCCACCTTATCATTCATATCAGCTTTGGCGCTTAACACGATTACGGGAATGGCTTTGATTTTAGTTAGGACAGCCTCCCCTGACATCCCCGGCAGCATCAGATCAAGAAGAATCAGATCTGGTGTCATAGTATCTAAAAATAATAGAGCTTCGGTTCCTGAATAACAGCGGTAAATCTGATAATTATTGCGGCTGAGCAGCTCTTGAAGCAGATCGCCAATACAGACATCATCATCAATGATCAGAATTTTTCATTTTCCGGCCCCGCTTTCTATACTCTTTATTGTAGTGAATTACCGATATAAAATCAACCAAGTGAACGCTGATTGCGATATTATGGTACAATAGGGCTAACAAATATGAGGGGCCCTATGATAAAAAAACATATTGATACTGGCCGAGGCCGTGTCTATTACTGGATGAATCAGCCAACGGTTTATAAAACAACATTGATGCTGACACATGGCTTGACAGCCGATCATACATTATTTGATCCCCAGCTTGACACATTGAAAGATATAAGCATCATCACATGGGATATGCCGCTGCATGGCGAATCACGCCTTATAATGATTTTTCATTTATTCATGTTGCCCAGGATATGAAACAGATTCTTGATCAGGAAGGGATTGATTCACTGGTTATGGCCGGGCAGTCAGCTGGTGGTTATGCGGTTCAAGTGTTTGCACATTTATACCTCATCTGCTGGCCGGCTTTATCGCCATCGATTCTACGCCGCTTGGCAGTCATTATTATAAGCGTTCAGAAACTTTCTGGACCGATCATTATGATGCTTTTGCGGCCTTGCTGCCTTATCGCTGCTATTGCCGGCTGAGTGCCAATAACGCGGCCTTGCATAAAACGGCCAGAGAAGCTTTTTATGACTCACTGCTGCGCTTGGGAAAGGCGGAGCTGCTGAAGGCAGTGCGCAGTGTGTACCGTGATTTTAAGAAATATGATGAAGTAAAATTTCAATGTCCGGTTCTGCTTTGTCTTGGTAATCATGATCAGGTAGGCTATGTGTCAAAATATAATCAGATGTGGAGTCAGGCAACAGGTTATCCGCTTTGCATTATCCCGGATGCCGGGCATAATTCTAATTATGATAATGCGCCTTATTTCAATGAAGTAATAATAAAATTCATCAATCAGTTGGTAACTGGACAGGAAAACGGAGAAGGCTATGGAAATTAATGTGAATGAAATGATTGAAATTAACGGCGTTAAACAATTTATCGCGGTACGTGCAAAGCATGCGGGCAATCCGCTGCTGCTTTATGTTCACGGCGGCCCCGGTGATGCGGCCTTGCCTTTGGTGCTGAAATATAATGGCGCGCTGGCTGAGCAGTATACGCTGGTTGTTTGGGAACAGCGGGGAGCTGGTAAGTCTTATTATCCGTTTACTGAATCAGTAACGATTGACACCTTTGCAGAAGATCTTCATATCCTGATTGAATATCTGCTGAAACGTTATCAGCAAAAGCAGCTGACCCTTGTCGGACATTCATGGGGCAGTGTACTGGGGATGAAAATCGCTGTTCTGTATCCGCATCTTTTGAAATGTTACGTCGGCTGCGGTCAGGTAATCGATATGACAGAAGGCTCAAAGCGGGCATGGGAATATGCGATGCAGGTTGCAGACCCTAAAACCAGAAATAAATTAATGGCGGTTGATCCAACGTATCAGGGGGCAAATTGGTTTAATGATTTAATGTTGGTTACTAAAACGGTGGTAAAGTATAAAGGCTCCTATTATGGTCATCGAAGCTATAATCCGATGATCAGGGATTTTATCTTTTCAAGCTCTTATCGTTTAAAGGATCTGATCAATCGGCAGAAAGGTTCTCTGCAAAGTATTCAAGCCTTGTGGCCTGAATTAATGTCAGTAAGCTTTAAGCATATCCATGACCTTCAAGTGAAAATTGTATTGATTGAGGGAAAACACGATCATCATGTTGACAGTGAGCTTGTTGTTGATTTTTTCAATCAATTAACAAGTTTAAAGCAGCTGTATCTCTTTGAGAAAAGCTGTCACTTTCCGCAATGGAGTGAGGCCAAGCGGTTTAACCGGATTATGATCACATTGTTGTCTTAAGTGTGAATTGTTGTTTTTCTGGTTTGGGTGTGCCATAATAAATACAGCGAAAGTGAGGAATAATATGCTCGAATTTAAATTTGATACTCAGCTTTTAATCGAAGGAAAAAATCTTTCAGAAGATGCAATCAATGATTATATAACCGAACACTTTAAAGGTGATTGTCTGCTGGCGGTGGGAGATGATGAATTAATCAAAATCCATTTTCATACCAATGAACCATGGCAGGTGCTTGAATACGCGTCGTCTTTAGGTGAGATTTATGATGTCGTAATAGAAAACATGGAACGGCAGGCAAACGGTCAGCAAGGTTAAGCAAAGGTCCTTTATGATTTATCATAGAGGATTTTTCTTGAATTATTTAATACGATGACTGTTTATCCTCTAAATGATGAAGAAATATGATAAAATCAATATTGATTACTAATAGGGAGCGATACGATGAAAAACCAATTATGATAGCATTTGATTATGGGCAGACAATTATTGATGAGCATCCGGTAGATTTTGTCAGGGGAACAGCCGAGGTTATGAAGTATGCTGCGGTTAATAAATTCAACAAAACACCGGAAGAAATTCAAAACATAGCGGCACAATTAAAAAAAGAACTCGGCAATTTTGAACCGGGTCTTGACTTTGGTGATTATGGTGAAATCAGCAATTTAGCTTTTCAGGCATTTTTGTATGAATCACAGGGAATTGAATTGTCAATTTCATATGAAGAAGCCGAATTGATTTTCTGGGACAGCGCTGCCTGGGGAAAAGCGGCGCAGGGGATTGAGGAATTGCTGGTATATCTTCATGATACCGGCATCAGAACCGCAGTTTTAAGTAATAACGTGTATGGACAGAAGGCGCTGAGCAGCCGTATCAACCGCATTCTGCCGGAGCATCATTTTGAATTTATCTTATCGACAAAGGACTATTTATTCCGTAAACCCAATCGGCATATCTATGAGCTGCTGCTGATGAAGGCTGATTTACAGGCGGCAGATGTCTGGTATGCGGGTGACAGCTTAATCAACGATGTCGACGGCAGCCGTAATGCCGGTTTAATGCCGATTTGGTATACCGGTGCTAGTGAATCGTGGGAGCAAACGGATAGGGAATGCCTGCATATCCAGCATTGGCATGAATTGATCGATTATTTAAAAGAGCTGCAGTAGCAGTTTTTTTTGTATTGTATACTTGACATAAAATGTAAAGCGTACTATACTATAAATGTAAAGTTAACTATACTTAAAAGGATGTGATTGCTTGCAGACACGAATACAGGAATTGCGTAAAGCAAAAAGGTAACACAGAGTGAGTTGGCTGATGCGGTTAATGTGACCCGTCAGACGATTATATCGCTGGAGAATGGCAAATATAAAGCATCGCTGATACTTGCGCATAAACTGGCTCAATTTTTGGTGTAACGATTGAGGAAATCTTTATTTTTGATTTAAAGGAGGAAAATCTATGAAAGGAATCTTATGTGCCACAAAGGCAGTGACAAATGAGGCGTATCGTCAGGAGTTGGCAAAGAAACGAATTTATTATGTACTGATAATTATGGTGGGCGTCATTACCTTGGCGATAACCTATTTCGCATCAGCTAACGGCATTACATTCAATGAGCATCTGCATGGTACATTCGCGGGCATGGGGACTGGATTAATTTTGGCCGGGGCTGTGCTGATTATTAAGACACAGCTGACTTTAAGCAGTGAGGAGAAGCTGAAAGCAGCCCGTTTGAATAATTCTGATGAACGCAATATGGAAATCAGCAGCCGTGCTTTCCGCAGCGCAGCATTTATTATGATTCTCTCATTTTATGTGACAGCTCTCATTGGCAGTATCATGTTTGATGAGCGTCTGATTCAATTCCTGCTGTTGAATATGAGTGTGTTATTAGCGGGTTATATTCTCTCATATAACTATTATAAACGTAAATTATAGACCGTCTGACGGTCTTTTTATTTGCGCGTATTCATATAGTAAAGCAGGGTGAAGCGTATGAAACGAATGAAACTATTAATCATCTGCGTGGTGGCTGCGGCTTGCTTTTTTATCACTGAGCATTTTGTCGCGGCCGTTCAGGATGTGATTTACGCGCCGTTATCAGGAGCAGTGATCGTTTTAGATGCCGGGCATGGCGGTAAAGATGAAGGGGCAATGATGGATGGTATCACTGAAAAAGCCATTAATATGGCAATTGTTACAAAGCTGCAGGCGCTGTTTGAAGAAGCGGGAGCTACGGTTGTACTAACGCGTAAGGATGAAAATGATCTCTCCTCGCCGACAGCTGCCAATCATAAGCGTGAAGATATGAAGAACCGCATTAATATTATCAATGATGAAAAGAATGATTTGCTGCTTAGCATCCATCTGAATAGTTATAGTGATACTTCAGTGAAGGGGGCGCAGACTTTTTATCCAAAGGACAGTTTATCCAGTGAACTATTGGCGAGCTGTATTCAGGTACAATTTTTAGCGGTTGACAGCCGAATGTCCCTAAATCGGGTGATTATTATTTATTGAATAATTCCCGGATTCCCGCGGTATTGATTGAATGCGGTTTTCTCTCCAATGACCAAGAAAGGGAGCAGCTTCAGCAAGCGGATTATCAAGATAAGATAGCGAATCTGATTTTCGCGGGTACGCTGAATTACTTTAAGGAATTGAGTTATGAATAAAGCTGGTTCGCCAGCTTTTTGCGTAATAAAAAAACGCCCCTAAACAGGCGCTGTTTGTATATTGGTGGAGCTTAGGGGGATCGAACCCCTGACCTCCTGATTGCGAACCAGGCGCTCTACCATCTGAGCTAAAACCCCATTACTTTTACAATTATAGCACTAATCGTAAAAAAGAAAAGGGGTATTTTATTTTTTGCATCATGATTCATGAATGACTTTATATTGCAGTCTGAGATATGAATCTTCAAGTACAGTGCAGGCTTCAAGCTGCAGCACGCCAAGCTGATCCAATTGCTTGGGATCATGTATGGCTTCACCGTCAATCAAGGTTGCGACATTCTTCCGCCGATTAAAACCGGGGCGATGACCAGATCGATCTGATCCAGCAAATGTTCTCTTAAGAATAAACCGTTCAAAGTACCGCCGGATTGAATCGTAATGCGTTCAATCTGATAGCTGACAGCTAAGCAATCCATTAACTTCGGCAGATCGAGGACCGGCTGTGAAATAATATGCAGATTGCTGATGGATAAATCATAGGCCGGGTGCTTGGGATTGGCTGTGACAAGGATCAGCTGTTTCAGCTTTTGGCATAAGGCCTTGACGCCATGGGCGTTCAGATGCGGCTGATTGTCAATGATGACGAAGGACACCGGTGTCTTGGCAAGATTCAGATCTGCTTCATTCATGCCGATTTTTGCCATTACCCGCCCGGTATTCAGTGACCAGAGATCCTGACATTGTTCGATTTCATAATACTGATGCAAACCTTCACGCACCCCTTTAACTTTAGGAAAATCACGATCTACATCAAGACAATCATGATCGCCGGTGCATATTTTACCATCGGCTGACATCAGCATAAATAATGTACAAATAGGTTTTTTCATTTTATATGTTCCTGCTTTCTTTAATTGCTACCCATATTTCAAAGGGATAAGCGGATTGCTCCATTTGCTTATCGGGGTAGATTTCTAAGTCGTAATTGCCCAGCGGTTCAAAATTACTGGCTGGAAAATAATCAGTATATATTTGATGCCACGCTTGCTGGATCACTTGCGGAAGCTGGCCGCTGCCTTTAAAACAAAGCCAGGTTAATGCCGGGATTTCAATGCTTTCAGAATTGATTGGGCAAGCATCACTGGCGCTGCCGATCAGATAATTTAAATGACTTTGATCGGCTGCTAAGCAGCAGGCGGCAATTCCGTTGAGGAAGGTGTCAGCGCTGAAATTCATCAGCGTTTGAAGCGTTTGATCCTTTTCGCATTGCTTCCAAAATTGAGGAATATCATCGCGGTAGATGGATTCTGAAATCGGAAATCGGCAGCTTGTGCCGAAAAGCGTGAAACTGGGCCGCTGACGTTTGATGACATGAAATGCAAGCGGTGCGGTGCTATGACTGACAATGATTCGCGCAAAACGCTTAGCAGGCTGTTTTTGCTGTCTGATTTCAGAAGGTGATGCACCGTGAAAACGATGAAATGCCTTCGTAAAGCTTTCCGGTGTTTCATAACCGTATTTATAAGCCAGCTCAGTAATCCGGCAATCACTGTTCAATAACTCTGCGGCTGCCATGCTCATTCTGCGGGAGCGGATATATTCACCGGCCGAAACTTCACAGACAGCTGAAAATAAGCGTTGAAAATAGAATTCTGAATAACCGCTCCGTTTTGCCAGATCACTGATTGACAAAGCATCTGCCAAATGATCCTCAATGTAGCACACAGCGTATTCAATTGCGGATAATGTACTCATTTTTTGCTTCCTTTCTTCATCATTATAACAAAGTCAAAATCTTTCTGCCTGTCTGTTTCTGCGCAATGCAGGCAAACTTTTTAAAATAAAAAACACTTGCGAACAAGTGTTTATCTTTTAATTGGTGGAGCTTAACGGGATCGAACCGTTGACCTCCTGCGTGCAAGGCAGGCGCTCTCCCAGCTGAGCTAAAACCCCATGTATATTAAATTCGATGGTGGGCCTGAATGGACTCGAACCAACGACCTCACCCTTATCAGGGGTGCGCTCTAACCACCTGAGCTACAGGCCCATACTCATCGAATGCTTGTATATATTACCATGGAGATTTATGATTGTCAACAATAAAATTAAAAAAAATCTAATAATAATCAGTTTCTCAATTATTTTTGAAATTTCCGAAACAGCAGCTATTTGTATATGAACTTCCAGTTTATTATAAAATGGATATATCTTTAAATTAAATCAAAAGTAAGTATTTGTTGATCTGTATCAATAATTATCTGTAATTGATTATCAGAAATTTGAATATTATAGAAAATACTTGTAAAGCTACCCAATAATGTAGCGTCACTTTGCTTTTTGTCTGCCATATTATATGTTTTCCTTGCTGTTCATTGACTTGAATTGTCTCTAAATAGCAGGGAGTGTTTGTGGTTTCTGTTAGATAAGAAAATTTACTGTTGGACATACTATTTTGTAGGTTATTTTTATATATCTCAAAACGTTCACGTTGCTTTGCTTCAGTTTCATAAATATAAAGATTATCATCATCAATAAGAGCATAACTATTATCAAAGTAAGCAGCACCTTGTAATTTATTAATAGATTTTACTTTTACAAATGAATAATTTTTCATGTAATATAATTCATGGTTTAATAATAGAAAATATTCATTGTTTCCAATATTGCTAATGTGTTGGAAATCATTATCTGTTTCACTTGTTGGAATTTTAACACACTCCTTTAAATCATCAAGGCTCTTTATGAGCCTTGATGATTATTAATGAATGATTGCAGATCTGAAATGATCATGATTAACTTCATAAACATCTTCTAACTCATACCAATGATTACTGTATCCTTCTTTATAAGGATCAGTGATTTTCGCTTTATTGGTAGCGGCTGCTCTTGTTAAGGAAAAGAACATGCATACAATCACAGCATTTTTTATGACAGCTTTTATACTGATGTTAAATGACGTTTCATGAACGCGCAAGTATGCAGGACCGCATTATCTAAACCCTTGCCAGCCAGCAGCTGACGGCTGTCTTTAATCAGCAGATAAGCAGCGTCATGACTTGAATTGACAAGCGTCTTAGCATGATTACGGCTGTCAGCACAATCTTCGCTCGCATTGACGCATAGCAGGGAGCCTTCGGTCAGAACGCTTGGCTCTGCCATATCCAAATTCCATAAGCAGCGGGCAAGAGGAGCCTGTTTGCCGCTTACGACCATCGCTTCCCGGCAGCCTTTGCCGATACCGATTACGCCCATCTGTTTCTGATTCACATGCAGCAAGTATTTAAGCTGCCGCATGGCCGATTGGGCAATATCTAAGCGCTGTTCATCACTGTAATCGGTTCTTGTCAATGGATAGCGCAGACTGATGATGCCTTTAGAAGCCAGAGCCTCAGCAATTTTACGGCTGTTTTCCTGCGGATAATCAGCGTCGGTAAGAATCAGCACACAAGGATATGTGCGCAGCCGTTTCATATTGACCGGCATGGATAGCACGGCAGGAATCACTGTACGTTCATACTGGAAATTAAGCTTTCTTTCATTGGATGTTTTTAATTTAGCCTTTGTTACATGGCAGCCCGCATGATAGGCACAATAAACCGCACCGCCTAAAGCAAGCACACCGCCAGCTTTTTTCAATCGTTTGATCTGTTTCTTAAAAAACATTTTATTCACCTATCTTTCTGATAATTAATTCATTCAGCGGCCGCTTTGGTACATGATGGGAGCCATTTTCATCCCGATAATATTTGATATCATCAGTGCTTTCTTCAAGAATTACTGTTTCAGCAGGTTTGCCAAGCGCGATTACAAAAGCAATTTCATAGCGTTCAGCATCGATCGCCAGAGCTTCCATCAGCGCTTGGCGTTTACAGCTGCCGATAATACAGCCGCCATAACCCATCTCAACCGCGGTTAATAAGATGGACTGAGCTGCGATGCCTTCACTGTGCTGACTTTGTTTCTTTAAGGTTTTATCAAATAGAAGCATGATATAAGCACTAGGCTGTTCATTTTCCGCCGGACCCTGCCAATCGGCAAGATAGCCTGCCCAAAGACAGTTTTCTGTGATTAATTTACAAGTCTTGAAATCGTTAATCAGAATATACTTGGTTGACTGAATGTTCATTCCATATCCTGACAGTCTTGCTGCCTCGCACATTTCACTTAGTTCGTCCATCGTCAGATGAACCGATGAATCAAAACGTCGATAGCTTCGATTCTTTATAATTAAATCTTTCAGCATGATGTCTCTCCCTTCCATTGTTCCAGCAATGCCTGCTGAACCGCAATAATTGTTTTGCTGTCTTTGATGATCCCCTGCTGAATCATTTGATAGGCTTCATTAGGATCAAGCAGCATGACTTCAATGCATTCATCTTCATCCATCGCTTTAGGATGCGGCAGCTTATATAATTGATGGGCTGAAAAGATATGCAGTTCTTCACCGCAGAAGCCGGGAGTAGGATAAAAAGAGATTATTTTTTCAATTTGCTTAGCCCCATAGCCGGTTTCTTCTTCCAATTCTCTTAATGCGCAAAGCTTAAGATCTTCTCCTAATTCAATCTTGCCGGCCGGTATTTCAATGGTTTCTTCACCGACGACATAGCGGTATTGCCTGACCAGCAGCAGCTTCTTCTCAACAAATGCCAGAATTGCTACGCCGCCGTTGGCATAAACACATTCCCGAACAGCCCTTATGCCATTATCGGTCTGCACCTCATCCTTTGTGACACGAATGACTTTACCGTTAAAAATGGCTGTACTCTTTATTTTAGTTTCCAATTTATCCCTTCTTCCTTTGGGTCCATTATACTACGAATTGATGCTTTCTTAACATAAAGGGATGTAAAACATCTTGCCTTTCGGAAGGCTTTACGATATATTAACGGTATTGCAGAGGTGGCTTATGAAAAAATTTATGACAAAATATTTTGGTGACCGGCATTTCTACAAAGAAGTGCTGATTATCGCTGTTCCCTTAATGCTGCAAAGCCTGATTACCACATCGATCAATCTGGTGGATAATCTGATGGTGGGGCAGCTGGGGGATGCGGCCATCGGCGGAGTCGCGGCGGTTAACCGATTCTATATGATTGGTATGTTTGGTACCAATGGGATGATTACCGCGGCGGGTATTTTCATCGCTCAGTTTTTCGGTGCGCGGGATAAGGATCATATGCAGCAGTCTTTCCGTTTTTCCATTCTTTCAGCTTATGCGATTACTTTGCCGATCTTCATGCTTGCCTACCTGTTTCCTGAACAGATCGTCGGCTTCTTTACGAATGAACCGGAAGTAATCGCATTGGGGATTGCTTATGTGAAAATGGCCTGTTTCTCTTTTCTGCCGACCGGGCTGTCGCTGGCGATTACCGGCGCGCTGCGGTCAGTCGGTGAATCAAGGCTGCCGCTTTATGTCAGCATCGTGACCGTATTTACGAATACCTTTTTGAATTACTGTCTGATTTTTGGTAATTTTGGCTTTCCGATGCTGGGGGTTGTGGGAGCGGCCATTGCGACATTGATCGCCCGTTTAGTTGAAATGTCATTATTGCTGTTGATCGTCTATCATTTTGATTTTGATTTCACGACTAAAATCAAAGAGCTGTTTCATATCAGCGGTGCTTTGGCGAAACGCATTGCAATCAAGGCAGCGCCGCTTGCATTAAATGAAGTGCTTTGGGCATCCGGAATGGCTACGATCTTTAAGCTATACGGCACGCGAGGCCCTGAGGTACTGTCAGGCTATTCTGTGGCCAATACGACCACCGATTTGTTTTTTACCCTTTTTCAAGGCATGGCAATCGCTACAACCGTCATGGTATCGCAGCGGCTGGGGGCAAATAAGCTCAAGGAAGCAAGAGTCAACGGCTACAAGATGGTCGGCACCGCTACCTCAATTGCTTTGGCAGTCAGCGTCCTGATGTTTGGTTCAGCGTTTTTAGTGCCTAAGCTTTACTCAATCAGTGAAGAAGCGCTCAATGTGGCCCGCATGCAGATAATCATACAATCTTTCTGTTTCTGGATCTATACGATGAACTGTCAAAATTACTTTATCTTAAGAGCCGGCGGCGATACGAAAAACACCTTGATTACAGACAGCTGTTTTATGTGGCTCGTGAATATCCCTTTATTGGCAATTCTGGCCTATTTCACAAATCTTAATATCTTCTGGATGTATCTGATTGGCCAGTCAACGGATCTGCTGAAGCTATGCGTATCGACCCATCTGGTGCGGAAGGAAAAATGGGTTGTTAACCTGGCTCAGCATCCGGAAGCGGAAGTTATTTCATCGACTTAAAGAAAATTTAAAAAGCTCTTGAAACAAAACATGGACTATGCTATTATAATTAAGCAAGTTGCCTAAATAGCTCAGTAGGTAGAGCATTCGGCTGTTAACCGAACGGTCACAGGTTCGAGTCCTGTTTTAGGCGCCATGTAAAGAAATATCGGATTTCTAAGTGATTAGAAGTCCGATTTTTTATAAAAAATCTGCTCCCTCATGGAATGACAAGGGAGCTTTTATTAACGAAATATTCTTTATTAAATGTTTAATCAATATGTACTTCACTGGCCGCATGGTTTGCCTGCCGGATTTTTGCCCACTGTTCAAATTCATCAACAGGAAGGGGTTTAGAATATACATATCCCTGTATGAAATCACAGTGAAGCTGCTTTAGATAATCTGCCTGCTGAATGTCTTCAATACCTTCCGCAACAATATCAACATGAAGTTTTTTGCGAGATCAATCAGACAGCCGATGACATCTTTAGCTTTCTTATTTTCTATATCCAAGAAAAAGATTCGGTCAAGCTTTAAAGCATCAACTTCGAATTCTTTTAATAAACCTAAGGAAGAATATCCTGAACCAAAATCATCCAAAGAGCATTTGAAACCAAGCTCATGCATCTTTAAGATACCGTTTTTGACAATATGTATTTGATCATGATTCAAAAAATAGATTCTGTTAACTCAAATTCCAGAAAATTATGGGGTATTTGATATTTGTCGGCAATTGCGTTAAATGCGTTCAAGAAATCAGCGACATCAAAATGCTGTCTGGACAGATTAACGGAAATGGGAATCAGCTCTTTCCCCTGAAGAATCCATTTCCTCATTATTATACAAACCTGTTCAAACATATATAAATCCAATTGACGAATTTTTCCATTGCGTTCAAAAAGCGGCATGAATTCAGCGGGGGAGAGCAGTCCCGCTTGAGGTATTTGCCAGCGTATGAGCGCTTCCGCACCGCCAAGCTGATTCGTAGCCAGATTAATTTTAGGCTGCAGATAAACGAGAAAATCATGGTTCTTGATGGCTTCATCAAAAAGCAGATTCAATTCCTGTTCACGGTTCATCTGTTTCAAAATCATGACATCATAAAAGGCGAATTCTGCACCTTGATTAAATTTACAGGCGGCATGGGCTCGGGCCTGTATGATCTCAACAGGCAGCGCAGGATCGTCAATTACGCAGACCCCGATTTCAAGTTTGATATAAGATTGGATATAAGCGGGCATCATTGATAAGAGGGTTTTAGTAAGATGATGTAATCTGGCATGAATAAGCGCCTGATTTCCTTCACGAAAGAATAAATAGAATTGATCACCATTAACACGCGCCGCAAATTCATCACCGCTGATGGCCTGATTCAAACCATGATTGATTTGTTTCAGTACTTCATTGCCGGTATTTATGCTGAAATTTTCATTGATCAGTCTGAAATTTTGCATATGAATGAAAATGACTGCACAGCTGTTTGGCCGAATCGATACTGCCGCATACTTATAAGCCATGGCAAAGCCGGTTTCATTCAGACCGCCGGTCAAAGTATCAGTGACCATATATTTCTCAAGCTGTTTTTGGTGTGCGTATTTAAATAGGATACTAAAGATCATTTGGTTAATAAGTATACAGCTAACATAAGCGATCAGCAGCGTAATGGGTAAGGATTGCCAATTCATAAGATAAATCAACAAAAATAAGGCAGCTGTGAGTAATGTTAAACTGATGATTGAAGTCAATACATATTTTTGAACCGGTGATTTCCAATTATTCATATCAACAACTCCCAATTTATACTATCAGCATTATAGCCTTCAAACAAGATTAAATCTGTGTACATAAGCATATAGTAATTGATTTTCAAGCTGATTAACAGTATAATGACAGACTGAAAGAGGGGATGACAGCAATGCATGAAAAGCAGACACTGCATGCTTATGTATATCATCATCTGCGTGAACAAATCATATCCGGACAGCGTCCTTATGGAACGAAGCTGCCTTCAATGAACCGGTTATGTGAATTTTATCATGTTGGCATCCGCACGGTCCGCGATGTTTTAAGCCGTTTAAAAAGTGAAGGGTATATAGTCAGTGAGGAACGCAAGGCTGCGGTTGTGAACTATCGTCTAAACGATCCACAACATCTGGAAACCGCCGTGCATACCATTTTGGCTAATCAGGATAATATTCGTGAGGTTTATCAGACACTGACCGTTGTGATACCGCGGCTGCTGGCTTTTTCGGTGCAGTTTTATGATGATGAAGATTTAAAAGCGCTGATATACAAAGTGTCAAGGCTGAAAAATAAATCTATAGAGGCACGCACTCAGATATGTTCGCATGAGTTCTATCGGCTGCTGGATTGTTCGCATAATCTTTTATTGCGTGATTTATTTGCCAGCTTGGAAGTATTTACTTATATTACTTTTTTCGGAATCAGCCGCATTTTATAGATTATATTCTTAAGCATAACGCATTTCATAATATTGGTTGGGTATTAGCGCCGATTGCAAAGAAGGATCAGGCAGCGATCATCGAGCGCAGTCAAACGATGTTTGATTCGGTGGCTGCCGCTATTAATGACTCGCTGATAGAGTTAAAGATTGAAAATGACGAAAATCAAGGTCAGACTAAGCTCTATCAATGGTCTGCCAACCGCGGCCGTGATCAGTATTATACAAGCATCGTTCGTGATTTGATTGATAAGATCGGCATCGGCTATTATGAGGAAGATAAATATCTGCCGCCTCAGGCTGAGTTGGCCCAGCTCTATGGTGTTTCGGTTGCCACGATCCGCAGTGCCTTAAAAGTGCTCAATGAATTGGGATTTGCGAAAACGATGAATGCGAAGGGAACTAAGGTGATTCTTCAAAATACGGCAGATACTTATCGCTGTATGCAGCATCATACCTATCGCCGCGACACTCTGATTTATCTGAGCGGTCTGCAGCTTATGACAATCTTGATTAAACCGGCGGCCAGACTCGCATGGGATCAGATTGACGCGAAGACAAAGGAAGAATTGAATCAGCAAGTGAAGCAGGGTTCGGCAATACCCTTGGCTTTAATTAGCGAATGTATCATTGCCCATCAGCCGCTGCAGCCTTTAAAAGAAATATTGCGGCAGGTGAGTCAGCTTCTGCATTGGGGTTATTATTATTCATTCTTCACTCATGGCCCGGCAAGCGAGCAGACACTCACTTCACGAAGCCTGTTGGCGATTGAGGCGCTGCAGGAACAGGACGCCCAGCGATTTGCTGAAACATTGGCGGATTGTTACTGTCATATCCTCGATTATGTGCGCAATGCTCTTGTTAAATGCGGATTACCGGCTGCCGCGGCACTGATTACGCCTGATTGCAGCTTTTACTAAGATAGAAAAAAACGTTCTGCGCTTAGAACGTTTTATTTTACAAACATGATTTGACTGCCGTTTTTAATACAATCAAGCAAAGCCATATAATCTTCATGAAGCTCACCGATTACATTAACGCGATCATCCTGCGGATAGTCATCAACAGGGATCATGATTTCACCGGAATACCGCTGGTAACGTTCATTATCCATAACAATGGACCCGCTTTTGCGGTAAATACAGTTATCCGGCTTAATTTTTTCACCGGCAGCAGCATAGCCTCGTGATTCCGCAAGTCTTTTTAATCCCTTAGGACTGTCTGAGCGGATGGTGAACGGCTGATCGTAATATTGTTCATAGCCATGATGCAGATGGCAAGGCAATGTAATGATACCCTCGCTGTTAAATTTGGAAATCCGCTCAAAGCTTATCGGATCAATCAGCGAATCACCGACTAAAATATTTTCAATGCCATGATTTAAACATAGATCAAGGTAATTTACATAAGGATTTTGATGCCGGTGCTTTTCAATTGTCACCAAGCCCTCATACAGCGGGCCACGCAGCACTTCATTCCCATTGATAAAGGCCGTGATCTTGGCGTGATGTGCCAGCAGCATCGCATTCATGGCATCAAAGGTTTCATCATCAAGACCGGTTTCCGGGCGCGGATAGAAATTATGAATAAAGAGAATATCCGGGTTGACTGCCAGCAATTCTTCACATTCTTTTTCATTAATCGTAGAAGCATTCAGACAGATAGCCGTTGTTTGAGCCAGCTCTTTACATTCTTCAAAGCTGAAGCCATAATCAATTCTCAAAGCATTGATGCCAAAGTCGTTCTTAAACTGAAGGATATCGGTATAGTTAAACATTTCCAAAGTTTTTCTGGAAACATCGCAGACAATCTGAAAGCCCATTTTTTTAAGTGCTTTCAGCATATATTCAACATCATCAAAATAGGTCTCATTCATTTCCTCCGCAATATGCAAAGAGGTAAAAACAAGAGAACCCTCCTGTGCATAAGAGGGAAGTCTTGTTTCAATTTCTTTAAATGTTGAACAATAAACAGAGAAACCAAGCTTAGACATTTATAACATCTTCATCCTTAATCACAATTTAGTAATACAGAAGCCTGCGATATAGGAGATTACTAAACCGATAAAGAAATTCATCATGCCTGAAGTCCCCTGCATCAGCGGAATAGCAACTAAACCGCTTGGACCCCATGCGTTAGCCATTACTTGGGTCAGCATTACATAAGCACCGCCAAAGCCGGCACCCAAGCCAGCCGTGATAAATGGTTTGCCCATCGGTAATGTAACACCATAAATCAATGGCTCACCAACGCCTAAGAAGCCAGCTGGCAGCGCACCGGTGATAACACCTTGTAACCGTCTGTTTTTTACTTTTTTAGCAACTAAGTAAATCGCGATAGCAGCCCCAACCTGACCTGCGCCGGCCATTGCCAGAACCGGGAATAAAGAGACACCGCCAAAGGTTTCCAGCTGTACTGCATAAATCGGAATTAAACCATGGTGTAAACCAAGCAATACCATTGGCAGGAATAAAGCCGACAGGACAAAGCCGCTGATTACTCGAATGACTGGGTTTGTGGAATTAATGATAATAGTTAATACAGAGACTAAGCCATCACTGATGAACCCGGCAATCGGCATAATGATGAAGATAAATAAGAGACCGCCGATCAATAAACTGGTAAATGGCGTAACGATCAGATCTAAAACATCAGGTACGCGTTTACGGATATTCTTTTCAATTTTAGAAAGTACCCAGACACCAAAGATTACACCGATGATACCGCCTTTACCAGTTGTCAGGATTGATTCAAGAGGTACCGTTTCATTATATAAACCGATCATTTTTGAGATTTCAACAATATTGCCGCCAATGCTGATAGCACCGATCATACCGCCCAAAGCCGGTGTAGCGCCGAATACTTCAGCTGAACGAATACCAGTATAGATTGCGAAATAGCTTAAGAATGCACCGCCTGTCAGACTGAACAGCAATTGAATCATGGTCCATGCCTGTCCGGCAATAACTCCATCGCTCATTAATTGACCGATCAAAGAACCAAAACCATTAAATAAGCCGGCTGCGATAACAGCAGGAATCAATGGAATAAAGATTTCGGCAATCAGCTTCATGCCTTCTTTTAATTTGCTTTGTTTCTGCTGATTTTTGATTTCAGCCTTGTTTTCCTGCCAGTCTGTCGATACTGCATCTCTTGGCAAACCTAATTCTTCAACACAGATATCGGTTACTTTTTTAGCCTTGCCTGGCCCTAATATAATCTGATAATAATCACCCTCATTGACAAGTCCTAAAACACCTTCAAGCGCTTTAATTTGATCCTTATCAACAAGCTCTGTATTTTGCAAGTCACACGCAGGCGTGTCATGCAGTTAGCCGCCTTTACAACATTTTCTTTACCGCCAAGTAATGATACGATCTGCTTGGCTAATTCAAGATTGGTCATGTTAATCCTCCTTTGTATCCATGATTTCCTGAATACGTCCCTTTGCTTTGCATAAAGCTTTTTCAGCACTGTCCTTATCACAATCAAGCAACACCATGACAATTGCTGTTTTCACTGATCCATCGGCTTTTTCCAGGGTTGCCTGTGCAGTTTCTTGACTGCAGTCAGTTACCGAGCATATGATGTTTATGCCTCTGGTAATCAGCTTCTGGTTTGACATTTTCACATCTACCATATAATTGTTGTAAACTTTACCGATGCGGATCATGCTGATGGTTGAAATCATATTCAGCACCAGCTTGGTTGCAGTACCGGCTTTTAACCGGGTAGAACCGGTTAAACTTCAGGCCCGGGTTCAACAACAATCGTATGCTCACACATCGCTTCGATTTCACTGCTGCGGTTACAAACCAGACCGCAGGTGAAGGCGTTGATGCTTGCCGCGTATTCAAGACCGCCGATGACATAAGGTGTGCGTCCGCTTGCCGCTACACCGATTACGACATCTTTTTCATTCAGGCCGATCTTTTTCAAGTCATCAACAGCAAATTGCTTTGAATCCTCCGCGCCTTCTACTGCTTTCACAAATGCATTGTCGCCGCCGGCAATCAGACCGACCACCGTGTTATAATCAACCCCAAAGTCGGCGGACATTCAACTGCGTCCAAGAGACCCAGCCGACCGCTTGTACCTGCGCCGATATAAATGATTCGGCCGCCTTTTTCAAGGGCATCACTGGTTATCGTTATCACCTTTTCAATCATGTCAATCTGACTTTCAATACATTTTACAGCATTGTAGTCTTCTTGATTCATCGTTGTGATGGCCTCACGAATACTCATGGCACTTAGGTGAACGGTGTTGGGATTCACCTGCTCAGTTGTCATTTTACTTAAATCTATCATTGAATTACCTCCATGACTACACAATAAACAAAAGCGCTTTCATTTGCAATAGTTTAAAAATAATGTGAAACATTGTTTCGTATATTGGCATTTTTTTATGCCTATGAATGTCAAAATTTCAATCTCAAGCGAAGAAAAAACACCGGCGAACCAGTGTTATTCCTCTTCCTTTTTCTCAAGTAATTTATTGGTGGCAATAATCTTATCCATGGATTGTGAGTGTACTCTGGCAAGATATGCCTGATAGAGAATATCAACTACGCTCAGCTGTGAAATGCGGCTAGATCCGGCGCTGATCCTTAAAGGTGCTTCGATCTGGGGAACATATAAATTATAGTCACTGAGCGAAATCAGCTTGCTGCTGCCATACTTTGTTACCGCCACGATAATACCGCCGCGCTGCTTGATATTGCGGGCCATTTCGCTGATTTCCTTCGTTAAGCCAGAGTAGGAGAAAATGATGGCGACTTCACCCTGTTCGATGTTGGTCGATGAAACAAGCTGTAAGTGAATATCTTCATATAGGATCGTTTTCTTATTGATGCGCTCAAGCTTTGCTGTAAATCCCGGGCAACTAAAAAGCTGGCGCCGATACCAAACAGATAAACATAGCGGCATGCTGACAGCAGATCAACGATAGTATTCAATTCCTGAAAATCAAGCAGGCTGAAAGTATTTTGAATGGCATGAATATTTTCATTCAGTGCATTGATAATGATTGTCTGCACATTTTCACCGCTGCTGTTTTGAATGTTTGCCTGTTCCAGCTCTCTGGAAAAATCAAGGTCATTCAGCAGGGCAAGTTTCAGTTCCTTAAAGCCCTTGAAGCCATTCTTCTTGCAGATACGGACAATCGTAGCCGGTGAACAATAGCATTTTTTAGCCAAGGTATGAATATCGATCGCCGTAGCTTCACGAGTTTGATTCAACAGGTAAACCAAAACGTCACGCTCACTGGCGGTTGCTTTTTGTTTATAGTAGGTTTCTAATCGATAAAGGGCTTTTTTCATTCAGCACATCCTCTCACTACATATTATACACTAAAAAGTTCAATGCCGTCTTGATGTCACACATTGTTACTTTCTGAATGATAGTATTTGATACAGATGCCGTTAGCTTTCTGCAGCGTTCTGCCGGATAATAATAGCTGCTTGGCATTTTTTGAAGCGTTGTATTTTCTTCATAATTCACATAATCCGCGGTTTCATTTTCTCTGTCGGGCCATACCCGTTCAATGAATTGGTCAGCGTTATCTTCAAGCGCATAAATTAAATAATCCTTTTTAAACTGCATGATACCAGCGCTTTCATCAAGACATTCATCAAGCTGAGGGGAGAGCAGCCAGCTGGAACAATGAAAGATCGGTACAATGCCATTAAAGTAATGAACCGCTTGCTGATAAGCGTCAGTTATGTCCGCTGTTGTCAGACGTGGTCCGGCTGGCACATGGACATTCAGCAGAACGCTGTTTTTAGGAAGATAAATTTCTGCTAACTGTATCTCATTATCAATTGCTTTTGGTTCAAATTCAAGCCTTCCAAGACGTGTGATCTTACCTTCAATCAAACGGTCAAGAAACATCCACATCATCGGAAGAATGCCATACACGTTAAAATAGTGATGACAAAGGATTGCCCATTCATACAGATCCTTACAGCCATCAAGACATATAGCCGCTTCTTGACTTGTTTTGGCTTTCAGGTAGCGCTGATAGAATAAGTGAGTATAGAATTTTAAATACAGCCGATATTTTAATAATTCATCGAATTGCTCAAAATGCTGAAATAAAGCATCTTTATGCATATAAAACAGATGGGTTAAATAGGGTTCGTCTGCCAGTTCAAGCGTGTTCAGCGTCTGCAGCATCACCTCAGTAAAGCCGGCATTTTTTAAGTATTCATTTAATGATAATTTCATAGTTTCCTTTCTTTCCATCAAAAAAGACCTTCTCAGAAGGTCAGACAAACACACCGATGGAATTCATTGGCAATGATGAGTGTTCGTCATGATTCTGTAGCTTTGCTTCCCATTTTTCATAACGATCACCTCATCTTTCTTGCCTTTATTGTATTTTAAATCATTCTATAATGCAAGGGTGTTTATTGCTTTTCAGCCGTCAGCTTTTTCAGCATCAGGAAATATATAATCATACCGATGCCGACTAAGATGTGACCAATACCTGAGATGCCGGAGATTGCGGCATCAAAGCCGCGGCTTAATGTCATACCCTGAACTTGCGTAACACCACGTACGATCAGCATAATGACCATGACGGCAACACCAAGATTGTAAATCAGATAGAATTTCTTGAAATTTTTTATGTCCGATTAAATTTACATTCATTTGAAATAATGCGGCCAGCAGGAAGAAAACCATGCCCAACAGAAACAGGTGAGTGTGTACGACACCTAAGGTTGTCACACCGCTGAAACCATTGAATTTAGTAAACTCGCGATAGAATACACCGCCGGCCATTGCCAGCAGTGCATAGGTAAAAGCTGTATTAATTAATAAATTTTTAGATTTTTTCATAATGAACCCCTTTCGTTAATATGAACATTGTTCATTATAGAGTGTCAAAGGGAATGCGTCAATTTGAATGCTCATATAAATCAGAAAGCTTTCACCTGTTGTTCAGCAAATGTTCACAATCAGCGTCTATAATGCAGTCATCATCAAAGGATAACATCCTATGCGGATTGAAAGGAGATGATGGCCGGTATTATAAATAAAAATCGATTTCATTTTATCAGGAAGCAAGCCCCCAGCTTACCCTAAGCTTCCTGAAACTATTTACTCCTATCCCTAAATTGAATGATAATTAATAAACATCATGAGGCTTACTCATGATGTTTATTATTAGACGGGAAAGCGGCTATTTGTTTTATGCCGGATCCATTCTTTTAATATATTTAAACCAATCATCATTAAACTAATGATTATAATTATACCTAATTCAGACATCGGTTCACCTCCAAATAGTTAGCCAAGACTAATCTTTATTCAATTTCAGTATACCCATTCCTGTCATGTCTGTCAAGCTGGATGCGGTAATAATAGTTGTAATAAAAAGCTCTGCCTTGACAAAAGGTGGTTGAAAAGCTACTATAAATAATGTTCATTAGTAAACTATTTAAGGAAAGTAAGGTTGATAGAGGATGAAAAATGAAGCAAATCTAGGCAGCGAGAGTGTAGGAAAGCTGCTGTTTAAGCTGTCTTTGCCAGCTATTGTCGCGCAGCTGATCAATGTTATGTATAATATGGTAGACCGGATGTATATCGGTCACATTCCCAATGTAGGTGCCAGCGCATTGACAGGAGTGGGGGTAACGATGCCGGTTATCATGGCTATCTCGGCTTTTGCGGCTTTAGTCAGTATGGGCGGTGCGCCGCGCTCATCAATTATGATGGGTAAAAATGATAAGGAACACGCAGAACAGATTCTTGGCAACTGCACGATTCTGCTCTTTGTCTTAGCATTAATTTTGACCATTGTGTTTATGCTGTATGGAAAATCAATTCTTATGCTGTTTGGCGCCAGTGATACGACCATCGGCTATGCTTGGGATTATATGCGCATTTACACATTAGGTACTTTGTTTGTACAGATTTCTTTGGGCTTAAACGCATTTATCACATCGCAGGGTTATGCGAAAACAAGTATGATGACAGTATTGATCGGTGCTTGCTGCAACATTATTTTAGATCCGATTTTCATCTTTGTTTTTGATATGGGCGTTGCCGGTGCCGCATGGGCGACCATTCTCTCACAGGCAATTTCTTCAATCTGGGTATTAAAATTTCTGTTCTCAGAAAAGAGCTTTCTGCGGATCAAGCCTAAGTATTTTAAATTATCTGCACGCGTTGTACTGCCATGTCTTGCCCTCGGTTTATCACCATTTATCATGCAGTTTACGGAAAGTGTTATATCCGTCTGCTTTAATACGTCTTTATTAAAATATGGCGGTGACATTGCCGTCGGTGCGATGACAATCTTAACGAGTGTCATGCAATTTTCAATGCTGCCGCTGCAAGGTTTGACCCAGGGTGCGCAGCCGATTATCAGCTTTAACTATGGGGCTGGTAATGCGGATCGTGTGAAAAAGGCATTTAAACTTTTGCTGATCAGCTGTCTTGTTTATTCTACGGCGCTATGGGCAATCGCGATTTTCTTACCGCAGGTATTCATCGGCATCTTTACCAATGATGCGCAGTTGATGGTATTCAGTGAAAAAGCGATGCGGGTTTATATGGCGGTATCGTTAATGTTTGGTGCACAGATTGCCTGCCAGCAGACATTTATTGCCTTAGGCAATGCCAAGGCTTCTATCTTTTTGGCACTGCTTCGTAAGGTGCTGCTGCTGATTCCATTGATTTTTGTGCTGCCGATGTTTATGAGCGATCAGACAATGGCTGTCTTTATGGCTGAACCAATCGCTGATTTCATCGCTGTTTCCGTCACCGTTACAATGTTTACGATTTCCTTTAAAAAGCTGATCAATAAAATGAATCAGCCAATAAAGGAACAGCTTGATCCGGCCTGTTAATAAATGAGCATTGACCCCATCGTCAATGCTTTTTTGAGTTTTATGATAAATCTGTTATAATTAGAAAAAAGAGGGATTGAAGTGGCTACTATAAAGGATATTTCGCGTGAATTGAATCTGGGGGTTTCAACCGTGTCAATGGCATTGAATGGGAATCCCCGTATTTCTAAGGCAACCAGAGAATTAGTGCTGAAAAAAGCTAAAGAATTAAAATATGTGAAGAATACAGCGGCGGTTGATTTGCAGAAGGGTAAAACCAATTTGATTTTATTGGTTGTTAATGATCCGGCACGTACTTTCTTTGCGGAAACAATTAATCGGATTCAGCGGGAGGTTGCCCGTCACGGTTATGATTTTTTGATTGCAACAACCTTTGAAGGACATGATGAGACAGCGAAGCGATACATCAAGGAGCGCCGCGCTGATGCGGTGATTGTTTATACATCGACAATCTCGGAGGCGTTTATTCTTGAAAATGCTTCTGAGTCATTTCCAATCTTTATTTTAGGACGGGAAATCTGCGGGGAGCATGTATACAGCTTTCAAAAGCCCAATAATGTGCAGTCTGAGGGTGTTAACTATTTGATTGAAAAGGGTCATCAGCACATTGCTTTTGTGAAAGGCTCCCCTTATTCATTAGGAACTCAGCGCAAATTTAAAGGCTATTTGGCCGGTTTGCGCGATCATGGTCTGCCGATTGATGAACAGCTGATTTTTGATGCGAATGGCAGTGACCGCATGGATGGTTATCGGATTACTGAAAAGATCATTCCGCATATCAGAGAGCTGGATGCTGTCATATACAGCAATGATGAAATTGCGATTGGCGGCATGGAATGTCTGAAAAAACATCAAATCAACATCCCTGAGGATGTTTCAATCCTTGGCAGCAACAATACACCTTTGGCTGAATATGTATCACCCAAGCTGACCTCGGTAGGTTCAAATTACTCCAGTGATATCTTTCCGATGCTTATAGATACATTGGTTGCACTGATTGAAGGCAAGGAAGTTCAGAAGCAGATCCAAGCTCTTTCTGAAATGCCGGTGAATATGCAAATTGCGGAGCGGGAAACTGTTCAAGACAGACTCGAAAACAAGGCTGATTCTTAATCAGCTTTTTATTTGGTCAATTATTTATTGAAACGTTTCAAATTGATTGTTGACAACGCTTACATTTGTGTTATTATAATATTGTGAAACGTTTCAACTAATCGAGAGGGGGTATTGAATGAAAGCAGTACTTGTCATGTTTGATACATTATCCAGGCGTTATTTGTCTACCTATGGCAATGACTGGGTTTTGACACCTAATTTTAAAAGACTTGAAGAGCATTGTGTGGTTTTTGATCAATTTTATTGCGGTTCACTGCCATGCATGCCGGCCCGCCGTGAGCTGCATACCGGACGATACAATTTTCTGCATCGCGGCTGGGGTCCGATTGAACCCTTTGACGTATCTTCAATTGAATTAATGAAGGCAAAGGGAATCTATACGCATATCGTCACTGATCATTCACATTATTGGGAAGATGGCGGCGCTACTTATCTGACTCGATACAGTTCCTGGGAGGGCTTTAGGGGCAGGAAGGGGATCGCTGGATGCCGGTATTAAATAAGGATGAATTAAAGATTCCAAAGCTTGCGGCTGCATCGAAAGTATCAGATTCACTTTATCACAACTATGCGAATCGCCTTCAGCAAAGCAAAGAGGCTGAAATGTCCAGTGTGAAAACCATGGAGGCAGGCCTATCATTTTTAGATCAATTTCATGATCAGGATCATTGGTTTTTGCAGATTGAAAGCTTTGATCCGCATGAGCCATTTGTCGTACCGCAGCGTTTTCTTGATCAAGTGAAGGATACGTATAAAGGTGATTACTTTGATTGGCCGGCTTATAAGCAGGTCAGCGAGACTGAAGCGGAATGCGAGCATCTCGTGAAACGATATGCCGCGTTAATTGCTATGTGTGATGAATATTTAGGCAAGGTGCTTGATGCTTTTGACCGTTATGATCTCTGGCAGGATACGATGCTGATAGTCAATACCGATCATGGCTTCTTGATGGGTGAGCATAACTGGTGGGGGAAAAACGTTCAGCCTCAGTATTTAGAAATCGCCCATCTGCCATTTTATCTGCATGTGCCGAAGCTTGCGCCTAAACGGTCGGACTTATTGGCGCAGACGATCGATATCGCGCCTACGCTGTTAGATTATTTTGGCTGTGAAATCCCAGCGAGTATGCAGGGAAAATCGTTGATTAATGCCTTATCTTCGCATTGTGAAATCCGCGAAGCCGGTTTATATGGAACCTATGGCGGTCATGTCAATGTGATAACTAAAGATACGCTGTATATGCGTGCCGGCAATGAAGCGAACCAGCCGTTGTATATGTATACGCTGATGCCGACCAGTATGCGCGGATTTCTGCCGAAGCAATGTTTATCACACGCTGAATTGTATAAGGGATTTAAGTTTTTAAATGATCTGCCGGTGCTGAAGCTGCCGGGCGGTACTTTTGTGAATTCTTATGTTTATGGAAATCTGCTTTTTGATATTAAAAATGATTATAATCAATGTCATCCAATTAAAAACGAAGAGCTGGAACAGCATATGATTGCACTGCTTAAAAAAGGACTGGCAGAATCAGAAGCTGATGAAGCTCAATATATCCGTCTAGGATTAAAGTAAAGGGAGAAATATATGAGTGACTTTCTAAATAATAAGGTTATACCTGCAGTTACAAAATTTGCACAGTTTAAGTTTGTCAGAGCGATGCAGGCAGCCGTAACAGCTGGTTTAGGCGCTACTGTTGTCGGTTCTATTTTCATGATTATGATGAATCCGCCGTTTCCTGCCGATGTCAGTAATGTCTTCATCGATGCTTGGCGGGCTTGGTCAGCGGCCAATGCTTCATGGCTTGGTTTAGGGTATCAGGTAACCCTTGAATTAGTCGGCTTATATGCGCTGATCGGTATGGCCGTCGTTGTTTCCAATATGAATGATGTCAGACCGACCAACATGGTGGTGATCAGCTGCGCATCTTTTCTGATTCTTTCTGCTAATTTAGTTGAAGGCAATTTAGCCATTGGCTTTCTTGGCGCAAAGGGATTGGTTACGGCGCTGTTGGTAGGCTATTTTGTTGTGGAATTGAGCTGCTGGCTGATGAAGCATGGTTTTAAAATCAATCTTCCGGAAGCGGTGCCGCCTTTTGTCGCAGAGCCATTAAACGCGCTGATCGTAAATATTGTGGTCATTGCAGCCGTGGTTGCGGTGCGGTTAATTGTAGGGGCACTCAGCGGCGGTGCTTTATTGCCGGCGGTCATTAACTCACTGTTTGCACCGTTGTTTGTTGCCAGTGATTCCTTAGTGGCAGTTGTATTATACTCGGTTATCGTGCGGCTGCTTTGGTTCTTCGGTCTGCATGGCGGCAATATTGCCGGTGCGGTTATGACGCCGATTTTATCTGTAACCCTAATTGAAAACGCGACGGCTTTTGTGAATAATGAAACGATGCCGTATATCTTCACAACAATGTTTGTGCAGACATGGACGGTCATGGGTGTTTTAGCAATCGTTATCGCAATGATGATCGTCTGCAAATCAAAACAGCTGAAAGCTATTTCTAAAGTAGCCATTGCACCGGCATTATTTAATATTGGTGAGCCGATCACGTTCGGTCTGCCAATTGTTATGAATTTTAAAATTTTAGTACCTTATCTGCTTTGTTTTGCCTTAGATGCAGCTGTCCCTTATCTGGCAACTTCAGCGGGTTTAATCAATCGTTCTTTCGTGAATATCCCATATACAGTACCGGCTGTTTTCAAAGCCTTCTTAAGTACGATGGATATCCGGGCTGTCATTCTATATATCGTATTATTAGTCGTTAATGTGTTGATTTTTATTCCATGGCTTAAAAATATGATCATGAACTGCTGGTGAATGAGGAGCAGTCCGCATAAATTAAAAATCTGATAAGGAGGATGCTTATGAGCTGGATGATACTCTTGATACTAAAAGGCGCAATAATCTATTTGTTGTTTCATTTTATCCGCAATCTGTCACACAACCGCAAGAAGGAGCCGACACTGCGTTTCAGTGCTGATTTTATCAGCATGATTGAGCTTGGCAGCGCAGGAGCGATTACGGCAGCGTGCTTGCTTTCTTCACTAAAGGCAGGCAGTATCTTTATTATCCTGATTGCTTTGCTTGATACAATTGTGCTTTATTTTGAAAGTAAACGGGTAATTCTGATTGGTGAGCAGGCGATTCAAATCAGAGACGAATTGGTGCCGATAGCCGATATCGTCCGTGTTGAAACCAGTTTGTGGACTTTGCATGTGCATACGGTAAATAAGACTTTCAAGGTAATGAATCCGCTTGTGACTTCCTGGCAGTTTCAGGAATGTGTTTATAATAAATTAAAGCCGGTACGGGGGAAATGCTGATGAAAAATATTGTGATGATTTATTGCGATGAGCTGCGCTGTGATGCATTAAGCTGTTATGGCAATCCTTATGGCATTAAGACGGAAAACATTGATGAATTGGCAGCCCATGGCGTCATGTTTGATGAATGCTACTGCGCCTCTCCGGTCTGTGTGCCTTCCCGTTATTCAACATTAACCAGCTTGCCGCCAACGCAAACAGGTGTTTATCATAATGAGGCGGCAATGCCTTCCTTTAAACTGGATCATGAGTCCATCACATTTCCTCAGGTTTTAAAGGACGGAGGCTATTGCACAGCCAGTTTTGGCAAGACACATATCCCCGCGGTGCAGACACCTATTTTTGATGTGAATGATGAAATGGGCGGTGAAATGAATCTGGGAATCAATATTAAGGAAGAAGCAAGTCAGATTATGAAGCTTCCGGGTCAGTTTCAGTCTGTCTTAGCGGCTGATTATCCGGCTGATAAAAAATTTGGCCGGAGCAGGTTACTGATCACGGTATCGAGTGGATGCTTAACCAGCGTCAGCCTTTCTTTGTCCGTTTCAGTTATCTGCAGCCGCATACACCCATTGTGGTGCCTGAAAAGTATGTGGAACGATTAGAAGGCATCGATTTTGATGATTCACTGACGGTTTATTCAACCAGCGAATTTGAAAAGCGTTTTGGTGAGATCTGCGATATAAAACAGATGAGTGCCGCTGATGTCAAACGGATGCGCAAGTATTACTATGCGATGGTACTGTGGATTGATGAACAGGTCGGCCGAATTATGCAGGCGTTAAAGGATCATCATCTAATGGATGATACGATTTTTGTATTTACCGCAGATCATGGTGCTAACCGTGGTGAAAACGGTGCCTTGGCGAAGCAGACATTTCAGCCTTCCTGTCATCGGATTCCGTTGCTGATCAGCAATAATAATTGCAAAGAACGCCGTCATGATATATGCAGTAATCTTGATCTGGGTCCTACCCTTTTGGCGATGAATGGTATTGCGGTTCCTAAGTCTTTTATGGGAGTCAATCTCTTTGAAAAGACACAGGAAGAAGTTTATTCAATTATCGGTTACGGCAAACGATCCAGCAAAGCATTTCCAAATAAAAATCAGGGGACATGGGCAGTGAACCATGGCTGGCCGCAGCGTGTCTGCATCCGTACCTCCCGTTATCGGCTGGACATGAACAGTATGATAGATGGTGAATGGGTCAGTGAAGCGGATGAGGATATCTGTTTCATTGATCGCCTTAAAGATCCTACGGAACAGGTCAACCGAGTCAATGATCCTGAATATCAGCCAATCATTTGTGAATTAACGGAAAACTGAGAGTATACAGCCGTTCACAGAAACTGGTTGATGATGCCATGGTTGAAATGAATCTGGAGAAAATAAAAGCTTATAAACAAGCGGGGCAGACACTATGACAACGATGAATGTTCAAAGTGAGCTGGGCATGATGACAATGGAAATGCTTAAACCTGATGACGGGTCTGCGGGTGATTTACGGACTTGTATTATCTTTTTCTTCGGCGGTGGTTTTGTAAAGCGTAACCTGAAGCATTTTTCAGCGGCAAGCTGAATATTTCAGAAGCCTGGGTGTAATTTGTATCCTTGCCGATTATCATTTGGCATCCGAAGGTGATGGCTTGTCTGCCTGTTTTGCCGATGCGCAGGCAGTGATGAATGAGGTGTATGAGAAGGCTGAGCAATTAGGCATTGACCGGCATAAAATCGTTGTCTGCGGCGGTTCAGCCGGCGGTACGTTAGCGTGCTGGTGTTCATTGAATTCATCCATCCTGTGCTCAGGTATTGTTTAATCCGGTCTTATTTTTTGGTGAGAAAAACATCAAGAAGATTACTCCTAAAAAATCATGGTTCAGATCAACGAAGAAACGGCTGAGTTAAATAAGATTCAAACTTATAATCAGGCATGGGGTGAAGAATTCAAGCTATATCCGCAGCATTTCTCAGCGTATCATAAGCTGGATCATGCCGCTATTCCACCAACGCTGATTCTGCAGGGCAGTAATGATCCCATCGCTTACTTTGGTGTGATTCTGTTTCATCAGAAAGCGTTGGAATTAGGCAATGATTGTCATTTAGTGCTGTATCAGGGTGAAGGACATGGCTTTTTCAATTATGACAAAATCGATCATAAGTTCTGTTACGAGGATACATTGAAACAGATGGAAGTATTTTTAAGAGAAAGAAACTTAATTCAGAGGACAATAAAATGAGAAAAATCGTATTATTATGCGCGGCCGGTATGAGTACCAGCATGCTGGTGACAAAAATGAAAAAATATGCCGAAAGTGAAGGGTATGACTGTGAGATCGGTGCTCATGCCGTATCGGAAGCAAAGCTTTACGGCGCCGAGGCTGACATTGTTTTACTGGGGCCGCAGGTTCGTTTTAATCTGGCGAAGGTAAAGGAACAGTGTCCTAACTGTCCGGTGGAAGCTATTGATATGGCTGCTTATGGCGCGATGGACGGTGCTAAGGTGATTCGTCGGGTCAAAGAAGTGCTGGGTGATTGAAATGGAAGGCATTGAATTAATCAGTTTTCAGATTATCAGCGCGGTAGGCACTGCCCGCTCGATGTATATTGAAGCCATTCAGGCCGCCAAGGCAGATCATTTTGATGCGGCTGAAAAGCTGTTGGAAGAAGGACAGGAGCTTTTTGTTCAGGGACATCACGCGCATGCTCAGCTGATTCAAAATGAGGCGAACGGTGAAAAAACTGAATTTGCTTTATTGCTGATGCATGCTGAGGATCAGCTGATGAGTGCGGAAGCTTTTGGCATCTTAGCTCAAGAGTTTGTCGATGTATATAAGAAAATGAAGGAGAACGTGTAAAATGAGCCGATTACCGGAAAATTTTTTATGGGGCGGTGCTGTTGCCGCCAATCAGCTTGAAGGTGCATGGAATGTTGATGGCAAGGGAATCAGTACAGCTGACTGCATGAGTGCCGGTGCTGTGGATAAGGAAAGAATCTACACCGATGGTATTCAGGAGGGCGTTTACTATCCGAATCATGAGGGCATTGATTTCTATCATCATTATCAAGAAGATATCGCGATGTTTGCGGAAATGGGCTTCAAATGCTTCAGAACATCGATTGCCTGGACGCGCATCTTTCCGCAAGGGGATGAAAAAGAACCGAATGAACTGGGACTGCAGTTCTATGACCGGGTTTTTGATGAATGTCTGAAATACGGGATTGAACCGGTAGTCACGATCAGCCATTATGAAACACCCTATGGCTTGGTGAAGAAATACGGCTCTTGGCGCAGCCGTTCAATGATTGATTTCTATATGCGTTTCTGTGAAGTGATTTTTAATCGTTATAAAGATAAAGTAAAATATTGGATGACCTTTAATGAAATTAACTGCATCTCTTTGCATCCTGCGATACCGGCGGGTATTCGTATCGGCAGTGATGAAAACTTCCATCAAGTGACGCTGCAGGCTGCTCATCATATGCTTGTGGCTTCGGCAAAAGCAGTCCGATTGGGACATGCAATCAATCCGAATTTTAAAATCGGCATGATGATGCTTTATCCGCAGATTTATGCGGAAACATGCAATCCGCTTGACGCGCTGAAACAAATGCAGGCAATGGATATGCAGTATTATTACAGCGATGTTCAGGTCCGTGGGTTTTATAGCTCAAAGGCAAAGAAGATGCAGAAGGCATTGGGGGTTGCATTAGCCGCTGAGCCTGAAGATGATGCGATCCTTCGTGAGGGCAAGGTTGATTATATTGGCTTCAGTTATTATATGAGTATGGTCGCGTCGGCGGATTTGAATAAACAAGTCAGCGGCGGCAATATGCTGAAAGGAATTAAAAATCCATATCTGAAAGCTAGTGAATGGGGCTGGCAGATCGATCCTGTTGGCCTGCGGTTAACCTTAAACAATCTCTATGACCGTTATCAGCTGCCATTGTTCATTGTGGAAAATGGCTTGGGCGCGGTGGATCAAATTGATGCTGACGGTTCTATCTGCGATGATTACCGTATTGAATATTTAGGTGAGCATATCAAAGAAATGATAAAAGCTGTTGATGAAGACGGTGTTGAGCTGATGGGTTATACGCCTTGGGGCTGTATCGACTTAATTTCTGCCGGCACAGGTGAAATGAAAAAGCGTTATGGTTTTATCTATGTTGACCGTGATGATGAAGGGCATGGCACTCTGGCACGCTCAAAGAAAAAGAGCTTTGAGTGGTATAAGCAGGTGATTGCTTCGAATGGTGAGAAGCTGTAAAATGAAAAGCGTTGATTTACATCACGCTTTTTTCATTATGAAGCAACAGCATTACTTGTGCTTTTTAGATAAATCTTTTGAAATTCTTAACATTTTCAAGCTATAAAATGGTCTATAATAAAAATAGAAAGCGCAGGGATTTGAATGAGCAAAGAGAAATTTAGATTCACAGGTTTATCAGCGGCTGAAGTTACACAGCGAGAAACTGAAAATAAGGTCAATGTGGAAATCCGTCCGGAATCAAAAACGATCAGGGATATCTGCAAGGATAATATCTTTACATATTTTAATCTGATCTTTTGTATACTGGCCTTGATTTTAATTGCTGCGAGGTCTTTTCATAATATGCTGTTTATGTTTGTGGTCATCATTAACACATCCATTGGTATTATTCAAGAAATCCGAGCCAAGAAAACCTTAGATGCCCTGCGGCTTGTTTCAGCGCCTAAGGCACATGTGATCCGAGACGGCCAATTACAGGAAATCAATGCACATGCGCTGGTGCTTGATGATTTGGTGGTGTTTGAGGCAGGAAATCAGATTTATGCGGATGCCCAAATTGTGGAAGGACAGCTGGAAGTAAATGAAAGTCTGCTGACCGGTGAGGCAGACGCGCTGGTTAAAAAGGCCGGTGATGAACTTTTAAGCGGCAGTTTTGTGATCAGCGGTCAATGCGCTGCCCGTTTGATTCGTGTCGGCGCCGATGCCTATGCATCACGGTTGATTAAAGAAGCCAGCAAAAGTAAAGTCGTTCAGTCAGAGATGATGACATCGCTGAGAAAACTTGTTAAGGGAATCGGCATCGCGATAATTCCAATTGGCGTGCTGATGTTTCTTAAGCAGACTTGGCTGCTGCATCAAGACTTTTCTCAATCCGCCGTTTCAGTTGTAGCAGCGCTGATTGGGATGATTCCGGAAGGGCTGGTGCTGCTGACCAGTGTGGCACTGGCGCTTTCAATCCTGCGCTTGGCGAAACGTCAGACCGTAGTTCATGAGCTGTATTGTATAGAAACGCTGGCACGGTAGATGTGCTTTGTCTTGATAAAACCGGTACGATTACGGAAGGCAGTTTGCTGTTAGAAAAAATCATCGCTTTGGATCATCATCCAGAGAAGCAGATTTTAGAAATATTAAATGCCATGGCGCACAATACATCGGATAATAACGCAACCGCGCAGGCTATCAAAGAATTCTTTAAAAATGATACCAGTGACTGGGTTAAGGTTGATGAACAGCCTTTTTCTTCACAGCGCAAATGTAGCTCACTTGCTTTTGAAGAGCATGGACGTTTTGTGCTGGGAGCTTTTGAATATGTAATGCCTTTACTGGCTTCAGCTTATATAGCTGAAATCAATCGTTATCTTGAAGAAGGACAGCGTGTTTTACTGCTTGCGAAGGAGAATGAGCCTTTGGCATTTCTGCTTTTCTCAGATAAGATCCGTGATCATGCCAATGAGACATTGAGTTATTTTGAACAGCAGGGGGTTGCCTTAAAGGTCATCTCTGGTGATAATCCGATTGCCGTAAGGCAGATTGCCAGCCGGGCCGGTATTAAAGATGCGCATCGGATGGCGGATGCATCTAAGCTTGATGATGAAGCTTGATTCGGGCGGCTGAGGATACGGTTGTTTTTGGCCGTGTTTCTCCGAAGCAGAAAAAACTGCTGATTCAGACTTTGAAGCAGAATGGACATACGGTGGCGATGACGGGTGATGGAGTCAATGATATTTTAGCAATGAAGGAAGCCGATTGTTCGGTTGCGATGGCCAGCGGCAGTGAAGCGGCATCACATGCAGCTCAGCTTGTGCTGCTTGATTCTGATTTTACGGTCATGCCGAAGATTCTGGAAGAGGGAAGGCGGGTTATCAATAACATCCAGCGTTCTGCGTCTTTATTTCTGGTTAAGAATATCTATTCCTTTTTAGTTGCGGTCTTACTGATGTTTTTTGCTTTTCCATATCCGTTTACACCGATTCAGCTGACGCTGATCAGTTCGCTGACTATCGGTATTCCTTCATTTATTTTAGCGTTTGAACCTTCCACCAGCCGTGTGCGCGGGAAGTTTATGGAAACAGTGCTGCTTAGGGCACTGCCGGGCGGGCTGACCAATGTTACGATTATTATTGCGGCGGTCTGCGCAAGCTTGATCATGGGGATATCCAGTGATCATACCTCATATATCTGCATGGTAAGCACCGGTACATGCGGTTTGTTGGTTTTGTTAGTTACATGTCTGCCGTTAAGTCAGATGCGTAAAATCCTTTTGGCAGTCATGGCCTCTTTTATTTGTGGGCTTATCGATTTTATCCCTGCCTTACATCATTCAAACGCCGATGCAGTTTTCATCCTTTATCTTGCTGGCAGTGCTGCTGGCGGCAATTCCTTTCATTTTGCGCGGATATACGCTGCTGATTCGGCGCATTGAAGAATTTTATCAAAGTAAAACAAAAAAATAAAATATGACACAGGGGTGTCACAGTCATCACTTATAATAAGGGCATGAAAGAAAGTGAGGATATGAAAATGAAATTTTGTCAATGCTGCGGTATGCCAATGGAAGGTGCTGTTTATGGTAAGGAGAAGGATGGAACATTGAGTGAAGATTATTGTGAATATTGTTATGCGGATGGTGAATTTACAACTCAGTGCACAATGGATGAGATGATTGAACAATGTGTGCCATTCTGTGTTGAGGCCGATCCTACAACGACAAAGGAACAGGCAAGAGCTTCAATGAAGGCATATTTTCCAACCTTAAAGCGTTGGGCTCAGTAATGATTGTTGATTACAAAAAAAGCTGTAAAGAAATTTATCTGCCCAAAACCGAACCTTCACTCATTACATTGCCGCCGATCGCTTATGCGGCAGTGAAGGGCTGTGGTGATCCTAATACGTCAGAGACTTATAAAGAAGCCTTAGAATTGCTTTATGGTCTTTTGTATACGATTAAAATGAGCAAGCGCTCAGACCATCCGTTTGCCGGTTATTTTGATTATGTCGTGCCGCCGCTGGAAGGCTTATGGGAGAATGGCGGTGAATTGAATGATGCCGTCGATAAGCATCGGTTTGTCTGGGTTTCGATGATTCGTCTGCCTGAATTTATCGATGCACAGGCATTTGATCGGGCTGTTGAAATGCTCCATGCAAAGAAACCCAAGCTTGATGTCAGTAAATTGTTTTATAAGGTTTATGAGGAAGGGCTCTGCGTGCAATGCATGCATTTGGGTTCCTATGATGATGAGCCGGCAACCTTAGCGAAAATGAATGCGTTACTTGAGGCTGACGGTTATTGTACTGATATTGATGAATCACGCTGGCATCATGAGATCTATCTCAGTGATCCGCGCAAATGTGCTTCAGACAAACTGAAAACAATTATCCGGCATCCAATACGGAGTGTGAAGGCAGAATAAGAACAAGAGAAGCAGCAATGCTTCTTTTTCACTGTCAGTAAAGTTTATGCTGGGCATAACAGAACCTAAAATACGCAGTCTATGGTATGCTTATGCCAAAGAGGGATCGTATGAAAAAATTATGTCTTGGTTTGTTATGCTTATTATGCGGCTGCGGGAATATTAATGCGGTTGAAAGCGCCGCGCCTGCGCATGAGCTTAAACTGATGATTGCCAGTGATCTGCATTATCAAAAGGAGCTGAGTTCTGTCAGTGCCGCAATCGTTGGTCAGATGGTCTATAATGATGAGATTGCTGACGCCTTATGTGAAACGGCGATTGAAAATCAGCCTGAGGCTTTGATATTGCTTGGCGATTTAAGCAATGTCGGCGCTTATGCCGATCATGAGCGGATGGCGGCAAAATTGGCACGCGTCAAGGCGGCCGGTGTTGATGTTTATGTTGTGCCAGGCAATCATGATCTTCAGCAGTCCTCAGCGGCTGATTTTGAAAAAATATATGCTGACTTTGGTTTTAATCAGGCTTTTTCAAGAGATCGTGATTCCTTGAGCTATGCTGTTAAAATCAATGATGACTGCTGGCTGCTGGCCTTGGATACCAATGAGGAACAGATGGCTTACGGACACTTAAGTGATAATACTTTCATGTGGGCGGAGAAGGTGCTGAAAGAAGCTGAACAGGCGAATGCTTATGTATTGGGAATCTCTCATCATAATCTTCTGCGTCACTCAATGGAGGGAACTGAAAAGAGTTTTATGATTGATAAGGCGGATGAGCTGGCCAACCTGCTGCTGCGTTATGGTGTACCGCTTTATCTAAGCGGGCATCGTCATGGCCGCAGTGTTCAGACTAAGACATTAGGCGATGCTGAAATCACTGAAATTGTCAGTGACATGCTTTTAAACTATCCCAATATTTATGGTGTTTTAGATTTTAGTACCGATCGAACGATTACCTATGAAGGCATGGAGCTTGATGTATCCGCGTGGGCGGCAAAGCAGGCAAGCCAAGATGAAAAGCTATTGGATTTTAAAACCTATTCATACAATCTGTGCGCAGCGAAGGCGGCCGGCATGGGCAGCACAGCACTTGCTTCTAAGCCGCTTGATGATGTGGACAGTCAGGCGATGCAGTCTTTTATGGAACAATTTTATTTAGCCTATGCGCAAGGTGAAATCTATCAAGTGCGGGATGCGATGCTGGCAGATCCGGCATATGCTTTATGGCAGCAGAATTGCAGGGGAGAAACTTATCAGCGCTGGATTGAATATGTGCTGAATAATTATAAAGAAAATTATGATCGATGGGAAATCCGCTATTAAAAGTGGATTTTTTCTTTTGATTGGGAGCGAACGTGCTATAATAATTAAAATAAAATGGTTGGAGGAATGTGTATGATTATTAAAAAGAAGTGCTGATAACTCCCTTTAATCTGACCCGCATGCTGCATATCTATGTGCCTGATGGTGCTTTTCGCAGTAAAAAGCGTTATCCGGTAATGTATATGTTTGACGGTCATAATTTGTTTGATGATGAGGAAGCGACCTATGGCAAAAGCTGGGGGCTGAAGAAATGGCTGGATGAACATAAGATAAATTTAATCATTGTCGGCATTGAATGCAATCATGAAGGCAATGAGCGGCTTTCAGAATTCTCACCGTATGATTTCACTTATCGGAAAAGCCGGATCAAGGGTAAAGGCAAACAGCTCATGCAATGGGTTTGTGAGGAGTTGAAACCATTGATCGATAAGGAGCTGCCAACCTTGTCAGATCGTGCGCATACGGCAATCGGCGGCAGTTCAATGGGCGGTTTGATGGCTTTGTATACAGTGCTGCATCACAATGATGTATTTGCCTTGTCAGCCGTAGTTTCTCCGCATATCTTTGGCATGAATGATGCGCTTGATCAAGAGGTAAACAAAACGCTGCAGGACTCTACCAAGATTTATATCAGCTGGGGTGCTAAGGAATGCCGTTCTAAACAATCTCTCGCTCAATACAGTGCTGCTTTAATCAATATCGCAAACATCCATTCAGGCCAGGTTTATTTGAATCTTAAAGTTGATGGTGAACATAATGAAGCCAGCTGGGAAAAGGAAATTCCATGCTTCATGAATTATTTGTATTTGCGTTAAAGGAGGCATTAATCATGAATTTTGTATTTATTTCGCCTAATTTTCCAGATAATTACTGGCTGTTTTGTCAGGGCTTAAAAAGGTTAGGGGTCAATGTGTGCGGTATCGGTGACGCGCCGTATGAGACATTGAGTGAAGAATTGAAACAGAACCTAAATGAATATTATCGGGTTGATTCATTGGCTGATTATGACGAGATGATCAAAGCTATCGGCTATTTCACTTATCGTTATGGAAAAATCGATTGGCTGGAATCAAATAATGAATATTGGCTGCGTCAGGATGCCCGTCTGCGCCGAGAGTTTAATATTCAAACCGGCATTCAGCCGGAAGCTATCGACGGCTATCAGTGTAAATCGCGGATGAAGGAATATTACGCGAAGGCCGGTGTGAAGACAGCGCGCTGGTGTTTGTCTGAGAAGCCGGAAGAAGTAGAAGCCTTTGCGAATCAGGTCGGCTTCCCATTGATTGCCAAACCCAATATTGGCGTAGGCGCCGGTAATACGCATAAGATTAATTCGATGGGTGAGCTGAGAAGTTTAGTAGCTGCCGGTTTTAATGAAGTGATGATTTTTGAGGAATTTATCAAGGGAGATGTAACTTCCTATGACGGTATTGTCAATGAGCGGGGAGAGATTCTTTTTGAGATATCCCATGTCTATACCGCATCCATCATGGATGCGGTGAATGAGCATCAGGGGATTGGCTGTTATTCACGGCTTTCGCTGCCTGATGAGCTGAAGCAGGCTGGCCGTAAAACCGTTGCCGCTTTTAATACCCGCAGCCGTTTCTTTCATTTTGAATTTTTTGTGCTCAGTGAGGATCAGCCGGGAGTCGGCAATAAGGGTGATGTTTTAGGCTTGGAAGTAAATATGCGGCCGCCGGGTGGTTTTTTGCCGGATCTGATTAATTATGCCAATGATTTTAATATCTATCAGTTATGGGCAGATATGATTGTTACCAATCAGACATCCATGACCAGTGAGCGTCCATATTCAGCTGTCTTTATGGGCCGTAAAGATTGTTTAAGTTATCAATATTCGCTGCAGGATATCCGCGATGAATTTAAGGAAGCGGTGTTGGATATCCGTCGTCTGCCGTCCGTGCTGGCAGAGGCTATGGGGGATGTAGTCGTATTAGCCCGCTTTAAAACTACCGCTGAGGTTGAACGGTTTGTGGCCTCATGTTCGCGGTTAGCTGACAATAGTTAACAAATGAACGAATGCCGCAGACAGTGATGTTTACGGCATTATTTTATTAAAATCAGGGTCCGTTTTGATTTATGGCAGGATATCAATTTTATATATCAAAAGCAGTTGAAATTTAAAGAAGGGTTCTATATAATGAGATTGTTAAAAAGTGGATAAACATTTTTAACATAGGGAGGTATAGATCATGAAGTTCAAAAAACTTGCCGCTTTAGCTGTTTCAGCAATGCTTATTGCTGGCTGCTCAGCAGGCGGCGGTACCGGTGACGGAGCTACATTCAAAGCTGGTACTTATGAAGGCAGTGCCGCTGGTTTTGGCGGTGATTTAAAAGTTGAGGTTGTTTTAAGCGATGAAGCGATCGATTCCGTAACAGTTACTGAAAACAGTGAAACTGAAGGTATCGGCAGCAAGGCAGTTGAATCATTGCCGCAGGCTATCGTTGACGCTCAGTCAGTGGATGTTGATTCTGTTTCCGGCGCAACTGTAAGCTCAGAAGCAATCAAAGCAGCTGTTACAATGGCATTAGAGGCAGCGGGTGTTGATGTTGCCAGCCTGAAGCCGGTTGTCAGCGGCCCAGTAGAAAAAGAAGATAAAACAATGGATGTCGATGTTGTTATCGTTGGTGCCGGCGGTGCTGGTATGAGTGCGGCTATTACTGCTGCTGAAGAAGGCAAAAAGGTATTGCTTATTGAAAAAGCGCCGATGGTTGGCGGTAATACTTCAAGAGCAACCGGCGGCATGAACGCAGCTGAAACAAAATATCAGAAAGATGCCGGTATCGAGGATTCAGTGGACTTATTTGTAGAAGATACAATGACTGGCGGACATAATTTGAATAATGAAGAATTAGTTCGTACATTAGCTGAAAATTCAGCTTCAGCTATTGACTGGCTGGATTCAATCGGCGCTCACTTAAATGACGTTGGTAAGGCTGGCGGTGCCAGTGTGAGCCGCTCTCATCGCCCATTAGATGAAAATGGCAAAATCTTATCTGTAGGCAGCTACTTAGTACCAATTATGGAAAAAGCCTGTGCTGATAAGGGTGTAGAAATCATGCTTGAAACCGAAGCAACTGAAATCATTATGAAGGATGGTCAGGCTGTCGGTGTCAAAGCTGAATCTAAAACTGCCAATCTGACAATAAACGCGAAATCAGTAATCATTACAACCGGCGGTTTCGGCGGCAACTTAGATATGGTTGTTGAATATAAGCCTGAATTAAAAGGCTATGTAACAACGAACGCACCGACAATTACCGGTGACGGCATCAAGATGCTGGAAGCAGCAGGTGCCGATTTTGTTGATATGGATCAAATTCAGATTCATCCGACAGTGGTACAATCTAACGGTGCATTAATTACCGAAAGCTTACGCGGTGACGGTGCAATTTTGATTAACAATGAAGGCAAGCGTTTCACCAATGAAATTCTTACTCGTGATGTTGTATCAGCAAATGTTATTGCTCAGCCTGGTTCAACTGCATGGCTGATCGTTGATGATGCGATGTATCAGGATTCTACAGTTATTCAAGGCTATGTAAATAAAGGTTATATGACTAAAGCCGATACGATTGAAGATCTGGCTAAGGTTATGAATGTTGATGCGGCTGTGCTTCAGGAAACGATGGATGCTTGGGCAGCTGATATTGCTGCGCAGACAGATGCAGAATTGGCCGTGATGATTTAGCGGAAGTTAAATATCATCTTGATACCGCACCTTATTATGCAGTTATGATTGCTCCCGGCATTCACCATACTATGGGCGGTGTTAAGATTGACACATCTGCGGAAGTATTGGATAAAGACGGCAGCGTTATTCCTGGTTTATTCGCTGCGGGTGAAGTAACCGGCGGTGTTCATGGCGGCAACCGTTTAGGCGGCAATGCAGTTGCTGATATCATTGTATTCGGACGTATTGCGGGTACAAATGCGGCAGCTTACGCTAAATAAATTGATTATTGAAGGAGTTCATCAGCAAGGGTGAGCTCTTTTTTTGATTGACTGTGCTTATTATCTTTATTTCAGCTGATTATTCAGCATTGGCGCGGCTTGTGTAAACCTTGACACATGGGGGTTAATCATTTATATTATAGATAAAAGCGACTGCTAAATGTCAAAAAAGGCATACGCAGTGGCTGATGTTTTTTTAAAGGAGTGTACACCGCTATGGACAAATGGATTCAAATTAGACGGGGAATCGCTGTACTTTTGACAGCAGCCGTAGTTACATTGTTCAATGCAGTACCAACGGAGGCTCAGCCGCGAGTGCTGAAGGTTGCTTTTCACCGGTAAAAGGGATTACGGAAATCGCGGAAGACGGCAGCCGTCAGGGGCTGGTTGTTGATTATCTGAATGAGATCGCCAAATATACCGGCTGGGAATATGAATATATTGATACTGACGGTGAGCACATGGTTGATGAATTCTTAGAAGGCAACTATGATTTAATGGGCGGTACTTATTATTCACCGGGATTCGAGAAATATTTTGCTTATCCTGATTTTAATATTGGTTATAGCAAATCAGTGCTTATTGCACGCTATGATGACAAGCAAATCAATGGCTTTGATCTGCGCAGTTTAAATGGCAAGACAATTGGTGTTTATGAGAAGGCGGCCGAAAATATCCGCCGTTTGAAGGAGTTTCTGTCAATCAATGATCTGGAATGTGAACTCCGTACTTACAGCTATGAGGAGCTTTCCGATGATGGTAATTTACATCCTTATTTAGCAAGCGGTGAGGTTGATCTGCTGCTTGGCAACGGCTTTGAAGACTCGGCTGGTTTTCGCACCGTGGCTGCATTTAATTCACAGCCATATTATATCGTGACCCAAGCTGGTGATCAGGAAATTCTTGATGGCTTGAATATGGCTATGGCAAAAATATTAGATTCTGATCCTGATTTTAGTGAGAATCGATATTTAGAGCATTTTCCAACCATTTCATCCATTGATATTGTACTGAATGAACAAGAACGCAGTTACATTCAAAACCGTGAACCTGTTAATATTGCTTTGCCAAGGCGGTTTCATCCACTGATCTGTCTTGAAACGGAAGATGACCTTCACAATGGCATCATCCCGGATATTCTTGAGAAAATAGCTGATTTTACAGGTTTAACATTTAATTTTGTTTATACTGATACTTATATTGAGGCGGTTGAGCTGGTTCAGCAGGGTGGTGCTGACATGCTTGGGTTTTACTTAGGCACTGAAGCCGAGTCAATGGATATGGGCTTGGCCTTAACGTCTCCCTATGTTAATATGAACAGCATCGTGGTGCGTAATAAGGCTTCTACATATCCTGACGATGATTTAATTTGTGCGATCGTAGAGGGTCAGTCACTGCCTTCGGATATCACCGCTGCAAAGGTTCAGACCTATCCTACCATTACGGCGGCACTTAAGGCAGTAAATAATGGCAGTGCGGATTTTGTCTATGGTTTAGCGGTGCGTCTGGAACAGGATATTCAAAGAAATCATTTTACGAATGTGGTGCCGGTGACCTTAGTTAATGATCGCAGCGATCTTAATTTTGCACTGAAACGGCCGGTTGATATTGATCTGCTTTCAATTATCAATAAAGCCATTAACAGGTTATCAGATAAGGATAAATCGTTAGTTCTGGATCAAAATATGATTTCTATCGGCAATACACGAATGTCTTTGATTGAAATTATTTATGCCAACCCGATGACCTTCATTGCGGTGCTGTCATTATTTCTGTTAGTGCTGGTAGCGGCAGTCTTGGGGGTAAACCGGGCACGGACACGGGCGGCGCTGATGCAGAGCAGCTTGGAACAGGCGGAGGCTGAAAGCAAAGCAAAGGGTGAATTCCTGTCTCATATGAGCCATGAGCTTCGTACACCCATGAATGCGGTCCTCGGTCTTACTGACCTTACTAATATGATGGAAGGTGTACCGGACGATGTAAAACATAATCTGGAAAAGCTGAGAGCCTCTTCACATTACATGCTTGATTTAATAAATGATATTCTCGATATGAGCCGTATTAACAGCGGCAAGCTGACGCTCGGGAAGGAACCTTTTCACTAAAGCGCATGTTAGGTGAAATCAATACAATGATGGAAACTGAAGCTCAGCGTTTGGGCTTAACGTATGTTTTAAAACAAGATGTCATTCATAACAATCTTAACGGCGATGTTCTCCGCTTGCGGCAAGTATTAACAAATCTGCTTTCTAATGCCTTTAAGTTTACACCATCAGGCGGCTCTGTGACGTTGAGTGTCAGTGAAGAAGTTCAATCTGAGAATGAAGCAGCTTTTACATTCAAGGTAGCAGATACCGGCATCGGCATTTCTTCAGAGGATCAGAAACGAATCTTTGAAAGCTTTGAACAAGTAGGCGCCAGCTTTACTAAAAGTCAGGGAACCGGTCTAGGCTTGCCGATCAGCAGCAGTATTGTTTCCATGATGGGCGGTGAGCTGAAGGTCAGCAGTCAGCCGCATGAGGGAAGTGAATTCTACTTCACCATTATCCTGCCGCTGAGTGCAGAAGCTGAGCAAAGCAGCAATGCGGATGAATATTTGAATAATAATGTATTGGCGGGTGTAAAGATTTTGTTGGCTGAAGATAATGATCTGAATGCTGAAATTGCTGTGCAGCTGCTTGAAATTCAAGGTGCCAAGGTGTACCGCTGTGTAAATGGCAAACAGGCGCTTGATGAGTTCAGCCGCTGTGAGCCAAATACATATCAGCTGATCCTCATGGATATTCAGATGCCGGAAATGAATGGATTAGCGGCATCCCGCGCAATTCGTTCGTTAGCCCGTAAAGACGCGGCAGTTATACCCATTGTGGCAATGACCGCCAATACCTTTAAAGAAGATGTGGAAGCGGCATCGGCAGCCGGTATGAATGGCTTTATCCCAAAACCGCTGGATGTGAATTATCTCTATCATCTGCTGCAGGATATCTTGCGTAAGACTAAGCTAAAGGATGACTAAATCATAAAAAGTACCTCTTTTATTATTAGATAAAGGAGGTACTTTACTTTGCTTTGGCATTAAAAAATTGGTGATTTGAAGCACGCCGGGAATTCTTAATGTTTCATATTTTAATGCCAAAACATTTATGAATTAGCATACAACGGTTCAATATCTTTGCGATTTCTGACAACCAATAATTGGATACAAATGAAGCCAAAGAAGGCACAGAAGACAGCGACTGACCGATAAGGCAGGAATTCACCCAATACACCCACAATCAGCTGCATGATTAATACCATTAAACTGATTGCTACATTCAATAGTGAATTAACTCTGGCACGCATTTCAGTAGGCAGATAGGACTGCACCGCGGTTTCTCTTAAGGTTGCGGAATTTACACCAAGGAAGCCGCACAAGGCTCTTAAGGCAAGCATGATCGGATAGGGCAGAAAGAGAACGATGCCGTCGATGAATTGATAAACACGATATACAAATACCGTCATCGGATAACGCAGCGGCTGAGGAATCTTGATTGCGTAGTGGACAAAGCCGCCAATCATTCGGCCAAAGGTCACCGCACTTGTCAGCAGCGCATACATCGTTGTTGTCAGCCCCGGCGCAGTTTGGAAATAGGTCATCGTCATCAGCTCAGTACCATTGCCGCAGGCATTGGTAATAGCCATGTAAGAATAGATATTCCGCAGTCCCTTTTCCTGCTTCATATAGCTGAACCCTTCACTGATTTGATGCCAGTACGCTTTAAAGTTAAATTTTTGCGCACTAGCCTGTTTCTCTTTAATCTGGATCTGAGATTCAAAAGCTGATGCCAGCAGCAATAAGCCGCCAACGATACAAAATAGAAAGGGGATTCCCAACTGCACATATATCATCGTTGACAGCGGTGCGGTAACAACGGTAACGGTCGGATAAATCAAGGATGATACAGAATAACCTTTCTGCATAAACCCTTCACTGATCAAATCGGGATAGAATGCACTATAAGCGGTAGAATAAATCGAACTGATACCGTTAGTCACAAAGCCAAACAGCATATACAGCAGATAAGAGAAATCATGATTCATTAAATAGAAGGCAAATAATAAATAAATACTGCCCATCAATGCATCTAAGCCAAATATAAAGGGTTTGCGCTTATGTGAATCCATATAAGGGGCCACTAAGATCGGCAGCAGAATCGAAGGAATCATGATCGATGCCTGATAGAGTCCGGTAAGCAGGGCTGAACTTGTATTGTCAAAAACGACCAAGCCCAAAGCCAGATTCATTGCGACACCGCCCACGCAGCTGATAATCGTGCCAATTGTAATAATCGTAAAATTTTTAGTCCATAAAGTCTTTTTCATAAATGCCCTCTTTTCTATGCAAAAAAAGTATAACATTTATTTAAGCGAATAAAAATAGCGCATATTTGGGAAAATAGCGCTTATAAGATGGTTCTTAAAATACATAAAATTATATTTCAAGGAAAATTATAAATTCATTAGCATTTCCTGCATCTGCATCGCCAGCTGCAAGGCTTCTTTATAACGCCGATTTGCCTTATAGGCATCAATCAGCATATGACCATGAAATTGCTGGAAGCCAAAGATGATTCGCTTGCCGCAGTCTTCATATACTTCTTCCAAAAGCTTTAGATATTCCTCATTCATTTTGCCCTCCGCCATCATTCTGACAACCTGAATCATTTTCGCGTAGATATCTTCACAGTGATCTTGAATCAGCTTTTCATGCAGAACAGCTTCCGCTTTTTCAATATAATCCAAACTTTCTGACCGTCGGTTCAGATAATACAAAACGAGAGATAGTTTATGATAGGTAAGAAACTTGCTTAACGGATCAAGCCGTCCTGGCTCAGCTTCAATTAAATATTCATATGCTTTTTCATAACAGCCGATTTCACAATAAGTTGCACCGATATTATACTTAATATCACTGCGCAGATGTGAATCATGACGATTAAGGTTTAAGCAGCGCTCGTAGGTCTGAATCATGAGATCAAATTGATATAAATTACAGTAACAGCCGCCCTCAATAATGCAGACCTCGCTCATCACGGCTATATTTCCTTCATAAGCTGCCAAATCATACGCTTTCTTACAATATTGCAGGGCTTTTTGAAATTGACCTTTTTTATAATATAAAGAGGCAATCTTTAATTTAGTGATACTGCATGGATTCAATTGATCCGCTTTCAAAAAGGCACCTTCCGCTTCTTCATTAAACGCTTTGCCATACAGCAGTTCATAAACAAAAAGCATTTTTTCATCCATGAAGCCTATAAAAGGCTGCAATTGATTCAATCGTTCTTTCATCGCTTCAGCATTGTGCTGAAGCTGGGCTTCCTGTATTTCAAATAGCTTAAAAGCAAGATACAGAGGACTGATTTCCGCTTCTTTAAGGCAGGCTCTTATCGCTTTTGAACTTTCACTTGCGTCTTCATAATGAAAGACTTTGTCAAAATAAGCGGTAAGCAGTTTCTCGCCTTGTTTTAAAACAGCTTCATTCCAGCATGATTTGATGCCTAAAGCCCTAAACAGCTGTTCAATGACTTCTTCACTGGGCTGGGCGGTGCCGTTTTCAATCTTGCTGAGATAAGAAACTGTGCAAATACCCTTACAGACTCCGCTTTGTGAGAAATTAAGCTTTAATCGATAGTATTTTAATAAGAAGCCGACCCAATTTTCATTTTTTATCACCTAGCTTTAAGTGTAGCATTTAAGCTTGCATCAATCAATGATTGAATGGCTTACAGGTGGTTTTAACCGTTAAATTGTGATACAATTCTAACGACAGGCTGGTGAAATTATGAAAAAGATTTTGATGATATTTTAGCGGGAATCAGGGGTTCGGCTTCGGCTTCGACACCTTCTAAGGCCAAGCAATATCTGGAAACGATACAAAAAGAAAAAGAGGCGCTGATACGATCCAATGAGGAGCAGATTGAAGCGTTAAAGCTGCATACTTTGGATGCTGATCTTGATCGGATCAACAAAGAAATCGAACGTGATTTTGGTTTGGTGAGTGAAGATTCGCTGCCGGTGAATGAGCTAGAGCGTTTTCAAAGCATCGCAGTTGAGTTGAAGAATGCCCTGATTGGTCAGGATACTTTTATTGATGCGTTGATTTTAGCCTTTAAACGGCCTTTAGTCATGGGTGAGGGCAAGGTTAAAAATAACATTATTATCGGATCATTAAAAGGCAGCGGCCGGCATACAGCCTTGAAGCTGATGGCTCAGGGGATGAAAAAACAGCGTCTGTTACATGTTGATGAAGTTGCATTTATCGATTTGAGTAAATACCCGACCAGCAATGAAGAGAAGCTGTTTCTCCAGGATTTGTATACCGCTTTAAAAAAGGAAGGCTCAATTATTGCCTTTGAACATTTAGAACAGGCCTATCCCGGTTATCTAAAGCTGCTGGCATCATTGGCCTCCAGCGGCAGTGCGCCTTTGAATAAGCGATATGCGATTCAAAAGGATTCATTAGTTGAAGCGGGTAATGCTTTAGTGAAAAGTGCGGTATCAAGCTTTAGTGCTGAGGATAAATATTTAGTATTTATAACTGAGCAGAAGCCGGAATCGCTGGGTTCTATTTTAGGCAGAGAATTTATGGCTTCCGTGAATGATATATGTGTGACTAAAGCTTTAGAAGCGGCAGACATCGAACAGATAACGGCTCAGTTATGTTTAGCATTAAAGCATAAGGCTATGAAATATCTGCATTTTGATTTGATCTTTGAAGACAGCTTTATGCAGGCGGCAGCTACCCACTACCGAATTGCTTTAGGCGTGCCTTCTTTGCAGCAGCTGCTTGATGATGTCTACAAAGCCTTGTCTCAGTTTGCGTTGCTGAATCCGGAGAAGATGGGAACCGTAACCTTAAAAGCAGAGCCTGATTTAAAAGCGGTTATCGGCGATGATGTGATTGAACTGGTGAAAGCTATGGAGAATGATGAAGAACTGCGCTCCGTCAAAGAAGAATTGAGCGGTATAGTCGGTTTAGATAATGTGAAGGAATATATTTATGCGATTGAAGATCATGTGAATGTACAGCGTCTGCGCAGCAGCAAGGGTTTAAAAACCTCACCGTTAAGCATGCATATGATTTTTACCGGCAATCCGGGTACTGGAAAAACGACCATCGCGCGCATCTGTGCCCGTTATTTAAAAGCAATCGGTGTATTGAACGGCGGTCAGCTGGTTGAGGTGACAAGGGCCGATCTGGTTGGCAAATATGTTGGGCATACAGCCCCGCTGACACGGGAAATCATTCAGTCTGCCTTAGGCGGCGTACTGTTTATCGATGAAGCGTATGCGTTAGTCAGAGGTAAAGACGACAGCTTCGGTAACGAGGCCATTGATACATTAGTTAAAGAAATGGAAGATCATCGAGATAATCTGGTTGTTATCTTGGCCGGTTATACCAAAGAGATGAATGCGTTCCTGCAGGCAAACAGCGGCTTAAAATCAAGATTTCCCAATATCCTTGAATTCAGCGATTATACGGGTGAGGAGCTTGTGCAAATCGCCTGTTCCATTGCGAAAGGCAAAGGATATGTTATCGATGATGAAGCGTGTGAATTGCTTGCGAAGCGTTATACGGCGGTTCAGCTTGAAAAAGGACGGGACGGCGGCAATGGCCGGCTTGCGCGCAACAGTGTGGAGGCAGCTATTCTCAAGCAGTCTAAACGAGTGCTGAAGGATGCCGATGCTCAGCTGGAATTATTGATGAGCTGCGACTTTGATGATTAATCACCAGTGTATCTGCGTAATCGGTGCGGGCGGCAAGACGTCACTGATCAGGCTGCTGATGGATAAATATAAGGATCGAAAAATCATTGTATCAACTACGGTACATATGGAGCGGCCAACTTGTATGATTGTTGAAAAAGAAGATGTTTATCAAGTTCAGGAGGCATTAAAGCATGAAAATGTCATTGCCTGTGTGCATGACTCTTTGCGGGGTGTTGAAGGCTTTACAAAGGAATGTTTAAGACAGCTTTATCCGCTTTGTGATCTGATGCTGATTGAAGCGGATGGGAATCACAATCATCCGTTTAAGGTCGATCGTGACCATGAACCGAGCCTGGTTGACTTTATGACATTAGGTATTGCGGTACTTTCCATGAGCGCTTATGGTCAAAGCTTTGCCCAGGCTGCATATCCGGCAGCATTCAGCGCAGAATATTGTCAGTGTAAGATAGATGATCCAATCGATGAGGCGGCTTTCATTAAGGCAGCCAAACAGCTGATCAGCCGGTTTAACGGTGCGGCTTCCTGTTTGCTGTTAACGCATTGCTTAAAACAAACAGCGGCAGCTGCAAGAGCGATTCGCTCAGCGCTTGATGTTGAGGTAATCATCTGGTGGGAAGGAGAAAAGGAATATGAAGAAAACAGTCTGTGTCTATAACTTAAGCAAGGAGCATGAACAGGTGATCGAAAGCTTGCTTGCGAAACAAAATATTACAACCGTCAAACTAAATGAAAAGCTTTTGAATCAGAAAATCGGCGCGGTTGCGGGATTGCCTGATTTTTCATATGAAGATCGGCCTCTGGCAGAATCAGAGTTTGATGAAGAACTGCTTCTGTTTGCCAATCTGAGTGATGCGGAGGTGGATCAGTTCGCCGATGAATTGAAAAAACATTTCCGATTCAGCGGTATAATGGCGATGCTGACCGAACATAACCGCAACTGGTATTTTATCGATTTCTTCGATGAAGTAATGAAAGATCATCGTCTTTTTAAAGCTATTGATGAATTACGGGAAGAAATGAAAAACTGTGAATCTGCTGATCCTTCAAAGGTTGAGGATCTTAAAAAATTGAATGATACATTAATGGAAGCCTTTTTGTATTTAAAGGCACAGGACTATGAAGAAAAAAGACTGCTTGCACTTAGTTCAGAATTAAGAAGACTGCGGGAAGCTGTAATTTAAACTCTCAGTAAAAGCAAAAAGTGTTATAATAAAAAAGTTGATAAGGAAAAGAGGTGGCCGGTATGGATGCGTCAGTACCCGAGCGATTGCAAATTGAACCAGATGAAATAAGTACGAGCAAACCCAGCCGGTGTTAATTCACGGTCTGGACACTCAGATAGGAGAGGGAAACGTGACACCTGAAGAAGTAAAAATCTGCTTCGCGAATTGTTGCTGAATGGGAGCAGCGAAGAATTAAATCATGAATTGGAGCATATCCATCCTGCTGATATTCTTGAAATTCTGCATGAGGATGATGATGCTAATTTTGAGATCATCTTGAAGCGGCTGCCAGAATCCTTTGTGGCTGACTTGATTGATGAGGAAGATGAAGAAGAAAAGTATGAGATTTAAAAGTATTATCTGATTATCAGCAAAGTGAAGTTTTGAAAGAGATGTCTTCCGATGAATTAACCGATTTAGTCGGTTCCTTGGAAGATGAAGAATTAGATGATGTTTTGAATAAGATGAGCGTTGAGGACAGGGAAGATGTCCAGCAGCTGCTCGCTTATGATCCAGATACCGCCGGTGGTATCATGGCTACTGAATTTATTGCTATCTGGGAGAATAAGACAGTTAAGAAAACCTTGGAATATCTGCAGTCAATCAAAGAGGAAATGGAATCTTCCTATTATCTGTTTGTTACTGACCGAAATTTCATTTTGAAGGGAGTTATCTCCTTAAGAGAACTAGTATCAACCCCCTTTGATACGTTGATTTCAGAAATTACGAATCCCCATGTTATATCGATTGATGTGAATATGGATCAGGAAGAAGTAGCCCATAAATTTGAAAAATATGGTTTTGTGACGATGCCGGTTGTTGATGAAACAAATAAAATGCTGGGTATCGTTACCGTTGATGATATTGTTCAGATCATTCAGGATGAAAATACCGAAGATATTCACCAATTAGGTGGTGTCTCCGGCGAAGAGCGTGTCGATGGCACGCTGGTGGAGTCAATTCGTTCCCGTCTGCCATGCTGATGGTAAACCTTTTGACCGCCATTTTAGCAGCCTCTGTGGTTGGTGCTTTTGAAGGCACGATCTCTCAGGTTGTAGCCTTAGCGACCATCATGCCGATTGTAACGGGTATGGGCGGCAATGCAGGAACCCAGTCATTGACCATTATCGTGCGTGGTATCGCGTTGGGTGAGCTGACCGGTGATAATGCTCGGCGCATCTTATTTAAAGAGCTGGGTGTCGGTCTTATAACCGGTATTGTGATCGGTTTGCTGATGTGTATTATTGGTTTGATTTTTCAGGGGAAGATGATTTTTGGCTTGGTTTGCGGTGTCGCAATGTTTTTAAACATGGTCGCTGCTACGATGGCCGGATATTTTGTTCCGCTTTTATTAAAGAAGATGCATGTTGATCCGGCATTAGCTTCCGCGGTCTTTGTGACAACGGTAACTGATGTTCTCGGCTTCTTCTTCTTTCTGGGACTGGCAACCATGTTTCTGCCATATTTATTATAGGAGGTGAAAGAATGGAAAAGAAAAGTGCTAAAGAATTGCTTGAACAGGTCCGTCAGGCAAAAAAGAAAAATACCCATAAGAATTTTGATAAAATTGTTGGCAAGCCTAAAAACACAGCCGAATGCCGGCGGGTGAATTTTAATAAATAAATATTAGTAAAGTAAATAGGGAGCTGATGCACATGGGCCGTTTTATCTTACAAATGCTGGTGGTAATAGAGATGATCTGCATCAATACATTAACAACTGAAAAATGCTGCACACTAAAGAAATCAAAGCCATTTACAGCTGCTGTTTTAGTATTGTGGAGCATTTTAGTCATCTTTTCCGTGCTGCTGCTGATTCAGGCAATGGGTATCTATGGCAACGGCAATGGTTTGTTTGTCCTTTTTGGTTTCTTATACCTGATTCCCTTTACTTGGTTATTTAAAGAATCACTGGATCATATTCTAACTGTAGTTTGTACTTCATGGATTTTTACCATGTTTTGTTTTTCCATCAGCGTCAATTTCGCTAAGATGTTTGATGAAGCCTATTTTGAAATCATAGCCTGTTTTTTGCAGTCTGTGATCTACCTTTTTACTGTCAAACGCTTTTGGCAGCTGGTTCAGGATAAATTCCTCTATATATTGCATCATACCTCGGCGGAGACATACCGTTCTTTGCGATCATTAAGCATCAGTTGGTTTTTAACCGCAGTCATGGTTAATTTCTCCTTAGTTATGCAATCCGGGGGTCTGTTTAATTTTCTGATTATGATAATTCTGCTGGTTAACAGTTATCGTACTTATATTCTGCTTTATGATACCGTCCGTAATTATGAAACAGTTGGCTCCCTGCAGAAACTGGCGATGCAGGACGCGCTGACCGAGCTTGGCAACCGCAGCAGTCTTATAATTGAAATGGACAGGCGTCTGCATGAGGATATGGCTTTCTTCCTGCTTTTCATGGATCTTGACCGTTTTAAAGAGATCAATGATAACTATGGTCATCTTCAGGGTGATCAGTATCTGAAGCTATTCAGTGAAGAACTATCCAGGCTGTTTGGCGGTTCAGAGAATATATACCGCATCTCCGGAGATGAGTTTATCTATCTTGGTCTATTAAATGATAAGACTGAAATTCTGGAACATTTAGCTGTTTATGAATGGCCGTTATTTAAAAAGCGAAAGCTGCAATTCCTTGGCGTTTCCTATGGCTGTGCCGATTATCCGCAGGATGCCTGCGGCTATGAAGAACTATTGAATAAGGCGGATGCCAAATGTATGCGATGAAAGAAAGCAGGCAGATTGAACGCTGAATAAGATAGATATTTATAATCAACCCTATAACACAAAGTAAAAAGCGCTTTTCGGCGCTTTTAGTCTTTTTCATTCTTTTCACTTTCATCCAGTGATTCCTGCTCATTGATCTGAACCCACTTAATTTTGCGGTCATCAGCTTCAAGAATTTTAATGTGCATTGTTTTAAAATCAAACTCTTCACCGACTGACGGCATCTTTTCAAAAAACTCAATAATCCATCCACTCAGCGTATTGGATGTATAAATATCTTCTTCATAAAGATGGAATAAGTCAAAGATATCATCAATATTAGCCGTACCGGCAATCTTATAAGTCTTTTCATCAAGCTGAATGATCTCATCAACCACTTCATCATGCTCATCCCAGATTTCGCCAACCAGTTCTTCAATAATATCCTCTAAGGTAATAATCCCGGCAGTACCGCCAAATTCATCACAGACAACCGCCAGATGCACTTTGCTTTTTTGAAGCTGCTTTAAGGCATCGGAAATCGGAGTTGTGAGCGGCAGATATAACGGCGTCTGAATGATTGAGGTCAGTGCTTCGTGTTCTTTATCTAATTCATAGAAATCACGCTGATGGATAAAACCGATAATATTATCAATCGTATCTTTATAAACCGGCAGTCTTGAAAAATGATTTTCTTCAAATTTTTCTGTGATTTCATCTAATGTATCATCAATATCAACCGCGATAACATCGACTCTCGGTGTATAAATATCTTCAATATCAACATCACTGAATTCAATCGCAGAACGAATCAATTCACTTTCTTCTTTTTCAATGTTGCCGTCTTTTTCAACTTCTTCAATCATCGTGATCAATTCTTCACCGGTCATACCCTGCTTGTCACTTGATTTAAACAGCAGCATGACAAGCTTCTGCCATAGATTGAAAATAAAAGTAAACGGTGTAAGAATCAAAAAGATAAATTTAAGCAACGGATAAGCAAACATTGCGAACTCATCGGCATATTCTTTAGCGATGGTTTTGGTGTAATTTCACCAAACAATAAAATTACAATGGTCATTACAGCAGTTGAAATGGACGGCCCATTATTTAAAAATAACGCTGTAAATAATACGGTTGCTACGGTAGTAGCAAGAATGTTGACAAAGTTGTTGCCAACGAGAATAGTCGATATCAGTTTATCATAAGTCTCACAGAATTCGAGAACGGATTCTGCCCGTTTATTTCCGCGGTTAGCCATCTGACGCAGACGAATCTTATTGCAGGTTGAATAGCTGTCTCAGTTGCTGAGAAGAAAGCTGAAAACAAAACGCAGAGAATTAAAACAATGAGTAAACTCGATAAGGGTACATCTTCCATGATGAATAATCATCCTCCTATATTAAATGTAAAACTGAAATAAACAAAAATTCATGCTCCGCATGATTTCTTTAAAGGATTCTTTTTTCGTATCGCTCGTGTATGTCCAAGGGCTGTATCCTTTCAGTTTTTCAATCATATTTTATGATTTATGGGTAAAATATAGCATTTATGCGTATAATTGTCAATATTAGAACTTGTACAAGCATGATTGGTTGTGCTATATTATTAGCAATGAGACAATGAAGTCCATCGGAATTTGATGGACTTTTGTTGTATTTTGGAGGCAGAACTATGGAGAAATATCATTTTGCGAAACGATTTCAAGAAAATTGTGAAGGCAGTGTAATTGCGGAAGCGATTAAGGGTGCAGATCATATGGCGGATCTGATTAACTTCAGCATCGGCGATCCGGATTTTAATACCGATCAGGAAATCATTGAACAAACGTTTCAGGATGTGAAAGCAGGGGCGACTCATTATACAGATTCACAGGGACTCTTGCAGCTTAGAGAACACTTGGGTGAGTTTTATGAGACTGCTTATAATTTGAAGGTAACGCCTGAGGAAATTATGATTACCACCAGCGGCTGTCATGCGATGGTATTGGCTTTAATGGCTATTTTAGATCCCGATGATGAGGTCATTTTGTTAGAGCCATATTTTTCATTATATAAGGAACAGGTGGAGCTGTCCGGCGGTCGTGTTGTGAGCTGTCCAAGTGATCCAGACAAGGGCTTCAGATTGGATATTCAGCAGCTTGCCGCCTGTGTCAGTGAAAAAACAAAGGCTTTGATTTTAAATACACCTTGCAATCCAAGCGGTATGTGTCTTTCTGTGGATGAAATGCAGCAGTTGGCTGATTTCGCAATCCAGCACGATCTGATTGTGATTGCCGATGATATCTATACGCTTTATTCATATGAAACTGCTTTTACGCCCATCATGAGTTTACAAGGAATGCGGGAGCGTACCATTACGGTATCTTCTTTTTCCAAGGATTATTGCATGACTGGCTGGCGCATTGGCTATATCGCAGCTGATCAATCATTGATTCAGATTGTCAGAAAGATTAATGATGCCATTGTATATTCAGCGCCGGCACCTTCTCAATGGGCGGCGGTTCATGCCTTACAGCTTCGAGATAAGATTCAGCCTATGCTTAAAGCTGAATTTGAAAAGCGCTGCCGTTATGCGTATGAGCGAATCAATGCCTGTCCGTATTTATCTGCCATAAAACCGCAGGGAAGTATTTATCTTTTTGTAGATGTACGCAAGACTGGCTGCACCAGCAAACAATTCTGTGAGCGGCTTTTAAAGAAAGCACATATTCTAGTTCTGCCGGGTGATGACAGCGGTAAGAGCGGAGAAGGCTTTGTTCGCTTTGCGATGACCTTGGGAATCGATAAGATGAAAATTGCATTTGATCGAATTGATCAGCTTACGGCGGCAGATTTTATGTTATAATCTTTTTAAAAAGGAATGAGGAACAGCATGAAAACAGTATTATTTGATTTAGACGGCACATTGCTGCATATGGATATCGATGAATTTGTGAAAGCGTATTTTAAGCTTTTAGGTAAGACCTTTGGACAAAAGGGTTATGATGTAGAGCGGATCATGAAGGGCTTAGGTGCTGGCTTAGAGGCAATGGTAAAAAACAAGGGTTCAGACACTAATGAGAAAGTATTCTGGCATGTGTTTACACAATATTCTAATTATCAGCCGGCTGAAGTCGAAGAAGACTTTTTGGCATTTTATACACATGAATTTGAAAACTGCGCTTCTTTAGCTGCCAAGAATCCATTAGCTGATGCGATGGTGAAGAAATGCAAAGCTCAGGGTTATCAAGTCATTCTTGCGACCAATCCGCTATTTCCAAGTATTGCGACACAGCAGCGGATTCGCTGGGCGGGCTGTGATCCAAAGGATTTTGAATGGATTACAACCTATGAAAACAGTTCTTTCAGTAAACCCAATCCCGCTTATTTTAAAGAGATCATGGATCGTTTTCAACTGAAAGCGGAAGACTGCATCATGATTGGCAATGACCTTGATGAAGATGGTGTTATTGAGACATTAGGCGTACCATGTTATCTGACTACTGATTGTCTGATTAATAAGCATGGCAAAGAAATCAAGGTGAAGTGGCAGGGCAGCTTTGAAGAATTATATAATCAATTTAACTAATGGATATCAGTGAAATCCAGCAGATCTTGAATCTGCATAAGAGCTGTTATGAACTGATCGTAAAAGATAAACCGATTTTGTCAGTAGCTGACGCCAAACAATATTATCCAATTGAAAAAGCCGCACCGGTGTTTGTTTTGCAAAGTGAAAAGGGTTTGCTTGGCTGCCTTGTGTCTGCCCGGCACGGCAAACTGAATTTTGGTGAATTGAAGCGTCAGTTTGGCTTTATTCAATTAAAATTGGCAGATAGAGATGTGATTAAGAAAGCGACCGGATATGATGCAGGCACGATTCCTTTGGTAGGTTTAGGGCTTGACTGTATTTTTGATAAAAAGCTTTTGAAGCATGATGCTGTCTATGGCGGTACGGGAAATGAGTGACTGATGCTTAAAATAAAACCCGCTGATTTGCTGCGGGTAAATAACATTTTAGGACAATTCGATTAATTAAAAAATAGGTGGTACCGATCGGTATCACCTATGATGCTATTAGGGATGTTAAATCATTGGCCCATAAGCCGCTGTTAAAGCGTTTCATGCCAATTACCAGACGTACCAGCTGTTCTAATTGAACAACGAGGAATACTAAGGCGATATCCTGCATCTTAAAGAGATGAACACAGATAAATGCTAAAGGAATACCGATTACCCACATGATGCCGCTGTCAAGAACGGAAATAATCTTTGAATCACCGCCGGAGCGCAGTACAGAGAAAATCATGAAATTAAAAAGCCGCATTGATATTTTAACCGCGAATACCATCACCAAGGCTTCGGCATAACCGATAACAACCGGATCCTGAAGCTGGAAAATCGACACCATCGGACCGGCGAAAACGATCATCGCCGTTACCAGCACCACAGCCAGTATCGCTGACAGACCACAATAATAATCACCCTCACGGCGTGCTTCTTCAATCTTGCCCTGACCGAGAATACCGCCCAATAAAACCGAGATCGCATTGCCATAGCCATAGACTACAAATAGAAAAACATTACTGATTTGATTGCCGACATAATAGGCATCCATGGCTTGCGTGCCTAATACACCAAAAGGCCTTAACAAACAAAGTGGAACCAAAGCCAAATAAAGTTTCATTAAAAATAAGCGGTGCAATTTACGTAAAATAGGCATTACAAAGCTGCGGTCAAAGCTAAACATTTCGGTGAATGAACCAAGAAAGGGCTGTTTAGTAATAAAACCGTGAATCGTATAGACAGCTACAGCAAAACATTGTGCCAGAACTGTACCTAAAGCCGCGCCTTGGACACCCATTCCGGAAACGGACCGACACCAAAAATTAAGGCATAATTTAATCCGGCATTGACAAGCATCGATACAATACTGACTTTTAATGGAATTGATGCTTTTTGAATACTGCGGTAAATATAGCTGAAAGCAAAACTGATGCAGCTGGGTACAAATGAAAACATGGCGATATTCAGATATAAAAGTCCATTCTGAATGATTTGCGGATCATCCATATAGAATTTTAAGATAAATTCACCAAAGAACATGGAAACCGCCAGCCAGAATAGTGCATTAATCATACCAAGTACAAGGGAGAAACCAAAAACACGTTTCAAATTCCGATAATCTTTAGCACCATAAAATTGTGATGAAAACATACCGGTACCGCCAATTGAACCATAAGCAATCATGCTGCATAAAGTATCGATCTGAGCGGCAGTACCTACGGCGGTCACCATGCCAATCCAGGAAACCATCAAGGTATCGACTATACCCATGGCTGATGAAAGCAATTGCTGCAGAGCCAGCGGAATAGCTACTCTCGCGGTTCGCTGATAGAAATCTTTGGGACCAAAATAACGCTGTATCAAGCTTTGCATATTTTACCTTCTTTCAGTTATACAAGCTATTATAGCCTAAAAATTAGATTTATAAAAGATACTATTGCCATTGAGAAACGACGCTTTATTTGATAGAATAAAAAGAGATGGAAAAAACAGCTTAAATGCAAGGGGGCTCATATGGAAATTAACAAAAGTATTCAAAACGCAATGAATGATTATCAAAAAATTACTGGCTTAAGAAGTTACATGGTATTGAATAAAGAAGATTTGAATAGTCCTTCAGAAAAGAATTATTTTTGTAAATGCTTGAAGATTTCAACAAAGGCAGTGAAGTTATGTGAAGAATGCGCGGCAGAAGCAATTGATATTATATTGAAAACTAAAAAAGAATATATTTATTCTTGTCATGCCGGTATTATCAAAGTGGCAATACCTGTCGTTGTGAATGGTGATATTGTGTCTATTGTAATCGTAGAAGGCATTTTAAACAGCAAGCAGCTGGAATCAAGTGATCAGTGGGCTCAGTATCTGAGTAATGAATATGATGTGTCTGCTAGTATTATGAAGAAAACCTTTGAGACAGTAACAGTAATGAATGAACGTGAATTAAACGCGTCCATCAAGCTGCTGCATGATCTAATTAATTATCATATCAGTAAGGAAGTTTGGGTGAATGGACAACCGGCTTAGCTTTGATTATTTGCCGGGCACCGATATTTATTTATATCAGCGCCGGGATATGTTCAGAATGAATACGGATACTGCTTTATTGGGCCATTTTATGCGTGTCAGGGAAAATGACACAGTGCTTGATATTGGCTGCAACAACGGGGCTTTGTTACTCTATGCTTCACGATATACTAAGGGCAGGCTGATCGGTGTTGACATTCAAAAGGAAGCTTGTGAGCTTGCGGAAAAGAATTTGGCATATCATAAACTGACAAATTCAATGATCTGCTGCGCGGATGCGGCGGAGTTTGACTGTGAACCCTGTGATGTTGTTGTATGCAATCCACCTTATTTTAGGGTTACTCATGAAGATCAGCTGAATGAATCATTGGCCAAGCGGATCGCCCGACATGAAACAAATTTGGATCTTGAAACATTGGCGGCAAAAGTGAGTCAATGTCTGAAAGAAAATGGCAGATTTTATTTGGTTCACCGCTGTGACCGATTAACGGATATAGTATGCGGCTTAAGAAAAGCTGAATTAGAAATGAAGACCTGCAGCTGATTCGGGATGAGAATAATGAGCATTCGCATGGGGTATTGATAGAGGCGGTTAAGCATGGCAAAAGCGGCTGTGTCGTGCTGCCAGAGCATATAGTAAGACGTTAATCAAGAGAATATCATAATTGCATAACCTAAAGTACCGGTAATTGGGTTCTAAAGGTTATGCTTTTTGCGGATATTAGCCAGTAAGTGCAAACAATAAATATTATTGGCAATTGCTGGTACTAATGTATAACGGTGAAGCAAGGATGAATGTGCATGATGGTGCAAGTGGTGGAAATTTGTATTCTTCTATGCCAATGTAAACTCGGCGTATCGTAAACCGTTGATTTTAAGAGGTGTACGTCAGGTAGGGAAAACCTGGATTCTTAAGTTTCGGCAGATGATATTATGAAAATACGGCATATTTTAATCGATATTCTTCCTGTTGAAGTAAAAGCTGAATTGAATATCAAAAGCCGCAGTCTAAAAAAATATATAGAACTCTTCGGTGATAAGATTAAATTATGTATCAGATTTTTGATGGATAATTTAAAACTGGACGAAGATGTTTTAAACATTCCGTTGTTTATGGCTGATCAAATAAATCGATTAATTGGAATGGCACTTAAGCAGGACAAAGGAACATTATTATGAGAATTATGAGATAAAAAAGCCGAATGATGCTGAATTAATATCTGCACTGATTCGGCTTTTTGTTTGAAGGATATCGGGTAACCGGCTGGTCATTCTTTGATTATTGACGATTTATTGTTATAAAATAAATGTATGTTAAAAATCACATTATAGTGTGGTGTCTTAAAAGGTATACCTTATAAGACACTGTATTTCTCTTTCATTATATGCGATTTTATAATATTCGTAAAGGTAAATAGACCGTTTTTTGTTATTTCGTGGCTGTTTTTTGCGTTTTAGAGAGTGTCTTAAAAGGTATACCTTATAAGACATATTCAAAAAACCTGGGGAGGTAAGTAAAGTGGAATCAAACAAAACAAGGTCAGCGATGACTGCTTTATTCGTAGCTGCAATGCTCTGTTCAGCAGCAATGCCGATCAAAGCGGCTGAGGCTCAA
>BBZX01000009.1 GCA_001305055.1 Clostridia bacterium UC5.1-1C12
GTTGGAGGAGGACAGTATGCGGTTCAAAAAGATTTATGTGGAAATTACTAATGTCTGCAATATGCATTGTTCATTCTGTATCCAGAATAAACGGCCTCAGCATTTTATGACCCTCGATGAATTCAGTCATGTCATTAATGAAATCAAGCCTTATACAAGCATGATCTATCTGCACGTACTTGGTGAACCGCTGCTTCATCCGCAGCTGTTTGACCTTATGAGGCTGGCAGAGGCTGCCGGCTTGTTTGTGCAGCTGACAACCAACGCTACCTTGATCGATAAGTGCCTGAGCGGTTTATGTGATGCATGCAATCTGCGGCAGATCAATATCTCCGTTCATAGCTTTGCCCAGCATAGCGAAGCAGAGCAGCAGGCTTACCTAAAAAGCATCAGTGACGCTGCGCGCAGGCTCAGCGACGCTGATAAATATGTTTCTTTGCGTTTATGGAACATGCATGGTGATGTACCGTCTGCCGAAACAAAGCAAGCGATGCGATTTTTGAGAAAGAATTTCAAACAGCCATTACCGCCTGTGATCGCCGTCAGTCAATAAAATTGATGAAGCAGGTGTTTCTTCAATTTGATGAAGTATTTCAATGGCCTGATCTTGCCAATCCCTATGTTTCCGATACCGGCCGCTGTCTTGGCTGGCGCCAGATGTGCGGTATTTTAAGCGATGGCACAGTGGTTCCCTGCTGCTTGACAGTCAAGGCATTGAATCGATGGGAAATCTTTTTCAAACATCTTTTTCGGATATTATAACAAATAAAGCAAATGCAGCTATGCTTGATGAGCTGAAAAGTGGTACAATTAAACGTAAGCTTTGTCAGCATTGCTCATATCGTTTACGTTTTCAAAAGGGAGGAATTTAATGAATACTAAAAGTAATAAAATGGCTACAATGCCAATACCTAAATTAGTTTTAAATATGTCACTGCCTGCGATTCTGGCAATGACGGTGCAGGCTTTATATAACATCGTCGATTCATACTTTGTAGCGAAGGATACATTAAGCGGTTTGACAGCTGTATCACTCGCGTTCCCGATCCAAATGATCATTGTCGCATTATCGGTTGGTATTGGAGTAGGTATCAATTCATGCGTATCAAGAAATCTTGGCGCTCACAATGAGGAAGATGCGATTAATACCGCTGAACATGGATTGGTGCTGACCATGTTTTTGTATTTGATCTTACTGCTGCTGGGATTGTTTGCTGTTGATTTATACATACCGCTGTTCACCAGCGATCCGGCTGTCATTACATCTGGCATTGCTTATACGAAGATCGTATTGATTTTCTCATTCTCACAGATGCTTGCGCAAAGCATTATTTCAATTCTTCAGGGAACCGGTGATATGGTTTCATCGATGTACGTGCAGCTGACAGGAGCGATTGCTAACTGTATCTTAGACCCGATTATGATCTTTGGTTTGTTTGGCTGTCCTGCACTGCATGTTGCGGGGGCTGCCTATGCAACGGTAATCGGCCAGTTCCTGTCATTATTGCTGGCATTATTTCTGCTGTACCGCAAAAGAGACAAACTGCCGATTTCATTGCGCACCTTTAAATTCAGACCTTCCATTTTGACCAATATTATCCGCATCGGCTTGCCTTCCGCAGTCATGCAGGCAGTGGGTTCGGTTATGGTTACCGGAATGAACTTGATTTTATCGCAGTTCGGTGACGCGGCAATCACGGTTATGGGTATCTATTTCAAACTGCAAAGCTTTGCCTTCATGCCTTTGTTTGGCATGAATCAGGGTGTATTGCCGATTTTGAGTTTCAATTACGGCGCTCAGATCAAAAGCCGCTTTATGCAGGCACGGCGCTTCGCAACCAATCTGGCACTTGGTTATACATTGATTGCCTTAGCTGTATTCCAGCTCTTTCCTGAACAGCTGATGGCAATCTTCTCAGCTGATGGAGAAATCATGACGCTGGGTATTGTGTCATTGCGAATATTAAGTCTTGCGTTTCCAATCGCGGCAATCAGTATTTCGCTTTCACCGGTCTTCCAATCATTGGAACGGGCTTCAATTACGATGATTACTTCAATTCTGCGTCAGCTGGGCTTGCTGCTGCCTTTATCATGGCTTCTCTTTAAGCTGTTTGGCGCCTATGTCGGCTGGCTTGCATTCCCGATTGCGGAATTGATTGCAACGATTTATAATATAGTCATGTATCGTAAAGTAAAAGTAGAAATTATTGACAGAATGCCTGAAATGGCTGAGGAGGTAGCAGTATGATTTTACTTAAAAACGGAACCGTTTATGCAATGGATGAAGCCGGTGTATTTGTCGGTGATGTAAAGTTTGACCAAGGCAAATTGTCGCTGTCGGCAAAGATTTAACAGCGGATGGCTGCGAGGTCATTGACTGTACAGGCAAGAATATTTATCCTGGTTTTATTGACGGTCACTCACATTTGGGAATGCAGGAATCAAGCATTCGTTTTGAAGGTGATGATGTTAATGAAATGAGCGATCCAGTGACTCCGCATGTACGTGCCATTGACGCGCTGAATCCAATGGATGAGACAATTCATAACGCAGCTTGCGGCGGTGTTACGACGGTATGTTCCGGACCGGGCAGCGCGAATGTGATCGGCGGTACTTTTGCCATCTGGAAAACCAATGGTCATGTGATTGATAAAATGGTCATCAATCCAATGGCGGCGATGAAATGTGCCTTTGGTGAAAATCCTAAGCGTGTATATAGTGATAATAAGATTAAGACAAGAATGCAGACTGCAGCTTATCTGCGTGAAACATTAATGAAGACAAAGGAATATATGGCTAAAAAGGCATTGGCTGGTGGTGATATAAGCAAGCAGCCGGCTTATGATATGAAACTGGAGGCAATGATTCCGGTTCTTGAAAAAAAGATTCCTTTGAAGACTCATGCTCACCGTGCCGACGATATTCTCACCGCGCTGCGGATCGCCCGTGAATTTGATGTGCTGATGACATTGGATCATTGCACAGAGGGTCATCTGATTGTCGATGAGGTAAAGGCAAGCGGCTTCCCGGCTTTTGTGGGACCGTCATTGACCGACAAGTCAAAATTTGAGTTAAAAAATCTTACTTTCGCAACGGCTGGTATCTTAAATAAAGCGGGTGTTAAAATTGCTTTAATTACTGACGCGCCGGTAATTCCTCAGGAATATCTGCCGCTGTGTGCCGGTCTGGCTTGCAAGAAGGGGTTGGATGAAATGGAAGCTTTAAAAGCTATCACGATCAATCCTGCGGAAATCTTAGGTATTGCGGATCGTGTCGGTTCATTAACTGTTGGGAAGGATGCTGACATCGTAGTCAGTGACGGCAATATATTTAATACCTTGACGAATGTAAATTATACATTCATCAAACGGGGAAATGGTTTATCAATTCTAAAATACAGGCACTGAAACATTCAGTGTCTTTTTTCTTACAAAGCCGTCATTTATTCGTGTTTTATTTATGTTATAATGACACGTAGAGATGAGAAATGAGGGAACCCTATGAGTAAATTATTAATTGTCGAAGATGATGAAACCATCGCTTTAGGCTGCGAGTACTCTTTTAAAAAGGAAGGCTTTGAAGTCATGGTAGCGAAAAACTGCGCACAAGCTAAGGAGCTGCTGTCAAGAAACAGTTATGATTGTCTGATCCTTGATCTGGGCTTGCCTGACGGCAATGGCTTTGAAGTCTGTGAATATGCCAAATCGGTGGGTTCACCGGCGGTTATATTTCTGACTGCCAGAGATGATGAAAATGATATTGTATTTGGCTTGGATATGGGTGGTGATGACTACATCACTAAGCCGTTTGGACTTAAAGAGCTGATGTCCAGAGTGAAGGCTGTTTTGCGCCGCAAGAATCAAAATCCGGATCAGGAGAAAATCATTACTTTAGGTGATTTAAAAATATATTCATTAAAGGGCAAGGTCTATAAGAAAAATCAGGAGGTTTTTCTATCTGCTATGGAATATCGTCTATTGATGACGCTAGCCACCCGTAAGAATGAAATCCTGAAACGTGAAGAGCTGTTGGACAGCATTTGGGATATCGGCGGTGATTTTATCAATGATAATACGCTGACAGTTTATATTAAGCGGCTGCGTGAAAAGATTGAAGATGACCCGCAGAATCCGAAACTGATTGAAACGATCCGCGGTATCGGATATCGTGGTATCAGCCGTGAATAAAATGAAGGACCGCCGCCTGCGCCAGACCTTGATTCTGCTTGTGCTGGCCTTGACGGTTACGGTAGGAATGGTTTTTTTTCTGGCATCAAAGTCAGTCAATTTCATAGAACGCCAGCAGATCCGCAGGAATGCGGAGATTATCGGCTTGATTGCCGAGAAATATCCGGATGCTCAGAGTGAAGTTATTAAGCTATTTCAAAGTGAACATCTGTCTACCAGTGAATTGGGGGAAGAAATCTTTCAGAAATACGGGATGGATTTCGCAAGCGGCAATATCGTCGGCAATTATCAGGAAGCACAGCTTTATATCGTATCGATTTTTCTTGTTTTAATTGCGCTTTTCTGCTTCGCGGTCTTTTTTATCTTTTACTTTTATCTGAAACGAATGGATAATTCATTAATTAATATCTCGGAATATATCAATCGATTATTAAATAAAGATTATGCTTTAGATATCATAGATAATGATGAGGGTACTTTAAGCTCGCTTAAAATGATATTTATAAGGTTACGGTAATGATGAAGGAGCAGAATGAATTGCTGAAGCAGGATAAAATGCTGCTGGCAAATAATCTGGCGGATATTTCTCATCAGCTTAAAACACCGCTTACCTCGATGCTCTTGATGTCAGATTTGCTGGATAGTGATGAACTGACCAAGGAAGAGCGCAAGGAATTTTTACGGGTGATCAAATCACAGCTGAAGCGGATTGAATGGTTAGTATCCTCACTGCTCAAGCTGTCAAAGCTGGATGCGAAAACCATTGAGTTTAAGAAGGATCAGATTCATGCCCATGATTTATTGCGTAAGGCGATCGAGCCGGTTTATATGATGATTGAAACGAAGGATCAGCAATATCTGGTCAGCGGTGATAATCCGCTGATTGAAACCGATGTCAACTGGACCTGTGAGGCTTTTGTTAATATCTTGAAGAACTGCAGCGAACATACACCGCAGGGTGGCATTCTGAAGGCTGAGGTTTTTGATACAGTGATGTATACGGAATTTGTTTTATCGGATAATGGTGTCGGCATTGATGCTAAGGATTTACCTTTTATCTTTGATCGTTTCTATCGCTGTTCAACAGTCAGCAAGGAAAGTGTCGGCATTGGTTTAGCTATGGCATATTCAATCATAACTGGTCAGGATGGTACGATCAGTGTCCAATCCGTATTGAATCAGGGTACTTCATTCTCGATTCGTTTTTATAAGAAGTAGGTGACGTGATGGAAATATTAAAAGTATCGCATATTTCAAAAGTATTTGGTAATAAACAGCCTTCGGTGATTCTGAAGGATATTAGCTTTACTGTTAAGAAGGGAGAATTTGTGGCGATTGTCGGACCTTCCGGCTCAGGCAAATCGACGCTGCTGCATATTCTTGGCGGTCTGGAGCCGCCGACTTCCGGCTCTGTTTCGATTGATCGGACAAGTCTTTATAATTTGAGCGAGGATCAGCTGACAATTTTCAGACGACGTCAAATCGGTATGATTTATCAGTTTTATAATTTAGTTCCGACGTTAAACATCCGTGAAAATATCCTGCTGCCTTTATTGTTGGATAATAAGGAGGTTGAACAGAGTTATTTGAATCAGATCATCACATCATTAAATATCGATAAAATCATGGAATACTATCCCTCACAGCTTTCCGGCGGTCAGCAGCAGCGGGTTGCCATTGCGCGTTCATTGATTCATCATCCGACTCTGGTATTGGCTGATGAGCCGACGGGGAATTTGGACAGCATGAATTCAAGAGAAATCGTTGATTTGCTGAAACTGGCTAATAAACGGACCAATACGACGATTCTTTTAATTACGCATGATATGAATATTGCGATGCAGGCGGACCGAATTTTAGAAATGAATGCCGGTGAGATCAAAGAGGACAAGTAAGCTTCATGAATATTCTGAATGTTTATATAAAGAAGTATCTAAAGGAAAACCGACATCGTACAGCCTTATCGATTGCCAGTATCGCGCTGGCTGCCGCGATGATTTTTTCAATGTCGGCGATTATGACCTCCATCTATGTGAGCATTAATGAAAGTCTTGTTCGCTCAACAGGTAATTATCATGCCGTTTTTACCGATGTGAATCAGAACTTTGCCTCCTATCTTGATATGAATATGAAAATTGAGGAGGAAATGAAGGTACAGCATTATGGTGTTTCCTATCTCAGTGATTCAATGAATAAACAGAAGGCATATCTGCGTCTGCTTGGTTTTTCGTCCTCAGCGATGCAGAATCTTGATATTGATCTGGTTGAAGGCCGCCTGCCCAGAAACAGCAATGAAATCATTGTTTCACAGTCTTTGCAGTATGAGGGAAAGATTAAAATGGTACCGGGCCTGCAGGTGGTTTTAAACCTAGGTGAGCGAGTCAGTGAAGCGGGCAATAAGCTTGATGAAGCGGCGCCGATTGAGGATAATGAACAGTTTTTGCCGCTGCACAGCGGCAGCTATGAAGTAGTCGGTGTATTTGAAACCCCAAATTTTGATTATGATAATCCCTTTTATTCAGTTATTACCGCTTATGATGAGAATGCTGATCTGCCGATGGATATTTATCTGCTTTATAAGGATATCAAAGATACTTATCAGGTAACCGGATCACTCAGCCAGCTGTTTAAGGGAGAATATGCAGCTTTCAGCTATAATGATACATTACTTAAATACAACAATGTATTTAATGAGCGTTTAATTTCATTTCAGATGCTGGTGCTGATCGTTTTCTTCCTGCTGTTCTTTTTGATAATCGCCGGTGAATTGATTTTCAGCAGTTTTGCGAATGCGTATCTGAATCGTGAAAAGCATCTGGCAATCTTTAAGAGTATTGGGGCTACCGGTCATCAGATCCGCATGATGATCGTCTATGAGGGAATTGTGATTCTTGGTCTGGCTTTGCCGATGGGTCTTTTGGCGGGTTATGGGTTTACGAGCGGTACTTTTTATGTCGTGAATCAGCTGCTGAAGCGGATCGTTGTCAGTGCCGTCCAGCTTAATTTTCATTATACATGGCAGCTGATGCTGCTCAGCGGAGGGGCTGCTTTGTTCTTCTCCTTCGGTTCAATGCGATTAGCGGCGAAAAAAACAAGCCGCAAATCAATTCGATCCACGCTTTTATCCAATGATGAGGTTGATGAAGAACGTAAGCCGTATCTTGATCTTCAAAATAAATTTTTAAGCATCGATAATAAATTAACACTGAAGCATCTGAAACAGAATCATAAACCTTATCGTAAAATTATCTTTCTGCTGAGCAGTGTCATGGCGTTATTTATTACAACACAGACGGTATTTGATTATATGCGTCAGGGAGTATTTCTCAATATCGATGATGCCGGTTATGATGTCAAGGCAGTAATTATGAATGATAAATATCCAACTAGACTGATTACCCGCTTAAAGCTCAGTGATGGATACTCAAGAATGCTGGTGGCGGAAATGGTTAACGTGACAAGTGATGATCTAAGTGCGTTCAGCATGAGTTCAAGGCTTTATATAATATTGATGAAACCGTAACGTTTACACTGATTTCTTATAGTGATGATGTGCTTGATTACTATATCAAACGCAATAGTCTGGCAAGAAATCTTGATAGTATCAAGAATTTGGATCGGCCGATAGGCATTCTATATAATCAGGCGTATGACGCGGATAATCGTAAAATAGTTGAAATAGCGGATGCCGATCGCATCAATAATATTTATAGCCTGTATCCATCGGATGTTAAGCTCTTTGATAAGCTTGAGGTTATTTCTACCCATGCTCTGCTGCCAGGGCTCACCATGCAGGACACGCCGCAGATGATCATTTCCGATGCGATGATGCAGCATGTAATTGCTGAATTAAAGAGTGTTGGCACTTATGAAGAACATTTTACTGTCTTCTTTAAGAGCAGCAATCCTAACGCGCTTGAGGGAATGCTGAATATGCTGCCGCAGAGTGAAGGTGTAGATACCTTTGAGGTTATCAACGCAGTAGCCCGCCAGCTGGAAACAAAGACAATCAAGGCATTGCTGGAAATCATGATGTATGGGTATATTATTCTGATCGCCTTAATGGGTATGGTAGCGGTATTCAATATCTCAAGTGTTAACTTTGAGTACCGTCGGCGTGAATTTGTGCTGTATCGCATGCTTGGCCTTCGTATGCGTTCCGTCCGCAGGATGATATTCAGTGAACTGATCTTCTATGGTTTAAAGATTCTAATGTTATCCATACTTTTGAGTCTGATTGTAAATGGTCTTATTTATACGTTTATGTTTAAACCGATGGGCATGCATTTCCATTTGGAAAAGACAAGCATCATCGTTTGCTGTGCGCTGATTCTGATTGTATCGATCCTGTTGATGCTTTATGCTACCCATAAGATACGGATCAGCCGTTACAGTGAAGAGGCAAAGAATGAAATTTCATTATTATAAGCTGTAAAATATTACACAAAGAGAAACACTTTTCAAAAAGTGTTTCTTTATGTTATACTAGAGCAACAGGAGGTTTAATTATGGGTGATGCAATTAAATTAATAGGTATTGTTATCATTGTGGCAGGCTTTGCATTGAAGCTTGATGTATTGGCTGTCGTACTGATTTCCGGACTTGTGACCGGATTAGTTTCAGGGATGTCTTTTGTTGAAATATTGAGAATTATCGGTGATTCATTTGTCAGCAATCGTCTGATGTCCATCTTTTTGATCAGCTTTCCAATCATCGCTGTTTTAGAGCGATACGGCTTGAAGGAGCGAGCTGCCTATCTGATCGGACAGATCAAGAAGCGACTGCCAGAAAGGTATTGGCGATTTATTTGCTGATTCGTACGCTTGCGGCGGCATTTTCAGTTCGTTTAGGCGGTCATGTGCAGTTTGTCAGACCTTTGATCTATCCGATGGCAGAAGCTGCCGGTGAGAAATGCAAGGGTGCATTGTTTACGGAGAAGGAAACGGATTTTGTGAAGGGCTTAGCGGCGGCCGCTGAAAACTATGGTAATTTCTTTGGTCAGAACTGTTTCTATGGCGCCAGCGGCGTTTTGCTGATTCAGGGTGTTTTAATTGAAGCGGGTTATGAAGTTACGCTTCAGTCAATTGCGCTGAATTCCATTCCGGTAGCGGTGATCATGTTTATTCTGGCTTTGATTCAGTTCCATTTTGCGGATAAGAAAATCAGAAGGGACGGGATGATGTAATGAATGAATTTTTAAATATTGCGACAGAAATCGTCTTTGTATTATGCGGTCTTGTTTCAGTGGCAACGGCATTCCGCGGTTTAAAGAATGAACAGGCACGCATTGGGACTTTTCTGTTTTGGCTGATTCTCGGTTTGATTTTCATTTTAGGTAAGATATTGCCATCCGAGTTAGTCGGTGCGCTGTTATTGGCGATGGGTGTGCTCTCGGCGACAAAACAAGTACGCATGGGCAAATTCACTGAGGCTGATCCGCAGTTTAAGAAAATGTCAAGTGAAAAAGTCGGCAATTTGATTTTTCTGCCAGCCTTAATGATCGGTGTAGTGGCAATGCTTCTGTCAACGATAAAAATACCTTGGCAGGGTGAGAGCTTCGCTATTCCAAGTGCTGTTGCTATTGGGGTTGCAAGTATTGCGGCATTGATCAGCGGTATGCTGCTGCTTTATCCGAAAAATAAGGAAACGGTAGAGGATTCAACCCGGCTTTTGATGCAGGTTGGCGGCAGTTCATTACTCCCGCAGCTATTGGCCGCATTAGGTGCTGTGTTTACATCAGCAGGTGTTGGTACAGTCATTGCGAATGCGATCGGCGGCATTATACCTGAGGGTAATATTTTAATCGGCGTTATTATTTATGTAGTCGGCATGGTGGTTTTCACGATGATCATGGGCAATGGCTTCGCGGCATTTTCAGTAATTACAGTGGGAATTGGGATTCCATTTGTTATTCAGCAGGGCGGTGATCCGGCAATGATCGGCGCTTTAGGTTTAACGGCTGGTTTCTGCGGTACACTAATGACACCGATGGCGGCGAATTTCAATATTGTGCCAAGCGCGGTACTTGAAACAAAAAGTAAATACGCGATTATTAAGGCACAGCTGCCAATGGCATTGGCTATGATTGTTGTCCATGTGATTTTAATGCTTGTATTAGGTTTTTAAAGGAGGTCATTTATGAAAATATTAGTTACTGGCTTTGATCCGTTTGGCGGTGAGAAAATTAATCCGGCCATTGAATCGGTGAAGCTTTTGGCTGATGAAATCGGCGGTGCTGAAATCATTAAGCTGGAAATCCCGACAGTATTTAATAAATCGCTGGCGGTGATTGAAAAAGCTGTCAGAGAGCATCAGCCGGATGTGGTACTGTCGATTGGTCAGGCTGGCGGCCGCAGTGCAATCAGCGTGGAATATGTCGGTATTAATTTGAATGAGGCCCGCATTAAGGATAATGAAGGGTATCAGCCTTCCGGTGAGAAGATATACGAGGATGGCGAGAATGCGTATTTCGCTACGCTGCCTGTCAAGGCAATGACAGCTGCTATGAAGGCGGCTAATGTACCGGCAGCAATTTCTTATACAGCAGGCACCTTTGTCTGCAATCATGTGCTCTATGGTGTCCGCTACCTTGCGGAAAAAGAATTTCCGGCAATGCGTTCAGGCTTTATACATATTCCTTTCCTTCCGGAACAGGTACTTGATAAGGCAAATACACCAAGCATGAGTCTGGATTTGATTGTCAGGGGCTTAACTGCCGCAATTGAGGCAATTGTATCGAATGAAAAGGATATTCAGGCAAGAGCCGGAGAAACTCATTAGACTTTAACTATAACGATAAAATAAAACCCGTACTTTGGATATAAAACAAAGCATGGGCTTTTTCATTACTGCTTTGCAGTGGGAAAGAAGAATTCAGTTAATGAATCAATCCAAAGATTTCTCATCAGCATATCCTTGTAATAGCTGGCGAGCAGCGGATTATCGGTAACGATGCCATCAACGCCTAAACGCAGCACCTTGTTGATGTTGACTTCCTTATTAGCGGTCCAGGCATATAGCTTTTTGTGGCTGAAATCAGCCAGTGATGCGATTTCATTATTGACAAAGGTCGTTTCAATACTGTACCCATCGATGGTATCATAGTCAAGCAGCGGTGCATAGAAGACAGCGGTAATTAAAACTGTCTCAATGTTTGGATTGATGGCTTTTGTCTGCTGAAGAATGGCAGAATCCATGCTGGCAATGCTGCATTGCTCCTCCATACCATATTTTTGAATCAATGAAAGTGTCGTTTCCACAAGCTGCCGTTCATGGCCGGTTGATTTAAGCTCAATCATCAAATGGATGCGTTCTTTTGCCGCTGCCAGCATCATTTCTAATGTAGGTATCGGCTCAATTGGCAAATTCAGGATCAAAGCTAGAACCGGCATCTAAGGTCTGAACGATATCATAAGGAGTATCCCAAACCTGACTGTCATAACCGGTGGTTCTTTTGAAATTAGTATCATGCATAATGATCAGTGTTCCATCTTGGGTTTGCTGGACATCGATTTCAGCACTGTCAGCGCCGGCAGAGATAGCGGCTTCTAAAGCGGCCAAGGTGTTTTCAGGGGCAAAGGCGGCACCTGCCCGGTGGGCGATGATCTGCGTATCCTTATGATTATTGTAATACAGAGCGCCGCCAATCTCACTTTCACTGAAAATCAGCAGCAGCATAATGGCAAAGACACCAAAAAAGGTTCGGCATAACCGCTTTGTTATAGATAGCTGCTTTCTTGTCATTGGCAGCCGCTGCTCATTATTTAGATGATGACTTTCTATAACTATGAAGGTAATCATCGCTGATGTTGTAATAATATCGTTGGCAAGTCTGAAAAAATCAGAAAACTTAGCCAAGCCAAAGCGAAAAGGCATCTGCCCCTTCGCCAGCAAGTATGGTATTTGCTGCGAGCAGTAAGATAATAATTAAAGCAATCAGCATCAGGCCCAGCTGCAGCAATAACATAAAAATTATCAGACGCCCAAATAAACGGAAGGGATGTTTGGCAATCAGCTTCATGCTTTTTTCCATGCATCCATGAAACTCTGTGACTGCTGAATGAAGATGAAACCAAATAAAAAGGTGAATACGATGGTATTAACCGCAATCAAAAGCAGCCAATAAAGCAGCGCCAGCTTAACATCGGCAAGCATCGCATCTTTAATGAATTCAGGAATAGCAAACGTTAAAAAGGAAGCAGTAAATGGAAAACTTGATAGAATGATCAGCAAGGCCAAAAAATCAGCAGCGGTATGTTTTTAGCCGCAGGTAATTTATTGATGTCTTCACAGACTGCCGGTAAAGTTCAAGCAAACTGAGGTTTTGCTGCTGCCAGCCATATTGACCATAGATAGACAGAGCGGTAATTTCAAAAAAAGCAGTGCCGCGATTAATAAGAAGAAGCTGATTAATAGCAGGATCGATAAGGGATGGATCAGCATCAGACGTATATTTTCTTGAGTCAATATACTTAAACCGGTGTTTTTTAGAATCAATGACATAATTTCTTGGTAAAAGGTATAAATCAGAAATGAACTAACCGTACGGTGAATAATTTCAAAATAAAGCAAGGTCGGCCAATTTTGTTTATGAATTGAGAGTGTATTTTTAATTAATTGAATCATTAGCTTCCACCATTCTCTTCTAGTTTGCGTCAATTGATCTATTCAATTATAATTCCGGCGCTATTTTAAGAAAGGCTTCCATTTCTCTGGTCAGCCATTTGTTTTTGTGATAAAAGATCTGCCGCCAGCTGATCAGCTGAAAATCACTGACCGGCAGAATCATGATGCTCTGCTTGGCAACGGCTTCCTCAATCGTAAATTTAGGCAGCAGAGAGATCCCCATGTCAGCGGCAATCAAGCCGATAATAAAATCAGTATTGCCGATTTCCAAGAAAGGATCAATGGTTTTCTGCTGCGCGTATAACTGCTGATCTAAGGCATGCCGGTAACTGACATTGTTTTCGGTAAGTATGAAGTTCTCATTTAAAAGATCACTGAGTTTTAATTGCTTGCTTGCGGCTAAGTGATGCTGACTCGATGCGGCAAAAACGATTTCTTCCGGAGCTTCAAATACCTTGATCCAATTTTTGTGATTCCTTTTGCTGTCAAGCAGATAGACAAGATCAAGCTCATTGTGATCCATCATTGTTAAGAGCTGATCCGGAGCGGCTGTTTTAATGCAGAGTGATACTTGTGGGTAGCACTGATGAAAAGCAGTAAGCAGATTAGGAAAACGCGTTGCGCACAGTGATTCTACTGTACCGATCCGCAGACTTCCATTAAGCGCTGAATCCTCACTCACTGCCTGCTTGGCGTGATTGACTTCTTCAATGATTCGACGGGCATGCTGAAGGAAGCATTCGCCTTGCTGGGTTAATGCGATACGTTTGCCGATGCGGTCAAAAAGACGGGTATTTAATTCTTTTTCCAGTTCATGAATCTGAATCGTAACCGCTGCCTGTGAATAATTTAATTCAGCGGCAGCTTTAGAGAAGCTTTGCAGTTCCGCAATTCTTAAAAATGTAATGATAGTTCTAAGTTCCATAATAGCTCCTATAAATTATTTTTAATAATCTTATAAAAATATTAAAAAATTAATATTATGAGTTCATGCTATAATAAAATTAACTAGAAGTCAAGAGGGGTTAGCAATGGATAAAAAGGATAGATGTTATCAGGCGTATCTTAATATTTTAAAGAAGGAATTGGTACCCGCAATGGGTTGTACGGAACCGATTGCGATTGCCTATGCGGCAGCGATTGCCCGTGATGTGCTGGCTGATGAAGTAAAAAAGGTTACAGTTCAGGCCAGCGGCAATATTATTAAGAATGTAAAGAGTGTGGTAGTGCCGAATACCGGCGGCCGTAAGGGGATTGCGGCAGCAGCGGCAGCAGGTATCGTCGCTGGTGATGCCAAAGCAAACCTTGAGGTCATTGCCGATGTGAGTGAAGAACAGCTGTGTCAGATCGACGCGTTTTTAAAGCGTGTGCCTATTGATATTGAGCATGTTGACAGTGATAGTTCATTGGATATAAGCATCTTTGCCGCCAGTGATTTACATACAGCACGGGTGCGCATTGTGAGGGAACATTGCAATGTGGTATTGAGAGAACGTGACGGTCAATGTTTGTATCAGGGGGATGATGCGGTTATCCGCAGTCAGGAGGATTGTTATGACGCGCTTTCCATGCGGGGAATCTATGATTTTGCCGTTCATGCGGATATCGAGGATGTCAAGGCTGTGCTGGATCGTCAAATCAGCTGTAATATGGCGATTGCACAGGAAGGGCTGCGTCAGAGCTATGGCGCCAGTATTTCATCAATTCTGTTGTCTACTTATGGCAATAATCTTCAAACCAGAGCGAAGGCCATGGCAGCAGCGGGTTCTGATGCGCGTATGAGCGGCTGTGAATTGCCGGTTATTATTTTATCCGGCAGCGGAAATCAAGGCATGACCGCTTCAATTCCAGTTATCGTATATGCCCAAGAGCTGAATATCAGCCGTGAGAATCTTTATCGAGCACTATTGATTTCCAATTTGATGACGGTTCATCAAAAGCTGAGAATCGGCAGGCTGTCAGCCTATTGCGGTGTGGTTGCCGCCGGGGCTGGGGCAGGCGCTGGCATCGCATATTTGCTGGGCTGTTCGTATGAGCAGATCTGCGCAGTATTTACCAATGCGCTGGCGATCCTTCCGGGATGATTTGTGACGGTGCGAAGCCTTCCTGCGCAGCTAAGATTGCGACAGCGGTTGATGCCGGCATCATGGGCGCACAGATGGTAATCCGCGGCAAGAGTTTTCACAGCGGTGAAGGCATTGTCTGTCAGAATGTTGAAGCGACCATTGCCAATGTCGGACGGCTTGCCAGCCGCGGCATGAAAGATACTGATGAAGAGATCATTCAGATGATGATTGAAAACTAGGAGGAAGTATGAATATTCAGGCATTTATTAAAGATTACTGGTATAAGATTGCAGTACAGGATCGATTGGGCTTAGCTGAAATGTTCACTGAGGATGCCATTATCCGCTGGCATAACACTAATGAAGAATTTACCAGAGAAGAATTCGTCAAGGCTAATTGTGATTATCCGGGTGACTGGCATGGCAATGTTGAACGCATTGAAATCAATGAAGATTATATATTAACGATCAGTCATGTCTGGAGTGCTGATCAGTCATTTCATGTATGCTCCTTCTTTATCTTTGATGATGATCGGATTTTTAAACTGGATGAATATTGGGGAGACGATGGGGAAGCGCCGCAGTGGCGTCAACAGCTTAAGATTGGCCGAAAGATTCAATGATTTAAGTTCATTTTAAACAGCAGCTTGCTGTTTTTTTGCATAAAAAACTCTCAAGCTAACTTGAGAGTATTCTGCATATGGTGCCCGAGGCCGGACTCGAACCGGCACAGTATCGCTACCGGTGGATTTTGAGTCCACTGCGTCTACCAGTTTCACCACTCGGGCAAGTGCTTAGATATTATAACGTATAAAAAGATAAATTTCAATTCTTTTTGATAAAAAAGTTTAAAAAATCATTCAATAGTCTTTATCTTTTATACTTGTCAAGGCTTGGTATTTGGTGTAGACTCGACATTGGAGGTGAGTCTGTGAATCCAGAATTGATCCTTAATATATCGGCCAAAGCAGGCCGTTTGCTGCTTGAAAGCGGCGCAGAAATATATCGGGTGGAAGAAACGATCAGCCGAATCATGGAGCATTATCAGGTTGAGGAAGCCAGCAGCTTTGTGACACCCAGCGGTATTTTTGTATCCTTTGTGCTTGATGGCAGCAATTATTCTAAGGTAGTGCGGGTAAAGGGCAGTTCTTTGAATCTTGAACGCATCAATCGAATCAATGATTTATCACGCCGCTGCTGTTCACAGCATTTAAGCATTGAAGCTGTCGGTCATGAATTAGCGCAGATTGAAAAAGAACCGCTGTATGCCATGTCGATGCGTTATCTGGCATCGGCGATGATCGCCTTTTGCTTTACTCTATATTTTAATGGCACGCTTAAGGATGCTCTCTGCGCTTTTGCGGTTGGTTTGGCCGTACGGGCGGCCGCTAATTTTTAGAGTGTAAAAAGATTAATGCGTTTGTGACGATTACCATCGAATCATCAATCATTGCTTTGCTGGCGCTGATTTTTGAATCGATTTCATTCTGTGTGAGTAAGGATGCGGTTATCATTGGCTCACTGATGCTTCTGGTTCCCGGCTTATCCATTACCAACGCGATCCGTGACTCCATCTCCGGGGATCTGCTTTCGGGCGTGACGCGCGGAATTGAGGCTTGTCTGATTGCTGTTGCGCTGGCATTGGGGGCTGGTATTACAATCACATTCTGGATGAATGTAGGGGGATTGTTATGATCATTCATGTCTTATCGGCGACCGTCGCAATCTATTTCTTTGGCTTCTTATTTAATATCCGCGGCAGGCAATTATGCTTTTCAGCATTAGGCGGCGGCTTGGCTGCTTTTGTTTATGAATTGGGAATTGCTTTTAATGTAAATCTCATGCTGACACTCTTTTCAGCGACGCTTTGTTTTTCAATTTATTCAGAAATTATGGCGCGTATACTAAAAACGACAGTTACAACCTTTGCCATCAGCGGTTTGATTCCCTTGGTTCCCGGCAAAGGCATGTATATGACTATGCTTTATTTGGTCAATGGTGATATGGCAGCGGCAGGCAGTTTTGGACTTACCACCTTAGCCAGTGCCGGCATCATCGCTTTAGGCATTATGGTTGTCTCAACATTCTATAAAGCATTCAGTGAAGCCAAGGCAAAGCCAATGTGCGATAAAGATTAAATCGGTAAAATAAAATCCCGCCGTTTGAGCGGGATCATCAAATACTTATTTTTCAGCTGTTTTCTTAGCAGCTGCTTTTTTAGCAGGTGCCTTCTTCTCAGTTGGCTTTTCAGTCGTTTTCTTAGCAGCCGGTTTTCTGGCAGTCTTTGGCTTTTCAGCAGTTTCTTCAGCTTTAGCCTCAGCCTTAGCGGCTGTTTTTTTCGCAGCTGTCTTTTTAGGAGCCGCTTTCATTGGCGCAGCTTCGTCATCAGCGGCCGTTTTTTTAACCGCTTTTTTCTTAGCCGGTGCTTTTACTTCTTCGGCCTTATCTTCCTTTGCCGCAGGCGCTGGCTTTTCGGCTTTAGGAAGCTTAGGAAGATCTCTTCTCAGATAAGCTTTAATGGCCTGACTCATAAAGCCTGCAAGGCCAATTTGGAACTGATCCATACTTTCTGTGAAGCGCTTGTCAGTCACATATAAATTAGCGAGGCGGGCAAGAATCATATCTGTACATTTATAATAATACTTTGTCAGATACTCCTGCCATGCTATAACACAGTTATAAACATCCGGACTGTCAAGGTCTTTACTCATATTGTCAATAAACATCTGATAAATTTTTTCAGCTTCCAAGCCGATTTTCTCTAACTGCTCTTCAGATGTCTGTTCAGAAACACGAATGCCTCTATTTACTGGTTTGTTTCTAACTTTCTTTCTTTTTATGATTCTTCATTTTCTTTCTCCTAATTCCCAAGTCATAACTATATTATAATATATTTTGAAAAAATTCAAATTTTTATTAACACTCATAGTATGAGTCGGTGATTCATTTTTAAACACGATTAATAAGTTTCGTGCAGACGTAGGTTTACAGTTGCTTTTTGTTTACCTTTTTCCATGATTACACGAGGGATACGGTCTGATAACAAGCAGAGAATTTCATAAGAAATAGTATTCAATTCCTCAGCGATGCGCTTCACAGGCATCTGCTTAGATATAATTTCAACGGTGGTCCCTAATGGCTTGCTGCTGTTCAGCCGAATCATGCATTGATCCATACAGATCCTGCCGACAATTTCGACTTCTTCGCCATCTACGATCATCGAGCGTCCCTGATTGGCTCGAATAAAACCATCCGCGTAACCGATGGGCAGCGTGGCGATCCATTCATCACCTTTAGCTGTGTACGTTGCTCCATAACCGACACATTCACCGGCATGAATCTGTTTAACACAGGTAATCTTGCTGTAAAGTGAAAGCACTGGCTGAAAATCAACGGATGTAGAGATGGGGGAGACACCGTAAAGGATGAGTCCGGCTCTTACCGCATTGGTAAGCTCATCAGGAAACTGAAGGATGGCAGCACTGTTTTCACAGTGAATCCATTTAGGCTTGATTGAGAGTTTATCAACGAGAGCCTTAAAGGTATGATACTGCATTTCACAATAGTGCAGATCTTCATCCGCACAAGCGTAATGCGTATAAATTCCTTCGACGATTCCGTTATACTGCGTTATCAGAGCGATGGCAGTATTCATTTCATCAGAAGTTTTCATGCCGATGCGGTTCATGCCTGAATCAGCCTTTAAATGAAACTTTAAATGGGACAAGTCATCATGACATGACAGGCATTCATTCAGCCATTCCAAACTCAGAACGGTTAAAGTAATCCGATGTGTCTGTGCCAGCGGGATATCCGCAGCACGAATATGACCTAATACGAGGATATCTGAGGTAAAACCTTGTTTACGAAGTGAAAGTGCTTCATCCAAATAGGCAACTGCCACCATGGCAGCGCCTTCTTCCATGGCTGTTTTCGCAACCCAGTAATCACAATGACCATATGCGTTGGCTTTTAAAACAGCAATCATTTTTTTGTTTGTCAATTTCTGTATTTCACGGCAATTATGCCGCAGGGCATCAAGATTGATCTCTGCCCAGGTATCACGATAGAACATGTCATTCACCTCGTTCTAGTCTATGCAGATTATACGATTCTTGAATATTGATAAGCGACAGCGACAGCGGCAGCTCTGAATACGATGGCTAATAAGCTTTGAATGCTGGCATTCAAATACATCCGCAGCAAGGCTGTAAAGAAGGCCGGCCATGCAGCTGGATTCAACAATCCGGAAAAGCCAAAATAAGTAATCAGATCTGCAATCAGAATGGCAATGACGCATAAGACTGCTCCAAGTATCGAGAAACGCTGCTGAACACCGCGGCCCGCTTTTTGGACAGCCATGGCAATACCATAACCGACGACTATTAATAATAAAGAAGATTCAATATGTATGTACTGCATCAATGCGCCATAGACAACAGCAATCACGACTGCGCTGATGCCTCCGGCAATAATTGCCCGTGTGAAGCGCTGCTGAGAGGTGAGTGCCTGGGTATTGAATATTTGAATCATAGTATTCCTCCTAACTTTTACTAGTATAGCATATTCAGGCGAATTTACAAACAGGAAGGCGCTTATTTGAGCTTACTGTAAGAAACATTTAATAATGTATAAGGATGATTTATCAGGACAAACTATCTGAGGAAGTGAGTATACTGCCGCTGATCTAAACGCGCTTTTGTGATGGATAAGAAATTGTAAAAATTTTAAAAAAGTTGTTGACATAGCAGAAAGCGAATGGTATTATATTAAGGCGTCAAGGGCGAATTGCCCATGGCTAATACGATGGAGGTTTAGCTCAGTTGGGAGAGCGTCTGCCTTACAAGCAGAGGGTCAGCGGTTCGAGCCCGTTAACCTCCACCATTATGCCGACTTAGCTCAACTGGTAGAGCAACTGACTTGTAATCAGTAGGTTGGGGGTTCAAGTCCTCTAGTCGGCACCATTTAAAAAATCTGGGAGGGTAGCGAAGTGGCTAAACGCGGCTGACTGTAACTCAGTTCCTTAACGGTTCGGCAGTTCGAATCTGCCCCTCCCACCATTTTTATTGGGGTATAGCCAAGCGGTAAGGCACTAGACTTTGACTCTAGCATTTCACTGGTTCGAATCCAGTTACCCCAGCCAATTTTTATGACTGACTCGTTAGCTCAGATGGTAGAGCATTTGACTTTTAATCAAAGGGTCTGGAGTTCGAATCTCCAACGAGTCACCATTTGCGGATGTAGTTCAATGGTAGAACTTCAGCCTTCCAAGCTGACTACGTGAGTTCGATTCTCATCATCCGCTCCAAAAACATTTGATACGCCTTAACGGGCGTTTTTTTGTTCGTTTTACAGGCTTGAATTGCATTTAACTTTATGATAAAATGAATAAAATGATTGGAAGTGAGAAGATGAGAAAATAAATAAGAAACTATCAAGCAATTAAAGGAACAAGCGCATAATACTGCTGTTTTAATCGTTGTGTCTCTTATTTATATCTCATCATCCGCACTGGGAGGTGCGGAAACTATGTTTATAATAAAAAATCTTACAATAAAAAATGCTAAAGGATCAATTCTTCTTGATGAGTTCTGCCTGACTTTAAGCAGTCATGATAAGGCAGCGATCATCGGTGAAGAAGGCAATGGAAAAAGCACATTGCTGAAAGCTGTCTTCGATCAGTCATTGATTGATCAGTATGCCAGTGTGAGCGGTGTGATTCAAAAAATAACTGTCGGGTCGGGATGCTGAGTCAAAAGCTTGATTCAGCTTGGTTTGATTCGACAATCTGTGATTATTGTTTAAAAGAAACCGTGGATGAAGAGATTGCATATGAAAGATACAATGAATTAATGAATTTGGAAAAGCTGTGCGTCCAATTAAGAATGGATCCTTTAATGCTGTCATCACAGCAATTAATTAAAACATTAAGCGGCGGTGAAAAGGTTAAACTGCAATTGCTGAAATTAATGAGCAGGCATTATGATGTCTTGCTCTTGGATGAACCAACGAATGATTTAGATCTGGATACCTTAGTGTGGCTGGAACGCTTTATGAATGAATATGAGGGCGCTTTATTGTATGTCAGTCATGATGAAACACTGCTGTCAAGAACAGCAACCCGGATTATTTTGCTGGAACAAGTCAATAAAAAACTAAAGTAAGACATTCAATTTACAATATCGGTTACGATCAGTTTGTTAAGGAGCATCAGGCATCCGCTGTTAAGGCGGAGCAGCTGGCAAATAAAGAAAAGGAAATCTATGAAAAGAAGCGTGAGAAGCTGCTGAAGATTTTGAATGCAGTCCACGATGCGCAAAATAGTTGCAGCCGTCAAGATCCGCATACAGCTCAGCTTTTAAAAAAGAAAATGCATTCAGTAAAAAGTATGGAGAAACGATTCGAAAAGGAAAGCTATACAAAGCTGGATACTGTTGAAGAAGCCATCGATGTGATGTTTGATGACTTTGACTGGAACCCAAACAAGGTTATTTTAGATGCGGATTTTTGCGTCGAGGTAGAGAATCAGCGATTGATTGAACCTTTTGAGCTGCATGTGAGAGGGTTTGAAAAAGTGGCCTTCATCGGTCCCAATGGCTGTGGGAAAACCACTTTGATGAAACAGATTATCGAGCTGCTGAAAAATCGCAGCGATCTGAAGCTGGGCATTATGCCGCAGAATTATCAGGAACAAATGCCGTATGAGAGAGCTGCTGTTGATTTTTTAGCACCTGATCACGATAAGGATACGGTGACTAGAGCCAGAGAAATGTTAGGACGTATGAAATTTACCCGCGATGAAATGGCTGCACCCATCCATTCGTTGAGTGAAGGGCAGAAAGCCAAGCTGTTCTTATTGAGGTTCATTATGCAGCAATGTAATGTTCTGCTGCTTGATGAGCCAACCCGTAATTTGTCTCCAATGAGCAATCCGGCTCTGCGTGAATGCCTGTGTGATTTTAAGGGGTGCATTCTATCGGTATCGCATGACCGGCGTTATATTCAAGAGGTTTGCACAACCATTTATCAAGTAAAAGAAAAGCAGTTAGTCAAAATAGACAAACTGCAGTTAGAACTATAAAAAACTAAAAAGGCAGGAAACTGCCTTTTAATTTTTTTTAATCTGAGTAAGTTTACACAAAATAACTCTATTTGATTTCTGTAAATGATCCGCCATTAATAATCGGATAATTGCCATCAGGAGATTTTATGACCTGTACTTTGCCATAAATTACTTGGTCATTTTTTATGTCATACTTCGTACAGTTGATCCACTTGCCGCCAGTTACATCATCCAAAGAAATTTTCTGATCAGTTAAAAATAAATTATAAGTGCTTTCACCTTGTTTATACATCCGCCAGCTTCGGTTTGTGGTATCGATGCCCTGTTCTTTTAGCTTAACACTCACGCTTCTGCCAGGGAAGAATAAGGAGCATAAGAACCCGGGGTCGTACTGACTGCTTCACTGTCAAGGTTAGTTTTACCGTTCGCAAAATATGCATTCAAATCGTTATATGGAAATTGTTTCATATCGCTAAAATTAATCGCCTCTAAGCGTTCTCTCAATTCTTTAATATCGATGATTCCATCACCGTGAACACTGCATCGGATAGTTAAAACTGCAAAATCATCACTGATCATATTGCCGTATATGCCATCCTCAGAACAGATTCCTGTATAAGAACCGCCAGTATAAAACCGTTTGCATTTTCACTTTCGGCCTTGTGCGAAGCATAGATGTCCGCCAGCAGCTTTTTAGCGTCTGCCATTGATGCTGGTGAATTATGAGCCGCCGAAGCTTCATATTCTCTGACAATGCTTGTCATATTAGCACGGCAGACTGCATCTTTCGCATCTTTTGCATAACCAAGAAAACTAGGCACAAGAAAAAGTGCTAAAATTCCAAGGATTGCAATCACTACAATCAATTCAATCAAAGTAAAGCCTGATTTTTTCCTATTTATATTACACATACTTCCACCCCAGTTTTATCTGCCTTTATTATAATATTTTTGAGCTTAAATCAAAAAGGCGCAATTCATGAAAAATAGAAAAAGCATCCCATAATGCTGAGATGCTTCAATAATTCTTATAATTTAAGCAGAATTCCGATTACCGCACAGATTGAAATATAGAAAATCGGATGCTTTTTGTATTTATTTGTACAGTATAAGAGAATCAAGAATAAGAGAATCGGCAGCCATTGAAACAGATCCATCAGATTGCCGCTTGTCTGAAAAGCAGCCGTATCTACCAAGGTAACCGCAAAAATACTTAAGCCGGCAGCGGCAATGAGTCCGGCAACCGCTGGCCGCAAACCATAAAACATGGCCTGTACCGCTGCGCTTTCTTTAAACTTCTTTAATACCTGAGCAATGATAATAATAACGATGATGCTTGGTGTTATCAAGCCTAAAGTGGCAATTACACCGCCGGTGAAGCTTGCTACGGTATAACCGGTAAAAGTAGCCATGTTGATGCCGATCGGACCCGGTGTTGATTCTGAAATGGCGATCATGTCGGCCAGCATTGCGGCATCAAACCAATGGAATTTATCAATTAAAGCATTCAGGAAGGGAATGGTAGCCATACCGCCGCCGACCGCAAACAGACCGATTTTGAAGAATTCATAAAAGAGTGTTAATAGGATCGACATTATTTTTTACCTCCTTGAAGTTTTTTGATCAGCAGGCCGCACAGCGCTGAAGCAACAACGACATAAACCGGCGATAATTTTAAAACGCCGACCATCACAAAAGCAAACAGAAACAACAGGATACCATAAACATCCTTAACTCCAGATTTTGATAAGGATACAATCGCATTAAAGATTAACGCACAAACCGCAACACGGATACCGGAAAGCGCGTATTGTACTATCTCGATGTGAGAAAATCCCTGAATTAAAGAAGCAATCAGCAAGATGATGACGATCGATGGAAAGACAACACCTAAGGTTGCGATAATACCGCCGGCAATGCCTTTCTGATAATAACCGACAAAGGTTGATACATTAACGGCAATAATACCGGGTGTACATTGACCGACGGCATAATAATCCATAATTTCTTCCTTGGTTGCCCATTTTTTGTTATCGACAACTTCACGTTCTAATAAGGGAAGCATGGCATAGCCGCCGCCGAATGTGAAGAGACCCATTTTCGCAAAAGTAACGAATAGATCAGCTAATTCTTTCATAAAATACCCCTTTTCTAAATTGTTACCACATAAAGGTATCATTTCTTTATTAAATATGCAAGGTTTGATGGTATAAAATGTGATTTCCAATGATAAAGATGTAATAAAATGTAAATAAAATCTGTAAATTTGTGAAAATGTGTTGACGAAAGAGTGAAATAAATGTAAACTCTTAAGGTATAAAAGGAATAAAGGAGGTAGGACATGAGAAAATATGTGACAAAAAGAATCTTACTGATGTTTTTGTTGCTTTTGGGGATGTCTTTTTTAGTTTTTGCGAGTCTGTACATCGCACCCGGTGATCCTGCAGAGCTGGTAGCCGGTGCTAATGCGACGCCTGAGGATATCATCAGAGTAAGAGCCTATCTGGGACTCGATCAGCCCTTTCTTGTGCAGTATGGAGTTTATTTGAAAAACCTCCTTACCGGTAATTTAGGAACGTCGCTGACCACCCGTCAGCCGATCCTTCAGGAAATCATCGTTCGCTTGCCGCATACATTGAATCTTGCTTGTTCGAGTATGATCGTGGCCTTGGTCATCGGTATTCCGACAGGGATTATCGCTGCAATTAAAAAAGATACATTTATCGATAATCTGCTGACGACAACTTCGCTGGCAGGGATATCGATTCCTAATTTCTGGCTTGGCTCAATGCTGATACTTTTATTTTCGGTAACGCTTCGCTGGCTGCCGACAGGCGGCATGAATGAACCGTTTTGGACAGCCGTAGGCTTTAAACAGGCGATACTGCCGTCAATTTCATTAGGCCTTGCGGTAGCTGCCGGATTTACGAGAATCGGCCGTTCGGCAATGCTTGATGTATTGCAGTCAGATTATATCCGTACTGCGAAATCAAAGGGAATAAAAGGATACAAAGTAATATTGATTCATGCGCTGCGCAATGCGATGATTCCAATCATTACGCAATTTGGAACCAGCTTCGGCGGTTTGCTGGGCGGTGCGATCATCACTGAACAAGTATTCGTTATCAATGGTGTCGGTACTTATTTGATTAATGCAATTAACCAGCGCAATTATCCGGTTGTGCAGAGTACCGTTCTTGTCATTGCGGCCATGTTTATTATCGTTAACTTGATTGTCGATCTTGTCTATGTTTTGATCGATCCAAGAATCAGTTATGAATAGGAGGAGACCATGGAGCTTAAACGTGAAAATCCTCTTAAAGGGGCATTTAGAAAATTATTAAAGAATAAATTGGCAACGGCTTGTTTCATCATCCTGCTGATAGAAATTCTGCTTGTGGTGCTGGCACCGCTGATCGCACCCTATGATCCGGAAGCACAGGATGTCTATGTGAAACTGGCACCGGGCTTTTGGGGAATGAACAATACAGCCGGCGTACCTTACGCGCCAGGACATTGGCTGGGAACCGATAACCTGGGCCGTGATATTTTCTCCCGTTTGTTGTGGGGCGGCCGCATTACCTTGACCGTAGGTTTTGTATCAACGATGACCGGTTTGTTCTTCGGTGTATTATTTGGACTGCTGGCTGGTTTCTATAAAAAGCTTGATAATATCATCATGCGTTTTATGGATCTCTTATTTACCTTTCCGGGCATTTTGCTGGCGATGCTGATCGTTGCGATGCTGGGGGTAAGCACGGTAAATGCGACGATTGCCATCAGTGTCTGGTCAATTCCTAACTTTGCTCGAATGACCCGCGGCAAAGTGCTTCAGATCAAAGAAGAGGATTATATTATGGCCATCCGCTCTTTGGGGGCCAGAGATACGCGTATTCTGCTGTGTCATGTGCTGATCAATGCACTGCCGGTTATTATCGTTATTGCGACAATGCGCATGGCCAGTTCAATTATGTCCATAGCGACACTGAGTTATCTCGGCTTGGGATCACCGCCGCCGACACCTGAATGGGGCGGCATGATATCGATTGCGAAGGATTATATGTGGGACCGTCCTAGTTTGATTATCATTCCTGGTGTTGTCGTTATGATTACTGTAATTTGCTTTAACATTCTTGGTGACAAGCTGAGGGACATCTTAGATCCAAGTTTAAAAGATTAAATTCGAAAGGAAAAAAGAAACATGAAAAATTTATTAAAGAGGGCTGCCGTTTTCACAACGGTACTTGCACTGGCTGGCTGTTCATCTTCCGGCTCTAATGATGGAAATACTGATCCTAATACAACAACAGCGGATAAGCCATTTAATGTCGTGCTGACTACTGCACCGGTAGGCTTTTCACCATTGACGACCAATGACGCGCCGTCTACTTATGTCAATGCGCAGATTTATGAGACACTTTATCGCCGCAGCATGGATGGTACAAGCTATGAACCATTGCTGGCTAAATCAGAACCAGATTGTGATGAAGCCGGTACGACATGTACGATTGAACTGCAGTCAGGCGTTACTTTCCATGACGGCACACCCTTTAATGCGGAGGCTGTCAAATATACGATTGAGCGCATCAAAGATCCGAATTACGGTGCAGCCCGTGCATCCATTGCCTCTTCAATTGAAGAAGTAAACGTACTTGATGATACGCATGTAGAATTAAAAACAAGCTATCCTGATGGTGTATTGATTGCTAAGCTGGCTCATGCCAATTCCGCGATCATTTCACCAACCGCTGATCAGGCACAGGATTTGATGACTCAGCCGGTCGGCACGGGGCCTTATCAATTTGTCAGCGCGATTTCCGGCTCTGAAGTAAAGCTGACTCGCTATGATGGATATTGGGGAGAAAAGCCGGAGATTAAAGATGTAACAATGACAGTCATCGCTGAAACATCCACGGCTATTTCACGTTTAGAAACCGGTGAAGCAGACTTCTTGCCAAGAGTGCCGGTGAATCAAATGAATCGTGTTAAGAACATCGCTAATGTTGAAAGTGTTGCCGAAAGCAGCAGCGCGATCACTTATTTGGCACTGCGCAATAATTCTTCAGTAAATCCTAAGATGGCTGATTTGAATCTGCGTAAGGCAATTGTAATGGCATATGATCCAGATGGCTATATCGCTTCAGTTGACGGATATGCCTCTTATTCAAGAAGTATTGTGGGTCCAACTTTATTTGGTTATACAAGTGATGCGGAAAATTATGGTTATGGCTATGATCTTGAAGCAGCTAAGAAACTTGTGGAAGAGGGCGGTTATGCAGATGAGCCGATCGTATTCCTGATTAACAACCGTCCGGAGACAATTGCTTTAGCTGAATACATTCAATCGAATCTGAAAGCAGCCGGTTTGAATAATGTAACAATTGAATCATTAGAATGGGCGGCATATCTATCAGAAACACAGCAGGATAACCGTTATGATATTACAGTGCTGACATGGTCAAATGTAACCGGTGACGGTACGGAAATGTTAGATCCTAACTTCCATTCAGTAAATAGTTCAAAACGGGTTCGTTATGATAATGCGGAATTTGATGCATTCGTTGATGCAAGCAAGCAGACACTTGACAGTGCTGAGCGTACAGCAGCGATCAGTGCAGCGAATAAGATGATTTTAGATGATGCGGTTGCCGCAACCTTATACAATCAGTATCAGGCTTATGCGTTCAACGCTGCTTATACGAATGTAGAAATGGATGCCGGCGGTGTCTTCTATGTTCAGAATTTCAAATTGAAATAAGAAACAAGGATATAAAAGAAGTAGGTCTGGCGATGGAAAAAGTTCTTGAAGTAAATAACCTGGTGGCTACCTTTACAATCAATAAAAAAGAGTATGAAGTACTTCGGGATATTTCATTTTCAATCAATAAAAATGAAACACTCTGTGTGGTGGGTGAATCAGGCTGTGGTAAGAGTGTCACGACTTTATGCATCATGGATCTGCTTCCTAATAATGGCAGAGTTGTTTCGGGCAGTATTTCACTGAATGGCACCGATCTGACCAAGCTTTCTAAAAAGGAGCGCAACAGCTACCGCGGTAAGAAGATGGGGATGATTTCCAGGAACCGATGACAGCGTTAAATCCTTTGCTGACGATTGGTTATCAGCTTTGTGAGAATATTATGCTGCATCGGGGACTGGATAAAAAGGAGCTAAGAAATTAGCGGTTGAATATCTTGAAAAGTTGGTGTTGCTCAGGCGGAAAGCCGCCTGAAGCAATATCCGTTTCAGTTAAGCGGCGGTCTGCGTCAGCGTGTGCTGATTGCGATGGTATTATCGGCTCAGCCGGATCTGCTGATTGCGGATGAACCAACGACGGCGCTTGATGTAACGATTCAAAAACAAGTGTTGACACTGCTTAATGATTTGAAAAAAGAAATGAATGCAGGTATCTTGTTTATTACCCATGATCTTGGTGTCGTCGCGGAAATTGCTGACCGGGTCATTGTTCTTTATTCAGGCCGTAAGGTTGAAGAAGGCAGTGTCGCACAGATTTTTAAAAATCCTAAGCATCCGTATACGATCGGCTTAATGAACGCGGTTCCTAATGTTGATTTGGATGAATTCGAGATTCAGCCGATTCCGGGTACGTTCCCGAATCTGACGGAAGAAATCAAAGGCTGCCGTTTCAATCCGCGCTGTAAATATGCACATAGCCGCTGCTTTGAAGAGGTGCCTTGTACGATTGAAGTAGAACCGGGTCATTTTGTTTCATGTTATAAAGCTGAGGAGGAGATGCAATGAGTCAGGATAAAGTTATTCTTGAGTTGAGAAAGCTGAAAAAATATTTTCCTCTGAAAAAGAATGTGAATCTAAAAGCGGTTGAGGATGTAACCTTTAAGATTTATGAAGGTGAGAAGTTCGGCGTTGTTGGTGAATCTGGCTGCGGCAAGTCAACCTTAGGGAGAGTCATTCTTCAGCTATACAAGCAGACCAGCGGTTCTTGTGTCTATTACGGCAAAACAATTGAGGAAGTAAATCCTAAATATATTGCGAAAGAAATTGCAAAGCTTGTGAAATATCAGCAGGAAGCAGATAAATATTATAAACAGGCACTTGAGGCTGATAAAAAGATTGAGGCTTGTTATGCTCAGCGTGACGCTTACGATGTTGATGGCTCGAAAAGTGATATCAAGAAATATGATAATCTTTCACTGAAGATCGGTAAGCTTGAATTTGAATCTAAAGAGTTAAAGAAGAATGCTTCCCGACAGCTGCGTGAGGGTTCAAGAACCGTGGGTTCTTTGATCTTATGCAGGGATCTGCCAAAGATTGCCGAGTTGTTTGCGAAAGCGCAGAAGGAAGTTGATCAGGCACATGAATATCTTTCTAAATATCATGAGCTGGAAGCTAAATATGAAAAGAATAATACGATCATGTATCAGATTCGTACGACAAGCGAAGAAATTGACCGTTTGAATGCATTGTCTGAATTGAGTGAAGAAGAAGCGCTTGCCTTGTCAGATCTTAAAGCAATTCGATCTGAGAACAGCAAGGTGAATGTCAAGGCAATGGTGGAAGAGAATTTGGATTTAAAGGGGAAGATGATTGATTTATATAATACCAGTGAAGAACACCGAATGCAGGCGGTGAAGTACAAGGAAGCAGCTTTTGCGTACCGCGGTAAGGATATTCTGCCGATTACTGAACGCTGCCTTGATCCGGAATATCAGAAAAGCTTGATGGCAACTATGAGGAAGGCATCAATCTTTCTAAGCTGGATAAGAAGGAAATGCGTGAGCTGCGCCGGGATATGCAGATGATTTTCCAAGATCCGGCGGCTTCGCTTGATCCGCGTCAATCGATTGGCAGTGCCATTGAAGAGGTTTATAAGATCAATACCAAATTCGGCTCGAATGTGCGCCGCGAGAAGGCGATGGAGCTGCTTGAAAAGGTAGGTCTCAAGCGTGAACATTATTATTCTTATCCGCATGCGTTGAGCGGCGGTCAGAAGCAGCGTGTCGGCATCGCCCGGGCGATTGCTTTGAATACACGTTTTGTCGTATTGGATGAAGCTGTATCAGCGTTGGATGTTTCGGTACAGGCACAGATTCTTCAGCTGCTGAATCAGTTAAGTGAAGAAAATCATCTGACTTATTTCTTCATTACTCATGATTTAGGTGTTGTAAAGCACTTCTGTGACCGTATATTGGTTATGTATCTGGGTAATGTCTGTGAATTAAGTGAGAGTAAAAAGCTGTTTAAGAAACCGCTGCATCCATATACGCAGTCTTTATTGGCATCGGTGCCGCGGCTTACCATCGGCGCTGAGCGCAGCAATGAACAGATTCTTGAGGGGGAGGTACCCAGTGCTGTTAATCCGCCGAAGGGCTGTCCGTTTCATACCCGATGTCCGAAATGCATGGAAATCTGTAAACAAGAAAAACCAAGATACATGGAGGCAGAGCCCAATCACTTTGTCGCATGTCATTTGTATGATGAGGTAAAAGAAAATGAACTTTGATCCGCTTTATCAGCCGTATGCTTCCAACCGTTATCCGATTATCGCAAATAACGGAATGGTTGCGACCGGTTCAGCTCAGGCTTCGGCAGCCGGGCTTGAAATATTGCGCCGCGGCGGCAATGCTGTAGATGCTGCCATCGCAACAGCGGCGGCATTGACGGTAGTTGAACCGACAGCCAATGGTTTAGGCTCCGATGCGTTTGCGATTGTCTGGATGAAGGATAAGCTTTATGGCTTAAATTCATCAGGTTATGCACCTGCTGATATCAGCCGTGAAAAGTGCTGGCTAAAGGGCATGAACAGATGCCGATCTTTGGCTGGACGCCGGTTACCGTGCCGGGCGCACCGATGGCATGGGCAGAGTTATCCAAACGCTTTGGTAAGCTGCCATTGATTGAGGTACTGGCCCCGGCTGTCCGCTATGCCGAAGAAGGCTATCCGCTTTCACCGATGTTAGCCAAAATGTGGGAGCGTGCAAGTGAGCGCTTTGCGAAAGAATTTGCCGGCAAACATGAATTTGATGAATGGTTCAAGGTATTTACTAAGCAGGGTGAAAGCTATCACTGCGGAGAGATTGTCAAACTGCCTGATCATGCGAAAACACTTAGGCTGATTGGTAATACCGACGCGAAAGCATTTTATGAAGGGGAGATTGCCCAACAGCTGGTGAAACAATCAAAGCGTGACGGTGGTTATTTTTCGCTTGATGATTTGAAAGATTATAAGGCATCGTGGTTGAACCGATCAGTGTAAATTATCATGGTTATGATGTATGGGAGATACCGCCGAATGGTCAGGGTATCGTTGCCTTGATGGCACTTAATATCTTAAAAGAATTTGATTTTAAGGAAAAGGACTGTACGGATACCTATCATAAACAGTTTGAGGCGATTAAAATGGCATTTGCGGATGGTATGCATTATGTTACTGATCCGGATTGTATGGCAGTTGATTATCATGATTTGATTAAGCCTGAATATGGGAAGGCGCGGGCTGCTGAAATTGGCAGAACCGCCAAAGAACCGAAAATCGCAGAACCGCCGAAAAGCGGAACTGTATATCTGTGTACCGCGGACGGTGAAGGAAATATGGTCTCTTATATTCAGAGCAATTACATGGGCTTTGGCTCTGGTATTGTGGTTGAAGGCTACGGCATAACACTGCAGAACCGCGGTCATGATTTCTCACTGGATGAAAATCATTATAATGTACTGAAACCGCGCAAACGGACATATCATACAATTATTCCTGGTTTTATCACTAAGGATAGCAAAGCGGTGGGGCCTTTTGGCGTCATGGGCGGTTATATGCAGCCGCAGGGTCATGTACAGGCAGTCATGAATCTGATTGACTTCCATCTGAATCCGCAGATGGCATTGGACGCGCCGCGCTGGCAGTGGGTGAAAGGCAAGAAGTTTACCATCGAACCGGAATTCCCCAATGCCATTGCTTTGCAGCTGCAGTCGCTGGGACATGAAATCATCCCTGAATTATCCCGTGTTTCCTTTGGCCGCGGCCAGATGATCGTGCGCTTGGAAAATGGCGTGTTAGTGGGCGGCACTGAATCGCGGACCGACAGCAACATTGCGTGTTACTAATTAAAACAAAAAAGCACAGTCGAGCTGTGCTTTAATTTATTTTTCAGGTTCGGCTTCAAATCCCTCAAAGATTATGATTGAAGATTTAAGCGCGTCATAGGTTGCACGATCCTTCACCGTCCAATAAACGATCGGAGCATTGAATAATGCTTTGCATAGTTTTAATGCTGTACGGTTTCTGTGACCGACATCGTAAGCGATGAAATCAGGCCGTGAAATAAAATTCGCCAGCAGGCATTCAAGGATAAATTTAGCCGGTTGTTTCATGTTTAATTCACCGGATAGCTGCCCGCGGATGTAATTTGGACGATGATTTTTAAACCAGCCAACCGCCATTGGATTAAATGATTCCACGCAATAGCTGCCCTGGTAATGATCCAAAAGCTTTGCGCTTTGACGGCAAGTCTCACTGTCAGCACCCTTCTGTTTGATTTCCACAATCAGCGGTGTACGGCCGTCTACTAATTCAAGCACCTCTTCAAAAGTTGGGATAGTGCAATCAGTATTAAATAATCTGAATTTTTTATTTCATCTAAAGTCAGCGCGTCTACCTGGACATCAATACCGCATGCTCTTAATAAAGAGAAATCATGCAGGACAACCAGTTTTGATCTTTGGTCAGCTGAACGTCAAGCTCCATACCGTAACCGTGAGTGCATGCACGTTCAAATGCCGGCAGGGAATTTTCAGGGAAACCCTTCAAAAGATCATGATAACCGCGGTGCGCATAGTTCCATTTGACAAAGGGCAGCAATGCTTTTCGTTTTGAAAGCCGGGGCATCATAAAGAAGATCAAAAAGCACAAACCTAAAATCAGCAAAAGTATGAGTAATAAAAACAGCTCCTTCATATTAATCCTCCACATCAAAAGCTTCTAACAGACTGCGTTTCTCAGGCCGGTTGTCACCGTGTTTTACCTGCGTGAAAAGAAGCAGGGCAATCAGCACACAAAGGGCGGCATATGGAAATAAGGTCCAATACCCGACATATTCCAATAGGAAGCCGGACAAGATTGGCGTAAGAACTTGGGCAGCCATTGAAAAGGTATAGTAGGTACCGGTATATTTTCCGACATCACTGCCCTGGCTCATTTCCACAACCATCGGATAAGAATTAACATTAATCATTGCCCATGCAATGCCGACCATGCCGAATACGATATTCAGCAGCGGTGAAAAGGTGATGAAAAACATTCCCGAAAGATAGCTGCATGCCAATAAAACTACACCGGCAAGAATCATTTTCTTACGGCCGAATCGGCTTGACAGGGAACCGACCGGTATGTAGCTGATGATTGCCGCAACGGTTGCGACCATCATTGGCTTTGCAAACTCACCGCCGCTCATTCCCCAAACAACATTCGCGTATTTAGAAAAAGCGGTGGTGACGGCATTATAACCCATAAACCAGAAAGCCACGGAAAAGAGGATAAACATCAAGGAGCGCTTTACCGCAGGTTCCATTTTGCCGTGCTGGGTTGTAGAAGCTTCCTCATTCTCCTCATCATCAGCGATGCGCAGTTGTTTTTCTTTAATCGTCATAAACAAAATCGCCACACAGAGCAGCATGATTGAAGCAATGCTTATAAATAATGGGAAATAATTAGGGTTGGCTGTTTTTGGTACTAATAATGTAATCAGAATCAAAGTGATAATGCCCCCGACTGCCCCCATCAGGTTAATAATCGCATTAGCTTTTGAACGCAGAGGTTTGGGCGTAATATCCGGCATCAGCGCCACTGCTGGTGATCGATAAGTCGCCATCGCAAAAAGTGTCAGACCTAAAGCTGTAAAGAATAACAGCATCGACTGCATGAGATCAGCAATCGGCAGCAAAAGCATAGTGAAAGCCGCTAGGATCGAGCCAAAGACAATAAAGGGCATCCTTTTTCCCATCCGCGTATTGACACGGTCCGAAAAAGCGCCAAATAACGGCAGCATAAACAATGCAAGGATATTATCCAGCGACATGATAAAACCGGATACCGTATCTTTTAAATGAAAGGTATTTAATAAAATCAGCGGAATAATATTATCATAAAGCTGCCAAAAGGCACAGATGGACATGAATGCAAGACCTACTAAAATGGTACGTTTGTTGTTGAGTTTCATAATGGGTTCTCCTATGCTTAAACAGTACCAAATTGAAGCGTTTGTGTAAAGAGCAAAAAGTATTTGCCGATCTGAAATAAAAAGTGAAGATTTGAACTGTATAGTGCAGTTTTTTTTAAGAATTTGCTTTTTAAAATGCTGTTTTCAGTCATGAACAGCATTTTTAATTGCAGAAATTGTAAAAAAGATTGAAAACAGCGGTAAAGAATGGTATTGTTTAATTGGACTTTTTTATGAATAAGTACGGTAAGGGAGACTCAAATGGAACTTGAAAAAACGTATTTTTTGAACGGTAAAATCAATGAGGAATGCGGTGTTTTCGGAATTTATAATGCCAGTGACGCAGCTTCACTGACTTATTTTGGATTACACGCGCTTCAGCACCGCGGTCAGGAAGCGGCAGGCATTGCCAGCAGTGACGGTGAAAAGGTACGATGCTATAAGGGTAAAGGCTTAATTACAGAAGTATTTAATCCTCAGATCATCGATACACTGACCGGCAACAATGCAATCGGTCATGTCCGCTATTCAACGGAAGGCGGCAATGAAATCGAAAATGTGCAGCCTTTAATGGTCAGAGCGCATACCGGTCATTTTGCCGTGGTTCATAACGGGCAGGTAGTTAATGCTCATGAATTAAAAATGCAGATGGAGAATGAGGGAAGTATCTTTCAGGGCAGCAGTGATTCTGAGGTACTGATTCATTTGATTCAGAAGGAAGTAGGCTCTTTCAGTGAAAAAATTAAGAAGGCCTGCAACAAGCTTGAGGGTGCATTTGCATTTATTATTCTAACAAAGGATTGCCTGTATGCGATTCGTGATAAGAATGGTTTAAGACCGCTTTCGATAGCTAAATTGGATGAAGGCTATTGCTTATCCTCTGAAACATGTGCATTTGAGATTGTTAACGCTAAATTTATCCGGGATATTGAACCGGGTGAGGTAGTGAAGATTTCCAAGGAAGGTTTAAGCTTCTTTAAATATACAGAATATACTCAGAATAAGATGTGTGCGATGGAATATATTTATTTTGCCCGTCCCGACAGTAATATTGACGGCATTAACGTTCATACGGCACGGCGCATTTCCGGACAGGTGCTGGCAAAACTTGAGGATCATGAGGGGGATATCGTTATCGGTGTTCCTGATTCATCTCTGTCAGCGGCAATCGGTTATTCAGAAGCCAGCGGTCTGCCTTATGAAATTGGTTTGATTAAGAATCGTTATGTCGGCCGTACTTTTATTCAGCCGACGCAAAAGCAGCGTGAACGCGGTGTGCGCATGAAGCTGTCAGCAGTAAAGAGCATTGTTTCAGGCAAGCGTGTTTTTATGATTGATGATTCAATCGTACGCGGTACGACCAGCAAACGGATTGTGCAGCTGTTAAAGGAAGCTGGGGCAAAAGAGGTTCATGTGCGTATCGGATCACCGGCAATTACACATCCTTGTTTCTATGGCGTAGATACATCAACCTATGATGAATTAATTTCATCGAGACTGAATGTCGATGAGCTGTGTGCTTTTATCGGTGCTGATTCTTTAAAATTCTTAACGATTCAGCAGCTTGAGGAAGCGTTTAAGACAAAGAATCTTTGTACATCCTGCTTCAGCGGTCATTATGTGACAAATCTGTTTTCTTTACAGGACAAATTAATAAAATAAAAATAGCCATTCTGTGTTTACGCAGAATGGTTTTCCAATTATACTTGTTTAATAGGAGGAAATTTATGTTGCTAATTAAAAACTGCCGGATCATTGACCCGGCGAATCAGTTGGATCAGATAGGTGATATCGCAATCAAGGACGGACGTATTGAAGCGGTGGGACAGGTGGATGAAAATCAGCCCTATGATCGGATCATCGATGCTTCAGGGTTCATTGCGGCACCCGGCTTGATCGATGTTCATGTGCATTTCCGTGATCCGGGCTTTACTTATAAAGAGGATTTAATGAGCGGCTCACACGCGGCTGCCAGAGGCGGCTTTACTTCGGTTTTATGTATGGCGAATACTTTACCGATTGCGGATAATGTGACAGTCATACAAGATATTCAAAAAAGAAGCAAGGATTGTCCCGTGCATCTTTATCAAGCGGCGGCTATTTCCAAGGGCTTTAAAGGCAAGGAACTGACGGATATGAAACAGCTGAAGGAGATCGGCGTGCCATGCTTTACAGATGATGGTCTGCCGCTGATGAATGCCGGCTTAGTCAGAGAAGCCATGGAGCTGGCAGCATCATTGGATTGTGTATTAAGTTTTCATGAGGAAGATCCTGCCTTTGTTCATGGCAGCGGCATCAATGAAGGCGCTGTTAGTGAAGCGATGGGCTTACCGGGAGCTATGCGTGATGCTGAAAATGTGATGGCAGCCCGAGATTGCATGCTGGCTGCTACGACCGGTGCCAGTGTATCCATTCAACATATTTCAAGCAAGGAAGCCGTGGCCATGGTACGATTTGCGAAACAGCTGAATCCGAAGATTGTCGCAGAGGTGACACCGCATCATTTCACATTAAATGAAACGGCTGTCCTAAAAGCCGCAGCCTTGGCTAAAATGAATCCGCCGCTGCGTGAGGAAGCGGACCGACAGGCGATTTTGGCCGGCTTGCAGGATAATACAATTGAAATTATCGCAACCGATCATGCCCCGCACAGTGCTGAGGAAAAGAATCGGGAGTTTGCGAAGGCACCAAGCGGCATCATCGGTCTTGAAACTTCATTGGCTTTAGGCATCAGTGAATTAGTACATAAAAAGATTCTTACTATGAGTCAGCTGATTGAAAAAATGAGCGTCAATCCAGCTCGTGTATATAAACTGCCGGGCGGTACGCTGAGTGTCGGCGCGGCTGCGGATCTGGTGCTGTTTGATGAAAATGAAAAATGGCAGGTTGCTGATTTCGCATCAAAAGCAAATAATTCACCGTTTATCGGCTGGGAATTAAGCGGCAAGGTTAAAATGACAGTGATGGCGGGAAAGGTCGTTTATGAGGATGGGGCAGAATAAACAAAGCGTCAGCTGGTCAGCCGATAAAATAGAACGGGGCACTGCAGGTGAATTGAGAATTTATCATCAAATGCTTCATCTTGATGAAAATAAGCGGATAATTTTGATCAGTGATATCCATGGCTGTCGGAGTTTATTTCATGAATTGCTTGAAAAATGTCATTTTAATGATCAGGATATTTTGATTCTTTTAGGTGATTTAGGTGAGAAAGGCCCTGATTCATTGGGTGTGCTTCATGATGTCATGGATTTATGCGCGGCGGGCAATACCTATGTTGTGCAGGGAAATTGTGATTGTTTAGTACCTTCTTTGATGAAGCAGGAACTGACTGATTTTATTGGCTATACACAATTCAGAGAAGCATCATTGCTGAATGAAATGGCTCATTTGTGTGGGTATGCTGCCGTCGATGAAACGAATGCGGAAGCGTGCCGTCAGGCTATTGCTAAGCAATTTGCCAAGGAGCTGGCCTTTATTGAAAATATGCCGCTGATTTTGGAAAGTGAGTCGATGCTGTTTGTGCATGCGGGCTTGCGCCATGAGGAAATTTCACGTAATACATGGGAGGATTTTCTAACTTTGCCAGCGTTTGCGGAAGGTCATAAGACTTTTAAGAAGCATGTTTACTGCGGACATTGGCCTACTTTGAATTATCATATGGATATTGCGGATTGCCGTCCTTATACTAATGCGGCGATGAATGTGACCGGTATCGATGGCGGCAATGGTGTCAACGACGAGGGCCAGCTGAACGCCTTAATTCTGGATCAAGGCAAGTCGTCCAGTATAGGGGTGGATGCTCTGCCGTCTGTCCTGATTTGTAAGGCACAGGCCGCGAATCCTGATCCAATCTTTATTTCATGGGCGAAGCGGGAGGTTTTATTACTTCAAAGACAGGCTGATCAGTGCTATTGTGAACATCTTGCCTCAAAACGCAAGCTGTGGCTGCCTGCTGCCTATCTGTATGAGGATGAGGGAAGCTTTGTTGTCATGATTATACGGATTATCGCTTAAATGTGAAGCCGGGCGATACAGTAAAGGTTATCACTAAGCATGATGGTTTTGTATATGCCAAGCATAAGGATCTGGTTGGCTGGATCGCAGCGGAATGCTTTTGATATGAAGCTTCTGCGCCGCGATATTTATGCCATCACCCTTCATTCATCCAGTATGATTACCACGGAGATACAGGTTTATCTGATCAAAGGCAGGAGTGAGCATCTTTTAATTGATATTGGTTTTCATTCTGCTTCGGCCGCTGATGAATTATGTGCGGCCTTAAAGCAGCTGAACGTAGAACTGAAGGATGTCCGTTTAGTTTTAACGCATCTGCATGTTGATCACAGCGGCAATGCCCAACACTTTGCTCCCTGTTTAAAAGAAATTTTGGCCAGCGAATGGGATGGCTGTATGGTTACTCATAAACTCAATAAGACAACCGCTCATTATGTACGCAAGAATCGTCAGCTGGCAGGGATACCGCGCAGTGTTTGTGTTCAATTGAAATCAGAAAGTGAAATATTTGAAGGCGGGGACAGTGTTTTTGCCTTTACGCCGATTCGAGCACATGAGCGGTTAAGCGTGGGAGATTATACCTTTGAGGTGGTTGATTTGGCAGGTCACTCACCCCAGCAAATCGGTCTGTATGAAATCAATGAGCATTTTATGTTTGCGGCGGATAGTGTCCTGAATCAGATTTATCCGACGATTAATTTCTGGATGGAAGAATTTTCAAGCATGCAGGATAATTTTGATACGTTAAAACGCATCTGTGATTTTGACTGCGAAATATTATATCCCGCCCATTATGGTCCAATTTTTGATATTAAAGAACGCTGCATGCAGACCGTGGATCATCATATGAAAAAAGGAAAATATCTGCTTGATGTTGTCAAACAGGGAAGCGGTACGGCTTATGAATTTGCGATGCGCATGCAATGGGGGCGTCAGCTGAGGCGTTTTGATACATTAAGCTGTCCGCAGCAATGGTTTGCATGCCTGGAATTATTGGCACACCTTGAACGATTCTATGATTTAGGTATCTTGTCGCGTGAGCTGATTGACGGGCATTGGTACTATAATATAAAAATAACCGTGATGGTTATTTTTTGTATTACAGGAAATCCCATTTCCCAAGCATTTAAGTACCAATCAATGCTCTCTTCCGCTGTTAATTGGACTTGAATTTTTTTACCTTCATAACCATATAAGCCTGCTTTCTTTGAACTGATGATTAAAATATCGAAACGTTTCTTGCCGTCAATATCATATTCGGTGACACTCTCATCAGCTGAAGCTTTAAGCAAACTGTTTTGACGATCGGCTCATCAAGATAGTTGAAGTAAGGACGCGATAGCAATGAGATTACCAAAATCAGGTGTACCGCCATTACTTTCCCATTCAGTAACTGCCTGACGTGATACATTCAGCTTGTCGGCTAACTGTTCCTGTTACTCTCAGCCTCTTTACACAGGTTTTTTAATTTTTCTGAAACATTTTGTTTCCTCTCTGCACTAGCTATAGTCAGACAAAGGAATATGAATAAAACCAGCATCTAAGCGCAGCATTTGTTTTAATAATACTGCTTTTCGCTGCATTATGCCTATCGATGAGAGCAGATTTGCTTCTTGCTTAAGGATTTGTTAAGATGGGTTTAGAAATTTATTTATGAGGTGGATCAATGATGGAATTAACAATGGAACAAATCCGATATTTTCGGCTGCATGCTCATCATTTGGATCGCTTTTATGAGCCGGCAGATTTAATAAGTGTGACGGGTGCATGCGGTTTACAGAATACACCGCCGGGAGCATGGGAAACGGCATTGTTTAACCGTATTCCCGCTTATTCAAAAAACGCTGCCCGTCAGCTGCTTGCAGACAAAAGTTTACTTCAGGCTTGGAGCATACGCGGTCTGCCACTGGTGTTTCCCAGCCGGGAAAGTGATGTTTTCTTATCGTCTTTGAGTGCTGCTGAAGATGAACCATGGATTTATACCAAGGGTATTTCACTTGCCTTGGAACTGCTTGAAATGGATTTTGATGAAGTGCTGGACCTGCTGCTTCAGGTAATGCCGCAGCTTGATCATCATATCATCACCAGCAAGGCTGCATTGGATGAAACCATCGCCGGCTGGCTGCTGCCGTTGCTGCCCAAGACCAAGCAGCCCATCTGGCAGCAGCCTTCAATATATGGCAGTCCAAACAAGCAAACGATTGGCGGTGCGGTCGTGTCCTTTATGCTGAGACCCTGTGCGGTCAAGGGATTGGTCGTTTTCGGTGAGCGTCATAATCAAACCCCCACCTTTACCTCTTACAGTAATTGGCTTGGGTACCCGCTTAAAGAAAGACCTGCTGCAAACAAACAGCTGGTGCGTAAATTCCTGCATTGCTACGGTCCCGCAACGCGGAAAGAATTGATACAATGGCTGGGCTGTTCCCCTATGCAGGGAAGCCGCTTATGGAATTCACTTGCCGAGGAAAGAATAAAGGTTTCGGCAAACGGCAGACAAGCTTTTATGCTTGCAGAGGATTTGGCTGATATTATGAAGCCATTGCAGCTGGAGCGGGAATATCTGCTTTTAGGCGGTCATGATCCATATCTTGACCAGCGCGACCGCCTGACACTCTTACCTGACAAACGCCGTCATGCGAAAAATTTGGCAGCTGGTATCAAATCCCGGTGCTATTGTATATCATGGTGAAATCATAGGCTATTGGACAAGCAGAAAGCAAAATCAAGGCATGATGATTCAGATGCAGGTATGGCAGGCAAATGTGAATGCTTCCATACTTCTTGAATTAGCTGCTGTCTATGCGGCCTCTAAAGGGGTTAAACTGCTGAACGCGGATATAACTAAAACACCAGACTGACATTTCATCAATCGGGTGTTTTGTTTTGTTTTTATAAATTTTCACCATTGCTGGTAATTACATCGCGATACCAATAATAGGAATCCTTTGGCAGAATCTTGCCGCTGCCCTGACCTTGGTTATCCTTATCGACATAAAGCAATCCATAGCGTTTTTCCATTTCACAGCTGTTGCCGCTGACAATATCAAACGGTGACCACATCGTATAGGCAAAGAGATTCACTTCTTCATCCATCAGCCGTTTCAGCTGTTCGATATGCCGGCGCTGATAATCGATGCGGTAATCATCATGAATCTTACCCTGAGCATCCGGCACTTCTTCGACACCAATGCCATTTTCAGCAATCATCATCGGTACTTGATAACGATCCCAATATTGACTCATCGCGTTGTAAATGCCCACTGGATCAATCGTCCAGCCCCATTGACTTGCTTTGGTATAAGGATTTTCACAGCGGGCGCCAGTTTCATCAACACAGTGTGAATAATAATAGGCTACCGCCAGAAAATCCATTGTATTCTGTTTCAATAATTCTTCATCACCCTTTGCCATCACGATCTGAATGTTATTGCGTTTAAAATAATCTTTCGCATATCCCGGATATGCACCGCGCAGCTCAACATCTGCAAAGAAATAATCCTTCATGCGATTTTTCTCAATGGCAGCGGCCACATTTTGCGGATCACATGTTTTGGCATAGGTCATCTGATCAGCCAGCATCATGCCAATCTGCAGCGTTGGTTTTATTTGTTTTGCCGCCTGCTTAATCAAGGCACTGGCGATAAACTCATTATGCACGGCCTGATACTTAGCGGCAGTAAAATCTTCATATTCATCCATAACCATCCCTAGTGAACTGAAGGATTCACCAAAAATCAGATTGATCTGATTGATCACGATCCAATAGTTTACTTTACTGGCATAACGTTTCAGGCAGACCGTCGCAAAGCGCACATAATGATCGATCGTTGCCCGGCCATACCAGCCTTGACACTGGGTGACGATACCCAGCGGCATATCATAATGCGTCAGCGTAACGATCGGTTCAATGCCGTTGCTTAATAATTCATCAAAAAGTTCATCATAAAATTGCAGACCTGCTTCATTAGGTTCACTTTCTAAGCCGGTAGGGAAGATGCGGGCCCAATTGATGCTCATGCGGAAGGCTTTGAAACCGGCTTCCTTCATCCATTGAATATATTCTTTATAACGATGATAGAAATCAACCGCCTGATGCTTCGGATAATAATTTTTTGTTTCGGCTTGTGTCACATCCTCAATACGCTCCTTTAAAAGCGCTCTTGTATAATTCGTATTGCCTTGCTTTGTTTCACGGGTGTAACAGATCTGAATATCAGCGACATTCAACCCCTTGCCGGCCTCATCATAAGCCCCTTCACACTGCACGGCAGCAGTAGCGCCGCCCCATAAAAAATCTTTTGGAAAACCCATTATTTCACCTCCGCGTGGATAGCCTCGGCAAATATCTTAAATGTTTTGATCAGCTCTTTGATCAGCTCAACTTCACTGTTGATTGTCATCAGGGTATCCTGGGCATGATTAAACAGCATACAGTATTCATATTTCGTGCCGCGGGCTTCATTTTGAATGATTTCCGTCTGTGCCTTATGGGCTTCCGTAATATTTTGACTTGCTTCCGCCAGCTCTGACTGAGCCAGTGTAAAATCAAAGCTTTGAATTGCCTGCAAGGCTTGCTTCGCATGAATCCGCGCATCACCGGCATACGTTAGTATCCCCATTGCGGCGCTGATCAGCGTTGAATTCGTTACTTCATCCATGCCTATTCCCCCATTTCTTCTTTTAATGTTTTAGTCTCATGCGCTTTGAAGAAAGGCCACCAGATCAGCCATGAAACAATAAATAATACAGCTACTAACAGAATAACACGGAAATCACCATGTGTCGCTAAGAATGAGCAAAGCGGGAAGGGCAGCTGGTTAACATTCATCACCGCATGCGGTATTGTTACCCAGCCATTGCTGAAAGCAATCCAAGCAATGGTTGGAATTACCAATCCATTGATCCACATTGGAATCATCAGGACTGGGTTTAAGGCAATCGGCGCGCGTATACCAATGGCTCATTGATATTAAATAAAGACGGAATCATCGAAATCTGACCAAATTTACGAATCCGTTTGCTCTTTGAGCGCAGCATCATGATATTGAGTGCTAAAGTCATGCCCATGCCGCCGATAAAGATTACCGAGTATGTAACGTTAGACGTATAGATATTGGTGGGTGTCAACCCGGCTTCAAAAGCTAAAGCGTTGGCGGTAATACCGGCTAAACCGATCGGTGAGGTGATGGGATTCATAAACCAGCTGTTGATGCCGAAAGAATAGAAGAAGACCGGAATAAAAATACAGAGAATAAAGCCCGGATATGTTTGGCCAATTTCGATCAGCGGAGAGAAAAAAGCAGTAATCAGAGCAAATAAATCAATGTTGCACCAGTAAATTAAAATGGTTGTTAAGACTAAAACGATAATGCCCGGAATCACTTGATTCAGCCAGCGTACAAGAAAATCCGGCAAGGTTTCTGAATCTTCAAATAAATGCAGTTTAAAATACAGATTACTGATAACAATTGTGACAATACCTGAGAAAAAGGCTGAAATCATGCCTGAACCGCCGAAGCGTCCAAAGCTTACCGTGAATTGGAAGTTTTCGATGGTAGCTTAATTACCATAAAGAACATCATTAAGGCAATCAAGCCAGTGGATACGCCATATTCTTTAAAGCCATATTCCTTTGCACCATGATAACCCACCAAGAAGACAAGTGTCAGTGACAGGATGCCGAAGCTGAAATTATAAACCGGTGACAGATCTGGCAGAAATGAAATATAACCGGCAAACAAATTATAAATAGAGATTAATGAGCCTAATAATAGAATTGGTACATTGGCCATTAAGGCACCGGATAAGGTACGAATGATTTTCTTATCCATCGCTTTCGCAACCTTAGGGGCAAAGCTGGTTCCTAGCCAGTTAATAAATTTATCCATTTTGCGTCTCCTTTTCTTTTAGTGTCTCAATGCATAATTGAAGCAGACCTTCTCCGTCAAGTCCCGCATACATATCTTTCGGAATGATCTCGACCGGTACATTATAGCGGTCACAGCTCTTTTTTAAATCATCATAAGCATAAGCAAGGTGCGGCCCAATCAATAAAATATCAATATTTGGCAAATCATCTTCAATATTGTTTTGACTTTTAGCTTCAACCCGTGCCATGATCTTGTTTTTTGGCAGCAATTCTTGTCTGTTGAGCTAAAAAGCCGCTGGACATCCCGGCACCGCAGCAAAGCAGTATGTTCATTTTTTCCATATGTAAATCCTCCTCTTGGAATTATGTGAAATCGATTTCTACGCTGTCATTATGACAAGTTTTCATTAATGCTTCAACCGATATTTTTACCATTCATGGTGAATGCTTGTTTTTTCACCGGCTTAGTGAAATTGTGTGTTTGATAATTACCGGCGGTTTCGTTACAATTAATATAGTATAGGGAAAAGGAAGGATAGAATGAAAAAAATCAGGAGCTGCTGCTGAATGTTTTAAAAAAGCAGAATAAACCCATATCTTCCACAAAACTGGCTGAACTGCTGTCCGTATCATCACGTTCAGTTAAAAATTATGTCAATGAGATCAACGCGGAGCATCCGGATACGATTTTGGCAAGCAAACAGGGGTATACGTTTAATTCACAGGCGGTTTTCACCGCTGCAAAAGATTCAGTACCGCAGACTTATGCTGAACGTTCTTCTTATATCATTAAAGAATTCTTTGTTCATCACCGCACTCAGCTAGATCTTTATGAGTTATGTGATATTCTGTATCTCAGTTATTCTTCGATTAAAAGTCTCTTACAGAAAATGAATAAGGAATATGAACCCAACAAGATTCGTTTCCAATGCCGCAATGATCAGCTTTATGTCACCGGCAGTGAACGGGATAAGCGCCGTTTTTTGACCAGCATCATATATAAAGAAGCGACAGGTAATTTGGTGGATATCTCGGTGCTTAAAGAAATGTTTCCGGCTATTGATGTAATGTATATTAATGAGCTGCTGCATACTTGTTTTAAAAAGGATAACTGTTACATAAATGATTTTGGTTATATGAATCTGAATCTGCATATCACTGTGATGCTGAACAGTATTTTAAATCAGCCTAAAGCAGTTAGTTCAAGCACTGAAAAGAAGCTTGAAAATCCTTTGGCAGCGACGGTCATTCATCAGCTTCAGCAGCATTTTCATGTTGTTTTTCAAAATAATGAAATTGAGGAAATGGTCTCAATGATTATGATGAATATTCATATGTGTCAGATTAATTCACCCAAGGAGATTCAAAAGAGTGTCGGTGATGCCGTTTATCAGCTAAGTAAAGAATTGATCGCCGCCTTGAATCAGCAATATCATCTGCGGATTCAGGAACAGACGCTGCTGCTGCCGCTGGCGCTGCATCTGAAAAATCTGCTGGCCCGAGTCAATCAAAATACTACGCTGCATAATCCGCTGCTGGATACGATTCAAAGCGCCTGCCCGATTTTGTTTGACTGTGCACTCTATGCCGCTGATTTTCTTTATCAGCGCTGTCATATCCAGATATCTAAGGATGAGGTTGCCTATCTGGCGATGCATATCGGTGCGGATGTAGAACGGCAGGATCAGGATGTTCATAAATTGAAATGTGTGCTGCTTTGTCCTGATTATCAGAAAATCAATCATTCATTTATAACTACCTGCTGATTCATTTTGATTCACAGATCAGCATCGTGCAGTGTGTTTCCTTTCTTCACGAAATTAATGATCAGGCTTATGATCTGCTGTTTACTACCATACCGATCCAAGACAGTATCCATCCGATCATTCAGCTTTCCCCCTTTACCAACAGCATTGATATTAAAGATGTCTTTAACCGCATTGAAGAAATCATAGAAAAACGTAAGTTAGCGGTGCTGCATCAGGAATTTGATCATTTCTTTTCACCGAAGCTTTTCTATCATGAGGAAGCTGAAGCCAGTGATAAATTTAAAATCATTCATATTCTGCATCAAAAGCTGTTGAGTCAGGGCCATGTCAACGCGGATTTCTATCATGATGTAATCCGCCGGGATGAAGCGGCAACGACTGCTTTTGGCAAGATTGCCATTCCGCATTCAATGAAAATGAATGCTAATCATACAAGAATTGCGGTTGCGGTATCGCGAACGGGTATAAAATGGGATCAGCATTTGGTTCATATTGTCCTGTTGATTGCGATTAACGAAAAGGAATCATATTTATTTAAAGAGCTATATGAAGCGCTGATTAACTTCTGTACGCAGGATAATATTATGATGCTGCTGAAAGAGACCGCGGCTTTTGAGGATTTCAGAGAGATTATTCTGCGTTTTACTCAATGATGCAGATGAATGTATTTTAATATTGACAAGCCATAAGGTTTACGTTAAGATTAACTCATACTTCATGAGGGAGTAATTTGCACAGTGATGTGTGACATGTCAACATAATGACACAAAGTGTCTGGCTTGTCTTAATGAATGAGACTCATGTACAGTTTTTTTAGACTGTGCATGAGTTTTTTGTTTTTATCGGGAGGAACTAAGAGATGGGAATTATAGAAATACTGATGATTGGTATTGGTTTAAGTATGGATGCCTTTGCGGTATCTTTAAGTAATGGACTGGTATGTCCGATCAGCGCAAATCAAAAGCTGAAGATCATGCCGCTGTTTTTTGGTGTGTTTCAGGCAGTGATGCCGTTGTTTGGCTTTTTTGCCGGTAATTTGTTTGCGGAAGTGATTGACCGCTATTCAGGAATCGTTATTTTAATTATTTTGGGCTTTATCGGCGGTAAAATGATGGCTGACGGCATCAAGGAAATGCGCAATCCGGAGGTGGAGAGCTGTACGATCTTTACATATAAGACATTGATTATGCAAAGTGTTGCGACCAGCATTGATGCCTTTGCGGTTGGTGTCAGCTTTGTTGGTGTGGGAGTTGATATCTTGTCAGCAGTTTGTATTATTGGAATAACTACGGCAATCTTAAGCTATGCGGCTTTATTTGTCGGCCGCCGCTTCGGTTCAATGCTGGGCAGTCGGGCGCAGATTTTCGGCGGTTTGATTTTAGTGTTCCTAGGTATTAAGGCACTGTTTTGATTGTTGTTGATATATGGGCAAATCATGTGCATACTAAGCCTGAGTATGATATTTTAATACCGAGATTAAGAGAGGTACACGATGAAAACTTAGAGCTGAAAAAGGGTTTTACCTGGACGGGTATTTTGGATAAAGAGTTAAAAGTATTCGATATCATTATGGAAACGGAGTTTGGGACTTCATATAATTCCTATATCCTAAAAACATCAGATAAAACTGTGCTGTTTGAAACAGCTAAGGAAAAATTTTTTGATGAGTATTTGGCAGAATTGAAGCAGATTACCGATATTAAAGACATTGATACAATTGTTGTCAATCATACGGAGCCTGATCACGCGGGCAGCGTCGGCCGTCTGCTTGAGTTAAATCCGAATATTAAGATTGTCGGTACTGCCTGCGCGCTGAATTTTCTAAAGGAAATCATTAATCGTGATTTTAATAAGCAGGCGGTTAAGGAAAATGATGAAATAAAAATTGGTGATAAAACACTTCGCTTTATGCCTTTGCCGAATCTGCATTGGCCAGATACAATGTATACTTATATCGTAGAAGACAAGACACTGGTAACGTGTGATTCTTTTGGCGCACATTATGCGTTTGATGGGATTTTGCTTAGCCGTTTAGAGGATCAGGCGGGATATCAGCGGGCTTTGAAATATTATTTTGATAACATCCTCGGTCCATTTAAGCCTTTTATGATTAAGGCTTTAAACCGTATTCAGGATCTTGAGGTGGAGCTGATTTGTACGGGACACGGACCGGTGATCGACTGTGGTATTGATGAATTGATGAACCAGTATCGCGAGTGGTCTGAAAGCAGTGTGCCAAATGCGAAAAAAACGGTAGTCATGCCTTATGTGAGCGCTTATGGATATACCGCTCAGGTGGCTGAAGCAATTGCTAAAGGGCTGCGTTCTGCCGGTGATATAGAAGTTCTGCTGTATGATATGGTAGAGGCGGATGCCGATGAGGTGTTGAGGAAGATTGAAAAAGCTGACGGTTTGCTTTTTGGTTCACCGACTATTCTTCAGGACGCACTGAAACCGATCTGGGATTTAACGACGGCGATTCATGCGCCGACCCATGGCGGTAAATTAGCGAGCGCATTCGGCAGCTATGCATGGAGCGGTGAGGCAGTCAATAATCTAACTGAGCGGCTGAAACAGCTGAAGATGAAGGTCGTTGACGGTTATCGTGTGAAACTGCGGCCAAGCGGTGATGAGCTTGAGGGTGCCGCGGCATATGGTCATGATTTTGGCTGTCTGCTGTTGGATAAGCCGAAGGTGAAGCCGGCAGCAAAACCTAGATTAGTGAAATGTCTGATCTGCGGTGAGGTTTTTGAAGAGGGAACAGAAATCTGTCCGGTCTGCGGTGTCGGTAAGGAGAATTTTGTGCCTTATGAAGATACGGTCAATGAATTCCATCACGACAGCAATGAGTTATTCTTAATCATCGGCAACGGCGCGGCGGGCTTAAATGCGGCAGCTGCGATCAGAGAACGCAATCTAAGCGCTTCGATTGTATTGTTGGGTGATGAAAAATCATTACCGTATAACCGGCCGATGCTGACGAAGACACTGCTTGCAGATTTTGAACCGTCACAGCTGTTGATTCATGATGAAGCGTGGTATCAGGAAAAGAATATTCTGAACCTGACCGATCTGCATGCGGTAAAGCTGCTGATTGATGAAAAGGAAGTCGTATTAAGCAATGGTGATCATTTACATTATGATAAATTAATTCTGGCAACTGGTGCTGAATGCTTCATTCCGCCGATTGCGGGTGCTGATCAGGAAGGGGTATTGGCTCTGCGCCGGATTGAAGATGTGCATAAGCTGAATCAGAGGCTGCCGAAGGTAAAACAGGCGGTAGTGATCGGCGGCGGTGTATTAGGTCTTGAAGCGGCTTGGGAACTAAGCCGACATGCTTCTGTGACTGTGCTTGAGCTGGCGCCGCAGCTGATGGGCCGTCAGCTGGATGTTACGGCTAGTTCGATGCTTGAGGAAAGCATCCGTTCAGCCGGCATCAACACACAGACAAATGTTTCAATCCAAGCAATTGAGGGTGATCAGGGTCAGGTAAGCGGTGTACGCTTGGCGGACGGCAGTTTCTATCCTGCGGAGCTAGTTTTGATTTCGTGCGGTATCAAAGCAAATACATCACTGGCTATTGAGGCCGGTATTGAGTGCGGCAGGGCCATCAGGGTTGATGAGCATTGCCGTACATCAGCGGCAGATATCTATGCGGCAGGAGATTGCGCGGAGTTTGAAGGCATCAATTACGGCAACTGGGAACAGGCGCTGTCAATGGGTAAAACAGCGGGTGCCAATGCGGCTGGTGAGGCAGTGAGCTATTCATTGATTTCACCGGGCTTATCGTTCCAGGGAATGAATACGGCGCTGTATGCTTATGGCGATAACGGCAAACAAAAGGATCAGACATATCGTTCTGCACTGCTTCGCGATGATGAGCATCATACGCTTGAATCACTGTATTTTAAGAATAATGAACTGTGTGGTTTTATCCTGCTGGGGGATATTTCGAAAATGACCGCCTTATTGAGCGCGGTGAATGAAAAACAAACTTTTGCGGAACTGTTTAAATAATTTAAGCTGCTGTGAAAGAATTTTGAACTAAGGGAGAAAGCATGATGGATAAAGGAGAGTATCTCACAGTCAGTCAAATGGCTAAGCTTCACCACATCTCACGTCAGACACTGATTTATTATGATCATATCGGCTTGTTTCGGCCGCAAATAACTGATGATAAGGGTTATCGTTATTACAGCTATCTGCAGGTTAACGTTTTAAAAGAAATCTTATTTTTGAAGAAGCTGAATCTGCCTTTAGAGGTAATCGGTAAAATTGTTAAGGATCAGAACCCTCAGGAGGCTGTCGAAATTTTAAAGGATCAGCGTAAAATCATCGATGCCGAAATTGAAAAACTGATTCGGACCCGCAAATATGTCGATGAAAGACTGCTGCTGTATGATACGATTGATTCTAACCAGTCTGTCGATCAGCCGTATTTTCGCCATGTAGATGAACGCTCTTTTTTAGCGCTGCCTTTTGAAGAGGATATTTGCGGTAATGAAGATGAGCTTCAGGTCAGATTCATGGCAGCTGTTGATGAAGTGGGCAGTTATGATCTTGTGCCTTCTTTAGGCTTTGGGGTCATCATTCCCAAACAGGCGCTGCAAAGTGATTTAAGAGCCTCTTCCGTCTTTGTGTTTGTACCTGAAGGTTCACCGATCATCAGGCACTCACCTTTAGTGCATACATTGCCGGCCGCTGAATGCTGCTGCATGTATTATTACGGCCGGCCGAGTCATCATCAAAATCAGCTGCGTTCACTGTTGGCTTATATCGATGAAAAAGGTTATGTGGCAGCCAACGATGCGTTGGATATCTGCTTGCTTGATCATGTGAAATATAAAGGGCAAAAGGATGTTGATTTCTGCAGTCTGCAGATTCCGGTTCAAAGAAAATAATGTGATAATAAAGCGAACTTAACGGTTCGTTTTTTTAAATTATTAGTTCATAAAATCATAGTTTCTGCTTATTTATGAAAATTTTCTTGACTGTATATTAACTATATAGTGGAAAATAAAGGCGGAGTTAAACGCTTACATAACACAAAGAGATGAAAAGGAGAAAGTTATGAAAAAGTGGCAGGATTATTGCTGTGTGGTGTGCTGGTCGTAGGTACGGCTGCCTGTTCGCCAAAGAAGGAAGTTAAAACGCTGACGGGTACCGGCAAGGGCTTCGGCGGTGAGATCACCGTTACGGTGACAACCGAAGACGGAAAAATCACCAAAGTAGAAGCGGTCGGTGAAAAAGAGACGCAGGGGATTGGATCGAATGCGATTGAACAGCTGCCGGCGAAGATCGTCGAAGCAGGTACTGCGGAAGTGGATACCATCGCAGGCGCGACCGTTTCCAGTAAGGGAATCCTTTATGCAGTAAATAACGCGTTAGATCCTGAGGCTTATCCATGGCCGATTGAAGAGAGTAAGAAGGATGTCAATGAGGTTGTGGCTTCTGATGCCGATATGGGCTTTGGCGTTGCCAGCTCAGGCCGTGTAGGTCCGGGCAAGGATGATCAGGAAATACAGGTTTACAGCTTTAATCAAGTCTATGCAAGTGCAATTTTTGATAAAGAAGGAAAAATCTTAGAATTGCATATTGATCAGCTGGAAGTGGCGACACCGAATTATGATGGTGAAACGATGCCGCATTTCAGCGGTTATCCAGGCCAGACTGGCTATAATATTGATGAAAATCACGACGGCAAGGTTGATGGTGTTACTGAGAATACCGAAGACTTGTTTATGTCTGAGATCGATGGCTGGAAGACCAAACGCGAACGCGGCGACGGTTATGTGATGGGTACCGGTTATTGGTATCAGCAGATGGATAAATATGAATCGATTTTTGTCGGCATGAGCGTTGATGAGGTTGAGGAATGGTTTGCGAAATACTGCTCTGATTTAAACGGACGTCCATTGCAGGCCAACGTTTCTAAGGACGAAGATGTGAAGAAATATGAAGCATTGAGTCAAGAAGAAAAAGACATGCTTGCCGATGTGACATCATCAGCGACAATGAGTCTGCAGGACGGTCATGGCGATATCTTAAAAGCAATCAAAAAGGCTTATGAGAACCGTCGTCCTTTAGCAATTGAAAGCGCGAAGGGATTAGGCTTTGGTGTCGCTAATTCAGGCCGTGTAGGTCCGGGTAAGGACGATCAGGAAGTACAGGTTTACAGCTTTAATGATGTATTTGTAACAACCTTATTTGATGAGAATGATAAAATTGCCGCAATAATGATTGACCAGCTGGAAGTGGCAACGCCGAATTATGATGGTGAGACAATGCCGCATTTCAGCGGTTATCCGGGTCAAAGCTATAATATCGACGAGAACCATGACGGCAAGGTTGATGGTGTTACCGAGAATACCGAAGACTTGTTTATGTCTGAGATCGATGGCTGGAAGACCAAACGCGAACGCGGCGACGGCTATGTGATGGGTACCGGTTATTGGTATCAGCAGATGGATAAATATGAATCGATTTTTGTCGGCATGAGCGTTGATGAGGTTGAGGAATGGTTTGCGAAATACTGCTCTGATTTAAACGGACGTCCATTGCAGGCCAACGTTTCTAAGGACGAAGATGTGAAGAAATATGAAGCATTGAGTCAAGAAGAAAAAGATATGCTTGCCGATGTGACATCATCAGCGACGATGAGTCTGCAGGACGGTCATGGCGATATCTTAAAAGCGATTCGCAAGAGCTTGGAAAATAAACATGCGATCGATTTAAAGATTGGACAATAGTAAAAAGAAGGACCCTTGGTAGGGTCCTTTGCTTATTCAGTGATACCGGCTTTTAATTTGCGGCGTTTCAGCCAGCCGCCCTGCAGATAATAGAGGATAAAGAAAATGGAAGTTACGATCCAGGTCAAAGGGTAACATTGCAGAATCTTATCCAGCAATACGTTTTGCGGCATATAATAGGCAATCCAAGCAATTCTTAAGCCGCAGATGCCCAAGGCAGTCATCACCATCGGCACAAAGGATTCACCGCAGCCGCGCATGGCGCCTGAAAGCAGTTCAATGCATACATAACAGACATAGAAGGGGCCTAAAATCCATAGAATCTGCATACCGATTTCAATTACCTGAGCATCATTGGTAAAGAGGCGATAGATGAACTGACCGGTACTTAAGAAGAGGCATGAAATAGCGACGGCGGTTATCGAGGCCATAAGGATCGATATTTTTACACTCTTATGCACTCGATCAAGCTTACGGGCGCCAAAGTTTTGACCGACAAAGGTAGTAATAGCTACCCCAAAAGCACCCATCACCATCCAGAACAAGCCGTCAATTTTGCCATAAGCGGTCCAAGCGGCAATCGAATTTGTACCGTAAGCGTTGATGCTTGACTGAATGATAACATTGGATACTGCATACATGACGGACTGCAGTCCAGCCGGCAGACCGATAATGATAATTTCTTTTAAGATAGTCGGGTTTAAGCTGATTTCTCGAGGATGCAGCTGATAAAGCGTATCGGAGCGGATCAGCGTATAGGAGACCAGAATCGCGCTTACCAGCTGAGAAAGAATTGTTGCGATAGCGACCCCCATGACTTCCCAGCGAAAGACCACAACGAATATTAAGTCCAGAACGATATTGACACCGCAGGCGGCAATCAGATAATACAGCGGCCGTTTGGCATCACCGACAGCCCGTAAAAGCCCGGAACCCATATTATAGATCATCTGCGGAATGACACCGATAAAATAAATTCGCAGATAGGTTAAGGAATAAGCCATGATTTCCTCAGGCGTCTGCATCATCCGCATGGCACTTTCCGCCCCAAAAATGCCGATAACCATCAATACGGCACCGCCCAAAATTCCCAACGCGATTGATGTATGAACAGAGCGATGAATGTTTTCGCGATCCTGAGCGCCGAAGTATTGTGCTAAGACAACACCGGCACCGGAGGAGAGACCAACGAAAAAGCCAACCGTTAGGTTAATCAGTGTGCCGGTCGTACCGCCTACGGAAGCAAGGGCTTCCTTGCCGACAAAGTTACCGACGATAATCGCATCGACCGTATTGTAAAGCTGTTGGAAAAAGGTACCTAAGACGATCGGGAAAAAGAAAATCAGCAGCTGTTTCCAAATAACTCCTTCCGTAATCCCATTAACGGTATTCTTCATAAACATCCCTCCTAAATATACAAAATGTACCCATAAAACTATGAGTACATGTTCACCCTGAACAAGTAAGATTTATTCAAAAAACCTTCATGCAGATAAGTTTACATGAAGCAGATTTGCCTGTCAATATTTCTTGGATACTTTATCATTTTTTACAGAAAGAAATGAAAATATATGTTATAATTAACTTAAACTAACATAACATGGAAAGAGGTGACGAATGAGAAAGTTAAAACAGAAAATTAATGAAGCATTGGCTTCGGTAATTCCGATTACCTTGATTGTCTTTTTATTAAGTATTACCATCGCACCGCTGCCGCTGGGCATGATGCTGATGTTTTTGGCAGGGGCCTTGCTGCTGGTTGCCGGCATGGGCTTCTTTGCGTTGGGTGCGGAGCTGTCGATGATGCCGATCGGTGAAGGGGCAGGCAGTGAATTGGTTAAAGCCCGGCGTTTGCCGATCATGATTCTAGTGACCTTTGCGATGGGTGTGATTATTACGGCTGCGGAACCGGATTTAACGGTATTAGCACATCAAGTACCGGCAGTTCCGGACAGTATTTTGATTTGGACAGTGGCCGCGGGTGTAGGTATTTTTCTAGTTTTGGCATTGCTGAGAACAATCTTTAAACTCAAGCTGAACTATATGCTGCTGATTTTATATGCGGCAGTCTTTATCCTAGCTTATTTTACGCCTGACAGCTTTTTGGCTGTTGCTTTTGACAGCGGCGGTGTGACTACCGGTCCAATTACCGTACCTTTTATCATGGCATTGGGTATCGGTCTGGCTCGTTTCAATGATGAAGCACATTCGCAGGAAGAAAGCTTTGGCTTAGTCGCGCTGTGTTCCATTGGTCCTATCCTGGCGGTGTTGATATTAGGTATTCTTTATCATCCTGAGGGTGTCAGCTATACACCTTTTGAGATGGTTCATGTTGAAACGACACAAGATGTCTTTAAAACCTTTATGGCAGAAATACCGCATACAATCCTTGAAGTAGGTAAAGCGCTGGGTCCGATTTTAATCTTCTTCTGCCTGTTTCAGTGCGTAACCCGCTGTTTTTTTAAACGTCAGTTAGTCAAAATTATCATCGGTACAATTTATACATTTATCGGTCTTGTTTTATTTCTGTGCGGCGTAAATGTCGGTTTTATGCCGGCAGGCAGTTATCTGGCGCCCAAATTGTCACGCTGCCTTATGCGTGGGTTTTGATACCGATCGGCATGGTCATCGGCTATTTTATCGTAAAGGCTGAACCGGCCGTTCATGTGCTCAAGGAACAGGTGGCAGAAATTTCGGCGGGAACGATTTCGGCACGGGCGATGGAGCTTTCTTTATCAATTGGTGTGGCCTTGTCCTTAGGCATTGCGATGCTGCGTATTTTAAGCGGGATCAATATTATGTTTTTCCTGCTACCCGGCTATGCGCTTTCTTTGCTTTTGAGTTTTTATGTACCGGAAATTTTTACGGCTATTGCTTTTGACAGCGGCGGTGTTGCCAGCGGTCCGATGACAGCGACATTTTTGCTGCCTTTTGCGATGGGAGCCTGTGAAGCCATCGGCGGTAATGTTTTAACCGATGCGTTTGGTATCGTCGCCCTTGTAGCAATGACACCGCTGTTGACGATTCAGCTTTTGGGATTGATGATGAAGCTGAAACAGCGTGAGCTAAAGCTGGATTTAGAGGGTGAAGATCAGATTATAGAGTTTGAGGAGGCTGAACTATGAGCAAAGCGACTGTAAAATGTATGGTACTGATCGTTAATCGTGATCAGGGAAATCGAATCGGCAGTATCTGCCATCAGCATCAGCTGTATTTTTCTTATGCGTGTATGGCCTCAGGCACTGCCGGCAGTGAGTATTTGAATTATCTCGGTCTGGGAGAAACGGAAAAAGAGCTTGTATTTACTTTTGCGCCTGCCCATATTCTTGCATCACTTCAAAAGGCAATTGCAGCGGCAATTCATATTGAAAAACCAAACAGCGGGATTATTTTTACCATGCCGCTGAGCAGTATCAGCAGTTTATTTTTAAAAAATATCATGCTTAATCATGACAAGGAGACAGTGTCTATGGAAGAAGGGAAATATGCTTTAATTTGCGCAGTTGTAAACAAAGGCTGTCAGGAGTTAGTGATGGCAGAAGCTAGAAAGGCCGGGGCAGAGGGCGGTACATTGCTGCATGCACGATCATTAGACAGTGAAGCCAGTCAGTCATTTATGGGCCTGGCGGTTCAAGCGGAAAAGGATGTGATTCTGATTCTGAGCACGGCTGATAAGAAACAGGCTATTATGGAAGCAATCAACCAGACCTGCGGCTTGAAGAGTGAGGCTGGCGGCTGTTTGTTTGCGCTGCCTGTCGATAGTGTGCTTGGCTGTAACTGTTAATAAGCTTGATTGATTTAGCTGTTTATGCTAGAATAATAATTGGGAATGAAGTTCTCCCTCGGAATAAACCGAAACCGCGTAAAGCTGATGACTTCTGCAACATTTTTGTTGTGGATCATCAGCTTTTTTTGAAAGGGGATTAATTATGTTAACAAGCTTAGCTTTACTTTTTATTGTCGGTATATTTGCCGGCTCAGCGGCTGAAAAGCTGCATCTGCCTGCATTGTTTGGCATGCTTCTTGCAGGGATTTTGCTGGGACCTTCGGCTTGCAGCTGCTTAGTGATTCACTGCTGTCCATCTCGGCTGATTTAAGACAGCTTGCATTGGTGATTATTTTGCTGAGAGCGGGTCTGTCATTAGATATTAATGATTTAAAAAGAGTGGGCCGGCCGGCAATCCTGATGTGTTTTTTGCCTGCTTGCTTTGAAATTGCCGCCATGGTGCTGATCGCGCCGCGCATCTTCAATATTACGGTCATTGAAGCAGCCTTGCTGGGCAGTGTTGTCGGCGCTGTTTCACCCGCTGTCATAGTGCCTAAAATGCTGAAGCTTATGGAAAGTGGTTATGGCAGCGATAAGAGTATTCCGCAGCTGCTTCTGGCTGGCGCTTCCGTCGACGATGTGTTTGTGATCGTATTATTTTCCATTTTCACATCATTAGCGGCCGGCGGTACTGTGACTCTGCTCAGTTTTGCCGATATTCCCGTCTCTATTCTTTTAGGCATACTGACAGGCTGTTTGAGCGGCTGGCTGCTGCAGTGGCTCTTAAAATGGGTTAAATCTGAGCCCTATCAAGTCTTGCTTGTCCTAAGTGCTGCATTGCTGCTGTGTGGATTGGAAAATATCTTAAAGGGACGGGTGGCACTTTCTGGTTTATTGGCGGTAATGAGTATGGGGATCACCCTTCAAAAATGCTCACCAAATCATGCCAAAACTCTGCCGCCCATTTTCTCAACATTATGGAAAGGCGGAGAGATCATGCTTTTTGTCTTAGTCGGCGCGGCTGTAAATATCAATTATGCGGCAGCAGCTGGCTTACCTGCTGTCTTCCTGATAGTCTGTGTGCTGGCAATTCGTATGCTGGGCGTGGCCTGCTGTCTATTCAAAAGTGATCTAAGCAGCCGTGAGCGTCTTTTCTGCATGATTGCTTATACGCCAAAAGCCACCGTTCAGGCAGCAATCGGCTCAATTCCGCTGGCGATGGGTTTGGCATGCGGAGAATTGGTTCTAACAATCGCGGTATTATCTATCTTGATTACAGCCCCTTTAGGTGCCTTTATGATTGATTTGACTTATTCTAAACTGCTTCAGCATACTTCCTGATCCGGATAAAATTATTTGCATGACCCTTCACTTTGCTGATACAATAAGGACTGAAAGGCGTGATTAGATGATTAAATGGATCGTAACCGATATGGATGGGACCTTACTGAACAGTAAGGATCAAATCAGCAGCCGCAATAAAGCGGTATTAATGAAATGTCAGCAGCAGGGAATCAAGCTGATTCTGGCCAGCGGCCGCAGTCAGTACCGGCTTTATCCTTATGCGGAAGCATTGGATATGAAAAAATATGATGGCTATTTTATCGAGGTCAACGGGATGGCATACCGTCATCTGCAAAGCAATGAACGAGTTTTATTTAAACGGCTGAATCATAATCAGATCGTTACTATTTTTAATGAACTGAAAAATATGCCGGCGAGATTCAGTGTTATCTTGATGATTCAATCTATATGGCGATGACGCTTGGGTTTTGCGCAACAGAAGGAACGAAAAAGACTGCAGCTGCCGGATGATTATCCATGGACTGGCGGTGCCTGGGGCTGGCTTGGTGATACCCGCAACGGATATCCATATATTCATTGGGTGTATTCAGCCGCTCAGCTGCCATGGGAATTAAATAAAATAACATTTATGCGTGAGCCGGAATATGTCACTTCCATTATGGCAGAGCTGAGTGAGCGATTTGCGGATTGTGAATTAGTGCGACCAGTTCCCAGAGCAATCGAATTTTCACCCAAGGGAATTACGAAAGGCAGCTGTCTTGAAAAACTGATGAAGGATGAAAACATCGGTGTTGATGAAGTACTGGTGATAGGTGATGGTGAAAATGATATCGATATGTTTTCTAAGGTAAAATATTCCATAGCTATGGGTAATGCGGAGTCCTATGTTAAAGCGGAGGCGTATGATCTGACTTTAAGCAATGATGAGGATGGCGTAGCAGCCGCTATTGAAAAATACTGCTTTTAAATCGCTGATTTTAACGATATAAGGTTTTTGACAGGCATTTGCAACTACTGGTTGACAACTTTCAAGACGCGGTTGGTGTTCATGACAGCTGCTTTCTTGATAAGATGAGCTTATCAGGAAAGGAGTTTTATTATGAATTTATCAGATCGGATTCAGCAGTTAAGAAAGCAGCAGGGCATTTCACAGGAGGGCTTGGCTGATCAGCTTGGCGTTTCAAGACAGGCAGTATCGAAATGGGAAAGTGAACAGAGTATTCCCGATTTAGATAAGCTTATCCTGCTGAGTGAATATTTTGGGGTTACGACAGATTATCTCCTCAAGGGCATCGAGGAAGCTGACAATGGCAAAAAGCTGCCCAATGCCAATATTTTCGTTATCACAGCAACGGTATTTAATTTTATCGGCTTGATTATGTCAGCGGCAGTTTGGCATGAAGAACAGCTTGCGACATCAATCGTCATTGGCTTAGTCATAATGGCAGTTGGCTGTATGGTTTACGGGATTGGCATGTTTGCCGCTTCAGAATCTACGAAGGCTAGTGCCAGCTGCAATTTCTGGATGATCAATATCTGGTTGCTGACCTTGATCCCATTTTCATTTATCTATAATATAATCTTGGCTGGCTATGCGGCCCCGTATCCGCAGCTTGTACAGCCATTGATCGCATATCCGCTTTTTTGGCTTGTCTATATCGCGGTTGGGCTATGCGTCACAATGTTTATGTTAAAAAGACGCCGTGCAAGTAAATGAAAGATCATTGAAAAGCTATGCATTAACTATATAAATTTGCAACGATCAATGATGATCCGACATCTCACTGTCGGATTTTTTCTTTCATCAGATTATTTCTGCAATTTTTAAACAATTCAAAATTGCAGTTACTTTACATGTTTTTGCAATTTGTTAGAATTAAAACAAATTAAATCCCTGTTAAAATGAAAATGTAACAGGAGCAATTGAAAGAAGGGATGACTGACGTGAAGCTTCAATTAAAAAACCGCCAGATCGAAATATTAAAAAATCTGATTGCTGCTGGCACACCGATGGATATAACGGTATTGATGAATCGCTTTGGCAAAAGTGAACGAACGATTCGCTATGATTTGAATGAGATTCGTGAAGCGCTTGAGAAGCAGGGGATCGATGTGAGGACAAAGGCTAAAAAGGGGTTTTATATCCCCGCAGAGCAAAAGCCCAAGGCCAGCCGCATCATTGCTGAAAACGGTCAGCAAGAGGAGCCGTCATTGCTGGATGATTCCGATGAAACAAGGAATAATTCGATGCTGCTTTATCTGATGCTGCAAAGCAAGCCAATCAGCGCCGATGAGATTGCCGATACTTTCTATATTTCACGTTCAACCGCAATTCGTATTCTGAATAATTTAGAAGCGGCTTTCAGCGGTATCCGCATCAATTCACAAAAGGCTTATGGCTATCAGCTAGAAGCTGAGGAATTTATGCTGCGAAAGATTGTGACACAGCTATTGGTAAGTGCATTTAAAGGCAGCTATACACCGGAAGATTGGTATTTGCTGCTGCCGCGTATCCTTAAGGAAGAGATTTCAATGCTGACCATCAGCGATGTCTCACAGGCAATCAAAAAGGTGAACACACATTATAATGTTTGGCTCTCCAATACGGCTTTTATCAATCTGCTGAGCTATTGTCTGATTCGCGATCTGCGGCTGCGCAAGGGCTTTACTCAAAACGATCAAAAGGCAGTCGGCAGTGATTATACAATGGCGCTGCTTCAGGAGCTTGGCAACCGCGGTATCAATACATTGGAAGTTCAATGGATGAATACGATTTTAAATTCTAACGGTATCTTTGTAAATCAAAGCTGTCTGGATCTGGATGAATTGGATCACGCGCTTGATGAGATGCTTGAACTGCTGAAAGCGGATAAGCACCATCTGCCTTATGTCTTTGATACGATTACCTTATATGATGATCTGTATGAGCATCTCCAGCATACGATCAGTAAAGAATATCTGCATCTTGAAAATGATGAGAATCCATTGATCGAAGAATTGAAAGAAAATTACGCGGATTTTTATTTATTAGCTAATGATTTTGCGGACATCTTTGAAAAACATTTTTTGATGAAGCCTTCTGAGAATGAAATCAGTTATCTGGCAATTTATCTTTATAAGAATCTGATCAATCAGACAGCAAGCAACAAAAAGGTTTTGGTCGTCTGTGCGACAGGCAAGGGGTTAAGCAACCTGCTGACAACCCGTATCCGCAATGTGTTTCAGAATTTGACGATTGTCGGTTCGGTATCTCCTTATCAGCTTGACAATATCAATTTGTGGAAGGATATCGATTTTGTGATATCAACGATTCCAATCGCGCATTCGGCTTATCCGGTCATTAAGATTTCCAGGATTTTATCGATGGAAGATATTCAGCGGATACAAGAATTTCTGCATTATGGGAAATTCATTGATTCTATTCCAATGGATCACAGTAATTCGGCTTCCTTTAATGCTAAGAATGATCCCTTTGATTTATATAAGGATGAGCTTGATCCAAGCAAGACTGATTTGGCGGCGGCTTCGACCTTATACAGTAAGCTGCAGCTGACCCTGCTTGAATATATCAGCAAGCTGCCTCCTGAGGTTTCAATGGGTCAGGATGCGGTACTCGGTATGCTGATTCATATGAGTATGGCAGTGCCTCGCTGGTTTTCTCAGCAGAATGAAGAAGATGAAGAAGAAATTATTGAGGCTTATTATAAATACCGCGATGAACAGAGTAATGTGTTTGATTTAATGGAAAAATTTTTCGCTCTCGTTGAGGAAAGCTTATTGATTACAATTCCGATTCATGAGCGATATGCATTTTTCCTCTATATATTCAACAAGGAGGTTTGACACATGTTGGAACTACTGATTAAGAATGGCAGTCTGCTGAGTCCGGTCAATGGTTATCATCAGGAAGTAATGGATATCCTGCTGAAAAACGGCCGTATTGAAAAAATCGCACCGCATATTGAAGCAGAAAATGCTGACGTGATTGATGCTTCCGGCTGTTTAGTAACACCGGGTCTGATTGATATTCATGTGCATTGTTTCCCACAATGTTCACTGGGTATTGAACCTGATGTATTGGGTATTCAGCGCGGGGCAACGACGATCCTTGATGCTGGCAGCAGCGGTGCTTTGAATTATGAGACTTTCCGCAGTGAGTATATTGACCGCTGCAAAACAAAGGTCTTTACTTTGCTGAATGTCTCTAAGCTGGGGCTGGCTGAACCGCATGAGCTTGATGATCTGAATAAAATTGATCGGGAAGCGCTGAAGGCGGCGGCGGCCAAATATCCGGATAACATTGTTGGTTTGAAGGCCAGGGCCAGTGCCAGTGTGGTTGGCGCCATGGGGTTTGAACCGATTCGTCTGGCGGCTGAAATCGCTCATGAGGTTAAGCTGCCGCTGATGGTTCATGTCGGGAATTATCCGCCGGCCTTAAAGGATGTGCTGAATGTACTTGAAGCCGGTGATATCGTGACACATGCTTATCATGGCAAAAAGGGCGGTATCTTAAATGCTGACGGTACGATTATTGAGGAAGCGCTGAACGCACGCAGACGCGGTGTTCTCTTCGATATCGGACATGGGGTCGCAAGCTTTAGCTTTAAAACTTTTAAACAGGCGATGACGCAGAACTTTGACTGTGATTTGATTTCAACCGATCTGCATGTGGAGAATTATCAAGGCCCGGTATACAATCTGGCGGCGGTACTTTCAAAACTGCTGAATTGCGGTGAATCACTTGAAGATGTTATCAGTAAGGCAACCAGTGTTCCCGCCAAACATTATCAGCTGAAGGGACTGGGAGAATTGAAAGAAGGCTTTATCGGTGATGTATCCGTAATGAAGCTGAGTGACTGTGATGAAGCGGTTGTGGATTCTATCGGCGATTCATTAACACTGAAGCAGCGGCTGACTTTAGTCAATACGATTTATAGCAGGGGGGATGAAATTGAAGTATTTAGACACGATACTGACCAATAGTGATGTCAGTGTGGAAGTAAGCGAAGAAATCGTACGCTGTATGAAGCAGGTCGATGATAAGCTTAAGCAGTTAAAGATTGAATTCAGTGATGAGAATGCGGAAATGGTGTTTACGAATCATTTAGTAGCACTTACGAAACGTATTTTGAGTAAGGAATTTATTCCGGATCTTGATGATTCACTGATGGAAGGTGTTTCTTTACAGGCTATGCAGCTTTCAGAAGAATTGGTGAAGGAGCTGTTTGAAAGTCATGGCTGTGAAGTAAATAAATCAGAGTTATTTTTAGTAGCTACTCATATTCAATTATATCTCGAAAACAGAAAGGATGGGAAAAACAATGAGTAAAGAAATTTTAGTAGTAATCGGTCATCGCATGGGTAAAGGCCAGGCGGTAGCCAGAGGTGTTGAAAAGGCAGGCGGTAAGGCAATCGTTATTCCAGGCATGGCAGCGGATATGAAATTAGGCGATGTGATGCATGAAAATAATGCCGATTTAGGGATCAGCTTCTGCGGCAGCGGCGGTGCTGGTGCTTTGACAGCCCAAAATAAATATGGCTATAAGGCTAAATCTGAGCTGCGTTCAATTGAAGCTGCCTGTACAGCTGTTGAAGATGGCTGCAAGGTAGTCGGACTGGGCTTCATGGATGTGGAAGACTTAGGTCAAAGACTTGTGGAAACATACCGTAAAGTACACGGAGAGTAGTCATGAGCGAGCAGCTGCTGAAGGAGATGGATCATACAGTCACGGTGACAATGAGCGGTGACGGTATGGTTGATACGGTGGGGAAGATTTTTAATATGATGCGCAAGCAGGTATTCCAGGATATCAACAAGCCGATCATCCAGATGGATACTCAGGAAGTCTACTTTGACAAGGTGGATGTCACAGAAAAGAAGGAAGCTTTCCTGTTTATCTTCATGCCAAGAGTACGCCGTTATTACACGGTAACTGCCCGCATTATATTAAAGGTTAAATATTTAGATGTCCAAGAGGAGGATAAGTAAATGAATGTCGAGGTTATACTTTATTCAGTAATTATTGGTGTTATCGGCGGCGGCTGTATCGCGGCCGGTGCTGCCAGAATGTTCCATGCACCTGAAATTCAGGCCATGGGCGCATTCAGAACATTGGGAGAATTTAACGCATGTAACGGTGACCCGGTTGCCCATTTCTCATTCGGGTTAGGGTTCTTCTTCTCAGCTGCGGCTTCTGCGTTAGGTGCCGGTGCTTTATCAGGGGATGTATTCCATCGTATTGTACCAAACTGGGCGGCTGCCTCATTATTGGTTAAAAACCGTAATGTTGAGGAAACGATTCAGAATCCGCGCAAAATGATGATGGCAGGTTCGGTAATCGGTGCTTTAATCGTTACCTTCCTTAATACAATGGCTACCATTATTCCGGAAAAGCTTTCATTGATTGCGAATAACGTACTGACACCAGCAACCGGCTGGATGCTGAATCCGGTCATGCCTGCTATTTTCTGGCTGGCAGCTATTGACGCTGGCCGTTACACAGGTATGTGGGGTACGATTTTAGGCGGTATTTCCGCATTGGTTTCAGGCAATGCAGTGCCAGGTATCGTATTAGGTATCCTGATTGGTAAATCAGCTGAAGAAAATGGTTATAAGAGCGGCATCGTTAAGGTTCTGATTGCAATTGTTGTGGTAATGTTCATTGCCATCGCATACTTCAGAGGCTTCTTTGCTAAGCTTGGTCTGTAGGAGGAACGATCAATGGAAAAGAAAACATTGCGCAAGGTTGATGCCTTTTTAATGAAAGATGAAACATTTATTTTATTGATTATGGGAGCTGCGGCGGCAATCTTCGCAGGTACCTTCATGTATATTAAATTCGGCACCGGTGCATTTAATGATATTGCAATCGTACAAATGCTCAGAGATGGCCTTGACGGCGGTGATTTCGCGGCAGCTGCAGGCTTTGCGGCTGGCTTCCTGATTGCCCGTGTACTGGAAGGACCGTTAGTAGGTATTCTTGATATCGGCGGTTCTTTGATGACTGGTGTTGGTATTGGTATTCCGGCATTATTATTATCCATGGGTGTTACAATGCCTTTTGATAACATTCTGTTCGCATTAGTAACCGGTGCGGTGATCGGCCTTGTCTTAGGCGCGGTAATCATCGGTATTCGTAAGCTGGTTCCGGATGGTGTTGCGGTTGGCGGTACAAGTATTATGATGGGTGCCGGCAATGCGACAGGCCGTTATCTGGGTCCGATGATCATCGTAGCTGCTTGTCAGTATAATGTATGGGCCGGTATCGGTTCGATTATCGGCGGTGCGATTTTCTATAAATTAGGTAAAGAAATGACCGGCGGCGCAATCCTTGGCGCTATGATTCTCGGCGCATTCTTCCTATAGGATCAATTGCTATGAGCATTTATTCAACGATCGGACTGCCAAGAGTGATTAATGCGGCCGGCCGGATGACAGCGCTTGGCGTTTCTACCCTCAGTGATGAGGTTGCCAAGGCAGTTGTCGAAGGCGGTCAGTCTTATGTGGTTATCGATGAATTAATGGATAAAGCCGGTGAAATCATCGCTGCTTATACAAAAGCGGAAGCCAGTCTGGTAACATCCAGTGCTTCAGCGGGAATCTGCATGAGTGTGGCGGGTGTTATTTCCAAAGGCAAGAAATCAGTGATTGAACGGCTTCCGGATGCCAGCGGTTTGGCTAATGAGATTTTGCTGATGAAGGGGCATGTCGTTCAATTCGGTGCACCAATTACCTCACTGATCCGCCTTGGCGGCGGTCAGCCTGTTGAGGTCGGCATGGCTAATGATGTCACTGAAACAGATATGATTGAGGCAATCAGCGATAAAACAGCGGCATTGCTTTATGTCAAAAGTCATCACTGCATTCAGAAAGGAATGCTCAGTCTTGAGAAAATGATTGAAATTGCACATGCTCATAATCTGCCGCTGATCATTGATGCGGCAGCTGAAGAAGATATGTGCAAATATGTTGCGATGGGCGCTGATCTTGTTATTTACAGCGGAGCTAAGGCACTTGAAGCGCCAACTTCCGGTTTTGTAACCGGCAAAAACAGTATATAAATTATGCCAGAAAGCAGTATAATGGTATTGCCAGGCCGATGAAAATCGGTAAGGAAGGAATCATGGGACTGTTAAAGGCAATGGAGCTTTATTTTAATAAAGATCACGCTGCCGAGGTTAAGCTGAATCTTGAAAGTGTTGCTTATCTGAATGAGCAAATCAATCAGATCAAGGGCTTGACGGCGGTACAGGTTCAGGATGAGGCCGGCCGTGAGATTTATCGCTCTCAGGTCAGTGTTGATGAATCAGTGACACATAAGTCAGCCTTGGTAATCGATGCTGAGCTGCGCTCAGGGAATCCGGCGATTCACTGCCGTAAACATTTGCTGAGTATGGGGATCTTATCCTTTGATACCCGGCCTTTGGGTAAGGGTGATAAGGAAATCATCGCTGCGCGTCTAAAAGAAATTGTGGAGGGTTAATATGTCAAATATCAATTATTACAACGATCGTGTATGTCTGAATGTACTGGCAGGTAATTTGGAAAATGCGAAGGAAATCTATGCGGCTGCCGAAAAGCATGTAGTTGTCGGTGTGCTGTCAGCGAATTATCCTGATGTGCCAAGTGCTGTCGAGGATATGAAGAAATACAATGAAGCCCTGGAAGGCAATCTTTCTGTGGGGCTTGGCGGCGGCAACCCGAATCAATGGCGGGCCGTTGCTGAAATCGCTAAGGAAATCAAAGCTAATCATTTTAATCAGGTTTTTCAGCCGTAGGCTGGACACGGGCGAATGTCGGTGACGACTGCTCACATATCAATGCGCTGGTATCGCCTACGGGCACGCCGGGTTTAGTTAAAATTTCTACCGGACCATTAAGCAAGGATGCTGAGCCGGCATTGGTACCGGTTGCTACAGCCATTGCAATGATTAAGGAAATGGGCGGCAATTCCGTGAAATTCTTCCCAATGGGCGGTTTGAAGTGTAAAGATGAGCTGATTGCGGTAGCGAAGGCATGTGCGGAGGCTGATTTCATTCTTGAGCCAACCGGCGGTATCGATTTGGATAACTTTAGGGAAATCCTTCAGATCATTTTAGATGCTGGTGTCAAGCAGACAATTCCGCATGTTTATACATCAATTATTGATAAGGAAAGCGGCTGCACCCGGATCGAAGATGTAAAAACTTTAATGAGCATTGTGAAAGAACTTGCTTAAATAAATCAAAAGAGGCAATTCTGCCTCTTTCTTACTTTAGAAATGAGGGAAACTAATGAATATCTATACAGAGAATGGTTTACATGGTGTTATCAATGCTTCCGGCAGAATGACCAAGCTTGGGGTTTCAACTGTCAGTGAAGAGGTTGGCAAAACATTGGTTGAGGCGGCCGGCAATTATGTAGTGATCGATGAATTGCTTGAATGGGCCGGCAAACGCATCGGCGAGCTGATTGGCTGTGAAGATGCCTGTGTCACTTCCAGTGCCTCCAGCGGCATTGCTTTGAGTGTTGCCTCCCTGATCTGCGGTGATGACCTGCAGAAGGTGCATCGTTTCAGTGAAACTGCAGCGAATACAAAAAAACGTGAAGTCATCTTATTGAAGGGACATAATGTTGATTTTGGTGCGCCTATTGATTCAATGATTGAAATCGGCGGCGGCAAGGTTGTGGAAGTCGGTTATGCCAATGGTTCAAAAATTGAAGACATTACGCATGCCGTTAATGAGAATACGTGTGCGATCTTCTTTGTTAAGAGTCATCACTGTGTTCAAAAGGATATGGTTGATGTGCAGACGGTCATTAAAGCTGCCAATCAGCTCAATATTCCATGTATCGTAGATGCAGCGGCGGAAGAGGATCTGTCTAAGTATGTGCAGATGGGCGCTGATTTTGTCTGCTATTCAGGTGCTAAAGCATTATCCGGACCAACCAGCGGTTTTGTCGCCTGCGCGCACAGCAAAGACGCGGCGAATATGCGGCTTCAATACAAGGGGATCGGCCGGGTTATGAAAATCGGTAAGGAAAATACGATGGGCTTGGTGAAGGCGATTGAAATCTATCAGCGCAATCACGGTTATGTGCCAACGGTTACTTATGAAGATTTAAAAGTATTTACGGAAAGCTGCAATGCCATAAAGGGTATCACAGCTTCAATTATTCAAGATGAAGCGGGACGCGCTATTTATCGCAGTAAGATCAATGTCAATGAGACTGAATACGGCATGAATGCCAAAGAGCTGGTGAAACAGCTGCAGGCTCATGATCCGGCAATCTATACACGTGATTATCAGGCTAATATTGGTTCCATCGCGATTGATCCGCGGCCTTTGAAAAATAAAGGCGAGCTGGATACGATTTTTGAAGTATTAAAGAAATTAGGTAAATAAGTTTGCCCCGGGATTCTTCTCGGGGTATACTGTTTTGGTAAGCAAAGGAGGCAATTTATGGATAATTTTGTATTCTATAACCCAGCTAAAATCATTTTTGGCAAGGATCAGGAAAAAACAGCAGGCGAATGGATCAGAAAATATGATGGACATAAGGTATTACTGCATTACGGCGGCGGTTCAATTAAGAAAAACGGTGTCTATGATACGATTATCGCTTCTTTGAAAGAGAATGATCTGCCCTTCGTCGAGCTTGGCGGTGTGGTGCCGAATCCGCGTTATTCACTGATTCAGGAAGGCATAGCGTTATGTAAGCGTGAAGATGTCGATTTTATTTTGGCTGTAGGCGGCGGCAGTGTCATCGATTCTGCGAAAGGTATCGCGGCAGGTGTAATGCTTAATGAAGATGAAGATTTATGGGAAGATTATTATATGTTTAAACGCGGTCCTGAAAAAGCGCTGCCTTTAGGTACGGTATTAACGATTCCGGCTACTGGTTCGGAAAGTTCGCGCAGCTCGGTAGTAACCAATGAAACAACCCATTTTAAGCGTTCTATGGCCGCTGACTGCATGATCGCCAAGTTTTCGATCATCAATCCTGAGACGCATTATTCACTGCCGCCTTATCAGATTGCCTGCGGCTGTGCTGATATCCTGGCCCATCTGATGGAGCGTTATTTCACACCGACTGAAAATGTTGATTTTACCGATCGGATGCTGGAAGCAAGCATGAAAACCGTGATCAACTATGCACCGCTGGCCATCAAGTATCCAACTGATTATAATATTCGTGCTGAAATAGCCTGGGTGGGAACCATTGCCCATAATGGTTTATTAAATACCGGCCGGCTTGGTGATTGGGCAAGTCATGATCTGGAACATGAATTAGGTGCGATTTATGATATCTATCATGGTGAGGGATTAGCGATTACCTTCCCGGCATGGATGAAATATGTTTATAAGCAGAATCCAAAACGTTTTGTGCAATTTGCTCAGCGGGTATGGGATGTGGAATTTTCAGCTGAACAGGAGGAAAGAATCATTCTTGAAGGCATTCATCGCCTTGAACGCTTCTTTACTGAATTAGGTTTGCCGATTCGCTGTTCACAGCTGCATATCGATAATTCAAGATTTAGAGAAATGGCTCAGAAAATCATGATTAACCGTGATCATGAGGGTGAATTCATGAAGCTTTATGAAGCGGATTGCTATCAGATATACTGTCTGTCTGAATAATCGTACTTTTTCTAACTATAAAATCTCGTCAACATCATAAAATCTAGTTAAAAATATGGATAATCTATTCAAAATATAGATTATCTTTATTTATTATATGGAAAATTCATAGTTATCAAAGATTTTTGATAATTGGCTCTCTTTAAAAGCAGGGTCTGTAATGGTATACTTGTACTATATGAAAACGCTTTAATAGTGTTTTAGACGGAGGTGTTTATGAGCGAAATAAAGATTGAAGATTTTAGTTCGCCCCAGCATGAAGCGAAGCTGTTTATTCTGAAAAATGATGAGTTGTGTGTTAAAATCACCAACTACGGTGCCGCCATCACAGCGATCTTAATGAAGGACCGTCAGGGGAAGCTGATGATATCGTTTTAGGCTTTGATGATTTGGACGGTTATCTGAAAGATAAGGGCAATATTTATTACGGTGCAACTGTGGGCCGATGTGCAAACCGCATAGCAAAGGGTAAGTTTACAATTAACGGTATCGATTATCAGGTAGCTGTCAATAACGGTCCTAATCATCTGCATGGCGGTATTGATAATTTTTCATCGAAGTTTTTTGATTATGCAGTTGAAAATGACAGTCTGTGTTTGACCTATGTTTCTAAAGATATGGAAGAGGGATATCCAGGTAATCTGACGTTGAAGGTGATCTACACCTTAAACGGCTGCCAGCTGAAAATCGTATACCGCGCGATCAGTGATAAGGATACGGTTTGCAACATCACCAATCACACTTATTATAATCTGTGCGGTGAGGGCAGCGGTGATATCGGCGCCCATCTGCTGCAGATTAAGGCAGATCGCTTTGTAGGCTGTGACAGCGATGGTTTGGGTGGTGAAATCCTTGATGTGAGCGGGACCCCCTTCGATTTTAGAATGCCGCATCCAATCGGTGAGCGGCTCTATGATGAGGATATTCAGCTGAAAAATGGCTGCGGCTATGATCATCACTTCATTTTTAATGATGATCACAATCAGGTTCTGCTTCGGGAAGAGCATTCCGGCCGGCAGATCACTTTTTCTTCAACCCAGAACGGTGCGCAGATTTATACAGCTAACTGGTTTAATGAAGAACACGGCAAGGGCGATTCAATTTATAATTACCGCGGTGGTGTGGCGATTGAACCCCAGCAGATGCCGGACGCGATCAATCGTGAGGGTCAGCCTTCACTGTTAAGAGCGAATGAAGAATATTATCAGGAAACAACATGTACATTTGAGGTAAAATAAAAATGAAAAAAATCAGCGTGTTAAAAAATGAAATTCTAAATGGAATGCATGATGAACGTTTAAAGGAAATCTATCTTTGTGATGAAACGGGACTGGCAAATCAAAAGCAGCGTTATGTGCAGCTGCTTGAGCGTTATGCGGCTTTATATGGTGATGAAGAAGCGGCTATCTATTCAGCGCCGGGCAGAAGTGAGGTCAGCGGCAATCATACGGATCATCAGTTTGGCAAAGTGCTGGCAGCTTCCATTAATTTGGATGCAATCGCGGTCGTATCAAAGCGCGATGATGATGTGATTCAAGTTCATTCATCCGGCTTTGAGATTGCCCCGGTGGATCTTAAGGTGCTGGCGGTACAGCCAAATGAGGCTGGCCGATCAGAAAGCTTGATCCGCGGCGTGGCTGCTCGTTTAAAGGCGTTAAACTATCAAATCGGCGGTTTTAATGCGGTCATGACTTCCAATGTTTTAAGCGGTTCAGGTTTATCCTCCTCAGCGGCGTTTGAGGTATTGATGGGAACTATTCTTTCTTATTTATATAATGAGGGGGCTATTGATCCAGTATTGATTGCGCAGACTGCGCAGTATGCGGAGAATAATTATTTTATGAAACCATGTGGTTTAATGGATCAATGTGCATGTTCAGTCGGTGGTTTTATTGCCATTGATTTCTTTGATAATCAGCATCCAATCGTAGAAAAACTAGATTTTGATTTTTCTAAGACGGGTTATAATCTATGCATTACTGACACACGCGGCGATCATGCGAACTTGACCGATGAATATGCGGCTGTGCCGGCGGAAATGAAGGCAGTGGCGAAGGCGATGGGCCATGAAGTGTTAAGTCAGTGTTCTGAGGGTGAATTTTATGCGGCATTGCCTGAATTGCGGAAGCAGCTTGGTGACCGTCCAATTCTGAGAGCGATTCACCTATTTGCGGAAAATAAGCGGGTAGAAGAACTGAAAAAGGCACTGCATGAGGGTGATATTGATGCCTTTATTGATCTGATTAAGGCCAGCGGCCGCAGCTCAGCGATGTATTTGCAGAATATTTATGCGAATTTGAGGCAAATAATCAGCCGGTATCGGTGGCACTTGCGGTTTCTGATCATCTGCTTGAGGGTAAGGGCGCATGGCGTGTTCACGGCGGCGGTTTTGCCGGTACGATTCAGGCCTTTGTAAAGAATGAAGACGTAGAAACATATTATCAAGCGATGGAACATCTGTTTGGTGAAGGCAGCTGTTATATCTTAAAGGTAAGAAATATCGGCGGCTGTCAGGTACTTGATTAAAGCTAAATGATCCTCATGTCCCAATGACACAAGAAAATGGTATAATAGTCATGCTGATGCGAGTCATTAAGAGGAGGACATCATGAAAAAGTTAGAAAAAGGACTGTTGGCCTTGCTGCTGCTGGCAGGCATGAGCGGCTGTACCAAGAAGGAAGCGCCGAGTCAAGAAACGGTGAAGAATAAAACGAGGGTATGTGTTTCAATCAATCGTGAGGACGCAAAGGCAGAAACCTTGGTTGAGATTGAACTGAAAGCTGCGTTTGCCGAATTGGCTGACACTTTGCCAACAGAATTGAGCTTCTATAATGTCAGCAAAGATCAGGCAGCTCAGCATACGGCGGTTGATAAGATGCTGGGTGAAGGCTGTTCGGCAATTCTTTTAGAGCTTGTAGACGCAGCTTCTGCGCAGGCAGTTACTGAAAAGGTTCAGACGTCAGGTATACCCTTGATTTATATTGAAAATGAACCGAGTGAAGATGTTTTAACTGCTTATGCTGGAAAATCAACATATATCGGTGCAGATAAAGAGAAAAATTATGTGCTGCAGGGTGAAATCATCGCTGATTTGGCAAATCATGGAAATATCAACGGTGATGATGTTGTTTCGGCTGTAATACTCTCAGCCAGCGACATCAGTGAAGAAACGCAGAATGCCTTGATGAGTGCCATTGCGGCTAAAGGTGTGCGCACAGAAATACTTGAAGCTGCTATCAGTGAGAATATCCGGGAAAAGGGTAAAGAAGCGGCAGCACGGCTGCTGACACGATATGGCGATATGATCGATGTGTTCTATGCTGAAAATGAAGCTTGGCCCTTGGTGCATCTGATGCGATTGAGGCGGCAGGGCGTGATAATGGTGTGAACATTTATCTGATCAGCGGTGAAGATGGACAGACGGTTCGTTATTTCATCAACGATGAAAAATCACCGGTTCTGTATGGGATGATATTGAGGCGCGCGCTCAAGCAGCGGCTGAGATTACAGTGAAAGTGCTTAAAGGTGAAACTTTGGGGATACGCACACTGATTGCCAACAAGAAAACAATGAAAGATCAATAAGAGCGGCAAACCAGTTCGCTCTTTTCATTTACTTGCTTGATTTACAGCAGTATAATAATTGCAGAAGAAAGGATCAGTCCTATGAAATTAACTATTGTAACAGCTCCGTGCAAAGTCTAAGAATGGATACATTTGCATGGAGGCTTAATTAACGTATCCGAGATGGACTTTGCACTTTATGAAACAATAAAAGGAGCAGAGTCAAATGGAAAATTTAAAACAAAATATACAAAAAATACATTCTTTTATTTTATTTATGGAGCAGCCAGTCTTTATCCGGACTTGGCAGCTCAATGAGTAGTTTTGCATTGATTTTATGGTCATATGAACAGCATGGCAGTGCTTTGCTGACTTCGTTTTTATCAATCTGTACGTATGCACCTTATGTAATATTGAGTATTTTTGCGGGTACAATCAGTGATAAATGGAATAAAAAAGTTATCATGCTGATGTGTGATGGGATGGCGGCTCTTACAACTGTCGCCGTTTTGATTTTGTTTAAAATGAATCAATTGGAAATTTGGCATTTATATGCTGTTAATATTATTAATGGGATAATGAATTCATTGCAGCAGCCGGCGAGTGATGTGACGATTACTTTGCTGACACCGAAGGAGATGTTTCAGCAGGTCAGCAGTCTACGCAGTTTTTCTAACTCATTGAATACGATTTTAGTACCGATCATAGCTTCAAGTCTTTATTCGCTGGTGGGGATGGAAGCAGTACTTTTTTTGATTTATCTACTTTTGCTTTGGCATGGATCGTTTTGATTTTCTTTATTCAAATTCCGGCCGTCAGCAGTAATAAATCTAATTTAGATGAATCATTTTGGGAGAATACACAACAAGGTTTGAATTATTTACTTGAACATCGAGGTATTCTTGATCTGATCCTCTTTCTGGCGATGATCAATTTGAGTGCTTCCATGTATCAGGCGGCTTTGCCCGCATTGCTGCTGTCAAAAAGTAATGGCGGGAATACTGTGCTGGGATTAGTGAATGCTTGCAGCGGATTAGCCAACCTTGCCGGCAGTGTGTACCTTTTATTCAGCAAACCGCCTAAAAGCCCGGTACGCACAATATTCAATGCATTGTTGTTTTCAATGATGAGTGAAAATGTAATTTTAGCGTTGGGAAATCAGCCATGGATGTGGTGTATCGGCGCAGTCTTAGGATGGCTTTTTATTCCGGTAATGAATACCAATCTGGATGTAATTCTGCGTACTGCAATACCAGTTGAGATACAGGGGCGTGTCTATGCAGCCCGCAATACACTGCAATTTTTTACGATTCCGCTTGGTTATTTTATAGGCGGTTATTTAGTAGATATAATTTTTGAACCTTTAATGGCTGAACAGGGAACGGATAGTATACTTACCGTCCTTTTTGGTATCGGTAAGGGCAGCGGTGCAGCTATGCTATTTATGCTGATAGCGATTCTCGGCATCCTTACATGTTTAATTTTCAGAGCAGATAAGCACATCTGGAGACTGGAGAATAATAATCATTAATAATTGCAGCGTTTAAAAGAAAACTAGAAAAACAATCAGGTTCGATATGTGTTTGATCTTCCTGATTGTTTTATTTATATTGAGAAATGGTTATAATTACATAAAAAGGTCAATGCTTAAGGATACGATGATTAACGGCTGTAAAATCGATAGTAGGGGTATATGGAGTAGATAATTAGCGGGATTGAATGCTGTGAATTGTCCTTTTAAGTATTGAAAATTAAGGAGCATTTCACTTTAAGTGATATGTTATTAATCAATTTATATCCTTTTGAGACACTTAATTTGGCTTAAGCTATCAAGCTTAGCTGCTGCAATAAATGAATTAGCTGATCTTACTCATGAACTGATGTTTAAAAATCCTTATCCGACATTGACGAAAAGGGTTAAAACTGCTATTATAGTTGAGTAATGGCAATGAATTAGAGTAGTAACAGACGGAAATTTTCAAGAGAGCCGATGGTTGGTGTGAATCGGTAAATGGAATTCTGTGAACTCGCTAAGGAGCCTTGGCTGATCCGGCGTTATCGGATAAATGAGGGCATGTCTTAAAGGCATGAACTAAGGTGGTACCGCGTAACTTAACGTCCTTAGAACAGGGCGTTTTTTTATTGGAAAGGAAGGAAAATAAAATGGGATTTAACCACAAGGAAATTGAAAAGAAGTGGCAGAAGTATTGGCTTGAAAATAAGACTTTTGCCTGTGATACATATGATTTCAGCAAGCCGAAATACTATGTGCTGGATATGTTTCCATATCCAAGCGGCAATGGTCTGCATGTAGGACATCCGGAGGGCTATACAGCTACCGATATCATTGCCCGTATGAAACGTATGCAGGGTTACAATGTTCTGCATCCGATGGGATGGGATGCTTTTGGTCTGCCGGCCGAACAGTTTGCTATCAATACCGGTCATCATCCTGCAGATTTTACCAAAAAGAATATCGATCACTTCCGTGAGCAGATTCAAAGCCTCGGTTTTTCTTATGACTGGGACCGTGAAATATCAACAACGGATCCTGATTACTACAAATGGACACAATGGATTTTTACTAAGCTATATGAAAAAGGCTTAGCTTATGTTGATGAAATTCCTGTAAACTGGTGCCCTGAATTAGGGACGGTGTTGGCTAATGAGGAGGTCATCGATGGTAAGAGTGAACGCGGCGGCTTCCCGGTATATCGCCGGCCGATGCGTCAATGGGTATTGAAGATTACGGAATATGCGGAACGTCTGCTTGAGGATCTTGATCTTTGCGATTGGCCGCAGTCGACCAAAGAGATGCAGATCAATTGGATCGGTAAATCAACCGGTGCAAATGTAGTCTTTAAAATCAAAGATACAGATAAAGAATTTACAGTCTTCACAACTCGCTGTGATACTTTGTTTGGAGCTACTTATTGTGTGCTTTCACCAGAGCATCCTTATGTCGATGAAATTACCAGTGCTGAACAAAAAGCGGAAATTGACGCTTATAAGAAAGCCTGCGCGACGAAATCAGATTTGGAACGTACAGAGTTAAATAAAGAAAAGACCGGTGTATTTACCGGTGCTTATGCGATTAATCCGGTTAATGGCAAAGAAGTGCCAATCTGGATTTCGGATTATGTATTGGCTAGCTATGGAACTGGGGCAATCATGGCGGTTCCGGCTCATGATACGCGTGACTATGAATTTGCCAAGAAATTTGGCCTGGATATTATTCCAGTGCTTGAGGGCGGCAATATTGAGGCAGAGGCATGGACAGAAGACGGCCTGCATATCAATTCTGAATTCTTAAATGGCATGAATAAGGAAGATGCGATCAATACAATGCTGAAATGGCTTGAGGAGCATCATTGCGGCAATGCCAAAACAACCTATAAATTACGTGACTGGCTGTTTTCACGTCAGCGTTATTGGGGCGAGCCAATCCCTATCGTATTAATGGAAGACGGCACAAAGCGCACGGTTGATATCAGTGAGCTGCCGCTGGAATTGCCGGAAACAACAAACTTAAACCGAATGAAAGCGGCGAATCACCGTTAAGTCACTGTGAAGATTGGCTGAATGTTGAAATTGACGGTGTAAAAGGCAAACGTGAAACAAATACGATGCCGCAGTGGGCCGGCAGCTGCTGGTACTATCTGCGTTATATCGATCCGAAGAATAATGATGCTTTGGCTGATCCGAAGCTGCTGGAGCATTGGCTGCCGGTAGATCTGTATGTCGGCGGTGCTGAGCATGCGGTTCTGCATCTGCTTTATGCCCGTTTCTGGCACAAGGTGCTTTATGACTGCGGTGCAGTACCAACTAAGGAACCATTCCAAAAATTGTTCCATCAGGGGATGATTCTTGGTGAAAACAATGAGAAAATGTCTAAATCAAGAGGCAACGTTATTAATCCTGATGAAATTGTTGAAGCATTAGGAGCCGACTCACTGCGTGTTTATGAAATGTTTATGGGGCCTTTAGAAGCGGCGCTGCCTTGGAGTACAAAGGGACTCGACGGTGCCCGTAAATGGCTGGATCGTGTTTATCGTCTTTATACTGAATCAAATAAGATTGTGGATACGAATGACGGCAGTCTGGACAAGGTCTACCATGCGACTGTTAAAAAGGTAACAAATGATATTGAAACATTGAATTTGAATACAGCTATCTCTCAGATGATGATCTTTATCAATGAGTGTTATAAAACAGAAACGATTTATCGTGAATATGCTGAAGGCTTTGTGAAAATGTTTGCCTGCTTTGCACCGCATCTTGGTGAAGAATTATGGCAGTATTTGGGACATGAAGGAACCATTGCTTATGTGGCTTGGCCGGTCTATGATGAAAGCAAGCTGATTGAAGATGTGATTGAAATCGTCGTTCAGGTTAATGGCAAAATGCGTGGTAAATTCAGCTGTCCGGCTGATGCTGATGAAGCGTACATCAAACAGGAGGCGCTGAAATTAAGACCCGTACTTGCTCAGATTGAGGGTAAGGAAGTCAGAAAGATTATTGTAATCAAGGGTAAAGTTGTTAATATTGTAGCTTAATATAAAAGCGAGAATTCTTTATCATCATTTGTGATGAAGGTTCTCGCTTTTGCTTTATTTATTTGTCAGTCTGATCATGATACACTGCGGCGGGGCAAACAGACGGATATCAAAATCGGTTGTCCCTAAACCATTGCCGACAATGATGACTGTATTATTCACCGTTGTAGTACCATGGGTATATTTTCTGGCACCCTCCTTGCGGAACAGCGGTCCAAACATCGGCAAAGCGATCTGACCGCCGTGAGAGTGGCCGGCAACCACCAGATCAATATTGTTTAACGGCAGACTGCTTGCAAGGTCAGGCGCATGTGTCAGTACAATCGTAAAGTTATTTGTATCGATGTTTTCCATCGCCTTATTGATGTCTGGTTTGCCGCCAATCTGTGAATCAATTCCAATCAGATTGATTGAATGGGTGGAATCTTTGTGTAACAGCACACTGGCATTGTTTAATAATTCAAAATCCGCATAATAGAAGATATTCTGCATACTTTCCTCTAATTGCTTTGAAGCATGGTCGCTTTCACCGAGCACCGCAAATTTACCGTATGGCGCTTCTAATGTCTTAAGCAGCTGAATTAATTCTTCACGAACGGCATCATTTACTGGTATCTGATCTGGTTTATCAAATAAATCACCGGCAAATAAGATGATGTCGGGACTGGCTTGATTGATTTTTTCAATCATGCACTCAGCCGTTCTTTATCCATGAAGGAATTATAATGAATGTCTGAAATCAGCGCAATTTTTAGATTGTTGCATTCATCAGGTATTTTATTGGAAATTACTGTCTGATTGACGATATTCACACGCTTTACGGAAACAAACGTACCATAGAAGATCATTCCGGCAAAGACACAAGCCGCAATCAGCATAATAGATAAAATTTTTATAATTTTTTTCAAGTTGATCATCCTCATTCCTGTCTATTTTAACATAACCGCATGGATATTAAAAGTTGTAAATCAAGGTATGAGTGTGCTACACTAGAAGATGCGAAAAGAGGGATTTTTATGAATGCGAATGAACGCCGCCAGAAAATAATTGAATGCCTGAAACATAACCATCAGGCTGTCAGCGCGTCTTCTCTTGCCGGTCAGCTTGATGTCAGCCGCCAGATCATCGTGGGTGATATAGCACTGCTTCGAGCTGAGGGAATCAAGATTGAAGCGACACCAAGAGGCTATCGAATGGAAGTTATCGCTGAAAGGCCCCGCCGCTGTTTTGCCTGTGTGCATGAAATTGATGATATGGCAGAGGAGCTGTACTGCATCGTTGATAATGGCGGTTATGTGGTAGATGTGATTGTGGAACATCCGATTTACGGGCAGATTATAGGTTCGCTGAGACTTGCTTCACGTTATGATGTTGATCAATTCATGCAGAAGGTAAGGGAAGCGAAGGCGAGTATTCTGTCACAGCTGACAGGCGGAATTCATCTTCATACTGTTGAAGCTGAGGATGCGGCATGCTTTGAAAGAATTGAGGCGGCACTTGCCGAGCAGGGGTATTTAGTAAGAAAAGAACATTGACTTTCATTACTGGAAGTGTATAATATTAGTCATGTCATGTGTCAAGACACATTGATGTGACTTTTTTGAAAAGGGGATATATATGAAACAAATGAGGAAATATATCGATCGATATCTGATTCAGGCAATGTCTTCAATGGCACTTGGTTTATTCAGTTCATTGATTATTGGCTTGATCTTGTCACAGCTTGCGAAAATTAATATCTTAAGCTTTCTGCAGCCGTTCGCGGATGTTGCGAATGCTTCTTCACCGGTCATTGGTTCAGCGATTGGCGTCGCGATTGCTTATGGGCTGAAAGTAAAGCCACTGGTATTATTTTCAATGTGCATAGCCGGTGCTTTTGGTTATACGGCAGGCGGACCGGTAGGGGCATATGTTGCAGCGGTCATCGGCAGTGAGATCGGTATGCTTGTGGCGGGCAAAACCAGTGTCGATATTATTGTTACACCGATTGTCAGCATTGTATCAGGCTGTCTGGCTGGTCAGCTGATTGGCCCGGCGGTATCTGCATTAATGGCTTCATTAGGAACGATTATTAATAATGCAACATTGATGTCTCCGATTCCAATGGGAATATTGATTGCGGTCGTAGTTGGGATGGTTTTGACAGCACCGATCTCTTCAGCGGCTTTATGTATTATGTTAGGACTTGATGGATTGGCTGCCGGTGCGGCGGTGGTTGGCTGCAGTGCGCAAATGATTGGCTTCGCGGTGATGAGCTATAAGGAAAACGGCTTCGGCGGATTTATTTCCGTAGGCATCGGAACCAGTATGCTTCAATTTGCCAATATAATTCGCCATCCGCAGATTTGGATTGCGCCAACGCTGACGTCAGCTATTCTTGGCCCGATATCTACAGCGGTTTTGAAAATGAGTAATACAGCGGTGGGCGCTGGAATGGGAACCAGTGGGTTAGTCGGCCAATTTTCAGCCTTTGCGGCAGTGCCTGATGGCGGAATAGCTTTGTTGATTCAAGTCGTGCTGATGCATTTCATACTGCCGGCGATACTGACGCTGATCATTCATGAAATTACGATCAAGCTCGGTTGGGTAAAATCAGAGTATTTAAAACTTGAAGCCTTATAGAAGCGTCTGTTTAAGCAGTGATTAGAAGTACAATAAAACTTCGTTTTAGAATTAAGACGAGGTTTTTTATAGTCTGATATATTTTGCTAATACACAAATTATATTACAAGGATCATTATAACTGTCTCCAGCTACACTGCTGAATAATGAATGTTTCTACACCCAACGCTTTTTAGATCATCATTTAATTCATTAGTATAAAAGTATATTTCCAAACATTATAATAGGAAAATTCATTTTTGCAGCAACTATCTATTGATTTATAAATGTTTCATCTCCATCATGATAAAAAATATGTAATAATAAATAATGATTTTTATGCCAAAATCCATTTTCACATATTTCTCAATCTTCCTTCTTTTTCTCTGTCATACTTTAATGGAGTAAAAAAAGATTCCGTCAGGAAGAAGTGAATTTTTCACATCAACGGTAAGTTACTTTCTTCTTCATTGGATAAAACAGCGAGGAAAGAATGGTCAGAAACTAATGGATTGCTGTTGGATCGATGAATATGGTATTTATTGGAGTCCGATATATACACTAGGAAATGATTAATTAAAATAAAGCGATGGTCAATGAAAGCCATCGTTTTTCTTTTAAAAAAGCCAGCCTATTTTTGCGGCTGACTTTTCTGTATGTTTAACTTTTTTAATTGGCTGATGCTGAGCCTTAGCAGTACGCATCTGGGCCATTTGCGCCATCGCTTCCTTTGAATTCAGAATTACCGGAATAACAATTGGATTGCGGTGCGTCTTGTTATAGAGGAAGGGCTCTAAGGATGAGCGAATCGTATTTTTAATTTCCCCAAAGGTTGTTTTAGTTGCCATGCGTTCACGCAGTGCCGTATAGACAACGTTCTCTGCTTCTTTTAATAAGTCTGCGAATCCTTAATGAAGACAAAACCTCTTGATACAATGACTGGACGGCACATGATCTTGTTCACTCTTGAATCAATGCAGACAATGACTGAAACCAATCCATTATCCGCCAAGATTTTACGATCCTTTAATACCGCTGTTGATACGCCTGAAATATCATTGCCGTCAACATAGATGTCATCGGCCTGAATACGGATGCTTGACTGATATACCTGCTCATTTCTAAGCAGCAATACATCACCATTGGCACAAGTAAAGATATTTTCTTTAGGAATTCCAGTTTCAATCGCTGTATCCATATGCTGTTTCAGCATTTTATATTCACCATGCACCGGCATGAAGAATTTTGGTTTAATCAGCTGAAGCATCAGCTTCTGTTCCTCTTGTGAGGCATGCCCGGTCGTATGCAGGTTATTTAAGATTGAATTTGTCAGTACATTTGCACCGGCTCTGAAGAGCTTATTAACAACCTGATTTACACTGGCACCATTACCGGGAATCGGACTTGATGAGAAGACAACTGTATCACCGGGAATCAATTTAATATAGCGGTGAGTTCCTTGCGCAATGCGGCTCAAGGCAGCCAACGGCTCACCCTGACTGCCAGTACATACGATACATACCTTATCTGCCGGCATCCGGTTTAATTGCTCAGGATTCAAAAACTGCTTTCTGAAATATTGATCGTACCGAGCTTGCGTCCGATGGTTACAATATTCTCCATAGAACGGCCGAAGATGCAGACCTTACGTCCGCAGGCTACAGCGGATTCAAGAATCTGCTGAACACGATGAACGTTGCTCGCAAATGTAGCAACAATCAAACGTCCTTGGGTTTTACGGGTAATTTCTAAAATTGCCTTTGAAACAACCTTTTCTGAAATAGAGAAGTCCTCAACGCCAGAGTTAGTTGAATCACTCATCAACAGAGTAACATTACTTGCTCCCAGATAAGCCATTTTCTGATAATCGGCGTTGGTACCTACAGGTGTTAAGTCAAACTTAAAGTCACCGGTGGTTACAATACGTCCATTTGGCGTATTAATAACAACTCCCAATGAATCAGGAATTGAGTGAGTCGTATTAAAGAAACCGCAGCGGAAATGCTTAGTCACCACGGAGCTGTCCTCATTGATCTCACGAATCTTTACCTGCTTCAGCATTTTTCTTTCTTCAAGTTTACGGTTGATCAATGATACGGCAAAACGGCTCGCATAAATACAATCGATATCTACCGATTTCAGCAAGAACGGAATACCGCCGATATGATCCTCATGTCCGTGTGTAATAATCAACGTTTTTTTCTTTTGCTTATTTCTGACTAAATAATTATAATCAGGGATTACATAATCTACACCCAGAAGATTTTCCTCAGGAAAACGAACACCCGCATCGATAATCACGATGTCATCCTCGTGTTCAATACAATACATATTTTTGCCGACTTCGCCCAAGCCACCTAGCGCATACACTAAGGTGTCATTTTTTTCGGGGCCAGTTTATTATATGGTGTTGATTGTTTTTCTGGTACTCTTCGAGGTGTCTTTGTTTGCTTCTTATCCATTATAGTTAAACTCCTTTCAAAACAAAAAGACACTCTTTGCTTTTATTATTATAACATAGATTCATGAAAATAAAAACTGAATTAACCAAAAAAAGACCGCTTAACTTTATAAGCAGTCTTAAATATTCTATTCGATTACTTCTGCGTCTTCAATTTCCTGCCAAGGATTTTCCTGATTAATCCGATCATAGAAGAGGATGCCTTCAAAATGATCCATTTCATGCTGAAGCACGATTGCCGCGTATCCGCTGGCTCTTAGTTCAATCTCCTGATCCTGTAAAACATCATAGGCACGAACCTTGATGCGGGCATGACGAGGTACATAACCTTCATGAACTTCTTCAACTGAAAGACAGCCTTCACCGCCTTTTAAATAAGAATCCTGTACGGAATGAGAAACAATTCTCGGATTCACAAGGCAGAAAACCTCATCCTCATCTTCTTCATAGGGAATGACGATACTTAAGATACGTTTATGCACCCCTACTTGAACAGCGGCAATGCCGACAGCAGGCCGCAATCCTTCCTTTTCACTGATTTCAGGGTCCTGGGACCGTTTTACATATTCAACAAGCGCCAGTGCCAGTTCACGATCTTCATCACTCAGCGGCAGCTGTACTTTTTCACTTTTTTGTCTGACAGAAGGATCAGTATCCTTCACAATGTCTTTTGCTTCTAATCTCATTTTATCCCTGCTTTCTTCCATATTATTTTACGTTATAATTAAAAATGACGCAAGTATTACCGCTTGTATAATCGGATTTATTCAGCCTGATTATGGTTTATATGCTTCTTATCCAATGATTTATGATGCTTTTTGCTTGGTTGCTTTATAAGCTTAAATTGTGTAAAATGGATACGGAGGCGATTACGTGAATTTTATGAGAATGCGTCTTACATTTAAGATGCCTAAAAAATATGATCTTTTCATTCATATCAGTGTTATCGCCTTAATCGTAATAGGCACGCTGATGATAACATCAACCAGTGTCGGTGAAACATATAATAATGATACAGTCGTTATCAAAACTTTTATTAAACAGTTGGGATTTGTGATCTTAAGCTATCTTGCCATGGTATTTATGGCCAATAACTTTACAATGTCAAGAGCAAAGTGGTGGTCGCAGACGATCGGTGTTTTATTGCTTGGGATGCTGCTTGCTTGTTTGATGTTTGATCCCAGCGGCGGTTCACGGGCGTGGCTGCGTCTGTCATTGCCGATGATCGGTGAGGTTACGCTGCAGCCTTCGGAGTTTTTTAAAACCTTCATGATCGTTTTAATGGCAGTGACCGTGGAAACTACACGGCGTAAGGAAAATTATTCTTGCTGGACAATTATTAAAGTACCGGTTATTTTTATGCTTTTAGGTGTATTTTTTATCGGCTTGCAGAATGATGCCGGTTCAATCATGGTATTAACGGTAATCTGCGGCGTCTGTTTTTTGATACCGACGCACAAAAGTCTGCGCAAGCTTCAGCATATTCTGATGGTGCTGATCTTAATCGGCGGCATCGCATCCTTGTTTCTGCTGACCCCAGCAGGCTTAAAGGTTGTATCTAAACTGCCTTTTCTGCAGGAGCATCAGCTGAGCCGCTTTATTATTGCGGACAATCCATTCAGCGATCCTTTTGTGGATGGTTATCAGCTGATCAATTCACTCTATGCTTTTGCGACAGGCAAATGGACAGGACTTGGTTTGGGGCAGTCAATTCAGAAGATGCTGTATCTGCCGGAAGCAAAAACAGATTATATTCTGGCTATAACCGTTGAAGAATTAGGTATCGGCGGTTTCCTGTATATTTTATTCTTTTATGTAATTATCATGTACCGTTTATTTTATTATGCATTTAAAGCTAAAAGTGAAGGTTATAAAATTTTGCTTGTTGGTACGGCAGTTTATATGTTTGTGCATTTCCTATTTAATGTCGGCGGTGTTACCGGTCTGCTGCCATTAACCGGTGTACCGCTGCTCTTTATTTCGTCAGGTTCAAGCAGTCTGCTTTCAATCTGCTGTGCGGTGGGCATTTCACAGGCCGTCATAGCAAAATGCGCAATGGCAATTAAGCTGCTGCGCATTCATGCTAACGGATAAGAAGGAAAGTGAGATAGTATAATCTATGCTGGGAGGGGAGTATTTATGCGTGTAGTTGCAGGAACACTGCGTTCAAGAAAAATAGAGGCGGTGGAGGGAATGGATACCCGGCCAACGGCTGATAAAGTTAAAGAAGCTGTATTTTCACGGATTGGGCCATATTTTCAGGGCGGTGAAATGCTTGATGTATACAGCGGCAGCGGTAATATCGGCATTGAGGCAATTTCCCGCGGGATGGATCACGCTTGGCTGAATGATATGAGCTCGGCGGCAGTCAAAACGATTAAGCGCAATGTTGTGAATTTAAAAATTGAAGAACAGGCGAAGATCAGTCAGCTGTCGGCAGAGGAGCTGCTGAAGGCATGCGCGCAAGCCGGCCGACAGTTTGATCTGATCTATCTTGATCCGCCTTATGCTAAGCAGCAAAATGAAGCACTGATTAATCAGATATGTGCTTTGTCATTAATGAAGCCTGATGGTTTAATCGTTATTGAAAGCCGCAAAGAAGATGAATTTGCAGAACAGATCAGTGACATGCAGCTTGAAAAAATGGCATGTTACGGCATAAACTAAAATAAGCTATTATCGAAGGGAAACAGCAAAATGAATCGAAAAGCAGTATATCCGGGAACATTTGATCCCATGACGCGCGGGCATTTGAATATTATTGAAAGAGCCAGCGCGATGTATGATGAAGTCATTGTACTGATTATGTATAATGGTGTTAAGAAATGTACGTTCACCGAGCATGAGCGCAAGGAAATGATTGAAAGAGAAACTACGCATTTAAACAATGTAAAGGTTCATATCGGGCAGGGACTGACGGTTCATACAGCTTCGGCATTAGGTGCTGAGTGATGATTCGCGGTATTCGTGCAACCAGCGATTATGAATATGAATTGCAGATTGCGACCGCGAATATGATGCTTGATCCTAAAGTAGAAACAGTCTTTTTAATGAGCCGACCGGAGTATTCTTTTGTATCCTCTACCACGGTTAAGGAGATTGCGATGTTTCATGGTGAGCTCAGCAATTTTGTTACCCCTTATGTCAGACAATGTCTGATGCAGAAATATCAATAGGAGAATCTATGAATTACGATAAATTATTATTTGACGCTGATGCGACGCTTTATGATTTTAAGGCGGCTGAAAAGCAAGCTTTTATGCTGACTATGGAAAATCATGGCTTTGATTGTTCATTGCACAGCTATGAGCTTTATTCTAAAATTAATGATGATATGTGGAAACGGCTGGAACGCAAAGAGATAGGAAAGGCTGAATTGCGGGTTCAACGCTTTGCGTCATATGCTGCCGCAACTCACCAGCAGATGGATGCCGAACAGATCAGTATGGAATATACAAATAATCTGGCTGAAATGGGCATCTTGTTTGATGATGCGATGGCTGTGATCCAAACGGTTTCTCAAAAGATTGAATGCTCGATTGCCAGCAACGGCATTGGGTATGTGCAGCGCCGGCGGTTTGCAAAATCAGGGATTGAACCTTATTTTAAACATTTGTTTATCTCAGAGGAGCTGCAGGCAGAAAAGCCGGACCCTAAGTTCTTTAAGCGCGTTGAAATGGTTTTGGAAATTCATGATCCAAAACGAATTTTATTTGTTGGTGATTCCTTGAGTGCAGATATTAAGGGCAGTGTGACGGCCGGTTGGACAACAGTCTGGTATAATCCTGATCATCAGGAGAATCTGAGTGGATATCAGCCGGACTATGAGATTGACAGACTTTCTCAAGTCATCGATTTATTAAATTAAACCAAGGGTTAACCGTTTCATCACTGTTAACCTTTTTAAATGAAATCCCTGCATTTTAGCGCAGGGATTGATTAATAATTTCTTAAAAACAGATTATCCAAATATTTTAATCCGGTCTTTGTCTTGAAATAACGTTCACGATGATCAACGATCGTCTCATAGGAATAGCTCTTTTCAAACATGTTAACAAGCAGATCCGCTTCGACAAGAATTTGCAGGTCGATGTCATTGATGCGGTCATATGTGTGATGATGGGCGATTAAGTAGCAGACACGGTCAATGAAATCAGTTTCATAATCACGGTTTTTTAAGATTTTTTTAGCGATTGCCGGACCTTCGATTTCCTGGAAAGTACCGGCTGTACTATTATATTTGTTGATACTTTCTTTAACACCGATATCGTGAAGCACAGCCGCTGCTTCAATGATTTGCAGAGTTTCTGCATTGACGTTTTCGTTTTCCGCAATCGCCAGTGCAAAGCTGTATACTTTCATTGCGTGGTTGATCCGCCGCTGACTTTCTCTTTCATAAAGTATCATATCTTCTATTAATAGTCCGATTTTATGCTTCATGAAATATCCTCCTTTTTCATTACCTTAATTATACCATCTTAAGGATGAAAAGACATCTTTTTGAATGGTCTTTTCAATGACAGTGAAGCGGCAGTCTGATATAATGGTAAAGAAAATGGAGGACTCATTATGAGATTATTAATAGCATCAGATATTCATGGCTGCGCCAAGACGTGTCAGCATTTGCTAGAGCGCTTTGAAGAATTACAGGCAGATCAGCTGCTTTTACTGGGAGATATACTTTATCATGGCCCGCGCAATGAACTGCCTGATGGTTATGATCCAAAATCAACCGCTCAGCTGCTGAATGCATATAAAGATAAAATCATCGCAGTGAGAGGAAATTGTGACGGCGAAGTCGATCAGATGGTGCTGGCTTTTCCTATAACCGCTGATTATAACGTGCTTTTAATGGACGGGTACCGCATCTTTGCCAGTCACGGACATGTTTATTCACCGGATCATATGCCGGCATTAAAAATGGGTGACTGCTTTCTGTTTGGCCATATTCATATTCCAACAATTAAAAAGGATCATGGCATCATGCTTTTAAATCCGGGTTCAATTACGCTGCCTAAAGGCGGCTGTCCCGCTTCTTATGCGGTTTTGGAAAATGATGTCTTTACAATCTATACAATGAGTGATGAAATTTTTGATCAAGTTACCCTTAAATAAAGGTACAGAAGTTTGTTTTGTGATATAATTGTTTGGGAAATGAGGTGGATAGATGCATTATTTAGTTGGACAGGTTGTAGAAGGTGTAATCACCGGCATCCAGCCTATGGTGCTTTTGTTTATCTGGACTCAGATCATAAAGGTCTGATTCATATCTCAGAAATATCGAGGGGATATGTTAAGGACGTGACGAAATTTCTGACGGTGGGCGAAAAAGTCCGGGTCAAAGTCATTGATATTGATACGTCAACGAATCAGTGTAAATTGTCGCTGAAGGCAGTGAACCGCAATATGGCTCGTCAGAAGCAGAAAGTACACCGTGTACAAAAGGTGCCGAAAATGGTGATCGGCTTTCAGGTATTAGCTGATCATTTGGATGAATGGATTGAAAATCAGATCAAGTGGGAGGAAAAATGATGATCAAGTTAGAAACTAAAAACGCATTTTTAAATGAGAATTTCGCAGATTATCAAGACAGCGTAACGCATTGTCATGAGCTGCTGATGACTAAAAAAGGCAAAGGGAATGATTATACCGGTTGGGTAGAATGGCCTTTTGACTATGATAAAGAGGAATTTGCCCGTATTTTAGACGCGGCTGAGCGAATCCGCAATCACTGTGATGTATTCTTGGTATGCGGTATCGGCGGTTCATACTTAGGGGCCCGGGCGGTAATCGAAATGGTGAATGGGCTGTATGCTCAGAAAAAACCAGAAATTATCTTTATCGGTAATACCTTCTCATCAACGTATATCGCTCAGGTTCTAGATTATATTAAGGATAAGGAAGTATGTCTGAATGTTATTTCTAAGTCTGGCACTACAACTGAAACAGCGTTGGCATTCCGTTTGTTTAAACAGGCTTTAGAAGCTAAATATGGTGTTGAAGAAGCTGCTAAACGTATCTTTGCGACCACTGACCGCAACCGTGGTACATTGAAATCATTAGCTGATAAGGCTGGTTATGAAGAATTTGCGATTCCTGATGATATCGGCGGCCGTTTCTCTGTAATTACTGCTGTAGGTCTTTTACCGATTGCTGTTGCCGGCATCGATATCAACGCACTGCTTGAAGGCTGCCGCAAGGCTTATAAGGATCTGGATACTGCTGATCTTGATAAGAACCCAGCTTACCATTATGCAGTAGCGCGCCGTATGCTGCAAAATCAAGGCAAGAATGCGGAAATGCTGGTTTCATATGAAACACAGATGAGTTTGGTTGCTGAATGGTGGAAACAGCTGTTTGGTGAATCAGAAGGTAAAAACGGCAAGGGAATCCTGCCTTGCTCAGTTAATTTCTCTACGGATCTGCATTCTATGGGACAATTCATTCAAGATGGCAACAAAGTATTATTTGAAACGTTGATTAAGGTTGAAAAACCAACTTTGGATCTTACTTTCCCAGCGGATGAAGAAAATTTAGACGGCATGAATTATTTGGCCGGTAAATCTGTGGATTGGGTAAATAAGATGGCTTGTCAGGGAACTTTGGAGGCACATGTTGAAACTGGTCATGTTCCTAATATTGAAATCACAATTCCTGATATGAGTGTCGAAAGCTTTGGTTATTTGGCTTATTTCTTCTTCAGGGCAATTGCGATGACAACTTATCTGATTGATGAAAATCCATTTGATCAGCCAGGTGTAGAAGTATATAAAAAGAATATGTTCCGTCTGTTAGGCAAGAATTAAGTTCTGAAAGCTGACGTTTGTCAGCTTTTTATTGTAATTTATGTCACGTTTCATTTATTTTGTGATAAAATAGATTTGTTAATATATACAAGGAGAGATAGGGTAATATGAAATTTAAAGCATTAGGTGTATTAAGCATAGCAGCGTTGCTCTGCGCTTGTTCCTCTGGCAGTAAGTTTGAAAGTGTAGATATCGTATATCTAAATCCAAATCATGATAAAGTAATGTCAGAAGTATTGCAGTCAAAGCCAATTGCAAAGACTGAAGCACAGAAGGTATTCAGTGATCCAAATACGACCATCGAGGTTTATTATGATGATCCGGTTAATGACGAGTACAAAATTCAGGTAGTTAATCTGTCTGATTATTATTTCACTGGTCATGTGGATTTCCCTGAATGTGAGAAGAGTGTCAATGTAAAGGCATTGCCTCCAAAGAGCGGTGATTTCGCAACCATCGTTTGTCCGACATTTGACGCGGATGCTGATTTTGAATATGATGGTGATCTGTATGAACGTACAGAAGAAGCTGCATTCAATGTTCCGATGGAAATCTATTACTTTGAAGAAGATGATACGGTTTATGATTATGTACTGGACAGTGACAGCATTGATGCGGAAATGATTCGTTCTTTAGCTGATTATCTGTATACTGAATCAGTATTGGCAAATCTTGAAGGAACATATAATATGTATGTATTTGCTAAATCTGACTATGATGCCAACAATTTTGGCGATGATGCAATCAAAGCGGTTATCTGGCTGGATCAGGTCAATGATATGGCTGAAATCTATGCTAATGACGGTTCATTAGTTGAAAGAATCAACTATCGCGGTTAATCACATATTAGGCCTGCAGCTGCAGGCTTTTTTATTTTGTATGTAAGAAAATTTTGGGAGTTAGTCTAGGGAAAAATCATACTTTTCATAAGTGCGGTGAACATGTTTTACAATCAAATTATTCTTCAAAGAGGACTTCCTTTTAAGGCTTGATACCATCCGCTCATTCCGTAGATGTTAGTGCTTTGTCTGAATCACTGCTGAATGCAGAACTTGAGAAAGGATATGCAAGCAGGACGTACAAAATCGGCGTGAAGTATTTGCTGATTTTCATAAAAGTTATAATTTATGATTTTTGATATTGAAATTTCAAACCAAGCAGAAGCGGATCTTTGAGTGATTTATGAGTATATTGCTTTTGAACTTCTAATGCCGAAAAAACAAAGAGCCAAATTAATAGAATTCAGAAATGTATTTTAAGTTTTTATCATATGGCAAAGAGATTTCGTGAATATGAAAAAGAAGAATTGTGGAAGTTTAGAGGGCTACGAGTAGTACCGGCAGATAATTACCTTGTTTTTTATATCCTTGATGAAAACATGAAAGCAGTCGCCATAATTCGTGTAATATTTGCTGGATGGGACGCAGATACACAGATAAACAGATTCACAAAGACAATGCGGGGACTGGCGGGATAAAATCAATTATATTCAGCACCCATGAAGACATGATTTCATTACTTGCCTGAATTTATGGCGTCTGGGTATTATTTAAATATCATAAGGTGAATAACTGTTAGCACAGCTGTTAAAAGCATTTTGTGCTTCTCATTCAGGCAATAAAAAAGCACCGTTTTTCATCGGCACTTGATTATAACGCTTTGACAGCATTCATTTTTTTGGTATTAAATTTATCAACCGTCCGACAGATCCACATGCTTATTTCAAGCAGCAGGCACATCGGTATGCCTAAAAGCATCTGCGACATAACATCCGGCGGTGTGATGACTGCGGCAACTATGAAAATCAAAACATAAAGGAAACCGCGTTTTTCATTAAAGAAGGCCGGTTTTAAGATACCGATCTTACTTAACAAAAAGGAAAGAATCGGCATTTCGAATACGATTCCAAAGCACAGCAGCATCTGATTGCAGAAGGACATAAATTGTTCAATGGAAATCATTGCGGCAATATCGCTGATGGATATTCTGACAAAATAGCTTAAGGTAATTGGTAAAACAACAAAATAACAGAAAATAACACCGATGATAAAAAAAGCGAGTCCCATTGTCAGCGAAATCAGCATATATACTTTTTCATTGCTGTAAAGTCCTTTAGATACAAAGGCCCAAATCTGATAAAGGGTAATCGGTGAACATAAGACGATGGCACATAGCAGCGATACTTTGATGTACACCATGAACAGTTCTGACGGTCCGACATAGATCAGTTCCATGCCGGGATTCAGATTCAGCAGATATTGAATCAGAATATCGATGTACTGATAACAGATAAACATGGCAATCAGATTAATAATGATTACCAGAGTCAGACGTTTACGGAGTTCATCAAGATGCTCGACAAATGTACCCTGCTTCGAGTTAGAACTCACGGCTGTACATCCTTTCTACTTGTAACTATTTTTCGTCACTTGCTGGATCAGTCAGATCCTTGATTTCTTTTTCTACGGATTGGGTTCCTTTTCTGAATTCTTTAATAGCTTCACCCATTGATTTTCCAATCTGCGGCAATTTGCTGGGACCAAAAATAACCAGAACGATGATCAAAATGATTATTAATTCTCCGGCACCAATTCTTCCAAACATACTTTCACCCCTTTAAAGGATAGTTTTTCATATCCATACACATGAATTATAGTTTATCCTATTAGAAATTGCAAGGTGCAGAGAAGTGAATTGAATAATCTGTGAAAACATTCTCAATAGAGTATTCAGCGAGAAGTATGTGAAAAAATTATTGAAGTGAATTGCATTAAGGGTTATAATACAATTAGTTTTAAGGGGTGCTTTTTAGGATGTGTGGGGGTTATACGGGAAAACTTTCACAAATTTGTTAAGCCTTCTTACAAACAGCGGTTACTGCTGCTTTTTTATTGTGAAAATATCGCACAGTGACTTTTGACAAATGAACGGGGTTGAAAAAATGTCAGAAAAAATGTCAGAACAGATTGAGGAGAAAATCTCCAAAGCACTCGACACCGAAATGACAAGAAGACAGTTCATGAAGATTTCAGGAAAAGGGTTAATGGGTTTAACTGTTTCCGCTTCATTGCTTTCTTTGTTCGGGTGCACTCAGCAACAGATCGATAACGGTGAAGTTGCTACATGGGCTATGCCGCAGGGACTGCTGGTTGTCAATGCTGCCAAGTGTGTAGGCTGTCAGCGTTGTGAAATCAACTGTACGCTGGTAAATGATGGTGTGGCTTCTACGTATATTTCTCGTGTTAAGGTTCAGCGCAATATTACATTGAATGGTGAACATGGTCTTTATGGCAATAAAGACTGGGTTTATTTCCCTGATACTTGCCGTCAGTGCAAGGATCCGGCTTGCGGAAATGCTTGTCCGCAGGGTGCTATTTATGCCAATGACAACGGTATCCGTGTTGTAGATCAGGAAAAATGCATTGGCTGCGGCGCATGTGTTCAGGCATGTCCATGGCATATGCCGACCGTGAATCCTGAAACGCACAAGTCAAGCAAGTGTATTGCCTGCGGTGCGTGTGTACAAGGCTGTCCTGCCGGTGCGCTGTCAATCATTCCTTGGGATGAGGTAACGGCTGCTGCTCAGGAAGTACACAAATAGAAAGGGAGGATTAATTCATGTCTACAAACTATGGATGGGCTGGAAAAATCCTGCGTGTCAACCTGACAACGGGTTCGGTCACTACGGAGGATACAGCAAAATATCAAGATTATATCGGTGGTATGGGACTTGCATACAAGATTATGTATGATGAAGTGCCTTTAACTACAAAGGCTTATGATGAAGCCAATAAAATTATTTTTGGCGTCGGACCGTTAACGGCGTCCGGTGTGCCATGTTCAGGACGTATGAATGTTACGACTTTGTCTGCATGGACTAAGGGGTATTCAATTCTTGATGGTCATATGGGCGGTCATATTGCGCATAATTTTAAGTATGCCGGCTATGATGCATTGGTCATTGAAGGCAAGGCTGCCGGCCATGTCTATATCAAGATCGATGATGATAAAGTAACGATTGAATCAGCTGAACATACATGGGGTATGGGAACATTTGATACCAACAGAATCATGATTGAAGAGAATGGCTCTGATTTCGATGTTGTATCCATTGGTCAGGCTGGTGAAAATCTGGTCAATTATTCTTGCATGCTGACTTCTTCCTGCGATTCTGCAGGTGCTGGTACAGCCGCTGTATTAGGCAGTAAGAATGTTAAGTCAGTAGTTGTCAGAGGGACCGGCAATGTGAAGATTGCTAATCCTGCTGAATTTAAAGAATTATGCGATTACATGCTGCGCGAGCTGATCGGCGGCAACAATAACCACAATGTACCGGCAGTTCCGCAAAGCTGGGCAGAATATTCTGCACCAAGCGGCAATAACCGTTGGGCTGGTGCGCCTGGCCGTGTTTGGGGATTAGCTGAAGGCGGTCCGATCGATATGGGTGAGCAGCCTTATGATGATATCAATAAGATTGCATACCGCTGTATGAAGGGTCAGTTTGACTTTGGTGATATCGCTCAGAAATACATGGTTAAGGTTGGCGGCTGTTCTTCATGTCCAGTTCGCTGCTATGCTGAATATGAAATGGCGCCGTTGGCTGAATATGAACTGCCGACACGTGTATCCAATACATGTATGCCAATCATTTACAACACTACATGGTATCCTGAGGGTGTAAAAGATTTCGTCGATGAAGGCGATGCTTCGATCATCATCAACGGTGCCGGTGAGCGTGCACTGGATAACTTCGGTGTTTGGGAAAACTATGGCAACCTGCTTCGTGAATTCAACTGGTGCTATAAGCACGGTGTATTTGAAAGAGTATTGCCGAAGGAAGAATACGATGCTGTGCCTTGGGATTTGATGAAGGAAGGCAATCCGAAGTGGATGTGGTGGATCATTGAACAGATCGCTACTAAGAAAGGTGAAATTTCTCACTTAGGTGACGGAACTTACCTGCTTGCGGAAAGATGGAATCTCGGTCAGGAATTCTGGGATGACAACTACATGCAGACGATTTCTTACAATGGTTATCCTCGTCATCATGGTTCTGAAGATGTATACCAGGTAGGTGTGCTTTACAGTATCATGTATAACCGTGACTGCATGATCCATCATATGATCAATATCGTTGGTTCCGGCTGTCCTTATGAAGTTTATAAGAAGACATTAGAAGATGAATTCGGTGAAGGCTGCGTCGATATGCCTAAGAAATATACTCCGATGAACCGTTCAAAAGCGAGACTTGCGAAATGGGCGTTTATCGGCAAGCAATGGCATGATTCAGCAACTGTCTGCAACTGGATGTGGCCGATGACGCAATCACCTGCTAAGTCTCGTAATTATAAGGGTGACCATGATTTGGATGCGAAATTCATGAGTGCAGTTACCGGTGATAAATGGACGCGTGCAGATGTTGATTTAGCGAGTGAGCGTATTTCCAATATGCTGCGTGTTATGACTGCCATTTCATTTAATATTAATGAAGGAAGTACGAATCTGCGTGAAGATCATGATACGATCTGTAACTGGGTATTTGATAAAGAGCCTGAATTTAAGGCATTTGAAGAAGGCACGGTTAAACTGGACCGCGCTGATATGGAACTTGCAAAGGATATGTTCTATGAGGAAATGGGATGGGATGTCAAGACTGGTATTCCAACCAGAGCAACCCTTGAACGTGTAGGTCTGGGCTATATGGCTGATGATCTGGCGGCTCGCGGTCTGCTTCCTGCATAGGCTGAATAGAAAGGTTGGGTAGTTATGTTATTTGGTCGTCGTAAACCTGGATTTGTTACTGAAGAGGAAAATCCGGAGTTAGTTTCTGAATACAATGAAGATCGCATGATCGCAAAGCAGCAGGCAGAGGCTGAAGAAAAACCGGATCTGATGGAATATCTCGAATCATTGCCGGAGGTGGAAGATCCATACGCGGAAGCGATGGCGGCTGCTGCTGCTATGCCGCAGCCTGAGAAGAAGGAAAAAACGAAGGCTGAATTGCTTGCTGATTTTATTCGTGAACGTTCTGCGGGCGCGATGCTTACCGCCTATGCGGCTTTGGCTGCTGAGGAAGAGGCGCTTGAAGCGCTGCTTCAGGAAATGCGTGAAACGGAATCATGTGCGGATATTGTATCCATTAAAGGTGATAAAGATGTGTATTATTATTCCAATGCCAATATGAGTGATAACTATGCCCGTATAGCGATGCTTGTAGAGGAAAAAAATCTGCCGAAAACGATTGCCGAGATGGTGCGTTTCAGCTGTAAGACATATCCGTCACCGACACCGCTGGATTACTTTACGCTGCATCCGTATTTCTATACGATGCCGCAGATCAAACGTGCGGTTGAGCAGTTTGAAAAGCATGAGGAATATGCGGATATGGCAACGGTTGTTACCGGAAATAACATTACTTACCTGTATTCCAAAGACATACTGTCTGAAAAATATGCCAAGGCACTTGCGAAGGTGCTGAATATGGTGAATATGGCTATCGCCGCTAGTTTTAAAATTTAATAATTGATCTCCGAGCCGTTCAATCCTAAAGACCCCCATGGATGTCTGGCCTAAGCATCAGCTTAAGGGCTTTGCTGGAAACAGCAAACCTTCCATCTTTGAAAAGGAGCAGTCATTTTAAAGACGTCTGGTAATCAGATGATGCTTAAGGCTGCTTTGCGCTCAAAATGCGTAAAACAGCCTTTTTTAATATAATTGAAGATATCACAGTGCTGACAGCTGTGAGATTTATAGGAGAAGAAAATATGAAATTAATCAAAACGAGTGAGGCGGTTGGCCATGTTTTATGCCATGATATTACCCGAATCGTTAAGGATGTAGAAAAGGGTGCTGCGTTCAGAAAAGGGCACATCGTTACGGAAGAAGATATTCCCGTACTTCTTTCAATTGGTAAGGAGCATCTTTATGTCTGGGAAAAGGAAGCCGGTATGCTTCATGAAAATGAGGCAGCGGAGATTCTTTGTAAACTCTGCATCAATGAACATATGGTACGCAGTGAAGTAAAAGAAGGCAAATTGAAATCATCGCTGCCTGTGACGGTTTGTTTCAGGTGGATTCTAAGCGTTTAATGGCAGTGAATGGTGTGAATGAAGTAATGATAGCTACACGGCATGGCAACACAGCGGTGAAACAAGGTGACAAACTGGCGGGTACACGGGTGATTCCTTTAGTAATTGCTGAAAGTCAGATGGCGGCAGCGGAAAATGCCGCCGGTGCTGAGCCGCTTTTATCATTGGTTCCTTTTAAGCCGCTCAAGGCAGGCATTATAACTACTGGCAGTGAGGTGTTTAAGGGCAGAATCAAGGATACGTTTACGCCGGTAATCATTGAAAAGCTAAAAGCGTATGGTATTGAGGTCAGTGAGCATTGTATTGTCGATGATGACAAGGAAGCAATCGTAAAGGCGATTGCGGGCATGCGTCCTAAGGCGGATCTGATCTGCTGTACGGGCGGTATGAGTGTGGACCCGGATGATCAGACACCCGGTGCCATCAAGGCAAGCGGAGCGGCGATGGTAACCTATGGCGCGCCGGTATTGCCGGGTGCGATGTTTGCTTTAGGTTATTTTGATGATGATAAAGTGATCATGGGTCTGCCGGGCTGTGTCATGTATGCAAAGGCAACGATTTTTGATTTAGTCCTGCCAAGAATTGCTGCCGGTGTGAAGCTGGATAAAATGGATTTTGTAGCTTACGGCGAGGGTGGTTTGTGTCTGAATTGTCCGGTATGTACGTATCCTAACTGCGGCTTTGGTAAATAAGATGGAAAAGAATATTGAATTAGAACACGCTATTGAATTGATTCGTACTCATGCTCAGCCGGTGTCAAGAATCAAGCGCTTGCCTATCACAGAAGCACTTAATTATCGGATTGCGGAGGATCTCATTGCACCGCTTGATAATCCGCCCTTTAATCGTTCACCGCTTGACGGCTTTACCTTAAACAGTGCCGGCAGCGCAGCGGGCAAAAAGCTGAAAATCATCGGCTGTGTCTATGCCGGTGAAGCGTTTGAGGGCCATGTTAAGGAAGGGGAAGCGGTTCGCATCATGACGGGTGCACCGATTCCTGAGGGCTGTGATTGTGTAATCCGGCTTGAGGACTGTATATGGGATGAACAGGAAATAACGCTTCCAAAAACGATGGAGGCCTATGAAAATTTTTGCTTTAAGGGTGAAGATTATGCGGCCCGGACGGTGCTGATTCATGAGGGTGAGCGATTAGGTCCGGTACACTTAGGCATCATCGCCTCGATGGGTATTGATCAAATCATGGTATATGATGCTGTGCGCGTAGGACTTTTGGTGAGCGGCAGTGAAATTGTTCAGCCGGGCAGCGTGCTTGGACCTGGAAAGATTTATGATACGAATCTGACATTGCTGACAAGTGTGCTTACTTCGTTGGGGATGAAACCGGTGCTTGCTGATTTTGTCTGTGATGAGGCCGAAGTGGTCAGCGCAAAAATAAAAGCAATGATGAAGGAGTGTGACTGTATCATTACGACCGGCGGTGTTTCCGTAGGCGATAAGGATATTTTTCACGAGGTGATACGACTGCTAGATGCTGAACAGCTGTTTTGGCGGGTTAAGCTGAAACCCGGCACCCCGGCGATGTTTTCATTGATTGAAAATTGTCCTTTATTATCACTGTCCGGCAATCCGTTTGCGGCTTTAGTTACCTTTGATCTGATGGGCCGTGAATTGCTGGCGGCCATGAGCGGCAATGAAGCGCTTGTGCCCAAACGCAAATCAGCGATTTTAAAACAGCCATTTCAAAAGCGCAGCGGCAGCCGGCGTTTATCCGTGGTCAGGCTATCAAGGGTGAAGTCATGATAAACAGTGATAAACATTCGTCAGGCATGCTGGCGAGTATGCTTGGCTGTAATTGTCTGATTGATATCGAGGCAGGCAATGAAGGCTTAAAAGCAGGGGAAACCGTGAAAATCGTCATGCTGGAGGAAAATTATGAATGAAAAATTAACACACTTTGATGGTGCCGGCAATGCCGTCATGGTCGATGTGACCGAGAAGAATGTTACACAGCGCTGCGCGGTTGCGCAAGGAATGATTTATGTCAATGAAGCGGTGATGCAGGCAGTTGTTGAGGGCAGCGCTGCCAAGGGTGACGTGCTGGGGGTTGCCAGAGTGGCGGGCATCATGGCTGTCAAAAAGACTTCTGAGCTGATTCCGATGTGTCATCCGTTAGCGATTACTAAATGTGGTATTGATTTTGAAATCAATCAGGAAGCAGGCTTTATCAAGGCTGTCTGCACCGCCCAGCTGGCTGGCAAGACGGGCGTTGAGATGGAGGCGCTGACCGGTGTGAGCGTAGCCCTTTTAACGATCTATGACATGACCAAAGCTATTGATAAAACGATGAAGATGTCTGAAATCTGTCTGGTTGAAAAAACCGGCGGTAAGAGCGGCCATTTCATCAATACAACACTGCTGGGTGATGAACATGCTTGATGAATATTCAAGAACGATTGATTATCTGCGGATTTCAATTACTGACCGCTGTAATCTGCGCTGTATTTACTGCATGCCGGAAGAGGGTGTCTGTCAGCTGTCACATGATGCGATTTTAAGTTATGAACAGATCCTGCATCTTTGCAGATTATTTGCCCAATTGGGTGTACATAAAATCAAGATTACCGGCGGCGAACCGTTGGTGCGCCGTGACTGCACGGCATTGATTAAAGCCATCAATCAGATTGAAGGAATCGATACTATCACACTGACAACCAATGGCTTATTGCTGAGTGAGAAGCTGGATGAGCTGATCGATGCCGGTATCAGTTCTGTTAATGTGTCATTAGATACGACCAATGATGAAGCTTATAAAAAAATCACCCGTTTTCAAGGGGCAGATCAAGTAATTGAGGCGCTGCGCAAAGCGGCAGATACTCCATTGAATGTGAAGATCAATGCGGTGCCGCTGGCCGATAGCAGTGATGAGGATTTTTATTCATTGATTGAGCTGGCTAAGGATAAAAATATTCATGTGCGCTTTATTGAACTGATGCCGATCGGTTTGGGACAATCATTAAAGGGTCTTTCTCAGGCGGCGCTGACCGCTCGCATTGAAGCTAAATATGGGGCTTTGAAGCCTTATGATAAGCAATTGGGCAACGGGCCGTGCGTGTATTATACATTGGCAGGGTTTAAGGGCAAAATTGGATTTATTGCCGCTTTGTCACATAAATTCTGTTCACAATGCAACCGCGTGCGGCTGACGGCTGACGGCATGCTTAAGACATGTCTGCAATATGATGCTGGCTGCAATCTGAAAGCGATGCTTGATGCAAAATGCAGCGATGAGGAAATGCTTGCGGCGATCCGTCAGACAATTCTTCAAAAACCGCTGAGTCATCATTTGAAAGCAGTGCCGAGGACAGTAAAAAAGAAACGCGTATGATGTCGCAGATTGGCGGCTAGAAAGGGATAAAATGGGAAAAGTAATCGCAGTTTGTACAAGTGATGTACGAGGTATACAAAAACACAACATTCATGAAGCTAAGCTGGTGGAGGGCTTCGGCATTGAAGCAGATGCCCACGGCGGCAACTGGCATCGTCAGGTAAGCTTGTTATCTTATGATCGAATCAAGGAATTTAATGCTAAGGGAGCCGATGTTAAGGATGGCGCTTTTGGTGAAAATATCGTTGTTGAGGGTTATGATTTTAAATCCTTGCCGATTGGCACGCTGTTTCGCTGCAACGATGTGATTCTTGAACTGACTCAGATTGGTAAGGAATGCCATTCACATTGTGAGATTTTTAAGAAGATGGGTGACTGCATCATGCCAAGAGAGGGTGTCTTTACCCGTGTTCTGCATGGTGGGGTAATCAAAGAAGGGGATGAAATGACATGTTATCTGCCGCAATAATCACTTCCTCCGATTCCGGCTATCGCGGCGAGCGTGAGGATTTAAGCGGACTGGTAATCAGCGAGATGCTGAAAACAGCTGGTTATGAGGTTAAAACAATGCTGCTGCTTCCGGATGAGCGTCAAACACTGGCCGGCGCAATGACAAAAATCTGTGACGAGCATCAGGCTGACTTTGATTTTAACCACCGGCGGTACTGGTTTTTCGATGCGTGACTGCATGCCGGAGGCAACCCGTGATGTGATTGAACGGGAAGTGCCGGGAATTCCGGAAGCGATGCGTGCGTTTAGTATGCAAATCACCAAAAGGGCAATGCTGAGCCGTTCAACGGCAGGTATCCGGAAGTCGACGCTGATCGTTAATCTGCCTGGCAGCCCAAAAGCAGTGCGGGAGTGCCTTGAGGTCATCCTGCCGGAATTAAAGCATGGTCTTGAAATTCTTAAAGGCGACGCGGTTAACTGCGCAAGAAAGGACTGACTGATGAAGAGACTATGGATTGGCTTATTAGCCAGTATGTTGTGCTTGAGTGCCTGTACCAATACGGCACCGAATGAGGATGAAAAAATGACGCAGCGCCGGCTGAGCTGTTGATTTCAGCGGCAGCCAGCATGACGGACTGTTTAACTGAATTGGCGGAATTATATAAGGATGTGGCACCGAATGTAACTTTGACGTTTACCTTCGGGTCAAGCGGTTCTTTGCAGAGCCAAATTGAAGAGGGGGCTCCTGCCGATGTATTTATCAGCGCCGCGCAGAAACAGATGAATGCCCTCGATGAAAAGGATTTGATCGAGAAGGATACAAGAAAAGATTTATTGGTGAATGAGGTTGTATTAATTACGCCCAAAGGCAATCCGCTTGGCTTAAGCGCATTTACTGATGTCACCAAAGATGAGGTTGCCAAGATTGCTTTAGGTGAATTAGGTTCGGTACCGGTAGGCCAGTATTCAGAAGAAATCTTCAAGCATTATGAAATCATGGATGCAGTGAGTGCCAAAGCGGTTTATGGCAGTGATGTGCGCACCGTATTGACATGGATTGAAAATGGCGAAGCAGACTGCGGAGTGGTTTATGCGACCGATGCGGCTATTTCTGACGCGGTTGATGTTGCAGCTGTGGCGCCTGCTGAATCTCATAAGGAAGTTGTTTATCCGATTGCGATGATCAAAGGCAGCAAACAGCCTGAGGCTGCTAAAGCCTTTATTGAGTATTGTTTCAGTGAAGAAGCAGCGGCGGTATTTACTAAATATGGCTTTGCTTGGCAAAATAATGGATCTTTCACCGTTATTTATATCGATTAAAACAGCGTTATTCGCAACGGCTTTTGCTTTTGTGCTGGGTATTTTAGCGGCTTATTTCGTCTTAAAACGTCAGCGCTTTAAAAGCTTAGCCGACGCTGTTTTTACACTGCCGATGGTCTTGCCGCCCACCGTAGTAGGCTTCTTTCTGCTGTTGGCTTTCGGCAGAAATTCATGGATTGGTCAGCTGCTTGAAACAATGAATCTCTCAGTGATTTTTTCATGGGGAGGGACTGTTATCGCATCAACGGTTGTGGCTTTTCCCTTGATGTATCGTACTGCATTGGGCGCTTTTGAACAGGTGGATGAGAATCTGTTTGCGGCGGCACGGACGCTGGGGATCGGTGAAACTGCCATTTTTATGAAAATACTTATTCCTAATAGTCTGCCGGGTATCGTCGCCGGAACCATTTTGTCATTTGCCAGAGCAATGGGTGAATTCGGTGCGACTATCATGGTTGCCGGCAATATTCCGGGCCGTACTCAGACGATGGCATTGGCGGTTTATTCAGCAACCCAAAGCGGCAATCGGGAACTGGCTTTTAAATGGGTTCTTGTCATTGTTGCCCTCTCGTTCACCGCTATTTTATCTGTCAATGCATGGAACAGCTGGCTGAGCCGGAAGAAAGCGGGGAATCTGCAATGAGTCTGTTGGTTGATATTGAAAAACAAGTCGGGAATTTTACTTTAAAGGCTAAATTTCACGATGAGGATCATATTTTGGGTTTGTTGGGAGCCAGCGGATGCGGGAAAACGATGACTTTAAAATGTATTGCGGGCATCGTCAAGCCGGACCGCGGTAAAATTATCCTTAATGACCGTGTTCTATTTGATTCAGAACGTAAGATCAATTTAAAACCGCAGGCGCGCCGTGTCGGCTATCTCTTCCAAAATTATGCGCTTTTTCCGAATATGACAATCTATGAAAATCTGAAAATGGCATACTATGGCCCAAAGGAAGCCTGTCAGTCACGGATTGAGGCATTACTCGACAGTTTCTATATCCGTGCTTTAGCTGATCATTATCCCCATCAGTGTTCAGGCGGCCAGCAGCAGCGCGCTGCCTTGGCACGCATGCTGATCAGTGATCCGGAAATTATTTTATTGGATGAACCCTTTTCTGCATTAGATGAATATTTGAAATGGCAGTGTGAACAGGAACTGATGCGGCTTTTTAAGGTTTTTAAAAGAGATGTGCTTTTAGTTTCTCATAATCGTTCAGAGGTTTATCGGCTCTGTAATTCGATTGTTGTCATGAATCAGGGCGATGTAGAATCAATGAATACTAAAGATGAATTATTTAAAGATCCTAAAACACTTTCAGCATGTCTATTGACAGGCTGTAAGAATATATCAAGAGTGGAAGCCGGTATTGCTGTAGATTGGCAGCTGCCTTTTACAATGAAACAGTCATGTGCTTATATTGGGGTTAGAGCGCATACGATCCGCATTAGGGAGGCTGAGCATTCAATTCCATGCCGCATTGAAGCAATCATCGATGATGTTTTTTCAAGGATCTATCTGGTTCATCCGATTCATGTGCATCATGAAAATGAATATACGACGCTGCGCCTTGAATTCAACAAGGGAAAATACAGTCATCAGGTCGGTGATGTGATACCGATTTTGATTGATGAGCAGGAATTAATTTATTTAAAGCAATGATAAGGATCTTACGATATGTAGGGTCCTTTTCTATATTAAAAAAATCCGGTCAATTTGACCGGACGGTTATTTGGAAACAGTGAAGATATCTTCAATATCATCGCTTGTTACAATGATATAATCAAGATACTTAAATTCTTTTTTGCCTTCAGGGATTTCATCATCGCTGTTATAAACCCAAACTACACTTAATGAATAACCTAAATCACGAATTTTCTGTATCATTTCATTAGCTTCTTGATAATCCATCGTATAAAGCAATGTCGAACAAATATCAGCAACTCCCGAATTATCTGTGACAACACTTAAAGCGCGTGAATGACGGGCAGGGAAAAGCGTGTCAGGATCAATGATGTGATGCATCAATTCACCGTTAGATAAATAATAGCGCTGATAGTCACCGGAAGTAACTAATGACTGTTTGCCGGAAAGCGGCAGTACACCTAAAGTACCGTTGATGCCATTAAGATCCGGAACTTGAATACCGGCATTCCATGCGCTGCCGTCCGGTTTGCTGCCAATCACCCGCACATTGCCGCCGGCGTTGAGGATGCCGCTGGTCAAGCCTCTCGCTTCAAGCTCTTGGGCGACCTTTTCAGCTGTGAAGCCCTTGGCCACTGAACCGACATCAAGGCTCGCGCACGCTTGATTCAAATAGACTGTACTGTCCGCTTCATTGATTTCAACGTTATTCCAGCCGACACAAGCCTTGGCCTGTTGTAATTCTTCCATTGATGGAACCGGCGCATCCTGTCCCTCAGTATTCAGGCTAATGCCTGCCTCACGGTATTCATGCCAAATTTCAAGGACAGGGCCCATCGTAATATCAAACTTGTTATTGGATAATTCAGAGAACTGTTTTGACAATTCAAGCATTTCAAGAATATCCGCGTCAACCTTTACCGGCTGAATGCCTGCGTTGTCATTGATTGTTTTAATGTTATTTACACCTTCATAATCATTATACTTATCAAACAGGGCATTGTAGCGTTTAAACTCAGAACGCACCAGATCAAAATATTCATTAAACTGTGTCTCATCATCCGCATAAGCAATTAACGAGATTACCGTATCAAATCCGGCATCCAATGTCTGACTGTTATAACGGCTCTGCTCCTTGACAGGCGCTTGTTTAGCCGTACAGCCGATAAGCAGCAGGCTCATCAGCAGGATTAAACTTTTTTCATTTTTTATCACCGCTGTTTATTATATCATAATTGCGGCTGACAACACAAAATAGTTGCATCAAAACAAGGTGTCATTGAATCGTTTTATTTGTGAAAAAATTACTAAATTGTTTTTCTGATTTTGGTTCATTAAGCCATAGATGATTGTAAGCGCTGAACTCGATGAAAATTGTAAAATATCCCATAATTGAAATGTTTTTTTAATGAGTTTTTTTAGAAACAGTTGAGAATTTATTAATTTTCCATTTTCATGAATTTAATTTGTGTTATAATATTAAGGGTGCGAATTTTTAAAAAATTCACATAGTAAAAATGAGAGGAAAGGTGAAAATATGTCTTTGTTTAAGGGGCCAATGCGTGAGCATATCAATGGTCACAAAGATTTAACAGAAGCATCAGAACTGTTTGTTGTCGATCCAGGTAAAACAGTGAGTATTCCTTTGTTTGCCGGGGCCGCACAAAACCCGAAAGTGCTGGTTGCCGAGGGGGATAAAGTAGCTGTCGGAACAAAGATCGCTGTCTTTGATGAACGCAATGTCGTTCCTATTTTTTCAAGTGTCAGCGGCACAGTAAAGGGCATCGAGAAAAAGATGCATCAGAGTTTAAAGCAAATTGATCACATCGTAATTGAGAATGATGGTTTGTATACGGAATGTCAGCCGTTTGGTACGATAGACTGGCAGAGCGCATCAAAAGAAGAGCTTATCGACTTTATGATGAATGCTGGTATTATCGGCTGCGGCGGCGCAGGTTTCCCAGCTTATATCAAATATAAATTTGCAAAGGATGTTCAGATTTTGATTATTAATGCGGTAGAATGTGAACCGTTCATCACTTCTGATTATTACCTGACAGAGCATGAATTTGATTTAATGCTGACTGGTATTTTAGCGATGAAAAAGATGGCTGAAGCAAAGGAAGTTGCGATTGCTATCAAGAAATCACATCCGGAACTGATTTCTTTTGTTCAGTCTAAATTAAACGGTGTTGAAGGTGTTGCGGTACGTGAAGTTCCTGATGTTTATCCAATGGGATGGGAACGTACTTTAGTGCGCGAGATTACCGGTAAGGATTATGACCGTCTGCCGGGAGAGGTAGGCGCAGTTGTCAATAATGCGACGACGGCTTATATGTTTGGTAAAGCCATGGTTAAGGGCGAACCCATCGTATCCCGTGTGATGACGATTTCCGGTGACGGCGTTAAGAAGCCGACGAATGCATTAGTTCGCATGGGTACTTCCATGCATGAAGTTGTTGAACAGGCAGCCGGCGGTTATGCCGGTGAAGATATTCTGCTGTCTGTGGGCGGCCCGATGATGGGTGCTACCATGACAACGGATGCGGTTTCGGTTGAACGTCAGAACAACGCATTAACTGTACAGCTTAATAAGCCTGCTCAGGAAATTGCCTGTCTGCGCTGCGGCCGCTGTTCGGATCATTGTCCGTCAGGCTTGCAGCCGGTGCGGATTTCTCAGGCAATGAAATCGAAAGACATGGAAAGAATCGGCCTGCTGCAGATCACATCATGCATTGAATGCGGTATGTGTACGTATGTATGTCCGTCTAAGATTGCTGTTACAGAAACAATGCGCAGAGCTAAACGTGCCTATATGGCATTTAGCAAGAAGTAGGAGGAGTCAATTATGAAATTTACTTTTAATCCGGCGCCTAACTATAAATGCAAGCTTTCAACTCAGCAAATCATGCGTGAACTGGCTATCGGTCTGCTGGTTGTCTATGCGTTCTCACTGTTCTATTACGGAACTCAATATGGCGGCGCATATGTGACGCAGGCGCTGCTGATCATGCTTGTATCTTTAGTTTCGGCATGTGCCGTTGAAGTGCTTTGGGCTTTAGCTACAAAGCAGAATGTATTGAATTTTATTAAAACATCTTTCCCATTCATCACAGCAATGATTTTTGCTTTGATGCTGCCAATCAGTACATCATTATATGCAGTTGCTATTTCAAGTGCGATGGCAATTTTATTTGGTAAACTGGTATTCGGCGGTTTTGGTCAGAATATTTTTAATCCGGCAGCGGTTGGACGCGCAATTATTTTTGCTGCTTTCACAGCTTCTACTACGGACATCGTTACTTCTGTGACACCGACTACGCTGATGGCAGGTCAGTATCACTGGTTAGTGACAGATGCTTCATTAGCAGGTCAGCTGCTGGATTCCGTAGGCGGTTTAGGCAATCTGTTTATCGGTATGTATCCAGGTGCTCTTGGTGAAACAAGCGCATTGCTGATTGGTCTTGTCGGTATCGTTTTGGCATATCGCAAGGTTATCGATTGGCGTGTACCAACCGTTTATATCGGAACGGTGTTTGTATTGACAGCCTGCATCGCATTATTTACCGGTGCTGGTATCTGGTATCCGTTCTATCATATTTTAAGCGGCGGTTTATTCTTCGGTGCTGTATTTATGGCAACTGATCCGGTAACTTCACCGACTTCAGCGGCCGGACGCTGTATCTTTGCGTTAGGCTGCGGTATCCTGACAGTGCTGATCCGTGTAAAAGCGAATCTTCCAGAAGGCGTTTTATATTCAATTCTGATTATGAACTCATTGTCACCGATGATCGAACGTGCATTAGACGGCGAACAGCGCAAGACGATGAAAAAAGCAATTAAAATGTTTGCCTCTGCGGCAGTTGTCGGTCTGGCAGCTTGTCTGCTGGCAATCAGCGTTGTTGAACCGGCAAGTGCATCAGCGGATACAAATGTTCCAAGTGCACCTGAAACGGCAGTTAAAATCAACGGTATTTCTGATCCGTATGTCGCAACCTTAATGGCTGAAGTAACAGAGACTCAGACCAATGGCGGTGACACTGTTTATACCGTTCAGGCTGATGGCTTTGCCATTATGAATGGCGGTGAAAAGGCCAATATCTTCAAGGTTACCTTGAATAGCAGCAATGAGGTTGTAAAGGTTGAAGCTGTTGAAGTGAATGATACACCGACTATTGGTGATAAGATTAATGATGATGCGTTCTTCGCACAATTTGAAGGTGTGAATGCGGCAGATTTTACAGTGGATGCAGTATCTGGTGCGACTTATTCATCAAAGTCAGCTGTGCGCGCGGTTTTAGCGGCTATGGAAGCTCATGGCATGGATGTCGGCTTCAGCGCTAAACAGGAAGTGAGCATCGCTGATGACGAATTAGTGAAAAAGATTGAAGCAAGTGTGAAAGATAGCAAGGATAATGGCGACGGTACAACGACTTATACCGTAGATGCTCAGGGCTTTGCGGCTATCAACGGCGGCAGTGATCTCAATGAGTTCACGATTGTGGTTGATGCAAATAAAGCGGTTGTCAGTGTTGAATGCAGTAAGTTTGTTGATACGGCATCCATCGGCGATCAGGCAACTACGGCTGATTATTTAGGTAAGTTTGCAGGAGCAACAGCTGATACGATGGTCAGCGATGTCGTATCCGGAGCTACTTATACTTCAAAATCAGTAATCAAGGCTGTACTTACAGCGCTTGCTGAATAGGAGGGAATCATATGAAAAAAATTCTTCATTTAACCGTATTCCTAGCATTGATTTCAGCAATCGCCGGCGGTGCTTTGGCAGCTGTTAACGCGGTTACAGCACCGATTATTGAGGAAAGTGCGATTGCCAGTGAGAAGGCAAATCTTGAATTGATTTATCCGGGTGCTGATTTCAAAGCAGTTGAATTAAGCGGTGATACTGGCAGTATTATTGGTGCTTATGAAGCAGCCGGCAAAGGCATGATTTATAAAGTATCCGTTACCGGCTTCAAGGACAGCTTGATCTATCTTGTCGCAATCGGTGAAAATGGTAACTTTGATGGTTACAAAGTATTACAAAATAACGATACTAGCGGTTTTGGCAGCCGTGTTTCTGATGCAGAATTCTATGATCAGTTTGTCGGCAAGCCAATTGATACTAAGATCGATACATTGTCTGGTGCTACGGTTTCTTCTACGGCAACAGTTAATGGTCTTAAAGACGTTGTAGAATACTACAACGCTACGAAATAGGGGGCAAAACAATGGAACGTTTAGAGAATTTTAAAGCGGGTTTCATTCGTGAAAACCCAATCTTCGGTTTATATCTCGGCTGTTGTTCGGCACTGGCTATTTCTACTACCCTGAACAATGCCATTGGTATGGGGGTTGCTGTTATTTTGGTAACCATTATGTCAAATGTAATTATTTCCGCGATCCGCAAGATCACTCCGGATGAAATCCGTATTCCGGTTTATATTGTCGTTATCGCAACCTTAGTTAAAATTATTCAAATGTTGGTACAGGCTTATGCGACAGATCTGTATACAGCATTAGGCATCTTCCTGCCGCTGATCGTTGTGAATTGCATCATCCTGGGCCGTGCTGAAGCGTTTGCCAGCAAAAATGGTCTGCTTGATTCAGCTTTAGATGGTCTTGGCATGGGACTTGGTTATACTTTTGGTTTATTGGCAATATCCACGATTCGTCAGCTGCTGGCTACGGGTATGCTGTCATTCGCAAATCCATTCAATCCGACACAAATTTTCTTCCAGGCAGAATTCTTCCCGGCAGAATATACGATCTCTTTATTTAAAGATCCAATCGGCGCATTTATTACATTTGCATGTCTGGCAGCAGCTTTAAATGCATACAAAGCCAGCAAGAATAAAAAGAATTGGGGTATTGGCTTAGGCGTTGTTGTTTTAGCGTTAGTTGCGGTAATCGCAGTACGCGGTGAATTCAATGTCAATACGGCTGTGGAAGCTGAAACACCGGTTGAACCAGATAATTCTGAACCGGTTAATGGTGAAACAGCTTCTGGTATCCTGTCAGAAAGCAGTGAAAATGGTGAGACGACCTATATCGTATCTGCACCTGGCTTTACTGCTGCGACTGGCGGCGGTGATGAAAATACCTTCAAGATCGTTGTAGATGAAGCTTCGGGCTCAATTAAGAGCGTTGAAATTGATACTTTCGCAGATACTCCGGGTATCGGTGATGCGATCAACAATGTAGAATTCTTTAATCAGTTTGAAGGGTTAGCTTCTTCTGATTTCGAAGTTGATGCACAAAGCGGCGCAACATTCTCCAGTGATTCAGTAACCAAAGCGGTTAAAACAGTGCTTGAATCACTAGGAAAGTAGAAAGGAGATCAATATGGGAGAATTATTTACATTATTTATTGGTTCAGTATTGATCAATAACATTATTTTAAACAAATTCCTGGGTATCTGTCCTTTCATGGGTGTTTCCAAGAAAACTAGCAGTGCGCTTGGAATGGGGGCAGCTGTAACCTTCGTTATCTTTGCATCTTCGATCTTTACTTATGCGATTTATCATTTAGTTCTGGTGAAATTCAGTATTGAATATATGGATTTGATCACTTTCATTCTGGTAATTGCCGCTTTCGTGCAGTTAGTAGAATGGTGATCAAGAAATATTCACCGACACTGTATAAATCATTAGGTATTTATCTGCCATTGATTACTACTAACTGTGCAGTATTAGGTGTAGCTTTAGAGAATATTTCAAATGGCTTTACCTTCTCTGAGATGATTGTTTATTCGTTAGGTGTTCCTATTGGTTTCACTTTGGTTATTTTCATCTTCTCAACAATTCGTGAACGTCTTGAAAGTGCAAAGACACCGACACCGTTTGTCGGTAATCCGATTGCCTTGATCGTTGCTGGTTTAATGGCGCTGGCATTCAGCGGATTAGCGGGTCTGGTTTAAGATGTTAAGTGCGGTTTTGCTTTTTGCGGCTTTAGGCGCAATCTACGCGTTGCTCTATTATTTGAACCATAAGACACCGGTTCCGAAGGGCTGTGAAGATTTAAAAGTCAGCTGCAAGGGCTGTAAGGATGTTTCCTGCGGGAATAATCCAGTTCACGAAAGTTAAGAAAGGAAAAACATTATGTTACAAGCTGTATTAACAATGCTGATTCTTGGCGCACTCCTTGGTCTTGGGCTGGGTGTTGCTGATAAATTTTTAAAGGTTGAAGTTGATGCTCGTCAGGAAACGGTAACTTCTATGCTGCCTGGTTATAATTGCGGCGGCTGCGGTTTTGCCGGCTGTTCAGGTCTGGCAGAAGCATTGGTGAATGGGGAAGTGAAGACAGTCAGTCTTTGTAAGCCAAGCAAACCTGATGCTAAGCAGAAAATTGTTGATTATTTAAAAGAAACACCAGGACCTGATGGTTCAACTCTGGATGTAGCTTTATAAAATTTGCAGGATGCGGTACACTAAGCGGTACCGCTTTTTTCTTGTTTTATCAATGTATTACAATAGTGTAAGCTAAGATTTCACGATCTATGATATAATCTAAGGGAATCGGAGGTACTATTATGATTGAATGCCATGATTTAACAAAGGAATACGGTTCTTTTAAAGCCGTTGATAATATTGATCTTGAAGCGGCAAGCGGTGAGATTACTGTCTTGCTGGGGCCTAATGGGGCAGGTAAATCGACAACGATTAAAAGTATTGTCGGCTTGCTGCAGTTTGAGGGGAAAATTAAAATCTGCGGTTATGCCAATAAAACGGAAAATGCCAAGCGCAGCTTTGGTTATATACCGGAAGCTCCGGTGCTTTATGATATGCTGAGTGTGGATGAGCATGTGGAATTTATTGCGGCAGCCTATCAGATTAAGGACTATCGGCCGCTGGCGGAGAAATACTATGAGCTTTTCGATTTGAGCGAGAAGAAGAAAACGATTGTCAAGAATCTGTCAAAAGGAATGAAGCAGAAGTATCAATGCTGCTGGCTTTGGTACTGTCACCGAAGGTGCTGCTGGTTGATGAACCGATGGTCGGACTTGATCCGGCAAGCATTGAAGAGGTATTAAAGCTATTGGTTGAATTGAAAAATAATGGTGTTGCAGTGCTGATCAGTACGCATATCATTGATGTAATCGATGATATCTGGGACAAAGCTTATATTATGAATAAAGGAAAAATTGTGCGGACAGTACGCCGTGATGATCTGCATGAGGAGTCTTTGAAAGAGATTTTCTTTGCCTGTACGGGTGAACAGCATGAGCATCATCTGTAAGCTTCAGTGGATCAAGCTAAAGGCTGCGATCCGCCATCTGTTTTCTAAGCCCAGTTCAGCGATCCTGACGATTTTGCTTTCATCATTTTATATTTTATTAATTTATATGTCAGTAAGCTTAAAAACTAATGCTCAGCCTGCGGACCCTAATGTTTCCGCAATGATTGTAGTGGGGATGTCTGCCTTTCTCATCATCAGTCAGCTAGCAAGTAAACGGCAGTTGTTGATGAAGGAAACCGATGCTTATATGATGTTTACTGGTCCCTTTACTAAACGTCAGATCATGGGCTTTATCACCATGACAACACTTCTTCAATCACTGATGCTGGCACTTTATCCAATGTATTTTTTAGTTGCTTTTATTATGAATACAACACTGCCGTTTTTGTTGTTTACATATCTGTATTGTTTTGTATTCTTTATGTTTTTTATGCTTCTGGTTGATATTTTACATATTTTAGAAATACGCAGCGCAAAGAATAAATGGATTCGAAAATTCATTCTGATAGCCTTTATAGTTTTTCTAGTTCTATTATATCTGGTTAATCTTTTCGAGGTAGGCTTTGATTTTGGCAAAGCGATGACAACCTTTATCCGCAATCCGCTGATTCATTTTGTACCGCTGTTCGGCTGGATGAAATTAGCATTAACTTCATTCTTAACCGGGAATATGACTTTTGTTTTATTGGCATTCTTGCTGACCTTGGCCTGTATGCTGATCGCCTTTATTTATTTTATTAATATCAAGGATGATTTCTGTGAGAAGGCATATGATGAAGCAGTGAATTTTACACAGAACTACGCGCGTCTGAAAAGGGGGAGCGAATTGTCGATAAGGTTAAGATCAGTGAGGATCAGCCGGCTCATTTCCGGCCTGGCGCTTTTGCGATTCTCTCAAAGAACCTGCTGATCATGAAGCGCTCAAAGAATTTATTCCCGCTTCAGTCGGTGATCATGGTGCTGATTTTCTTTGTCATGTCTTTGTTTATGGGAATGGGTTCTTCATATTTTCTGTCGATGTCATTTATGTGCGTATTCTTTATCATGAATGATTTCTCATTGGAAGCGGAAATTAAGAATTATCAGATTTATCTGATACCTGATTCAAGCTTTAAAAAGGGTATCGCGTGCGCCTTGCCTTATTTAGTAAAAGCATTATTGATTATCCTGTTGATCATGTTGTTTTGTTTGTTTGGTTTTAAAATGAAGCTGCTTGAAATCATGCCGGTTGCTTTAAATCTATTGGGTGTCAGCCTCACGATGATTTCCGGTACAATGATCTCTTATCGTATCATGAAAAGCCGCAATAATGCGGCGGTGGAACAGATGCTGAGAATGCTTTTATTGCTGCTGATGCTGATTCCAAGCGGTATCCTTGCCGGGGTTGCGGCCTTTGCTTTTGACTTTAATCTGGTATTGATTACGGTATTGCCTTTTGTATTTAATCTTGTTTTTGCCTTATTGCTGCTTAAATCGGCTTCTTCAATCTTTAACGGGACTGATTTGCTTTCTGATTAAACATAAGGATTCTGCGGGTTTTTAGGAAACCCGCTTTTTTGCGTATATAGAAGTAGGAGGGATAAGATGAAATCATGGTACTGGACATTCATGATAATCTTCATGACTTTCACGCTCGTACTGGGGTTGAGCTGGTATGTGGAGTATGATCATACCCAGAATACGATTGAAATGGCCGCTAAACGAGCTTTGATGTCAACAATGGCAGCCTATGTCGATGAATGGGAGTTTGAAATCTACGATGTCCTTCAGCATTTTGAAGCTGATTTTAAGGATTTGGCATTGAAGGATCTTGAATATCAGATTGCCTTGACCGGCTTCATTAAAGAACCGCTTTTTATGCAGGTGGAAATCCTGGCCGTCAATAAGAGTAAGCTGAGAGGATTGATGATTCATGTGCAGGAAGCCATGATTGAGGAGCTGAAAGAATGAAAAATCGTAAAAATCTTGCCGCGGCAGGAGGTATCAGCCTGCTGCTTGTGAATGGTCTTTTATTTAAAGTGATTTTGGATAAGACGATTGATTTGAAGAAGTTCCGGTCGCGGCTGTAACCATTGAACCGCGTACTCAGATTAATAAGGAAATGATTGCTTATAAGGAAATACCCAGCATTTTTACTGATGAATCATGTGCGATGAATGAGGAGGAAATTCTTGATAAAATAACGGAAATTGAAGGGAAGATACCTAAGGGATCATTGTTTTATAAGCAGATGCTTTTTGATGAGACAGAATTGCCGGATTATCCGTCATTGAAGCTGAAAGCAGGGCAAAGCTCGTTTTCATTGGGGACAGATTTATTAAAAAGCTCGGGTAATTCATTGACTGCCAATCAAAAGGTTGATTTATATGTGACCATCGAACCGAAAAAGAAAAGCCGGTAACTGATTTGCTGATCTCATCGATTCGTATTTTGAGTGTGAAGGATCGCAAGGGGAATCTGATGGGCAGCAAGAATAGCAGTAATGTGCCTTATGTGATTAATCTTGCGGTAGCGAATGAATATGTGGAGCTGCTGAAGATTGCCAGCAAGGTAGGTACAATTGATCTGTATGCGGTTGCTGATGACAGAGAGAGTGAGGAATGCGTGTTTAACGAGGACTCAAAGGTGTTGGATTTATTGGTGGAGGCAAGTGATGAGTGAGTTTAATTTTGGACCGCTGACACCTTATGTAGAGGATGAAAACATTACTGATATTAACTATAATGGTCATCAGCTGTGGATCGATCATCTGCATAAGGGACGCTATTGCGAACCTTTTGATGAAGAAGAATTCATTCAGCAATTCTGTTACAAGATAGCCAACTATGTGAATTGTTCTTTTAATTTCTCATCACCGCTGGTAGAAGCCGAAACGTGTGATCTGCGTATCAGTATTGTTCATGACTCAATTGCCCGCAGCGGCCATAGCATATCCATTCGTAAGACGCCGGCAATTATGCGGCTGAGTGAAAAGCAGATGCTTAAGGAGAAGTATACGACAGCCGGTGTATTGGAATTTTTAGAGCGGGCGATCAAGGCACATTGCAATATCATGATTGCCGGTCTTCCGGGGGTCGGCAAAACTGAATTGGTTAAGTATCTGACTTCATTCATTCCGGCTTGGGAACGGGTAATAACGATCGAGGATACACTTGAGCTGCGCTATCATGACATCCATCCCAATAAAGATTGTGTAGCCTTTAAAATCAATGCCGGCTTTACTTATGTCGATGCCATTAAGGCAAGTCTGCGGCAGCGTCCTAATTGGATTTTAGTTTCTGAGGTGAGAAGTCATGAAGTCGTTCATTTATTAGAAAGTATATCGACAGGAACTAATTTGATATCGACAATTCATGCGGATGACGCTGCAAAGATTCCTAAGCGTATTTTACATATGTTTCCAAACGTTGAAATCTATAATGAGGTCCTGCTGAACAGTATTCATGAAGCGCTGGATCTTGGCATTTATATTGAATCACGGATTTCTGAGCAGGGGGTTGTCAGGACCTTGAAGCAGATTGTGGCCTTTGACAGCGTCAATAATCAAGCAATGACAGCCGAGCTGTATCATGTGGGCGGTGAGCTTGCAGATGAGTCGCTTTATCCTCCTAAACTGATCCGCAAGTTTAAGAGCCTGAAGCCGCTGCCGGTAAGAAAAAGGAGGACAACCAAATGAGCGTGCTGATAATTATGGCCGTATTGCTGCTGCTTTTAGTGAATACCCGCAAAGGAAAAGCGCTGTTTACATTCTGTATGTTTCGAAGAAACGGTTATGCGGCGCTGAAACAGACAATCTTATCTTATGGCTACAATTATTCATTTAAACAGCATATGGTCTTACTGAGCCTGATGGCGGTGGGTATTCTTTTTATTGGCATACAGTTTGAGGTGCGAGTTGAATCAATGCTCTTGCTGGTATTTGTTTCTTCCATGGTGCTGCCGACGGTTTATTTATGGCTGGCTTATAACTCTTACCAGGAGCATTTATTTAATGATTTTACGATGTTTCTTCAGAATTTTATTGCCCTGTTTAAGCTCAATCCGAAAACCTATCGAATCTTATGTGAATGTGAAAAAATCTGTGAGGGTGAGATGAAGCAGGTTGTCAGCTCAATGATTGAGCAGCTTTCTGAGGGTGGTGATGTGAAGGCTTGTTTTCAGCTGCTGATTGATTATCAGCCGCATTTCATCGTATATAATCTTACTTCTTTGGTGATGACTATTGAAATGCACGGCGGCGATCAGTTTCTTGATGGCTTGGACTTGATTCAGGATGATATTGATGATTGGATTGAAGATACTTATATGTTTAAGCGGCTGCAGCTGCAGGCTAAGAATCGAATGATTGGTTTATGCGGCTTATCAGCTGATTGCGATGTTTGCGAAAAACATGCTGAAGGAGATTCAATTTAATACGACTTCAATTGTCTATCAGTCAGCAATTTTATTTTTTTCACAACAGTGCTGATTACCTTGTTAATGGCACATAAGACAATCAGTGAGGGGTGGGTGGAAAAAGAAGAATGCATATCTACGAGAGCTTGATCTGTTTTGCTGCCTGTCTGCTGTTAGTCGTGCTGAATAAAAGTATTGACAGTTTTTTGCTTGATCTGCTGATAGAAGGTGATTTGCATGAGCTGGTTCATGAAGATCCTTTCAAGCTGTCGGCTAAGCGGCTGAAAAAGGCTAAACCGGTTTTGCTGCTAATTGCTTTATGGCCGCAGTTTAGTTACAGTATTTTCTGGCTTGGCGGTGTCGGCGGCTTATTTATGCTTGTTTATAAACAAGCGTATCTGGCGTTAAAGCGGGTGCAGAAGCAGCGGGTGAATCAACTGAAGTTTCAGTTTCCAATTTGGCTGCGGCAGCTTCAGATTTTGATTCAGACTAATACCGTAGTGACTTCATTGACTCTCAGCGCGCAGACGGCCCCTCAGCTTATTCAAGAGGATTTATCAATTCTGATTGCGGAAATTGAGGAAGATGCAATACATCTGACACCGTATATGAATTTTTTAAAGGCTTACCGATTATCAGAGATTGAGCGGGCGATGAAGCTTTTATACCGCTATAATACAGTGGGTAAGGAAGATGCTTACGTTCAGTTTAACCGCATGATTCAGACAACCACAAAGTGGCTGAGAAGTGAGCGCAGCAGCCGTGCCGAGAGTAAGCTGATGTTTTTTCAATGGTGGGGAATGCTGCCGTTGCTTGGTGTGACAGTGCTGTTTATGGCAATCATGTTTGAAATTATTATTAATCTATTTGGAGAGGGGGTGAAGCTGTGAAAGCCTTTTTCGAAGAATATGGACTAGTGCTATCATCATTGCAAATAAAAATTGCATGACTTTCTAAAAAGGTTATAAATTAAGGATATTTCAAAGGTTTCGTCATCTATAATTATATAATCAAGGAAAGTATCAACCATCATTTTTTGTATTCATAGCTGTCATCAATGTTTTTTAATAAATAGTTGATAGCTTTTTTACATCTTTTTTAGTGAGAACTTCATCCGCAGTTGTCAGATATTCAAGCTCAGATTGTAAATATTTCATTTTATCCTCTATTTTGTTTTTTCTTGCCATATATTTTTCTTTTGACATTCCTTCATCTAAGTAAATATCAAGTATATTGTCTAACTTTTTATCACATGCTTGTATCTCTTTTTTAAGGTACTTATTCTTTCTTCATTATCTGATTTATCATTAAGTAACTCTAGTCCTTTGTTTATGTATTCATTTAAAGAAGCTTCATTGAAAAAAGTTTTCTTTTATGAAATCTATTACTGTGGCTTCGAGCATATCTGCATTTATAATTTTAGCATCACACTTTTTGCGATTATGCCTTGAACATGTGTAAAATCGGTATACATAATTTTCATATGGCGCTGATGATGATCCTATATAATTTGCTCCACATTTTTTACATTTAACATATCCAACAAGTAAATAATTATGCTTCTTACCGCCTTTTGGTTTATTCATTGTTCTTTTTCTCCTTGCTGTTTCCCAAATATCAGCTTCAATTATGATCGGGTAAGTTTCTTCTTGTTTCCACTCTGTATTTTTGATGACTTTTCTGTTTTCTTCCGTTTTTTATTACTTTACTTTTGCCGTGAAAATAAGTACCTTTATATTTTTCGTTTTTTAGCAGCTTCCCTATTGTATCTGCTGTCCAGTCATTACCGCGTTTTTGTTTTAAGACCTCTTTTGTTTAGCCTATCTGCGATTGTTACATAACCATTGTTATCTAAATATAAATTATAGATTTCTTTAACAATAGAAGCTTCATAATCATCAATCTCAATCATGTGCGTTTCGCTGTTTACTTTATAGCCATATGGAAGAAAGCCTCCATTATATATGCCTTTTTCAACGTTTCTATACATTCCTTTTTTTACTTCTCTTGATAAATTTTTTGAATAATATTCAGCCATGCCTTCTAATACAGACATTAATATAACATCTTCAGGAGAATCGTCATTAACGTTTTCTAACACTGATAATAATTTTACTCCATGATCCGCTAAACGTTTTCTAACTACTGCGCTATCATAGCGATTGCGAGCAAATCGATCAAGCTTATGCACTACAACAAAATCAACTTTGCCTTTATCTGCTTCATCAAGCATATTCTGAAACTGTTCACGATTATCATTAGTTCCGGATAATCCTCTATCAGCATAAAATTCTAGCAGATTAAATTTGTTACTTTTGCAAAAATCACGAATAGCTATTTCTTGTGCTTCTATCGATTCTTCACGTTGCCTATCAGAACTGAAACGAGCATATCCTAAAGCAGTTTTCATTTGGTTACCTCCTGTTGGCAATAAATACCAGTTTAATAATTACAAAATTTACCATATAATATGAGTGTGATCACAACACCCAACATAATTACATAATAGCCGCCATATACGGGAGGATATTATGGAACTAGAAGTAGAGTATGTTAAATCTTGCAAGAATCAAGTAATTATATACCTTGAAGCTCATAAAGTTGTTTTGTATACTGATAAAACAATTAACAATGAGTTTAAAAGATATGTGCAAAGTAGACTGCCAGGCTATACTTTAATCGAGAAGCGTTAATGCTTCTCTTTTTTTGTTTTTATAAAGTACGTCTGATTTCAATTACTTTACCGATGATTCGTACCGGCTTTGTTTCAACTTCTTCAGCAGAATAATAAAGTGGAGTAAATTCAGGGTTATGTCCTATTAACATAATTCCACCATCTTTTATGATTACTTTTTGCAAGTAGCCTCATCACCGTTAACCATTACAATAGCAACTTGACCTGATTCAATCATTTCTTGCTTTCTTACAATAACAACATCATCTTCCATAATAAGTGGATACATCGAATTACCCTTGATTTTTAGTCCAAAGTATTCACCTTTCTTAGCTGTTTCTTCATCTATTTCTTCGTAATCCAAAATGTCTTCGATAGCTTCTAAAGGTATGCCTGCAGGTACAGAACCAAGTACAGGAATTTTTGTTGCTTTTTTTATATTTACATTTTTCTATGGTTGTCTTATTGATGCTTCGATCGCTGGATATACCTGTCAAATAATCTATATCTACTTCTAGATAATCAGCAATTTTTTTTAGCTTATCAATTTTAGGTGCGCTTCTGCCAATTTTCCAATCACTGAACGTTGATGTACCTAATCCTGTTTCCTTTGCAACTCTATATGCTGTGATGCCTTTTTCTTTTATAAGTTTTTCAAAAATCTCATACATATATACCTCTTTCCAAAATATGACGGAAATCATTGTTAAAAGCGTTGACACCATATGAAATCAGTGCTATTATTAGCACATAGAAAGGAAATCATTGCTAACAATGAAATACGTTTTATATTTTTTCTTTTCCTAATAAAAATATATCACATTTCCGTAATAGTTGCAAGGTTTCCGAGAGGGGAGGTGAATAAATTTGTATAATAAATTTTTGGAATTAGTTCAAAGCAACGGATTGACGGCTTATCGTGTATCAAAAGACACAGGGATTCCCACCGCTACATTAAGCGATTGGAAAAATGGGCGAAGTAAGCCAAAGCTTGATAAGCTTAAAATTCTTGCTGATTATTTTAAAGTGCCGATTGAATATTTTATGGAGTAAGAAAGGAGAGTACATGAAAAATCAAAGGAAACCGATTTATAAAATCGGCACTGAATCAAGAGATATTGAACCATTTCTAAGGTTTATTCTTGATTTAGCAAGGGAACTAAAAAAAGAGATACCGCCGCCGTGGAAAGCACAGTATCTCACATTGATAATTCACCAAAATTATCAATTAAATTATAGCACATGCCAGTAAAAAGGCAAAGGAGAATGTAATGGAAAGAAAAAGCCAGATCAATTATTAGGAAAAGATTTGTTTGACGTTATCTTTGAAATTTATCTTGGATATATAACACCGATTGACTGCGTGAATGACGCTGATGATCTCAAGCAAATAGAAGAAATTAAAGATGAGATTATCACAATGACTGGTATATATGCTGACAACATTGCAGATATGTTAGTCCGTATCGGCAGAGAATCTTTTGAAAAGTATCCTACACACAGAGAATTATAACAGATTACCAATTAAAGTAGAAATGATTGCATCTGCAGTAAAAGAGCCAAGTGTACAGCCGGCTTCAATTAATTTTGGTTTAATAATCTTCCAGTGTGAATTATCACTAATAGAAGCTAATAGTTTATGTCCTTTTTCGGTTATATCTGAAATATTTGCTGCATTAGCTTTTGCGGTATTGCACTGTTTAATGAAATTGTTTTCTAACAGATATTGTATTGAATAGATAATTTCATCTTTAGAATAGTTAGAGCGCAAGGTTTCGTTGGAGATTAATTTCAAAGCTTTTATAGGTCTAGGTTTTCCGTTATAGAAAACAAGACCATTTTCTAAAGTTAATAGAATATCTCGAATGCAATCATTATTTAATTTCATTGGAATCACCTCGAGAAAATTGTAGCACAAGGATAAGAAAAGGCAAGGTAAATAAGTAGTGAATGATAAAGTGAAGAAAGAGATAGAACGATTAAAAAAAGCAGATGCAGTAGATATTGTTTCTGAAATATTATCTAAAGAAATTGACATTTTAAAAAGGTGTTTGTTGTTTATCTGTTTTAGTAAATATCGTTTTAATAACATCTACTTTAATTGCTTTATTTTCCTAAAGTGGAGGAAAAATGGACAAAATTAAAACCCGTTTTAAGTTGGAGACATTGTCTACATCAACGTTAATAGATATGTGGACCAATTTCAATCAAGCTCCTTACTATAACGGTCGTAATTGGGATAAAAATTTTCCTGATAAACCCTATTATTATGACCTGTTGCCGTTTGACTGTAAATGGTTTAAAAGGTTTACAAAATTCCGTTATATTATTGAAGCAATGAAAATGATTGAAATGGTGGTAGGACAAAGGAAAATCATTGAGGAATTAAACAAGAAACGATCTTGATGAATGGGATTATTACAGAAAATTGTAGCATTAATACCTAAAAAGGCAAGGAGAAACCAATGATCAAATACATAAGAAAACCAATCTGGAAGAACTGGATCATCTTAGGACTTGTGATTTATTCGGCAGCAGTTACGGTGCAAATTTATAATTGCAACCGATTAGCTGAGGAGCAAACCGAAAAGATAGCGCAGCTGCAGAGTGAAAAAGCAGAGCTGCAGGTGCTTGGCGAGATTATCACACCAGTAATAGAAGAAGATTACTGAACGCCGATAACAGGTGTTGAAACTCGTATTGACGAGAATCATACACCTGCGGATATATTTAACGGCTATGTCGAAAAATTTAACTTCTCTCTCGATTTTTATGGCTTAGCGTTGATTATGGTATTGACCCAAGCTTTGCCCTTGCTACGTGGGCATGGGAGACAGGTTGGGGTAGCAGTGATTTATGGATTAATCACAACAACCCAGCTGGCATTACGTGTGGCATAGAATACTGTTCATATGACAGCAAAGAACAGGGATTACAGGCTATGTTTAGCCTATTACGGTACTATATCAACGATTTAGGCCGAAATACTGTCCTTTGTGTCAGAGAACTATGGAGTGAGAGTAATGATGCCGACAGTATTGTTAAAATCATGCTGGAAATAAATGAAAGGAGAGAAAAACCTTATGAGTGAAAGAACGAGGCGGTGTAACATCACACCGAAAGTCAGAAAAGAAGTCAAAGAGAGAGATTGTGATTGCTGTATCTTTTGCGGCTCAACTTATGGCGTACAGATTTGCCATATAGTCCCACGGAGCCGTGGCGGCTTAGGTATCCCTCAAAACCTTGTATGTGGGTGCATAAGCTGCCATGCAAAGATGGATCAAAGCACTCAACGCCAAGCGATGTTGGATAGAGCACAGGAATATTTGCAAAGCATTTATCCGGATTTTGATGATACATCTAAAGTCTATCAAAAATGGGGTGGACTGTTCTCAGCGTGCTAAATGAGAAAAGCAGAATATGCAGGCCACCTTGAAGAATTTTTGGCTGAACTGAAGATGGCTGAAAAGAGCGAGCTGACCTTGAAAAAGTACCGGCGGGATCTGATGAGATTTTATGGCTTTGTTAAGCAGGTTAATTTTGACAAAGAAACAGCGATTGACTATAAGCAGTCCTTGATATCACAGGGATACAAGCTATCAAGCATCAATAGTTATTTAGTAGTGCTTAATAAGTATCTAACATGGCTTGGTGCTACTGATCTAAAGGTTAAGCTGCTCAAGACACAACGCCGGGGAAGCAGAGAGGATATTATCACGCTGGAAGATTATAAGCGACTGCTAAGGCATGCAAAAAAGCGTGGTGAGATGGATATGTACCACTTGATGAAGGTGCTGGCAATGACAGGCATTAGAATTGAAGAACTTAAATTTATTACAGTTGAAAATATTCAAACGAACTACATAGCTGTGACAAACAAAGGAAAATCCAGAACGGTCATACTCAGACAGGACTTAGCAAGGGATCTGCGCAGATATTGCCGCATAAGTGGTATACGACATGGGTTTGTATTTGCCGGTAAAAAAGAGGGCTGCATGATGCTAAAAGCACCATATGGAGGAGGTTAAAAAAGATTGCTGGTGCTGCCAAAGTCAACAAGAAAAAGGTACATGCACACTCATTCAGACATTTCTTTGCAAAGCAGTTTCTATTGCAAAACAATAACAATATCCTTGAGCTTGCCGATATACTCGGTCACGAATCCTTAGATACAACACGCATATACAATGTATCGACGGATGCAGAAAAAAGAAAGAAGCTGGAAAATATGAAATTTTCTAGATGAAGGGAGAACAAATGAAGCAAATAGCACAATCAATTTTAGATATTGATAACGGAAAAATGAAAGAACAAGCCAATTATGAATTGGCAAAAATTATGGCGAATTTGAATGATATTAATGCTAATGAAAAAACCAAAGAGAGGGTTAACCATCAAACTAACATTTTTACCAGTTGATGATGGAACGGTAATCACATCATATGAAGTTTTACCTAAGCTGGCACCTATGAGACCGAAGCAACTCATCTTACGGCAGGATCAAAAAGCTGATCCTGAAACTGGCATGATGATCGATGTGTTGGTAGAAACAACTAGACAGGCAAGAGGACAACTAAATCTTGATGGAGAAATCTTTGAGCCTGAAATGTGCCTGATTGGATTAGGTGCAGATAAATTAATTAAAAAAGAGGAAGTCCAAAAGGACTAGGAGGAAAGAAACATGTTAAAGGAATTAGCTCAGTATATTACAGGATTAGCACTTGATGCAGAAAAAACAGAAGTGATTGAAATTGAAGGAGAAACTTATATTGACGGTAAACGTCTAATGCCGGATGCTTGCGGCAACAAAGAATTAAACACGTTGGATGCTGCAATTGATTTTCTGCGTGTTACTTGTCGTGATGGAGATTTTGAGTATCCGCTAATTGTATCAGCAACACATAGGAATATTGAGGTATATAGTTCATTAGATAAATATAAAAACGTAATTATGTGTTGTCCGTATCCCCTACAACACCACAAATTAATTTTGATTTTTATATGGATTTAGAGGAGTTTATCATTCAGCTGCAGACTTGTTTTGTAGATACGCCCAACAAGCAAAGATTACTGGAATTAGTCAGTTCGTTTGTAGAGTCGGAAAAGCTTGAAGTTGCAGACAACGGTATCAGCCAAACGGTGGTTGTAGAAAAAGGAGCTGCCGTCAAATCAAAAAATGCTGTTGAAGTAAATCCTTTTGTCAGATTGGCTGCTTATAGAACGTATGCTGAGGTTGAGCAACCTGAGACCATCTATCTATTGAGAGTTAAGCAAGGTAATCGTATTGCACTGTATGAAGCTGATGGCGGTAAGTGGAAACTAGAAGCTCAGATGAGAGTTGCCGGCTATCTACGAGATGGTTTAACTGATTTGATTGAAGCAGGCAAGGTCGTTGTTATCGGGTGAAAGAGTATATCCGAAGATTGCTAGAACAAGCGATCGGATCAGAAAATGCAATCACGAAATCTGAACTATGTCGGAAAGCACGATTAGGTGAAAGAGCTATCAGAAATTTTATTCGAGATTTGAGGATGGAAGGTATGGTAATCTGTTCGACAGCTTCCGGTGCCGGTTATTATGTGCCTAAAAATGTTTCTGAGGTTAATCACTTTATCCGGGAAATGGAAAAGCGAGGACGTGAGTGTTATGCTGCTGCATCTATGGCAAGGCAATGGATGGTGAACAATGGCTTAGATACGCCTAGCGAGAGCGTTGTGGTTGACGTTTTATAAACATGGAGGAAGATATGGCAAGACCTTATAAAGAGGGCTGCAGCTATTTTCCGAGTGATGTTGATATTTATTCTGATTTTAAGATCATTGATTTGTTAAATGAATATGGTCCTCTTGGTTACACTGTTTATGATTGGGTAATCCGCCGAGTGTACCAAGAGGGTTATTATTTACAAACTGATCTTAATCAATTAAGTACGTTCTTTGTCCGAGACATAGGATCAAAGTGGATAAGGAACAAAGAGGTTGTGCTGCAAGTGATACACTTCTGTGCGGAATTAGACCTTTTCGATAAGGATCTCCTTGCACAGGGTGTTATCACCTCTGTTGGCATTCAGCGCCGGTACGTTGAGATCACCGCTCGCAGAAGACAGCCTAATATATTATCAAAATTTTGCATTTTGCCGGATGCTTTTTTAAGTGTACGCAACAATGCAGTTATTGATAACAATAATCTAGTTATTGTCAACAAAAACGAGGTAAATGGTAACAGCAACGGTATAAAGAAAAGTAAAGAAAAAGAAAGTAATACTGGCACTGATGAATCAGCACCAGCAGTTGTTGAATTGATATTGAATGACAGCAGTATGTATCCTGTCTACCAGAAACAAATAGAAGAATGGTACGAACTATTTCCGGCAGTAGATATAGTTACAGAATTGAGAAAAATGCAGGCATGGTTATCTGCTAATCCCAAGCGTAGGAAAACAAAAAAAGGGATCTTACGCTTTATAGTGAATTGGCTGATGAAAGAACAGGATAAGCCGCACAGGGAGGTAACTGGTAAGAGTGAATACCCAAACATATGATGATCAGATTGAAAGAGCCTTACTTAGCATCATGCTCACTGATCCAAAGACGATTGATGAATGTTCGCTGGAATCAAAACACTTCGTCAATCCGATCAATCGCAGGGCGTTTGAGATATTCAGGAAGTACTATGCTGACAATGGCGATATCGCAATCGGTGTAATGTGTGCTGAGGTAAAAGATGCCGGTCAATTTGTAGACTACTGCATGGCGTTGTCTGATGAATACATATCCAGCAGTAACTTTCACTTTCTCATGGAAAAGCAGGAGGAAGCTTACAAGAAGAACCAGATAGTGAAGATCGCTGACAGTCTGCTAAATGGTGAGGCTACTTACACTGAGGTGGTCGATCAGATACGCACTATCAGCTCTGAGTTTGTCAATGTAAATGATTACCATAAGCCGAAGCCACAGGAAATATATGACCTAATTACTACTGATCGGGCTAAAATCAGATTCAGGGATTTAGATTGCCTGAACCGTGTTGGATTGTTGGAAAATACATTAAATGTAATTGCAGCTCGTCCATCGGTCGGCAAGACCGGTTTTGCACTGAATATGATCAATGACCTTTCGGATAGATACAAATGTATTTACCTCAACATGGAAATGACGGAAAAAGAAATCTATGAACGATTGGCAGCCATCAATTCGGCAATCCCAATAAACCGTTTCACGAAATTGGAAGCGAATGAGATCAATAAGCTGAACAATGCATTAACACTGATCTATAATAAAAAAATTAAAATCTATAACGGCTCAAAGTCTTTAAAAGCAGTGAGAGCGATCCTTACAAGAGAGCAGCGTGAGGGGCATTGTATCATCTTTATTGATCATATTGGATATGTAACCACTGGCAAACGACAAAGTGATACGGAGCGCATTGGTGAGGCTGTCCGGGAAATACAGAAAATGACAAAGGACCTAAATGTTACTGTATTTTTATTAGCCCATATCAATCGTGCCGGAACGGATGCGCCTACAGTAAACTTCCTCAAAGATTCTGGAGAGTTGGAGCAATCGGCCCATGTCGTCATGCTGCTGCATAATCCAAATGATGAGCTTGATAAAACGACATCTGACATACAGCTGATCGTTGATAAAAACCGATCCGGTAAGCGTGGCAAGATTGATTTGGAATATCAAAAGACTACGCAAATTTTCAAGGAGATGCGCTATGCAAGATAGATGGCAACTGTTTGAGTACCTACGAACACACAACGGCAAGCTGCCGGTGGAGGCATTAGAAATGGAACTTCTGGAGGTCGCAGAAGGCATTCAGGAGTTCTTGTATTTCGAAGCGCAAAACAACGAAATATAAGGCTAAAAAGGATACAAAAAAATCAAAAACTATTGGACTTAAAAAAACGTGTGGAAACGCCATTGTTTAAGGCTTAAAGCGCTGAAATCATGATGCAACATAATATTAAGGTTATATTGCATGAAATTTGGCTGATTTTTGGCAATTTTGCAAAAAACGGCCGTTTTCGTGAAAAAATGCTGAACTTCGTAAAAGTTCGTTAAAAGTTCGTAAATGACATCAAAACTGGAGGTGTAAAAGTGGCTGATTGGTTTGTTGATAAATGTGATTGCTGCGGAGCCTGGAAACAGTGCAAGGGCATCAATGGGCATCTGATGTGTCAAGAATGCATTAATAAGACTGGCGGGCGCCTAGAGCTAGAAAAGCCGGTGCAGGCGGCGTTGTTTGGACTTGATGCAGAATTAGTTGATGTTGGTAAAAGAAAAAAGATAGGAAGGTGAAACATATGAAGCCGATATTGTTTAACACAGAAATGGTGAAAGCGATACTTGAAAGAAGAAAGACAACCACAAGGCGAATTGCCAAATGGCAACGTAGAGAAGAATTTATTAATAACAATTTATCTCAATGCGTTGCTGATAAATATGTAAATGATGCGTACTGTTTATATCAAAAAATAGCTAGCTGCTGGAAACGAAATTACGCATCCATTGAAGCCTGATTATAAAATCGGGGACATCTTATATGTACGAGAGGCATGGGCTTTATATGAAGATGAATACATATATAGGGCTGATAGTGTTTTGCTGGATGATTGGTATAGAGCGTGTTGGCGCCCATCAATCCATATGCCAAAAAAGCAGCCAGATTATTCCTAAAAGTAACTGACGTGCGTATTGAACGGCTTCAAAACATAAGTAATGATGAAATCATTAATGAGGGTGTACGTTCTGGCATAGTTAAGCATTATGAAAATCAGCTACCCTATGAGGAAAGTGAAAATATTCGCTATGCCCATACGCTTGCTTTTTCCGATCTATGGAATAGCACAGTTAATCGGAAAGATCTCGATTGCTATGGATGGGAATCCAATCCGTGGGTGTGGGTTATTGAATTTGAACGGATAAGCAAGGAGGAAGCTTATGGAAAGTCATAGCAACCGAGAAGATGTAAAGCACATACCATTTACAATCCATTGGCCATTTATCCTTAGGTTATACATCGAAAAATGTTATGAAGAAATCTGTGAATTAGAGATACCACATAAATATGTTAAAAAAAGATTTTTTGATGAAGAGTGTAATGAATATGTAGAATATACTGAGGATGAATTTGAAGGTATAAATGAACAGATACAAGCCAAGTGCGATGTTTACCCATTGGATGAAGTTTACAAAATTTATCGCAACATGCCAGATAATGTAGTGATGGGCGAACTAGAAAAATACATGAGCAAACAATATCCTGATGCTGATACTCTTTGCGTTGAGATTGAGGATATAAAGAATTTTGCAAAATCTTTATACGATCAGTATAAGCAGACGGTAGAATATGCAGATGCGCGACTTAAAAATATGCTTAGAATGTATACCATGTATGTTTATGATGCAAATAGTAAGCAAATTGAATTTGTGAGATTTGGAGAACACTTTACAGCTGTAAAAAATTCGTTGCACAATATTTTTTAGAGACAAATGATGATTTAGATGAATTGGAAATAAGTTATTTAAAGCTTGGAGAAATACCAGTAAAGATGTATGCAGAAGCCGATGATTATATTGCTAAATATATCACTATAAAAGGCAATTTTAATTGTAAGGAATCATATAGATTCGGAAAACAAATATGTACCAAACTTTAGAATTATTTGGAGGTGTCGGTTCGCCAAGATGTGCGTTTAGAAATATTAGATTGCCAGTGAAAGCTATCGATTATGTTGAGAACGATCAAAAGGCTGTAGATAGCTACAATCATATGTTTGTAGCAGACTTGCCATACAAAACGCAAACGGTAGTAGGATACAACCTCAAACCCACTATCTTAATACACGGTTCACCATGTCAAGACTTTAGCATAGCCGGGCACCAGGGGAAAGCACTGGCCCAGGACGGAAGGATTAACAGAGGAAAAGGCTCAGACGAAGGTAGTGGGACACGTTCATCGCTTATGTGGGAAACGCTTCGAATTATTCAGCAGATGCACGAATGGCAACCACAGCATGTATTATGGGAGAACGTTCCAAACGTGTTATCAAAGCACATGAGGAGTAATTTTGAACGTTACTTATTGGAAATGGAGAAGCTTCGGTATACCAACTCTTACGCAATACTTGACGCTAGAGATTTTGGACTGCCTCAAGCCAGACGGCGTGTGATCACGATATCATCGCTAGATGGCATTCCGTTTGATTTTGACAGCTTAGATCGGACACAAATGCGATCTATAAATGAATATTTAGAAACTGACGTTCCTAATTATTACGAGGTGACACAACCAAGTGTCTTAGATGCTATTGGTAAAAAAGGTATCCGTCGAGCTACAATCATTAAAGATTATGCTATGACAATCACGTGCCGGCAGGATAGGACACCAGCGCAAGTAATTGATTTAGGTAATGGTAAATACAGATATTTAACGGAACGTGAGTGTTGGCGTTTGCAAGGTTTTAGCGATGCAGATTATGAGGCTGCGCTAAAAGCTAATCCAAGTAAGCCAAACAAATTTAATACGACACTTACAAGCAGGCAGGAAACAGCATGCCTGTGCCAATGCTTGAGAGTATATTCAAAAAGATGTTTTAGAAAGAGAGGATAATGAAAATGAAATATAGAAAGAAACCAGTAGTAGTTGAAGCAGTGCGTTACATGATTGATGAATTTTTACCTAATTGGTTTATGAATGGAGTAACAGCTAATACGATCATTACGCATAAAGATGGAACTTGTGAAATTAAAACACTTGAAAGGAATAATGAAAGCTGACTTCGGTGACTATGTTATCCGAGGCATTCAGGGTGAAATATATCCTTGCAAACCAGATATTTTTGAGGAGACTTATGAGGTAGTAAATGAAGAAGATAGATGATGAAGCGTTAATGGCGAATGTCCTAGTAAAGCTGGGGATTGACTTTCCGACAGTAATATTTAGGCCAAAGTACAGTGAGAAGCTGCAGAGGCTAGTTATATTTGTAAATATAGGCAATAAAAAGATACGTGTTTATCGTGCAGGCGGCTGTTATGCAGTAGGAGCTAAGTCTGATGATAAACTGAGAGCTAAACCATGTGCGAGTTATTATGACATGCAGGTGTACATATACAGGATTTTAAGAGAGTGGGGCATGATCTGATGAAAAGAGATATTGATGAAGAGGTGTATATGCTTCAATGCGATTTTAAGCGGTATAACGGAATCAACCGGAGCATTAAAAGGCTACGTGAACAAATAGAAGAGATAGACAATAAGATGATGGGTATGGCAGGAAAAGGATATGATGGAGTGCCTGCCACGCAAGGGAATCCATATTCAGAAAAGAAAAATTATTACATTGATGTTAAATCACGTTTAAAGATGAGGATAAAAAAAGAACTGATTACTCTGAATTTATTGAACTATTACTTGAATCTCATGCAGCCTGATGAAAGAAAAATCATTGAGGACTATTATATAAAACGCAACACAATGCGACGTGTTGGTGAGGATAATAATTACTCAAAATCTGCGGTAGAAAAAAACATTAAGAGAATATTAAAAAAGATTTTATCCGAAAATTGAAAGAGTGGACGTGTCCACCATGTCAATATGATATTATGATAGTGTGGAATTAGCGGATAAGGATCTCCCCCGACAGCCTACTATCCGCTAACACCCACTTGTTAATTTCAATAATATGGTTCTCCTTTCTTGGGCAGCTCAACGGCTGTCCTTTTAATATACATGGAACGAGGTGATACTAATGGCAGGAAGAGGTAAAAAATATGGAGATGAAATAAAGGAAAGAGCGATCGCAATGTACGGTATCTGCGGATCATACTCACAGGTTGCGAGAGAGCTGGGTGTACCTACGTCAACGATTGCCGGTTGGATCAAAAACGATACTCCGGAAACAGAGGTTGCACTGATCAGATTATCTGCAAAGATGGATTTTGCTGAAAAAGCTGGAGAGTTAATGAATAAAGGTTTAGATTTATTAGATCGGCGCCTTACTACTGCTTTAGAAGCAGAGGAAGGATTGGCGGAGCTGCTGCAAGAGTGGATGAATGCACCGAATGCTGAAATCAGTGATAAGAAGAAACAGGCATTACTGACTAAAATATCTACACTACAAATACAGAAAATCGGTGACATTACATCGGCTATCAGTACGCTTTATGATAAACGAGCATTGGCAAAAGGCGAAGCTACAGAAAATACATCGATTACAGTTGAATTAAACGGTGAGATTGAAGAATGGGCGAAATAATAAAGATTGATAAGCCTTATCCAAAGCAAGTAGAGTTTTTTAAAGCTACTGCTCGCTATGTTTGCTATGGCGGTGCACGTGGAGGTGGTAAGAGTTGGGCAATGCGTACAAAAGACGTCTTGCTGGCACTTAAGTATCCCGGTATACAGATCTTGTTATTGAGACGTACATTGGCGGAACTCCAAGAAAACCATATAAACATTTTGCAAAAGATGTTTGCTAATAAGCCGACTGTGGGATTTTACAGAGATGCAAAAAAGAACTTGTATTTACAAATGGCTCACGTATCAAGTTAGGCTATTGCGAGGCTGAAAAAGACGTTTTGCAGTATCAAGGGCAGGCTTATGATGTAATCTGTTTAGAAGAAGCTACATTGTTTACGGAATTCCAATACCAAGCCTTAACTGAATCACTGCGTCCCAGCGGACAATGCAAAGCACGATTTACACCTCGCATGTACTTTACTTGTAACCCTGGAGGTGTCGGCCATGCATGGGTTAAAAGATTGTTTATCGATAGAGATTACAACAAAAATGAAAATCCGGATGATTATATTTTTTATTGCTGCTAAAGTTTTTGACAATGATTTTTTGATGCAAACAGATCCAGGCTATGTGCAAACGCTTATGAACCTACCAGAAGATAGACGTAAAGCGATGCTTGATGGAAATTGGGACGTTTATGACGGACAGTATTTCAAGGAGTTCAACCGAGAAATTCACGTTGTGGAACCATTTGAAATACCGTCACATTGGAAAATCTACTTTACAATGGACTATGGTTTAGATATGTTTGCTGGCTACTGGATCGCAATGGATACTGAGGGCAATGCTTACGTAATCCGTGAGATAGCACAAAGCGATGTAATCGTATCTGAGGCTGCTGCAATGATAAAAACAAGCTCAAAAGAGCAAGTATATAGCTACCTCGCACCGCCGGATATGTGGAATAGACGGCAGGAAACAGGAAAAAGTGTGGCTGATCTATTTGCATCTAATGGAATCGTATTAAGTAAGACATCCAATAATCGCATAGATGGGTGGATGTCAACAAAAGAGTGGCTAAAAGTAGTTGATAAGAAACAGCTGGATGGATCAGTTATCAAAACATCAGCTTTAAAGATATTTGGTAATTGTACTTATTTGATCAAGTGCATCCCACAGCTGCAGTATGATCAGAAAAGAGTGAGTGATGTTGCCAGCGAGCCACATGATATTACACATGGTCCTGATGCGCTGAGAGGCTTTTGTGTAAGCTATACATCACCAACAAGAACGATTCAACAACCACAAAAACACAATTTTGATTTTGAGAAACCTAAGAAGAAACCAGGAGGACAAGGCACGAAAAGCCGTGCGATATAAACATTATAAACATGGAAATCTTAACTATACTGACAACGGTAGCCGTAGGAGCTGCCTTTTTATTTGCGTATCGTAAAGGATTAAGAGACGGATTATCACTCAATAAGAATGAAGTTAAGACAGGGCTTGAACCCTTGTTTAAACCTCCTAAGAAACAAGAGACGAAAGAGCAGCGACGTGCTAAGACAATCGCACAAAATATAGAAAATTATAAAGGGACAGCAGAGGGGCAGGTGAAAGTTAGATGAATGATGAGTTAGCACAGAAAATATGGGAGCTATATCAAAAAGGTGTAGACCATCATAACAAGATGGCTTTATACTCCAAGACCACACAAGCCTATGACTTTACGAGGACAGGCAGTGGGTAGGTGTAGAGGCAGGCGGTGAGACATTGCCCTTTTACAACTTTATCAAACCGGTCGTTAAATACAAAACGGCAAGCATCGCTATGAATGAAATGGCAATCGTCTATACGCCACTAGAATCTGATGATGTTTTCCAGCAGGCGTGCGAGACACTTAATAGATATGCTGAAAAGCAATGGGAAAAGCTGAAAATGGCTACTCTTGCATGGGACTTAGTCAAAGCAGGCAACATTGCCGGTGATAGTTACATTTATTTTTATGACGGCGGCAACAAGGTTCAGATCATCGACAACACCAATATCTATTTGGGAGATGAACAGCTGGCAGATATACAAAAGCAACCGTATATCTTGATCAGCGAGCGATTAAGAGTAGAAGATGTGAAAAAGATCGCTGAATCTAATGGCATTGATCCTGATGAGATCATCAGCGATGAACAGGAGCATCAAGCTAATAAACCCATTGAGGTAAAAGACGATAACGGAAAATGCACATCAATTCTGAAATTATGGAAAGAAGATGGCATTGTACATTTTTGCAGGGCTACAAAAAATGTGGTGTATGAACCGGATACAGCGATTGATGGCTTGACGTTTTATCCGGTAGCTAGCTTTATCGTTGAGCAACTGCATAACTCCGCAAGAGGTAACGGAGAGGTAAGGCCGTTGATCCCAAATCAGATTGAGGTCAACAAGACCTTGTACAGACGTTCTTCAGCGGTCAAGACTGCTGCTTTTCCTCAAATTGTTTATGATACAGAGCGTATTGATAACCCTGAAATGATCGGTGAAGCAGGAACTGCCTTAGAAGTGCATGGCAGTGTGTCAGCCGTAAAAGATATGATCACATACCTACAGCCTAACGGTATCAGCAATGACGCTAAGGTATTAGGTGATGAGATGCTGCAAACAACCAAAGACCTTGCCGGTGCCGGTGATGCTGCTTTAGGTCAAATCAACCCAGAGCAGGCATCAGGAAATGCGATCATTGCGGTACGAGATCAGGCAGCCATCCCGCTGAACGAATCCATAAGCAACTATAAACAGTGCATTGAGGATATCGCTAACATCTGGTACAGCATGTGGGTAGCGTATAACGTTGATGGTATGCAGGTCACGGTTGCGGATGAAAACGGCCAGGAGCAGCAAGCGGTGATCGATGCGGAAACTTTAAAGGAGCTTCAGGTCAATGTGCGTGTCGATGTATCACAGGCGAACCCATACAGCCGATATGCGCAGGAAAAGTCACTGGAAAATCTGTTTATGAATCAGCAATTATCTTTTGAGGAGTACATCAATGCTTTAGATGATAGCTCGTCAGTGCCTAAAAACAAGATGTTAGCTGTAATAGAAAAGCGAAAACAACAGCAAGAAAATGAGCTGATGATGCAGAACCAACAGCTGCAGGCACAGAACCAGCAATTAAATGAGTACGTCAATCAAGTAGCTCAGCAATTAGGCTATCAGGGAGGTGAGCAAAATGTCATGCAGCAAATGCCAATGTGAAATGAGGATCATTAAAGCAGAAAACGTGATCCGCAACGGTAAATTATTTGTTGATCATCATGTCAAGTGCATCAATCCACAGTGTGAGGATTATGACAAGGTGCAGATCATTAGCAATGAGCAGCCGGTAACAATCAGTAATTAAGCGCTAAGGCGCTTTTTATATCGCAATGAATAGCGTAAAAATCACAGGAGGAAGCATGGAAGAATTAGAAACAAGCGTAGAAATGCAGGAGGTCGCTGAACCTGAAACACAAGTCGAAGAGACACAGACGGAACCGGTAGTAGAACAGGCGGAAACGGAGGAAGTCGCC
>BBZX01000010.1 GCA_001305055.1 Clostridia bacterium UC5.1-1C12
AATAAAACGCTGAAATATCGGCGTTTTTTTATTTGCTTAAATGGGAATTTCTACTATCTATAACTCTTATTGCTTACAGCCAGATATCTTGCATAGTATATTGTAATTAACAACTCCTTCATTATTGAATTTCTGATTACTTCATCCTATACATAAATATGAAGCCATTTAGCTTTATTATTATCCAAGTATCCTATGACATCACCTGTTATTTTTATATGAATTACTTAAAGAGTGATCAAAAGTATATTTGTATCTAAAAAAGAGATCTGCATTTGACTGCAAATCTCCTCATTTTTTGTTATTTCCTTGCTGCCTTAGCCGCTGTAATGAACGCCTTCGCCCGCTCTGGGTCCATCTCATTATACAGATACTGATCACGCTTTGTTGTTGTTCCGACAATCAAGCCATCACAATAAGGCATTAAATCAGCAATGTTGTCTTTGTTAGCACCGCTTCCCAGAATTAATGGAATCTCTGGGAATGCTTTTTTTACATTCGCAAATGCACTTGTTTCCGGCGGCAATCCAGCCCGCGGCCCGCCAACTAGAATACCGGCAATCGGTAACGCTGCTAAACCACTGGAAATTTGTGCTTCGATTGGACGTGTATCCAAACATACTCCCGCATGTGCATCAAAATAAGTATAAACATGTACATCATCAGCATCAATCTGGTGACGGTATCTGAATACCTCTGCCGGACAGAATTCTTGATGACCAAAAGTGCCCTCATAACTATTTGTTACATAAGTACGAATAAATTTAGCGCCAATTGCTTTCGCAATCGCAAGTGTAGCAATCGGATCAATAAGACAGCCGCAGCCATAAGGTACATGAATCATCGGCAATACTTCAGTAACTACACGCACATATGCAGCGATGACTTCCGGGCCTACCGATGTCAGATATGGACGGTCACCCTCATTCGCAAAGACTACCGCATCCACGCCATTTTCCATTAGAATTGCCGCATCATGTTTTAAGCGTTCGATATTCTTTTCGATCGTTGTCTCCCCATTATAATAAGGTGTGCCAGGTAAAGGCAGCAGATGCAGACAGCCGATAATTGGTTTATCACATCCATATATTTTCTTGTGTTCTTCTAAATAGTTCATAAATTTAATCCTTTCTTATGCTAAGATACCAAAGAAACCAAGCACAACTGAAGCAAGCATTAAAGAAATCATGATTTTAGTCGGTTTCCAGCCTTTTCTCAGCATATAGACCACAACGCCAAAAGTTGCGACTGATAACAAATTGGGCAGAATTGAATCAAGCATGCCTGAACTTCTGTTGACATTCCTTGCAGCGAATAGGTTAAAACGGTTTTTACTGGAATATTATTTGCAATCAAGCCACCGAGGATCATCATACCCAAAGCTCCTAAAGCCTCTGTCATATCCTTAATCATGCCATTGCCTAGAATCTTCATAATGGCTGTCTTACCAAATTTATAACCCTGGAAATAGAATAAGTGACTGACACCCAACGCATAAGCCGAGAAGCCTAAAACGAAAATCAGAACACCAACAATTGAACCTTGTACAGCCATATCAATAGCAATTGAAAGCAGAATAACCTTAACCAAGCTTTGCGTGATTGAATCACCTAAGCCCGCCAGCGGGCCCATTAAACCTGTTTTCAAATTATCGATCGTTTCATCATCAATATCCTGACCGTTAGCTCTTCCTTCTTCAAGGGAAGCTACGATGCCCGGAATCACCGCACCCCATGTATTTTCAGTATTATAGAATGTCAGATGCCGTGTCATACCTTCCGCTAGCTTTTCTTTATCATCACCGTATAATCCCTTTAATACAGGAATCATTGACTGACAGAAACCAAGTCCCATCATACGCTCATAGTTATAACAGATTTGACCCCAACAAACCCAATACCACCAAGATTTATTTAGATCTTTCTTCGTCAAAGTAATTTGATTTTCAGTTTTAACAGTTTCTTCCATATTAAGCCGCCTCCTCTTTCTTCTTGAAATACAGATGCAGCAAGCCGCCCGCTACACCTAAGATTGCCAATGACATCGTATTAGCGCCAAAATATGAAGCAAATACAAAACCAATCAGCAAATAAGGCAGAATTGATTTCTTATAAATAGAATTAAACAACATACCTAAACCTAAGGCTGGAATCATATGCCCCATTAAAGAAAGAATCGTTAATAATTTCGCAGGTATATTATTCATTAATGTTTCTAATACCGGAGCACCAAAATATACGCATAAGAATACAGGAATAAAATAAGTCAGGAATGGAAATACTTGCGAACCGACGCGATTCATTAAAATAACACCGCGAGTATCCCCTTTAGCCGCATACTTATCCGCAATATGCACCCAGATAGGATTTAATGACATTTTTGCTGTTGAACATAATGATCCTAATACACCCAGCGGAACGGCTATTGCCAAGCCAACTGATGCGTCAGCGCCTGAAAGCATTGTCATTAATACACCCAGATAACCAGCTAAAGCGAGATCACTTGGGATACTGCCGCCAATTGCTACTAAACCCAAATATGCCATCATAATTGTGGCACCTACTTCTAAACCATAACCTAAATCCCCCAGAACAAGTCCCCAGAATGCGCCTGCAATGATTGGAGCACCAAAATACAATGACCATCTTGACCACATTGGCGCACCAGATGAAATAATCCAGCACAACAACCCTGCAATAACTGCATAAACCAGCAACATAAACTCTACCACCTTTCTATATCATATTTTTGATATCTACTTTAGAATCTGTATAAAGCATCTGGAGATAAACGGTCAGGCCTTTTTCCATTAATTCTTTAACCATATCAATTTCAGCGGGATTTAAGTTTACATTCTTTGAAATTGATTTACGGCCAGCTAATGAACCTAAATTACCCAGATTCACTTCCTTGATGTCAAGCCCCTGTTTCACAGCATCTAAAACATACTGAATGCGCTTAAACAATAATAATACTTTTGCGGATGAATCTTTTTCCTGTTCAGCTTTATCAACAGCCTGCTGAACACTGTAAATCTCAATTTTGATACCAGAAGGTGCAGACAGCTGCAGCACCTGCTTCATAAAATCATCCTTGCAGATCTGATCATCAACGATCCATATCGTTGATACACCCAAATACTTTGTCCAGGATGTAATGATCTGACCATGTGCCAGTCTTTCATCAACTCTTGCTAATGTGAAATTCATTTTATTTCACCTCCTTGTTAATTTCAAAAGATTTTATTGATCCTGCCCCTACGGACAGCGCAAGCTCTTTTAATTCATGCGCATTCTTATAGGCTCTCTGACTGATACACTCAATCACTATTGCGAGATTCGTACCAGTGACCACCTCAATCGTTTTTCTATCAAACATATCATAGTAACATCTTGAAGCCTGAATAAAAGGACTGCCGCCAGCTAAATCAGTAAGTATCAGCAAACCCTCAGACGCCTGCTCACATTCCTTTTTAATCTTTTCGTAAAATGTTTCGATGTGATCATCAGCCTGAAGCCCAAGTACATGAACACCTTCAAAATCCCCCATAATCATTCTGGCTGTCGCTGTCATCTCCTTAGCCAGGTTGCCATGACTGACAATTAATAAGTTTGCCATTCTTCCACTTCCTTTGACACCATTATATGGTCATAAGACACACATGTCAAAAATACATAACCAGCAATACAGATTCGAAGTGTATCGTCAACATTTAAGACTTATGAGGGCTATTATAATGATAAACCTTGGAATAAAAGCATATTTTTATCAATTTTTGTCATTTTTGATACAGAAGATGAAATATTTTTAAATATTATCAAACTTGTGTATTATTCATGATTAAAGTTTGATACAATTTTATTTAGAAAGGCTGTGATGCATATGGATACTAAGAGTTCAAGAAAAGAAAGAGTCTATCAGGTAGTACAGGATCTGACAAAAAAGGCAATAGCGGCTAAGAATTACAGTAATATCGGAATGGATGCTTATGTTATTTCCATTATATTAAAAATCGAGCGTTCCAATGCTTCTAAAGAGCTGAATGACTTATGGCGTGAAGGCAGATTAATTAAAATACAAGGCAGGCCCATTCTTTATCTGTCACTGGAGGATTTTGTAAATGCTTATCCTATTAAATATATACCAACCTTTATTCCTAAGGGAAAGCAGCTCTCTGATTATCTGGAAGCCGGTGATGAACCAACTAAAACAAAACATCAGGCTTCCTCATTTGATATGCAGGTAGGCGCCCGCGGATCACTTGTTGAACAAATTCTGTCCGCGAAAGCTGCTATTAATTATCCGCCTTATGGATTACCTACCTTATTGTGCGGAAATCTTGGCATAGGTAAAATGCAGTTTGCTCATGATATGTATGACTACGCGATGGAAACCGGTAAGTTTTCTCATAATGCTAATTTTGTGATTATTAACTGTATGGATTATACAAACAATGCTCAGCGGCTGCGGCTGCGTTTATTCGGAAGTTTAGAAAAGCGGACTAAGAACTTAATTGAACAAGCTAACGGCGGCATTTTATTCTTCGATGAAGTACAGAAGCTAGACAGCAAGGGAAAAGAGCTGCTGATCGATCTGATTCATAAGGGTACATATACTAAACCGGGGGAGTCACATCTTCGTGATGTTAACGCAATGATAGTAGCTTCAACAACTGAAGAAGCTGATTCAGATAATATTATTTCTGTTTCTAAATACTTCCCGGTCATAATCAGCCTGCCGGATATTGATCAGCGCGATATTAAAGAAAAGATTGAATTAATATTAAGCTATTTCAGTAAAGAAGCTAAAAACATTAAATTACCAATACGATTCTCTAAAGATGTCTTATTCTGTTTTGTTCAAGCCCGCTACAAGACAAATATTACTCAGCTGCGCAGTGAGATCAAACTTGCATGCTCTCGGGCTTATCTGGATATTCTAAAAAGCCATTCAAGAATCTTAACCATTTCCTTTCAGCATCTTTCTAATGATCTGCTTAACCGTACTTATAATGGTGACAGCAAAAAGAAAAATCTCACTGATTCTGAATCAGTTCCCTAATGAAAATATCTTCTTTGATGAAAATGGTATGTGCAGTGATACGCAGTATTTATATCATGATGAGAATAACGTACACTTATTAGAGGATAATGAAGATAATATCGGTTTGTCTGAATATACAGCACAGCGTCTATCCCTTTTGAAAGTCATGCCGAAGCGTCAGCAGATTGCCATTAAAGCGATGCTCACACCTATCGCTGTTGATACAATCTATGAAATAACCACACGGGAAATGATTTTCACCAATTTAAATTTGAACTCTAATTTATTTATCGGGTTAATCTTGCAGGTAGCCAATGCTATTAAGCGTACTAAAAATAATATACCGGCACCTTTCACACCGGAAGTAAATGAACACACTCAGCCATTATTCACTGAACTAAGCAATGATATCGTACAAAGCATGAATGCTATCTATAATATCAAAATTAGTCAAATTGAAAAAGAAGGTATTTGTGACTTCTTATCAGCCATCTATCAGGTCTTATATCAAAAACCGATCGGTGTTTTAGTAATCAGTCATGGCAACTGCATAGCTAAAGAATGGTGCGTTTTATCAATCCAACTGAAAAGGATAAATTCAGAATCGAAGCGCTTGATTATGGCTATGAAGAATCATTAAAAGCATTTTTGCTTAAGATTTATGATCGGGCACACTTTGTCAATCAAGGCTCCGGCGTACTTATTCTTACGGATATGACGCCCTTCACCTCTTTACAAAGCGCAGTATATGAAGCAACGGGGATAAAAACTGCTGTCATGACCGGCTTAAATCTGCCGATGCTGATAAAAATTGTTGATGAATTGCGCAGCAGTGATGCTAATTATACGATTTCACTTGATGCTTTTGAGAATTTTGAAAATCCGGTCATTGAAAACGAAGCCAGCAACTCTCAATTTATCCAAAGGCTGACAGATGATTTCCTTGGTGAAATATTAACCTTTATCAATCCGCAGAAGGCTGTGGATACTTTATTGGTTTCATTAAATGGCATCCTTGATGAACTGCATATTCAATCTGATGAATCGATTCTAGTAAAGTTTATCACCCATACAACCAGCATGTTGGAAAGGGTGATCCGCAAAGAACCGCTTGATTATCAGAAATTAAAAAGCTTCACAAAGGAACACAGCAAGCTGATACAGCTTATTGAAAATCACTTGCGTTATGTGAATGAAACCTTTGGTATTCAGATTCCGCCTTCAGAATTAGCATATATCACTGAAATCTTCATTCCATTGATTAAGGAACAGACATTATAATGAAAATTAGGGTGGTTCATAATGTTTAAAATCGGTGAATTTTCAAAACTGACTCAGGTTTCTGTATGCATACTTCGTTATTATGATGAAACCGGTTTATTGTAACCTAAACAAATTAACGATAAGAGTGGTTATCACTACTATACCGAAAGACAATTATTCTGCTGCAGAAATTATATTACTTCGTGATCTTGACTTTAGGTAAATGAAATAAGTGAATGCATAAAGCAATGGGCTGAAGCCCAATCACCCGTATGCTTGTTCCATTATTCATATTTTACAATGCGCTGTTCAGCTTGATGAGAAGTATCTATCGTTTAGGATTGAAAAACTTAATGGCTTCAGTCATTTATGTTTAATTTGGCGGTTTGATGATTGTGATAATGATACTTGCCGCAGTATCATCGACTGTGAAGGTCCTTATGTTGAATGGAGGTCATGAGCATATTCGCGGCGCGTGCTCCTATGCGGCCTAACCCCATTGCTTTATCCATTGTCGAAATCTTATCGATCAATATGGATGAAGGGCTTATTACCCTTACTTACACAGATGCCAATGACGGTATACTCGTCCTGAATCTAATCCATATACACCAAACATGGATCGAATTGAAACACCCAAAATACCTAAATGGCGTCAGAAATGGCCTAAAAGCTATGAGGCATGCACTGAATTTGATTGTGCCAGTGTATTCAGCTTTTAATCAGCCTGCAGTATAAAAAATGATGAAACTTGGAAAAAAACATCACTCTTTTTTAACGGCGGAGATAATTCTCATCGAAGATGAGTATCTCCATATATAGATTTATGAGTAACATCATCAACTTAACGCTGGTCAGCAAAGTATAAATCTAATAAAGTATACTTTATGCAACATCTCATCAATTTGAGATGGTAAATATTCGTTTCCTCGCATAATAAAAGCCCATACCTTCAGCGGTTTGAGCTTCATTCAATGTGCCTATAGATTGCTTTATAATGGTCGTCGCAGCCATTACGACACATCCAATTGACAATAGAAGTATGAAGATTTCCTGATTCGTCAAACTCATTGAATCACCTCATTTATGTTAAACATAAATTTATCATGTACGACCTATTATCCAATGTTCCTTTTTTATTAGTTCCAAAGAAACTATGATGACAAAAAATGGAGGTGTGCCATGAAGAAAAGCGATAAGCCGACCGTACTTGCATTAAGTTTGATCGTGTGCCTGAGTGAGATTTCATTCATTGCAGCGATGTTTTTACAGTTTGCATAACTGGTATCAATATTTGGCTTCTATTTAAGATTTATTTGAAGTTAAAAGTGAGGTACCGACAAAGAGAGTTACTCCTCGAAAAAACTATTTAATCAAAATCATTGAAAACCCCATGAAATCAAGGAATCTTTGCTTTGGACACGGTGTAACCAAAGCAATTTTTTCTTGTGTTTTCCCAGTTCTTTACATTTGCTCTCCTGTCTAACATAACCTCAATCAATTATAAAATTTTCTTAAAATCCTCAATAATCTTATCGGTATCAATACTACTTCCACCCACAGATTCTTTTATACCATAATACTTTATAATCAGCGATTTGATCTGTGTTTGAACATCTTCTTTTTTTTCAGCAATGTGCTTTTTATCAATAAAACTGTAAACATAACAAATGTAAAGTAAACGACAATTAATGAATAATCTTATATTCAATAAAAACAAGCAGTACGAGCAATCCAACTGAAATCGACAATGGCATTCTGCTTTGAAAAACCGGAACGTTCAAAAAAATCAAGCTTACATAGACAATCGCATCGAGTAAAATAACTAAAGTAAAAAAGATCCAGTTCAACCCAATGCTACCGATCATACTGCTTGCGATGTTGGTGATATAAGCATCTTTTTCTATCGTAACATGACAGTCAACTGCATCATGCTGCGCACATTGACGATTGCCCCAACCGCACCAAACATAAGGATTGAAACAGTGAACCCCAAGATCCAAAAACTATCCTGAAAAATAATTACCAGCAAACTCGATAAAGAGGCAATCAATATACCATATCCAAATCGTATAAATGCATTTTGTAGTTTTGACTTTATAAAAGACAGTGTCATCCTTACCACCTTTTCCATAATAGAAATCTCTCTCTTTTCTAACACAGACCTCTGCTCCACGTGGAGCAATTTATAATCCTTCTATTACCATTGAAAAAAGATCACCCATTTATAAAGTGATCTTCTTTTTTTTATTTTTACAGGACGCTCAATGTAACGGATTTTGTCTTGATTAAAAATAAAATCTTCTGTCAGACTTCGTTCTGCAGTTGCTCTATCCTCGAAACTATCAAGATTAATTTTCATTTGTTCTATCCATATACGCTCTTCTTCATTTTCTCGCTCAAGCTGCTGAATCTCATAATTCAAATTCAAATTATACTTTTCAACAAAGTACTCGTACCAATATAGAGAAGACCTGTAATCACAAATAAATAAATACAGCTTTTCTTCATCTTATTCGTCTCTATCCCAAAACTATACTTTATAAGACAGGGAATAAGTGACGAAATAGTTCTTAAGATTAACAGTATTTGTAAAGAATATGTTTACAAACGTAAAAAAACGCCCTATAATGAGCGTGAACAAACTGTCTCATAATGTAACCTTTTTTGTACAATTCACATTATGAGCCAATATATTAAAACAAATAAAAGAAGCTATCTTATTGAAATCCCTTTGAACTTCAATAATGATAGCTTTTAATTCATAACTTTTGCAGGTTTCAACAAACTGGCAGCTTGATCAATCGTCAATGGATGATAAAAATAATAACCTTGCGCATAATGATAATTCAGCTGTTTTAAAAGATTTACCTGTTCCTGCGTCTCTACACCTTCTACGATGATAATCTGACCTAAATCTTTTGCCATTTGTTTAATCGCTTTTAATATTGACATCGTACGCAAAAGGTTTTTTCTGTTGAATTGAATGAACTTGATATCCAATTTTAATACAGAAACTTCAATATCCTTCAGCATATTCAGCGATGAATAAGCACTTCCGAAGTCATCAATTGATATTCTAAAGCCCGCTTTACTTAACCGATCAATTGTGTCCGTAACAATTTTATAATCCTCAATATAGGCACTTTCGGTTACTTCCAGCTCAATCAAATCAGCCGACAGATCATATTTAGTTAATAATCCTTTAAAAATAGACAGCAGATCTAAAGAATAAAAATCAATTCGTGATACATTTACTGAAACCGGCACTACATGAAGCCCTTCTTTGATCCACTCATGCAGCTGACTGCAAACTAAATCCCATACAAATAAATCAAGCTGATGAACCGTCCGATTGCGTTCCAGAACAGGAATAAATACATCTGGTCCTACGATTCCATCATTAGGATGACACCAGCGGACCAAAGCTTCTAATCCGATCACTTCTCCTGTATCAATCTGACATTTAGGCTGCATATAACAAGTGAATTCCTTCTTTTTTAATGCCTGTCTTATTTCCTGTGTTAGAAATTGTTCACTCATCAGTTTTCTTTTCATATCGCAGTCATACTTGACAACCCGTTGGTCATGAATGCCTTCAATTGACTTTAATGCCAGCTGCGCACAATCATAAGCTTCAGCCGGACTCATTGAGTGATTAATTTCACAGATGCCGACTTTCAGCAAAAACTCTCTGATGGCATCTGTATATTTAGAAAATTCCTCAATTTGTTTCGCCAACCATTTTTCTAAATCGGCGGTAACCGGATATAACAGCGCAAAATCATCATTACCAAAATGACCGGCAATAGCCCCGGCACTTTCAGCCGCTTTTTTATATCTCCTGCGAGCAAATTTAAGAGTCGATCGCCTGCTTTACGGCCATACCAATCATTATAAATCTTAAAATGTTCAATATCTAAGCTGATAATACACATGGGGTATTTATCATTTTCTTCGATGATTTCTGCCGCTTTTTAAAAAAGGCATCAAAATTATATAACCCTGTTAATGGATGATACTCATTGTTAACTGGAAGACTTCCTTTTTTCATATTTACCCTTTCCCGCACATCGACTTGTCTGTATTTGTTCTAATCGACGATAAAAAAATTTGTTCCCAGTTTTTTCCTTTTTTCATTATATTACCTGTCAGCAGATTTTACAAGCTAACTGGCATGATACTCTTTATAAATCTGATTTTTTGATACACCCCGTTCTTTTGCGACCTTTTTAATCGCTTCATTCGTGCTGTATCCCTGTGAAATATATGAATTAATATGCTCATAAAGCGGCGGAAAGATTTCCGGCTGAATCACCGTTTCCTTGCTGCCTTCCATAACGATAACCATTTCACCTTTCAAATCATCAACAATTTCAATAATTTCCGATATTCTGCCGCGAATAAATTCTTCATGTTTTTTAGTCAGCTCTCTAGCCAGACATATAAAACGATCACCAAAAACATCCAGACATGTTTCCAGCATTTTCTTAATACGATGCGGTGCCTCATAAAAAATTAAAGTTTGTCTGATACCCTTTAATTCAAGACACTCTTTACGCCGTTCATTTTCACTTGCCTTCAAAAAGCCGACAAACATATATGGCTGTGCACAGATACCGGATGCAACTAACGCATTTAGCCCGGCACTGGCACCCGAAATCGGCACGACATTGTAACCAGCTTCAATCACCAACTGTACAATCACCTGGCCAGGATCAGAAACCAGCGGATAACCGGCATCTGACACAACAGCGATATTTTTTCCTTCATCAAGCAAATTAAGCAGTCCCTTTGCGCTCTCATGTTCATTATGTGAATGATGAGCGATACAGCGGGTTTTAATATCAAAATGTGACAATAACTTCATTGTATTACGGGTATCCTCAGCAGCAATTATATCTACTTCATTTAAGATTCTGATTGCTCTCGGTGTCAATTCTTCAAGATTGCCAATAGGTGTAGCTACTAAATATAAAGTTGCTTTGCCATTCTCAAAGCTTTTTCTGTCTTTTCATCGTTTTGACCAATCAATTTCAGGCCATAGCTCTGAGAAGTCAAGGAATTGAACATCTTCTTTATTTTCAATTTTCACTTGCTTCAATAAGACATTTAGGCTTGTGATCCGATATCGATTTCCTTTATATTCGATCTGTGAATTCATTTTGGGCAACCCTTCACGCATTTGCTTATATTGCGAATCTTCAAACTTTAAACAGCACATTAATTTACCGCATTGACCGGACAGCTTCTGCACATTTAATGCTAATAGCTGATTCTTAGCCATATTGATTGATACTACATCAAAGTCGTTCATAAACCGTGAACAGCAGGTTTCCATTCCGCATGCTCCCAAACCGCCGACGATCTTTGCCTTATTACGCGGCCCAATTTGCCTTAATTCAATACGGCATTTAAACTGTGTCGCAAGATCTTTAAGCAGATCACGGAAATCAACACGGTCATCCGCAACATAAACGAAAATAATTTTACTGCGATCCAGTGTATATTCCGCATCAATCAAACGCATATCTAAATTCAAACGATTAATCGCCGCCTCGCAGACCTTCATAGCTTCCTTAGCTGCTTTCACATTATTCTCAATATCTTTTAAATCCTTAGGTGTAGCCTTACGCAGAATTGGTTTGATTTCCAAATCTGTCGGTACTTCGCAGAAAGCACGGCTTTCTTTAACTATTTCGCCTACCTCAAGGCCGCGGACGGTTTCTACAACAACAGAATCATTTACATTAAGACTGCCGTCATTAGTACCAAAAGTATATATCTTTTTAGACTCTTTAAAACATACAAATGCGATAAAATCATAATGAACGGTTTTACCAGCTGGTTTATTTTCTCTAGGCCGATTCTCCTGCTGATGAACTTCTTTTTTCACGGCTTCCTTTTTAACTGGTTCAGGACTTGCTTCATTCTTATGACCTGTCTTTTTCGCATCTTGTGTATTCTTAGGCGGTTCATTCTTGATACTTTCATTTACAGCCTCTTCATTTCTCTTTTTATTTTCTTTATTTTGACGATGTCGGTTGTGATTTGGACGTTTCTTATTCTCCGTCACTTTCTTTTCATTATCTTCACTCATTGTTTCAACTCCTTCATTTTCGCAATCAGCTGATCGCACAATAAACTTAAATTAACCGAACGGCCGCATTTATCTTTTGCTTCCATACAGGCGCTGAGATAAGCTATACAATCCTTTGCATCATATGACTTCATAGCATTTAACCATGATTGACTGGCACAGATTGTTTTACCTTTGATCACATCTTTAAAGAAGATGCTTAATATATCTAAAAACATCATAAACTGCAGCTTGTCAGAACCTTTTTTATCTTTGAAACCTTCTCGCTGCAAATGAACTAACGCCTGATCTGGACTTATATGTAATTTTTGTATCGTATCCATTGCCATGATTCGTGCCTGCTGATAATTTTCATCCTCAAGCTTCAATACAATTTCTTCCCAGCATCCTGATAAATGAGAAAGCAGATAGGCATCTAATGGATCGATATTTTCTTTCATACAATATTCATAGCAAGTGCTGACATTTGCCTTACGCAGCGGTATATTTTGACATCTTGACTGAATCGTCGGAAGCAAGCGGTCAAGCTGTTCCACAGTGAGAATCGCAAAAACATCCTGCACAGGTTCCTCAAGAAATTTCAATAAGCTGTTTAATGCGTCTAAGGTTGCGTTTTCAGCATAATGCAAAACATAAATTTTTTACCTTTAGCTTCCACTGAGGTTTTATTAAACTCCTCTTGTATTCCCAATATGTCTTGCTTCTTAATTGAGGTTTTCTCACCATCCACAAAGATGAAATCCGCATAATTATGTTCTGCAATACGCTGGCATGTGTTGCAGACTTCACAAGCGAAGCCTTTTTCATCACAAAGCAGACTTTGTGCCAATAAAATCGCCGTTTCTTTTTTAGGCGTACCCTTTTCACCAACTAATAAGTAGGCATGGGCATAATGTTCTGATATAAGTGCATTTTCTAATATTTTATAAGCAATGGGCTGTTCTTTACACAGACGTTCTTTAAACATTTTTAATCAGCTCCAGCACATAGTTCATGGAATCATTCAATACATGCTCAATATCCTGACTGGCATCAACGATTTTCATGCGGTGCTTATATTTCTTAAGAACTTCTTCGTAACCCTTAGAAACCAGCTTATGAAAATTAGTTGTTTCAAGATCAAGACGATCTTTAAATGCTCTTGTTTCAATCCGTTTAAGTCCTTCCTCATAGGCGAGATTCAAATAAACGGTTGCATCTGGGAAATGTCCTTCAACTGCAAATTCGTTGATGCGAAATACTTCTTCAATGCCTAAGCCTCTAGCATATCCCTGATACGCTAATGAACTATCTATAAATCGGTCACAGATCACGATCTGCCCTTTTTCAAGAGCCGGCAATACTTTCTCAATTAAATGCTGACGGCGGCTTGCGGCATACAGCAAAGCTTCTGTTTTAGCGTCCATATTAACATTTTTTGGATCAAGGATTACACGCCGTATTTGCTCGGCAATATCAATACCGCCTGGCTCTCTTGTATAGATGGCATCATAACCAGCCGCTGTTAATCGCTTTTGTACCTCTGTACTTATTGTTGTTTTTCCGCTGCCATCCGGTCCCTCGAATGTGATAAAGTATCCCTTCATGAATCAGTATCCTCTCTTTGTTCTAAAACTTCAAAATAAGCGTTAAAGCCTATTCTGACTTATAAATTATACCACAAGTGACCTGATATAAAAAGTTAAGCTTCTTGGAATTATGAACCGGAAATACCTTAACACGAACAGATGTGTAACAGACAGAAAAATTCAGGACTATTGACACAAGGACATATTTCTGAATTTTTAGATTATTTATTAGTTTTTCTTCTTCCCTTTATATATAAAATCATGCCGGCAGCAATTACCGCAGCCGCGGCCGAACATCATCAGCTTTGAATCGTTTCTTTTTGGTGCCGGTTTATTCTCTGTTTTTACATCAGCTTCCTTTTCTCATACCGGATATAATTTCATTATGATTTTCTCCGCAAATTCATTGTGAATATTAGTTAAGTCCGTTGTTGCGCTTCTATAGAGATTGTAAATTACAAAATGGCATAAAATATGAAGTAATCAACAGAATACCACAATCTAACAAAATTATAATAAGATACATTAACAAAACCCCTGTGACTGTTCACAGAGGCTTCGTTTTATTTAAGAATTCGCATTGAATTAAGAATCGCAAGCACTGCCACTCCAACATCGGCAAAGACACCCATCCACATATCGGCATAGCGATTGCACCAAGAATTAAGATTATAAACTTAACTGCCAATACGAAGGCAATATTCTGATTCATAATCTTCTGTGTTTTCTTTGCTACTCGCAGTGCATCACCAATCGCATCGATATTATCTTTCATTAATACGATATCAGCGGCTTCAATTGCAGCCTCACTGCCGATACCGCCCATCGCGATACCTAAATCACAGCGAGCCAATACCGGTGCGTCATTGATGCCGTCACCGACAAAAGCTACCTTGCCATTTTTGCCATTTGATAATATTTTTTCGATTTCATTGACTTTGTCTGTTGGCAGCAGCTGTGCATGAACCTCATCGATGCCGACCTGTTCAGCAACATAAGAAGCTGTTTTCTCACGGTCACCCGTCAGCATGACCGTCTTTTTAATTCCTAAGCGTTTAAGTTCGGCTAATGCATTCTTGGTAGATGGCTTGATCGTATCAGCTATTACCAGATAACCAAGATATTGATTATCCTTTGCTACATAAACTAAAGTACCGTCAGCATCCACCGTTGGTGCCTGAATATTGAACTTATTCATTAGCTTTATATTACCGGCATAGATTCGTTCGCCATTCACAACTACACTAACGCCATGGCCGGCAATTTCCTCTACATCACTGATTTCAGCTTTATCAATCACTTTCCCATAACGTTTTACAATTGACTGCGCGATAGGATGCGTAGAATAGCTTTCCGCATAAGCGGCATAACGCAGCAGAGCTTCTTCATTTTGACCATTAATAACGCTAACAGAGAATGTTCCTGTTGTTAATGTACCTGTCTTATCGAATACGATTGTGTCTAAATCTTTTAATACTTCCAGATAATTGCCGCCTTTAATCAACACACCTTTTTACTGGCTGCACCGATTCCTGCGAAATAACCAAGAGGTACTGATAATACAAGGGCACATGGGCATGAGATGACTAAGAAAGTACATGCACGGCTGATCCATTCAGTCCATTCATAGCCAGTATTAAAAAATTGAGGAACAATGGCAATAGCCAATGCCAGACCACAGACGATCGGTGTATAAACCCGCGCAAAACTTGTGATTTTTTGTTCAGTTACAGCTTTTTTACTTGAAGCATTTTCCACAAGCTCAAGGATCCTTGATACCGTTGATTCACCATAAGGCTTGCTTACTTTAATCTGAAGAACACTGTTAGATTTACACAGCCGGCCATAACTTCACTACCTTCTTCAACTTCAGCCGGCATACTTCACCAGTCAGCGCTGATGTATCCACTGAACCGCTGCCATTCACAATGATGCCGTCAAGCGGAATTCTTTCACCCGGTTTCACGAGAATTAAATCGTCAACTTTTACTGTATCAGGATGCACATCTATTTGTTTGCCATCTTTAACACAATGTGCGATCTCACTTTTAATATTCATCAGATTTGCAATTGATTCCCTTGATTTGCCTACTGAGAAGCTTTGGAACATTTCACCAACCTCATAGAAAATCAAAACTGCAATAGCTTCTTTATAATCACCGATGGCTAATGCACCGATGGTCGCAATACCCATTAGGAAATTTTCATCAAAAATCTCTCCGCGCCGAATATTTTTAATTGCTTTCTTTAAAACTTTCCAGCCGGTAATCAGATACGCTGTCAAATAGAATGCGAGTGACAGTACATTATTCTCTCTAAAAACAATACCTAGAATCAACAGGATGGCACCGATCACAATCGGAACCAATTGCTGCTTCACACCATCACTGGCTTTTTTAACTGTCTTTGTTTCAGTTTCTTCAATGACCACTTCATCTTCCATTGATAATATGGTTTTCTTCATGAGTTCTTTAATTTGCTTTTCATCGCAGCCTTCCTGAATATCAAACAGCAAGGTACCGGTTGTGAAATTCAATGAAGCTTGTTTAATACCATCAAGAGTATTAAGTTTATCCTCAATCTTTAACGCACAATTAGCACAGTCAAGACCACTGATATTCCATTTATGCTTACCGCTTTGAACACGTTCTGACACTGCTTCATGATCATGACCACAGCTGCATTCATGACCGTGATGATGACTATCCTTTTTGATAACTTCAACCTCATCCTCAAGTTCAGTAATCGTATCTATTACATGTTTTTCTGCTGCTTCAGAAAATTCCTTGTATTTAACCACACATTTTAATGTAGCAAAATCTACTGCCGCTGTTTCAACTTCAGAGAGCTTATTCAATTGGCTTTCAATCTTCATTGAACAATTCGCGCAGTCAAGACCCTTTAACAAATAATGAGCTTCATGCTGCTTTTCATGATGATGCTCATGATTGCAGCTACAGCCATCCTCATGATGATGTTCTTCATGCTTATGCTCATGACCGCAGTTACATTCACCTTCATGATGATGCTTGTCATGCTTCTGCGGTGCATTCTTTTTTATTACCGTTACTTCATCTTCGGTTTCAATTATGCATTGAATAGCCTTTTGCTCAATCTCTTCTGAATATGTCTTATAATTAATCACGCACATCAGGGTAGCAAAATCTACAACCGCTGTTTCAATTTCTGGTAATTTATTAAGCTGCTTCTCAATCTTCATTGCACAGTTAGCACAATCAAGACCTTGAAGTAAATATTTAACCTCATTCATATCACTGAACCTCCTATTCTTCAATTACATGCTTATAACCAGCATCGAATATATTCTTAATATGATCATCATCCAATGAATAATAGATAACCTTGCCATCCCTGCGGAATTTCACTAAACGTGCCTGTTTCAGCGTTCTAAGCTGATGGGAAATCGCTGATTGAGAAACATTCAGCAGTACCGATAAATCTCCGACACATAATTCCTTTTCAAATAATGCACAAATAATTTTGATTCTTGTTGAATCACCGAAAACCTTAAATAATTCAGCAAGATCATATAAAATCTCATCAGCAGGAAGTTCTGCTTTTACTTTATCAATAATATCCTGATGGATCACTCCGGATCCTTGTTCTAATTCATCTGTCATAGTTTCACCTCAATATATGAACATTTGTTCATATGACAATATAATAATAGAATAGGTTATAGATATTGTCAATACTAAAAATAAAAAAATGCTGCCATGACGGCAGCATGAATTTAATTTATAATAAAAAATCGGTACTCAGATGCTTTAAGTGCAATTTTATTATCAACAGTACAACTCAATAAATAATCGCCCATGGTATCCATCATCCCAAAAGGGCGGTTATTTAAGCATTTTTACTCAGCATCAATGACTACTGATTCAATCAGTCTTACATTTTTAACAAACGGCTAAGTTTTTGTACTTCATCATATTCTTTTTCAATATCACTCAGCATCGTGCTATAATCTGCATCCCCGCGTTTTGCACGCAGTGGTTCTACTATGACACAAACTGCATTATACATCGGTGTCAGCCCCATATTGGCAACAACGCCCTTTAATGTATGAGCAGCCTCAAAAGCCTTGTCTAAATCACTGCTTTGTATTGCATCATTTAATTTCTTTAAATTATCATCTTTAAACAGCATATCTAAAAATTTCAGATACATCGCTTCTTGATTCATGAAACGAGGCATTGTTGAATTATAATCACCGCCATAATTTTCGAATATTTCTTTAAAAGTTGCCATCAGCTTAAGCCTCCTTACCAAAAATGAAATCATAAAGTGTTTGATATAAGCGTTCAGGCTCAATTGGCTTTGCAAGATGAGCATTCATCCCTGCCGCTTTGCTTTTCTCAATATCATCATCAAATGCATTCGCAGTCATGGCAATGATCGGTATTGAAGATGCATCCTGATTACTTAAATGACGAATATTCATTGATGCACTTAAACCATCCATCAACGGCATACGAATATCCATCAGGATTGCATCATAATATCCAGCTTCTGATTTACTGAATTTCTCCATCGCCCGCAGCCCATTTTCAGCTGTTTCAACCATAAATCCCTTATCTTCCAGCAGCATAACAGCTACCTCAGTATTAATTACATTGTCCTCAACAAGCAGAACCCGTTTGCCTGTGAAAACATAATCCTGAGTGACCGACGATGTTTCTTTTTCTTCTTTTTCACCTAATACTCTTGAGAAAGCTGAAATCAACGAAGATTTAAACATCGGCTTACTCATTAATAGATTTACGCCGGCCAGCTTCGCTTCATGCTCAATAGCAATCCAATCATAAGCTGTCATAATAATGATCGTCACGTCCGGGCCAACGATTTCACGTATCCTTTTGGCTGTTTCAATACCATCCATTTCCGGCATTTTCCAGTCAATAAGAATCATTTCATAATATTTACTGCTTCCCCAAAGATGCTTCACCCGATCAATCGCTTTACGGCCGCTGTCTACCCATTCAGCTTTGATGCCGATTTCTTCAAGGGTCATAACCGCACTTTCACAAACCGCCACATCATCATCTACGACTAATGTTTTCAGGTGTGAGAAATTATAATGGATCTTCTTTTGATTATGACGAAGCTTCTCTTCTTCAGTAATTCCTAATTTCACATCGACTGTGAATTCTGAACCTATACCTCTGATTGAACGGGCAGTAATTTTGCCATCCATCATATCAACGATATTCTTTGAAATCGCAAGACCAAGACCCGTACCGCCATAAAGTGCAGTTGTACCGGTGCTTTCCTGAGCGAATGGTTCAAAAATATGCGGCAGGAAGCTTTCATCCATACCCACTCCGGTATCATTCACAATGAATCGCAGCACAGCAGCATTCTTCGTTTTACGATGCTGAGCAGCTGAGAAGGTAACCTTGCCTCCCTCATTGGTAAACTTTATCGCATTACTTAAAATATTGATTAAAACCTGCTGAAGCTTCATTGCATCACCCATGTAATAATCATCAAGTGTTGGATCAACGATACATTCATAGTCAACACCCTTAGCCGCTGCCTGTGCATAACAAATTGAATTTATACCATTTAAGAACTCTTCTGTTGGTATCTTTTCGTTTTTAAGCAGCATCTTTCCGCTTTCGATTCGGCTCATATCTAAAATGTCATTAATCAGTGATAATAAGAAGCGGGAAGAAATGCCGATTTTAGAAATACAATCCTGAACCTGCTCATCATCACCGATCGAACGGGCTGCAATGGTACTCATGCCAATGATTGCATTCATCGGTGTTCTAATTTCATGAGACATGCGTGAAAGGAAGTCCGTCTTAGCGGCATTAGCCTGTTCAGCTGCCACCAATGCAGCTGCTAATTCAGCTTTCTGCTTCTGTTCCTTGCGCACCACATCTGTGACATCCGTTCTCGCCATACAGACACGGCCAAGCTCTTTATTAATATAAAACACTTGAAAACGTTTCACTAAAGGAATATTTTCTTTATTGTTCATTTCAATAACGAAAGTATAGACATCCTGCTTTTCCAGCTGAGTTTTCATATACTCAAAATCAAGCTTTTCAAGATATTCCTGACTTGCTTTCTCATTCATGCTGCACTTAGCTAAATCATGAATATTTTTTGAAAATCTCCCTTAGGCTGCAGCATATTTTCAGGCTTTTTAGTGAATGAAACCATTTGATAAGTACCCTGAATAATATCAATATCGACAATCACATCATAATCTAAATCAGCTATCCGCTTCAGCAGCTGTTCCTGAAGCTTTTGTTTTGTTGTATCAAATGTATAGAAAAATATAATCAAATCATCAGTTTCCGGATTCAGATAAGTTCTTAAATTGGTACTGACCCAAAATGTTGATCCATCATTGCGCCGGCGCAGATATTCAAACCGGTAATTCACTTTTCCATTTTGATAATCCGCAAGAACCTTCTGACGATTTAATGTCTTTCGAATATGATCTCCGACGATCATATCAACAGCAGAAGCAGCCAGACTCTCAATCGTTTGATCATAAGTATCACCAACATGCGCTACAGTAACTTCAGAGGCGCCAAGATAATTTTCAATAACATTTTTAGTTACATTCATTCGTCCCTGAAGCGTCCCGCCTACTGAAGACAGCTCAGTAAAATAAGCCAGTTCTTCTTCATAAAGATCTCTTACTCTGGACTGTACTTTCTTTTCATCGGTTATATCAACAAACACACAATAGAAACATGGTTTATCTCCTTCAATAAAAAGCTGAGCTTTAATTGAAATCCATTTAATTGAACCATCTTTACAAATCAGACGATTTTCATTATGTATCGTATTCCCATGGATAAGCTGATCATTTAAAATACCCTTCATAACTTTATAATCATCAGGGTAGATGACTGCCGACATTTTATTGCCCATCGCTTTAAATTCTTCACGGGTATAGCCAAGAAAATCAAAAAGACCGTCATTGGCATCAATTACGGAATAATCATCATCAAAACGGCAGCGAAAAACAGCTCCCGGTATATTATTATATAGATTTAATATCTCTGCCTGTGCTCTTTTCTGTTCACTGATATCAATGCACACGGATACAATCGCATCTTTGCCATTTTCCGCTTTCACTTTTCGGCCGGTATCATGAACCCAAATATATGAGCCATCTTTTTTGCGCATTCGGTATTCTACTATATATTCATCCTTATAAGCTAATTGTTCGCTTACTTCCTGATCCACTCGCTGCCGGTCATCAGGATGCATACAATTAATAATTAAACCCTTAATATCCTCAATAAACTCGGTTTCATTCGCATAGCCTAAATAGTTCAGCATCCATTGATTAACAAAATAATATGGGAAATCAGGCTCTACATAACCGCCCATCATCCCGCCGGCAATTGCATCGTTAAGCAGTTCCTGACGTTGTTTCATCGCATTCTCAATAACGATGGTATTCGGATAATGTTCATCCTGCTGCTGAGTTACGCTTGGTTCTGCGAAATGAAGATTACAGATCAGCCATTTCTCATTATCTTTACGCATTACAAATAAGCTGTTCAAATGCCACGCATAAACTGAATTTTTAAGAGTAAACTGAGCGGAAAGCGTATAAACCGTATCACTTAACTGCCGATCATAAATAAATTCCAGCTCAACATGAAACGGCTCACTGATCTCCTTAATATCCTCAAGGATATAATTCATCATTTCGTCTTTGCCATCCGCGCATTCTTTTTCACTTGTACCGATGAACAGTACATCTTCACATAAGTAATTAGCTGCTTGATTTAGATTGCGTTCCTGAAACCAGGCAATACAAAATTTTACAGCTGTCTGCTTGGCATCGACATTTCTCATTCCACTCATCCTTCTTTCCAAAAACAACAGCTGCCCCTGTTTTCCTTTTTAGCCTGAAGCAGTGCCTGATCCGCTTTTTCCAAAACATCACTAAAAATATCCAGCTCTTCCATAACGGCAGCACCCGCTGAACATGACCATGAGTATTCATTTTTAATACACTTGTTATTACTTGCAGTACAGATTTCATGACCCAGCTTTTCAATACCTTCAGCGGATGTCTGAGTAGCCACGATGACAAATTCATCGCCGCTGATTCTTGCCAGTAAATCCTTCTCGCTTGTACAAGCTCGAAGGATCATACTGAACTGTGTCAATTCCTGATCACCTGCGCGATGCCCGCACTCATCATTGTTATTATTAAGATCATCAAGATCAAAAATGAATATCGCTGCAGGTAAATCTTTTTTATTTAAGCTGCAGACTGCATTTTCAAGTCCATGACGATTTAACAAGCCTGTAAGATGATCCTTATAAACGGTTTCCTGCAGCTCTAGAATTTTACGCTGAGCCGCCGCGTCACGAACTGAACGCTGTACACGTTTTAATAAACTGTCCATATTATGAGGCTTAGCAATATAATCATCAGCACCGCTGTCCAGTGCCCGGCTTTCTAAATCAGCATTAGCAGCCGCGGATGCGATGACCGGCAGATTCCAATAATGCTTTTCACTCTGTATAAAATTAATGATTTTAAATCCGTCATCATCCGGCAAAGTTAAAGAGACTACAAGACCTGCCGTATTCGGATGATCTTCAAGATAAGCAAAAGTCTCTGTACTATTATTTGTATCAACGATCTGATAAGAACCGCGCAGTGTTTTTCGCACATTCTCACAGTATGTTTTATCTTCATCAGCAATCAGCAGTACCGGCAGCTCAGTCAATATTTCACAGACATCGTCCAGTTCACTTTCGGCATTTTTCCGGCTATCTGCAGATAAAAGCTTTTCAAATTCAAGTTTTGGTAAAGGCCGTGCAAAATAATAGCCCTGCACATAGTCACAGCCTATTTCACTTAAACGATTCAGCTGATCCTTTGTTTCAACACCCTCAGCCACAACACTGACATGCATCCAACGAGCCAGATCAATAATAAATTGCAGAATCCCCTGACTGTTTGGCTTTGCCGTTTCATTCTGGATAAATTTCATATCCAGCTTTAAAATATCGATCGGCATTTCATTCAGCATATTCAAAGAAGAATAACCGCTGCCAAAATCATCCATTTCGATAATAAAGCCTAACTCACGCAAATGTGTCACAGTATCAATGATCTGTTTGGGATTTTCTGTATAGGCGCTCTCTGTAATTTCTAAATGCAGACGTGAAGGCGCTAAGCCATACTTATTAATAATTTTAATTAAAATATCTGCCAGATCGGCATTATAAATATCTGCTCTTGATACATTGACCGATACTGAAATCGGAGTAAAACCTCGATCATCCCATTCCTTAATCAATGCGCATGTTTTATCCCACACATATTGATCCAGTTTCGTAATAAAACCATTTTTTTCGAATAAAGGTATAAATTTATCAGGCGGCTGAAAACCAAGCTCAGGATGAATCCAGCGCACTAACGCTTCCGCGCCGACTAAATTTTCATCCTTGATTCGATACTTAGGCTGTAAATAAACCAAGAACTGTTCTTTTGCCAAAGCATCTTCCATACTGTCGGTAATTGCCTGATCCTTTAATAATTCATTCCGCAGCTTATCATCATACACAGCAAAATATTTGCCATACTGTCCTTTGATGCTGTGGGCAGCTAATAGCGCGCGGTCACACATCTGTTCAACCGAAACACTGATATCTTCAATATAATAAATACCCCACTTCATCACGATATTGCGTACTTCTAAAAAATTATTTACCTCAGCGCTGATTTCACTGAATAAATCATTGGTATAAATACTGTTATGTTCTAAAAGACACGCAAAACGATCGGAATTAAGCCGTCCGCAGATTCCGATATTATTCACTCTTGTTTTATACATATCAGCGATACCATGCAGCAGGCGGTCACCGGCGGGGATACCGAATACATCATTAATTAATTTAAAATTTTCAACATCCGAACAGATAATATCATATTTACGATCCGGATTACGCAGTAATATTTCTTTTACACGCTGATAAAAAATGCCTTGCTGTAAAGACCCGTCAGCTGATCATACTGTATCTGATTGATCATCGCTGCTGTTTCTCTAAGATTGATGATACTCGCAACACGATGCAGAATAATCTGGGGGTTTATATGGCTTCGCCACAAAATCCGTAGCACCATGGGATAATGCAGCAACCTCATCTGATTCGCCGTCATTTTGTGTTGTGACGATAACAGGAATAAAAGAATAAGAAGGATCGGCTTTCATGATAGAAAGAAAAGTATAGCCATCCATGACCGGCATGACAATATCTAAAAGGATCAGTGAAATTCCTTCGCCGTATTGTTTAAGCTTCTTTAATGCTTCTTCGCCATTCTCCGCTTCCAGTACATCATAATTGGAATCAAGTATCTGACAAAGCAAGCTTCGATTCAGCTCATTATCTTCGACAACCAAGACCTTCCTTCTTGAAAACATGCAATATCCCCCTTTGTTCCTTGAATTATACAGGATACTAGTACAAACGGATTTGAAGAAAAAAAAAGTTAACTTACCCATGTCCATCAGCTGTCAATTTCCATGGTTCCGTATTAAATTCAGCGGCATTTCTTATATGGTCTAATTCTATCATAGAGCTGATAAAAAGGCAATTCCTTTCAAATCTTAAGCCTAAGCCCCTGACAGCCAGCTTTTTAAAAGATTGACCTGCATTTTTAAATGATTCAGTAAGAAAAAAGAGATGAAATAAATCACCTCTTATAAGTTAATAAAAATATTACAATTTTGCTGCTTTATGAATGATTGAATCAGCATCACTCTATATTTATCGCTGCTTTTTCATAAGCTGCCGCACCACATAACTGCCGGCACTTAATCCAGCGGCTGCCGGTACAAAGGATGTGCTTGCCGGCGGCATTTTCTCTTTTCGCGTCTTGCCTTCTTCATTGATCACCCGAGTTTGGGTAATCGGCAGTTCTTTTGAAAAGATTACCGGTATTTTACCTTTAATTCGGCGTTTGCGGACTATATTGCGCATAACCTTTGCCAGCGGATCATTTGCGGTCTTCATTAAATCACAGATTTCAATCTTTGTAGGATCAAATCGGTTGGCCATACCCATACTTGAAATAAAGGGTATATTTCTTGCTTTACATGCTTCAATCAGATCTGCTTTGCTGGTAATTGTATCGATACAGTCGATGACAAAATCAATCGGCTGATCAAAAATTTCATCATTGACGGCCGCTGAGTAGAATAAGGGTTTTTCAATGACCTTACAATCCCGGTTAAAAGAATGAATCCGCTCAGCCATCACCTGCGTTTTGGCTTTTCCGATAGTAGTATAGACGGCATGAATCTGACGATTCAAATTACTTTCAGCAACTGTATCCGCATCGACCAGAATCAATGTGCCGATGCCTGAACGTGCCAGACTTTCCGCGGCAAATGAGCCGACACCGCCGACACCGGCGATTAATACACAAGCATCATTTAAAGTTTTAATACCCGCTTCGCCGATCAGCAGTTCTACCCGCTGCAGGGCCTCATTCATTTAACGGTTTCCTTTCTTCTTCAAATTGGCTAACAGCCATGCTAACGCATTTAATAATCGTGTGCTATTGTTCATCTTCAATCCTCCAATATATAACATGTTTCGGCAATTTCTGCTTGGCATCTAAAATATGCTTCCATTGATAATTATATCCAAGTGATACATTAACAATACGAATACCTTCAATTTCTTTTGACATCCGCATATGTGAATGCGCGCAGATATTCAACTCTACATCATATTTCTTAAACAATTCTAAAAAGCGGCTGCTGCCTAAATAATTGGCGGCAGTGTTAAAATAAGGGAGCCGCCATTTTTAATACATTGCGGACTTGGCAGCATATGTGTGACAACCATAATTTTCTTGTTGGTTTTTTCAGCTTCCGCCAGAAGTCTTTCCAAACGGTCAAGACTTTCCTGAGTGCGTGCCACATCAAGTCTTTCATCAACAATATTCCCGTCGATAAATTTACGGTCAGGCCAGCGGATAAGCGAAACCTTTTCTTGCTGAGCTTTTGATAATCAAGATCCGGATAGCTCGGGTCAAAGGAAAAATCATACCAACCGCATTCACCAAGAATGATCCAGTTCTTTGTTTCAATTGAATGTATTGCCAGACTTGTCTCATCCTGCATCAGCCGTTCAAAATAATGCTGTGATTCTTCCATGGTCTGGATGCGCTCACCCGCCAGATTCTTTTTCAGTTCACAATAGAGTTCATGATTGCCTGGAATCTGCATCACCTTCGCACGGCATGTTTTCTGCAGCTGACGATAAAAATACAAAGTCTTTATTGCTCCGGTAGATGTATCACCGGCAAAGATCAGAATATCGATCTTATTATCTTCGCAAAAATCCGAAAAGCATTTAACAAAATCATGATGATGATTATAATCTTCATGTACATCCGCAATAAATGCAATCCGCATGCAATCACTTCCTTTGCAATATAATATACCACAAATCAGCAAAATGGTCGAATTATGACACTTTTGATAGGATAACCACAAGGAAAAAGGGCTGTCAGCCCTATGCTTATATTGCTTAACCCTTATTCCCTAACCATTCTTTCACTCTGGCAAACAGCTGCTCATGCCACTCTTCATCACTGATATCAAACCATTCCACATGCATCTGATTGTTGAACCATGTATACTGCCGCTTAGCAAATTGTCTGGAGTTCTTTTTGATTAATTCCGCCGTTTCTTCCACTGTCTGATTTCCCAGGAAATACTGCTTCCATTCTTTATATCCAATCCCCTGCATACTTTGTAAATCCCAAACTGATTCATCATGAGGCTCAATCAGCTTACGAATTTCTTCCTCAAGCCCATCAGCAATCATTTTATCTACACGCAGATTAATGCGGCAGTATAATTCATCACGATCACAGGTTAAACCAAGTACCAGTGCATCATAGACTGGTTTATGCTGCTGCTGCTGCTCCGCATCGCTTTTTCTCTGACCGAGATGGGCGCGCATCAGTGCTCGTTCTACCCGTTTGCGATTGTTTTTATGAATCGTTTCGCATGCCTTTGGGTCTGCAAGTAAAAGCATATGATAAACCTCATCATTACTGCGTTCTTTTAAAAATGCACTGAATTCTTCATCAATTTCTTCTTCATGAAACTCATAATCATAATAAAGTGATTTCAAATATAAGCCAGTGCCGCCGACAATGATTGGCAGCTTACTGCGCTGAGTCATTGAATGAATTGCCTTGCGCGCTTCACTTTGAAAAATCATCACATTATATTCTTCATCAAAGTCGTAACAATCAACCAATCCATGGACAATGCCGTCAGCTTCTTCTTCACTAACCTTAGCGGTACCGATACTCATGCCGCGATAAACCTGCATGGAGTCACCGCTGATAATTTCACCATTGAAATATTTTGCTAATTCAATGCTGCATTTTGTTTTGCCGACACCGGTCGGTCCTGCTAATATCAATATTTTTTCCATCATTTATCCTACCCGGTAAAAGTCCTTTTCCAACTGAGAGTCGGTAATGCAGATCATTGTAGGACGGCCGTGCGGACAGTGGAACGGCTGTTCACATTTTTTTAAATCCTCAATGACCTGACGCATTTCATCCATGGTCAGAGCCCGGTTAAATCGAATACTTGAATGACATGCCAAGGAAGCCAGCGCAGATTTGCGCAGCTTCGCTTCTGATATTTCATTGTTTTTTAAAAACAAATCAACTAGGTCATAGACAAAAGAATTCAAATTTGTATTCTTAAGCCATAGCGGTATTTCACGAAGGATCACACTGTCTTCACCAAACAATTCCAACTCGATATGCATCGGTGAAAGCATCGCATTGATCTCTTCAAGCTGGACAATGGCAGCCGGTGTTAATTTAATCGTTTCAGGTATTAAAAGCTGCTGCATCATGACATCCTTAGCGAAGATATTCTTTTTTAGCTGTTCATAATGATACTTCTCCTGCGCCGCGTGCTGATCAATAACGTACAAACCCTTTTCACCGGATGCCAGTATATAACAATTATGGAATTGTCCGATAACGGTTAATTCAGGAAATGACTCATTGACCTTATCAACCTGTTTAACAAGATCTTCCTGACTAGGAATGCAGGCGTCTTTTTCCGGTTCGGGCAAAGGCTTTGAAATCGGATCGGCTTGCAAAGCTCCGCCTTTTTCTCAAACTGCTGAAGCGGCACAAAGATGGAGGCTGATTCTTTTAACATTGGCTGAACAGGCCTTGGAGTTGAATCCTTTGGTACCATGGTCTTACTCTGAGTTTCATTTTTAGTTAAATCAGCTGTATAAATTGGATATGCCTCAGCCTCATTCATTTCGAAGCTATTCGCTAACTCTTTGTTTAATTGTACGGATTGTTCCTTTTTCTCATCGAAATCAAATTTAGGCATTTCCGCAATGACTTTTTCTTTTACAGTTTTAATCTCACTGACTTGAAGTGCCTTTTTTAGCCCTTCGCTTAACGATAAATAAATCAGATTTTCACACTGTTTTTCTTTCGATAAACGAATTTCCCATTTTGAAGGATGCACGTTAACGTCAACCAGCTGCGCGTCCATTTCAATATTCAGCACAACGATCGGGAAACGATCGCTCGGCAAATAAGGGGCATAAGCATCTTGAATTGCTTTTTGAAGGCGCATCGAGCGCACCATTCGTTTATTAATATAGATCAGCATGTAATACTTAGTTGCCCGATTGAAATTAGGCTGTGCTGCATAACCTCTGATGGTATAGTCGGCATCACTGTTTTCAATATGAATGGCGCTTTCGCAAGATCACGGCCATAAATCTGCATTAATACTTCCTGCAGATTGCCGCTGCCATTGGTTCTGAATGTCTCTACATCATTATGTACCAATCGAAAAGCAATATCCGGATTCGCAAAGGCAAATTTCTGAATAACATCAGAAATAAGTGAAAATTCATATTGCGGTGACTTCAAATGCTTAAATCTAGCCGGTGTTCTTTGAAATAGATCACGGATATCGATCTGTGTACCCTTCGGTGCCGCAAAGCGTTCATGCATCAGCTGTTTGCCATAATGTACCTGAACCTTTGCCGATGAAGTGCCGTCACTTGTTAAAAGATCAACTGCCGCGACAGATGCGATTGAGGCAATGCCTCACCGCGAAAGCCCAAGGTATGGATATTCCACAGATCCTCATCTTTTTGAATCTTACTTGTCGCATGACGTTCAAAGGCCATGCGGGCATCTTCAAAATCCATACCGATACCATCATCAATAATTGTAATGCAGTCTAAACCACCATTAATGATTCTCACTTCAATCGATGAAGCTTTAGCATCAATCGAATTTTCAACGCATTCCTTAACAATACCCATCGGTCTTTCTACTACCTCACCGGCGGCAATCATATTCGTTAAATGCTCATTCATCGTATGAATTCTTGCCACGTGAAACACCTCCTTAGCGTTTTAATTTTGCTTTAATTTCATATAAATATGCCAATGCGTCACGTGCTGACATAGCGTCTAAATCAACCGCCGTCAGCTGATCACAGACATCACGCTCTACAGTATATTCCTCTTTCGGAAATTGAAATTCACTGGCCGCTTCAAGATCAAGCGACTGCTGGGATTCCAAACCCGCCAATATCTGTTTTGCTCTTTCAAGCACCGATTCCGGAAGCTTCGCCAAACGAGCTACATTAATACCATAACTCTTATCAGCTCTGCCCTCATTCACTTTATACAAGAACGTTACATGATCATTTTCTTCATGCACTTCGACATGCAGATTCCGAATTGAAGGATATTTTTCTTCTAATGCGGTTAATTCATGATAATGTGTTGAGAATAATGTTTTAGCGCCGATTTTCTGATCGATGTACTCCAGAATTGCATGGGCTAATGACATGCCGTCGTAAGTGGAGGTTCCGCGGCCAATTTCATCAAATAAAATCAGTGAATCTTTCGTTGCATATTTCAGCGCATTATTAGCCTCTGTCATCTCAACCATGAAGGTAGACTGGCCGCTCATGATATCATCACTGGCGCCGATGCGTGTAAAGATTTTATCAAAAATAGGCAGCTGTGCTTTTTAGCCGGCACAAAACAGCCGACCTGTGCATGATGACAATGCATGCCAGCTGACGCATATAGGTTGATTTACCGCCCATATTAGGCCCGGTAATCAGCACAATATCATTTGTTTCACTCATTTTTAAATCATTGGCGATATAACGGTTATTTTTTAATACTTTCTCAAGAATCGGATGTCTTGCATCAACAAGATCAATTTCATGGGACTTATGGAAAACAGGCCGAACATAACCGTTTTCATTTGATACAATAGCCAATGAATACAAAGCATCAATCATTGCCACAGCTGATGCCAGTTCATGAAGCTTTGGCAGATACGTTTTAATTTGTGAAATCAGCTGATTGAACAATTCGATTTCCATCCGTATACTTTTTTCCTGAGCATGCAGGATCGCATCTTCTTTTTCCTTTAATTCACTGGTTACATAACGTTCCGCATTTGTCAATGTTTGTTTACGGATATAACCATATTCATCTTTTACTAAAGGAACATTTCCCTTGCTAACTTCAATATAATAACCAAACACACGATTATAACCGATCTTAAGATTCTTGATCTGTGTTCGTTCACGTTCCTTAGCTTCAAGCTCTAAAATCCAATCTTGTCCGGATTTACCGATACGCTTTAGTTCATCTAATTCAGCATTGTATCCTTCCACAAAGATATTGCCGTCTTTGATACTGATGGGTGGATTTTCAACAAACGCGCCGTCAAGCATTGTTTTCAATTCAGTGCATGGATCCAGATTTTGGAGGTAGCTGTACGGCGCGCAGCCGGCAAATGATCTTAAGACAGCCGGGATTGCCGTCAATGAATCAAAGAGTCTGACGCAGTCTTTTGGATTAGCACTGCCATAAGCAATACGGGCACATAAGCGTTCAAGATCATACACATTGGATAATTCTTCCCGAAGCTCATCCTTCAGAATAAAATTGCTGTTTAAATAATCGATGGCATCCTCACGCTGTTCAATCTTTGCCTGATCGACAAGCGGATACTCGATCCAACGGCGCAGCATTCTTGATCCCATAGCCGTCTGACAGTGATCCATGAAACTCCAAAGCGTTTCTGATTTGCTTGAGGTTCTTAATGTCTGTGTTAATTCAAGATTTTGACGGGTAGAAAAGTCCATCTGCAGGCTGTCTTCCTCATCAAGCAGTACAACTGGTGTCAAATGCTCCATTTTTTGTTTCTGTGTTTCATCCAAATAATTCGTAAGCAAGCCAACCGCATGCTGAACATGCGGATTATCAATTGCTTCCACCAGTGATTTATAATCATCCTTAAGCTGAATATCATTGTACATAGATATAGTCACAGTTTCAAAATCCTCAATCAGCTTGATATATTTCTTATCAAAATTATGAGGCAGAATCACTTCACGAACATTACAGCTTAAACAGATCTTTTGAATACCCGCTGCATTGCGATCGAATAATTGTGCATGCATATCACCGGTAGTCATTTCACAATAAACAGCAGCAATGCCATATTGATAATCAATCAATGAAGCCAAATATACACTTTCCTTCTCATTGCCGTTCTCATCCATAACCGTACCAGGTGTAATAATTCTGATACAGCCGCGCTGCACGATACCTTTAGCTGTTGCGGGATCTTCCAGCTGTTCCACAACCGCAACCTTATATCCCTTCTGGGTCAGACGCAGGATATAACCATTCGCAGCATGATAAGGAATACCGCACATTGGCACACGTTCCTCAGCACCGGCATTTCTGCCTGTTAATACTAAATCTAATTCTCGTGATGCTGTTTTCGCATCATCGAAAAACATCTCATAGAAATCACCGAGCCGATAAAAAACGATACAGTCCTGATACTTCTTTTTTTCTTCAAGATAATGCATCATCATCGGTGTATATTTTACTTCTTCTGACATTCTTACACCCTCATTTCACTTTCTCTATTATAACAAAATTACCCATTCAATGAAAGAAAAAAGGCCTTGGAATCAAGCCTCCTCAGCCTTATTATGTTTCCGTCCGCGCAGCTTTTTGCGCTGATTTAATTCAGCTATCGATTTACTTCGGCGCAATATTTCATTACGGATAATCGTTGACATATTTCCCAGACGAATCAGATAACCGCCCTTCGCCTCCAAGATCAAATAAGCGCCATAACTCTGCAGGACAGCATAATCAATCAATTCACGATTTTTCAATTCCACCGTCAATTTATCCGGTGTTGATTGGGCATCAATAATATTATCGATACCGCCCAATGCGTTGATAATCTCATTTGTTGTCTTTTCTTTATCAACAAATTGGAAGAGGCCAAAAGCATATTTATTAAAATAAGCTCTGGTCAGAAAAATAAATAACATCGCGGCACCTAAACCGATAATCAACATTTTCATTAAGCTCGGCAATACATAGGCACTGCGAAAATACTGAATAAGATCTAAACCAGCGCCCGGATTGGCAAATAAAAGTGCATCACTGAAATTATAACCAATAATTACATTAAAGATATGCAGGAACGCATATAACAAACCAACGGTTACAATATAGAAGCCATATAACATCGGTGACAGCAGCAGTATCAGAAATTCCGCTGGCAGCGGATTCCCGCAGAATACCGATAGTAAGATCGCCAGCAAAAAGAACAGCCAATAACGCCCACGGTCTTTGCGGCTCGTACACAGACTATAATACGCGATATAAAAAGCCGGAATAATAAATATGTTAATCACATAATACGGTGTTATAAAACCTCCGGTAGTTGTTGCCTGAACACCTTGTGCCTTTTGGGCCGTCCAGATAGCGACATCGCCGAAGAAATTCAAACCCACCTCATTCATCCATGTTCCGCCAGAACTTGTAAACCAGAATATATTTCTTGGTATATCCACAAGTCCTAAAATAGCGCTTATTCTTTCAAACATGCCATACAGCATTAAATTAATCGGATTCGTAATATCCTTAGCGATTAAATCAAAAACAGATTTAATCCTTGGATGATATAAGGCCATATGAATGCCAGTGCGACTCCGCTGACCACACTTAATATCAGAATCGTGATTACTGCCCAAGCATCATGATCAATGAATGAAAAAATACCATATACTGAATGATGGCGTGAATGCTGATAGCATTTCATCGTAATAAAATAACTGATAACTAATGAGAGAATACCCATATTATATGGATCTACAATCCCTGAGCCACTGATTGGCAAAACATCAAAGTTGATTGAAATACCTAAGACTTCCTTATAGAAATATGAAGGAAATGTTGTATCCAAAAAGAAGTCATGGATATATTAATCAACAGATAGGCAATGACACCTACAATGACCGGCACACTGTCTTCAAATTTCTTTGATAAAACTTTTAAATATACCAGCACAGGGAAAATATTAATCAGGAAAGCACCTATATATCGAAACATTTCACTGGCACGAATGATATTTTGATTCGTAACTGACCATAAAAATGCTACATTAGGATTGATTATTGCGCTGCCGACCCCTAACAAAACGGTTGCTAAAAAGAGGATTTTTAACGGAAATTGCATAAATTCTAATAAAGAATGCCATTTTGACATACCATCACCTCTTCATATATGATACCATTATTATAGTTTCTTATCAAACAGAAAGGAGTTGTTTTATGAATCTGAAAATTGCCGAAAACCAATCTGATTTCTTTTCATGCATGCTCATACGATCCAGAGTATTCATGATTGAACAGAATGTTGATATCAGTCTTGAGCTTGATGAAGAAGACAAAACATGTACTCATTATTGTCTTTACGATGATGAAGGAAATGCCGTTGGAACATGCCGTGTTCTGAAGCACGGTGACATTGCCCATCTTGGCAGAGTTGCTGTTTTAAAGGATGTTCGAGGTCATGGCTATGGAGCTTATATGCTTAGAGAAATAGAAAAGCACTGCCGAAAGCTAGGTTATAAAAAAATTGAGCTTGGCGCACAGCTTCATGCACTGCCATTTTATGAGAAACAAGGTTATCATGCTTATGGAGATATTTTTCTTGATGCTGATATCCAGCACCGAATGATGGTGAAGGAACTATGAAGCAGGAATTATCCAGAGTAAAGGAACCCAAACGTTTTGATTTCATATTAGCCAGTATAATCGTTGTCATGATTCTGACCAGTTTGCTTTCTATATATTCTTCTTTAAAGCTGGTACCGGCATCTTATGGCGGATATGGGTTAATATTGAAACAGCTCATGTGGGCAGTCGTAGGTTTAGTAGCCATTATTGTAATTATGTACTTCGGCAATGACGCACTTTATGATTTCATTAAAATCGTTTACTGGATCTTGCTAGTCATGCTGGTGGTCTTGTTCTTGGACATGATGTTTTGGAAAATAACCGGACGCCACTTCCCCGGCGGATTGATTGAAGATATCAACGGTGCTGTATCATGGTATCAGATACCGGGTATTGGAACCTTTCAGCCTTCTGAATTTATGAAAATTGTATTAATTGTGAAAACTGCACTTATCATAGATGAACATAACAAGGATAAAACTGAAGATACATATGAAAGTGATTTGAATTTATTTTATAAAATCATCAAAACATGTCTGGTGCCTGTATTATTAATTCTTTTACAGCCGGATACCGGTATTTGTATCATTATTTTTATCAGCATCGCAATTATGACTTTGTGCTCAGGTGTACGTAAAGAATGGTTTACAATAGGCATGATTTTGATCCTGATCGTCTGCGCGCTGTTTTTCTATCTCTATTTATTTCAGCGTCCATTCCTTGAACAATTCATTGCTTCTTATAAACTGAAACGGTTTGACGGTTGGATCTACCCGGAAAAGAATTACATCGATGAAGGTCATCAGCTGTATACTGCTTTGTTGGCTTTAGGATCAGCTGGTTTGACAGGCGTCGGGCTGCAGCCAGATACGATTTTCATTGCTGAAGCGCATACTGACTTAATCTTTGTCGTCTTTGGCCAAAGCTTTGGACTCATCGGCGCATTGTTTATTTTGATTTTATGTTTTGCGCTGGATTTTAAATTGTATACGATTACGATACAATCGAAAAATCCAATTGAGAAATACATGATCTGCGGTTTCCTTGCCATGATGGTTTATCAGCAGATTCAAAATATGGGAATGGTAGTTGGTTTACTGCCAATTACCGGCATAACGCTTCCCTTCATTTCATATGGCGGTTCTTCACTGCTCTCTTACTTCATCGTTATCGGATTAGTGATGAATGCCAGCGCTAAAGCAAAAAAATTATCTGATTACGTTTATTCCGACTAAAAAGATCTGTCATGGAAATAGCTTCTTCTGAAACTGTTTCGCATGCAGATCTTTTTATTTGCTAATATAGATTTCTTAATCTTTTTAAATAACTATTCTGACGGTAATGCACGAATAATATTTTCTTTTTGCACATTGAAATTTTAAGTTCAAGTACATCATCTATTTCCATATGTTCATGATCATAACACAGAATCGCTGATTTAAAATTTTTGCTTTTTATTGAAATGACACGGCGGTTATTCAGTATCAGCGGTACACCTAATGAATGATAAAGGCTGTGATGAATACCGGTGATTTCATGAAGCTGAAGTAGATTCAACCCTTCATCGATCACCGCACCTTTTAAAGAACGATTGTAAGCCGTTGAGCCTGCCTGCGTACATACACACATACCAGTTCCCCGATAGTTTTCAAAAACTCATCATCAATCATCACTTCTAAATCCAAGGTTTGAATTACATTTTCAATCCGCATTTCATTGATTGCATAGACGCTTTGCGTTCCATTTTCTTTAATGACATCTACTCTTAATAACGGTACACCCTGTGTTTCCCCTTGCTGTTTGATGATATCCTGAATACAAATATCTAATTCATCTTTTGTATAATCGGTAAAAAAACCCAATGTGCCAGTATGAATGCCAACGAAGGCGGCATGTTCCAGATGCATATATTTATGTGCCGCATAAAGAAATGTACCATCACCACCTACAAAGATAATCAGTTCCGGCTTTTCTCTATCTTCCTGCCAACCAGCTTCAGTTAAACGTTTTATTATAATATCTTCTATTTGCTTTGAGCAATCATCTTTTTTTAGCTACTACTGAAAATTTATTCACGCTGCCACTTCCTTTTTCTATTTACCTATTGTATCATACCTTTTGAGGTGATTCTATGATTAATCATTTAGAAACAGAATATAAGCTATTAGTCACAAAAGAACAATTTGACAGTTTATCGGCATTATATCCTGATAAAACTTTCATCCCGCAATACAATACGTACTATGATACTAAAGATATGCAGCTGCGGCAATTAAAATGTGCGATGCGCATCCGTGAGAAAGAAAATAAATTCTTATTCACTTTAAAGACACCCGATCCTGACGGACATTTGGAGCATGAATGTTTTGTAAATGAGAATTCTGCTAAGATTTGATGAACCGGCTATCAAAAACTTTTGAATGAATTGGGGATTCATGATGAAATCGTTATGGTAACAAATTTAAAAACTACACGGGCTGTATTTGATACTGGTAATGCGGAATTATGTTTTGATATGAATGAATATAATGGCATTACTGATTATGAAATAGAATATGAATTAACCGCGGATCACAACGGCATTGAGGCATTTAATAAGCTTCTTGCGGCTGTCGGGCTGCATTACGAAGAAAACTGTCCGTCAAAAATTGCGCGGGCAATGAATAAGTCATGAAAATACTTTTGTTTTATTGTGCATTGATTAATGTAGCTGCATTCTTTGTCATGGGCTGGGATAAACGATGTGCTATTCAGCATAAACAGCGTATTCCGGAAAGAACTTATTGTTCCTTGCCATGATCGGCGGCAGTCTGGGTTCGATATTAGCCATGATTGCCTTCCATCATAAAAATAGAAAGCCTAAATTTTTAATAGGCTTTCCGGTAATATTTGTATTACAAGTTGTACTGCTTTATCAGCTGCTGTCCTAATTGGACAGCTTTTTATATTCAATATTAAGAGAAGTAAGCTGTGTTTCAATATCCCGCTGAATATTCTGCGTTAAGACTCTGAAAATAATTTTTTCATATTCTGGATTGATATCTGTCAGCATCTTTCTGAATAACGTAATATGTCCAATTGTAGTCTGTATTTTATTAAAATCATTAACCAGCATTGGTACATTAATAATTGTATCCTTACCCCATTCAAGAGAATCAGCCTGACTGCCATTAATAAATTCACCGGTTTTAGCTTCATTGTACTTTCTCATTAATTGTTTGATCATTTTTGTCTCATTCAGCTTTATTTTCTGATAAATAAAACCACATGTCTGACGGATTGCATCCTGATATAATTTAGCGTTGAATTCTTCCTCATTTAATTTGCTTGTCCATAAATCAACACCGAAGCTCATTGCTTTTAAGATTATTTTTTCAGACAGGCATTGATTTCCCTTATCTATATAAGTATAGCTTTCAAGCTTGTTAGAAAGTTTAGCGTTGAATTCACTCAGATATACCGGGCTGTTGAAGAAAGCTACTTCTTCCAATAAAATACATGTCATTTTTTCGGGCATTTTTTTATCTTTATTCACTTTGATAATCGCTTCCGCACAGCTCTTTTTATTCAGATAACCATTTAAAGTACCGTATTTCCTCCACATGGTATTGAAACTGCATGAAGTGATTTGCCGGCATTTGCCATAGCCGATAATACCTTTTTCTCTTCTGCGTTCACTTCCCTTTGCGAGAAAGAAAAGTGTATCACCGACTTAAAATCAGTGAATTTCATTTTAGATCCAGCACGCCAAAAATTGAATGCATCATTGCCATTCAGACGATGAAATTCTATCATATCTTTATCTGTTACATGAACTATTGACGCCATACTTTCACCTACTTACTTAATTTCAATCCAATGATAGCTTTCTCCGGGTAATCGGCTTTCATCCCACCAAGATTCCACATATATATAATATTTACCTTCATAAACTATTTTTTGACCTTGACTACCTTTTCCGCCTAAAGCATTTTTTATAGCTTCTTGACCGGTTCCATTAATAGGGACTGCTTTTTCATTAGTTAATTCTATTAAAGTAAACGAAGGACCATTAACACTCCCTATCCAATTTGGATCTTTTACAATATAATAACTCATAACTTCGCCATCTTTATCTTTCATTTCTACGATAGTTCCTCGTTCAAGGGTACCATTAATTGCTTCCCCTTTAACTACTGATACTACATCATCATAATTAACATCTAAATCAGTTCCGGGAATTTTAGGAGTTGTTGGTTCTTCAGTCTGATCACCCTCGCCAGATTCTTCATCTTTATCTTCATCTTCTCCATGAATACTGCATATTACTTTGCCGTTTTCATCATATGTATAAACACCCCCGGCCGGACATTTACTGCCCTGATATTCTTTGCCATCATCACTATTCATATATTCATTTAACGTTATCTCTTCAGCACTCTTTCCTTTATAGAAAGTATAGGAACGTTCTATAATATGTCTATTTGCTTCACAAGTTGCTTTTTGTGCATCTTTAGTATAACCTAAAAATGACGGTACTAAGAATAATGCTAATATACCTAAAATTGCTATTACAACAATTAATTCAATTAATGTAAAACCTTTTTTATTTTTTATTCGCCTCATCATATAAGTATTATATAAGAATTATAGTCAAAAAGAAAGGACAGTTTTACTGTCCGATTTGTTTTCTTCCTTCAATAGCCTTTATTAATGTAAGTTCATCTGCATAATCAAGATGGCCTCCCATTGGCAATCCGTGAGCGATCCGAGTTACAGTTACAGCTTTCTTTTCTAACAATTTTGATAGATAAAGCGCTGTCGTTTCACCCTCTACGGTAGGATTGGTTGCTATGATAATTTCCTTTGTATTCTCATTGATACGCTCAATGAGTGAATTTATATTCAAATCATCCGGCATTATGCCTTTTGATGTAGAAATCACACCGTTTAGCACATGATAGACACCATGATATTCCTGTGTTTTCTCCATTGCGACTACATCCTTGATCGTCTCTACAACACAAATGATTGTTTGATCGCGCTGTCCATCAGAGCAAATATCACATTTATCATGTTCAGCCAAATTGCCGCATACCACACAGGGTCTCAGCTGATTCTTAGCATTCGTTATATTTTTAATAAAATCATCAGTATCTTCTTGATTCCATTTCAAACACTCAAACGCATATCTTTCCGCTGTTTTCAATCCGACACCTGGAAGTTTTCTGAAGTTATTAACTAAGGCTTCAAATATTGCCGGATACATTAGAATGCTCCCGGTAATTTAACTCCGCCTGTTAATTGGTTCATTACTTCTTCTCTTTCAGATACAGCTTTCTTAACTGCTTCATTAACACCCATGAGAATCATATCTTCAAGAAGTTCTTTATTCTCAGCAGTCAGCAATGTTTCATCAATTTCAACCTTTGTTACTTCATATGCCCCATTGCATTCAACTTGTACTACACCATTATTAACTAATGCACAGTATTTTCTTTCTTTAAGTGCTTTTTCAGCTTTGCCGATTTCAGCCTGCATTTTTTGTGCTTGTTTTAATAAACTTTGAATATTCATTTGATTAGTCCTCCTTAATAATTAAATTTTCTACACCAAATAAATCTGTTACGATCTCTCGATCACTCTTTTCAGTTTTTTTTCTTCTTCTATCTCAAAACTTATTGGTTCTGGTAAAGTACCGTTTTTCTGACGTCTGACAAATTCTTTAATCACTTCACTCTGATGAGCAGCCGTAATGGCAAATACCTTTTTAGATTTTGATAAAACCAGGTTCATGAAACTTAAGAATTTATTATCACTGTCTAATTCATTAATCTGATTAGCAATTGCCTGATTATCCACAGAGAGTATTACATATTGATCACCGCTTGCGACAATTTTGCTGCCGCGAAGCAAATTTGCTTCTTTAGCCCAAGCCGGATCATGATAATAATCATCAAGAGCTTTCATTTTATCTGAATCTGCCTGTTTAAAAGCTTTATTTGCGCCAACCAGTAAACGAAGAATCATTTCATCTTTTAATGGTTTTGCACTTTTAGCTTCTCGAGCCACCATTGGTTTTGCTTTACTTTCGGCCACAAGTTCCTGCGGCATATCCATAAAATCTGGTTCAGGCATATAGAATGTTTCAGGTTCTGAAATTCTTTGAACAGGCTTTAATGTTTCACGTGAAACATTTTTCTTCTCTTCTGTATTTATTGGTGTCTGAACAATAGTTTGTACTTCTGGTTCAATCATATTCAGTAAGCATACTTCAAAGTAGGAACCTACATTAGCAGCGAAACGGTATTTATCATACGCGTCCATAAGATATTCTATCATTTTCAATCGTTCTTTTGTAGACTTATTTATCTTTGCACTATGAATTTCATCGTCTGCCAGAATTTTAAGCATATTGCTGTCCTGAGTATAGTCATGAATAACAGTTTCTTTCAGAATATCGATCAAATCCATTGTACAGCGTTTAATATCAATACCCTTTTCAATAAGAGCAGATACTTTATTCATTAAATTCAACGCATTCTTATCACCAACCATTTGCAGAAGTTCTATTTTCTCTTTAACGGTCATGATACCATAAATTTCGTTGACATGATGTGCCTGTACCTCATCTTGAGCATAGGCAATAACCTGATCCAAAATACTAAACGCATCTCTTACCCCGCCGTCAGCTAATTGGCAGATAAGACGAATTGCTTCATCATCATATTTTATATTTTCATAATTCAGCACCGTGATTAATCGCTGCTTCATATCATTGATCGATACTTTAGTAAAATCATATCTTTGGCATCGAGAAATAATTGTCGGCAGTACTTTCTGCGGTTCAGTAGTAGCAAATATAAAGATTACATGTTCAGGCGGTTCCTCGATTGTTTTCAGCAACGCATTAAAAGCACCCGCTGACATCATATGTACCTCATCGATGATATAAACTTTATATTTACCCTTTAAAGGCGCATATTTAACTTTCTCTATTAATTCACGTACTTCATCAACACCATTATTGCTGGCAGCATCGATTTCAATAACATCAGGATGACTGCCGTCTTGAACAGCAAGACAGTTGCTGCATTTTAAACAAGGCTTGTCATCATCAGCTTCACAATTGATTGCTTTAGCGAATATCTTAGCTATTGTTGTTTTACCTGTACCTCTTGGACCGCAAAACAAATAAGCATGCGCTATTTTATTCTGTCTAACAGCATTTTGCAGCGTTTTAACGATATGCTGCTGACCAGCAACTTCATCGAAGTTAGTGGGCCGATATGTACGATATAATGCTTTATATGCCATAAAACACCTGCTTTCCTGCCTTTTTATTATATCAAAAATATGCACTTATTAATAGCAGAATATCGTTAGAAAATGATTTCCATTCTGCTGATAAATAACATTTTGCTGTATAGATAAAAAAGAAACATTTAATTGTTTCTCAGCTTTTTCTCTTCTCTTTTGCGTTTAAAAAAACTCTTTAATAATTCAGAACATTCTTCTTTTAATATACCCTTCGTCACTTCTGGATAATGATTAAAGCCTTTAATCTCATACATCTGCATGCAGCTTTCAATACATCCGCCCTTTGGATCAGCAGCACCATAAACAACGCGCGCGATTCTTGATTGCAGTATAGCACCGGAACACATCGGACATGGTTCTAAAGTTACATATAAAGTGCAATTTTCAAGCCGCCATGTACCTAGCTTCTTACAAGCCTTCTGTATTGCTAATATTTCCGCATGAGCTAATGAATTCTGTTTAGTTTCTCTTAGATTATGTGCACGGGCAATGATTTTGTCTTCCAGTACGATAACAGCTCCGATAGGTACTTCATCGATACTTTCTGCTTTCATTGCTTCCTTGACAGCAGCCTTCATATATTTTTCGTCCATGTCATCCCTCGATTCGGATATAATAAAAGCTACCACACATGAAAGAGCTCCCTTATGGCTGCTTCGTTCCCGACCTGACCAGATTCAGTAGATTCCATTGTGATAGCTATATTATTATACTAAATAATTATGATTCTTTCAAGTGCTTCATGATTATTTTAATCAAATCCCATAAATTAATATACGGCAGCCTGTTCATAAAAGTTCTTATTCATGATTGGGTATTTCACTAATGAGAATTAATATAATAATATTCTGATATCATCTACATATAACTGTCCGATTGAATTATCTATTCAAAAGAAAAGGAGTGAATCAACTCACTCCCATATGTTTCACGTGAAACATTATTTTTTCTTTTCTATCTTCTCCATACCACCCATATAAGGTTGTAAAGCTACAGGGATATTAACCGATCCATCTTCTGCGTTTAAGTTATTCTCAAGGAATGCAATCAACATACGCGGAGGTGCAACTACCGTATTATTTAATGTATGAGCGAAATATTTTCCGTTATCACCACTAACACGAATCTGCAGACGACGAGCCTGTGCATCACCTAAATTAGAACAGCTGCCTACCTCAAAATACTTCTTCTGACGTGGTGACCATGCTTCTACATCCACTGATTTAACTTTTAAATCAGCCAAATCACCTGAACAGCATTCCAATGTACGAACTGGAATATCTAATGATCTGAACAGATCAACAGTATTCTGCCATAATTTATCATACCACATAGCACTTTCTTCAGGTTTACATACAACAATCATTTCCTGCTTTTCAAATTGATGAATTCTGTATACACCGCGTTCTTCAAGACCATGTGCACCTTTTTCCTTACGGAAGCAAGGTGAATAGCTCGTTAAAGTCTTGGGCAGTTCTTTTTCTTCAAGAATTGTATCAATGAATTTACCAATCATTGAATGCTCACTCGTACCGATCAGGTATAAATCCTCGCCTTCAATTTTATACATCATTGCATCCATTTCCGCAAAGCTCATTACACCAGTCACAACATTGCTTCTGATCATAAACGGCGGCACGCAGTATGTGAAACCGCGGTTTATCATGAAATCTCGGGCATAAGAAATAACCGCTGAGTGAAGACGCGCAATATCACCCATTAAATAATAGAAGCCATTACCGGCAACTTTTCTAGCGCTGTCCAAATCAATACCATCAAAAGCTTCCATAATTTCTGTGTGATAAGGAATCTCAAAATCAGGAACAACAGGTTCACCATATCTTTGAACTTCCACATTTTCACTGTCATCCTTACCGATAGGAACACTAGGATCAATGATATTAGGGATCGTCATCATGATTTTCTTTACTTTTTCACCAAGGTCTGCTTCTTTTTCTTCTAATGCTTTCAGACGGTCTGCTTGTTCACTGACCTTCTTCTTCATTGCTTCAGCTTCTTCTTTTTTACCTTGAGCCATTAATGCACCAATCGATTTTGATACCTTATTCTTTTCGGCTCTTAAAGCTTCAGCTTCTTTTTTAGTATTACGGTTCTCAATATCCAGTGCAATTACTTCATCGACTAAAGGAAGTTTTGAATCCTGAAACTTCTTACGGATATTTTCTCTTACTAAATCAGGATTTTCTCTTATCAATTTAATATCAATCATTTAAATGTCCTCCTTGATAATAAAAAGAGGTATCGTTTAAAGGGACGATACCTCGTGTTGCCACCCTTCTTGACAAAAGTAAACTTTTCTTTTGTCATCTCTAAGCTATAACGGTGCTACCGTAATCGGATACTAATTTCACCGATTCGCTCATGAGCTGATTTCAATGCCTGCCGCTGATAACTCACACCCGCCGTTATCTCTCTGCAAGCTTAAGACATTTACTTCTCTCAATCATCGCTTTCTAATTCTTAATAATTTAATCATGCTTCGTTATCATTGTCAATTATTTCAGCTGTATTTTCAACGATATTCTCAGCATTTTCCTCTGTTTCTGTAATTTCTTCAGCTTCTTCTTTCTCAACGACAGTTACTTTAGAAACCACTGCATCACTATCGGATAAATTAATCAATCTAACACCCTTAGTATTTCTGCCGTAAGATGCGACATTCTCTAAGCTTAGACGAATAATGATACCTTCATTTGTGACAATCATCGCGTCTTCATCACCATTTACGGTATGAATACAAATCAAATTGCCGGTTGCTTCTGAAACATTGATTGTCAGAACACCCTTAGCGCCTCGCTTCGACATACGATAATCGGTGATCGGTGTTTTCTTGCCGTATCCTTTTTCAGTAACAGAAAGAATATGAGATCCTTCTTTGGATGTTGCCAAACCTACAACATAACCGCCATCAACATTCATACCCTTAACACCGATAGATTTACGGCCCATCGGTCGAATGTCTGATTCATGGAAACGTGCAACCTTGCCGTTTGATGCAGCAATCAAGATTTCATCATCACCGGTAGTTTCCTTCACACCAATTAATTCATCATTTTCATTCAGAACAATGGCGATTTTACCCTTCTTCATGATATTCGTGAATTCTGAAGTTGCTGTTTTCTTAACCAATCCATTCTTGGTAGCGAAAACATAATTAGCAGAACCACTGTCTTTCTTAACCGCAATCATAGCTTTAATCTTTTCTTCTTTTTCAAGTTCAAGCAGGTTAACGATAGGCATTCCCTTAGAAGTACGGCTTGATAAAGGAACCTGATAGCCTTTAATACGATAAACCTTACCAAAATTAGAGAACAGCAGCAGATTGTCATGAGTTGACATCGTCAGCAGGAAGTCTACAACATCATCTTCATTAACTGCCATGCCCTTCACACCTTTACCGCCACGATTCTGTGTACGATATGTATCGATAGGCAGGCGCTTTATATAACCATTGGTTGTCATCGTAATAACAATATCTTCAACTGGTATTAAATCCTCATCCTGCATATCAAAATCAGCATCACTGATTTCAGTACGGCGGTCATCGCCATATTTATCCCGAACTTCTGTCAATTCATTTCTTATAATTTCAAGTACACGGGAATGATTTGCAAGAATATCCTTTAAATCAGTGATTACTTTCATCAATGAGTCATATTCACTTTCAATCTTATCTCTTTCCAAACCAGTTAATCTTCTTAACTGCATTTCCAAAATTGCTTTGGCCTGAATTTCACTGAGCTTAAATTGACTCATCAAACCATTCAATGCTTCCGCATTATCTCTTGATCCGCGGATCAACGCTATAATCGCATCGATATGATCCAAAGCAATCTTTAAGCCTTCTAAAATATGTGCGCGATCTTCTGCTTTTCTTAATTCAAAACGAGTTCTGCGCTCGGTAACATCGATTTGATGTTCCACATAACACTGAAGGGCTTCTTTAACACCTAAAAGCTTTGGCGCACCATCAACTAATGCTAATAAATTAACACCGAAAGATGTCTGAAGTGAAGTCATTCGATATAACTGATTCAGCAGCACATCAGCCTGAACGTCTTTTCTTAATTCAATAACGATACGGATACCTTCACGATTTGATTCATCACGTAAATCGGTAATTCCTTCGATAATTTTTTCTCTGACTAATGATGCGATTTTTTCAACAAGATTAGCCTTATTAACCTGATATGGAATTTCAGTAACGATTAATCGTTTCTTACCATTATCCATTTCTTCAACATTGACACGTGATCGAGTTACGATGCTGCCGCGGCCTGTTTCAAAAGCCTGTTTAATACCTGAACGGCCTAAAATAATGCCGCCGGTAGGAAAATCAGGTCCGTAGATATAATTTTCCATTAAGTCCATCGTCGTAATATCCGGATTGTCCATAATTGCTAATGTTGCATTAATAGCTTCACGCAGATTATGCGGCGGGATATTTGTAGCCATACCAACCGCAATACCCACAGCTCCATTTACGATCAGATTAGGGAAACGAGCCGGCAAAACAACCGGTTCCTTTTCCTCACCATCATAGTTATCCATAAAATCAACGGTATCTTTTTGAATATCCTTCAGCAATTCCATTGATATCTTTGACATACGAGCTTCTGTATAACGCATTGCCGCAGCACCGTCACCATCAATCGATCCAAAGTTACCATGTCCTTGAACTAATTCGTAACGATATGAGAAATCTTGACTCATACGTACCATTGCGTCATATACAGCAGTATCACCGTGCGGATGATATTTACCGATAACGTCACCGACAATTCTCGCTGATTTCTTATAAGGTTTATCCGCAACAATCCCCAATTCATTCATTGAATGCAGGATACGGCGGTGTACTGGCTTCAAACCATCTCGTACATCAGGTAATGCACGGGCAACAATAACAGACATTGCGTAATCTAAGAAAGAAGTACGCATTTCATCCGATATTTCTCTATAAATGAGTTTATCATTATTTATATCCATGTGTATCCCTCCTAGATATCAAGATTCTTAACATAAATTGCGTTGTCAGTAATGAAATTACGGCGCGGCTCAACTTCATCACCCATCAGCATCTCAAATACTTGATCGGCTTCCATCGCATCCTCGATTTTAACCTGAATCAACGTGCGGTTTGCCGGATCCATCGTCGTTTCCCACAACTGTTCCGGATTCATTTCACCTAGACCTTTATAACGCTGGATATTGAATTTATCTCCCATATCAGCTTTAATTTTTTCCATTTGATCATCAGAATAAGCATATTCGATGCGGTTGCCCTTCTGCAGCTTATACAGCGGCGGCTGAGCAATGTATACATATCCGCCCTCAATAATAGGTCTTAAATAACGATAGAAGAAAGTCAGCATCAAAGCACGGATATGCGCGCCATCGACATCGGCATCGGTCATGATCATAATTTTATGATAACGAAGCTTGCTGACATCCATTTCTTCACCAATACCGCAGCCGAAAGCCGTAATCATCGAACGTATTTCATTATTTTCAAAAATACGCTGCAGACGAGCCTTTTCAACGTTTAATATCTTGCCTCGCAGTGGTAAAATAGCCTGATATTTACTATTTCTTCCCTGCTTAGCGCTGCCGCCGGCTGAATCACCCTCGACAATATAGATTTCGCATTCACTTGCATCTTTACTAGAACAGTCAGCCAGCTTGCCAGGCAGACTTGAAATTTCCAGCGCGCTCTTACGGCGTGTCAGTTCACGAGCCTTCTTCGCTGCTAAACGGGCCTTACTTGCTAAAATACATTTATCAAGAATCATCTTTGCCACATTTGGATTTTCAAGGAAGAAACGCTCAAGCTGATCACCAAATACACTTGAAACAATTTTTCTTACTTCTGAATTACCAAGCTTTGTCTTTGTCTGTCCTTCATACTGTGGATCTGGATGCTTCACTGAAATAATCGCAGTCAAACCTTCACGAACATCATCACCGGACAAGGTTTCATCTTTTTTTATTAAGTTATTATCACGGCCATAATTATTAATGACCCGCGTTAAAGCCAGACGGAAACCTTCTTCATGAGTACCGCCCTCAATCGTATTAATATTATTACAGAACGAATAAATATTTGGTACATAACCATCATTATATTGCATCGAAACTTCCGCAATGACGCCATCTTCAACGCCTTCTACATAAACGATTTCATCGTGTACGACTTCTTTATTCTTGTTCAAATAAGCCACATATTCCTTTATACCGCCGGAATATAAATACTCTACATATTTATCCAGTTCATCATATTTGAAAGTCAGCTTAATGTTCTTATTCAGAAAAGCCAGCTGACGAATACGCTTATTTAATACTTCAAAATCATAATGGGTAGTTTCTGTAAAAATCTCTGGATCAGCCGCAAAACGAACCAAAGTTCCATGCTTATCAGGATCACAGTCACCGATACATGTTAATTCGCCGACAGCTTTTCCGCCATCTTCAAAACGCAGAAAATATACTTTGCTGTCCTGATAAACGGTAACTTCCAGCCATTTACTTAAGGCATTAACAACACTGGCACCTACACCATGCAGACCGCCTGAAACTTTATATGCGCCGCCGCCGAATTTACCGCCGGCATGCAGGATGGTAAAGATTGTTTCAACCGCTGAAAAACCGCTCTTAGTATTAATACCCACCGGCATACCGCGGCCATTATCTTCAACTTCAACAATATCATCCTTCGTAACACGCACATGGATATCAGTAGCATAACCAGCCAGTGCTTCATCAATTGAGTTATCAACGATTTCCCATACCAGATGATGCAGTCCCTTTTCAGAGGTTGAACCAATATACATACCCGGTCTTTTACGAACAGCCTCCAAGCCTTCAAGAACCTGAATATCATCAGCGGTATAAGAATGCTCCACCTTATCTTCTAAATCAAAATGCTCATGCTTTTCTTCCATGCTAGTTCCTCCTTGCCTAGTTCTTCAGTTTCCCATTTTCGATCGTATAGAAATTAACCATTCGATCATTCATCGAATTCATCAGATCCGTAGCGGAAATAAAAATCTGAATTTCTTTGGGTAATAAATCCAACAGCTTGCTGCGCCGGCACTGATCCAATTCACTGAATACATCATCCAGCAGCAAGATCGGCGTATCATTTTTAATCGTGTTGATCATCAGCACGATTCCAACCTTCATTGCCAGCAGAATCGTTCTTTTCTGTCCCTGCGAAGCATAATCAGCGGCATCCTTGCCATTAATCAAAATCGTAAAATCATCTTTATGTATGCCATAAGCAGTTGTTTTCATAAAACGGTCGCGTTCATAAGCTTCCTGGTATTTCGCCAAGAATCCCTGCCGCATTTCATCCTCACTTAACGCAGGATCAACACAGCTCATATATTTCAAATCGAGCTGTGTTTCATCGCCTGAAAGCTCGTAATAAAAGCCTTCGCTGATTTTAAGCAGATCACTCATAAATTTCACACGCTGACGCAGTATGATAACCTGCAGTTCAGCCATTTGTTCATTTAAAACGCTCATATACTCTTCACTGAATTGCTCTCTTTTTAAGACAGCATTGCGTTCCTTCAAAAGTTTTGAATAATCATTTAGCTTAGACATATAACTCTTTGAAAGCTTCCCTAGCTCAATATCCATAAATCTTCTTCTGATTTTTGGCTGAGCATTAAATAAAATCATATCATCCGGGCAAAACATTACCGCATTACATTCACCGATAAAATCTGAAACACGATGAACCGGATTACGGTAAATATAAAGATTTTTACCAGAAGCTGAAACACTAACGCGCAATTCTTCTTTCTGCTCTTTCTTCTCGAGTACCGCATCAATCCCGAAATAACCAGTATCTTTTCTGATTAAATCATTGTCATCACTGCTGCGATGAGAACGTGTAGTTGAAAGATAATATATACTTTCCAGCAGATTTGTTTTCCCCTGTGCATTCTTCCCTAAAATACAGTTAATTCCTTTTTGGAAATGAAAAATACAGTCATCATAATTTCTGAAATTTCTTAAACGCAGCTTGGTCAGAATCATCAAACAATCGTATAATGCTCACCGTTGACAATAACTCTGTCACCTGGATAGAGCTTTCTGCCGCGGCGATTTTCCAACTCATCATTTACTTTGATATCCAGTTCCTTAACAGCATATTTAGCCTCACCGCCGGACTGAACGATATCTGCCATTTTAAGCATTTGAGCTAAGGTTATAAATTCTGTATTTATTTTAATTTCCATAGAAAAAACCTCTTTCACCTATCTTAAACATTATACCACATTTTCATGTGTTTTTGGGGATTTTCTCAACTCTTTTTAACCTAAAAAAGCAAAAGAAGGATAAAAAATCCCTCTTAATTTTTTTATAAATTTTACTAAATATTTTAAGCGTATGTTCTGACTGGCAATACAAGCTGAAGGATTGAATCGTCTTCGATCGGCTGGATTACAAATGGTTTCATTTCTCCGCAGAAGCTAAAGCGAATCTTGCCTTGACGAATTGCCTTTAAAGCTTCAAATACATAACGGCCATTGAAAGAAATATCTAAATGTTCGCCTTTAAATACCGCATTGCTGAGATTTTCCGTTGATGATCCTACCTCTTGAGAACGTGAAGAAAGGATACAAGCTTTTTCATCTAATGACAGTTTAATTACTGAAACACCGTCACTCTTGATGAAAGACGCACGGTCAATCGCGCCTAATATCTCGGCTGTATCAATTTCCAGTTCATAATCAAAAGCAAGCGGAATCAACCTGGAAATATCCGGGAATACCCCGTCGATCAGACGTGTTTGGATAATCGTATTTTTTAAGATAAACTGAGCTTTCTTATCGGAAATAGCAACTGTAATTTCTTCATCCGCTTCTAACGTTTTAGATACCTCATTCAAATTGCGTGAAGGAATCGTGATATTAAAAGTTAACTCCTTTTCAATCTCCACAACCTTCTTCGCAAGACGATAACTGTCAGTGCCGACACAGCGCATCGAATGACCTTCACAGAAGAAATTAACACCGGTTAAAGCTGGTCTTGTTTCACTGGTGCTGGTTGCGAAAGAAGTTTGAAGAATAATTTCTTTTAAAATATCTGAATTGATCGTGAAATTGTTTGTGGGTCTGATAAAGTCAATCATCGGATAATCCATGGAATTCATACCGTTGATTTTAAACTCTGCTGTTTTCCCGCTGATCTTAGTTTGAGTACCGTCTAAGATTTCAAGTTCTAATTCATCAGAATCAATCTTGCGGACGATTTCCAAAATATATTTAGCTTCAATAACAATTGAGCCCGTATCGTTGATCTGTAATGTCTCTTCGTTATCACTGTGAATCGTTGTTTGGATAGAAATATCTGAATCACTGCCAGTAAGCACAAGATGATCCAACTTAGCTTCAATCTTAATTCCCGAAAAAGCTGGCAGCGGTGAAAAAGAAGAGATGGCTCTAGATACGGTTGACAGCGCGTTATAGAAAACTGATTTTGACACTTTGAAATACATGATGATTCCTCCTTTGAAACAGTTGTTTTATTTTCTTTTTTTAATACTATTACTACTACTATTAGGATGTGGAAAAGTGGAAAACCCTAAAATATCCTAATGAATGGTTATATTTTATCAAATTTTGATGTGGAATGATAGTTTATAATCGTGGAAAAAGTTAAGAAATACCAAGCTTGCTTTCTATCTTGCCTACCGCCTGAGCTGTCATATCATTCTGTTTGATCGATTTTGTCATTTTATCATATGAAGACATGATTGTAGAATGATCACGGCCGCCGAATTCAGCGCCGATTTTAGAAAATGGCAGATCCATATGCTTACGGCATAAATAAATAGCAATATGACGGGCGTTGGATATACTCTTGGTTCTTGATTTTGATTCAATTTGCTGGCGGGTAAGTCCATAAAATTCACAGACAGCCTTTTTTATCCTCATTACCGATAAGGTGTCATCCTGATTTATAACCGCCGGATTTTCTTTAAATACTTCCACCGCAAATTTTAAATCGATAAGTTCAGGATTAAAGAGAATTGCTTTAAAAATAAGGTTATTTAAAGCTCCTTCAAGACTTCTTACATCAGCAGAAAACCGATTGGCTATGTATTCAAGCACTTCTCTTTGTACCAGTACTTCTTCTTGTCTTCCCTCCAGTTTCTTTTCGAGGATAGCATAGGCAGTTTCAAATTCCGGTGAGTCAATACCTACCGATAAACCTGAAGAAAAACGTGATATTAAACGTGTTTCAATTCCTTTTAGCTCAGATGGATGAATATCACTGGTGATAATTACCTGTTTATCATTACTGATCAGCTTATTGTAAAGATTAAAGAAAATTTCCTGACTGCGTCCCCATTGCGCAAGCCGCTGAATATCATCAATTAATAAATAATCCACATTACAGATTGCTTCTTTTACTTCTTCAATCGTTTTATCTTTTATAGAATTAACGACTAGCGTTATAAATCTTCACTGTAAATATATAATACTTTTTATCCGGCTGATTTTGTTTCACATAATTGCCGATCGCATGCAGGAGATGTGTTTTACCTAGACCGGAATTACCGAATATAAATAATGGATTGAAAAATTTTCCAGGTGTCATAGCGCAAGATAGGGCGGCCGCATGACTTTCCCGATTGCTTTGACCAACAATGAAGTTATCAAAGGTATACTTATCAAGCAGCTTATCCTCAAGAATAACCTCTTTTTTAGGTGCCGGCTGATTTGCATTAGCAGCTTCGATATCCTTTTTTAATCTTGCTTCACAATACATGGTTTGATCCATGACTTCGCTTAGTTTTTGCTGAACGAATGACAAACATTCAACATCATCAAAAACTTTTTATTGATGATTGACGGTACAGAAATAATCGCTAAATCATCAATTATATCATATAGTGTGGACTTAACAATAAACGCATTGAAAGTAGCTGAATCAAAATATTCGCTTTCTTCGATTAGTTTTAATGTTTGACTCCATATTGAATTTAAGTTGTTCTTAACATACGCAGACATTAGCATAACCCCTTTATTTATAGACAATTTTACTATAATTTAACTTAAAATACTATTGTTAAATCAGACTGAAAAAAGTTTTCCACAGGAAAAACTTCAAATAGCTGTTAAGCATTGGCATTTATTAAGTTTTCCACAACTTTATGATGTGGAAAAGCTGTTGATAAACTTTTGTGGATAAAGCTAATTGTGGAAAACGTGGATAACTTTATGCCTTCAGATTTCTTTTCCATAAGTTATCAACATAAAAAAAGCCTATTATATAAGTGTTTTATGTGGATATCAACGTCCACATACGGTGGAAAACATAGTGAATTTGATTGCGGATAAGCATGTGTAAAACTATTGATAAAGGTTTTACACATTTGTGTAAAAATACTTTATCCCCTTTTTACTTGTTATTATAAGTAAGATTGTGGAAACTTTCCGCGAAAGGTGGAAAACATGCATAAAATTGATCAAAAAAAGACAGATAATCGCGGTATTTATCGGAGAAGTGATTAATGTTATGCGGTATTGTTCTTGAAGCTGGTCAAACAACAGCCTATATGGCCGATTAATGTACATCATTGTTAGTTTTCAGCATATAAATGAAAGGACAGCGAAAATTAAACCACGAAGGAATCGTACAATTTCTCTTTATATTAAAGACATCTCATTCATTTTCTGTGATAATATCGTTAAATCCCACCGAAACCGCTATTGACATTGATGTAAGCGTTTGCTAAAATGAAAAAGTAATAAAGGATTGTCACTCTTCGGGAGGCATCACCATCAAGAAATAAATATCTTGGGTGAAGTACAGCTTGAAGAGTTTTTATTTGTTTCTGGATAAAATATTTATGATAAAATTAAGAAAAGAAGGGATGAACATAGAAATTCTGCTGATTGAATTTCAGAAAAAGGGAAGGTGATGTCCGATGAAGGTTATGAAGAAAATAAATAACAATATCGCATTATGCGTTGATGATCATCATCGGGAGTTAATCGCGGTAGGCACCGGTATAGGATTTAAACAGTGTCCCTATGAAATCGAAAATCTCGATACTATTCAACGGACATTTTATGACGTCGATCCGATGTATTATAATTTGTTGAATGAAATTTCTGTTGAGGTTTTGGAGGTAGCTGCCAGAATTATCGATATTGCCCGTCTTAAGATTGAATCAGAATTAAGTCCAAATGTGGTTTTTACACTTGCTGATCATATCAATTTTGCAATTGAACGAATAAAAAAGAATATTCATATTCAAACGCCTTTGTATAATGATATTCAGCACCTATATGAAACGGAATTTAATTTAGGCGAGACCGCGGTGAAAATGATCCAGCAGTCAATGAAAGTTAAATCACCTAAAGGTGAAGCCTGTAATATTGCAATGCATTTTGTTAATGCTGAAACAATTTCATCTATTTCACGTCAAATGCCAAACAGCGATGAAGTAATTGAGGAAATCATTGAAATGATTGGTGCTTATTTTAAGATTCATATCGATAGAAATAGTTTCAATTATTCAAGATTTGTTTCTCATTTATTGTATTTATTGAAACGACAGGATAAAGCGGACAGCATATCCAGTGAAAACAGAACAATGTTTGTATATGTGAAAGAGCAATATCCTAAAACATATGAATGTGTTTTGAATATGAAAGAGTATTTAATGAATGAAATGAATTGGACGTTAAATGATGAAGAGTTATTATATTTAATGTTACATATTAATCGATTATGTGCAAGAGCGGATTGTCACCGATAGAGCATCACCCTTGGCGCAGAAATTACATGAAGATCATGTGGTTTTTGAGTTAAGGGTATTTTTATGAAAAAGGAGCAAAATATGAAAAAATATGAACAAATAGCCAGTGAAATATTGAATGAGATTGGCGGTAAAGAAAATGTTACTTTTGTAGCGCATTGTATGACTAGACTGCGTTTTAATTTAAAAGATCAAAGTAAAGTGTATCAAGAGAATATTAAAAAATTGAAGGTGTGTTGGGCTGTCAATTTTCCAGCGGTCAGTTTCAGGTAATTATCGGACAGATCGTCGAGCATGTATATAAAGAAGTCTGTGAACTTGGACATTTTGAAATGAATAAGGTTATTGATGATGAACTGAAAGTAAAACAAAAATTGAATTTAAAAGGTGTTGGCAGCAATATAATGGAGGCTTTGGCTGGCTGTATTGTACCGTTGATTCCTTTGATGATGGCAGCATCAATGTTTAAAATGTTAGTTGCTGTCCTTGGTCCGACAATGCTGAATATTCTCAGTGAAACAGATGATTTATATACTTTATTCACTTTTGTCGCGACGCCGGTTTTTATTTCTTTCCGATTGTATTAGGCTATACAGCTTCTAAAAAATTTAATGTTACACCGGTAATTGGCATGTTCTTAGGCTGTATCATGATGCATCCAACATTCACATCCATGGCGCAGCCGGTACTTCATTTACCATATTTGGAATTACCTGCAATGTACAAAATTATGCCTCAACGCTGCTGCCAATTATTTTATCTATTTGGGTGATGAGCTATGTTGAAGCATTCTTTAAAAGAATGCTTCCTCAGTCACTTAAAACCATTTTTGTACCATTTTTAAGTATTATTGTAATGCTGCCAATCAGCTTATGTGTGTTAGGTCCTATTGGCTCTATCGCAGGCAATTATATCTGTGATTTCCTTTTAGGTTTAGATAAGATTCCATATGTGGGATTCCTTGCAGTTGCTTTGATTTCTGCGTTCTGGGAATTCTTGGTAATGAGCGGTATGCATGTAGTTTTCATTACTTCACTGGTAATGGTATTTGCACAGGCTGGTCAAGAAGTTTAGTTTCAGTAGGTGGCTGCATCGCATCAATTGCTGTTGCCGGAATGCTGATTGGTTCCTTCTTCAGAATTAAAGACAAGGATGAGAAATCATTGACACTTGGTTATTTTATTGCATCAATCGTTGGCGGTGTTACTGAACCTGGCTTATATGGCAATGGTATAAAATTTAAACGGCCATTCATTGGATTGATAGCCGGTGGCTTTGCGGGCGGTTTATATGCCGGTTTTATGCATGTTACATGTTATGCAATGGTGCCGGTAGCTAGTTTTATTGGTTTGACCGCCTTTGCCGGCGGACCAACTATCAATATGGTACATGGTGTTGTCAGCTGTGCAATTGCATTTCTGACAGCGGCGGTTGTAACATATTTTGTAGGCTATGATAAAAATAATCCGGTAGTCAATGATTAATAATATGTATGATAAAATATTTGTATATCAGTGATATTTCAGGAAAATATCAAATATATTAAGAAATGCAGCAAGTGAATATCTAATCAATGTATAAAATCTGACAGGATAAACTAAACAAAAAATTATAGAATGACACTTATTGGGAGATAGAATAAAAAATGAAAAAAATATTGATAAGAGCTGATGATCTTGGATATAGTGAAGGCATTAATTATGGCATTGCGAAAAGTGTACGAGAAGGGATCATTCAGTCGGTGGGAGTAATGACGAATATGTCAGCTGCGGAACAGGGTCTAAAACTGTTGGCGGATATTGATGTATGTTATGGTCAGCATACCAATATCTGCATTGGCAGGCCATTGAGTGATCCTAAACGGATACCGAGTATTACAGATGAAAATGGTGAATTCAAATCATCAAGAGAATATCGCAGCGCCAAGGAGGATTTTGTTAATGTTGATGAAGTAATCATAGAAATCGAAGCTCAATATCATCAATTTATAAAGCTGACAGGAAGAAAACCTCAATATTTTGAAGGTCATGCGGTAGCCAGTGATAATTTTATAAAGGGACTTAAGATAGTCGCAGCTAAGTATGATTTAAAGTATTCAGGGATGCCGTCAGAGGCTGAACCGCACTTAGTTGGCAGTCATAAGGTTTATATGTGGATGGAAAGTATGCTGCCAGAGTATGATCCTATAAAAACATTAAAAAAGATGGTACTGAATGCCCATGAAGATGCCTGTGATGTGCTGATTTGTCATCCCGGTTATTTAGATGCGTATATTCTTAAAACCTCATCATTAACCATATCAAGAACCTTAGAGGTAGAAATGACATGTGATCCGGAAGTAAAAGCATGGCTGGCAAAGCAAAATATTGAAATGGTTACTTATAGTGATTTATAAGAATTTATGATATTGGATTTTCTTCATAGATGTCAAATATGAAATTTTAAGGAAATTTTTATAACTTATCGTGTGTTTTTTCTCATAAACACCTTGCTTTTTAAGAATTAAGTTGACGGAATTTATATGGTAGTGTATAATCAAATAGCAATGTTCTATTTGTAAAAATTAAATAAAGAAGTGGAGGTGGCTCTATGAAAAGAACATATCAACCGAGCAAAAGAAAACACCAAAAAACCCACGGTTTCAGAGCCCGTATGGCAACGGTAGGAGGGCGTAACGTATTAGCTCGCCGTCGTAGCAAAGGCAGAAAAGTGTTATCGGCATAAAAATCACCGTCCGGTGATTTTTTGTGTTAGTGGAGGTTATCGATGAAGAAAGAGTTTAGAATCAGAAAAAATGAAGAATTCCAAAAGATACTGCAATTTAAACGTTTCTATGCTTCTCCCTCTTTAACTCTTTATGTGAAGCCTAAAAATGAAACCCATGCCCGTGTCGGCATATCCGTAGGGAAAAAATTGGTGGTGCAGTCCAGCGCAATAAAGTCAAGCGGCAATTGCGTATGATGCTTCAGGAATGTTTTGATTTTGACGGCAGTTTTGATGCCATAGTGCTTGTTAGACCTCATTTTAACGAAGAAAGTTACAATACTAATAAAAACTACTTGGAAACGCTGCTTAAAAAAGTTAAAATATAAGAAAGACTAATGCGAGGAGAAAATTAAATGAAAAGATTTTTTAAGGACAAAAAGAAACTAATACTGCTAAGTGTATTTTTGGTAGTATTATTAGCAGGCTGTTCAAATTACATTGATAAAGAGACAGGCCGTGTAGCGGTAGATAAAATTATATCTTTAAGCACTACATGGAAAGCATCTTTTGATGAGGGATGGTTCACAGGTATCTTTGTATGGCCAGTTGCGCAGCTTATCAACTTAATTGGTGATAAAACCGATGCAGGTATCGCAATTATCGTAGTAACATTCTTAATTAATATCGTTATTGCGGCATTCTCAATCAAGAGTCAGGTTGCAACACAGCGCATGCAGATGATTCAGCCTGAGCTGAATAAGATTCAAAAGAAATATGAAGGCAAGACAGATGAGCGCTCTAAGATGATGATGGCTCAGGAAATGCAGGCATTATATTCTAAGTATCAAATTAATCCATTCAGCTCGATTCTGGTTATGCTTGTGCAGCTGCCGGTTATTCTTGCAGTGTATCAGGCGGTTATGAGAGCTGAAGCAGTTATTAATGGAAGCTTTATGGGTATTGATTTAACGCAGACACCATTAACTGGTATGAAAGCTGGACAGATTTCTTATTTTGTTATCTTTGCATTAATGGTTGTAATGCAGTTCTTGAGTATGAAATTCCCAATGTGGCTGGCAGAATGGAAGAAAAAGAAATCAGGTAAGAAGATTAAAGCTTATGCGAATGAACAGCCTGCCGGCGGTATGGCTGGTTCAATGAATATGATGACTTATGTATCTGTCGGTATGATCGCGTTTATCTCATTGTCATGGCCATTGGGTATGTCATTCTACTGGTTAGTTTCATCAGTAGCAAGAATTATTCAAAATATCGTAATTAATACGTTCTTTATTAAGGACTAGGAGTAAAAAACATGGATACTTATACAGGAAAAAATCTAGAGGAAGCTTTAAAAATCGCGGCTGATAAAAAGGGCTGTGCGGTTGATGAACTTACTTATACAGTGGTTGAAGAAAAAGCGGGTATTTTCGGTATAGGCAGCAAGGTAACGGTCAGTGCAACCTGTGACAATGATATTCGTCAGTTCATCATTAATTATCTTGATAACTATTTCAAGGGTATTCATATGGAAGTTGAAGTAGAATGCGTTAAGGATGATTATCAGTATAAGGTACAGTTAAATGCTGAAAACAATGCAATTCTGATTGGTAAAAATGGTCAGACACTGCAGGATATCAATACCGTTGTGAAAGCTGCGGCATCTAGTGAATTTAAAAAGAAGGTTATGGTATTAACAGATATTAATGGTTATAAGGAGAATAAATATGTCAAGGAATGTTCCGCTGCATTGCGGATTGCCAAGACAGTGCAGAAAACAAAAGTAGATGCCGTTTTAGATCCAATGCCAAATGATGAGCGTAAAGCGATTCATACATATCTGGCTAATATGCCAAGAATCAGAACAATCAGTGAAGGGGAAGGCAAGGACCGCCGCTTAAAGATTGTTTATGATGCTAATAAAAGATAAGTATTAAAATTTAAAAGTGAAAAAAGTGATCCAACAGATTTTATTCTGTATTGGGTCACTTTTTTATGAAAAGCAGAAACAAAATCAGAAATTATAAATTTCAGTAAGCTTCCTGTAAAAGGAAAAATTACCTTGGTTCCACCATCTTATAATAAATTATGATTAGGATAAACCTTAGAAAGGAGTATTTTATGATTACTAAACGTCAAATTGAATTGCTGATGAAGCTTAGTGAAAAAGACGATGAATATCAGACTGCTGATGAGCTTGCTGATTATTTTCATGTGAGTTTAAGAACAGTTTATCAGGATATATCATATTTAAAAACTGAATTAGACAATCATTATGCAACAATAAAGGCAATAAGCTCTAAAGGGTATTGTTTACAGATAATAAATAAAGAAAAATTTCAAATTTATATGAATAATTTATTCAACAATTACTATCAAAAATTTCATTTTGATGATCCATTATCAAGAAATCATTATATAATCATGCGCTTATTCACAACAAAAAAGAGTTTTCTTACACAGACACAATTGCAAAATGAATTATATATATCTAAATCAGCATTATCAGCAGATCTAAAGAATGTTAAACAACTACTGAAGGAATATCATCTTGAGTTATACTGTAATTCGCATTCAGGAGTACAAATTAGAGGCAGTGAACTTAATAAGCGGATTCTAATACTAAAGGAAAATATTCAGTTTCAATCAATGAATCAGATTACACAGCAAAATTTCAATAAAGATATCACAATCATCGTAGAAGAAGTCTTAAATTCACATAGGTATATAGTTTCAGATGTTATTTTTCAAAGTTTGATTATTCATGTTGAGCTTTCGGTTCAACGGATGATTCAAGGAAGTTTTGTAAATGATGAAGAAATAGAAGAGATACAAGAGAATGAAGCGGAATATTCAATAGCACTGGATATATTGACAAAACTATCTAAAAAATTCGGTTTTCCACTTAAAAAATCTGAAGTTTACTTATTGTCAATTAATCTTTTGGGTAAAAAAATTATGACGAAGACGATGTAATATCTCAGGAGCTGAATGATTTTATTTTAGAAGAACTGATTAAAATCAATCACGAATATAATTTTGATTTTACATGTGATTTGAATTTTAGAATTGCTTTAGCTTTACATATAGCTCCAATGCTTAAAAGGATGCAATATCACATGCAGCTGACAAATTCAATTACCTTGAATGTAAAACAGAACTATCCGCTTGCTTATGATATCGCTGCCAGCATCATGATGGGAATCTATGAGTCATATGGGTATAAAGCACTCGATGATGAAACTGCTTATTTGGCAATTCATATCAATTTGTGTATGGAACAAGATAAGAAAATGGCAGAACCAAAGCGTGTTTTATTAATTTGTCCTAATCGTAAAAGTGAAACATTACTGTTAACTCAACAGATTTATCGTCGGTTCCGCCAACAGATACAGGATCTCACAATTACGCCATCTTATCGATTTTCTGATATTAATTTAGCAGATTATGATGTACTCTTTACTACCGAAGAGCAAGTAGTAAACGACACAATACAAGCAATTCATATCAATTATTTCCTTGATGAAAAAGATTATTTACGTATTGAGCTTGCTTTGAATGGTATTAATGATGTTAGTCAGTTAAAAAACTATTTTGATGATGAATTGATGTATTTTGGCAATGCAGAAGATAAATCAGAAATCATACAATTATTATGCTTAAAAGCTGAAAGAAAATATGCATTAAAGAATTTAAATGAACAGGTAATGAGAAGAGAAGAAATTGGCGGTACCTATTATGGAAATTTTGTTGCGATACCTCATCCTGAGCAAATGATCAGCAATGATACTTTTATAGCTTTAGCTATCTTAAAGAAACCAATTGTTTGGCAAGATAATCATAGTGTTAAAATGATCCTTTTGGTTTGTATTGAAAAGAATAATCCAAGAGCATTACAGCTATGGTATTATCTGTCAAATTTAATTAGTGATGAAAATTTAGTTAAAAAGATGCTAAAAGCCAGAAGCAGTAATGAATTCAAAATTGTATTAAATGAATTGCAGAAGATGCAGTAAGCTTACTGCAAATGGTTGGAATTTGCAATGAGAGATTGATGATATAACTATATCAGATAAACATGAAGTAATCTCGATCAATGAGTAGAAAGGCTGGATATGCATGGTTAAGTATGTAATTATTTCACATGGATCATTGGCTGAAGCATTTAAAGAAACTTTAAGAATGTTTTTCGGCAATGATGTAGAAAATATTTTTACAATAGGTTTGTATCCCGATGAAGCTATTGATTCACTTAAAAATAGCATCGTTTCAATAATAAAAAAGCAATATACAAAAGATGGAATATTAATTTTTCTTGATATTTATGGCGGCTCACCATTCAATATGACGGCCTGTGTACTTAATGAATTAAGTGATGATTATTCTTGTATTGAATGTTTCAGCGGTGTTAATTTAGCAATTCTAATGGAAGTCATTGCTAACAGTAACAGCCTGTCTTTGAATGAAATGTGCGAGTTAATAGAGCATAAAGGTCCGGCTTCAATCATTAATGTGAGAAAAGCTTTGGAATTGTAGTTTATTAGGAAATTTCATTTCTAAGGGGCGCAAATAGAAATGATAAATTTAAAAGAAAGGAGGTTTATAAATGAGGAATATTGTATTAACACGAATTGATGAAAGATTAATTCATGGTCAGGTAATGACATCATGGCTGAAGGTGAGCAGTGCTAATGTAGTTCTGATTATTGATGATGCCTCAGCTTCTAACACTTTTTTAAAACGTGTTTTACTGGCAGCCGCACCTAAAGAGTTAAAAGTTTATGTAATGACCCATACTGATGCAGCCGTATATTTAAAGGAAACATCAGAACCTGGTGAAAAAATTTTTATTATTACAAAGGTCCCTAAGCCATTGCTTCAGATTATTAAAGAGGGTGTGAATTTACATGAAATTATACTAGGTAATATGGGTGGAGCAGAGGGAAGAAAGATGTTCAGCAGAAATATTTCAGCAAGTCCAGAAGAAATACAGGACTTGAGAGAAATTATTAATTGCGGAGTGTCTATTTATTGTCAAATGATACCTGCCGATTCAAAAGAAAATATTAAGGGGCTTCTATAATCGACGGATTAGAAAGGAGATCAATATGGAAGTGAGTATTATACAGATTTGTTTGATTGCTCTATATTATTGTTTAGCTGAAACAGCATGGCCTTTTGGTTCTATGGGAACATGGGCAACTATAAATCGTCCAATGGTATCCGGTCTTGTTATTGGTATGATTTTGGGGAATCCAGTACAGGGTACAATCATCGGCGCAACGATTAATATTATGTATTTAGGAATTATTTCTGCGGGTGGTTCACTGCCTGCTGATTCAGGAATGGCTGGCATACTGGAACTTCCTTTGCATTAATCGGTGGTTTGGATATCAATGCAGCCTTGGCGTTAGCTGTTCCTTTAGGTTTGTTTGGTTCAGTTTTGAATGTTCTTACGATGACCGGACAATGCTTTTTTGTAACATTAGCCGATAAATGGATCAGTGAGGGAAAATCTAATCATTTAATGTTAGTCAACGTATATATTCCTTATGCAATTAAATGGATTATTCGATTTGTTGCAATCTATGTGATTCTATATTTCGGTTCAAGTGCAGTAGTTTCCATTTCTGAATCATTAAGCGGACCAGTGCTTGATGCTTTAAGTGTTATGGGTGGCTTATTACCTGCTGTCGGTATAGGATTGATGTTGTTGACAATTTTTGAAGGCAGAGCTAAGTGGTTTCTGTTTTTAGGCTTTTTAGCCACTAGCTTTTTAGGCTTAAATACAATTGCTGTATCACTTATTTTCGGTATCATTGCGATTGTGGTAGTTGGCTTTACAGCCACAGATTTTGCTGCTTTTAAAGAGGTGAGTGATACAAATGAAAATACATATAAAATTATTAATAAGAAAGAGTTAGTTCATGCTTGGCTGCGTTGGCAATATTATAATGAGTCTTGCTATAACTATGAACGTATGCAGGGGATTGGCTTCTGTACTGCGATGGTACCGGTATTAAATAAAATTTATAAGGATGATAAAGCTGGTTTGATAGCGGCAATGAAACGCCATTCAATGTTTTTTAACACAGATCATGATTTTGGCGGCATGATTCTTGGTATATGTACATCTATGGAGGAACAAAAGAAATTAGGTGCAGATATTCCTGATGAAGCATTTGTTTCATTAAAATCAGGTTTAATGGGACCATGTGCAGGTATAGGAGATACATTATCACAGGTAGTATTGATTCCTGTATTGGCTGTCATATTTATAAATCTAGCAACACAGGGGGCAGTTTGGGCACCAATCGCTTATACGATTATTTTCTTAGCTATCTTTTATGGGGTTGGTTATTGGATGCTGTTTATTGGGTATAAAAGCGGCGGTGAAACTGTTTTAAGGCTCATGGAAAGCGGTTTATTCAATAAGGTTATCGAAATAGCCGGCATTCTTGGCTGCGCTGTAGCAGGCGCATTAATCTGTAATTATGTTTCATTTAATTGGAATATTGTTATGATTCAAAATGAAGTGGAAATATTTAATCTGCAGACTGGTGTATTTGACGCGATTGTACCCAATCTTATGCCTTTGCTGCTGACACTCGGAGTATATTTTGCAGCTAAAAAAGGTATTAAAAGTTCGACGATTACATTTGCGGCCATGGGTTTAGGTTTTATTTTGGGAATTCTCGGTTTGATTGCATAAGTAAAAAAATTTATATAGTTAGGAGCTAGTGACATGAAAATCAGTAATGTGGGTATGTATGTAAATGATTTAGAAGGAGCAAAGGATTTCTTTATGACCACTTTCGATGCTCAAATACATGATATTTATGAAGAGGATAATGGATTTAAATCTATATTTTAAAATTCGATGAAGGACCTAAATTAGAGTTAATGAATAAACCAGAGATTATAGATAGAAAAAAGATCGAAATCAGGCAGGATTAATTCATATTTGTTTGAAAGTAGATAGTTTGGAGAAGCTGAATGAGGTAATCTCTAAATTCAAGGCTGCAGGTTATGAAATACTTTATGAGCCAGCAACAGTAGGCGGTAAAGAAGTGCGGGCAATCACTTTCGAGGATAATATATTGGAAGTAAGTGCTTGATGAATCATTCAGAAAGAAGGTGTTGATTGATTATGAGTGTATACCATAAAGTGTTCGGTAATGAAAAGCCAATTATTGGCATGATTCATTTAAAACCGCTGCCTGGTTCTCCGCTTTATATGGGTAATATGAAAAATATCTATGAAGCAGCTTGTGAAGATTTAAATGCTTTAATTCAAGGCGGTGCTAATGCAGTGCTTATTGAAAATTTCGGCGATATTCCTTATCCGACAAAAAATGAATTATTAACCACAATTGCTTTTTCATCTATTGCAGTCAAATTGCGCGAACAATGTAAATTACCAATGGGTATAAATGTACAATTCAATGATTTTGAAGCAGAATGGGCAATTGCATATAGTGGTGATTTCGATTTTATAAGAGTTGAAGTATTTGCAGAAAACCGTATGGGACCTAATGGTGTATGTAATGCATGTGGTCCGCAGTTAATGCGTTTAAAAGGAAGGTTTCCAAAGGATATCGCATTGCTTGCCGATGTTCATGTGAAGCATACATTTCCAATTGTTGAGCAGCCTTTAGACTTTACCGTAGAGTCAATAATTGAAGGTGGTGCAGACGCATTAATCTGTACAGGTATAACTACGGGTAAAAGTCCGGATTTAGATGATGTAAAAGCAATGAAACGTTTAGCTGGTTCAATTCCTGTTTTGATTGGAAGCGGCGTAAATGAAAATACAATTCAGGCCTTTATGAGTGAAGCAGATGGAGCAATTATAGGCAGCAGCTTTAAAAAAGAGGGAAAAGTTCTAAATCCAATCGATTTGTTGAGAGTAAAGAATTTAATGTCTAAACTCAAAATAACGGATAAAAATGAGGTTGGCAATCATGAGTGAAAAATATTGTATTATCACAGGGGCCTCAGGAGGAATCGGCTCGCAAATAGCTAAAAGGTTCTATGATCAGAATTATCACATTATCCTGATGGATATTAATAAGGAAAAGCTAGAGAATGTTATGAAGGTAATGGATTTTAGATTGGATCATGCAGCTTATTATCCTTTGGATATAACTGATGAAAAAGAGGTTAAAAATACCCTTGCACACATTTATCGGCAATATCGGCGTATTGATGTATTGGTGAATGCAGCAGGTATATGCGGTGAATATGCAAAAGCAATTGATACATCAATTTCTGATTTCAAAAAGATATATGATGTAAATGTATTTGGTACATTTCTAATGATGCAGAATATATTGCCAATTATGATTGATCAGCGATCAGGGGTTATTGTTAATTTCGGTTCTGTCTCAGGGATGAGAGGTTATACTTATGAAATTGCATATGGTTCAAGTAAATGGGCTGTAATCGGTATGACAAAAAATATAGCAAATGAATATGGCAGCTGTGGTATTCGGGCTAATTCTGTATCGCCTGGTTGGGTAGATACAGATATGATGAAAAAGACATTAATCAATTATAAGCAGCTGGGATTGTCAGAGACTGTTGATATCGGGCCAATTAATAGGCCAGCAAATCCAATCGAGATTGCAGAAGCTGTTTATTTTTTAAGCAGTGATGCAGCAAGCTATATCAATGGCACAAATCTTGTTGTTGATGGCGGAAAGTTATGTGATTAATAAAACTAGGAGGATAGTAAAATGCATAATGAATTTTTTAATAAGAAAATGATTATTGGTATGGTACACTTATTGCCATTGCCTGGTAATGCGGCTTATCAGAATAATAAGGAAGAAATTGAATTAAGAGCTATAGAAGATGCTAAAACTTTAATTAAGGGTGGTGTCGATGCGATTGCATTAGAAAATTTCAGTGATTGGCCGCAGTACAGTACGGAAATACCGTTAGAAGCTTATTCTCTAATGCTTAATATTGCAACGAAAATTAAAGCTTTCTGTAATCTGCCTTTTGGCATCAATATCGAAATGAACGCATATCGTCAGGAATGGGCGATGGCTTATGCTGTAGGTGCTGACTTTATAAGATTGGAGGCATTTGTAGATAATCGTGCAGGCTCTTTTGGTTATCTTGAAGCGTGTTCAACACCAATTGCTAAAATAATGAAAGATTATCCTTCAAATACATTGTTGTTTACTGATGTGCATACGGCAGAGACTTATGGTATGCCGAATATACCGATCAATGAAGCTGCACAAAATGCTAAAAATCATGACTCAGCGGCAGTAATTATTACTGAGAATGATTTCAATCAACGCGTTTCGATTGAAGAAGTAAAGGCAATGCGTGAAGCAGTAGGAGATTTCCCTATCATAATCGGTGCCGGGGTTAAATGTGAAAATGTTCTTAATTATTTGGAATATGCTGATGCTGTCATTGTAGGCCGCGGTTTCAAGAAAGGGGAACATGTAGATTTGACATTAGTTGAAAATTTTATGAAGGTAGTTAGATCAAAATATGATTAAAATTCTTAGCAGCTGATTATAGTATCAGCTGCTTTAATCTTGATATAAAGAAAGCCGATGATCGATCATTGACTTATTAAAATCTCGATGATTTCCTGACTGTGAAACAACACAACTTACTTAAAATAATTATGTTTGATTAATTCTTTAACCATAGTCAGATTGGAATGTATTAGATATATGAGAATATGAACATGCTGCCGGCAGCTGATTAGTTCAGCATAACTGTCTTTATAAATGAAATCCAGACAGGCAGTCTGTACTTTATAGAATTAGATGAAGTTAAACAGCGAAGTATCTATTTAGTTTATAACAAGGAATGATATATGCTGCCAATTATCAAAACACTAATCAGACAGATCACGCAAAATAAAATTTCTATCTGTTAGGCGGCTGTCAGTTGTGCTAAAATAAGTAAGTACAAAGGGGGTAACCTGATGAATAATGAAATTAATCGACTCTTGAATTTTGCGCTTCAGCAAGGCTTGATTCATGAAGAAGATAAAGTATATGCCGCTAATCAATTATTAGGGGTTCTAGGTCTAAGTGAATTTGAATATGAGACTATTGAAGAGACATTGCCTACCGCAACACCTATTTTAGAGAGCTTGCTTGGTGATGCCGTATCCCGCGGACTGATAGAGAATACGGTAACTGAGCGTGACTTGCTTGATACTAAAATAATGAATTGTCTGATGCCGCGGCCAAGTGAAGTGATTCAGACTTATAATAATTATTATGAGAACAGTCCTAAGCAGGCGACGGATTATTTTTATCAGTTAAGTATTGCCAGTAATTATATCCGCAAAGATCGCACAGATAAGAATATATGCTGGAAAACAGCAACTGAATATGGTGATTTAGATATTACAATCAATCTCAGTAAGCCGGAAAAAGATCCTAAAGAAATTGCGAGGGCTAAGCTTGTTAAGTCAACCGCTTATCCTAAATGTTTATTATGCCGTGAAAATGAAGGCTTTTATGGCAATATGAACCATCCGGCGAGAAATACGCATCGCTTGATTCCGATGAGTTTTTCCGGTGAAAATTGGTTCCTTCAGTATTCACCTTATACTTATTATAATGAACACTGCATCGTATTAAATGCTAATCATACACCGATGTCAATCCGCAAGAAAACCTTTGAGAATCTGTTAGGCTTCATCGAAGTACTGCCGCATTATTTTGCCGGCAGCAATGCAGATCTGCCGATTGTCGGCGGTTCAATCTTAAGTCACGATCATTATCAGGGCGGCCGTTACCAATTCGCGATGGAAACTGCAGTAGTGTTGGAGAATTATACGCTGGCTGGTTATGAAGATGTGGTTATCAGCCGTTTGAAATGGCCTTTATCGGTACTGCGACTAAAAACTCGCAATAAAGAAAAAATTATAGAATGTGCAAACCATATACTTGAAGTATGGCGCGGTTACAGTGATGAAAGTGCAGACATACTTGCGGAAACAAACGATGAGCCGCATAATACGATTACTCCGATTGCCAGATTCAATAAAAATTATTATGAACTGGATTTGGTACTGCGTAATAATCGCACCTCCGAGGAACATCCATTAGGTATTTTCCATCCGCATGCAGATGTTCATAACATTAAAAAGGAAAATATCGGCTTGATAGAAGTCATGGGATTAGCTGTGCTGCCGGCAAGATTAAAGGATGAAATGAATGCACTGAAACCTTATCTGCTTCGCCGTGATTCTGAATTAAAAGAAGAAGCTCTGCAGAAACACAGTGAATTTGTAAAGCAGATATTAGAAAATGAAGCCGAGATTAATGAGGAAAATGTTGAAGCTGTCATTCAAAATGCGGTAGGTCAAGTATTCAAGAGGGTACTTCAGGATGCCGGTGTATTTAAAGAAGATAAACAAGGTGTTGAGGCCTTTAATCGATTTATTGAAAGCTGCTAGTCAGCTTTTTATTTTATTTAATTGAATGAAAATTAATGCGAGCGATAAGCGGCAGCATTGTACAAATGTTGATTAAATAAAAAACATAAGAATATGATTTCTTAAAGTTGTATCCTTATTTTTACCTCTATTCTTTCATTTATTCATCACATTCTGACACGCTGAAAATGATATAATAGTCCAATCAGATGAAGGAGAAATTATGAAAAAAGAAAAATTATCAGGAATTACGATCTTTATGTATGGCTTATCCATACTTCTATTACTCTTTACCATTTATCGGCTTTATGGCGCAATGACTTATATTTCGTCATTAGTTACTGAACAAAACTTTGTTATTAGTGATAACATGCGGGATGTCATTTCATACTATTATGAACAATGTGCAAGTCCGTTATTATTTTCGGTCACAATCTATGTGTTAGGAGAAATGAATGAGAAATTAAAGCATTTATTATTAAAGAAGGATCAGCTAAATCCTGAATCAGAACTAAATAATGAACAAAGCAGTCTGAATTAGTCAGCCTGCTTTTTTATAATTTAATGGTCAGATAATTCGTTAATCATATCTGTCATTCGTTCAATAAAGTCCTCATAATTTTTTACTGTGATTAGGATACTTATATTCTTAGGATTGCTGATGATCTCGATAAAATAATCAAAGATTTCCGCAAATAAATCCTTACTGTCTTCATGGAGTCCAAGCAAGGCAACGACTGATACATAATTAGTATTCCATAGAATCGGCTTATCAAATATACAAATGGAAATGAAACTTTGATTTACATTATTTTCTAATGAATGAGGAACTGCCACATCATTAAAAGCGGTACTTGATAGACGTTCTCTGTTAAGTACATCATCAAGAAAAGAAGCCATAGCATAACCCTTCTGATAAGCTTCATTCGCTAATAGCTGAATTACTGTCTCGCGGGATTTTGCATTAATATTTTTATAAAATAGATCTTTAGAGAATAACTGAATCAGCTCTTTGCGCAGCCGTTCATTTTTCTTTTGATTGCGGATCAAGGTAATACTGTTTTTAATTTGATTTAACTCCTTTTGACTGACAAAGGGAGACAGATGGATAAAGTTATCCGCATCAGCAGCGGGCAGTGTATTGGTGCTGATAATTAAATCAGCATGCATCAGCGCTGAATCATAGTGATCTAAAGGAATAGCTGCTTTCATATTTAATTCATTTTCAAAATTTTTAATAATTGTTTCGACAGCTTTTTGATGCATACTGTAATAATCGGTATAAATGAAGATACAGGATATTTTATTCTGATTCTTGTTTGAGTTTTCAAGATAACTGCCAATGTGAAAAGCGATAAAGGCAATTTCATCTTCATCGATTAATACTGAATAATCCTTGTTTAATATCTGAGCGATGTAAACGGCAATGTCATAAATCAGCGGAAAGTCGGTTTTAATTTTCTGTGTCAGCGGATTTTTAGCTGTATAATTATTTTTTATTCTTAAAAACAGATTTTTTATGTGCAATGTGAACTTAACAAAGAATTCATCATCAAATTCAAATAAATGATAAGTGCTTATTACCTTATGAATGATACGCTTGGTTATATTGATATAATCTTCTTCAATGTAATTCTGTATGTTGCTTGGATTGATTAATGAATAATCGGTAATCGATGTGTTATTTGAAATTATCAACGTCAGATTGACAATTTCAGATTCATTAATTTCTATCTGATACTCGGTATGTATAAATCCGGCAATCTGCATGGCGGCATTCCATGGCTTCGTCCCTTTGACAATTTGACTGCTGCAGGGTTCATTGATTTCACAGCCGCTGCGGATACGATCGATCGTGATAATCAGATGCAGTGCGGTATTGTTTAAAGCATAATCGTTGGCAAAGATATCATTCTCAGTGAAGATATCTTTTAATTTCTGCCGGAAATCGCCTAATAGATAATCATGGGATAAAATCTGAAGCTGATTGTTCAGAATGAAGGCTTCATCAGCATGGAAAAGCAGTGTACTCATCAGATTGCGCTTATTGATTTCTTTGCCATGACAGTACAGTATATTCTTCTCTCTTTTAAGCTGAAGATCAAATTGATTTAATGTATAGCGAACAGTCTTCAAATCTGCTTCAATGGTCGGAATACTGACAAAGCATTCATCGGCAAGATCAAAGATATCATAACCTTTTTTGAGCTGATCAGCTTCTGAAGGATGATTTCCTTGCGGCGGTCAGGTGATTCTTCATCCGTCAGACTGCGCTTTAAAAGCGCCGGATAGTTTTCACTTTTCATTATTTAGTTTATATCCCTGTTTTGCGGATAAAATCAAAATATCACTAAGGCCGTTATTTATATCAGAAATATAATTGCGCAGCTGTCTTGAGGATACATGTAAAAAATCAGTAAGCTCCTGAGAACTGACATACTGATTGCTGTGATCTTTAAGATAATTAATAAGTAATTTTTTCTTATTGATTTTCATATGCTCCCCTGTTTCTAAATCTATTTTAATCGATTCATTAAAATAAATATAATAAAAAATTTCCACTTTGCAGGAAATTGGTTTATTTGTCTGTAGTTCATTCATTGTTTATACTGAAATCAGATGGAAGGCTGATACAGAAAGGAGGTTTAGTCCTATAAAAAAGAGATATTCAAATAAACAAATGCGGCACATGTGTTTTCCAAATATCTCAAGGTTAGTATACCAAAATTCCATTCAATTTTATAGGAGAAAATGAAAATGAAACAGATTTTATTAGTATGCGGTACTGGCGCTTCCAGTGGTTTTATGGCTAAAAATATCAGACAGGCAATCAAGGCAAGAGGATTGTCTTATGATGTTAAGGCCAGAAGTGATTCCGTTTTAGAGGATTATATTGAAGATATATCATTATTATTGGTAGGTCCTCATCTTGATTATATGCTTGCGGATCTTGAAGAAATCGCCAACCTTATCATGTTCCGGTAAGAATTATTCCGAAAGAGGCATATGGTTCCTTAGACGGCGAAGCAGTTGCTGATTTGATTGTTGAAATATTAAAATAAAGGAGAAAATGAATGAATAAACTAATTGAATGGATGACTCAGGTTGTTGCTCCTAAAATGAATAAGATTGCCCGTAATCCTTGGGTTGCGGCTGTTCAGGAAGGGATTCTCACATGTATGCCGATTATTTTTATCGGTTCGTTTGTAACAATGATTGGTATTCTTGCTGAATTTATTGAAGGTTTTCCGGATGTGAATCCGCTGATTGATTTTTCTATGGGTCTATTGTCAGTCTTTTTAGCTTATTTGATTCCATATAATATTCTGGAAAAGAAGAAGCATAGAAAATGTAAAAAGGAAGCAGGTATTGCCGGTTTATCATTATTCCTGATGCTCTGCGGTCCGGTGTTTGCCGACGGTAATGTGACTTTTACATTCTGGAATCTGGGCAGCGGCGGTATGATTGCTTCTTTAGTAGCAGGTTTATTTGCCGGTTTTGTAATGAATGCTTTTGCCGGCTTTACATTCTTTAAAGAGGATTCACAGATTCCGGATTTTATTACGATCTGGTTTGATACACTGATTCCGATGCTGATTGTCATGGTTACCGGCTGGTTGTTAGTATTTGTTATGAATATAAATATGTTTGATGTAATATCAAATGCGTTTGCGCCGGTAGCATCGATTGGCGACAGCTTAATTGGATTTCTGGTTATATATTTTATCGGTTATGTATTTCTGTATACGTTTGGTATTTCTACATGGGTTATCTGGCCGTTGGAATCAGCCATTGTTTATGCGGCATTAGCAGAGAATCAAGCAGCGGTGGCCGCCGGTGAAATGGCTGCAAAACTGAATGTATACGGTGTAACAAACTATATTACGATTGGCGGCGGAGGTTGTACGCTGGCACTGGCTTTGATGTTCTGCTTCATGGCAAAATCAAAGAAGAATAAACTGATTGGTAAAGCTACGATTATTCCAAGTATTTTCAATATTAATGAACCTTTGATTTTCGGCGCACCGGTAGCTTTTAATCCAATCTTAATGGTGCCGATGTGGATCATTGGTTTCATCGCACCAGTTGTTACATGGTTTGCATTAAACTTTAACTTGGTACCTAGAATTTCAATTTTATGGTCGTTCTGGTATCTGCCAAAACCGATTGGTGCCTTTGTGGTAGGCGGTTTGCAGGGATTGATTTTACTGGCAATTATTTTCGCAATATCATGGATCGTTTATTACCCCTTCTTTAAAATCTATGATAAACAATGCTTAGAAGAAGAACAAAAGGCTATACAAAAAGGTTAGGTGGAGATGCTATGGAAAATTATACGATTGAAGATCTGAATCAGGCAGCAATGCAGATCATACTACATGCCGGTGACTGCCGAAAGGTTTTGAATGATGCTCTTAATGCTGTTTATGAGGATGATATGGCGGGTGCAGAGGAGAAGCTGAAGATTGCAAAGGCAGAAATAACGGAAGCGCACAGACTTCAGACAGCGATGATTCAAGGGACAATTATGGATGAAAATCAGCCGACTTCATTATTATTTACACATGCCCAAGATACTTTAATGACGATTAACAGTGAACTTCTGTTAGTGAAACATATGATTAAGTTATATAAGAAACTGGAGGACAAAATCAATGGTTAACCGACAGGGCTTTCCTGAGAACTTTCTGTGGGGCGGTGCTGTGGCTGCCAATCAATGTGAGGGGGCTTGGGATGTTGACGGCAAGGGGCCGTCAATTGCCGATATAGAAATTCTGCCGCTGACGTACAGCCGCCAGAAGGTCGTTGGATTTTCTCATACAAAAGAAGATATTGAATTTGCTTTAAATGATCATGATGGTTATTATCCAAGACGGAAGGGCATTGATTTCTATCATACCTATAAGGAAGATATCGCCTTATTTAAAGAGATGGGTTTCAAATGCTTCCGTACCTCATTTAATTGGACGCGGATCTATCCGCAAGGTGATGAGCTGATACCTAATGAAAAGGGTTTGCAGTTCTATGATGATCTGATTGATGAGTTATTAAGAAATGGCATTGAACCGGTCATGACATTGTCGCATTATGAGATGCCGGTACATCTGGTTACCGAATACAATGGCTGGAATGACCGCCGAGTAATTGATTGTTTTGTCAGATATGCGCGTACAATGCTTGAACGGTATCAGGATAAGGTAAAATACTGGATCGTTTTCAATCAGATCAACTGCTTGGGCGGCTGGGGAGAGTTTGGCTCTTTAGGCATGCTGGAAGGCGCTTATGAAGATTGGCGCAGTGCTACTTATCAGGCTGTGCATAATCAGTTTACAGCTTCAGCCATGGTAACAAAGCTGGCTCATGAACTAAACAGTGATCTTAAAATAGGGATGATGCTGGGTGATGATGCTCTTTATCCGGCAACCTGTGAACCGGATAATGTATTTTTAAATACCCAGCAGAATCAGATGATGATTTATTTTTATTCCGATGTTCTTATGCGGGGAGAATATCCGCGTTATGCCCTGCGATATTTTGAGGATCATCAGATACACTTTGAAAGAAATGAGGAAGATTTGAAGCTGTTGAAAGAGAATCCTGCTGATTTCCTTTCTTTCTCTTATTACTATTCCAGAGTCAGCGATAAAACACGGCCGGGCGTTATGGTAAAGAACCCTACAATCAAAGCTTCGATTTGGGGATGGGGGATCGATCCTCTTGGACTGAGAAATTCATTAAATCTTTATTGGGATCGCTATGGCAAACCGATGTTTATCGCCGAAAATGGCTTGGGCGCGCTCGATGAAATCTCTGAGGACGGAAAAATTCACGATCAGTACCGCATCGATTATTTGCAGGCGCATATTCAGGCCATGAAGGAAGCGATTAAAGATGGCGCGGAAGTCTTTGGATATGCATCTTGGGGACCGATTGACATCATCAGCTGTTCACAGGGTGAAATGAGCAAACGCTATGGCTATATTTATGTCGATCAGGATGATCGGGGCAATGGCAGCGGCAGGCGTATACGAAAAGATAGTTTCTATTGGTACCAACAAGTTATTAAAACCAATGGCAGTGAATTATAATTGAATATAAAGATGTGTACTTCGGTGCGCATTTTTTTCATAAAATTAATAATTAAGTGTATCAATTATTTTTTAAAATGTCTTAAAAAAGAGAAACATGAGTGCAGATAGAAAAAACGCTGATGAGGATACGAATATGGATAAAGGCACACTCGGTGATAGGAATAGGAGAGATTCGCAGTCAATTTGTATAAGACTCTATCTGATTCTTGACATACCCGTAAGCCTCAATGAGGTTAACCAACCATCCTATAAATAAGCCAAGGATTCTGATTCAACAATTACCCTCTTTATCCGTTCATTCATATCCGTCATTTCTCTGAGTTATCTTGACTGCACGAAAGGAAGCTTTCGTTTCTTCGATCATAAGGGGAGTGCCATACTTCCTTCTAAGCTCATAAGGATTGAAACTCTCATTATGTTTTAAGAGCTTCATATCAGGCTTTTAGCTCCCATGTCTTTCTTTCATCGTTTATCACCCTTTCCGATAGGGTATCTGTGAATTCATGAGGTTCTGCGTTAGAGCAAACTTGAGATATTATCATTAATTTATCATATTCACTTCAGGAATTTGAAAAATCATATTGACAGATTAATTAACCGATATTATAATGAAACCGTTAACAATTAAATAACTCAATTGAGGGTGACACAGAAATGGCAAGACCTGAATTGATATTAAACAGTTTTTCAAAGCTGTTTTAATATTGATTCAGGTTTTTTATTTACAAGGAGGATTTTTATGAAAATCATGAAAGTTAATGATGCTTTTCCAGATTCATTTTTGTTTGGCGCATCTAGTTCGGCAATTCAGTTTGAAGGTGCGATTCATGAAGATGGCCGAGGACGCTCGGTCATTGATGATTATAAGTTTACTGATAACATTACCGATTTTAAACAAGGCAGTGATCATTATCATCACTGGCAGGAGGATGTTCGTCTTGCACACGAAGCCGGTTTGAAAAGCTACCGCTTTTCAATTGCCTGGACCAGAATCCTTCCTGATGGAAAAGGCGAAATCAATCCGGCAGGTATTAAATTCTACAATGACCTGATTGATGAATTGGTGAAATATGGCATTGAACCCATCGTTACCATTTATCATTTGATTATCCGCAGGCTTTGGTCGACGCATATGGCGGCTGGATCAAACGTGAAAGCATTGACGACTTTGTAAACTATTGCCGTATCTTATTTGAAGCATACGGTGATCGTGTCAAATACTGGCTGACAATTAACGAACAGGATCATGTTATCCGTATACCTTCTCGCCTGGGACTTACCGGTAAAGAACCCAATTATGATAAAATGCGCTATCAGGCAAACCACAATATGTGTGTCGCTAGTGCTAAAGTTTTTGAGTTATGTCATGCAATGTGCCCAAAAGCACAAATCGGTCCTGCTCTAAGTTATCAGCCTATCTATCCGGCATCTTCCAAACCTGAGGACGTCATGGCTGCCAGTGACATGGAAACCCTTTTTATGAATTATATGTGTGAGCTGCACTGCAAGGGGGTCTATCCTGTTCGCTTATGGAAATATTTGACTGATCGCGGCATTGAACCGGAAATTGATGTGGACGATATGACATGTATGAAAGAAAATAAGCCGGATTTTCTTGGAATCAATTATTATGCAAGCGGTTGTGTTCAATATGACCCAATCACCGATACACATAAGCTTGGGCATGTTGAAGGGCACTTGATGCCGGTTGCTGAACATGGTATCTTTAGAGTAGTAAAGAATGAAAATCTAGAACAGACAAAATTTGGTTGGGCAATCGATGCCCAGGGATTGGCTTATTCACTGATTCAGCTATACGAAAGATATAATCTGCCGCTAATGATTACAGAAAATGGTTTGGGCTATCCTGATCAGTTGATTAACGAAACTGTTGAGGATGATTACCGCATCGAGTATATTCGAGCTCATCTCAAAGCTGTCAACGAATCACTGAATATCGGTGTTGAGGTCATTGGCTATAATCTTTGGTCTTTCATTGATCTGATCAGCGGTCATCAAGGTTTTAATAAACGCTATGGCTTAGTCTATGTGAATCGGGATGAATTTGATCTCAAGGATATGAAACGATTTAAGAAAAAGAGCTTTTATTGGTATAAAGAAGTCATAAAACAAAAAGGAAGCAACTTATAAGGGATGTGAAACTGTGAAATTGTTAAAGGTGCTGAACAATAGTGCTCTTATCGTAGAAGATGAGGGTATAGAAAAAATTGTATTAGGCAGAGGCATTGGTTTTGGTCTTTCAAGTGGTGATGAAGTAAACAAAGCAAAAGTTGACCGCATTTTTCAGTTGACTCTGAAAATGAGAAAAGTCGTTTAATTGAATTAATTAAAGAGATCCCTGATGCTTGTTTGGAAATTTCAGAAGAAATTATTGCCTATGCTCAAGCTATATTAAAAAAGAGATCAGTGACAGTATCTACATCACATTAACGGATCATATCAATTTTATACTGGAACGCTGCAAAAAGCAGCTGCTTCCTTCTAATCCGCTTAAATATGATGTTCAGCGCTTTTATACAAAGGAGTATCACATCGGAAAAAAGCAGTGGAGCTTTTAGAGGATGAATTTGATATCATCTTAAACGATGATGAAGCAGCTTCAATAGCGATGCACATTGTCAATGCAGAACTTGATACTAATATGTATACCGGAACTGAAGTCATTAAGCTGATAGATAACATCATGCAGGTGATTCGTTACCAGTTAAAGATTGATTTTGATAAAGAAAGTATGAATTATCAACGTTTAATTACTCATTTAAAATTTTTTGTTCAAAGAGTTGTTTGCAGAGATCAATATGAAGATCAAAATCCTCTTTATGATATCGTAAAAGCTAACTATCCGCAGGCTTATGACTGTATTCTAAGAATAAAAGAATTGATTGAGAAAACATATGATTATCAAATATCTCAAGATGAATGTACCTATTTGATGATTCATATTCAACGGCTTTTAAGCCGATAATGAAACAATAATTATTATTTCTTATAAAATATATTAAACAAGGCGTAATCCCTTACCAAAACTATACTATGAGGTGAAAAATATGGAATTGAAACAATTGGCTGCCGATATTGTTACTCATGTCGGTGGTGAGGAAAATATTAAGGGACTGGAGCATTGTGCAACCCGTCTGCGTTTTACTCTGAAAGATTTTAAGCTGGCTGATGAAAAGAAGCTCGAGCAATTGGATGGTGTTATGGGTGTTGTGAAAAACAGTGCCCAGCTGCAGGTGATTATCGGCACCAGTGTTCATGATGTCTGTGAAGCTATTTATGCTCAGACTAATATTTCGGCAGCAGCTAATAATGAGAAAACGAAAAAAGAAGGCAATCTCTTCATGCGCATCTTAGCCGTTATCCCACAAGTGTTTACGCCGATTCTGCCGGTAATCATGGCCGGCGGTTTATTGAAGGCGGTCTTTGCGATTCTCTTGCCGCTGAACATACTAAATGCCGCAAGCCCAACATATCAGATCTTAAATTTTGCTTCTGATGTCGGCTTCTACTTTTGCCGATATTTGTTGCCGTGAGTGTGCAAAGGTTTTTAAAACAAATATGTTTATGGCAGCAATGATAGGCGCCACCTTGCTGCACCCAAGCTGGACAACTATGGTGGGAGCCGGTGAAACAATTACTTTGTTGGGCCTGCCGGTTGCTCTGGTCAGCTATTCGAGTACGATGCTGCCATCGATCATCGGGGTTTGGGTCTTATCCTATGTAGATCGTTTTTTCAATAAATATATTCCTGAATTCTTAAAATATGTCTGTGTGCCATTATTAACCTTTATTGTTATGCTGGTGCTGATGTTTGTTGTGATTGGTCCGATCGGCTTCTATTGCGGTAATTATGTTGCAACAGCTTTGATGGGTATTTACGATGTTGCCGGCTGGCTGGCAATCGTATTGATAGCAGCCTTTAAACCGCTGTTAGTCATGACCGGCATGCATTATGCCCTGACTACCGCTTTCCTGACCATGTTTACTGCTACTGGCGTCGATAAATTCTATATGTCCGCAAGTATATTAGCAAACTTAGGACAGGCTGGCGCAACTTTTGGTGTTTTCCTGAAAAGCAAGAATACGAAAACTAAATCTATCGCGCTGTCAACCTCTTTTACCGCTTTTATGGGCATAACTGAGCCGGCAATGTTTGGTGTTACCTTGAAATATAAACGGCCCTTTGCTGCTGCGATGATTGGAGCAGCAACCGGCGCCTTATATGCTGCCATCATAGGAATTGAATTTGTTGCCATGACGGGTGTGGGCATAACCGGTATCCTTGGTGTTCTGCCGCAGTATATGGTTCATATCCTCATCGCATGTGTGATTACACTGATTGTTTCTGCTGTTCTTACTTATATTTTAGGTTTTGATGAAGAAAAAGAAAATGAAGCAATTCAACAGCCAACAAAACAAGTCATCTCTCATCGCAAAGAGGATGCCAATACAATCATACAATCACCATTAACTGGCAAAGTTATGGATATCGCTTTAGTTCCTGACCCGGCTTTCAACAGTGAAGCAATCGGCAAGGGAGTAGCTATCCTGCCCAGTGAAGGAAAGGTTTGCGCACCTGTCAGCGGCATTGTGACAACCTTATTTCAATCAAGTCATGCAATTGGAATCACAGCTGAATCCGGCGAAGAAATTTTGATTCATGTCGGCTTGGATACGGTACAATTAAAGGGTGAAGGCTTTCATCCGCTTATCAGGCAGGGAGATCATGTTCAACAAGGTGAAGTAGTTTTGGAATTTGACATAAAACTGCTGCAGGATAAGGGCTATAACATTATCACACCGGTAGTTGTGACAAATAAAAATGATTATATGGATATCTTTGCTGTCAACGAAAACGAGATGGTTAAAACAAACGACGTACTGCTTGCCGTTATTGCGAAATAGAAAATTAAAAAGGGATAATGTAGTTTCATTTTCCCTTTTCATTATCAGAAAGGACATACTTATGAGAAGATATAGTTCACGTGTTCAAAAACTTATACAGGAAATGAATATTGATGAGAAAATCAATCAACTCTCCTGCACTATTCCGCTTACGATCATGAAAAACGGTTCCATAGAAGAAGCTTTGATGGATAAGGAGATTCCTCATGGCATCGGGCGCTTCACCCAATTTGCCGGTGGCTTTTTCCAAGGACCGGAAGCGGCAGCCAAAGCATATAATGAAATCCAGGCCTATGTAATCGAGCATAGTCCGCATAAGATTCCTGCATTAATGCAGAATGAAGCTTTAACCGGACTTGTTGCGGCAAAAGCGACGGCCTTTCCGATTCCCCTCTCGATGGCTGCTTCATGGCAGCCGGACAATGTTCGCAAAATGGGTGAAGTAATCGATCAGGAAGCCAGAGCCATCGGTGTGCGAATGGTATTGTCTCCTGTAGCTGATGTAGCACGGGACGGGCGCTGGGGCAGAATCGGCGAAACCTTTGGTGAAGACCCACTGCTGGTTTCGCGTTTTGCGAGTGCTGAAGCTGAGGGTATTCAGCAGCAGGATATTTATACTCATACCGCTGCCTGTGCCAAGCATTTTATGGGATACGCAGCCAGTGAAGGCGGTATTAACCGTGCTCATGTGGCGTTGGGCAGAAAGGAATTGCTGGAAGTGCACGGCGCGCCTTTTGTCGCTATGATCAAAGACGCACATCTAGAAGGTGTCATGGCAACTTACAATGAAATAGATGGTCTGCCAATGTCTATCAATAATGATTATATGAATAATATATTACGTGATACCTTTCATTTTAATGGAGTTGCTATCTGTGATGCACTCTCCATTCCTAATTCACATAGCTATAATGGTATCGGCCGTGATATGCTGGATGTCGTGAATTGGGCTTTAGAAGCCGGAATAGACGCAGATACGCCCATTACCACTGCCTATCAGCTGATTAAAACAGGTGTGGAGCAAGGACGGATCGCCCCACAGCTTGTTGATGCCGCCGTGGGTCGTGTCCTCGATCAAAAAGAGCGTCTAGGTTTATTTGATCATCCCTTTGTTGAAATTGATCAAGTCAAAAATGTTTATAATAATCAAGAACATCAAAAGCTTCAAAAGAAATGGCTGCACAAGGAATGGTACTCATACAGAACCGAGGTGCTCTTCCTCTGTCGGACCCCCAAAAAATTGCCGTTATTGGTCCTTTTGCGGATAAGGTAAGCACAATGTTTGGCGGCTATGCCTATACGAAATTTATTGAGATGTTTGCGAATGCGGTTATTGGCAAAAAGAGCAAGATGGAAGGTGTAGGCAGTTTCTTTGAACGATTCATCGATAAGGACTATACAAAAGAAGTTCTCTGTCTTGATGACGAGAAGTCCTACGATGAGAATATCGAGCGCTATATCAAAGCCGAGTATCAAATCAAAACACCGCTGGAAGCAATACGCTCTACATTTCCGCATACGAATATAACCTATACCAAGGGGCTTCGGGGCGGTATCGTTGACTCCGAAATGCTGCATGAAGCTCATACGATGGTTGAAGATGCAGATGCAATAATATTAATGTTAGGTGAAGTGACTGGTTTTGGCGAAGATGCTGCAAGCGGTGAGGGTACGAATAGCAATTCCCTTTCTCTTGATGGAGAACAAGAAAAGCTGATTATGGATTTACATCAAAGCGGCAAACCGATCATTCTTGTGTTGTTTAATGGACGCCCTTTGCTGCTCAGCAGAATTGCACCTTTCTGTAATGCTATTCTGGAAGTATGGTATCCTGGTCCTTACGGCGGTGAGGTAATCGCTGATATACTCAGCGGTCGAATTAATCCGAGCGGTAAGCTGCCCCTGACGTTTCCCCAAACTTCTAGCCAGTGTCCAATCTATTATGGTCACCGTACAGGCAGCGGCTATTTACAGAGAGATGGCAGCCGAGACAGCAGCATTGAACCTCCCTATTATCCATTTGGTTATGGCTTATCCTATACAACCTTTAAAATCCATGATTTACAGATAAACGAAGCTGTCAATATTGGTGACCCTTTTGAAATAAAGATAAAGGTAACAAATACCGGAAACGCAGAAGGCAGCGAGGTCGTACAAATATATTCAAGAACCTGCCAGCCGTCAATTGCCCGTCCGGTAAAAGAATTGCGCGCCTTCTATAAAGTCAAGCTGAAGCCACAGTCCACAAAGACACTTACCTTTATATTGGATACGAAGCATTTCGCTTATTATGACCGACAGGAACAATTTGTAGTTGAGCCTTCAGATATCTTATTTATGATTGGCAATCACTGTGAGGATATCGCACAACAATCAATTGTCAAGTTTGTCGGAGAAGCTTATTATACTCATCAGCAATATTCAGGTAATTTTGAAGTAAAGGAACAATAAGAGGAAATTGTCATTTCCTCTTTTTTATGAAAAAATTATAATGTATGTTAGAATTGTCATTTCTATTCCCATTTTGCTTAACTTATTTATAATTGCCAGCTATTTCAGCCTATACCACACTGGTTCTCAACTTAAATCTTAATTTCTTGATGTACGCTGCTAAATATGCACGCGCTGAAGCCAATTTTTAGTTAAAGAAACAAACAGTTCAGGCTGTTCAATCTGTAAATTATGACCTGCCATATCTATGAGAGCAAACGTTGCTCGCGGATAATTTTCAATAAGCTGCCAGCAATCCTGATATCCAACACATGCATCCTGTCTGCCACAGGTCAATAGTACAGGTTTATCAAAATAAATATTTCTTACGGCATCATCAAATTCCTGATTGTAGGCATAATGCTGTTTCAATTGTTTAATAAAAGCATCATCAGCCTGTTTCAAGCCCGCTACAATTTCTTTCTTATACCGTTCATGAATTGCTTTATTGGCAATAACAGCATATTCACAGAAGCTATTTCTTTCATCGGCATTTAACATATCAAGATATGCCTTTTCCTGAAGGAGCGTCTTCTGTTCCGGTACAGTTCTCAGCCTGTCATCAGGATAAATAACGGGACACAAAAGCATCAAGCCATCGATTCGCTTCTTATAATGAAACAATATACCTGCAGCCAGATAGCCGCCATACGATTCACCAATCAGCAAAAAGGGAGCCTTAACTAAATCATTAATAAAGGCACATAACAGTTCTAAAATAGACTCTGAAGATGCCATTTCTTTGTCCGCTGCCGATTTGCCCATACCCGGCAAGTCAATGTAAATCCGCTGATATTGTGAATATGTTTGAAATACAGGTTCAAGACAAGCCTTCATCATTTCCAAACTGCATCCTAAACCATGAAGAATCACCACCGGTTTTCCATCACCTATACATTCATAATGAAGTTTAGTATTCATTCTTTCATAAATCATAAGAACCCTCCTTTTTTATTATCGTTTCTGCGGGAGCAAGTTTCCCTATCTGAAGTTTTAAAACCATTGCCGGATGCAAAGCTTCTGAATATCGGTGAGAAATGGTGAATATCGTGCAGTCATGACTTGACTTTCTGATAACCTCAACTACTCGATTCTCACTTTCACTATCCAGTCCCGATGTCATTTTATGTAAAAAAGTTTCGGCGGCTCATGAATCAGGCACATGCTAAAGCAAACAGCTGCATCTGACCATTGGAAAGTGCATTGCTGACAGATGCGAGCATTGTATCATAATCCTTGGCAGCTTTTCAATAATTTCATCCATCTGTACCAGCTTATAGATTTTTCTTAGCTGCTCATTACTTTCAGGATCATTTAAGATAACAATTTACTTGCCTTTTGCTGCCGAGTTAGAAATAATTGTGCGATTGCTTCAAACTATGACCGCGCTCTTTTTCACTCATGCAATATGGATCTTTATTTAATAAGGCAATTGAACCGGCATCAATTTTATGTTTCATTACATTCACCCCCTTCAAGTAAAATCACTTGATCGCAGACATTAAAAATTAATGGCCGATGTGAAAACACAAAAAATATTTACTTTCAAGTGTTCCGGTTTCATAGTGACCGGAATTGTGATTACCATGAACAAAGGCAGTCTTGCCATGAGAATGATCGCTGAGAAGTAAGCGGTCCACGGTTTTTCTGGAAACATTGATCTTGATTTAAGAATATTTCTTGTTGACTTTTCCCTTACAAAAGCTTTGTTAACATCCTGCTTTTACTTTTCTTTTATTGTTAATTCAGCCTTTCTTATAGGGTACCTGCGAATTCATGAGGTTCTATGTTATAACAAACTTGAGGCATGATCAATTGTGGATACTTAAGAAATTATCATTATGAATCATAAAATTAAGAATTATTCTTAATTAAGTATTGACAAATTTAACTTTAAGAATTATACTAAGAATAGTTCTTAAGAAAGGAGTGAGGTAATGCAATATAAGAGTTCAAAACAGCGGGATCTTGTTCTTAGTTACATGAAAAACATCCAGGGTCATGTAAGTGCTGAGCAAATTTATCAGGATCTAAATGAAATCCATCCAATTTCTTTGGCGACTGTGTATCGTAACTTAAATATATTGGCGGATATGAATGAAATCCGAAAAATTGCGCACCCTTCTTATGGCTATGTATACGATAAAACGTGCAAGAAGCATTATCACTTCTTCTGCCGCAAGTGCAATCAATTAATCGATTTGCCTATCGGATATATGGAAGAACTGAATCAGATCGCAGATAACTGCGGCTTTGATGCGGAAGCACACGACATTACTTTTACGGGTATATGTCAGAGCTGTAAAAATTAAAAACTGAAAAGGAGAACAAAATCATGGAATTAAAAAGGATCAAAAACTGAACAAAATTTAATGGCTGCATTTGCAGGTGAATCACAAGCAAGAAACAAGTATACTTACTATGCTGAAAAAGCAAAAGAACAAGGCTTTAATCAAATTGCTGAATTATTCTTAGAAACTGCTCGTAATGAACAGGAACATGCTAAATTATGGTTCAAAGCATTACATGAAGATAAGATTGCTGATACAGATGTAAACCTGAAGGATGCAGCTGCTGGTGAAAACTATGAGTGGACTGACATGTATGCAACTTCGCAAAAGAAGCAAAAGAAGAAGGCTTCCAGAAATTAGCATTCTTATTTGAAGCTGTAGGCAAGATCGAAAAACATCATGAAGAAAAGATACCTTGCACTATTATCTAATGTTGAAAACAACAAAGTGTTCAAGAAAGAAGATAAGGTTGTTTGGGTATGTGGTATCTGCGGTTACCGTCATGAAGGTACTGATGCACCTGGTGTTTGCCCAGTATGCGGAAATCCTAAAGCTGTATTTGCTGAAGAAGCTCACAACTACTAGAATTACTTTGAGGCTGAAAAAGCCTCTTTTTTTCGGTTGGCCGTCTGAAAGCTCAGGATCATTGTTTTCTTTTTGTAGTAAATTGTTGTTTTTCCGATAATTAGTTGAAGAAGTATGGAATGAAGTTTATTATATAAATAATAGTCACAGAGGGGGCATATGAGGAAATTCATCATTGGGTTATTGATTGTCCTTATGGCTGCGGGGTGCTCAACTGAAAAAGCAATGGTCAGATGATTTTAATATGGTTTTATCACAGTTCAACAACGATCATGAGGGGTTGAAGAAGCCTACGGCAGACTTTCAGCAATACCAAACATTCGATAGAGGCGAGTATGTAAGCTACGATGAATATTTATCGTATTTTTATAATGGTGAAATTCCCAAGACAGCAATAACTACGGAGGCTGCCCGGAAGATATAGAGTTTTACTTTCAGATGCTGCGTCAGTTCTATGGCGGATATCTGCACTTTGGCGGTGATGAGCGGTTTGAACAGGCAAAGGCAGAGTGTCTGTCTTATTTGAATGAAACTGGCTTGATTGAAACAAATAAGCTTGTATTGATCATGCTGACAGCGACTAACTTTATAAAGGATAATCATTTTACGATCGGCAACAAACGCTCCAATGCTGCCAGTAAGTATTTCTCAAATGAAGAGCTGTCTTTTTATAAAAAGGATAATAAGATCTATGATGCAAAGGGCAGACAGGTTACAGCGGTTGATCAGGATCATGAGGCTGAGAATTATTTCTATTTGTCTTTGGATGATGAAGGGCAGATATGCTGGCATTTCGGTTTATTGCTGAAACAATATCCGCAGCCTCTTATGTATTGACGTATGATACTGGCGAGCAGGAGTCAATTTCGGTTGATTATGTTTATCTGAAAAACACAACAGCGTATACAGAGAGTGTTCTGGAAGGTGTTCCGATTGTCCAGATTGGTGAAATGTTTACTGAATATGGTGAGAATAGGAAATTGGCGGATCAGTTTCTTAACAGCGCTGAACTCTTAAGCAAGAGCGACGCGGCAATTTTAGACTTAAGAAATAATAATGGCGGCAATGGCTTATTGCCATTAAAATGGATTGAAAGATATACTGGTCAGCGTGTTGGCTTGAATAGCTCAGGCATCATGATTTATGACGGTGACTTAGAGATCAATGATCATCTGTTGGCCGATGATTCACAGAAAATGAGTGAAATCATTGATTATTTTAATGCTACTCCGATTGGTAAGGGTATTTATCAAAAGAATAATTGTCATAATGAGACCGTTGCCAATGATCGGGTACTGTTTGTATTAATGAATGGCTATTCGGCATCTGCGGCAGAATATATGATTGATGCCTTGCATAATGTAGAAAATGTAATTTTTGTCGGTACATCGTCAGCCGGATGTCTGCAGTCTGATAATGGCAATGTGCTGGTACTGCCTAACTCTAATATCAAGGTTGCTTTTGGGAATTCATGGAGTGAATATGACCCTGAGTATTATCAGGAATTTGAAGGCTTTCAGCCTGATTTATGGATTAACAGCAATCATTTGGAAGAAATTATATTGAAGTTTATTAAGAACAATCAGCAGACGGATTAAGTAATGATGAAAATTTTTCATAATCAATTGATTTTTGTAGATTTTTGTGGTAATCTAACTAAAATATTAAGACTCAGGAAGTCTTGCGAGAGAAAGAGAGGGAATGCTATGGCTAAGATTATTCAGGAACCATCAAGAACCTTTGGTGAATATTTGTTGATTCCAAATTTGACTACAAAGGATTGTATTGTTGCGAATGTTGATTTGAAACGCCGCTGGTACGCTTTAAGAAAGGTGAGGAACCGGCAATTTCATTGAATATTCCAATGATTTCCGCAATTATGCAGTCAGTATCTGATGATAAGATGGCAGTTGCACTGGCTAAAAATGGCGGTATGTCATTTATTTATGGTTCTCAAACAATTGAGGAACAGGCTGAAATGGTGCGTAAGGTAAAAAATATAAAGCTGGTTTTGTAATCAGTGATTCAAATTTAACACCTGACAACACACTGGAAGATGTTCTGAATTTATTGAATCGTACCGGTCACTCTACGATGGCGGTTACGGCTGACGGTACGCCGAATGGAAAATTGTTAGGCATTGTTACAGCGAGAGATTATCGCACATCCCGTGATGAATTAACTAAAAAAGTAGCTGAATTCATGACACCTTACGAAAGACTGATCGTTGGCAAAGAGGGCACGACGCTTAAGGCTGCGAATGATTTAATTTGGGAGCATAAGCTGAACAGTTTACCGATTATTGATAAAGAAGGCAACCTGCAGTATTTGGTATTCAGAAAAGACTATGCAGAAGATAAAGAAAATTCTAGAGCGTTATTAGATAGTGAAAAACGCTATATGGTAGGTGCTGGTATTAATTCACGTGACTATGCACAGCGTGTGCCTGCATTAGTAGAAGCAGGCGTTGATGCGGTATGTATCGATTCTAGTGAAGGCTTCTCAGAATGGCAGTATGATACGATTAAATGGGTTCGTGATACATATGGTGATGCAGTAAAGATCGGTGCAGGTAATGTTGTTGATCGTGAAGGTTTCCGTTATCTTGCTGATGCCGGTGCAGATTTCATTAAAGTTGGTATCGGAGGCGGTTCAATCTGTATTACGCGTGAAGCAAAAGGTATTGGACGCGGACAGGCAAGTGCTGTTTTAGATGTAGCGGCTGCCCGTGATGAATACTTTGAAGAAACAGGCATTTATGTACCGATCTGTTCAGACGGCGGCATCGTCCATGATTATCATATTACTTTGGCATTGGCAATGGGTGCTGATTTTGTAATGTTAGGCCGTTACTTTGCACGTTTCGATGAGTCACCTACGGCAAAGGTTAAAACCAGCAAAGGTTATATGAAGGAATACTGGGGCGAAGGCAGCAACCGTGCAAGAAACTGGGCACGATATGACCTCGGCGGTAAAAAGGAATTAACCTTTGAAGAGGGAGTTGATTCTTATGTACCGTATGCCGGAAGCTTGGAAGATGGTGTTGGCATCACTTTACATAAGATTAAATCAACAATGTGCAACTGCGGATCAACAACTATCAAGCATTTCTATGAGAATGCAAGATTAACACTTGTATCTGCGACTTCTATTCAGGAAGGCTCGGCACATGACGTTGTATTAAAAGACAATCAATAATAAATAGACTGCATTGTGATCTTCATGATGCAGTTTTATTTTGGTTTATTTTAAATATAAGTTTTTTATATTAAGCTATTGATATAGTAATAAAAAGGGGAGAATCGAATGAAAAATATTAATTTAATTGTATTATCATTATTATTACTTGGCTGTACAGCTCAGCAGGCACCTGATTCTATAAGTAAAGGGTAATACCCATGGATAATTTAAAGTGAATTTATTAATGAAGTTTAATAGGGAAATTGCAACAATGAAAGACAATTTTTATTTATTACGTTACTTATAAGATAAGGAGAATGAAAATGAAAAAGAAACTATTAATGGTTTTGAAATTTATTAAAATAAAATGATTATGCAAACGAAACTAGTCGTGTTACTTCTCTTTATTGTTTCATTGACCGGCTGTGCAAAACAGGATTTAACAAGTAAACTTGAAGAAGCCGGCTGGGTGAATTCAGACAGTGAATGGACAATTGACAATACGAGTGATAAATTTGTTAAAACATGCCGTTATGAACAGGTAAACAAAGAGCTTGTGCTTGATTTAGCAGCCAATGAATTCAGCTTCATGATTGAATGCCCATCCGGTCAGTTTACTTATCCGGATGCATATTATGATGAAGGAACTTATGTTGAATCTTATCAAATCAACTGGATCGATCAAACAGTTACGAGAATTAAAAATATGAGTGGTTTCTTTTCAATGCCTAATAAGGAAACAGTATACACTGATACGTCAGTTTATGAAGAAGAAATCATACCATTCGATGAAGATTATCAAGCACCCCGTTTTGCATGTGTCGATCATTATGACAATGACACATTTGGTTTATTAGAGAGCGGTGAAAGAAGTATACGATTTCTTTAAATCGTATCTATTAGATGGCTTGAAGATTAGCATTGATGAATTAAAAGAGTAATTTTCAATACGGTACATATTCATTCTATATGGATAGTACCGTATTTCTTTATTCAAATGAATCAGTAGAATAACACTAATAGAATGTGCTACACTAACAGTAGGTGATAATTATGTGCGGAAGATTTTTTATGAGTTTTGATGATTCAGATCAATCAGCAGCTATTCAGAAAAAGCTGTATGATAAAGATCTATTTGAATTTGCACAAGGTGAAATATTTCCTTCTCAGAATGTAGTCGTGCTGACAGCAGATAAGGGTAAGTTGGATGTAGATGTAATGAAATGGGGATTTAATACAAAATATAAAAGTATCAACGCCCGCAGTGAAGGTATTGAAAACAAATGGACATTTAAACCTTATCTGAATAATCGCTGTATCGTTTTAGCCAATGGTTTTTATGAATGGGTCAAGGAAGGCAGCCGCAAGCATAAAATCTATATTCAAAAAGAAGATGAACCTTGGATTTATATGGCAGGTATTTATAACGATAAGCGTGAATTTGTGATCGTTACGGGTGAATCTGAGGATAAAATGAAATTTATTCATGATCGGACACCAATTCTGATTCAGCATGATGAAGTAAGGAATTTTCTAAATCATCAGATTAATTTCAATGTCGATAATAAAAACTTAGTATTTAATGCAATGAATTAAGCATATTGGCAGATGTGATAAGAATTTTTTGGATATTCGAATAAATTTTAATACTGATTGCATAAAATTTATTTTTTATGAGATAAATTATTAAAAAAATTGCTGATTTTTATTAAAAAGACGTTTTTTATATTGAAATAAACAGTTAACTCTTGTAGAATGGTACTGTAATTTGAATAGCTCTTGTATAACCGTCAGAATTTGGCTGACAAGTCTCTACCTGCTGACCTAATCGGCAGACTACAAGTGAAAATAGCGATGCTGTTTTTACTTGTGGAAAACAGCTTTTTATTTTAAAACACTAGGAGGATCAATGATGGTCATCAATTCGAGAAATCCTATTCATATACTTATGGATATTCAGACATATTGTTTTTAGTGCAACCAATATGTCTTTTTCTTTTGAAGGAGGAACAGGGAATGGTAAAGGTTAGTGTGATTATGGGTTCACGTTCAGATCTTGCGACAATGCAGGAGACGATGAACATGCTGAAGGAGTTTGGCATTGGGTATGAAGCCAGAGTAGTTTCTGCGCATCGTACGCCGCATGCTATGGTGCAGTTCGCAGATGAAGCAGAGGCCAGAGGTATTCAAGTAATTATTGCCGGTGCTGGAGGTGCGGCTCATTTACCGGGGATGGTAGCGGCGATGACGACAATTCCGGTAATTGGCGTACCAGTTCAGTCAAGGGCGTTGAGTGGGTTGGATTCTTTGCTTTCCATTGTTCAGATGCCGGGAGCATTCCGGTTGCTACAACAGCTATCGGTACTGCCGGTGCAAAAAATGCCGGTATTTTAGCAGCTGAAATTTTAGCTCTGCATGATGAAGCGGTGCGTGAAAAGTTAAAAGCTTATAAACAAAAACAAACGCAGGCTGTGCTGGACAATGCACAGATTGAGCTATGCGAGTAGGGATCATCGGCGGTGGCCAATTGGGAATGTATCTTGTTGATGCAGCTCATGCGGCAGGTCATACGACAATCGTTCTTGATCCGTCTAACCCTGTATCTGCCTCACAAAACAGCGATCGAATGATTGTTGGCCCATATGAGAATCCTGAATGTCTGAAAGAAATGGCAGAGAATAGTGATGCTATCACTTATGAATTTGAAAACATTAAGGCTGAGGCAGTTGAGCTTGTAAAGCAATGCGGAGGAAATGTTCCACAGGGGTATGATCCCTTGCATATTTCACAGAACCGGCTGCGTGAAAAAGATGCCATCCGTAAAACCGGTGCTAAAACAGCACCTTATGAAGAGTTAGGCGAAACGATCCATCTGCCGATGCCGTATATCATTAAAACCTGTGAGGGTGGTTATGACGGCAAAGGTCAATGGCTGATCAGGTCCGATGCGGACTTAGAAAAGTTTATGCAGGAAAAGGGCAATGTGCAATATATCGTTGAGGGCCTTGTTGATTTTGCGTGTGAGGTATCAGTAATCGTTGTACGTTCAGGGAATGGCTCCATGGCAGTTTTTGAACCGATTGAAAATATCCATGAACATGGTATCTTGCACTTATCAATTTCTCCAGCCAGAGTGAGTGAGGAAATTAAACGCAAGGCTAAAGAAACAGCATTGCAGGTAATGTCAGGCTTTGGGTTTACAGGCATTCTTGTGCTAGAAATGTTTGTTGGCAAAGATGGTGAAATCTATATTAATGAGATCGCACCTCGGCCGCATAACAGCGGACACCTAACCATGGATGCTTATGATAAGAGCCAATATGATTTGGCCATTGCTGCACTGTTTAATGAGACTTTAAGTAAACCGAAAATCAAAAGTCCGGCGGTCATGGTGAATGTATTGGGACAGCATGTATCGGCGGCTTTAAGTAAACAGTGCCCAGCTTATGCAAAGGTATATATGTATGGTAAAAAGGAAGTTAAAAATAACCGTAAAATGGGGCATGTCACATTCTGCGGCGATGATTTAGAAGCATTGGTAAAAGAAGCGGAAGCCTTTATCAGGTAGAAAGAGGGAACTATGAACTATCGAGTGTTTGTCAACAAAAAACAGCAGTTTCAGATTGAATCAGAATCACTGTATCGTGAATTAAAAACTAACTTATCAATAACCGGTCTGACGGGTATTGAATATTACAATATTTATGATGTATTCAATGCTGATGAAGAAGATTTAAAGCTTTTGAAAACAAAGGTTTTGTCAGAAACCGTAACTGATGAAGTAAGAGATACGCTTGATTTAGAGAAGAAACAAATTGTTGCTTATGAATGTCTGCCAGGACAGTATGATCAGCGTGCGGATTCTGCCGAGCAATGCTTGATGCTGCTGAATAATAAGCAGGATGTCGTTGTGAAAAGCGGTCGCTTAATTGTACTTAACGGTAATGTAAGTGAAGATGAAATCAATGCGGTAAAGCACTATCTGATTAATCCGGTAGAGATGCGGGAAAAAGATTTATCCGTATTGGACTATGAAGAAGATGTGGAAATCGAGCCGGTATTAACAATTGTTGGCTTTACGAAATATAACGATGAGCAGATTGCCGCCTTCAGAGAGAGCGAAGGTCTGGCAATGAGTGAAGCTGATCTTGCATTTATCCGTGATTATTTCCGTGATGAAGAAAAGCGTGATCCAAGTGAAACTGAAATTAAAGTATTAGATACTTATTGGTCTGATCACTGCCGTCATACAACCTTTGAAACCTGTCTAGAAAATGTAAAGATTGATGCTGGTCATTATCAGGAACAGATCCAGCAGGCTTATGATACATACTGCGCGCTGCGCGAAAAGGTTCATGGCAATCGCAAACCAATGACGTTAATGGATATGGCTACGGTTGCCGGTAAAGCGCTGCGCAAGGCTGGCAAGCTGGAAGACTTGGAAATCAGTGATGAAATCAATGCTTGTTCCATCGAAATTCCAGTGGATGTCAACGGCAAGGAAGAAACATGGCTGCTGATGTTTAAGAATGAAACCCACAATCATCCAACTGAAATTGAACCTTTCGGCGGTGCCAGCACATGTATCGGCGGTGCCATCCGTGACCCATTGTCAGGCAGAAGTTATGTATATCAGGCGATGCGGGTTACCGGTGCCGGTGATATTACAGCCGATTTAAAAGACGCATTGCCAAACAAGCTCCCGCAGTCCAGAATTTCTAAAGGTGCTGCCCAAGGTTATTCAAGCTATGGCAATCAGATTGGTCTGGCGACAACTTATGTAAAAGAAATCTATCACGATGGTTATACCGCTAAACGAATGGAAGTAGGCGCTGTTGTCGGGGCGGCTCCAAAATCATGGGTTAAGCGTGAGAAGCCTGCTGCTGGTGATGTCATTTTGTTGATTGGCGGCGCGACTGGCCGTGATGGTGTCGGCGGTGCTACTGGTTCCAGTAAGGAACATAATGATACTTCATTGACTAAATGCTCCAGTGAGGTACAAAAGGGGAATGCACCGATTGAACGCAAACTGCAGCGATTATTCAGAAATCCTGAAGTAACACGCTTAATAAAAAAAGCTAACGACTTCGGTGCCGGCGGTGTCAGCGTAGCAGTGGGTGAAATTGCCGATGGTTTAAAAATCGACTTGGATAAGGTTGAAGTTAAATATGCTGGTTTAAGCGGCACAGAGTTAGCCATTTCTGAATCACAGGAACGTATGGCAGTGCTTGTTGAGCCAAAAGATGTAGAAAAATTTAAGGAGCTTGCTTATCAGGAAAACCTGAAAGCATATGAGGTAGCGGAAGTCACTGAAGAACCTCGTCTTGTAATGAGCTTCCAAGGTGAAGTCATTGTAGATATTGCTCGTGCTTTCCTTGATACAAATGGTGTCCGTCAACATCAATCAGTCGTAATTAAAGCGAGTGATGAAGAGAAAGATCCATTCCATCAGACAGTGCATGGCGAATTAAAAAATGCAATTTTAAATAATTTAAAGCAGCCTAATGTCGCAAGTCAAAAGGGATTAGTTGAAATGTTTGACTCAACGATCGGCAAATCAACGGTATTGATGCCTTATGGCGGTAAGTATCAATTAGGAGAAACAGAAGGCTCTGTACAAAAATTACCGGTACTTGGCTTTACCAATACAGTATCGATGATGACTTATGGTTTTAATTCAGAATTAGCAGATTATTCACCATATCTCACCGGCAGTTACAGCGTTGTAGAGGCTTTAGCAAAGCTTACCGCATTAGGCGGTGATTATCGCAAAGCTCGCTTATCCTGTCAGGAATATTTTGAAAGATTAAATCAAGTGCCTGAAAAATGGGGTAAACCAATGCAGGCATTACTTGGCTTAATCGAAGCTCAGATGGCATTTGAAACACCGGCCATCGGCGGTAAGGACTCTATGAGCGGAACCTTTAATCAAATTCATGTGCCGCCTACTTTAATCACTTTTGCGGTAGCTGCCGAAAAGCGGATCATATCGTATCCACTGAATTTAAACAGGCAGGCAGCAAGATTTATTTTGTAAAGCATCCAATGCATGAAAACGGTTGTGCCAATTATGAAGCCTTGAAGAAGAACTTCACAAAAGTTTATGATTTGATCAGTGAACATCAAGTATCCGCTGCATGTACAATCAAGATTGGCGGTATCGCGGAAGCTTTATGTAAAATGAGCTTCGGCAACAAGCTGGGTATTTGTGTTAAGAGTGATGAAGCGTTGTTTGACTTAAATATCGGCGGCATGCTGATCGAAGCATCGGCTGAAATTCATGAAGAAAATTTCATTTATTTAGGCACGGTAACAGAACAGCCAACGCTGCAGATCAATGAAACGACATTGACGATTGAAGAAGCGATTGAAGCATGGGAAAGCCGTTATAAGAAATTATATCCAATCATTGTCGATGAAGATAAAACAAGTATCAATACACCTGTCTATGAAGCAAAGGAAATTAAAAAATGTGCAAAGCCAACGGATCATGTCAAAGTCATTATTCCGGTATTCCCTGGTTCAAACTGTGAATATGATACGAAACAGGCTTTTGAAAGAGCCGGCGCTGAAGTAGAAATCGTAGTATTTAAGAATATGAATGTATTGGCAATCGAGGAGAGCTTAAATGAATTAAGCGTTAAACTGTCAAACGCACAGATTCTTGCCCTTGGCGGTGGGTTCTCAAGCGGTGATGAACCTGATGGCTCCGGTAAATTTATTGCCAATGTATTAAGTAATGAAAAGATCAGAAAAGCAATCGATGGTTTGCTTGAGCGTGATGGCTTGATTTTGGGTATCTGTAATGGTTTCCAGGCATTGATCAAATCCGGATATCTGCCTTATGGCGATATAACAAAGCTGAATGAAGCTTCACCGACATTATTCAGAAATAATATTAACCGGCATGTCTCAAAAATCGCCTGCACCAAGGTTACATCCAATCAATCGCCATGGCTGTCAAGCTTTAAGGTGAATGAACTGCACTCCATTGCCTTCTCACATGGTGAAGGAAAATTTGTAGTCAGCGATGAATTGGCAGAAGAATTATTCGCCAACGGTCAAGTCGCAACTCAATACACTGATCTTGGCGGACAGACAACGATGAATGGACTGTATAACATCAATGGTTCAAGCTATGCCATCGAAGGTATTACCAGTGCTGACGGTAAAATCTTCGGCAAGATGGGACACAGTGAGCGTTATGAAGAAGGTTTGTTCCAGAATATCAGCGGTAATAAACATCAGGATATATTTACTAACGGTGTAAACTATTTCAAGAAATAAGGGAGAAAAACATGAAACTATTATATGAAGGTAAGGCTAAACAGATTTATGAAACAGAGAATCCGAATGAAATTCTCATGCATTACAAAGATGATGCCACAGCATTTAACGGCCTGAAAAAAGATCAGATTCATAATAAAGGTATTTTGAATAATAAGATTTCTACCATGATTTTTGGTTATTTAAAAGATAACGGAATTGAAACACATTTAATTAAAACTCTGAATGAACGCGATCAGCTTTGTAAGAAGGTAGAAATCTTACCTTTGGAAGTTATTGTCCGCAATGTCTTTGCAGGCTCAGCTTCTAAACGGTTAGGGATTGAAGAAGGTGTGCCTTGTAAGGAACCGATCTTTGAAATCTGTTATAAATGTGATGAACTTAATGATCCGCTGATTAATGATACACATGCAATCGCTATGGGTATTGCGACACGTGAAGAATTAAATCGGGTTTGGGAGCTTACCGCTCAGATTAATCAGCTATTAATCAAATTGTTTGACAGTGTGGGTGTACGTCTGATCGATTTTAAGATTGAATTTGGTAAAGACGCGGATGGCAATATTATGTTAGCTGATGAAATTTCACCGGACAGCTGCCGCTTATGGGATAAGGATACGAATGAAAAGCTTGATAAAGACCGTTTCAGACGCGAAATGGGTAATGTAGAAGAGGCTTATATTGAAATCTGCAAACGTTTAACGAAAGAGGAAGCATAAATGAGCAAGCACTATGAAGAGGCCGGCGTAAATCTTGAAGCCGGTTATGAGTCAGTAAGAAGAATTAAAAGTCATGTAGCGAGAACAAAGGTCAAGGGTGCAATTGATTCTATCGGCGCTTTTGGCGGTATGTTTGATTTAAGCATGCTGAACATGAAAGAACCGGTGCTGGTATCAGGAACAGATGGCGTCGGTACGAAGCTGATGGTAGCTTTTGAAATGGATAAGCATGATACGATTGGTATCGATGCTGTGGCAATGTGTGTCAATGATGTATTGGTGCAGGGGGCATCACCGATTTTCTTCCTTGATTATCTCGCGGTAGGCAAAAACTATCCGGAGAAAATTGAACAGCTGGTCAAGGGGGTTGCTGACGGCTGTGTATTATCTGAATGTGCTTTAATTGGCGGGGAAACAGCCGAAATGCCGGATATGTATGATGAGCATCATTATGATATTGCCGGATTCTGTGTCGGTGCTGTGGATAAGGCGAATTTGATCGACGGCTCAATGGTTAAGGTAGGTGATGTTTTAGTCGGTCTGCCATCCAGCGGCTGTCATTCGAATGGATTCTCATTGATCCGTAAGATTTTATTTAAGGATCATCAATTAAAATTAGATGAATATATGCCTGAATTAGGTAAAACATTAGGCGAAGAAATCCTGACACCGACTAAAATCTATGTGAAGGCAATCAAGCATTTATTTGGCAAGGTAGATCTGCACGGCATGAGTCATGTGACTGGCGGCGGCTTCTATGAAAATCTGCCGCGGATGCTGCATGAGGGACAGGGTATTGAGATTAATGTGAATGCGTTCCCTAAAAAACCAATCTTTGAACTTTTGCAGAAGCTGGGCAATATCGATAAAGAAGAAATGTATAACGTATTTAATATGGGTATTGGTTTTGTCTGTGCGGTTGATGCTGATGATGCTGCTAAGCTTCAGCAATTGTTAAGTGAAATCGGTGAAGAAAGCTATGTCATCGGTAAAATCACTGACAGCGGCGAGGTTAAGCTGAAATGGTAAAACTGGCAGTCTTTGCCTCCGGTTCCGGTACAAATTTCGAGAATATCGTAAATCGTATCAATGACGGCACAATCAAAAATGCTGCTGTGGCATTGCTGGTGGTGGATAAGGAACATGCAAAGGCAATTGAAAGAGCAAAGCGATTAGATATACCATGGGTCTATGTAAACCCTAAGGCATTCTCTTCCAAAGCGGAGTATGAAGAGAAAATTCTTCACTATTTGCATAAAAGAGAGGTTGATCTGATTGCACTTGCCGGTTATATGCGCATTGTATCACCGGTTTTGCTTGCCGCTTATCCAAAGCGTATCGTTAATCTGCACCCGGCGTATCTGCCATATTTCCCGGGAAAACAAGTATACTTGACGCTTATAATGCAAAGGTGAGTGAAACTGGCGTTACGCTGCATTATTTGGATGAGGGCATCGATACAGGACCGATTATTCATCAGGAAAAGATCAGTATTGATCCTGAATGGACACTTGAGATTTTAGAGGAGCATGTGCATGCTCTTGAATATAAGATGTATCCTGAAGTATTAAATCAGTTATGCGAAAAAATAGAAAAAGGAGAGTGTTAGCATGAAACGAGCTTTAGTAAGTGTTTCAGATAAAACAAATCTGGTACCTTTTGTACAAGGACTTGTTGAATTGGGTTATGAGATCATCTCTACTGGCGGTACAGCCAAGACTTTAGAAGCTGAAGGCATCAAGACAATTAATATTTCTGAGATTACCGGTTTTCCGGAAATAATGGATGGCCGTGTAAAGACTTTGCACCCTAATGTGCATGGCGCATTGTTGTGTGTAAGAGACAATCCAAGTCATGTAGCACAGCTGAAGGAGCATCAGATCGAATACATCGATCTTGTTTGTGTTAATCTTTATCCTTTTAAACAAACATTAAAAAAAGCCGGTGTTACTCATGATGAAATTATCGAGAACATCGATATCGGCGGTCCGAGCATGTTGCGTTCAGCATCAAAAAACTATCGTTATTTAACAGTTGTTTGTGATCCAAAGGATTATGAAATGGTGCTCGATGAATTAAAGAATAACGGCGATACTGAGCTAGCAACCAGAGAAAAACTGGCGGCTAAGGTATTCCGTCATACAGCGGCCTATGATACGATTATTGCTCAATATCTGACTGAGAAGACTGGTGAAAAATTCCCTGAGAATTTCACGATGACTTATGAGAAAGTACAGGATCTGCGTTATGGTGAAAACCCTCATCAGGAAGCAGCTTTCTATAAGAGTGCTGATCCGAAGTATTCACTGGCAAATGCTAAACAGCTGCATGGTAAGGAACTGTCCTACAATAATATTCAAGACGGCAATGCGGCCATTGAAATTCTGAAAGATTTTGCTGGTCAGCCATGTGTTGTAGGCTTGAAACATATGAATCCATGCGGTATTGGCGTTGGCAAAAATCTTGAAGAAGCATGGGATAAGGCATACGAAGCTGATTCTACAAGTATTTTCGGCGGTATTGTAGCGACCAATCAGGTTGTGGATACACTAACCGCTGAGAAGCTAAGTAAGATTTTCTTAGAAATAATTATTGCACCGGACTTCACGGACGAGGCGTTTGCTATTCTGTCACAGAAGAAGAATATTCGTTTAATGACATTGGATACTGATCTTGATGTTAATGCGAAACTTAAAGTAACCAATGTAAATGATGGTCTGCTGGTTCAGGATGCTGATTTGAAGCAGGTTACAGTAAATGATTTAACATGTGTTACAGAACGTAAACCGACTGCTCAGGAATTGGAACAGCTGATGTTTGCATGGAAGACAGTGAAGCATGTGAAATCAAATGCGATTGTTTTAGTTAAGGATAATATGACAGTTGGTGTTGGCGCGGGCCAGATGAATCGTGTCGGCGCAGCTAAAATCGCCATTGAGCAAGCCGGTGAAAAGGCTAAGGGTTCAGTAATGGGCTCAGATGCTTACTTCCCGATGCCGGATACCGTTGAAGAAGCGGCTAAAGCTGGAGTAACGGCTATTATTCAGCCGGGCGGTTCAATTAAGGATCAGCTGTCAGTGGATGAATGCAATAAGCATGGCATCGCGATGGTTTATACCGGTATCAGACATTTTAAACATTAGTAAGATTGAGGCAGAGTGATATCTGCCTTTTTTTGTATCCTTTTAAGAACAATGATATTTTCTATTATATAAATAGCATCAATGGTCCAAATTTAAATAAAATCATTCAGTTATCACGATTAAAAACTGAGCTTTCAATCGATTCCACATCTTGTCTGCCTCGCGCTTCATCAAACATACGTTGGTGAAGATCGATGCGTATGGAAATCCCTTTGACAATCGATCAAGAGAAGGTAGAGCCAAACGTGCCTGAACATGTAATATTCATGAATAAAGGGTTTGCGATAAATTATCAGGCAGAATTGCCAAATGATCCCGGCAAGTATTTTGCAGAGATGGAATTAAATTGGGATAATGGCGATTCGGCTTCCTTTGGATCAATGTACATAGTAGAATAAACAAAGATGGACGCAGCCAATCATGCCGCATCCATTTATTTTTTTATTTATTTAATTATTCAATGGGTATCCATATTTCATCATATCTTACTTTTAAATTATCTTCGTTTGTTACAATCAGCATTGAAGTATAAGCATCATCTATGATTTTAATATTATTGTGTTGTACATATTCTAATACATCTTTTAACCACTCAGTGGTATTGATTTTTTCACTATTGCCCTTCACAATCGCATGAAGACATTTTCTTGACGGCAGCGATTCAACAGACTCACTCATTTTAAATTGGAATAAAGTGAAGTCATATTTACTGATAATATTACCGATTCCGACATTAAATTCAGGTATATCAGAGAATAAAGCCAGTTTAGGTATTTTTAATGATGCTGTATTAATGGGAATTATAGAATTCCATTCTTCAAATTCTGCGGCTTGAGCAGGAGAGGCTATATGAGGAGTATCAAAATCACGCACCAATAATCGATAAAAATCCGGGCTGTTGATGATTTCATATGAATTATCGTTATTGTATTTTTCCAATGTGTCTGCAATTCGCTGCAAATGATAGAGAATTCGTTCCTGCTTTAAGATATTCTTGTGCATTTCTTCTGCCTTACTGTTTACTAATTGTAGGGTATTATTTAGATGTTCATGCTGAAGAATGTCGGCTGTGTCTTTCAGCGTGAAGCCACAGTTACTGTAAAGCTTGGAATGGTAAAGATTATAGCAATCAGCCAGTGTAAAAATCCGGTATTTATGGTTATCTGTACGGCTAGGAGATATGATCCCCTTTTCTTCATAAAAAGCCAGTCCTTTACCGGTTAAATCGTAATAGCGTGATACTTCTTTAGTAGTGTAAATGAATTGATTGTTTTTCATAAGAAACCCTTTACATTATGAATTAAAAGAACATCACTGTCAAGGCAGCGATGCTCGAATCATTATTTGTTTAACTGTGAAACAGCGTGAATTGCAGCTGCACGTCCGAAGACACCGCATGTCATCAGTGATGTACCGCAGCCAAAGTAATTGACTGAAACAGTTTGTCCGTCTGCGCATGAACCTGCCGCATACAATCCCTTAATCCATTCGCCATTTGAATCCAATACCTGTGCATTTTCATTAATCCGTGCGCCAGTATATCCATCGGTGGTAATCATCGGCAGTCGGATTATTGTATAAGGCCCTTCTAAACGTTTCATGTATGCACTGTCTTTACCGAAATCTTCATCAATGCCTTTATCACAAAGTTCATTGTAACGATCAACTGTGGCTTGCAGCGTATCAGCGTCAAGACCGGTTTGATCAGCAAGCTCAGCAATCGTATCCGCTTGATAAGCAAAAGGGAGTCCTGAACTCGGTACGTCATGATTTAACACATTCTTCATTAGAATCGGATATTTTTCCGCGAATTCTGCTCCTACAATAGCATACCCTTCATTGTAGCCGCGAATCCAGTTTTCTTTAGTAAATTCAAAACAGAAATTATCTTCAGCAGTCACTCGCTCTGCTCCGCCTGTTACCAATAAGATATCATATACAGGATTATCAGGAGAATTAGGAATGACTTCTGGGAATTCCTCAAAAGAGGCTGCATAACTGTAATACATAAACTGTGTATATGGTATTTCCACAATATCTGCCCCGACTTCCTTAAACCAACGGTAGGCATCACCTTCACCGCTGCCGCAAGCATAGGCAATATTATTGATCAGTGGATTTAATTCATTAAATAGTGTTTCATTATTTGTATAAGAACCTGCAGCCACAATTGTTGACTGAGCATGAATGGTTATACTGTCACCATTACCATTAGTCGCCAGTGCGCCGCTGATAGAACCGTCATTTTCTTGAATTAAAGATGTTGCAGGGGTTCCCATCAAGATTTTCACACCCGCTTTTTCCGCTGCCTCAACAAGTGTTGATGTAACTGCGGATCCGCTCGCTGTAGTATGGATTCGTTTGACAGCACGTTCACCTTTTGTACTCTTATTAATCACATTTGTAAATTCCAAGCCATGATCACTTAACCAAGTATTAAGTTCAGATGAATCAAAGGCCATTTTGTGAATTAAATTCAGGTCTAACTGCTCTTCACCCTCATATAAACTTACGATATCTTGATAGAAAGCTTCCTCGCTGTCTTCAATACCATTAGCCTTTTGAGTTTCAGTATCAGCTCCGACAATAAAACCTAAAGACCGGGTTGTTGATGAACTATATACAAGGTTCTTTTCAAGTAATATAACTTCAGCGCCTTGCTCAGCAGCTTCAATAGCTGCACTAAGACCGGCCATACCAGCCCCAATCACAAGAACATCTGTGGTTATTTCCTCAGTTTTAGGCTCAGCTTTCTCTATCTCAATAGATTTGAGAATACTGACATCTCCGCCTGCTTGTTGAACACAATCACTCAATGCAGTAAAGAAAGCATTTGAAGATACTGTTGCGCCGCTGACAGCATCTAAATTCATCGACTGTGATTCAATCACTCTTTCCGTCAATATAGGAAAGGCCATCCCGCCGATAATATCTGTATCTGTATATTCGGGAATCTCAATTGCTTCGATTTTATTATCTTTAATCGTCACCTTCATTGTCAGTGAACCAGTTGTAGCTAAACCATTAATTTCCGCGTAAGATGCCGCGGTTGCACTATATGTACCATCTGACATACTCAATTCATTGCTGCTGATTCCCTTTGCCTGATTCAGCGCAGAACGAAGTGCTTCACGCACAGCATTTGATGTAACTGTAGCGCCTGACATACCGTCAATCTCATCACTTTGGGCATTAAGAATCTGCTGAATCATTTCTTCGATTGCTTTGCCGCCAAGCTCAGGGGTTTCCTCATCACCGATGATTTCCACATTGGTGATTGAAGATTCATCGACACTTATGGTGACTGCAATTTCACCGCCAAAGCCTTTACTGTTAGCTGAATAAGTCCCCGGCTCATAAAGCTTTGAATCATTTGCTTTGCTGCAAGCAGTTGTCAAAACCATCAGTCCGCAAAGCAGTAATTTGAATAGTTTACGCATATTTCCTCCTTATATGATTAATGTTTCACAAATCGATTATAAGGTGGGAAGTTACTTCCTAGTCAAGGAATTAAGCGAAATATTCTTATTAATTTAATTATTCAGCCCTTTTTCGAAGCTATCGTTATTAGTTTTTTCCATAATATAGTTTTTAACTTGCAGTTCTCCCGCTGCACATATTGCTCACAAATTACCTTATATCCTCTTTTTTCATAAAAAGGCTTTGCGGTTATCGACGCATGGGTACGGATGGTAACACAGCCCTGCTGCCAGATCCATGCTTCAAGTTCATCACACAACGCTTTTCCGATATGCTGCTGCTGATAATCCTTGTGTACATAGAGCCGATCTAAAAATCCATCATCGGTCATATCCGCAAAACCAACGATTTTATTATCTTCTAAAGCGACTAATGTCCTATGTTCAAGAAAAGCATTATTCCAGCCATCGACATCCTCACTGCTGCGAATCCATGCCTGAAGCTGCTCAGGATTATAATCCTGACAGTTAACATTTAAAACAGTGTCTTTAAACAGCTCAATGATGGCTAAGCAATCCCAAGCTTGATATGTTCTAATAATCATTTTACTCTCCCAATTGTTTTTTAAAATTAATCTGCTGCTTGCCGCCATCATAACCACAAGCGCGGTAAAATTGATGCGCTTCAGTTCTTCCGGCACCGGAAACAAGACGTACACAATCGGCACCGGTTTCTTTAGCCCATGCTTCCACGGCATTCATCAGCATAGTGCCAACACCCATTCGCTGGCATCTTTTGGCTGTGGCTAAACCTAGCACATCCTTGCAGTGTCCTGCATAAAGTACATCATAATCCTGAGCATGTACATAACCAATCACTTCATTCTTATACACTGCCACATATACTCTCATCCGTTCGTTTTCTAACGCAGCTCTTAACCTTGTTAATGTTGATTCCAAAGGATATTCATAATGCAAAGAATCAGCGTTTAATTTCTGTATAGCTGAAGCGTCTTCAATGACTGCCTGACGTACTGTTATTTTCATAATTGTCCCTCTTTTTCATTATTATATCAGTTTTTTTGATGGTTCAGTATGAATTTCTAATGATGAGCATAAAATGAATGATAATAATTATGAGGTGCGACAATGTTAAATAAATTAAAAAAACAATTACATCAGATACCAGTCAGCGGCATACGGGCTTTCAATGAAGAAGCTGCCGCCGTGCCGGATTGTATTTCACTCACCTTGGGAGAACCGGAATTTGATACACCTAAGGATATTAAAAAGGCTTTGAAACAGGCGCTGGATCATAATCATACACATTATGCCGCAGCAATGGGTGATTTAGATCTGCGCAGGAAAATAGCGGTCTATGAATGGAAAACCCATCATTTATTATATGATGCTGATGAGATCATGGTTTGCGCGGGTGCCAGTGATGCGCTTTCTGCCGCTTTGGCGGCATTGATTGATCCAGGTGATGAAATTATTGTTCCAACCCCGGCTTATCCGCAGTATGAAGCGATAATCAAGCTGGAAGGCGGACGTTTTATCCCTTTAAATACTCAAGACTACGAATTTCAGATAACCCGTGAAGAATTGGAGCGTGTGTTCACTGATAAAACAAAAGCGATCCTTTTAAATTCACCGAATAATCCCAGCGGCTGTATCTATAACCAAACCTCCTTAGCGCTGATTCACGACTTGTGAAGGATAAACAGATCTTTGTCTTATGCGATGATGTGTATGATCGTTTGGTTTATGATGACAGCTATAACAGTTTCATGCAGTTTCAGGATCTCCGTTCACAGCTATTGGCCGTTAAAAGCTTTTCCAAGCCCTACGCGATGACCGGCTGGCGCTTAGGATACTTGCTGGCCGATAAAAAATACTGGCTGAAATTATGAAAATCCACCAGTATCGTTATTCCTGTGTAAATACCTTTGTTCAGAAAGCCGGCATAAAAGCGTTAGAAATTGATCCGGCCGAGATGCTGACAGTATACAAAAGCATCGTGATCTTGCTGTTGGGCGTCTAAAGGAGATGGGACTTCCTATAAATCAGCCGGCAGGCGCTTTTTATGCCTTTCCCAATATAGAAGAATTCGGCATAGACTCTGTTTCATTCTGCAGGCGGCTGCTTCATGAGGCACGGGTAGCCTGTGTGCCGGGCAGTTATTTTCATGCAGAAGGATATATTCGCATTTCTACATGCGGCAGCACCCGGCAGCTGATCGAAGGGTTGAACCGCATAGAAGCCTTCATTTATGAATTAAGAAAAAGTGACAGACAATCATAGCTGAAACTTCTTCTCACGCATAATCAGTATCAAACCGATAATAGCAAGTATTAATTGCGCCGTTACCGCTGACAGCCACACACCCTGCAGCTTTAAAAGATGGGGCAGAACGGCAGTCAGCAAGATTGCCAGAAGAACTGGTTCACCATAAACCATGATATACGCGGAAGTATTTTTCTGGGTGGCATAGAAATAAGACGTTGTTACCCGGCAGAAAGCGACAAACAAAAAACCGGAAACAAAGATCGGCAGGCTGTTTTCAGTCATTGCCGCGACAGCCTCAGATGCCCCAAATAATACAGGGATGAAATGACTCAGCAATAAGATGCCGGCACCAGTCAGCAAGGCGATAATTAATGAAAACACATAAGCGAGCTTTCTTATTTGAAGCGCTTCTTGGAAATTGCCGCTGCCAAGACAGAGGCTGATCAGCGGCTGACTGCCGTCACTGACGCCTTGCAGTAAAAGAAAAATGATTGATGTCACATATGAAATAACCGCATAAGCCGCGACAGCTGTTTCACCGCCATAAAGGACAGCCCATTTATTAATCAGAATCATCACTAAATAGGGTGACATCGTAAGACCAAATGGAGATAAACCAATGCGGATTATATTCTTTACAACATTTTTGCTTAACTTAAAGCTAGGGATCGATATGCTGCGGCAGCGCTTGAATAGAAAGCCCAGACAAGGGATTACGGTCATAATCTGTCCGATGATCGTTGCCCATGCCGCACCGCCGACACCCCATTTAAGAACACTGACAAATAACCAGTCAAGAACGATATTCGTAACAAAGCCGCAGATCATGGCCGCCATCGCAAGTATCGATTGGTCATAATTACGCAGCAGCGGTGTAAAGCCGCAGGCGAATAGCTGAAAGATGGAACCTAAAGCAATAACGCTCAGATATTTTGAAGCAGTGATCAATACTTCCCCTTCAGCACCTAACAGCACAAGGATTCGATAATTCAGCACATAAACGAACAGACTCATAATCACTGCTGCTAATAAAAGCAGAATTAAGGTATTGCCGAAAGTCTTATCCTCTAAATCCTTTGAACCGCGGCCTTTGTTTACGGAAATCTGAATGGCTCCGCCCATGCCGATACCGCAGCCCACAGCCTGAATCAATGCGACAATAGGAAAGGCAATGTTTATGCCTGCCAAACCAACATCACCGATATTCTGGCCGACAAAGAAGCCGTCGACAATTGTATATAAGCCGGTAAATGCAAAGGCAAGCATGCTGGCAGTACATAACTGAAAAATCTTTTTTGCATAGTAAATTCCTCCCAAATAGCGTACAATAAGAGCATAAAGCTTAAAGTAACTTTAATGTCAAGAAAATTTGATTGGAGATCCTATGAATGAGCAACAAACACTAAAAAATTAGCTGACTTATTTCATGTCGCCCCTTCAGCACTGCGCTATTGGGATAATGAAGGCTTAATCCGATTTGAACGCAGTGCGGATAATAATTATCGTATGCCTACATGGAAAACAATGCTGGATATTTGTGATGTAATATTAAACCGAAGTTTATCAATACCCGTAAAGTCAATACGTGAACTGCCTAAAATGAGTGCTGATCAGCAGCTGAAGCTATTCGCTGACAGTGAAGCAAAACTGTTGAAACAAATTAAAGAGATCGAGGAAACGCTGAATGCGATTCAGCATAAAAAAGCCTTGCTTGAAAATGTGAAACAATTAGAAGCGATAAAAGATTTTATGCTTGTTGAAGTAAAAATTCCTTCGATACGTTCATTTTCATTTGAAAGCAAGGAGGACATGGAGCTGTTTATTTATGATCCTTCCCGTTCAGCAATCCTATTACTGCCGCAGGGAAGTTGTTTGTATGGCATGTTTACGGATAATGAACAAGATGAATTATTTAGAGCGGGTGATAAAGTATCGAAGCGTTATCTGAAAGGGTTGCTGAAATTGAATTCTGATGATGCTTCAATCAATAATGCCCCTGCTTTTTATGAAGCAGCAGTTGCATATAATTTGAAAACAGGCACGATTATTGGTAAATATATGGGGACTGCCTTTGATCAGGAGCGCACGGATTATTATGAGGCATGGCTGGAAATCATTGATTAGCTGATAAAGAAACAGTGGACGCTGTTTCTTTTTTAACATTCTGTCCCCGCTGACATATACTGATTCTGGAGGGATGAGATGCAGGCATTTTCTAAATATCATGGCTGCGGCAATGATTTTATTATCATCGAGGAATGGCATCAGGACTTATCAGAGCTCGCCAAGAAGCTATGTCACCGAAAAACTGGCATTGGGGCAGACGGTTTGCTGGCAGTAACCCGCAAGCCATGTTCGATGCGTATTTTTAATAGTGATGGCAGCGAGGCAGCGATGTGCGGTAATGGTCTGCGCTGTTTTGTAAAATATTGCATCGATCAAGGAATGGCAGAAAGTGACATCAGCAGAGTAGAAACAAAGGCAGGTAAAATGAAGGTTATGGATGTCAGTCATGATCCCTTTTCATGCACGGTCGATCTGGGAAAACCAGATTGTAAAGCTGCGTCAATGGATATTGATACGATGGAGACTTCTTTTCTGCATCAAAAGCTATTTGTATCAGATCGGCTGCTGTCTGTGAGTTCAGTATTCATCGGTGCTGTTCACACAGTTTTATATATGGCTGACCTAGATATTGCATCGATGGACAGTTTAGGTGCCCAGCTATGCAATTATCCAATTTTTAAAAATCAGACAAATGTTGATTTTGTGTGGGTGACGGATGAGCATACAATTGAGCTAGTAACCTATGAGCGGGGAGTTGGCATTACCGCAGCCTGCGGAACTGGCGCCTGTGCCTCAGCTTATATAGCGGTAAGAGATGGCAAATGCATAAGTCCGGTTACTGTACTTTTGCCCTATGGAAAACTGATCGTTGATGTGGGTGATACGATCCGGCTTAAGGGACCGGCAGTAAAAATAGCACAAGGATACTGGCAGGAATATTAATGCGGATCTCTAACATAAACTGTATAGAGATGAGGTGCGGCATATGCGGTTAGGAATTGTGGGTACTGGCAAGATGGGAAGTTTGCTGAAGCAGACATTGGAAAAGAATAATAATGAGATCATCGCTGCAGTTCATCGCGGTTATGAGCTGCAAACGCTTAGTGAGCCGCCGGAACTGGTCTTTGATTTTTCACATCCGGATAATCTGCAGGCATTGCTTGAATATGCATTAAATTACCATGTCAAACTCGTATTAGGGACGACCAATTATACGCAGAAGCAGCAATTATCAATTCATGCTGCGGCTATGCAGATACCAATCATCCAGGAAGCGAATTTCTCCTTGGGGATTGCAGTCTTAAAACAGGCTTTGAAGCAGATAACACCGATTTGGCTGAGGATTTTGATATAGAAATCATCGAGAAGCATCATAATCAGAAAGTCGACGCGCCCAGCGGTACAGCCAAACAACTGGCCGGAATCATGAATCCGGCGCACCAATATAATGAACTTTACGGACGGCGCGGTGAATGCGGACAGCGTGGTAAAGAGATTGGTATCCATGCAATTCGCGGCGGTAATCTGGCCGGTGAACATACCATCTTATATCTAGGTGAGGATGAAAGCCTGGAAATTACTCATAAAGCTGTAAATAAACGAATCTTTATCCATGGAGCAATCAAGGCGGCGGCTTTCTTATCTGATAAAGAAAAAGGATATTATACAATGGAGGATGTATTAAGCATGTGGGAGGAAGTTAATGGAACGAGCAGAAATCATCGATACGATCAGTAAAGGTAAGAAAAAAACACCGGTAAAGGTCTATCTTAAATGCCGGACACAGCTGCCATTAAAACATTGTCATGTGTTTGGCATTCAGGATCAGATCATATTTGGCGATTATGAAGAGATTAAACCGGTTTTAGATGCCTATCAGTCAGAAATTGAAGAAATGGTCATTGAACCGTCAGCCCGCAACAGCGCTGTTGGATTGCAGGATATCAAACATTTAGATGCGAGAATCGAACCCGGAGCCATAGTGCGCGGCCATGTGACAATTGACTCAAAGGCAGTCATCATGATGGGAGCGATTCTTAATATCGGCGCCTCTGTCGGGGAAGCAACGATGATCGATATGGGAGCAATCATCGGCGGCTGTGTACAGATTGGCAAACGCTGTCATATCGGTGCCGGTGCGGTACTGGCCGGGGTCATTGAACCGCCGAATGCCACCCCGGTAATTATTGAAGATGATGTTCTGATTGGTGCCAACGCGGTAATTCTGGAAGGTATCCGCATCAAAAAGGGCGCTGTTGTAGGTGCCGGTGCGATTGTCACTAAAGATGTAGAAGCTAACTGTGTTATTGTCGGCAATCCAGCCAGAGTGATTAAAATGAAATGTGAAGTAGAGACAGATAAAACTAAAATCATCGACGCGCTGAGATAGATTTGATAAAAGCAGCATAGCTGGCAACCCTAATAGCGGAGGGATTTTATGCTGCTTAATCTTATGACTTATGTATTAATTCCAGCTTATACACTGCTTTTCATCAAAGGCAGTCATTTATTTGATTCGAATTTTTCTGTCCATGGAAATCTGCCAAGCAATCAGCTGGCATTTTTACTATGGGGAGTATTGGTAGGCATTTACTTCTATGTATTAATCAATCGCATCTTAATGCGTTTTCAAGAAGCCAGGTTGGAAAGCATTTTATTGAAAACAGCAATATTGCTGCTGTTTATGGCTGTCACAACCCCTTATCTGCCTGAACAATTTCCATTTCAATCAAAACTGCATATCGTTTTTGCTTTCCTGGCATCACTCCTACTGCTTTTAATCCTGTATCGCATCGTAGGGAGAGCATATCGGCAGTATCGATCTGATTATAAAATCTATCTTTATAGTTTGCATTTTATTACGGCAATGTCGTGCTTGTTTTTCCTTTTAGTCGGCATTGTCAGCACAGCACTTGAGGTATTTTTCTCACTATCCTGTGTCGTATTGACGTGCAATCTGTATAAACAAGTCATCGAACATAATGAAATTTACTAATTGATTGCCGATCTTGTGTTATAATCGCCTTATAATATATGAGAAAAAGCGGAGAAAGGTAAAATCCTTATGAATGTCGAAAAAGTCATTAAAAGCAAACGTAAAAATGAGATTAAACAGCTCTATGAAGCTGCATTTCCAAAGGCAGAACGGATGCCGTTTCCCTTGATGCTGATTATGTCCTGTTTGTGGCATACTGAATTTCTTGCTTACTATGATGAAGATGTCCTATGCGGTATTGCCTACATGGCATCTTTGCGAAAACAAACATTTATCATGTTTTTGGCAGTTGATGAAAAGCGGCGGTCAAAAGGGTATGGCAGTCAGATACTGAAAGACATACAAGAGCGGGCAGCTTTTAATAAAGTCATTGTATCGATTGAACCTTGTGATGAATCAGCTGTCAATCGTTTGCAAAGAGAAAAACGGAAACAATTTTACTTGCGTAATGGCTATATGGAAACCAATTATATGATGAAGCTATCGGGGCAGATACAGGAAATTTTAATTCAAGGCGGTGAGTTTGATAAACGTCAGTTTATTTTGTTCTTCATGCTGTACAGCTGCGGTGCGGTCATACCCAAGATTTGGCAAAAATAAAAAGGGTCGGTATAGTTTGATACCGATCCTTATTCACGTTCTTGAATCACTACATGCACAGCATCACCGGCTTGTTTATTGATTTTAGCCCGAATATCCTTTCTTAAGCCAAGAATATGTCCCGGTGTTTTCATGCGGACAAGACTGCCATTATACAGCTCACCGTCAAAGGCGGCCTTTACCTTAACACGGCCTTTACCAAATTCTTTCTTTACATCATATGGGAACTCTATATAAGCGCCGTCAATACCGTCAACCTTGCGGATAACTGCGTCAAATTCATAGGTTTTTGGATTCATAATCATTACCTCCTAATCACTATTTTAACCCAATAAATCAATCTTGCAGAAATCAGCACACAAAGATAATGAAAAAGCTCGGCTGTGAAAATTGAAAAATGATGATTTTTGATCAAAAATCACTTTTTATTCAGGATATTTGAATTGAAAAAGCAGATTTGAAACTGAAAAATCAATTTTAAATTGCAAATTTGCCAAAAATTATTTATATAACGCTGATAATAAGCATTGTAAAAAAGGTTTAAATACAGTAAAATAAATGTGGTAACCTGCTTTAAACAGGCTGTTTTTGGAAACAGTCATTTGTTTTTTAAGCAGTGGAAGGAGACATTATGAAGGTACTGGTACTTGGTAAAGGCGGACGTGAACATGCTTTAGTTTATGCCTGCTCAAAAAGCAGACTGGTAGATAAGATTTATGCGGCGCCGGGGAATGTCGGTATGGAACCGCTGGCTGAACTCGTTGAACTTCGTGATGATGATGTAAAAGGTTTAACCGAATTTGCTAAAGCTAAACAGATCGATCTGACAATCGTTGGTCCTGAAAGCAGCTTATCGCTGGGTATTGTTGATGCTTTTCAGGCTGAAGGGCTTAAGATTTTCGGCCCGAGCAAGGATGCGGCACAGGTGGAAACAAGTAAGGATTTCGCTAAACGGATCATGAAGAAATATCATATTCCGACAGCTGCCTATCAGACCTTTGATAATTATGAGGAAGCGCTGGCTTATGTTGAAGAAAAGGGCGCGCCGATCGTAATCAAGGAAGACGGCTTGAAAGCCGGTAAGGGTGTAACGGTTGCGGAAAGTTTAGAAGAAGCTGTTGAGGCATTGAAAATTGCGTTTGCGATTGAACATAACCGTGTGGTCATTGAAGAATGTCTGCGCGGCTTTGAATTCTCACTGATGAGCTTTGTATGTAATGAGATTGTAATCCCAATGGAAATTGCTCAGGATCACAAATGTGCCTATGATGGTGATAAAGGTCCAAATACTGGCGGTATGGGTGTATATTCACCAGTGAAAAAGATCACGCCTGATATTGTCGGAGAAGCGATGGAGAAAGTCATGAAACCTATGGCTAAGGCGATGGTAGAAGAAGGTCATCCGTTCACCGGTTTCTTATATGGCGGTTTGATGCTGACTGATGATGGCGTCAAGACAATAGAATTTAATGCACGCTTTGGTGATCCGGAGGCAGAAGTCATTCTGCCAAGATTAGAAAGTGACTTTGTGGAAGTTATATTGAATGTGATGGCCGGGAAAACAATGACGCTTAAGTGGTCGGATAAGGTTCGTCTTGGTGTAGTGCTTGCCAGTACCAATTATCCTGCATCATCGACACAAGATGCACTGATTGAAGGAGTTGAGGATGTTGACGGTCTAGTATTCCATATGGGCACTAAGACGAAGGGTGGTAAATTGCTGACAGCTGGCGGCCGCGTGCTGCTGCTTACAGAGGAAGGGTCAACCCTTGAAGAAGCATATGATAAGGCTTATACAGAAATTAAGAAAATAAAGTGTGACAGTTTGTTCTATCGAAGTGATATTGGAAAGAAAGATATGGTGGACTAAATGATTGAACGTTATTCAAGAAAAACATGCGTGATATTTGGAGTGAAGAAAGCAAATTCGCAGCATGGCTGAAAGTTGAAATTTTGGCATGTGAAGCATGGTCTGAACTAGGTGAGATTCCTAAAGCGGATGTAGAGAAGCTATGGGCTAATGCAAAGTTTGATATTGATCGAATCTATGAAATTGAACAAGAAACAAAGCATGATGTAGTAGCCTTTACCCGTTGTGTTTCAGAGTCATTAGGTGATGAGAAAAAATGGGTTCATTATGGCTTAACAAGCACTGATGTTGTTGATACTGCTTATGGTTATTTATACAAACAGGCAAATGCGATCTTGCGTGAGGACTTAGAACGTTATATCAGTATTTTAAAGAAACAGGCACTGCGCTATAAGGATACGGTGATGATTGGCCGAACACACGGTGTTCATGCGGAGATTACAACCTTTGGTTTAGTCTTTGCATTATGGTATGATGAGATGCAAAGAAACCTGAAACGCTTTGAAGATGCGGCTGCAGGTGTTGAAGCCGGCAAAATCAGCGGTGCGGTTGGAACTTTCGCGAATACTCCGCCTTTTGTGCAGGATTATGTATGTGATAAGCTGGGTATTCATTCAGCTAATATTTCAACTCAGGTTTTACAGCGTGACCGTCATGCGGATTACTTTGCAGTCTTGGCATTAATAGCCGGTTCAATTGAAAAGATGGCGACCGAAATCCGTCACCTTCAGCGTACAGAAGTGCGTGAAGCTGAGGAGCATTTCAATAAAGGACAGAAGGGTTCAAGTGCGATGCCGCATAAACGCAATCCTATCGGTTCCGAAAATATGTGCGGCTGTTCACGCGTCATGCGCGGTTATATGATGGCAGCTTATGAGGATGTGCCATTATGGCATGAACGTGATATTTCACATTCATCAGCGGAGAGAATTATTGCTCCTGATGCGACAGAATTACTTGATTATATGCTGAACCGATTTGGCTCAATCCTTGAAACTCTGACCGTATTTGAAGAGAATATGCGTGAGAATATCAATAAAACTTATGGCGTGATTTATTCTCAGCGCTTTATGCTTAAAATGATTGAAAAAGCTTCGCCAGGGAACAGGCTTATGATTTGGTACAGCCAAACGCGATGAAGGCATGGGAAGAAAAGGTTAATTTTAAAGAATTGATGGAAAATAATGAGCAGGTTACAGCGGTGCTGAGTCAGGAAGAAATTGATGACTGCTTTAATCCGGCTCATCATGTAAAGAATGTGGATGTTATCTTTAAACGTGTAGGTCTTTTATAATAGAGAGAAAAAGAGGCGAAACTATGTACAAGACAGATTTGGAGATTGCTCAGGAAGCAAAGCTGCTGAAGATTGATAAGGTTGCAGAAAAGATCGGTATTGAGGAAGATGATCTGGAGTATTACGGTAAATATAAAGCGAAGTTAAATCTTGATTTATTAAAAAAGAATCAGGATAAAAAAGATGGAAAGCTGATTTTGGTAACGGCAATCAATCCGACAAAGGCTGGTGAAGGTAAGTCAACGACAACGGTAGGCTTAGGTGACGGTTTAAATCGTCTGGGTAAGAAAACAGTGATTGCCCTGCGAGAACCTTCTTTGGGACCGGTATTTGGTTTAAAGGGCGGTGCGGCCGGCGGCGGTTATGCCAGGTAGTGCCAATGGAGGATTTGAATCTTCATTTTACCGGTGATATGCATGCAATCACAACTGCAAATAATCTGATCAGTGCATGTATTGATAATCATATTCATCAAGGGAATGAGCTGAATCTGGATATTGAGCGGATTACATGGAAACGCTGTCTGGATATGAATGATCGTACTCTGCGTCAAATCGAAGTAGGTTTGGGGCCAAAGGCCAACGGTGTTGAGCGTAAAGATGGTTTCAATATTACAGTTGCTTCAGAGGTGATGGCGGTTTTATGTCTGTCTACTTCTTTAATGGACTTAAAAGAGCGGCTGTCTAATATGCTGATTGGATATAATTTAGAAGGTAAACCGGTTTTTGTAAAGGATTTGAAAATTGAGGGCGCACTGGCAATGATTATGAAGGATGCCATTAAGCCTAATCTGGTGCAGACGCTGGAAAACAACCCGGCGATTGTCCATGGCGGTCCTTTTGCGAATATTGCACATGGCTGTAATTCAATCTTAGCGACAAAGCTGGCATTAAAGCTGGGTGATTATGTTGTCACAGAGGCAGGCTTCGGTGCTGATTTAGGGGCTGAGAAATTCTTGGATATTAAATGCCGGTTTGGTAATCTGAAACCAAGCGCCGTCGTTATCGTCGCAACCATTCGTGCTTTGAAACAGCATGGCAGCATTGAATTTGAGAACTTAAAAGAAGAAAATGTTCAGGCGATGCTTGATGGCTGTGCGAATCTGGCGAAGCATATCGATACAGTGAAACAGTTTAAGCTTCCATATATTGTTGCTATCAATGAATTTGCGACAGATACACAGGCAGAAGTTGAAGCGCTGCAGGCATGGTGCCGCGAAGAGGGTCACCCAATGTCATTATCTCAAGTTTGGGCTAAAGGCGGCGAGGGAGCGCTGGATTTGGCGCAACAGCTTGTTGGCATCTGTGAACAAGAAAATGAATTCGCACCGTTGTATGATGTAAATGAATCCATTGAGGCTAAGATTGAACGCATCGCGAAGTGTGTTTATGGTGCTGATGGTGTTGACTTTACCGAAGAAGCGGCTGAGCAGATTAAAATTTATGATGAGCTGGGTTGGGATAAAACACCAATCTGTATGGCTAAGTGTCAGACATCTCTGACTGATAACGCGAAGATTTACGGAGCACCTAAAGGCTTCAGAATCACGGTTCGCGAGTTGCGCCCATCTATCGGAGCGGGCTTCATTGTCGCTTTAACTGGCAATGTTATGACTATGCCAGGTCTGCCAAAACATCCGGCAGCATTGGATATGGATATTGATGAGGATGGACATATCGTTGGCTTGTTCTAGTTGAAAAAAAGATATAAAAATTAAGACTATCTTTAGTTGTCATGATCAGACAATTAGAGAGAGTCTTTTTTAATTAGTGATTGTGTCAGTGAAATTTTCATTATCCTTGATTGAATAGATACGCCATTTATCTTGTATAAGAGTAAGTACAATCAAGCACATTTTGTTCTGATTATTTCTCTTGTCTCACTTATGTCATAAAACTTGATAACTATATTTAAAACATAATATCAGATCCTTTTATTAACGATATTATTTCAAAATTAATTGATCAGAATTATGAATTTTTATTTAAAACGATACATTAATATTCTTTTAAATTCTGAAAAGGCAGTATGTGATATGCTTTATACTTTACCATTAGCCTCAAATGCAGAAGAATTACATTTGCTGTTGAATGATAGTCTTAGAATTGATGATATTGATTTGAGAAAATTGGATACTGAATTCATTATAGAACTATCAGAACATTATCATGCAACTTATGTTAAGAAACTGTGTACATTAATGAGAAGCCAACATAAATGGTTTCTAATATAGAAAAAATGTTAAAGGAATATGAGGTAGAAAATGTATATGATGAAAATCAGATTCAAGGTGCTGCCAGCTGATATTTTAGAAAAAAGAGTAAGCAGTTACTAATTGAAAAAATCACAAAATATTTACATACAAACGATTAAAAAGCGATATCTCATAGGGTATCAGTTCGTTTGAAATTCTCATCAAAAAATTGGTAAATAATGGAACAATATGAGAAATGTCTTATAAAGTATACTTTATGAGACAGTCCGTTTATGCCAATTATAGGTCGTTTTTTGTCATTTGTAAACATATTTTTGCAAATTATAGATTTATTTAAGCATTTAATAGTCGTTTTTTGATCGTCTTATAAAGTATACCTTTTGCGACAGATACATTAAGGGGTGCAAAATGAAATCAATCTATATCGAAACCTTTGGACGTTTCGCTGTTTTTATCGACGGTCAGCCTTTATTGTTTAAGAACCTTAAAGCAAAAGAATTATTAGCCTATTTAGTAGACAATGAGGGAGACTTTGTAAGCAATAAAGAAATAATGAGCACACTCTGGAAAGATCGCATCAATGATGTGAGTTTAAATCGTACTTTCAGATATACATTGCGGTTGCTGCGCGAAGCCTTCAATGCAGAAGAAGTAACAGATTTGTTTGATGTCGGTTATGGTGTGGTAAAGATAAACCGAGATCGGTTTTGTTGTGATTATTATGAATTTATTAAGGGAAATATTGAAGAGTATCCCTACAAGGATGATTATATGTATGGCTATGAATGGGCTGAATCAACACGAAAACGAATTGCAGAGAGACAGCAAAGACTGAGACAATTCAATAAATAAAATGAACTGGACTTTGAGAAGTTCAGGTTTTTTGTGAGTGAAGGATGATTATAAATGATGAAGCAAAAAAGCGACTAAATCAGAATAGGGTGCAGCGGGGAAAAGAAAGGAGCAATGATTTATGTTAAAGGGTTTGATGAAAGCGTTTAAATTTGCGATAGCCGGATGCATGGCGATCGGCCTATCCGCATATTTTCCGGAGCAGCAGATCAAAGAGATCAAGGCTACTGAAGCAAAAATAGAAATAGAAGAGAAATGGAGCGGAACAGTAAGTCCAACAACACCTAAAAATGATGGGAATACCTATCATATCTACACTGGTGAAGAACTTGCATGGATGGCAGAGCAAACACAGAATGGGTTTAGTTTTGAGGGTAAAACGATTGTTCTCGAAAATGATATTGACCTTGATTTCATTCCTTGGAATCCAATTGGTGTTAATAGATATCAGCCTTTCATGGGTATTTTTGATGGCAATGGAAAGGAAATATCGAATCTAATGCTATATTCTTACCCTTATGATAGTTATGTTGGCTTATTCGGCGTTACCAAAAATGGAACATTGAAAGATTTCTCTATTAAGAATGTAAAATTTCAAAACTCTAATAGTTCCTATAAAAATTTGGGGATTGTGAGCGCAGATACATTACAGTCTAAAATTATTAATGTTACGGTTGACAACGCAGTCATCACTAGTACGTCTACAAATATCGCACCTGTCGGTGGAATAACCTGTGTCTTGTCAAACAGTTCTTGGATTATTAACTGTACGATTAAAAATTCAACTCTGCAGGGAAGAAATCCCGGCGGGATCGTTTCAGATTGGGAACCGTTAAATGATGAAGCGATTTTTGGAAAGTTCGGACCTAGCGGCATTATTAACTGTGCTTCAATTAATAATCAGATACAGTTAACCTATCCCAAAAAGATGAGTCGTTCGGCGGCGGCATTGTGGCCAATATAAACACAGCAATTACTGACACAAATAAGATCGGCGGTATGTATTTTTTAAATAATTATGCGACAGGAACTGTAAGTGTCGAAAAATCGACAAATTCAAATAGTGCAGCAATCGGTGGTTTAATCGGCGCTATCAAGGATAATTATTCCAATCCATTTTATTTAGCTAATTGTTATACGAGTTCAGTGATTACAAACAATTCTGATTCTTCTTCAAAAATGGGATCAATTATTGGCTATAATGCTAACTTACAGCTGCAAGTTGATAATGTGTACTATTCTGATATCAATAGTGATTTAAATCCTATTGGTGAAGATTTAGCTGATTTTTCCAAAAGAATGAATTACAAATCAGACGCAGATATGAAGAAAGAAGCTTTTGCTAATCTCATGAATGCAGGCATTGCTGCTTTGGATAGCAGTATTCTCCCATTAGCAGACGATGGCAAGCGCTATACATATAACAGCTGGTACGGAGCTGAGGGTGTTTCCCCGTCATTTATAGTGCCTGCGGTTACTGAAATTGAGATTTATCCGACTTTAATTGACAATAATCAGCAGATAGTCTATATCAATCAGGGCAGCAGTGCTCAGCTACACGCTGTTCTAAAACCTTATCGTTCAGATCGTGCGGCTTCTGCTTCATGGCGGGTTTCACCGGATACCAGCGGCGTGATTGTCGATGCTGATGGATTAGTTTCTGCTGGCAGCGCTTCTGCGGGAACTGAGGTTGATCTGATTGCCTCGTATGGCGAAATTACAAAAAGTATTAAAGTACGAATCCTTGAAAAGGATGCCATCACCTCATTGAGAATTAATTCGGCTGATAATTTAATGGTCGGTTCTACAAAACGGTTAAGTGTTACAACAACACCGGTTAATGCTGACCAATCATCCGTTAAATGGTACATCGATCTGAATCCTAACGGCTTAGAAAATCTTGTTTCCGAAAGTGAAACTGCTTCAATCGATTCAGATACGGGAACTATTAAAGGCTTAAAAGCCGGGCAGGTAACAGTTGTTGCTAAGATTGAAGGAACTTCGATCAGAGACAGCTATACAATGACGATTCAGGACACATCCTGGGATGGTGCATCAAGCCGTCAGCCGGAATTTTATGATAATGCTTATCACATTACCATGGCTAGTGAATTAAAGTGGCTTGCAGAAAGTACTCTTTATAATGGTAATAATTTTGCTGGAAAAATAATTTTGTTAGAGACTGATCTTTCAATGGGTGGTGATCTAGGATATAGCTGGGAGCCGATAGGGGATGAAGATACACCTTTTTCAGGTACTTTTAACGGACAAGGTTATATGATTAGTGATCTCAGTACAGATGACAGAAATGGACCAAACGGCTTATTTGGCAAGTTGGTGAATGCTGAAATCAGTAATTTAGTTCTTAATAAATTCAAAACAATTGATGGTGTAACGGAACGTTCTGGTGCATTAGCGGGTTGTGCGGAAAACACCGTTATTTCAAATATTACTGTACTTGATGCAAGTATTCATGCCCGTGGGACATCCGGTGGTTTGCTGGGAGAAGCATTTGAAAATGTTAAGATTGATCGGGTATCTGTATTGAATGCTTTCATAGAGGGAAAAACTGCTGGCGGATTATTAGGCAGAGGCAACGCATACAATACCAGCATTACAAACAGCTCCGTAACAGGCTCAATTAAAGACTACAGTTCGAATACAAATGTTTCGGTATCAATTGGCGGTTTAGTCGGTACAATTATTGGAATATCCAGACACGGTCTGGAATCAAGTGCTTCAACAGCCTTTACGATCCAAAATTCCTATGCGCATACAACACTTCATCTACTTATAACAGCAGTTCAATATTACCGAGCTATACAGGTGGTTTGATAGGATCAGTTAACTCATATATCATAATGGAAAACAATTATTCAAGTACATCAATCACAAATCATTTGAACATTAACGCACCAGGCGGTATTATCGGCAATGCTGAGTCGAATGCTTCTTATTATATTTCAATTATAAATAATAGCTGGAATGAAGATGCGTCATTTAATAATACAAATGGTGAAATTGAGACAGTAAATAAAAAGGGTGTTGGTACACAAAAATCAATTGTTATCGGACAGACAACCTTAGAGGATATGATGCTGCGTCACTCAGAAGCATATATGACCTTAGATTCATCAAAAGACGATTCACTGGTAAATGATTTGAATGCTAATCTCCCTGAATCTGAAATTACGATGCGGTCTTGGACAAATACAGCTGGCTCTTATCCTGTACACACTGATGAAGAGTCATATACTGTAGTACTCAAAGACGATTATGTTCAGATGAGAAGAAATGAAGAATATCAGCTTGAACCGATACTTGTACCATTTATTTCAGGCAAAGAATTAAGCTATGAATATTATGTTCAATCAGGCAGTCCGACAATTACAGTGAACAGCAATGGCTTAATAAGTGTAAGTAAAGAAGCTATTACGCATCAAACAGCAATAATTGAAATGATAGCTAAGGAGAAGAACAAAGAAATAGCAAGAGATACAGTGTATGTGACCGTCTTAGCAGATGAGGCTGAAATAACAAGTATGAGTATTCATGATCCAGGTATAATCAAAACCGGCGATCAGGTTCAGTTCAGCGCAGAAATTGAGCCAGATACAGTAGATAGCAGTCAGCTTTACTGGCGGCTTAAAAAAGTGAGTGATATTGCTGAAATCAGCCATGACGGACTCTTTATTGCAAAACGAGCCGGCACGGTAACGGTGCAGGCTATTTTAAATGGTGTAATCGCAGAGCGAGTCATTACAGTCAAAGCAGGCACTAAATGGGATGGCATCACCATCGAAGAACCAGACAGCAGTGGCAACTATTTCTACATAACAAAGCCAAGTGAGCTGGCATGGATCGCTCAGCAAACGAATGCCGATCGGTATAACGGTTTGAAGGCAAAACTATACTGCTTCAAAATGATATTGATTTGAATAATCAGAACTGGGCACCGATTGGTACGGGATTACTTATCGACGATACAAGAATCATTTTTAAAGGGAATTTTGATGGTAAGGGTCATACGATTAAGAATTTGTCTATTACTGAAGATACAGGGGCTGTTCAAATCGGACTATTTGGCATAATAGAAAATTCAATGATTCAAAATCTAATGATAGACACTGTTTATATTAATTGTGATACTATGGACGGTCTAAATGGTTTCGGAGCTGGTTCCTTATTTGGCTGGGCTAACAATAGTCATATAGCAAACATTAAGGTAACAAATGCTTTCCTTGATTTAGGAACAGCACCGGCAGAAACACCGATGCCAGGAGGAATCGGCGGTGATGTGAATAACGTTGAAATCATTAACTGCTCAGTAGTAGATTCAGTAATTGCAGGTAAAGAAAACAGTCTCGGCGGTATTATCGGTGAAGTAAGATCATCTTCTTTATATTTCAGTATGCAGAATTGCCATACCAAAAATGTTGTCATTCGTGATGGCCGCTTTACTGGCGGTCTAGTAGGATATATTGGTCAAACGACTGAAAGTACCCAACAAATTAATATTCAGAATTCATATGCAGATGTCACCTTTGAATTTACAGATAAATTCAGTATGATTCCCACTGTTGGTGCTATAGCTGGAACGATTGCAGTAGGTAAGGAAGTTCATTTTGATAATTTGTATGGTGTATCTAAATATATCAATTCATCCAATCGATCACTGATTGCAGGAGATATATTGGGCAAGAATAATATAAGTAATACAACTATGAACAATATTTATTATAATACAGAAACTTCTGGATTAAATAAAGCAATAGGAAGCGGAAATACGCCGGCCAGTACCAATGTATCAGGATTGAAAACCTCGGTTATGAAGGATGCGTCAGGCAGCTCCGGCAGTTTGACTGTTAAATTAAATAATTGGATAAAGAGTACAGCGGGTTCGTATAGTACATGGAGTGTGATGAATAATGATTATCCATCATTTGGCATTCCAGAGATTAAGAGCATAAAGGTATTACCTGAAATACGAGAAGTTTACCCAGGTGAGACACTTCGGCTTGAAAAAGAAATTCTGCCATTTGGAGCGAAGGACGTAGAGGTTAAATTTAAAAGTAATAACTCTAAAGTTACGGTCGATAATAATGGCTTAGTTAAGGTAAGCAGTGATTTTACTGCCACCTATGTAGCTGTTATAACCATGACACCTGTCGACAGCAAATATCCTTCTTCGACTTCAACCTTGATTGTTATGCCGCCTGCAGCTAAGATAGAATCGCTGTTCATCAACAAGCCAGATAAGGTGGAAATCGACCATATCTATACAATGAGTGCTGAATATTTACCTGAAGATGCCGATGTTTCACAGATTCGCTGGTCACTTGAAAAGGGTGAAACAGAAGCGGTCATTTCAGAAAAAGGTATTTTGGATACCGGGTCAACCGCTGGTACAGTCACAATCCGTGCTGAATCTAAGCAGGACAGTACCATATATGATGAAATCAGCTTGAATATTGAAGCTGAAAAAGATTTTGGTACTGTTTGGGATGGTACAACGGAAGTTGTCAATGCGGCAGATAATGTTATTCATATTCAAAATCCAAAACAGCTGGCCTATATTGCTCAGCAAACGAAAGCTGGCAAAACCTATGAAGGAGTGACTATATTCCTGGATGCGGATTTGGATCTGGGAAATGTTAATTGGATGCCAATCGGTAATATTACTTATCCTTTCAAAGGCAATTTTGAAGGGAATAATCACACAGTCAAGAATCTATCAATTAAGACAAATACAGGTGTTGATGATTTTGGATTATTTGGGTATTGTCAAAATTCTGTAATTCAAAATCTAACTGTAAATTCAGTCTATATAAAAGTCAATAAGTATACCGCTTCTTCCAGAATAGACGGTTATGGCAGTATTGTAGGTTTTGCTGATGGTATTCATTTAGAGAACATTCATGTCAGTGATATTTATATTGACTCCAGTTTAGCAGGAATGGTATCACTTACCGGCGGTTTAGTGGGTACTATTCGAGGGGCTGAACATAAAATAGCTAAAATCATGAATTGCTCTGTAAATAATTATTATACTATCAGTTATCCAAATAGCACCGGCGGCTTAGTGGGCGAGGTAGAATTAAGCAATATACCTTTTGAAATGAAAAATAGCTATTCTAAAAAATGTTACGATCGTAGATGGGACTTATGCTGCAGGCTTAATTGGCTGGTTAGGGATTACCGATTCTTATTCTTTGGTAGAAAATTGCTATACTTCAAACTTAAAGGTTATTAATAATGGCAATACGTCTGGATTGTTATATGCTGTTCTATTAAGGAATGGTGATAAAATTACAAACAATTGTTATGGAGACGGATCTTATGAGAATAAGACAAATTCAGCTGTCGATTTATATGGCTTATTTGCAAGCGCCAGAGGAGCAACAGATTCTTGTTCTATTATATTTAATAATTGCTATTATCCTTCTGAATTTGCTGAATATGGCTCTGTAGAGTCAGTCATTGACTATTCGCTCATAAATACGGAAGGCTTGTCAGACAATGAATTCAGAAATAATGTCACACAGACTCCGAACCTCGTTAATAAACTGAATGATTGGGTGAAGGCACAGTCAAACAGCGATGACTACCTGACGTGGCGTGTGAATGAAAGCACACCGGATTTAGGTCCTAAATCATCGATTGTTTTAGATCAAAATGCATTGATATTGAAATCAAATGAAACAGCCGTGCTGAAAGCTGCGGTGGTTGGTCAGAATATAAATTCCATTGTTGCCTGGTCCAGCAGTCAGCCAAGCGTAGCGTCTATCGATGCCAACGGTAAAATTACGGCAAAAATTCCTGGCCGTGCAGTTATTACCGCAACTTCTCAGGATGGTCAAACGGCTCAGGCAAGCATAGAAGTAAAAGCATTGACAACCAGCGTTATTTTATCAATTGTTGATTCAAATCAAACAACTCAGCTTAAAGTGGGCGACAGTCTTGATTTACAAGCGGCCTTGCAGCCAATTGAAGAGGCACTTACTTGGAGCAGCAGCGACCCTGGAATATTAAGCGTAGAAATGAATGAGGAAAATGACCAGCTTGCGCATATTACTGCAATTAAAGCAGGCACAGCAACCATTAGTGCTGAAGCGGCCGGCGGTGCGAAAGGCTCAATGCAGTTTACAATCGGCAATCCGGTGACATCGGTATCAATTGAAGGCAATGTAACGATGGATCTTTCTCATCCGTCTCAAAAGCTGAAAGCAATTGTTAATGATGATGCGACAGATCCTCGGATCAGCTGGACAGTGAAGAAAAAAACAGATGAAATTTATACTGAAACGGAAGATGCAGAAATTACACAAGCAGGACAGTTAACAGTTAAAGCCTTAGGCAGCTATCGGGTAACAGCGGCCGCTGTGGATGGCACCGATAAAAAAGCTGAACTAAACATCGAGGTTGTACCGGCAGTTGTTGATACAGTTAAAATTATTCTGCCGGAAGGACAAAGCTATTTAAGCGGACAAATTGGTTCAATCATCGATTTAAACGCTGAAGTTACACCGAGCCTCGTCTTGCCGGAAGATGCCCAGCTTCATTATGAAAGCAGTGATCCTGACCGTTTTGAGATTATTGAAGCTGACGGACAGATAAAAGTAAAAATCAGCGAACAGGCGAAAATCGGTGATTTGGCACAGATCACATTAACATCAGGTATCGGTAAAGACAATACCGTCACTGATACGGTTACGGTGATGGTTGCATGGACTAAAGTAACAGGACTTACAATCATTAATGCCGATACTCTTGAAGCATATTCAGAAGGAAGTCCAACCGCTTTAGGAAAAGGCAGCATAGTTAAGCTTAAAGCCAAACCAACACCTGAATCAGCTACCAACCCATCAGTTACATGGCAGGTTGAAAATGTTGATGAATCAATACAGACACCATTGGCAGAAATTGATGAAAACGGTTATTTGACATTAAAAACACCGGGAGAAATTCGTGTTAGCGCTGCAAGTCTTGAGGATGGTACGATCGTTGCCAATGCACGGATCAGTATTATCGAGATATATCCAAGTTCCATCTCAATTCTTGAAGGCAGCAAGGAAATTGGCGTTGATCAGAATATCGATTATTTACAGCTGACAGTAAATTTTGAACCGCAAGAAACGACAAATAAAAACTTAATATTCTTCTCGAGCAATCCGTCGGTAGCAACCGTTGACTCAACAGGTAGAATTACCTTCGTAAAGGAAAACGGTAAAAATGTTTTAGGAGATACTGAAATAACAATCACACCTGAAGTAGACAGCAGTTTAAGTGAAGAGGAACAAGCTAAACCAATCAAAATTACAATTAAAGTCAGCGATCAGGTCGTTTATGTAGAGTCCATCGAGGAAATCATGACAAGTTCCGGCATAGAACTTAGTAATGCAATAATTCGGGTTGGAGATGAAATCAGTTTGCTTGCTTCTTATTTGCCAAGTCATGCAAGTGCACGCAATTTCAAGTGGGAAGTCATAACACAAGAAGGTGAAGAAGCATCAGCTGTCATCACTGACAGCAAGCTGACTGCACTGAAAGCTGGATCGGCATTGATCCGCTGCAGTATCGAAGGGAAAAATAGTGAAGGAATTATTGAAACATTAAGCATTGAAAGAGCAATCACGATTCAGGAAGCAGTTGCTCGATCTATTAATTTCGATGTTCTATCGCTGACATTGATGCCAGGTGTCAGTCAGAATGTAACAGCCAGTGTCAATCCTCTTGGCAAAGTTTCACAGAAAATAAAGTGGTCGAGTCCGGATAGTCAGGTCGTTTTTACTGATCTTCATGGCAGCGCACTGACCGGATCGATTGAAGGACCGGTTAAGGTCAAGGTAAATGAAGGCGCTGTTGCCGGCCAGACAGTGACGATAACTGCAGAGAGTGAAGCACTTGATGCCGATGGCAAACCGCTTTGTAAAGAGCTGCAAGTTTTTATCGGTAGTGTACAAGCAACCGCCGTAACGCCGAACCGTACAGCAATTTCAATGGTAGCGGAGAGTGATGGACAGAAATTAAGCGCCATCGTTTATGGTGCAAATGGTTTAAAGGCTACCAATCAAAATGTTACATGGAAGAGCGATCATCCTGAAATTGCCAGTATTGATGCGAAGGGTATGGTAATGCCGCATCGTGCAGGTACAGCAAAGATTACGGTGACAAGTGAAGATGGCGGATACAGTGCAGATTGCATTATTACCGTTTCAGCCGCTGGTTTGAAAGAACTGACAATCAGCGAAACTTCACTGACGATGATTAAAGGCAATGAAAAGGAATGCACCGCCATTGTTAATGAAGGCAGCGGGGTTACGGAATTCTTGTGGGAAAGCAATAATCCGTCGGTAGCTGAAGTAAAAGGTAATGGCAATAAAGCCATAATCACCGCCAAGATGCCGGGTACAGCAAGCATTTCAGTAACTGCAAAAGGGAAGCAAGCCTTTGTTGTTGTTCGGGTAGTGAATGATGAAGTTTTGATTCAGAGTATCGAATTAAGCGGTCCAAACAGTGGTGAAGTAGGTCAGACGATCCTAGTAACAGCTGCGATTAAGGGCATCAATGACCAAGAAGCAACGAATAAGACATTGAAATGGTCAGTATCCGACACAGATGCTGTGACAGTGCTCGATGAAACATCCAGCATTGGCCGCTTTAAAATCAAATAAAGAAGCCGGCGACGTAACCATAACTGCTGAAGCCTGTGACGGAAGTAAGGCAAGTGCGCAGTTAACGTTAAAAACAACAGGAATAACCGCTAGCGGGCTGACACTGAACAGCAGTTTTGTCAAATTAGGTTCTAAGGATACACTGGGTATAGATATTATCGCGTCAATTACTCCTGACAGTGTTGCTGACAAATCGATTACATGGACTGTAGATAAACAAAATATCATTGAATTAACGGCAAATGGCAGCAGTGCACATATCCGTCCGGCATCTGGAGTAATTCCTAATGAGAATAGTTATGCGATTATAACAGCTAAAACAGCAAACGGCAAGAGTGCGCAGTGTGTTGTGTTAATTACTGAAGTTAAACTTGAAGCAATCCAGCTTGGTAAGGCTGAAATGACAATTATTGAAGGCTTTGAAGATGAATTACCGGTGCAGATCAAACCGATAGAAACGACAAATACTGAACTAATTTGGGAAATTGATGAAGGTAATAATGGTAATTTTGTGGAAATAAGCGCTGAAAGTGCCGTGTTAGTTAATGCGATGAACGGCATCTACAGGTACATGCACAAGCGCTGCCGGATACTGTTTCCTCTAAGACAGTGATCCTTCGTTCAAGAGCAAAAGCCAATCCTGAAATTATCAGTAATCTATGCAAAATAGTTATAGAAGAAAATCCGCTGGCTTCAATCCAGATCTTCGGACCTTCAGAAATATTAATCAATCAAACTGCCAGCTATTCCTTGTTGGCCGATCCGTTCAATGCCGCATTAGGTGATATCGCTTGGGAGGTTATCGAGGAAAAAATCTGGATGGCACGGTTTATGTGCCGGATGATAAGGATGAAAATCCGGAATTAAAGAATCATATTATCCAAATTATAAATGATGGTGAAATAAAAGGGATTAAAGAAGGTATTGCTGTCCTTCAGATGAAAGCTGGCAATGAGATCAGCGCCCAGATTACACTTACGGTTGCAGCAGCATCAACGCCGCCTTCTATTTCGGATAATGTTGATGAAATCCGCATCAAAGAACTGCCGGATAATACTGAGCTGCAATCATTAGAAGTTATCAGCGGTGAGAAGAAACGGCTGGGTGCTGTGTTCTATTATCAAAATGCTTTGATTGCTGATCCTAGTGCATCTCAGATTATTTGGAGCAGCAGCGATGAATTTGAAGATTATCTATCTATTGATCCGCTGACCGGCGTTATCACTGCTAAAGCAGCCAGCCCGCAGCCAATCACTATTACCGCAACCAGCAGTTATACAAAACAGATTCCGTCGACAATCGAAGGGGAAGCAGACCTGACAGTTGGTGTTCAGGCATCAATTGAAGTAATGGTAAAAGAGCAAGCAGGTCTTGTGAAAAGTCTCTCTCTTGAGCCGTCTGCTACCTCATTGGCATTTAATAAGAAACAGATAATGAATGCATATGTGTCTTATACCGGCAATAAGGATGATTTAACTATTAAATGGGAAAGCAGTAATCCAACCATTGTAAAAGTGACGCCTGCCGATGATCCGCTGCAGGCAAGCATAGAAACCTTTGGCAAAGCTGGTACAGCTGTTATAATGCTCACTGTTAATGGAATTACAGCCTTTGCGAATGTCACCGTCAGTGCTGAAGCTAAAACACCGGTAACCAATATCACGGTAAAGGATAGTCTTGGTAATGATTTGAATGGCATTATTGAAATGAAAGAAGGAACGGTTTTACAGCTGGAGGCCAAAGCTGACGAAGCTGCCAGCAATCCGAATCTTGTTTTTAGTTCTTCTGAAGATAGTATTGCAGCAGTTGATGAGAGTGGTTTGATAACTGCGCTTAAACCAGGAGTTGCAATGATTACGATCAGTCCGTCTGATACACAGAGTCGAGTATCAAAGACACTCGTTATTCAAGTCAGCGAATTGCCAGAATACAAAATCAGTCTTAATAAAACTGAAATAACCATGGAAGGCGGCAGCAGTGCTGAACTTGTTGCATTGCTGAATCCAGCCTTAGGAGAAAATGCTTCGATTCAATATGAATGGTATATCAGTACCCCTGATGGTCAGCCGGTATTGGATTCACCGCTTTCAATTGAAGCCGATCCTTCTAATCATGAGAAGGCTGTTCTAACTGCGTCGGCGGTCAATGCTGAATCTACGCTGCAAGTAACCTTAAAAGTGACGGTCAGCGAAACAGGCAGTGATGATAAAATCCTCACTCAAAGTTGTACGGTTCATGTACTTGAAACAATTGCTGCGATTACCGATATAAAATGGACATCGGATAAGATCATAAATGATACTTTAACTATGTATCTGGATGAGAGCGGCAGTGAAGAATCAATTGGCATTGAAATAAGTGCCGATGGCGAGGGCAGCGCTTATGTGAATTGGACAACCTCATCACCGGAAATCATATCTGTTGCCGGCAATGAAGCGGGTGCAATATTTAAAGCGATTCAGACAGGTACAGCATTAATCACGTTAACCAGTGCCAAGGGTGATTTTACCAAGACATTGACTGTAAATGTTAAAAAGGTCGGTATTAAACATCTTGATTTCAGTCTTCATGCTTCAAAAATTGAAGTGGGTACTGAAACAGAAGGATTTCTAACCTTGGAAGCCGATCCGTCTGAAAAAATGACAGTGAGAAAGCAAGGGTACAATTCAAGTCAAGCAATCCAGAGATAGCATCGGTATCTGTGAATGAGCAGGGAAAAATTCTAATTACTGGCTTGAAAGAAGGCAAGGCGACAATTATTGCCATGTCACCGACCGATCCAGATAAATTAGTTACGGCAGATATTACCGTAGTGAAACCGACACCGCTGCCTTATCAGATCGACAGTTTTGTATTGCTGGATAAAAAGGGTAAGGTCATATCGACTCATACGGAGATTGATTCAAGCGGTAAAATCATTGTGACAGTACCGCTGCTGACTGATAAATCCGAACTGATTGCTGGCTTTGAAATATCTTACAAAGGCAGCCCGGCAGAAGCGGATAAAGCGGAAGTATTGGTTGCCAACGAAGTACAGGTAAGCGGAATAACGGTGAATGACTATACAAGTACGTTAACTTATGTAGTGAAAGATAAAGCTAATGAAGAAAATATAAAAGATTACATGGTCCTGGTCATCGATGAAGCAATTCCGGCAAAAGATGCAGAAATTACTGACTTTACCTTTAAGGGTATTGAACCATGTATAACAACCATTAATGGAACAAATATTACTGTTAAGGTAAATGAAGATGTTGAGCTGAATAGCTTAATTGCTGAATTTACAGCCTCTGATACTTTATCGGTTATGGCTGCTGAGGGTGAGCAGATAAGCGGTGTCACTGTCAATGATTTCAGTAAACCGGTTACCTATATCTTATTTGGTAAAAATAAGAAGAGTATCCGCTATACAGTAAACGTCGAACAGAGTCCGCAGTTAGCTTCAGTCACCTTGAAGCAGGGATCACTTTCCATGAACGGAAGCTGGGATGAAGCAAATCAGCAGTTTGTATTTATAATACCGGCATCTGAAACCGTTGATACACAACAGCCATTCACAATGGAATGGACACCGTCAGAGCTGAAACATTCAGGTACCCTGACTTTGGAAAAGGATGTCAAGCAGAATGTACTCTTCACCTATGACGAGGTATTTACAAGAACGGTTGCTTTCGTTCTTACAGAAAGTAAAGCACAGAGCATGACTGTTACACCTCATGCCATCAGTATTAAACCCGATCAGGAAGCATCGCTTCAGGCAGTGATAGAACCAAGCATTGCATCTCAAAA
>BBZX01000011.1 GCA_001305055.1 Clostridia bacterium UC5.1-1C12
TAGCGCCGGCTGGACCCGTTGCTCCCGTATTTCCCGGTAAGCCCTGATCACCGCGTTCACCCTGAAGTCCGGTCGGACCGACTTCTCCCATCGGACCTTCCGGTCCTGTTGCACCGGTGATGCCTGGTAAGCCCTGAATGCCCTGAATACCTTGTGCGCCGGTGGCACCTGCTGGACCCATTGATCCGGTATTACCCGGCAGTCCTTGCTCACCTTGTACACCTTGAATACCCGGCATACCAACAGGCCCTTCAGGACCTGTAGCACCAGTGACTCCCATTGGACCCATTGATCCTGTGACACCTTGCGGACCTTGCAGACCAATACCCGTAGCACCTGCTGGACCCGTTGCTCCCGTTGTACCCGGCAAGCCTTGTTCGCCCTGAATGCCTTGCGCGCCGGTAGTTCCCTTTGGTCCTACTGCACCTGTGGCGCCTGTATATCCCATGGGTCCTCTCGGACCAGTTGGGCCTGGTTCACCTTGCAGACCGATGCCTGTTGCGCCTGTAGCGCCAGCAGCGCCGGTATTGCCCGGCAGCCCCTGAATACCTTGAATACCCTGTGCGCCAGTGGCGCCTCTAAAGCCGGTGGCGCCGGTTGGGCCTGTTGCGCCGGTGAAGCCGGTGGCGCCGCGTGGACCTTGCGGACCCTGCAAGCCTTGTGAACCAGTTACACCCATTGGCCCCATTGGTCCAGTAGCACCCGTCGTTCCTTGCGGACCCATTGGACCCCTTGATCCTGTAGCGCCTTGTGGACCTTGCGGACCGAAAGGTCCTTGTGCACCTGTTGTGCCGCGCGGACCCATTGGACCCGGCATCCCCTGCGGACCTTGACAGCCGCGTGGGCCCATTGGTCCAGTAGGGCCGGTCGGACCCTGACAACAAGGTCTGCATGGATTGCACGGGTTAGGATGACAGCAATTACGATTATCATTTTCATACCAGTCATCTTGTGAACAAGAACGATTATTCTTATTATAATTCATTGAATCGCCTGCTTTCTGAATGAAACATTCATTCATTTCATACTATGCTTGACACAACACGGCTTCAGGATAATCGCCTATATTACATAAAAAATGATAAAATACCAAGCTGCATTCAACATCATTTTCATATTATCAGCACTCAATACAGCTCAAAAACAGGCAGTCTGGCTGCCTGTTGATACATCAAGCTCTGCACTTGATAAAAAAGAGATAAGATATAGTCCACATAAAATACGCTTATAAGCTATTAATCACTTAATTGGATAATTGACAGCATCCGGTTCATATAACCTAGAGATGGAAAAATTGAACTTACACTGACACCGACAGCATCTCCTGCAGACAAGGCCGCCTGAATCGTAAATGTTGTAGAACTGCGGTTTGAAATCTTGAAAAAGAGGAAATATCACCAAAGACCGGCTGATTGTTAACCGTAATATAAGCGTCAAGATACGGCAGATCCATATCTGCTTCAACCGTTGCTTCGGCACTGAGAGATATCGTAATCTGATAGATTCCATCACGGCCCACGATCAGTTCATTACCTGATGGGCTGACTGTAATGGAATCTGACAAGGGGCCAACTTTATTAAACTCCATCTGTGCAGCCACCGTATTTGGTATCTCATTATTCAAACCGCTTAAAGAACCATATGCTAAGACAACGCTTCCCGTCGCACCGGTTGGACCTTGAATGCCCGGCAAGCCCTGCGGTCCCATTGGACCGGTTGCGCCAGTTTCACCTGTCAATCCTTGAATACCTTGAGCACCGGTAACGCCAGTGGCTCCTGTGGGTCCCATCGGACCTTGAATACCCGGCAAGCCCTGCGGCCCCATTGGACCGGTCGGTCCTTGAACATATTGCGGCTGATCCGTACAACACTGATTCATGCACTTATCATGTGAGCAAGAACAATTATTCCTATTGCAATTCATGTTTACACCTGCTTTCTGAATGAATGTCTCATTCCATCCATACTATGTCCGATGCCAGCCAGCTTTTAAATCATTGCCTAATAATTATAAAAATGACACACTTACCCAGCTTTAAGATATTGCTTTAAGGTGCTGGAAACGGATCATAAGCATAGCCAAAATAATTTAATATGCCAATATAAATCGCAAAAGCGAACAGATATTGGTCATTAAGCAATTTCTCAGCATCCATCAGATTAGTCAGATAACCCAATTCAACTAATATCGCTGGCATTGTCGTTGCTCTCAGTACATATAATGAAGGATTCAGTCTGACCATATTGTATCGTGTACCTACTAAATCTACAATAGAAGTAAGCACATCGGCAGCCAAATCAGCCGCTGATGAATTTGCTCGATATACATAAACCTCTGAACCGTTTAAAGCCGGACTGGGATTATAATTTACATGAATACTGATAAAATAATCCGCAGGCCACAGATTAGCCGCTTCCACTCGGGCACGCAGACTGCTGCTAGTATCAGTGCCGATAACCGTATCGGGAAAAGGCCTGGAAACCCTGACCGTAAAACGTGGATCCGCATATAAGAAACCTGCCAGATAGATACCTACCCAATAGGTGACTTCACTTTCAACTACCCCATTGCCGCTCGCGCCGGCATTTATCGTACCCGGGTTATGACCCTGATCAACATAAATTTTTATTGCCATGAAAAACCCTCCTTCAGCCAGACTATGCGGCGGTATTCACTTAACAAGGGTGTTTGCACAACAAAAAAGAACCTCTGACGCATGAAGCGTTAAAGATTCTTGATAGTATTACCAGCTGCCGCCGCCACCGCCGCCGAAGCCGCCGCCTGAAAAGCCACCGCCGCCGGAGAAGCCGCCGCCAAAACCACCGCCGCCGCTGCCGCCTTTTGGTGCAGGCACATAGCTGGCTGACGAAGACATTGAATGGAAGCAATGATGGAAGCTATGCCACCAATAAATAGATGAGAAGGTCGAGAAATGACGATCTGTTTCATACCAATCAGGTTGTTCAATAATGATATTCTCAAATTTATTTGACCATGTATCACTGATTCCTAACACATACGCATAAGGCAGGATATCATAGAATGCTGAAGGATTCTCCTTAACAAGCATTTCGATACGGTCCTTCTCAGCATATAGGATAAACTCCTTCAAACCAAGAAGCTGTCCGAGCCATTCATTTCCTTTAGGTGTTCTTTTTTCCATAAATGCCATCATGATGATTAACGCGGCACTCAATGCGATATAGCATAAAATTGAAAGCAGGGAAGCCTTAAAGAAAATCAAAATAAAAACATTGATTGACGCCACAATAGCATTCAAAACAATCGTTCCGACACAGGCCATAATTAATGATGCCCGTTTCATCACATAACGTTTTTTCATAATCACGATCCAAAGTACCAATGAGAACATAAAGAATAATGAAGGAATGGCAAATGGAATCGCCAATGGCAGTATCTCATAATAAGAATAAGCGCTCAGCAGTGTAAATACGATGGAAGGCAAACCTGCCACGATGACAAACAGCCACTGCATCACAGAAGAAGCCTGTGAGAAAACACGCCTTCCCTTGGCTCTGGTAAAGTAACTGCTGACCTGATTTTTAGCTCGATACAGTGCTTCACCAACCTTGCCGTCAGCTAAATCGTCCTCACTCACTGCATCCTTCTTCTTAAAAATAGCCTCAAAGAATTTACGCTCATAATCGGTACTTTCATCTTTGGGAATATCCATCAGCTTGATTAAAGTCAACGCTTCATTTTCTTCCTTAATTTTCAGATACCCCTTATTGGCCCATTCAATAATCAAAGACAGCACATCTCTTGATTCAACTGAACCATCAATGACATAACCTACACCCGCACTGTTTAAATCCTTAGGCGCACTGAATTCAACGGTAACTACAACCTCATCATCCTTACCAAACTTCCAAAACAGCACTAATGATACTACTAACAAAACAGCACTGAAAATCATCAGTAAGAAGTATAATCCTTAGGTTCAGGGAATCGGAAATAATCAGAGGGCAGACGCACCATAATCGTTGCCGCCTCATAATTATCCAGCGGCACTAACGTTTCACCGCTGATTGTATTGCCGTTCACTTCATACCGCATATTGTTTTCAATACCGCCATAATATCCAGTATATGCTGAAATATCTTCTTCACTGAATGACTTTGGCATATTGATTGTAAAGCTTAAATGCTTGATTGTCGTATCAAAATTATCCGCAAGATTCCAATAAAGCATTTGGGTATCCTTTAAATCAAGATCCTTTGTCTGCACCGTATAGGAAATCGTATAAAGCTGAGAGCCAATCACTTCCCGATCAGCATCACCAAGCTGAATAATAATGCCTTGACTGTCATAATCAAGCGAACAGTTTGTCCCGCCGCATTGAATATCAGTAACCGGAAAATAATAATCCTTCTCAACTGATTTGCCATCAATCATCCACGTCATAGAATAGGATGTTGGTATATTCCGATAAAGCCATGCCGGTACTGACTGAAGTCAAGCATCAAGGTTTCCTGAATATGCAAAGCGCCGTTCTCTTCAACATTGATCGTAATATCATAATCATCAATGGTAAAAGCCTCCTGCGCTTTAGCTGGCATTATTGTCAGCATCAGCATCGCTGTGACCATCAATCCTTTTTTAAGCCATGATCTTAATTTCATTTCGTTCACTTCCTTTCTAAATCATCACAAATTAAAAAGGGGCAGAGCGCCCCTATCAGTTAAAACTGAACCTGAACGTTTTCACGTTGAGCTGCATCCGTAATTTCATACATCGGCTGGCGATGAAAACCAAACATACCTGCCAAAAGATTACTAGGAAATGTCATAACCATATTATTGAACTTAACAACAATAGCATTATAGTACTTACGTGAATTAGCAATCTCTGATTCAAGATTTTGAAGCTCATTCTGCAGACTGAGGAAATTCTTATCTGCCTTTAAGTCAGGATATTGTTCGCCGATCGCATATAACGGTCCCAACATAGACTGGAAATTCTTTTCACTGGAAATTTTCTCATCCATCGTATTTGCTTTTACCGCAAGATTTCTTGCACTGATTACTTTTTCCAATGTTTCTGATTCATGCTTGGCATAACCTTTAATCGTTTCCACAAGATTAGGTATCAGATCATATCTTTTCTTTAAATAAACATCCATTGTTGAAAATGCTTCTTCAACTTTATTTAAACCCTTTACCAGACCATTATATGTCATAATGCCCCAGACAATCAGCAGCACAACAATAACTACTACTACCCAGATAGCTATATTCATTTATTTTCACTCCTTTGTTTAACAGCATTATATCATTAAGAATTTTAAGATACAATCAAATTAGGGCTTTTCAAAATAACATTTCTGTCATATAATATTAAATAGCCATGCGCCCATGGCGCAATTGGATAGCGCATTTGATTCCGATTCAAAAGGTTGGGGGTTCAAGTCCCTTTGGGCGCGCCAAATTAATTGCTGCCGGATGAAATCATCCGGTATTTTTATTATCCATAACAGAAAGTGAGGATTCTATGGACAGCTTACTCTTAGTAAATCTCTTTGATCAGCCAATTGGCACAGCATCTAAAATGGAAGCCCATCAGAAAGCACTGCTGCATCGAGCTTTCTCTGTATTTATTGTGCACGATGGGAAGATGCTTATCCAAAAACGCGCAGCTGATAAATATCATACACCGTTGCTTTGGAGCAATGCCTGCTGTTCTCATCCGCGTTATGACGAAAAGCTCGAAGATGCCGTGCATCGCCGTTTAATGGAAGAGCTGGGAATCGACGCTGAATGCCGGGAATTATTCTCCTTTGTCTATCACGCAGCTTTTGACAACGGGATAGCTGAATATGAATATGATCATGTTTTTCTTGCCGACAGTGCTGAAACAATCAAACTGAATCCTGATGAAGCAGAAGCGATTGAATGGGTCAGCTATGCTGAGCTGGCAGAAGATTTGCGTCAGCATCCTGAAAAATATACCCCTTGGTTTATTATCGCCTGTCCGCGCGTATTAGCAATTTGCATGAAGGAGGCAGAAAGTGATGAAGCATAAAATTGTCGTATTAAATTCTGAATTGGTAGACTATGATAATCAGATAGATTTTCATGCGCTTGGCGAGCAAGTAACGATTTATCGTCATAGCCAAGCCGATCAGATCCTTGAACGGGTTAATGATTATGAAATCGTAGTCACAAAAGAACTGCCGCTGCCTGCCAGCCTAATCGCCCGGTTCCCCTCTTCAGTGAAATGTATCTGCGAAGCCGGTACCGGTTATAACAATATCGATTTGAAAGCTGCAACTGAAAAAGGAATCATGGTCTGCAACATTCCTGCTTACAGTACACAGCGGGTAGCACAGACAGCAATCATGATGCTTTTAAATCTAAGCTCCGAGGTTCAAAAACAGATCCGTATGCAGGAACGGCATTGTTATGATAATTTTACCAAGCAGTTGATGGTCAATCATTTTGAGGTCAATGATAAGATTCTGGGGATTGTCGGTTATGGCAGCATCGGCCGTGAAGTGATTAAAATTGCGCAGTCATTGGGAATGAAAATTATCGTTTATACACGCACGCCAAGAACAGACAGCGAAATTGAATTTACCGATTTAGAAACCGTACTGCGCAAGTGTGATTATCTCTCACTTCATTGTCCGTTAACGGATAAAACACATCAGCTCATCAATGCTGAAACATTAGCTTTAATGAAGCCATCCGCCTTTATCATAAATACATCACGCGGTGCGTTGATCGATGAGCAAGCGTTGATTGCGGCACTGAAAGCAGGTAAACTGGCAGGAGCCGGTTTAGATGTTCAGGAGCATGAGCCATTAGACAGCACCAGTGAACTGTTTAAAATGGAAAATGTCCTTGTGACACCGCATATGGGGTGGAAGGGATTGGAAACCCGGCAGCGTTTACTGAAGCTGCTTGCCGAAAATATTAGGGCATACGAAAGTGGTCATCCGATTAATGTAGTGCATTTAATATAGTTAAGGAGAGGTTTAGCCGCCTCTCCTTTTTCAACTCTACTGCAATTTATTGATTGTTGTTTCCGCTGTTTTATGATAAAATAATAAACGCGAATATGCCCCCGTAGTTAAATGGATATAACAAGATCCTCCTAAGATTTAGTTATCAGTTCGATTCTGGTCGGGGGTGCCATATTTAAAATCGGCAGCACATCGATTATGTTGATGTGTTTTTTTTATGCTGAGTACAGTCAACTTCTCTTAAACAATAAACCATTTCTCTCTTTTGATTTATGATGCCGATGATGATCCTTAGTTCCATGATAATCAAAACTCCATTTATCTGTCAGCTTGATTAAAATAGCCTGAAGTTCAGCCTTCTCTTCATCACTTAAAACATCATAAATGGCATCAGGATCTTCGATTGTTTCCTGACTGGCCGCAAGCTGACCCTGCTCACTAAGCCTTACCAGCATTCGCCGTTTATCCTGTTCATCCTTTTCACGCAGAATCAATCCCCGCGCTTCCAGCTTGGCAATCGTTTCACTTAATGATCCAGCTTCAATTTCAAGCTTCTGCTGCAGCTCCTTTTGGCTAAGCAGTTCATTCTCTGCCAGCAGTTTTAAGATTCTGCTTTGCCCGCGCCGATTGGTCTTGTGTTCTAATATATAACCGCAGCGCATTAATAAATGTGTCAGATCTTTTTGGCCATGATGATCATGATGCTTCTTTCCCTCATCCTGACTTGTCTCATTAAAGAACTTTCTGCCTCGTCCGCATTTTAATTCATTACTTAAACACTCCTTGGGACACTGTGTACATCTCTCTAAATTATCTTTATTCATTCATATCTCCTTTCGTCGCCTATTTAATTAGGTGCCTTACAAATATAGAATACATCAACTCTCCGTAATTGTCAAGGTACCTAATCATTTTTTATCAGCATAATAAAAGGCAGACACCTGCCTCATTGAATAGATACGATTATTTTAATTACCGAATGTTTTAGTGAAAGTGGATTCTATGATAAAATGGTACCAATCATAAACAAAGGAGTCTGCCATGAAACTTATTCAATATTCAGAGTACATTTATACTACCACCTACGAAACTAAAAGAGATCGTCCATCATTGGGTTATATCAAAGGTTCAAATTTTTCTGTAATGATAGATGCCGGCACCAGCGCTCAGCATGTAAAGGAAGCCTATGCCCTCTTAAAAGGACGTCAGCTGCCGCTTCCTGCTTTCACGATCCTTACCCATTGGCATTGGATCATACTTTTGGTATGCATGCCGTCCATGGTCTTACGATTGCTCATACGCTGACCAATCGTGAACTTGAACGCATGATGAAATGGCAGTGGGATCCTAAAGCGATGCAGGAAAGACTAATTTCCCAAGAAGAAATTCCCTTCGTCGATGATCATTTAAAGGTTGAGTATAACGATTTGAATGAGATAAAGCTAAAAACCGCGGATATATCCTTTACGTCCAATATGACATTAGACCAAGGCAGCAGCCATGTCAAGCTGTTTCACGTTTCCTCTCCCCACAGTGAGGACAGTGTATTTATTTATGTGCCGGAAGCTAAGGTGCTGTTCATTGGTGATGCCATCTGCGAAGATTACTATCACCAAATGAATGTCGACCAAAGCAAACTTAAAGCCATGATCAAATTTCTACAAACCTTAGATTTTGAAATTGGTATTCAGGGGCATCTGCCTGCCATGAATAAAACAGCAATCCTTGAGCAGGCTTATGCTTTAATTAAATAGCGCTTTTCATATTCATCCACCTTCATCGGCCGTGCGCAATAGAAGCCTTGAATCTTATCAATTCCCATCAAGCTGACAGCTTCATATTCATCATATTCTTCGACGCCTTCAACCGTTACCTTCAGCTCAATGGTCTTTGCTAAAACTATAACACCGGCTAAAATCTGTCTTGCCTTATCACTGACCAGCAAGTCATTCAGCATCTTTTTATCAATTTTTAACTCATCGATCGGCATATTTCTAAGTAATGTAATCGATGAATAACCCGAACCAAAATCATCCAATAGGATTTTAATCCCTGCATCCCTGAATTGATTCAAAAGTTCAGAAGCCTTTGCTTCATTTTCATAAAGCGCGGTTTCCGTCATTTCAATTTCAATTAATTCATGCGGAATTTGATAGCGGTCAATAATTTCCATATAGGACGTAAAGAAATCCACACGATAAAGATGCAGCTGAGAAGCATTGACTGATACCGGTGTTAATTCATATCCCGCATCCAACCAGCTTCTTAACTGAATGCATACTTGTTCCAAAACATATTCATCCAACTCAATAATTGAACCATTACGCTCAAGAATAGGTACAAAATATGCTGGTGATATCATGCAATCATCCTTATAATACCAGCGAACTAAGGCTTCTGTACCCTCATAGCACTGTGTCTGCACACTATATTTCGGCTGATAAACGACACTGAATTGATGATTCTTCAATGCCGGCAAAAACATGTCCTCGATTTCCTTATTTTTAAATATCTGCTCCCGAAGCGTGTCATCATAAAAAGCACAGGCTTCATATTTCTTCTGAAATCTTACGCAAAGCAAGCGTCGCACAGTCAATCATCGTATTGATCTGTTCATGATGATCTGAAATAAGATAAACCCCAGCATTCATCTGAATCTGATACTGCATTTCACCTTCTGTGCTGCTTACTATATCCTGAATACTGTTCATGATATCAAGAATTCGCAAAGAAAGCTGCGCAGTATTTGAATACGTTAACAAAACGATAAAATGGTCCGCCTGAATACGGGAAAAAAATTCATTCTTGCCCAATCGCTGAACCAGACATTGCGCTACTTTCTTCAGTACCCGATTCCCCTCTTCATAACCAAATAAATCATTAATATACTGAAATTTATTTATATTCAATGCAATCATCGCATATAAAGAAGAATCATTGTCCAGTTTCTTGGACGCATCCATTTTAAATTTCTCAATTGAATCAAAATCAGTCACAGTATCAATCCATGCTATCCGCTCAAGCACTCGGCGGTGTTTGCGGTCAATAAATATAACCCTCAATAGTGAATAGGCTAATACAATCAGACAAAGGGCAAGCATAGAATAAGCCAAAGTGATGGTTTTGCCAATACTTTTTGTAATTACCGCGTTAGGTATAATACTTAATAAATACCAATCGTTAACTGTTAATGGTTCATAATAAATATAACGGATATCCTTTTTACAAGCATAGTTTGTAAAGCCGCTCTGACCGGCGCTGATTGCCTGCCTTAGTTCATCCACCGTTGACTGATTATCCTTAGACAAGGATAAAATCTCATCATAAAAATTTTTCTTGCAAGTTTCCTCTTGATTTGCCGAGCCTATAATTTGACTGCCGTCCTGCTTCATGATTACGCTAAAACCTTGTCCGTCAAAAGTTGTAACTGACAGCAGCGGCTGATAGGTTTGGGCAGCATAGGTACCAAACAGCACATATCGTGTTCCGTCCTTATATTCAATGGGGGCAGTATACAAAGTAACTGGCTGCTGATCAACTAAATCAAGCAGATTATCTGAAATTGATATGATGCCATGCTGAGCCTTTTCAAAACGCTGCAGCTGTTCGTCATCTAAAAGAAAGTGACTGTCATCACTAGCATAACCCTCATGATTATCTAAAATAACACCCATACGCTTAAAACCATTAAGATCATCCAGAACCCTTAATTTTCTAATATCTGCATTGGATCTTTTTCGTTATCCGCATAAATACCCGCCGCGATGTTTGCCATCACATGCTGATTCTTTTCAACCTCTTTTTGAATTACTTTTACACTTTGATGAGAAATTTCCGTCATTGTATTAAAGATACTTTCCTGAGCGTTTTCATGCAGCTGATGAGTAAAAAAAGCAGCAAAAAAAATGATGATGATCAAAGCTGCAATGACATTAATATATATTTTAGAAGACTTCTCCTGCATAAGCTGCCTCCGATGAACGATTGCATTCACTATATAGATTATCGCATATTATTCACAATATTTGAAGTCAATTTCACGATTTATCAAATAATTAACAGCTATCAAAATTGATTATTTACTGACATTGACCAAGTGTAAATGATATAATATGCATACTTGCATGAAAGAGGGACAACCAATGATTGAAATGAATGAATGTATCCTGCATGTACTGGATACAGAAAAGAATGTTTGTGTATTTGCGGAGGAAACAATACCGGAAATGGAACCGGAAATTGAAAAGCTTCTACAAAATAAAATTCAGAAGGCCTTTACCAGCAACAACATCCAGCATGGTTATTTCAAGGCAAACAGTTCAATTAAGCAAGGAATCGATGATTATCTAAGCGGGCAGTGCAGTTTTGTGGAATTGTCCAGACTGATCGGAGAAATTATTTTTGAGAAAAAAATGAAATACGGATTGTTTCAGCCCTGCGACTTTATTTGTGCCAATGTATTAATCGATGGCCGGCGTTTTTTAGCACTTTTGGATAATAGCTATAATGAAGGCATTACCCATAATGTCAGGCAGGAAGCGGACCGCATTGTTAATGAAATCATCCGTCATAAAACATTATTTTCAACTAATATTATGAAAAGAGACGCGGTGGTGCTGATCGAATACTCGGATATGACGATTCAAGTCGTTGAAAACAAGAGTGAAATAGATGCTGAAAAGTATATTTTTATACCCGTTTAGTATTGGATTGTGATGCTGTGCCGTCTTATCAGGAATCAAGCAAGGTACTGCAGAAGAAATGTGAAACAATGATCGATAAATATGAATTGGATGAGGTTGCGATTCTGCCTAAAATGAAACAGCTGATTAAGGAATCGCTGGACAGCAATGTAGAAATCGATATTCAGGATATGGCCGCTGAATTATTTCCTGAACGGCGGATGATTCAGGATGATTTCAAACAGGAAGTCTTGGATCAGGGCATCAAGCCCAAGATTCAAGTTGAAAATGTGAAACAGACCAAGCAGATGAAGGTCCAGCGTTTTAAAACTGACAGCGGCATTGAAGTGATTATTCCCATTGAATGTCTGAGTCAAAAAGATTTAGTAGAGATCATCAACAATCCAGATGGAACCATTGTTATTGAACTGAAAAATATTAATAAGATTCAAAGCAAATAAAAACTGAGCGTCAAAGAAAAATCTTGACTGCTCAGCTTTTTTAATTTACATCCCTTCACGCAAATTCTTCTATTGAATGAACGGTTTAATGCATACGATTTTAGGCAGCCTCAGCGTATCCACCGTTTCCCGCAATGCCATGTCAGCATTCAGCGCCACACTATCGATGCAGTCACTGTCCTGATAGGCAATCAACATATATTTCTCATCCTCACTCAGCAGAAAATCGCGCGGTGTTTGATGATTGCAGTGATAGATTTCATTCAGCTCCAGCTGTCCATTTTTCATCACATGAAAATGTACGATCAAATTCTGGCCGCGGGTAGACGCATAAAGATGACGGCCATTCTTTGACAATCTGATGGCAGCGCCTGTCGATGGCTGTGTTTCATCCATCAGCATGGAAAGCTGCTGAACAATGATTAAATCATTCAAATCAATCACAAAGATTTCATTGCTTAATTCACTGACCGCGTATAAATAATGATCCTGTGCATCTGATACAAGATGTCTTACACCGCTTCCCTTAGGGAAATCAATTCGTTTCAGCTCATTCAATTCCTGATCCAGCACAATCAGCTGATCTAAACCAAGCGCTGATAAAATCAAGCGCTGATCAGACTTATCAAACCAAGCACAATGCATCTTTGCCCCTTCACCAAATGTCAGCCGTTTTACTAATGTCAATTTACCGTCATAAGCATAAATATGTGCTGATCCCTCATGATAATTGGTAGTTACTAAATGCCTTCCATCATGTGAGAAACACAGATAACATGCCGGTTTTTCTGATTCTTGAATTTCTTGAAGCAGCTTGCCGTTTTGATCATAAAGACCAATACAGCCCTTTTCCGCTGTCTTCTGAATAGTAGCCAGCACATGATTATATGAATCAAAATACGTTGTGTAATCAGACTTAATCAGTGACTGTGGTTTACTGAAACGGCCATGATCTAAATCAGCTGCCACAATACCTGTGACCGGAACACTTGGATAGCCACCAAATAAATAATTCATTGCCTTTCCTCCTTGTTTAAGCAAAGTGTATCATAGTTAGCATGAAGTTAACATTTTGATGCCTAAAGAAATAAAAGACGGCTGCCCGTCTTTCAATTATTCAACTGATTTCAATGATTCTACCATCGGTATTGTTTTCAGTTTATGATGCATGACTTTCGCAACCAACCATGAGAAGAACATCGTGATAATTACTGAAAGAACATAAGACTGAAGCAGAATCGTTCGGCCAAACATGACTGAATCCAGTTCCGCAATACTCATGATCAAGCGATGCAGCAAGGTACCCAGCACTAACCCGGCTATTGCGCCGATAAAACTCAAAATCAAATTTTCACGGAATACATAAGTAGATACTTCATTATCGTAGAAGCCCAAAACTTAATCGTCGCGATTTCCCGGATCCGTTCAGAGATATTTACATTCGTTAAATTGTAAAGCACAACGAAGGCCAATAATGCCGCTGAAATGACCAGCACGACAACAACAAAGCCAAGACTCTTGATTGTATCCGCAAAAGAATCAGCCGTACCGGAATAGAATACTACACTCGATACTCCATCAATTTTAGTGATATGATTACCGAGATTTTCTTCAACCTGACTTTCCGTGCTGTCCGTTTTCACAAACAGATTGGTAGCCTTGCTGGTAAACCCATAGGTTGCTTTATAACCGGCCTCAGACATATAAAGATAGTGACCGACATAATTCTCTACGATACCGACAACTTTTATTTTCTTGACAAGATCATCACTGTTTTCACATTCAATCAAATCGCCAATGCCCACACCTAAATCATTGGCCAGCTTTTCACTGATAACTGCTCCATCATCCGTAATTTCAACAGGTGTATGACTCCGTCTTGTACGCAGGCTGACAAATTCTTTAAACCTGTCAACATCGGTAGGAACAATGATCGTAACGCTTTGTTCCTTACCTTTGACATTAATAGTACCGTTATATTGGGCAATTTCCATCGTATCGTTCACATGGCTGAATTGTTCAACGGTTTTCATAATATCTTCCTTTTCAACCACATTTAAATTCTTTTCAAATTCAATGTTAACTTGATAATTCTGTATTTCTTCAAACTGTTTCGGAACGATATCACCGATTGAATCCTGAATGCCAAAGCCGGCTACTAACAACGCCGTACAGCCTGAGATTCCAATGACCGTCATAAAGAAACGCTTCTTATAACGAATCAGGTTACGCACCGTAACCTTTTTGGAGAAAGAAAGATGCTTCCAGATCAAAGGAATGCGTTCAAGGAAAACCCGCTTTCCGTTTTTCGGTGCTTTAGGCCGCATCAATAAAGCCGGTGTCTCCATCAATTCTTTATACACGGCCGCAATTGTCGCTCCCAAGGTGATCAAAATTGCCGCTAACGATGCCTGCAAGGCAAAGGATGGAATAAACTGCAATTGTACCTGCGGCAATTCATACATGATGTTCCATGCCGTATAAATAACCGTAGGGAAAACCGCAAAACCAATTAATACGCCGACAATGCTGCCGCCAAAGCTAGATAAGAAAGCATAACAGAGATATTTAGCCGCTATTTTCACTTTACTGTAACCAAGTGCCTTTAACGTTCCAATTGTTCCCCGCTGCTCATCAACCATACGGGTCATCGTAGTCAAACAGATTAACGCTGCCACTAAGAAGAAGAATAACGGAAAAACCTCGCAATAGCGCCCATTCGATCTGCCGCTGAGCCATAATCCATATAAGAATAATGAGATTCACGATCCAGCACAAACCACTCACAGTCTTCAATTTCAAGGATATCCGCCTCCGCATTTTCCAATTCTTCCATCGCATCCAACAGCTGTTCATCAGTGATGCGGCGGTTTTTCGCCAGTTCATCGACACCTTTATCATAAGCTGCCCAGCCATCATCTAGGGTTTGCTGAGCATCCCTAAACTGCTGATTCGCGTCATCAATCTGTTTATTCAACTCCTTTTCCGTTTGATCCAAAGCCGCTTCATTCTGCTGAATCTCGGCCTTGCCAGCCAGCAGCTGCTGCTCCCCTTCATTCAGCTGACTCATAACTTCATCGACCGGAATTTCTAAATCCGCTAATGATTCATCAATTTCCGCGATTCCCGCTTCCACCTGCTCTAACTGTGCCATCGCCATCTGTTTTTCAACCTCTGACATGGCCGGATTACTTAAAGCTAGTTTCAGCTGCTCCTGATTTCCTACTAATTCCTGACGTTTAGCCTTGGCCTCATCAACCTGATCCAACGCATCCTGAATTTGAGCCAGTGCCTCACTTTTTGTTTTTCAAAAGCCAGCACCTGCTGATCGTATGTGCTCCAGGCATTCGCAATCTGCATGCGGCCATCTCGAAGCTGCCGCTTAGCATCGGCGATCTGAAGATCAAAATCACGTTTCTGCTGATCAAGATCCGCACTGCCCTGCATCAGATCCACAAAGCTGCGGTCTAAGGTCTTCTGTGCCTCAGCTAACTGCTGATCAGCCTCATTCTTGGAAGTATAAAAAGCATTCCAGCCATCCACATAGGCATGATAAGCACTGTTTTCACATCCTCGCTGCGAATCTTGGAACGAACCTTGCCCAATGCTTCCAACTGATCGGTAATGGGATCAATCACATCAAAATAATTATCATCATAAGAATTTAATTCCTTAACATTATCAATCGTTAAGTAAATATCCGTATAAATATCCTGATCAAAAGCACTTTCCGGTATCATTAAATAGCCTGAAATCGAACCGCTGCCAATATTGGAGCTGCCTTTTTGATAAGAGAGATAATAAGGATTATTCACTTTACCTACAACCGTAAATTCCGTAGTCTTTAATACATCTGACAATTCATCATCAGTGCCGCTGTTTAAAGTCAGCACCGTGCCGATATCGGCATCAAAATGCGAAATCTTACCCGCCTCGATCACACACTCATTTTCATTTTCAGGAAGTCTGCCTTCAATCAATACTGCCTGATTCATATAATCAGGATTATTAGGATCGAGATTATCCGGCAGCGTCAATACCTTCATCACATACTCCTGAGTATTCTGTTTAACTAATACATCCAGTGTATGGGTGGCAAAAAGTCCCTTTACTCCGGGGATTGCACGTATTTCCTTGACATCATCTTCGGTAAAACCCAAGGTTGACAAAAGACGGATATCCATTAAATTATAGTCATCAAAATAACTGTCGGCGGTACTCTTCATGATCGGGGCACTTGCTTTAACACCAGCAAAAAAAGCAACACCGATGGCAACTATGGCAAAGATTGAAAAGAAACGGCCAAGGCTCTTGCGAATTTCTCTTAGCGTATCCTTAATCAGCATCCTCATTGTTTACCACTCTATGCTTTCTACCGGTGTCGGCGTTTCATTTTCCGTAATTGATGCGATACGGCCGCTCTTTACTCGTATCACTTTATCTCCCATCGGCGCGAGAGCCAAGTTATGAGTAATAACAATAACAGTCATATTCTGCTGCCTGCACGTATCCTGAAGCAGCTTTAAAATAGCTTTGCCTGTATTATAATCAAGCGCGCCGGTAGGCTCATCACAAAGCAAAAGCTTCGGATTCTTCGCTAAAGCACGGGCAATCGCAACACGCTGCTGTTCACCGCCGGAAAGCTGAGCCGGAAAATTATCACGGCGGTCAAACAAACCCACATTGGTAACCGTTTCTAATACATCCAGCGGATCATGGCAGATTTCCGTAGCTAACTCCACATTCTCAACAACCGTCAGATTTTGTACCAAATTATAAAATTGGAACACAAAACCGATGTCATAGCGTCGATAGGCCGTTAATTCTTTCGCGTTAAAATCACTGATTTTTGCACCATCAACGATGATTTCACCGCTTGTAGGTGAATCCATACCGCCTAAAATATTCAAAATTGTCGATTTACCAGCCCCGCTGGCACCGGCAATAACAACAAATTCACCTTTTTTAATCTGAAAATCAACACCGGCAAGGGCTGGAATTTCAACCTCACCCATCTTATAAATTTTCTTTACATCCTTAAATTCAATAAATGACCCCATAATGATCTGCCTCCAATCATTGGTTCCATTCAGCTTTATTTATTTAAGCTTTATGTAACTGCACATATTATAACTGCCCACTTCCACATAGCCATTCTTTTCATAGAATTTTTTCAGTTCCATTACCGCATCACAAAGCAGCTGTTTCTGACGAATCCGCGGATACATTTCATCGATTTTAGCTAACAGCTGAGAACCGATGCCACGGTTTTGATACAGCGGATGCACCAAGAGATCCTGAATCAAAAAGATCGACGTGTAATCAGTTAACGCCCGCAGGAAACCCACACACTGATGATCCTGATAAACCGCCAGTTTAACCTGTGAATTATTAAAACTAAAACGCAGATTTTCAAGATTTTTGCAGTATTCCTGCCAGCCTGACATTTTATATAAATCAACAATTTCATCAAAATTAATTTCATCATTCATTTTGAAACGCTGCATATAAATCTCCCCTTTATAGTATTATACAATATTTTAAAGAAATGCGCTTGTTTCTTTAAATTCCTATCAGCCACTCAGCAAGATATACAGTTATAACCGCACCAAGCGCAACGATCAGCAGGCCGCGCTTTTAAACGCAAGCCATAATGCCGCCAGACAGCCGGCGCTTGCCGATGCTAAGGAGCGGGTAGAAGTGAAAATATCCGGAAATGTCATCGCCGCTAAAACTGCATAAGGCACATAATACAAAAAGACTGAATGAATTGATTTTCAATCTTTTTTCTACATAAGACCATCGGCAGCATACGAATCAGATATGTTGTAACTGCATGATGGCGATACTTATTAGAATTCTATTCATGAGATTCCTCCTGACTGATCGGATAACGAAGCGCTGCCAATGCCGATGCGGTTAGGGTTACGATGATAATCACCCAGCCGCTGGTAATCTGATTCAAGAAAGGCAGGAAGCGGAAGGCTAAGCTTAAGGTTATGGCAATAATCAAGACATACCGAATTGATTTCATGCTCTCACAAGGCGGAATAATAATTGCTAAAAACATACCATAAATGGCAATACCCAACGCGCTGGATAATGCGGGACTCATCATGTTGCTGGCATAAGCCCCCAGAAAAGTTCCCGCTGCCCAGCCAAGATAAGGAATTAGAATAACGCCGGCAAAATAAGCAGGTGTCAGCGTCGCCCGGCGCTGCATGCTGACCGCAAATAGTTCATCAGTGACACCAAACGATATGGCAGCCCGTTTCCAGGTACTGATATGCTCACCGATTTTTGAGTAAGTGACAAGGACATTAATGAATAACGAAGATTAATGATGAGCGTCGTCATAGCTAACTCAAGGTAAGTCCCCTGATTTAAAATTAAGGTTAATCCGGCAAACTGTCCGGCACTTGTTACATTGCTCATCGACATCAGCACCGCTGTCCAAATTGGCATCCCGCTCTGACGTGCCAGCATCCCAAAGGCAAAGGAGACTGAGATATAACCCAGACAGATAGGCAGTCCATCTTTTAATCCTGATATAAATTCACTCCGCTTTTCCATGCACTCACTCCAAGTCTTCACTTTTGTTACAATTATAGCAAAAATTCATCTAAATAAAATACTTAAAATTGATAAATATAGGTATCTCCCCATTCGCAATACTTAGAGTTCCATATGTTAGAGTGAGGTTAGACTCAGAAAGGATGAATACTATGAACAATTATCGAGGTAGAGTATGCGATGGACGTCCGATGGCAATGGCTTATGTCAGAAAACAACCTTGGCGCCGTATTTATAAGTCCGAAGTAGCTTTACAGAGAGGTACTTTATTCAATGATTTGGATAAACCATTTAAAGGTTATAAGATTGGAGGCTGCGGCTGCAATGGCAAATAGAAATTGTAAAGAAGATCGTTTGTTTGATTTTACGATGGATGATCGTATGATGGGCTGCGGATGTGACGGCGGCGACTATAACAATGGCTGCTGTGATTATAATAACGGCTGCGGCGATTATCATAATGATGATTATGGCTGCGGATGTGATGATGGCTGTAATAATTGCTGTGACTCAAACTGTGGATGTGATTGTGATCCATGCAATAATCAGTGTTGTGATCCTTGCTGTGACTGCGATCCTTGCAATAACCAATGCTGTGACTCAAACTGTGGCTGCGGATGCAATGATAACAGCTGTGATCCTTGTGACAATGGCTGCGGCTGCAATAATAATTGTGGATGCAACTGTGGCTGTAATAATGGCTGCAACAACAATTGCGGCTGTAATAACGGATGCCAAACTAGCTGTGATAACGAATATAATTGTGATGTAGATGCTGCTGACAGCGACTCAACTTGGTATGATGAAGTACGCAGACCACACCGCCCTGATTGCGGATGCAAGCCTTCTGAAGAACAATGCCGCCGCTGCCGTGAATTGAAAAAGCGGATTCAGCATTTAGATTTTGCCTTACAGGAAGTAACTCTGTATCTGGATATGCATCCATGTGACTGCCGTGCACTGAGATATTATCATCGTATTAAATGTGAATTAGATAAGTGTATGGCGTTATATGAAAGACATTGCGCACCAATCAGCAATAAGGGTAATGAAAATCAGTATGAGTGGGAATGGGCACAGAGCCTTGGCCATGGGAAGGACAAGAGTAATATGTGGAGATATGAAAAACGATTACAGTATCCGGTTGAAATAAAGCATACGGATCCTAAATTAGCAAAAATGATTATTTCGCAGCTTGGCGGACCTGATGGTGAATTAGGTGCATCTTTGCGTTATCTGAATCAGCGATATGCAATGCCATATCCTAATGTAGCAGCACTGCTGACTGACATTGGTACTGAAGAATTGGCACATATGGAAATCATAAGTGCTATTGTTAGACAATTAACCAGCAATTTATCAATGAAAGACATCAAGGGTACTGACTTTGAAGCTTATTATGTTGATCATACAGCAGGTGTTTATCCTGTTTCGGCAGCTGGTGATGCCTTTGTATGTCATTACTTCCAATCTAAAGGTGATCCTGTCACTGACTTGCATGAAGACATGGCTGCTGAACAAAAAGCACGCACAACTTATGAAAATCTGCTGCGTTTAATCAAAGATGATGATGTACGCAAGCCAATTGAATTCCTCCGTCAGCGTGAAATCGTACACTATCAACGGTTTGGTGAAGCTCTTGAATTTGTCAGAAATGATCTCGACTGCACAAATTACTACGCTTATAACCCAGCATTTGATAAATAGCCTATATTTAGCACAAATACCCGCCTTCCAGCGGGTATCTTTTATTTATCTTCTTCATTCTCGGGCGGAATATATTCCAACAAATCATTCAATGTGCAGCCAAGTGTATTACATATCCTAGCTAACACATCTATGTCAAGGCGAGTAATCCTATTTTGACAATAATTATTAATCTGAGAACGCTGCATTTCAGCACGATGACTCAATTTATTCTTACTCAAACCAGAAGCTTTCAATAAAGCATCTAATTTAATGATAATTTTTCCATGATCTTCCATAGGCCATCCTCATTTCATTTACAAGTATAGTGTACCTATGTTAGAATATATTTATAAGTTCTAATTAATCTTGTCAGACTTGTTATACATTAGGAGGTTATTATGCGTTTATTCGATACTATATCAAAAAGTGAGAAATCCCGGCGAATTCATAAAATATTTCGTTTCTATTATCTTAACCCAAGTCAAGAAGCCCTTGCGCTTTATGATCAATATCACGCTCATAAATCAGAAGCTTTGATCGATCAGCTGCGTCAGCTTATTCTTGAAGAAACTGAATCACAAGAAATTCATACATTACTTGATTAAAAGCCGAACACACAGTCATGTCCGGCTTTTATTAACTATTCCTCTTCCTCACCGTCAGAGAATTGTGAATTATATAGATTCGCATAGAAACCACCCTTAGCAAGCAGCTCCTCATGAGTTCCTTTCTCCACAATATCACCATGATCCATACACAGAATCATATCTGCATCCTTAATAGTTGACAGACGATGAGCAATAATAAAGCTTGTTCTGCCTCTCATCAAATTATCCATCGCTTTCTGAATCAATATTTCAGTACGCGTATCAACTGATGATGTAGCTTCATCCAAAATCAAAATCTTTGGATCACAGAGAATCGCACGCGCTATGGTCAGCAGCTGTTTCTGTCCCTGTGAAATATTACTGCTTCTTCATTTAAAATCATATCATAGCCATCAGGTAAAGTACGGACAAAGTGATCAACCTGAGCCGCTTTTGCGGCCTCAATAACTTCCGCATCACTGGCATTCTGCTTACCATAACGGATATTATCTTTAATTGATGCATTATACAGCCATGTATCCTGCAGCACCATGCCGAATAATGAACGCAGATCATTTCTTCTAAATTGCTTCAAATCTAAGCCGTCAACACAGATAGCTCCTGTGTGACATCATAAAAACGCATCAGTAATTTAATCATTGTCGTTTTGCCGGCACCCGTAGGCCCAACGATTGCGACTTTCTGTCCTGGTTCAACCTTCGCTGTAAAATCATTAATAATAATCTGTTCAGGGTTATAGCCAAAATGCACATGGGCAAAAATAACTTCCCCCTTAATGTTATCCACCGATACCGGATAGTCAGTATCCGGTTCTTCTTCCGGCTCTTCAAGATATTCAAACACACGCTCAGCCGCCGCTGCTGTCTGCTGGAGTACGTTAGAGATATTAGCTACCTGCTGTACCTGCTGTGTAGACTGCTTCATATACTGAATGAATGATTGAATGTTACCAACCGTAATCACACCTATGGAGGCATAATAACCACCCATGATACAAACAATAACATAAGCGATATTATTGATAAAATTCATGATTGGCATCATCAGTGAGCTTGAGAACTGAGCTTTCCAGCCAGCGTCATACAGCTGATTATTCAAATCATTAAATTGTGCAACACTGTCTGCTTCACCATTAAATGCCTTTACAATCAAATGACTGCCATACATTTCTTCAATATGCCCATTCACATGACCTAAATATTCCTGCTGTCTGCGGAAATACTTCTGTGTATGCTTAACCACAAACAATACCAAGATTAATGAAAACGGGAGTACCAAAATAGCGATTACTGACATTTTCCAACTGATTAAAAGCATCATAATCAGCATACCGACAACATTTGTCACAGACGTAATTACCTGGGTAATACTCTGATTCAGACTGTTTACCAGCGTATCTACATCATTGGTAATATGACTTAAAATTTCACCATAATTCCGTGTGTCATAATAATTCAATGGCAGCTTATGCATCTTATCTTCAATATCTTTTCGTAAGCTGTAACCAAGCTTCATGATTACACCGCTCATGATCCAGCTTTGAATAAATGTAAATAAGGCACTCGCTAAATACAAGCCAATCAGCAGACAAATAATTTTAAGAATAGCATCAAAATCAATGCCCATGCCAGTGCCGCCGATAATATTCATTAAGCCTTCATAAATCAAGGTTGTGATATTACCTAAAATACTAGGCCCTAAAATCATAAATACCGTAGAGGCAATCGCGAAGATAACAACTACGATCAGCTGAAGCGCATATGGCTTCAAATAGCGTAATAGCTTCTTAATTGAACCTTTAAAATCTTTAGCTTTCACAACAGTACCGCGCATCGGACCATGACCGCCACCCATTGGTCCTCTGCCGCCCATTGCACCTGCAGGTCTGGAGTTTGCCATATTACAATTCCTCCTTTGACAATTGTGAAGATGCGATTTCATAATATGTCGGGCAATTCTTCAGCAATTCTTCATGCGTACCTTTGCCGACTACCTTACCATGATCCAGAACTAAAATCTGATCTGCATGCATGATGGTTGATACACGCTGAGCCACAATCAATACTGTCGCATCACTTGTGTGCTCATGTAAAGCTGCCCGCAATGTAGCATCTGTTTTAAAATCAAGTGCTGAAAAAGAATCATCAAAGATTAAAATCGGTGCCTTTGTCGCTAAAGCGCGGGCAATTGATAAACGCTGTTTCTGACCGCCTGATACATTTGTACCGCCTTGGGCAATCAATGCATTAAAGCCGTCTTCCTTCTTTTCAATAAAATCAGTAGCTTGAGCCACCGCCGCTGCTTCTCTGATTTCCTCATCACTTGCATCAGGGCGTCCATAACGCAGATTGGAATCAATCGTACCAGAGAGCAGAACACCCTTTTGCGGTACATAACCTATCTGTTCATGCAGACGATGCTGAGAAATATTACGGATATCCGTACCATTTACCTTGATACATCCGTCAGTTACATCATAGAAACGCGGAATCAGATTGATCAATGTGGATTTTCCTGAACCTGTCGAACCGATAAATGCGGTTGTCTGTCCCGGTTTAGCGACAAAGGATACATTCTCCAGCACATCCTTTTCAGCGCCAGCATAATGGAAGCAAACATTATCAAATTCAACAACACCCATTTGATCATGCTTAAATTCAGCTTCAGTTTCAGGATCAACAATTGAAGGCTGGGTTGATAATACTTCATAAATACGATTGGCTGATACCGTTGCTCTAGGAATCAGAATAAAAATCATACTGATCATTAAGAATGACATAATAATCTGAATACCATATTGCATAAACGCCATCATATCACCAACCTGCATATTACTGGCAGCTATCTGATGCGCACCGACCCAAACAATCAGTAATGTCGTAAAGTTCATGATGATATTCATACAAGGCATCATCATCGCCATAACCCGCTGAACAAATAAGCTGTTCTTGGTCAAATCCTTATTTGCTTTATCAAAGCGTTCTTTTTCAAACTCTTGAGAACCAAAAGCACGAATAACAAGCTGACCGGTCAGATTCTCACGTGAAACGAGATTCAGCTTATCCAACAGCTTCTGCATGATATTGAATTTAGGCATCGCTACCACAAAGATAAAAGCAATCAGACACAGTAAAGCCGCAACCGATAATGCTAAAATCCATACCATAGATAAATTCTTTGAAGAAATCATGACAATACCGCCGATACCCATGATCGGGGCATAGAAAATCATACGAATGCCCATTACGATCAAGGTCTGTACCTGAGTGATATCATTCGTAGTACGAGTAATCAATGAAGATGTTGAATATTTATCAAATTCAGCATTTGAGAAGCTTTCAACCTTTTCAAAGATAGCCTTACGCAAATCACGGCCAAGACCGGCAGCAATTCGGCTGGCTAATAAGCCTACGGCAATCGTAGCCATTACACCAAGCAGTGTTACTAACAGCATCAAGCCGCCTTTTTTCAATATATACATAAATTGAATCTGCTGCGCGTCTGCTCCTAATTCTTCATAAAACAGCTTCACAAAGACCGCGCTTGTCTGCGTTTTCGTCGTTTCAGGCAATACCATCGCAGCAGCATGCTGTTCATCAATCATTTCCTGAGGCAATGCCTGAAGCATTGGCAGCATTGCATAAACTTGATTAAAATCTAAATCCGCAACCGAGAAATCCGTGCCGGCATTAGCCACACCACTTTGGGCAGACTGTGCCGCTACCTGCTTCATCACATTAATAAAGGTCCATGAGCTGTTGCCAAAGATTGCATCCAGCGCATCCCGCTCATCTTTTCCTTGTTCATTAATTTGATATACATTCATATCGGCAGCATTCGCATAATGCTTGGCAATCGCCTCATCACTGCCTTTTTCAATAAAATCATAAGCATCAAGCACCGAGGCCTTTTCATCCTCACTCATGAACAATGTCATTAACGTCATGCCCTGTTCACTGATAGCATCTGGTGACGCATGTTCAATACCATTCTGCTGAATACCGACATTAATAATATCAGACATTGTATCCGGTAATTTCAAATCACACATTGCCTGACCAAACAGCAGTACAACAGCAGCCAGCATACTGACTAAAAATGGCTTATAAAACTTTTTTAGTTTCATCATAAGCATCAATTCCTTTCTAATCTTTCATCATTCGCCAATTCATAAACCGCGGTATGCAGTTTATTTAAAATGCGAATCAATTCTTTAATATCTTGTTCTCCCATTTTTTCAATCAAAGCATTCAAACCTTCATAAGCCCGATGCCATGCCGCCTGCAAAGCTTCCTTACCTAAAGGTGCAATGCATACATAAACCAGACGGCGGTCACTGCATGTGCTGACACGCTGAATGAATCCCTTCCTTTCAAGCTCATTGATCATACGGCTGATTGCCGGACGTGAAACCAACAAAATTTCACTAAGATCTGATACCGTCATTCCAATCAACTCTTCATCGGTAATGAATTCCAGCTGATGGCCATTTTCAAGGATTGTATGAAGCAGCACAAAAGTACCCTGCGGTAAATCACCTAACGCAGAATGGCGTTTGCCCATTGCTTTATTCACACGCATGATTGACTTAAACAATTCTTTCTGCAATTTATTCTCTTCCATCGTCCACCTCTAACATATTTAACTATGTTAATAATTATTATAGTTAACTAATTAAAAAGTCAATAGACTTGTGAGATTACCACAAAAACACACAATTCAAACATAGGTTCCCTTGACAGTTAATAAGGGCAAGCGTATATTAAAAATAAGTTTAGGGGGTGTGCTATGCTGTCATTATTAACCGGAGCCGCAGTCAACTGTCTGCTGATTCTCGCAGGGACTTTGATCGGCTGTTTATTAAATCGTAAAACATTGCAGAAAATCGGCGAGCGTATCTTTGAAGCATTTGGCTTATTAGTCTGTGCCATGGGCTTTGCCGGCAGCAGTCAGCTGGATCATATCTATCTGATTCTAACCTCCATCATCATTGGGGTAGCGCTAGGTGAATACTTAGACCTCGATGGTAAATTCAGACGGCTTGCGGAAAAGCTGCAAACCTTATTTACCCATTCAAAAGATAAACCATTCGCTCAGGGCTTGATTGAAGCTACATTATTATTTTGTATTGGCTCAATGGCGATCATCGGTTCGCTTGAAGCAGGCATCAATCAAAATCATACAATTCTGATCACCAAAGGCATCATCGATGGCATCAGTGCCTGCATGATGAGCATGACGCTGGGTATCGGCGTGGGCTTTTCCGCTCTCTTTGTTTTCATTTACCAGGGAACACTCACGCTTGGCGCCTCCCTGCTTCAGCCGCTGCTCAGTTCTGACATCATCGCTGCCGTATCGACAGTTGGCAGCCTTTTTTTAATTGGAATTGGTTTAAATATGCTGAAAGTCACCAAAATCAAAGCCGCAAACTTTTTACCAGCCATGTTCATCCCAATAATGTATGCATTAATTTGCCATTTATTCATTAAATAATCATTTAAGAAACAATTCATATAAGAAAAAAATCTACTGAAACAAAATAAACCTCATCAGAGGTTTATTTTTGTTTCATAATATTCACGAATCAACTGCTTCTTCTGCTCACTGATATCCTGCAATTCATAAGCAGGCTGAGCCAAATAGAAGCCCTGCATGTAATCAACGCCGGCATCGATCAGCATCTTCATTTCTAACTCATTCTCAATACCTTCAGCGATAATCAGAATATGGTTTTCTTTGCAGTAAGAAATAATATTCTGAAGCAGAATCTGCCGATTCTCATCAAAACTGATATTATGCACGATTGAACGGTCAATCTTGATAAAGTCGGGTTCAACCTGCAGCAAGACAGATTCACCATTATAACCAGTTCCATAATCATCAACCGCAATCTTCGCATGCCATTTATCAACTAAACAGCGTTTTTCTTTCGCCGGACGATCCTCAAGCTTCTCAGCTTCTGTGATTTCTAACACCAAATTAGGCAGATAATCTGAATATTTTGCGCTGAATTCCGCAATATCCTCTGCCGTTAAAACCTGATTTGCGATTGTATTGATAAACAACCGATACTTTTCATAACCCGGTTGTCTTACATAATCTTCCATCGCCTTAAAGAAAGTCAGATGCTCAATAAAATAAAGCTTTGACTGCACTCTGGCAATTCTCAAGATATCAAGAGGATTCATAAAGGCTGCCAATTTAGAACGCATCAGCGCTTCATACGCATAGACCTCACCTGTATGAGCATCTACGATCGGCTGGAATTGATAAGCTACCATTTCCTGATCAATCAGCTTATTCAAATCTTCCTTAGCCTGCAACAGATACGCATCATTTTCATATTCCTCCTGATCAAAGAAATACAAACTGCCCTTTTGAGTATGCTTCATCCGATACATTGCGAAATCCGCATACTTCGTCAATGAAGTTAACTCAATCGCATCATTCGGATACCATGCGACACCCGTTGTAGCCCGCAGTTTACTAAAACTGCCGTCCGGTAATTTCCAGATGCAGCCATTCATATTCTTCTCAAAATCACTGAGTATTTTCTGAATTTCTTCTTTCGTATCATAACCATATAAGAATACAAAGAACTCATCACCGGAAATCCTTGAGATAATAGAATGCTGAGGCGGATAAGAAGACTTCAGCACATTAGCCATCAAGCGGATATAATCATCACCGCAGTCATGACCAAATGTATCATTGATATATTTCAGATTATCTAAATCAGACATGACTAATGCCGCTACCTTCAGCTGATCATGCTGTTTAAATAATTTATTCATTCTTTCAGTATAAGCCCGGCGATTTAATAAGCTGGTCAGTACGTCATGGTCACGTTCATATTCAGCCTTATGCAGTTCCAACATTTCAGTGGTGACATTTTCTACAACACCATAAATATGATTGGCTTCTTTCATGATATGCATGCGTATCCAACGCTGTTTGTGATCAATATCATCAGCAATTCGATAAATACGGATCTGATTATCAACACGGGTAGAAGGATATTGCTTATCCAAAAGTTCAAGCAGATAAATCAAATCTTCCTTATTTTTAATCTGCAGCTGGACATCTCTAATGCCGATCGTATCTAATAGCTGATCAGTGCAGAAGAAGCGTTCCTGATCGGTATAGTATTCAAAAGCGCTGAATGGATAGCTGGTCATTGAAATAATTCTGTCAAAGGAAGAGGCGGTTTCAGCCACATCACGGCTCAGCTCTTCGATTGCGTTACTTAAGTTATCGATTTCAAGGATATTTGTTGGATTTAATTTCACTGGTTCATTTGGATTAAAATTCTTAACCTCTTTAGCCAGTTTTCGAATCGGAAGAGTAAACGATCGGCTCAATACCAAGATAACACCAAATAATACCGCAAATGAAAGCAGACTGGCAATCAGACACGATTTATATAATTCATTGGTGAAAAATTTCAGATCCTGACCGCGCATCAAACCGACTAAAACCCATGAATCATCAGCATATGGTGAGTTTGTATTGTATAAAGAAAGCAATTGTACATTGCCATAAATCTGATTATTATCTTCGGTTTCAAATTCAAACGCGTTGATATAATTTGTTTTATCAAGAATCGAGACAGTGGGTTCACTATGAAATATATTCGTATACAGCGGACCGCTGGCGGCAATATATTCCAGTTGAGCGGTTTGATTCGAAATTTTAGCTAACAGATAAGAAGCATTGCTGTTTAATTCCTTGGACGGCATCAGACTTTTTAAATAATCAAGTGATACATCAACACCAAGAATACCGAGCACATTGCCTTCATGATCCAGGAGCGGCAGCGTATATAGTATGACATCTACACCGTTACTGTCCGTAGCACTCGCACTCCAATAACCCAGGTCTTTATGCGCTGCTTGCAGGTTTTGGGCCGCTACGGATAAAACACGATAATAAAAGTTATCACTTTTATCATTCTCATCAAACTGAAACTGGGGATTCCAATAAATATCTAAAGGGATATTTAACCCTTCAGTGATACTGGCCGGAGCCTTAGACAAAGCAGATCAGAATTATCATTTGGGTTTGCGATTGGGTCCATATCCCGCAGATAGATACCATTTGTCTGAACCGTGTCACTGCTGTCATTGCCCAATATTAAAAATGCGCCGGTTACTTGATTGGTACGCAGGATACTGATAATATCCTCGCTCATTGCATCAATCAGCGGCACTGCAGCTGAAGTATTTTTCGCTATTTCATTAATGGTTAACTGCTGTTCGTCAAGATAATCGATGATTTTATCAGCCATCATTGCTGACTTAGATTCAAGATTGCTCCAGCGCTGAATCATATCATTTTCTAATAGGTACGGCGGTTGGTTACCTTTTCATTCATTGTATCAAAAGCATTCTGATTAGTTTTCTCAACAATATCACCATTCAGTAAAGTCGCAGCGAAAATTACTGACTGAATCAGTACGACTATTATCATCATCAACAATGTTCTGTCAGTAATTGACGACTTTCTTAACCGCATATCTGCACCTTCCTATATCAGCTTTTCTAACTCCGTTTTAAGCCTGCTATACCATTCATCAAAAATTTGGTCATTAATCAGCTGATTTAGTGCTTCATCTCTGGATGAGCCTGCGTTGATCAGTTCAATCACCTGCTGGCGGGCTGCCTTAGCATCATCAACCAAAGCGTCCTGCAGCAATGAGCGGGCTTCAGTGCCATGATCAAATGCTTTACTTGTAAATAATTCATAATCATTTACTGTGTTAATCGCTGCATCAAGACCGGCCAAAATTGAATCATTCATATCGATATCATTCTCTTTAATCAATGAATGGATCACTTCAAGATCATTAGCTTCCTTTTTCACCGGCAAATAAGCTGAATTTATCGTAAAATCAATATTTCTTTCAGTTTCAGTAAACCATTTCAGAAACAGAACTGATGCGTACTCTTTTACTTCACTGGTTTTTGACACAACCATCCCGGCTCCCTGCTGAACAGCAACCTTGCTGCCGCCTTCAAATACCGGTACTTGCTGAAAGATCACATCAATATCATAACTCGTATTGTCATCCTCGATCACCTGCGTAGGAAAATAAGGGATTCCACTCGTAGAACCGACAAAAGAAATGATATCACCCGTCTTAACATCATCACTGCGGAAACGGCCCTTATCCAGATAATAGCCCTTCACATAAGGTACATAATAATTATCCCAGATTTTTCTGATAACATCCTTATCAAAATTCAGTGTAACTTGTCCGTCTTTAACTTCAAAGATTTCCATTCCTAACTGCTTACAGCCAATAATAAAATAATTAGCTACCGCATCGCGGCCAAAGAAAGGCTTTCCATCATTGTTTATATCAGGCGTAAGCGCGTCAGTGTATGCATAATATTTTCAGCCGCTTCATTTAATCCTTCAACTGTCTTTAAATCATCCAGACTGACATCAGCCGCATCTGCGAACTTATCCCAATCCGTCTTATTGATCTGCAGACATTCCGTAGCCTTCGCCGCCGGAAAAATCTTTAATTCGTTATCAAACATACCTTCCTGTACATAGCCATCTACATACTCGCTGATTTCATCCGCACTTAGATACTGACTTAAATCAGCAACATAGCCATCAGCATTTAATTCATAAGCGGTATCTGCATAAGCAGTAAATATCTCCGGCATTTCAGAGGCGCCGACTTTACCGGCCGCCGCTTCTTTCACTTTATCGGTTAATTCAAGGATACTTCCTACATTATTTGCCTCAACAACAATTCCCTTCTCTGAACCTACTGTATTATTAAATTCTTCAATCATATTATCAAGCGCTGTTTTCTGAATACCATTATAATAATGCCATAAGGTCAATGTGATTGGATTTTTAGGATCCAGTTCCTTTTCATATGGATTTTTGAAGAGCAGCCGCCTAGGATCAGACAGGCACAAAGCAATGCAGCTATTTTTTTCATAAACTACCTCCGAATATAAACTGATTATATCAGTTTTACCATTATTTTCCAATTCATTTAAACAAAGCTTATTCTTGATCTAATTGAAATAATTGAGCCGCTGTCTCTCCGCATAAAAGATCAGCTGTCACTTTTCCTTGTTTTTGTTCAATCAGTGCATAAACGTCTGATAAAACAGGAATCCGTGGCGGAAAAGAACGATGGGCGTCCGAGGCAATCAAATCAATCAAGCCGTCATCAAGCATTTTTTCAGCGGTTCGGTTAGCCATAGCCATCCGATCCAAGCCTAACAGGCTTGTTCGATTCGTCTGCAGATAACACCCCATTGCTTTCCATTTCCGCAGCCGATCATAATTTTCATGAACAATAGCATAGCGTTCCGGATGTGCGATCACCGGGATATAACCGCGGTTCAGCAATTCGGTAAGAAGCACATCGGCATCCTGATCCTGTTCGTCTTCAATCCACGCAGCTCAGTTAACAGGCAGCGGCTGCTGCCCATAGTGATCAGCCGGTTTGCATTCATCATATCCGGGCAATGGTGTGAAAAAAGATTTCACCGCCCTTTACGATACGAATGGGCAGCTGATACTCTTTTACCAACTGCTGTATCTGAGCTAACGCGCTGTCAAAGCGCTGTGTGTTATTCTCAGGAAATTTATGATGCACATGGGAAGTAGCAAGAATCACATCGATGCCGTCTTGTACCGCGATCTGAAGCATTGCCAAGCTGTCCTGCCACTGCTTTGATGCGTCATCCACACCATAAAGGATATGACAATGACAATCTACCCGCATAAAACACCCAGTTTTCCATCAGCCGCACATTCGTTTCAATCGCATTCAGTAAATATTCCTCACGATACATAAACCGGCTGTCATGAATCTGGTAAGGATGATCCGCATCACCAACACTCGTATAATAGAAAAGACCCGGTACGATCAGCTGATAGAAAGAGAAATCTTCGGCAATCATCCGCGGTGCGATTTCCACATAATCTTCACCCACAACCTCTGCCAGCATCGTCGTCAGCCGTTCATCATTATTGACAACCGCATAGAAATCATCGATTACAAGCTGAACCTCAACATTAAACATCTGCGCTGTCGCTTCGGCAACTGCATGCATCCGCTGTTTCATCATTTCATAATTCGCATCAGAAAAAGAACGCATCGTACCGATGATTTCAGCTTTATCGGCAATCACATTACGCACCTCGCCGGCAATCAGCTTACCGACAGTGATAACGGCGCTGTCTAACGGATTTACATTTCTTGAAACAATCGTCTGCAGATTCATAACTAATGAACAGGCAGCTACGATTGCATCCTTGCCGTCATGAGGCATTGCGCCATGGGCCGTATAGCCTCTAACTGTAAACTGGAATTCACCATTGCGGGCCATCATAGGACCTGGCCGGCAGCCAATTTTTCCTTCCGGAAGATCGCCGACTACATGCATACCAATCATACAATCGATCCTATATTTATCAAAAAGGCCATGCTCGATCATCGGCCTGGCGCCGCCTGGACCTTTCTTCCCCCGGCTGAAAGACAATCGTTACATTCTGAGTCAGCTGATCGCGATGCTCACACAAATATTGAACTGTTCCCAACATTGCCGCCATATGGCCGTCATGGCCGCATGCATGCATACATCCCTCATGCTCACTCTGAAAAGAAACACCCGTCTTTTCACCCATTGGCAAAGCATCGATATCCGAGCGCAGACCGATACCTTTTTCGGTTGGCACAGCGGCTTTGATCTGCATCACTAGACCATTTTCAATCAATGTGTCATCAATGCTGTCCACCCCGTATTCAATCCCCTTTGCCCGCAGATAAGCAGCCGTCTTCACTGTATTTAATCCAATTTCAGGAATTTTATGCAGAGATCGGCGATTTGCTTTAACTTCTTCTAATTGCTTTTCAATCGTTTCACGTATTTCCATAGTACGCCTCCAATGTCTAAATTATAATGACACGCTTTGGCATTTGCAAGCCATAAAGATTGTTAATGTGCGTCATTCTTATCTTTAAACATTTAATTCAGAGCCGGTAAATGCATTCAGCAACCATTTGCCGCCTTGATTCATCACATGAAATATAAATAATAAGGGTCAAGAGTTTTATTGTAACTATTATATACCACAATGTATTGATTGTTTATACCTGTCATAAAAAGGATTGCAATTGATAATAAAAAAAAGGTATGCTTTCTCTGAAAAGAGGTGCAGCCATGAAACCAGCAATAATTTTTGATTTTAATGGAACGATGGTATTTGACGGCATTTACCATGAACAGGCATGGAAAGAATTCTCTAAGGCCTTGCGAGGTCAGCCCTTTACCGATGAAGAAATGCAGATGATGCATGGTAAGCCTAACATTAAAATTATTGAATATCTCAAACCTGGTGTCACATTTGAAGAAGCAAATAAATTATCTGAAGCCAAGGAAGCCCTCTACCGTAAATTTGCTCTGCAAGCCGGTACTCAATATCATATGGTTGATGGCCTAGAAGACTTTTTAAATAAGCTGCATGACTTAAATATCCCGATGAATATCGCCAGTGCGTCAATACTTGCTAATATCAATTTCTTCATAGATGTTTTTAGATTAGATCGCTGGTTTGACCCGCAGAAAATCGTTTATGATGATAACACTTATGAGAATAAGATTGCCATGTTTAAGAAGGCAGCCGCGAACATCCACTGCGACATTCAAGACTGCTATGTATTTGAAGATTCTATCACTGGCATCCGCTGTGCTCATGAAGCAAAAGCGAAAGGAATCATTGTCGTCACACATTCAAAAACCACTGATTATCCCGGTATAATCAAAACGATTGAGAATTATCTGGTAGTGGATGAAATCTGCGCCCTTTTAAAATAAATGAAATCCAGTAAAAGAGCCGGTCAATGATTTACAGAGTAATCAAATTATCAAAATAAGGAAGCTTGCGAGCAAGATGCAGCGCTGAAATCTTTTATTCAAATGTCAAATCATAAAAATTTGCATCTTAACATAAAGTATGTAAGATGCAAAATTATGTTTTAATAGTAATTGAAAAAGAAGTAGAGTTCTTCAAAGCTATTGCATATACCGGTAAAAGAGCTGTATTTGATAATGATTAGAACTTCCCTTATATCGGCTGATTTTATACAATTAAACATTCTTTCATGGCGTAAATTCATTTTGGGGTTTACGCCATAATTATAAAGCAATAAAACTAGCGATATAAGAAACTTATTTATCGCTTATAACGGCTTTTTTCTCACAGAAGGATTTTTATCCTCGGCAGCCTGTTTCAAATCATGACAGTACAATGCCTGCTGCTTTTTCAAATACATCTTTATAAAAGGTTTCATCAGTATTTTCTTAGCCGTAATTGTTTCAATAAATTCAACCGCTGTGTAAGTTTCATGGTCTGTAAAATTGCCGACCCAATGTCCTGTCATGTTGTCATTTTCAATATCGAACGCCCATTGCTGATATGGTTTTGTGACAGTTATCGTAAAATATGTAGAAATCCCTTCTTGCGAAATTTCCACAAACTGTTTATCATTGATTACTTCCAGCTTGCTTATATCACTGCGCCAAGTGTAATTTTCAAGTGAAGTCACAATCTGCCAGACACATGCCACGGGAGCATCAATTGTCATTTTGATTTTTGAAATTGTCATAATTCCTCCTATTTAATCGGCAGCCAATATTCATAGACAGCCGCATGCGGATCGGCCTTAAAATAAACCTCAACATCGGCCGCATCGTCACATTCATAACCGGAGGTTGGCAGCCATTCAAGCAAAACACGCCGTTGTAAAGCTTGTAGTGAATGATTATCACCCTGCCCAGAAAACACCGCCCATGAACCTGCATGAATTAAATAGTCTTCATAATCATGGTTATTTATGGTTGATGCTGCCGCTATCATATATTTCCATTCTTCACCATGGTGAATGCTGACGCCTAACAATGCATTGGGATAGGTATTATTCATTAAAACTAGCTCCATAAGCTTTCCATTTATTACAGCTGCCTGCCATTGATCAGGAACTGCCTTAAAATTTTTGTTCTAAATTTTTAGCCAGCGGACAGGTAATGCCAAGCACACGAATGGCCGGTTTCTTTTCAATGCGGACACTCAGTTCATCACCGCCCTGCTTAGATAATGTAAAACGAATCGGCGGATATGCATTGAACGGTGCTTGGCCCTGCTTAACCAAAGAAGGCGCAGCGCCGTGAAACTTTTAAACGCACGATTAAAAGCTGTGGGGGAATCATAGCCATAAGTTAATGCGGCATCGATGACTTTGCATTTTGTTTTCTGAAGGTCGACAGCGGCCTTTGATAATCGGCGGCAACGAATATATTCATTTAATGAAAGCTGAGCCATGTATAAAAATAATTTCTGAAAATAATAACTCGAACAGCCGGCGATATCAGCTAATACCTCATAATCAATCGCTTCACTTAGATGCTGCTCAATATAATCGATCACCTGATTCAATTTATTTATCCCATTCACAAGTTTACCTCTCTTATTCATTATACTTATCTGTTTTTTTATTACCTCTCACTTTCATTATCTAAAATGCGAGCTGTTCTGTTCCTATCGAAATTAGTATTTGAAAAAGGAATGGTTTGAACCATTCCTGCATTATTCTTTCGTTTTTCTTAGCCTTATAGAAGCTTCGGTTTTCAAGAGCAAAAATACGCGGTGTAAATTCCCCCTCAGTAACACCATCCAGCGCCTTAGTCAGTGAATTCATTCTGGCATCGATATTGTCAATATAATGGAGAATCTCTGCCTCTGGAATCATTGGCAGGACCGGTGAACCGAACTCATATTCACCATGATGAGAAAGGATCATATGCCGAAGCAAAATCACTTCTTCACCTTCAATATTATTTGCTTTTGCGGTTTCATCCACGATCGTCTGCATAATTGAAATATGCCCCAATAACTTACCAGGCATTGTATATTCAGTAATAACCGGGCCGCTTAATTCGATGCATTTCCCAATATCATGAGCAATTACCCCGCTGACTAACAAGTCCCGATCAAGCATCGGATAGATCGCACATAACGCATCCGCGACCCTCAGCATGCCTAATACATGCGTTGCCAGCCCACCGACAAAATCATGATGATTTTTAGCTGCCGCCGGATAAGCATAAAAATCTTTTTCAAAATGCTCCATAACCTTGCTGATTAACAAATGCAGCTTAGGATTTTCAATACTATCAATCTTTTCACTGATCTGACGCTTCAGCTCAGCACGCGAAATATCTCCTTCGCGCACAAAATCACGGATATCAAATTTACTGCGGTCCAGTATACGGCAATCATTCACCCGCATTTGCAGCTGCTTGTTGTGTGACAGAACCTCACCTTCAAATTCAAGAATCATACCCGGCTTATAATTAGCCAGCTGATCCGGACGAGCTGACCATAGCTTCCCTTCAATGACACCTGTCTTATCCTGAAGAGTCAGCGAAAGATAGGGTGAACCCTTAGCGGTAACTCCTTTGCTTAACTGGGAAATTAATAATACATAAGTACCATGATCCCCATCGATAAATTCATTTACGTGTTTCATTTAAAAATCTCCATTCCATTGATGGCAATCAGTACATCTTCCGATGTAAAGCCTTTGCGGATCAAAGAGCGCAAAATCGCATTCTTCAAATCCTGACCATCATATTTTTTTGAATATGTCTTTAATGCTTTCTGTATTGCCTTTTCAAGCAAAGCAGCTTGTTCGCCGGCTTCTTCTTTAAAATCCATCTGTGCGATTACCTCATCGGCAAGTGTCGGACTATATCCCTGAACAATCAGCCGCTGCTTCATTTTCTGTTTCTTCATTTTCAATGACTGTCCCTTGATTGACAGCTGAAGCTTTTGAGCGTAATGGTAGGCCTTTGTTTTCTCTGTCGCATCTCCAAGCGTATCTAATGCTTCCGAAACACTTTCATACGGCAGTCCCCGTTTAACAAGATCACGAATAATCTTGCCTTTACCTTCAAGAGAGCGCTGCTTGTGCTCAATCTGATTAAACATATACAAGGTATCATTGACATAGCCCTTATCTTCAAGCTTATCAATCATATCATTAATCTGTTTAATATCCAAAGAACCATCTTCTACCAATATATCATACATTTCTTTGCGTGTACGATCCTTGGTTGATATTTTACGGATGCATAAACGCCATGCTTTTAATACTTTTTCACGAAGCTGCAGCTCCTCAAGTACGCTTTGGTGAATAACTCCGTCTTTTTTAATTTCAAACGCAAAGTAATCTTCTACACTGACCAGCACCTTGATTTCATTTTCTTTATTATCAAGCAGCGTAATCAGTACACAATCGTCCATCGTTTTAATTCGCTTTACATCCAAAGTCTTATGATAAGAATTAACAGCTTCCTCATAAACATTGAGCACAGCGGTATAGAAAGTATGACAGTCATACTGCGCACTTTGACGGCGGGCATTGTGCTTCATAATTTCCACCGTTTCCTTATCCAAGGCAAAGAATTCAATAACCTTATCACTAAATGTATCCTCTTCAAAAAAATAACCGCTCTTGCCATCCTCCAATAAATCATCCAATACATCATCATGACGGGCAAATACCGGCAATCCGCTGGCTGCCGCTTCGATGAATGTCATACCCTGCGTTTCACTTAATGACGCAGATACAAAGCCATCCATCGCTGCATAGAAGACAGGCACCAGATCACGGTCCTGCTTATCTGTGAAAATCACCTGATCCGCAATGCCGCATGAAACAGCCAAATCTTTCAATTCCTCAAGATCAGGCCGCCGCCGACAATCATTAGCTTATAATGCGGATTACTTTTCGCTGCCTTCACAAAACCGCGGATCACAACATCAATACTCTTTTCATGCGCTACTCTGCCGACATACAGCATCACCTTATCCTCGGCACTCAGATGATACTGAGCCCGCAGCTTCAGAATATCCTCAGCCGGGATGCGTTCCCGGTTAAACTTATCCAAATCAAGACCGGTAGGAATTATATGAATCGGCGTGGTAACACCATATTTAACTAATGCTTCCCGTGTCTTTTCACTTGGTGCGATAACCGCTTCACATGTATCAACAACCATTTTAGAGAAGGAAGCAGTCACTTTTTTGCCTACCTTGTCAATGCCTTCAATATCAAATTTATTAATGTAATGAGTATAATCTTCATACATTGTATGGTAAGTACATACAAGCGGAATACCAAGATCTTTTGCTACAATACGTGCAAAGATACCGATACCGAATTCGGTGTGTACATGAATCAAATCAAGATTCATCGCCTTAATATCATCCTTCGCTGAAAAATGATAGGGTGTTGATAAAATATAGCCATACAGCCATTTCAATTCAAAGCCTGGCAGCCGCAATACGTTCCCTTCACGTTTTGAATGCAGCAGCCCCTTATGGTTGGCAATCACAAAAACTTCATGTCCATTTTTTTCAAGCTCTTTCTGCAGTGTAACAATGGATGAAACTACCCCATTGATATCCGGCAGATATGTGTCACTAAATAATCCTATCCGCATATAAGTCGCCTCCTATTCTTCTGTCTGCATCCCGTGCGCAGAATGCTGTTTGATAAATATAAACAACGTGCCCCCAATCAGCAGAATCAAATGATAGGTGGCAAATCGCCAAATAATCATAATACTTGATGCATATTTTGCTGAAATTAATAAAGAGAATATTTGCACAAACATCATCTCCGTACCGCCGCTGGCGCGGGAACCGGAAAGAATGAATTAGACATTGTCACAAAGGATGACAACGCAATCACATCGATAATTGGCATATCCTTAGCCGGCACGCCTAATACTAAACCGATAAAAAACGGCAGTGAAAAATAAATCGTTAATCGAATCACGTTATAACCGGCAACTTTCAAAATCAGCTTTTTGTTGTTGCGGTTGCGGTTAATCTCTATATTGAAGGATGATAATTGTTCATTCCAACTGGACAACGTCTTTTCCTTATCCTTTACAATGTGCATCTTATGCAGCAGCCGGACAACAGTACCGCTCAGCTTCATATATAGCTTAGGGAATTTAGCCATTGTCCAAAGCAGACCGATGACTGAGAAATTCAATAAAAAGCCGATAAAGATAAAAGTAAATAAGAATGAATAATTAGCATAATAATAGCCAAAACGAAGAATCATCAATAAAGCCGCATACAGCATTAATACAGTCTGATAAGTAATAAAATCAAGCCAGAGAATACTTGCGCCTTCACTTGGCCGTATTCCCTGTTTCTTAAACGCATAGATCTGCCCAAATTGACCGCCTGACGCGCTGGGGGTAATACCGCTGAAAAAGCTGCCGATAAAGCCGACAACGATTCCGTCCTTCAGCTTATAATCATGCTTATGCTCACGGGCAATTGATGTCAGGATACAGCCTATCATGCCATTATAGAATAATGAGCCAATGAGGATAAGAATCATACTGAACCAGGAAATATTCTTTAAAACTCCCAGCACCTGCTCATAATCATCCTTTAATGCAAACCATAAAGCAAAGCCTGTCAGCAAAAGGATAAGCAGCAGATTCAATATATATTTTTTAGATACTTGTTTCATAGACTACCCCGCTCACAGAGCCAACACTTTCTCGTAAACCTCTCGCAATTTCTCCCCAATACATTCAATGCTTCTTGATTCAGCCGTAAACCGGCCATTTTCTGTCAGATTGTCCGCTTTTCCTTCAACAATCTTTTCCGTCAACTCTACAAAATCAGCAACCGTTTTGCCTTTATAGCAGTTAACACCGTGAAGCAGCCATGGATCATATACCGGAATATCTCTTAATAATACTTGCTGGGAACTTGCTAAGGCTTCCAAAACAACGATTCCCTCTGTCTCTTCTTTACTAGGGAAGAAGAAGCAGTCAGCACCCGCATAAGCACCTTCAATAACCGGGCCCTTAACATATCCCGGCAGAATTACATTATGCGGATGATCTTCCTCAATAACTTCGCGAATCTTCTTAGGCACAGTATAAAGCGGCGTATAGCCAAACCAGATAAACTTATACTGCGGCAGCTGCTTTGCTACCTCCATAAAATCCAACAGGCCCTTACGTTCAAAATACAAGCCTACTGAAATAACAACCTTATCCTCATCTTTTAATGAGAAATAACGGCGAAAAGCCTTCACCTTCTCTTTATTATAGTGAAAGCGGTCAAGATCTATACCATTAGAAATATCCACAATGGGTACATTGATTCCTTCATAACCTTCCAATAAAGATTTTGAATAAGGTGTCGGTGTAATAATATAATCCGCTTTTGAGTAGCATGTGATCAGCAGCTTTTTGAATACCGGTGCAATCTGATTACTCAATACAAACGAATTGCGGAAATCTTCTTCCGTTGAATGTGCATGATAAATGACTTTTAATCCCCTTTTCCTAGCTTTAGCAATCGCGCCAAGACTGCTGGGACCTACCGTGTTGATGTGCAGGATGTCATAATCATCATCTGGATCCAAGGTATATTCAATCCCCTGTGAAGCCAGAGCCGCTTTTTGATGCTTCAAGGCGCGGCCGATCCCAGAGGTAGAAATCATCTTTTCTCCTTCAAAATACAGACAGACTTCATAGCACCCGCTCCTTTACTCGTCTAATTATAGCACACTTGCGGCTGACATTAAACACTGAGCAAATTTCATTTTCGTAAGAAAAGAAATTTTAGAATTTCTTAAGAATTACTGAGGTTTTTTATGTGTTTTATTTAAGTTTCTGTTTAAATCAAAGCATTCGGACAGTACCGATGACTTCCACGTTATAAGCATGCTTTTTATATATAAAAGAAAAAAACGGCATTTAAACCGTGTTTCAATGACTACTAGTCTTAAAATAGTAGGAAGCTATAGTTTCTTACAGAACACCAATTTGATACAAATTGAACTCTTGCATATAAAATTAAGTATGCTAGAATAGTGAAAACGAGGTCTGCTATGAAACTTACCATACTCTGTGACAATAATACAATTATCGATCAATACTATCTGGGTGAACCAGCTCTGTCTTTTTACATTGAAGAGGGTGAGCAACGACTCCTCTTTGATACTGGCTATTCTGATGTGTTTCTAAGAAATGCAGCTTCGCTTCAGATCGATTTAACACAGCCGATGGATATTGTTCTGTCACACGGTCACAATGACCATACGCGGGGCTTACAATGGCTGAAAGAGAAGCATCTGCTAGCTAATAAGCGGATCATTGCTCATCCGGATACTTTCAATCAAAAAACCATGGCTTCATTAGATATCGGTTCGCCGCTCAGTATTCAGGAATTAAAGACAAGCTCTTCCCTTATTTTGAGTAAAACCCCCTTAAAGCTGAATGAAACAATGACCTATCTGGGTGAAATACCTCAGCATTTCAGCTTTGAACCACGTATACCGATCGGCATGACAAAGCATGAAAACAAATTAATACCTGATTTACTATTAGATGACAGTGCATTGGTCTATCATTCTGTGAATGGTTTGTTTATCATTACCGGCTGTTCTCACAGCGGCATCTGCAATATCATTGAAACCGCAAAACTGCTGAGTAATGAATCACGCATCCTTGGCGTTATCGGGGGTTTTCACCTTTTTGATGTGGATGAACGGCTGGCTCAAACCATTGATTATTTAAAATCAAATCAGATCGAGCTGCTTGCGCCATGCCACTGTGTTTCATTTCATGCCAAAGCTGAAATCAGCAAGAGTCTGAGTCTTATAGAAGTCGGCAGCGGTTCAAGTTTAGAAATTATATAGATATAAAGGAGTTACTTATGTCAACACGTCCCTCTTTGTCAGTCAAACTGACAGCCGCTGAGTTTAAAAATTATTATTATCTGAAAGAAGAGCTTGTCAGCTTCTGCCGTGAATTCGGCTTACAGGCAACCGGCAGCAAAAATGAATTAACTGAACGCATCGCTCATTATCTTGAAACCGGTGAGAAACTGATTCGAGCCAAGCCCGTGAAGTCAAAGAACAGTCCATCATTGCTGACGTTGGATACGTTGATTGAGGAAAACATCGTCTGTTCAGAACAGCATCGTGTATTCTTCAAACAGGCCATCGGTCAAAGCTTCAGCTTTAATGTTCAGTTTCAGAATTGGCTGAAAAGCAATGCCGGCAAAACATATCAAGACGCCGTAATTGCCTATGCCCAGATATTGAAAGCAAAGAAGAAAACAACAGCCACGATTGACCGTCAATTTGAATACAATACATACATTCGTGCTTTTTTCGCTGATAACAAGGGGTTAAAGCTTGAGGATGCCATTCGCTGCTGGCGCTTTAAAAAAGGACTTCCCGGTCATAATGCCTATGAGAAGTCCGATTTAAAGATTTTAGAATCATAGCTTCAGGATTCCTGAATGGGAATCCTTTTTTATTTCTGCTGATGTTTCAGCGCATGCTTAATGAAGCCTTTGAATAATGGATGGGCGTGATTCGGCCTTGATTTGAATTCAGGATGAAACTGTACCCCGATATAGAAATCATTGGCTGGAATTTCAATTGCTTCAACCAGCTGCTGATCTAAGGAAGTACCGCTGAGTACCATGCCGGCTGCTTCAAACATTGAACGATACTCATTATTAAACTCATAGCGATGACGGTGCCGCTCTGAGATTTGTTCCTGCTTATAACAGTTCATCATTAACGTATCAGCTTTGATCAGGCAAGGATATGCACCTAGACGCATCGTACCGCCTTTGGCCAAATCATCGCTTTGATGTGCCATAAAATGGATTACATGATGCTTCGCTTCAGGATCGAATTCGTATGAATTGGCATCCTTCAACCCCAGTTGACAGCGGGCGAATTCAATGGTCGCAATCTGCATCCCCAAACAGATTCCTAAATATGGAACATTATTCACTCTCGCATAATGCGCCGCCGCAATCTTCCCCTCAATGCCGCGGCTGCCAAAACCGCCGGGAATTAAAATACCATCAACATCCTTTAATACTTCTGCGGCATTGCCTTCATGGATGCCTTCTGAATCTACCAGTCGATCACTACCTTGGCGCCATTTTCAAAACCGCCGTGATTGAGTGCTTCCATTACAGACAAATAAGCATCATGCAGCTTTACATATTTACCGATTAAGGCAATCCGCACGGTTTTATCACAGGCATGAATCATTTCGACCATTGCCCGCCACTCCTTTAAATCGATACTTCTGGCTGGCAGTGACAGCTCACGGCAGACTACTTCCGATAAATTTGCTGATTCCAGCATCAAAGGAACTTCATACAATGTCGGCATCGTCTGATTATCAATGACACAGTCGCATTTCACATTGCAGAATGCTGATATCTTGCGCTTAATATCATTATCAAGCGGTGCATCGGAACGAGTGACTATCAGATTGGGATGAATGCCATAGGACTGCAGCTCCTTGACAGAATGCTGAGTCGGCTTTGATTTAAGCTCATTGCTGCCGGCAATAAAAGGCACCAGCGTCACATGAATGAAACAACAATTTTCACGGCCTACCTCGATGGACAGCTGACGGATCGCTTCTAAAAATGGCTGACTTTCAATATCGCCTACCGTACCGCCGATCTCTGTAATAACCACATCACAGCCGCTTTGCTCACCGACCTGATAAATAAAACTCTTAATTTCATTGGTAATATGCGGGATCACCTGTACTGTCTCACCAAGAAATTCACCGCGCCTCTCTTTATTCAATACCTCCCAATAAACCTTACCGGTCGTCAGGTTTGAATAATGATTCAGATTTTCATCAATAAAGCGCTCATAATGACCTAAATCAAGATCGGTTTCCGCACCGTCCTCAGTCACATACACCTCGCCATGCTGAAAGGGACTCATCGTACCCGGATCAACATTAATATAGGGATCAAGCTTTTGCGAAGCTACCTTATACCCTCTCGCTTTAAGCAAACGGCCCAGTGATGCACCGGTTATACCTTTACCTAAACCGGATACGACACCGCCTGTCACAAATATATATTTTCTCATTCTTTTCTCCTTTCGCTATTCTTTATTATCATTTTGGCTATTTCTTTGCGGCTCATACGGCGATCCATCGCCTTTTTTTCAATTACTCGATGGGCCGTTTGTTCACTATACTGAAAACGTTCAATCAGGATACATTTAGCCTTATCCACCAGTTTGATTTCTTCAATTTTACTTTGCAGATCATCATTTTCTTTTTTTAATACCGCCATGCGGTAACGAGCTGCCTTCATCAGATTTAAGGTTTGCGTAAAAAGCTGTTCATCAAGCGGTTTCGCAAGTACCATAACGCCATATGCCTGCACCTTTTCGCACATTTCATCGGCCCGTTCATTTTGTACCGTTAAAATTACTGAGGTTAAAGGATTGCGGGCAGCATAGATGGCAAGCATATGACCAAATTCATCTTTTAAGGGTGTATCGATTACGATGCTGTCAAAATCTTGATCCAATAAGATCACTCTGGCTTCTGCCGCATTGTCTATCTTCATGACCGAAGGAAAAGCGGTATTTAAAAAGGTTGCCAATAAATCTTGTTTATGATGCATGCTGGATACTAATAAACACCGTTCCATAGCCTTCCCTCCAATCGATTATGCTGAAATCTCTAAAGTCTTGACTGCCAAATATTTATCAATCAAATGCTGCGGCAAAACTTTTGCACAAACTCACTGCCGCGGGCTATTTCGATGGCTTCCTGCAAATTCTCCGGCAGCTTTTCTAATTCATCATGTTCACGCTGATACAGATTTTCATTAACCGCCGCCGGCAGCTTCAGCTGATCGTGAATACCTTCCAAGCCGGCACTCAGCAATAAACTTAAGGCCAGATAAGGATTGCACATCGGATCAGCAGAACGCACCTCAATGCGTCGGTATTCACCTTTGGCAGCCGGAATGCGAATCAGCTGTGATCGATTTTGATGACTCCAGCTGATATATTTAGGCGCTTCAAAATGCCCCAGCCGCTGATAACTGCATGCCATAGGATTTAAGAAAACACTGATTTCCCTGATACGGCGTAAAATACCCGCCGTAAAAGCCGCCATGCACTCACTTTTCTGATCCGCAAACAAATTGCTTGTTTCATCATATACCGATAAATTGATATGCAAACCATTTCCCGCTTCATCAGCCAGTGGTTTAGGATCAAATGACGCATACAGACCATTCAATGCCGCGATCGTTTCCACAACTGATTTAAAAGTAATCAGATTGTCACAGGTTGTAAAAGCATCATCATAACGAAAATCAATCTCATTTTGACCGGGGCCATGCTCATGATGACTGCTTTCCGGCTGAATCCCCATTTTCTCTAATGTAAGACAGATTTCTCGGCGCACATTTTCCCCCGCATCAAGCGGCGCTATATCAAAATAAGAAGCCCGATCAAGGGGGATATGAGTAGGATTTCCCCATTCATCCCGCTTAAACAGATAAAACTCACATTCCAGACCCGCCATAATCGTCAAACCTGCCGCTGACGCTTCAGCGCATACTTCTTTTAATAAATGACGTGCATCAGATTCAAAAACATTTCCCTCTGCATCTTTAATTTCACAGAAAAAGCGTACTACCCTGCCATTTTGCGGACGCCAGGGCAATAAAGATAAGGTTGTAGGATCAGGATATAGAAACAGATCACTGGCTTCCACATTTAAAAAGCCGGCAATCGCCGAAGCATCAAAAGAAATACCTTCATGAAATGCCCGTTCCAATTCATCAGGCATAATTGATATATTCTTCTGGATACCAAAGATATCACAGAAAGCAAGACGGATAAATTTTACATCATTTTCATTTATAAATTGGATTACTTCCCGCTGTGTATTATTCATAAATTGCCTCCTAAAAATTGAAAAAGGCGTCAATAAATAAAGGGTAAATACTACCCTGAATTCACTGAACGCCTTTGTTCTGTGTCTATAATAAGGTGAGGAATGCGAAAAGTCAATATTTTTTAAAGAAAAATCTATGCCCAACCGATAAATAGTGATAGAATATTAAAGTGTTTTTTGAAAATAACGAAAAACTGTAAAGGAGAAATGCAATAATGGCAGGTTATGTAGTAGTTGGTGCCCAATGGGGCGATGAAGGAAAAGGTAAAATCGTTGATGTTCTCGGTGAAAAAGCGGATTATGTCGTTCGGTTTCAAGGAGGCAATAATGCCGGACATACCGTTGTTGTCAACGGTGAGAAAAGTATTCTCCATCTGCTTCCTTCAGGTGTACTTCACAAAAATGCGGTATGCATTATCGGGCCGGGTGTGGTTGTCGATCCCTTTGTATTGCTTGAAGAAATCGATGTATTGGAAAAGAAAGGTCTGCCAAGCAGCCATATTTACGTCAGTGACCGCGCACATCTGATCATGCCGTATCATATCAAGCTGGATGAGCTTCAGGAAGAACGGCTGGCTGGCAACAAGATTGGCACAACCAAGCGCGGCATCGGTCCTTGTTATGCAGATAAATATACCCGCATCGGTTTAAGAGTTGGGGATTTGATTGATTTTGATTCCTTTAAGCGTAAATTAAAATCAACACTCTCCATCAAAAATGATCAGATTACTAAGCTTTATAATGAAGAACCATTTGATTATGATTCAATGGTTGCCCAGTTCAGCATGATCCGTGAAAAACTGATGCCTAGAATGATGGATTCATTAAGCGTGGTCAATGAAGCGCTGGATCAAGATAAAATGGTTTTATTTGAAGGAGCTCAGGCGGCCATGCTGGATATTAATTATGGCACTTATCCTTATGTAACTTCTTCTTCACCTACTTCTGCCGGTGTCTGTGCAGGCGCCGGTGTTTCACCGATGAGGCTGAATAAAATTATCGGTGTTGTCAAGGCTTATTCTACCGTGTCGGTGAAGGGCCTTTTGTCAGTGAGCTGCTTAATGAAGAGGGCGAAAAGCTGCGGGCTATCGGTCATGAATATGGAGCAACTACCGGACGTCCGCGCCGCTGCGGATGGCTGGATCTAAATGTTGTCAAACATGCCGCCCGCATCAATGGCTTAACCGATCTGGTTATCACGAAGATCGATGTACTTTCAGCCTTTGATGAAATCAAAGTATGTGTCGGTTATGAAATTGACGGTCAGCATTATGATACTATTCCCGCTTCTGTTGAAATGATTGCCGCCGCCAAGCCAATTTATGAGACTTTCCCAGGCTGGCAGTCAGACATTACCCAAATCCGTACATTTGAAGAGCTGCCGGAAAACTGCCGGGCTTATCTAAAACGCATTGAAGAATTTACAAACACCCGCATTTCACTTGTATCAGTCGGTCCTGACCGTGAAAATAATATACTGATTCACGAAATTTAATAAAGTGAGTATTCGCGCATAGCCGTAAGCAGTCATTGAATAGCATTATTATAGTTTACCTTCCTACCATTGATGGATCGGCAGCTGTCTTTTATGCTGTCAGATATAAAAAGCGGCGGACAACCATCGCGTTATGATATCACAAATAAATACAGACAGTTATGTCAACAGATAAAAACAGCATCACTTGAAGCAGATGCTGTTTTTGTTTAATAATCATTATTCACTATTTGAATCTTCACGCGCTCTTGCCAGCTTGCTGGTCTGAATCTGAGCCATGGGATCAAAAACGGACTGTTCATTTTCTTCCACCGTTCCGGGTTCAAGCATTTCATAAATTTCAATCGGATCAGCTGGCAGTAAAGCAAACACTTCGTCCAGCTTATAATTCACATTTTCAGCAGTGATCAAATATGAATTATAAGGCGGCATGATTTCCTCACTTAGTTCATGATTCAAATTAAAATTAAACAAGGAAAAATCCAGCACATCAAACATTTCCAAGTATTTACTATAAACCATCGATAAATCGGTATTGCTTAACAGATACACTGATAATGGCCATGATGAATCCCAGCTGATGCACGGCAGCATGGCAGTTGTACCAGCGGCTAAAGAGACAGCATTAAATGTCCACATTCTCGGTGTATCTATTTCATTGCGCATAAATGCTTTTACTGAGGCCATATCAATATTAGTTAAAATATTCTCACTGGCGGTTTTTAAAACATCGCTGATTTTAGGAATGCTATCTGCTGAAAACAGACGCTGCGCTAAGGCTTCAACGATTTGCTGCTGAGCCTGTGTCCGTTCCACATCTGAATAGGAAGTGCGGTGACGGGCATAAGCCAATGCCTCTTCACCATCCAAACGCTGCCGGCCTTCATCAACACAAATCGGTGAATCAAACTGCGGTTGGAATCTTGTTCACAAAAGGATAGAGCTACATCAACATCAATGCCATCCAATGTATCGACAATATTAATCAATGTTGAAAAATTAACCCGGACATAATAATCAATAGGAAAACCGAAAACACTTTCTATTGATTCAATTGTATTATCTATACCGTTATAGGAAGTATGCGTCAGCTTATCCGGATAATAATCATAAGCTGGATTCGGCACATAAGTATCTCTGAGCAAAGAGATTATCTCCACATGATGACGGCCTGGGTCTACCATCAAAAGCATATTGACATCGGTTTTAGCAGCCAGTGATACATCCCCGTTTTGATCCATGCCGGAAACAAAAACCGTAAAAGGTTCATTGTTGAGATCCTTATCCCGCTGATTGAAATTAATCTTCACAACATGATTAAAATCCTTGATTGCATGAGTATTTGCCGCCACATCCGTATATAAATCACACATCTTCTGATACAGCGCGTCATTAACTAAAATTCCATCAAGACGTCCATTCATCAGATCAAGAATCAGTTTAGAGTAATCGATATATTCTACATAGTTAAAGGATGCCTTGGCTTTCTTTAATTCATTCAGCGCGAATGCGTTGCTGTTTGCCTGATCCGCCAGCAAACCAATTTCACCGCCCTTGATATCATTGAGATCCGTGACACCTTCATCACTGACAATCAAGGATAAATGATAGGTTGTTTTAGGCACATTATCCAGTTCATAAAAGGCTGAGCGTATCCCCATCTGAACAATTGAAAGCGCCAGCAGAAGCAGACAAAGCAAAATGGTGATCAACCGCCGCAGCAGGCTTTTGGCTTTTTTACTGATACTGAGAAATAACAAAATCAATATTAACAGCAAGCCAATTCCAAGCAGCAGCATAAAGCGGAAAGAAAGCAGCGAACCAAGATAGAGTTCAGCCATGAAATAAAGAGCGCAGATCAGATAAATCAGCAGCAAGATCAAATCAATGATTGAATTATTCTTTTTATCTTTCATAGTCAGCTCCTTTACATCCATTATCCGATTTTACCATAAGCTTGTCAATTCTCTAAAATGAAAGAAAGACAAGCGTAAGCCTGTCTTTGTTTATACGCCTGGATCAAGCGGCAAGTCATTGCCTTCAGGTTCATTTGCAATTGGATTTTCTTCAAAACCCTCCGGATTATCGGTTTCATTATTCTCACTGTCGGACGGCAGGTTATCAGACTCCCCGCCCTGATCAGGATCAAAGGGCACATCCGTATCCGTCGCCGGTTCATCAAGCGGCGGTTCTTCTGTATTCTCACCTGTGTTTTGATCAGATTCATCCACCTCCGGCAGTACCGGCGGCGCTACATAATACAGTGATGGGAATTGGGTACTCATCTTTGACTGATAATTATCGATTGTCAGCAAATACTCATTATATGGCATCGTCACCTGATATTTATTCAAATCATCTAAAGTGAACTTGAAATCTGACAGCTTTGATGGTTCAAACATTTCCAAATATTTCGCATAAACATTATTCAATTCATTCTGATCCAAAATAAAGACAAACAGCGGTCCATATTCCGTCGCGCTCACGCACAATTGATTTTCACTTAAAGCTCCCGCCAGTGATGTCGATGAGAACGACCAGGAGCGCGGATTGCTGATTTCATGATTAATAAAGCGTTTTACCGTACTGATCGGCATATTGGTAGAAACATATTCAGCACCTACCTGCAGCACATCAGGAACTTTATTGATTCCCTCTGCGGTCAGCAGCTTATTAACGATCGCCTGAATGATTTGCTGCTGAGCGTAATTTCGTCCAAGATCGCCCCAGCCTTCGGTATGCCGATGTCTGGCATAAGCCAAAGCACTGCGGCCATCCAATGTCTGCAAGCCAGGATAAAGATGAATCTGATTGGAGAAATCACGGTTTTCATCCTGTTCATAAAATTCAAGCTGAACATCTACATCAATGCCGCCTAAAGTGTTCACAATTTCGATCAGCGATGAAAAGCTGACCTTGGCATAATAATCAATATCAAAACCGAATACATTTTCCATTGACTGAACAACATTATCAATGCCGTCATTACCGGTATGCGTTAACTTATCCGGATAATTATTATAAGCCTTATTAGGTATATAAGCATCTCTTGGAATGGAAACCATTTCAATATGATGGGTAACAGGATCTATCATCAGCAGCATATTCACATCGCTGAGACCATTGTAATTCGGGATACCCAAGCTGTCTAATCCGGAAATATAGACTGTAAAGGGTTCTTTGGTAATATCCTTATCACTGGCTATTTCTGTATTATCAACCTTCATTTCATATGTTTTAATAACCCGCAGACGCTGGTACAGATCTTCATTATTCTTTTCAATCATCGTAAGCTGTGAATTGGCCATCAAGGCAGCGTCAACGTTTTGTGTGACTAATTCATTAGCCAGCATCATTGAATCCTGACTCTCAATATATGTAATCGTAACATCATTTATTTCATTGATTGCCGATGCGTTCAGCGCGTTTTCAGCGGAGCCGATCAAACCCACTTTATGATTGCTTAAGTCAGCCGCTGATTGAAAGGCTGAGGATTCCAGGACTACTAAAGAGATCGCATTGATATTTACTGAACCATCATCGATACTGCCGAATGCCTTTCGGATGCGCATCTGATAAACACCGCCGAATAAGAGCGCGCCAGCCAGTACAAGACTTAAAAGACAGCGCGGCCATGAGCTATGTTTTGATAAGCGGATGCTCAGATATAACAAGCCGACAACGATCAGCAGTACAACTGATGCTATCAGAATATATTTGGTAGGAAGCAGATGCCCGATCATCGTTTCAACCAGAAAATATAAGGCTGAACCAGCGAACAAGATCAGAAAGATCAAATCGATCGTTTTCCCATTATTTTTTACATTTCTTTTTTTCATAAGTATTCTCCCAGTCTAAAAAGTGCAACGTTATTATATCACTTAATTCTACCTAAGCAATGTGAAAACCGTGTGAATTTCCATAGAAAAACCGGTGTTTACCGGTTATTTTCCACTTTCACCATAATTATCAAGAACACGGGCACTGGGATCGGATACATGACACCCCTCCCAGGATTGATTAGGCAGCCAATAATCTTTAATCCAAGCCGCCCGTCCGGGATAGTATTTTTCAAAGATTTCCCGGTACATCAAACTCTCTTTCGTATAAGGAATGGCATGATAGGCAAACAATCGGCAGCGCTTGACAAATTCTTCATCGCTGTATAATGTTTCCGCATAAGCTTTCAGATCTTCCACCATAGAATGACCTACCGCATCAGAGAAAGCTGCTTTTTCACGCATGAGAATATCATCGGGCAGCAGTTTATCTTTTTCAAAAGCCTTGCGCAGCAGATACTTTCCTTTACCGGTACCATTCATTTTCAATTTAGGATCAATTGCCAATACATCCGATAAGAAGCGAAGATCCCCGAAAGGAACACGGGCTTCCAGCGCATGAGCGGAGATACAGCGGTCTGCCCGCAGTACATCATACATATATAATTCACGGATACGCTTTTCACTCTCCTGCTGAAAGGCGTGAGCATCCGGGGCATAATCCGTATACTTATAGCCGAATAATTCATCAGATACCTCGCCGCTCAGCAATACCTTTGTATGAGTCTTTGCATGAATCTGCCTGCATAATAAATACATGCCAAGACTTGCCCGAATCGTTGTGATGTCATACGTTTCAAGTGTCATGATTACTTCATCCAGCGCCGACAGTACATCTTCACGGCACATTAAGAATTCCGTATGTTCTGAACCGATATAGGCCGCGGTTTCCTTCGCGTATTTTAAATCAATGGCATCCTTTGCCATACCGATCGCATATGTTTTGATTGGTTTCTTCAAATATCTTTGAGCGATGGCGCATACAAGGCTGGAATCCAGACCGCCGCTTAAAAGAAAGCCCAGCTCGGCATCCGCGTCCAAACGCTTAATGACAGCCTGTACCAAATCATCATGAATGACTTCTAAAGCTGAAGTCAAGGTATCAAAACCTGGCTGACTTTGCGTACAGTTATCATGATATGTAATAAACTGACCCTCCTCATAATAAGTACCGCAAGGAAAAGGCTTCACTATATCACAGCAATGAGTCAATGCTTTAGCTTCTGAGGCAAAGCAGATTGAACCATCAGACAGATAACCATAAAACAATGGACGGATACCGAGCGGATCACGGGCAGCGATGATTTTTTTATGACCCGCGTCAACAATTACACAGGCAAATTCCGCATCAAGGATATTAAATAGCTCACACCCCATTTTTCATATAGGGGAAGCAGAATCTCACAGTCACTGCCGGAATGAAATTGAACCCCTGCCTCTATCAATTCCTTTTTTATAGCACGAAAATTATAGATTTCACCATTACAGATTACCGCGTTGCCAAGATGATGCATTGGCTGCATCCCTGAAGGCTCAACATCCATAATAGCCAGTCGGTGAAAGCCTAGAATTCCCTGATCCATAATTTCAACCCGTTCCATATCAGGCCGCGGCGGGCGATTTTTTTAAATCCATGCATAAATTCCATTATTTTTGATGGATTGCTGATAAACATTAAACCACACATGTTAATGACTCCCTTCCTAATATTCATATTGAAAATCGCTGAATCAGCTGACTGATTGCATCCTTACCTGTCTCTTTTTAAGCATATTCATTAGCCTCCTTAAAAAGAAAAGACGCCTATAATTGTACACATCGTACATTTATAGAACGTCTTTGTTCGCAGTTCTAGTTTACTGCCATGAATTGCAAATGTCAATGCTTTCTTTCATTTTTTTACATTATTTTCATTCAACTGTTACACTCTTTGCGAGATTCCTTGGCTGATCCAGATTACAGCCGCGCCGCTTCGCAAGATGATATGCCAGCAGCTGATAGGGAATGATTGAAAGTATGCCTTGCAGGAGCGGATGAACTTTGGGCAGTTTAAGATGAGTATCATTCCCTGATTGATGATAGAGATCTTCACGAATGACCAAAAGCAGCTTTGCGCCTCTGGCTTTGACTTCAGCCATATTGGAGAAAGTTTTAGCCGCTAAAGCCGCATCACTGATCAGCGCCAGAACGGGTGTGCCTGCCTCGATCAATGCGATAGTGCCGTGCTTTAATTCACCGGCGGCATAGGCTTCAGAATGAATATAAGAAATTTCCTTCAGCTTTAAAGAGCCTTCCAGTGATTGCGCATAGTCTATGCCGCGGCCGATAAAGAACACATCATGAGCATCACCAATTTGATCGGCAAACCGACAGATCGTATCATTACGAATCAAATCTGCCATTAAAGCAGGCAGCCTGTTTAGATCGGCAAGCAATTGTTTTTGATCCTCCATTGAGAGTTGATGACGTTGTATTGCCGCATGAATACAGAATAAAGCAAGCACAGCTACTTGACATGTATAAGCTTTGGTAGTCGCCACAGATACCTCAATGCCCGCTGCTGTGGGTAGATATACATCTGCCTCTTTCGCAATGCTGGAGCCTTCCACATTCACGATAGCAGCTGTTTTCACTCCCCTTTGCGGCACATGCGCAAAGCTGCCAGCGTATCTGCCGTTTCACCTGACTGTGAGATTAATACGACAAGTGTTTTTTATCCAAGGGTGGATTGCCATATCTGAATTCACTGGCGCACTCACAGACACAGCGCATATGAACCAGCTTTTCAAGCCAGTGTTTGGCAATCATACCGGCATGACAGGCAGAACCGCATGCCACAAAATAAATAAAATCAACAGTGGTCAAATCAGGCATTAGGGTTTCTAAATTATCAAAATTTTCATTCATATAAGCAGCAAGGGTACGTTTTATGGCCAGCGGCTGTTCAAAAATTTCCTTAAGCAAATATGAATCGAAGCCATTTTTATCTAAGCCTGACAGCTCACGGCAGCTGGTGTGCCAATCTCGTTCTGCCTTACCTTGTTGATCAAAGATTTCTAACTGTGAGCAAGTAAGCCGTACAACCTCATGTTCCTCTAGTTCAAGAATCTTATTCGTGGCTTTTAAAAAGGCACTGACATCACTTGCCACATAATTGCCATCATCACTTAAGCCAAGAATCAAAGGTGAATCCTTGCGCATCGCATAGATCGTATCCGGCTCATCCTCAAAAAGAATGGCCAGCGCGTAACTGCCCTTTAAGTTTTCACCGGCACGCAGACACGCGTCAATTTTATTCATTCCCTGATTCACAAAATCATTAATCAGGGCAGCAATGGTTTCCGTATCGGTGTCCGAAGCAAAAATGATGCCCTTTTGTTGATAAGTCTGCCGTAATTCATCGGCATTTTCAATGATGCCGTTATGCACTAACGTAACCCTGCCAATTGTATGCGGATGAGCATTTACCCTATTCGCTTCGCCATGAGTTGCCCAACGGGTGTGGGCAATGCCGCATGTACCCATATCCTCATTCAGCAATGCTTCAAGATTTTTGATCTTTCCCTGTGCTTTCACTGTTTCGATTCTGCCATGCGTAAAAACCGCCACTCCGCTTGAATCATAGCCCCTATATTCCAGTGCCTTTAAGCCGTCAATTAAAACACCATGCGCATTTTTAGTGCCTGCATAGCCAATGATTCCACACATAAATTATTCCTCCAGTTATCAGTGCCGAATGGCAGCTTTGTGGCAGTCCTCTGCTTTTGTCCCCATTCTTACGATTCACTGTTCACCGCAGCAGCACCCGCCGAATCTTTCGATAACTGCTGTCCTCGTCGACTTTCCTTAGTCCAGGCGCTCAATTGATCCAACCATGCTTCACCCTTTCAGATGAATCAATCTGTTTACAACTATAACATATTCAAGAAGCAAAAAAAAGAGAGTGAATTTTTCTCACTCTAAAAAACAATACTGATAATTTTGAGCTGGCCTTGAATCTCAGTCAAGATCATATGATTCGTACCATAAAAATTTTGATCGTTGATCTGCTTTTCATAATTACTGTCAACAATCAGAACACCGGCTTCCTCACTGACTTGAAAATTTGTCTGACTTTCATGGAAAGTGCCCGTCATTTCTGCCTGATAAGCATTCATTGACGCAATGAATTCGTTTACGCTCAAAGTCTGAAAGCCATGGGGCTGATGTTCGATCAAGACAGCGTGGTCAGCAAACAGGCTGGCAAAGCGTTCAGTTGGAAAAGCTTCGGTTTGCGAAAAATGCAGGCAGTCATAAAAAATACTTAGAAATTGTTCAATCATCATTCACCTCCGGATGCAGTTCCCTTAATAAAGCTGCACATCCCTTCTGTATATCATCATAAGTTTCATCAAAGTTGCCGCTATACCATGGATCGGCTATGTCTCGATCAAGGCCGGCATAGCTGAGCAGTTTGGTTATTTTATGCTGGTCATCATTGCCTAAGAGACGATGTAAACCATTAATATTAGACTGATCCATTGCGATCAGCAAATCATAGGTATCATAATCATGACGTGTTACCTGAACGGCATGATGAGTTGAGCATGGTATGCCCATCTGTTTCAGCTTATCGCGTGTTCCATAGTGAATGCCATTGCCTAACTCCTCCTGGCTGACAGCTGCGGAATCGATGATAAACGCATCAACAAGACCATGGTTCTTTACCATATCCTTCATTACAAATTCAGCCATCGGTGAACGGCAGATGTTCCCATGGCAAATGAATAGTATTTTTATCATGTTCTCAAACTCCTTAATTTTCTTAGTTTTCACTTATTGTTTTCTCTAACCTAAACATGCGTACCACTACATTCAATAGTACGCCTGTCGCTTTAGAATTCTTGAATAATAAAGTATTTATCTATACTTTCTGTTTTGGAACAAACTCAATTTCCAGCATCATCCCATACCTTCTGCCAGTCTTTTTAACAGATTTATGGATGGATTTCTCGTGCCATTTTCCAGTTTGCTGATATCTGCCTGATTTATGCCCGTTTTTTCTGCAAGTTGCTTCTGTGTAAGGTTCTGAGAAGTCCTAGCATCAACAATTGCTCTTATCACATCAAATTCCGGCTATAAATCATCATACTCCTTTTTAAATTCCTGATTCTGCATCTGTTCTTCTAAAAAGTCATCAAATTTTTTCATTCTTATCACACCTTTCTACATAATCATCTCGATATGTCTTCGCACGTTCTATCTCTACTTTAGGGGTTTTCTGCGTCTTTTTTACAAAACCATTTGTCAGTATACTATGTCTGCCCAATTCATACCATAACAAAATATCCCTCAAAAGCATCCAACAATTTCAGTCCCCAGCTATATTTCTTATCTAATAATCAATTCTAAAATAATCTAAATACGATTTGTGCTTGTTAGCATCTGATCCTCTCCATTAATTGGTAATCTTCAACTATACTAATTTAAAAAAAGTATATCACATTAACGGCAACAAATGCATTAGTTAATCGCTAACTCTCTTTTATTTTTGCTGTTTCTGAAGTCTTTTTTGCATTCATTCACTTCGCACATTTTCTTGCAGCCTATTTCAGATTTAATAAATTAGATTTACCTCACTCTATACAAATAGCTTTACCCTTAATACTTATTAGCAAGCCGAATAAATTTACGAGTATGTCCGTTACACCGCTCTTTAAGTTAAAGCAAAATTTATTCAAAAATATGTTGACATCGCCAATCTTCTAAGCATATAATAGCGGCATAAATAAGCAAAGGTGCTGAAACAGAAATTGTTTTCAGCACCTTTTTTATTTAATTAAACAAGGAGGACTGTGTATGAAACCAATCACTGATGCATTTGGCAGTATGGTATTTAACGAAGCTGTCATGAAAGAAAAGCTGCCTAAAGATGTATTCAAAAAGCTTAAAGCGACCATCCGCGAAGGAAAAACACTGGATGTCAATGTAGCCAATACGGTTGCCAACGCGATGAAGGACTGGGCAGTAGAAAAAGGTGCCACTCACTATACCCACTGGTTTCAGCCGATGACCGGCATTACCGCTGAAAAACATGAAAGCTTTATCGCCCCGGATGATCATGATGGCGTCATTCTCGAATTTTCCGGCAAAGAACTGATCAAAGGTGAGCCGGATGCTTCAAGCTTTCCTAACGGCGGTCTGCGGGCAACCTTTGAAGCCCGCGGTTATACGACCTGGGATCCAACCTCCTACGCTTTTATTAAAGACAATACACTCTGTATCCCAACGATTTTCTGTTCCTTTGACGGCAGCTCACTCGATAAGAAAACACCGCTGCTGCGTTCCATGGCAGTGCTGAATGAGCAGGCATTGAGAATCCTGAAATTATTCGGCAGTAACGCCGCCCATGTTTCAACAACCGTCGGCTGTGAACAAGAATATTTCCTGATTGATAAAGAATTATTTGTCCAAAGAGAAGACCTTTTATTATGCGGCCGAACTTTATTCGGTAAATTACCGCCCAAAGGTCAGGAGATGGAAGATCATTACTTCGGTATGCTGGATAATCGTGTTTTGGCTTTTATGCAAGAGCTGGATGAAGAATTGTGGAAGCTGGGCATCCTTGCCAAAACGGAGCATAAAGAAGTTGCTCCCCGTCAGTTTGAATTAGCGCCTATCTTTTCCACCACAAATATTGCTACCGACCACAATCAGCTAACGATGGAATTAATGAAAAAATCGCGGATAAGCATGGCTTCGCCTGCCTGCTGCATGAAAAGCCCTTCGAGGGGATCAATGGCAGCGGAAAACATAACAACTGGTCGATTTCCACTAACACAGGTGTCAATCTGTTGGAGCCCGGTGAAACACCGGCAACCAACGCTCAGTTTCTATTGTTTCTCTGCGCAGTGATCAAGGGGGCAGATGAGTATCAGGATTTACTTCGTGTTTCTGTTGCTACCCCTAGCAACGACCACCGCCTTGGTGCCAACGAAGCACCGCCGGCTATAATATCCGTCCATTTGGGAGATGAACTTACTTCAATTCTTGAATGTATCGAAGAAAATACGGTCTATGATAAAATCTATGACAAAAAATGGAAATCGGCGTCGACATTCTCCCAGCCTTTCCAAAGGATACGACTGATAGAAACCGAACGTCTCCTTTTGCCTTTACCGGCAATAAATTTGAATTCAGAATGCTTGGTTCAAGTCTCTCAATCGCATGCCCTAACATTATGCTGAATACCATTGTCGCGGAAGAATTAAGTCTGTTTGCCGATGAGCTGGAAAAAGCTGAAGAGCTGAAACCGGCACTGGCAGCCTTAATCAAGAAAACCATCAGAGAGCATAAACGGATTCTATTCTCAGGCAATGGCTATACTGATGAATGGGTAAAAGAAGCAGAAAAAAGAGGTCTGCTTAATCTTAAAACAACGATTGATGCCCTGCCTTATTACACCTCTGAAAAAATATCAAGCTTTTCACAAAACACAAAATCTTCACTGAAAATGAGATGCGCTCACGCGGTGAGATCCTTCTTGAAAATTACTGTAAAACAATCAATATCGAAGCCCTGACAATGGTTGACATGGTTCAAAAACAAATCCTGCCTGCCGTTGAAAAGGTCACAAAATCATTAACCGAAACCATTCTTAACAAAAAAGCAGTCTCACCCGCCTTTGATTGTGCCGCCGAAATGGATCACCTTCATCAGGTTGATGAAAATTATAAAGCCCTCTACTTTGACTGCCAAAAGCTGGAAAAAGCATGCATTAAAACAACTGCCCTTGATTCAATGCATGAACAGGGTAAGCTCTTTTCCACCACAATTCTAAAAATGATGGAAACCCTGCGCGCTGATGCTGATGCCCTTGAATCATTATGTTCAGATAAAGCGTGGCCGATTCCCTGTTACACAGCTCTGTTATTTCACGAATAAACACGAAGCAGCCTGATATACCTGCCCCTTAACCCGTCAACATCCCTCAAATTGACGGGTTCTTTTTATAAAAAAAACAGCGGATATGCTGTATAGTTATAAAACTTATCAAAGTTATTTTATATGATCAGCCTTAGTTTCTTTAAGTAACCCCAATGCATTCACAGCATAGGCAATGCCATCCTCATTGACTGAACGGGTTACAAAATCTGCCTGCGCCTTCAGCTTTTCATTTCCTTGGCCCATGGCAATAGAAAGCGCGGCCTGTTCCATCATTTCCCAATCATTTAAGCTGTCACCAAACGCGATATAATCTTCCTGTTCAAAATAGGTGCATAACCTTTTAATGCCGTCTGCCTTGCTGACACCCTCAACAATTAAATCCGCATAGGTTGATTCGGCAGGGATCACCTTGAGTCCCTCAATCTTTCTAAATTCATGATAATCAGCATTTCTTGAATCATAGGCCAGCATCGTAATGATCGGCTCACCTTTATAAGGACGGCAATTGGGCAGCACTTCATTTAAAAATTGATGCGCACGCTTTACATACTCATTACCAGCATCCATCATAAACCAATCATCGCTGCTAATTAATGAAAGCGCGATTTGATGCTTTGCTGCTATGTCAATGCATTGTTTAACCGCCCTAGCATCTATGCACTCTTCATGAAGCAATGTATGATCCTTCAGCATGACAACCTGACCATTGCTTAATACATAGCCATCCCATTCAATCGCATCCATTAAACCGCAGCGCTTCAATGAAGCATAACAACGCCCCGTTGCGATGAATACACGATGCCCAGCCTGCTTTAGGGATTGTATCGCCGCTTTCGCTGATTGAGGGAACTCATGCGTTGCTGAATCAAGAAGTGTGCCGTCTACATCAAAGAAAATATTTTGTCGTTCCATAAGTGACCGTCCTTTTATTGATTAAAGTTTACTTCTTTTGCTGATTCAATGTCAACTCACAACTTGAACGCCGCTCAACTTTATGCATCTTAAAGTGGCGAACCGCTCGCTTGTGAAGCGATTAAACATCGATTATAATGGGGATAGAAGGAGAATGTTATGACACAATTAAAACTAAAAATTGCGGAAAACCGCCGAAAACTAGGCTTGACACAGGAACAATTGGCCAATCAGCTGGGGATATCGGCAGGAGCGGTGAGCAAATGGGAGAATGGCAGCACGGCTCCGGATATCAGCTTACTGCCGCCATTAGCCAGAGCCCTTCATATCACTTTAGATGAACTGTTTGATTTTCAAATTCAGCTGACTTCCCAAGCAATTATGGACATAAAAGATGAAGTCCGAACTTGTATGCTTCAGAAAAGTTATGCGGATGGCATCCGCCTGATGAATCACTATTTGCGCCAATACCCTGCCAACGGCAGCTTACTGCTTAGTGCGGGAACGCTGATCATGATGTACGCACCGCTAGCAGAAAATGCTGATGAGGCCTTTATCAATGAGCAATATCAAAAGGCAGCCAACCTTTTACAAGCCGTAATTGACCAACAAGACCCAAAACTTACAAACAGCGCTATGTTTTCCAAAGCCTACTGTCTGTTAAACCTGCAGGCATATGAGGAATGTGAAAAGCTGTTGATAAGCTTGCAGGAACAAACCATTGACGCTTCTGCCATTATTTTAAGCCTTTATGAAAAACAGGAACGTTTTGAAGAAGCCAGGCAAGCATGTCAGGGGCTGCTGCTGCAAGAAATAAACAAATGTATCAGCTGCCTTTCAGTGCTTGCCCGTCTCAGTGAGGAGAATGAACAAATACCGCTTCTTGTTTTATCCGGCCAGCTGGAGGAGCTGTTTCAAATCCCGCAAGGCAGCAGTCAGCTATTACTTTGTCACTGCTGTCTCAGCAAACAGAATCTGTCTGAAGCCGCCCATTACTTTAAGACCTATATTGAAAAGACTTGCACCAGCAGCTACAATTATGACGAGCATCCAATCTTTAAAGGAATCCGCTTAGAGTCGAACGAAGAAAATCAGCGCTCGGTAAGAAAACGTCTGCTTGAATCATTATTAAAAGATGAGAAATATGAAGTCATGAGAGGCTATTCCGATTATGATGAAGCAATCCAGCTCATTGAAGCCGCCATTAATAATAATCTGTCAGTAAAACATTCATTTTGAAAAATTCTGCATCTTCCATAGGAAACGTAAAACTGTCAATTATAAAAGAGGTGAATCTTCACCCCTTTTTAATTGTTATAAAATCTTTGATAAGGAAAGTCATTGAATTATTCAAGCCGGCTTCATCAAATCATTCTTTAGTTGGTGCAATAACCAATTTACATGTCGGACAATAATGAGCCTCTGCAATATATCCATTCGCTTTTAACGGCTTAAATTGATTTAATAAAGGAATGCCATGACCAGCCACTGTGAAAGTAAATATTGACGGCTTTTCACCATTGGGAATCCATTGAACCGGCTGCCCGGCGTTGGGGATATATCCTGACTGCATTTCATTTTGACAATATGGGCATTTCATTTTAATTTATCCCTCCCTGCATCTGTTTTCAAGAATCTTCATCCCTTTTGATCAAGCCGTTTTTCAATCGCATCAATTACTAAGTGAATCGTTTTTAAGCGGGCATATTCCTTAGAATTGGATTCAATGATCATCCACGGGGCAAAGGTTGTCGAGGTCAGTCTCAGCATTTCATTGACTGCCGGTTCATATTGCTCCCATTTTTCACGATTCCGCCAATCTTCATCGGTAATCTTCCACTGTTTCTCTGGTGTATTCTGCCGTTCTTGAAAACGTTTCAGCTGCTCATCTTTATCAATTTGCAGCCAGAACTTAAAATCACAGCTCCCCAGCGGCTCAGATCCTGTTCAAATTCATTAATTTCATTATAAGCCCGCAGCCACTGCTGTTCAGTACAAAAGCCCTCAATTCTCTCAACCATGACCCGGCCATACCATGTGCGATCAAAAACAGCGATATGTCCGTTCTTAGGCAAATGCCGCCAAAAACGCCAAAGATAGTGATGGCTTGCTTCATAAGCATTAGGTGCTGAGGTGGGATTTACGTTATAACCGCGCGGATCAAAACAGGCGGCTAACCGTTTAATATTGCCGCCCTTGCCTGCCGCGTCCCATCCCTCATAGCATAAAATAAGCGGTATCTTTTTTAAATATAATTCATTCGATAACATGCGCAGTTTTTTCTGGGCTTTTTTTAATTCCTCTTTATAAGTCTCATCATCAATCGTTAAAGATAAATCAACATCCTGCAGCAATGGCATTGTCAGCAGCGGCATTTTCATCTGGTCAGCCCGAATGCCGTCATGCTGAAGATTTTCCTTCATTTTTGCTTCAAGGGTCTCTACACAGCATTCCAGAATCTTATAATAGGCTTCATCCTTATCACTAGCATCGATCAAATGCCATGGTGCATGGTCAGTTTCTGTTTTCTCAATCATCTCATCAAAAGCTTTCGCATATTCATTATAATGCTCATTGCGGTATATATCCAAATCCGTTACCCGCCAGGCGGTTGTCTTATCGGCAAGCAATTTTTCAAATCGTTTGGCCTGCTCCTTCTTTGAGATATTCAAGAAGAATTTCAAGAGCACAGCACCATCATCACAAAGCTGACGTTCAAAGCGCAGAACACTTTCCAGCTGTTCCTTAAAGCACTTTTGCTTCATTTCACGATCAACGCGAAACACTGAGATTTCCTGATTCCAGCTGCGGTCAAAAATCGTAATTTCCCCCTTTGCCGGCAATTTCAGCCAATAGCGATATAAAAAAGGATAACGTTGTTCAGCCGCGTCCGCTTCCTTCATTGCACATACTGCAAAACCGCGCGGATCAAGGTTTAATATCATTTTACCAATCAGTGTTCCCTTGCCGCTGGCGCCCCAGCCATCAAACGTAATGACTGCCGGTACCTTTGCGGTTTTCAATTGCTGCTGAAGCATCGCAAAACGACTTTCCAATTCTTTGACACTCCGCTTCATGCTTTTCTTTTCTGATTTTTCCATAAGCACCACCTTTGTTTTTAGTATACCACTAAATAAGGATATAAAGTATAATAGAAGCATCACCAAGAAATGAGGAATGCATGATGTCAACCAGTAAAGATATGCTGGCCTATATCCTTGACCAGTTAAGTCTTTTAGAGGAGCTGCGCACCCGGCCGATGATGGGTGAATATGTCGTTTATTATCGGGAGAAAGTTATTGGTCTGATCTGCGATGGTCAGCTGTTTATCAAGGAAACAAAGGCAGGCAAAGCTTTGCTTGACCCGGTGGTTGAAGCTTTTCCCTATGCCGGCGCTAAAAAAATGTTTGTTGCCGACATTGAAAATAAAGAGCTCCTAAGAGATGTAATCGAAGCCTCTTATCCTGAGCTGCCGCTGCCAAAGCCTAAGAAAAAGGAATAACTGAAGCATAATAAAACGCTGCATCAATGATGACACAGCGTAATGAAGTTTTCCATCCGGAGAACTTTTTATTTTATGATTGTCTGAACTTTGTCATCACTTCATCGTATGAAGGAATGGAAGTCTGTGAGCCTTTACGAGTTACTGATATGCTGGCGGTAAGACTGGCAATTTTCAGCGCATCAAGCATTGAAGCCTGCTGATCCGCACACCATGCGAAGGCCCCGTGAAAAATGTCGCCCGCCCCGCAGGAATCAATGGCCTTGACTGGATAAGCAGGGAAAATTTCCGGCTGATCACCCATTTTATAAATCGCACCCCGATCGCCAATCGTTATAATCAACTGGCGATGATTCAGTTTGCGGATCGTTTCAAACTGTTGATTCAGTTTAGCCATGTCATTCAGCGCTAAAGCTTCACCTAAATAATCTGACGCAAACTCCTCACTGCAGATAATAAAGTCAGCCGCTCTCGCTGCCTGAATGGTATTCTCATTGCAGATATCAGCATCAACGATCAGCTGTGCGTCAGAATAATAATCCAGTGCTTTCAAGGTCAGCGCCGGCAAGTGACCATCGGATAAAATCACTTTAATGGGCAGCGGCTGAAAAGGAAAATCATTGAAGGATTGATTGCACGGATAGTTCAATACTGTACGGCTGCCATTAGCATTACAGCTGACAATATAGGAATGCGCGGTACTAAAGCGTTCATCTCCACGGCTCAGCAGTTTCAGATTTGATTGCTTTGCAATTGCTTCAATTTGCCTGCCGTTTTCATCGGTTCCAATCCGGCTGAGCAAATAAGTGTCAGCCTGCCACAGCGCGCATAGACAAGCCGCATTGAAAGCCGGTCGCCGCCGGATAAGGTAGTGCCTGTGCAGCTGTATTTTCGGTTCTCCATTAAGGGCTGATCTATTTCAATTGTTGTATCGATACAGGCAACACCAATAGCCAATACACTCATGTCATCATCTCACTTGTTTCTAGTTTACCATACTTCTGCATGATTTTCACAATCAATGACAGCAGCAGCTACTTCGTGTATCAAGCCTCATCACTGATCTTGATTTCAAGCACAGCGCGGCATGCCCCGCCAGGCTGAACATTGAATCGATTCCGATGTTCATTGATGGCGTTGACAGTACCGCTCAATGGCTCGATAACCATAAAACGATGAGGATCACCGCTCCAGACCAAGGTATTCACAAAGCCTTCAAGGTTATTAAAGGTCAGTTGTATACCATTAGGCAGAATACACTTCAATACGCGCAGCTGCTCGCACAAAAAGCCGCTCTTACAAATCCGGTCAAAATCAAGATCCTCATTGGTCAGCTTTCTGCCATCCATAAATTCACCAGTAAAAATAGTCTTATTTAGATCAGGATTCAAAAAGAAAGGATGCAGTCCTAAATCACACGGCATGACACACTCTGATTCATTTTTGGCAGTCAGCTCATACCGCAGCCCATTCTCATTTAAAGAAAGCTTTGATTGAAGACAAAAATCAAACGGGTAGGTTTGCTTTGTCTTTTGAGTGGCATGTGTACTTAGCGTGATCGATGACTCAGCAAACGTACATATTTCCCAGACTAATGAATGAGCGATACCGTGAATGCCGCTTTGATAACATTCATCGCCAAGATGCAGCAAACCCTCTTGATTATTCCCTGAATAAGGGAAAAGAACCGGACAGCCGCAGGTCGGCCGCTCATCAGAAGCATAATTCTCAGGCTTGATCAAAATTAATTCCTGTCCCTTAAACATCAATGATTTAAAAATATTGCCGCGGTCAAGCGCCAGCTGCAGCTTTAAAATACCGTTGTCTAATTCAGCCAGCCTAGACACCCCATCATGAATCAACGCACTCATAGTTTTCTCCGCACAGATAGGCTACCATCTCCTCACTGCTGTTTACCTTGCGGATCTTAGCAAGCAGATCATCATCGGCAAGCTTAGCCGCCACCTTAGATAACAGCAGCATATGATTGCGTTCAAAATTCTTATCGCTGCTCACACAAAACAGGAAAACTGTATCAACATCCTTTTCATCCAGCGTCTCCCATTCAATTGGATGACTCAGTGTAGCAATAGCGATACCCGGCTGCTTTGCGCTTGTGCTTTTGCCATGCGGAATCGCGATTCCGTTGCCAATTCCCGTCACACCCTGAGCTTCACGCAGGTAGATATCCTTTACAAACGCTTCAACATCATCAATATAACCACTGTCATACAGCAGCTTTGACATCTTATTCAGGACATCATCTTTATCCCTGCCCTCAAGACCAATGCGGATAATCCGCTTATCTAAAACATCTTTTAATTCCATAATCACCTCTGCACCTTTTATTGAACCAAATATTTGTACAGCTCATCCTCAGGCAGGCTGCGCAGATATTTCAGTTTCTCATCTGTTTCTATTAATTCTAAAAAGCCTTTATAAAATAATTGAACTCGTTTTGAATCCTCATGGCTGCTGATTCGAAACACCAATAAAAATACTGTATCCACTTCATTCTCTGTATCCCATTGAATGGCTTCATCCAAGATTGCAATCGCAACCTTTGATTCATTAACCAACCCTGAATTACCATGAGGGATAGCCACACAGTTCCCGATATAGGTTGAAACGGTTTTCTCCCGCTTTAAGATTGACGCGTGATATTTACTGCTGACATAACCAAGACTGATTAAATGCTTGGAAAGCAGACTCAGCAAGGCTTCCTTATCCTTCACCTTAAGATGGGTAAAAATGAGCTTTGGATCAAATAATGTATGGCATGATACATCAAATTTCTTCTTCGTCTCTAACTGTCTGCTTTTCAGCATTTCAATCTTTTGCTTAATCAACCCGATCCCATTATCACTCAACAAGGAGCTGAGCTGGATAACCTTATCACTGCTGATTTTTAAACTGGAGGTAGTAACAATCAAATCATACTGATCCAGCATTTTCACATTAAAATCATGCAGTGAAATAATCGCAATCTTCTCAACCTTGGGCACTGAAATCTTGATTTTATTACAGAACAGCTGATTCAATCCCATGCCAAGCTCGGTTACCAGTGCCATTTTTATCGGCTGTGACATACGATCTAATGAAGATTGAATATACAGCGTGATGTAGCTTAGTTCTGTAGAGGATATATTGATTCCATAATATTCTTCAAACAAGATCGACAAGGCCCATGAAACTCTGTACGTCTGCTTATATTCCTCTTTTATAAAATTTGTTAAGTCTGTGTACTGTGCTTTTCAAAACGCATTCTGAAAATAGCCGGCCGAATATGATTTAAAAGTCCGTAATATAACTCTTTATCCTGTGTCAGGTCAACATTTATCACATCGCTGACGACAGAAATTATGCGGGTTATAAACGTTTTTAGCTTTTCATCATATTTGTAAGCATTGTTTTCCTCAAAATTCTCACTGTGAATCAAATAAGAACATAACAGCTGAACCGCGAAAAAGATGGTCTCATCCTCACCAATCTCCACACTGAACTTTTCCTCAATCATCTTAAACAGACTTTTTGACCAGCTGTATTCGTTATATTTTAATACCGTCTTACGCTCAGTATCTGAAATATTCAATACCGTATGCGCAAAGCGGCTGATTGCCAGTGCTGCATAAACAAGCATTGAGTGAAAAGATTCCTCAGTAAACTTAAAATTCCACTCACTTTCAATGGCAAAGATACATTGTTTAAGCAATGCTAGATCTATTCCCTGGGCAAAAATGCGGATACTTTCATCAATACTATACAGATCATTATTGATAACAATATGTTTCATTGCCAGACGAATGCTTTCTTCACTGCCCTTTAAGGTTATGCCGACATTTTTCTTGATTGACAAATGAAGTTCAAATAAGCTCAGCCATTCCTCACATACCGTCAGATTTTTCTGACCACAGGGATGGAATCATAAACCCGCTCGCTTAGTTCATTCAACGTGATCCGGTTGTTTTTCCCAGAAGTATCAGGATCAGATATTTATAAATCTGCTGTTCACCGGTCATGATGTTCTTTAATTCATAATTAGCAAAAAGTTTATTGATTGCCGCTCTGTCTTCCACCACCAGATGCAGGCCCCTGCGCGGGGATTTATCGATATAGCCATATCCCGTTTCCTTCAGTGCATCATTGAGTATATCAATCTTTCTGCGGATCGTGCTTTCACTGGTATCCAAAATCGCAGCGATTCTGGATACGGAAATTGTTTCATTTTCACATAGCAGCAGTAAAAGATTGTGCATTAAAGCGTTTTGTTTCACTGACTTCATTGTTCAACTCCTAATCAGGCAAGGCATTGAGCCTTGCCTCTCTGTGTTTAATAATAAGTGGCTTTGCCGCTGCTGCCGAACAGTTCCATTTTTTCCTGAACCGTCTTGCGGACTTCTAAAATAGAAGGATTAAAGACTTGCGGCGGCATGAAATTACCGGTTTCAGTATAAATCTCATTCACTTTTTTAAAGAATACCTGCTTGATATCACTGGAGATGTTTACCTTTTGGATGCCAATCTGACAAGCCTTGGCAATTTCATCATCTGGATTATCACTGCCGCCATGCAGCACCAGCGGTACGGTAGCTACTTTGTTGATTTCCGCTAATAACTCTAACTGAAGCTTAGGACGGAATCCCTTTGGATAGATACCGTGAGCTGTACCGATAGCGATGGCCAGCGCGTCACAGCCGGTTGCTTCTACAAAATCTACAACCTCTTCCGCTTTCGTGTAAGTAATGTTTTCAACACCGCCCTCATCGGAATTACTCATCGAGCCGATCGTGCCGATTTCAGCTTCCACACTGACATTCAGGCGATGGGCAAATTCAACTATCTGGCGGGTTTGATCAATATTTTCAGCCAAGGACAGCAAGGATCCGTCAAACATTACCGAGGTAAAGCCTGCTTGTATCGCAGCAGCGCATTCCTCAATCGATTTCCCATGATCCAAATGCAGAGCAAAGGGAACCTTACTCGCTTTTAAGCGCTCGGTGACATAACGGAAAAAATAAGGGGTGGCGTACTTAAATTCACCCGGGGCAAATTGGAGGATTGCCGGTGTATTGGATGCTTCGGCCTGTTCCACCACAGCTCTTACAAGTGCCAAATCTGATGTATTAAAAGCACCGATAGCAAAATGATTTTCTTTAGCGACACTTAGTATTTCTTTTAAATTAAGCAACATAATTGGGTACCTGCTTTCTTCTTACATGATTTCAATTTCAATGTTGTCGAGATCTTCATCGGATAACTCTTTACCCAGTTCAACCTCTTGTTTTTCATCCTCTTCAGTCACCTTTTTCTTAATGACAGCCAATACAATGCCGGTCACAGCTGAGCCGACGGCCAGACAGATCAATCCCTGCATCGGTGAAGTAAAGAATGGGAAGGCAATAAAACCGCCGTTTAACAGCTCTGAGGAATTACCCCATACCATTGATAAACCGCCGGCTACAAAGGAACCGCAGACACAGGCAAATACAACTCTGGCTAAGTCGCGGGCAGCGATAGGAATAACACCCTCAGAGATCATGAAGCAGCCCATTGGTACAGCTGCCTTTAATGTTTCCTTTTCAGCACGGGTGAATTTATTTCTTGCCAGCAGACAGGCAATCGCGATACCGAATGGCTGAATCATTGATGCGATGATTTGTACTGTTTTAGCATCTCTGATTCCCTCGGCATATAAAGCATTTACAAAGGCAGTCGCCGTCTTGTTGACCGGCCCGCCAAAGTCAAAGGTAGCCATCGCGCCAAGTACACCGCCATAGATAAATTTAGAGCCTGAAGATAATGACTGCAGGAAGCTTGTCAGCTGAGCCATGAGCCAAATGATCGGTCCCTGAATGACCGCATACATCAATAAGCCGGATATAGCGGTTGCGAGGAACGGAATGACCAGCATGCCTTTCAATGATTCAATAACCTTTGGCAGATGAATATATTTCTTGCATAGATTGACAACGATACCCACTAAGATACCGCCAACCATACCGCCGATAAAACCAGTGTTGATATTCTGAGCAACCCAGCCGATGATAAAGCCAGGCGCCAGAGCCGGCTTGCTGCCCATGGAAAAAGCAATGTAGGCGCAAAGCATCGGCACCATCAGCTGCATACCTAATGAACCAGTTTGATAAAGCCAATAGCCAATACCGCTGTCACCGAGATTGGCAACTGAAGAACCGGCCATCGCACGGCCGATAGCCATCGTAAGACCGGCACCGACAACTAATGGAATAAAATAGGAAATACCTGTGAGAATATGCTGTTTCAATTCCTTAATGTTGATAATGTCATTCATATGTTTCCATCTCCTTATTTTTGGATTACTTTCTCAACTTTCTGAATTAAACCAATCGGATTCTTAACAACGGTTGAAGTATCAACCTTAATCACTTTTTCCCCGTAAAGCGATCCATCTTATCAATGGCAACATCAATTGCCAAAATGACTACATCGGCATCCTGGATATCCTTAGGATCAAGTTCATCCTCAATGCCAATACTTCCCTGTGTCTCACAGGAAATCGTGTGACCTCGCAGCTCAGCACTTTTAATCAGCTTTTCTTTCGCGATGTAAGTGTGAGCAATGCCGGTCGTACATGCGGCTACGGCTACAATTTTCATTTTCCTACCTCCTCGTTAATGGTTGGAATGCCAATGGTGAGTTTTCCTTCACCAACTACGCGTACGCCTTTGCAGGCTGCCGGAATCAAAGCGGCGTGGCCTTGGGTCAGGGTGATTGAGTGATCTGCCCAACATAGCTTCACATCCCCTTCAACCGCACACAGCACCCGGTGTCCGTCAAACTCAGGCATTGGATATTCGCTGGTGATAGTCACCAGCTGTACGCTGAATGAATCGTTCTGTTCAGGTTCGATCAGAGCGCTCAGCGTGTACTGCTCATTTTGTTCAAGACAGCGCTCCCTCATCAGTGAGCGTTCAATAATTTGGGCATCATCATAGGTTGTATAATCAAACATATCGAAACAGGCATCCGCGCCAAGACCGTAAAACATTTCCTCATCGCTGATGATCATGCCGTTGATGCTGCGTTCGACACGAATCGTCACATCATTGCATTCATGGTATTCAAGAAACAGACAGCCCGGTCCGACACAATGCGGCATACCGGCAGGGATCAAAATCATCTGCCCCTGTTTGACAGGAATCTGATGCAGGCAGTCAACCATCGCATCAATATCCTGTTTTTCATAAAGCCGGCGCCAGAGCGCTTTTGTCACATGCGGTTTAAAACCGGCATAAACACAGGTTTCCTTGCCTTCCACCTCACGTGTCCCCGCTATGTACCACGCTTCAGTCTTACCCATCGGCATATGAAAATAGCGTTTCGCATCTTCACGGTTAGGATGACACTGCATCACTAAACGCACAGTCGTATCGCCGACTCTTGCCAGCATTGTCAGCTGATCAGGATTGTACTTCTGAAAACGTTCACCTAAAATTTCATTAGGATAAGCTCTAATTAAATCACTCAGCAAAATACCACCTTGCTGATCTATTGTTTTGCTGATGGCATAGCCATCCGCCTGCCCCTTGCTGATTGCACCGATGGAGGTAACCAACAGCTCCTCACACTGATGTGAATCAACACAGGGCGGCATTTTACGCCATTCATGCATCAGTTTACCGCCGATATAAAAGCGCGTAATGCGGTTATCCTGAAACAGCAGCGGCATTTGGGTCAGTGCTTGATCAATCATCCTGTATACACCTCATCTTTCATCATTAAATGGACAGCGCATTTTTTAAAAGTTAAAGGCAGCGCCAGAATATGCGGATGCTCACCGACATATTTTTTCTTTGCGTCAGCCAGTGCTTCCTCAATGGTTGCCCGGGTCTTCATTCCCATACCTCTTGCATATCCCGGTTCCTGTGCGCCGCAGATGTAGATTGCGGAGGTATTCATTTCCGCGATATGCGCGCATGATATCATTGAAAAGCCATGGAATGGATGAAATGCATTGCAATAACGGTATTGTCTGATCCATTCTTCGTCGGTCGCAAAATATTCGCTGTATCGATTCATATCGACCAAAGTATTCATTCCGTCTTTTTGAAACATTTCATACATCTTACGGGTATACGGCCATAATTCATCATGGAAATAGCCATTGCATAACGCTGTGCAGATGATCACACAATGATCTGACATCACCCGTTTCAAACGAATTACCTGTGCCGATATCGCCTGCATCAGCATGATTGGATTTGTTCCCATGCCGTCGCCGTAATGGAAAAACTGCGGAGCGCCAAAGATCAGCACATCATATTTCTTTTCCGCAAACGGCACATAAGTGCGCTGATCCGCTATCTGCCAGCTAAGCGGCATCATTTCCTTTGCATAGCCGCTGAAGACCGCTATCTGATTGCTGAGTGTATCCAGCACGGCATCGCAGCAGAAGAACTTCTTGCCCATCTTTTCTTCCATATACATACCGATCTGATTAAATTTCTGGCGCATCAGACTGTGTGAGCTGACCGGTGTAAAGTCTTCACGGTGCATGACCTTAGGTACATGATGGGCAGCGATGCAGCGCCAATGGGTAATGCCAGTCGCACAATGCTTGTAGCCGCCGGAATATCCGCCGTAAGGGTTGGCTTGGACATGGCCGATCAGAATTGCTACATCTGCCTCAAAGACATACTTATTCATGATCACCCGATCACCGGCTTCATCAAAACCTAGATCGATCAGATGCTCATAATCTTCAGAATCATGATTCATGATCTGATTTGTCGGATTAAATTCATTATATAATGCATCGCCTAAGACACCGCGGATTTCCTGTTCTGTATTCTTACGATGCAGACCATTGGAACAGATCAGCAGGATATCTTTTTTCTCAACACCAGCAGCATATAATTCGTCAAGGATCAGCCGAATGCTTACCTTGCGGTGCGCTGTTGGCTGTTCACCGCCCTTTACGCGGTCAGGAAACACGATCACGCACTTGCTTCCCTTATGTGCCAATTTGGATAATGCTCCATGCCAATTGGATTACGGATACTTTTTAATGTCTCCTCAGCAATCTGATCTTCGGGTATACAAGCAGGATCTTTCACTGTAATACCTGGAATAAAAACCTCAGTATCTTCTGGAAGCTCAGCGCTGACGCTGCCCTGTCCATATTCAAAATCAAGCTTCATAATAATGCCTCCCTGCAATAATTATTGCTTTAAATGCTGATGATAACGTTCGATGATTGCCAGAAATTCATCGGGATGAAAGCCGAGGTGATCTTGAAAATTAGTCAGTCCGATCAAACCGCCGTCCATGCTCTCAATGCCGGCAAGCATCGCTGCGTTGGCCAATTTTACACCGCCGCCATAAATAACCCTTAATTCAGGATCAAAGGTCTTGACAAGCTGGATCACCTTTTCGATATAAGCCTGATCCGCCGGCTGTTTGCCGGGGCCAATACTCCACAGCGGTTCATAACCGATTATGATGCGATGATGATCTACGCCTGCCAAGCCGATCGACAGCTGCTGAAGCAATACTTCATCCCATTGTTCAAGCTGCTCTGCCGCTTCACCGATGCAGTAACAGACATCCATGCCCTGTTTTTGAGCCATCTGGATTTCTTTATTCAATACTTGATTTACGATGATTGAATCATTTACACCTGCCAGCTGATATAAAGCATTCAGATGCTTGCGTTCTTCAAAATGAGCAATCAAGCTGCTTTGTGCACCGATTGCCTTCATTGCACTGGCCGGTCTTAAACTGGTAAAAGCACCGAAATTCCCATCCTCGCTGACATCCTCATAATGATTGGATTGACAGCCGATACGAATGTTGGGACTATCTTTGACTAATTCACAGGCGCGAAGCAAATAAGCTTCCTGCGGATAAATAGTAAAAGACAGATCTTGATATTTTTTTAATGGTTCAACTAATGGGAAGAGAATCGTATCGATATAGGCTGACGGTTCACACTCTGAAACACCGTGATAGGCTTTAGGAATATCAAAACGTTTCAGATTGACAATGATATGCTTCATATTTTCAGCTCCTTTCGGATCGTTTCAGCTATCGCTTCGGGGGTTAAGCGATAAAGCTTGGCCAGATAGTCAGCATTGCCTGAACAGCCAAATTCATCCTGAATGCCAATTCTTAACAGGCGGCCTTTACCGCGCTGGGCAATAACTTCCGCAATCGCACTGGATAAACCGCCGATTACACTGTGATCTTCTACGCCGACAAGCAGACTGCCCTGATCGATGCAAGCGTTGATCCTTGCTTCATCAAGCGGTTTAATGGTATGCATATCGATGACTGCAGCTTCAATGCCTTTTTCACTTAAGTATGACGCTGCCCGCAATGCGTTTTGGACAAGCTCTCCACATGCTATGATACTGACATCGACGCCTTTTCTCAGCAGGAAAGATTTACCAATTTGATAATCTAGAGTATCATCATAGATTTGATCTACTTCCTGACGGCCGAAGCGTATGTAACAAGGCCCATTCATTTTCAGCGCGGCGGCTAATGCTTTAGCTGTTTCTGCACTGTCACACGGCGCAAGAACCGTCATGCCGGGAAGCGTCCGCATCAGCGAAAGATCTTCGATGCACTGATGGGAAGCACCATCCTCGCCGATCAGCACACCGGCATGGGAACAGACAATTTTTACATTGGCACGCGGATAAGCAATACTGTTGCGGATCTGTTCATAAGCTCGGCCGGCGCCAAACATGGCAAATGTCGATGCGAACACCGGCACACCGCAACCAGCGATGCCGGCAGCCGTCGCCATCAGATCCTGTTCCGCAATTCCCATATTGATAAAACGTTGTGGATAAGCGTTCGCAAAAGCCTTGGTACCGGTTGCCTTTGATAAATCAGCATCCATCACATAAAAATCATACTCTGCCGCTAGTTGTACCAAGGTCTTTCCATAGGTGATCCGATTCGCGCATTTACTCATAAATACCTCCAACCGCAAGTTCTTTACATGCTTGTTCATACTGTTCACGATTCGGTGCGCCGCCATGCCAAGCTGCTTGATTTTCCATAAAGGACACACCCTTTCCCTTGACGGTATTTAAGACAACACAGACTGGCTTTGTCTGTTTTTCTTTTAAAGCCTGAAGCAAAGAGCGGATGGCCTTTACATCATGGCCGTTGATCTCATAGGTCTGCCAATTAAAAGCCTTAAACTTTTCCGCAATCGGCGCGTCATTCATTACCTCACTCACGAAACCGTCAATCTGCAGACCATTCGCATCCACAAACAACACCAAATTATTCAGCTCATAATGCGCGCTGGTCATGGCCGCTTCCCAAATTTGACCTTCCTGAATCTCACCGTCACCGCATAAGCAATAGATTCGCTGCTTCATATGATTGCGTTTTGCATAGATAGCCATACCATTTGCGATCGATAAGCCCTGCCCCAGCGAACCGGTTGTAGCATCAACGCCGCAGGTCTTGGTCATTGACGGATGTCCCTGAAGTGTATCCCTGCCTTGGCGCAGCTGCTTCAGCGCTTCCACATCGAAATAACCGCGAAGGGCTAAGGCCGCATAATAGGCGGGAGCACAATGCCCTTTCGATAAGACAAAACGATCACGCTCATGCCAATCCGGCTTTAAAGGATCGATTTCCATAACATCAAAATAGAGTACCGAAAGCAGTTCCGCGATTGAAAGAGAACCGCCCGGATGACCGCTTTGCGCCAGATAAATTGATTCTAATGCCAATCTTCTGATCTGTGCTGCTTTTTCATTCAGCATTTTATAAGGTTCCATTTACTACCATCCTTTTCTGATACTCTTATTATAAATTAAAGCTTGGCAAGGAAAAGTTAACAAAAAGTTTTTATTAATATGTTCAAAACTAATTTATACATTCATTTACGTCAAAAAAAAGCCTTGATGTCTGAGTTATAGGCATCAAAGCACTGTCTGTCATGCTGTTCATTAAAAGAAGCTGTACATTCAGCAGCTGACCTGTTTGTTTCTATCAATTAAATCTTAACCATGCTTTATTTTTCACTTTTATGTTTGATTAGAATCGGTTATAACCGAATAAAAATAGAATCAATCACTTTAATGACGGTCATAACGAAGAATTACGATACCTTCTTCATAAATACAGTCTTTTAACCGCAATTCAATGGTGAAATTATTACCCAGGAAAAGCGGTTTGCCGCGGCCAAGAATCACTGGAATAATGCCGATGATATATTCATCGATTAAATCCTGTTTGATAAAAGGATCGATAGTCACACCGCCGCCATACAAATAAATATTGCGCCCTTTTTGCTTCTCATCAAGCACCTGACTGCATAGCTCTTTACCCGCTGCATGCAGTCTTTCACTTTCAATTAACGGCTTTGAGGTCGCAACCAATACCTCTTTGTCGCTGAATTCCAGATGCATTCCCTGTTCATAACAGCGCCGTCCCATAACCACAAGATCAATCTCTTTCAGATACTCTTCCTGTGACCACTTCTTCGCTGATTTAAGCTCATGGGAGCCGTCACCATGAATCCATTGATAACCGCCAGTTTCATCACAGATATAACCATCTAAACTCATAGCCAAATTTAAGCTGATTTTGCCTTCCATTTAATCACTCCTACTCATTATCGATAGTATAACAGAATAAAGCCTCCATATACATAACGGCATCAATCAACTGAATATAATAAAAAGCTGCCGGCATCCAGACTCACTGAACACTTGCAGCTTTGTTAATTATTTAGTTAAACCGTATTCTGCAGCCGCGTGACCGCCAAGATAGCCGGAAACAAAGGTCCAAGACTGTGCCTGACCGCCCCAAGGTGTATAAGGTTTGCCTTCAATGTTTTCTACCCCCATTGAATCTGTGCCAACCGCAAACAGATTTTCAATCGGAGTACCGTCAGCACGAAGAACATTCATGTTGACATCCACATCAAGTCCGCCAACCGTACCATAAGTATAGCCTGAACAAATTACTGCATAATAAGTAGTCTCATTACCGCCTAAAGTCGCAGACAAGACCGCCTCATCACAACCGATCTGCGCCGCTAAATCACTGATTGAAGAAGCCTTCAGCACATTGTTGTACTGCATGCCAACTTCAAGCACCGTATCCAGATCAGCAATCGGCGAACCAATGGTAAAGCTGCCGCCCTGACCCATAAACATGGATGTAGCACTTGCAAAGTTTTCACTGAAACCAACAGTTTTAAATTCATTGATTTGATCTTCAGTATAAACATTATAATATTTATAACCGGGAATCATCGCTTCCGATAAGGTTGGATCTAACTCCTCACCATGAATTGTTACGGCTTTTTCACCTTTCACTAAAGCTAAAGCAGATAATACTGCCTTCTGATCAGCACTCAAATCATCATTTTTAATCATATTCGGCACTTGAAGAATATGAATCATCGGTGCCACTGCCAGCATATAAGTCGTACCGCCGGCAGCTTGTCCCATCTTAATACCGGCTCCGTCATTGATCGTAGCCGCAACCGTATTGGGCATCGTGCCCCAGTTTTCCTTAACCATCTCTGCATCACCGATATAACCGCCGGTTGCAAGAATTACAGAATCACCATAGATTTCATAAGTCGTACCATCATAACCAACAGCTTTTACACCGACAATCTTATCACCGTCATAAATCAATTCTTCAGCCGTGGTTTCTAGCTGATAACCATTTTTATCATTCATGGCCGCTGCTTTTTCCATGGCTCGGTCAAGTTGATTAGTCTTTTGCGGACCAAAGATATTGGCCTTACCGTCCTCACCAACATAACGAGTCCAAAACTGTGACCATTCCGGTTTCGCAAAGCTCATGATCATACCGGCAAATTCAAAGCCAAAGTTTTCCATATAATAATCAAGATAAGTACCGCTGTTATAAACGGCTTCATGAATAATATCCGCTTTCGCATCACTTCAACATAGTCGATCCATGTGTTATAAACATCGTCTGGATCAGCAAAAGTTACATCCTCATAAACCGCTGATTTTGAATTGATTACCATCGGACCGGTAGTGGTTGCCGACTGACCGCCCAGTTTTGCTGCTTTTTCAATACCAAATACATTCGCACCCGTATCCGCAGCCGCACAATAAGATAAAATACCGGAGCCGCCAAGACCGACAACAATAACATCATAGCCCTCCAGCTTTACTGTATCACTTTTCTTTTCGACTGCATTCTGCCATTGGGCAGGATCACCGCCAGCCAACACGATTGCCTGTGATACTAAATCACGAATCGCATTGGACGTCGCCGTAGCACCGCTGATCGTATCGGTTGCCAAACTCTGATTTTCAATCAGACGGTCAATCATAAGATCAAAGCAGTCTGGGCAATTTCACCGGTCTCTGATTCATGCTCCTCAGTAATCGTAATCGTACTGATCTTATTATCCTTGATTGTCACATCAGCACTGATCATGCCCGTCCAGCTATAACCCGTACTCTTGACTGAATAGGTACCATCGTTCAGCGCCGTTTTTTCACTGACAACGCCCATTGCCTGATCCAAGGCTTGTTTCAATGCCGCCTTTACTGCATTGCTGGTCATAGTTGCGCCTGATACACCATCAATCTCACTGTTTTGCGCTGTCTTGATCTGTTCAATCAGGGTTTCCAAAGCAGCGCCGCCGATGGTTGGTGTTTCATCACTGCCTTCAATGGCTGCCTCGGTAATGCTATCGGCATCCGTTGTAACTGTAACAGTTACCGTTCCGCCAAACCCCTGTGCTTCACCGGTATAAGTTCCCGGTGTATAAATACCCTCAGCATTTTCCTTTGTACACGCGCTCAGTGACAATGCCATCATTGCCGACATGAGCAGACATAAAACTTTTTTCATCCTTAATCCTCCTGTTACCATTTAAGGATAAACCTTACAACTGTTTTAAGGTCAAGCGTGATTGTTAATCAATTAGCATTTATTTCTTCCGCAGCGGCAAGAAAATTCAAAATAATTCTTATCTTCTTCAACATAGTTCATATATAGAGCAATGCCATAAAAATCACCGGCAGCTCATATCCATGTTCATCGGCATAAGCCAGCAAAGGCTGAAACACTGCCGGTGAAAAGATTGATGTTTCCAGTATTTGATGAGCCAGCGGCGCTTTCAATGTGATCTTGTGATTTTCGATTTCATGAATCGGACAATGGGTTTCTGCCCATGCCTTTTTGAGAAAAACGCCATATTGAAAATCAAAAGCATCAGTTGGTTCAAGAACGCGCTTTAATGATACCTTAAAGCCCTGACGGATATGCGGTGCCTTTTTCTGAAATTCAATGAGTTCATTGCCGTCCTCTGACTCAAGACCCAGACCGCTGCCTTTTTTCAAGACTCCATAAAATTCCTTATCCCGCTCATCAATCCAGCATTCCCCTGAGTGTTTCAGCGCCGTTTGTATCGAATCCGCATACTCCTTCAGCTCAACCTTTAACAGCTGAAGCTGAGCAATCTGTTGATCAACCTCATCGATGCGCCGATCAAAAGCCGACTGTACCGCTTCCTCTTGATATTCCTTAAACAATGAGCGAATCTCTTTTAAAGAAAAGCCCATGGAGCGGTATAATGCCGTCTGCATTAATATTTTATTATCACGCATGGAAAATTCACGATACTGATTCTGTTCATTCCGCTGCGCTTCTACCAATCCCATCTCTTCATAGTGGCGCAGCGTCTGCGGTGAAACACCCATTGCTTTAGCCATCTGTCCTACCGTATATCGTTTCATAGCTGATCCTCCATTATCATTATTATAACAAATCTTTGATTGAACCACTTTATAAAATGAAAAACACAGGATAAAGCCTCCTGTGTTTAATCATAATTTACTTAATTAGTTACCTTTATATGCTTTTTCAAGAATATCGATCATATCTTCGATCATTGGCAGACGTGGATTTGCCGGTGAGCACTGATCTTCATAAGCAAGCAGAGCAATTCTTCTTTCTCTGTCTTTCCATTCTTTTTCATCAATACCTTGGTCAGCAAATTCATCTTGATACCGCATGCTTTACCTAAATCAGCGCAGGCTTTTGCGTAAGATGCGACTCCCTCTTCAACAGTGGATGCAGGCAGCCCCAGCATTTGAGCGATTTCCGCATATCTTTCATCAGCACGATAGTAATTGTACTTCGGCCATAAGCTGTTCTTCTGCGGTTTCGTACCATTGTAGCGGATTACATGCGGCAGCAGAATCGCATTGGCACGGCCGTGCGGAACATGGAATTCAGCACCGATCTTATGTGCGATTGAGTGGTTCACACCCAGGAAAGCGTTGGCGAATGCCATACCCGCGATACAGGAAGCATTGTGCATCTTCTCACGAGCTTCAGGATCATTAGCTCCATTGTTTACAGCACGGAGCAGATATTTGAAGACAATCTTAATTGCCTGTAAGCATAAACCATCGGTATAATCATTAGCCAATGTAGAAACATAAGCCTCAGTAGCATGAGTTAATACGTCCATACCGGTATCAGCCGTAATTGAACGCGGCAGATTCATTGTCAGAGCCGGGTCAACAATCGCAATTGTCGGTGTCAGTGAGTAGTCAGCCAGCGGATATTTCTTGTTGGCAATCTTATCAGAGATAACCGCAAATGGCGTTACTTCTGAACCTGTGCCAGACGTTGTCGGGATACAAACCAGTTTTGATTTCTTGCCTAATTCCGGATAACGGAAAGCACGTTTACGGATATCGATGAATTTTTGTTTCAGATCATCGAAGTTAACTTCAGGATTTTCATAGAACAGCCACATTCCCTTAGCAGCATCCATACATGAACCGCCGCCCAATGCGATAATCGTATCCGGCTGGAAGGCTCTCATGATTTCTACACCGCGCTGTACGGTAGCGATTGATGGATCCGGCTCAACATCGCAGAATAATTGATATTGAACCTTATTACGGCGCAGGTTCAGCTGATCAGTTACCTTATTTACATAACCTAAATCAACCATTGAACGGTCAGTAACAATATAGACACGTTCCATTTCTCTCATTTGTCTCAAATACTCAATTGAATCTCTTTCGAAATAAATCTTAGAAGGTACTTTTGAACCATTGCATATTGTTTTTACGTCTCCCCAGTTTCTTGATATTGATCAGATTAATGGCACTTACGTTGTTGCCAACCGAGTTATGTCCATAAGATCCGCAGCCAAGTGTTAATGATGGAGGAAGGCATTGTAAACATTACCGATACCGCCGAAAGTAGACGGTGAATTCCAGATAATACGAATCGCTTTCATGCGTTTGCCGAATTCTTTCGCAATCGCATCATCAGATGTATGAATCGCAGCTGAATGTCCCAAACCGTTGAATTCAACCATCTGTTCAGCCATCTTCATACCTTCTTCAGTAGTTGTTGATTTCAGCACTGCCAATACCGGTGATAACTTCTCACGAGTCAGCGGTTCATTAGGACCTACTTCCTTACATTCCGCTAAAATGATTACTGTATTTTCAGGAACCTTGAAGCCCGCTTGTTCCGCAATCCATTTTGCTGATTTACCAACCTGATTCGGATTCATTTTAGCTTTATCAACCTCTGCTGAATAAGCTGTTACACCGAAGATATATTTTTCAAGCAATTCTTTTTCTTTCTTGTTAGCCATGTAAACTCCGAAAGTTTTCATTTCCTTCAGGAATTCATCATAGATTTCTTTATCGATTATGGCAGCCGATTCAGAAGCACAGATCATACCATTGTCAAATGCCTTTGATAACACGATATCATTAGCAGCCTGACGGATATTACATGTTTTTTCTACATAAGCAGGTACGTTGCCGGCCCCAACACCTAATGCCGGCTTACCGCATGAGTAAGCAGCTTTAACCATTGCATTGCCGCCGGTTGCCAAGATTGTAGAAATACCCGGATGATTCATTAATGCGTTTGTACCTTTCCATTGAAGGTTTTTCAATCCACTGAATACAGTTCTTAGGAGCACCGGCCGCAACAGCTGCATCATAGACAACCTTAGCCGCTTGAATCGAACATTGAACGGCTGATGGATGGAAGCTGAACACGATTGGATTTCTTGTCTTCAAGCAGATCAAGCTTTTGAAGATTGCTGTTGAGGTTGGGTTGGTTGTCGGTACGATACCGCAGACAACACCTACCGGTTCCGCTACTTCAGTAATGCCAGTAACATCATTTTCAGAAATGATACCTACTGTTTTTGTATGACGCATATTGTTGACAACATGCTCACAGGCGAATAAATTTTTGGTTGCCTTATCTTCAAACACACCACGTCCGGTTTCTTCGATTGCGGCCAATGCCAGCACACCATGCTGATCCAGTGCAGCAACCGATGCCTTCGCTACAATATAATCGACCTGATCCTGATCCAGCAGCATGAATTCATCGAGTGCCTTCAAACCGTTCTCTACTAAACGATTTACTTCAGCAACTGCCGGGCTGACAGCTTGAACATTTTCTACTTCTTTTTGTTTTTCGTTTGCCATATTTTTTCCTCCAAAACTTATTGTGATTTCTTTCACACACATAGGTTAACACAAGAAAATGACGTTTGCAAGCACTTTTGTTAATAAATTCACATTTATTCGAATGTAACCGTTATCAATTTCAAGCATCATCAAAAAGCCTGATATGAAAGCCTTTTCTTAATGTTCAGATGAATTTTGTGAAAAAATTAAGCAGCTGTTTGTGAAGCTTTTTCAATGCTGTGCCATGCTTTCAGCTCCTAGTGGAAAAGCTTGTCTGAAAAGTAAAAATGTAAGTGTTATCATAAACTAATCCATCGTTATGAAACATATTTTTTTCACAAGCTCATTCATAAAAAAAGCTATGCAGCAGCACGCATGCATAGCTTTTATTTTCTACAAGCCCAATAAATGGGTAGCAATCTGGAAATACACAATCAAGGACAGCGCATCAACGATTGTCGTAATAAACGGACTGGCCATAACAGCAGGGTCGAAACCTACTTTTTTAGCCAAGATCGGCAAGGTACAGCCGATGAGCTTCGCCATGATTACGGTAATCACTAGCGTCAGGCATACGACAAGCGCTACATTGATACCTACTTGATCTATCAGCATCAGCTTGACAAAGTTAGCCGCTGCCAGTGTGCCGCCGCATAAAAGCGCCACCCGCAGCTCCTTCCAGATGATGCCAAACACATCACTGTATTCAATTTCACCTAACGATAATCCACGGATTACAGTAACACTGGCCTGTCCGCCGGCATTGCCGCCCGTATCCATCAGCATCGGTATAAATAAGGTCAGCACAGTACAGACACTAAGCGCGTCTTCAAAGCTTTTGATTACCTGGCCGGTAAAGGTTGCCGACACCATTAGCAGCAGCAGCCATGGGATACGTTTTTTATATGTTTCAAGAATACCAGTATACATATAAGGTTTATCAGACGGCATGATGGCGGCCATCTTTTCAATATCCTCTGTCGTTTCTTCATCAATAATATCAACGATATCATCGACCGTGATAATGCCAACCATCCGATTTTCATTATCCACAACCGGCATGGCAGTAAAGTCATACTTTTTAAATTGGGCGGCAACCTCTTCCTGATCCATCAGCGTATGAATGGCAATAACATTCTCATGCATAATATCTCCGATTGTCTGATCCGGACGGCTCAGCAAGAGATAACGCAAAGCCGCTGTCCCTAAAAGCTTGCGTTCATGATCCAACACATAACAAATATTGATCGTTTCACTGTCCAATCCCTTTCGGCGGATACGCTCAATGGCCTGGGCGACCGTCAGGCTCTCCTTCAGATCAATATATTCAACGGTCATGATACTGCCTGCCGAATATTCAGGATAACGCAATAAATGATTAATATCCCTTCGGTTTCCGCGCTGGCATTAGTGAGTAACTTTTTACGATATTCGCCGGCATTTCCTCCAAAAAATCAGTGGCATCATCAGCCATCAGATTATCAATAATCGTTGCTGCTTCACGGTCACTTAAAGAGGTAATAATAAACTGCTGATTGGCTACCTCTAAATAAGAAAATACATCGGCAGCCGCATCCTTAGGCAGAATTCGAAACAGCTTCAGCATTTCCTCATCTTCAAGCTCATCCAAGATTTCCGCAATATCGGCAATATTCATCTCAGAAAGATATTTTCTCAACTGTTTAAACTGCTTTGCTTCTAATAATTTTTTGATTTCTTCCATAATCTTCTCCTTCCAATCGTGGAATCATGTTCCTGACTCGCTCATAACCATCGTTTTGACTATCCGGACTCATAAAACCACCACCTTTCAGAGAATAAATTGTTATCAAACTATTTCTAACACAACTTTAAATCCTATTTAATTATACCACACAACGGCAGCCTTGAATGAAAAAACAGCCAGATGTCTGACTGTCTGAAGCTTTCTTTATAATGTCATTTCAATAACCTTTTCATTAGGGTTATTAAATACTTTCATATATAATAAGGGTTTGCCATTCTTGCTGGTGATCACGTTCTCCACAAGAATGATCGGCGTATTGATTTTCAGTTTCAAAAGATGCGCGTACTGCGGCGGTACGATGATCGGCACAAAGGTCTGTGACAAGCTGCCATGCGCAATGTATGAGTTAAAATCCAGCAGCTTTTTAAAATTACCCAAATCCTCATCAGGAATACTTAAACGCGGAAAATAGATTTCCTCAATCGATTGAGGCGTTCCTCAAACATCGCCACCCGAACAATTCTTAATACCGATTCTTCCGATGAGATAAACAATCGATCCTGAACATCTTTGGAAGAGGTAGCCTTAATATCAAAATATAAAATCTTATACTTGATCGGCCGTTCTTCCGCAAAAGGGTCTACAGAAGTATTGCGTTTATGCAGTCTTTCATCCGCTACAAAGGTGCCTTTATTGGAATCACGGTACAAATATCCCTCATCGACCAATTCATTTACAGCCTTGCGTACAGTCATGCGGCTCGCGTTATATTTAACTGCAAGATCGCGTTCACTGAGAATTGGCGCATTAGCGCTAAGCTGCTGTATCTCTTCTATCATCTGATCTTTATCTGCAGATAATGGGTGCTGCCACAAGTATCACTCCTTTTGCTTTCTCCCATAATTATATGGTATAGTCCACAAAAAAACAAGACTCTAATCTTTTTTCATGAATGCGAAAGAATCCATGGCTGAATATAATCCAACAGCATTAACTCATTATCAGGAATTCTGCCCACTACATTGCGGCGTCCGTCATTTGGCATATCTTTCAAGAGTATCTGCAGTTCACCTTTATACCGTGAATAATTATCATTTATGACAATTACATCACCGCGTTTTAAATCACGGGTATTGGCAGCTGGCACACTTTCCGCCGCATAAGTAACTCTTGGCATTGTAGAACGTGCCATATATTCACTCATATCACCGCGGACAAAATGCTCATGTTCATAAATGACCTTATATTCTGTCGGATTCAATTCCTTTTCAAAGTCGATGCTGAAGGTCAGCAGGGCTGGATCAATCATTGAACAAATGCGCAGTTCTTCTTCGCTGGCAAAAGCATTGGCAATGATTACATCATCCACCTGTCGAGTCGCAAACAGATGACGTACCTGCACATCAATCGGCAGCTCACGATGCATTTCCAATGTACATAAACCTTCATTTACCGGCCAAGGGCCAAACGTATCACGCTTCTGTGAAGAAACAAAAGCCGCAATTTCAATCCCTGCTTCTTGATATCCTCATTGCAGTGATTGAAATGTTTCAGCGAAAGTCCGGTATACTTCTGCGGATAAAAATTATGACATGTAATCAAACCATCCTTATTCGGATAATGACTCATAATATTGGCAATATAACCATTACCGAAGCTGGCATTGATTTCTATCTTCAACCGCTCTTTATTATAGCTCATCAAGCTTTCCTTCAAACCATCAAAACCCTCATCAAGACGGATACCATCTACATTTAAAGCGGTAAAAAACGATAGATCTTTATAAGTGATCCCCAAGCGTTCAAAAACAAACGGCGCTACATCTAAAATAACTTCCATACCATGTTCATGAGCGGCAGCGATCATTTTGAATATTCATCAATAATCTCCTCACGGCTGCGTTCACCCACACTCAGCAGACAGCTAAAAATGCGTTTAAAGCCATAGCGGGCTGCCAAACGGATATACTCTTGAATTTCTTCCAGTGATGAATGTTCAGGATAAACTGAAATTCCTAATCTTGCCATAGTTGTTCCTCCTAGTAAAAATGAGAATGCTCCCATTCTCATTCCTGTATCATTTTTTCAATCGCATCCAGCATCAGATTCATTTTCTTTTTACTGGAACGTTTATATAATTTTGACATGATTGAATAATTCAGACTTTTACTTTTTGATTCTGAGAAAAATCTTCCTTATACGTCACCTCAAATTGCTGATTATCCAAAGGCTCTAAATCATAAGATAATTGATTGATTCCCTGGGCACTTTTAAAGCTGGCTGCATAATGATTTGTTTCAAACCGATCAATACTGACAGTCACCGTTCCTTCATTGCCAAAACTGTTGCGCAGCTTTTTCTGATAAGTAAGACCGCTCTTCAATACATCGCTGGTATGTTCTGCCTGCATGGCAGCATTGTAATCATTTAGCAAAGAGTCTGTCAAAACCTTAAAATAGGCTTCAATATCTCCATGTACGATTCGTTTAACTTCCATCTTACTTCCCTCTTTTCCTATAAAGCATATAAGCTGAACCGACTACCAGAACTATTCCGCTTGTCATAAGTGAAGCTGAAAATTCCACAGTCGGTGATAACGCAATCAGCAAAAAGCCAAGACTTAATAAAAAGATTGTCCAGTTCTTCATTGTATCACCCTATTCCTCTGTTACTTGAAAATATAAAACAGATCCGATTTCCGTTGCCTTAATAATACGTTTTGCAGCGGCAATCGCCTTTTCCTTATCTTCTATATTAACAGAAAACTTCATTTTAATCCCCTTTTTTTCTACAAATTTAAACTGACAGTCCTCACCCTCATATTTTTCCAGCAGTTCTATAATAAAATCTTGCTTAATTGGGCATGAAACACAAATCATCTTATTCACCCCTCTCTATTTCAACCGTTTATACACGTCGATAAATTCAGCAGCCAAGATTTTAAAACCCTCAGCGCTCATCAGCTGATCCTCAGCATGCAGCAGCAGCAAAGCGAAATCGATTTTTTCGCCGCCGGCTTCCTGCTGAATCAGTTTAGCATGCGCATGATGCCCCTCAAGAAATAACTGATCGCCTTCATCCATCATCTTTTCAGCTTCATCAAAACGGCCTTCTTTAGCTTCCTGAATAGCGTTGATGAAACAGCTGCGGGCACCGCCCACATTAGAGATAATCTGAAAACAAATTAATTCCAAACCTTCCATGACCTTTTCCTCCAAAAGCATGGGGGAAGGATTCCTTCCCCGCTGCTTCATTTATTATTCTTTAATTTCAACCCGGTTAGCAATGATTACAAAGACAGACCAGATAGCGATGCCGACAGCCAGATTGAATAATGCGAGCAGAGCCGCTGAGAAGCTGAAGCCTGTAGCAAACCAAGCATATAATACCGGCGGCATTACCCAAGGCACTTCTAAGAATACCGGTGGCACTAAGCCAATTGAAGTTGCGGCATAGGCAATAATAACCAATACCGTTGGTACTAATACCCAAGGAATCAGATAAACTGGATTTAAAACGATCGGCAGACCGAAGACAACCGGTTCATTGATATTAAACAGACCCATCGGTGCACTTAATTTGGCAACCGCTCTAGTTTCTTCACGTTTAGAGAAAATGAAGATTGCAATAATTAAAGCAATTGTACAGCCAGCGCCGCCCATCCATGCATAAGCATCAAATGAACCTCTTGTCCAAATATATTTTAATTCAGAAATAGACTGTGTAGCATTGTAAATATTTGTGTTTTCAGCTAATGCTGTCTTGTAGATACCATCTAATACCGGTGCCAGCACGTTTGAGCCATGCAGACCGAAGAACCAGAAGATAGAAACACAAGCGGTAATGATTATAACTGAACCAAGACCCTGAGACATCGACAGGAATGGCATTTGAACATATTCAAGAATTAAAGCATATAATGAAGTTCCGGCAAATTTATCTAATGCCCATGTAATCAAACCGATAGCGTACATTGCAGTAACACCTGGGATGATAGCGGCAAATGCCTTGCTGACAGCTGGCGGAACCTGTTCAGGCAGCTTAATAGTGATGTTTTTCTTCATCATCTTAGCGTAGATGATCGTAGCGATGAAACCAACGATCAATGCGGTAAACAGACCTTTCGCATCCAGATAACCAACAGCTAAGTTACCCCAAGCGCCGATTGTCGTACCATCTTCCAAAGCCACAACCGTTGACTGAGGAGTAGCGATAATAAATGATGCAAATGAAATCAGACCACCGGCTAATGGGTTTGTATCATAAGCCTTTGATAATTGATAACCGATAGCAAATGCAAATACCATTGACAATGTAGCAAGTGTTCCCCACCAAACATTGCCGTTAATACCAATCAGCCATTGGAAAGCTTCCGTAATGCCGTTTAATTCAAATTTAGCAGGCAGATCTCTGACGATTGCATTCAGCAAAACAGCGATTGAACCGGCCATTGTAATTGGCATAATACTAATAAATGCGTCACGTATTGCGACGAGGTGTTTCTGTGAACCGATTTTCGCAGCTACAGGAACAAACTTTTCTTCCATCCAAGATGTAAACATAGTTCTTTCTCCCTTTTATTTTTATTTGTTTAATAATGCAAGTGCATCATCGAGCACTTTAGCTCCATTCATCATTCCATAAGCAGCCATATCGATAACCATTACCGGTTTTTCATGATTGACACGCTCATTCATTTTCTTCTCAAGATAACGAACTTGCGGGCCAAGCAATACGATATCAGCTTTGGCGGCATCTTCTTTAGACTGGGCATCTCCCACCGCCCAAATCTTGGCTTCAACTCCTTTGGCTTGAGCGGCCTCATCCATTTTCTTAACCAGTGCGCTGGTTGACATGCCAGCCGAACATACCAGAAGTATATTTACCATGCTGTATCCTCCTTTCCTGGTATAGCCCATTTGATTTATTTGGTATATACCACCTGTTGACACTCTTATAATAACACAGTATTTTTAAAATGCAAGGGGTTTCATTAAAAAACTTCATTTTTTATATTTTTCTTCAAAATCCCTATAAAATAAGAATTTTATTAGCATTTTTATAGATTTTTTTAACATTTTTCATCATCATATTCCTTATATATAATCTTTATCATGGTATAAACCATTAAAATAACATGGTCTAAACCAGTCTATACCACACCTATACCACTATACCAAACTGCCGCAGTATGCATTTTGTAGACATTTAGCTCATAAATAATAAAAAGACAGCTTAGCTGCCTTCAATTAGATAGGGTTTCAGTAACTCCACAAAACTCGGTACTGTTTCAATCACATAATGAAAGCCATCTTCCATCTGCCTACAAGATAATATCGTTAGCTTATTCTGTATCAGGCGAATCATTTCCTGATTGTCATAAGGAATCCGCACCGTTAGCTGACGATGATCCGCGTAACAGATTTCATTGATCTTATCCATTAATTCGTTCAATCCCTGCCGTTTAGCAGCACTGATATAGATATGATTATCAACATTTGCTTTAAATTCACAGAGATCGCATTTATTATGAACATAAATAATCGGCTTATCACCCGCTTTTAATTTTTCAAGCGTACTGTCCGTCACCTGTTTTTGCGCCTCACGCTGATGGCTTGACTCATCGATTACATGCAGAATTACATCCGCTTCCACTACTTCTTCAAGCGTTGACTGGAACGCCTTGATTAATTCGTGAGGCAGATTGCTTACAAAGCCTACGGTATCAGAGAGTAAAAATTCATGGTGCTGCCAATTCAGCGAACGCACTGTCGTATCTAAGGTTGCGAAGACCATATCCTTCACAAATACCTGCTTGTCTTGATCTGACTCACAAAGTTCAAGCAGCGCGTTCATTAACGTTGATTTGCCGGCATTAGTATAACCAGCCAAAGCCGCCATTGGCACACCCGCTTTTTACGGCGCCGACGCATCGTATCACGATTATTAACAACGCTGTCCAGTTCACGCTTGCACGCCTGAATCCGTGTTTCCAGTTTACGGCGGTCAAGTTCAAGCTGCTTCTCACCCTCGCCTTTATTGCGGGCGCCGCCGACGCCGCCCTGACGGGAAAACGCCTGCACCGTGCGGATCAAATAAGGGAGCTGATGCTTCAAGGTTGCCAGCTCCACCTGCAGCCGGGCCTCCTTTGTCCGTGCTCTTGACGCGAAGATCTCCAAAATCAAATCCGTGCGGTCTAAAATGCGTATTTTGAATAAATCCTTTAATGTACGCATTTGTGACGGTGTAATATCACTGCTGATAATTAATGTATCAATCTTTGTTTCATGAATCAGTGTCTGCAGCTCAGCCAGCTTACCGCTGCCAAATAAGGTAGACGGATGAGCGCTGCGCCTTGGCTGAACCATTGTCTCGATAACCTCATAACCGCAGGCTTCTGCAAGCGAACACGTCTCCTCAAAGTTTTCCTTAAAATCCGTCTGATTTTCAAATTGCAGACCGGCGATTATACAATGCTTATTCATTCACTCACCTCGCTCTTAGTTTCTTCACCTTTAACACCCTTATTCTTTAATTCTGCACGCTTCTGCTTGATCCACGCCGTGATGACCGGGAAATTCTGACGCTGAATCATCTTATCAAGCAATGCTGAAGCTTTTCCCCTTTGCCCGGTCTGGAAATTAATTTCAACCCAAAGCATATCCTGCAGTGACGCCGCATGATTGCTGTTAGGCGGAGGCAGCTGACGGATGTGCTGCTGAGCGGCATCATAATTCTTAGTATAAAGATCATTCAGTACCTGAATAATCTTTAGAATCGGCTTCCACTGCACCTCATCAACATGCTCCTGAAGCAGCGGCCAGCTTTCTGCTAATTGTTCACCAAAAGCACGTTCATCCTGCATCCATTTAGCAAACAGCATATTATGATGATAAAGAATCTGAAAATCCAGCGGCAAAGCACTTGAATCCATCTGTTTTAAACAGTTGACCGCTTCCTCAGTCTGGGCATTATTAATATAAGCAGCCACCAGGTTCATCTGCATTGTCGACAGAATTTCGCGATTTTCAGGATAAGCCATCGCCCGCTTTTCCTCACGGATATAACCTTCCACATCCAAATCAACATTCATCTGTTTCAAGCGTGCCAATTCATCACTCAGCATCTTCTGCCGACTCTTTTGCTGACGCTGTTTTTTGACTTTCATAACCGCGAATACAACCGCGGCGCCGGCTATAATTATCAATATATATTCCATACGTTCACTTCCTTAGATGTTAACAAGTATATCATGCTTCAGCATCGCATGCAAAGAAGCCAATCAAGCTATCATTTTTAATCCGCTTCTTTAAGCCAACCCTTCAGCATTTCTTTAAATTCTGCACTGCCATTTTCCAAAATTGCATCAACTGCCAAATGCCGGCTCAGCGCATGAGCTTTCAATTCATCATCCAAAAGCGGCCATAGTGCTGGCAGATCAAGCTTTGATACAGCATGTATCTGCTTTAGGATATCACTGTCACGGCGTTTTCTAGCTGCCGCTTTCGGCGGATAACCGATGCCAAAAGGTTCACTAAATAAATTATTCAATGTATTCTGCAGATTAATCTCCGCTCCCCAGCCAAAATTAAGTCCTAACGGATAAGCGACTGCATTTCCGTTATTGATCCTGCCGAATAAATAAGCATCGGACGGATTTTCTATATAACCGCACAACACACCTGGCAGACTGTTGCAAGCAAGCATCATACCCTGTCCTGATGAACATCCCGTAATTACAAAATCTACCGTTTTGCTTACCAGCAGCATGCTTATTAACAAGGCTGTCTCAACATAACTCAATTCAATCTCTTCGTCTTCATATACACCAAAATTAATAACCTCATGCCCCTGATTCGTCACTGCTTTTACACAGCATTCATATAATAAATTATTTTTCGCTTTTTGAGAGCTTCCCTGAATCACCGCAATCTTCATTAATGTTTGCCTCCTATATAACTAATTCATATAAGATACACCATTCAGGGCCATTATTCCCTATCCGCATATCCGCCTTGCCGCAGGCCTTAAAGCCATAACGTTCATACAAATGCATGGCTGGTTCATTATCCTCATAAACATCAAGCCTGACCGTTTTCACACCCTGCCGCTTTGCCTCTTCAATCACCTTTTCAACCATCATGGAAGCCAGCCCTCTTCTTAAATAATCAGGATGTACACATAAAGTATGAACCACCAGCATCTCATCCAAAGCAGCCTCTATATGCCAGTTGCCCTCGTTATATCCCGCTCCAGTTACATGATTTAAGATAAAGGAAGCTGCAATCCTATTTTCATCACGCACAACATATAAGGTATTGTTTTCAATACTTTCCAGCGCATCAATTTTTGCCGGATAAACATTACTGATCCACCCCGGATAATTAATTGTTGCTTCCAGATACGTTGCTACCTGATAATAAAATTCACTCATTGCTTCTAAATCACTCATTCCAGCCTTTTCAATTAACATACAAAATCCTCGCTTTTCTAAATACTATTATATCCTATCGAAAGGGTAAAAGAAAAGGACAGCTTTTCAGCTATCCTTTAACTTATGAATTAGTCCTTAGCTAATTTAACAAGACGAGAGTAACGTCTTTGTGCATCAGCCTTAGTCTTTTCAAACATCGCATGAGCAGTTTCTTCGCCCTTCAGCTTAGGCAGCTGGTTGTAACGAGTTTCTGACAGGATGAATTCAAAGAACTTATCGAAATCAGGTTCCTTAGAATCGATTGTCAATGGCTGTTCCTTGCGTGGATCGAATCGGTACAGAGTTACATAGCCGCATTCAACAGCTTTAGCCTGAGTCTTCTGGTGGTTAGACAAGCCGCCCTTGATACCGTGTTCTACACATGGTGCATAAGCGATGATCAATGATGGTCCGTCATAGCTTTCAGCTTCCTTGATTGCTTTCAATGTTTGGTTCTTATTAGCACCCATAGAAATCTGAGCGACATACACATGGCCATAAGCCATTGCAATCTGACCTAAATCCTTCTTAGCAGTTGCTTTACCGCCAGCTGCGAACTTAGCGATAGAAGAAGCCTGAGAAGATTTTGAAGACTGACCGCCAGTATTAGAATAAACCTCAGTATCAAGAACCAGAACGTTAACGTTCATATCGTTCGCTAATACATGGTCTAAACCGCCGTATCCGATATCATATGCCCAGCCATCGCCGCCGACGATCCAGATTGATTTAGATACTAAATCACGTTCATAATCTAATAATTCCTTCACTGCATCAACCTTAGAAGCCTTAAGTGCAGCAACTAAAGCATCTTTAATTGCACGCTGTGCATCACGGTCATTATTTGCTTCAATATACTTATTGAATAATTCTTTTAATTCTGGTTCAACAGCATCCATGTTCGTTTCCATGATTTCAAGGATTCTGCCTTCTTTGTATGTCTGAGCGACAGCCATACCATAACCATATTCAGCATTATCTTCAAATAATGAGTTAGCCCAAGCAACACCATTGCCGTCTTTATCATTAACAAATGGCGTTGAAGGTGTAGATGAACAGTAAATCATTGAACATCCAGTCGCATTAGCAACCATCATATCCTTACCGAATAATTGAGAAACCAGCTTGTAGTAAGGTGTTTCACCGCAGCCCGGGCAAGCGCCTGAAATTTCAAAGTAAGGCATTGCGAACTGTGAACCCTTAACCGTATCAACCGGGAAGTATTCAGTCTTATATTCAGTACCCTTATACAGATAATCAGCAAGCGGAGCCTGATCAAGCTTAGCATTGATATCAACCATCTTCAATGCCTTGTTGCCGCCCTTACCCGGACATTCAACAACACACAGACCACAGCCTACGCAGTTATCCGGAGAAACCTGGATACGGTATTGCAGATTTTCTACACCTTTACCCATAGCTTTAATTGTTTTGAATTCCATTGGTGCGTTCTTGATTTCTTCTTCAGTCAGCAGGAACGGACGAATTGTAGCATGCGGACATACATATGAACAGAATCCGCATTGGATACAGCTTTCAGGATCCCAAGTAGGTACCTGTACAGCAATTGTACGTTTTTCAAGATAAGAAACATTATTTCTGATTGAACCATCAAGTAAGTTGAATTTAGTGAATGCAGAAACCGGCAGATCATAGCCTTCAAGACCATTGATTGGAGCCACATGTTCATCAAAATACTTGTCGCCAGTTAATGCGCGAGTTGAATCATAAGTCAAGTTAGCCCATTCAGGTTTAACTGTAATTTCGACTAAACCGTCTTTACCTGAATCGATCGCCTTGTAGTTCAGCTGTACGATTTCATCACCCTTCTTAGAGTAAGATTTCTTAGCAGCGCCCTTCATGTATTCAACAGCTTCAGCATATGGCATGATTTGTTCATTCAATGCGAAGAATGCAGATTGCAGAATTGTATTTGTTCTTCTGCCCATGCCGATTTCCTGAGCAATCTTAGTTGCGTCAATAATATAGAACTTAGCATTTTTCTTAGCTAATGTAGCTAACATGCGGTTTGGCAGATGCTCTTCAAGCTCTTCAGCAGTAAATGTAGTATTTAATAAGAAAGTACCGCCTTTTTTCAAATTAGCAGCCATGTCATATTTGAATACATAAGCATCTAATGAGCATGAAATAAAGTCTGCGTTATTGATATAGTAAGTAGAATGAATTGGTGATTTACCAAAACGTAAGTGAGAACGTGTTACACCGCCGGCTTTCTTAGAATCATAAGCAAAGTAAGCCTGAGCGTATTGATCCGTGTTATCACCGATGATTTTGATAGCATTCTTATTTGCAGAAACCGTACCATCAGAACCTAAACCGTAGAATAAGCAAGAAGTGTAGTCACCGTCAGTGTGGAAATCAGGATCAACTTCTAATGACAGATGTGTAACATCATCAACGATACCAATCGTGAATTCAGATTTAGGTGCTTCTTTAGTTAATTCATCAAATACAGCTTTGATTTGGTTAGGCTGAGTATCTTTAGAACCCATACCATAACGGCCGCCGATGATTGTAAGATTCTTATCTTTTAATGCTTCAACAACATCAAGATACAGTGGATCACGGCCGCCTAATTCTTTTGTACGGTCTAATACAGCTACTTTCTTCACAGATGCAGGTAATACAGCTGTTAAGTATTTAACTGAGAATGGACGATACAGGTGAACCTTGATCATACCCACTTTTTCGCCTTTAGCAGTTAATGCATCAATCGTTTCTTTGGCAGTTTCAGTAACTGAACCCATAGCGATGATGATGCGTTCTGCATCAGGTGCGCCATAATATGTAAATGGAGCATATTCACGACCTGTAACCTTAGAAATTTCAGCCATATATTCAGCTACGATATCAGGAATTTTGTTATAGTGCTCATTCTGAGCTTCTCTTCCCTGGAAGAAGATATCATCATTTTCAGCACCGCCGCGAGTTACCGGATTTGTATGCGGATTTAATGCTCTGGCGCGGAATTCTTCAAGCGCTTTGCGGTCTAATAAACGATCAAATACTTCATAATCCATTACTTCTACTTTCTGAATTTCATGAGAAGTACGGAAACCGTCAAAGAAATGGATAAAAGGTACATGGCCCTTGATTGCTGACAAGTGTGCGACACCGGCCAGATCCATTGCTTCCTGTACAGAGTGAGATGCGATCATGCATACGCCAGTCTGACGGCATGCATAGATATCTTCATGGTCACCAAAGATGTTTAATGCGCGGCTTGCGATAGCACGAGCTGCAACATGGATAACACCTGGCAGACATTCACCAACCATCTTGTAGATGTTTGGAACCATTAATAATAAACCTTGTGAAGCTGTGAAAGTCGTCGCCAATGTACCGCCCTGTAAAGCACCGTGTACTGCACCGGCTGCGCCGCCTTCAGACTGCATTTCTGTAACTTTTACAATTGAGTCCAGAATATTTCTACGCCCCTGTGATGCCCAGGCATCAACAACTTCAGCCATTGGTGAAGATGGGGTTATCGGATAGATTCCAGCTACTTCAGTAAACGCATAGGCGCAATGAGCCGCAGCAGTATTACCATCCATTGACATGAATTTCTTAGTCATAAATTTCCTCCTTGTTAATTTCTATTTCATTATAGAACTTTTATTCGCATTTTGAAAGGTTTTTGAACGACTTTATCGGTTTTTTTTACTTAATAATTCATAAAAATTCACAAATGATTTAGTGTTGAAAAATGTTGCCATTGTTTCTGAAACAAATTAAACTTTTGAAAAGGAATTCATTAACATTCATAAGATTCAGCCGATAAAAATAAGGAAAAAGCAGGCCTACGCCTGCTTCAGAAAGTGACGGATCATTTCCATAAATTTATTCTTTTTCGCATGATCCTCTGTGATTTCAAGCTTCTCAGGTGCCCGTTCAACAGCCAGTTCCATCATTCGCTGCTGAGAATCAAGCCGCTGCGCGCCTTCCGCAACTACCTTTTTCTTTAAATCGCCATTTTGATCAACGACGCGTGCCTTCACATTATCCTGCAGCTGCAGATTGAGATATTCCCATATCTGGCGCTTTAATCTGACATCCTTGATCGGCGCGGCAATCTCCACCCGTTTTTCTGTATTGCGGGTCATCATGTCGGCACTGGCAATATATACCTGCGCGTCATCACCCTCACCAAACGCATAAATACGGCTGTGTTCCAAATAACGGCCGACAATGCTGGTAACCAGGATATTCTCAGTCTTTTTAGCAATGTTTGGCAGGATGCAGCAGATGCCGCGGATAATCAGCCGAATCTTTACCCCCGCCGCTGATGCCTGAGCAAATTTATCGATGATCTCACGGTCGGTTAATGAATTAAACTTCATCGTGATCATACCGGGCTGTCCCATTTGAACTTTCATGATTTCCAGATCGATTTTTTCTAAAATCTGATTCTTTAACCCGTTAGGAGCAGCCAGCAATTCTTCATAATTGCCATTGAGAACTGACATCGCCATGTTATTGAAGAAATGCAGCGCATCACGGCCAATCCGCTCATCAGCCGTAATCAATGAGAAGTCGGTATACATCTTAGCAGTATTTTCATTATAATTACCGGTACCGATCTGCGTAATTGTCTGCAAAGAACCCTCACTCATGCGGGTAATACAGGTAATCTTAGAATGTACCTTATAATCCTCAAAGCCATACATCACCCGACAGCCGCTTTCTTCAAGACTCTCTGCCCAGTTAATATTATTTTCCTCATCAAAACGGGCCCGCAGCTCCATCAAAACACTGACTTCCTTGCCGTTTTCGGCAGCGTCGCACAGATATTTGATCAGCTTTGCCTTTTTAGCCAGCCGATAAATCGTAATTTTAATTGAAACCACACACGGATCATTCGCCGCTTCCTTAATCATGCGGATATAATCATCCATTGATTCATAAGGATAAGAGAGCAGCAGATCATGATCCAGCACCTGTTCAATCATCGGCCGGTTCGGATCGACATTCTGTGAAATCTGCGGTGTGAATGGCGCATAATATAACTCATCAGGCAGGGCAGCGGCAAACAGATCCTTAAAGCTAAATACATAGGAGCAATCTAAAGGCGCCTTGCATTTGAATACTTTCTCTTTTGATAAATGCAGCTTGTCCATTAAAAAATCGAGCAGCTGCTGATTGATATCATTCTGCACTTCGAGCCGGACCGGTGCTAATCTTGTCCTTTTCTTTAAGATCTTCTTCATATAAAGACTGAAATCTTCATCCGCGTCAAAGCCTGATCCATCAATCACTAAATCAGCATTGCGGGTAACTGAAACCACCGTTTTGCCCAGCACGGTATATTGTTTAAATATCTTAGCGGCATATTCCGCAATCACCTTTTCCAATAAGCAATAACGGGTGCCCTCCTGCGGCAGCAGCAAGATTCGGTTTATCGTTGTCGGTACTGGAATGATCCCGTAAGTTGTTGTATTGGCAAGCTTATCTTTCAGCAGCACCGCCACATAAAGCAGCTTATTAATTAAATGCGGAAAGGATGATGGGGATCGATAATCTGCGGTGAGAGTACAGGTTCGATATAAGTATTGAAATAATGATCGACAAACTTCTTTTCTGCCTTATCCAATTCTTTAAGATTAACCCGCTGAATACCGTATTGCTTCAGCCCTTCCTCCGCCTTTACAAAAGCCTTATCCCGGCGATGCAGCAAGCCCGCGCTAGCAGCATAAATAGCGGCAAGCTCTTCATTTGGCAGCATATTCTTCTTATTTTCTGTATGCTTATCTTTCAGCATCGACAAATCAGTAATACTGCCGACACGAATCATAAAAAACTCATCAAGATTACTTGTTGCAATTGAGATAAACTTCATGCGTTCCATTAACGGAACACATTCATCCTCAGCCTCTTCCAGCACCCGCTGATTGAATTTCAGCCAAGATAGTTCCCGGTTCTGTGTGTAGCTGCTGTCATAGACAATCTGACTCATTTCCACATCCCTCTTTTTTCATCACCTTATGATATAAATAACCTTCTCTGACACCGCTTGTCGAAACAGTAACACTTTCAATGCCAAAGTTTTTCAATACCGTATATAAAACGACCATGCCGGGAATCAATGTATGAATGCGGTCTGGCGCAATCTGCAGAATCTTCTGTACGGTTGATTTACCATTATCCTTAAGCAGCTGCAGCATTTCTTCACCTGCGCGGTTTCAAACTGACGGTTATTTTCGGATAGCCAAAAATATCATTATATAACGCTAATACCGCACGGGCTGTACCACCGACGCCGATTGCCTTTTGATAACGCTCCTTAGCAATTGCTGAGGTTTTGCTGCGTTCAAGATTCAAAATCACTTCATTGCGGATCTCAGCTTTTTCACCCTTACCCGGCAGAATTTTCTTCACAAAGCGATTGTATGTATTTAAAGAACCGATCGGCATACTGAAGGATTCAAGCATCTTGCCATCTTGAAAAGATACCAGCTCTGTCGAACCGCCGCCGATATCGATCAATACACCCTCATCAAGATCAGTGAATAAAGTAGCGCCGATAAAATCGAGCTTGGCTTCCTCTAAACCGCTGATTAAATCTACAAAAATACCAGTTCGACGTTCAATTTCTTCAAGCACTTCATTCTTATTGGAAATCAATCTTAAGGATGCAGTTGAAAAGCAGTGACAGTCCGTAATTTCAAAATTATCCAGCAGTTCCCGATAAGCGTTTAAAATCTCACAAATCTTATCGATTCCCTTGTTGGATAACACACCGTCTTTAATATATGAAATGATGCCCGCCATCGTTTTTTATTCGTCAGCAAACGGAACTTACCATCCTCACATTTATAAATAGATAATCGAATCGTATTACTTCCTAAATCAATGATGCCTGTAATCATAAGTGTTTCCTCCCTATTTATTTTATCAGACATGCTGATAAAATATGTTAATTCTCTGTTAAGTTTAGTATACACCAAAATATTGATTCACGCTGTTTAAAGCAAGAAAATCCACCTGGTTACCCAGGTGGAGCATTCAATTATACAAAGCGTTCAATCAGCCACACGATACAGCCGCCAAACAGACAGGCAAAACATGAAGAGAGAATCAGCGGCAGATCATAAGCTGCCTCAAAGGGAATCAATATCAGAGTCGATGCGATAATCAGACCCAGCAGCAATGAGATCGTTGTTGAATGATATTTTTCAAGCAGAAACTTGGTTGCTTTGGCAGACAGGATGATACCCAATAAGACACCCAATCCGATAAATGCCAATGGCACTAATACGATCAGCTGAAAAGACAGCACATTGGCCAAGAGTGATTTAAACAGATAGTATTCACCGATTATCAGCAAAACCATCGAACCGCTGATCCCCGGCAGCAGCATCGCCGCACCGCTGATCATACCGATGAATATTAGTTTCAGGCAGTAGAAAACTGACAATGCCGGAAATTCAGGATTTATCTCGGCGGAAGCATCCGGAGCTAAAAACTTAATAAGGAATATAATTGCCATGCCGATGGCTAACGGCAGCCATTGTACCTTTTCATTCTTGCTTTCACTCTTCCAGAAAACAGGAATACTGAAACCAACCAAGCCAACAAACCAAAACATCGTCTGAACTTGAAAATAGTCAAATAGAAAGGAAATGACTTTCGCAAAACCGACAAGGCCGATGGCAGCGCCAATCAGCACCTGAAGCAGAAACAGAATCTCTGCCTTGCGGTCAGGATTATGCACCTTAAAGACGCCGCTGATGGCTGACATCATATGATCAAAGATGCCTAAGATAACCATCATGGTACCGCCGCTGACACCGGGAATTACATTTGCTATACCTACGGCGATACCGCCGATTATATTTTTTATCATACTTTTCCTCCGGACATTCAATTACCTAATTCTCTAACTATGATAACGAACTGATAATCAAATTGCAATTCGATTTATGAGAGAATTGTTAAATTTCGGTTAAAAACGTTTTTTTCATTCAAATTGTGCTAGACTAATCAGCAAATCCCAGCATATATTATCTATATCATTGTATTGATAGGAGTGATCGTATGGAAATCTGGATTCAACAGTTCATGAGTCAATTTGGCAACCTCGGTGTTTTTCTGCTGATCTTTATTGAAAATATTTTTCCGCCCATTCCCTCTGAGCTGATTCTGACCTTCGGCGGCTTTATGACTGCCTCGACATCGATGAGTGTAGGCTCCGTGATTGTTTTTGCGACCTTAGGCTCCCTGCTGGCGCTTTGCTGCTTTATGCATTGGGGTACCTTTTGGGCAGTGAACGGCTTAAACCCTTGCTTGATCAATATGGCAGCATCATTCATTTAAGCTATGAGGATGTGCAGAAAGCATTAAAATGGTATTCCCGCTATGAAGGCAAGACCGTTTTTTCTGTCGAATGGTTCCATTGATTCGCTCTTTGATCTCCATTCCCGCTGGCATGGCTAAGATGCGGATTTCCACTTTTATCTTGTTAACCGCGCTGGGCAGTCTGATCTGGAATTCTGTTTTAGTCTTTGCCGGAGCGATGCTTGGTGAACATTGGACAAATATCTTAACTATCATGGATACTTATTCTTGGATCACCTATGGATTGCTTTTTGTCGGATTGTTGGTGGTAATTATTCGCTGGATACGAAAAAAAGTTAAACTTGACGCCTTATTCATTATCCGAACAAGATATAACGCTTAATCAAATAAAACTGGCAAGCATGTTTCACATTGAGTTATTTAGTGTTCCTATGGATAATACAGAAGCTGAAAAAATGTAAAAGCCGCTATTTCCCTGATTGTTCTGAAACCATTTCGAGTTCGATCCTCAAGGTGAAAAACTTTTAAAATTTCATCTTGCATTTTTATTTGAAATCTTATATACTATTAGCAGGGATTTTGTGTGCTCATTATCCCAAGCAGAAAATGATGAATCATTCATTGTTTTCACCCCATCTTTAGGAGGATGGTCAAGTGGTAAGACGACAGATTCTGGCTCTGTAATCGAGGGTTCGATCCCTTCTCCTCCTGCCAATTAAAAATACGAACAAGTTCAGCTGAGCTTGTTCTTTTTTATAAAATTTATTTAATTATGATCATGATTCGACCGGCATGCCTGCGGCCATTTATTCAACAGCCGGTTCAGCCGTTCATCGCTGCATATTTTCTCATAACGGTCACCAAAATCACTGGCCATTAACTGACGGCGTCTTTTGCTTTTGGGATTGCTGATGATTTTCAGATACTCAAGATAGCTTTTTCGGTACGGGCATTTAAAGGCGGCCGGATGCCTTCACGCTCTATTAAATATGGTCCTGAACGATGGCCTTCTTCAATGATTCCCTCTAACACAACATTATGCCGCCATGTATTTTGATAAACACAGTCTTTACAGCTCTCAAGCAGCTCTGCCAGACATCGGTGAGTATCACCGTTTTCACTATTCATCACACTGCCATCCTGCAGCCGCTGCTCATCAATTTGAAATTCATACTTCATCGCTGACGGCCACTGAAATAAGATGAGGAGGACCTCATGAAGCTGGTGGAAGGTAAAATGAGCCGGAATTGTAAAGCGGCGCATTACGGTGGCATGGTTTAAATCAAGGCTGACGCGAAGCTGATAAGTACGGGTATTAATTAAATTTGTCTGTTCCAAACCATAGGCTCTGTTTAACTGACGAAGCATTCGCTTATACGGCATGTCAATCACCTTGCCATAGGTCTGCGGCTGATGGGAAAGCAGCACTGATAATCTTGGCTGACAAACCGTGTGAGGTTCAAAGCATTTACAATAATGATTACGGATATCCTGACATAACGCATTAAGTTTAGAAACCAAGCTCATGCCGCTGCATGCCGCATAGCTGATTTTACCCTCAATATAACGTTCAACAATTTGTAAATCGATCCCCTCTTCCAGCAATGCGGCCTTGATCGCCGTTATGAACAGCTGTTCAGGGTGTCGCATATCGGCATCTGACGGACGATAAATCAACACCGGATAGCGGGTAACATTATTCATCAAAACAAAAATACGGCGGCGGTCAATGGTAATCATATGAACGTGCCATGCATAAAAATCAGTTTCCTGTCCCTGATGATCAGAATTAACATCATTGATTTTCAGTTTATTCTGCATTGTCTTTGTACATTGTAGAAACATAGCCGATCCTTTCCGCAGCCAAAAACGTCTAAATATCGGCTGCCGGTATAAAATATAGTATAAAACAAACAACACCGCTTTTCAATTTCACACAAAAATGATATAGTAAATCACGTTCTTAGGAGGTAAGCCATGAAAAAGCATCTTAAACGCTGTATAACCTGTCTGCTGCTGACAGCATTGCTTTTTTATCAGCGACTTTTTGTGTTGGCTATCGGCGTTATGTCTCGATTCGCAGTAATGAATCAATGACGCTTACCATCCAAGCCATACAGATGATGCCTCCTATACACCGCTCAATGCGATAAGCAAAGAGTTTATCAATGCGATTCTGGCTGTTGAGGACCCGCATTTTTACACTCATAAAGGAATTCGCATCGCTAAAATTATTGAGGCAGTTATTACTGATATAATCCATCTGGATTATGTCATGGGCGGCTCTACAATAACCCAACAGCTGGCTAAAAACCTCTTTCTTGATCAGGACAAGAATTTATCTCGAAAGTAGCGGAATTATTCTTTGCCCGCGATCTGGAAAGTACGCTGACCAAGGATGAAATTCTGACGCTTTATTTGAATATCATTTATTTCGGAGATGGCTATTATGGCATTCAAGATGCAGCACAGGGTTATTTCCATAAAAATGCCGATGAATTAACATTAGATGAAGCAACCTTGCTGGCTGGTCTGCCGCAAGCTCCGGCAGTGCTTCAGCTGTCCGATGGTTATGAGGCCGCCAGAAAGCGTCAGCTTGAGGTTCTTGACGCGATGCTTAAGCAAGCATTAATCACCCAGGAACAGGCTGATACGATTAGGTATCAGAATGACACTTCTGAAATAAACACTTAAAATAGTTGCTTGATTGGCGTATAATAAGAGTGAGGTGATTTTATGTGGACACGTTCCGAATTAAAAGCACGCGCCAAAGCTTCAATTAAAGCGAATTACTGGCAGTGCCTGCTCGTTTGTATCGTCATCGCGGTACTGGCCGGCAATTTCATATCCGTTGAATATAACCTCGATTATCAGGAATTCACATTAAATTTAGGTTCACTGACTTCCTACTATAATCGGCCCCTGCTTATTCTTTCTTTACTCTCAGCTTCTTTGTTGGGGATTCTCGGCATCATTTACAACATTTTTATTCTCAATCCATTAAATGTCGGTAAAGCCCGTTACTTTTTGGAAAACCGTGAAGAGCCTTCCTCCATGGAAGCCCTGCTGTTTACATTCAGACAAAAGGATTACTTCAACATTGTTGCGATCATGTTTATGTGCAATCTGTTTATCTTCTTATGGACGCTGCTGTTTATAGTACCCGGTATTATTAAAAGCATTGAGTACAGTCAAATTGCATATATTCTTGCTGAAAATCCAGGGCTTAATTCCCATCGGGTATTTCAGATGACACGGGAAATGACAATGGGTAATAAATGGGATATTTTCGTATTATACTTATCTTTCATTGGCTGGATGATTCTGTCTTCCTTTACCTGCGGCATAGTCGGTGTTGCCGTTATGCCTTATATGGAAGCTACCTATGCTGAATTATACATTACACTGCGCGATGAATACATTGATGCCGGATATGCCGGTTTTGATGAATTCCCCGGTTTTTACAGGTAACGCTTATGATCAACAATCAATCTAAGGTCATGATTACCGGTGCCAGTGATGGTCTCGGTAAAGCATTGACGCTGGCGATTGCCAGCAAATACAGCTGCTCATTAGCAATCTGCGGCAGAAATGAAGCTAAGCTAAAGGAAACCGTACGTGCAGTCCATACCGTAAATCCATGTGTCAAGGTATTTGCGGCATGCTTCGATGTTACTGATGATGAATGCTGTTACGCCTTCATCCGCAATACTCAGGAAGCGCTTGGTGATATTGATATTCTAATTAATAATGCCGGTGCTAATATAAAAAAAGATTTAGTAGAAAATATTGATTTGAATGATTTAAGATATATGCTTAATCTGAATTGTGTATCGCCGCTGATCTTTATTCAAGGCGTCCTTCCCCATATGAAGGAAACAGGCGATGGACATATCATTAATATTCTTTCTTCAGTATGCAAACATTCCATTGAAAACAGCGGCGCTTATTCTGCCAGTAAACATGCGATGGATATTCTGCATCAGATCTTATTAAAAGAAGTAAGGGAAAGTCATATCAAGGTTACCGGTATATATCCTGGTGGAATTAACACAAATTTCCGTACAAATGTCCGTGAAGATTACATGCATCCTAAAACAGTTGCCAACGCTATCCTTGCCGTATTAGAATGTGAGGATGATGCGGTTGTTCATGAACTTGTGCTGCGGCCTTTTGTTGAAAACAATTTTTAATTTTTAGGAGGCTCAACATGTTAAGATTTTCAATATGTGATAGCAATACAGAAAATTTAGAAACACTCTATACGATGTTATTTGATGCTCTCACAGCTAATAAAACGCCCTTTCTAATCACCAAATATGATAACTACAAAGAGGCGCTGAATCATTGTGACAACCATGTTGTCTATGATATTATCTTTATCGCCGTTGACGGTGAGGACAGTGAAGGAATGAAGCTGGCACGCTATATCCGTACCTATGACAGTCATTGCAAGATTGTGATAACTTCAGCGGTTAAAGACTATGCTTATGCTTCCTATGGTATTCGTGCCTTTAATTATATTCTTCAGCCTTATGATGCGGAAGAAGTTAAAGCGCTGGCTGATGAATTATGTCATATTTTCCAAAAAATAGATGCCCGCTACATCACGCTGAATTCTAAGTTTGGTTATTATCGCATCAAACACAAGGATATCGTCTATGTAGAAAGCTTAAAACGACAGGTATTCTTCCACTGCAAGGATGGCAGTGTCGTTTCAATCAACGATAAGCTGGATAATATCGAGAAGCAATTAGATGATCGAAGATTTCTGCGATGTCATAAAAGCTATTTAGTCAGTATGAATTATATTAATAAGTTGGAAAATCGGCATTTTACTTTAATCAGTAATATCACGATACCAATTCCAAAAGAATCTTTGAATAGCATTAAAAAGCAATATGCTGATTATATTGAGAATTAAAGATTTATGAATTATAGAGAATGACATACCTTGATTGTCATTCTTTTTTATATAAAAAACCCTTAACTATTTATCTTAAGGGATTTCAGTTATCTTTTAAAAATTCAAGAACGATCTGATTAAAAAGCTGATCCTGTTTGAACGCGCAGAAATGATCTGCCTTAGGGATAATTGCCAGCTTTGCATCAGGCAGTGAAGCAGCAATTTTTTGTGTATGTGCCTTTTTAATCATATCATGCTCACCCGCAATGACTAGTGTCGGACATTGGATGCGTGTCAAATCTTTAAATGACAGCCTAGGTTCCCTGACCATCAATGCGAGCAGCTGCCGATTAAGCCTTTGGCCAGAGCGTATTCATGCAGTATTGACAGAACTACACTGGTTTTCAGACCGCTTGGCATAATATTGGCACCATTTAATATAATGCGTTTGAATAATTGCGGTTGTTTCAACGCTGCCAGTAAAGCAATATTAGCCCCATCACTGAACCCCAGCACATTAACCGGCGGCAGATTTAATGCCTCAATGGCCTTTATGACGTCATCAGCCATCAGCGTTAAAGAAAGCGGCGCTCTGCCTACATCACTTTGCCATGAGCACGGCTGTCCATAAAATACATTGATAATAATTTATGAATAATGCCTGCTGACGTTGAAAATAATGGCTGTCTTCTCCATTGCCATGGAGAAAAAGCAAGGGCTCACCCTCGCCTTCAATTTCCAGATACAGTCTGCAATGATTTACAGTAATAAAGGTTTTCATGTTTATTATTAACCATCAAAGTGATCCATTGAATCTCTCATTTTTATCTGAATTTCATCAGGATATCATTTCAGCGCCGATTTCATAATGCCATTCATTATCCGTTTTAACCGCCTTGCAATCAGCGAACCAATAAGCGCCTAAACCGCTGCGCCATTTCTGAATTGTAAAAGTAAAATGGTTCTCATCGATAGTCTCAGCTTCAAGATTAAACAGCAGTCCTTTCTCAAAATATAAATTTTCATCATCGATCAGACCTTCTTCTACAAGTTCATCATACGTTGCTGCACGGGTATCCCAGCCCAGCATACTGCCGGCCATCCAGATTAACGCATTTTTTTCTTCTTCATTCAGATTGCAAGCCTTGCTTAAATCAAAAGCAATCATTTCAATCTGATCATTCAAACCTGGATCAGTATCAAATAAATCCTGTATCACATCCAGATAGAAGCCAATCAGATCATCCTCCTGTTTAACAATTTGAATTGTACCGGTACATTGAATGGACATAGGATATGTTTCATTCACAGTTCCATTCGTGTCAATTAATACCTGCATCCCTTCCTTTAATGATTGAGTATCAAACTCACCGCCGACGTGTACCAAGCCATCCTTCCCCAGAATCATCAGCTGATCATCTTTTAATTCCACAATTTTGCCCTCATACTGATAATGATCAACAGCATCAGGACGGATAAGACTGCTGCAGCCGCATAACAGCATTAATAACATTGCACAGATAATTTTCATAAGCAGATCCTCCTTCTTAATTTTATTATGTCACTGAATGCCATGATTTGCCAGCTTCCATCCTTAAGTTGCATTAATCCCTGAATAACTTGCAAAGAAAAATGAGCTTTCGCTCATTAGTTTTTTAAACAAGATTGTACCGCAAAGCTGCCCAGGCCGGCATGACATGTAAGTACAGCAGGTAATTGTATGATTTTAAAACACATATCCCTGCCAAATGCTTCTTTGGCCTTGCTGAGAAAAGCTTCAACATTCTCCATGCCTTCAGCTTCCATGATATAAAATTCATGAGTTTCAGCACTTACATTACGCTTTTTAAATTCTTCAATGATCATATCATAAATCTTGGAATCTGTTCTGGCCATCCCATATTTTTCAACACAAGTACCGTCTTCTTTTAAATAAAGCAGCGGTTTAATTTTAAGCAATGAAGCCATACCGGCAGCAACCGGTGAAATGCGGCCGCCTTTTTTCAGCTGTTCCAAATTCTTCGGATAAAGCATTGAATAAGTATCGTTGATTTTTGCCTTCAGCATCGTCAAAATATCATCCAGTGAACGACCCGCATCCGCATAATGCTTCGCAGTCAGTGCCATATCCAGCATTGGTGCGCCAACCGTCAGTGAATCAATCACATGTACATTTTTCATATCCAGATTTTTAGCAGTCATTAAGAAGCCCTGATAAGTGCCTGACAAATAAGAGCTAATTGTAATAATAAGAATCGCATCATAATCTGCAGCTTTCCATTTCTTCATTAATTCTTCAACTCTGCCGATGTTAGGCTGAGAGGTTGTCGGCATCTCGCCATTACGCAGCAAATCAGCAAACTGCTCGGCATTAATATCAATGCCATCTGCATATTCATACCCTTTATTCAGCACGCTGAGCGGCACTATTTCAATTCCGTATTTCTCTGAATCCTGAGGAATCAGTGTGGATGTAGTATCTGTAACAATCAAGAATTTAGACATAAATTTCCTCCGTTAAGTGAATTCATTATATCATGGCCAAACAGGAAGTCAATCATTTTTTGACTTTATTAATTATTTAGTCATTTTATTAGCAGATATTGTTCATCTTCTAAATCGCTTGATATTATGGTACAATGTCTGCATAGAGGTGAAATTATGAGCAGTTCAGCATTAACAAAAAAAGAATTGGGTCATGCTTTGAAAGAATTGATGAACCTCATGCCCATGAATAAAATCACCGTAGCTATGGTATGTGAAAAATGTGATCTGAACCGTCAGACCTTTTATTATCACTTTCAGGATATTTACGAATGCCTTGGTTATATCTATCAAAGTGAAGTCATCGAAAAGCTTCCGGAATTCGGTTCTTTAGAACAATGGCCGGATCGTTTTTTGAAAATCTTGAAATATATCGAACAGAATAAGGTATTCTGTCTGAATACATTTAATTCACTCGGCCGCGATCATTTGGAAATGTTTCTCTCAGAACCTCATTTGCGATGGTAGAGAACGGTATCCGTCAATTTGCTCATGATGTGAATATTGATTCGGACAGACTTAATTTCATTGTTAATTTTTATGCGATTGCATTCTCTGGTTTAATTATTCAATGGCTGACCCGCGGCTGCCGTGACAGCAGTGAAGAGCTGGCAGCTACCTTATCAAAGATGCTGCAGGGAAGCTTTACTAATGCGATTGACAATCTTAAAAACCAATAAACATAAAAGCATCAGTCCTTAGGCTGATGCTTTCTTATGTGCGGGACTCCCATAAAATTAAACTTCATGTGTCGGATATACAAACTTCCCTGAATCATATCTGAGAGCCACTGTCCTTTCACCTGATAATTCAGATGCAAATAATGAAAGTAAATACTTCCTTTAAAGCTGAATTGATGCTCATCAAAAGTACCGCCAAAAAAGGAAGCATTCGCGCTGCCGATATTCAGCACACCATTTAATGCCTGTTTCTCAATCATGAAGATCAGATATCCGCTACGGTTTCCCCGCGGTGTATCAAACACCAGATCATAATCCTTATCCACATTATCACTTCCAACTTAATCATAAGCAAATTCATATCTTCTGCCATAGACAGCCATTATTTCATGTCCGATAAACAGACAGAATAATGTTTTTGTCTAGTTTTACTTGTTTGACTGTGCTTCATAGCGGGTTTGTATCTGCATGCAGCGCAGCATAAAACCGATGGCCCAGAAAGGAATGCAGAACAGCATAAGCAAGGCATAAGGCATAGGCAGCAGCATCGGCAGCAAAACAATCAGCAGCAGCAAGCCAAACAAAATGAAATTCCTGCCTAGTGCTTGATGATAACCGCGGAAATCTTCAACTTCGGGCTGTTCCGCAGCATTTGCCAACTATTGAACCGGATGAGGACTATGCGAAATTCTTACGCCCAAGACAATCATCAGGAGTACCGATCCGATATAAATCAGCCACAGCATTATTTCTTAGTTGGCATACAGGCAGCAATGCGGCCGGCCAAAACATTAAATGGCATTGTCTGCAGCCAAACTTTGCCTGGGCCTGTCAAGGTTGCCAAAAATAAGCCTTCACCTGAAAACAATACATTTTTGACCCCTTTAACTGTTTCAACACTGAAATCCACGCTTGGCTCGTAGGCTGCGATATAGCCTTGATCCACCTTCAATTTTTCACCCGGTTTTAATATTTTTTCCATCACTTCACCATCGATTTCCAGAAAAGCTGTACCAGGACCGCTGATTTTCTGTAAGATAAATCCTTCGCCGCCAAAGAAACCGGCACCGGCCCGTTTGTTTACAAAAACTTCCAAACTAACACTTTCTTCGGCAGCTAAAAACGCCGTTTTTGTATGATTAATGATTCGCCTACACTTAAGTGCATAGGTAAGATATTCCCGGGAAACTGGAGCCAAAGGTAATCTTACCGCCTTCCTTAAGACAAGTATACGTTGTCATAAATATTGATTCACCGCTGAATGCCCGTGCCAATCCTTTCATCAAGCCGCCCCGGGTATTGCTGTTCATCTCAAAACAGTCATCCATCCAACTCATACCGCCAGATTCAGTATATACACTTTCACCCTTACCAAGCGTTAATTCCACGGCTGGCAGCTGTTTGCCGATTATTTCATATTTCATTTTGAATCCTCCTATCTTTTCTTTTATTATATACGATAAAAATAAAAAGATAGCTGACAGTTCTGTCATGCTATCTCTTTATGAAATTAAAAGGAGTTAATCAGCCAGTTTGAATAATTCATCAACGGGTGTCTCAAGAAACTCAGCTATCTTAAGTACAGTAAGCAATGAAGGATTGCCCTTACCCGATTCCAGCTGTGATATTGTTTCACGCCTTACACCGACACATTTTGCCAGTTCTTCTTGTGTCAGATGCGCATCTTTACGTATTCTTTTTAAATTTGAAAACCATTTATCAGCCGGCATGACGAGCCTTGCTCTCCTTAACCAGCTTATCGATTCCCTTTGCAGTGGCAGGATGGCATTTTCCACAGCTGCCGCTGCAGCCTGAACAGCCGCCGCAGCTGCCATGGTCTTTAATCAATGAGCGAATCGCCATGATACAAGCTGCTAAAATAATGAGTCCTACAATGAATGTACCCATAAGTTCACCTCTCCGCCCTTTCAGATTAGAAAATCATATTACCAATCAGATTAATCAATAATGCGGCAATATAAGCAACACCGCATTGGAAAGCAATGGTAATCCATGTCCACTTAGCACTGCCCATTTCTCTGCGAATAGCCCGATAGCAGCAAAGCATGGCGCGCACAACAGATTAAACACCATAAATGAATAGGCGGATATCGGTGTGAAAAGCTGTGAAATCTGTGTCCAGATTTCAGTACCATTTTCAGCTACTTCTTCTAAGCCATACAAGACACCAAAGGTACCGACTATATTTTCTTTCGCAATCAAACCGGTAAAGGTTGCGACAGCTGCCCGCCAGTCACCCCAGCCCAGCGGTGCAAACAATGGAGCAATCACATTACCAATTGATGCCAGAATGCTCTCATTTGTATCAACCATTTCAAATGACCAGCTGAAGCTTGACATGAACCATACGAGAATGGTTGCCAGCAGGATAATCGTTCCTGCTTTTTTGATAAAAGCTTTAGCACGATCCCACATATGAATAAACAGACCCTTGACACTAGGCCAGTGATAGGCTGGCAGCTCCATAACAAACGGCGCTGGATCACCGCCGAAATATTTAGTTTTCTTTAACAGGATACCACAAACAATCACCGATGCCAGACCGATAAAATACATGCTTGCAGATACCCAGGCAGCATCGTTAAATAAGGCGCCGGCAAATAATCCAAAGATTGGCAGCTTTGCTGAACAAGGAATAAAGGTTGTCAGCATGATTGTCATTTTGCGGTCCTTTTCATCTTCTATTGTACGGCTTGCATGATTCCCGGCACCCCGCAGCCAGTTGAAATCAGCATTGGAATGAAGCTTTTTCCGGATAACCCAAATTTGCGGAAGATTCTGTCCATGATGAAAGCAACACGGGCCATATAGCCGCAGTCTTCAAGAATTGAAAGCAGGAAGAACAGTACCATGATTTGAGGGACAAAACCGAGTACAGCTCCGACACCAGCAATGATACCATCCTGAATCAGACTGGTCAGCCATGGTGCGACATTTAATGATGTCAACAGCGAATCAGCCGCATTGGGTATTATTTCACCAAACAATACATCATTGACCCAATCTGTCCCCATCGTACCGATTGTACTCATAGCAATATAATATACAGCCCACATCACTAAGGCAAAAATAGGCAGAGCCAGCCAGCGATTGGTAAGGACTCGGTCAATTTTATCCGATATGGTCAGTGCCTCATGATCATGACGAATCATGATTTGATCACGGATTTTAGCAATATACTCATAGCGGGCATTGGTTACAATGCTTTCCGCGTCATCATCGTATTCCTGTTCGATCGCTTCACGGGCTTTTTTAACAGAAGTTTTATCAATTTCACTTAAAGATATATCCTTAAGGCTCTCCTGATCATTCTCCAATAGCTTTACAGCATACCAGCGCGATGATGTTTTATCAGCCTTATCACTTAACAGCTTTTCACATTCAAGAACCTTTTCCTTAAGCAAACCGGTATAAATTTCAACCGGCTGATAGGCTGAAGCATGCTCAGCCAATGAAAGTGACTTTTCAATCATCCATCAATGCCATTAGACTTTAAAGCTGATATTTCACAAACTGGGCAGCCTAGACTTTTCGATAATTCATCGGCATGCAGCACATCTTTGCGTTCCTCGACAATATCGATCATATTTAATGCGATTACTGTCGGTATCCCTGTTTCAAGCAACTGAGTAGTCAAATAAAGATTTCTTTCAAGATTGGTAGCATCAACCAAATTAATGATGACATCAGGTTTTTCCTGCATTAAAAAGTTCCTTGCAACTACCTCTTCCAAAGTATAAGGCGATAATGAATAGATGCCTGGTAAATCAATAACAGTAACATCTTTATGACCCTTCAATTTACCTTCCTTTTTTCAACCGTAACCCCCGGCCAGTTGCCGACATATTGACTGCTGCCAGTCAACGCATTAAATAATGTCGTCTTACCGCAGTTTGGATTACCTGCAAGTGCGATTCTCAAGCTCATAGTTTCCCTCCAATAGTTAACTCAAGTTAACTGATGATTCAAAAATTAAACAGAGTGACCTCTGCTTATAAAATTTCGATTTTTTCTGCATCCGCTTTGCGAATACTTAATTCATATCCTCTTACTTTCACTTCCATGGGATCACCTAAGGGTGCAACTTTACGGATATATACTTCTACACCTTTAGTAATACCCATATCCATGATTCTGCGTTTCAGCCCCTTTTCACCATCAATTTTACTAACAGTAACAGTTTCGCCGATTGACGCCTGACTTAATTGTCTCATACCCTTCCTCCTTAGACTTCTACCTGGATTTTACCGGCCAGCTTCTCATCAATAGCGATCCGGCTGTCCTTGATATTAATAATCATATTTCCAGCATTGCGGGCAGTAATATATACATCGGCACCAGGTACAAACCCCAGATTTTTCAAATGTGTGCATACATCTTCTTTGCCACGTATTTCAATAACCTTCATGCGTTCACCAATTCTACCTAATAAGAGCGGCATCATGCTACCTCCTTGGTTAGTCCAATCTAACTTGCATCATAAGTTTACCTCAGATAACATTATTTGTCAATAGGCTGTAAGCATATAAATATAATATTTTCAAATGAAATGCATTCCCAGATCCAGGAAATAAAAAAGATCCCTCCTATATTAGAAGAGATCTTAACAGTTAAAATAAATTATTCTTCAATGCCGTCCTCAGCTGCTGCTTGCTGAATTTCATCAGGAAGCAAGTCTGTTGGCTGAATGATTTCATCTTCTGGATCCATTATGTCAGCATCCACCTCATTAAATAGAGTGGGTTCAATACCATTAACTAAAACTTTCAGAACTCCGCCTTCATAATAAAAGGTATAATTGGTATTCGACTCAAAAGCAAATGCTTCACCATTAATCGCAGCATTAAAAGTTAAATCACGAACACCATTAATATAACCATTGGCTTCCTGTGTAATTACCATAAATTTAGCACTTGATCCAGTATTAATAATAATTGGATGAGCACTGTCAGCAGCTTCATCAATCACGATATTACCAGCAAAGCTGCCATTGATCATAAAGGAGGTACCCTTTTCCATATGAATAAATGAAGCAGGGCGATCTGGATATTTAGTTGTACTTGTATTCACCACATCAATAAATTCATCATAGAAAACCAGTGTGTGTCCTTCATTAAGAATGAGTTCAGCGCCATCTTTTACATATAGCTCTGACCCAGTAAGGAATTTAAAATCATTTTCAACTGTGTAAATGCCGTTGCTTAACGCATACGTTGTATCACCGTCAATTGGATAAATAAAGGTACCCGTTGATAAATCAAAGCCTACTATATTTAAAGTACTGCTAGCTGCCGCTCCACCGCCATTCAATAAGAAATTTGTCCTTGTTAAATCATTGCTGCGTCTTATTTGCAGTTCAGCGCCATCAGTTAAACGAATTAATCCATTATCACGGCTGACTAACGGGAATCTTGTTTTATTATAAGAACCTGAAGCATACATTTTAACTATTCCGGTATAACTGCCATTATCCATAATGGTAATTGGCACTTCAACATTCTGGCAATCCGCTTCATTCATCGGATATACGTTATGATTCAAAACAACCTCAGATGCTTGTGATCCTCCGCGCCAATTCTTAACTACATATAAATCTCTTAAAGTTCCATTTTCTTTTACAATAACTTCTCCCGAACCCTTTACAAAGCCTGCTGAATCAACTAAACCATTATTACTGATAATCAATTTCCCATCAAGGTTTAACTGTCCGTAGCCGCCGGTATTATCCATATCATAGTGACCGGCAGCCGCTCGACCGGTTATTGCATTAATGATCAGCGTACCTTGTACCTCCAAGATAACGTCTTTCGGAACAGTAAGACTTTGATAAAGCTCTTTATAATCTTTGCGGTCGGTAACGGTTCCGTCTGCATTATATTCTTCCTTATTTTTAATACGTGCATCATAGCCCACATCCCCATTAAAATAAGGAATAACTAATGTCTTACCTTCCGGAATGATTAAATTACTTTCCAGTGTCAAATTATCCAATAAAATAATATTATCAGACAAATCACTTGCCAGTGCATCCTCTAAGCTAGCAAATAATTGATTTCCGATTCTTGCCGCATAAGTATCCTTTTTCGCAAATACAGCATGAATATTCATATCAGCAGTTAATGATGTTGTATATGTTGGAGAATAGGTCAAGCATTCATCAGCTTCATTAAACCACCCTATAAATAATGCGTCAGAAATCGCAGATGCATTGAAACTTACAGTTTTACCAATAGCGCAAATATCCGAACTATTGATATTACTTCCATCTGCATATGTAGCAGAAACGGTTCCAAGCGCACTGTCAGAAGAAGCAAATGATACTCTTGCATCTCCTTGTATGAACTGCACATTCTTTATCTTTGGAGATCCAGCTTCACTTGATGCGTGATAATAAGCCAAATAAGTATTTTTAATAACATCTGTATTAACATCAATTGGTAATGTATAGGTTATCCATTCATTACTGGCAGGTAATTTTTATTTTCGTTTTACTTGTTGTTGATTTTATCAGCGCATTGTCCAGCATCAAATAACTTGATTTAGTAAAATCAGTTTTGTAATCAAATTGAAGAATACCTGCACCTGTGGTTGTTAATTGAAGATTCTCATATCTGGCAGATATGCCTACTTCATTTGGCATAAAAGCAATAAATCCTTCCTGATTATAAATTTCATTTGAAAGCTTCCACGCATAACCAGTATAATTTTTTCCCGATATACTTTCTGCCTGAACATTACCTTCGGTAACAATGTTGTTTAATGCAACACCAACATTGATTGTTATGACTCGCTTTACTGACGCATGATTTTCACGATTAGCGGTCAGTGTTAGGACAGCATTGTCTTTCGGCTGTGATAGGATAAAGGTATTGCCCTGATATTCCACAGGTTTTCCATTCACCTCAACAGTAATTGTCGTATCTTCTTCAAGTTCACCCATTATAATCAGATATTCATTATCAGTTTCATTCACTGCGTTTTGCTCAATCGTTATATCCTTTGCGGCAGCATCATAATCTGCAGTCACTGAACCTGTACGCTGTACGATCAATGTTTCCGGCAGTTTGGCATAATCATAAAAACGAGCTTCTAATTCACGATTAGCTAATAAATCAAAAGAAATGCTGCTGCTTTGACTATATAATTCATCATTCTCGTACCACCCCATGAACGCACAGTTTTCCTTCGGTTCAGCTTCCAGAGTAATAGCATTTGCCAAGTTCATCGAATAATTCTGTCCGTTATTGACTGATATTCCTTCGGGCTGTTCACTGTCTTTTAAAAGCACAGTACCTTTTGTAATATCATAATTTACTTTTAAGCTGCGTACTGCCGGATTACTTTCATCGAGGAATCGAATATTTGATAACCATAAAGCATCTAATGCTGCATTTCCTGATGAATCTTTAACATAAGATATCTTAACCCGATTGACATCTTTCGGTAACGTAAATTGTCTGGTAACAGGTATTATATTTTCAAAAGAAGTGAATACCGAACCATCAACCTTATAGGGTTCTTTAATCTTTGTTTCTTCACCATTAATTATTACAGAAAGATAATCCCAAGAATCTTCACTTGAAAGAAGATAATCAAAAAGCAGATATCCTTTTCCCTGCACATCAAATTCAATTTCAGATACACTGTCATTCATTCCTTCATTCGTACTTTCAGCCAATCCCTATCTAATACGTGATTGATTGTGAAGGGACTGCCCGTATTATTGAAACCAGTAAAATGTTCATCAGCAAACATACTGGATACATCAATTATACTATCAGGCGTTATAACATTCAGCGTATAAACAGCAGATAAACCGCTGCCATCCTGTGCTTTTCCCGTAATAACAGCAGTGCCGGGATTTTTCGCAACCAGATAATAATCCTCAAAATCAGCTACTTCAGGATTATCTGATGACCATTCCAACCGCATATTTGTAGCATCAGCCGGATAATACTCATAATAAATATCAATAACAGCACCTACTACGACAGTATTGTTATCTATATAAGGTTTCAGTGATGTCATTTTTGATATGTCCACAGTAATAGTAATTTCTGACTTATTACCGTAAGTATCATTGGCTATAATGCTGCAAGAACCTAATCCAATTATTGTAACAAAACCATTTTCATCAACTGTCGCTACTGAATCATTTGATGAATGCCATGTTACCTTTTGATTTGCTGTTGAAGGTTTTACAGTTGCATGCAGTTGAATGGTATCAGATACTTCGAGCGCTTGATCACTCTCTTGGATCGATAGTTCATAAGTAATTGGTGTGCTGCCTCCGTTGGAACCACCCGCTGATCCGCCAGCTGAAGGTTTACTTACTTCCGGTGCATTCTCTACCTCTTCACTCTTTTCAACCTCTTTGATTACTGTATCCTCACCAGCTTCTACACCGTCAACATTGGCTTCAACTTTATTAACAGTACCGGTACCTTCAATCTTCACTGGCGCATCAGCTGTCAATGTTCCTACGGTACTGCCTTTTGCTACTTCTACTATGG
>BBZX01000012.1 GCA_001305055.1 Clostridia bacterium UC5.1-1C12
AAGATACAGAAAGTATTTATTACACAGCAGAAGTCGAGAGTCGTATGGCTCTCGTGGATTGAAATGTCGTTCTGTTCTGCTGATCATCCTCGCTCCTGCTTGTCGAGAGTCGTATGGCTCTCGTGGATTGAAATTTTGCAAGCTACAAGGTGTAGTTTCACTCCCTCTAGTCGAGAGTCGTATGGCTCTCGTGGATTGAAATTGACAATGATCAAAGAATCTATGATCTATCAGAAGTCGAGAGTCGTATGGCTCTCGTGGATTGAAATATATAGATCTTATCGACCGTATCTGTAGGCTGCACGTCGAGAGTCGTATGGCTCTCGTGGATTGAAATAAGAGGGGATAACATTGCGAGAGATCGATAACGTCGAGAGTCGTGTGGCTCTCTCATGTATAACATTCATGAACACTAGACAATGCCTAAATGATTTAAAAAGAGACTTCTCATACTATTGATACATCCAATAGTTTTAAAATCTCCTTTCCATTTTACCTATTCATGAATAAAAACACTACATCTAATTATACTTCCAATATTCTTAAACAATACCTGTTCCCGCCTACATTTTTAGCCTCATACATGGCCTCGTCAGCAGACTTAAAAAGTCTTTCAAAGCTCACTTTTTGTGAAATTACACTAATGCCTACACTGGCGCTCACTTGACATTCACCAGCTATACTTTGAATACTTTTCATTATATTGTCAGTTTTTTCATTCAAATACTCCATTGACAAAATATTCTTCATAAAAACACTAAATTCATCTCCCCCAATTCTACCCACATAATCATTTTCACGTAAATTCTTTTTAATCGCCTCTACAATTTGTATTAATACTTGATCTCCATAATAATGTCCCATTGTATCATTAATAATTTTAAACTTATCAATATCAATGATGAATAACGCCATATATTGATTCAAATGCATCATATCCAGCTCAGCCTTAACATAATTAGTAAAAGCATTTTTATTAAGTACACGCGTAAATTCCTCAAGCTCCATATTCTTCCTTAATTTTTCATTAGTCTGTAAAATAATTTTTTGCTCATAAACAATTTTCTCCATATTAATATTAGTCATCAATGTAGACTTCATTTCCGCTTTCCAAACTTCATCCTCTTTTTTCTTTGCCTGATAGTATGACAGCAGAGCATCCTTTAATTGATCATCTGCAAAACGTATACTATATTGTATATAATACTCTAATAATCTTGATGTCCGTTTATACTCCGGATATTTTTAATATATATATTCAGCTGTTCCAATAAAACATGGCTGATACTTTCGAATCCTGCATCAACACTCAATCGAAATATTTGAGCCATATTCTTATACGTGTGCAGCTGATCGGCATCCAAACTGCCATAGTTCAAAAAGTCATAAATGCAATTCATCATAGATTGATAATCTCGATTGTAGTAGGCTTCATAAATCTGATACAAATAATAATCATTCTCAACAGTATAATCGGTAAATTGTTCTCTATATACATTAAGATAGGCTTTCCAACGTTCATACTCATCCAGCTTTCTAAGATGCAGACTGCATCCTAATAAATTGATAAGATTATAGCCATCATTCCTATTTACGCTTTTCGTATCCCGGATACCTCTTTCTTTGAAGCTTTCTAGAAAATACTCATAGGCGATATCATAATATTCCAAGTCATAAAACAATACTCCTAAATTATTTGTTATATTGAACGTATAGCGGACAATTTTATTAGCCTTGGCTTCATAATAAGCCTTCAGCATATACTGCACTGAATTAATTTCATCACCGACAGTACCATAAACCATACCAATTAGATTATATAGCTGAATCAGAAAAAAATGTTCAGAAATAATTTTGCCAAATGTTACACCCTCAATAGCAAAAGAAGTGATTTTTGATAATTTCCGCAATTAAAATAATAATTAGCAATATGATAACAGGCAATAGTCATATAATAATCATTATGATCTTTCTCAGCAATATCTTTTAATTGCTGAGCCAATAGAAAAATGGCTTCCAAATCTCTGGATAACCGAAATTTTTCTATTTCTTCTGCGATTTTCTGCATCTCTTTTAACATATTATTATCATAACATAAATTATATTGAATTGGTATTTAAGCGGTAAAATAAAGCAAAAATCCTCTAATTGCATGAGCTTAATCTACTAATCAAATAGTATATTTCTTCACTGCTGTTCAAGATTTTATTTATAAATATTGCATGATATCACTTAAATGCAATTACTCAAATGGGTGTGAGCGTTATATGTCAAAAACGTTTTTTCACTGAATTTTTTTGAAAAAGGATCATCACGTCATATACTCGAAAATACGATAAAAGCATAAAAAGAGACTTACTGCTGAATGTATTCAATGACTGCTGCAATATTTTCTTAATATAGCCATCAGTTCTCAAATATGCAGAGTATTGCTGTTGCTGCAGCTAGTATTATCATACAATAAGCATATATATGGAGCTAACCCTAACTCGTTTTGCCATAAATTCATAAGAAGTTTCACAGTTAAACAGATTTTTTTATAATTAATTATCTTTAAAACATTCACCGCAATTTTTTATTATACTGAAAAGCAGTACGTGAAAGATTGGTTAAATAATAGATTAAATGAAGCAAATAGTATGTAACACAAATTAAGCGGATAAGATTTACTACAGCTGTATGTATATTTTTAAACTTCCTGTACCTATGCTAAAAGGTTGTAGCTTCAATGCTTCCGCAACAATATATACTCTTGATATCAGCTGCATAATACGCTAAAATAAAGGTGTAGAATAACCCTTTTACGAATACTGTGAATTTAATTTTGACGACAAATTGAGTGCCTGTTAACATAAAAATATGTACACTGGGGATTCCACATCATGGTTTCATTAAGTATGCTATTGGATGCTATAATCAATTCATATAATAGCAATGCTATATAAAGAGGTGTTACAAATGGCTAGAGAAGCTGTATCAAAAATTAAAAAAATTTTATAATAATGCAATGTTAACAAATAAATCATACGCAATGATTAACATGAATATAAAAAAATTTCGCTATATGAACTATATTTATGGCAAAAAAAATTCAGATAAAATTTTACGCGATCTTGAAAAGCTAATAAAAACAATTCTAAAAGATGATGAAATGGTTGTACGCAGAGAAGCAGATGACTTTATTTTGTTAATTTCTTATAAATCAGAAATAGATCTTGAAAGAAAATGGCTTTATGAACTAGTGGACTTGATTTTTGATATCGACAATAAGTTTATCTATCATAATATCTATACCTCCTTTGGTATTTACTTTATCGAAAACAAAGATATAGATTTTGATGAAGCTTTTGACAAAGCTCAATTTTGCCGATTGATGTGTGAGAGTCTGGACCGCAGAGTGTTCAGCTATGAGATTTATAACCCGACCACTTATGACAAATACATGCGAAATTGTTATTTAGAGGAATATACGGCAAAAGCTAAGGATCAGGGTATGTATCGCGTATACATTCAGCCAAAGATTGAACTTAAGACAGGAAAGATTATTGGCGGTGAAGCTTTAGTGAGGCTGCAGGACAAAGATCTATTACTGCCAGCCGCTGAATTCATACCCATTCTCAATAAGAATGGTTTTATTCGTATAATTGATGCTTATATATTCAAAACGGTTGTCGAGGCTTTGAAAGCACGAGATAGATTAAAAAAGAAAATAGTCACAATCAGTTTCAATATTTCCGATTCTTTTTTCAAAGATAAATATTACATCAACGAATATGTAAACACTATTAAAGAAAACCAAATAGACACACGTTTCCTTGAAATTGAATTTATGGAGAATATAAACATCCACAAAGATGTCTTAAAAGAAAACATTCAACTCTTTCATGATATGGGATTTTCTTGTTCTCTTGATGATTTCGGAAATGGCTTTTCAAATTTCGAAATATTGAAAGAATGCGATCTAGATATTGTAAAAATTGATCGCTGCTTCTTTATAGAAGAATTAAGTGATTTAAATAAAGAAAATATTGAAAACGATTGTTGATCTAATAAAAAGCATCAATATGAAAGTTATAGCCGAAGGTGTCGAAAGAAAAGAAGATGTTGAATTTCTTACCGAAATTGGCTGTGATGCCGTTCAAGGCTTCTACTTCTATAAACCCCTGCCAATGGAAGAATTTTTTGCCTTACTCGATAATCAATAAGATTGTATTTAAAGCTGTTAAAATTGAAACTGAATATTCTAAAAGATCATTAATATTACAAGAAGATGCTTTGCAGTAGTAGGGGCAGTAAATACATGCTTTATCATTTTCTATATATTAATGTTTTTTTATTTTCTTTATTTTTCCACTTATTACTTTTTTATAAATAATATTCACTACTTTATCTCAATCTTTTTATTCAGTACAATTTCACATTCTGCATTCTTTATAATCCTTTATAAACAAACGCTATTCATCGTTATGATTCATATACTTTCATTGATCCTCGCACATAAATCTGTTAATGTCTTAATTTTTCATAATACAATAAAAGACATGAGAACAGCTATAGACCGGCTGATTCAATGTCTCTTTAATTATCTATTGTCCGGCTATCAGATATAAAATCATGTTATAGAATCTTATTTAAAATATTGCTTAATACGTAACTTTTTGGCATTATACAATTGTTCATCAGCCTGTTCAAGCAATAATTTCAAATTTTTATCACTCTGTCTGCTGATTGCATAACCATATGATATTGTTAAAATACAACCTATTTTTGACCCTTTATGAGGTATCTGCTTCTGTTTAATATCATTCAAGAGAGAATTCATAATATCGCAAACTGCTTTTTCTGATTGATTAATAAAAATGACAGAAAATTCATCACCGCCATAGCGGTAAAATTGCACAGCGCCTTCTTTTTGATATAAATTCATACAGTTACCTATATCAATCAATACCTTATCTCCCATCAAATGTCCATATATATCATTATACTCTTTGAAGTAATCAACATCGACCATAGCCACAGCTGCTGATTCTACCTTCTTTAAATTAAACTCAGCTATATCATTATTAAAACATCGGCGATTAGCGACGTTAGTAAGTTCATCTGTATTCATCAATTTTTCAAGCAGCTCATTTTCTCGTTCTAATGACACTTGTTTTTCTTTTTGTTTGATACAATTCCATAGCAGCAGTAAGACCGCTGCTATTATCTTCCATATCAGTATCCTCAATGGTAAGTATAATATTATAAAATTCTCGATACGCTTTCAGTAATTCATCTTTGGTACCGAATTTTTCATAATAACTGACAATCAGTTTCTGCAATTCTCGTCTTGATTTAATATCTTCTTCGTCTTCAATAGCATTTAATATCTTTAATAATTCGTATGAATAATTTTTCTCATCAATTTCCAGCATGATTGAACAGATATTCTTTAAAATTTGATAAACAATCAATCGATTTTCCACTTTTTCCTGTTCAATTAAAATCTCATCCATGATTTCATTTAAGGAGACTCCTTCATGAAAGCGAAGTTCCATTAATCTGCAAAACAGGAGAAGTAAATGCATCGACTCGACAAACTCACTTTCTTTTATTAATTCAAAGCAAGCAAGATGCTTCTGCAATGCTTCTTTTTGCTTTAATTTATATTCACAATTACATAGATTAGACAGAACAACCGCTTTAGAATAGCCTGAGTTCTGATTCATTGTATCCAGTAATTGATAGCATTTTTCATAGTAATGTATTGCTTCAGTATAATTCCTTTTCATATCAAAACAAGTAGCAATGTTGTTGTATGCACTAGACATTGATATTTTATTAAGACATGCCTCAGATGCATCCAGCGATTTAAGATAAAATCCTAAAGCCTTGATTTCTTCATAGCTCGAATTATAATACATTCCATAAAAATTATAAATCCTAGCAAGTAAATCATTATAATGCTTTGATTCGCATAATTTTCTTGCACGTTCTAAATAGCGTAAGCAATCTTTTATTTTTCTTTGAAGCAATATAATAATCACTGATAAAAGTATATGAATAGGCCAATGCATATATATCATTAGTTAATTTTGCTTTTTCTGACAATATCATGCATAATTCATATTCTTTTTTTAAATCTACAAGGCGTACTTTCATAATTTCATCTTCTATCTTTTCAAGACTCCATCCTTCATGAAATTTATCCATAATATTATCTCCTGTTCACCTATATCACTATTATAATTGATTTATACATATATATCACGTAATACTTTAATCATTAAATGACCTATTTTTACTTTACCATATAAACAGCTGAAAGTAATATTAAAGATATAGAAAATTGAACATATTAACCGCACCGCATTTCAGCAATCATCGGATTCATCCTTTAACAAGTCTTAAGCTTGCTGAAAACGCAAAAAGACACAGGGTCATCGTAAAGATGTATCCTGTGCTTTTATTCTTCCCATATGTATACCCAAACATATTCTTAAAAATAAAGTGCAGTTTTACTGACACCTAATTTAACAGTCCTTGTGATTCTGAATGCATCATATAAAACATAACATCAAGTTTCATCATAAAAATAAAGTATAGTTTTTTGAAAGATTTTCCTTATATTAATATCAAATTGATTCTATGCTAATACTGTTTAATTTCAAACATGCTCTGAAATTTCTATGCTATTCACAATTTATACTCATGACTCTTCTTTTGAAAAACCGACCTCCTTTAGTTACTTTCTAACTTTCGGGGTCGGTTTACTTAACAGTCATTTTTATGATTTATACGTCATTTCACAGCTTTCACAAGATTATCTGACGCATGTACTTCCTTTGCATCTAGAGATTCCCTTAAGAACCTCTTTGTGAGTTCCGCGGTCTGTATGATATTTACAGCTATTTGTTCTTCATATGTGGGAACAATAATACTTCACGAATCGTACTCTGATTAGTCAGCAGCATAACTGTACGGTCAATACCGATACCAACACCACCTGTAGGCGGCATTCCGTATTCCAAAGCTTCTACATAATCCGTATCCATTTCACTTGCTTCATCGTTACCCAGATTTTTTCACGAACCTGCTTTTCAAAACGTTCACGCTGATCGATCGGATCATTTAATTCAGAGAATGCATTCGCATATTCCTTACCACAGATAAACAATTCATAACGATCTGTGAAACGAGGATCTTTCTCGCTCTTCTTAGCAAGCGGTGAAATTTCCACTGGATGACCATATACATACGTCGGCTGAATCATTTTCTCTTCACAATATGTTTCAAAGAATAAATTAATAATATGACCCACACCTGTGTGATGCGCTTCAACCTCAATATGATGCTCCTTAGCCAAAGCCTTAGCTTCATCCAATGTCATTTCCTGCCAAAAATCGACGCCGCAAGCCTCTTTAATAGCATCCACCATATGTACACGTCTGAATGGCGCCTTCAGTGATAACGCTGTGCCTTGATACTCAATTTCCGTTGAGCCGCAGATTTTCACTGCCAAATCATTAAACAGACCTTCCACAAGATCCATCATGCCATTCAAATCTGAATAAGCCACATAAGCCTCAACTGTCGTAAATTCCGGATTATGCGTCGCATCCATACCTTCATTTCTAAACAGACGGCCAATTTCATATACACCTTCTAAACCACCGACAATCAAACGCTTTAATGGCAGCTCAGTCGCAATACGCAGATAGAAATCCATATCCAACGTATTATGATGAGTTACAAACGGACGCGCCGCGGCACCGCCCAAAATAGGCTGCAGCACCGGTGTTTCAACTTCCACAAGACCTTGATTGTCCAGATAATTTTGGATAGATCGAATGATTTTTGGACGTGTCAAAGCGATTTTCTTAGAAGCTTCATTTACGATCAAATCAACATAACGTCTTCTGAAACGCTCCTCGACATCCTGCAGACCGTGGAATTTCTCAGGCAGCGGGCGCAGTGCCTTAACCAGATGCGTATACACCTCAGCCTTAATCGTCAATTCACCATGATTCGTCTTCATTAAAGTACCTTCAATGCCTACGATGTCACCTAAGTCACCTTTTTTAAAGATTTCAAATGCTTCTTCACCGATGGCATCCTTACGCACATAAATCTGAATCTGTCCGTCAATATCCTGAATATGCATAAAACCAACTTTACCTTGATTTCTGCGCGTCATGATACGGCCGGCAATCTTCACCTTTAAATTTAGCTCTTCCAGCTCTTCCTTTTCACAATGTTCATACTTACTCTTCAATTCACCTGATTTATAAGTACGATCATAACGTTCTCCGAAAGGCTTGATTCCCCTTTCTTCCAACCACTTCAGTTTTTCTCTTCTTACTGCTTCTTGTTCAGTCAGTGAGAGTGTTGTTTCATTGTTTTGTTCCATATGTTTTTCCTACCTATCTAACCATTTCCACTCATCATTTATGAGCGACTGTTTATAATTCTCTAATATTATAACAAATTCTTTGTAAGTAGTCATTTGTGAAATGCAATCTTTTACACGATGACTGTATTTTAAGCCCTTCATATACCAAGAAGCATGGCCGCGCATCTCTTTCATGCCAACATTTTCACCTTTTAACGTAATTAGTGACTGTGCATGCTGCCTTGCTAATTCAAACTTTTCATCAATATCAGAATCATCCAGCAATTCTCCTGTCTGAAGATAATGAGCTGTCTGCCGGATCAGCCATGGATCACCAAGTATACCTCTGCCGATCATCACCGCATCCGCGCCTGTCTCTTCCAACAACTGTTTCGCAAGCTGCGGCGAAGTCACATCGCCATTTCCCATCACGGGTATGGATACCGCATCCTTTACCGCTTTAATGATACGCCAGTCCGCTTTGCCTTCATACATCTGCTTGCGGGTACGCCCATGTACCGCTAAAGCACTGGCACCGGCATCCTGCATCATCAACGCAAATTCAACAGCATTCACTGAATCCTTATCCCAACCCGAGCGCATTTTTACCGTAACTGGTTTTTGCACATGCTTAACTATTTCACGCACAATCTTAGCCGCCTGTTCAGGATCTTTCATTAATGCGCTGCCTGCATCACTTTTCACAATTTTATTAACCGGACAGCCCATGTTGATATCTAATATATCACAATCCGTCTGCGTATCTATAAATACCGCTGCCTGCACCATGCTTTCAATATCATGGCCAAACAGCTGCATTGTCAAAGGATGCTCATCCTCATTCACCTGTGTCATACCGATCGTTTTCGTATTTGAATAGCAGATTGCTTTATCAGATACCATTTCAGTATAAATCAAACCGGCTCCGAACTTCTTACAGATACTGCGAAATGCCGGATTACTGATGCCCGCCATGGGAGCAATAACGATTTGATTATCAATGGATATGTTTCTGATCTTCCACATGTTTCGTTCCTACTGATTCATAAAAATTTTCTAAGTCTATCAGCTCATCCTCACTGAAGGTATAATGCTCATTGCACCAATGACAAGTGATTTCACAGCCATGATCCTCTTCAATGAGTTTACGGCGTTCTTCCTTGCTTAATGTCAGCAAGGCCCGCTTCATTGTTGTTTTTGAACAGCTGCATGTGAAACGGATTGGCTGCTTCTCAAGAATTTCAATATCATCAAAATATTGATGAAGGATTACCTCAGGACTATTTCCTTCATGAATCAAGGCCGACATTGGTTTCAGCTTGTTGACAATCGCTTCTACCTTCTCAATATCTTCCTCACTCGCATCCGGCAGCATCTGAATCAGCAGACCGCCAGCCGCGATCACTGAATTATCCGTATCTACAAGTACGCCGAGACTGACCGCTGAAGGTGTCTGTTCGCTGACAGTGAAATAATATGCGAAATCATCACCGATTTCACCTGTCTGCAGATTCACGGTGCCGGCAAAATCATCCTTCATTCCTAAATCACGGATAACTTTCAGCGTTCCTTCTTTACCAACTGCAATACCCACTGCCAGCTTACCCGTATCATTGTAGGTCATATGCACATGCGGATCACCGACAAAACCGCGCACATGGCCATCTGGAAAACAATCTACCAAAATGGTTCCAATCGGACCGCCGCCATTGATTTGAATTGTCAGCTTCTCATCCTTATTCTTCTGCATACTGCCCATGATTGAACCCATCGTCAAAACACGGCCTAAAGCCGCTGCCGCTGTTGGCCAGCAGTCATGACGTTTTCTCGCCTCTTCGCACAGATTGGTTGAAGCGGCAATTATCACACGCACATGGCCCTCACAAGCCAGTGCTTTTATCAAAGTATCTTCCATACATTCACTTCCTTTTCCTTTATCTCAATTACAGACAAAAGGTGCCTGCGCACCTTTATGATTTATTCTTCTGTGTCTTTAGGAGCAACAGGATCCTTATCTACACCCTCTTCAACCTTAACCGGTCCTTCCGGCTCATCAGTTGGTGTAGTAATCATCGTCTCTTCATCGATTTCGATGTTTTCAACATTTGGTACATGATCCAGACTGTCAACAACCTCACTCTGTTCACTTACCTCAGTAGACGGTTTCTCATCAAGATTTTCTTTCACAGGAGCACTAACCTTTCCGTAGTTAACCAGATTCATGATTTGCTCATTCGTCAGTGTTTCCTCTTCAAGCAGCGTATTAGCAATCAAATCAAGCAGAGCGCGGTTTTCCTGAATAATCAGTTTTGCACGTTCATAGCACTCATTGATAATATTGCGCACTTCCTTATCGATTTCATAAGCGATTTCACCTGAATAGTTACTGCCGCTTGTGTAATCACGGCCAAGGAATACATTGCCGCTGCCATCATCATACTGAATCGGCCCCAGCTTGCTCATACCATAAGAACGCACCATCATCTTAGCAATCTTCGTCGCTTCCTGAATATCATTGCTGGCACCGGCGCTGATTTCATTAAATACTAATTCTTCAGCAACACGGCCGCCCAAATAGCCAGTGATTTTGGCTAAGAAGTCTGTCTTTGTCGGCATCATCTTCTCTTCTTTTGGTGTCATCAAGTTATAGCCGCCGGCATTGCCGCGAGGAATAATCGTAACTTTTTGAACAATATTTGCATTCTCCAGTTTTAACCCGATAATAGCATGCCCCGTTTCATGATAGGCAACCAATTTCTTTTCACTTGGTGTATAAGTTTTTGATTTCTTTGCCGGCCCCATCATTACGCGGTCGATTGCTTCATCAAGATCATCCATCGTAATCATCTTGCGGTCATCACGAACAGCCAAAATAGCGCCTTCATTTAATACGTTCTCAAGATCTGCACCTGAGAAGCCCGGGCAGCGCTTCGCAAGATTTTCAAGACTGACATTCGGTGCCAGTTTTTTATTTCTCGCATGAACTTCAAGAATTTCCGTACGCCCTTTTTTATCAGGCAGGCTAACTGTAATCTGACGGTCAAAACGGCCAGAACGCAGCAGTGCCGGGTCAAGAACATCCGGACGGTTGGTGGCGGCGATAATTACAATACCCTTATTTTCACCAATACCATCCATTTCAACAAGCAGCTGATTCAGTGTCTGTTCACGTTCATCATTGCCGCCGCCCATACCAGCTCCGCGCTGACGGCCTACCGCATCAATTTCATCGATAAATACGATACAAGGCGCTGTCTGCTGAGCCTTTTTAAACATATCACGGACACGGCTCGCACCAGTACCGACAAACATCTCAACGAAATCAGAACCTGAAATCGAGAAGAACGGTACATCAGCTTCACCGGCAACCGCCTTTGCCAATAATGTTTTACCAGTTCCAGGAGGCCCTACCATAAGTACACCCTTTGGAATACGGGCACCCATATCAGCAAATTTCTTTGGACTCTTCAAATAATCAATAATTTCTTTAACTTCTTCTTTTTCTTCATCACAGCCAGCAACATCCTTAAAGCGAACCTTGATGTTCCCTTCAATTTTAGCTTTTGACTTCGTGAACTCAAACGCCTGTTTATTACCACCGGCATTCATTTTAGAAAATAAAAATACAGTGGCACCGATCAGAATTACCAACGGCACAATATTCAGCAGCGCATCTAACCAATAATTACTTTCGTTAGGATCAGTAATCGTAATCTTGTTCGCCTGCTGACCATCAGCGCCAGTACCCTCATCAAGTACCTGCTTCGCCCATGCTAAATTCTCATCAGTATTTGGAATACTTGCTGAGAACGCAACCTTTTGATCGCCATCATAATAATAACCGCTGATATCCAACTTAACTCTGCCAATTGAAATGTTCGTATCACCGAAATTCATTTTCTCCGCGCGGGCTACAAACTCATTATAAGCAAAACGTGTCGTATTGCTTGTTGAAGAATAGCTCAGCAAACTAGAGAAAACCAGCAATATTAATAAATACGGTATTATATTAATAAAACGCTTTTTCTTCATTGTTAACCTCCTTTACTACTTCTTTTTTATTGATAAACTTCATCCTTTAATACACCGACATATGGTAAAGTACGATATTTCTGATCATAATCCAAACCAAAACCAACAACAAACTCATTCGGTACTACAAAGCCGACATAATCAGCTTCAATTTCTACCGTACGACGGTCTGGCTTATCAAGCAGGGATACTACTTTAACATCACTGGCTCCTTTATTTTTCAACAGGCGTGTCACTTCTTTTAAAGTTCTTCCTGTATCAATAATATCTTCAACAAGTAAAACCGGGATGCCTTTCACTGAACTGCTTAAATCCATGTTCACTTTTACATCACCGATTGACTCGGTTCCTTCGTAGCTAGATACATCCATAAAATCGATGCAAACATCTAAATCGATGTGTTTGATCAGTTCTGCCAGGAAAGGCACAGAACCTTTTAATAAACCTACTACCAGCGGTAATTCCTCAGCACAAGTATAGTCCTCAGAAATCTGTTTGCCAAGCTCTTTGCTTCTGGCAATGATTTGGTCTTCACTCACTAGTATTTTCTTCATATCCTGATGCATACCAAAAACTCCTCCTAAAAGTATATGTTCTATTTTATCACAAATACATTCGGTTTGTTAGTAAAATGTGCAACTTCACAGCCGATTTCAGGCACTAAAATCACATTTCCCACACGATTCACAACAACCGGCCAGCATTTACGTTCTTTATGTGATTTTTTGCGGTCAATAAACCATCGATTCAGCTTTTTAGTACCCAGCCGCAGTACAATTTCATCACCTGGAAGCGGTGAACGGATCGTCAGCGGCCAATCATTTTCAGCAACACTTACCGCCTGCAGAGAAGTTCCCTGCGCTGATACTTTAAACCACGGAGTGTCTAAAGATTCGAATTTTTCAAGAGTGTAACTGTATGTGAGCTGCTCATCGACTACGTTCAAAAAGCCATAGTCACAATATAACCGCTTGTTGTCCGGCAGATCAGCACACCAGTTGCCGTTTTTGCTCATCCGCTGAAACAAGCGTTCAATAAATGCCTGACTATGATTTTTCCGCCATTATTCAGCATCAGCCATTGCCGCAAAATATTATCACGGTCAGCTCTTGTCAGCAGAGCATGGACTGCCAGATACTCGCCCGCCTGTTGCGCTGCCTGCCTTGCCGCTTGATCCAGCTGCTGCTTTTCTTCATTCATTATCTGGATTTGCTTGGCCAGCGCCTGCTTTTCCTCAAGGCTCATTTTTTCCACAATCTGATGACGGATGCGATTGCGCGTATAATCATCAGTGAAATTACTCTCATCATCACCATAGGATATGTGATGCTCAGCACAATAATCACGGCATGCCTGTTTGCTCATTGAAAGCAGCGGTCTGACAATCCGTAAGCCATCTATCACTGTTTCATAAGACAAACCATAACACATCGGAATCTGCCGGCGTTCTTTTTGAATCAGATAGGTCTCAATCACATCATCCAGCTGATGAGCGACCAATACACCCTCACATTCGTATTTCATGACTAATTCTTTGAAGAAAGCATAACGAAAATCACGGGCATATGCCTGAAAGTTGCCCTTCCCTTCATAGTGTGAAAGTTTAACATAGCAGGGAATACCATACTGTTCACAGTAATCCTCGACAAGCTTCATATCACGCCATGCGCTGTCTCGTTTCTGATAATTAACATGCGCTGCAATCAGATCCATTTCAGCCTTAACGCATTGATCCAATAAAGTCATAGAATCACTGCCGCCGCTTACTGCCACAACCCATTTACCCTTCAGCATAACATCACCGCAAATATTATAGCATGTAAAATCGGCGCTGCCAGCAAAAGAACCCTTTTGTCAATTTATTTTAAGTAAATCAAAATAAAAATCAGAAGCTTATCACCCCTGACCATATATTATTTGATTTGCGCCAGCAAATAGTTGAATCATCATTTCTTTCCTTTTCCCTCAATATTTCCATCATTGCATCCACTTCCTCTTTAGCGCTGCCCAATCGTCTTTGATGAATCCAGCGATAAATTTCATCAACATAAATGCCGTCGCTGCTCATTAAGAACCAGTCGCCCTTTTCCACTTCTACATGGATTGAGTCTACCTCTATCGATGCCACGATGCCTACCGGCAAGGATGATCCATTGATTTCATATACCTCATCCGCTCGAATCAGATAAGTAGGACATGCCGCTGATTTGGAAACGGTTACTGTCTTTTTAAACCGATCAAAATTTAATACATCAAATGTCGCGTAATTATCTGATAGAATTAATTTATTGATACAGCGTATAGCCTCAACCTGCGGGATATTACTGGCGATCATCCGCTGAAAAATAGCGGTAATACTCCTTGAGATTCTTGAAGCGGCTTCGCCGCTGCCCATACCATCTGATATCATACAGAGAACAAAGCGAGAATAGCGAAAAATCGAAAAGCTGTCACCGCATGCCTGGCTGTCATGACGAATACTGTCAGCATAGGCATCAATCATAATTGGTGCTGATGAAATAAATGAATAATGAAAAAGCCCTGAGTAATTGCGGTTATTCTTCTTTTCTACCAGTTCCATGCGGGTTGGCAGCACATGATTCAATAAAGGCATCAGGGTAGCCTCTACCTCACTTCTCGGCAGCTCTTTTAATTCCAATTCTAAATAGATACAGCCCTCTTCATTTTCTTCAAGCAGACATGATACGACTTCAATCTTATAACCATCAAGGAAATCCAGCAGCTGATCCTTCCGCTTTTCCACATCAATCTGGTGTCTTGTGCAATTATTTGCGGTATAACTTAAAGCCTTAGCCATCGTCTCCAGCATCTCTGATTCAACTTCTGACAGACTCGCATAATAATCCGCCAGATTCTCAAAAATCACAGAAAAATTATTCAGCTGGCGATTCATTACCGCAATTCGATTCATATCACTCAATGCTATGCGTTCCATCATTCCCTTAAACGGTAATTCAGAAGTACGCAGCAGATCAAATAGCAGCAACAGTACCAAGCCCTGTACAATAGCAATAAAATCAAAGCCTTGAGCCGCAATACCTACTACCATTAACCCATTCATCGCCAGTGGCTGATCCTGAAGCAGACTTACCAACAATAAAAAGCCAAAGGCAATGGGCGTCATTACGCCTGGCATCAACATTTCTAAGTATAAATAAAACAAGATTGACACTGCCAGTTTAACACTCATCAGCATAAACACAAAAATTAATAATGCGAAATATTTCTGATTAAGTATTTGCATCAGCAGAAGTCCGGTTATAAAAATCAAACTGCCATAGACTGCATCAGGCAGCTGCAGTTCCTTTCTGATCCAGCTGCAATCCTTATATGTATCCAAAGCCAGAATAAATTGTCCCAGCATCAGCACGATGATTTTTGAAACAGGCTCACTCATCGCATAAGCCACACCGCCGCTCATCAGCATCAAAACCATGGCAGTGTTTTATAACTTGGCCTCTGCAAAAGCTGCATCACCAGCATCCATGCGCAGACACAGCCGCTTAATAAAACAATTTCGATCAACTGATCCGGATAAAAAAGCATGGTGCCGCCGATACATGCAATACTTAAAAGAATCATTTCCTTGCGCTTGCGCACATAAAAGAAGCTGAACAACAAAAGCAGCAGCCACCAGCTCTTTTCAATTGGCAGCGCTGAAAGCAGCAATCCGCTGATAAAAGCACAGCCGTCACCAGCTGTCAGCAGACGCTCCTTTGTCTTCTTCTGCATCAGTACTTTTTCACTCATATAGACACCTCTCTTGCCCTTATTCTAACGGTTACAAGACAAGTGTTTTGTCGAATTTCAGTCCAGCATAGAAGTTTTGAATTTTTCCTTTATCTCCTTAAATTTCCAGCCTGCAACATCTAAATGTGCCTTTACATCAATAATTCTCGCAGTATTAATAAATTTCGCATCATTTAAAAAGAGTACCGACTCCCGATTCATTCCTTCAATTTTACCTAACGGATATAAATATGTACCATCCTTGCCAAACGCTTTCTGATACGTCTGCGGATTACTGGTCATGGGAATTACCAGTGCTTTATAATGAACGATTGATAAGACTAAGCCAAAATGCTGATAACCGGCTTCATAAAGATAAGCCTGACCAAAATCAATATAACAGATGTCACCCGGATAAACCTGAAGTCCCATCGCTTTGCTGCTTTGAATATTCCGGCGAACATTATAATTCTTTTCACTGATCAGCCGCTGAACACTTTCCCGATAGCTGATTGATGAATATTCCTGTCGTTTCTCTTTGATGAACCAATTCCAAAGCTTATTCCACTCCTGTTTGATCAACGATTGATCCGAGGTTGTACAGACATCATAAAATGCTTCAATTTCTTTTACTTGCATTCAAATCTCCTCCTACCTCTTAATATGCTCAAAATTGCTATTTCCTAACAATAAAATTATATTTATCTTCAAATGTTGCTTTTGCATACTTCAATGCGCTGAATCACACTTGATTAACGAAGGATGCTGCCAAGCAAAAAACGAAGATTGCTCCTCGTTTTAAATCATTTAATTATTAGAAATAGAATCCAGCTTATCGTGCAGGATTTCAATTGACTGATTGCCGATCAAAGTTTCTCTGACCTTCCCGTTACGAATGATAAAGATACTTGGCGTTCCTACAAAATCAATATCATATTGCTTCTTAAACGCTTCAAAATCAGCATATTCATAATGAATGACATCCTCGCCATTCACATTTTGAGTAATGACTTCTGTCTGTGGTTCAAGATCCAGTACAATTTCACGCACAATTAAATCATCACGCTCAGCCAGATAACTATCTAAAGTCTTTACAAATGCCTGACAATGTGAACACCATGTCTGTGATACATAAATTACCTCATTCTTGCGTGAGCTATCCAGCAGACTCAGCACATCCTTCGCACTCATCGTTACCCGACGAAGTATTTCAGGCGTATCATCTTCACTGTCTGTATCAGTGGCATCGTTTGGGGTCGCATCACTTCCGTCGCATCAGATGGGGTTGCATCACTTGGTGTTGCGTCGCTTTCAGTGGCATCAGATGGGGTTGCATCGGTTCCGCTTGCATCATTTGGTGTCGCATCAGATGGGGTTGCGTCAGTTGGTGTTGCATCACTGCCAGTCGCATCGTTTGGTGTCGCATCACTTGGCGTAGTTACCTCAGGTTCCTTTGGCGGTACAACAACTGGCGGCGTCGGTTTGACAACTACCACCGGTTTCGGCTCGACAGTAACCGTTACACTGATTGATGTCTCATTGCGGCTCGCGTCCTTAAGTGTGAAAGTTACCAGCTGTTCACCGGCAATCGACGGATCAAGTCCCTCTGCCTTAATGGAATTGTACAATGTATTTTCATCTGTTGCATTATCACTGACAGTCAGCTGGATACGGTTATACATTTCACGGTCCCAGATAATGTTTTCATACTGTTCAATCGTAAATGGTTCGACATGAATCGTCGGATTTTCAACGTCGATAACTTTTACCTTCAGCGGATAACCACTGCCATTATAAAGTACATCAATTGTGTATTCACCAACCTTATCAAGATTCAATTCATCTCTGCGGATATCAAGTTCAATATCTTCTGAACAGACCATGTTGTTGCAGTTCACATATTGCAGAATCTTTGCATCCGGCAATTCATCATGAACATTCACCGTAATCATATCCGTAGTCAGTGAAATCGTAATCTCTTTACTGCAGCCCGCAGCCAACAATAAGGTTAAGCATAAACAGCAGATTTTCTTCATTGTCCTCCTCCTTTCAGAAAAAGGGCTGATGTCAGCCCCTGAAGTTTTTATTCTTTATCATTTGTTTCTTCAGCAACCGGTGCTTTTTTCTTAAATATCATATCAACCAAAGATGTTAACGGATGATAAGATGCAGAAATCATATGTGACTTTTCAAGGAAAACCTCTACAACGATTGCCATGATAAATAAACACAGCAGGCCTAATGCCCGATTCAGTATGTAGAGATAAGCAGCGACGCCAAAGCTCGCGGTAACCGCATATAGAATTAATACTGTATTTCGATGTCCGAAACGGCGCATCAGCACATGATGCAGATGATTCTTATCCGCCTCATCAAAGCGTTTGCCGCTCAATTTACGTCTTACGATAGCACTCAGTGTATCGACGATTGGTACCGCGCACAGCAAAATCGGCAGTCCCAGCGTAATAAAGGTTGAACTCTTAAAGCCCATTAAACCAATCGCGGAAACCATGAAGCCTAAAAAGAGGGCTCCGCAGTCTCCCATAAAAATGGAAGCTGGGTAAGAGTTAAACAACAGAAATCCGAGTATCGAACCGGCCAAAATCAGCGCCATCGTACAAATATCTGTTCTGCCGTCAATAGTTGACAGAGAAGCGACAACAATCATAATGATCACACAGATACCGCCGGCTAAACCATCAAGACCATCAATCAGATTGATTGCATTGGTAATGCCGGTAATCCAGAAAAAAGTAACGATAAAAGATACAATACCCATATCAATGACAATGCCTAACGGCAGATAAATCTTATCCAGCATCACATTTCCATAAAACATCAGCAGCATCGCTGCGACAATTTGAAAAGCAAATTTCTTCTTCGGTGACAGATTAACCAGATCATCAATCAATCCACCGATAAACATTACTGTTCCGCCAAGCAGAACACCGCGGATTTGAACATCCGCTTTCATAAAGATCGCCATGGAGATAATAAAAGCTACATAAATAGCCACACCGCCAATACGCGCAATGATTTTCGTGTGAATTGTCCGCTCGTTCATTTCTGCGTACGCCTTAAGATCTTTCGCGATCCACTTAATGATCGGCGTCGCAATTGTTGCTATAACAAAAGGAACAAGCAAGTACAAGATCCATTGCATACTGCCACCTCAATTCTCTTTAACGAACCAAATGCAAGTTTTCCAATAGAATTCCTGTACCTTCGGCAACACAGCGCAGAGCATTTTCAGCTACATAAACCGGAATATGTAATTCATTACGTAATAATTCATCAATACCATGAAGCAGGGCACCGCCGCCGGTTAAAACAATACCGCGGGTAACAATATCACTGGATAATTCAGGCGGCGTCTGTTCTAAGACAGTACGGCACGCGCGCACGACATTCTGAAGATTCTCACGCATTGCAGATTCAATTTCCTCAGATACGAGAGTAATTGAAGTAGGCAGACCTGTTACTAAGTCACGGCCGCTGACTTCCATCGTCTCAGAACGTGAACCCTTCCAAGCAGTACCGATCTGCTTTTTGATTTCTTCAGCCGTACGATCACCAATCAGCAGCTTCTTTTCATCTTTTACATACTTGATAATATCACGGTCAAAGGTATCACCGGCAACCTTTAAAGAGGTTGAGCTTACAATTTCACCTAAGGAGAGAACGGCTACATCAGTAGTACCGCCGCCGATATCTAAAACCATATTACCGCTAGGTTTAGAAATATCCAAACCGGCACCTACGGCCGCAACTTTAGGCTCTTCTTCAATATATACTTTCTTCGCACCGGCACGGTAAGCACAGTCACGAATCGCATTTCGTTCTACTGAGGTAATATTACTTGGACAGCAAATCAAAATCGTTGGACGCTGAAACATACCTTTCAGCGACAATTTCTTCAAGAAAAAATTCAGCATGATTTCAGTTACTTCGAAATCAGCAATAACACCATCCTTCAGCGGACGGATAGCCAATACACGGCCTGGGGTTCTGCCCAGCATATCCTTGGCGTCCTGGCCAGCCGCCAGACATTTCTTAGTTTCAGCATCTATAGCAACAACGGAAGGTTCATCAATGACAATACCTTCACCTTTTACGTAGATTAATAAATTGGCCGTACCTAAGTCGATACCAACCTCTTTTGTGAATAACATAACAGGTCTCCTCCATTCATAAAATTTTTACAATTAGCATTACCATTATAACACATTTCGTTGATTTATAAAGTGAATTTCATTATCAAATTAAAATAGTACCCGGCAGGTACTATTGAAGTTTAAAAACACTTTTTGGGTCGACAATTTTCCCATCTTTTTCCACAATTAAGTGTAAATGATTTCCCAACTGAGGGTTGTAAACATTCTTTCCTGCTGTTGATAAGACATCGCCCTGCTTCACAGAATCACCCTTCTGCAGCTTCATATCACTGAGACTTTGATAAGTGATTTTTAAATTATCACTTTGGATTGTCACTGAATAGCCCAGCAGCGGATCTTCTTTCACATCCACAACTTCCCCGCTAAGCGCAGCCGTAACATCAAAAGCTTCATCGTTATATACGACATCGATACCCTGTGACGGCCGGAATACGCCTTCAAATTCCACGACTTTAGGAATATCTCCCTCTTTGCCGTCAAAATAATCAATAGCGATTACCGCCGCAACTGAATAAGGAAGCTGAATGCTTTCATCATCAGGCAGTTTAATCACCGGTACAGTTTCATTAAATACCAGTGTTTCCTCTCCTTGTTGCATCATTTTTCACTCAGCAGAAAGACGCTGACACACAGTACGACCAGCAGACTTAAAATTAATGCTCTTCTTGTCTTATTTGACTTTTTTCATAAGCAATCATTGTTTCACCTCATGCATGAGTATGCCCGCATGAAATTGAATTATACAAGGGTTGTCTTAATTTCCACATCTGTATAATAATGATGCAGAATTTCATCATAGGTATAGCCTGCCAAAGCCATTCCCTGCGCGCCATATTGACTCATGCCAATACCATGACCGCTGCCGTAAGTGATGAAGCGCAAACCATTCTCAATGCGTTCTATGGTGAAGCAGCTTGAGGCCAATCCCAGCAATTCACGGATCTGACGGCCAGTGTATTGCTGAGAACCGGCTTGCACAGTCTTTACATAACCATTGTCATAATATGAAAGAATCGCAAGCTGATTGCTGCCCAAAGCATTGATTAAAGTGCTGTCATCCACCTCTTTGCTTCTGGTAATATCCGTAGTTTCACTGTCCCACGGCGAAGCGACTGAACGCAGATAAGGAACTTCATTCTGCCAGTAATCCTGTGCATTCGTCGTTGCTGACATACATGAAGAAAAAAGGCGGCGGTAATTGGTTCCCCCTGATAGACAAGGATTTGATTGGCAGTTTCTTCAACTGCTTGTTTTACTTTCTTATAATATTCATCATACTGATCAAGCCATTGACTTTTCAGCTGTTCATTATCTTTATATACCTGAGAAGCTGTCGTATCATCAACGCTGTAACCTCTGGCGCTGGCAAATGTTCGGGCAGCTACTGCCTGTGCCTTCAATGCTTCTAACTCAAAAGTAACTGGCATTTCTGAGGCTACTACACCGACCAGATATTCCTCAAGCGGCAAATCGACCTGTGTATTGCCGCGCATTACCGCTACGTACTGTACTGGTGAATCAACCGTTTCATTATTAATAGGCATATCAAGTCCATAATTAATCAGAACACCGGCCGCATGATTTACAGCTGCTGTCTGCGGATGAAATATCAGTAAAAATGTATAACCTAAAAAAAGCAGGATTGCGAAGCTTTTCATTATGATTTTCATATTGCACCTCAAAAAATTATATGCTTTACATAGCTTTTTATGAGAAATTCATAAAAACACACTTTTTTAATTAGATTGTGGTATGCTAATTGAGTAAAGAGGTGGCATATGAAACGTGCGTTTGTCTTAGCCGGCGGCGGTTCCAAGGGAGCCTATGAAATCGGTTTTTATAAAGCAATCCATGAGCTGGGAATCCAGCCTGATATCGTAACCGGCACTAGTATCGGTGCATTAATTGGCTGTATGATCGCTCAAAATGATTATGAAGAAGCAGTACGCTTGTGGGAGAATATGGACATCACCCAGGTGATGAATAACGGTATCTCTGTCAGTATGAATATTGATTCCTTAGTGACGCAGCGGAATCGTGTTGTCCCCTTCTTCAAACAATTTATTCATGACAAAGGGGCTGATATCACACCCCTGAAGGAAATGATTATAAGGCTCAGCGATCAAGAAAGACTGCTGGCATCACCGATTGATTTTGGCTTGGTGACCGTGGAATACCCATCACTGAAGCCTGTTCAGATTACGAAGCATGAAATGGCGCCGGATACTTTAAAGGATTATCTGATTGCCAGCGCTTCCTGCTATCCGGCTTTCCCAGCCCATATCATGGATGGCAAGGAATATGTAGACGGTGGTTATTATGATAATCTGCCGGTACGTCTGGCGTTGAAAATGGGGGCTGACGAGCTTGTCCTTGTCGACTTGAATCATAAAAAAATTATCCATGAAGAATATCTGCACCGACCTAATATTAAATATATCATTCCAAGTCAGGATCTTGGTAATTTTCTTGACTTTGACCGTGTAAACCTCGACCGCCGTATCCAGCTTGGATATCTTGATACAATGAAAGCCTTTAATGCCTATGATGGATTTGTATACACATATGTACAGCGGCGTACCGATGCGGCAGCGATCCGTTTTTACAACCTGATTCTTGACATTGAAGCCGAGCTTAACGATGGCATGATCCGCAAAAAAGTAAAAGTATTTAATCCTCAGCCCTTAAGCGACGTTCTGCGAAATTATACCCGCAAACAGGCTTTGGCTATCAAGGATTATGAACACGCGGCAATGGAAATCTGTGCGCAGATTCTGGATATCGATGCAACACCTATTTATGAAATCAAGGAACTGAGGAAGCTGATCCGTTCCGAATTTTTGAAACAGCGCAGTAATACGGATGAGATTGTGGAAGGCATGCGCAACAAAAATCTGTCAACGGTAAAGATGCTGCTTAACAGCTTAAACAGCAAGCAGATTTTGAGTTTAATTGTTTCACAAATTATGAAATCAGAGACTTATCTCTTTGAACCGCGCTCTTTCTTCCCATTAATCGATAAAGAATATGCAGCAGCACTCTATCTTGCCAATATGAAATAAATAATTCTCACAGACAATATGGGTTTGGTATGCTGATATTTATGAAGATAAAGTAGCTTTATAGCCCTTATGTCTGTTATAATAAAGGATGGAAATAGAGGTAGAATTATGATCCAACTAATTTTTTCTGATTTAGAAAAAGCATTGTTAAACAATACATATGAAATATCAGCAGCTAATATTGATGCTGTTGAAGTAGCCCGCGCAAAGGGGAAGCGTTTTGTTATATTTACTCCGCGAAATGCACAGCGCATTCAGAATGCCTGTGAAAAGTCGCATATCAAATGTGATAAAATCTTGATGAACGGCGCAAAGGCAATTGATGAGAACGGTCATTTGTTACAGGAAATCTTTATGGATACCAAGGACGTGGCCGCTGCCGCTCAATTATTGATCAACGAACAGCTGATGTTTTTCTGTGATACGGATAAAGGCATTTACAGTCCCTATGATGAGAATCAGCTGAGCGAAGAATATGGTGAATTCATCATGAGTCAGCAGTTGAAAAAGAATAAGAAAACAGCCAAAGCGCTGATTCAAAACAACCATTTTTTTGACCGTCTGCATCAATTTGAAACTATTGATGAGCTAACAAGCCGCAAGGTATACCGCTTTGAAGTATTTGCGGCAAATCCCGCAAAAATCGGCGCAATTGAACATATGATCAAAGCGATGAGCGGCGTTGCTTTCCATGACTTAAACAAACATGAATTTACAATTACTGATAAGACTGCGACTTTTGATCAGATGATTTTAAAATTTATGAATGCGGTAAAAGTTACGGCAGGCGAAACTTTGATTATTTCCGGCTGTAAGGACAGCTTGTCCTTATTTGAAGCTTATCCTAACTGCTGCGCGATTCAGGGCAGTGTACAAGAATTAATCAGCTGTGCTTCTTCGGTCGCACTGAATGCCTCTAAGGCTATCTACTTGACGATCAGCAATGACACAAAGGCTGAACGCGACCGTGACAATGCCTGGGAAGATGCCAAAATGGCACGGCGTGAAGCTGAAAAAGCAAGACGGCGCGCACAGTATAATGTCGATAATGGTATTGCCACAGAAGCAGATCTTGAACTTTTGAAACCAAAACCAAAAAGAGCGTTTTCTGAGCGCAAACCATTCAGCGCTGATGATAAGAAACCATTCAGAAGAGACGGACGCAAACCTTTTAATCAAGACGATAAAAAATCATACAGCCGAGATGACAGAAAATCATTCAATCGCGATGATAAAAAGCCATATCGTAAAGATGGAAAACCATTTAATAAGGATGATAAGAAGCCTTACCGCAAGGATGACAGAAAACCATATAATAAAGATGATAAAAAATCATTTAATAAAGAAGGTTATAAAAAGGATTTTCATAAGGATACTCCTAAGAAGTCCGAAACAGCTGCATTTAATAAACCTGCGAGACGTAAACCTCAAGGCAAATAAAATCATATAAAAAAGTATTCAGTACAAAGACTAATTGTCACTGCGCTGAATACTTTTTATTTATCAGGATTGCTTTTCCCCCTAATGATTTAGTTATAACAGAAAAACAAAATAAATAACAGATTCAAATCAATAGTAAAATAAAGATGAAAATGTACTGCAAATTACTTTTTAGCCAGTATTTTGATTACATTTTATCAAGGGTGGGGGATATCCGATGGATAAATTTGTAAATACCTAATATAATTGCATTAACATGAATTTAGTTCAAAAATAATAAAAGGAAAAATATATGAAAAAATTTCTCATTGCTTTAACGGTAAGCATTGTATCTTTAAACTCATTTGCAACATCAATTTTAGCAGAATCAGAAAGTGAAAGTATTGATTTTTATGTAATTGAAATGGACTTAAATAACAAAGAAGAGCAAACAATGATATATTCTGATGAAGATGGTAATAAACATACCGTTACTATGTCTGCTGATATGAGCGTAAGTCCATATGTAGATATAACAGTTCCTTATGGTGCATTTACTCGTTCCGTTTCTGATACTAATGATCTAATGACTATGAAATGCCGAATTAAAGGGACTAGCAATCCATATACTGCATCGACAAGATAACGTATTATGTTAAAAAATAAAGAGAGTACTATATGTTAGATTTCTTGTTATTAGCACTGCAAATTGCTGCTATGATTTGTGTTATTATTATGAATAGTGTTTTGTATAAAATTCATCAACATTTAAAAGCAATCAGGTCTTGTCTGACAGATAGTAAAAATGATCTGAATTAGCTTTATCCCTATCGTTTCAGGCTATATAAAAGAGTATTCATTTTAGAAACATGACCGTTTTCTATATTGAATACTCTTTGTTTATCTAAATGCTTAAGCTTTAACTTTTATAAAATTTCCGCTTTTAGAAGTTGATAAACATCATTAAAAAATTAGCTGCCAAGCCGGCCAGCGCGAACGATAAGACAATCAGCAATGTCTGAACCTTTGCCGGTTTCTCTACCTGACAAAATTTATCGAATTTAATAGCACTCAGCGCATAAAAAGATATAACAAATGAAAACAGCGCGATGCACACACTTATAAATTTATATGACATAAAAATCACTCCCTTATGGCTATTATACCATAGGAGAGTGTTTTTGACTAAATAATGCAGTTTTGAGTCTGCGGATCAAAGAAATGCGCTTTACTCAGATCCAATGCAATCTGCACTGTATCATGCGGTCTTGCTTCCAGCCGTGCCGCAACTTTCGCGACTAAACGCTGTTCGCCTACCTTACCATGCAGAATGAATTCATGCCCCAGTAATTCACTGACCTCAACATAGAACTGCATGCTGCTTGATGGGTATGTCTCAGCGACGATGCCTTCACCATGAATATCTTCAGGACGTATACCAAACACCAATTCCTTGCCCTCATAATCTTTTAATGATTCAATAAACATTTCAGGCAGTTCGATGCGCTGACCATTGATGATAAAGCCTTTATTCTCATAACGGCCATTCAAGAAATTTGTAGCCGGTGAACCGACAAAACCAGCGACGAACATATTAGCCGGATTGTTATAAATTTCCTTTGGCGTGCCAATCTGCTGGATATAGCCGCCCTTCATAACAACGATACGGGTAGCCATTGTCATCGCTTCAGTCTGATCATGGGTTACATATATGGTAGTGGCACCGATCCGCTCGTGTAATTTAATAATTTCACTGCGCATCTGTACACGCAGTTTCGCGTCAAGGTTACTTAATGGTTCGTCCATCAGGAAAACCTTCGCATTACGCACTATTGCACGCCCTAATGCTACACGCTGACGCTGACCGCCGGACAGTGCTTTCGGTTTACGGTCCAGATATTCTTCAATTTCCAAAATCTTCGCGGCATCGCGCACACGCTTGTCAATTTCATCCTTGCTGATCTTGCGCAGCTTTAAACCGAATGCCATGTTATCATAAACAGACATATGCGGATATAACGCATAAGATTGGAATACCATCGCAATATCACGATCTTTAGGTTCAACATCATTGACAACCTTGCCATCAATTGATAATTCCCCTGCCGTTATATCTTCTAATCCGGCAATCATACGTAATGTCGTTGACTTACCACAGCCTGACGGCCCTACAAAGACGATAAATTCTTTATCTTTAATATCTAAATTGAAATCAAATACAGCCTGTACATTGTTGTCATAGACTTTATCGATGTGTTTTAATGATAGTTCTGCCATGTTTCCACTCCTTATTTATATTTCCGGTTATAAACATACAATAAACCAAGCAAGCCTGCCAATCCTACAAGCATCATAACTAGGTTCATGCGGCTGATTGTTTTTGACCTATAAAATCAATGCAAGAAAGAAAACAAACAAGACTGTCATTACTATGTTTTTAGTTAAATTACTCATGGCTGATTTCCTTCCAGCTGATTTCACCCGGCTCTAAAGTCAGTTCAACGCTGTTTCCTTCCCCATCGTAAACCCTTGTTTTCTGATACTCATTTGTATTATTCAGAATTGCATATTTATTGATGGATGGATAAACATGCACTTCACAGAATAAATTATCAGCATACCATTTCTTAAAATCAGCTTCTTTATTGGCTGCATAATACATAGAACGCATCAACAGACGAGTATTTTGCTGACTGTATGGCAGACCGGCAATATAAACACAGCGTCCTTTTCCATAACTATGCGCAGCCAAATTTACTTCATCCTTTGATTGAACGATAATCTCTGTATTTTCACTTAATGCGTAGATATTTTTCATCCCTTCCCCGAAATCAAATTCATCTACAATATCTTCAGTTATGAAATGCGACTTTACAACATCCTTAAAATATTTATCTGTATGCAGTGTGAAACCAAGCTCCTTATCAACACCTAACGCATCAGCAAGCTGGAAGAAATGACCGCCTTTCTCATAAGCCGAAGGTTCGCCGATACCGACAAAACCGCCGCCATTATAAATCCATTCACGCACCATGGATACCAGCTTACTGTCATTCCAGACACTGCCGCCTGAGAATGCCGTTTCCGCATCCCCTGCATTGATGATAACATCAATATCAGAAGGAATGCCCTGTTCCATTATATCAGAGAAGCTGATAAACTGCACATCTACACTGGCGCCGCTTAAGCTTTCCAGCATGCCGTTATAGGAATAGATCTGTTTACAATATAAGCCATGCGCTACCATATATGGATGCCAGCTCCTCAATGCTCCCCAGCTGTTAAGGATAGCTATCTTCAAGCCGCAATAAGGTGTGACGCCTTGAATTGTATCATAAATCGTTCTGAATTCATCGCAGACTTTTTCAATATAATCTACGAATTTAGGAAACTTATAGGCCAGACTCAGATAACCGCCATATCCAATACGGTCAACCGGCTTACGCATGATCGCCCTTCTGGCATTCAGCCAATTGCGAATACCCTCCAATGTAGGATCATTGCCTTCATAGAATGTATCCGGAAAGAAATACGGTAAGAATCTGCCCTCATGTACCTTCACCCCAGGTATATCAGAAATTAATCGTAAGGTTGCACCATCTCCGACACTGCCAACCACTGCATCAAGACCGATCTGTGGAAAATACTTACCATACGGTTCTGTCCCAATCCAGTTATCGCCTAAAAACATCATAGCTTCTTTACCGGCTTCATGAACCAGATCAACCAATTCTTTAGCGCGGTCCTTCACAAAACGCTGCTGAAAGTCAATATAATCAAGATATTGCTTGCTTGGCACACAGAAGGTTGAGTTATAATAACCATTCTTAACGAAATCCTCAGCCTTTAAACGATACCCATATTCTTCTTCAAATGCCAGAATCGCTTCAGTGGAAACGCTGGCGCCATAACCGCACCAATCAACAAATTTCTCTTTAGCCAGATTATTGAAGATCAATGTGAATGATAGAAGAAAGTAGTGAAACGTACCACATCCGTATTAGGGTTATCTTTCAGCCACTGCTTCAAATAATCTTTGACATATTCACGTGATGCCTGTTTCCTTACATCAAATGGAATTTCATGCGGCTTATCACCCCAATCATTCGTGATATGGTTATACATCTGCGTCGGATCCCAAATCAGATAAGCTAAAAATGATACTGTATATTCATGAAATGGAATACAATTTTCAACAATCACTGTATCTGTACTCTGATCAACATGCCATGAATCAGGGCTGATCAATCGATTCTCAGTACGGTCATAAACTTCCCACCATTGTTTTGGATCATGATCATAATCGGCTTTGACTTGCTGATCAAAATAATCTTTTAAAAATTGAATCTTCACAGTTGATTCTGCTGCCAGTGTATAACTGCTCATTAAGAATGCCTGCTGACATTCATCCATATGTTTATGTGCAAAGTCATTATGTCCGCGAGCTACAAAATATGTTGTATAGATTTTCGCGTCCAGTTCTTTTACATCATCACTTAATTTTGTACCGTCACTGTCACGAATTGCATCTGCCCCCCAGCGTTCAAGCAATTCTTTTGTCTGCGATAAAAAGTTACTTTCGCTTGGCAGCGTAACTCTGCCTTTTGATTTTGCCATTTGTGTGTCTCCTTAATCTTTTAAACCGCCAAGGCTCATACCTTGAGTCAGTTTCTTCTGTACCATGATGTATAAGATCAGCGTTGGCAGCATTACAATAACCAAGCCTGCATACATCTGTCCAAAATTAGTCGCTGTTTTCTGTACAGCCATCAAATTTTCCAAACCTACCGGTAATGTTTTCGGGCCGCTTGGCATTAATGTCAAAGCGATAATATATTCATTCCAAAAGGATAGAAAGTTAAATAATATTACCGTAATGATACTGGGTCTTGCCATCGGTATCATAATATCGGTCATCGTTTTAAAATAACCGCAGCCATCAATAAATGCCGCTTCCTCATAGGCTTTCGGCAATGTCTTGAAATAACCGCTCAGCAAATAAATCGTGAACGGCAGATGGGTAGCCGCATAAACAAGCGCCAGTATAAAACGATTGTTTAGGAAAAAGCCAGATCCGATCATGCCCTTTAAAAATTTATCAGCATCTAAAAGCATCAAGAAAATCGGTACAACAATGTAGTTTACATTGATAAACAAACCCGCCATAAATGCTGTATTTAAGAACTTTCGGCCTTTAAAATTAAAACGTGCGAGAACATAAGCCGCCGGCAGCGCCACTACCAGCATAATAATTAAAGCAATCCCGGTAACAATTACGGAGTTAATGAAATATTCACCCATATTTGCCTTTTGGAAAGCATCGATAAAATTCTGGAAATAGAAGCTTGCCGGCAATGTCCATGGATTGCCATAGAATTCAGCATTAGTTTTGATTGAAGCTAGGAAAACCCAGCCAACCGGTACCAGAATAACAACTGCCAGGGTAATCAAAGCCACATAGATAAAGGCTTTATATAAGGTATCAAGACCTATTGATTTTTTCTTTTTGTTCATGACACCCTCCTAAAATTCCAAAACATCACGTTCGGTGACTTTATTGACAATACCTGACAGGATAAATGAGAAGATAAAGACGATAACACCGATTGCCATACCATAACCATAGCTTGAATTTGTATAAGCCTGATTGTACATATAGCTTAGAAATACTTCCGTAGCACCGTTAGGACCGCCTCCGGTCATAATCTTAACAAACAGGAAGCTCAGGTTAATCGTTGAAATAATAAAGAATGTCAATGTCGTACGTATGTTATCCCATACTAATGGCAGCGTAACTAAGAAGAATTGTTTCATTCTGCCAGCACCTTCAAGACTTGCCGCCTCATATAGATTCTCCGGAATACTGCTCATACTGGCCATATACATTACCATATAGTAACCGATAGCCTGCCAAACTAAGGCTGCCGCCAGAGAATAAAGGGCAATATTGCTGTTTCCCATCCACATCTGTTTCAATCCCGGCAAACTCAGCATATCAAATAAAGAATTCAGCAAGCCAGTTGTAGGATTATAGATAGCACCGAAGATTGCCGCAATAACAACAACACTCAGGATATTGGGAATATAGAATACAATTCTGAAGAAATTCTGTCCCTTGATTTTTTCACGGGATAAAATTGAAGCGAAAATAATTGCGAAGAATAAAGTGATAATCGTAACTACGACTACCAACAGAATCGTGTTCTGCATGGCGCGCAGAAAGTTATCATCCTCAAATAATATTTTGAAATTATCAAACCATACGAATTTTTTATTATTAGACAGACCGCCCCATTTGAATAACGACATGTAGAATACATTAATTGTCGGTATAATCATGAAGATTGTCACTAAGATAATCGCAGGAGTCAGACAGCCGATGATAAACCGTCTTTTTGCTCTTCTTTTGTTCATGGTTCTCCTCCCTATTTAAAGAATAACGGTGAGTGACATTCACCCACCGTTTTTGAATCCTTAATCCGATTTATTTCAATGCAGCGTGGAATTTAACAAAAGCATCAGTTAATTGCGTTTGCCATTCTTCAACTGTAGTTGTACCTTCTAAGATCGTATCGATCGGACCAAATACTACAGGTTTTAATTCTAAGCCTTCGATTGAATCAGTAGCTGCGAAACCACCTAATGCAGGGAATGTATTCGGTGTTTCGTAAATGCTGTAAATCAGTTTGTTATCGCCATCTAATTTCTCTACGATACCCTTAACTGGTTGAACGACGATTGAAGGAGCGCCTTCTTCTGTCTTGTTGTTCAGCATGATTTCGATAGCTTCATCAGAATACATGAATTTAATGAATTCTTTTGCTAATTCAGGATTAGCTGCTTCCTTTGGAACATACATTTGTTCAAAGAATGTGTAAGAATAACGAGCGCCGCCTTCTTCAAATGCCGGCATTGGCATAAAGCCCCATTCAAACCCTTCTGCACGCGGAGCATCACCCATTTCACCGATGATCCAGTTACCATTAGGCATGAATAATACAGTGTTGTCTAACACAGCCTGCTGATTCATTTTGAAGTTGCCGCTGTTTGCATTAGCACTTGCTTCAGGAGCTGTATATTCAGAAACTAATTTACCAATTGTATCTAATACTAATTTGCCTGGTTCAGAAGTCCAAGTTTCAGGATCATAATTTAAAGCCTTACCATAAAATTCATCGCCGCCTGCCTGATTCAGCAATGCGTATAATACTGAGTCAAAATACCCTTTAACTGGATATGTGAATAATGAAACACCGTTGTTTTCACTCTTCAGCTGATCGCCAAGTGCCCACATATCATCCCATGTTTCAGGCAGTGCATAGCCGCCTTCACCAAATAATGCTTTATTGTACCAAAGACCGCATGGGCTGTAGAACATTGGAGCTAAATAAGTTTTTCCATCACCATAAGGAGCAGTGATCGCATTGTCAGCAAAACCGTCTGCTAACTTATCTTTAATTGCCGGGTCTGCGAACACATCAGAGATATCAAGCAGTGCATCTTCTTTAATTAATGTTTCTGTAAAGCCGCTTGGCTGACCGATATTGTATTGAATTACATCTGGATAATCACCAGCCTGTAATTGTGGACGTAATTCTTCATCAAGTTTAGGACTTGTAACTAATTCAACTGTAACACCTTCGTGTGTTTCTTCGAATTTACGTGCAAGTGGTTCCCAAACTTCCCCATAACCACCTTTGAAAGCAGCTACCTTCAACACTTGATTTTCTGTCGGTTTGTCATCGCCGCCGTTGTCAACAGGCTGATCCGCTGGTTTTGAACATGCAGCTAAGCTTGTTGCCATCAACAATGCACATGCCATTGCTAATATCTTTTTCATAACTATTGCCTCCTAAGTTATTTCTTGATTTCAGTATACCTTGATGAAAGCGCTTTTTCTATACAAATCTTGGTCGCATTTTTAACTATATTGCTAACGTTTAAATTTTTCAATATTTATTAAAAAACTGCAATTTTTATACAAATATTTCCATTTTTATGCCATTTGAAGCCCTATTCCACTTGATTTTGAGCAAAATAACTAAAAAACAACTGAAGATATAAGAAGTCTGACGCTAAACAAAGTGCTATAATGATACCATAAGAGGTACAAGTATGCAAAAACCAAATATCTTACTGATCATGTGTGATCAATACCGCGGTGATGCACTGTCATGTCAGCAGCATCCCGATGTAAAAACACCGAATTTGGATACACTGGCTGCTCAGGGTGTCTGTTTTGACCATGCCTATTCAGCATGCCCCAGCTGCATCCCTGCCCGTGCCGCATTATTAACCGGACGTTCTCAGAATAAACATGGCCGGGTTGGCTATGAGGATGGCATAGATTGGAGTTATCAGCATTATATGGCCGAGGAATTCAGTAATGCCGGTTATCAAACTCAATGCATCGGCAAAATGCACGTTCATCCGCCGCGTTTGTTATGCGGATTTCAGGGACTTCAGCTGCATGACGGTTATCTGGGACATTATCGTTCACAGACGATACCGCATTGGATGCATCAGGAAGTCAGCGATGATTATCTTTATGATTTGAAAAACGCGATGGGGTTGGACGCAGATATCACATCTACCGGGGTAGAATGCAATTCATGGGTTACGCATCCATGGATCTATCCTGAACACCTGCATCCGACAAATTGGGTCAGTGATAAATCCATTCGTTTTTTAAAAACCCGTGACCGAACGAAACCCTTCTTCTTAATGGCTTCTTATGTTCGGCCGCATCAGCCTTTTGACGCGCCGCAGTCTTATTATGATTTATACCGAGATAAAGCGCTGCGTTCGCCTTTTGAAGATGATTGGTCGGACTCAACGCTGACTGATACATATGGCCGCATCAAAGATTCAATCTATGGCTGCTCAGACGAACAGCTGCGACATGATGCCATGGCTGGCTATTATGCGAGTATCACACATATTGACCATCAATTAGGACGTATTATACAGAGTCTGATTGAAGATGGCAGCTATGAAGATACGATTATTCTCTTTCTCTCTGATCATGGCGAAATGCTGTTTGATCACCACTGCTGGCGCAAAGTCTATCCATATCAGGGAAGTATCCATATCCCATTGATCTTCCGGATTGGAAAGCATATCGCGGATATTAAACCGAATCACGCCGATACGATTGCTGAGCTGCGTGACATCATGCCGACCTTACTTGATATCGCTGACATAAACTGTCCGGATACAGTCGATGGCTTGTCATTAAAATCAGCAATTACAGAAAATAAATCTGTTCGATCATGGCTGCACGGTGAGCATTCCTTCCATTCAAATTTAAGCAATCATTACATAGTTACTAAAAATGATAAATTTATTTGGTATTCACAAACAGGTCAGGAGCAATACTTTGATTTAAAAAAAGATCCGCATGAAACACATGATGCTATCCATGATGTACAAGGCCAGAATCGAATCAATGAATTAAGAAATTTAATGATCAAAGAACTGGCAGACAGGCCTGAGAAATATAGTGATGGCACACAGCTCATAAAAGGCTGTCAGCCGAAAAATTACCTATTTTAGAAACTATACACTTCACCTTCTTTCGTTTATAATATAGAAAGGAGGAAAACTATGGCTAATACACGTTACAAACTATCAGATACTGATCTGGATAAAATTAACTGCAAACTACTCTATGTCACGACAGCCCGATATGATTCTGACTGGCATTCAACAATTCATTTTCATAATTTCACTGAGATTTTCTATGTGATTCGCGGTGACGGCAGCTTTATTGTAGAAGACAGCGAATTTGAAGTAAAAGCTGATGATATGATTATCGTAAATCCTAACGTTTCTCATACTGAGGTGTCTAATGAACAATCTCCCTTGGAATACATAGCACTTGGTATTGAAGGCCTTTTGTTTTCTCAGATCATTAAGAATGAGGATACACATGCTGATTACTTTCTTCAAAACTATCAGGATTATAAGCATGAAGTACTTTTTTATCTGAAAACGCTGGTTGCGGAGGTTGAAAACAAGGAAGATCATTACGATCGTTTATGTCAGGATCTGCTGGAAGTGTGCATAATCAACATGATCCGCCGAGCCAATAATTCCTTCAGCATCGCATCAACAAAAAAAATGAACAAGGAATGTTCATATGTTAAACAATACATTGATCTGCATTATCAGGAAAATATCACCCTTGATGAATTATCAAGACTTACTTATGTAAACAAATATTATCTTGTCCATGCATTCAAGAAGTATATAGGATTATCACCCATTAATTATTTAATTTCTAAACGTGTTGAAGAGGCTAAGGTATTGCTTGAAACAACCAATTACTCTGTTTCTCAGATTTCTGATATCGTAGGATTTTCATCACAATCTTATTTTTCACAAGTGTTTAAGAAAACAATGGGTACTACTCCTTTTGAAATACGCAAGAAAAAAAGGGAAGAAAAATCACAGTAGAGCTGAAGTTATTTCAGCTTTTTTTCATATTATTCATAATTCAGCTTTCCGCTCATCATTAATAAAGACAGGTAAAGATAGCATGTCTGACTCCAGAATATTGTTGCATCTAATAAACCATGGATTACAACAACTGCACTTAACGAAAGAATCAGCGCTTTACGCATGTCAGTAATCTTAAAGACTTCTTTTAAACGGCTAATAATAAATGCAAGCAATGGAAGTACACCTAGTATTCCGAAATTAATTAAAGCATCCAAAAAGATATTATGGGCATGCTGCGTCGGAATACCGTTGAACTGCGGATAAATCTGAAGATAAGTCAGCGGTCCGTGTCCAAGCAGAGGGCTGGCTTTAAATTGTTTAAATGCTGTCTGCCAGATGCCGAACCGTACATCCATGGATGAATCAGAGCTTTCAAGCCGCGGCAGCAAATCAGGTTCAATTAAAATAAATAATCCAATGATAGTTTCAATCAAAAACAGTACAAATGCTGTTTTCTTTTTGCCTGCCAGATAAAACATAAGAGGGATGGCAATTGCTAATGCCGGCCATGCTGTTCGGCAGCCTGTCAGATATAAGCCGCCAAGGTTACAGAAAATGATAAAAAGGTAAACTCCTTTATTTTCAGAAGTGATGAGCTTGCTTAATGCAATCACAACGAAAAATTCACACATCATCGCATAATAATTTGCATTGAAAAATACCGAATTAACTCTGTATTTAGGCAGATCAGGGATAATCAGATCCGTAAACTGATAATTCAGTGATTGGGTAATATGCAGATATTCCAACAAAGCATGAGCAAAACAAAACACACTCATCAACAGTACCAGCTTAATAAAGCGGTCATAAAAATGAGCATCGCAATGTTTTCGCATATCACATGCACCAATGAATACAACAAATAAAATAAAGGAACAGCCAATCCCAAGAATATTTTGATACATAACAGCACCAATCAGACCAACCAGTATCACCAACAGTCCGGCTTTAGCCTGCGATACTTCTATTATCAGATTTTTCAATTCACCATTCAATATCAATCCCAATGTTAACGCAGCCAGCATCATCAATCCGATATAAAAAGGCATGAAGACTGACAATAAACATGTCAATAACATCAGCTGATGAATGGTATAGGAACGTGCTTCCATAAATAGCTTATTGATCAAACACTCACCCCTTGAACGATTCTTATTATAGCACGTTTAACTGAAATCATTAGGAAAGTCACAAAATTGAAAGAAATAAAAATCGATCGTAAAAATCAAATTTTAAATAACTTTCATTACTACAGCACTGTTTATGAGAACACTTCCGACTTAAATATCTTATAATTTCATACACAATACGTAATACAACTACAACAATTAATAATACAATCAATTTCCCTGTTCCAATTTTCCTTAACATATTCTATAGTAAAATAGTTCATAAGTTCAATCTCCTTGATATTGTTTTTGTACAAATGATTTATATCATTGTTCGAGGTCTAATCACACCTCTATAAAGTCACAAAACCAAGAATTTCCCCATGAAAAACTCCTTTGTTTTTTCATTGTTTTATTTTTTATTGGAACACAAAATTAAGCTGCTATATTTGCTGATTTATAGTTGTAAATGATTTTAATTCTAATTTATTACCCTATCACTCAAATACTCATACTATATAATAATTTTTTATTTCCTTTTCTAACTTTGAAAACTAAATAATACATCTTCTTTTTATACAGTTACCAAAATGATGTGATATACAAGTCCCAGTTAAATCCTGTATTACTACATGTAATGGATTATTAATATCATCATTATCATAATATTCTAATGATATATAATTTGAATCTTTATCTAGATTCATTTCAAATACTGTAAACTCGTTAAAAACATTGTCTCCATCTATTTTCACCAAAAACTCTAAGTTATTATTCTGCAATAAATCTTTTTTGAAGTATCAAAGTATATTATTCCCTGTTTTTCATCATACTCTAATTTTAAATTATTCACTAAAATCATTGATTCAAAATACTTTTGATTTGTTATATCTAATATTACTTGATCTTGATGAAATAAATTATAAATAATTAAAACATTCATAAACATCACTATACAAATTGTAATATTTTTTTCATGACTTCCACAATATACTTTTATCAATAATACCAATTTGTTTATTGGTATATTTAGATGAAAGTATAAAACTCACCTCAATTTCTTTGTCTAAAATAATTTGATCAAATGTTTCCCTTTGTAAATCAGTAAGCTGATTCCTTTCTATAAAAAAATTGATCAAAATACCTTTTCCTTCAAAAGTATACATTTTATTAACACCTAATTTTTCAATAATCACAACAACATTATACTCAGTTTTAAATTTATTTATATCTATGCCATTCTCAAACAAATCATAATATGAAAACCAACATGTATATTCAATATAAGAATTAGAAGCACTTAAATCATCAGATGAGATTGAGAATGTAGCCAAGGGAAGATCAGCTTTTTTTAAGTACTGATCTTTCTGGCTATAAAAATAATACATACTAACAAACATCAAGAATACTAATTCAATCAACACTAATAATAAGCTATTTTTTCTAATATATTTATTCATTAATTTAAAGGGAATGTTCCAAGATAATCAATATATCCCCCAAAAGAGTAATATGCTGTAACTCTTTTCTTTGATATATTGCAAGATGCGTCATAAGTCACAATATCACCAGTTGTTTTAAGAGTTTCAGAGCCAGCCTGAAACTTAATATATGATTTAGGTGGAATATTATGCTGAGTTGCAGATTCAGTTACAGTTCGCTCAGTTCCAGAAGTAACTTCACCATAAACATCGAATTTCGCAAACACTAAATTAAGTTCACCTTGAACACCTCCAGTAAATTGTGTGAATTGTGATCTGGTAGCAGATGCTGTACCCTCAGCTAAAACACTATTGCTGCTATTTATTATTCTTGATGTAGATCCAGGTTTTGTAGAGTATACTTCAGTCTTTTCATCATAATAACTATATGACGTCATACCAAATGGGCAAGGCTCTGAAGATTTTGTATCTGAATTATCCTCTGATTTATTTGCGTTTAAGGACATAGGATTTAATGATATTAAAAATGCAAATTCAATTACAATTAGTTTGGTAAATAACTTTTTCATTTTTTCTCTTATATGATTATTCTCTGTCTAGAAATCAGTCATAAAATATCATATTTTCCTTTCAAGTCATTATACTTTTAATTCGATACGCTTAATCTCATTCATGCATTTAGGCATTTCAGAACGTTACCTCATAAGATAAATAACTATATCTAAGCGTACAACTCACTTTGCTGTAATGACTGGCCAGCATGGAAATCAATATTCTAATGCTCACTCATAAACATCCGTTAACCTAAAATGAATGTCTTTTTCATAACTAGAATCCTTATAGATACAACTAACGATACTAATCCCCCCTTTGTATTAGTTAGTTTCAAAGTACTAAGTTGCCAGATAACTAAGTTACACAAGAAATATGCAGATACTATTCAATCAATCTGCAGAATTGATACACAAACAATAACTCATTATCAAACGATCTGTCAATTTTTCTGTTCCGTCACAATCAGTCATTTCCAAGCAAATCAATCTTCATTTTCATATACTTTATTTTCTCAGTCTCATTCCCGCACCGATCAAGTAAATCTAATAGAATATCTATGTAAAATATACAGCGTTCATATTCCTCGTTATGATTCAATGATTTCACAATTTTAACAGCTGAATTTAGACAAGTCTGTGAAGGCACCCCTTTACCGCATTTCAGTAGCTTCACAAACAAATCATAAAAATTACTGAAAGTTTTATTTTCTTCTAATTGATGATTTTCATCTATGATCTGTTTTGCTTCATCATAACGCTCCAACTTATAATTGCACCAAATACCATATAAAATTGCAAAAGGATGCTTTGGTTCCTTCATAGTGGCTTCTTCCAAGTATTCCAAAGCCTCTTCATATCTTTTAGCTAATATCATGATCCAGCACATATTTCGATAATCAACAGCTATAAAATCAGTATCTTCTAATTGCTCAGCACCAATCATACTTTCTTATATGTCTCAATGGCTAATCATATTGTCCATCAGCTTTCAAAATCAAAGCAAACTCCGCAAGACAATAATTTGCCCTGCGGTATGAAGCATGTTTTGAAAATAGCATACTAGCTTTTTCTAAGCTTGATGCCGCTTGCAGCAGTTTTCTCATCCCCTTGTATGAACCGCTTAAATGAAAATGAACCATCGCAATTACTTTTTCATTTGTTGTGATTTTTAAAGCCTTTTCCTGCCATATAATTGCATTCTTGAAATCCTTCTTTATTCTAAATTTTAATCCAATATAATCATGAAGAATTGCATTGCACTTCGCTTCATTTTTAAAATAGTCTAATAGATAGTCCTCTGTTTCTTCTGTTTTATCTAATTTAAATTCTATCACATGGAGTATATATTCCATGAGGATTATTTTAGCATTTTTAAAATCAACATTCTCTTGTTTGGGATCGATTTCATTCTTAGATATTTCTATTTTTTTCTTAAAGTAATCAAGATTTTGAGTATGATAAAACAATGAATCAAAAAATTCATGGAATAGTTTATCGTTTTCTTTTGAGATTCTATCTAATTCTTCAAAATTACAATTCAAAGCTTTCTCAATACAGCTTATGCTATTTTGAGTAGGTATTTCTTCACCTCGTTCATATTTGCCAAGCCGCATAAAACTGATTCCGGTTAATGCTGACAAATCTCTCAAAGAAAGCTGATTGATTTTCCGTATTAATCGCAATTCCTTACCAATATTAGTTTTATCCATATTAATATGCTTTAAAAGGGTTTATTTTCATCATTACATGGAACAATATCATTACATTGATGCGTACAATCAATACCATTTTCTCCGCATTCCACAGTATGGACATGAGTACAGCCCAAGATACCTCCACAAATTAATAAAGCCGTCAAACAGATTGATAACAGTCTTTTCATTTTGATTTCCTCCCTCATCATTATTTGTATTATAACCATACCTTTTTCATAAGTCTACTAATTGTGTTACGTCACATTCTTATAAATCACAAATATTCTTCACATTATCTCAATCGAATTATATTTACAAACGATAAACAAGAAAAATTTAGTTATACTAATCAATCTTATTTCCTTTTCTAAATTACTAATGCAGGGCGCACCCTATAATACAAAAAACTCCCATTACAGACCATTACCTGTAAAAGGAGCTTTTCTTCTATTTAAAATTGGCAACTCGAATACGGTTCATTGCCCGATCTAAGGCAACCTGCGCACGACGAATAGATGTATTCGCATCTTTTCTGGCGAGTCGTTTCTCGGCTCTTTCCTTTGCACGTTTTGCTCTTTCAACATCGATTTCATCCTTGCCCTCAAAAGCATCAGCCAGAATCCGCACCTCGTTATCGTTAAGCTGCAGCAGACCGCCAGTGATGGCATAGACACGTTCTTCATGATTAATTGTCAGGATCATACTGCTGGTAGTAATCATTGCGACTAACGGCATATGGTTAGGCAGAATCGCACATTCACCCGTTGTCGTTGTACAATGAATTTTCTCTGCTTCATAATTCCCATATAAACCATAAGGAGTTATGATTTTAACTCTCAGCATCTTATTCACCAAGTGCCTTTGCTTTTTCCACTACCTCTTCAATTGATCCGACAAACATAAATGCCTGTTCCGGGTATTCATCATAATCACCATTCAGCAGTGCTTTAAAGCTTCTTACTGTGTCTTCCTTCGGAACATAGCGTCCTTTCATACCTGTGAATTGTTCACCGGCAAAGAAAGGCTGTGACAAGAAGTTGCGGACACGGCGGGCACGGCCAACCACAACCTTATCTTCTTCACTTAATTCATCCATACCTAAATAGCAATGATATCCTGAAGCTCCTTATAGCGCTGCAGCAGCTGCTGAACACCGCGGGCTACTTCATAATGATCTTCACCGACAACTAATGGATCAAGCATTCTTGAGGTTGACTCCAATGGATCAACAGCCGGATAGATTCCTAACGCGGCAATTGAACGATCCAGTACCGTCTTCGCATCCAAATGGTTAAACGCAGTCGCTGGCGCTGGGTCAGTTAAATCATCGGCCGGTACATAAATCGCCTGTACAGAAGTGATCGATCCATCTTTTGTGGAAGTGATCCGCTCCTGCAGCTGCCCCATTTCAGTAGCCAGTGTCGGCTGATAACCTACTGCTGATGGCATACGGCCAAGCAGTGCTGAAACTTCTGAACCCGCCTGGGTAAAACGGAAGATATTGTCAATAAACAGCAGTACATCCTGATGGTTTACATCACGGAAATACTCTGCCATTGTTAAGCCGGATAGACCTACACGCATTCTAGCGCCCGGCGATTCATTCATCTGTCCGTAAACAAGAACCGTTTTATCTAAAACACCCGTTTCTTTCATTTCATGATACAAATCATTTCCCTCACGGGTACGTTCACCGACACCGGCAACTACAGACAAACCGCCATGTTCCGTCGCGATATTATGAATCAGCTCCTGAATCAATACGGTCTTACCAACACCGGCACCGCCGAATAAGCCGATTTACCGCCCTTGGCATAAGGACACAGCAAATCGATAACCTTAATGCCTGTTTCAAGGACCTCAGCGGTTGTCTGCTGCTGATCAAAACTTGGGGCGCTGCGATGAATCGGCATATGCTTCACAGTATCCGGAAGCGGCTCAAGTCCATCGATCTCGCGGCCCAAAACATTGAACATTCTCCCCAGCACCTGTTCACCAACTGGTACACTAATCGGCGCGCCAGTATCAACAGCATCCATACCGCGAACCAATCCGTCGGTAGAACCCATCGCAATCGTACGCACACGATCATCACCAATGTGCTGAGCAACCTCAACAACCAGTTTCTCATGACTGTTGACATTGTCAATTTCAATGGCTGTCAGCAATGCTGGCAGATGCCCGTCAGTAAATAAAATATCGACAACCGGTCCGATGACCTGAACAATTTTTCCAATATTTTTCATCATTGTTCCTCTCATTATAAAGCATTCGCTCCGCCGACAATTTCCGTGATCTCCTGGGTAATTGCCGCCTGACGTGCTTGATTATATGCTAATTCTAATGTACTCTTCAAATCCTCAGCATTATCCGTTGCTGTTTCCATCGAAGTTCTCCTTGATGCCTGCTCACTCGTTTTCGTTTCAAGATAATAAGAATAAACCAACGATTTAATCGACATCGGAATCAGATCATTTAAAATTTCTTCTTCACTCGGTTCAAAGATGGTATCGGCAGATGCCCCCTTCTTTTCAACCTTTTCAACCGGCAGCAAAGTGACGATTTTAGGTTCAAACCGCAGCGGATTGATAAATTCCGTATAAACGATACGAATCTTACCAATTTCCTGATTTCGGTATTTCGCAAGGGCGCTTTCCGCAAGCTGCGCTAACAGCGCATAATTATCATCCTCAACCTGGATATACTCCTCAACCACATTGCGCTGACGGCTTTTAGCCCAGACAGCCCCCTGTGTGCCAAGCATTACCAGCTGTTCATCCTGCGGACATTCAGCTTCCAGCAGGCGATAAACATTTGCGTTATATGCTCCGCATAAACCCATATCGGAAGTAAAGACAATTGTCAGCGTCGGTGCATCCGCATTTTCTACCAGATAAGGATTATCAAAGTTGTAAGGTTTGCCAAAATCTGTTCCAGCACTTCTTTCAGATAATGTGCATATTCCTTATTCTGCTTCATTCTTTCCTTTTGACGGGTATACTTACTGGCGGCAACCAACTGCATCGCTTTAGTGATCTTCATCGTTGAATCTACGGAACGGATACGGCTCTTGATGGCTAATTGACTAGCTCCCATAAGCCTAACCTTCGATCAGCTTTGAAAAAACGTCAGCGAATTCATCAAGCACTTCTTTGATATGTGCATTTAATTCATTACTGATATCGTGTTTTTCATTAATCTCATCCACAATTTCAGGATGCTTTTCATGCATCATCTTAAGCATTTCTGTCTCATAAGAATGGACATTCTCCACATCCACATTCTTGAGATAGCCATATTTAGCCGCAAATAAGGATAAAACCTGATCTGCGACACTCATTGGATCATACTGATTCTGTTTCAGCAATTCAGTCAATTTCGCACCATGGTCCAAGGTTGCTTTAGTTGCCGGATCAAGATCCGAACCAAATTTAGCAAATGCCTGCAGCTCACGATATTGAGCAAGTTCCAGCTTCAAAGAACCTGATACCTTTTTCATGGCTTTAACCTGCGCTGCTGATCCTACACGGGATACGGACAAACCGCTGTCAACAGCCGGCCGGATACCTTCATTAAATAATTCTGTCTGCAAGAAGATCTGACCATCGGTAATAGAGATAACATTGGTAGGAATATAAGCCGAAATATCTCCCGCCTGCGTCTCAATGATCGGCAGAGCTGTTAATGAACCATTGCCATATTCCTCATTCATCTTCGCGGCCCGCTCTAAAAGGCGGCTGTGCAGATAGAATACATCACCCGGATAGGCTTCACGGCCCGGCGGACGTTTCAACAGCAAGGACAGTGTACGATAAGCAACCGCATGCTTACTTAAATCATCATAAACGATCAGGACGTCTTTGCCCTGCTCCATCCATTCTTCACCCATCGCGCAGCCACTGTATGGCGCGATATACTGTAAAGGCGCCAGCTCAGAAGCTGTTGCAGCCACCACGGTCGTATAATCCATTGCGCCATGCTGACGGAGTTTTTCAACGATCTGGGCTACTGTACTGGCTTTTTGACCAATTGCTACATAGATACAATTAATATTTTCATTTTTCTGATTGATGATCGTATCAACCGCAATTGCCGTCTTACCAGTCTGACGGTCACCGATAATCAGCTCACGCTGACCGCGGCCGATCGGAATCATCGAGTCAATAACCTTCAAACCAGTCTGAACTGGCTGATGCACTGACTTACGTGTCATAACACCAGGCGCAACACGTTCAATCGGACGGAATTTATCCGCTTTGATTTCCGGTCCGCCGTCAATTGCCTGACCTAATGCGTTAACAACACGGCCAAGCAAATCATCCCCAACCGGTACTTCAACGATCCTGCCGGTACGCTTTACCGTATCACCTTCACTGATCAGTGTATCACTTCCCATTAAAACAGCACCGACATGTTCTTCTTCAAGATTCAGCACCATTCCATATACATCATGCGGGAATAACAGCAATTCTCCGGACATGGCATTTTCCAGCCCATGAATCAGGGCAATACCGTCACCAATCGTAATTACTGTTCCTGTTTCCGCAACTTCAAGCTCTTCATCATAGTGCATGATCTGCTCCTTGATGATTTTACTAATTTCTTCAGGTCTTAAATTCACATTCGTCACCTCACTCATTGCAGCGCAGTATTGACAACTTCTTCCCTGAGACGGGCTAAACGATTAGCCGCAGAGTTATCAAGAATCTGGTCATTGATTTTAATTCTTAGACCCGCAAGCAGTGCTTTATCCACGTACCACCTGCATTCAACTTTTTGATTCATTTTCTGTTCAAGCATTTCTGAAACACGTTTTTTCTCATTCTCATCCAATTCAACCGCACTTGACACAGCAGCAACCGCAATATGAAAATGATTATTATACAATGCTTCAAACTCCTCAACAGCATCCTTAAACTTGACAAAACGGTTCTTATCAATCATATACTTCATATAATTCAGTAATAAATGATCGATATCTTTTCCATAAATTTTTTCAAGCAGTTTCTTTCTTTTCCTGTTTGCGAACCTTTGGATGATTCAAAACCTTCACCAAATCAGGCGTCATCGTCGATAAGACAACATGACACTCCTGTTTAAACCGATCCAGTTTATTGCATTCAAGGCCAATCTCAAACAGCGCTTCACCATAACCCTTCGCTACTAACCCTGCCATGGTGTTTCACCTGCATTATTGATAAAGTCATCGATATACTTCTTCTGTTCTTCATCATTTAACTCCTTGCCGACAATCTTTTCTGCAGCAAGGAAGGCAACCTCTGTGATTTCTTTCTTGATGTCTTTTTCAGCCATCATCTTTTCACGTTCAATATCACGCTGTGCCTTTTCAACAGCATTGTTTGCATCAACACGAGCCTTGCTCAAAATCTGAGCGCCTTCCTGCTTCGCGCTGAGCTTTGCCGCCTCAATGATCTCATGAGCTTCATTCTTAGCTCCTTTTAATTGTTGAGCATACTGCTGTTTAAATGCTTCACCTTCCGCATGTGCCTGCTGACCGCTGGCAATTTCATCGGCAATCAGTTTCTGACGGCGGTCAAAATACCCCAGCACCTGAGGCCAGAAAAAATGTTTAGCAAGCAGACAGATCAGCACAGTAGAAATCAGAACGAGTATCATATCTGTGACATTCAGACGCAGATAGTTATCAATATTAATATTCATGATACCCTCCTTTTCTTAATTTTCACTACCCAGACTACGCTTTAAGGAAAATCAGAATCAGAGCGATAATTAACGCATAGATACCTGTTGTTTCTGATAATGCAATACCTAATACCATCATATTACGAATTTTGCTCTCAGCATCCGGATTTCTGCCCACAGCCTCACAAGCCTTACTAGCGGCAATACCTTCACCGATACCGGGACCAAGACCAGCTACCATTGCGATCCCAGCACCTAAAACTGCCATACCGGCAACGAAAAATTCATTAAACTCAGCCATTTTGTGTTCCTCCTATAGCTTTTAGTCTTCTTCCGGGAAAGCCTGTCCCAAGAAAAAGGTTGATAAAGTGAAAAAGATGTAAGTCTGAATGCATCCTGAGAAAATATCAAAATACATATGTAGAAATGGTGTAACAATGAACAACGAAGCGCCTAATCCTGTAAACAGATTGTTTAATACCGCAAACAAACTGTAAATCAGCGTCATGATGATCGTTCCTCCCAGCATATTACCAAACAGACGCAATGAGAGCGAAAGCGGGAATACGCAGTCACCAAGAATATTCAATGGTGTAAGAATCCAGATAGGTTCGGTCCATCCCTTAAGATGACCCAAAATCCCCTGTTCCTTAAAGGCGGTGAACTGAATCACACAGAACATGATTACGGCAAGTGTTGCATTGACGCTTAAGTTGGATGTCGGTGCCTGTACACCTAACAGGCTGCTCAGATTTGAAAGCAGCATGATAATAATCATGGTTCCATATAATGGAAGAAACTTTCGCGTCCGTTTACCGAGGCTGTTGTTTACGATCCAGATTACTAACTGCACAGCAGCTTCCGCAACCAGCAAAATGCCATGCGGTGCCTGTGAAGCGTCAGCCTTCTTGAACTTGTTGCCAAGTACGACCATCAGTACAGCTACAATCGTACAGATCGCCAGCCAGACCAGGATTGATACATGGATCTGGATCTCAAGCGAACCGATCGTAAGCAATATGCCATCAAAATTCTCCAACTATTTCACCTCCTTGTCCGCAAAAAAGCGGGTATAGATTAAAATTGCTGCCTTGTTGCAAAGGAAACCAGCCAACAGCGCGAAAATATTAAATCCCCGCCAATAGCTGACGCCGAAGATCAGCGCATAGATCATATAGCGCAGCAGATAGTTTGCACGGGCACTGCGGCCGGCACTCGGCCCATTGATTTTATAAGCCATTTTAACTACCATGTTGAAGCCGATGATCGATACCAATGCACCAATCGCAATTCCACCTGTAATCGATGCTTCTTTAAAAATAAGCGAGAGTACAATCAGGACTCCGGCTAAAAGCAATGTCAGCTTGCGTATCTGATAGGCCAGTATGGTTTTTTCATCCATTTTTTGAAGTCTCCCTTATTAATAAATACAAACTGCCAAACAGCACATAAAGCAGCAGCGCAATCATGATCCATGGTGTCGTATGTAATTGCTCATCAACCCATTTACCAAAAAATATCGCAAAGATACTTCCCACAACGATCCGTGTGACAAAGCGTGTCGCCTTATGATAGCCATTCATTATTTTGTACCAAAGATACGGTCGCCGGCATCACCAAGGCCTGGTACGATATAACCTTTTTCATTCAGCTTATCATCCAATGCCGCTAAATAAATATCAACATCAGGGTGTTGTGCCTCTACAGCTTTGACGCCTTCCGGAGCGCCGACCAGACAAACCAAACGAATATTCTTCGCGCCCTGACGTTTAACCATTGTGATTGCCGCATTCGCGCTGCCGCCGGTCGCCAGCATTGGGTCAACAATCATCACAACGGCATCATCCATGCATTTTGGATATTTCGCAAAATATTCATGAGGTTCAAGCGTCTCTTCATCACGATACAATCCGATATGTGCCACCTTTACCGTCGGCACCAGATCACAGATACCATTAACCATGCCCAGTCCCGCACGCAGAATCGGTACTAAAACAATATCTGTTGCCAATGTCTTGGTATGACAGTCACCCATCGGTGTTTCCACAATCACATCACGGGTTGGAACATCACGGGTAATTTCATACGCCATCAAACCGGCGATCTCGTCAAGATTCTGACGGAAATCTTTGGTAGACGTATCCTTAGACCGCATGATAGCCAGTTTATGCGTAATCAAAGGGTGTTCTAAAACATGTAACATACGTTTCCTCCATTACTGTGGATCACAGCCACTAATTCTTGATAAGTATACCATTTCTGACACCAAATGAGTAGCCTGTTTGCTAATTTTTTTAGCCATTTTCACAAACTATAAAAGGTGTTCAGCTCACTGCTTTTAAGCAGGAACCTAGGCAGTCACTTATATAAAGCGCATACATTAAGAATAAGTGATTCAAATCAACCTTTTCTTTTTTGTGATAAAAGCAGCATTTTTAACAACTACCATTCAGCGTAGAAAAATATACTTACTAACAGTCTCAGCAGTTCTGTCAGATATAATTATACCCTTAAAATTGAATCTTGTATTTACACAAAATCAAATTTCTGTCTAAATCGCATAATTGGGATTTTCATGGTCATGAATATTGACAAATTCGCTCATAATTCACTATATTATGACATTCTTTAACAATCATCTTTATGCTTTCCCAAGCATTGTGTAGATTTCATGATATATATCCTTATATATACTGTTTTTACGCCAGATAAAATTGAATTCATGGGTTGCGGAAAAATCATTTAAGGTAATTTCCCTTAAGATTCCCTGATCCAATTCCTGCTGAACCACCGGCTGATAAAAGAATGATATACCAGCACCCGCACAAACCATCTTCTTAATTGTATTCAGGTTGCCGATTTCAACCTTATGTGAAAAATCATTCAGTGTCAGATTTTTCTCTTTCAGCTTCCGCTCCAGCATTTCACGTGTTCCTGAACCGGCTTCACGGACAAGCAGTCTTTCATTAAGCAGGTCCGTCATTGATTTTGCAAAGCATTGATAATCATAGGCACAAACCGGCAGGAATCGCTCACAGCTATATACGATGCTGTCATAAGAGGACTTTGCAAAGAAGCCTTCAACGATTGCAAAATCAATATCTCCATTATCCAGCATTTGAATCAGTTTCGCTGTATTGGCAACAAACATGCGTATTTCCGCTTCAGGCTCATGCTCTAAAACCTTCAGCAACACCTTTGGCATGATATATTCACCGATCGTCAGCGTGGCTCCGAAATGCAGAACTCTTTTTGAAGTTTGCTGATGAATCATTTCAATCAGCTTCTGTGCATCATGACGCATCGTAGTGGCCGCCTGCCGAAACATCATGCCAGCCTCACTCAATACCAGCTGTTTGCCTTCATAGCTGATAAGCCGAGTGCCTGCCTGAGTTTCTAAAGCTCGTATATGCTGTGAGACCGCCGGCTGGGTAATATGCAGCAATTGAGCTGCCTTTGTGTAATTCATGGTTTCACAGACTACTAAAAAGGTTTCAACTTTAACGTCCAGCATAAAATCACCTCCCATTAAGTATAACTTATTTTTTATATATAAGATATTCTTATCGTTAAATAAGTAATCATAATTTTACATAATGATTTAAGCTTGATAATATATTAACTAAAAAGGTCAGGAACCTTTTTTGGAGGGAAATATGAACAACAAATTTGTAAAGGCAAGTCTTGCCGGCTTCATGGCAATGAGTCTTGGCGCTTGTTCCAGCAAAAATGCTCCGGTTGACAACAAAGAACCGGGAACAGCAGCCGGAACATTTGAAGCTAAAGCTTCAGGCTACGGTGGTGAACTTAATCTGACAGTCACCATTGACAACAATGTTATTACGGATATCGCATTAGGTGAAAATCATGAAACTAATGTCGTTATCGACCGCGCATTCCCAATTATCAGGATCGTATATTAGAAGCTAATTCACCTGTCGTTGACAGCGTGAGTGCTGCTACTTTCTCATCTTTCGCAGTAAAGAGCGCCGTAGCTGACGCAATGAAACAGGCAGGCATGGAGGTTGAGGCAATCACCATGACAACTGCAGGCCCGGCTAAAGAAGCTAAAACAATTGAAGATGTAAATGCTGATATCGTAGTTGTCGGCGGCGGTCCTTCTGGATTGGCTGCAGCGATTACGGCTAAAGAAGCAAATCCAGATGCGAACGTTATTCTGGTAGAAAAATTTGATATTCTGAGCGGTAATGGTAAGTTTGATATGAACTTCTATGACCTGATTAATTCTGAAGCACAAAAAGCAGCAGGTACAGAACGCTACACTGAAAATGCTGTGGAAAATTTCATTGAAGACATGAAGGATGCCGGTGATACTGCTGAGCGGCTGCAGGTTTGGGCTGAGCAGGAAGCACAGCTTGATGCATGGCTGAGAGGCATGGGCGTTGAACTTGATTACAACTATGGCAGTACAAACCACATGGCTAAAGAAGACCAATATGCCGGTGAGGTTGTACAGGCTGGTTTAGAAAAACGCGCACAAGCATTAAATATTGATATCCGCACCGGTACTAAGGGTAATGACCTAATCATGGAAAACGGTGAATGCAAAGGTATTATGGTTACTAACAATAATAATGAAAGCTATAACATTCTGGCAGCTGCGACGATCATCGCAACCGGCGGCTTCAGTTCTAACAAGGAATTGGTTGCCGAATACGCTCCTGGTTATGAAGTATTAAATACGTCAAATCAATTAGGTACTACAGGTGATTTTGTAAAAGTATTTGAAAAGAATGGTTTCGCAATGGAGAACATGGACATGGTTCGTGTATTCCCATTAATTATTTCTGTACGCCGTGATTTAACTGGCGGTGCTGATCAATTCATTCTTGTTAATAAAGAAGGAAATCGTTTCATTGCTGAAAGTGCCGGCGGTATAAATTTAGGCACAACAATCCAAGCTCAGACTGACGGTGCAGCTTACTATATCACTGACCAGAGTGGTTATGATTCATTCTATCGTATCAGAAAACATGTTGATGCCGGCTATTATGTAAAAGGTAATACGATGGCAGAAATTGCTGAACAGTTAGGTATTGATGCTGAACAATTACAAGCAACTTTGACAGCTTCAACGCGGCTGCTGCAGCGGGTGAAAATGATGAATTCTCAGGTAAACCAGAAAATCGTCCAATGGATGCTCAGGGGCCTTATTATGCAGTACGTGTAGAATCAGCTAACCACATGACTAAGGGCGGTGTCGTTGCTAACGAAAAAGCTCAGGTACTTTATGAAGATGGTTCCGTTGTAAAAGGACTGTTCGCTTCCGGTGAAGTTACATGGCAGTCAGGCGGTTATTCACAATCTGTAGTATTCGGGCGTGTTGCCGGTGAAAATGCTGCAGCTAGTTTAGAATAAGAAAATAAAAATCTGTGACTTTAGTAAGAACTACTATCGATCACAGATTTTTTCTATTCAAAATATATAGGTGTCAAAGAAATCTTTTTAAAGCGTACCGCTTTATCCCAGTTGCATTCATAGTAATAGAATACATCATCCACATATATCTCATTTTTTAGTCATTATATCATGTATATCATAAATTCTGTAACTAATAAGAATGGTCTATCTCAATTTCATTTAATAATTATTTCTGCTGATTCTGTTGAATTACATAATAAAGTCATTAAATGTAAGTAACATGTATACGTTCATGAACATTTTACAGCCAGCAATAATTTAATATCTTCAAAATTCTTTCTGTTCATGACTCTGTAATGGATCCAGCCGCCGTCACTGCAAGGATACTTATGATCGATATATTCCTGTGTATCCTTGCAAACACGATCATAAACTGATGAAAACTGCTTATCGGTTAATCGCAGCATGACAGTAAATGCGCCATTTTCAGCGAAAATATTACATACTAATTTTTGCTTTCTCTTATGAGCAATTCCCCAACCATAATTATTACCATATGGAAAAACGATTTTTTGTTCCGTATCATAAGTATCATGCAGCCATTCACTGAGTTCGATAAACAGCAGCGCAGCATCACCGCAATATGCACTCATTTCATCCATTGTCGGAACTAGTTGTTTATTAAGCATTCTTTCATACATATTCAGATAACCTCCATTTGGGAATTAATCAAAGTCATTGAAATGACGATCTTCTCCATATCTTTCAGTTTAATTGTCAGCAAGCCTCATGTTAAAATAATATCGAATTTGCCATTAAATATATATATTGTCTCTTAAATTTAAGTACATAAAAAGAAAACCGTCCTTAGACGGTTAATTATGCTTCACGATGAATTGGATATTTAACAGTCAGCTCACAAACCTCTTCACGAATCTTTGCCAGTTCTTCCGCATTCTCTTTATTCTTTAACGCTCTTGAAATCCAAAGCGCTACTTGTTTAAATTCGGCTTCTTTGAAGCCCCGGGTTGTCATGGCCGCTGTGCCCAAACGAATCCCTGATGTTACAAATGGTTTTTGTGTATCAAAAGGAATTGTATTCTTGTTGCAGGTAATGCATACTTCATCAAGAATTTTTTCGCATTCCTTACCGCTGACACCGATTGAACCCATCACATCCACAAGAATCAAATGGTTATCAGTACCGCCGGTTACGATTCTGAACCTTCGGCTTTTAATGTATCACTTAAAACTTTGCAGTTATCGATGATTTGCTTTGCATACTCTTTAAATTCAGGCTGCAGCACCTCGTTAAAGCACACTGCTTTCGCCGCGATGATGTGCATCAGCGGGCCGCCCTGCATGCCAGGGAACACTTCTTATCCAATAATGCCGCGTACTTTTCTTTACAGAGAATAATGCCGCCGCGCGGGCCTCTTAATGTTTTATGGGTTGTAGAAGTGACAAAATCACAATAAGGAACTGGATTTGGATGCAGACCCGCTGCTACTAAACCTGCGATATGCGCCATATCTACCATCAGATAAGCACCGCATGCATCAGCGATTTCCCTGAATTTGGCGAAATCAATGATCCGCGGATAGGCACTTGCGCCGGCTACGATCAGCTTCGGTTTTTCGCGCATTGCGATTTCCATAACCTCATCATAATCAATGGTTTCACTTTCACGGTTAACGCCATAGCTGACAAAATGATACAGCGTTCCTGAGAAATTTAAAGGATGTCCATGTGTCAGGTGTCCGCCGGAGCTAAGATCCATTCCCAGCACCTTATCACCAGGTTCAAGAACAGCCATATAAACACCCATATTAGCCTGGGATCCTGAATGCGGCTGCACATTCGCATGCTCGGCTCCAAAAATACGGCATAAACGCTCTCTGGCAATGTTTCCACTACATCCACATTGACACAGCCGCCGTAATATCGCTTGCTTGGATAGCCTTCCGCATATTTATTCGTCAAAATACTGCCGGCTGCTTCCATAACTTCATCGGATACATAATTCTCGGAGGCAATCAGTTCAATGTTATATAACTGACGCTTTGCTTCTTCTTCAATGGCTGCCTGAATTTCAAGATCTTTCATTTTTTAGTCCTCCAATTTGCTTACTTTATCGATACGGCGCTGATGACGTTCTTCATGTGAGAATTCAGTAGTCAGCCATACATGAGCGATTTCCTTCATCAATTCTTCACCGATGATGCGCTGTCCCATGGCTAATACATTCGAATCATTATGCTCCCTGGTTAATCGAGCACTTAATGGATCTGAACATAAAGCACAGCGGATTCCCTTAATCTTATTGGCCGCAATACTTACGCCAATACCGGTACCGCATAAGACAATACCTTTATCATTCTCATGAGCCGCTACACTTCTGGCTGCGGCTGACGCGTAATCTGCATAATCGACAGAAGCAGTAGAATCAGTGCCAAAATCAGTCACCGTATACCCTTCCTCAATCAGCATTTTCTTTAAGATTTCCTTATATTCATAGGCACCGTGATCACAAGCAATTGCAACTTTCATTTAATTTTCCTCCACGATTTTCATGATCTCTTCTTCACTGATAGGGCCTTTGCGGATCAGCTTTACAGCATTCGTAGATGCATCTACAATGGTTGAGCTTTCCTTGCAGCCACACATTCCTTTAACTACCATATCAATTCTGCCTTCCAACTGTTCAATAACTTCCATGAAGGTTGTGCCTGTCGGCATTCCGGACATATTCGCACTTGTTACCAGCATCGGCTTGCCAATACGATTCATTAATTCAAGAATAAAATCATCATCAGGCATACGGATGCCGATGGTATCAAAGCCATTAGTAACATAGGCCGGTACATTTTCACGCTTCTTCAAAATAATTGTGAAGGCACCCGGCATAAATTTCTGAATCAGCTTCTTTGCTTTTTCCGTAACCACCGCCACGCTCTCAATCTGCTTCAGATTTGAAATCATCAGCGGAATCGGTTTATTTTCCGGCCTTCCCTTCGCTTCTTTTAAACGCTCTAAGGCTTTTTCATCATCATATATAACGCCTAAGCCATACACTGTGTCGGTAGGAAATGCTGCTACGCCACCGGCTTGTAAACACTCAATAACTTCATCCATTTCTTCTTTTGTTTTTCTTTTTGTTTCCATCTATATCACCACTCTGCAAACAGTTTACCACAATTATTCATACTTATAAAGAAAAAAGACTCGAATTAAAATCCGAGCCATTCACGCACAATTGATTTTGGTTTTACCTCCGGCAGACAAAATTCATTTTTTGTAAACTTACCGCCGACAACATCACCTTTGCCATCACCAATCGTTATGATTAAACAATGATTATGAATCTTAACCTGCCAGCCTTCATGACTGAATTTTTGAATGCCGCTTTGCAGCAGTGTTTGATAACTGTCAGTGTCCGCATATTGAAATAGTTCACTGGCAATCGTCATTACCTCATCATGTACAGCGGCAGCATCAGCTGCCTTTGAATCATTATATATTTTATATTCAGGGATCACACCTTCTGATTTTATTGGCGTTACCAGCCAGAATGTCCAGATCAGCAGGATTAATGTTAGTTTTTTCATATGTCAGCCTCCTGCCTTAAGGATAGTCAGTTCTGCTTAATTTAAACATAGAAAAAGAACCGTAAGGTTCTTAGTCACAATGATTATAAATGAATAACATACGGTTTTTACCGTTCATATCCTTTAAAACTTCTATTTTGCTATCTGGGAAATACTTTGCAGCTTCTGCCATCAATGCTTCCTTCTGGTTATAACCGATTTCAAATGCCAGCATACTTTTTCATTCAGTATCAGCTTGGAGCGTTCAAAAATAACACGATAGAATTTTAACCCGTCATTGCCGCCGAATAAGGCTACATGCGGTTCAAAGTCTTTCACAGAATGTTCAAGCTCTTCATCATTCGGAATGTAAGGCGGATTAGAGATCAGAATATCAAAGTGCAGCTGCCGTTCGATCAAGGGTTCAACCATATCACCGCAGCAGAAAGCAACCTGTGCTTCATTGATACGGGCATTCTCACCGGCTACTGCCAAAGCTTTTTCACTGATGTCAGTTGCCAGTACATTCAGCTTGGGTTCTTCTTTCTTTAATGAGATAGCTATTGCTCCTGAACCGGTACCTATATCACAAACCATCACATTTTCCTTATCGGCAAAATGCTCATCATAGGCTGCAAGAATATTGGCAACCAGTTCTTCGGTTTCCGGCCGTGGAATCAGCACATCTTCATTCACCTTAAAGCGATAGCCATAAAACCATTCAAAACCCAGGATATGCTGGAGCGGTTCTCCGCTTAATAATCTTGGGAAGGCTTCGTTAAAGCTTTCTTCCAACTCTAATGGCATCTCTTTTTCATAATCCATATAAAGATTCTGGGAATCCATATTCGCCAGCTCAAGCATCAGCAAAGTAGCACTTTGTTCACTCAAACCGGCAGTCTGCATCTGCTTTTGAGCCTGTTTCAGACATTGACGATAAGTCGGCATTATTTTTCACCAGCCAGTTTCAGCTTTTGATCGTATTCTTCAAGCGCATCCAATACATCGCCAAGCTTGCCTTCCATGATGCGGTCAAGCTGATTGATTGTTAAGCCGATGCGATGATCGGTAACACGGTTCTGCGGATAGTTATACGTTCTGATTTTTTCTGAACGATCCCCGGTACCGATTTTACTGCGGCGTTCTGCGCCGGCTTCTTCTTCCAGTTTGCGCATATGCTCCTCATAGACGCGGGAACGAACTAAACGCATAGCTGTTGCCTTATTCTCATGCTGAGAACGGCCATCCTGACACTTAACCGTAATACCAGTAGGAATATGTACGATACGCACTGCAGAGTCAGTCTTATTAATGTGCTGGCCACCGGCACCCGATGAACGGCATGTTTCGATTTCCAGATCATTATCATCAATTTCAAAATCAGCTGCTTCAATTTCCGGAGAAACTAATACAGTCGCCGTTGAAGTATGGATACGTCCTGCTGATTCTGTCTTCGGAACACGCTGTACACGATGTGAACCTGATTCAAATTTTAAACGGCCATAAGCACGATCTCCTTTAAGCATAAAGGAAATCAAAGAGAAACCGCCGGCTTCTGATTCCTGAACTTCCATTAATTCAGTCTTCCAGCCAACTGTTTCAGCATAGCGTGTATACATACGATATAAATCGCCAGCGAAGATATTACCTTCATCACCGCCGGCTGCGCCGCGGATTTCCACGATGACATTGTTATCATCCATCGGGTCCTTAGGAATCAATAATACTTCAAGCTTAGCAGTCAGCTCTGCCTTGCGGGGCTCAAGCTCTTCAATCTCCATTCTTGCCATCTCACGCATCTCTTCATCTTTTTCATGAAGCAGCTCATGAGCACTCACTAATTCTTCTTCAATTTTCTTATATTCTTCATAAGCCTCAACCGTCTGCGTTAATGAAGCCTGTTCCTTCGCAAGCTTAGCCATCAGACGATTATCTGACAACGTAGCTGGTTCCAGCAGCAGCTGGCCCAATTCTTCATAACGCGCTGTGATTGATTCTAAACGTTCGATCATCGGATTCATAACTATACCTTCTTTCTTTTTATTTAATCAAATATCTGCCTGGTACCTCATGGCAATGACGGCAGCGTGCTTCATAGCTTTCACTGGCTCCAACCTGAATGATCGGATCATCATAATGGGCAGGATGTCCATCGACAAGCCGCTGTGTGCGGGTAGCCGGAGCGCCGCAGTGCATGCAGACAGCCGTCAGCTTAGTAACAAATTCTGCATAGGTCATTAAGGATGGCATAACCCCAAAAGGTTCACCTCTAAAATCAAGATCCAGACCTGCTGCCATCACTCGCCGTCCCTGATCCGCAAACGAGTTGCATACTTCAATGATACCTTCATCAAAAAACTGAACCTCATCGATAGCAATGACTTCGGCATCACCTGCCAGCTCTAAAATTTCTTTTGAACTGGAAACCGCAAAGCTCTCGATACATTTGCCGCAATGTGAAACAACTTGATCTTTACTATAACGGTCATCAATCTTCGGTTTGAAAACGACAACCTTTTTACCGGCAAACTGAAGCACATTGATTCGTCTGATCAACTCCTCCGTCTTGCCTGCGAACATGCAGCCGGTGATTACTTCCAGCCAGCCTTCACGATATTGTTGATACATACATGATTACCTCGTTATCCACTCTTTATTATACTCGATAATACAGCAAGAAAAAAGGACTTTTTAAGTCCTGATTTTCATTATTCCTTAATGCCGTATTTCTTATTGAACTTTTCAATTCGTCCTTGTGCAGCTGCGAAACGTTGTCTTCCAGTGAAGAAAGGATGACAGTTTGAACAAGTATCAACACGTAATTCCTTAGCTGTTGAACCAGTTTCAAATTCATTTCCGCAAGTTGAACACTTAACAATAATACGATTGTATTTTGGGTGAATTCCTTGTTTCATAATTTTTCTCCTTCCGCCTTAAGTAACAGTTTACCTAAAGTAAGTGCTTTATAATTATAGCGGATAGAATTCAAGAAAGCAAGTAGTAAATCAACGTTTTAGCCATTTTCAGCTACTTTTTTACCTGAAAAGTTAATGCTATATCAATTGTGATTCGCTTCTGTTATAAAAATAAACTTTAAGCTGCTTCAAAGCTTTCATATTCCTTTATATAATTAATCACTTCATCTGCTGTCTCTGCCTGATCCAGCATTTCATAAAATTCATGTCTGTTAATCAGATCAAGAAATTCTGACATCGCAGGCAGATGACTTCGTTATCCAACGCGCTTAAACAGAAAATATATTTGACCGGATCATTTTCTGCGCTGCCAAATACGACTGGATTTTTAAGCACAGCGACCCCTAACGCGCATTCTAAAGCACCATTTTCAGGCCGTGTATGCGGCAGTGCCACATGCTTAGTAATTACGATATAGGGAGCTGTCGCTTTATTGATTCGGATAATTTCATCAATATAATGCTGGGTGACCTTGCCAGTATTCACAAGCTTGGCACCTGATTGACGGATAGCGTCTTCCCAATCTTTCGCTTCAAGTTTAAGACAGATCAGCTCTTTAGAAATTAAATCCGTCAGCTTATATCCCTTAAGCTCATCCTTAACTGCATGCTCATTGGGTGAGAACATCGCGTAAAGCTCATTATACAATGCATTCTCATCACTGATCACTGCATGCTTGCGAACAGCTTCCAAGATCATTTCCACATTAGGCTGATTGACCAGCGACATTTTCAACCGGGAGCATACCTCGCGGACTACCTCATAACGCTCGCGCATATCCATGACAGGACTGACTTTAACCACGGGTATACTAAGTTCATTCATACCGCGATGAAACTGCGTCGTAAAAATAATCTCAACCGGTTCATTAAACTCAGCGTAACCGGCAGCCTCAATAGGCAGATAAAAATATATTTCAGGAAACATATTCTTTAACTCATTATATAAAATTGCGGAGGAACCAATACCATTGGAACAGACAATCAGCGCCCTTTTCTTCTCCATCGCTTCCCCTTCACGATTCTTAGAATAGATGGCTGCGAAATGGATTGTCAGATAAGCTAATTCATCTTCCGGAATTTCTTCCCCAAAGAGAACAGTAAATGGTTTCATCGTTTCCTTGACTAAAGCATAAAGCTCTTTATATTCATCCTTTACACGCTGGCAAAGCGGATTAAATATCGGCAATTTGAACAGCAAACGATAGTAAGCGGGACGAAAATGTGAAAACAGCTGACGGAAAATTTCCTCGCTGTCCTTATAATGGATGCCGCTTAAAAACTCAAAACGAGTCATGATCTTACCGACAATTTCGCCGATAATTAAGCAGTCCTGCGCATCTTCTTCAACATTTCCCACCGATATGCCCAGAATCCATGAACTGATATAATTAATTTCTTTTTCAGGAATTAAGCTCGTATTTTTATAGTTTGTCAGCAGTGCTTCCGTAAAAGCATATTCCTTCATCGATTTCATCGCATCTAAATCAGGCATCATGCTGATTTCAGCACTGGCATCCTTGCCGCTGATCATTCTTGCTTTTAGGAATATAAAAATATAAATGAATTCTACGAGACGGTCTTCTACAAAGGATATATGATTCCTTTCAGATAATTCAGTTATTACCAGCTTGGAATATTCAAATGTATCCAAATTAAATTCATCAATAAATAAATCAAATACTTTCGTATTGCGTTCATCCGCTAAGGAGGAGATAATCAGCTTCATCATGTAACGGCGGATTTCCATTTCAGAACCTGAAAGGTAGTATCCCTTGACACGATTATTTTTTATTGTGATGTGATCTTGATCTAATTCTAATACCAAATCCTTAAAATCTAACAACACGGTTGAACGGCTCACCTGAAGAGCATCGATAAAATGCTGAAGAGCGATATACTCAGGATTCATAAAAAGCATCAGGTAAATATAAGCCAGACGCTCTTTTTTATTCAGATAATAAACATCATCTTTTTCATCTCATGAATAAAACCGACAAGGAATTCACGCGTGTGAGCATCAATCAGCAATTCTTTTTTACCGCCTGTTGTAAGAATGGGCAGATTTTCAGATTTAAGCAGATGATTGATTTTTTCAAGACGGTAAGTGACTTGTCTTTTAGTTGCTTTTGTTTCAATTTCGAGATCTTTCAATGTCAGATATGATTTCTTATTCAAGATTTTAATCAATGTTATTAAGTCATTATCCATTTTCAATCCCCCGATCACAGTTGAATTGTTATTATTTTCCACTTTCATTCTACTGGATAAGCTGCAAAACCTCAATTGAATTTATGTCTTATTTTTGTCAAGTACCTATACAAAATTTAAACTTTGTTTTATATGTGTGTTTTAAATCACATAATAAGCTGATATTTTATGGTAAGATAATGGTAAGATCAAAAATGGAGGTAACTGATGAGAAACAGAAATAAGTTATTAAGCGTATTGCTTACGGCAGGGCTGCTGAGTGCATGTACAGCACCGGCTGACAAGCAACCGGAAGCAGACAATCATGATTCACAAAATAATACAGTTCAAGACGAGAATAAAGTGATTGATGTCTATGAATATCATGGCGAAATGAACGCTCAGTTTGATGGGCGCAGTTTTACTTTAGAAGCAGTCCCGAAAAGTATTGCGGAAGAATTGGTTGTAAATAATTATTATTATGATATTGCCAGTGAATACGACAAGCTGAGTAACTTGTATGGTGATAATGAAGCATTAAAGATATCGGCGGCCAATGAGAAGAAGAACTTTGATGAGGGAATTTATGTTAAGGATTATGTTATCCATGATGTAACAACCCTGACTCAAAATGAAACAGACGCTTTATTGGCTGAGCATATTCAAGCTGATATCGATCAATACAGTCTTAGTGATACAGCTATTGTTAAGGCTGATATTGATTTAGTATGGGGTGAGGATGTTGTCGGAGCGCAGATTGACAGTGGACGCTATCCGAGAATCTTTTTATGCGGTAAAGTAAATGCCGATGATGATTGGCTGATTTATGAAGTATATTGGGGAGAGATGTACGGATATTAAAATGCACTGAAACAAATACCTGTCTTAATGAACCGCCGGACAGGTATTTTTATTTTGATCTGACAAATAAGTCATTGTGACTTCATATTCTTTGCGCATGTATTTTAAATTCTCATTTCAAATAATCCATGATGGCTGCAATACCAATACAACAAGCCATGCCCGCGGCAGAAAAAACGTACCTCAATAGAACTTTCAGGGTACAGTTTTACCAATTCAAATCGTTCACTGGTACAAACTGCCATAAAAGAAATGTAGTGATTTTTAGTCATGGGATGATGAAGTGATACAAAATATTCATTTTCTATTTTCTCGCAGCTTATTTGATGTTCATCATCAGCCTGTTCACTCTCTAAAGGCGGCAGTGTGACACCGCAGCAGGAAATCATCACCGAACCAGTGGCATGTAAAATATTTCCGCATATCGGACAAACATAAAGATTTGATTTCATGATGTTAGCCGAGCGATTAGTATTTATAATTTGCTCGCCGGATAATAATTCCGGAAGTGAAACGTTTAAAATAGCGGCTAATGGTTCAATTAACGAAATATCAGGTAATCCCTTTCCGGTTTCCCATTTGGAAATTGTTTTATCACTCACGTTCAGCTTCTCTGCCAGCTGAAGCTGTGTCATGCATTGCTTTTCTCTTAACCTTTTAATTGCAGAGCCTGTTATATAAGTATTCATTTTATATACCCTCACTTTATAAACTTAGAATACCATTATTCATTTTAGGGAACAACCTACGCAGCGTAGAGTCTTACTCCTGACGTTTCAAGGATAATTCATGCAGCTGCAGTGAAACCAATACGCGCTCAATAATAAAACTGCCATGTGAATATCAACATGACAGTTTTATTTGAATTTAATCAATTATTTCATTGCTGATCGAGTTTCATCGATGATTGCACGAATCTTTTTCGCATTTTCCGTGATTTCCTCAGATGTTCCTTTAGTCAGTAAACCGCCGAAGCCGCAGCATTCAGTACCTTTTTTTATCCAATCAGATAAGTTATCCAAAGTGATGCCTCCGGATGCAAGGATCGGCATAACAGGGATTGGGGTTTTTAGTACCGATACAAGCTCCGGGCCATAGAAATTGGAGATTGGGAAAGCTTTGATAAAGGAAGCACCAACTTCCATTGCTTCAACCATTTCTGTAATTGTGGTACAGCCAGGTGCATAAGGGATTTGATATCGATTGCATAATCTGGCAACTTCTTTGCTGAAATTAGGGGCAATGATAAATTTAGCACCCTTAAGAATTGCTAAACGGGCCGTTTCCGCATCAAGTACCGTACCGGCGCCCACCACCAGCTGATTATTAAATTTCTTATTAATCGCTTCAATCACTTCACCGGCATTAGGTAATGTATAGCTGATTTCCAATACATCAACTCCGCCGTTTAAACAGCCTTGGGCAATTTCAATGCCGCGCTCAATGGTTTCCGTACGAACGATAGCCATCGCACCGGTTTTCTCAATTCTTGTTATGATATCTGTTTTAAACATAACGCATTCCCCTCTTACAATTTATAATAAGCAAGTGCTGCTTTAATTTGTTCATCAGCCTCGGCTGGCAGCTTGCTTACCGGATAACGCGCATCCCCCACATTAATGCCTAAAAGAGTTACTGCTCTTTTCATCACTGACGGCACTGTTCCTAGCTTTAAAACACCACGCAGAACGTCAATATCCTTCTGTGCCTGCTCGGCTGCTTCCAAATTACCTTTTAGGTAATTTTCATAAATTGACACATCTAATTCCGCAATGACATTGCTTGTACCGGCGATAGCACCTGCGGCACCGATTTTTAAAGCCGGCAGAATTTTTGAATCAGAACCAACTAAAACTACGAAATCGCTGCCCTTGCCCGCATCAATATAACCCTGCATATTTTCCATGTTGCCGCTGCTGTCTTTAATGCCGGCAATATTCTTAACGCCAATCAATGATTTAACGGTTTCCGGTTCAATATTAATACCGGTATTCTTTGGTATGTTATACATGATAATTGGAATATTTACCGCTTCCGCAACCTTACGGTAATGATCCGCCAGTTCCTGCTGAGCAGGGGCGATAAAATAAGGTGCAATCACGGATAATGCATCGGCACCGACAGCTTCCATCCGCTGTGCCAATTTAATTGTTTCTTGAGTTCCGCATGCACCGGCACCGACATAAACCGGTACACGATGTGCTGCCTGATCGATTACAATTTTCGCAAATTCTACTTTTTCATCATCGCTCAGCACATGAAATTCTCCATTTGTGCCTAAAATAAACAAACCATGCACACCCTGACTGATCAGCTTATCGACCAACTGACGGGCAGCAGTTTCATTAATCTTCTGATTTTCATCAAAAGGAGTTACCATTGCGGTAATAATACCTTTTATTTCCATAGTTTCTTTCCTACTTTCCTTCTCTGATCGACTGACCAAGCGCACCGCCTGGATGCCATCTAACATATTCCTGCGGTGTTAAACCACGGGTTTCCTGAAGTAAAACACTTAAGCTTTGAAGCATGACAATTTCTGCCAAAATAGATGCACGCGGCGGCTTATTTAATGGATCACCCTCATGTTTTACACCAGCAATCAGTGCAACTTCCGCACTCTTTGCCAGCCATGAATCCGGATTGCCGGTTACTGCGATGATTTTAGCACCGTTCTTTTTCAATGTTTTCAACGGTTGCCTTTAATTCTGATGTTTCACCGCTGTTGGAAATGGCGATGACCACATCCCCGCTGAGTACCTGACCGGCACTGCCATGGACAGCTTCTGTCCCATGCAGTTCATAAGTTGGCGTACCGGTAGATGAAAGCAGTGAAGCCGCATAGCCAGCTACATGCCCTGGTTTGCCGATACCTGTCACATGCAACCGATTATTTTTAGCTTCCGCAGCCAGAATCAAATCCTTTGCCTTTTCAATAGCAGAATAATCAATGTGATTGATATAATTTTGTATTTCAGAGAATTCAATATCAAGGAATTCTTTGATTACTTTCTTTGTTTCCATAGATCCTCCTTCATTTAATAATGTTCTGATAGCCTTTAATATATTGCTTTAAACCATCACGCAGTATATTTACGTCAATTGCTGAGATAAGCAGATCAATATCATTCCTGAATTCTTTAATTAAAGGCAGCGGTCCGATTATCCCAAAGCCCTTCTCTGCCCTTTTACAAGCATCTGCAACCTTGCGAATCAAAGCCAGCTCATCAGGATGCATCATATTATCGGGGTTGCCCATGGATATTCCCAGATCTGCAGGACCGACAATTAAAGCGTCGATGCCTTCTACCTGTACGATTTCATCGACATTATCAACACCCTTAACCGTTTCAATTTGCGCGATCGTAATTGTTTCTTGATTCAGTTCACGCATATTTTCCTGATGATTGCCTGATGGTTTGTAGAATGTATTGGCACCACCTGAATAGCTGCGGCTGCCAAGCGGCGGATACTTGCTCCACTGCACCAGCTGCCTGGCCTGTTCACTTGTTTCAATCATCGGTACCATTACACCCTTGGCCCCACAGTCAAGCACTCTTGATACATCACTTCTCGCAAGCTGCGCTGCTCTGACAATTGACGGTATCCTAATGCCATTACCCATCAGCATCAGATCATGCAGCCGATCATAAGGAATCATCCCGTGCTCACAATCATAAAAAATAAAATCCATGCCTGCATCCTTTGCCATGATCAACATCGCTGGATCATCAACAATCTTTATCAGTGCAGCGAATAATGGCTGCTGTTTCATTTTACTTTTAATCATACGCTCTCCTTAAAAAGCAAGAACAAGGAATTTTCACTCCTTGTTCCTGTACAGCTATGAATCTAATTAGTGGAAAATGCTTAATACCTTGTACAAGAGTGTTCCGACAATATTGTAGTCGATGTTCGGGAATGAAGCACCGGCAATCCCCAGTGTTTCAAATACCGGATAAAGAACCAGAGGTAAAGCAACTAAACCTATACCCACTAAGAATGAACCGGCAAGAGCGCCCTTCCATCCACCATAAGCATTACCGAATACACCGCAAGTACCGCCTGAGAAGAAACAGATACCAGCAGCTGGAATCATAATTACCGGACTCTTAAACAGAACCATCATTGCCATACCGAACAGACCGCCTAAGAATGCACCGACGAACCCGATAACAACTGCAGTAGGTGCAAATGGGAAAATAGCAGGACAGTCAACAGCTGGTTTAGAATTAGGAATATATTTTTCAGAGATAGCAACGAATGCAGCTGTGATTTCTGCGATGAACTGACGAACACCATAAATCAATACGCTCATGCCAGCAGCAAATTGCAGACCTTGCAGCAGCGGATATACAAACCATAAATCATTGCCTGACATTGCCAATACTATTTCCATGTTGCCTGTTGCAACGCACGCGAATACAGCAATATAGAATAATACAACCATGAAGCATGCAATTGAGAAGATAAAATCACGGAATAATTCAAAGAATTTAGGCATGTTCACATTGCTTGAATCAGATTTTTCTTTTGAACCAGCAAATAATTTACCGACATAACCAGAGAAAGCATAACCAATACAGTTAAAGTGACCCATTGCCAGATTGTCAGAACCGGTTATCTTATTCATAAACGGCTGACAGAGCGTTGGCAGTGCAGCACCGCAGAAACCTAAAACGATACCGCCGCCGATAATTGTAACCGGCATTGGCAGACCCACAGCGATAAATACTAATGCAAGTACACATGCGAAATATAAGAAATGCTGACCCGTTAAGAAGATTGCTTTAAATGGGGTAAACTTAGCAATCACCAAGTTAGCAACAAACCCTACTAACAGTACAAGTGCTACCTCAGTTCCATAAGTATTTAATGCCATACCGGTAGCAACCTCTACCTGAGTTGTAACACCGTCAATTCCAAACCCTGTATTAAATAATGTAGTAAAATTAGCAACGATCGTTGAGATGGCGCTTGAACCAATATTGAAGATCATAAAGCCATAATCGTTTTTGCAGTTCCTGAGATTACTTCAGTTGCTGACTTCTTTTGCAGCAGCAGACCGATAAGAGCGATTAAACCAACGATCAGCGATGTATTCCTGACTTGTCCTAATAATGCATCTAACATATTCTTTTTCCTCCCTTAAGTTTTATAACTATTTTTTAGTATCTAAGAATTCATTTAATTTTGCTTTGATTTCATCTTTATCAACAATGTTGCGGATACCGACAGCAAATGGAACCTTATCTTTCAATTCCATCATCAGATCCTCCATGGTGATAACCAGATCCCCATTAAAACCGATTAATGAATCAAGATTTCCATGTTCAGTAACGATTTCCATGCTATTTTCTTTTATAACCTGATCAACTTTAATCTTCAGCAGCATGCTTGAACCCATGCCCGCACGGCAGCAAACTAATGCTTTGTACATATGTGTACCTCCTTTTCTACCTAATGGTTTAAATAATCAATGACTTCTTTTGGATCGTTTGTTTTATCCAATAATTCAAAAAACTCTTTGTTTTCAAGTAATTCAGCTAAATCAGCCAATGCGCCAAGATGTGAGTTGTTGTCTTTAGCACTTAGACAAAACAGATACTTCACTGGATCATTGTCAGCATTGCCAAAGGCAACCGGCACTTTCAAAGTCGCGATACCAATAGCACTTTCTAAGGCACCGGTTTCCGGCCGGGCATGCGGCAGCGCTACATGAGGTGTGATAACAATGTATGGACCTGCTGTTTTTACTGAATCGATAATTGCATCAATATAGCTAGCTTTAATCTTGCCTTCTTCTTCCAGCGGCTTAGCGGCCTCTCTTACTGCATCTTCCCAGTTATCGGCTTCTATCTGCAGCCGAATCAATTTCTCACTCGTTAAATCTTTAAGCATGTGGATCACCTCCTTGTGATTCTGTAAGCTTACACAGGCGGATGATTTATTTCATCTCTTCCCTTTACACTTGTGATTTTAAAGCATAATCAAAACGCTTTCAATCCTTTTAGAGTTCAAGATTTGTGTCTGCACAATACAATTGTTAAACTGATGAAAAGCTTGATTTAATAGGCTTTACAAGCATTTTAAAGAAGCACTTCAAGCATTTTATGGCAAGCTTTTTTTAGTCTTAATTTTTGTATGATGCAAACACAAAAACTGAACGCATGGATATGGTTTAAAAGATAATCAGCATTACTAAATAAGAATAAACTAAAAAAGTGGTTCAAGCACTTAAAGATGATTTTCCATCTTATTAAATGCCCTGAACCACATTTTATCTAAACCTGAATCTTGAATTAATTATAACTATTACAAAGCGTTATTTTTCTTATAGTTTTTATTTCTTCTGAACGTACTTCAGACAGTCCAAAGTAACTGCTGTGATAATGATAATGCCTTCAAATACGAATTGAAGATTTGTATCAATACCAAGAATCGTCAGTGAGTAGATTAATACAGTGAAAATAAGTACGCCGACTACTACACCTGAAATCTTACCAATACCGCCAGTAAAGGATACGCCGCCTACTACGCAGGCTGCAATTGCATCCATCTCCCAGCCTTGGCCATATGCCGCAGAACCAGAACCGATCATTCTTGCACATTCAAGCCATGAACCAAAGCCATAAAGAATACCAGCCAGAATAAATGCACCCATGGTTACCCAGAATACTGAAATGCCAGAAACTGCTGCTGCTTCCGGATTACCGCCGACTGCATATAAATTCTTACCAAAAGTTGTCTTGTTCCAAATAAACCATACAATTGCAATCGCTACGACTGCCCATAAAATAATCGTTGGGAAACCGCCGATTCTTGGAATGATCATCTTCGGAATTGACGGATCGATGGCACCAAATGATACACCCTTAGTCGCATAAGTAACTAAACCAAAGATAACCAGCATATTAGCCATTGTAGAAATAAATGGATGCATCTTAAATCTTGCGGTAAAGAAGCCTGCAATAGCGGTAAAGAATGTACATAATAGAACACACATTACCAGTGCAAAGATCATTCGAACACCAATCGGCATGCCTGTAAAATCAAACACGTGACCAAATACCGCACCGGTATTGATTCCCTGATGCATGATAATGGTTGCCGTCGTCATACCCATACCAACCATACGTCCGATTGAAAGATCGGTACCGGTCAGCAAGATCAAACCCGCAACACCAAGCGCTAAGAACATTCTCGGTGATGCCTGCTGTAAAATATTTAAAACATTGTTGAAGGTCAGCAGCGGAACACCCTTGATGATAGGGTAGCGATACACAGACCAATAAAAATTAAGATAATCGCAATATATAAGCCATTATTCAGCAAGAATGTCCGTTTGTTAAATGAATATTTATAATTCTCCCATTTCTGCATTCTTGATTCCATAAAGGTGAATTTAGATAAACGCAGCAAGTCAATCAGGTGATACTGCCATACAAAGGCAGCATGCCTTCTGTCTTTAATTTGCTGAAGCTCTTTATCTAACTCCATTTTGGCATCAAACATCCGGTTCTTATGAACATACTTTTCATCTTTAATTTCCTGATGATCAGAAATTTTTGCCAAAGTATCTTTATGTTTTTTTCTAATTCCGCAATTTTTTTATTATATGCTTCCTTAGCCTGTATTTTTTCCTGTTCGCAGCTTTCTTTTAATAGCTGATAATAATCTGAATCAAAGTACGCTTTTAAATATGCAATCGCATCATTGATCAATTTTGAAACCTCATCCTTATTATTTGCCTCAACGTTTTTTGCTTTTGCCAGCTGCTCATTATATTCCTTGATTCTATTTTCTTTCTCTTCCTTTTGTATACTGCGATCCCGTTTTAAAGTATCAATATTATTTTGAAGAGCAACTACACGATTGGTGCCGTCGGCTCTGAGATCATCAATCTTTTCTTGTATTTTGCCTACATAATCCTCAATGGGCTGCCGCAGTTGCTGTTCCTGTTCAGCCGTTAGGATCTTATCGTTTCCTTTCGCCATATTAATTCATCTCCCTGTTATAGATATTTCGCACTGAGTCTTAAAAGTTCTTCCTGGTTTGTCTCTTTAGTATTCACGATGCCAGACAACCGCCCATTCGACATGACACCAATACGGTTTGTTATACCGAGAATCTCCGGCATTTCCGATGAAACAACGATAATTGTCTTGCCCTGTTTCGCCATATTGATAATTAATTCATAGATTTCATATTTCGCACCAACATCTATTCCGCGTGTAGGTTCATCCATCATAAAAATCTTCGGTGCACGTTCCAGCCATTTTCCAAATATAACCTTTTGCTGATTTCCTCCGGACAGACTGGAAATCTTATCGTCAGGCCCCATGCACTTGGTATGCATGATTTTGATTTCATTAGAAGTAGCTTTGATCATTTTAGATTCAGAAAGAGCTACACCTGACTTATACCGGTCTAGATTGGCAATTGTCGTATTAAAAGTCAAATCACCCTTCAGGAATATACCATTCGCCTTTCGCTCTTCGGTAATCATTGCGAAGCCATTCTCCATAGCCTCTTTAGCACTGCTGAAATTCATCAGCTGATTCTTATAATAGACGCGTCCGGCCGCTCTTGTACGAACACCAAAAATGGTTTCTAAAAGCTCTGTACGGCCAGCGCCTACCAAACCATATAAACCGAAGATTTCCCCTTCTTTCACATCAAAGGATATATCTTGTAAATGCGGTTCAAATTTAGTAGACAGATGCTGAATGGACAGGATGTTTTCACCCGGTGTATTGTCTACCGGCGGAAAACGGTTATCCAATGAACGGCCAACCATTGCAGATATTAAATCATTCATGTTAGCCTCTTGGGTACTCTTTGTCGCAACCAATTTACCATCACGAAGTACCGATATCTCATCACAAATCTCAAAAATCTCATCCATCTTATGAGAAATATAAATAAGGGCGATTCCCTGTTCTTTTAACTTTCTCATCATCTCGAAGAGCTTGTTCACCTCCTGCACCGTCAATGACGATGTAGGCTCATCCAGAACAATCACCTGTGAATTATAGGAAATTGCCTTTGCGATTTCACACATTTGCCGCTGGGAAACCGACATATTGCGCATCGGCTGCGTAAGATTTACAGTCATCCCCAGCTTTCTGAAAAGCTCAGAAGCTTCTTTTTCATTCTGCCTTCATCAACCACACCCAAGGAATTGACCGGATAACGGCCCAGAAAAAGATTATCGATTACATTTCTTTCCAGGCATTGATTCAGTTCCTGATGCACCATCGCGATACCATTTTCCAGGGCATCTTTGGGACCGGAAAAGCTTACTTCCTTCCCCTTTAAATAGATATTGCCCTCATCTTTCTGATAGGTACCAAACAGGCACTTCATCATGGTTGACTTACCGGCGCCATTCTCACCCATAAGTCCCATAACAGTTCCGCGTTTCACATCCAGATCGATATGATCCAGAACTCTGTTTCGGCCAAATGACTTGCTCATACCGCGTATTGATAAGACGATATCATCTTTCTTATCTGTCATTGTTCTTACTCCTCTGTTTAAAAAAGCTGCATTGCCGTAAATAGGTTCTTAGGGAGAATTTCTTCTCCCTAATCGCCTTTAATTAATAAATATTATTGATTTAATAAACTTGTATAAGATGCCGCATTATCGGTCTTAACCATGTTAATAGCAAAGGCATCAAACTGACTAGGGTTACCAAGACGGTTTGTAATATTAGATTCTGTTTGACCATCGCCGCCGATATATTCAACTTTTAGATTCAGAAGCTTGTCATATTTTTGCAGTAACGGCTGATAAGTAGATCCTAAGAAATTATCTGCAGAGTTATAGATATTCAGCCATACATTCTTAGTAGGATGAGCTGCTTCATCAAGCTGATTAGATACTGGAGCGTAAACCATTGTAGAATCCATGAAATCCTTATAGTTGTCAGCTGTAACAGCAACATTTAATGCATAATAAGAACGTTCATCAGCATTGTATTTGAAAACATCAGCACTCAGTACATTACCCGCATCATCAGCAGTACCGATACCTGTATCGATGTCTACACCATCAAGTGCATTACGAAGAACACGCAGTGTTAAATATGCCTGTACGTCAGCATGCTGACTGATTGTTCCGCCATAACCTTCAGCGATAGCAGCAACAGCATCACTATTAGCATCATAACCAAAAGTAGCTACTTTATTATCTTTTGACCATGCGTTAAACATGGACATACCCATACCATCATTATTAGAAACTACGATATCAATTTGATCACCAAATGAAGAAGCCCAAGTACCGATAGCGTTACCTGCTGTTGCAGCGTCCCATGTTGCACCTGCAGAGTTCTTCATTTCCTGTGAAGCAAGTTCACGAACGATATAAGTCTTACCATTAATTTCAAGTGTTCCATCTTGAACGATAGTTGTTGTTCCTTCAGTGTTTGTTCCGATTGGATCACTGTTAACATTACCATCTTTATCTACGGCTGTGCCTAGTGCTTTACGAACACCTCTGGTACGTGCGATTGAGTCATTATGTCCGATATCGCCGATAGCCAGAACATAACCGATGATACCGTCACCATTGCGGTCAATCGTATCAATGTTCTTTTCAACGTAATCCATAACCATTGTACCTTGAAGTTCTGCACCTTGATTAGCATCGAAACCAACATAATATGTGTCTTTGTTGAAATTCAGCGCGTTCATATCAAGTTCGCCAGTGGCGCTGCTTGATGGCTGACGGTTAAACCAAACTAATGGTTTATCCTTGTTGGCAACTTCCGCAGTTCCGGGGTCCGACGGGTTATCTGTAGGTTTGTCGTTTCCGCTGCAGCCTGCAACAGCAAATACCATTGCAGAAGCCATACTTACTGCTAATGCTTTTTTGAGTAATTTCATAATAAATCCTCCCTTGATTTATCCAAATTATAACTTTATCAAGGGGGGATTACCATGCGATATTATTCACAGCACTATGAAATTTCTTTGATAGCGCATACATTTTTATTCTTTTATCCATAAATAATGGGGCTGATAAGCTTAAAAATGCCGATTATTTTCCGGGAAACCTTCATTTTTCATTATCAATTATATTTAGTAAATACTTATTTAACCTGTGTGGTCAGGGCAATTTGGGAGCAGTTATAATACTTCCCGTCCTTTAATTCAATTTCTTTCTGCACGTCATGTCCCAAGCCGGCAGCTGATGCGATTTTAAAGATCACACTCGCATATTCATCACTGTCACATTGCACTGTTCCAAATAATTTGCCTGATTCCAAACCTTCAATACCCTGAGGGGTACCATCGATGCCCACAATTTTAATCGGCGCGGTGATTTTTTACGCTCCAATGCATCAGCTGCCCCCAGTGCCATATCATCATTGTTGCTGATAACTAGCTCAATTTCGTTGGGATATTCGTCCAGCCATTTCTCCATCCATGCAGAGCCTTGACTTTTTTCCCAATTTCCAATGCCGCCCGTAATTTTTTCCAGAGGCACACCCCCGTCTTTTAATGTCTGAATGGACCATTCCGTTCGGATCAGGGAATCCTGATGATTTGTCTCACCCTCTAGGAGTACATAGCTAACCTTGCCGTCATTGTTTAGATCAAGTGAACTTGGCTCTTCATTATAAGCATCCACTAAAATATTCCCCTGTAAAACTGCTGATTCCTTCGCATCCTCACCGACATAATAAAGCTTCTCCCAGCGGTTCATATCCTCTTCCACCGGTTCCCGATTGAAGAATACAACGGTATATCACCTTCCATTGCCCGATTGATAATGTAAGAAGCGGCTGACCGATCAACCATATTGACGCAAATCACATCAACACCCAGTGATACAAAACGGTCCACCTGACTGTTTTGAGTATTTTGACTGCCTTTCCCGTTCACGATATCAAGAACGATCCGGATACCGGTATCCTTTTCATAAGCTTTTACCTGTTCCTCCATCTTTCGGCAGAGATTATTAATAAAGGAATCATCCCCACGATATAAAGTGACGCCGATGCGAAGTGTCTTTTTTTCTTCTTTTTCAACATTACTGCGGTTTTGAAAAACGATACAGCCAATTACCAGACAAAAGATGAGAATCCCTGCTGCGATGAATGAATTTTTCTTTTTCATAATGCCTCCGATTATTCTATTGGATAAAGAATTTTTTCAAAATACTTCTCTTTCAAATCATCTTTTTCAAGATAATATGAAGTCAGTTCAATCTGTTCCCGGTCGCTGCTTTTTTCAATTGCCTCGACAGCTTTCACAATGCTTAAATAACCAGCATCATATTGATTCGTCGCTATCAGTCCTTTGATGAACCCACGATCCATTTGATTTAAAATCTTTGTCGTACTGCCAAAGCCATACAAAACAGCGATGTTTTCATAAGCCGTATTATCAGCAATTATGTCAGCGGTCAGATCCAGACTCTTTACATCTAAAGCTACAATAATTGCTCCATCATCACATGCTGCTACCTCATCAGCCATTACCTGAGAAAAGAAATCTTCATTCTCAATAACGGGTGTATTCGGTGAGCCGCTGGGTGACATCTCATAATGATGAGCTTGAAAGCCTGCCTGGGAAATCTCCTCTAAAAGACCGTTATACACTTCTTGGTTATAACCGAAATCAAGTCCTTCCGTAAACATGTATACCGGCTTGTCAGGATTATTCTCACGGACAATGGCTTCACCCAGCATTCGACCGGCTTCATAATAATCCTGTGAGATACCGGTAATCGCCCAATCTCCAGGCAGACTGTTGCCCATGATAATCAGCGGACTGGTTAAGACCATGTCATCTAATATCCGTCGGCATTCTGCCTGCTTTAACGGCACAAATACAACTGCCTGCGAGCCATCACTGATCTCACGGTTTAAAAGCTCCATCTGTTCCGCAACATCCTCTTTTTCATATAAAGTGATGAAATTGACATCCACATTGTATTCATCAGCAGCTTTATCGATACCCTTACGGAAATTCTTATAATAATCGTCATTGGTGTCTTTAATTATGACTGAGACAGAATAAATGGTAGTTTCCTTTTCCTTAATAATTAAATCAGTTGAAGATAACAGAAATAAAATGATTAGAATACCGGCCATCAGTGCCATATCAACTTTTCCTGTCTTGTCATTTCCATAGTTGTTCACCCTTTGCAATTATCTGACTGTAAGAAATAGCCGGAAGACGGATAATAATTTCTGTTCCGACATCCGGTTCGGAATGAATGGTTAATCCGTATTGCTCACCAAAATAGAGTTTAATTCGCTCATTCACATTCTTTACACCAATGCCTGAACCCTTTTTAGAGGTTGTGTGAATCGAATCTGAGAATAAGCTTGTTACTTGTTCCTCAGTCATACCCAGTCCGTTATCACGAACCATAAAGAATAATTCATCGCCTTCACGCCAGCTCTTAATGATTACTTCACCGTCTCCGTCCATGAATTCCATGCCGTGATAAATTGCATTTTCCACTAATGGCTGAAGCATAAGCTTTAAGCTGGCAAGTTCTTCACAGCCCTCGTCAACCTCAATATCGTAAGTAAATTTATTTTTGAAACGCATTCTTTGAATCATTAAATAACTGCGTACATGTTCAATCTCATCACGAACCTGGATAATACTCTTTCCTTTACTTAAGCTGATGCGGAAGAAACGTGCCAGAGCGGTTACAACTTTAACAGCTTCAGCCTTCTGTTCATTTTCAATCATCCAGACAATAATATCTAATGTATTATAGAGAAAATGCGGGTTGATCTGCGATTGCAGCGTATCAAATTCCTGCTTGCGTTTTGCCTCATGCTCAGTAACGATATCATTCATGAGCACCCTGATCTGTTTCGCCATGCTGCTGATTGAAGTTCCTAAATGCTGAATTTCATAAGAACCGCCAATATAGACCGGTGTCTGTAAATTACCTTCCTCAAGAATACCTACCGATTTTTCTAATTCCTTGATTGGATCGGTAATTCTGGAAGAGATGTATGAATTGATAAAGGTTAAAATAAATAAAATCAGTGTAATAATAAAGACAATAAATAATCTGGTTTTAATCGTATTTAAGGAGACAACATTCTTGGGTGTAACCCCTACCACCTTCCAGCCAGTATAGCCGACTGATTTAACGGTGACAATTCTTTCAGTGCCTTCAAATTCCTCCAGATGATTGCCGTCCTTGTATTCGGCTGCTGCTAAATTATTCTCCATGAAACGGCCTGAATCAATCAGCTGCATCTTCGGGTGATAGAGGATTTCACCATCACTGCTGATTAGATAGACATAACCGCCGCTGCCGGTCGTTACGCCGTTAAATAGATGAGCCAAGCTTGAATAGCTTAAATCGACAAGCAATACACCTTGCGCGGTCGATGTTCCTTCGGTCAGTTCCACAGCTCTTGATAATGAAATGACCCATTGATACTGACTCTCATTCCCGTCAAAGATGGTTTGCACATGCGGGTCAGAGAAATGCTGATTTTCAGTTTTTTCAAGGGCATTAATAAACCAGCTGTCACTCTTAACATCAAGATTAGTCTTGATTCTGGCTGCCGGCACCGCTTCAATCAATGTACCGTCTTGGGAAAACAAGGCAATATTGGCAACATCATCACGGTTATTGTCATAGAGCAGCGTGATTTCACTGTTAATTGATTCTGAGGACAAATCAGCATTCTTGACTGCCCCGTAATAAAGTGAGTCCGACAGCTTCATTACTGTGCGCAGATAACTCTCTACCGAACGGGCTACCTGACTGATTAAGCTTTGATTCTCCTCCATGACCGTTTGCGATACTTGACTAGAAAGCCGTCCATAGATTGAAAAAGTGATCAGCAAGCTGGCAGCCAGAGCAGTGATTGTAAAATAAATAAAGATTGTACGCCTGATACTTTGGTTATGAAATATTTTCTTTTTTCCATTATCTGGCTCCGCGGAATTTAGTAGGGGATACGCCATATTTTTTCTTAAATACATAACTGAAATAATTCTGTTCCTGATAACCTACTTTGGAAGCAATAATATAAGTTTTATCGTCTGTCTTATTTAAAAGATCAACAGCCTTATTTAATCTGACTTCCGTCAGATAGGCGATGTAAGCCTGACCGGTTTCTTTCTTGAATATAGTAGAAAAGTAAGCCGGACTCATATGCAGATGGCGGCAGATCATTTCAACGGATAAATCAGGGTTTTGATAATTATCCATGATATACTGTTTGGCTTCCTGAATAATGTGCCGAGTTGTCACATCACGTTCATTATTAATTGCCTGATTGATTGTGAGTGTCGTATTAAAAAGCCATTCACCAAAATCATCACGTTTTTGAAGCATATCGATCACATTCAGATATTCCAATTCACCGCCTAAGATTTCCTCGAGATTAATATCATATTGTTGAATTACTTGAATAATTGTATTCATAACGCCAAATACATAAACCTGTTTCTGACGGTAATGGACCTTAGCGGATGCGAGCTTTTCTGCGATTCTGGCAGTAACAGCTTTAATTTTCTCATCCGGGCCAAATTTAACAGCCGCAATATATTCTGATTCAACATTGTTGTCGAATTTCAGTTTGCCGCCGCCGACTGGTTCCATATCATTGATATAGATTGTGCTGCCGCCGCCAACGACCGCTTTATACCCCAGTGCTTCAACCGCTGACTGGTAAGAACGTATGATCTGCGACAAATGGCTGCAGCTGTGTCCGATGCCAATTGTTACCGGCACCTCTAAAATTCGCTTTACCTCTTTGCAAATATCCCCAAACACATCAATCAAACCGGTAATTGTATTGTCATCAAGCGCTACAATAGCTACCATCTGAGCCTCTGCCACTGACTGAAAAAGCGAAAAGCGGCAGTAACTGCTTAATTTTTCCGCGACGATCTGTTTCACTGAAATTGGTATTAGCTCTTCCTCTTGATGAAGGGATAATGTTTTTTACTCCGATCATCGCCCTTTTCTACATCGATTGCACCAATAATCCACCGTTTTGCACCGACGATGGGAATATCATATTCCTCCAGCTTTGATTCGATAAAAGTCACCGGCATCTGGCGGTGAACCATGTCATTAAAGAATTGTTCACGGATGATTGGCAGACTCTTGCGGTAATTTTCCCGCAGACTGTTTACATTTGCGTTTTTCTTCAATTTCCTCATCCAGACCGGATTTAATTCTATTTAAAATAGAAGTCAGTTCTTCCACATTGACCGGCTTTAAGATATATTCCGTCACATTCAGTTTAATTGCCCGCTGGCATATTCAAAATCATCATAACCGGAAAAGATGACCACTTTTGTGGAAGGATACCGCTGTCTGATTTTTCAGTCAATGTCAGTCCATCCATGTATGGCATACGGATATCCGTAAGCACCACATTGGGTTCTAACAGTTCGATCTTCTCAAGTCCATCCTCACCATTCTCTGCATCGCCCACAACTTCAAAGCCTGCGGACTCCCAATCGATCTGTTTAATGATGCTTTTGCGTACTTCTTCCTCATCGTCTACCAATATAATGCTGTACAAATTCATGATCCGATTCCTCTTTTCTCATTGATTTATAAAACAGACATGCAATTCTGCCTGAATCAGTTCATCCCATTTTACTCGAAATAAATATACCATAAAACCGCTTACATATCAAAAAACAGCATTCACTATCAGCATTGACAGAAAAAAACTGATTTATGAGATCAGTTTTGCAATATATTTATTTAGTGAATTGCGGCAGGTATTCTTTATGGGCTTCAAGCAATTCATCAAAGACAAGATTTGCAAGCTCATCTGAAAGAACCAATGGATTCATATTCAGAGCAGTAATCGCAATGTCCCGATTGCCGCTGACGGCAGCTTCACAGACTAATCGTTCAAAGGTTTTGATGGTTTGAATTGTTCCGTTGATCTGCGGCTTCAATTCGCCGACAGCGATTGGTTTAGGACCATCAGCAGTGATGACACAAGCGATTTCTACGGCACTGTCCGCTGGCAGATTACTAATGGCACCATTGTTTCGCACATTCACGTATTGGATATCACCTGAATTGCTGTATAAAGATGCAATCAGATTACACGCAGCATCACTGTAATGAGCACCGCCTCGCTGTTCAAGCTGCTTAGGCTTCACATCAAGCTCAGGATCTTTATATAATTCAAACAGCTCCTTCTCCACCTGTGATACAACTTCAGCGCGCACATGACCGGCTTGGTATTCTTCAAGTTCTTTCGCAAGCTGCTCCTTGGTGAAGAAATAATAATTATGATAAGGACATGGTATGCAGTGCAAACCGCGGATGAAGGCTGGTGAGAATGGCAGAGCGTTGAAGTTTTTCATGGCCAGAGCATCCGATGGATCAACATGCGCATATTTCTCAATGACTTCATCGAGTACAGATTTGCCGTCAATAAACACATCTGTCGCAAAAACATGATGGTTTAAACCAGATAATTCCATTCTTACCCGTTCTGGCTCGACATCCATGATTTTGGCGATACCGTTCACCATACCAATCGGCACATTGCATAAGCCGATAACACGTTCAAAATTTGTATACCGCAGCACAGCTTCGGTAACCATCCCAGCCGGATTAGTGAAATTAATCAGCCAAGCCTGCGGACACAGCTCCTGCATATCCTTAACGATATCCAAAATGACCGGTATCGTTCTAAGCGCTTTAAACATACCGCCCGCACCGTTGGTTTCCTGACCGATCATGCCATGGCTTAATGGTATCCGCTCATCCTTAACGCGTGCCGGCAGCAGCCCGATGCGCATTTGAGTGGTAACATAATCAGCATCCTTTAATGCTTCACGGCGGTCAAGGGTAAGAATGATCTTCATCGGAAGACCTGCCTTTTCAACCATGCGTTTCGCTAATGCGCCTACAATTTCCAACTTTTCTCTGCCAGCTTCAATATCAACAAGCCAAAGCTCACGGATCGGACATTGTTCATAACGTTTAATAAAGCCTTCCACAAGTTCTGGTGTATAACTGCTGCCGCCGCCGATCGTAACTACTTTAATTGCTTTTTTCATAACTTCTCCTCTCTATGGTTTCATACACACTGATAAATTCTTCCGCCAAAATGCCGAATGACTCAGCGGACATTAACTGATCTTCGGCGTGAACCAGCAATAACTGAAAGGCCAGCTGATCCCCAGATGCCTCCTGCTGAATCAAAGCAGCATGAGCATGATGACCTTCTAAGAAAATAGCCTGTCCTTGCTGAATCAAGTCTTTTGCTGAATCATAATGACCTGCCTTCGCCTCCTGAATCGCTTCAATATAGAAGGAACGAGCGCTGCCAACTGCCGAAATAATCTGGAAACAAGTTAGTTCTAAACCTTCCATCTTACTCTCCAATCAGCTTTAGTGCCTGTTGGAAGACACCCTTGCCATCCATTGATCCATACATCCGCATATCGATTGAAGCCATCGGCACACTCGGATATTGCTGCTGCAGCTTTTGAAGATGGAAACGTACCTGCGGCCCCAATAATACACAGGCAGCGGTTGGTATCATGGCTGATGCTTCAGAAAGTCCATAGGCGTCGATGCTGCACGCAACCCCCTCAGCTTCAGCAGCTGCACGCATTTTAGTTACCAGCATACTTGTACTCATACCAGCGGAACATAATAAGACAATATTTTTCATAAATTTCTCTCCTCTTGCTTCACAGGACAGTTCCTGTTTCTATGATATTATTATATCATTATATTCTTTTATTTCAATCATTATATTCTTTATAAATTATAAATCATACATTTATGACAAATTTAATAAAATAGAGTATAATATAAGAAATAAAAGGAGTATTCTTTATGGATAAGAAATCAAAAATCCCTTTATATATGACTGTATTAGAAATATTGAAAGAGCGGATCATCACCGGTGAATATGGACTGCATACCTTTATGCCTACTGAAAATGAATTAGAAAAAGAATTTGATGTCAGTAAGATCACGATCAGAAAAGCAATCGGCATGCTTGAAAATGAAGGCTTTGTGAGTAAGAAAAGCGGTTCTGGAACTAAGGTTATCAGCAATGGATTATATAATATCCTCACCCGATCACAGCCATTTTCAAAAACATTGACGGATGAAGGCTATGTATTCAGAAGAGAGAATACAAAGGTGTCCCGTATTTCATTGGAGCCGCAGGATGAGCTTTATCAATACTTCGGCAGTGAATGTTACAAAATCACTAGAAAATACTTTCTGGATGGTGTTCCTTATATTTATTACACGCATTATCTGCTGGGGGAAATGAAGCTGGATGAGGTATCCGATGATGAGCGTTTTTCCATTTATATGCAGATGTATAAGAATCATCGCATGATTTCACACTTTACTGATGAATTCTATATTGATTATCCATCTACACAGATTCTTGAAGAGCTGAAGCTTAAGGAAGGCCCGACGCTTGGCAGAAAGCGCACGACTTACGGCATCAATGGTGAAGTGCTTGAAATATCATACTCACAGTACAATACACGGATGCATAATTACGTGATTAATTTTGATGTATAAGAGATACAACTGCCTGTAAATGGCAGTTTTTTATTACTTTTACCATAGTAAAAATGCTGTCAGCTAACTGCAGCACGATGACATACAGCTGCTGCTAACAGCATTTAATAAATCATTAAGAAAACTATTCCTATAATGGCATAGCACAGCCGTCAGCCCGTGGATCACTGCCGCCAAATAAAACGCCATTTTCCTTTATTTCGATTAACTGTGAAGCGCCTGAACATTCATAAGGCTCAATTACTTTCAGCACATGTCCCATGGCCTGTAATTGCTTCAGCTTCTCTTCTCCAATCTGTTTTTCTATTTTTAATACATTTGTAATACTGCCGCATGGATTGCTGGATTGAGCATCTGCCCATTTAGCAGTTTCTAATGCAGTTTGCACATCCATACCAAAATCAATGACATTGCATAAGGTCTGCATGTTCCACTGCGGCTGATTGTCGCCGCCCGGTGTATTGCCGACCCAGCGCAGATTCCCCTGATTATCAGTTACCATATAAGTAACTAATGTGTGCATCGTTCGTTTATGCGGATGCAGACAATTTGGATGACCTTCTGTCAAATTGAATCCTGAGCCTAAACGGTTATTCAGCAAGATGCCGCAGCCTTCAATTTCCTCACCAGATCCCCAAGATGCTGAAATGCTGTGTATAAAGGAAACCGCATTGCCTTGACTGTCGACAACCACAAAGCTTGTCGTGTGACCCTTTTCGTTAAATGGGATTTCATCGATAATCGGCAGTGAACGATCCATGCGAATCGTGGAAGCCTGCTTTTTCGCATATTCTTCAGATAAGATCATATCGATCGGGTTATTTACAAACGATGGATCACCAAAGTAACTTACCCGGTCATTGAAAGCAAGTTTTTTTGCTTCCACCATCAAATGAATGGCCTCTGCTGATTCAGGTTCTAGTTTCGAAAAATCAAATTGATTTAAGATATTCATTTCTTCCAGATGAATAATGCCTTGTGATACCGGCGGCGTTTGGAAAACCCGATAATTACGGTAAGGCACTGTAATTGGTTCAAGAATTTCTGATTTCATTGCCTTCAGATCTTCCAGTTTAAATAAACCGCCGCGTTTTTCAGAATGTTTGACTAATTTTTCCGCAAGTTCACCTTCATAAAAAGCATTGCGGCCTTGTTCTGCGATAATACGCAATGAATGGGCATATTCAGGATTATAATACAGTTCTCCGGCAGCCAGCGGTTCATTGCCATTTTTTAAGAACCGCTTACGCAGACCTTCAAAACGTAAGATTTTATCATAATCAGTATGCAAATGGCGAGCTACCTTTTCTGATATCGGACAGCCATTTTCGGCCAAATCGATAGCGTCCTGACATAGATCAGCAAAGCACATCGTACCAAATTTTTCTAAGGCAAGCAAGCAGGCATCAACTTCACCCGGTACTGCTGCCGATAAAATGCCGTCATTAGGAATATGATTCATGCCATGACTTTTGAAATAATCAATTGTCGCTCGCGCTGGTGCCGCACCGGAGCCGTTAAGCGCACTGATTTTTTTACTAGCCGCATCATAATACAGTAAGAATACATCACCGCCCAAGCCACACATATCGGGAAGTACAACGCCGCTTGTATTAGCCATAGCAACTGCCGCATCCATCGCGTTGCCGCCTTTTTTCAATATATCGATTCCTGTTGAGGATATCAACGAATGAGCGGAGGCTACCATGCCCTTTCTGCTCATCACAATACCTCGATGTTTCATAAATTCACCTTCTTTTCGTCTACTGCTGATTCAAATTTTTTGTGCTTCTTCAACTTCTTTCATACGCATTTTCTCTGCAATTTTAAAGAACGGATAGTAAATCGCAATGGATATCAGCAGTCCGCAGAAAGCCCAGACAGCGGCTGGAATATTTCCGCCAGTTGAGAGATATGCGCCAATTACCGGCGGCATGATCCATGGTACAAGAGCTACCGGACGGCCGATAATATTAAAGAACATCAAGAAATAAGTACCGATAACTAAAACAACATCGACTAAAACAAATGGAATCATCATAACTGGGTTCATAACGATTGGGAAACCGAAAGTAACCGGTTCATTGATATTAAAGATACCTGCCGGCAAAGCCAATTTACCCAGTGTGCTAAAGGATTTTTCTTTTGAACGAGTCATCAGCAATACAAGACCTAAAGTAGCACCGGCACCGCCCAGCGATACAAACCATGGAATAAAGCCCGTAGCTGTAATATAAGGGATTGGATTGCCAGCCAGATATGCTTCTGAGTTAGCAGTTATGAAGGTGGTAAAAATAGGCACGCCAACTGCGTTGAGGATAGACTGACCATGGATACCTACGCACCACAGCAGCTGTGAAACAACCATATAAACCAAGATACCAGGTAATGTATTCAGTGCGAATACAAGCGGTGAGAATAATTGCGTAACTAACTCTGGAATATTTAAACCAAAGACACAGCTCAGCGTCCAAAGAATCGTTAATGCGACAGCTCCCGGAATCAAAGCCGAGAAGGATTTGGAAACAGCCTCCGGTACGCCTTCAGGGAAGCGGATGATCCAATTTTTGCGGACAAACAGTTCTAAGATTTTAACAGCGAAGATTGCAACAACGATGGCCGTAAAAATACCCTTTGAACCAAAATAAGTGGTTGACATTGCAAATTCACTGTCAATCTGAAGCATCATGAAACCGATAAATGAAAGAATACCTCCCATCAAACGATCTTGTTTAAATTCTTTCGCCAAATTATAACCAACTGAAAAAGCTACATATAAAGCAATGATCCCCATTGTCATTGTGTTAGGAACACCCAACATTGCTTTATAAGGTTCAATAAATTTCAGCCATGCATCATTTGGAAATTGCTGGATGATAATAAACAGGCTTCCGAAAATTGTGAAGGGAACAGTTGCGACCATGCCGTCTTTTACACCGACGATGTAAGGATTTGCCCCTAATTTAGCAAATATAGGCGCAACTTTCATCTCCATAAAGTCCATGAATTTTTTCATTTTTCCATCTCCTTTGAAAGTTTCATTCACTTTCCTTTATCTGCTGACATCTTAACATAATAATGTTTAGTTGTAAAGATTATAATGTTATATATTTATGAAATATAGAATATAATGTTAAATCGAAATTTTTATATACAAAAAAGATGACCTATTAAAATAAGTCACCTAAAATTCTCTATATTGATTTCTTACTGCTCATTGATAACTACTCTAACTTTAGATTTTTCTCTATGATGCCATAGTCTTGTTAAATATGGCAATGCAAAGGTTGTGATAACCAGCGCTAAGGCACATTGGGCTGTTGCTGATCCGACATATGACTCAAACGCTGGATTTATTTGCGCAGCTAAATAAGGCAGTGACAAGCTGACTCCTGATAAACCACATGATGCAATTGCCGCATGCCCCGGCTGTTTCAGTATCAAACAATCAAAAAGCAAAGCAGGAATCAGTGAAAGAAGTAATGTACAGCCGCATAAAAACAAACCTTGAAAACCGCATTCAAACATCGTTATTAACGAGATATTGGTTCCAAACGCAAATCCCGCCAATGGTATTAAACATTGGGTACCATCTTTAAACATTTCTTTAAACTCACTGTCTAATAAATTGCAGCCTATCCCCAGCAGCAAAGGAAGCAGCATAGCCAGAAGACTATTAATCAGATTTCCTTGGCTTGAAAAGCTAAATAGCAGCAAGGCTATATTAGGCAAGCCAATTAATGTCATTAAACCGAAATTCGCTTGATCGATAGAATCGCCTAATTCATTAACGATACTCAAATAAAGAGCAGAATTACAGCTCATATAAGCGGTTATCCAAGCTAAAGAGCTTATTTGAAAAACGCCCTCTGCTGGCATATAACGCAGTATGATAATACCAAATATAAAATAGAGAATCAATTTAAACAATGCCAGCGGCAATCCGCGCTTTGCTACTTTTCGGATAGTTACAAAATCCATCTGAGTACCGGTGAAAAACAACATTAAACCAATAATCGTCATCAGACCATTCTTAGTAAAGGTAACTGTAAAGGGATCACCAATTGCAAGTAAACCCGGACAAAATGTATTACATAATGCGCCGAGGAATACCGGCACCAGCATCATGCCTACCGGAATCCGTCTGATTAAAGCCGCAGCTTTCATTATTCAGTATAAGTCAGATCTTCACCGTTACTGGCTATTACTTTTGCGAAATATTCAAATGAATCTTTCTTATATCTATCAAGGCTTCCTTCTCCTTCATTATTACGATCCACATAAACAAAGCCATAACGTTTTCTCATTTCCCCAGTACCTGCGGATACGATATCGATCGGCCCCCAGTAAAGATAACCCATAATTTCGCACCCGTCTTCAATTGATTCCTGAACCTGTGCTAAGTGATCATGGATATACCGTTTTCTGAAATCATCCTGAATTTTACCATTTTCATCAACTGCTTCATCTAAGCCGATGCCGTTTTCAACAATGAATAGCGGCAATCCATAGCGGTCATTCAAATCATTGCATACAAAGCGAAGTCCCTTAGGATCAACCGGCCAGCACCATGGTTCAGGTGAAGTCTCTTTTAAATATGGATTATTTAAACCAGCAGAACCACCGGTATCTACCCGAATCGCAGCATCCTTGTGATAAACAGTAGAACGATAATAGCTGAATGCGATATAGTCGGAAGTATAATTGGCAATCGTTTCTAATTCATCTTCATTCATTTCTACATGTACATCATTTTCTCGCCAAATACGTTTTACATAGCCGGGATAATGACCTTTGCACATAACATCAAGGAATAAATAATGTTTCCGTCTATGATCAACTACACCTAAAATATCATCGGGATCACAAGTATATGGATAAGTCGCAATATGTGATAATGAAAGCATGCAGCCAACCTTCATTTTTGGATCAATCTCATGTCCCAGCTTCACGGTTTTCGCATGAGCTACAAACAGATAATGAGTAGCCTGATAGAGCTGCTCCATTGTTAGATCAGCATTCACCTTTTCTGTATTTTTAGGGTTAATATCTAAGACACCGCCGGCAGCAAAAGGCATTCTGAAAATATTATTCACTTCGTTGAACGTCATGTAATATTTAACTTTACCCTTATAACGATTGAACACAACAGTTACATAGTTCATCCAAAAATCAATCATTTTTTTATTTAGCCAGCCGCCGTATTCGGTTAATAAATGCAGCGGCATTTCATAATGACTTAATGTGATGACCGGCTCCATTCCCAAACGAATCATTTCATCAAATAAATCATCATAGAATTTTAATCCGGCTACATTGGGTTCTGTTTCGTCACCATTAGGGAAAATACGCCCCCAAGAGATACTTGTACGGAAAGCCTTAAAGCCCATTTGATGCATATATTCCAAATCCTCATGATAGCGGTGATAAAAATCGATTGCTTCATGGCTTAGATATTTTTTATCAGGATTTAAGGCCGGTTCCCACTTTGTTCCATTCCATTTTAAATCCGGCTGATTCATAATGCCAACTAATACATCCGTTACATTTAACTTTTTACCGTCTTCCAAATATGCACCTTCAATCTGATTTGCAGCGACCGCACCGCCCCATAAGAAATTTTCTGGAAATCTTTTTGCCATTTTTACGCCTCCTCGTTTAAATAATCACCATTTGTCTCAATAACTTTTTTATACCAATCAAAACTCTTCTTTTTCTTACGTTCATAAGTACCGTTGCCTAAATCATCAGCATCAACATAGATAAAACCATAACGTTTGCTCATTTGAGAAGTTGAAGCACTTACAATATCAATACATGCCCAAGATGTATATCCCATACACTCTACACCTTCATCAATTGCTTTCGCAATTTCGACAAAATGATTTCTGAAATATTCAATTCTATAATCATCTTGGATACTGCCATCCTCTTCAACTTTATCATAAGCTCCGATACCATTTTCTACGATCCATAACGGCTTATGGTAACGATCATAGAGGTCGATGAGTGAAATCCGTAAACCAACAGGATCTACCTGCCAGCCCCATTCTGATGTAGGCAGATAAGGATTTTTTACACCTGTTACTAAATTACCGCCGACCTTTTCACGCTGTGCGGCATGAATACTTTGTACCATACTCATATAATAGCTGAAAGAAATGAAATCAACTGTGTGCTGTTTCAGAATTTCCGCATCGCCTTCAATCATTTTTATATCAAAATTACGTTTTTTGAAATATTGTTTAATGAATAAAGGATATTCACCTAATACTTGTACATCTGTATAGAAGAAATTCATTCGATTATCCTTTTGGGCCAGATAAATGTCTTCTGGATTGCAGGTTTCAGGATAAGTCAATGTCTTGGTTACCATGCAGCCAATTTGTGAACCAGGGATAATTTCATGTCCATATTTCACGGCCAAAGCACTGGCAACAAACTGATGATGAAGCGCCTGATAAATTGCTTCTTCAGCTTTATCTTTATTTTCATATTTTTCCTCAACTACACCGACGGTTGTGAAAGGATGGCGAAAAACGGAATCAATTTCATTAAATGTCAGCCAGTATTTTACTAAATCTTTATAACGGTCAAAACATACTTTGCAAATTTCACAAACATATCTACCACTTCTCTTGAAACCCAGCCATCAAATTCATTAACTAAATAAAGCGGCATTTCATAATGAGATAAGGTAACTAATGGTTCAATATCATGAGCACGCAATGTTTTAAATAAATCTTCATAATAAGCTAACCCAGCTTCATTGGGTTCTGTTTCATCACCATTTGGGAAAATTCTTGTCCATGCAATAGATACACGCAGTGTTTTAAAACCCATTTCACCAAATGAGGCAATATCTTCTTTATAATGATGATAAAAATCAATACCCCGTCTTTTAGGGTAATATGTGTCATCCTGTGTTTCCATCGCTATTTTAATATCTACTGGTCCTGTATGCCATTGACTCTTGTAATCTTTAACGTCTACATGAGGTTTATAAGATGCCACATCAGCAACACTCATGCCCTTGCCATCTAGGTTCCAAGCCCCTTCACATTGATTAGCAGCAATGGCACCGCCCCATAAAAACCTTTCGGAAATTGTATTGTCATAAGTCCTCCTTTAACTAAAGGGGCAAATAACTGCCCCCTGCTTATTAATTCAGTTCTTTTTTAGCCTGCTTGTTTGACATTAAAACAAATGGTGTATAAACAAGAGCGCCTACAGCTATAATAATCAGCTGAACGACAACTCCCTGCCAGCCATGACCGACAAATGCACTGACAATGACTGGGAAACCAAATGGTACGTCGACAATATTACATGGCAGGAAACCAATATTTGTAAAGAATAGAAGTAAACCGGTTGCGATACCGCCATTCAGAATGAATGGAATTGCATACGTAACATTTAATACTAATGGCAAACCAAATACTACCGGCTCAGAAATTCCGAACAAAGCGGGTACAAAGCCTAATTTAGCAACCGCACGTTCATCATCACGTTTAGAGAAAATTAACAGTGAAATGACTAAGGATAATACTAAACCTGCACCACCGACAACGATAAAGGAAACTAAAGAACCATAAGTGATTGGCTGATTTGGAATCTGTCCTGCACTTGCGGCTGCGATATTAGCAGCAATAGCACTGGCGATAAGTGGATTACGAATTGGTGTGATAATCATATTGCCATGTACACCAAGGAACCAGAATACTTGAGCTATCGTAAATAAAGCAATTGCTCCTACCGGACTTTGGAATACAGCTTCAAGCGGTGCTTGAACAACTTCATAAATCCAGTTATTCAAGTAAGAACCAGTCATAAGATGGAATACTGTACCGATTACAGATGTCACTACTAAGGTAATTAAAATTGGCACTAAAGTATTGAAGCTCTGTGCAATGGCATGAGGTACTGAGGCTGGCATTTTAATTTTGATTTTTTCTATTTTCATTAATGCACTGAATAACTCAGATACCAAAATTGCAACAATCATACCGATGAATAAGCCTTGGGCGCCGATAGCAGCACCAGGCAGACCTGCAGCAGCCGCAGTAGCACCTTCAACGACTACGGATACTGTCTGCGGAACAACGCAAATGTAACCAGCTAAGCATGCAATCGCGCAGATATATTCAGGAACTTTATTCTTTCTGGCCATTTCTACACCAATCAAAAAAACGATTGGCAATGCCATAATTGATAAGGTTGCGAAGTTAATGGCCGTAAAAGCCGGACTTAGGCTTGCCAGTGCCGGAATAAATGCGGCTAAGCCTGTTGTGGCTGAACACAGTAATGTATTAAATAATGTTGCGAATGAACCGACAATAATGAATGGCATGAATGTTGTGAAAGCATTTTGATAGCGCCTAGATATTTATTATCATCAACTTTTCGGCAACTAACATCAAGCCGTCTTCAAATTTTTCTGTAAATTTAGCCATTATTTCCCCTCCACTAATGCTTCTGCCTGTTTCAGTACAGCAGCACCGTCGCAGCGGCCATAAGCAACGGCATCAATAACTGCGATCGGCGCAGCATCGCCTACGATTTTAGATACTTTACGCTGAATATGACGTACTTGTGGTCCTAATAACAATACATCGAAGTTACCTAATTCATCTTCGATCTGCCCCTGTTCAACAGCCCAAATCTTATAATCTTTACCCTGTTTTGCAGCTTCATCCTGCATTTTTGATACTACTAAACTTGTTGACATTCCCGCACAGCAGGCTAACATAATTCTCATCCTTCTAAATCCTCCTTTTTAATTACCTTTGAAAGTAAACGATAAATATTTAAAAATTCCTCTGCCTGATCAATCATGATCATGGCTGTTGTGAGATGATCCTGAGCATGAACCAGTATTAAACTTAGTTCACTTTTTTCTCCTCTGGCTTCACCCTGGATCAATTCCGTCTGTGTCTGATGAGCTGACTTTAAGTCATCTCTAGCTTCTTTGATCAAGCTTGCAGCTTCATCAAAATTGAAATCACGAGCTTCCTCAATAGCCATCAATGATTTTGATTTTGAGTTGCCAGCGTTTAAAATCAAAGTGAATGCTGTTTCATACGTATCCATGCGATTCCTCCTTGCCGTCAAATGTCTGCAGTCATTTGTTACAACTACATAATAAAGGAGAGTACCGTTTCATTCCATAGATGTTTTTTCCGTTTATCAATGCGGAAATGCATTATTGTATGCGGAAATTATGAACTCGGATGAAATAATGCCGCAAAATGCTATATTTAAAATAATTACAGCTTTTAAACTATGATATTATGTATATAACAATGTCTATGAAAGGGGGAAACGGATATGAAAAAATATGTAATTGCATTTTTAATCTGTATTTATACAACGATTCTGGTGCCAATTTTACTTTCTGATCTACCTGATCCAGTTAGTGCGCTTTTAAATATGACACTGCTTGCCGCTGCAGTTTTAGGAATTCTCTGCATGATTACATTATTTAAAAACATCAAGGAGATACTCATAACTCCTAAACAGCAGGATGAATTAAATAATCTTGCCTTATTGCTGAAAATAGCTGTACTGCCTGTCTATGCTTATATAACGCTGATTGGTATCGGTGCTGGTACCATTATGGTTATCTTTCCCGGCATGATATTCTTACTGCCTTTAATTTACGCTATAGTGACAGCTTTGTTGTGCTTCTTGTTAGTCATTACCTCAAGCTATACAATTACCCGCATCTATATTCAATATCGAAACGGTATCTTTTCACTTAAAAAGACAATTTTGCATGTGATTTTACAAGTAATCTTTTTTATCGATGTAATTGATTATATTTATTTATTCTTCAACATTAGAAAATGCCGTAAAGAATCAATTGAATATGCCTAAAATAAAAGATACTTGCTTGAATATATAAAGTCAGACAAATATCTTTTTCAATTATGTATTATAATTCATCTTCAATCGTTTTAAATATCCTCATCATTGTTGAGAAACGCTTTTCATGCAGCAATAATTTAATATAATCCTTACTGGTCAGCATTTTACTTGTTAAGGTATAGAATTTTTGAAGATCGCGATTCTTATTTTTTTCAATAGAGAGTAAGAATACCAACTGTACTTTCTGCTTATCCCAAAGAATCGGCCGTTTCAGCAATGCTACACAAACAAAGGTTTCGTCAGTGCAGACACGGTATGGATGAGGAATCGCAATCAGATTGCCGAATTCCGTCACCGCTTTCTTTTCACGAAGCAAAACTAATTCTTTGAAATTACGCGGTACCTTGCGATAGTTACGAATCCGCATGGTCATATAGTCAATGACTTCATCCTTATTTTTTGCAGGGACATTAACAAAAAAGAGGTTGGGATCAAAAAATCGTTCTATTGAATTTTTAGATGAAATACTGAGCAGCCGTTTAACCTTGTTTTCATCCCGCGTTTCCATGAAATATTGAACACGGATAATCGGTACCGGCAGCTTTGCCTGAATCGGTACTGTGCTGATCACAAAATCGATATCAGTAAAATCAATCTTTTCAATATTCATCACATCGCAGGTAATCAGCTTGTTAATATATTTCCCAAACTTATCACGGTATTGATATTCCAATAGTTCAGCGGTTCCACGGCCTGTACTGCATACCATTACGATATTCTTACGGTCAATGGTTTCACGCTTACGCTCTAATGCCAGATTAATATGCAAGGCGATGTAGCCAATTTCATCTTCACTGATTTCCTTATGATACAATTCCTTTAAAGGCACACAAGCTGTGGTCGCAATCATGAAAGCCAGCATATAATGCGTCTTAATCTCTTTCAGCAGCGGATTGCGCATATTTAAATCATACTGCAGCCTGCTCTTTAATGGAATCAAATGCAAAGCAAGAACAAGTCTTAAATTCAGATCCTGACTTAATTCTAAATTCATCTCCTCATCCGCTGCCTTAAGCATTTCGTTCACTGTTTCAAACATTTCTTCATCGACAACTAGGTTAGCTTCCTCAGCAGATTTAATCATGCGTTTACCCAACAGATGAATCATAATATAACCGCATTCACTTTTAGGAACTGTAATTGAGAATTCTTTTTCAATAACATTAACGATGCGTAATGCCAATTCATAGATTGTTTTATGTGTCTCAATCTCTTCCAGCTGTTCTACTTCCATTGGCACATAATTACCACTTTTAATTCGCTGTACAGCGATATAAATATGCGTCACCAGATTATTAAAAGCAAAATCTGACATGTGATAATTTTCTTCCTCGAACAAGAGCTCAAGAATTTCCGAGATTTTTTGCAGCTGACTGCGCTGAAGCACAGCTTCACCATCTTCACTCTCAAATATATTAGATAGATAGTTTGAAATACAAAGCCGCAAGTCAAACTCACTGCCCTCGATTTTCATTCCATAATAAGGACGCTGAAGCAACTTTAAATTATTCTTTTCCAATATCTCACGAACGGTTTTCAAATCTTGAGAAATAGTGCTTTGGCTCGTATAAAGCATATCACAAAGCGCTTCAATTTTTACATAATCATCATGCGCAAGCAAATATTCAAGGATAAATTGAACACGCTGCTGTGGTGTTGCCGGCTGTACAGCTTCTTCAGTTTCATCTTCAGCCACCAGCACATTATATTGTTCACGATTCAAAACATGAAGCTGATAACCATACTTAGGCTTAGAAACTAATTCGATTCCCTCTTTATATAACTCCTCCGCAAGAATTTTCATTTCTGAGCGGATTGTCCTATCTGATACATTAATTCTGCCGGCAATATATGAAGCAGTTGTATAATCTTCTTCATTAAGATATTTCATAATCTGCCGCTGTCTGTTCGTTAACATATATCCACCACACCTTCAGTTACCTTTTGTTAATCATAACAGGTAATCAAAGCGTTTTCAAATACTTTACGAAACTGAAGCTTTTATTATCGTTAAATTTACATTGCCGTTTTCCACAGCAAAATAATATTTTAAAATTTATACGCCTAATTCAACCGTTTCCAGCATTTCATTAAAGTATGTGGAATTCAGCTTCTTTTTCATCCAGCCAAGCCTGCATTCATCCTTCATCAGAATAGCTCCCAGCATTTCATAGCATGTATTAAAAATCATCCACATATCATCCAGCTCTTCGTCAAGATTTAGACGATGCATTTCATCTAATATATAACGTACACATTCAGCTTTGCATTCCCATTGACTGTCATCAATTTCATATATATCTTGTTCCAGCAAAGCCAAGACTTCTTCACTGAAATTGTAATAATCTCTGCTTTCCAGTTCTTCAATAGCTGCGGAGTATTTTCTGATGATTTGATTTAACCGCTGCTTTAAAACAGGCTGCGGATCGTTTTCAGCCAATAACTGCAGCTTATATTTTACAGCCCGCTGATCTGAAACAGAAAGCAGTATTTCTCTTAACTTTTGAGTGGATAAACAATTAATCAGTTTACTTAAATCATGCTGCCGGATCATTTCAGCACCTTCTTCCACAGCAAATAAGACCGCGGCCATGTGCTTACAATAACCCATTTCCTGACCATAAATACAATCACAATTCATGATCAGCTCATCATTCTCTGCCTCAATATAAACCTCATACTCATTGCCGCTGTCACTTTGAACAACAGCTTCATATCCCTGTGATGTCTGCATGAGTTCTAAGACATTCCCATTCTCATAATATGCTAGGCCGCGGTCTAAAATTTTCGATGTAAAATATTTTTGCCAATCCATATAATATCCTCCTTTTTATGCTTACAGTATAGTACCAAATATTACATTATTTATGTAAGGATATAATCGAATTAAAAAATTTGACGAATATAATTGCTTAAAATAGCTTTTTCAGTTCCAATTCATATAAATTACATATGATTTATGATATTAAATATTATTCATCAACTTCAATAGACGGTAACCATGAGCTAAAATCATGTGCAGAATAATATTTGCATCTTATTATCGTCACGAGTAGCTTGTGTTAATTCCCAATCAATATGTTTGTCAATATTATCTTTTACATATGACAGTGCTAAGATTTCAAAACCACGAATACTATCTTTTATTTTTGTCCAATCAATTAACATTATGTTCCCCTGAAATGATAATCATATATTATCCTTCATTGAAACAAAAAAGATTCTGCCAAATCTGACAGAATCTTTTATAACTCTTCCCTATTATTAATTATAACGTAATATTTTTTATCCCCTTCACATTCAAAGTGAAGTCTGGCACTCTCATTTTTGGTAATTTTGACATAATCATTGCCATTATAATCACCGAAATCAATCACAAAGCCTAATTTTTCTACTCTGCCAAAGATATGGCAAACAACCTTTCCCTGATACATAAATACTACCTGTATCATATCCTCACTGGTAGATTCCTTGATATTATCCCATTTATAACCAATAATATCATAAATGAATTCTTTTTGAAGATAAGGTGTAAAACTATATGCTTCATCCCATTCAAAAGGAATTAGATCCTCAATATTCTCTTCAGTTTGATTTAATTCACTTAAAGCGTGTGATAGCTGTGAAGCATTTACCGTCCAGATTTCATCATGTTTACTGCAGCCGCTGACTAATAAAAGCAGCACTAATCCTTTAATCAACAATTTCCGTGTCATAATCATAATTCATCACCTTGAAGCATTTACTTTCAAGCAAATCACCATAATCTTCTCTAGGCAGATTGAATCGATAATAATGACCATAATCATCTTCATTTATTTTGAATACAACTCTGAGATATATCGAATCATCTACATAATAATAAGAATTTCCAATATAATTCTTTTTTCCTCAGCAGCAACTTTTTGCAGATTCAAAATATCATTTACAAACTTTTCTTCATCTTTATTCATATTACTAAGTAATATAACAGCTTCATATTCATTACCTTTGCCATTCCAGTCATTATCATAATCATAATAACTGACTTCCAATTTCGTAAATTGATCCACATTGGGTGTCTGAAGATTAATGCCGAAGAAATATGTTTCCTTAGCCGCAAAAAGCGAAAATATTAAATGCCGCCAAAATCACGAAATATTTAATAATTAATTGCGGCGTGACTTTCATGGATCTTCTTGATATAAAATGCATAATCAGATAAAGAATAAAGGTAATAACCACAATCGTAATTGTAAGGATAATATCCATTATATCTATAATATACATTGACAGAAGCAGCACACTTGATAGATTAACAACTAATGGATATGTGAAAAAATCATTAGAAACCTGCTCACTGTCCTCTCCCTTACGTTTTTTAAATACATTTACCGCCCAGAGATAGAATCCAACAATAATTAAAGCTTCATAGGCGATCCACAGCAAATTATATTCTAGGGCAGCTGTATATGTGCGAATGAAATCATTAAAAGAAGAGACAAAATCATTTAAAATCGTAAACGGTGACAAGAAATTAAGCATGATGCCAAAATCAAACATGCTATCTGTAAAACCTACCGTAAATTGATTTACAAAAGACATCGAACAGATATACAGCATGAAAGGCAGAATAGCATAAGCGGCAATCAAGATTGCTGAATCGATCATGTTATTAGCTTTTGTGACAATTAATGTATTTATTGTGTAAATTGCCATGGTAATAACGATAATCCCGAATAAACCTAATAAGCTATGCAAAGTAAATGAATAGAATCCATATCTAAAGGTTAACAGCAATATGCCAATTAAGTAGTTCAATAACAAAGGCACATAGATACATGTTAAGCCCGCAAAGTAATGGACATCAAATAGATGCTTTCGGCTGATGGGCAGTGAAAAATAAGTATCCACACTTCGCTTATTAAGCATAAATTTATTAATCACAATCGGCATTATCAATGCGCAGGCACCCATAAAGATAGCATACATCAATATACTGTACTCATAAATACCGCGGCCGCCATCATAATTGGTACTGATTAAAGCGACCATCGGAAATGCCACAAAACCGATTACAGTGTATAAGAATAATAATTTTTTCTGTCTTTTTAGGATTGAAAGGTAATAATTCGTAACTGTTTTATACATTTTCAAATACCCCCTTTTTCTCCATTTCATAAATAAAGATTTCTTCAAGATTAACATTCAATACATCCATCATCAGTGGCTGCTGAGCGTTAATAACTGCCTCAATTTTATTCAAATCACCCTTAACGACCATAGTAATAACTCTTGATGTCTGAGAATAATGAAGAATATCCAGCTCACTGAAATCTGACCTTTGTTTTTCGATGCTGAAGGCAAGCTGAATCTTATGAATGTTTTCTTTTGTTTCATCCAACATGCCGGAGGTTGTTATCTTATGATCATCAAGAATACCAAATGAATCACAGATATCTTCAAGCTCGCGAAGGTTATGCGAAGAGATTATGATTGTCATATTTTTTTCTCGATGCATTCACTGATTGCCCTTTTGAATAACAACCGCATCATCGGATCTAAACCGTCAAAGCTTTCATCTAACAGCAGCAGCTTCGGTGAGATTGCCAATGCGATTAAGATAAATGCCTGACGCTTCATTCCTTTTGAGAAATTATTCATGACTTTATTTTCATTCAATTTAAATATATTAAGATATTTCCGATAGATTTCATCATCAAATTGAGGATAAAATACTTTATAAAACTCAACCATCTGAGCCAGTGTCGCATTGTAGTGATAATAAGGATCATCCGACATCAGCAATAGATTCTGTTTTTGATATTCATTTTCAACAATTGATTCACCATCCACAGTGATCATACCGCTGTCACACTTATAAATATCCGCAATACATCTCAGCAACGTTGATTTACCGGCACCATTAGGTCCGATCAAACCAAACACTGAACCATCATTTATTTCCAAGCTGCAGTTATCAAGAACCACCTGGGTACCGAGCTTTTTAGTTACATTTTCAATTTTCAGCATACTTCATACCCCCTTCATAAATTGATTCTATACTTGATATTAACAATTCCTTCTCAATATTGAATTTATGGCAATCCATAACAACTTGCTTAAATTCTTTGATTTTATTTCCCTGAATGTCAGCTTCAATATTCACCTGACTGACAAAACATCCTTTACCTGCAACTGTATAAACATAACCTTGCAGTTCCAATTCCTGATAAGCTTTCGCAACTGTATTGGGATTGATGCCCAGTTCATTAGCCAGTGAACGTACTGACGGAAGCTGATCATTTGGATTCAGGATACCGAGCCCAATAAACTCAATAATTTGTTTTTTTAACTGAGCAAAGATCGGCGCTTTATCCTGCGGATTCAACATGAACATGTTTCTGCTCCTTTCTGTACCAACTGTACTATTTATATTAATACACTAATACAGTTAGTACAGTTTGTCAATAAAAACTTGCAAATTAATTTTCTTGTAATACAATTATAGGGTAATTACCAGGAGGTCGTTATGGTATCAACTACTACAATACTTGCGCTTATATTTGCGGTGATCATATTATTTTTATTAGGTTTAGGACCTATTTTGTATTTAAAATCACAGGGCTATCGAATTATTTCAGTTAGCTTGGCAGGGGCTTTAGGCTTTTTCGTTTCGCAGATGATTCTGCGGATTCCATTGATGGGTGTATTAATGTCCAATGTTTCAGTTGTCACTTTTTTGCTCAGCATATGACACTGTATGCGCTTTTCTTAGGGGTCAGTGCCGCTTTATTTGAAACACTGGGGCGATTATTTGTTGTTAATATCTGTCTAAAAAAACGGAAAGGCTGGCTGGAAGGAGCTGTTGCTGGTTGGGGACATGGTTTCTGCGAAGCCTTCATCATGTTGGGTATTACATATATTTCATATATTTATTATGCTTTTCTGATTAATCAAGGAACGCTGGCAACAATGGGACTTGACCCGTCCTCAGTAGCATCCATTACCACAATGCTAAGTTCATTCCCCGCTTGGGCAATCGTTGTCGCCTTATTGGAACGAGTGTTCGCAATGCTGCTGCACTGTGCATTGACAACACTGATTATGACGAAAAGCATGGATGGTAAAACGCTGATTGGCTGTTTAGCTGCTTTTCTAATTCATATGGCTTTGGATGCCGGTGTTTCATTGCTTCAGATCAATGGTGCTTCACTCTTCATTCTTGAATTGCTGCCGGCTGTCTTTGCAATTTTATCGATTTGGTATTTGTTTAAATCTTATAATAAATATAAGAATGCATAAAATAAAAACATACACTTGGAAAGCTATTATGATTTGCTTTCTAGTGTATGCTTTTTATTTTATAAAATACATTGAATGGAAACTTTTCCTGCCTTTTGGCTAGAGGCAGTCAAACTTACTAAATCATTCTGCTTCCCGCTTATAATCCAAGTGAAACGTTTAAGCTGCGGGGCATGCTTTTGGGTTGTTATTCCATCATAGCCATAATAAGTATTAACTCCAGAAATACCCTCTAACTCATTGACCATCAACAACGCTTCTCCCTCAATAACTTCACAGCCTGATAAAGTGATTTGAATTGGCTGATCAATTTTCTGCCGTTTCGCACTGTCAGTGAGATAAGTCGGCATGTAGCCTGTATTACCAAGCACCGCTTCCAATTTATAAATACCATCGCAGATTTTTTCAGTTTTTACTGATTCAAATTTTAGTTTTGGCAGAGCATAAGCATTCGCAAGCATGAACTTTGCAGTTTTTTCAACTTCCTGGAGTAAATAATCACAAGGTGGATTTTGATGGATAAACTTATAATCGAAGCCGCCGATTTCCACAGTACCAAGCTGTGGGTGATCAAATTCTGTCCAAGCTTAATAGCACTTTCGCCAACATTCTCTTTGATCCACTTTAAAACCATTGCATATTCAGCTTCCTGACCATCATCATCCTTATCCTTGCGCGGCCAACTCATATCCGCACCTGCACGTTCAAATAAATTCCATAATTCAATTGTATAAGCCGGAATGCCCTGTGTTTCATAACACCAGTCATCAAACGCACCAGAGGAATAATTTTCAATATCGGTCAGAAAACCATCGAAAATATTTACAGTCTCATAGCCCATGATCTGTTTTGCCATTTTCCCAACTTTTTTAAACAAATCCATATCCTTCTTTAATGCTTTGGCTTCTGGATATGTTCCCGGCGGATAAACAAGTACACCGCCTGTTGTATGCAAAGTAGAAACAAAACCAATATTAGGATGGTTTAACACAAAATCAGCCACTGCTTTATTTTCCGGATTACTCAACGGATATTTACCCGCTCCCGGCTGACGCACCTCGGTAAACCAGCCAAACGGATAATTGCGGTTAAAATCCAAGCCCCATTTTTCTTTGGCTAATTCTATATGCAAGCCATCATAATTAATAATTTCACCTTCTGGATAAATATTATAGAAATCGCCCTGAACATCAAAAGGTGTTCTTTTTGTCATTACCTGCGGATCTTTTTCAGACACTTTCCATGCGCCGTAAGGTGTTTTTACACGCATCATACGAATTACACCGTCACCATCAATATCACCAGGATGCAGGCCATCAGTCAATTTTGATAATGGATAATTCCGATTTACTGAACGCAGACGCTGATCACTATGCAGATAAACGTCTGAACCATCGGGTGAAATCTTTGGAATGATATAAAAAGTATAATTTTTTAATAAATCTGTAATTTTCTCGTCTTTATTATAATTTGTACATAAGAGATCGGCTGTATACATTGCCGCCATTGAACCAGTTACTTCACCGGCATGATGGTTGCCGTCTATATAATAGGCTGGTTTAGCAGACGCTTCTCCAGAGCTTGAATCAGTAAGCGTAACTGCCCAAACATCCTTTCCTTCTTCACTCACACAAATACTTTCCAGCCGCATTAAACTAGAATGCTGTTCCGCTAATTGTTTTAAGCATCTACTCATTTCCTGCCAATCATAATAATGATCATAATTAAATGTTGTCTGCATAAATCCTCCTTATAGTACTTTACTCAAAAACTCAATAGTTCTTGGGTTTTTGCATTCTTAAAAACATCCTCCGGCGTCCCCTGTTCGGCGATAGTACCGTCATCCATGAATAAAACTCGATCACTGATTTCTCTGGCAAAGCCCATTTCATGAGTAACAATCACGATGGTCATGCCATTATCCGCCAGATCTTTGATTACCTCCAAGACATCTTTAACCATTTCCGGATCAAGCGCACTGGTCGGTTCATCAAATAACATAACATCTGGTTCCATGGCCATGGCTCTTACGATAGCCAGACGCTGTTTCTGTCCGCCTGATAATTTTCTAGGATATTCATCTGCCTTACTTTCAAGTCCGACTTTTTAAGCAGCCGCATCCCCATTTCCGCTGCATCTGCTTTTGACACCCCTTTTTCGAGGATGGGTGTTATGGTAATATTCTCTAATACGGTAAGATGCGGAAATACATTAAAATGTTGGAAAACCATGCCGATCTTTTGCCGATGCTTGTCGATATTCAGATTTTTTGCCGCTATATCAACACCTTCAAAGATAACCTGGCCGCTGGTGGGTACCTCAAGTAAGTTCAAGCAGCGCAGAAAGGTACTTTTCCCCGAACCGGATGGACCAATGATGGACACTACTTCCCCTTTATGAATTTCTTCATTGATGCCTTTTAAAACTTGTAAATCGTCGAAATTCTTACACAGGTCTTTTACCTGAATCAACGCCTGATTAATCACTGACACTCAACCTCTTTTCCATATAACCAACAACCTTTGATAATGAATAAGTTACGATAAAATAAATGATTGCAATAATGAACAGCGGCTGCCAGCTAAGAAATTTAGTCGACATGAGCAATGTTCTTGTATACATTAATTCATTAATGAATAAGACAGATGCCAATGATGTTTCTTTAATCATCATAATGAATTCATTGCCTAATGCGGGCAGAATATTTTTAATTGCCTGCGGCAGAATTATTTTCAGCATCATGTTGCAATTGCTCATGCCAAGACTCTTCGCGGCTTCTGTCTGTCCTTTATCAACCGCCTGAATACCGGAACGAATAATTTCAGAAACATAAGCACTGGAGTTGATAATCAACGAGATGACAACCATGTAGTAATCCTGTACATTCGCTAAAACCGGAAATGCAATTGGCAGAAAAAAGGCAAAAATATAAAGCTGAACTAATATCGGCGTACCTCTTATAACCTCTACATAAATACCGGCAATACCCCTTAAAATCCCCCATTTTGACATCTTTGCTAAGGCAATGACAGCCCCTAAAACGGTACCGAATAAAACGGTTATTGCGGCTAGCTGCAAAGTTCCCAGCAAGCCATCGATAAAGATTGGATAATTCTCATAAAACACTCTCCATATTTCCGTGATGAGTGAAAATAAAGTTAAATTTTGCATTGGGATCTAATCCTTTCATTAATCTTCAAATTTAATGCCTAATTCTTTAGCAGTGGCTTTCGCTGCCGTATTCCATTCATCGTAGAGACCTTTTTCATTAACTTCATCAATAATTTCATTGATTTTAGCTAGCAGCTCTGTCTGCCCTTCTGAACAGCCGCGACATTGCCATCATGTTCTGAATCATAAGTGATATCAAATTCAGCATCCGCTTTAACTAAATTTTCATTGGCTGAAGCATACCCTTTTGCGAGATCACACGTACATGCAAGTGCATCGACTTTACCGGTTTCCAATGACATAACACCGATATCTAATGTTGTTACTTCCTGCAACTTAGCATCCGGCAGCTGTTCTTTGGTATAACCTTCCTGTAATGAAGAAACCTGTGCAGCAATAGTTGCATTAGCTAAATCAACAAGAGTTGTGTATTTAGCTGCATCCGCTTTTTTAATTAGGAAACCGTGGCAAGAAGCTTCACCATCTTTATTAAAGCCATGGGAGAGTTCAAAGCTTTCTTCACGATCTTCACGCCAGCCAAAACCGCTGATAGCGATATCGGCATTGCCAAGATCCACGGAGCTCAACACTGCTGTAAAATCCATTGCTTTTATTTCAAATTCAACGCCAAGCTGTTCGGCGATATATTTTCCCAGTTCAATGTCAGCTCCAACGTACTGATCAACTCCAGATTTAGTATTGTCGATAAATTCAAATGGCGGGAAATCCGGTGAAACAGCCATTACTAATTTTCCTTTTTGTTGAATTTCTTCTAATTTATTTTGTGGTTCCGGACTCTGTCCGCTTTCATTATTGGATGAACATGCTGTCATTGTAAAGCTTAATAAGCAGCCTGCAGCAATTGTTAATAATTTCTTCATAAATTGATCCTCCCTTAGATGTTTTTGTTATTCATAAATTGATAGTAATAATCAAACACATTTTCGTCGCTTCTTACTATTTTGTTTCATTCATTCAAACCTCCTATGGTAAAAGAAAACGCCTCTGAATATATAAATCCAGAGACGTTATTTAACGCGGTACCACTCCAGTTATTCATGCTCCGCACATGAACCACTCTTCCTGTAACGCCGGGTAAGCGATCCATCCTACTCATTTCAGACAGACATCTCGCAAGTGCGCTTCAATATTTTTTCCTCGATCAGGCTTCCACTCTGTCCTGACTCGCTGGCGATTCTTAAATATTTACTCTCTTGGTCATCAACTTTATGGTGTTAGTTTACACCTCTGGAAAATGTATGTCAACCATTTTCTGAAAATTTTTTATTTTATTTTCTTTTATTTTCAGTTTATGATTTTCATTATTTTCATTATTATTTTTCAACAACCAATGATAATTAGGATGCTGCAGACGCCTTTTCGCTAGCTGTTTTGTATATAATTCATGCCCCTCACTTAGTTTAGCTATCGCAGTAAGTGATGAATCCTCTAATTGAATAAAATTGCCCTCTTTAAGCCGGTAATATTTTTTATGCTGATGATAGCTGTTTAGTAATTGCGCTAATTCATCAGGAGATAAGTTTGTAGTAAGCTTCATGACCAGTAAACCAATATTTAAGCTTTCATTAACATTAACTTTTGATGGTTAAGTGATGATGAGATTTCTCATAGGTGAACTTAAATAAACCTTCTCAAGCTGGCGCAGCTGATCCAAAACTGCAGGAATCAATTTATAAATGATTCCTCATCCTCTCCCCTCTCCTGCGATAAAAGCTAGATCGTTCCCACATTAAGAAAAATATTGACTCAAGGCATGCAGCGCTTGGCCTTCTATTATTACATCGCGGTTCAAAAATGTCCTCATTCTCCAATAAACTAAAAATGATTTCTAATAAAACTAAAAAGATTGCATTTTAGATCTCCATAAACTGCATATAGCTCACAGCAAATGATATCGATAACTTCATTAACCACATGATCAACATAGAATTGAAGAATACAAGGTACTGGTCGAAAATCATCACATGAGCTTGCTTTCTCATAGATTGTTGTTGCTACTATTGCAGACGGAAAAGATGAGCAAATTGCAAGCGCCTTTTCCTCACTAATTGTATATTCATATTTTCCTGTATGTGTTAGCTCAAATAGGTCTAAAGCATCCTGTGGATAATCCTCAGGAAGACGCCGGATAACTTTATTATGAGGATAAGCACGATCAATATTGAGGACACATACCAATTTGGGTAGGGTTCAAACTCAATCCAACCCTGCTTTTATTGACCTTACTATTTAACACAAGCAAGCTGTCCTTAATATCTGCCAAATCATCATTCACATGAATCTTTTCGTCTTTGAGAATTTCAAGCAATTTTACTCATCCCTCCACTTGATTCTGTTATAATACATCTTATAGCACTGTAAGATTAGCATGAATTAATAACAGTTTTCATTAATAATTTTTACTAATTCATCTTCGGTTTCAAAGAAAAGATGCGTATAAACACCAAGGACGGTTTCTACATTATCACCTAGACGTGAGGCTATGGCTTTAATGTTGGCACCTTTATTAATCAGGAATGAGGCGTGAGAATGTCTTAAATCATGGATGCGGATTACCGGAACGCCAGCAAATTCAGCGTATTGTTTAAATAACACGCCGATATATTTAATACCTAACGGCTGCTCATCACCAAATACAAAATTGGTACGGGAGAAATTTTCTTCTTGGGATACTCTGGCATAACGGTCTCGCATGATTTTGATCAGCATGTCCGGCATTTTTATCGTTCTGATGCTGTTTTTGGTTTTAGGGGGTGTAAGTTTATAAGGAATACCTTTTAATTGCTGAGCAATTGTCTTATTGATTTTAACTGTATTATTATCAAAGTTAATATCGTTCCAGTTCAAGGCAAGGCTTTCCCCTTTACGGCAGCCCATGAAGTATTGGAAATTATAGAAGCAATAGTAGCGGTTGTGTTTGTTCTGATCTACGTTTTCTATGAAAGCTGAAAATTCGTCGTAGGTCCAGAAATGGATTTCTTCCTCGAGCTCATCGGGTCTTACCAGTTTAGCGACCTTATCTACTGGATTGCTTTCAAGCAGGTCTTCTCGCACAGCATAGGCGAGTATTTTATGAGCAAGGCTTCTGATTTTATTTACGTATGAAGTGCTGGCGCCGTTTTTCTCCATTTCGTCAAGGATGACTTGTATGGTTGCTGGTTTAATGTCACACAAACATACTGGACGGAGACGGACGAGTTTTGTTAATCCGAATTTATCATTTTGAATGGTTGTGCTTTTGCGCACGTTGCGGCGGTCTTCAAAGTAGATTTCGCAGAGCTTGCCAAATGTTACTGTGCTGCCCGTTCTTACCTCGTAGCGTTCTAGTTTCTTTCTTCATTATGAAATTTTTTTCAAGTATGCGTGCATCTTCCAGACAGGTGCATCCCTTGGCTAATCGATTGTAGAATACACTTCTGCCGTCTGGTAGTGTGTATTTCCCTTTGTAGTAAAATTTATTATCCCTTTGATAAACAGACATATTATTAATTCCTCCTCTGGGGTTATGGGTTTAATTTATCATATAGGGTTGATAATTTACAAGGAGAAATGATGTTTATTTCATTTATATTGATTTTTATTTTGTTAAAAACATCAATGAGTTTGATTTTTCATTTTGTGTAACCAGATACAGTTATAATATTAATTTTTATATTCAAAAACACAAAAATCTCTACTTCTTCAGTC
>BBZX01000013.1 GCA_001305055.1 Clostridia bacterium UC5.1-1C12
CCGTAAAAGCTTATAATTCAGGGGTTATTTGCTGATTAATAATTATCTTATGATAAATCATTCTTTAAAATAATTTATCTTTATCACTTTGAATCTTTATTTAATAAATTATAAACGATTCTGGTTCCGTATCAGAGTATCATCCTTCAAAGCTTTATATATTATAAAAAAGAGATAGTGATTATCTCTTAAGCTTCTTTACGGCATGCACCGCAGATTTCATAATTCTGACATGTTTCATTGCACGTCTTTGATACAAGGTTGCGCAGTTCACTAGGCACAAAGGATGTGATTTCATCATCATCATAGCCTACAACTAAATTCTTTTCATTTAAGATGATCGGTCTTTTTAATATAGAAGGATTCTCACGGATAAACTTAACTAATTCATTCAGTGATAAATCATCTAAATCAACATTCATTTCCTGAAAAACCTTTGATCGGGTCGAAATGATATCTTCCGTACCATTTTCTGTTCTTTTTAATAAGTATTTAATTTCATCCTCTTTCAACAATGTTGTGAAGATGTTCTTTTCCACAAACGGTAAATTATTATCTTTTAACCATTGTTTAGCCTTACGACAAGAAGCACAGCCCGGAGATGTATATAATAGTATCATAATGCAGCCTCCATTCTCTTGATATCTATTTAATATTATAGACTAATTCTGCTGTCACTGCAAACTATTCTCAAACAGATATACAATTTGCGGAATTGATTTCTTCATATTTCTTCCTTGTGTTTTTAATCAAACTGGTGTACGATAATACCGACAAGCAATGATAAAGTGAAGTAGATTAATGATCGCCTTCAAAGAGAGTTGACGGCCGGTGTGAGTCAGCAGTGGTTATTAATTGAATTGGGACTTTTGAGCTGATGCAGGCATGAGTCTGTAACCGGTGAGCACCGTTATATGCAAGCGGCTATATTATTATAGCAAGCTGGGTGGTACCGCGTACTTTACGTCCCTGCATCGGGGCGTTTTTTTTATTTAACAAGAAAGGAAATTATTATGAAAACTATGTTAAGCGGCATAAAGCCGACCGGAAAGCTGACACTGGGAAATTATATCGGTGCGATCCGTCAATTTGCCAAGTATCAGGATGAATATGAAATGTATATCTTTATCGCCAATCTGCATGCGATTACGATTCAGGTCGATCCTAAAGAATTAAAGAAAAATACCCGTGATTTGGTTGCATTATATCTGGCATGCGGCCTTGATCCCGAAAAGACAACTGTCTTTTTACAGTCTGATGTGCATGAGCATGCCGAGCTTGGCTGGATTTTAACATGTCATTCTTATATGGGTGAGCTTCAGCGCATGACACAGTATAAGGATAAAACAGCAAAAGGTGAAACGAATATCACTGCTGGTTTATTTACTTATCCCTCTTTAATGGCAGCCGATATTCTTTTATATGATGCTGATTATGTACCGGTAGGCATTGATCAGAAGCAGCACGTTGAATTAGCCCGCAATATCGCCGAGCGTTTCAATAATCGTTATGGTGATACATTCACCGTACCTGAACCGCTTGTGGAAGAAGTCGGAGCCAAGGTTATGTCACTGACTGAACCGACCAAGAAGATGTCAAAATCAGGTGATGATGAAAAATGTGTCATTTATCTCTTAGACGATCCAAAGGCGGCCAGAAAGAAAATCATGTCAGCCGTTACCGATTCAATCGGCATCATTCAATACGATGTTGAAAATCAGCCGGGCATTGCGAATCTGTTAACCATTCACTCAACCTGACCGGCGAATCGATTGATAGTCTTGTTGAACGGTTTAAAGGCAAGGGCTACGGCGATCTGAAGAAAGAAATCGGTGACAATATCGAGAAATTCCTGACTGATCTGCAAGAACGCTACAATGAGATTATAAATAGTGGTATTTGTGAACAGGTATTGGAAGAAGGCCGCCTAAAAGCGGGCAAGCTGGCGCATAAAAAATTAATGAAAGTTAAAAAACGTGTCGGCTTCCAAATTTTCAATCATTAATAAAGGCAAAACAAGTGAGACCCCCACTTGTTTTCTTTTTATAGTTTAGCCATTTCAAACATCAACACATGGGCCAACTGGCAGCCTTCAAGCTTGTGCTTTCATCGATTTCCGCTCCATCATGAGCATCAAAAAGCATATCCTCTATCCGTACCCGGCCTTCAAGAACCACCAGATAAACTTGCCGCAGCGGCATTACCTTTAATTCTATTTCTGCCGCATCGCTTAATTCACAGGCATAGATATTCATATCCTGATGAAGATAAAGCGGTGCTTTGCCAGTATTGGAAGCTAAAAGCAGCCAACGGTTATATCGCTCATGCCACGCAGTTCCGCCAGTTGATAATCAGGTGTCAGATCCAATTCATTAGGATAAATCCAGATCTGTATCATTCTCAGCAGTGAATCCTGCATATTGCGTTCACTGTGTGTGATCCCTGTACCAGCGCTCATCCTCTGCATCATTCCGCGTTTTAATGTCTGTTCTCGATCATTGTCACAATGTGTACCTTCGCCTTGGACAATATAGGTCAAGATTTCCATATTCTTATGACTGTGTGATTCAAACCCGCTGAGCGGTTGTATTGTATCATCATTCACCACTCTCAGCATGCCATAGTGCATTTTATCTGCATCATAATAGTCACCGAAGGAAAAATGGTAATAAGCATTCAGCCAGCTGTTATGAAATCTTCCCATTAACTGATGATCTACTTTTTTAATCATTAGTTGCCGCCAGGTCCATCTTGACGGGGACGTTCATCCGGATAATATTTCAGATTATTATTCGTCCACTGATTATTGCCGGCATCCTTTTCAGCTGGTTCTGATGTTTTTTCTTTTTATCTTCCATAAGCCACCTCCGCCCTTAGTGTGTGCGCGGCCTGCATGGCTATGCAAAGGCAGTTTAAAACAAAAATAATTGCAGGATAGTCATAGCGGTCACATATAACAGAAAAAGAGTATTCATCATCGAAATGACAAACACTCTTATAAAATTATTACTGATGATTCATTTCCGCAAATTCACGAATTTTCCATGCATTGCCAATCTTCTCAAAACCATTTTCTTTTAATACAACCAAGGTAGGTACCTGCATTATGCCGTACTGTCTTGCCAATGCTTCCTGCTCCTCGGCATCTACTTTTTCAAAACTCAGCCTTGATTGATCCAATGACTGATAGGCAGCCTTACAGTTAGGACATGTCTTTGTCGTAAACAGCAGCAGCTTGCCTTCAACTTTCTCACATGGGGTCTGAACATCATTCAATGCCTGTTTACCTTTTAACACCGAATGACCGATATCATAAACCTTACGTTCGCTGAATTCCTGTGTTTTTCCCTCATTCCAGTTCTGCACCGGACGATAATATCCAGTAATACGGCTATAAACCTCCGTCTTTCACCACAATGCGGGCATTCATAAACCTCACCGCTGATATACCGTGATTGCGGCAAATTGAATAAGTTGGTGAAATAGTATAATAAGGCAGTTTATAATTCTCTGAAATCTTGCGCACTAAGGCCGCAGCAGCTTTCCAATCCGGCAGCTTTTCACCTAAGAACGCATGGAAAACGGTGCCTGATGTATAAAGTGTCTGCAGTTCGTCCTGAATATCCAGCGCTTCAAAAATATCCTCTGTATAACCGACCGGCAGATGTGAGCTGTTGGTATAATAAGGCTTCGCATCATTTTCAGTAGCCGTGATAATATCCGGATATAATTCTTTATCATGCTTCGCTAAACGATACGTTGTCGATTCCGCCGGTGTTGCCTCAAGGTTGTATAAATCGCCGTATTCTTCCTGATAAATAACCAGGCGCTCACGCATGTGATTTAAAACTTCCTGAGCAAATTTCTGCGTCTTTGAATGTGTTAAATCCGCACGCAGCCAATTTGCATTTAAGCCCACCTCATTCATGCCGATCAAACCGATTGTCGAGAAATGGTTCTCAAAACTGCCCAATAACGCTTCGTATATGGATATAAGCCTTCATTCAGCAATTTAGTAATGATTGTACGCTTAACGCTCAGTGAGCGGGCGGCAATATCCATTAAATGATCTAAGCGTTTATAGAAATCATTTTCATCCTTTGCCAAATAAGCGATACGCGGCATATTGATGGTTACTACTCCGACTGAACCGGTACTTTCGCCGCTGCCGAAGAAACCGCCTGATTTACGGCGCAGTTCTCTTAAATCAAGACGCAGACGGCAGCACATACTGCGCACATCACTAGGTTCCATGTCACTGTTTACATAATTGGAGAAATAAGGAGTCCCGTATTTTGATGTCATTTCAAATAACAGCTTGTTGTTTTCTGTCTCTGACCAGTCAAAATCACGAGTGATTGAATAAGTTGGAATCGGGTATTGGAATCCGCGGCCATTGGCATCACCCTCAATCATGATTTCAATGAATGCCTTATTAATCATATCCATTTCTTTCTGACAGTCTTTATATTTAAAATCCATTTCCTTGCCGCCGATCAGGGCTTGCTGTTCAGCAAGATCCTTTGGCACTGTCCAATCCAAGGTAATATTTGAGAATGGTGCCTGAGTTCCCCAGCGGCTTGGTGTATTTACACCATAAACAAACGATTCAATACATTTTTTTACATTCTCATAACTCAAATCATCAACCTTTACATACGGTGCTAAATAAGTATCAAAGGATGAGAAGGCCTGTGCGCCTGCCCATTCATTCTGCATTATGCCTAAAAAGTTAACCATCTGATTGCATAAGGATGCCAGATGTCTTGCCGGTTTTGATGTAATTTTACCGGTAACCCCACCCAGTCCTTCGCAGATCAATTGACGCAGTGACCAACCTGCGCAGTAGCCTGTCAGCATCGATAAGTCATGGAGATGCATCTCTCCGCTGCGATGTGCATTGGCAATCTCCTCATCATAAATTTCTGAAAGCCAGTAGTTAGCGGTAATCGCGCCGGAATTGCTTAAGATCAAACCGCCGACAGAATAAGTTACTGTTGAATTTTCCTTAACCCGCCAGTCTGAAACCTTCACATAGCTGTCTACCAGTTCCTTATAGTCAAGAATCGTCGATTTCATGTTGCGGATTTTCTGACGCTGTTTACGATAAAGAATATAAGCTTTCGCTACATCGGCATAACCTGCCTGAATCAAAACAGCCTCAACGCTGTCCTGAATCGCTTCTACCTGAATCTTATCATCAATGATCTTACTTTCAAAATCGGCCGCTACATGCAGTGCCAGCATTTCGATGACACTTGGATGATACTGTTTTTCTGTGCGTCAAACGCCTTTGTGATAGCAGCGCAAATCTTTTTTAAATCAAACTCCGCAATACTGCCGTCCCTCTTAATTACCTGATACATAGTTATTTCCCTTTCCTTTCCGCCTTTATAACCCACGCACCTGCGTGTTAGGTACAAATTTTCTGGCTGCTTCACACAGCTTTTGCATTTCATCAGCCTCATAGCCGTGCAGCCCCTTTTGAATGACTCGTTCACTGTCTACAAAGGCTTGCAGATAATACGCTTTAGCGCCCTTCAGCCATTCTGCAGCGGCGCTGATTTCTTTTCACTGTGAAATCCCTGACAACCGTGGTTCTAAATTCATAATCAAGATCACCGTGAAGCAAAAAGTCAACACTTTCCTCAATCGGTGATAAATCAAAGCTTTCAAGACCAATCGTCTTGGCGTAATGAGCTTTGTCATTTTTTATATCCATCGCGACATAGTCAATTAAACCTGCTGCTGCATATTTTTTTAAAAGCTTAGGATAGCTCCCATTAGTGTCTACTTTAACCTTATATCCCAATGCCTTTAGTTTATATAAGAAAGGCTCCAATTCTTCATGCAAGAACGGCTCCCCGCCGCTGATACAGATACCGTCTAACGTTTTCTGCCGTTGTTTCAGAAAGCTTTCCAAATCATCACCATTGATTTCAGAAAGATCTTCCGGCAGAAAACCAGATCCGCATTCTGACAGAAAGGACAGCGGAAGTTACAGCCGCCGGTAAACAGTGTTGATGCCAGCTGACCGGGGTAATCCAATAAGGTAAGCTTCTGCATGCCGAAGATTTTCAGCTGATTGCATGGCTGAGTAACTGCCGACGCATTGGCAATCAGCTTCGCCTGTACACACTCCGCCAGCTGCAGCTCTTCTTCACTTAAGCCTTGTGTGATTTTCTCCCACCATTCCTGACGAACAAGATAGATCTCCGGAATGATTTTCTTCGTCTTATCACACGTATATAGATGTTTAATGCGCTTATCTTTTTCATTTGCTGCGGTTGTGATATAGCCTTCCGCCTCTAAGCGCTGAATACCCTTTGTTACCGTTCCTTTATCAAAACCGCCCATCAGCGACAGATCCGACATCGTAATGCCTTCATGTTCATAAATCAGAATCAAAAACTGAAGCTGACCGGCACCGATCTGATATAAATCTAAATTTTTATCATAATATTTCTGAGTATACCGATATAAAATCGAGGTATTCATCAACAGACTATTGCGTTTTTCCATACAGCCTCCAAATTGGTTGGATATTCAACTAGATTTATAATAGCACCAACTTATTGAACTTTCAACCAATGGAATTAATGATATGAAATGAAAAAAACCGGCTTTTTCTTTCAAGCTTTCATACACAAAAAAAGCTGGAGTCACAGCGTTGAACGCAATACATCAGCTTACCGATTATTGCCGCAGCTTTCGGCATCATAGTAATTCATAGCCGCCTCTAAATCATTAAGCTGGCCGCATTCCCGGATAATTTGCTGATGAATCGTATAAAATAAATGAGCTTTTTGAACCGCAAATTGATTCCGTCTCCCTTTTTTTCAAAACCGCCGCATTTATACACAGCTTATAGACAATCTATGTGATGATCCGTAAGAATTCTCGGCAGACGCTGGTATACAAAGTGAAGAAAAAACCTTCTCATTGATATGAAAAGGTTCAATCAGTCGATTCATGAATTATTTTCAGTGCCGCTTCCTTAAACAAATCTCCGCGCTGTTCATAATTATTAAATTGATCATAGCTCGAACAAGCCGGTGAAAGCAGGATCACATCCCCCGGCGCACTCATCCGCCATGCCTCATTCAGCGCTTCAAACATCGTTTCACATTGCTTTGAACGGGTAAATATTTCCGCAATTTTAGCTTTGGTTTCACCAAATGCCAGACAGCACTTGATTCTATCATCATAAGCGCGCATTTCTTCAAAAGGGATCCCCTTATCATGACCGCCGGCCAATAACAGGATATTTTTCGGAAATGAGGCAATACCGATTGCGGCCGCCTGAGTATTGGTAGCCTTGGAATCATTATAGAAGCTGACGCCATTTTTTTCACCGACATATTCAATGCGGTGTTCGATGCCCTTAAATGAAGTCAATGCCTGTTCAACAGCCTTAAGGCTCACACCCAATTTGACTGCCATCGCACCGGCAATCATCGCATTGCTGACATTATGCATACCGACAACCTTCAAATCATCGAGTTTAAACAGACGCTTGTCAAACAGCCAGGCACTGCCATCTCTGATACAAAGCGGAGTATCAGTCCGAAGCAATGAGAAGTCAATGATCTTACACTTGAGATCATGCGCATACTGCATAACGATCGGATCATCCACATTACGCAAAAACCAGTCATCACCGCGCTGATTCATGGCGATTCTAAACTTTGACGCATAATATTCTTCAACACTGTTCATATAATCAAGATGATCCGGCGCCAGGTTACAGACAACGGCTGCCTCAGGATGAAAGCTTTCCACCCCTAACAGCTGAAAATTAGATAATTCAAGCGCGATATCTTTTTCTTCATCGCCATATTTTAATGCCAGCTCGCTAAGCGGTGTGCCAATATTGCCGGCTGCTTCACAACGGCCATTCGCCTTTAAGCATTCATAAAGCATGGTCGTAATCGTCGTCTTGCCGTTGGTACCGGTCACGGCGCCATAATGGAACTTCGGTGCATACCAGCTGGCAATTTCAATTTCTGTATAGATTTTAACTTGATGCTCGACAAAATAGCGGATAATCGGCACTGTATATTTTATACCGGGATTTTTACGATAAACGCATAATCATCATTGAAGAGAAAATCCGGATGCCCTTCATCCACCACTCGGATGCCTAATGCTTCAAGCTCCTCCTTATCAGGAATACTCTGCATATCCGTTAAAGTGACCGTATAACCCTTTTGATTCAATAACCGTGCGGCTGCATTGCCGCTTTTCGCATTGCCGATAACCAGACATGTTGCCATTTACATTACCCCCAAAAAATAACCTAAGACTGCAAAACCTAAGGAAATCATCCAAAACATCAATACGACTTGCGTTTCCTTAAAACCGCTTAATTCAAAATGATGATGCAGCGGTGCCATTTTAAATACCCGCTTACCGGTAGCCTTAAAGCTGGTTACCTGAATGACTACCGACATCAATTCCATGACAAAGATGCCGCCGATGATAACCAGCAGCAATTCCTGCTTCAATACCATCGCCGCGGCGGCTAAAAGACCGCCCAGCGCCAACGATCCAGTATCGCCCATGAAGATTTTGGCAGGATGCAGATTAAATTTAAGATAACCAAGCAAAGATGCAATCACCGCCAGCAGGAATAAGGCTAAATCGCTTTTTTCCTGATGAATAGAAAGCAGAACAAAGGGTGAAAGGGCGATAATCACACAGCCTGCCGATAAACCATCAAGTCCATCAGTCAGATTTACCGCATTGCTTTCAGCAGTAAACATGATAAAAATCAGCAGGAAATACAGCCAGCCCAATTCAATTTCCATATTCAGAACCGGTACATTAATTGTTGTCGGCGCGATCCTTTGATAGAGATAGAAGAACAGTACCGCCAACACACTCTGCATCAGAAATTTCATCTTCGGTGACAAGCCGCGGTTATTTTTTTGAACCACGATGATAAAATCATCAATAAAGCCAATCATCGCATAACCGACATAAGCCAGCACGACAATCTGCATTTCCGGATTCATGAAAGCCGGCGCATCCAAAATCAGCAGCACCAGAATCGGCACCAGAATAAAAACAATGCCGCCCATCGTGGGCGTACCGTTTTTGGCTTTATGGGAAGCTGGTCCCTCTTCACGCTCGCTCTGTCCGAATTTAACTTTATGTAAAATCGGAATCAGGATCGGCATCACAGCCAGCGTGATGCATAACCCCAGACCGACAGCTAATAAATATTGATTCATAGAGGTTCCTCCTCGGTAAGTTTTAGTATAAACGCCTTATCATTATAAGGAATTTTATCCTCTTTGACAATCAAAAATTGTTCATTTCCCTTACCGGCGATTATTATTATATCACTTTTCATACTGATTGACAGTGCGAATGCGATAGCCTTTTGCCGATCAATCAAAACGCTCACATTATCCAGCACATTGACCGACATCTGTTTGATGATTTCAGCCGGATCTTCACCGCGTGAGTTATCCTCTGTGAAAATCGCCCGATAGCTCAGCGTTGAAGCAATCGTACCCATCTGATGCCGCTTATCCTGATCTCGTTCCCCACCGCAGCCCAGCACCGTGATGATTCTGCCGATACAAACCTGATTGGCAAATTCCAACAAGCGGCGCAGAGCATCTGGCGTATGAGCATAATCAATCCAAATTGTATGATTCTTCAGCTTCAAGACCTCCATGCGGCCCGCCGGTGCTTCGATGCGTGATACAACCTCGCACAGTTCATGGGAATGAATGCCCAAGCTTTTAAACAGAGCGATACAGGCAGCCAGATTATAAACATTATTCATGCTTAACAAGCGAGTCTCAAAATGCAGCTGACCGATATCAAAGCCGGAACCGCTGCTTCTAAGCTCAACATTGCTGATCTGCACATGCGATGGTTTAAGGCCATAAGTAATAATTCCCTTGGTACGCAGATGCAGCATTTCCATCAATTCATCACGATCCTGGTTTAAAAGAATCCGCCCATTCTCCTTCAAATAGAGGCGGGCCTTAAACTTGGTGTACTGATAATGGGTAAAGGTTAAATGATAATCGAGATGATCTTGTGTGATATTCGTATAAATCAGCCGGTCAAAACGGATAAAGCCCAATCTTCCCTCATCGATTGCATGTGAGGAAACTTCCATCATTACCGTGTGGATTCCCCTTCGTATCGCTTCCAAAAAGACGCGCAGACATACCATCATGCCCGGTGTCGTATTTTGCGTCGCATAACAATAACCGTCAAGCTGAATGCCATTGGTACCGATGACCACATTGCGCTGTCCGAATTCGGTAAACATCTGCGACAAAAAGGAACAGACGCTCGTCTTGCCGTTGGTGCCTGTCACACCGATAATTGTCAGCTTATCACTGGGTGTATCATAATAATCGTTAATCAGTGTCACAAGCGCCGCTTGAGGATCAGATACTTCGTAACAGCCCGGATGCGGATGCGATGTGATGACAATGCCGCCCTTCGCCTTTACCTCATCAATAAAATCATCGCCATTATGCGCCATACCTTGAAGACTGACAAACAGCCAGTCCCGCTTCACTTCTCTTGAATCACAGGTTATTCCCTGAATAATTGTTGAATCATCACAGGATATCCCTATTAAAGCCAATAACTGCCGGCACTCTTTAGCCAAGGGTAATCATCACCTTTCCGCCCTCAAGCAATACCTCGCCAGCCTTTGGCAGCTGGTCGATCACAACCTCCCCCTCATTCACAAATTCAAAGGTTAAGCCTTCCATCTTACATTCACTCTTTTGCTTGCCGATCAGATCCGGGACAATGATTTCAATCGGATCAAGCCACGTTGTCTTTTTGGGCAGCTGTTCCTCCACCTTATCTACATTCAGGTACGGCAGAATATCCTCATAACACTTTCTGACTACCGGTGCGACAACGGTTCCGCCGTACTGCACATCATTTTGCGGTGAATCAGCCGCTACATAAATCACGATCTGCGGATCATCCATCGGCGCTGCTGATAAAAAGGACAGAATATATTCATTGCTTAAGTAAACGCCATCCACGGCCTTCTGGGCGGTTCCCGTCTTACCGCCGATCTTATAGCCTTTAATATATGAATTTTTGCCGCCGCCGTTGGCAACTACACTTTCCAGCGCCACATGCATCAGATCACTGGTTTCTTTGGAGATGATCTGTCCCTGAGGGGTTGGTTCAAATTCTTGTACGATATCCTTGCTGATGGGATCTACCAGCTGCTTCACAATCATCGGTTTATACAGCGTACCGCCGTTCACCACCGCACTGAAAGCTCTCACCAGCTGGATTGGCGTTACTGATAACCCCTGACCGAAAGCTACTGTTGCCTGTTCCACCGGCCCCATTGCTTCTTTTTTAAACATAATTCCCGTACTCTCGCCCGGTAATTCAATGCCCGTCTTGCTGCCAAAGCCAAAATCAGTCACATACTGATAAAGACGATCTAAGCCAAGCCGCCGGCCTATTTCCACAAAGCCCGGATTACTTGAATTCTCCAGCACCTGCAAGAACGTCTGCAGGCCATGACCGCCAGCCCGCCATGATTTAATTCTGGCGCCCTCAACCATTTCATAACCGCGGTCATAATACGTATCGGTATACATATTGAAGCATTTTTCCTCAAGGGCTGAGGCAAAAATGATTGATTTAAACGTTGACCCCGGCTCAAAGCTCATCCAGATCGGCAGATTTCGGTTAATGATTTCAGAGGTTGATTCCTGATAATGATTGGGATCAAAATCCGGTTTGGATACCATTGCCAAAACTTCCCCGGTTTTAGGATTCATCGCCAAGGCTAAAGCGCTTTTTGGCTTATACCGTTCCATCAGATTATTCATTTCTCTTTCAATAATATCCTGAATCGTCGAATCAATCGTCAGTACCATATCCATGCCCTGTCCTTGATTGATCACTTCTTCATTGATTGACAGCTGATTTCCCTTCGCATCAAAGGGCAGCTTCAAATCACCGTTTTTAGCACTCAGATATTCATCATATTCAAGTTCAAGACCCGCCAAGCCCTGATTGTCAATACCGGTAAAACCCAACACCTGTGCCAGATAATTGCCGTTGGGATAATAACGCTTGGAATCCTGAACAAGCACGACGCCTTTAATATTCGCATCCTGAATGGCCAGCGCCTGCTCATCGCTGATATTTCTCCCCTCCGGCTGCAGCTTCTGCGTTGAGACATGGTTCGTCAGCTTTTTATAAAGCGCCTCACGGTCGGTATTTAATATCTGACTCAGCACATCAGCCGCGTGTTCAGGCTCCTCGATCATCGCCGGTACGACAATAATTGAAGTCGACGGTACATCAACCGCCAATTCACGGCCATCACTTGAATAAATAGTTCCCCGATTGCCAGCCAGTTTAAAATCACGCTGCCACAGATCCTTGGCCTTATCGACAATTGAACCTTGATTGATGATCTGTTCATAACCAAGTTTGCTCAAAATACAGCCAAACAAAACCAAAGCGCCGATAAAAATCGCATTAATTCTTTTCTTATTGCGGACATGAAGCATGAACTCACCTCAAAACATCTTATTCCAACACATAAAAAAATAGCACCGAAGTGCTAGTCTAATGTAACTTTAATTTCTGTATCAGAAAAATGCTCGTACCGGCATCAAGATTCTGCCAGACAACAACCCCCTGACCCGTCATCTCAATCGACATGCCGCTTAATTCTTTAAAGATCTGCACATCCTTGTATGCCCAGCCAGTCATATCCGGCATCGTATAATTGATACCATCCGTCTTCACAAAGGCATGCTGCTTGGTGCCGATCGTTGTTCCCATTTTCGGATATTGTGAAACAACCTGATTGCCGTCACCGATGATGATGCGATCGACATCCATCTCATCCAGCTTCCAATTGGCATACTGAAGCGTATGATTCACTAAAGTCGGCATCGTATACTCCTGATAAGTGCTGCCATAGCTGTTATCATAGGCAACCGCCTTTAATGGCTGCGCGTTGTTGATTGATGCCGCATCCAGCGCGGTCATGAACGCGTTTTTAAAATAATCAGCTGAATAATAAAGATAGTTGCTGCTCTCAAACGCATAATACATCATGATTTTCGGATCATCCGCCGGTGATGCCGCCATGATGCTCGATGTATAAACCGTATCTCCGTAGCTGCCATCCTTCGCAATCTCACCGGTACCGGTTTTAGCAACCATCGATACACCGTCAATCTTATACTTATGCGCCGTACCCTTTTCAGGATCTTCAACAATCTGTTCCATCAGCTTCAAAATCTTCTCGGTGGTTTCCTTTTTCAGCACCGGTACCGGCTGACCCTGTTCATCAGTATAAACATATTGGGTTTTGCCATTTTCAATAATTTCATTAGTATTCGGATTTACGATCTTATCAATATAATAAGGACGCACCATGATTCCATCATTAAAAATTGCCGTATAAGCCTGCATCAGCTGCAGTGTTGTAACCGCAGAACCCTGTCCGAAACCGGCAGCCACTCGGTCAAGCGGCGTTTTATCATTCTTGATACCGAATTCCTCACTCTGTGACAAGCCTTCGATGCCGGTCTGTTTAAAGAAGCCGAATTTATCCAGATAGTCCCAGAACACATCGGTTGACAGATAATCAGTCAGCAGCGTCGCGATACATGTATTTGATGAACGAATCAAACCGTCATCAAAACTGATCGTACCCCAGCCAGCACGCTCAGCGTCATTGATATTGCCGTTTTCTTCACAAGGACCGCTAGTCCGATATAAACCGCCGTTTTCATCATAAGCGATACAGAAACGGCCGGTAAATACCGTATCATCGCCTTTATAGACTCCGGCATCCATCGCCGCCGCATAGGCAAACGGCTTCATAACCGAGCCCGGTTCAAAAACATACATACTCGGCAGATCCACATAGCTTTCAATATTACGCTTATTCAAATCAAAGGTCGGATAACCGGCCCAAGCTAAAATCTTTCCGGTTTCAACCTCCATGATAACTCCCCAGGCACGCTCAGCACCGTTGGCTTCCATCGTACTCTGCAGCGCTGCTTCCAAAGCGCTTTGCACATCCTTATCTAAAGTCAAATAGACATCATTGCCGTTAACCGCCGCTTTTTCCGTCTTTTCCGTACCTGGCAGCTTATAGCCAAGCGCGTCTTTCTGATAAGTAACCAAGCCGTCGCTGCCCTTCAGCACTGCATCCTGAAAAGCCTCGATACCGATCTGACCGACGATGCGCTGCTGCTCCTCATCATAATTCGCAAAGCCTAAAAGATTTGACGCAAACTTACCCGGTGAATAAAAACGAGTTGTCGTCTTATCAAATTCAATTCCCGGCAAGCCCGGATATTTCTTATTTGGATCTGGTGTATATTCAATCGCTTCAATCGCTTCTTTTTGTTCGATTGTCAGCCCCTTGCCCTTTTCACCAAGCAATGTCTCATAGACACCCTGATCCTGAAGATTCAGATAGTTCATGATTTCTTCTTCACTCATGCCTAAAATAGGAGCCAGGGCCGCAGCCGTAAACTCCTTGTTGTCAACATAAGCATAAGCACCTGTACGATCTTTAGAAAGTACAGCTTTTATTGTATATGTATCTTGATCCTGAGCGATGATACTGCCATTGCGGTCACGAATATATCCGCGTCTAGCCGGCAAAATCTCCTGCCGTTCCTGACTGCCTTCCTTGCTCGCCAAAATGTTGGTACCCGAACGCATATGAACACCGCCGATCGTTACCACAAAAACATTGATGACGATCACTAATGACAATACAGCAATGACAGTAAATATTCCAGCGATTCTAAGATTTGATCTCTTCATTCTACCAGCTCACTCTTCTATTTGTCTCCATTACTGATATACACGATATTTTTTTGATCGAGTTTCAGATTTCCCCCGTTTTCATTACTGATAGTCATCAGATATTCTCTTTCCGTAAACTGTGCTACCTCAAGCTTTAACGTCTCTAATCGTTTATTAGCATCTTCAATTTCAATCTGCTGGGCAGTCAGCTTATAGTTTAAAGCTACATTATGCGAAATGCAAAAAAGTCGCAGAACAAATATAGACAATAAATGATAAGCTGAAAATCACATTCACAAACGTCCCAAATTTAAATCTTCTCTTCCTTTTCACAATTTTAGCCATAAACTATTTCACCCTTTCTATCACTCTGAGTTTGGCCGAATGAGATCGGTTATTTTCTTTTAACTCTGCTTCCCCTGCCAGAATCGGCTTTTTAGTAACTAGCCGATAAGGCGCATCTTCCAGCTGGCCAGGCAAAAGCGGTATGCGTTTATCAATCTTAGGCTGACTGCTCATCCGTACAAAGGTTTCCTTCACGATGCGATCCTCCAAAGAATGAAAACTGATCACCGCAACACGGCCGCCGGTCTTAAGCATTGCCAGCGCATCCTCAAGCACCGTTTCCAGCTCGGATAATTCATCATTAACCTCGATGCGGATGGCCTGGAAAATCTTCTTGGCCGGATGTCCCTTGCTGTTAAGCACCTTAGACGGATACGCCGACTTGATGATATCCACCAATTCAAACGTCGTTTCAATTGGTTTTACGCTGCGGGCCTGTTCAATTTTACGAGCTACCTGCTTGGCGAAGCTATCTTCACCATATCGGTAAAAAATACGCATAAGTTCATTAAATTCATATGTATTCACTACTTCATAAGCACTGAGCGGCTGACTTTGATCCATACGCATATCCAGCGGCGCATCATAGCGGTAGCTGAAACCGCGGCTGGCTTCATCAAACTGCGGTGAAGAAACACCTAAATCAAGAAGCAGACCGTCAATTCCATCAACGCCCCTATTTTGAAGCTCACACTTCAGATTTTTAAAGCCGGCATGAATAATCGTAAAATTACTGCTAACTGCCGCCAACCTGCCTTCTGATTCCAAAATTGCCTGCTGATCTTTATCAAAGCAATAAAGATGACCTTTTGGAATCCTTTTTAAGATTTCACTGCTGTGACCGGCTCTTCCCAATGTACCGTCCACATAAATACCATTTGGTTTGATAACTAAAGAATCAATGCATTCCTGCAAAAGCACGCTTGTATGTTTCATCATATAATAAAATCCGTGATACTCTCGGCAATGCTTTCAAATTCATCATCCGCACTGTCAGAATATGCTTCCCATCTTTCTTTTGACCAAATCTCAACCTTATCAGCGACGCCGACAATCACGCATTCCTTAACGATCGCGGCTTCTTTGATCAGTATTGAGGGAATCAGGATTCTGCCCTGATTATCCAACTCCACTTCACTGGCCTTGGAAGTCAGTGTACGAACATACATCCGCACTTCTTTTTTAGTCGTAGGCAAAGCGAGGAGCTGAGCATAGATCTTATCCCAGGCTTCCTTTGTATAAAGTGAGAGACAGCCGTCAAGACCGCGCGTAACGATCATGGCAGAACCCAATTCATTTCTGAATTTAGCAGGAACGATCAGACGTCCCTTCGCATCAATATTGTGCGCGAATTCACCCATGAACATCACAATCACCCACTTCTTCCACTTTTGCCTACTTCTTACCACCATTATAGACTAAATCATGTTTTTTGTATAGATGAAATCCATCGAGAATTGATTTTTTTATAAGTTAAAATATGTCAAAGTCCAGTTCCTCAAACAGCTTGGCCGCCCTTTAAAACAAATTCACCCTTTTTAAAACAATTTCAGTTATTATTTGCATATTTTCGCTAAACACGCCAGCAGCAGAAAAAAAGAACTGATCAGTTTCACTGTCAGTTCTGGCATTATTTTTAATATTAGATAGTTTATAAACCAAGCCTTTTCAGCATAATTTCCTTTGCCTTGTGTTCAAGCATGTCATTCAGCGGTTCCAGTGTGCATTCACCATGCCGCTTAGCCAATGCCTTGCGCAGAATAAAGTCGGCGATTTCAGGATTTTTAGGCAGCAAAGGGCCATGCATATAAGTCCCCAACACTTGTCCGTTATAAAAGCCCTCAAAGGCACTTTGATATGTATTGCCATGGCCTTTCAGCACTTTCGCGAAGGGTTGATTCACTCCCTTTGTCTGACCGCCGTGATTTTCAAAACCGACTGCGATGATCCGCTCACTGTCCAGAGCTGCTTCCACCGCGATATTACCGATGCAGCGATCATTCGCGAAGCGGCTTCCGTATAATAATCAAAGAATTTCAAGCCTTCGATTTTCTGACCGTCGCCGTCTAAATAATATTGACCAAACAGCTGATAGCCGCCGCAGATCAGCAGGATAAATGAACCCTGATCCATCGCTTCCTGAATCGCACTGCGCCGCTTAAGCAGATCATTTACCAAAAGTCCCTGCTCACGATCCGCACCGCCGCCGATAAACAGTAAATCATAATCTGCCAATGTCTTTTCTTCATTCAGCGTACACGTGTCGACAACACATTCAATGCCGCGTTTTTCACAGCGGGTTTTCAGCACCTGGATATTCCCTTTATCCCCGTACAGATCCATCAGATCATGATACATCCAGCAGATTTTCAGCTTCATGAAACCTTCCTCCTTAAGATTGAACGGCATTGCTGCAGCGCCGTATAGGTTGAAATAACCATATGCGTCCCCGGACATTCACAAAGCTTATCAATCGCCTGTGACAGATTCTCTTCCACCTGAAGACCGACATTATAGCCCTCATATTTCAACCGCAGCGCCATATCGTAGGCACGGGTACCGGAACAGATAATACATTCACTCAATGGATCAATCAGCAAATCAAAATGCGCGTCCCAGATCCACGATACATCTCTGCCATCCTGATCATTGTCATTGAGCACGATCAGCACAGAGCGCTTCTGTTCATCATGGGCAATCATCTTCATGACCTCATTGGCGCCGGTGGGATTTTTAATCAGATTCAAAACACATTGCACACCGTTGATCATAAATGTTTCATTGCGCCCATCATTCATCTCAAACTCAGCAAATACCTTCGCCGCATATTCCCAGCTGATGTTCATAGCCTTTAAAAGCGTCAGTACCGCCGCACAGTTATAAACCGCGTAAATCGCGTTTTGAAACATCGGCAGCCTCTGAGCGTTCACCGTCATCGTTTGCGTGTTGAAATCGATACTTTCCACACAGACCGCCGCCTCATGCTTGCCGAAACCATCCTGCGAACAGCTGAACTGACCGATATGCGAATATTGATAATAGTCATAATGCAGCTCGGCACCGCAGCGCGGACAGAATTTGCCCTCACTCGCTTCGTAGCTTTCAGAAAGAGATACAGCACATTGCTTCACATCAAAATAAAGCACTTCCGCCTGTTTGGCACGATCCGCCAACCGCACGACATTGGATCATTGCCATTCAAAATCAGCTTACCGTGATAATCGGGCAGTACCGATTCAATCTTACGGACAATTGTTTCCATCTCACCAGCCCGATCCAGCTGGTCACGGAAGAAATTATTAACCACAAAGGCACTCACATGCAGCTGATCAAACACCCTCGGTATCGTCAATTCATCAACTTCAAGCACGATTGCATCCGCCTTGACGCGATAATGCAGATCACTGTTTGCGCAAAGCAGGGTGGCAATTCCTTCACGAAGATTATCTCCGCGGCGATTGCCGATCACCTTCATTCCCGATGCCAGCAAACTTTCAACAATCAGATTGCTTGTCGTTGTCTTGCCATTGGTTCCGGTTACCAAAATCACATGCTTCGGCATTTTAAATCGGCTCAGCAGCTGTGGTCCATCTTTAATCCGATATTCCCAGGCAGCGATCCGCCCCGGCCCAGCTTTACTAACAGCCAGCGGATACTTTTAACTATCATTAAATGCAGCATAACCAACACTCCTCACATTCTTTCTATTAGTATAGCATGCTTAAACAAACCATGCATACATATCAGAAAACAAAATAAAAACCCACGAAAACTCATGGGCCTCTATTAGCGTTTTAAACTAAGCAACTTTTACTCCGTTGTAAAAACCACATTCTCCGCATACTCTGTGTTGTCTCTTTAAAGCTCCACATTGAGGGCATTTAACTAATGCCGGTGCAGTCAGTTTGTAGTGTGTTCTACGTTTTGCAGTTCTAGTTTTTGAATTACGTCTTTGTTGAACAGCCATGTCGGTACCTCCCTACTTATTTTTCGATCTTAAAATCTCTTAATTTTGCTAACCGAGGATCAATTGCCTTTTCTTTTGAAGCAATTAAATCTTCCTCCCTGACGACTTCCCACCCTTTTCCTTTCGGATAATCAGTGAGCCCCTCTTTCACGACCTTATATGGAATTTCCATCATAATCAGCTGAAAGAGAACTGGGTACAACTCTACGATATCACCTTTAGCTTCATGCATCTCATCTTCTTCACTTGCCTTATGAAAGGCATAGACTTCCGTTGAATTTACATGAAACGGATACTCCACATCTTCCAGTGTAATCGAACACGGAAGAACCATACAGCCGTCGATATCAAGGTTGGCAATTGCCAGGTCACTTGTCGAATCGTAATGGATGTTTCCGGATACCGTAACATTCTGTAATTTTCTTAAATGATGGATGCGAGCTATTGCTTCTTCCTCAAATGCGATTGATTCATCAAATTCAATTGTGCAATCTCTGGCCTGCAGCAATTCACTTTTGGTCCACTTCAAAAAATCACCTCGTCGCTTAACGTACTTATTATAAGGAATTTGTACTCCAAAGTCAACTATATTAGTATAACTTATTCAATCCTGTGATGCAAGCAGAATCCGTTTGCAGCCGATATAATTCATAGGTAATCATACCCATGTATGTACTTTGCATAGGGAATGATTTAAAAATAGCGTCTGACTTTTTTCATATAATCAAGATACTTGCCGCCAAAGTGCTGTATGCACCAGTTTCTTCCGCAAGGATGATCCGATGCGCGGCCATCTGAAAAAGCAGAACCACAGCCAGCAGCAGCCATGAATGAAGCAGTATCGCGCAGCCGATAAAGAAGATAAAATAAGCCGCATACATCGGATTGCGTGAAAACCGATAGACACCGCTGCAATTAAACCCTGTATTATCACATGATGCAAAGCTGATGATTGATGCCGTTAAAACCAGCAGGCCAAAAAGGTAAATCAGCAAGCCCATATAATAGATATAAGGAGGCAAACGCTTTATTGGCAGCACGAGAATAAGAACAAAAATCACGATATTGGCGGCCTGATAAAGCCAATAAAAACCCCTTTCCTGTTTAGGCATCGGTGCAAAATGAGCGGCCCGCCCCAGCGCTTGCTGATCCAGCCTTGATAAAAGCAGGAAACGAATCAAGAAAAACGGCAGCAGTAATAAAAAACCCATCTCATCACACCTCTCTGTTCAAGACTAACATAAAAGCCTGCCTTGTCAAGCATTAAAGCAGGCTTTAAAACAACCGGCAAATTAGTTATTCAATCGGACGAGCAGCAATAAAAAGCATCTCGTTCAATTCCTCTTCCGGAAAGAAGTCATACATCGTGAAATTGTAAAAGAAACGTTCCGCCGGATAAATGACATAACCATCCTGGTTGTGATCAGTAGTATCATATGGATCAGCCATGATCAAGACATCGTCCTGCTCAGTTTCTGTTCCCATCGTATCATAACCGATAATTACCTGCCAGTGACCACCCCAATCATTCCATGCCACCATTACCGGAACACCATCTTTTAAATAATTTTGAATAGTTGATAATGCAAATTCTTCCGCAAGCCCCTCACCATAATCAAAGGTCGTCTCTAATTCAAAGCCGCCGACTGCATCAAAAATCTCCATCGCCTGACGCAGTGTGGTCGCTTCCGGAGTCAAACCATTGGAACGCAGCTGAGCCAAAGAATATTCATCATAATCACCCAGTTTATCATAATAAGCCAGAACCATCATTGCACTGGCAACGCCGCAGCTCCATTCCGAGCTTTGCTGGATCGTCTTAAAATGCGGAAGAATCGTCAAAGTATCGGTTGATTCCATATTATAAAAATCAAGCTGTGTAAAATACGGAGAAACCTTATGATCTCCCAAACGCTCAACGGCGTCCGCACCGTCCTCTAAAGAAATATCCTGCCCATAGGCAAGCTTCATCTCATCTGTAAAATTACTCTGTGGCTCGGCTTCATCAGCCTTTACACAGGCAGTTAGTGTCATCAAACAACATAAAATAGCAATCAGTTTTTTCATTTTAACATTTCCCTTTCTGAAAAATTTAAAAACAGGTTGTACTTGCTGACAAACATCAACTTCTTTATTTATTATTCCCAAGGATTTTATTTATGATAAGCTGGCAATCTGCATAAAACACAGGTGTCCCTGACAAGTACCTCAAATATAATCGCTGAAATCATCACCCCGCTTTTCACATGCTTTTTATTATACATAGAACAAGGCTGATTTCAAGCCGAAAGTTTAATAAATTATAATTTTGTTTAGTATTATTAAACAAAAACATTTATTCAGAAGCAATTCATCATCAATGCGATTCGCTTTAAAACAATAAAAAACTCTCACCCGCGGCAAGAGTTTACAATTACTAAACAAATAGTTTATTCATAAACAATTTCGTAGACCTCACCGCTTTGTTCAAGCAGTGCCTGAATCACAGTTTTAGCCTTATCCATCGCTTCCGCCAGCAAACCGTTCGCAATGGCTTCACTTTCTACCTTCGCTTTCTGATCTTTGGAGAAATTAGTATAATCGGTAATTTTTATCTGATTAAAGATATTTCTCGTTTCATCAAACACCTCAATGCTGTCTTCATCAATTTCATGCGAAATAATTTTAGCCTCTGGCAGATGCACAGTAATCTTATTGTCATCAACCTGTATTTCAGCTTCTGAAAGATCAACCCCAGCAAGAAGCACGCCGTCATAGGAAATAATAAATGACTTTGTCATAAAAGGTACTGTCCAGCCATAGAAATCGGTGGCTTGTTCAAATTTACCCATATTTGTATATTTATAGCGAAGCGTTGCCAAATCACTGACATTCTGCAATTTAGTAGTCAGCAGATCAGAAGTGATGAGCGGTGCCTTAGCACTTGGTGAGAAAAAGCGGCCGCCGGCAAAAGCAATCAATGCGACCAAAGCTAAGATTGCAATGCCTTTTAAAACATCTTTAACCTTTTTAATATTTTTCATACACAAGCCCCCTTTGTGAATCCATTATATCTGATTCACAAAATATTTCGAGGATTATGACAAAATTGTAGGAATTTATTTCTGAATTGCCTGTTCAATAAATGCAAGCATATCGCTGCACACTTCATTTTTACTTAAATCGTTCAAGATTTCATGACGCACATTCGGATATATTTTATTCGAGATATTCTCATAACCAACCTGACACATAAAATTAACGCTTGCTTTGAACTGTTCCATATTCACCGCGCAGGGATCATCGCTGCCGATGATAAAAAGAATCGGCACATAGCGGTTCTTCATCTGCCAGTAATTCTTAGAATATGTCTTTTCCATTAAATTTAATACATTCATAAACCCATTCAGCGTAAATGTGAAACCGCACTTTTCACTTGCATCATACGCTCTCACAACCTCCGGGTCAGAACAAATCCATGCATTTTCTGACTTTTCCTGACTGAAGCGCTTGTTATAAGCACCAAAGGACAGTTTATTGATAAAAGCGGAACGGTAACGTTCACCCTTGAGCCTGATCATCAGCTGAATAAACAGCTTCTCAGCCGGCAGGGTTGTCCGTTTGCTTGGCGATCCACAGACAATTAAACCATTGATTTTATCATCATATCTTTCATATAGGCACGAACGATCAGACTGCCCATCGAATGACCAAACAGAACAAGCGGCAGGCCAGGATAGCGTGCTTTAAGCATATCGGTAATCAAAGCGACATCATCCACAACGGCATCACCGCTGCAATCATTAAAATAGCCATAATCTTCTTTAGAAGCTGCACTGTCGCCATGACCGCGATGATCATGCATAACACAGACAAAACCATGATCCGCAAAATATTCCATGGTTTCAAGATACCGTTCTTTATGCTCCGCCATACCGTGAACCATCTGAATGATTCCTTTGATTTCACCCTCCGGCTCTACGCTAAGCAATGCCAGCTGAGTTTGATCATAAGCCGATGCGATTGTTTCATTTTTTATTTTTGACATACTTCCACCTCTTATCCAGTATAGCACACTTGCTTCACTCTGACACGGCTTTGAATTTTTTCGCATATGGAAACCTGACCATTTCTATGCTATCATTATCGTGAGAGGGATTATTTAATGAAAATAACAGGAATCATTGCTGAATATAATCCGTTTCATAACGGTCATATTCATCATATAAATAAAACTAAAGAAATTACCGGCTGTGATCTTTTAATTTGTACCATGTCCGGTCATTTTGTGCAGCGCGGCGAACCGGCAATCACCGCCAAGTGGGAGCGTGCTAAAACAGCAATTGAAAATGGCGTTGATTTAGTTCTTGAGCTGCCCTTTGTCTATGCAGCGCAAAGTGCCGCTTATTTTGCGAAAGGTGCGGTCGACGTATTAAAATTAGCAGGTGTTGACAGCATCTGCTTTGGCAGCGAATCAAACAATCTTGAAATATTGAAACAATTAGCTGAGCTTGATGTCAATCTGAGCGATGCCATGAAAGGCGGTCTTTCACCTGTACAAGCCTATGAGATCTTATATGGCTCACTCAATGCCAATGATATTTTAGCTTTAAACTATATACGCGCCCTGCAAGGCAGCGGTATCCGGCCTTATTCCATACAGCGGACCAATCATTATCATGAATTGGATACCAGCAAGCCGATTGCTTCCGCGACAGCCATTCGCTATGCTATAAAAATCAGCTTGATATCAAGCATGCAACATGTATGGAAATTACCGATCCGGTTTTTCTTGAAGACTATTACCGATATTTTCAAACGGTTTTATTAACCATGGACTCATCAGCACTGCCGTCATATTTCATGATGGATGAGGGTATTGAAAATCTATTCATCAAACATGCCAGACTGCCTGAATTTGAAGATTTTATCAGCGCCGTCACATCGAGACGCTATACGCGTTCAAAAATTCAGCGCACAATGCTGCATCTGATGATGCAGACGAAGAAAGCGGACATTGACAATTTACCGCCGCTGAATTATCTGCGGGTACTGGCATGCAATGAAAAAGGACGCGCGCATTTAAAAGCATTAAAAGAACAAGGCATACTGATTGCTTCTAAATTCACACAGATACCGGAAGCATACCGCACCATTGAATACAAAAGCAGCGTGCTCTATGGTTATCCATACAGTGATGAAAATCGCCGGCAGATCCTTGAACGTGAATTGAAAGCACCGGTGATTCTTTAATGATTTACTTAGTTCTGTTAATGCTTGTGCTGATGCCAATCTTTATATATTTTCCTAAACCTAAGCAAAACATGGATCATGCCGATTGCATCCTTGTATTGGGTTGTCCGACGCATGAAGACGGAAGTCTTTGTCAAACCCAAATCAGACGCTGTAAGAAAGCGATTGATTTATGGTCTAAACAGAAAGCTCCTATTATCATGATCAGCGGCGGTAAGGCGCATAATAATACGTGTGAAGCCGAGGCAATGGCTGAATACATTCATCAAAGTGAGCCGCAGATACCGATATTGATGGAAACCCATGCCATGAATACATATGATAATTTTACGTATTCCAAGCAGCTTTGTGACCAGCATCAGTTACAGTCCATCATTGTAGTAACCAGCACTTCACATTGCCGGCGGTCTGCCTACTTTGCCCGCAAGTTCTTTGATGAATTTGCTATGGTTGGTGATGATGAACCCTTCTCATTGAAGAAGCGGACAAGGGAATTTTTTGCAAAGTACAATACTCTGTACTGTGAGATCAAAATTAGAATAAAGAAAAATCGTGGAAGTCAGCATTAAGCTAAGCTTTCACGATTTTATTTAATTAGAATCTCTAAAGTTATTCACCATTAGAAGTATTATCAGGACTATCTGTAATTAAAGTGCCATTTATCTTTAATTTTTCTATGTTTCCATTAGCACCTAATTCAATGAATCCTAAAAGCTGTTCACTGTTATCAGCAACAAAATTTACAAGTCCTGCATCATTTGTAAACGTTAATGTACCATTAAATTTTGTAACACCATAGCCTATTGTATTCATTTCTATATTTTCTAAATCAATATCACTGGAAATATTTATGGTCTTACCAGTTAAATCATTATTCTTATCATTGACTAAATAAGAAAGTCCTGAAAGCTCTTCGGGTGTATTTATAGTAAATTCAGATTCATCAGCATGATACCAGGAAGCATCTGCATAATAATACCATGAATCCTCTATCTGCACTTCTGTTCCATCCATAATAACTGAGTTATTGCAATCAGTGTTAGCATTCACATTTAACCAAGAACGGTCTTCATTTATAAATGTTGTATTTTTAAATGTTACACTATTTTCATTAGCGCCATATTGGAATGATAAAACACTTTGTGATTCTGAATCAGGCAGAATATTGGCTTCTATTACACTATCAATAAATATCATATTGTTTTCCTTGCCTAAATTACCAGGTTCAAAATTTTTATAAAATTCTAAATCATTAACACCATCGTAGGCGCCGCCATCAATAACGATTGTCGAGAACGCATTTGATGGCCCACTGTGTGAATTAGTACCCACTAAATAACTACGCTCAATATTGAAATCCGTATTATTCGCATAAGTATTTATCGCTGCCCAGCCTTCAATTTGTGAATCGATTATATTAACCTTCGAATCAGAAACAAAACTAGCGATATTTAACGCATAATAAGAGGCAACTATAGAAGTGTGATCAAGGATCAAATTCAAACTATCTACATTATAAACGCTTATTCCTCTTTGCATTTGCAGATTATCTTTAGGTTTTAAAGTAATATCATACAAGCCGACAGTCCCATTATCTAATCCAGTAAAATTATCATCACCCATAGTAATCACACGGTTACCACTTCCTTTTTCACTCGATATAATGGCATGATCATTGCCGAATATATTAACCGAAGCAGTAATTTGTACTCTGGTCTCAACTTCAATATCATTACCTAAAACAATGTTTCCTCCATTTGTTACTGCTGATTTTAATGTTGCTTCATCAGCCGCCAAACTTCCAAACTGCGCTGTTAAAACAAGATTTTCTTTCACCGGTTTTGTTATATCATATCGGGCACCCTCTTTAAACCATGCCGCAAATACCATCCCGTCAGGAGCCACAGCAACAGGCGCCGTTACAAATTTACCTTGTTCTACAGTTTTAGTTTCAATATTATTTCCTTCCATGTCTTTAAACGTAACAGTATAATAAGTGATCGATGGTTCACTGCCGCCGCCACTTGATGATCCGCCAGCTGATGGTTTGTTAACTTCCGGTGCTTTCTCTACATCTTTACCTGTTTCTACATCCTTGATTACTGTATCCTCACCAGCTTCTACACCGTCAACATTGGCTTCAACTTTATTAACAGTACCGGTACCTTCAATCTTCACTGGCGCATCAGCTGTCAATGTTCCTACGGTACTGCCTTTGGCTATTTCTACCTTCG
>BBZX01000014.1 GCA_001305055.1 Clostridia bacterium UC5.1-1C12
CCTTATAAAAATAAAGAGTAATTACATGGTTTTTAATCCTCTGTAATTACTCTTTTTATCTGCTGCTGTTTAAGATAATAGGGAAGTTAGCAAATGTTGTTTATAAAGCAGCTCATCAATCTTAGTGCATAATATGGCATTGATCGGCTGATTCATGAAACCCTCCTGTATCGCTAACTTGGCACCTGTATTAAAGACAACTTGACCATAAGTCAGAGGCTCTTTATAACAAACCTCGGCATGCACGGGCTTGCATTCCTTTACAATATCTGACCATAAATAGACACCCATGGCTACGGCATCGGGGAGATCGATACAGGCCTGCTGGCGTGCATCAAGATTATATTGCAGTAAAGTCCGGTTGCAATCCACCGTGAAATTGGCTGTTCTGCTGGAGCTTGTTTTTAGCTGCTTAATATCCTGAGCATTCAGCATTGTTTCTCCCTGACAGATATCAAAGCCGATGATCGTAACTGGTATTTCTGATGTCAATAAAATATGATATGCTTCTGCATCGACATACACATTAAATTCTGATACAGGCGTACAGTTTCCCAAGCCTAAACCGGCTGTACCCATACTGTAAATGTGTTTCACTTTTTTCATGACCTCAGGTGCTTTCATGATTGCAAGAGCGATGTTGGTACATGGCCCGATGGTTATAATCTCTAATTCATCGGGATACATTTCTGCATAATGCAGAAGTGCATCGACTGCATGTTCCTTTTCTGCTTTGATCGTTGGATGAATTAAATCGGCATCACCCATGCCATCATTGCCATGCACATTGACGGCAGTTACTAAATCACGAAATAACGGCTTACTTGCTCCTGCATAGACCGGCGGTTTTTGTGCATCGGCAATTTCAATGCACATTAAGGCATTCTCGGTGGCATGGTGCAAAGGTACATTACCACACACTGTTGTAATTGCTACTACCTTTATTTCAGTTGCTTTTAATGCCATCATTAATGCAACAGCATCATCACTTCCGCAGTCAGTATCAATAATAATTTTTCTCATAGTAGTTTCCTCCCTGTTATTTGTTATGTTATGATTATAGAAAGCAGCAGAGAAATAGTACAGGTCATTTGACCCAAAGGTGAAATTATGGATATTAAAGACTTAACAAAGAATGCATCAGAAGAGGTAAAGGCATATTTCATATCCAAAACATATCCTCGGGGCAGTCATATCTTATTGCCTGAAGATACAAATACTTCCTTATATTTAATGATAACGGGATTGGCTGAAGTGTATCAGTATGCAGTGAATGGCATGTTGATTTCTATCTACGAATACCGTGGAAACAGCTGTTTCGGTGAGGTTGAGTTATTTTGTAAAAACAGAACAGCATTCGGTGTGCTGGCGGTTGAAGAATGCCATGTCATCAAGGTAAAGGAAGAAGGTGTCCGCAGATGGTTAGAAAGTGATCCGCAGTTCTGTGAGTTTTTACTTCAGCAGATGGCACAGAAAATCGGCGATAATTGTGATGCATATTTAAGATTGTCGAGTTTAACCTTACATGAACGGGTATTGACTTGTATCTTGCATCATGAGCGAACGGGAACGTTAACAAAGCTGACGAAGGAACATTTAGCTACGGAGGTATGTGCCCCCTTGCGCAGTGTGAACCGAGTCTTAGCAAAGTGCAAAGAGGAGGGACTTATTATCTATGAAAGGCATCGATTCTATGTCACAGATTTACAGCAGCTTGAGGATAGGGTGGAAATTTTAAAGTAAAAACAAAAACTTTGTTTAAAGAAAAGAATATATAGAATATCAATATATTGATTATGATATTGATATTTATATCAATAATAATAATTTGAATTTAAAAGGTTTTATGAAATTCAATTTAGAATAGAAGGAATGTATAATAATGAAAATTAAAATTAATAAGTTGGCTGTTGAAGCTTTTATGTTTGTTATAATTATGACTTTAATTAATTTTATTTTGTCTCGTATGGGTTTTTATGGAGAACCTTTGAAAATACATATGTGTTCGATGATCAAATCTTACCTGCAGTTTGGACAGATATCATGATTATTTCCCTATATTTAATTTTTAGTGTTTCAATTTTTGTAGAATTGAATAAAATTAAGGGCAACTGGAGTAATTTCTGTTTTATAGATAAAAAAATAATAATTCTGCTAAATATTGCTTCTGTTTCAGCGATAGTTATAGCAGCATGTTATTTGCTGAAGAATATTTCTTCAGATAGTATTTTTGTTTTTCTTATAATGGAAATTATAATTATATTGTTATCAGTTTTATTAATCAATTTTAAAAGATATTTGTTATAGAGACAAATAATCAAGGTACTCATGAAAAAAGAAAATATAATTAATTATATAATGGTAAATACAAAATAAGAATCAACCACTTTTAAAAAATGACTTGCTTTATATGGTACATTGTGCATTTTTTAAATCTCTGCTTCTGATAGTGTTTCAAAGCTTCATAATTTGTCAATGTATAATGCATAAAATTAAAATTATTGATGAAATTAACTCTTTTTTAGAGTTAAAAAAACAGGGGCTATCTGGTTTGTTTTACATTTAGTTAAATTACTGATCACCGACGCTGTTTTGAATCTCAGCTGCCTCCAAGATACCGTCCTTCACAGCTTTCTTAATCACAAGGTAAAGAATCTTTAAAAATGCCGCAAACAATCCTAATACCATTAGAAACGCAAATATATCACCCATGACTGAATCCTCCTTATTGTATAAGCCTATTGTAACATAAAGCTAGCCTTTGTCCAATTATCTGGCAGCTGAGATGAATCCGCAGAAGTTATATTGTTATTGATCAGATTTAAGGATATAATATCAGATATAGTACGAAAGGATGCAAACTATGAAACTGCTTAAATATCTTTTGCTGGCGGTATTATCCGTATCGCTGGCATTTACACAGGCAGGCTGTCAAAAACAGCAGACACCGCCGGCTGTCGATTTGACTTCTGAGGAAGCCATCGCAGAACAAAAAAGTTTGATGAATTTATACAATCAGAACTGGCTGCCAGTGCTGAAAGCGATTATCTGACAACACATATTTATTTTGAACACCCAGAGAATTATGGTATTGACCGATCAAAGGTCGAAGTAACGCTTGGCTATCTTGAAGACGATGATGCGGCTTATCAAGAACGTGTGGAAGAAATGCAGGCAACTAAGGCTGCTCTTGATGCGTTTAACCGTGACCTTCTGAATGATCAGCAAAAAGATGTTTATGATAACTATCTTGAAACAATTGAGCTTGATATTGCCATAAATGATGAGAAATTCCGCTATGTTGGCAGCGGCTTTGATACGATGACCGGTCTGCATACTCAATTGCCGACTTTATTTGCTGATTATATTTTACGCGATGAACAAGATCTTAAGGATCTGATTGTTTTGATTAAAGATGTGAAGCCATATATGGATTCCCTGCTTGAATATACTAAAAAACAAGCTGAAAAGGGAACCTTGATGATTGATTTAGATACGGTGATCGAAGATTCTAAAAAGACTTATAATGAAGGTGAAAACAGCGCCGTGCTGACCAGTATGTTTGCGACTGTTGACAGCCTTGATTTAAGTGATGAATTAAAAAATCAATACAAGGCTGAATTAAAAACGGCCTTTATGGATTCTTTCATTCCTGCCTATGGGGCAATCATTGAGACAATGGAAGGCTTGAAAGACAGTAAAAATAATACACAGGGGCTGTATTATCTGGAAAATGGCAAGGCATATTATGAGCTGCTGTTTAAGGATAAGACCGGTACTTCACGTTCTATCGAAGATACTCAAAAGCTGCTTGATGAGCTGGCTGATGAAATGATCACTGCGGCCCAGAAAATTGCCATGGTTGACCGCAATGCTTATGAAACATGGGCCTATGATGAGGCTGAAACCGGCTATACCGATTTTGAATCAATGCTGGCCGACTTAAATAATTGGTTCAAACAGGATTTCCCTGATGTGGGTGATATCGATTATGAGATTAAACCTTTAGATCCTGAATTAGCTGTATCCGGTGTTGCCGCTTATTTCAATATTCCGGCCATTGATGGTACTACTAAGAAACAAATTAGGGTGAATACTAACAAAGATGCATTAGTTATCGGCTCATTAGATACATTCAGTACCGTAGCTCATGAGGGTCTGCCGGGTCATATGTATCAGGTAAGCTATGCTTATAAGAATATTCCAAGTGTTTTCCATAACCTTTTTGCCAATAATTTAGGCTATACGGAAGGTTATGCGACCTATGTGGAATTTTACGCACTGAATTATTTGCGTGATGTGCCTGAGAATATCCGGACACTGCAGAAGGTGATGAGCATTTATTCAAATTGTCTGATTGCGCAATTGGATATCGGCATTCATTATGAAGGCTGGAGTGTGGATCAGGTAAGACAGTATATGGATGATAATGGCTTAAATGCCGCAGCGGCAGAAGGTTTATATGCCCAATTGCAGAGTAATCCCGGCGCATTCCTTTCCTATTATGTAGGGTATGCGGAATTAAATGAATTGGAGAAGGAAGCCAAGGCAGCTTTAGGCGATAAGTTCACGGCGATGGGTTTCCATCAGGCTATTCTGGAAGCCGGTTCAGTACAGTTTGATATTGTAAAGCGTCATGTAAATCAGTATATTGCAGAAAATCAATAAAGTTCAGACAGCTTCGGCTGTCTTTTCTTGTGCTTTTAAATGGAGAAAATCTGGACTTACAGTTTAGGAAAGGTGAAGAAGCAAGTGGTATCATAGTTTTAGATAGGGGTGATCATATGCTTATTCAATTGCCTTACGGCAAGGGAAGATTGGAAGGAGAAATCGATGATCAAAAGCTTCAGGGCTGTCTTCAATGTTCATCAAAGAATTGTGTTTATGAAAGTGAGGCCGCTATCGTAGAGCAGTCGCTGAAACAGCCGATTGGTTCTAAAACATTGGCTGAATTAGCTTATGGCAAACGGCATATCGTAATCATTGCCAGTGATCATACACGGCCGGTGAATAGCCGAATCATTCTGCCGGCAATGCTTTCAGAGATTGAAAAGGTCAGTCCGCAAGCGCAAATCAGTATTTTGATAGCGACTGGCTGTCATCGTTCGACTACGGCAAAAGAATTACGGAATAAATTTGGCGATGAGCTGATGCATCGTTTGACGATACACATTCATGACAGTGAATCGGATCAAATGGCTGATCTAGGCCTATTACCCAGCGGTGCGCCATGTCTGATTAACCAACTGGCAGTTGATGCTGATCTGCTGCTTGCGGAGGGCTTTATTGAACCGCATTTCTTTGCCGGTTATTCAGGCGGCCGTAAAGTGTGCTTCCGGGTATCGCATCTAAAAACTGTGTCCTGCAAAATCATTGTGCAGCAATGATAAATTCAATGTATTCACGCGCTGGACAGCTGAAAGGAAATCCCATTCATTTGGATATGAAGGCCGCTGCCCGCAAAGCAAATCTGGCTTTTATCGTAAATGTGGTACTTGATGAGCAGCAAAGGATTATAGCCAGTTTTGCTGGTGATGCAGTTATGGCTCATGAAAAGGGCTGCGCGTATGCCGCGAAACGATGCGGACTGCCGCCAATTATGAGTGATCTTGTTATTACATCTAATAATGGTTATCCGCTTGATCAAAATCTTTATCAAAGCGTTAAGGGGTTATCGACAGCCGCTGAAACATGCCGTAAATCTGGGATAATTATCATGGCTTGTCAATGTGCAGACGGTATTGGCGGTGAGGCTTTTTTCAACATGTTTGAACAGTGTGAAACAGTACAGAAGCTTTACGACAAGATTCTTTCCGTTCCTGCTGCACAGACCGCCAGTGATCAATGGCAGGCACAAATACTTGCTCGGATTCTTATCGATCATCAAATAATCATGATTTCCGATCTTGATGATAAAGTGATTAAAGCGATGCACATGATACCCGCTCATACATTAAATGAAGCGATTCAGCTGGCCAATGAATGCAAAGAAATAAGATCAATCACAGTGATTCCGGAAGGTGTTTCAGTGTTTATTCAAAAATAAAACAGCTTTAAATTTAGGTTTAAAGCTGTTTTTATACATGAAGTCTTACCCGAGGATCAGATTATTTTTCATAAACTTTAATTAATGCTTGTGTGCCTTCATTTTCATGACCATTGGCAGCCAGTTCCTCATAGAGTGAGCATACGGTATCAAGCATTTTTAAGTGTTCGCCCTTTTCAGTCATCACATCTTGAATAATGTGCATATCCTTGATGAAATGCTTAATGAAGAAGCCTGGTTGGAAATCGCCTTTTAAAACTCTTGGCGCGGTATTATTCAGCTGCCAGCTGCCGGCCGCACCGCCGCTGATCGCATCCAGCATCGCCTGCATATCGAGGCCATTTTGTTTTGCGTAATAAAGCGCCTCGCTCATTGCACTTACCGCGCCGGCAACCGCGATTTGGTTGGCAGCTTTGGTATGCTGACCGCAGCCGGCTTCCCCCATATAATGAATGCCTTTGCCCATCAATGCCAGAACCTCTTTTACTTTGTCGAAGGCTTCACGATCACCGCCGACCATGATTGACAGCGTACCTGCCTTAGCGCCAGTGTCACCGCCGGATACCGGAGCATCTAAAACTTTCATATCATATTGCTTAGCTGCTTCTGCTAATTTAACCGCTAACTGCGGCGATGAGGTTGTCATATCGATTAATATCGCACCTGCCTTTGCCGAATGGAAGATGCCGTCCTCACGCATATAGACATCTTCTACATCTTTTGGATAGCCGACAATTGTGAATACCAAATCCGCATCCGCGACACATTCACTCAGTGAAGCGCAGACTCTGACTCCCTGTTCTTTTAGATCTAAAGCTTTTTCAATCGTTCGATTATATGCCGATACTGTATGCCCGCCTTCAACTAAATGAAGCAGCATTGCTTTTCCCATAACGCCGGTTCCGATCCATGCAATTTTCATAGTATTGTACCTATATCATATTTAATATGAATCCTTTCACCTGCAATTATATAGAATCAGTGATGAATTGTACATTAATTCAGCACAAAAAATGCGGAAGCATGACTGGGCGGCCTTCACTTTGCGCATAGGCTTGCTGGCGGAGCATAAGATAAGCGGCTTTAATTGCTCACTTACACTCTTTGGTGAAATTATCAGTGTTTTGATGTTTAAAATTTGGACTGAATACTTATGAAAGCGGCAGCTTGTTTTTTATAATAGAATTGTGAGGAGGGATATTGTGAGTGAGCGATATAGAGCGGGTGTCGTAGGTGACGATATTACCGGCTGTCAGGATATCGGCATTTTTTCACCAAACAAGGTTTAAAAAGCATTACCGCATCTAACCCTGACGAGATTTTCAAGCATCAGGCAGATGTGCTGATTATTGATACTGATTCACGTTTTGATCCTGCGAAGCAGGCTTATGATAAGGTTGCCAAGGCTGTAAAGGCGCTGCGGCAAGTTGGCTGTGCGCAATATTTTAAAAAGACATGCTCGGTATTCAGAGGCAATATCGGCGCGGAATTTGATGCCATGCTGGATACATTAAATGAATCATTGATGATCGTAATCGCCGCTTTTCCTAAGAATGGCCGGACTACCGTTGATGGCCGGCATTATGTATATGGCTGTGAGCTGGCAGCATCGCAGTTTCGTCATGATCCGATGAATCCGATGACTTCCTCAGATTTGGCTGCCATTATTGCTTTGCAGTCAAAGCGGCCAATCCACCATTTGCTGCTGAAAACCATTCATCAAGGTAATAATGCGGTGCGTAAACAAATTGAAGATGCTAAAAAAGCGGGCGGATATTTGATCTGTGACTGTGAGACGCAGCAGGATTTGAAAATCCTGGCGGCGGCAATCGTAAATGAAAAAGTGATCGGCGGTTCTTCAGCAATTGCAGAGGAGCTGGCAGTCTTTCATAAACATCAGGAAACGGTTCAAAATCATGCCATGCTGCCGGACAAAAAATGCGGTATCCTGCTGGCTGTCGGTTCAATCACCCAACAAAGCAAGCAGCAGACGGCCTATGCGCTTGCTCATGGTGTCATTCATATACGCTTTGATCCCTTAATGCTTTATGACCATCTGGCGAGTGAGAGAATGCTTGAAAGCTGCTGTCAAAAGGCGCTGAGACATCTGCTTAAGGGCGAGCACGTGCTGCTTCAGCCTGATTGTGAAAATGAAACGGTCTTGCAGATGAAGGCGGTTGGGCGTACAAAGGGTTATGATGAAAAGTCAGTCTCTAAATTAGTATCAACAGCACTCGCTGAACTGGTCCTTCGGCTCATTCAAGCTTCCAATCAGCATCGTATCTGTATTGCCGGCGGTGACACATCAGCAAGAATTATTGAAATGCTGAATATTCATGCCAGTGAATTAGTCGATGAAATTCAAACCGGTATCTGTTCTTCCTTATCCCTTGGAGAACCTAAACTGCTGATGATCCTGAAATCAGGCAGCTTTGGCAATGAGTCATTTTTGATTGATGCGATTAATTATCTGAAGCAGTATTAAGCGCGGTACTTTGTTGCACTAAATGAAGCGCAAAAAATTGGTTCTTTCAAACCGTAACTTCATTTTTTATAACGTATAATTTAAGTAGGTGAGATGGTGCGGGATAAAGAATGAGAGGAGTGATTGAAAGCGTGAATCTTGATGAAAGAAGCAAGAATGTCTTTGATACCATATTAAATGATCCGATGATAAAAGGCAGTGAGATTGAGAAGAAGTTCAGTCTGACCAGAAAACAGCTGAGCTATACATTAGAAAAAATCAATGACGCATTGAAAAGTGAAGGTTATCCGCGGATCGAACGGAAGAAAACGGGAACATTTATTGTTCCCAAACAGCTTTATGAACAGATGGGCGATCAGATGATCAGTATTGATGCCGGTGATTATGTTTTAAATGAAGAAGAACGAATCCGCTTTATTGAATTTATTTTGCTGAGCAGGACGGAACGCTTAAGCCTGTATCATTTTATTTCCATGCTTAAGGTAAGTAAAAATACGATTCTGAATGATATGAAAAAAGCGCAGATGGATACGCGCAATTATGGCATTGATATACAGTATGATCGTGAAAACGGCTATCGTTTTATCGGCAGTGAGCTGGATAAGCGCCGTTTATTGATTGATCTCGTACATCCTATTTTATTGATGAGCAATGGCAGCCGCTGGTTTATGGAGCTGACAAAGGTTACTCGCTATGAGATTGAAACCAATGAATTTCGCTTAAGTCAGATTGAAAAAGAATTGGATATCCGTTTTACTGATGAGGTATTCAAAGAGCTGCCTTATATTGTATCAATGATACTGCTGAGAATCAGACAGCACAAGGATATCGGCAAGCTGCCGCTGACTTATCAAAGCTTCGTTGGTACAAGAGAATATCAAGTGTCAGAAATTCTATTGAAAGATATTCCTGATTTTTCTCAGCAGGAGCATTTATATATGACTTTACAGCTGTTAACTTCAAATTTCTTTTATTTAGATATTGAAGAAACTGATATTGATCAAGTGATTTATCAATCGGTAAAGGATGTAATTGATAATTTTGAAATCTTAAGCTGTATTAAATTTAAGGATAAGGAACAGCTTGCGAAATATTTATTTCAGCATTGGAAGCCAGCTTATTACCGCATTAAGTATAATTTCCATATGGATAATCCGATGAAGGATATCATTGAAACCAAGTATCAGTATCTGCATGATTTAATCAAAAAGGTCATTTATCCTTTTGAGAATAGTTTAAATAAACTGATTCCGGATATGGAACTGGGTTATATTACGATTTTGATTGGCGGCTGGCTGCGTAAAGAAGGACAGATCTTATCTTTTGAAAAGGGAAAGCGGGCAATCGTGGTCTGCAGCAATGGTGTCACAGTTTCTAACTTCCTATTTATGGATCTGAAAAATATGCTGCCTTATATTCATTTTCTGAATTGCTATTCAATTCGTGATTACATGAATTGTGAAGAGGAATATGACATCATTTTTTCTACTACTTATATTAAAACAGATAAACAGCTTTTTCTTGTGGAACCATTTATCAATGAATATGAGCGCAAGAAATTCATTCAGAAAGTAAACAATGAATTGATTGGTTTTTCAGTGAATACGATTCAGATGGATGATGTGCTGGAAATTGTGGAACGTTATGCGAAGATTACTGACCGCATGAAATTAATGCGTGATCTTAAACGTTATTTGTTTCCGGATCAGCCTTCCATTGAGAGTATGGATGCGAATGCGTATCAGCCCTGTCTGACGGAGCTGCTGCCGCCTCATCATATTCTGGTGGCGGATGTTGAGCTTGAATGGGAAAAGGCGATTCGTGACTGCGCGGAGGTATTAGTTGCCGAACAGATGATTGAACAGCGCTATGTGGAAACAATTATCACTTCAATTAAAACCAGTCAGCCTTATATTATGATTGCGGATGGTGTCATCGTTGCTCATGCCGGTGTTGATCAGGGTGTCCGTGAAGTGTGTATGAGCATGCTTAAAATGGATCGCCGTATAAAGATCAACAATTATCTGGAAGCTGATGTCATCATTGTGCTGGCGACCCCTAATGTTCAGCGCCATTTAAAGGCATTAGCTCAACTGAATGATATGCTTGATGAGCGTTTTAAGCAATTTAAAACTGGCTAAAACCAAAATGGAAATTTTAGAATGTATCAAATGGGAAGAGGAGTAATCAGTTTATGAGAGAACAGATGTTTTATGAGGATTTGATTTTACTTGATCTTGATGTCAGAAACGCTGATGAGTTTTTTGAAACGATGAACGGCATTCTGCTTCAAAAAGGCTTTGTGAATGAGGGATTTTTAAAGGCAATCAAGCAGCGTGAAGCAAAATATCCGACGGCTTTGCCCACTCAGCCTTATGGCATTGCCATTCCGCATACAGATCCGGAATTTATCGAACAGCCCTTTATTGCTGTTGCGCGTTTAAAGCACAGTGCGGTCTGGAAGCTGATGGCGAGTGAGGATGAGGGAGAGGTTAAGGTCGTCTTCCTGCTTGGCTTTAAGCATGATGATTATCATGTGCAATTGCTTCAGAAACTGATGGATCTGTTTATGAAGGATGATTTCAGTAATGAATTATTATATGTCGGGACTCAGGAAGATTGCTTACATCTTGTGGAAAGCAAGATGGCAATATAAAGGAAAGGAGGAAAATTATATGAAAAAGATCGTAGTAGCATGCGGAAGCGGTGTTGCCACTTCACAGACGGTAGCCAGTAAGGTCATTAAGCTGCTGAAGGAAAGAAAGGTCAATGGTGTGATTGAAGCTGTGGATATGAAATCCTTAGACCGTACGCTGAAGGATAAGGATATCGTGGGTTACATTGCCATTACCAAGCCTTATAAGGAATATCCGGTACCGGTGTTTAACGGTATCGCATTCCTGACCGGAATGGGTATGGATAAAGAATTAGATAAAATAATTGAAGTGCTGAAATAGCAGAAAGGATAGAATTATGGAACTGTTAAGTACAATTTTTCAGTATTTTCTAGATTTAGGGGCAGCGGTATTCGTACCGATTATTATGATTATTGCCGGTTTATGCGTAAAAATGAAATTAAAAGACGCGATTTCTGCCGGTATTACACTCGGTGTTGCTTTTGTCGGCATGAACCTTGTTGTTGGCTTCATGAAGGATGCTATTACACCGGTAGCGACCGGTATGCTGAATTCAACAGGCCTTCAGCTGGATATTGTTGACGGCGGCTGGACAACAATGGCTACGATTTCTTGGTCATGGCCTTATGCATTTGCTATTTTCCCATTGCAGATTGGGATCAATGTTTTAATGCTGATTTTTAATAAAACAAAGACATTCAACGCCGATCTGTGGAATGTCTGGGGTAAGATTTTTATCGCCGTAATCGTTATTTCTTTAACGAATAATATCTGGATCGCTTTAGCTATTGCTTCTCTGCAGATTATTCTGGAGCTGCGCTCCGGCGACCTGCATCAGAAAACGATTCAGTCAATGACCGGTATTCCAGGCGTTACATGTACGCATCGTACTTTATTCTTTGGCTGCATTCTGTATCCGTTTGACTGCCTGCTTAAGAAAATTCCCGCATTGAACAAGCCGATCAATATTGAAACACTGCGCGATAAAATCGGTATCTTCGCGGAGAATCATGTACTGGGATTTATTCTTGGCTGTATCTTTGGCGTCATAGCCGGGTATGATGTCGGCGGTATTTTGAATTTAGGTATTAAATGCGCTTGTGCATTAATGCTGTTCCCAATGGTTTCCAAGCTGTTTATGCAGTCTTTGGCACCAATTTCAGACGCTGTTTCAGAGTTTATGCAGAAAAAATTTGCTGGCCGAGAATTATATGTCGGACTGGACTGGCCGTTTATGGGCGGTATTAATGAATTGTGGATTGCGATTATCTTTATTATTCCGATGATTTTTATTGACGCGCTGATTCTGCCGGGCAACAATATGCTGCCGTTTGCAGGCATCATTAATTTCTCACTGGCTATTCCGGCACTGTTAGTTACCAGAGGCAATCTGCCGAGGATGTTTATCTTATGTTTGATTGGCGCCCCTGTCTTCCTGTGGGTTGGTACAGCGATTGCTCCTTATATGAGCGAATTGGCAAGAGCTACCGGCGCTATCGAATTGGGTGTTAATGAGTTGATTTCTAATTCATGTATCAATGCACCGGTATTTACTTACGGTTTTGGACAGATGTTTAAAGCATTGACCGGCGATTTTGTACCGCTGATCGTTGCCGGCGGCTGGACTGCATGCTGGGTTTTCTACAGCCGTTATCTGAAAAAGAGACTGCTCGTTTAGAAGCTGAAGAAAAAGCAGAGAATGAATAAAAAGGGCTTATATAAAAAGGTGTCTGGCGGACGAACGATTTCATATAAGCTTAAGTATAGTTTAGCACAATTTATTTAAAAAAGTGTATGAAATGGAAAGAATGGAGGAAGTCAATGAATAATTTAGAGGCAGCAAAGCAGGAAGTGCTGAAGGGCTGCAGATTAACGATAGAAAAAGCATTTACGGTGGGAACGGCAGGTAATATCAGCGCCCGTGTGGCAGGTGAAGAATTATTTGTCATAACTCCGACAACGATGGATTATGCAATCTTAACGGAAGAGGATTTAGTGGTGATCGATATGGAGGGAAAAATTATTGCAGGCAAATACGCACCGTCAATTGAACATAACCTTCATCGTTTGATTTATCTGAAACGGCCGGATGTAAATGCCGTGGTTCATGTTCATTCAACGTATGCAACAGCATATGCTTCTATTGAGGGAATTACCGTGATGCCTTCAATTGATATTGAATCAATCAATTATTTGGGCGGCGATGTAGACCGCTGTCCATTCGCGGTGCCCGGCAGTGATGAATTAGCGGCTTATACATCGGATTATCTGGGAAAGAAAGCGGCTGTACTGATGCAGAATCACGGTTCGACCTGTGTGGGTAAAGATATGGGCACTGCCGTTACCGCGTGTGAAATCGTTGAAAAAACATGTTACTCTTTATTCCTGATCAATACGATGGGGAAGCCGATCCCATTTGATGCGGCTTTTAAAGAAAAGGCATGGAATAAATATTCAAATAAGTTTGGAGTGAAATAAGATGGGATTCAAGAAAATAGCGATGCTCCATACGGGCTGTGTAACCGTTGCACCTTTGAAAAAGCTGGTGCATGAGCTGTATCCAGAGGCTGAAATCATGAATCTTGTTGATGATTCATTATTAAATGATACGATAGAAGCTAAGGGGATGCCGATTGAGGTTGTGGAGCGTCTGGCACAGTACGCGTTAATCGCTCAGCAAGCCGGGGCAGAGGTTATTTTGAATACATGTTCATCCGTTGGTGAAGCGGTGGATGTGATTGCACCGATGCTTAAAGTACCCTATGTGAAAATCGACCAGCCGATGGCGGCTGAAGCGGTGAAGCATGGTCAGCGTATCGCGTTAATTGCGACGGTCACATCAACGGTAGCACCAAGCAAAAGACTGCTGGAACACAGCGCGCAAGATCAGGGATTGTCAGTAACTGTAACACCGTATTTAGCAGACGGTGCGTTAAAGGTACTGAGTGAAACTGGTGATCAAAAGCGTCATAATCAAATGGTTATTGATACGGTATATAAGGCAGCGGCCGAGAATGATGTGATCGTATTTGCGCAGGGCTCAATGGCTGTGCTTGAACCTGAGTGTCAAAATTTAGGCGTGCCGGTTTTCTCAAGTCCAAAGCTTGGGTGTGAACAGCTGAAAAAATATCTGTAAAGATGGAAAGAGGGGTTCTATGCGAATTTTAATAGCACCGGATTCCTTTAAGCATAATCTGACATCAAAAGAAGCGGCAGCGGCTATTGAAAAAGGCGTATTAAGAGCGGTACCGTCAGCGAAAATTATTAAACGGTCAATTGCTGATGGCGGTGAAGGCTGTATTGAAGCGATTGCTGAATATATCGGCGGTGAGCTAGTCAGTGTACAAGTTCATGACCCGCTGATGCGGCCCTTAGCCGCTTCCTTTCTCTATGTCGAAAAAGCCGTTTGGCAGTGATTGAAATGGCTGCTGCCAGCGGCTTGACACTGTTGAAAAAGGAAGAATTAAATCCGCTTCAGGCATCTACCTTCGGTACTGGCGAGATGCTTCGTGCCGCTTTGGACTTAGGCTGCGAACAGATTCTGATTGGGATCGGCGGCAGTGCTACCAATGATGGCGGTTTGGGAATGGCGCAGGCTTTAGGTTATCGCTTTTATGATGCTGCTGGCAGGCTATTTATTCATGATATGTCCAAAGCCGGCGAGCTTTGCCGCATTGATGATGAACAGGCTGATCCAAGATTGAAAAGCTGTTCGATTCAGGCAGCAAGTGATGTATTTAATAGCTTATGCGGTGAATCCGGAGCCAGCTTAATGTTTGGCGCTCAAAAAGGGGCTGACGCTGCTAGTCAAGCCTTGCTTGATTCGGCATTAAAGCATCTGAATCAGCTGGTGATTGAAAAGTATGGGGAGGATTACGGCAGCCTGCCCGGTGCGGGGGCAGCCGGCGGTCTTGGCTTTGGGCTGATGGCTTTCACACAGGCACAAATCTACTCGGGAATCAACTTAATACTGACTATGATCAACTTTGAAGAACAAGTCAAGCAAGCAGATTTAATCATCACCGGTGAAGGCAAAACAGATGGGCAGACAGTTTATGGCAAAGCCGTCAGCGGTATCGCTGCCATGGCTAAAAAGCACGGTGTCCCCCTGCTTTGTCTGTCCGGTGCGGTTAGTGCCGATTGCCGGGAATTATATGCGAGCGGTGTAACCGCCATTTTGATGCCGCACTTAAACCGATGACTTAGCTGAAGCAATGGCATCGGCGGCTGATAATCTTGCCTTCATCAGTGAATCAGCACTGCGGCTTTATCAATGCGCAATCACCAAAAGAAAGGATTGAACTTCGGTTCAATCCTTTTTAATGCATACTTAATTCCATTTGAATCTTATTCATCATATAAACTTTAGAATTTTTTAATGAACGGCCAATATATTCAAGACCATTCAGATAACCCTCATTCCAAGCATCCTTTTTCTGCTTGCGCATGACAGCTTTCAAATCTTTAATTTCATTGCGCAGCCGAAGATTCAGCGCATCAAGATTTGTTTTATAATTCTCTGCTAATACTAGATATGTATGAATCGCTTCCTGATGACCTTCTTTAAAATAACCGCGGTACTTTAAATCATAATGCACACTCATCAGCGCATCCATGAAATATTCATACCGGCTGTCGAAATTGCGGCGTGTTTGATATGCGCGGCGAGCCTGGGGACGGCGGCTTTCCTTAGAACTGCTGAAATTGGCATTAATATATTCACCAAAATTATCATAACCGTTTTTTTCAATGACTCATTGATTGAGTGTTTGATTTCGCTGCCTACATTGCTTACTGTATCGGTAATTGCCTTAGCCGTTTCTTCACTGTTTAATGTATTAAACAGATCGTCGATGGAATCAAACAGATCATTTTTCTTCTTTGACATAGGCTTCCTCCTGCTGCTTCAATATCTGATTCAGGGAATTAATATCCATGTCGTCCTGTACCAGTCCGTCCTGTTTTAAAATGTTTTCCAATACGGTCATATCGGCCGATAGATTCATCATTTCTTCATCGAACAGAGATGAGGTTATATTCTTAATCGCTTCATTGATCAGAATAATTGTTTTCATCAGCTTCTGCTGAACAGCGGCAGCTTCGGCTGAACCGGCATGAGCGCTTTCAACGGCAACATAATTTTTAAGAATTTCAAGCAAAATTGGCAGATAATGCTGATACAGCTTATCCAGTTTATGGTTGTTCTTAGGATATTTAGCTTGCAGAATTTCTAGGTGCTTGAGCATCGCGGTTGTGCTGTACAATGCTTCGGACAGCTTTTCATCAGTAATCGTCGTATTATAATCGTTGATTAGATCAATATATGACGGTGTCTGTTCAGTTTTTGCTTCCGGTGCTGGCGCAGGCTGCGGCTGGGTTTTCTTTACCTCCGGTTTGACAAAGGTAGCCGTATTAGTCCGATTGGACAAGGTTTTATATGCTTCGGGGAAATATTGGTTAAACTCAATCATTTTGCCGATCACTTCATCATTGTATAAAACAACGAGATTATTAAAGGTAAGTCCTTCATTGACCGGTTTTTTCAAGGTTATTCTGTCACTGATGGAAAGTGTATCAGTATTCGCAAAATATGCTTTTACCTGTTCATCAAGACGGTGATTTTTACCGGCGTTCTTGGTGGAAGGCTTATCCGGAGAAGCAAGCAGAACCACTGAGATGATAAAAGCAGGTACAAGACCAGCGAAAGTACCAAAATTCAGCGGCATATCAGACAGCCCGCTAAGTACTAATATGATTCCGCAAAAGAAGAGCAGGGAACCGCCGATTACTTTTTTATCATGGATATCCTTCCTTTCTGTACGATATCCATTATAGCATTTTCTTTTCACTCTGTGGAGAGTCAGCTGGTTGAATTTAATAATAAAATCGTCATTTTCAGGAATTAATCCATGTTTAAAGAAAAATAAGGTTAAATTATAAGGCTGATAGAGGCAAAGAGTTCACCGGCAGCCGGTGCCAATACCGCCGTCATAGGGCCGCCAAGGCTGATGTTCTGATAGCTTGCATTTGTCCAATATTCCATCGCATCGCATCGCAGAAAGAGTCTGGAGGCATTAATGTTAGCAGCATTGTTATTGTCGACTGGCATACCACCGGCAATCAGCAAGTGGATATCCGGCACTGTTGGAAAGAGAAGGTCAGCAGAGCGAGAACCAGGTACAATGAAGTCAAGACAAATATCTAAACCGATTGTCAAGTTATTAAAGGTAATCATCGGCATCGTTAAGTCAGTCGGATCAAAATCCGGTTTTGTCCAGTGAACTGTTACTTTATCTACCTTATTCATGTCAAAGGTTGGCGACAGCGGTATGTTATCACCTAGCCCATCGATGCCTGATAGATTTCTTTTCGGCCATTGACCAAAAAGTTTCCATTAGCAAAAATAGGTAAGGAATTGCGTATTACATTGTCTTTTTTGCGCCAGATCGTACCGGCAAAGAGAATCAAATTAGGATATTTCGCTGTCAAGTTCTGGAAACTGTACTCATCGCTTGGCTTGCTGTTCTCCCAGATTTGTTTTACTTCATAAGAGAAAGATTTGCCATAATTAGCTATATCCCGTTCATGCTTTTTATTATCGTTGATATTGCGCCAGAAGAATTCCGGCAATGCCGCAATCACGGTTTCATTTACCGGCAGATTTTGCAGCTTAGCGTCCAGCTTTTCATAGATTTCTTTATTCAGCTGCATAAACCATTTACACTGCAATTCACGTTTAATGTCATTGAGATCATCCTCAGCTGTTCCATTAGACCTTGCGGCATTCAAGCGGTTATAGTCATCTTGATGGGCATTAATAAAGCTTTGTTCAAGGCTTTGACGCCAAACTATGGCATCGTTATTATTAATAAATGGCAGGTAATGGATATTAGTCATGAAGGAAACCTCCATTTAATGGCTGTGCCGCGATAGCTGCAGCAGCATATTTATATAATTTACTTAAGGTATATAATAATTTTGATCCATTGATCTTATCCTGCTGCTTAATCAGGAATGCTTCGTTAGTCGTAGCATCCATGTTGATAATGAACTGCATCACTGGTTCAACACTAATCCAGTTATCTTTTTCTTCAGCATTTAATTCAAAGGATTCAGACATGCTTCTGGCAGCCCGATGCTGGGCAGGATCATACTTATACTGCTTGACGTACCCTTTAAGCAGCAGAATGCCCTGTAAAGCCCCGGTTAGAAGCGGATCAGCCGGCCATTCAGCCTGCGTAAGCAGCGTGTATAAAAGCTTTACCGGATCTTTTAAATCTTTTGTGCTGTTCAACTCATCGATTAAGAATTCGGCCAGCCTTCAATGAAGTTTAGATCGATTTCTTCAGGTATTGAACGCAATACATTTTCAATGTTAAATTTAGCTAGATGCTTATACAGCTGATAGAGGATGTTACAATATTCATGATTTACATAAGCTGCATCATTACCAACGCCAAGATGAGAATCAGCATTTTCACAATAAAATTTGGTATCGCTGATTAACCTGTCTTGACATAAGCGGGGTAAAAATTTTTCATCCAATAATCATGATCACTTCCTTTCAGATAGACAGTCTGCTGACCTAGACTTTGAGCATGTAGATGCTCAAACATCTTCGCGCATTTCCAAAACTCAATACAATCTTTATATTCCATAATTAAAACCTCCTATGGCTTCTGCCGCTTTTACTTTATCAGCTAAGCTGTTTAAAAATGAAAAAACAGCCGTTTGCTACAAATCAGCAGCATTATCTTTCGCATGAAGTTATCTTCAGAATGCAATTAAAGGGATTTTAAACGTCTAATGCTCAGAGTTTGTTTATAGTATCTCTGGAGGTGATTGATATGCGTAAGCATCAATCTTTAAAATGCGGTCAGAATGAGGTTATACTATGGCCGCAGACAGTCATAAATCTGACACAGGGATGCGGTGAGGACGGTATTCATCAATGGTTAAGTCATGAAGGAACATGGGCTTTGGATAATGCTGATCCAAACGATCAGCACTTATATGCCCCGGTAAGCATGCGGTGTATGGGGAAATACCACCTCGGCAACGGCAATGAGGTCGTATGGCAGTCTCTCTCACCTGTACGGTTTGCCGATGGGATTGTCGATTATTTAGTACTGGATATCTGGCATGACAATGATATATCCTCTCTGTATTTGGGGATGGAAGTTAAACAGGGAGAAGCTTTTCAGTCGATGGGCTGTTCCGGTATCGGCAGCGGTTCACATACCCATATTGAAGCAGGCCGCGGAAAACTGAATATTACACCGGCATCACCGTTGATCAATGCAGCTGGCTGGACTCATTTTCAGATAATAATTTTCATCCGGGTACCTTGCCTAATGCCATTGATCCAAGGTTGGTGTATCATTTGAATGAGACAGAGATCATGAATACCTTTGACATGAAGTTTACATATTTTGAATTAAAAGATGGCTGGCACAAGGATGAAGAAACTCACTGCTGGTATTTTTATGAGCATAATGGGATGCTGAAAGACTGTAATCGGTGGATCGATGGCAAATATTATCACTTTAATGCTAACGGTACATTGGCGGTTCATACATTCATCCCTTATATGGAACAGGGACATCAGCAATATTTCTATGTTGGCTGGGATGGTGCAATGGTCACTGATAAAATATTGAAGATTGAGCATAATGGCAGGATCAATTTAGATCAGAGTAAATAAAATGACAGCACGCTGTCATTTTATTTGTTCAGTAAAGCTCACTGAGGTGATGAGGGTTTGGGGTTTTGTTAGATCATACTCAGTGCTTTATAAGCTGAATTGTTTGCTGTACTTGCGATTTACGATCAATGATTCATCGTTGCTCAAATATAATTTCCGTCTGCATTCCTTTTCAATCTGCACGGACTGGATATGAACCTTATTCACCAGCGTGTTCTTGTTAATTTGAATCAGGCCTTCAGACGAATAACTATTTTTCAGCTTAGTAAACCGTTCATGGGAGCGAAACATTTCGTCTTTTGTGTAGATAAATACCTTGTTATCAATACATTCTATGTAATAGATCAAGGGTAATGGAATTAGAAACATATTATGCTGATCATCATAAGCTTTTAATCTTAATCCATATAAATCAATAATCTTTACAATTTGTTTTAAGCTGCGGTCATTTTGCTGGTTATAATAGATTATAATATTATTTTCACTGATTTTATTACTCTTTCTTAGCCATATTTTCATTTGCATCTCCAACCCAACCCTATTTATAGTGAAACAGATTAAAGGACAGGGCAAAATAAATCTATGATTCTTCTGCAAATATACAGCTTTAAAATGCGAAAATTGTATTTAAGCCAGCTGAATATGTAACATCAAAGCGGAAATTCCGTTATTGAACATCAGCTCTATATAATGGGAGACAGGAGGAAATGTATGAATTTACTGGAACAGATTTACTGTGCTATCGATTATGAACTGGGCAGTGAACGCGAGGATCAATTTTTGTGTCTCATGAGGATGAAAAAACGCTCAGACTGCAGGATTTGAAGGATGACAGCACAGCCAGAATGATTGCAGAAAGCAATCTTGCCAATGTTTATCTGCCGCCTTGTCACTATGCTGCTTATTCGGCACCGACTTCGTTTTTATCTCGTTATGAAGCGTCGCTGACCTCGCTGCTGCCTCAGCAAAATGATGCTTTAAAAAATATCACTCAGCGCTTAAAGCTTTTTCCCTATCGTAATTTAGAAGCAAGCTGCCATCAGCGATATGAGCGTCAGCGAAGCCTGCATGCGATGAAACAGGATTTCATGCTGAAATACGGGCTAAAAAGTGAGGAGTACCGTACCTTTATGGAAAGCTTTCTCACTGAGCTGGAAAATGAGAATGAATGCCTGTATCAGCTGCTTGAAGAACAGCAGCAAAAGCAGCTTGGTTTTGCGGATGAAGAACTGACAAATGTTAAGGCAGAGCTTGAACGTGCTAAACAGCGGCAGCCGGATGGCAAGATCGTTTTGCCGGTCGTACTGCATCCTGAAAACTGGCGGCAGAAGCTGACAAGTGATTTTGATCAGTTTCAGCTTCTGCGCTCATTTTATGCTTATGCCATTGATTATGCACAGGCCTTTGAGAAAATGTACAAAACGTTAGAACAGATGTATTTTTTTCTTGATGAATCAACAAATCAGCCTTGGAACAAAGCTAGAAATCAATTAATAGAGAATCTGCGGCAAGCGGATGATCAAGCGTGGTTTAATGAAAGTCAACGTTTAACTTTTAGTTCCGTAGCTGCTGACTGTCCTTTTAAAGAACGGCTGGCAGGCTGTCTGATAAACCATTGGCAGCTTAAGAAAAGTAAACCGATGCGTGCTGCGGCTCTTAGTATGATTCAGCTGAATGAGACATATGAACAGATGATTACAGCCTGTGAGACAATGGATCTGTCAATGGCTGAGCCTGAAAGACTGAAGCAGCAGTTTGCTTCTGAATTGCAGATCGTGAATCAGCAGATGGAACTGATGACACTAGCAGCTAAAAGAGATAAAGCTGAAAATCGAACCGCACTTCTGCCGGTAAATGCCGATGCGGATTATAAGGCATTAGAAATTCATTCTTCATTAGCCGCTCTCTATGAGACATCGTCTTTGCTGGCAGATACACAGCTTTCCTTAATTGGTATGAATGCATTATTCGGCGCTAATGTACCTATGGACTTGACGAGGAAATACTGAAAAATAACCTGCTGATCAATCTTGGCTTTTTGGCTCGTAAAATAAAAATCAATCGGTCATGGTTTCATCCGGAATTCTTTCGCTTAAGCAGTCATTACTGTTCAATTAATGAAGCATCGATTGCCAAAGGTGTGCTGCCGCTGACCGATTTAAAGCAAGAAGCTTGTTTGTTTCCTGTCTACTCCACATCCTTTGTACTGATTAAGGATCTGACACTGCAATTTACCTTTAATTCCGAGAGTCACAGGATGAAGGATATATTTAAACGATATGTTAGACAGGGGTATCAGTTTCTATGTTTTTGTGAATATGCACAGGACATTCAGCCGGTGATGGATGATGACGGGAATACATTGACCCTGCGTTATGCCTATCCGCAGCTGGCAGGTTATTTCATGCATTTTACTCCGGCTGATGAAAGCCAGAAACTATAAAAAGGAGGTTTAGCTATGCCGAAACCAGAAGGGAATAAAACGGATCTATCCAAATCTGCTTTTCAAGAAGCGGAGGAAGGTTCAACAATTGATAAAATTTATTATAAGATTGATGATCTTTTTGGAACCACAAGCAGTTCTCAGATGTTTACCTTAATGATGCCGGGAACGGAATTGAATCCGGAGAATTTCAGGTATGACACACGTTTTGAAAAACCAATCAAGGTGGCAGCTAATGAATCAAGGATTGCCAATAAGCTGTTTTCACCGGCTAGAGTCGTCGGTGCAGATAACGGACGTTTTTTAGCTAATCAGTATGTATCGGCTTTAGATGTGCTGACACCAAAAATCAATAACAATCTAATTAAAGCCAAGAATGAATTGCGTGAATTGCTGCGCAGCGAGGTTAAGTATATCAATGATGAAGGTACTGAATACACTTTGAATCTGCAGCAGCTTTTCTACATGCTTTATGAGGCATATGTTGATGAAAAAAAGAAATGGGCGGATGCTCAGAATGCTGAACGGCAGCGCCTGAAGGAAATTTATCCGCTGGATGATGATGAAAGCAGGATACACCGTGAAGAGGAATTTTTAAATTGGTATCAGACGGTGGCTGAAGGCTATCTGCTGAAGATTGACGCTTGTCATGGCAAGGTGCTGGGTATTTTCTCTGATAAGGATATGAAAATCATCGAGGGGGTACTTGACAGCGGCTCCGGCGCAGAATTGCAGGAAGCCCGCGACCGCGTGGTTAATGCACGCAAATATGATCCTAACGGCGGCTATGTTTATCCGGTAGTAATGGAACCTTCTGATTGGTTTGAGGATCTTGACTCTAAATTCAGCTTTGTCGATCTGTTAAAATCATCAGACTTCTATAAAAGTGAGGTTCAGCGTTTAAAGAATAAACGAGATTCTCTGCTTCAGCAGATCCTGACCTTTGAGGTCATGGATCAATCAAGCAAGATCGGTCAGAGGATCGCCGCCTGCAAGAGCGCCAAGGATGCGCTGGCTCAGCAGGAAAAAGCTTTAGATGAACGTTATGGTGCCAGTTTCTGTGCCTCTTTACATTTTATTGATGGAATGATAGACGCAGCATCGAAGAAAACGGCAGCTGAACGTGCTAAGGCGGCATTTGCCAGCTTTGAGGATGCTAATTTCACAAAAGAAATAAGTCTGTTAGGTGAGGCGCAAAATGCTTATACGCAAAGTATAGAAAGCATGGCGCTCGCTTCTAAAGAATTGATTGCCGCTAAATCGCAGGATTATACGCTGACAATCAAGACACTTTATCAGGAATTGGGTGTCGTTGAAGAAGCCTTAAAAGAAAAGGAACAGGAGTATTTAAATGCTTGTAAGAAGGAGACAGACAGCGAATTAGCAGGGAAGCTGCTGCCTGATGCATTGGAAAACCGCTTCTCGGATATCGTTATCAGTTCCTCGTCAGCGGATATGAAAAAATCGACTTCTACCAGCTCGGATACGACACAGAAAACGACAGGATTTAAATGTTTATTCGGCGGTTATTCTCAAACTACCACCGATGGTCATTCCAAGAGTGAAACAGATCTCTCCAACACATCCTTTGATATGAAAATCGCATTCCGCGCTGCCAAGGTGAATTTTGTCCGTGAATGGTTCGATCCGGGAGTATTTGTACTTACCGAGGAGATGTTCAATACGACCTCGCTTAAAATCTCCAAGGGTGGCTTCGATGACCGTGATAATTGTATTTTCCCATGTTTTCCTACTGCCATGGTAATTGCGAAGGATGTCAGTATTTCACTGGAATTTTCTGATGAGCAAAGTAAAGAAGTACAGGAAAACTTGAACACAGCGTAGCTAAAAGCGGCGGCTTTCTGTGCTTCAAATGCGGTAAGGCAGTGCCGACCTCAAACGGGCGGACAGACTTGAGCGGTAAATCAAAAGGCTTTACAATCACTATTAAAATGCCTGGCGCACAGATACTCGGTTACTTTATGGAAGCAGTGCCTGTTGATGCAAGCGGCAAGCTGAACGATGATACATTAAATACTTATACAAGCATAACTGAATTTGCCAATACATATCGTTCATTACTAAAAGAAACGCTTCATTCATAAAGCAAACGAATGCTGATCATATGATTGGATAAATAAAAAAAGGAAGATTAAAATCATTGATTCAATGAAATTAATTCTTCCTTTTGGCTTTTATTTTCTAAAGTATATAAAATCATAACTAAAGATTCTGTTATTCAATATGAGCCAGCGGCTGAAGCTTAACCACTCTCACGCCGCAGCTCTCAATTTCATTACAGACTTCATTGTCAGCTTCGGTATCGGTTATCAGATAGCTGACTTTGCGGATCGATCCGCTGATAAAGCTATGCTGATTACCGACCTTTGTATGATCAGCAAGAATAAAGCAAGGCCCATTGCAGCGGTTCAGCATCGTTTCATTGATGGCGACCTCCTGCAAAATCGCCGTTGTAATGCCGCCTTGGACATCAATGCCGCTGCAGCCTAAGAAGCATTTTGCGCCAGATACGCGGTTTAAATTATTCAGGGCGAATTCGCGACCATGGATTCCTTTGGCACCCGCAGCTCACCGCCGGTTAAAACAATAGCTACCAGCGGATCATGTTCCTCAAAAATAGCCTTGCCGTTGTTGGTAATCACCGTACAGCGCTTATTGCGGATATAGCGGATGACTAACAGTGCGGTTGAACTGGTGTTGATGAATATCGTATCGCCTTCCTCAACATATTGAGCGGCATATTTCGCAATCGCATGCTTATATAAAGCATTGCTCATCGTCGGATCATCACAGGGAATCACTGAATTAACAAGCTTTGCACCGCCGTAAAAGCGTTCAATTGCATTTTGCTCTTCCCAATATTGAAGATCACGGCGAATTGTCAATGGAGAAACCTGCAGCTCCGCAGCCAGATCATCAACCATCACCTTGCCATATTTCTGCATCGCCAGCATCACCTTCTGCCGGCGGCTGTCAACGATTGTTTTATGCTTTTTCATGCTTTGTCAGCTCCTTTAATTGTGCCATTGCCAGATCATGAAGGGCATTTTTATTACTGATTTCAACGACCTGCTGCAAATGCTTCTTTGCTTCCGCCAAATTATCATCAAGCAGGTTCAATTGTGCATAATCATAATAATAATGACTTAACTCACGGTTATTCATCATCTGGGTATTCGTATTTGCGAATGCGTTCTTGCTTTTCTTAATATCTTTAATGCACAAATAATAAACGGCATCGATTTCTTCCCATGAATAAAGCGGTGAAACCTTGCTGCCCTTGATTTTAGCGCCCTTCATTTTAATTGTATCCTGATAATACTTTTTCGCCTTGGTCTTATTATCAATACCAATATAAGCCTTAAAGTAATTATAATTGCGGATCAGCAGGTTATCGAGACTCTGCTTAAAGAATTTTTCATTTTGATCAAGTAAATCAATATTTTGCTGATACTGATTCAAATCGGCATTGACCATGAGATCAAAATCAGCATCGTTTTCTTATAAGCTTTAAAAATATCATATTTCAATAGCTTTGCTTTCAGTTGTTTAGCCGCATCAGGATCACAATCCATGACCAGTGTCTTGATTGCCTGCCGGTAAAGCAGACGCAGATATTCTGACAGCGCGACAACACTGATCAGAATAAGAACGAGAGCGGCATAAAACAGTTTTGAGCTGAGCTGTTCGGTTTGAATGATGAGGTTCACTGAATAGATAATAAAAATTATATAGATAACTGCACTGATGATGTTTCGCCATTTTTCAGAAAAGGCATGTTTACGGATATTGAACATAAATACATCCTCCTGATTAAATTATATGAACATTTTGAATATTTGTCAATCATAAACCGCTGAATATTTTGAATGTTGTAAATTTAGAAAAAATGTATGCGATTACACAATCATAAATCGAACATATAATTAGCGAAATGTTCATATAACTACATTGCAAAATGTTAACGCTTTCGATAAACTAAAGATGTAAACGAAGCAATCATTCGAAAGGAGAATCATT
>BBZX01000015.1 GCA_001305055.1 Clostridia bacterium UC5.1-1C12
ACAGCCTTGAGGTAAAGACAGATACCCAAATCAAAGTGAATGCCGATGTTAAGAATGTGACAGTTACTGAAACAGCGAAAGATACCATAGTAGAAGTAGCAAAAGGAAATAAAGTCGGCACCATTACAGCTGATGCACCGGTAAGTATCGAAGGAGAAGGAACGGTCAACAAGGTAGAAGCCAATGTAGATGGTGTTGAAGCAGGCAAGGATACGATCATCAAGGATGTAGTTAAAGGTGATGATGTCACTGAAGCACCAAAGGAAAACAAGCCAAGCACCGGCGCTCTGGCGGAAGCACAGGACCTACTTATATTACTAAAACAGTAAGTAATGAAAATGACTTACTTACTGCATTAGATAATACTAGTGTTGATAAAATTATTGTTGATAGCAATATTTCCTTAACTAAAGATACAAGCTTAACGATTCCAAAAGGCAGAAATGTAGAAATAACTATCAATGATGGTGTTACCTTGGCGATTCAAGCTAAAGCCAATGAAAAAGACGCAAATAATAAGACAATATATTATAGTGGCTTAATTATAGATGGTACTTTGAAATTAACCGGTACCGGCACATTGAAAAACGACACATCTTATTATACAGTTTTTGTCAATGATGACGGTAATTTCACAGTGGATGGAGCAACTATTCTTTCACATCATACGTATCATAATGAATTTATTAAAATACGTGGTAAAATGACATTAAAATCAGGTATGATTGGTGATGCTGCAGCTAATGCGGAAAACAATAGCATATATGTTAATGGCATTGGTGTTGGTCAAAATGGTGAATTTGTAATGAATGGCGGCATAGTAAACGCCAGCTGGTTTGGTATCGCAACAAATGGTACTGAATCAGGGCAAACAATCACGATTAACGGTGGTGTAATAAATACTGTGGGCGGTGAAACAAATATTTTCTATTTACCAAAAGCCGATACAGTAACCATAACTGACGGTACTTTTAACGGAAATGATGGCGGCATGGAAATGCGCCAAGGAGATTTGGTAATTACTGGCGGTACATTTACTACAACTGCTTCTGCGGATAACTCAACTGCCGATTGGGGAAGCGGTAAATCAGGTTCTTTCTGGTCAACATTCGCCTTTGGTAAACCAGATAATGCTGCATATAGCGGTGATTTAACTGTTAATATCAGTGGTGTTACCATTCAATCAAATGCAGATGCAATTCTATTAGATACTAGATATTCTTCACATGCAGATAATATTCAAATAACTATCTCTGGAATTAATATCTCGGGTAATGTAAAAATTGTTGAAGATGCGACTGTAAAAACATGGACTGCTGATTCAAATGGAGCTTATAGCTACACATACCCATCACAAAATGCTAATGAGATTGAAATCAATAATGCTGATGATCAAAATCAATCAGATAACAGCAATTCAGAAGATAATCAATCAGCTGATAATGACAATCAAGACAATAACACTGATATTAATCAATTAGAAGCATAATACGATATTAAAGAGTATGACAATCAGTGAAATCAAACAATCACAGGCTGACCCCCTGTGATTTGTTTTACATAAAAAAGTGCTGAACAATCAAGCTTCAGCACTTTTCTACATATATATAAAAAGAGAGGGAATGGGGCATCATTCAAATCTGTATCGATTCAGCCCCATAAACTTTTAATGTGATCCATTCACAATTAATGATGCAATCTTTCCAATTACAGGTACTTCATAAGCGATGTAATTGTAAGCTTTAATCATTGCGATAACTTTAAAGACAAAAAATACTAAAGTAATAATGCCTGCAATTAATCCAAATATCAGTAAAATAATTCCAAAAACACTTCCGGTTAACAATGACATAATCCCTGAAAAGCTAACGAACCAACCAGTTACCATGCAGTACCACCGATAATAGCTGTAATCATTGAAATAATAAATGAAAGAAACACCGGGAATAAAAACCAGCATAACTGCCTGAGCACAATGGAATTTAACCAAATCGCTGTCTTTCTCAACAAAGAAAACTATGAGTGGAATTATCCAAGCTAATGCTGAGGCATGAAAGGCAAAGCCAACCAGCATCGGTATTAAATAAACAAATAAAGCCACCAGATTTGCATCGAGATTAGCTATTGATGATTTATGTGGTTCATAATACATAAACGAATCCTCCTTATAAGATATTCTTATTATAATTTATTCTCATGAAATTACAATCATTATGACAGCATTGTAATACTGGAAGGAAATAGCTAAATATATAAAAAGTTTTAGCAGACGTATTGACAGAGTGCTAGAATTGAGTATAATATGAATTAGCACAAAGATAGTGAGAGTGCCAAAAAGGAGGAATACTTAATGATTAAACCATTACATGATTATGTTCTATTGGAAAAGCAGAGGCTGAAAAGAAAACAGCAAGCGGTATCGTTTTGACTGAAGCTTCAAAAGAAAAACCTTCCTATGCGATTGTTAAAGCTGTTGGCGAGGGAAAGCTGGTGGATGGACAATTAGTAAAACCGACTGTGGCTGTTAATGATAAAGTAGTTTATAAAAAGTATTCAGGTACTGAAGTTAAAGTAGATGATGTTGAATATATCTTGGTTCCTGAAAGTGATATCTTAGGAATCATGGAATAATAAGAAAGCGAGGAAAATGATATGAGTAAGGAAGTACGTTTTTCTAAAGATGCAAGAGAGGCAATGCTGCAAGGTGTAGATATTCTTGCCGATTCAGTTAAAGTAACATTGGGTCCTAAAGGCCGTAATGTAGTTTTGGATAAGGGTTATGGCTCACCGTTGATTACCAATGATGGTGTAAGTATCGCTAAAGAAATTGAGTGTGCTGATAAATTTGCCAATATGGGGGCTAAATTAGTTTATGAGGTAGCAGCTAAGACAAATGATACAGCTGGTGATGGTACAACGACGGCTACTCTTTTAGCTCAGTCAATGATTCATAAAGGATTGAAGATGGTTGAAAAGGGCGCTAACCCTGTATTGATGCGTGAAGGTATCGATAAAGCCAGCAAGGAAGCAGCTAAGATTTTATTAAGCAAGGCACACAAAGTAGAAACTAACAATGATATCGCATCAGTTGCTTCAATTTCTGCTGGCAGTACTGAAATCGGCGGCTTCATTGCCGAAGCGATGGAAAAGGTTGGTAAAGACGGTGTTATCACAGTCGATGAATCTAAAGGCTTTGATACTGAATTAGAAGTTGTTGAAGGTATGCAGTTTGATAAAGGTTATGTTTCACCTTACATGGTCAGCAACCGTGAAACAATGTCAATCGAAATCGACAATGCCTTGATTATGGTTACCGATCAAAAGATTTCCACGATTCAGGAAATTCTGCCGGTACTTGAAAAAGTTGTACAATCAGGCAAACCATTATTGATGATTGCTGAAGATTATGATAACGATGTTGTATCAACATTAATTGTTAATAAGCTGCGCGGTACTTTCAATGTTGTAGCTGTTAAAGCTCCTGGCTTTGGTGACAATCAGAAAGAAATGCTGCAGGATATCGCAATCTTAACCGGCGCTAAATTCTTTGCTAAAGATCTGAATATGGATCTGAAAGAAATGGATATTACTGATTTAGGTTCTGCAGGTAAGATCTTAGTAAATAAAGATACGACTACAATTATCAATGGTGCCGGTGATAAGGCTGCTGTTGAGGCTAGAACTGATGAAATTCACAATCAGATGGATAATACGGAAAGTGAATTCGATAAAAAGAAATTTGCTGAACGTTTAGCTAAGCTGGCCGGCGGTGTTGCTGTTATTAAAGTCGGTGCCGCTACGGAAAGTGAATTAAAAGAAAAGAAACTGCGCATTGAAGATGCATTAAACGCTACTAAAGCTGCTGTTGCTGAAGGTACGGTTATCGGCGGCGGTGCAGTATTAGTTGAAGTATACAATGAATTAAAAGATGTATTGAAATCAGAGGTTACTGATGTGCAGAGAGGTTTCAGCGTAGTTCTAGATTCATTATTGATTCCGGTTTATCAGATTGCCGAGAATGCAGGTTATAATGGTGACGATATTGTTGCAATGCAGAAAGAGGCTAAACCGAATGTTGGCTTTGATGCGAAACTGGGTCAATGGGTGGATATGTTCTCAGCAGGTATCATCGATCCGGCTAAAGTTACAAAGAGCGCTTTATTGAATGCCGCAAGCATTGCCGCATTATTCCTGACAACGGAAGCAGCTGTTGCTGAATTACCGGAAAAGAAGGAACCGATTGCTCCGCCAATGGATTATTAATCTAAAGAGGGAAAAATTCCCTCTTTTTTTATTTCAACGATGACAGGGCTTACATTTTTTGTGAGATTTAATAATCATTGAAAAAGCTTAAATTTATTGATAAAAAGGCAGATTTTACAATTGAACTGTCAGTCATATTTCGTTATAATAGTAAAGTATTTGTTCATCATATAAGCTTCTGATAAGGGGAAGCGTTTCTACCTGGCACCGTAAATGCCGGACTATGATGAAAGCATCTTTTTGCTTTCATTGTGGTCAATGAAAGCTTTTTTATATGCCGAACAAAACAGAAAGAGGGATTGAACAATGTTAGAAAAGTTATTTAAACTTAAGGAAAAGCATACATCGGTGAAGACAGAAATTATTGCCGGTGTTACTACTTTTCTTACCATGGCGTACATTCTTGGGGTGAACCCGAATATGCTGTCAGCAACTGGTATGGATTTCAATTCAGTATTCCTTGCTACGGCTATTTCTTCTGGTATTGCCAGTATTTTAATGGGACTATTGGCAAATTATCCAGTTTCACTGGCTCCAGGCATGGGCGTTAATGCATTATTTACATATACTGTCTGCTTCCAATATGGTTATACATGGCAGGAAGCATTAGCCGTTGTATTATTATCCGGTGTTATTTTCTTTATTATATCTGTAACGGGCTTAAGAAAAATGGTTATCAATGCAATTCCAAAGCATTTAAAAGCTGCGATAGGTGCCGGTATCGGTTTCTTTATCGCCTTCATCGGCTTGAAGAATGCGGGTATCGTAGTTGCGAATGCTTCTACTTATGTAGGTCTTGGACCTTTTACTGATCCAACGGTTGCTCTTTGCCTTTTTGGAATCATCGTTACTGTTGTATTGCTGATTCGTAAGGTGAACGCAGCTGTATTCTATGGTTTGATTATCACAGCTGTAGCTGGTGTTGTTTTGGGAATGTTGGGTGTATCCGGCATGCCTGCTGTACCAAGCGGTGTCGTTGACAGCGTACCTGCAATGCCTACCTTCATGGCATTTACCGAAGGTTTCAGCACTTTATTCTCACATCCTGATTTGATTTTAGTATTATTCTCTTTCCTGTTTGTCGATTTCTTCGATACAGCCGGTACTTTAGTTGCCATCGCAAGCCGTATCGATCTGATCGATGAAAAAGGTGAATTGATCAATGCTGAACAAGCTTTTGTGGCAGATTCTGTCGGTACTTGTGTCGGGGCTGTATTAGGTACTTCAACAGTTACATCTTTTGTTGAATCAACTTCGGGTGTTGCTGCCGGCGGCCGTACAGGTCTTACTGCCGTTGTGACAGGTGTGCTCTTCTTATTGGCGGTATTCTTTACACCCTTGCTGAGCGTATTTAATTCTGTACCAGTGATGATCGGTGAAACACAATATTTCCTTTCACCGGTTACATCACCTGCATTAATCATTGTCGGTGTGCTGATGGTTCAGCAGCTTAGAGAAATTGATTGGACGGATCTGGCTATGGCTGCGCCTTGCTTCATTACTGTAATTATGATGGTTTGTGCGTCAAGTATTTCTGATGGCATTGCTTTAGGCTTTATTACTTATGGCATTGCTCAGATTGCAACTGGTAAAGTCAAAGAAGTCCATGTTTCAATGTGGGTATTGATTTTGATCTTCATTGCTCGTTTTATCTTTATTTAATAAAATTAGATTCATATTTACAAAGCTGGCTGCTGCCGGCTTTTTTCTTTTGAAGTGTTTCATTTGCCAAAGACTGCCTGTCCGCCTATAATTAGATTAAGTTAACCATACACTATGAAAGAACATAGTAATATAGATGGAGGTAATTTATGGAATCAATTTTATGGGCAGCCGGCGGAACTGGCTTTACCTTTCTGATGACAACTTTGGGAGCTGCCATCGTATTTTTGTTTAAAAAGCAGAATACCGGCAGCACACAGAAAATATTTTTAGGTTTTGCGGCTGGAGTAATGATTGCTGCCTCGGTTTGGAGTCTTTTGATTCCGGCGATTGAAGAAGCTGAATCATTAGGTCAGATCGGCTGGGTTCCGGCAGCCGGCGGTTTTTATTTTAGGAGTAGGTTTTTTACTTTTATTGGATACACTGCTTCCGCATCTTCACCCCGGTTCTGATGAACCGGAAGGCTTAAAAAGTACAATGAAAAGAACCACGATGCTGATCTTTGCTGTTACATTGCATAATATTCCGGAGGGTATGGCTGTGGGACTCTCTTTTGCGCTTGCTGCTCAGCATGGCGGTGATCCTGCATTGTATGCGGCTGCTATGGCTTTGGCAATTGGTATCGGCATTCAGAATTTTCCTGAGGGTGCCGCTGTCTCGCTGCCGCTGCGTCAGGAGGGAATGAGCCGGACAAAAGCTTCATCTGCGGCAGTCTGTCGGGCTTGGTAGAACCGGTATTTGGCATTCTAACGGTATTAATTGCCAGTGTGATAGCGCCGTACATGCCATGGCTGTTATCATTTGCGGCTGGTGCGATGATTTATGTGGTTGTTGAGGAATTAATTCCGGAGGCACATTTAGGCGAACATTCCAATCTGGGTACGATGGGGTTATGCTGGTTTTCTGATTATGATGATTCTCGATGTCGCATTGGGATAAAAATTAAGTTATTATAAAGCAATCATTTGAATTTAATTAAAGCACAGACAGCTGTGCTTTTAATTTAAACTTTGCTATAATAAAGAGCATAAAGCGGTGAGGTGATGGTGATGTTTAAGGCAAGTAATGGATGTGTTAAGCTGTCCGATATGGAAATGGATTTTATCACTTTTGGCAGCGGCAATAAGAATTTAATCATGATTCCCGGTCTTGGTGATGGCTTAAAAACGGTAAAAGGATTGGCCTTGCCTTTCGCATTTATGTACAGGTGTTATGCTTTGAAATATAAGGTTTATGTATTCAGCCGTAAAAATAACATGTCAGCTGACGAATCAACGCGCAGGATGGCTGCGGATCTGAAAGCGGCCATGGATTATTTAAACATTGACCAGGCCAGTGTCATAGGGATTTCGCAGGGAGGAATGATTGCTCAATATTTGGCTATTGATGCTGCTGAAAAAGTCGATAAGCTTGTTTTGGCAGTTACCGCAGCGAAACCTAATGAAACAATGCAGCAGGTGATTAATGAATGGATAAGACTGGCAGAGGCTGATGATTACCGCAGTATTTTTATTGATACTGCAGAGAAATCATATACTGAAAAACATCTTAAGGCGTACCGTTTGGCATATCCGATACTAACGAGGATAGGTAAGCCAAAAAATTTAAACCGCTACATAATTCAGGCACACGCTTGTCTCACTCATAACTGTGAAGCTGAATTAAATCAAATTCATTGTCCGGTGTTCATCATCGGCGGTGATCAGGATAAAATTGTCGGCAGCAATGCTCGAGTGAATTGGCAGATAAGATTTCAGGCAGCAAACTTCTTCTTTATAAAGGATTGGGCCATGGCTTATATGATGAAGCTGCTGATTTTAATGAACAGATACTAGCCTTTTTAAATCAAAATGACATAGAAAAGCCGTGAGTTCCTACCCACGGCTTATTTTTAATCGTTTTTACTCTGTCGCAGCTGCTTTTGCTTCATCGTAAGCTTTTTGAACTTCAGGCAGTTTTGCTTCTAGTTCAGCTTTGAAATCTTTGATATCCTCTGCAAATTCACCGCTGTAATCATCAGCAATCGTATCCAATTCATTGGTAAAAGCATCCATCTGATTATCGATACTATCGGTATGAATCAATGAATCATATTGGAAACGTGCTTGGGCATAAGTGTGAATAGCCTCAGAATCCTTGTAGTCTTGCAGATCTTCCTTATTAAAATTATAAGTTTTCAGTGCTTCTGAGAAATTGCCTTCTTCAACATAAGTAATCATTTGCTCATAAAGCTCATCTGCTTTTGTGCTGCTGCTTGGCTGTGACTGACATCCGTATAAAGCCAGTGTTAATACCATGGTAGCTGCCACTTTTTTAATATGTTTTTATTCATAATGTACTTTCCCTCTCTTTGCACACGATACTTATTATAGCGCTTTTCATTGACGATGAAAAGATTAAAATTAGGAAATTAATAAAACGTAGATCAATGATTGGAATTGTAAAAAACGGCTGTTTTTGATAAGATGTCATAAACAGATATCCGATTATTAATCGATTTGCTTAACAGCCTTAAAATTGGTTTATTCAGCTGTTTTTGCCGCATAATAATGGTTGCCTGTGATTCATATGTCAGCGTTGCTGTCACAGACGAATTGATAAAAGCGACGCAGAAAGAAGGGTTTATGAAAAAAGCCGGAATGATTGATAAAGAATTATTAGATAAGTGTAAAAAAATGACAGCTGAGAATTCAATGGCGCGTTCTTTGGGCTGTGCTCTTTCAAAAACTGATTTGATGGATGCGGCTTATGACGCGAATGCCGGCCGTAAGCTAACCATGGAATTTTCCATTGATTTATGCAGTTCTAAGGTTACAAATCAGAAATCAAGCGGACGCTGCTGGATTTTTGCCGCTATGAATGTCTTAAGAGAGGCAGCTGCGAAAAACTGCGGAATGGAAAGCATGGAGCTGTCACAGAATTATATTGCCTTTTGGGATAAATTTGAGAAAATCAATTACTTCCTTGAAGCTATACTTGACAGCGCGGATCTGCCGGTCGGCAGCCGGACGCTGGATTGGCTGCTGCAGGGATTGAATGACGGCGGTCAATGGGATATGATTGCCGAGTTGGTTAAGAAGTATGGTGTTGTGCCTAAGTCTGCAATGCCGGAAACTTATCAGTCATCGAATACAGCGGCGATGAATCAAATGCTGAATACGAAGCTGCGTGAAGATGCGGCTGAATTAAGAGCATTGGTTCATGAGGGAAAACCGACGGAAGCGCGAAAAGAAGAAATGCTTTGTGAAATGTATCAGGCGCTCTGCATCTGCTTCAACAATCCGCCTGAAAGCTTTGATTTTGATTATCGGGATAAGGATAAGAACTATCATTCTCAGCATCTGACTCCTCAAGAATTCTATAAACAATATGTTAAGTCAGATTTAAGCGATTATGTCAGTGTTATTAACGCGCCTACCGAGGATAAGCCATTTGGTCATTGTTACACGGTTAAATATCTTGGCAATCTCGTTGAAGGAAGCGTCCGATATCTGAATGTTGAAATGAATGAATTAAAAGATTTAGTTATTAAACAGATGAAGGATGGCGAACTGGTGTGGTTTGGCAGTGATTGTTCTAAATATGCGGATCGTACTTTTGGCATCTGGGATCAGGATTCCTTTGCCTTAGGTGAGATGCTGGGCGGCTTAAGCTTCCAGATGAATAAGGCACAGCGCCTTGATTACCGTGACAGTGCGATGAATCATGCGATGGTGCTTACCGGTGTCAATTTAGATGCGTCAGGAAAGCCAAACCGCTGGAAGATTGAGAACAGTTGGGGCGAGGATAAAGGTGTGAAGGGTTACTTTGTTGCCAGTGACAACTGGTTTAATGAGTTTACCTATCAAGCTGTAATCCACAAGAAATATCTGAATGAAGCACAGCTGGCGGCATTATCGAAGGAGCCTAAAGAATTAGAACCTTGGGATCCGATGGGCAGTCTGGCAGTTTAAGGTGTTAGAATCAATGAATGTATAAATAAAGAGCTGTAACATATAGTAATTACTCAAGATTTGTAAGTATCTATATGAGTGCAGCTCTTTTTATTTTATTAATCTAAGCAGCTCAAGAATGCTGTTTTAAACTCTTCAAAATTATTGGCATTTAAGATATTTTGAATGTTTAATTCACCATTTATATAATAAGATATAAATTCAAAAAAGGAATGTCTGATGTCATTAAATGAGTCGTTAAAGGAAGGTATTGATGTGAAAGCCTTCTGCGCTTGGTCACCGATTGATCTTGTATCAAGCGGCAGCGGTGAGATGAGCAAACGATATGGTTTTATCTATGTGGATCTCGATGATCGTTTACAAGGGAGCGGCAAGCGGTATAAGAAGGATAGCTTTAACTGGTATAAAGAAGTGATTCGAACTCATGGTGATTCATTATACGATTGAGTTCTATATAAAAATAAGATCAATGAATGCAGGCGGGCTTCACTGATCTTTTTGCTTAATCATATAAGGTTTTATCTTTAATTTCCTCAAGGTGAATACCGACAAACTTTGGGTTATGCGCATCGGTTGCACAGTAAAGCTTGACATGGTGATCCTTGAAAATCTGCAGAATCTTATCATTCAGTCCCATTTCCTCGTGGTTATAGCGATAGTAACAGCCAACGTTGTTTTCTGTATACATCTGATGCTTAACCAGTAAGCCGGCAATGCGGTTCCAATTAGCGGTTGTATCAAATCCCGGCATCCGATGGAACATTTTTAATGTATCCGGATGGGCGGTTCCATCAAACAGATCACTCTTGATCAAAGCTTCCATCAATTCAAAATAACGCTTCCAGATCCAGTCGGTATCATAACGATCCCACAGCGTCGCTTCGCTGATGCCTTTTAAATCATATGCCATGTTGTCGATGAAATGGATGCTGCCAACCACAAAGTCATAATTAAATTCCGCAAGCATGTCACGGATAAATTGTTCATGCTGAGGGAAGTAACAAACCTCAAGGCCGAAATGAACGGGTATCGGAAATGTTTTTTTACGCATATCACGAATGAAATTTGTATAAGATGATAGAGGCAGCAGGTGTTTGTCCTCGATCCACTTACGCTGCAGTTCGTTGACTTCTTTTACTTGCTGATAAAGCGGTGCAAATTCGAAAAAGCGATGTGTATGTTCCAACACCCAGATTTCATTGATACCCCGGCTCTGGGCTGTATTTATAAACTCCATCAGCCAATCAACCGTATAACTGCCTTGTTCCAGGTGCATATGTGCGTCAATCATAGGATCCCCTCCTCTTTGTAGTTTATTATAGACTAAGCGATTCATAGAATCAAGAAACATTTTACATTTATTGTGAAATTATACATTATTCACTGAAAGTATCTTTACATCACTTGTGAAGCGATGTATAATCACTGTAAGGTTAACACCTTTGAAAAGGAGGTCATAGTATGACACGAGTGTTTAATTTTTCCGCAGGTCCTTCTATACTGCCAGAATGGGTACTGAAAAAAGCGTCCGAAGAGATGCTGGAATATGGCTCCAGCGGCCAGTCAGTGATGGAGATGAGTCATCGTTCGTGTGATTTTATGACGATCATACAGACATGTGAACAGCGTTTACGCAGGGTAATGAATATTCCTGATAAATATAAAGTATTGTTTCTGCAAGGCGGAGCTTCTTTACAATTTTCTATGATACCGATGAATTTATTGGTTAAAGGAAAAGCAGATGTTATCAATACGGGCTTATGGAGTAAGAAAGCCATGAAGGAATTGAAGAAATCAGGAACCTGCAATCTGATCGCATCCAGTGAAGAGGCAGGTTTTCATATATTCCTAAAACCACAAAGGATCAATTTGATCCAGATGCGGATTATGTCTATATCTGTGAAAATAATACCATTTATGGTACCAAGTATCATCAGCTGCCGGATACCGGATCAGTACCGTTAGTTGCCGATTTATCCAGTTGTATTCTGAGTGAGCCGATTGATATAACGCAATATGGTTTAATCTTTGCGGGTGCCCAAAAGAACATGGGACCGGCAGGTCTGACCGTAGTGATCGTCCGAGAGGATCTGATCGGCAGGGCGGATGCAAAAACACCAAGTATGCTTGATTATAAGACTTATGCAGACAATGATTCAATGTTTAATACACCGCCGACCTATGCAATTTATATCTGCGGTCTTGTTCTTCAGTGGTTAGAAGAAGAAATCGGCGGTCTTGATCAAATGAAGACAATCAATGAAAAAAGGCGGCTTTACTTTATGAGACGCTGGATCAGTCAAAGTTGTTTAAATCACCAGTCGCAAAGGAAGATCGTTCAATGATGAATATTACTTTTGTAACCGGCGATGCGGAATTGGATAAGAAATTTGTGAAAGAGGCAGAAGCGCGGGCCTGGTTAATCTGAAAGGACACCGCAGTGTCGGCGGTATGCGGGCTTCGATCTACAATGCCATGCCGATCGAGGGTGTTGAAAAGCTAACCGCGTTTATGCGTCAATTTGAAAGTGAGAATTTAAAATGAAAATAAAAACATACAATAAGATATCTAAAAAAGGCTTAAACTTATTTCCTGAAAATTATGAAGTCGGTGATGCTTTAGAGGCGGCCGATGCAATTCTTGTCCGTTCAGCGGCTCTTCACGATATTCCGTTTGATCCTGAACTGAAGGCAGTTGCCAGAGCTGGCGCCGGAACCAACAACGTTCCTATTGACCGCTGCAATGAAGCGGGTATCGTTGTGTTTAATACACCGGGGGCTAACGCGAACGCCGTCAAGGAATTGGTAACTGCCGCACTGATCATGAGTGCCAGACCCATCTATCCGGCAATTGAGTGGCTTCAGACATTAAATGAAACGGCTGATTTCAACAAGGTTGTTGAAAAGGGGAAGAGCAATTTTATCGGCCCGGAGATTGCTGGCAAACGCTTAGGTGTTATCGGTTTAGGCGCGATTGGCATCAAAGTAGCGAATCTGGCAGTACATCTGGGCATGGAAGTTTATGGCTATGATCCATACCTTTCTGTGGATAACGCATGGAGCTTGTCCACACGGGTCATTCACGCGAAGAAATTAGAAGAAATTTATAAGAAGTGTGATTTTATAACCCTGCATGTTCCTGAAACTAAAGATACAAAGGGAATGATTAATACAGAAACCCTGCAAATGATGAAAAATGGCACGCGTTTATTGAACTTTGCACGTGGTGGACTTGTGGAAGCTAATGATGTCATCGCGGCGGTAGAAAAAGGCAAGCTGGCGGCTTATGTGACAGACTTTGCGACACCGGCCATGCTGGGCAGAAAAAATATCTATCCATTACCGCATTTAGGAGCAAGTACACCTGAATCTGAAGAGAACTGTGCAGTGATGGCAGTGCAGCAATTAACGGACTACTTGGAAAATGGCAATATTATTAATTCAGTAAATATGCCGACGGTAACGATGGATCGCAGCGGCCATGCAAGAGTTGTCTGTGTGCACCGCAATGTACCGAATATGATTGCGCAGATTACCAATGTCTTATCCGCAGCTGGAATCAATATCGCCAATCTGCTGAATAAATCAAAAGGGGAGATGGCAGTAACGCTGGTTGATATAGAAACAACGGCAGCTGAGATCAAAGAGGAACTTGAAGCGATCGATCAAGTATTAAAGGTTAGGATCATTGAATAAGCATACATTATTTATAATATAAAAAGCTAAGGTTTGCCGCCTTAGCTTTTACTGCAGCTGCTTGATCAACGAATCAAACTGCTTGATTAATTCATAATAATCATTGACCTGATAATCGGCTATAGAAGTATCCTGATTAATTATGCTGCCCTTATAGCCAATCGTGTATAAGCCAGCCGCTTTGCCGGCCTGAATGCCAGCCGGACTGTCCTCAATAGCCAATAATGAATCGGCTGGCAAAGCCATTTGCTGTTGGGCAAGCAGGTATATATCCGGACTTGGTTTGCCATGTTCAATCATCTGGCCGCTGATCAGCAGATCAAAATAATCTTTTATCTTCAGACGCTTAACCACATCTTCAATATAGCTTAAATCACTGGAAGAAACAATTGCCAGGCGATAACCCTGCTGACGGCATAAAGTGAGAAAATCAACAAGGCCGTTCATCGGCTGCAGCTGTATCGCATTAAACTGCGCTCTGAATATTGCCCGCTGACCGTCAATCAATTGCTGATCGCTTAATGTGTGGGGAATATTGAAATGAGTACGCAAATCAGCGACGATGCGTTTCATCGGTTTGCCTAATACAAAGGTTACACCGTCAATTGTTGTCGGATAGCCGATCGATGCCAAATATTGAACTAACGCGTTCAGATAAATTGCTTCACTGTCCAACAAAACCCCGTCACAATCAAAGAGTATCCCTTGAATCTGTTTTATGCCCGCCATGCTTTTAACTTATCCATGAAACGCTTAACGCGTGCCTCATCCACAGGATTTTCAAAGATGCCGTCTACCTTAAAGGTTGTGGCAATAAAGGCCGCGTCAGCTACAGAATAGATTTCCTCGATCGTTTCATATTTAACACCGGTGGTTGCAAATAATACAACTTCCGGTTTTGCTTCACGCAATTCTTTCATAAAAGGTAAGTCAATACTTTTCCCAGCGCATGCGCCGCAGATACCAAGGGCATCCGGCAAATTCCCGAACAAGGCACTGTTCGCAATCACATGCTTGTCTCTGCCGCCGATTTCGGCACTGCTTTCCGGAGAAATATAATGCACCATCTTAAGCTTTTTATCTAATCCTAAATTATGCCGATGTCTTAAAAACTCACCGGGCTTTGCATTGATTAAGCCCATATCCCCAGACCAAGCGCCAGCGAAAGTTCCCCGCATCAAACAGCCGCCCACTGCCGCATTTAATGCAATTGAATCATGAGTATTGCTGATGACATTACAGCCAAACGGCACGGTAATGTCCTTTTTTAATTCACCGATAACATAAGCCATACCAGCCACCACCTCAAGGGCCGGCTCAGGTTCATAAGGAAATGAAAATTCATTTGAGAATAAAACAGCATCGATACCACCTTTCTGCAAAGCTGACAAATCCTTTCGCGCCGCATCAACAATCGCCTCAAGTCCACCCTCTGCATCATACAGGGGATCAGAAGGAAAGGCTTTAAAATGTACGACGCCAATCGCTGCCTTCTCCGTCCCAATTACATCACTTAACCATGTTTTACGTTTCAAAATCTAGTCCTCCTCTTATTTTGGGTAATAGAAAAGAAGATATTCATTTTAACTGCTATCTTCTTCTCTTACTTTATTTAACGTGCTTGCTTAGCATTGATCATTAACTGTTTAACTCGATTGACATCGATTGGGTTATAGAACTCACCGTCAACCTTTATTCCGGTTGCGACAATACAGCCGTCACATACTGAAAGAATCTCCTTAACCGTTTCAGGTTTTACCCCATTGCTTGCGAATACCGGTGTATTCGATACGGATTTGATTTCCTTTACCATATCAATATCAATGACTGAGCCCGGATTACTTGAATAAACAAGCAATGTATCCGGATTCAAATTGAAGGTCAGCGTTTTTACTACTTCACGTAAAGGTCTTTCAGCTAATTGTGCAGTTCCTTCCGGAATCACTGCGGTCATTGTTTTGATCTTGCCGCAGCCCACCTCATAACGATGTCTTTCCACATCACCCGGTGAAACATCATAAATGCCATAAACACCGGCAAATGCACCATGAAGCACTTCTCTGATAAATCAGCGCCGACAGCAGCAGCTAGATCGAAGCCTTTCCTTGGATCCGAGGCAACGCAAACGCCGAAGGGAACTTTAATCAAGGATTTCAATTCACCGATAACTCTGGCCATACAGGCAACCGTAACTGTCTTTACATTGTGCGTATACGGTATACTGAATTCATTACAGAATAGCACACCGTCAATGCCGCCCTCCTGAAGCGCCAGCAAATCGAATCTCGCGGCTTCTAAAACTCCTTCAACACCGCTTTGCGGATCATACTTGGGATCGGTTGGCAGCGCGTGTAAATGCACTAACCCAATGACTGGTTTATCAGTGCCAAACATTTCTTTCATCCACATATTCATTTACCTTTACAGAATGCCGATCAGACTGCATACAACAGCAATAATAAACATTGCAATCATAATCTTAAATACGGAAGTACCTTTCTTTAAGAAAGCAAAGACACCGCCGACCGCAACAACACTTAACATACTTGGCATGATTGCATTCAGCAGATCCTGAAAGATAACCGTTGAATCCGCAAACGTTAAAACTAATGGAGTAGAGATGCTGACATTATTGGCAACCATGGCACCGGCAATGGTTAAACCGATGATTGATAATAAGTCAGTAATCTTATTCATAATCTTTTTATCAGTAATCTTATTCAATACACTGCGGCCTACTTTATACCCTTGGTTGAAAGTAAAGATACCCATTAATAGCAGATACAGAGTATAAAGGAATACGAAGATCCAAGGCCCAATCGCACTGCCTTTTAATGTCATATCAACAGCGATTGCTAAGGTAACCGTCTTTACTAAGCCCTGTGTAACTGTATCGCCAATACCGGCTAATGGACCCATCAGACCTACTTTAATGTTTTTGATCATATCTTCAGAAACATTGCCGCCATTCGCATAATCCTCTTCCATAGAGCAACCAAGCCGGGAATAAAAGCACCCCAGTTATTCTCAGTGTTAAAGAATAACATATGTCTTCTTAACGCTTTAATACGTTCTTCCTTATCATCACTGTATAAACGGTTGATTACCGGTGTCATTGCGTGACAGAAACCTAACGACATTAAACGTTCATAAGACAAACAAGTTTCTGTCATTGTTTCCCATAAAATAAAAGTTTTAATTAAATCCTTCTTAGTAAGATGCTTTTCATTGTTTGATGTATTCACCATTTCTGCATTATTAGTCATCTTATTCACCCTCCGTTAACTTGTCTAAACCTAATGTCCAATATAATAGAGCGGCAGCTCCGCCAACTAATGTACATGCGATAATATCTAAGTGCAGATAAGCAATCAAAACGAAACCAATAATCGCAAAGGCAAGGAATTTCTGCTTATAAACTGCTTTAAACATCATACCGATTCCAAGTGCCGGCAGAATAGATCCAACAACGGTTAAGGCATTGGAAATAAAGGCAGGCAGTGATGCCATGAATGATTCAAAGACACCGGCGCCAAAGTAACAAACAATGAATGCAGGCAAACCGTAAACTACACCGGCAAATAAATTAGGCAGCAGCCAGTTATAAATCCATAAACGCTTTGTTTCACCGGTTTCAATATATTTATCAGCCATATGAACAAAGACTGCATTGACCGTCATGGTAAGGTTGCTGGCTAATAAGCCAATCGTGCCTAAGGTAACGGCAATAGTTACACCTACTTCCGGTGTTTGATGAGACAGCATCGTTACCGCCGTAGCAATTACACCGGCATAACATTTATCAAAGGATGAGATACCGCCGACCGTAATCTGTCCCATATAGATCAGCTGTATCGTTGCACCAATTGTAGCCCCTGTCATCCAATCTCCTAATATCAAACCAACTAATGCACCATCGATGATTGGGTTTCTCATTACCCAAACCCAGAGTTCTAGGAACGTACTGCCACATAAGGTAGCTAATATTCCAATTAATAAAGCTTGTACAAACATTATTTTATCCTCCTTTATCTTTATTTGTATTCCGTCCGTTTTTCATCCGGTGTTACCTGAAAATAAACATCGACACCGGAATCTTGTATTTCTTTTAATGTATCCTTCTCAGCCTGACTGGCACTGATGTTTTTAAACAGCTTCTTACGTTCGGCACTAGCCCCATACCACCGATATTCAGCTCTTTGATTTTTACCCCTGCCTTGAATATTTCCTGAGCAACATAAGGAAACTTAACTAAAATTAAAACATTGTCCCCCTCACCATCCAGCTTTTCCAGCAGCGCCGGCACTTCCGCGACACTGCTGATAATCAGTTCTCTGTCACTTGGTGCCACCATCTGCATTACACCTTTAATAAAATCATCCTTCGCCACGCCGTCATCTACGATCCAAATTTTACCGGCATTGATGTTTTTAGCCCATGCGGTTACAATCTGACCATGTATTAAACGGTCATCAATACGAATCATTTTAATACTCATAAATTTTCAAACTCCTTTCTTACTCTGACTTAAGCATTTAATTTTGCTTTGAAATCGACAATGCCGTTAATACCGGCATTCAGCGCGATTTCTTTCAGCTCATTTAATGATCGGCTTTGAGAAATTGCATTGACCAGCTCCACCACCATTGGTAAGTTCATACCGCTGATAATTTCAATTGGAACTGTGTCATGATATTTATCAAATGTTTTTACAGATATCATAAATGGACTGCCGCCAAATAAATCTGTAAGGATCAGTATGCCCTCATCCTTCGCTTTCTCCACATGAGCTTCGATTTCTGCCTGATAAGCCTGCAGGTCCTGCCCATAGGGAAGCGTAATATAGGATACTGAATCACTTGGTTTCCCCATTATCAATTTCACAGTTTCGTAGATTGATTCTGCTAACTGTGAATGGCTCAATAAAAGCAAATTGGCCATTACCTATCCACCTCCTTGTTCATGAATAGATAATAACATCAAAAAAATAAAACACAAAATTTGGTAAAAAAGCTACACACTTGATACGTGTGTTATACAGAATAAACACATTTATTTGACCAATACGTGTTAATATATTGATAATTTGACATTATAATTTCATCTGTGTTAAGATTTGGATGATAATTACACACATGATGTCATTGTTTACAACCTGTGCAGTCACTTATACACACATTAATTTCAATTAAACACAAAAAAGGGGATTTCTATGAACTCACAACGGCTTGATAAAATCAAAAAGTATTTAAAGGTGAAAACGGTGGAACTGATTGAAACGGATCAGCTGAATCAGAATGGTGTAGACGCATTGAATTGTTCATTGGATCTACAGCTGGACAGAGCGAATGTATCAAGAGATTTAAATACGCTTTGGAAGAATGGTGATGCTATCAAGATTCAGGGAAAGCCGGTTTATTATTTAGATTATGGTATGCTTACTCAGCATTATCCGGACTGTTTTTTTCCATCAGTCGTTGGTAAGGATGAGAACTTTAATAATTATCTGTCACAGAAGGCAGCTGTCCAATCAGCGAGTGATGATGAAGAAATATTAGATAGTCTGGATGAGATTATCGGAGCTACGGGATCTTTAAGTGAAGCGGTATTAAATGCGAAGAGTGCGGTGAGTTATCCGCCTTATGGTATACCATGTTTGATTCATGGCCCCAATGGAGTAGGTAAAACAAGCTTTTCTTATCATATGGTCAACTATGCCCGCAAGAAGCGTAATGATCCTAAAATGCCGGTGATGACAATTTATTGCCAGAATTATCAGGATGATCCTTCTTTATTTATGCAGGCGTTGAATGGCTCTGAGAAAAAGGCCGGTTTAAAAGGAAATGACAGCATCTTTAAGCTTTGTGAAAATGGAGTTGTGATTCTTGAACAGATTCAGTTTTTACCTTTTTCATGTCAAAACGCGCTGGCTTCTATCATCAATGCCGCGTCCTTTCATAATATCCTGCAGTCAGCCGCCACACCGTTAACCACTATGATACTCGCTACAACTGATTGTGATGAAAAGGATGAGCGAATCAGTCCGTTAAGCACATCCTTTCCGATTCATTTGCAGATAAAAGATATTGAGTCGCGGGGAATATATGAGAAAATAGAATTGATTTTGGACTTGTTTCGTTTAGAGGCTAAACATATTCATACAGATATTGCCGTGCATAAGGATATTATCGCATTGCTGGCGGCAAAAAAATTTCCGGGTAACTTAAATCAGATGCGCAATGAGATTCAAATTTGCTGTTCAAAGGCTTATTTGGAAAATCCGGGCAATAAGTTTCGCAAGGTATATGTTACTTATCAGGCATTATCGATTGATCTGTTATCACAGAGTGAAGCGAATAGCAAAGTAAACAGTATCGCAATCTCACTGCTGTCCTGCATCGAATCCGATTATGCACAGTTTAATGCTGATGGAACGAGCCAAAGCGCGGTGATTTTTAAAAACGCACCCAATAAATTTAATGAGCATCGTCTGAATCAATTTGTCAATGAATTGAATATTGATGTTGGTGAATTGGATAACATGGAGAATTATGTCAGGGAGAATATCAGCGTTCTGAAAGACTGTCCGCCGCCCCAGCTTGATGCGATTAAAAAGAGCATCAATCCTTATGTGTATCAATTAACGTTGGCTAAGCTCAGTCAAAGACCGTTTTTTTCAAAATTAAAAAAGAATGTACAGCTGATGTATGGGATTTTGCTGCATATATCTAATTATTTAAAACGCGCGCATGAGGAAGCAGCGCCAGCCAGCCAGCTGCAGTCAATTACATCACAGTTTTATCCCAATGAATATTTACTTGCGAAAGACATTTATCAGTCATTGGCACAGGTGTATAATTTTGAGGTTGTTGAGCGTGAGATTGATTTCCTCTGTTCATATTTGGTAATCGCGACACAGTGGCAGATCATGTTAATATCGCGATTTTATTAATCTGTCATGGTGACAGTGTGGCTTCACAATATGTTGATTATATTAAAAAGACCATTGAGGGGAACTATTTTCTGGACTGCATCGACTATAATGAAACTATGCAGCTCAATGACTGTCTTGAATTGGCAAGTATAAAAGCAAATCAAATAAATCAGGGTGCCGGGGTGTTGATTTTAACAGATATAGAACCGCTTACTTCAATTGGTTCATATATTCAGAAAAACCTGCATATACCTTGCCGGACGATTAGTAATGTGTCTTTGAATATGCTGATTCATTTTGTAGAGGCATCCATGAGTGCTTATAATAATTTAGATACAGTAAGCAATGAAATTAAAATGCCGGAGCCTTCATCGAATCCAACCGGTAAGCATATTAATAATTTTATTGATCAGATTAAGGATAAGGTCATATCGAAGACAGTGGCGTTTATTGATGTGGATAAAGCAGTCTCTGTACTTGATATCTGCTTCAGAAAAACGTTGCAGGATCTGCATATACCGTATACGGATGTATTAGCCGTTAAATATCTGTGTCATTGCACGAATATGCTGGAACGAGTGATTCGCAATGAAACTTGGGGATTCCAGAAGATCAATACATTTCTAATGAAAATTATAATCTGATGCATATTGTGGAGCATCGTTTGGAATATGCAGCAGATACGTTTGGTGTAAAGATACCTTCTAATGAGATTGCTTATGTGGTTCAGATATTTTTGTTAGAGAAGTAATGGTTTTTTAGGATATTCTCTGTTCCTTGAATTAAAAGCTACTTTAAAATCTATAAATAAAAAATCCAGTTGTGTTAGGTTTTCAGACCTTTAACTGGATTATTTTAGCTAAATGCTTACAATCATCTTTTATTTATTAGTGCATCTATATAATTTCTGATGCTTCTTACTCTGCAATTTGCAAAATGAGGTGCTAATACAAATGGCAATGCGGTAGCTGCAGGAATTGATTCAGAATTAGATTCGGCATTCCATAACCACATTGCTGTGGCATCTTCAGCCATGAATATAGCATCAGTCAACTCTTTGCTGCAAGTTCTGCATCCATATAAATCATGTATTTTTACATCAAATTCACCATTTTCAATAGGGGTGAATAGAGCCGGATATACATATTTCGTTTTCTCCTTTAGGAGTTAAGTATACAGGTTATTTCAGCACTGCGTCTCCCCTTTGTATTTGTTAAATTCTTTATTTTCTCTTGCCCCATATTTAGTTTTTTGGTTTATGATATTCTTGATTAAATGCAAATCGTATTATGCCTGAATTATGATAGAAACTATTTCACAGAATGAAAAAGTGTCTTAAAAAGTATACTTTTTGAGACACCCTGCTTCTCTTTCATTATAGGCATTTTTGAATCGTTTGTAAAGGCTCACAGCCTTTTTTATGCACTTTCACAGTTGTTTTTTGTCTCTCCTTCAGTGTGGTATAAAGTATACCTTTTAAGACATTCTTTCAATACCTGGGGAGGTAATTAAAATGAAATCAAACAAAACAAAGTCAGCGATGACGGCTTTAGTCGTAGCTGCAATGCTCTGTTCAGCAGCAATGCCGATCAGAGCGGCTGAGGCTCAATGGGTCAACAACAACGGCACATGGTCTTATGTTAAGGAAGATGGCAGCAACGCTAAGGGTTGGATCAAAGATGGTA
>BBZX01000016.1 GCA_001305055.1 Clostridia bacterium UC5.1-1C12
CGAACGATTATTCTTATGAAGTATCATATAAAGCTATAATAAAGCGTTATTGAATGCGAAAATATATCATTTTCAGCGTAAAATTTTACTGAATGATATTTTTTGTAGGAATTTTGTAGGAGTATCAGTAATTAAATATTATTAAATGCTGATACTATAAGCTCCTTACTTTTCTTTTAGTAAATGACCATAAGTATTATTAACCATCTCAGGGGTATCGCCAATTTGTTTTGCTATAGCAAAAGCACTTATTCCTTGACTTAACAGATAAGTAACATGTGAATGTCTGAAATCATGTATGCGGATTTTCTTCAAATTAGCTTTTTGAGCATAATTTTTATTGGCTAGTTCAATAGGAGTTAGACCAAAGGGAGCGAAGTAACCAAAAACAAAGCGATCCATATCTTTGCTTTTTATTTTATAGTAATGGTTTAGTTCTTTCAAAGCCTCCAAGCATCTTTCAGGTATAAGCACAGTTCGATAACTATTATTTGTTTTTGGAGTAGTAACAATACGATTTCGAGAGTCATATGTTTTTTCTATTTTAATGCATTTATTTTTGAAATCAATATCATTCCAAGTTAGAGCTAAGGCTTCACCTTTTCGTAAACCACAAAAGTATAAAGTAAGAAAGAAAGCTTTATATTTCAATGTGTCGGCTGCATCTATAAATGAATTAAATTCTTCAGGTGAATAAAATTTCATTTCTTTCTTTTTTTCTGATCTGAATTTAATCTTTTCAAAATTGATGTTTTTATCTATGAAACCATGTTTTAAACCATAATTTAGAGGCATTTTAAATAATGACTGTATTTTATCAAGATATGAATTAGAAAAATGAGTGCCATCTTTTTTAGTTGTCTCTAATAGTGATTGCTGCCATATCCTTATTTTTGCGTTTGAGATAGCTGAAATTTTCATATTTCCAAAATACTCTTTAATTCTATTATCATATAATTGTTGAAAATCTTGATAAGTTCTTAATTTTCCATCTTTTTGATAATCTTCAAGATATAAATTGAATAAATCTTCATAAGTTATTTCGTTGTTTATATCAGCTCTAGCTTTTATTATAAGGTTATTTTCATAACTTCTGGCAGCTTCATCACTAGTGAAACCAGCTTTATAATAATCTAACCGTTTTCCGTCAATAGTGATTTTCCCTTTAGCGTACCAGAATTTAGTTTTTCTTTTTCTTCCGGTTGCGGGATTCACTATTTCTTTATAATACTGTTTGACCATTAGAACCCTCCTTGTCTTAATTTTGAATATGTAGTACAATTTGGGTACAATAAAAAGAAGATCTCAAAAACTTGTTTATTGTACCAAGCGATATTGGTAGAATCGCTATTCACTCTTTGTTGGTAGCAAGGGGTGATTTTTTGTGAATTGTTAAACGCAAGATTTCCTCAACGATTTGTTTAAAAATATTGACAAAAACGATGTTAAACTATATTATTATAGTACCGGAGGGTAACCTCGACTGGTCTATAAATGGTGTCTGATTATAGCAATTAAGCGTACTGTAAGTACGTCAGCCCATTCAGGAAAGTGGCTCATGCTACTTTTTCTGGCAAGAAAAGTTTTGAACTTATGAATGAATTAATTTTTTGGATCATTTCATTATGGCTTTTAGAATATAAAACGACCTTTCTAACCTGACCAGCTATAATGTCTGCGGCTTGAATGCCGTAAACTTTTTAGAGTCTAAATAATTTACCGCAATATTCAATTTTCCATAAATAATAGCTTTGTGAACAATCCGTAATCATAATTGATTATTCCACGAGAAAGCTCTTCGTCTATACTTTCTTTCAGATTATAATATCCATTACTTTTAGTTGATTGTTGGTCGATGTTTATAATGATGTCTAGGTTTTCATTAGGATTAAGTTTACCGTTGCTAATTAAATCAATAATGAGCTGTTTTATTATTCTTTTTTGTGCGTAATCTGTATAGCGTCCTTTACCGGCTTTGGAAGAAGTATGTTGGAATATACTTCGGCATTATTGATGATTACTGCATATGTACAATGTTCCTTACACAAATTAATAATGCGCCTCTTATGCTTATCTTCGATATTTAAACTTTTAATTTCAGGGCAATGTGAGTGATTACATTGTTCTTTTTTGTCATGGCAATAAGAACAGTTAATTTGTTTAATAATAGACTTGTATTTTCTAGCAAACGTATCTTTTTTGCTTTATCCAAGAAAGCGATACCAGCAAATACTGATATTTTTTCTTTTGTTGATAACTTTCCTGAGTCGTCCATATAAATATAGATTGTTAATGTTTTTGTTTCTGCTTGTTTTTGCATATGAATTCCTCTTTCTGCACACTTGTTAATGACGATGTGTAGTGCCAGATGATGCTAAATTACACCTAAAACTCTGCCAATACAAACCGTATTCTCATTTAATTCAATATCATCAAATGACTTGTTATGGCTGATGAGTTTTCCATCACCTAACTCTTTAATATAACCGCTGCGTCAATCATAAATACACCGATTTCGCCCTTGTCTATGCAGGGGCTTTTTTTAACGGCGACTTTATCACCATCATAATATGTAGGCTGCATACTATCACCAGACACACCAATAACAAAATCAGCTTCTTTGTATTCTTCAGGAACATTAATGACCTGAGTAGGAATATCATCAAATACAAACAAACCTGTGCCTGCTGATAGACCTGTAAGGTATTCCGTCTTGGTATAAAGATAAGGTGCTGGTACTTCATCTAATTGTAAAGATTGTTCTACTATACGTGTATATTCGATATTAAGTAGTTGGTCTATTGCTTTTTTTCCGTGTCTGTCAAGAGCACGGTATTTTTTTATATGTTCTTTTTCATCTAATGTTATTACTAACTGCGTCGTATGTGATATTTCATCTTGCCATAAGAAATTAGCGTCTATATTTAATACTTGCATAATTTTTTGAACAGTAAGCATATTAGGCTCACTATTTCCTTTTTCATATCCAGTTACTGTTGATTTTGCAACACCAATATGTGAAGCAAGCTGTTCTTGCGTTAAACCGCATGCTACTCTTGCTTCTTTTAGTCTATCGTTAAATGCCATATACAAGAGCCTCTCTTTCTTGGGTTACTTATATTATAAGGTTGAAATATTGAGACGTCAATATAAAAAGTTTGAGAAAATCGAATTTTTATATTGAAATTTGTTGACAAAGTCGTGCAAATCGACTATAATCGGATTGTAAGTTGAGAAACTCAAACTTTTGTAGAAAGGAGGTCTTATAATTTGAACAAAATTCCAAATTACAATAGCCCAGTTACTACTAATATTTCAAAAATTGCTGACAAAAAAGGATTAAAACAACGAGCGATTGCTGAAAATGCCGGGCTGACACCACAAGCTTTATGTGATGCAATTAGTGGACGTAGAATACTTAAAATATCTGAGGTAAACAATGTAGCTAAAGCTCTAGGTGTTGAAGTAAATGAATTATTCAAATCAGATGATTAGAAAGGAGGTAAATACATGTGTAAGAAAAATGATTACTCTACTAGCAATATTGAGAAAGAACAAATCATTCTAAAGTGTTTTATTACAAAGGAGGATATAAAAAATTACGCAATAGTAGTAATCATGACAGCGCAATAGAAATATTCAATCTAGCAAATAAAATTAATGAAGAAAATGACGCTTATGTTGATTCAAAGTATGTGCAGGTTTCAAATGTCCTTAAAGTGCTTGGAATCAAAGATAAAGATATTTTCCGTAACGCTGCCATTGAGAGAAAAATATTATTTGAAAAAGAAAATCAAAAAAGAGACGCTCCCACCACGCAAAGTGAAACGTCTCAAAGTTGATAACTGTAGTAAATTATCAACTAAATTATAGCATAAGGAAATGAAAAGGCAAGGTAATGAGATGAATAAAGTTAATATACGCTTTGAACTGGAAATTTTGTCTACAACAACGTTGATAGACATGTGGAACAATTTCAATCTAACACCTTATCATTGTGGTTATTGGGATGAAAGATTTCCTGATAAACCATATTTGTTTGACCTACTGCCATTCGATTGTAAAAGGTTTAAAAGATTCACAAAATTCCATTACCTTATCGAAGCGATGAAAATGATTGAAAGGGTGGTAGGACAAAGGAAAATCATTGAGGAATTAAATACAAAAAAATCTTGATGAGTGGAATTATTACAGAAGGTATTAACGCTGCGAAGGAAAAGAAAAGGCAAGGTGAACTCATGGGAAGCGAGAAATTTCAGAGAGAATTAGAACGATTAAACAAAATGAGCGCTGTTAGTATTGTTACAGAATTATTATCTAAAGAAAACGTTATTCTAAAAAGGTGTCTATTATTATCAGCACTAGTAAACATTGCTCTAATGTTTTTTACGCTTATTGCTTTATTTTCCTAAATAAACAGTGATTAAAGCACCGACAAGACCTGTTAAAAAGCCGATTATTATTGAAATTAAACTCCATTTTATATTTTCTTGCCTAATACTCATCTGCATTGCGCATTCATGAAAATGAGGCACGGTTTTAGGCGTTAAATATATCAAAGAATAAGAATCGTTAGTTTTAATGATTTCTATATCTTTAAGAATGACTAAATACCCCAAATATTTCAGCTGTTCAGTTTCACTTTTAAATAATTCGATAGTCTTAATGGGTAAGGTGTAATTAATCATTAAATTTTTTTCTGGAAAATAGGTAATGAGTTTTCTCAATACATCATAATACTCTTTATGATATTTCATTAAATCACCTCAAGAAAATTGTAGCATTAATACCTAAAAAGGCAAGGAGAAACCAATGATCAAATACATAAGAAAACCAATCTGGAAGAACTGGGTTATTTTAGGACTTGTGATTTATTCGATGGCGGTTACGGTGCAAATTTATAATTGCAATCGTTTAGCCGAAGAACAAACCGAAAAGATAGCACAGCTGCAGAGTGAAAAAGCAGAACTGCAGGTGCTAGGTGAGATAGTAACTCCAGTTAAAGAAGATTACTGAACACCTATAAATGGCGTTGAAACTCGCATTGATGAGAATCACACACCATTAGAGGCTATCAGCAGCCGTCTCACTCCTCTCTTGGGATTAGAATTTTATGAGATGGCTACTGATTATGGAATAGATGCATCATTTGCCTTGCCACATGGGCTTGGGAAACAGGCTGGGGCACAAGCGAGTTATGGCTCAACAGTAATAACCCAGCAGGCATTACTTGCGGTGATGTTTATTGCTTATATGACAGCCAAGAACAAGGCTTACAGGCAATGTTTGCGCTGCTTAGACATTATGTCAGTGACTTAAACAGATGCACTGTGGCAAGCGTGCGTGAGTTGTGGAGTGAATCAGATGATGCTCAACAAATAGTTGGGATCATGGAGGAAATAAATCATGGATATAGTAACTGATTTTTCGCCAATCAAGCAGCAATTTCAAAAGCTGCTTTAAAAGCAGAAAAGGAATTAGAAGATTACAGAGACAGTCTTATAGAAGATTGTGAAACCTATCCGACTTGTGACTGGTGCGGAGATGTAATCACAGAAGATTGGTATGAGATAGACGCAGGAAAAACAGTGGATATTGTTTGCCCTGAATGCATTGAAATGTGCAGAAAGGAAAGAAAATGAGTGATAAGACATTAAAAGAAATCAGTGCAGAAACTAATGCACTGACTGATTATAATAACGTATTTGCTGTGCTTAATGCCATTAATGTGAATGATAAGAAAGAAGAAAAGAATGGTTTATCTTATTTATCTTGGGCATGGGCATGGGGCGAAGCTAAAAAGATTTATCCTGATGCGACTTATACGATTTATGAGAATGCAGCAGGATGGTGCTACCATACAGACAATCTAACCTGCTGGGTAAAACCGGCGTAACTATAAATGGTTTGGAGCATATTGAATATCTGCCAGTTATGGATTATAAGAACAAATCTATACCGGCAGATAAAGTAACTTCATTTGATGTCAACAAAGCTATTCAGCGATCTTTAACTAAAGCGTTAGCAAGACATGGATTAGGACTTTATATCTATGCAGGTGAAGATTTACCAGAAGTAGATAAAGGCAAAGAGATTGCGAAACGTCAAGAAGAACAGATGCTTAGATGGAGCGAATACCGAACTAAGTTATCTGATCTGAAGGTTGATTTTAGAGAAGATGAAGAAACAGTAAACTACATACTTAAAACTGCGAATGTTAAAAGTCAAGATTTAGACAAAATATCCGTTGAAGAAGCTGAAAGACTGCTGAATGTTTATCTTGGTATCATAAAAAATAAAGAGAAATCCAAAGAAAGTGAAACAAGAAAATAAAAAGCCAGAAGTCAATCCAGAGCAGGCAGAAACAAACAAGCAAGACAACATTAAAGCTTGTATGGCTTATCGTGATGAATTAAAAAAGTTGGAATAGATTATCAGTCATCAAATATCGTTGAGTGGTGTAAAAAGTATTCAAGAACCGGCATTACCACAATGGATTTAAACAAACTCAATAATGAGCAGATCATTGATTTATGTAATCTATATGCGAACCTTTATAACGGCAAAAAGGCGGCTAACAATGAAAAGCAAGCGAAGTAAAGCCTGTGACATCAAGCAGTCAGTAAAAGAAAGAGTATGGGAGAGGGACGGCCGTAGATGTATCTTCTGTGGCAGCTCCTCAGCTATGCCGATTGCTCATTTCGTTCCACGCTCAAAAGGTGGGCTAGGTATTGAGCAAAACATTGTCACCGCTTGCATTTACTGCCATCAGTTAATGGATCAAGGTAACTTTCAGCAGCGACATGAGAAGCAGTTAAGGGCAAAAGAATATCTTGAAGAACAGTATCCTGATTTTCCTCATGAAAAGAGGTTCTATAAGAAGTGAAATTAGTAGGAGTATACAAAAGAAAAGTAACTGACGAGGACAATAACCTTGAGGTTACTTTCTCTTTAAAAGATTTTAATTATAAGCGATACTGTGAAGATCTGGAAAAAGAGAATACATATACGTTGGAAATCAAGAAGTTAAAGTCTAAGCGAAGCTTGAACCAAAATAATTACTTTTGGAAGTTGATTGACGAAATAGACAAAAAGCAGAATGGGTTTAAAAAGGATAATTGGGCATTATATCTTCAGCTCTTGGAAATGGCTGATATTAAGTATACCTATTTACAGGTCTTAGAAGACGCTTTAGAACTTGTAAAAAGAAACTTTAGAGCTTGTAAAGTAATTGAACATCGCATAGTAAATGGCAAGGATACAGTTATGGTGAAGGTTTGGGACGGCCAATCAAACTTTAACAAAGAAGAAATGTCTGCATTGATAGAAGTGACTTTAGATTATGCGGAGCAAGTAGGTGTGCCGACTGCTTTTTATAGGGAGGTGTTAGGCTAATGGAATGGTATGACAATATTTATGATATAGGCTTGCCTATTGATCTTAGACAATGGAAAAAGAAAGCTCAGATCGTTAAAGAATTACGTGAAAAAGGCATTAAAGCATCTAATGATGCTAGAGAATTTCGCCGTCATGTTGAAAAGTACAATGAAGGCTTTTACGAGCATCAGCAGTCCACGTATATAGCTCACAGTACATCGAAAGGTTATATCGTAACCCAAGATAAAGGCATCATCATGAAAGCGTTAGAAGACTACGGAAAGCGGTCATTCAATCAGCTTAGAAAGCGTGCTAAGGGCATGAAAGCGATTGATGAAAACTATAACTTGCGAGTTGATTTAGAAAGAGAAAGCTTATGGTAAAGTTTGTGATTAAAGATCGTTTAGCCGGGCTTAATGAATACACAGAAAGCAATCGCTCTAACCTCGCAAGGGTAATAGAGTAAAGCATAAGGAACAGCAAATAGTTAATATAGCTATCAGAAACGCTCATCTCGCGCCGATACATAAACCGGTAGTAGTTAATATTACTTGGTACGAAAAAGACAACAGGCGAGACGTAGACAACATTACGGCAGCCAAGAAATTCATTATGGATAGTTTGGTTGATACTGGCATCTTAAAAGATGATGGCAGACGATACGTAAAGCAAATTGTTGACACGGTTCATACAGATAAAGATAATCCACGGATCGAAGTTGAATTGATTGAGGTAGATTGATATGGCAGAAGGATATATCAAACTCTATCGCAAGTTTGTTACGTGGGAATGGTATGACGATATCAATACGTCTCGGTTGTTTCTGCACCTGTTATTCACTGTAAATTGGCAGGATAAAAAGTGGCATGGTATCGAGGTTAAAAGAGGTTCAATCATCACATCTTTATCAAAATTATCCGAAGAAACAGGATTGACAGTTAAGCAAGTAAGAAAGTCATTAGAGCGGTTAATTGAGACAAGCGAAATTACAAAGGAAACGACAAACAGATATACTCTTATATCCATAGTAAAATACGCCGATTATCAATTTAATGAAAAAGAAGCGGGCAAGCAAAAAGACAAGCTAGTGGACACTCAAAAGGCAAACGAAGGGCAATCAAAAGGCAATCAAAAGGGCAACAACTAAAGAATATAAAGAATTAAAAGAAGATAATAATACTTCTTTAAAAGAAAATAAAATAAATAAATTAACAATAGATGCATCACTTTTTGAACTCTTTGAGACAGAGTTTAAAATCCGCTATCGCAAATGGAGTTGCAGCGGTTAAGCGACTGGTCTAGGGAGTATGACCGGCAATTGATGGTTTATGCATTGCGGGAGGCAGTGCTTAACAAAGCATTCAGCTTTAACTACATTGACAAAATCTTGTGCGAATGGAAACGGAAAGGCATGACAGCCAAGAAATATGAGGAGCGTGAGAATAATGTTGATGCGTAAAGTTAACTACTATTGCATCATCACGAAACACTTTGGCAGTAACAGTGATGAGATAGTAACAACTAGGTTTGATAATCGAACACATACAATTACAGAAACAGTTGAGCCATTGAGTAAGTATGCGACTCACCCAACAGGATATAGGCATCAGTTGGAGTTGCTGGGGTATGAGGTGATAAAGTGAATTATTTTGATTTTATCAAAAGTAAAAAGACAATTTTAGTTAAAAAAGGGATTGAGGTACCATTGGAACAATTGAACCCAGTATTGTTTGATTTTCAAAAATTTTGTGTACAGCAAGCATTAAAAAACAGAGTTTTTTGTTTATTTGAACAATGTGGATTAGGAAAAACATTGCAGCAGCTTGAATGGGCATGGCAAGTATACAAACATACGGGCAGAAATGTGATTATCTTTGCACCGTTATGCGTAACTACTCAAACGGCATATGAGGAAGCACCACTGCTAGGTTATGATGTGAATATCTGCAGATCACAATCAGAAGTTAAGACAGGGTTAAATATAACGAATTATGAAATGTTGGATAATTTTACTGATGATTTTGGTGGTGTTGTGCTTGATGAATCATCAATACTTAAAAACTTCACTGGATCAACGCGAACAAGAATTACCAACAAATGCAAGGACATTCCGTTTAAGCTATGCTGCACTGCTACACCGGCGCCAAATGACTTAATGGAGTTATTAAACCATGCGGACTTTCTAGGTGTTATGAGCACCGCACAGGCACTGGCTAACTATTTCATCAATGACATGAAAACAGGAGAATGGCGGTTAAAAGGTCATGCGACTAAAGACTTCTATCGCTGGTGCTGTACATGGAGTATTAACATTGATAGTCCATCTGATATAGGTTACAAAGCTGATAAATACACACTTCCGAAGTTGAGAGAATATCAAGTAATCATTGAAATTGATGAGCTTGATGAAACATTTGAAAATGGTTTTTTCAGAAACCTAGAGACATCAGCAACAGGATTTCATAAGGAAAAGAAAAGAACTGCCGAATTGAGGGCAATGAAGTGTGCTGAATTGGTTGATAACAGCACTGAGCAATTTATTATATGGTGCGATACCAATACCGAAGCGGACTATCTGAAAAGCTTTATACCTGAAGCTGTGGAAGTTAGAGGCAGTGATAGTCAGAAGAAAAAAGAAACAGCTACGCAAGGCTTCAAAGAGGGTAAGGTTCGGATACTTATTTCTAAACCTACGATATTCGGCTATGGAATGAACTTTCAGAAGTGCCACAACATTATATTTTGTGGGCTGACTTATTCTTACGAAAATTATTATCAAGCGTTGCGGAGAGTTTACCGCTTCGGGCAAAAGAGTGAAGTAAATAGCTGGATCGTATTGGGAAGTACAGAGCTGCACATTTTGGATGTTATTAACCAGAAACGCAGACAGCAAGAAGAATTAAAGAACAATATGGATCAATCCATAAAGGATATCCAGCTGAAGGTATTGAATGAAGAAAAGGAGGAAACAGTCTATTACAATCAAATAGTGCTGCCATCTTGGATATGAATATGAAGCAAGGAAAGAATTACACGATTTATAATGATGATTGCGTAAATATATGCCAGCAATTTCCGGATGATAGTATTGATTTAACGATTTCTTCATTTCCATTCGCCAATCTGTATACGTACAGTGATGATGAGCGAGATTTCTCTAATGTCAAAAATTTGAATGAATACTTCAATCAGCTAGATTATCTTATCCCAGAGTTATACCGGATCACAAAACCAGGCCGGCTGATTTGCTTGCACTTAAAGCAAATGCCTACATTTAAGGGCAGAGATGGTGCAATGGGATTAATTGACTTCCGGGGCATGATGATCAAAGTATTTCAAAAACATAAATGGATCTATCATGGCGAGATTACCGTTTGGACAGATCCGCAGATAGAGGCAACACGTACTAAGGCTGCGAGTATCTTGTGGAATAGCTATAAAAAGTTTGCTGAGATAACAAGAACCGGAATGCCTGACTATGTTGTAATCATGCAAAAGGTGGAACGTGAAGAAGAATGGGTTCATGTGATGCATAAAAATGATGATCAGAACTTTCATGAATGGACAAGGATAGCTTCCCCTTGCTGGGGCATAGGATCACTTACACCTGAAATATCAAGAACCAATGTGCTTAATACAAAACTTGCTAAAGAGGCTAAAGATGAAAAACACATGACACCACTACAACTTGATTTAATCAGACACTTAATAAATTGGTATTCAAATGAGAATGAAATTATATTTGATCCTTTTGGGGGTGTAATGAGTGTTCCTTATGAAGCTATTACGATAAAGCGTAAGGCAATCGCATGTGAGTTGAAAGAAAGCTATTTTAATACAGGATATGGGTACCTAAGCAAGCTTGAACAGGATTTAGAGAATCCTACACTATTTTAGAAAGGAACTGAAGCAATGATCAATCGTGTTGTATTAGTGGGTCGTATTACTAAAGACCCGGAATTAAGAAAGACTCAATCAGGGCTTTCAACTGTATCATTCACCGTTGCCTGCAACCGCAGAGTATCCAAAGATCAAGAGCAGCAAGCTGATTTCATCAACTGCGTTGCATGGAGACAGACAGCAGATTACATGGCTAACTATGTGAAAAAGGCGCTTTATTAGGTGTTGAAGGCAGGATACAGACACGCAGTTACGATGATAAGAACAAACACAAGGTTTATGTTACTGAGATTGTCTGTGATAGTGTGCAGACCCTTGCGAGAGGCGCAGAATCAAGCGCTGGCAATGATTATAGCACAGTGCAATCAAATACTTATACTGCACCTGTAAGCGAGCCAGTAGATGATTATAGTGTTGTGATTAATGATGATGATTTGCCATTTTAGGTAGACAGAAAGGAAACAAAACAATGAACGGTGATGGAAATTTTAAAATGAAGTGTGTTGATACAAGTAGAAACAAGTATACAGAAGGTAAAATTTATGAGGTTAAAAATGGAAAGTGGTTTAATGATTTAAGTGTAGTTGTGGGTAATTCAGACATCAAAAATATTGATGATGTCAATAGAATTAGTTATGCAAATGGGAATTAGTCGAAGATAACTCGGTTGTAGAACGTATGGAAAAAATTGCGGAAATGATTGGTGTTGAGTTAGGCGAAGAATTTAATATCATTGGAAGAGATAGTAAACCACTCTACTGTAACCCTTTTAAATTTACTGAAGAAGGACTTATTGATGAAGATGGTTGCATATGGGATAGTATGTTGATTGCCTTGCTTAGAGGTATTGATACAGTGCAAAAGTTGCCGTGGAAACCTAAAGATGGAGATTTTGTTTACTACTTTGATAAAAAGATTGTCGGTGTGATAAGAATGTTGTTTGATAATCAATCTCAACAAAAAATAGCAATGCTTAAATGTGGCTGGCTGTTTAAAACAAGGGAAGAAGCCGAAGCCAATAAAGATTGCGTGTTGAAAGAATACGCTGAGGTAATGGAGAAATGAAATACATTAGAGAAGATTATGAAGAATCTTTAAACTATTTGACATCAAATTGTAATCTTCAAGGAATTGGCGCTAGTACAGTAGGCGAAATATCAAAATCAAAAGCAACTAATTGTATAAATAATTTAATCAAAGGATACTTTGAACTTGTTGAACATACTACGCCTAAAAAGCCTATTCACAAATATCAGTGCCCTGTTTGTGGTTATATAGTATTAACGTGTTGCACCAAAATGAATTGCTGTGAAATTGTGGGCAGAAGCTAGATTGGAGTGAGGTGTTAGATGATGAATAAATTTGATTATGATATATTTTATGGTGGTTTTGATGAACTTGCTGTATCAAAAGAAAAATACACAAAGGAACGAGCTATTGAAATAGCTATAAGAGAGTTTGCGGAAGATATTGATAATTTTAAATACCTTGCAATTGGAGATGCGTTTGTTCGATATAAAGAAGGAATAGACGAAGATGGCGAAAAATGTGTTTGTTGGTGGCTTGAATATATAGAGCGTAAAAGAAGTTGCTCATGCTGGGTGTTCCATGTAACAAGCAACATTAATGAATGGTGTAATGAAGAATACGAATATATAAAGTTGAGGAAAGAAAATGAATAAATTTTTAGGTAAATTAATGTATGAATTTAAAGGTTCATTTATTAATGAAAATATGGAATTGATTTTAATTCCTAAAACAAATACATATTTTATATTAAAAGATTGTAAAAGCGAAAAAGATATAAAAATGTAAATTGCTTGAATGGTGTTCGCGAACTATTTATAAAGGTAAGCCTTATAGCAAAGACAAAAAGAATGAAGAATATAGAAAAGAAAATTTAAAGCATTTAAACAACATTCTAAAAACTTCATTTGATGAGAATGACATTGAGTTGATTTATTGTGAATTAGGAAATTGTATAAATCACAGCTTAACAGTTGAATTTATTGAAAGTAGCTATGATATGAATTTATTGAAAGGAGTTTACTAAACAACGTAAATGAAAACAATTAAAGGCGAAGAATTAAAAAGCAGAGAATTAGAAGTGCTTGAAGATGGCACGTTGAGGTTGATTAAAGAAAAGCCAACGAGATATATTCCACAAGCAGGCGAAACATATTATTTCATTAGTGTCTACGGAACTATTCTTTTTGCGACAAATGAGAATCTAATATCTGATTCTTGGTTAATCAATCATTACCCAGTTTTCAGAACTTGTGAGGATTGCGAAGAATATAAAAAGTTCTTTGAATTGCTTGATGAATATAAGTGCAATTTGAATTGGGGAAATGAAAATGATGAAGAAAAGTATTATTTACGTTATGATAAATCAACAGATTGTCTTGATATATCTCATAATCTAATTTGCCAAACGCAAGGTACATTTTATTTTAAATCAATAGAAGATGTCAACGAATTTATCACAAAAGCTGGCGAGAATAAAATCAAACGATATATGTTTGATGTGTGGGAGTAGTGGCATGAGAATTAAAGAAGGCGATTATATAAACGGGTATAAAGTCGAAATGGTTGAAGTTATAAACAAAGAGCCTCATTACTTGATAGCCTATTTTGACTGGGGAACACAGAAACCACAGAGCCGATGGCTACCTGAATATTTGGTGAATAGTTTTGTATCTGCGGAAGATTTTGAGAGAGCTAAACAATAAAAGGAGCTGGAAATATGCCAATTAAAAACTATACGACTAAGGTTGATGCATCTAAGACCGTAGGTGAGATACAGCAGATGCTGGCACAGCATGGAGCTAAACAGATAATGTTAGATTACTCCGATGGTAAGATCACATGCATATGTTTTACCTTACAGACTGCTAATGGCATTCAGGGTGTGCGTTTGCCGGCTGCACCTGATAAAGTTCTGCTAGTATTACAAGCGCAAAAATGCAAATGTGATTATGCTCAAGCAGAGCGTGTAGCTTGGCGAATCTTAAAAGACTGGTTAGATGCTCAGTTAGCAATATTGGAGACTGAGATGGTGACAATAGATCAAGTGATGTTACCGTACTTTGTGACAAAGTCCGGTGATACGGTTTACGAGTTGTACCAAAACAATCAATTTCTACTTGAGGGTTAAATTATGCTGACCGGAAAAGACAAGATTGAAATTAAAAAACCTCAATATCTCATTTTTGTTGAGATTGATGATAATAGGGCAGCTGAACTATTACTAAGCGATGAACAGAGGGAGCTAATAGCTATGTTTATTAATGGCGTGTGTGATTATAATTTGAACTGTGGACCGGAGCTGCATGTAGAAAAATGGAGATGCGAAAATGGTACTGACCGAAAAGGATAAGATTGAGCAGTTCAAGCGTGACTTACGCAGCTATACATACCATCAAAAGAAAGCAATGGAGATTGATGAAAAGCTAGAAGAGCTCTCTGTTAAGATGCAGGGAGTAAGCTCACCAGCATTTAAAAATACCGTATTAGAGAATGCCGGTAATCCCTATGGGGAAAGAAAACTTGAACTGCTGATGGAAGAAGGCGAGCTGGTCAAGGAGCGTAATAAGCATCTAACAGAAATTCAAAGGATAGACGAAGCTTTAAAATTAATTGATGAAAATCAGCGAAAGATTCTTATTGATATTTACATCAAGAGAAGAAGTTTGACGCAATAGCTTTAGCAAATTACTGTAGTAATCGTAAGCTTACATATGATGTGAATACATACATAAGTTACATAATTACTAAAATAAAAATTGTAAGTTTGCGGTCAGTACGCAAAAAAACGTGTTATTATGATAGCATGAATTAGCAAGGAACAGTTCTCCCCCATATTACTTGCCTTGCTGATTCTCAAAATTACATAGCAATAGAGACTCTACGGAGCCTATTGCGTAAAAGCATCTATATCGGCTATATACTGAAATGTGTATGGTACGGGCATAGGTGCTTTTATTTTACCAAAACGACAATAGGAGGTGATGACATGGCAAAATATGATTACTGGATCAGCAACGATGGATTGCAGCTGATTGCCGGTTGGGCCCGTTCAGGCTTAACTGATGAGCAGATAGCACACAATATGAATATTGCCGTGTCAACCCTCTATGAATGGAAAAAGCGATATTCGGAGATTTCGGAGGCCTTAAAAAAGAACAAAGAGGCAGCTGATATGGAAGTGGAGAACGCCCTTTATAAACGAGCCGTCGGTTATCGATACACTGAAACGACAAAAGAAGATGGCGTTGTGACAAAGGAAGTATCAAAAGAAGTAGGCCCGGATGTAGGTGCCATATGCTTTTGGCTGAAGAACCGGCAGCCGGATAAGTGGCGGGACAAGCAGGAAATACAGAACAGCGGAAACATGGACTTTAATGTAACAATCAAGGTGGTTGAGTAATGAATATCGAGATCACCAAGAAGCAACAGCTATTTATAGAATCACAGGCATTTGAGACATTGTACGGAGGAGCTGCCGGCGGCGGTAAATCCTATGGGCAGTTAATTGATGCCTTTTTATATGCGTTGAAATATCCAACAAGTAAGCAACTTGTATTAAGGCGGACTTTCCCAGAGCTTGAAAAGTCACTGATCCGTGTATCGTTAGGTATGTATCCTGCTGAGGTTGCTAAGTACAATTCAGGGAATCATGTGTGGACATTTAAAAATGGTTCGTTGATTGATTTTGCTTATTGTGATAACGAGAACGATGTGTACAAGTACCAATCCGCGGAATATGATGTGATTCGTTTTGATGAGCTGACACATTTCACCGAAACCATGTACACCTATTTATTAAGCCGAATCCGTGGTGCAAACAACTTCCCAAAGTATTGCAAGAGTTCTACAAACCCCGGCGGTATTGGTCATACATGGGTGAAGGCAAGATTCATTGATATTGGGCCACCCATGCAGCTTCATGAGTTCAAAGGAGGATCACGGCAGTTCATTCCTTCACTTGTTACCGAGAATAAATTTTTAATGGAATCTGATCCTGGTTATCTTGAACGATTGGAAAATTTAAGTGAATCAGAGAAACAAAAGCTGCGATATGGAAATTGGGACATCTTCGAGGGGCAGTATTTCGATGAGTTCAGCCGAGAGATTCATGTGTGCAGACCTTTTGATATACCGCCACACTGGAAACGATACTTTATGATGGACTATGGCTTAGATATGCTCGCTGGTTATTGGATTGCTATGGATACACAAAATCACGCTTATGTGTATAAAGAGGTGTATGAGAGTAATCTTATTATCAGCGCGGCGGCAGAACGCATAAAAGCGTGCAATGGTAACGATAAGATATACAGTTACTTAGCACCGCCCGACTTGTTCAATCGGCGTCAGGAGAGCGGAAAAAGCGTTGCTGACATATTCAGTGAGCATGGTATTGCATTGTTAAAAACATCTAACAAGCGTGTGAATGGTTGGCTTGCAGTAAAAGAGTGGATCAAACCGTATAAGGATGAAACAGAGACTTTGACAAGTGCTTTAAAGATATTTCCTGGCTGTGTGAATCTGATCCGAACGCTGCCGGCAGTGCTGCGTGATCCAAAAAACTATGACGATGTAGCGAATGAACCCCATGAACTGACACACGCACCTGATGCATTAAGAGGCTTCTGCGTAAGCCATACATCACCGACAAGAGGGATTCAGCAGCCTAAGGCATATAATTTTGATTTCGAGAAACCTAAGAAGAAACCGGGAGGACAAGGCACGAAGTCACGTGCGATATAAACATGGAAATACTAACTATACTGACAACGGTAGCCGCAGGAGCTGCCTTTTTATTTGCGTATCGTAAAGGATTAAGAGACGGATTATCACTCAACAAAAGCGAAATCAAGACAGCGCTTGAACCCTTGTTTAAACCTCCTAAGAAACAAGAGACGAAAGAGCAGCGACGTGCTAAGACAATCGCACAAAATATAGAAAATTATACCGGTAGCGCAGAAGGGCAGGTGAAAGTTAAATGAATGATGAGTTAGCACAGAAGATATGGGAGCTGTATCAGAAAGGTGTAGACCATCATAACAAGATGGCTCTATATTCCAAGACCACACAAGCCTATGACTTCTATGAGGATAGACAGTGGGTAGGCGTTGAAGCAGGCGGTGAAACATTGCCCTTTTACAACTTTATCAAACCGGTCGTTAAATACAAAACCGCCTCAATCGCCATGAATGAAATGGCTATCGTCTATACTCCGCTAGAATCCGATGAGGTTTCAGCAGGCGTGCGAGACACTCAATAGATATGCTGAAAAGCAATGGGAAAAGCTGAAAATGGCTACTCTTGCATGGGACTTGGTAAAAGCAGGCAATATTGCTGGGGATAGTTACATTTATTTTTATGACGGCGGCAACAAGGCACAGATCATTGACAATACAAACATCTATTTAGGTGATGAGCAGCTGGCAGATATACAAAAGCAGCCGTATATCTTGATCAGCGAGCGATTAAGAGTGGAGGATGTTAAGAAAAACGCTGAAACTAACGGAATTGATCCTGATGAGATCACCAGTGATGAGCAGGAACATCAGACAAACAAACCGATTGAGGTCAAGGATGATAACGGAAAATGTACGTCTATACTGAAGCTGTGGAAAGAAGATGGCATTGTACATTTTTGCAGGGCCACAAAAAATGTAGTCTATGAGCCTGATACAGCGATTGATGGCTTGACGTTTTATCCGGTAGCAGGCTTTGTTGTCGAGCAGCTGCATAATTCAGCCCGAGGCAACGGCGAAGTAAGGCCATTGATCCCAAATCAGATTGAGGTCAATAAAACACTGTATCGACGTTCAAGCGCTGTAAAAACAGCTGCTTTTCCGCAGATTGTTTATGATTCAGAGCGTATTGATAATCCGGAAATGATTGGCGAAGCAGGAACCGCTTTAGAAGTGCATGGCAGCGTAGTATCTGTAAAAGACATGATCGCATACTTGCAGCCGAACGGTATTAGCAACGATGCAAAGGTGCTGGGCGATGAGATGTTACAGACAACCAAAGACCTTGCCGGTGCCGGTGATGCAGCACTCGGACAGATCAACCCAGAACAGGCATCAGGTAATGCCATTATTGCAGTACGAGATCAGGCAGCGATACCGTTAAACGAATCCATAAGCAACTATAAACAGTGCATTGAGGATATCGCAAACATTTGGTACAGCCTTTGGGTGGCCTATAACGTAAACGGCATGGAAGTCACCATCACCGATGAAAACGGTCAAGAGCAGCAAGCGGTGATCGATGCGGAAACTTTAAAGGAGCTTCAGGTCAATGTGCGTGTCGATGTATCACAGGCGAACCCATACAGCCGATATGCGCAGGAAAGTCACTGGAAAATCTGTTCATGAATCAACAATTGAGCTTTGAGGAGTATATCAATGCTTTAGATGATAGTTCCTCTGTACCAAAGAATAAAATGCTCGCAGTTATCGAAAAGCGAAAACAGCAGCAAGAAAATGAGCTGATGATGCAGAACCAACAGCTGCAGGCACAGAACCAGCAATTAAATGAGTACGTCAATCAAGTAGCTCAGCAATTAGGCTATCAAGGAGGTGAGCAGGATGTCGTGCAGCAAATGCCAATGTGAAATGAGGATCATCAAAGCAGAAAACGTGATCCGCAACGGTAAATTATTTGTTGATCATCATGTCAAGTGCATCAATCCACAGTGTGCGGATTATGACAAGGTGCAGATCATCAGCAATGAGCAGCCAGTAACGATCAGTAATTAAGCGCTAAGGCGCTTTTTATATCGCATTGAATAGCGTAAAAATCAGGAGGATAACAGAAAACATGGAAGAATTATTAGAAACAAGCGTAGAAATGCAGGAGGTCGCTGAACCTGAAACATCACAAGTCGAAGAGACACAGACAGAACCGGTAGTAGAACAGGCGGAAACAGAGGAAGTCGCT
>BBZX01000017.1 GCA_001305055.1 Clostridia bacterium UC5.1-1C12
GTTTATATAAATTTAAAAAGTTCACATCATCATAATAATGAAAATTTTGAAGCTTTTATACACATGTATGCTTTTGATGTTAAGTGTTTTATTCTTATATGTTAACATCAGCATACTTATCATACTGCTAGTAATCAAGAACTGACCCTGTTGTATGGTCAATCATGTTAATCCCCATACGATTGAATGAAAAATAAAAGTCCTACTAAGTTGATTACAGACTTTACTCATGAAGTCCGTCTGTAATTTGCTTAAAGAAGTCAGATGTCCATAAGTTCAGCACCATAGCATCATGAATAAAGGGCTTTGCATCTTCCTTAGCAGCCTCAAAATCGATAATTTCAAAACGAGTATAAAGCATTTGCTTAACATCATCTAATGTACAAGCAGCATCCTTTTCTATAAATTCTGACTGAATTAAGCGCTCTCTGAGATGCTTAAGATTTACAGGAGCATTACATTGAAGATAGAAAACATAATCATAAAGGTCTCTGCCTTTAACACGATTTTTCCATGAACGGCAAATAACAGCATGTATCTTACCTGCAAATAACGAAGCCAAATCATAAAGCTTGACTTCATAGGGCATAGGCAGTAATCGGTATTTATGTTCAAAGGCGGCATAATCCGGAGGATTAACATCTACCTCGAATTTGATTTTGATAACTTCATTATTTTGAATCATATCATATATCTTATCTTGAGGATAAAAAAGGAGAATGTGTTCTTTAGTATTGCCTTTCAGAAAAGCAGATCGAATATTAGAATCAAATGTTTTTTCTTTTTCATTAACAGTAACATTTAAACCTAAAGAACGTACTTCATTTTGTAATACAGGAAAATAATCAATCAAAGAAAAATCAGGGTCTTTACTCACTAATGAGAAGTCAAGATCTTCAGAAAATCTATCAAGTCCATAAAAAATTCTTAAGGCTGTTCCTCCATAAAAGGCAGCCTTTTTAAAAAAGCCAGCTCGACTCAACCCGCATAATACTATTTCTTGCATAACTTCTTTCGCAGCATTTTTCTTATCATAAATAGATTCAGCATTATATTTTTTCAGCATTTCATTGATCATTGTGTCCATAATGATTTATTCCTCCTAATTAATTGACAAAGCTTCTGTACATTAGTACAGCGGTATTTTTCAGCTAGCGTCAGAATATCATTCTTGTTTAATTTATTCCATTCCTGATGATCAATTCTTAAATCATCAAATAATAAATTGATCAATTCTTTTTGATTGCAAACTGGTGGTAATTTATAAAGCTGATCACATAACGCTTTTTCAGCTGATGCTATCATACAGTAATAGTCGCCCTCTTGGATAAGATTAACACCTAACGAATATACTTCTGAAGGAACGTCACGATAAGTAAATGTTCCGAATTGATTTTTATAAGTTTTCTTTTTTTTCTTCTCGAATGTAGCCGAGGTGAAGGTATATACTGCTTCCGGAATCAGACCGTGATATGCTAATGCAAATTCAAAGGATAAATAAGAAGGCGCATAAATACTGCCGGCAAGCAGATAACCAGGTGTTGATAGGTCTGTTTCATAAATTCCTTTCACAAGAGGATAATATATGCCGCTTTGAACCATACGTGCTAATTTATTAGCCGGTGAAGAATAATCCTTTAATTCTTCTAATAACATAGCAGTTGTTTTTATCATATTTTCACCTCATAATTTAATTATATGGTATTACCTGGTGAAAATCAAATGATTTTTGTTAATATTGAATGTTTTTACTGTATCGCTTTTAAGAGATTAAAATTTTATAAAATTATGAAGCTGTAAAAAAATATTACTCTGTACACTTTTTCTATCGCAAAAGTAAAAAAGCAATGTTTTTCTTCAAACTGCATTACCTATTTTTTGTACCAACTTATTATTATACATAAGGCTTCTGAAAGGATTATTGATCCTTTTTGGTTATAAATATTAACAAGAGTATTTTAAGGCTAATTTTTTATAAAAATGTAAATAAATAGCGCGAATTGAGAAATCGTATCATAAAGTATACATTATGAGACAGTTTGTTTATGCTCATTATAGGTCGTTTTTTTACATTTGTAAACATATTTTTGACAAATACTGTTAATTTTAAGAACTATTTCGTCTATTTTTCCCTGTCTTATAAAGTATACATTTTGAGACGGCGAGAATTAAGGGGTGTAAAATGAAATCAATTTATATCGAAACCTTTGGACGTTTCGCTGTTTTTATCGACGGGCAGCCTTTATTGTTTAAAAATCTTAAAGCAAAAGAACTCTTGGCCTATCTCATTGATAATGAAGGAGACTTTGTAAGCAATAAAGATATCATCACTACGTTATGGAAGAGCCGCATCAATGATGTGAGTCTTAAACGATCCTTCAGGTATACGCTGCGTCTATTAAGAGACGCTTTTAATGCAGAAGGAATTAATGATTTATTTGATGTAGGTTATGGGGTAGTCAAGATTAATCGCAATCGTATAACCTGTGATTATTATGAATTTATTAAAGGGAATATAGAGGTATATCCATACAAAGACGATTACATGTATGGCTATGAATGGGCTGAGGCAACCCGCAGAAGGATCGAGGAGAGGCAAAGCCGAAGTAAAAGTAATAAGTAAAATAGCTGAACAGGAAATGGTTCAGATTTTTGTGAGGAAAGAGGAATGGAATTATGGCACAAAGGAAGCAAGAAAGAATAGGGCAAGAAAGGAGAAGAGAGATATGTTAAAGGAAATTATGAAAGCGCTTAAATACGGAATGGCCTTATGTATGGCTGTGAGCTTATCAGCTTATATACCTGAAATAGGAACACAAAAAGTAAAAGCAACGGAAGTAACGGCCAGTGCGGAAGAGAAGTGGAGTGGAACCGTAAGTGCGACACCGCCGAAAAATGATGGAAATACGTATCACATTTATACTGGCGAAGAGCTTGCATGGGTTGCTCAACAGACATATGAGGGAATCAGTTTCGAAGGTAAAACGATATTGCTGGAAGATGATATAAATTTAAACGGGCAGGAATGGATGCTATAGGGACTTTAGATGTTCCTTTTAAAGGTATATTTGATGGTGCAGGTAAGAATATCCAAGGCTTAATGTCCAGTGGAAAAAAGGTCAATACACAGTTGGCCTCATTATTTGGATACATTGATTCAGCAATTATAAAGAATTTCAAAATTATTGAGCCAAAGATATTCATTGATAAAAAAGTAAGTGATGATGCTGTATCTGCTGCAGTTATAGCAGCATATTCAAAAAATAGCCGCATTGAAAACCTTTGTGTTAAAAATGCATCAGTAACAAATAAAGCAATAAGCAGTTTAGCTAATTCAACAACAGCTGGTTTAATTGCACAAGCTGATAATACAATTGTTTCTAGTATTTCAGTATCAGGAACAATTTCTGGTTATGATCAGATCGGCGGTATATTTGGTCGAGTTGCAGATTCAACAATCCTTAATAGTTTTGTGAGTGGTGCAGTTATTGTGTTGAATAATGGCTTGGCAACTGAATACGCTGATTCAGCAGCGGGAGGATTAACGGGTTCCATTTATAATTCAAAAATTTTGAATTGTTATAGTCAAACAAATATACAAAGTAATGAAGAGAAATTTACGTATAATTTAGGGTTATTAATTGGACGAGCAGTTAAATTGCCTAATGATACTTATTTGCCTTCTTCGACCTTGGATAACGTATATGCAATTGGTGATATAGCAGCAGCGTCCAAGTCTAACTTAGGCGGTTTGATTGGGCAGACTGACTCTGATTCATTAATTACTATTGGTTCGAGATTAAGTGTTTTTTGGCAGCGCAGCGATAATGGCTGGGTTAATGGCGATGCTACGATCTCAATTGAAAACCAAAAAGCTATAGGTCTTGGTGATAAAAGTAATGTGAATATTGATATACCAGGCAGTAATACGAGTGACTTGCAATCTACAATGATGGTAAATAATCTAAATGAAAATCGTAAGAAATATCCTGATTACATCTTGAAAGATTGGCAATATCATACATCAGCTTTTGCTGATTTTGCGATTGATCCGGTTACAGGAATAGATTTATATCCTGTATATAAGGCAGAAGATGGAAGTTATGTATATTATTTGCATAGCAGTAAAGAAAACGAAATTAAGACATCGCTTTTCCCATATGATGCGTTTCGAACAGACAGCATCTCATGGGTTATTAAAAATGATGATGGCAGTGATAATACTACAGGAATTACAGTAGATAATGGTATTATAAATGGCAATCATGCAGCAGTTGGAACGACAGCTCAGTTAATTGTTACATGTGGGTCAATTAGTGAAAGAGTAAAGCTTATTGTCATTAGTGATGATTCAGCAGATAAAATAAAAATTAATTACCCTGGAGAATTACTCACAGGTAATTCAAAGCTCCTAACTGTTACTGCGCGTCCAACTTATGCGGATCGGTCCAATATTAGATGGTATATTGATAATAATCCTGATGGTAAAGAAGAGCTTGTCAGTGAAAATGAAATAGCTGAAATTAATGAGATGACCGGCTTGCTGCTGGCAAAGGGACATGGTAAAGTTAAAATTGTAGCTATCGCAGAAGGTACTTTGATTCGCGATGATTATTTGATTAATATTGAAGATACAGTATGGGACGGCATCTCCAGCAAACAGCCAGAATTAATATCTGGTGTGTATCATATTAGAACAGCTAGTGAATTAAAATGGATAGCTGATAGTACAAACAAAGGTAATACCTTTGAGAATCAGTCAATTGTTTTAGATAAAAATATTGATTTAAATGGTAACAATAGTAGAAATTGGATACCAATAGGCTCGCAGCCAGGTTCTTATTTCGCAGGTAAATTCGATGGTCAAGGAAATACAATTAGTAATCTTTACATTGATGGCTCGCTGTATAGTGATCATGATAACACACTATATGGTTTGTTTGGCTGGCTGAATAATGCGTCAATCAGTAATATTACACTAAACAATTCGGTTATCGTCAATGGTACTTCTGATAGTTATGCCGGGGCATTGGCAGGTCAAGCACAGGATTCTATTATAACCAATACTAGTTCAAAAATACTGTCATATTATCTGAAGGTCTATCTGGCGGATTGATTGGATATGCTCAATACAATACCATTATTGCTAATAGTTCAGTGCAAAATTTATCGGCCAAGGCTTCAACTGCAGGCGGATTAATTGGTAAAGCTATCGCATATAATGGCATGATAATTAACTCATACACAGAAGGAACAGAAACGTTAATTAACAATGCTTCAACTGTAAATTTAGGAGGACTTGTCGGTATTATAGTAGGATCAGATAATGCTTCACTACCTTCAACAATAGAAACTGCATTTAAAATTTATAATTCTTATTCATCAATGAAAGTTGAAAATAAAAGAAATTACAAATCCGTCTAAACCGATATATGTAGGTGGTTTGATAGGTTCAATTAATTCTTATATTGATTTGAATAATGTGTATGCTGATAATTCACTAACTAATGTTTTTAACAGTAATCCGCCAGGAGCTATTGGAGGTTATGCTTCTACTTCCTCGGTGTTTTATACAGAAATAACGAATGTATTTTGGCATCTAGATGCTGTTTTCAATGATTCGAACGGCAGGATCAGTAAAGAAAACATGCGTGCGTTTGGCAGTGGACAAGACACTGTACTCAATGATACAACGCTGGGTAACAAGACGACAAAATTAAACGGTGAATTATTTACAGCGGACAGCAACATTGAAAATTCATTGGTTAATCAACTGAATTTAGGTAAACCAACAGTATCTAATTATCCGGCATTATCATGGAGCAATCAGGAAGGCAGTTCCCCTTATTTTTCTGACAGTGATACATATAAAGTAGTGTTGAAAGATACTTATCTTCAGCTTCATAAGAATGAAACAGCACAGCTTGAAACACAGTTAATACCTTTTATAGCTGGTAAAAACATCGATATAAAGTTTTCTAAAATCAGTGGCAGCGATTCAATCAGTGTTAATGATAACGGTTTAGTGTCAATCAGTGGAAATGCAATTGCCCATCAAGGTGCTGTTATTGAAATGCAGGCATTTGAAAATGGTCAGATGATTTCAAATGATCAGGCTGAAATTATTGTACTCCCTGATGAAACTGCCGCAGAATCAATTATTATCCAGGATTCTGGATTGATAAAAGCAGGCGATACAGTTCAGCTGAAAGCTGTAGTATTACCAACATCAGCAGAGCAAAAATGTAAGATGGAGTGTTAAAACTGTGAGTGAGATTGCTTCAGTAAGCTCTTCAGGTCTGCTTACTGCCTATAAGGCTGGAGCTATTACTGTTCGTGCAGAAGCAGGTGGCATCATTGTAGAAAAGCTGATTACTATTCATTCAGGAAACATATGGGATGGCAGTATTGAAGAACCAGATAATGATGGAGTAAGGTATTATATTACAAAGCCGAGCGAATTAGCTTGGGTTGCTGATCAAACAAATGCTGGTTTATATCAAAGGCTTTAAAAATAAAGAGATCCTATTGATGAATGATATAAACCTTGGCGGCCACAATTGGATACCAATCGGTAATATATACAATCCATTTAAAGGCACATTCAATGGTAATGGAAAAACAATAAGTAATATGCTGATCAATGACAAAATAAGTGCACAGCAAGATTTAGGTTTATTTGGTAATGCGTTTGGATCAGCTGATAATCCAGTTGTGATAAAAAACTTTAAATTTATCAATCCTGTAATTGATATTCAGCTTACTTTAAATTCAGCTACGTACATGGGCTTATTATGTGGATCAATCGATACTTTTCAGTCAGTGATGTCGTTATTAGTAATGGTAAGTTAATGATTGATGATTATCGAGAAGGAAATAGTACTGCAGCATTCCTATTTGGACATGCTGGCTATGGTTTTACACTAATAAATATAGAAGCTAAAAATATTGATCTTAAATATGTAACAAACAATAAAGGAACAAAGCAAATTTCTGGTATTTCTCCGCATATTGTCATGCCTGATGGCATTACGTATAATGTTGCATTAACCGGAAAAATTACTATTGATAACAGCAAGGGTTCAGCGACCTTTATTACAGGTGGTTTTTACTCCAATACGAGTATGGGTTCAACACTAGTAGAAATTAGTAATTCATATTTCGATATTGATACTGATTTTTCGGAGCCATTAACTTTTGATCCGGTCGTAAGAAATACACCAAGAGTAACTTGTGATAATGTTTATATTCATAGTGAGCATTTTGGTAAACTAACACCTGTCAAAGATGTAACAGGTGCAATAGAAATAGATGATGAGAAAATAATTGCTTCAGATAAGATAGAAGATTCGCTTGTTAATTTATTAAATGGACATATCAGTAAGATGGATAATAAATACAACTATAATCCATGGTATACCTCAGGTAATGAACCCCCAGGCTTTGCTAGTCCTAATATCACAAGTATTACTGTGAATCCAACCTCTAAAGTGGTTGTACCAGGTGAAACATTGCAATTAGAAAAAGTGATTGTACCTTTTACAGCTCAGGATGTCAAAGTTACATACACGAGCAGTCACCCTGATGTCACGGTTGATAATAACGGGTTAGTAAAAGTTAAGGACACTGCGGTGCCTACATTTGCCGCTGTGATAACAATGACACCATCAGATAATCGATATCCTAAATCTACCTGCCTTTTGATGGTAACACCTAAACCTTTAGATATTAGTGAGATTCAGCTTGAAGCTTTGGATACTGTTTATGTGAACAGTATAGAAAAAGTAAATGCTTATCTAAAACCGGGTGATGCTGATGCTTCATTATTGAATTGGAGTTTAATTAATGATGAAAATACAAATGCTTCAATATCTTCTAAAGGTACTTTATTAACAGGAGATAACAGCGGTACTGTCACAGTCAGAGCATCATCATCAATTAATCCAGAAATTTATGATGAAGTAATTATTCAAATAAAGGATAAAAATATCTCAGACGCATGGGATGGCTCAGTAGAAATGGTAACACCTGTTGAAAATGTAATTCATATTCAAAGACCATCTCAGCTCGCTTATATTGCTAATCAGGTTAATGCAAATTTAAATCATTATGATGGTATTGAAGTTATTTTAGATAATGATTTAGATTTTGGCGGTCGAAACTGGACACCTATTGCTTATGATTCTGATAATTATTTTGGCGGAAATTTCAATGGTAATGGAAAGACAATTAATAACTTTTTGATTTCCAATCTCGAATATAGATTAATTGGATTATTTGGTAGAATAAAAAATTCTGTAATCCATGATTTAAACTTTGAGTCTCCGATAATTAGAGGAAGTACTACAAAAGCGAATAATATTGCAGTAGTAGCTGGTGTAGGTGAGGCGGTTGAATTCCGCAACATTAGTATAAATAATCCATTGATGGATATCGATGATTCAGTAGTTGTTAATAATCAAACAGCAGTATTAACTGCAGGATGTGGAAGCTATGGTGATAAAGGATCAAGGATCATTAATGTAGACATCAATAATATGATAATCAATTATCGCACTCATTCCAGCGGAGTGAAGCAAATTTCAGGTTTAACTTCAAACGTGCCGGATGCTTTACGACTTATTGTAAATTCATCGGTAACTGGCAGAATCAATGTAGTGAATGCAGGTGGTTCAGCAACAGCAATGATAAGTGGATTACTTGCTAATGAAAGCCTCCATTCTACATCACAAAATTTATTTAATTGTTATACAGATATCACCATACAAACTAATATTTCGGCATATATTGGTTCGATAATCGGACGAATTGCTACTAACCGCAGTGATTTTATTCTTAATCAAAATGTATTTGCACACTTTGATTATACTTATCCTACCTATGGAAGTTATTGGACTGTGGTTGAACACACTTCTCCAGAATTTTTTAGACAAGAAAATGTATTTTTTAATGGAACTATAAATGGAGCAGAGGTGGAGTCAACAAATAGAAAGGATGAAATTCATGTAGGTTTTGCACAAGCAACAGCTCCGATATCTGATCCTTCATCAATTGTGCGGAAATTGAATGAAGGTATAAAAGAGCTCCCTGAACTAGAGGGTATTACTTATCGTACATGGCGTCTGAATGGTCTTTATCCTGAGTTAGGTGAGCCATCAACAGTGACGCTAGATCAAAATTCGATAACTATGAAGAGCGGAGAAACGACATCGTTATCTGCCAGAGTGAGTCCAATAAGTATGGGAACCGATTTATATTGGGAATCTGAAAATACAACTATTGCAGCAGTCGATCAATCAGGAAATATTACTGGTAAAACACCGGGTACTACAGTTATAAAGGCTATGTCCAAAGATGGTCAGATAGCTGAGTGTAAGGTTAAGGTAGAAGCAGTAACTACAAGCATCATTTTAGTTATTGAAGGTGAAGACAAGGGTACTGAATTATGCGTTAATGACATACGTACAATAACTGCAGAAATGCAGCCTATTGATGAGCAGCTTACATGGACCAGCAGCAATCCTGAAATCTTGGCTATTATTGAAGATTCAGAAAATAATAAGCAGATTAAAATTCGAGCTTTACAGCATGGACAGGCAACACTTACTGCCGTGTCTGAATCTAAGGTTACTGCAAGTATCAATTTTATAGTTAATAACCCAGTGACTGAATTAAAGATAATAGGCAGTCACGTTATGGATTTGAGCCATACTGAGCAACTATTAGAAGCTAAGGTGAATGATGATGCGACAATTAAGGACGTAAGTTGGTCAATTCAGAAAAAGTGAATGATGAATTAGTTGAAACAAATGGAGCTCTTATTGATCAGAATGGTAAAGTAACAATTGTAGATACAGCATTTGATGTTTATTATGTTGTAACAGCAGAAGCATTAGATGGCAGCGGGATTAAAACACAATTTGAAATTCATGTCATAGAAGCTACTATTGATAAGCTGCAAATCATATTGCCTGAAGGTAAAACTTTCTTAAGCGGTGAAATTGGTAAATCGATTGAACTTCATACAAAAATAGAGCCGGCGTCAGTTAGTGAAGAAGAAGCTGAACTTATTTATACAAGTTCTATGCCGTCTATATTTATCATAGATAAGGATTTGGACAATAAGCCAATTGTCAAGATAAGTCAACAGGCTAAATTAGGTGATACAGCACAAATAACAGTTACTTCACCTTTAGGCAATGAAATAATGGATACCGTTTGGATCATGATTGAATGGACAAAAATCGAGAGTTTAGAAATTATTGATCGGGATACAGGAAAACCATTGCCAACAGACAATTTTTATTCACTTGGAAAGGGTACAACATTAAAACTAAAGGCAGAACCAACACCATTATCTGCAGCGAATCCAAGCGTAATTTGGTCGGTTCAAAATCTGGAAGCTATGTCAGAACCATTAGCTGTTATAGATGAAAACGGTTATTTAACAGCACTTAAACCAGGTAAAGTTAAAGTAACTGCAACTAGTAAAGAAGATGGTTCAATTAAAGCAGAGGCAGATATTGATATTATCGAAATATATCCAGAAAAAATATACGCTAATGAAGGAAACCAAATTAGTGTTAATGTTGGAATGTCCAGCCTTCAATTGAATATAGGATTTGAACCAGAATCTACAACGAACCGTGGTTTGCATTTCACTTCCAGTGATGAAAGTGTAGCAACAGTTGATTCATCAGGTAAACTGACATTTAAGGGGAAAATTGGTGAAACAATTATTACTGTAACACCAGAAATAAATGAACTCAGCGGTTATCAGGCAGATCCTTTGATCATTGAAGTACAGGTTACAGATAAAAAGATTTATGTAACAGAAATAAATGGTATTCGCACAGCAGCTGGCTCAATCCTTAAAGGTTTGAAGGAAGATGGCAGTGCCATTGAAGGTATGGCTGTCACCGTTAAAGATCAGCTGCAATTATCAGCAATATATGAGCCAGGAAATGCTACGGTTTCAGCTAGCGAGTTTCTATGGTCGTTGAGTAATGCTGACGCTGAAGATGGAGATGTACATGCTGAAATTACATCCACAGGAAGCTTTAAAGCACTTAGTTCTGGTGATGTTATTCTCACAGTTAAAATTAAAAGGCGAAAATAACAAAGATATTGAGTATAATCAAACTATTCATATTGATGAGCCTACAGCCCAAAGTATATCATTTAGTAAATCAGCTCTTATTTTAAAACCAGGAACAGATAATGCACAAATTAAGGCAATTGTAGATCCTTCAGACAGAGTTTCACAAAAGGTTAAGTGGTCAAGTAATGATACAAGTGTAACTTTCCTAGACGCTTCAGGACATCAAATAGGCAATGATGAGTATATAGAAGGAATGGTATACATTAAGGTAGGAAGTGAAGCTACCGCAGGAAAACAAATTATTATTACCGCAGAATCTATGGCTGTTAATGCACAAGGTATTCATTGTTCTGCTCAGCTTTCAGCAACAATAGCCTATATTGAGCCAAAAATGATTAGTTTAGCTGAAACATCAACTTTAATAGCGGGTCAGAGTAAAGAATTGAGTGCAGTTGTCTGGGGAGAAACAATTAATGGTGTTCGTTTAAAAGCTACTGATCAGCGTATAAAATGGGAAAGCAGTGATCCATCGATTATAGCAATTAATGAGGCAGGTTTAATGACTGCTTTACAGGCTGGAACAGCAGTTATAACAGCCATTAGTGCTGCTGATGAAAGTATTAAGAAAACATGTACCGTTACTTCAACATCAGCAGCTTTGACACAAATAATATTAGATCAAAGTGAGATATTATTGGTAAAGGGTGAGCAAGCTGAAGTTACAGCAAGTGGAAATGCAGGCAGCCAGCTTGAGAATCCAACTTGGACACTTAGTAATCCTTCAATATTATCAATAGAAGAAAATGGTAATCAAGTTACATTAACGGCTTTAAAGAGTGGAAGCACAATATTAAAAGCAGAAAAAAACGGCACTTATGCTGAATGTGTTATCAGAGTAGTTCTGGATGAAGTACTTGTAGAAAGCATTTTATTACATGGTCCAGAAGCTTCATTGGAACCTGGCAACGAAGCATTGATAACTGCAGAAGTAAACGGGGTTGATGGAAAAGAAGCTAGTAATAAGTATTGCGTTGGACTAGTTCAGACCCAGACAGTGTCAGAATCATAGAAGAAGAAGCTTCTATTGGCAGAATCAAAGTTATAAAAAAAGGTGGAAATGTCAAAATAACGGCTGCTGCATGTGATGGGTCAGATGTAGTTTCAGAAATTATTATATCTACTAAGGATGCTAGCGCTCAGAGTATAACACTTGATAAAAAAGTAATAACTTTGGGTTCTAAAGATACGACTGGTGTAGAATTAAATGCCAGTATACTACCGAGTGATCTTCAGAATAAAGAAGTACAGTGGAAGCTAAGCAAAACAGGGATTGTAACTTATGAAACTACTGGCGGTGATTTGACAAAGATTAGAATTAAGCCAGTATCAGGTGTTTTACCAGGTGAAAGTGTGATTGTTACAGCATCTATTAATGGTAAAGAAGCACAATGTGTAATTTTGATTTCAGAAATTAAATTGAATCAGTACAAATTGCACAATCTGCTATAGAATTAATAGAAGGATATAGTACATTATTGCCGGTGAAGGTTCTTCCTGATAATACTTCAAACACAGAATTGATTTGGGAAGTATATGATCAGTCTTTATTAAAATTTAAGGAATTAAGTGAAAGTGATGGTGTCGAGATTGTTAAAACACTTTCAGGGTATACCTTACAAGCAAAAGAATTGCTAAATGGTAATTCTGTAACCTATCGCTTAAGGGCAAAAGCAAAGGCAGATAGTTCCATTATAAGCAATGAATTAAATGTAACTGTGAAGAAAGGTACATTAACTGCTCTTAAGATTGTAGGCGAGAAAGTTTTAGTTAAAAACAGCAGTACAACAAGCAGCATTCAATTAAGTGTCATGCCTACTCCTTTAGATGCAATGACAGGTGAACTTACTTGGCAGGTAATTAAAGAGTTTGATTCCAATAATCAAGAAATTATCAGTACACCTAACGAGGATGATAATGAAATTATTCGTGATCATATTATTAAAATAGATGATACAGGAAAAATTACAGCAGTAGCTGTAGGTACAGCAGAAGTTCAAGTAAAAGCAGCCAATGGTATTAGTGATACAATAACTATTTCCGTGCTTGAGACAATACATGAAGTGCCTGAACCAGTGACAGTAAATGAAATTGAGGTGTTCAATATCCCAGAGGTTCTAACAATGGGTGAGAAAGTTTTGGGTAAGGTTAAGTTTTATGATACTTCACATAATGAAATTACCCCATTAAATACTGAAATTAACTGGCAAAGTGATAATGAAGCAGTTCTTAAGGTAGATCAAGTAACAGGCATAGTTACTGCAGTGTCGGCTGGTACAGCAAATTTACACGCGATCAGCAATCATACGGTAATCATTCATGATGATGAATTAGATCAAGATATGGCTTCAGCGGTAAAAGCAACATTTTCAGTTACAGTAAAGGAACCAAATGGTCTTGTTAAATCATTAGAAATTTCACCATCTTCTACAGAACTTAGCTTTAGAAAAAGTCAAGTACTGAATGCTACGGCTATATATACTGGAGATGTAAATGATTTAACCTTTGCTTGGTCAAGCACAGATGAAACAATTGCGGCCGTTACTCAAAGTCAGAATGATCCATTAAAAGCGGTAGTCAATACATTTGATAAAGCAGGAACAGCTTTGATAATCCTTAACATTAATGGTGTGAATGCTTTTGTTAATATTAAGGTAAGTGCTGAAGCAAAAACTCCAGTCACTGATATTACAGTTAGAGACGAAGAGGGTAATGATATTGGATCAAGGCTTGAGTTATATGCTGGTTCAGCTAAGAAAATAATCGCGGCAGCAGATTCGGCAGCATCTAATCCAACTTAAGCTTGACAAGTGATAATGAAGCAGTTGCTGCTATTGATGAAGATGGAATAATAAGTGCATTAGCACAGGGCTTAGCAGTTATCACTATAAGACCTGTAGATTCATCAAGTTCTGTTACTAAAACAATCGTAGTCAATGTTTTAAATGTTCCGGAATATGAACTTAATTTAAGCCAAGATAACATACAATTGGAAAGCGGAATGAGCGGGAATTTGCAGGCTCAGCTGCATCCATTGATTACAGAAGGACAAAATGTGCAATATACATGGTCTTTGTATGATTCAGAGGGTAATAGTTATGATGGAGATAAGTTAAGGCTTGAAGTAGATGCTGCCGACCAGTCAAAAATCCAACTAAAAGCCGGTGTTATTGATAATGATGAAGATTTTACGGTAAAAGCAAAATCTAGTATCAGTGGAGATGGTATAGATGGTATAAAAACGGTTGAAAGCATTTGTCTTGTAAAAGTATTAAAAGCGGTTCAAGAAGTTACAGCAATCAATCTTAAGGGTGATTCAGTGCTTGTTGATGAAGATAATAATAAATCAATAATACTTTATTTAACAGAAGGTAAAGATCAAGCAGTTTTAACTACTGAACTTGAAGTAAACGGACTAGGTAATCCATATCTAAACTGGACAAGCGTACCATCTGATTTGCTTACAATACAACAGAGTGAATCTGGTGTTATATTGACTGCGAAACGCAGTGGTAATGCTGTAATAAATGTGAGAGCAGTAAAAGGCATTGGTGAGGACAGTATTCATGTTGAAATCCGCAATGTTTCTGTTATAACATTAGATGCAGAAATTGCAAAGAGCAATATCGAAATTGGTGAAGAAACACAAATTAACTGTACGCTTGAAACAGACCCGTTGGATCAGGCAGCAATAGAGGCTGATAAACTAAGATTTACTTCAAGCAATGAGAAGTTGCGGTTGTTGACAATACTGGTAAAATTAGCGGCATAAGTGAAGGAATCGCTATGATTACCGTTATGTCAGAAACTGATCCAAGTAAATATATGGTCTTTATGGTCAATGTCAGTAAACAAATTCCTACACCAATTTTAATGGAGAAGTTTATACTTACTGATAAAAATAATAATACTTATATAGGAAATATTGATAATGATAATCATACGATAACCATTTTACTGCCAACTTTTGTTAGCAAAACATCACTAGTAGCTGAATTCAATTTAAGTCAGAAAGGATTTGAAGTAAATGATGCGGAAGTGAGAGTTGGAGATGTTATTCAAATAAGTAAGGAAACGGTTAATAACTTTACAAACTCACTCACATACAGCATTATTGATTCAAAAAATACTGAGAATGTTACAACTTATACAGTTTGGGCATTAAATGAAAGCGTTCCTGAAGAAGATGCCAGATTTACTGAATTTAAGGTTACGGATGGTGATAATGATTATCTTGGCATCATTAATAATGATTTAAATGAAATTTCAATTATGTTGCCAGAGACGGTGAATTTAGAAAGGATAACACCTATTTTCACAGTTAGCAATGAAATAGCGGTAACTGCGCAGAATCAGGTACAGATTAGTGGGGAGACACAAGTTGATTTTAGTACAGGTCAGGTTGTGTATATGCTTTCTGGTAAAATGGTCATATTGTAAGTTACAAGGTGAAGGTGGATACCGGTCCTGAACTGACAAGCATCAAACTGAAGCAAGGAGAAAACAGCTTGGAAGGACATTGGGATACCGAACAGGAATGCTATCTGTTCACAGTTCCGTCTTCTGTTCAGATTGATTACGATCAGCCATTCATTATGGAATGGACTCCGGATTCTCTGAATCATAACGGTTCACTGAGTCTGAACCGTGATGTAATACAAAGCGTTCAGTTCGTTTACGCGGGTCAGTTCACAAGAACGGTTCGTCTCTTGATGGTTGAAAGCAAGGCGATTTCACTGAGCGTTTCACCGCAGACATTGAGTCTGAAACCGGGTGAGAGCAGTACGGTCAGTGCAATGATTCAGCCTGATTCAGCTTCACAGAAAG
>BBZX01000018.1 GCA_001305055.1 Clostridia bacterium UC5.1-1C12
TATTATAATTACAATGGGACTATCGATAGATAGTCCTTTGTTTTGGCAGAAATTGATAGATATAGAAATTAAATTAATAAATATTATTGGCTTTTTTGGTTGCTGTTACGAACATTTATTTGAATATAATCTTTTAGTTTCTAATAAATGCTTAAGAAATTTAATGATGAATTAGAGAATAGATGTGGCTGTTCAAGAATGGAAAAGTGAATATCTTAACAGTCAAAGCTGGTTGGGATTTATTAATAGTATATCTATTGATAAAGATGAAAAACAGTTACAGTTATAAATGAATACCGCTGGGATTATAATGATGCCTCAGCCATTTAAGATATAGAAAAAGCGGTCTTCTATTTGCCGCTTCATCTTATAATTTTATGATTTAATAATATTGGGTACTCATATTTATGATGGATTTTATATTCTATTTTTTAGAAAAATTGTCGACATTTTTTGTATTTTTATTCCTATTTTTTTGCTCTTTTAACAATAAAAAATGCAGTTTTATAATCATTATTTTTAACATGTAATTCAATAAGAATATCTTCATAAAAATCAATCAATTCATAATCTGGTATTTTACTTAATGATTCCAGTAGAATTTGACAATCATTAATTAATCTTTTTAAACTATTGGGACAATTTTTGCTTTTTATAAAGATTTTTAAGTAAAACGAATTCAAGCGGATAATCTTTTATTATCTTATCACCTCTACTTATCCACATATCTGTCATTTTATGATTACCAATCATGTAATAACACCATATATTATATAAGATAGCTAATTGATTGTTTGCCTTAATTTGTTCAGCTATTTTCAATGTTTCAATAGCTTTCAAATAATTTTTGTTTTGAATATGTATCCAAGCAATATTTCGATAAGCTGTTGCCTTTAAATGAATTGAGCAATTTAAATTTGTCATTAACTTTATACATTGCTCATATATATTAAGTGCTTCATCAACCGCACCAAGGCGAGAATATACTGTAGCAAGATTCATATCACAATAAAGCATTCTTCTAAAAGCAACATGTTCTATAAAGTATCCTTTGACAAATTGATTGATTTATACATATCTATTAATTGATTTTTATCCTTGAAAGCTAAAGCTAAATGATAATGTATCATTGCATGTGTTTTGGGGTTGTAATTTATTGTTAATGTTTCTTTATATTTTTGTATTGCTATATCTATGTTTCCCAGTGTGTATTGGTAATAAGCTTGATAATGACTGAATATTTGTGCACTTAAACTGTCTAGATTTAATTGAATAAGTGTTCTTTCTAAATCATCACAATATTTATTGTTTCCTTTATTAATTGAAATAATAAATTCGCATAATAAAATTTTATAAAAATCGTTCGACATCATTAATTTCAGATAATCAATAGATAAGTTTTCATAAAATAAAACATAATCATCGTCATCAAATAATCGATTTAAAAATTCAAAATATATGCTGTCTATAAAATTCTTAGATTCATTTATTTCTTTCAATCTTAAACGAAATACCTTTTTCTATTTTTCGAAGTGTCTCTTCAGACACAGATTCAATTCCGCGCTCTATTTTACTGATTCTGGATTGAGTAATCCCTGTCTTATCAGACATTTCTGCTAATGTAATATTATTGTATAACCGTATTATTTTTACTACATTGCATATGTTTAGGTTTGTTTTTTTTATTTTGCATATTTTTTTAAAAAGAGAAGCCAATCCACGATTGGCTACATTGGAGTATTTTCATCTCTTAAAGGTACGATTGGACATCTGTGAGTACAATTTATCCCATCTTTACCACACTCTTCAGTATGCACATGACCACAAGTGCAGCCTAATGAACTGAATCCTATCATTAAAAGTGCAGTAAGCAATACCGAATATAGTTTTTTCATCTCTTATTCCTCCTTTTTTACATTATAATAAGATTATTTCACACTGTCCATATAATTATGTCGACATATTTATCATGATTTTATGAAATTTTGTTAATCAATAGCAATGAATTAAATATTACTTATTGGGAGTTATGTGGTAATTTTTATTGCTATCCTTTTGAGTTACGTCATAAATCAGGATATTCTTATGCAAATGCAATATTAGGATTTATAACTAAAGAGAATTCTATTTTGCTGAAGAAGTGAAAAATTCAAATAAAAAAAGTATTTTTCTTGCGATAAAAATGAAAATATATCGACTAAAATAGCTTCTAATTTTTGATAAATACCTGTATAATATTTAAGGGTATATATGTGAATCGGCTATTGTATATAGATTAAATATGATAAAATCTTTATAATTAAGCTGATTGTATAGAAAAAAATGATAATTTTTTTTGAAATTAGTAAAAAACATAATAAAATATTTAAAAACTGTCGATATGAATCTGTTGACAGTTTTTTGTTTATAAGTGAAAATGAAGTTAGAAATCATCGATGAGTTCAAAATAGATTTTAAAGTGCTGATATGGAAAGAGGGTAATAATCATGTATTTTTTAAGTGGAGTGATAGCCTTAGTAGGGGCAGCCCTAGTTATGTGTCTAGCCCCTTTATCTTATGGCTTATAGGACCATCATTGGCTCCAAATAGTGCCCCTTTAGATTATGGTGGATTAATTGCTATAGGGTTATTTCTATTATCTTTATATTGCTTTTATTTACATAATAAAGAAAAAAAGTCAGATAAAAAACAAAGAACGAAAATAAAAAAACCTATCAAAAAGGGAGGAGAAAACTATATTAAATATTATAAAAAATCAATTAAGTCCAATTAAAGAAAGGGTTTACATAAAATTCAGTAAGGGTGGAGACCAATGGATAAGATTGTCTAAACACAAGGTGAATTATAAGCATCAACTTAGTTATTTTGTCTTAAGTGGTAAGGTTTACTTCATATTTTTAGGCAAATTTTAATTAAAAATCTCTCATAAAGAGAAGAAAGGATAGTTTATGAAAAAAATAATGAGTTTTTTTGTTGCTTTGCTAATGATTTTTACATTAATGCCGACACATATTACAGCAAAAAATGAAGAGGCTGTAACTGTAGAAAAGACTAGTTTAGATGAAGCATTTGTGATGAATGTCAAGCATGTGATGAAAAAAGATAATGTCGAACTAAGCGATGGCAGTTATTACGTAAAACCTTCATCACTGATTGGCACCGCTCTAGTGGGTAAAGAAGTAATTGTAAAAGAGGACGGCGTTTATATTAACAATGTTAAAAGTGAAGATGGTATTGAAATTGATGTGAATGGTATTTTAGTTGGTATATTTGTAGGTGGAGTAATACATTATGTAACAGGGTACAGTGGGGATGTTTTGGCATCTAAAGCAATTGCCGCAATAGTTGCATTAGCTGCTGCACATCCAGTAGGATTTTTCCTAACTATGTCTTTGTTAGCATTTACTGCTGCCGTTGTTTATTCCTATAAAACTACTAGTGGTAATGAATGTGTATTAAATCCTTCAGGGCATGGATACACATGTAAATATAGTCTGTAAATTATGAAAACTAATTTATTCTCACTCATGCTAAGTTTCTTGATTGGTATGCTGTTGCTAGGAATTTTAGAGAAATTTTACATAAAAGGTGATAAAAAGAAATTATTAATGATTATTGTTATTGCTTTAATTCTGCTTTTCTTGCTTCATGTTTTCGGTTTATAAAAGCATTGTAAAATATTTAAGGAAGCAGTGTCAATCATTTTAGGTTATGGCACTGCTTCTTATGCGTTATAGATAGTTACTTGTTAGCTGTCGTGACAAATATTAAAAGATATAAAAAATATAATTCTTTGTATAATTGTTTTTAACTAATACAAGCTGGTTCAATCTATAATGTCATAATCATAAATATTTTCAATATTAATAGGCTAACTAGGAGGTTATTATGAAGTGCCCAATTTGTCATCATAAATTAGTTAATTTAAAGCACAGCAATTTAAAACATTGTCAAAATTGCCAAACTGATTATATCATTCAATTAGATAAATTCTATTTAGCTATATTTATAATTGTATCCTTACTTGTAACAAATGTAGTCAATGATATGTGCAATACCTTAAGTATTAATGGGATTTACAAAGTAATTGCTTTTGGTTTGTTTTTAATCACAGTGATTTTGATTTATAAAGCAGCAAATATTGAATCATTGATTATTAAAATTAAGCTGGTAAATACAGCAAATGAATCAATAGACATAAATAGTGGTAAAATTTAAAGGATATAGAAAAAGCTGTTGTCTCAATATAATGAGAGACGGTTTTGTTTTGGTTAGATTAAATCTTAATAAATTAAATAAACTCACAAAATATGCTATTATAGAAATAGGTTAAAGAATACATTTATGATTAATCTAATCTTAGCAAACAAAACCTTTGTTGCCGATCTATACGGCGGTGAAGTTCTGATTGCGATTTTGGTTCTGCAAGTGATCCTGGGCATCATAATTTATCGATGTATAAAGCATAAAATTTAAGCGTTTTTTTAAAAGAAATGGTTACTAAAAAGAATCTATTATATATTAATGGATAAATGCTATTGTAAAAATCTGATGCTTTTACTTGTATCAGTAATGCTTGAAGCTTGAAGTAATGTTAATTCATGATATTACCGATCATAAGTATTCTGATAATCAATAAAAATTATGTAAGCTCACTAAAAAACTGCATTTCAGCTAAAAAACAAGGATCATCTTACATTTTAAGCGTATGATCCTTGTTTGTTCTTATTTAACGTTTAATTCCCTCAGCCGCAAGCTTTTCACGAAGCTTGCTTTTTGTAGCTTCATCACAGAATGCCGCATCAACCGCATTGTATGTAAACTGTATCAGATCATCGGTTGTGAAGCCGATAGCTCTCAGCTGATTATGCTCATTGGCAAGGCTGGTCTTTGAAAAATTCATGTTATCGGTATTAATGGTGATCTTCACACCTGCCTTAAACATTTCTCTTACAGGGTGAGCAGCATAATTACGTTCTTCCTTAACATTTGAACCAACACAGACTTCGGTTGGAATCTGCTTATCTGCCAATTCTTTAAGCCATGCCGGATCCTGCACACAATTAATACCATGTCCGATTCGCCATGCACCCATTTGAATTGCTTCCGGTACATGGGAGCCGTCACCCATTTCACCGGCATGTATCGTATAGGGAATGTTTAAGGCTCGGGCTTTTTCAAATAAAGGCGCGTAGTCCATGAACGGCCCAGTGTTTTCATAACCCGCTAAATCAAGAGCAATTCGCTCTCCCCGCTTATAAAAAATATCAGCAGCATCAATTGTATCAAAATTGAGCTTTTCGTTAAATGCGGCACGCTCTCCCTTATGCATCATGCAGCAGATCAATCCGCAGGTAATGTCAGGAAAATCTTTTTCAGCTGCATGAACACCCTCAAGCACAGCTTCAATCGTTTCAAGCTGTGTTAATCCCTCAAGCATATGCTGCTGAGGGGCAAAGCGTATTTCAGCATAAATCAATCCCTGATCGTTTAAATCACGAATCAATGTATAGGTACCCTCACGCAAATCTTCTCTTGTCTGCAGTATGGCGATTGGAAAATCAAATCGTTTAAAACCTTCTTCACGAGTTTTAAAATTAGTGCGGTGCATTTGATCATAATATTGTTCAAAAGTGCATTCAGGTGCTACGACACCTCGTTTAACGGCTGTCTGCCAAGCCCAATGCATATTTAAAGAACCGTCAAGATGCAGATGCAGATCAATTTTTGCTGTATTCATAAATTTCTCCTTTTCTGAATATTTAAACTATATAATTACTATACCATTCAGTCTTTGCTTAGACAAGATTAAACAAGTATAGCTTATTGAATCTATCTATAAAGGCATATAACGCTAAAGAGCCGTATTTCTTTGACTCACTTAAGTATGCATCCACAGACCTCAATGAATGTTTATTACTGTTCTAATGGAAAATGCGCGCTTATGAGAAGATAACAATTATATATAGCACTTATACCTAAATCATTTATAATTCTGTGATTATCTTTTGTTTACTAATTAAGTGCTTGCTTGATGAAACGATATTTCGTATGATTGAAGCAGAGGTGAAATGATGAGTGTATTAATTAAATTAAGAGATTTTGCAAATTTACCGGAAGCTGAACAGGAAGTTAAAAATTTTATATTAAAATATCCCAAGCGGGTACTGGAAATGACAACTGCTGAAATTGCTCAGGAGACTTATACATCAAGCGCTACGGTTGTTCGTTTATGCAAGCGTATTGGGGTTGGCGGTTTTAATAAGCTGAAGCTTTTGATCGCAAAGGAAAATGAAGTGTTTGATACTATGAATCTTGAGATATTAGATACCACAACGATTAATAAAAACGACACTGAGCATGAAATCATTGATAAAATTACAAACATTGATTTAAAATCGATTGAGGAAACCCGGGTGCTTGTTGATATTCATCAGCTGCATGAGGTTGTAGAACTGATCAGAAAGGCTTATATTCTTGATTTCTTTGGTGTTGGTTCTTCCCATGTTGTCGCACTGGATGCCACTTATAAGTTCATGCGGGTAGGTAAGAATATCGCTAATTATGCGCTGTATGACCGGCAGTATGTGCAGGCGGTCAATGCTGATGCTGACCATTTAGGAATTATCTTCTCTTATTCAGGGGAAACCAAGGAAATGGTGGAAATCGCTAAGATTTTGCGTCAGAAGGGTATCAAGGTGGTTGCTGTTACATGCAGCATCGGCAGCTCATTATCCAAAGCAGCTGATTATAATCTGACTGTCAGCAGCAAGGAAACCATTTTCAGAAGCGGTGCGATGTCATCCCGTATTTCATCGCTTTATATCGTGGATCTGCTTTATGCACTTTACTGCCGTGCTGATTATGAACGGGCGGCAGAAATGATTAATAAGACCAGAATCGGCGGATAATATTTCATAATATGAAATGCTATTTCATATTACTCATAATTAATTGACATTATATTTCGTATATTTTAAGATGATAGCAAGGAGGCAGGAAGATGATAACAGTTGCCAGAATTGATGAAAGAATGATTCACGGACAGGTAGCTTATGCGTGGCCGGTAGCTTATAAAAGCGATGCTATTTTAGCTGTCGATGATGAAATTGCCAAGGATGCATTTCAGAAATCGCTGCTTGAAATGGCGGCCCCTAAAAGCATGCGCTGCTTTGTGCTGACGATTGAGAAGGCGGTTGAGTTTCTAGCTAAGTATCAAAATAAAAAATCTTTATTGTTGCGAAAAGTCCTGCGACATATTTAGAAATGATTAAGCTTGGCGCCGTGATTCCAGAGATTAATGTAGGGGGTATTTATTTTGCGGAGGGACGCTCACAGATCAGTAAAACAGTCTATGTTGATGATGCAATGATTGATGTATTTAAGGAATTGCAAGCATTGAATGTTAAGCTGGAAGTAAGAGCTACACCTTCAGACACATCACAGGATTTATTGTCATTACTTTAGAAAGGGGTCATTTATAATGGGAATTACAACAGCATTATTGCTGAGTGTTTTTATTGCACTTATTATTACTGAAAATTATGGTTATGGTTATTGGATGATTTCCAGACCGATCTTTGCAGGGCCGATGATCGGTTTGATAATGGGCGATCTGCCAACCGGTTTAATTGTCGGCGGCAGTGTTGAATTAATGTATATGGGTATCTTGCCAATCGGCGGCAGCGTTCCGCCTAATGCGCAGATTGCCGGCATGCTGTCTACGGTATTTGCCATAACTAACGGCGGGAATCCTGAGGTTGGTATCGCCTTAGCACTGCCGATTGGTTTATTGGCTCAGCTGTTGATTATGTTTGCTTGGAATATTAATATATTGCTGATGCACAGAGCAGATAAGTATCTTGCGGACGGCAATATCAGACAGGTTGAACTCACACATCTTTCAGGGCTGGTTATTTTCTTCTTCGTATTCTTTATTCCAACCTTCTTGGCAATTCATTTTGGTTCGGATTTTGTAAATAATGTCGTAAATGCGATGCCGCCGTTATTGACTGATGGCTTGAAGATAGCTTCCGGGATTCTGCCGGCAGTAGGTATGGCAATGCTGCTGAAAATGATGAACATGAAGAAATACTGGCCATTCTTCATGATTGGCTTTGTATTAGCGATTTATCTTGGCTTAAATGTTTTAGCAATATCATTAATTGCCTTTGGAGTTGCGGCAGCCATCTATATCATGCGTAAGGATAACAAGCAAAATGATGAATTTGGTTTTGATGATGAGGAAGTGATGCCGGTTGAAAATGAAGCCGGCTTGCTGACAGATAAAGAATTGAAACAAACCTTCTTCCGTTCATTCTTCTCAATGACTAGTATCAACTATGAACGTTACTGCAGTCTTGGCTTCTGTTATGCTATGATTCCGGCATTAAAAAAATTATATACTGATCCTGATGAATTAAAGGCAGCCTTGCTGCGTCAGAATGAATTCTTTAACTGTCATCCATATACAGGTAATGCCGTATTAGGAGTGACATTGGCTTTAGAAGAACAGCGGGCGATGGGCAAACCAATCAGTGCAGAAGCTATTTCATCTACAAAAGCGGCATTGATGGGACCGCTCTCCGGCATCGGTGATTCAATTTTTAAAGCAACCTTTATGACTATTTTTGCGGCTATCGGTGCCGGTCTGGCATTAGACGGCAATGCCTTCGGTCCAATTCTCTTTATTGTACCTAATGTTTTGCTGAATGTGTTATCCCGCTGGTATTTCATTAAATATGGACATAAGCTGGGAACTAATATTGTCAGCAAGATGAAACAAAGCAGTCTGCTGGACAGCTTTGTAGAAGGCTCTACCATTGTTGGGATGATGGTTGTCGGTGCGATGATCAACGGCTTTGTTAAGCTGAATGTAGCTTACGCATGGACATTTGGTGAAAAGGAAATTATCGTGCAAAGTTTAATTGATTCACTGATACCATCCTTGCTCCCATTATTGCTGGTACTGGGTTTCTATACGATTTTAAATAAGAATAAAAAAGGCATGTATATTTGCGTATTATTGAGTTTTATATTGGGTATTGTGGGAAAGGCAATAGGTTTATTTTAAATGGAAAAAGAAGCATTATTAAAACAAATCAAAGGACGATTGATTGTATCTTGTCAGGCCCGTGTTGGCTGGGCAATGTATGGGGCGGAAATCATGGCTTGTTTTGCGGCCGCGGCAGCTGAGGGCGGCGCTGCGGGTATTCGGGCAAATGGCGTTGACAGCATCTTGGCAATCAAAAAGAAAGTGGATCTGCCGCTGATTGGCTTGAATAAAGAATGGATAACCGGTTATCCGGTCTATCTTACACCCACTTATGCACATGCGAAAGCAATTCTTGATACCGGGGTTGATGTCTTGGCGATGGATGCGACTGACCGTCTGCGGCCAAATGGTGAAACGGCAGCCAGTATTTTGAAACAGATCCGAGAGCATTATCCCAACGCATTAGTAATGGGTGAAATTTCAACGCTGGAAGAAGCGAAGAAGATTTTGGATATGGGCTTTGATTTTATATCCACGACACTGAGCGGCTATACCAAAGAAAGTGAAGAAATCAAATCGGTGAATCTTGAATTGATCAAGGATATTCATGCTATTACCGATATTCCAATCATTGCGGAGGGCAAAATTCGAACGGAAGCTGAAGCTGTACAGACGCTGGCAGCCGGTGCGTTTGCGGTAGTTGTGGGGACTTCAATCACACGTCCGGAAATTATTACGAAACGTTATGTTGACAGTATTACAAAATATCATGAAGGAGAGCATTATGAAGATACAGTTAGATAAACTGATGACAGAGCAGCAAAATCCCGATACGATGTCAATTGATCGATGAACAGCTATGAGATCGTAAAGGCGATCAATAATGAAGATAAAAAGATTGCTTTAGCGGTTGAAAAGGAGCTGGCATCTATTGCTGAACTCGTAGATGCCTGCGCTGAGCGGTTATCAGGAGGCGGCCGTATCTTCTATACAGGTGCCGGTACAAGCGGCCGTTTAGGTATTCTTGATGCCAGTGAATGTCCGCCGACCTATGGTGTCAGTGATCAATTGGTACAGGGTCTGATTGCCGGCGGTCTTGAGGCAATATTCAAATCTAAGGAAAATGCGGAAGATAACCGCGAAGCAGGCATTGAGGATCTTAAAAGCGTCAGTCTCTGTGAGAAAGATGTTGTAATCGGCTTAGCTGCCAGCGGCCGTACCCCTTATGTAGCTGCAGGTCTTGAATATGCCAATTCAATCAATGCTTATACAGGATCGATCAGCTGTGTTAAAAACAGTGAAATCGGCAAAATTGCCAAAACAGCGATTGATGTTGAAACCGGTCCGGAGGTTGTTACCGGCTCAACAAGAATGAAAGCCGGCACCGCACAGAAAATGGTGCTGAATATGATATCAACAGGCACAATGATTCGGCTTGGCAAAGTGTTTAATAATTTGATGGTCGATATTCAGCCAACGAATGCTAAATTAATTGAACGTTCAAAACGCATCTTGGTGCTGGCCACCGGCTGTGATTATTCACGGGCCGAGACACTGATTGAGGCAAGCAATCATGATGTGAAGGCGGCAATCTGTATGGAATTGTCAGGCCTGTCTTTCAATGAATGCCAAAAATTGCTTGCTGAAAATGGCGGCAATATCTCAGAATTACTGCATCAGCTGCAGAAATAAAACAAGGGAGATCATCAGATCTCCTCTTTCATGTCGTATTTGTAATTTGCATATTCTCATATCAATATGGTAAAGTAATTACATAGGAGTAAGCGATGAAAAAACAAACGATTAAAATCAATGGGATACCGTCAATAATATGGGGTGAAGCAAGTGAATGCTGTGTACTGGCAGTTCATGGCAGCATGTCACATAAAGAGGATCGCATTTTTGAATTATTAGCAGCGACGGCAGGAAGCAAGGGTTGGCAGGTATTAAGCTTTGATTTACCGGAACATGGTGAACGTCAAGGAAGTGATGGTTTGTGTAAGCCGCAGAATTGTGCGGCTGAACTAAAGGAAATCATGGCTTACGCCCAAACACATTGGCAGCAGCTTCAGCTTTTCGCAGTAAGTTTAGGTGCTTATTTTTCCTTGTTGGCCTATCCTGATGAAGCGCTGAAACAGGTTTTGTTTCTATCACCGGTAGTACATATGCAGCATCTGCTAGCTGATATGATGCTGGCTGCCGGCGTTGACAGTGATAATTTAAAACAGCGTCAGATCATTCCGCTGGACAACGGACAGATTTTATACTGGGATGTTTATACTTATGTGAATGAGCATCCAATTCTTACCTGGGCGCATCCCACGATGATTCTTTATGCTGAACATGATCTGCTTGTCAAAAAAACGGATATTCTGTCTTTTAACCAAAAATTTCCTGGGAAATTGACCATTTATGCCGAAGGGGAACATTTCTTTCATACATCTGAACAGCTGAAAAAGGCGGCTGATTGGCTGTCTGAGACGCTGCTTTAATACTATGGCAAAGGAGGGAGTCTATGGCTAAGTATGCGGTAATGATTCATGGCGATTTTGATGAATTTAATGATTATCTTGCGAGATCGATTGCCGGCAGCAGTCTGTCTGCCAGTAAAGAGGACAGCCATGAATTTATCTGTCCCAATATGCGCTGCAAGGTACAGGTTTTTGAGCGATACAGTGCTTTTGGTTCTAATCGAGTCAGTATGAATGTAACCGTAGTGGGTATCGGCAATGAGTTACAAATCGCCGCAATTACGGCTGGCGGCAGTCAAGGTGTATTATTTAAATTTAATACAGTCGGTGAGGAGAATTTTCTTTATAAGCTGAAAAATGCTATTGAGGATTATAATAAACGATATGAAAAAAATTATTAAACCGATTCAGCCGGTAAAAATAAAAAAGCCGCCGGTATTGCCAAAAGATGAGAATAAAAAGAAGCATACAAAAAAGGATATCCAGTGATTCGGATATCCTATTCTTTTATTTAAGCTTTATTTCTTTTGCTAAGGTATCGGCAATCTCATCGACAATATCACTGCTGAAAGGATTACTCATGCCGGCTTGTGACAAAGCATCAAGATAATCGGCATTTAAAGTGAAATGAGAAAGCTTCTGATAAGTATCTAAAGCTTTGCTGCGGTCAATGACAGCATCGCGCCAGATTTCAAGGGCGCTGATCGCCGAGGTTGCATAACTGATATAATAAAAAGGTGTTTCAAAATGATGATGAATATCAACCCATTCATAATAGACCGGATAACCATAATATTGTTCATAAAGATCACCATGCAGCTGATTGATTTCATCAAGGGTCATGTCAGGATTTTCATAAACACGCTGCTGAAATTCATCTTCTGCACAGCCCTGAAGTATGGAATTAAGCAGATTCTGAAGCAGATCGATTTTCATCAGTTCAGCATTTTTGCCATACATTTCTTCATAGCTTGCCATCATTAATACTTCTAAGCCCTGTGAATGAACTTCCGCAAGATCAAGATTATTGCCATCATTCCACTTTGATTCATGCATCAGATAAAAATTGTTGTAATGGCCGAATTCATGAAAGAGCGTTGAAGCATCACGATAGGCTGAAGTATTAATAAACATGTAAGGGCCGTATCCATTTAATAAGGTTGAATAACCCGCCTGCATCATTGAAGGCTGATTATCAAGAATATAAGTATTGGAGGCCAGCATGAAATTTAAAGCTTCCTGCATTTCCTTTGGAAACTCTGCCTGCAGCCGTTCATAAAGATAAGGAATGCTGTCTTCAATCGCAACCGTAACCTCTGCTTTCGCATCACTAATATCATAATAATATTGATCATCAATAGCGGCATTTAATTTAGCTAATGAAGCTTTTACCTTATCGGTGAAAGCTGCGGCGTCTTCTTTTGTGAAATCACGGCCTAGAAGATCATAAGCATAATCGGTATAGCTTTCATAACCCAGCGTATGGGCGATTTCCATACGCACCTGGATCAATTCGCGGTAGAGTTCACCAAGAACCTTGTTTTTCTGTTCATAGATCGCATAGTAAGGTTCACTTACATTGGAATCAGTAAAGTCAAGATCATTAAGGCTTACTGTATTACCTTTATATTCAGTCGTATAATCCGCAACCAGCGCTTTGCTGTACTGCTGGATCAGCTCTGTTTCTTTTTCCGACAGCGCTTCGATTGCCGGTGAATTTAATTTGCTGTTAATCTCATAACGTTTAATGAATTCTTCACCCCAGCGTTCAGTAAAGGCATCTTTATACTCTGATGCTAGGATTTCACCGGTTAGGGTATTCATGCGGTTATCAAATTTTGTATAAAAGTTATCAAGCACATTGACTTCACTCTCATAATATTCATCATTCAGATCCATATCACTTTTTATGCTGGCCAATGTATCCATGACGTCTAATTCATTGCACTTAGTCATGATATCATCATAAAGTGCAAGCAGCTCCTGTTCTTTGCCGGTTTGTGTACATAGGGCTAAGCCTTGATCAAGCAGGGCATTGATAGCATCTAAATCAGGTCTTTCATAAGTAAAATCATTAAAGCGGAAAGAGACTGATTCACTGTCGATAATCGGTTCCGGCGGCGCTGTTGGAGCAGGGGCTGACTGACAGCCGCTCAATAGCATGAGGCTAAGACTTAGTGCGGTAATAACTCCTTTTTTTAAGTTCATAAGTTTCCCTTTCTTATGCTTGCTGCAAGTCATTTAAGACTGGCTTATACATTAGGCAAGCTGAATAGCAGCGGCTTCTTCTTTGGCTTGATGTTCACCTTCAAAGAGTGTTAGCTCAGAATATTTATCATTGGTAAATATGACCATCACAGCCATGTCATAACCTTTGCCTTTTAAGGCTTCAAGATCAATGCCGATAATCGGATCACCGGCTTTGACTGTATCATTAATTGCCGCCAGCCGTTTAAAACCTTCACCTTTTTCATTGACGGTATCAATGCCGATGTGAACTAAAACCTCAAGACCATTTGACATTGTTAAACCAAAGGCATGGTTCGTATCAAAAATCATGCTGATCTTTCCGCTTACTGGTGAATAAATCGTATTACCGGTTGGTATGACGGCAAATCCATCACCCATCATTTTCTGGGCGAAGACTGGATCGCTCACTTCGGTGATCGGTACTACTTTACCATCAGCGCATGTCAATACGGATGTTTTTGCTTTTTTAAATAGATTGAATTTCATATAATTGTTTCCTTTCTTCCCAATATCTATTATTATACCATTTTATTATAAAATAAAGAATGATAATTGAAAGGATAAATTAAATGAATTGCATAAAAGAACGAAATTTGTTGTGTGATAAAACAAAAATTAAACAGCTTTATCATTTAACTCATGCTTAGTAAATGATATAATACTGGCAGACGGAGGTAATAGGTATGAACTATCAAGAGCATGCAAGAAACATCCGAAAGAATATCGTGAAAATGGTAACAGAGGCAGCCAGCGGACATCCGGGCGGAAGTCTGTCAGCCGCTGATATTCTGACGGTGCTGTATTTTAAGGAAATGGAACTCACAAAAGAAAATGCGGGAAGTAAGGAT
>BBZX01000019.1 GCA_001305055.1 Clostridia bacterium UC5.1-1C12
GATAGAACGCTGAAATATCGGCGTTTTTTTATTTTTAAATACTTAAAGCTCCTACAAAACTCCTACAATTATCAAGTATATTTTATATTTTCTTTTATAATTGCTATTAATCATCCATTTTTTTGATATAATGAGTATAACTTTGGAGGGTGGAAATATGAAATGTGAATGTGGATATGATAATCCAGATGGTAGTAAATTTTGTGGTAAATGTGGTGAAGATTTAAGGCAAAAGAGAAAAGCTAAAGAAGTATCAGTTTTGTAAATCTAGGTATATCTATCATATTAATGCTAATAATTACCTTTCAATTCAATATAATCAACAACTTGAAACATGAAATTGAAAAATCAAAAAAAGATATTAACTATGTTCAAACTTATTTCACAAAAGGCAGTGATTTTGACAATCTTTTATATAGGGTTAGTCTACTCGAATCTAGTTCAGATTATAAAGATAAAGAAATTGACCAATTACAAGATATACATGGAATTGATTTAATAGCAGTTTGGCAATATATGAACGAGCATGAAGGAGAATGATTATGTACTGTTATAAATGTGGGAAGCAAATACCTGATGATGCTGAATATTGTAATTGGTGTGGTGCTAAAGTGTCTATTATTAATCAAGAATTGAGTGAAAAAACGCAAAACGTGATAAATAATAATAGCACCTTTAACGAAATTATAGATTCCCATTTAGAAGAAAATCTTGAAAAGAATGAAACAATCATACTAAAAGAACCACAAAATATAGAAACTAGCATAATTACTTCCACTGAACCAAAAAAGGAAAGAAGCAAAATCAGCAAATTTTTGCATTCAGTGGCTATGTGCATTTTCTCAATATTTTCTTTTATGATTCTTGAACTTTTAATTGAATCTATATTACAGTCAATACCTGTTTCTGCTCTTAATCAACTATCGCCATTATTGTCAATTATATTTTCTATCTTCTTGAACAACACGATCTGCTTTAAATTATACCGATTTCTTAAATGCGGATATAATGGTATTATTGCGTCTTATTTTTATGATATTTTATACCATTTATCAACCTATCTTTATTTAAGTAATGCAAATCTAAACCAAGATTTTATTTATTATGTATCAATCGGTATATTTACAGATATCATAATTTTATTTATTAACATTATATATTTATTCTTTACAAGAAACAAAAAAGTGCAGACTCTTTGAAGGATTTCAATTTTATGGAACCTTTCAGCAAGCCTGCACTTTTTCTATTCATAAGGATTCTTTTTAGAAGACGTTAATACTCTATACATATAGGCTTTCTGTATTCTTGATAAACCGGAATCGTTCAGCATTTTTTGAATATCTTCTGAATTGTTTCCTTTGATGTTGTTGTAATAGATGAAATCATCGACTTCAATCCCTACTTTGTCAGCTTCCATTGCGCTAGTTACCCATTTGTCAGCTTTATACTCTGGTGTGAGTTCCAGTTTGGCTGATTGCTTCGCATATTCATATACATCTTGTATTAAACTAGACTTTAATTCATCACTGGCTTTTTTATAATACGCTGAATAAAGAGTATCCTCTAATAATTCATGGGATGTCTGCCCTACCTCCTTTGAATACTGATTGTATTCAGCTGCGGTCAGGTTCTTAGTCTCACCGTTGACTGTGTAATACTTGCTTGGATAGGATGGCAGCGTGTTGTAGTCTGAATTGATTTTGTATAGACGTTCTAATTCTTTTTCAAGATCGGTTCGTTTATCAACAGAAACATATCCCGGTGATATTGTATTCTCAAAGATACGCTCCGGTAAGCTGTCTTTCTGTTCATTGCCCCATACGTCAAGCTTTGGCTGTACTAATTGATTCGCAAACGGAATCTTAGTCAACGCTCGATTGATAGGTATTTGCAGTATTTGAGGAATCGGCGAGTTTTTATCTACATAATATGGATCACGACGTGTACCATCCGCAATGTTTGTGATCTGCCCAAGCAACGTTGGCACTCCTTGCGATAAGTAACTAGTTGACATATTAATCAGTATGTCAGTTAAAGGACTGTCACTATAGCCCGCGGTTTTAATCGTGGAACTAACCCCCTGCAGCATTGACATGTCTATGATTGGTTCGGCGATCCTTGCTGCACTGTCAATGAAATTAGTTACAGAAAAGCCTTTTTGATTCTGCATATCTTCAAATAAGGAAGCTCCCATAAAGATCGGCATTGATGAAGGAGCTGCCCAATCTACGGTATAAGAAACATCACCTATTTTTATCGCATAATCCTGTGCGCCCATAGCCTGATCAAATTTATCTTTCTTCTTGTCATCGTCATCACCTGTCGCTGTCAATACACCTAAATAAGATAACCACGATCCCAAGATAAACAGACCTGTACCCGTTAATCCTGAAGCGATCTCATCAATGGCTTGATTCGGTGTCATTTTGCCGTCTTGCACATTCGTAAGCATATCATAGACGCCCTTTGCGACACCTGCTGGTGAATATTCCATACCGCGTTGTAAGATGTTCATAGGTGTCTTTGTGAATGGCATAAAGCCTTCACCAATGATCTGAGACAGCTTATTCTTGTTCTTCATGTTGTTGATACACTGTGCGAAATAACTGTTATCTCGGTATGTAGCTTTCTGAGCTTCCTGAACGGCATAATTTCTTGCCTCATCTAAGACTGTTATTGATGCGGTGTTAGGATCAATCTGGTTTGCTTTCAGATATTGCGCTAAACTATTTGCATAGTGATACTTAGAGAACCACGCATCTTCTTTTTCAAGTGCGGTGAAATTAAAGTTTTTCAGCCATTCAAGCACATTGCTCTTAAAGATGCGTTTTTGTCTTTCAATACCTGTCTTATCCTGATACTTGCCATTCTCACCCATGACTGCATCTTTATACTGCTCATAATCAGACTTAGCCCATTGAACAAGCTGCTGATCTGCTTTGCTTAACAAAGATTTGCTCATTTTGAATTCTTCAGTACCAAGAGTATTCTTATAAGCATTCTCAAGCCCATAGCCTATTATATCTTTCATCTGTTTCATTGGCATAAATAATGCATTGCCGAAAATGTTTCTGACATGAGTTCTAGGATTGCCAAGCATTGATAGATAACGCCAAGCATTCCATTTTTCCATCCAAGTAGCAGGCATCTGATCCGCTAAATCTTGTTTGATGTTATCCACACGATCCAGCATTTCCTCATGGGTTGCGGAATTAAGCAGATCGTTAGCCATGCCCTCCTTAATTTTAATCGGCTGTGCTTTATTGCCATATTTCTTAGATAATTCTTGATTCAACTGATTTTCAATGGTTTGAAGTGAATATAACTGTCCGTCAGGTGTCATTTTCTTCAGCAAGCTGAAAGCCTGAACATTCTGGCCGGCCTTAGTAGCTTGTACACTTAACTCAGAAGCAATCTTCATAGCCTCTGCGGTATTGCCGCTGTTGACAGCTTGATTATATAACTGCTGACCGAGAGCAATAGAGTTTTTATCAGCTGGAGTACGACCATTAACTATGTCGTTCCATACAGCCTTAGAACCTTGATACCCATAGTTATTTAGCATATCATCCGCATACTTCAAAGATTGTTTATCTGATATTACCTCATGACTTAAATTACCTGAAGCAATCTCTGATTTTAAATCATTCACAACATCATTCGGCGTGACTTCCGATTCCATTACGGTTCTGGCATATAAGCTAGTCACATCTTTATCTGATGTCTGCTTAGGAACTGGATCAATACGTGCAGGGTCTACACCTGTTTTGATTGCTCCATAGTCTTTCAGCATTTGATCATAGTCAGATAGAGACTTACCCATTGATGGTTTTTGATCAGAGTTCAACAATCCTGCTTTTTCTAAGGCAATTTGCATATCTGTTTTGTAATTTCCGTCCATTTGATAGTTGACTTTTTGATTACTTTTGCGTACACTATTTATGAAGCCGTTCAGTTTAAGAATGTTGGGCAATTGGAGCCCTTGATTCAAAAATAACTGGCGGCTTTTGTTATTATCAATATAAAGAATATCATTAGGAGTTAATGACGATAAAATATTTTGCAAATTTTCTTTTGCATATACCGTATTTAAAATATTAGAATCTATAAATACATCATTATATTTTGCCTTTGTATCTATGTCTATCGGTACTATCAGATTATTGCCATGCTTATCTTTTACTTCTGTAATGAAAACTGCATTATCAGGTTTTGCCCAGCTTTGAACTACCATAATTGGTGCATCTAAAGCACTGGTATTTGCTTAATGATTTCACCTAAATCATGATAATTCGCATTACCGTATTTACCTTCACTATAATAAGTTGTTTCAACATGCTTAGGCGTCATAAGTACTGGGTAATCATTATTGAATACTTTACGCATAATATCATTAGTGTCTTTTACATATAGCATATTTGTTTTATCAAAAGTTCCATTCAGCACATCATCCACTTGTTCAGAAAATGGTTTATTGATTGAATAGGCAATCTTATTGCCGTTCGTATCACTCACATATTTTTTAGCAGTATCATCCATTGCTTTAGTATACATTTTTTCCATTTTCATCAAGGCGCGCTGTTCATTACTGGAACGAACATACTTAATGCTGTCTTTAATCCATTCATAAATGCGTTTAAATAAATTAGGCTGTTCCTGATAAAGCTTTTTGATAGATGCTTCATCGGTGAACAGCTTTTCTTCTACATACTTTGCAGCGAATTCATGTCTTGCATCTTCATAGTTTAGCTCAATGCCCCGATCAGCATAATCATTCTGAATGTTCTTGATTGCTCTTTCTACCCCTTGCTCTGATGATTTTGAATATTCATTCATCATTATTTGCTGTAATTCACTGTAAGAATCAGAAGTTTCAATGTGGTGCGTTAATTCATGTTTCATGGTTGTTAAGACAGGCTTATCGCTATTCACATTGATATAAATTTTGCCATCTTGATAATAGCCATCATAACCTGTACCTTGAACAATAGAAACCGTTGTATTCGCCTTTTTAGCAATCTGTTGCAATGTGTTATAGGTATCTTGTCCGACAAGCTGAGCTGCATAATCCGGAGCTAATGGAATGGCTTTGTACATAGGCTTCTTTGCTGTCGGTAATGGCTGCGGTTGATTGCTAGCCTCACTTACGTTGCTAATTGTACTGTTATTTGGTATAATATTAGTATCAATAGGAGGTGTTTGTATGCCTAAGTTTGCAGTTACAGAAGATGGAAAATTAATTGAATGGTCTACACCTGAACCATATGAATTTACTGGTGGCTCTTGGCGTGAATATGATGGACTTTGTGGTGAGCTATTCATGGCTAAACCCATTTCCAAAGAAGAAGCTATGCGCATCTCTTCAGGTGCCAAACCACCTACATATTCATCCCAAAGTTGATTAGACAATTCAAAATCTGCTAACATTTGATTTTTATCTTCAAATGTTAGTTTTTTTCATCTACATTACGCCACTTATCATAAATTGCATCAGTTCTTTTCTTGATTTCCCATGCTTTTGGAGTGGTTAATTGAATCTCAGTATTTACACCAGCTTTACTGAATGTTATATGGATGCCACGGTAGCCAGTGTTATTCAAAGGTTCAATTATTGCACTCTCTACATTCACTTTACCATAATTCTTTTCAAGCTGATTGATTACATTTTGAGCATCTGCAACTGAATTCATTTTTACTGCAAATCTGGAATGATCTTTGATATTTTGAAAACCATATTCAGAATTAGTGATTCTTTTTCTATTTATTTTGTTTACCAAACTATCAACTGATTTAGGACCCGGATTGATTACGTTTTCATCGCCAAAAGTAGATGCTAAAAAATCTCCAATTTCATTCTGTACATTAACAGCTTTATTGTTGATATTTTTAGCAGCATTAAGTAAATCAGTTTCTTTATTTCCGGTATTTTCATTATAGGGTAAGCCAGTGTTTTTGTTTTGATTCATCTTAGTTTGCTTTTGATTATTTCTCACATAGCCATATGTATTCGATAATCCCGATGAAAAGGCACCGCCTATGAATCCGCCAGCTGCTTGCTGCAATAATTCCATGCCATCAAAATCGGTTTCTGTTCTTCCGTTAAATTCATAATAAGCAAGGGATCCTAATATATACGATAAGCTTTCTTCTGAAGCTTCGATACCACCTTGTCTTAGTGTTCTCTTAACAACCTCTCTAACAGAATCAGGTGCATTTTTAATTTCCTTCAGTAAATTTTCAATCCCTACTTTTTCAGTTAAATATTCTATACCAGCAGATACAATGCCTCGATTGAAAGAATCATTCGGTGCCATTCCTTCCATATTGTTTTGATGCATTTCACTAGCTGCCGCTTTTATTGTTTGGGCAGCAAGCGGAGCGGTCGGACCTCCCACTAGAGCCAATGGCAAAGTGGACATGGAATCTAAGGCGCTTAAAGTAGCATCAGCAACAAACTTCGTAGGACCTGTTAAATCCTCGGTTGCTCTCTGTCTATGTTCAGCAGCTTCACGCATCATGGTTGCCCCAAATTTATCAGGACTTACAGGCGTTTTATTGGTGACCTTATCCAAATAAACAGAAGCATTTTTTATTGCTTCCTTTTTCTGTTGTTCTTCAAGCGCCTTTTGCTCATTCTGTGCTTTAACAGCAGCAATATAATTTTTATTTGTTTCAGCATTAGCGTAGGTATTCGCATTTTGATAAAGAATAGGTGCTACTGCTGTTTCTTTCTGGTTTGCGGGTGTATAAGCTGAAGAAGAATACACACCCGAATACATATCATGATCCTTGCTTTCGTCTATGGCGTTGAAAAATTCTTCTCTTCTTTTCATGTATTCAGGATTTGCTAGGTCACTGAGCCAGTTTTGAAAAGCTTGTTCACCTGTTTCATAGATTGCAGGCAAAGAACCAATGGTTCCTTTATAAATGCCAGTTGCACCTTCCGTTAAAAATTTACCCACTTCATAATATGATTTTAATTCATTGTTCCTTTTCTGATTGAAAGCATTTTGAAGTTCATCATCTGTATCAGTAGGATAAACATCATAAATCATTTTTTGGGAGCCTCATTAATTGAAGGTGCTTGCCCCAAATAAGCCGGCTGCAACCCTTGCTGGATCATTGTTTGATTGATCTTTACTTGCGCTGCATTAGGCATCAAAATAGCATTAGATAATTGATTATTAGTAGGACCAGGCATAGTAATTTGTTGTCTTATAGGCAATAAAGGAGTACCCGATTGAGTACCCCCTTGATTTGTTACTGTTTCTTGCACATTATTAGTGTTTTGATATTCATAAGCTTCTTTATATCTTTTTAACCTTTCAGGTAAATTTTCAGTGTTTGCATTATTAACCAAATTCATATAATAAGAGAGTGGTTTACTCATAAGATACCTCCTAATAACCTAATTGTTTAAGTGCTTGTATAATGTCTAATTGAGTATATTGAGGATTGCTTGCCATAATAGCATTAAGGTAATCAGATACAAGTTTTGCTTCGGTTTCTTTATCAGCCGCTTTCAAGGTATTATATCGCTGACCTTCTTTAATCGTGCTTACCAAACGATTAACATTATCATTGTTAAAAGGAAGCGTTACATCATGACCATAGTAATTACTATATGCATCCATCATGTCTTGTGATGGTAGATAACCATTCTTTAGATTTTCTTGAATGATTTTATCAACTTCACTGATCTTCATGCTGGAACCACTTGATTTTGAACCATTACCTCCGACGGAATAAGACCTTGCCGCAGCTGCCTGCAATGCCTGCTGGGCTGCTAATGCATCTTGTTGTTT
>BBZX01000020.1 GCA_001305055.1 Clostridia bacterium UC5.1-1C12
CATAACCATCCGCATGAGCTATCAAGGTTATCGGTCCTGTACTGAAATCATGTCCTGTTTTTCCTGCATTACTATTCTTCACACTTAATGTTAAGCCAGTAATATCTGATGTAAAATCATAATCAACACTGCTCAGATCCGTTCCGTATGGCACCGTTACCAGAATTACATCTTTGTTGATGAGTACGTTTTTAGAAATAATCTGATTTCCCTTCTTCAATACAAAGGTTTTTATGGCTGCCTCAGCACTTGGTGTTAAAGCTTTTCTGACCTTAACTGTATAGCTGCCGTCTGCTTTGCCGGCTTTACTTACAGTAATCATTACATCCTGTGTGCAGTCAATCTGCATTTCTTCACTATAAGTATCGCCATTGACCTTTATCACAGCTCCTTCTTCAGCACTTAAAATCAGCTTCAGCTTCGTGATATCTGTTTCGTACGGAACATCAAACAAGTAATAACTGCCATAATGTTCACTGGCTTCAAACTCATTAATATCTTCGCTGATCTTCACCGTATTCAATAAAGCTGTTCCTTCAGAGTTCTGCTCTTTGACGATCAACGTATAGGTATTGGTTTTTTCATCCGTTTTGATTGTCAATTCAATCACTTTATCCTTGGTGAATAACGCTGTACCGCCATTGATGATTTCATTACCGCCGATGAATAATTGCGCTGTTTCGCTGCTTGTATAATCGACCTTGAGTTCCTTCCTCATATCTGTACCATAGGGTAAAGCCACTTCGATGATTTTACCGTCAAACACTCCGGCCGTACCAGCTATCTTTAACTCATTCAGCGTTAATTCAGTCTCTGGCTGAATCTCATTAAATGAAAGTGTATACGTATAACTGCTGCCTTTCGCATCCGTTAAATTCAGCTCTTTTTGACCCGTGCTGAATAAGATTTCAGTATCATAAGTAACCGCTGTTAAAGCTGAGGTTGTCACTTCAGCAGTGAAGCTCTTCGTAAGATCTGCATCGCCTGCTAAAGCACTGAAAGTGATCTTATTTTGACTTTGATTGATCTGACCTTCATATCTCTGTCCATTCTGTGTCAATGTAATGCTCTTAACAGATGGCCCGATATCAACAAGCACGTGGTAAGTCACGCTGACACCATTTTTTCCAACCACTGTCATCAGCTGTTCCTTCGTATAATCATTCACTGTTTCACCGCTGACCTGTACACCCTTAGCACCGATCAGCTGTAAAGCATCTGTCATTGTAAATTCAGCAGTAAGTCCGCTTAAATCTGTATCCTTATCCAGATTTACAATTATCTTCTTTTCTTCCTCATTGATCACACCCGCTGTACCGTTCAGGATGAAGGATGTCAATGCTCCATTTTCCGTCGGAATCGTTTCATTTGTAACAAATACCGTATAGACTGTACTGTTGCTATCTTTATCTGTAATTGTATAAGCAACGGTATCCTGATAGTCATTGACCGTGCTGCCGCTTATTTGCTCAATACCATTGATATTGACTGAGCCTTCAGCGCTTAAAACATAATGTGCAATCAATGATCGCTTATCATGAAGCAGCGGGACCGTCACAATAATCGTCCTGCTCGTTGCATCGATCACTGATTTCGTGGAGACCTGATTGCCTTTTTCATCCCATAGAGTAAATTCTTTAATTAAAATCGGCTCGGCAGGCTGTTTGCTGACGACAATACGGATCGTATCCTTTTGCTGAGATCACCGGTAGATACAGCTGTCACATCAACACTGCCTTCACTTAACGCATGAATCGCATACTTACCGGAGCTGGTTTTTTCGATACTGATAATACCTTCTTTACTTGCTGTTAAAAGGACATTATCAATTTCTGTATTCGGATCGATCGTGACTGTCAACGAAGCAGTATCACCTATCATCAATTCATTCTGATCCGCTTTTAGCTTTATGCTGTGGATCGTAACCTTTTCAGCATGGCTGTTAGTTACAGAAACGGTAATAGATTTCTGGATACTGCCATCTAATGTAGAAGCAGTGAGTATCGCCGTTCCTGTCTTATAAACAGATACAATCGGATCATTACTTCCCTGAACCGAAGCGATCGTCGGATCACTGCTCGTCCAGTTGATATACTGAACTGCACCCTCCGGCAATACATTTGCTTTAAGCACAACGTTTGAAGCTTCCGCTAAGTCAACATTCAATAACGTTACTTTACGATCGTCAGCATCATAAATTTCAATGCTTTCCGGTTGTTCTGTACCGGATGCTGAAGGAACAAGTGTTACACTGCATTCTTTCACAATCGTCTTATCAGAAAGTGTTACACTCACCCTCAATACTACCGTCTTGATCTTTGTCGTATTGGTACTGATAGAGACTGTCCTTGTGTCACTATTGCTTAATATTACATCGTCATCCTCACAGCTCCACTGAATCGAAGCATCAAAGACATCAGGGTTTATTTCTGCATGAACCGTATCCGATGTACCCGCTGCGATCACTAAACTGCTCTTATTCAGCGTAACCTCTGATTCCGGGATTGGAACTACCTTAACAAAAATCTTTTTAACAGTATTGCTGCCATCATCAGGAGTTATGGTTATCACCGCGATACCGGATGCTAAGGCCGTAATTTCTGTGCCATTCCAAACCGCAATCGTTTCATCACTGCTGGTAATCGTTAAATCCTTATTCGCAGCATCCTCATTCACATGAATTGTGAGGGTTTGTGTTTCTCCCACTGTCAATTCGACATAATCACGATTACCAAGCTCATCAATCATGATCGTATGTACCGGAATCAGTTCAGTTTCAGTTACTGTAATCGTCTGCGCCAGCAGTTTCCCGCCTGCTATCAGATAAATTACTGCTGTACCTTTTGCTTTTGCTTCAATGGATGCACTGAATGGATCATCATCTTTCACTGTTACACTGATTATCTCTGGATTGCTGCTGCTCCATACTGCTGATAATGCACTGACATCACCAGTACTTGTCACTGCTGCGCTGATTTCACCATACTCGCCCTTGATCATTGAATGAATTGGATTTTCCCATCCTATCGTATCGATGCTTGATGGGGCAAGTACCTGAATCGTTACAGAATCCGTGATTGTTTCATCTTCAAGAGATGCAACAGTGATTGTTGCTTCACCTGCGGCATTAGCATTGATCAAGCCGGTGCTCTCATCAACACTGAGGATCAAAGGATCACTGCTTGACCAAACTACCGCTTTATTAGTCGGCTGATCGCCTTCCTGGTTATAGATCACATTCAATATCGCTTTTTCTCCTTGCATCAACGTCTGCACTGCATCAGCAATACTGATTGATTGTACAGGTATATCTGCCGGTTTATCCGCACTCAAAGCATAAACACTTACTGTCACAGATGCTGAAATACCCTTGCATTCAGCTGTAATCACCGCTTGTCCCGGTCCCACAGCTGTCACCAAACCGTTATCATTTACAGAAGCGATACTTTCATCATCACTGCTCCAAGTCAATGATTTTAGATCAGCAGAAGCCGGCAGCGGAACTGCTGAAAGCTGTGTTTCACCTAATATTCCATCATCTACGACAAGAGTCGTATTTCCTATGATCTTTATATCCGTTAAGACTTCTTCATTCACGGTAATCTGAATCGGATTACTCATGATTCCCTCTTCATTGACTGCCTGCATCATAACAGCTCCTGCTTTTAATCCCGAAGCTGTATAACCGCTGCCTTTTTTAGTAATCATCACGATTGTTCCATCACCCTCAAGAACACGCCATTCAATCGCCGTATTCGTTGCGGAATTGGGTGAGAAATCCACAGTGATCGGCTGCTCCTCATCAACATCCAGACTCATGGCAACAGGCTCCAATAAGATACTTTCAGTCTTGATTTCACTTAGCAATACCACGCACTGAGCCTGTATATCTCCGCTTGATGCTGTTACAACAGCATAGCTGTCTGCCTGCGGCACAACACCCGGCTGCGGTCTGATAATTACGGACTTGCCCTCACTGCTGCTTAAGCTGATCAGATCACTTCGATCTGTACTCCACGTAATTGTTCCTTGTGCTGTATTCGGTTTGAAGGAACCATACAATACAACGCCTTCCTGATCCTTAGCACCGAGACGGATAAAGCTGCTGCTTAATTCTACTGCACTGATCGTACTTGGAATCGGTGTTATCATTATACTTGAACTTAAGCCGCTGCCATCCATTGCTTCCGCTGTGATCATTACCGGGATATTTGTTCCTGCTTTAATTTCAACAGCACCGATACTGCCCATTTCATTCAGTACATGAATCACTGAATCATCACTGCTTGTCCATCTCAATATCTTATTACCTGCATCATTCGGTAAAACATCCGCTTGAATCAGCAGTGTCTGACCGGCTTCAGCTTCTGTCATTGATGTACTCAGCTCAATACTGCTAATTTTTATATCACCATTAACAACATTTACGGTACAGCTTGTTTCATAGCCTGAGGCTTTTGCTGTAATAACTGCTTTACCGGCTTTAATGGCATGAACGTTGCCATTTTGATCAACCGTGACAATAGCTCATCACTGCTCTGCCAGCTAACTGTACCTAATTCACTGCCGGCATTAGCCTGAACACTTAATGGTTCACTGGTACCCTTTACCATCAGCAAGCTTGATTTATTCATTGTAATACCCTCAAGCTCAGCCGGTTCAATTTTCAGATAAACACTCGCTGTTTTATTGCCGTCAGCACTGACTGCCTGAATTACTGCACTGCCCGTTGATACAGCACTCACTGATCCCATAGAATCGACAAGTGCAACAGCTTCATCACTGCTGATCCACTGTACATGCTGATTCGTAGCTAATTCATCCTCTGCATAAACCTCTGCACTTAATTTCAGCTGCTGATTGACCTTCATTATCTCAGGCTGATCACTGCTGTTTCCTTCTGATGTACCCAGAATTTTCACAGAAGTTGCATTATTCTTAATAATGAATACCTTGATTTCATCGGTAAGCGATGGATCGTCCTCACTTTCCGCATGAATTACCGCCGAAGCACCGGTTGGTGCTGATGACTTCGCTTTGACCTTCACTTCTCCTTCAATATAATCACCGGCGGTGTAGTTGACAAATTCAAGAAGCTCCTCACTGCCTGACTGCAGGGTATACTTA
>BBZX01000021.1 GCA_001305055.1 Clostridia bacterium UC5.1-1C12
TCCAGCTATTGTCACCGTTAAAGTGCTTAACTTCTGTGTTCGGGATGGGTACAGGTGTCTCCACTTTGCCATCGCCACCAGATCTTCTGAGGTCATTCCCTCAAAACCAAATAACAGTTGACTTCCATTCTCTTTCTTCCTAGTTGTGTGATTAAGTCCTCGACCCATTAGTATCAGTCAACTCCATGTATTTCTACACTTCCATCTCTGACCTATCTACCTTGTCGTCTTCAAGGGGGCTTACTACTTGCGTATGGGAAATCTCATCTTGGAGTCGGTTTCGTGCTTAGATGCCTTCAGCGCTTATCCGTTCCCTACTTAGCTACCCAGCTATGCATCTGGCGATACAACTGGTGCACCAGCGGTAGGTCCATCCCGGTCCTCTCGTACTAAGGACAGATCTCCTCAAATTTCCTACGCCCACAACAGATAGGGACCGAACTGTCTCACGACGTTCTGAACCCAGCTCGCGTACCGCTTTAATGGGCGGACAGCCCAACCCTTGGAACCGAATTCAGCTCCAGGATGCGATGAGCCGACATCGAGGTGCCAAACCTCGCCGTCGATGTGAACTCTTGGGCGAGATCAGCCTGTTATCCCCAGGGTAGCTTTTATCCGTTGAGCGACGGCCCTTCCATTCGGCACCGCCGGATCACTAATCCCGACTTTCGTCCCTGCTCGACTTGTTGGTCTCGCAGTCAAGCACCCTTCTGCATTTGCACTCGTCGATTGATTTCCAACCAATCTGAGGGTACCTTTGGGCGCTCCGTTACTCTTTAGGAGGCGACCGCCCCAGTCAAACTGCCCACCTGACACTCTCCCTCTCCCAGTTCATGGAAGCAGGTTAGAACTTCAATCAAACAAGGGTGGTATCCCAACGTCGACTCCTCCTACACTGGCGTGCAGGTCTCTTCGTCTCCCACCTATCCTGTACATGTTTGATCAAAATTCAATATCAGGCTACAGTAAAGCTCCATGGGGTCTTTCCGTCTAGTTGCGGGTACCCGGCATCTTCACCGGGACTAAGATTTCACCGAGTCTGCTGCCGAGACAGCGCCCAAATCGTTACTCCTTTCGTGCGGGTCAGAACTTACCTGACAAGGAATTTCGCTACCTTAGGACCGTTATAGTTACGGCCGCCGTTCACTGGGGCTTCAATTCAATGCTTCTCCCTTGCGGGATGACACATCCTCTTAACCTTCCAGCACCGGGCAGGAGTCACCCCCTATACTTCGTCTTGCGACTTTGCAGAGAGCTGTGTTTTAGTTAAACAGTCGCTTGGGCCTCTTCACTGCGGCTCTTTCGAGCACCCCTCTTGCGAACGTACGGGGTCATTTTGCCGAGTTCCTTGGCAACAGTTCTCTCGCTCACCTCAGGCTTCTCGCCTTGCCCACCTGTGTCGGTTTTGGTACGGGCCGCGATGAGATTAGCACTAGAAGCTTTTCTTGGAAGCTGGTATCATGGACTTCGCTACTTGCCGAAGCTTTCACTCCCCATCACGCCTTTGCATTGATACACGGATTTGCCTATGTATCTGCTCCTGCGCTTGGACCACAATCCATTAAGTGGATCCACTAACCTTCTCCGTCACTCCTTCATTCTCACGCGGGTACAGGAATATCTGCCTGTTTTCCATCGACTACGCCTTTCGGCCTCGCCTTAGGTCCCGACTTACCCAGGGCGGACGAACCTTCCCCTGGAATCCTTGGGCTATCGGTGTGCAGGATTCTCACCTGCATCTCGCTACTCACACCGGCATTCTCACTTCCATGCTCTCCACCGCTTCTTCCGATACGGCTTCTACGTTCATGGAACGCTCCCCTACCACTTGCAATTGCTTGCAAATCCGCAGCTTCGGTAGTATGCTTAGCCCCGGTACATTTTCGGCGCAGAGTCACTCGACTAGTGAGCTGTTACGCACTCTTTCAAGGATGGCTGCTTCTGAGCCAACCTCCTAGTTGTCTGTGCATCTCCACATCCTTTTCCACTTAGCATACATTTTGGGACCTTAACTGGCGGTCTGGGCTGTTTCCCTTTTGACCATGGACCTTATCACCCACAGTCTGACTGCCGGATAGTTCCACATGGCATTCGGAGTTTGATTGCATTCAGTACCCCTGGATGGGGCCATCATGCATTCAGTGCTCTACCTCCACATGGTTTCCTCCGACGCTAGCCCTAAAGCTATTTCGGGGAGAACCAGCTATATCCAGGTTCGATTGGAATTTCTCCCCTAGCCACAATTCATCCGCCAACTTTTCAACGGGGGTCGGTTCGGTCCTCCATCAAGTATCACCTTGACTTCAACCTGATCATGGCTAGATCACCTGGTTTCGGGTCTACCGCATCGTACTCTCGCCCTTTTCAGACTCGCTTTCGCTTCGGCTCCGTATCTTCTACTTAACCTCGCACGATATGGTAACTCGCCGGTTCATTCTACAAAAGGCACGCCATCACCCTTTAACGGCTCTGACTTCTTGTAGGCATACGGTTTCAGGTTCTATTTCACTCCCCTCCCGGGGTTCTTTTCACCTTTCCCTCACGGTACTGGTTCACTATCGCTCACATACTCGTATTTAGGCTTGCCGGATGGTCCCGGCTGCTTCCGACTGGGTTTCTCGTGCCCCGCCGTACTCAGGATCCCTCTAGAGCTTCTTCGATTTTCGTTTACAGGGCTTGCACCTTCTTCGGCCGGCCTTTCAATGCCGTTCTTCTAATCGTCAAAGTCTCACCTCGAGGTCCTACAACCCCAGAACATGTTCTGGTTTGGCCTCTTCCGCGTTCGCTCGCCGCTACTGACGGAATCACTTTTGTTTTCTTTTCCTCCAGGTACTAAGATGTTTCAATTCCCTGGGTTTCTCTCTCATGAGCTATTGATTCACTCATGGATGATAACGCATTACCGTTATCGGATTTCTCCATTCGGATACCCACGGATCCTTGCGTTCTTACCGCTCCCCGTGGCGTTTCGCCGTTTGATGCGTCCTTCTTCAGCTGTATGTGGCTAGGCATTCACCGTACGCCCTTCTCTACTTAATCACTTTAAGTATTGTGTTTTTACGTTGTTCTCTCATCGTTTGTGTTTTTCGCGTCCAATTGCTTGGATCTTATTTTTTCTGAGTTACTGTTTGTTTAACATTTTTTCTCGATTTATCTTTTGCTTTTCTATTCAGAAAGATCATGTTTTTATCTCTTATGTCTTCTGTTATTTGGTTTTCAAAGAACGAACTGCTTCTGGACTGTGCTTCTCGCACCTTCCAAAACTGAACAGGAAATATCTTTTTCTTACTTTCTCCTTAGAAAGGAGGTGATCCATCCCCACGTTCCCGTAGATACCTTGTTACGACTTAACCCCAGTCATCGATCCTACCTTCGACGGCTCCCTCCTTTCGGTTAGGCCACCGGCTTCGGGTATTATCAACTCCCATGGTTTGACGGGCGGTGTGTACAAGGCCCGAGAACGTATTCACCGCGGCATGCTGATCCGCGATTACTAGCGATTCCGACTTCATGAAGTCGAGTTGCAGACTTCAATCCGAACTGAGACGTCCTTTATGAGATTCGCTTACAGTCACCTGCTCGCTGCTCTTTGTAGACGCCATTGTAGTACGTGTGTAGCCCAGGCCATAAGGGGCATGATGATTTGACGTCATCCCCACCTTCCTCCGGTTTGTCACCGGCAGTCTCTCTAGAGTCCCCATCTTACTGTTGGTAACTAGAAACAAGGGTTGCGCTCGTTGCGGGACTTAACCCAACATCTCACGACACGAGCTGACGACAACCATGCACCACCTGTGTGTATCATACCTATCTCCCTATCTCTAGGGCCTTTGATACCATGTCAAGGCCTGGTAAGGTTCTTCGCGTTGCGTCGAATTAAACCACATACTCCACCGCTTGTGCGGGCCCCCGTCAATTCCTTTGAGTTTCACACTTGCGTGCATACTCCCCAGGCGGAGAACTTATTGCGTTAACTGCAGCACTGAGTTTCCCCAACACTTAGTTCTCATCGTTTACGGCGTGGACTACTAGGGTATCTAATCCTATTTGCTCCCCACGCTTTCGTGCTTCAGCGTCAGTTACAGGCCAGACAACCGCCTTCGCCACTGGTGTTCCTCCATATATCTACGCATTTTACCGCTACACATGGAATTCCATTGTCCTCTCCTGCACTCCAGCCAGACAGTTTCCAAGGCTTACCGTGGTTGAGCCACGGGCTTTTACCTCAGACTTATCCAGCCGCCTACGCACCCTTTACGCCCAATAATTCCGGATAACGCTTGCCACCTACGTATTACCGCGGCTGCTGGCACGTAGTTAGCCGTGGCTTTCTGGTAAGGTACCGTCACTCATAGAGCATTCCCTCTCTATGCCGTTCTTCCCTTACAACAGAGCTTTACAACCCGAGGCCGTCTTCACTCACGCGGCATTGCTCGGTCAGGGTTTCCCCCATTGCCGAAAATTCCCTACTGCTGCCTCCCGTAGGAGTTTGGGCCGTGTCTCAGTCCCAATGTGGCCGTTCGCCTCTCAGGCCGGCTATGCATCATCGCCTTGGTGGGCCGTTACCTCACCAACTAGCTAATGCACCGCAGATCCATCTGTTTGCGTTGTATCCCAACTTAACAGAGAAGAGATGCCTCCTCTCTGCCTATCCGGTATTAGCAGTCGTTTCCAACTGTTATCCCGGTCATACAGGCAGGTTATCTACGTGTTACTCACCCGTTCGCCACTAAGCTCCGATAGCAAGCTATCTTCGCTTCGTTCGACTTGCATGTATTAGGCATGCCGCCAGCGTTCATCCTGAGCCAGGATCAAACTCTCCATTTGATTGACTCTTTATGTTTGAACCGCTTGCGCGTGTTCTGTATTCTTCCGTGAATTACTTCAAATTTCTTTGACGTTTCCTGTTCAGTTTTCAAAGATCGAGCTGCTTTGC
>BBZX01000022.1 GCA_001305055.1 Clostridia bacterium UC5.1-1C12
CTTGCACCGATCTGATCCGCTCCTGTCAATGCAACAAGAGCGTCAATAAGGCTGTTGATACTCGTTTTAATCTCATTGGTACTGTTGCTGTCAAACCATGCTTTAAGCTCGGCAGCGGTAATTCTTGGCCGGTCAGCTAAAGCAGAAACCGGCTTACTAAATGTATTTATTTTATAATCATTGAGTGACATTAGCTGCCTCCTTTATATCTTGCATTCAAGATGATGTAATTTAACGCAAGCTGTAAAAAGCCGAAACTTTCCGGCTGCTCATTTTTAAATAAAAATTGGATCATCATGAATTTTTTTGCTTTTCTGTTTGTGGCCATCAACCGAGGGCCATCATCTGTGTTAAATGTAAACCGTTCAAAATCAATGTTATTGAAATCGAAAATATCTGACTGCTGGCTTTTAACTAATTTTTCCACAGATTTCACGCGGTAATAAATATCTACCGAACTCTTTAAGTAAGGGTTCAGCATCAATATGAATTGCTTGAGTGTCTTGTAATGAATCAGCTCACCGAATGTAAATAATGGCGTAGTCCAATAAGCTTTCGTAGGCTCGTCAAGGTCAAACATTAAATCATTAAATTTACACAGCTTACCATCTGTCCTGCCAAAGTAAAAGTTATCATCATTAGCGAACCAACACCGGGCATCACGGTTATCTAAGTAGTACCATTCATACTGATAACTTTCTGATACGGCGTTTTTTTCATAAGTCTTCTGGCGTGAATCTGCCACATAGACATGACCATTCATGGCGAGATAATAAAAGCCATTATGTTCGATAGCAGCTGCATCTTCCATGTTTTGCTCCTGCGTCAATCTGGCATTAATGTAATAGCTGCGATCCTGTGCAAACCGTGTGCCTGTGATCGAGTTAGTCACTACGGCATTGACACCCTGCCGAGACAAAAACAACGGATCGTCACGCAAATTAGCAAATGCGTACTTACTCACTGCTCCGACACCGACAACACCTTGCTTGACGCTAAATACCGGATTATTGTTGTTGTCCAAGTAACCGCTGCGTAAATACACTGTCGGGTCCTGCTCATTATCCTCTTTATGGATTGACATATACTCACCGATCTTACGGTATCCCATAATGGCCGAGGATTGCCCGATGCGTGAGTAATTGAGGTCTCCGATATAAGACGGATCATCAACCGCTGAAAACCAGTCAAAATTCGCCATTTCCGGATTTCCAGTCAAGAAAACACGGTTATCCGTACCGCCGACACCGTAAATACCATAAGTCGTGCATTTATTGATCCTATCTGTATAACCATTCACTGTTTTGCTGAATAAGACTTCGACGTTATCACGCCCAAGTACAGGGCTTTCACCAGGTGCAGTCGTAAACTTGATTTGCCCTAGCGCTAAATCAACGGTATAATCCGTATCCACTGTTTTACAACCCACTCACCCGACTTATCCAACACCTTAACTTCCAGCACCTCAGTAATCTCTGACGCATCAAGCTGAAATGTTGTTTCGTCTTTTTTCGCAAGAAAGCTGTTCTTACGTTTTGGTTGCAATAGATTGACGTTTTCAAAGCTTGTACCTCCAGAAGCAGCTCCTCTGGCAATTGAAGTTGTTGGCACATAAGCAATCTCAGTAACATCTTTAACAGCATACATATCTTCAAACTTGCCGAATACTTTAAATGATGCGCCATCTAATAGCCATAGCTTCTCCGACATTTGAAAGCCCATTGACCGCTCATCGGCCATGTTATCACTCAGCAATGTGGGCTCTGTAAAGCCCTCATACAGCTTATTACCTGCGTGGATAAGTAAATGCTCCTGACCGTCATACAAGCGATAGATACCGTTGATCCTGGCTCCGAAATCATAAACTAACTCAAACCCCTGCGTTTTAATCGGAAACCCTGCCTGATTACTGATCATGTTGACAGCATCAGGACTGCGGCCGTTAGCTACCTGTGTTGGGTTATTACTAAAATCAACGCCCTTAAACTGCTCAATATTGACCGTATACAGTTTAGGGCTTGCCGGTACTTTAAACTGCGCCATGACGCACAAACCTCGCTTTATTTGTTTGCTGTTTAGGCACTAGACTTTCAAGCCCTGTCTCAAACTGATTTCGATACATGGTAGCCAATGAATTATCATCATCTTTATACAGCTCGCTTGCGATATAAAGAGGTATCAGCACAGCAGCATCTACATCTAAAGGTATTTCCGTATCGTCGAGACTATCCGGCTTTAAAAGTGCTGGATAGGCATAATAAACAAGTGACAGAGTACCTAATGCCGGTTCCATGATCAATGTATTACCGTATAGTTCAAACCTACTGAATGGCTCTTCGTTTAATGTTACTGCGGCAGTGTTGACATTAAACAAATCAGGCGCAAATTCTAATAAATTGATATACATTTTGTTTGCTGATACTACAGTGCGCTCATCGGATAAGTCTATTTCTGCCTTTTTAATGATTGTTTTGCCAATCGTTGCTAAACGAATCATTGCCTCGTTGGCAGCTCCCCACATCTTATTGAGATATTCCAACGTGGTTTCATCTTCAACAATTTGATTTCCGGTAATTAAAAACATCTTCTGCAAACTTAGTAATTTGATAGTTTTCCAGTCCATGTTTACCTCCTTTTACAAAAAGAAGGGGCTGTAAAGCCCCTATGGTAATTGAATCACTTGAACGGTTGCGCCTGTTCCTTCGATAACGATCTTTCCTTTGTCTTCTCCGGTGTGGAATAAGTATTTACCTGATTCTACGACAACGGCTTTCTGCTTGCCTGTTTCAAACGGCACTGTAAGATCACTGGTAGCTTGGATGCCGTCACCGGCTTTAATGGTAGCAGCTGCACCACCGATCAGTAACAGGATCAGCTCATCGGAACTGCCTGTATAATCAACCACTGCACCCTCTGCCGTTAAGGTTACGGCTGCACCAACTTCCTTTGGCTCATTAAATTTTAATTTTGTGTTTACTACTTCTGTTCTCATTGTTTAGACCTCCTATTTGTGTACTCGAATTGCATATAATTCTTTTGGTCGCACTGATTTCGCACCAAACGTATTTAAACCTTTGATTGCATCACTGAATGATTTTTCAGGGCGGTATGCTTCTGTCTGGTCAATGCCAGATGCGAAAGCAATACCTTTCTTGGTACGGATCATTGCGTATGTGTCTGTGCCATCATTGTATAGATTGTTTGAATACTTAACTACACAGTTGTCATACATACCGACAATACCTTTTTTAATCAGCTCGTCATTGTTTGTTTTAAGCTCTACCAAATTGTCCTTAAATAATTGATACATGAAGTAAGGAATTTCGATATATACTTTATCCTCAATCTCAACATTATTTTCTCTCAAATACAGTAAACCAGCATCAATCAGCGCTTTTGTATCTTTAGCTGTTGTCAATTTAGTAGATGCCGACATACCTCCTGCCTGTAAAGCGATAGAAGCAGCATGACGGTCACGTACTCGTGCCATCTTATCGGTGACTTCCTCTAAATACATTTCCATTAGACCTTCTCTAGCCTGCGCCTTGTCAATATCATCAATCTTGAAGTTAAAGAACTTCGCTTGATCAATATCCATGTACACAGAACTATCAGCGATAGTCTCTGGATCAGGCAATGTTCCTGTGTAGTCACCAATCGTCACTTCACCCAAACCAATAATCTTAACCTTTTCGCCTTTCTTACATTCGCCTTCGAATGCAGTCCAGCAGTCATTCACGATCTTGCATTTTGCTTCTAATGCCCTTTGAATTTCCTTTGCCCAGAATGTAGGCTTAAAATTTGCATAACTCATTTAGTTATTCCTCCTATTTCCATTTAGTCATTGACTTTCTTACTTTCGCTCTGATTTTTGGGTCATTCATTTCTTCGTCGGTTAAACGATCCACTTCATCAGGTGTATAATAATCTTTTTCTTTTGTTCCGCTGCCGATTGCACCTATATCCTTTGGCTTTGGTTTGGTGTTGGCTTGCTCTTTTGCCTTTACTGCAAAGTAAGCAGTCTGTGCATCCACTCCGCTATTTACCAAGCTTGCAAACTCAGGGCCAAGATCATCCAGCTTTTTCACTGTCTTATCAATCTTGCGGATAGCTGCCAAGTCTCTTTCCATTGCAC
>BBZX01000023.1 GCA_001305055.1 Clostridia bacterium UC5.1-1C12
TGCAATGGAAAGAGACTTGGCAGCTATCCGCAAGATTGATAAGACAGTGAAAAAGCTGGATGATCTTGGCCCTGAGTTTGCAAGCTTGGTAAATAGCGGAGTGGATGCACAGACTGCTTACTTTGCAGTAAAGGCAAAAGAGCAAGCCAACACCAAACCAAAACCTAAAGATATAGGTGCAATCGGCAGCGGCACTAAAGAAAAGGATTATTATACACCTGATGAAGTGGATCGTTTAACCGACGAAGAAATGAATGATCCAAAAATCAGAGCGAAGGTAAGAAAGTCAATGACTAAATGGAAATAGGAGGAATAACTAAATGAGTTATGCAAATTTTAAGCCTACATTTTGGGCAAAGGAAATTCAGGCAGCATTAGAAGCAAAATGTAAGATTGTGAATGACTGCTGGACAGCATTCGAGGGTGAATGTAAGAAAGGTGAGAAGGTAAAAATCATCGGCTTAGGTGAAGTAACCATTGGAGATTATAACGGTACATTACCTGATCCGGAGGAAATCGCTGATAGTTCTGTGTACATGGATATTGATCAGGCAAAGTTCTTTAACTTCAAGATTGATGATATTGACAAGGCACAAACACGTGAAGGTTTGATGGAAATGTATTTAAAGGAAGTTACCGACAAGATGGCACGAGTACGTGACCGTCATGCTGCTTCTATCGCTACACAAGCAGGTGCTATGTCGGCATCTACAAAGCTGACAACAGCTAAGGAAGCAAAATCGCTGATTGATGCAGGGTTACTGTATTTGCGCGAAAACAACGTAGAAATTGAAGATGAGGTATTTATTGAAATTCCTTATTTCATGTATCAATTTTTCAAGGATAATCTTGTTGATTTGAAAACTAACAATGACGAGCTGATTAAAAAAGGTATCGTTGGTATGTACGATAATTGCATCGTTAAGTATTCAAACAATTTATACAATGATGGCACGGATACATACGCAATGATCCGTACAAAGAAAGGTATTGCGTTTGCTGGAGGCATCGACAAAACAGAAGCTTATCGCCCTGAAAAATCGTTCTCTGATGCGTTAAAAGGCTTGAATACGTTTGCTGCGAAATCAGTGCGACCAAAAGAATTATATGCAATTCGAGTACACAAATAGGAGGTATAAAAAATGAAAACAGAAATTGTAAACACTAAGTTAAAATTTAACGTACCAAAAGAAGTAGGTGCAACCGTAACCTTAACAGCTGATGGTGCAGTGGTTGATTATACAGGCAGCTCCGATGAGCTGATCCTGTTACTGATCGGTGGTGCTGCGGCTACAATCAAAATGGGTGACGGTATCCAAGCTACTAGTGACTTGGCAGTACCTTTTGAAGCTGGCAAGCAGAAAGCGGTTGTTGTGGAATCAGGTAAATACTTATTTCATGCTGGTGAGAATAAAGGAAAGATTGTTATTGAAGGAACCGGTGCAACCGTTCAAGTGATTCAATTACCATAGGGGCTTAAGTGCCCCTTCTTTTTGTAAAGGAGGGTAGGTATGGACTGGAAAACAATTAAATTATTGAGCCTTCAAAAGATGTTTTTAATTACCGGAAACACAATAGTTGAAGATGAAACCACATTGGAATATCTCAATAAGATGTGGGGAGCTGCCAATGAGGCTATGATACGGTTGGCAACGATTGGTAAGACGATTATTAAAAAAACGAGATTGACTTATCTGATGAGCGTATCGTGGTATCAGCAAATAAAATGTATATTAATCTGTTAGAATTAGCACCTGATTTGTTTAATTTAAATACGGCTGCTGTTACGCTCAATGAAGAACCGTTTAGTAAGTTTGAACTTTATGGTAATACATTGATCATGGAACCGGCATTAGGTACTCTGTCAATCATTTATTATGCTTACCCAGCTTTATTAAAACCGGACAGCCCCGACGATACGGAGATACCTTTAGATGTAGATGCTGCTGTGCTGATACCTCTTTATATCGCAAGTGAGCTGTATAAAGATGATGATAACTCACTGGCTACCATGTACCGTAATCAGTTTGAAACTGGCTTAGAAAGTCTAGTGCCTAAACAGCAAACAAATAAAGCGAGGTTTGTACGTCATGGCGCAGTTTAAAGTACCGGCAAGCTCTAAGTTATATACCGTCAATATTGAGCAATTCAAAGGGGTGGACTTCTCTAACAACCCTACCCAAGTGGCTAATGGTCGCAGTCCTGATGCAGTCAATATGATCAGTAATCAGGCAGGGTTTCCGATTAAAACGCAGGGGTACGAGTTAGTTTATGATTTTGGCGCAAGAATCAACGGTATCTATCGCTTGTATGACGGTCAGGAGCATTTACTTATCCATGCAGGTAATAAGCTGTATGAGGGGTTTACAGAGCCTACATTGCTTAGCAATAACATGGCAGATCAAAGATCAATGGGTTTTCAAATGTCGGAGAAGCTATGGCTATTAGATGGCGCTTCATTTAAAGTATTCGGCAAGTTTGAGGATACTTATGCTGTTAAAGATGTTACTGAGATTGCTTATGTGCCGACTACCTCTATTGCTAGGGGGGCAGCTTCCGGAGGGACAAGCTTTGAGAACGTCAATCTATTGCAGCCAAAGAGAAAAATAGTTTCCTTGCGAAAAAGACGAAACAACATTTCAGCTTGATGCGTCAGAGATTACCGAGGTGCTGGAAGTTAAGGTGTTGGATAAGTCGGGTGAGTGGGTTGTAAAAACAGTGGATACGGATTATACCGTTGATTTAGCACTGGGGCAAATCAAGTTTACGACTGCACCTGGTGAAAGCCCTGTACTTGGGCGTGATAACGTCGAAGTCTTATTCAGCAAAACAGTGAATGGTTATACAGATAGGATCAATAAATGTACAACTTATGGTATTTATGGTGTCGGCGGTACGGATAACCGTGTTTTCTTAACTGGAAATTCTGAAATGGCGAATTTTGACTGGTTTTCAGCGGTTGATGATCCATCTTATATCGGCGATCTCAATTACTCTCGCATAGGACAGTCCTCTGCCATTATGGGATACCGTAAGATCGGTGAGTATATGAGTATCCATAAAGAGGACAATGAACAAGACCCGACAGTGTATTTACGCAGCGGTTACTTGGACAACAACAATAATCCGGTATTTAGCGTCAAGCAAGGTGTTGTCGGTGTCGGTGCAGTCAGTAAGTATGCATTTGCTAATTTGCGTGACGATCCGTTGTTTTTATCCAGACAAGGTGTCAATGCAGTAGTGACTAACTCGATCACCGGTACACGATTTGCACAAGATCGCAGTTATTACATCAATGCCAGATTGACGCAGGAGCAATACATGGAAGATGCAGCAGCCATTGAACATAATGGCTTTTATTATCTCAGCATGAATGGTCATGTCTATGTGGCAGATAGCCGGCAGAAAACCTATGAGAAGAATGCAGTCAGTGAATCATATCAGTATGAATGGTACTATTTAGATAATCGTGATGCTCGGTGCTGGTTTGCGAATGATGAAAGCTTTTACTTTGGCAGGACAGATGGTAAGCTGTGTAAATTTAATGATTTAATGTTTGACCTTGACGAGCCAACGAAAGCCTATTGGACGACGCCGTTATTTACTTTTGGTGAGCTGATCCATTATAAGACACTCAAACAGTTTATCCTGATGCTGAACCCTTACTTAAAGAGTTCTGTTGACATATATTACAGGGTAAAATCAGTAGAAAAGCTTGTTAAAAGTCAACAATCAGATATTTTCGATTTCAATAACATTGATTTCGAGAGGTTTACATTTAACACAGATGATGGACCGAGACTAATGGCCACAAATAGAAAAGCAAAAAAATTCATGATGATCCAGTTTCTTTTCAGAAACGAAGAACCTGAAAGTTTTGGCTTTTTACAGTTAGCGTTGAATTACATCATCTTGAATGCAAGATATAAAGGAGGCAGCTAATGTCACTCAATGATTATAAAATAAACACATTTAGTAAGCCTGTTTCCGCATTGGCAGACAGGCCAAGAATCACCGCTGCCGAGCTTAAAGCATGGTTTGACAGCAACAGTACCAATGAGATTAAAACGAGCATCAACAGTCTTATTGACGCTCTTGTTGCATTGACAGGAGCGGATCAGATCGGTGCAAA
>BBZX01000024.1 GCA_001305055.1 Clostridia bacterium UC5.1-1C12
AGTGTCCTAAAATAAGTTAATTCCAATAGGGAAAGAGAAAGAGAGAGGAGATTTATTTATATGAATAAATATTCAAGTAAGGCCGTTAAGACTGCTGCTACCGTTGGTATGTCTTTGGCTATGGTTTTGAGTAATGCAGCTCCTGTTTTAAGCAATCTGACTGTTGCTTATGCTGCTGATCTTGCAAGTGATAAGCAAACTGCTGAAAAAGCTCACGATGTAGTTTCTAATGTTTTAGATGCATTAAATACTGATTATACTGAAGCTTATGGCGATACTACTGTTTTAGATGCGGCAACAGTAAAAATTAACGATGACGTGAATTTAACAGTATCAGATGGTAAATTAAGCGGTTTAGGAACGGCTGTATTATCAGCTGCTCTTGCTGGTTCAAAATTTGAAGCAGGTGCTACATTATTAGATATCGCAACATTCTTAGCTAATAACTCTAGTTATATGGATGATGCAGACATCGATGAAGATGTTGTTGCATTCGCAAAATTTATCAAAGGTTATGCAAAAGCAACTGGTGCTGGTAAATTAGGTGATTACTTCACTAGTGGTGACCTTAATACTACTGCTGGTAAAGGTGCTGTAATTACTGCAGTTGCAGAAGACGGTGTCACTAAAGCTACTGCTAAAAATGCTGAAGATATCTATAAAGTAATCAAAGATAACGAAAAATATCTGAATGCTATGATTGATGATGCTCACAGAGATGCTGTTACCGATACAATCAATAACTTCAAGTCAGAAGTAGAAGATTACAAATCTGAAAGAGAAGATGTTTACGTAACTGATTATGCTAACGAACTTGAAAAAGTTGAACTAATTTCTGGTGTAACTGTTTATGAAGCAGTTGAAAAAGAAGAAGCTATCTCTTATAAGAACTTAAGTAAAGTTGAAAAAGTATTAAAGGACATCAAGAATGATGACAACGATGCTTTAAGTGCAATCGCAGATTATGATGATGTAAAAGATGCTGAAGAAGTTGCAACTTTAATCGATGGTCTAGAAGCTATCATTGAAGATATGAAAGAAGTTAAGAACCTTCTGAAATCTACAAATGCTGATGTTAAATCATATAAGAAGGATTTAGCTACTAAAGTTAAGAATTTAGCTAAAGCAGCTGCTGATTATTTGGGTGATGATACAGAAGCACATGAAATCGCTCTTGATAAAGCATTGAATGCATTCAGAGAAAAAGATTCAGCAGCATTAAAAGAATTCGTTGAAGGTTTTGTGGCTGAATTCTATACATTAACTCCAAAACAGTTAAACAGTGGTAAATATGTTGTACGTTTAGAAAATGCAGACTATGGTCGCTATGTAGAAACTAAGGATGTATTTGATTTATTAGAAACTAGTTCTTCAACTGCAGGATTACAATATGTATTGACTACAGTGATTGACAATGAAGAAAGCGATGAAACTTATTATGATGTATTAGTAAACACTGTTACTTCAGTAGAAGAATTATTGAAAGCAGTAACTGATGATATCGAAGGATTGACATTAAATTCTACATTAACATCAGCACAAGCTAATAAGATCATCAAAGCTAAAAAAGCATTGAATCAATTAGTTGATGGTGACAAGATTGCTACAGAATATGCTTCTGCATTGACATCAAAAGAAAAGAAAGAAGTATTAGCAAATGTTGAATTAATCGAAACTTTATATCTAAAACTGATTCTGAACGGAACAGTTACACAATCAGGATGGGTAGACAAAGGCAACGGCGATTGGGATTACATTGCTGAAGACGGTTCTAGACCTACTAAATGGGTAGCTTCTGGTGCTAATTGGTACTATGTGAAGAATGGTACAATGTTACGTAACTCTTGGATCGCTTCTGATGCTCAGGGTACTAGATGGTACTATGTAGACGGTAACGGTGTGATGGTTTCTAATACTACTGTTAACGGTTATACATTCAACTCTTACGGAGTTTGGGTTAAATAGTTAACTAAAACAAATAACACTTAAAGGAGATTCTTGATGAATCTCCTTTTTACATGTAAAAAAGAGATGCACATCTCTGTACATCTCAATTAAGTTATTAGATTGATTTACAATTAACCGTTGTAAGAAGGGCTCATGTAAACGCCGTAAGAATTGATCCAGCAGCCATCGACTGATTGGTTAGAAACCATCTTACCAGCATTGTCTAAGTAGTACCAGCGACCGCCGTCAGTAGCCAACCAAGTATTTCTCAGCATCTTACCGTCTTTGATCATATACCAATCAGAACCAGAAGCAACCCATTTGTAAGCAGCAGGAGTACCGTCTTCATTGTTGTAACCCCAATCACCGTTACCCATTGAATACCATCCGGCAACATTCGTTACACCTAAGTTATCGAATGCTTCACGTAAATTTGTGATCTTAGTTTCAGCTTTACGTACTGTCTTCTTTTCTGCAGAAGTTAAGTTGCTTTCATATTTACCATCTATCAATTCATAAATAGCATCCTCAGCAGCTTCTAATAATGCCTTATCTGTTGCTTTGATGTTTGTTGGTGTTAATTTTGCAATGTCTGTTGTAACAGCTTCTAATGCAGCTACTACTTTTTCCATTCGTGCTTCTAAATAATCATAACCAAATTCACCAGTTTCAGTATCTACTACTTTTAATAATGCTCCAGGCACATTAGCTTTAATTGTAGAGATTTGTGCAGAAGTTACACCATCAACAAAGGTACCCTTATCGGAATAGTAATTGCCGATTTTCTTTGTAGAAAAATCAAATGCTAAGTCTAGAACATCAGCCTTTAAATCTTGAAGAATAGCCCATTGTTCACTATCTAATTCTGTTGCAATTTTTTTGATTTCAGTTAAAGCAGATGTAGCACTATTTATGCTATCATATTTAGCAGAAGATAAATCTAAAATGAAACTTCTTACGGTTACATCTTCATCGTCAGTTTTAGTTTTAGTATAAGCCTTATAAGCGTCACCAGTTAAAATAGTAGAGATGTCTCCCAAATTATCAATTAATTCCTGATATGCATCAATCAAGGCTATAACAGCATCTTCATCTTTTACATCATCATATAAATCAGCATTTTTAATTTTATTGATACGTGCTCTTAATGCACTTTTGCTAGAAAGATTGACAGCTGTTACGCTAGCTCCATATCCAGTGATGGTTTGTTCAGTTGATGTTAAGTAGTAGGATCTCCATCTAAATCATTTTGAAGTACTTTATCAAATGCTTCAACGAATGCTGCCATTTCTTCATCACTTGTATCAACATTATCTCCTAAAGCAATTTCAATAGTAGATTTAACACTTGTGAAGTAATCTTGCATTACATCTGACATATGTGCATAATATCCTTTATTTTCAAAAGTGTTCATAGCGCTTAATGCTTCTTTAGCATCCTTAATATTAGCTGAAGTAGTAATATATCCATCATTATCTAACCAACCTGAACCTGCTGTTTTTACTTTACCTGCATAACCTTGCACAGTTCCAGATAAAGCCTCAACCTCTGCTTCTGTAGCTGTCTCAGCATTTAAAGTAGTGAAATCACCCATTTTTTCTTTGATTTGTTCAACAGTTGTTAACCAAGTACCGATTTCTCTATAAATTGCAGTACTTGTTGTTGTTGAAGTTCTATATGCACTTAAGCCGTCTGCATATTTTGCAATTGTCCTGATAATATCTTGATCATTGCCATTTGATGTGATATCTACATCAATTTCATGACCTGCATCCATTTGAACATCAGCAAATTCAACACCCTCGTCTGTTAAGTAGTCTGAAATACGTAAATATAGATCACGTCCACATTCAACTGAATCATCAGTGTCACAAACTGGTACAGCTGCCATAATTGAAGTCACAGGCATAGCACTCAAAACCATAGCCAAAGACATACCAACGGTAGCAGCAGTCTTAACGGCCTTACTTGAATATTTATTCATATAAATAAATCTCCTCTCTCTTTCTCTTTCCCTATTGGAATTAACTTATTTTAGGACACTC
>BBZX01000025.1 GCA_001305055.1 Clostridia bacterium UC5.1-1C12
ATCACCGGCCTGACAGCCGATAAGATCACACTCAGCGGTATCGATGGCGCTGCCAAAGGCTCTCTGACAAAAGAAGGCACGGGTGTTTATAAGCTTGGTATCAGCAATGTTACCGCTTCAGGTAGTTTAAATGTAACTGTCGGCTCTATCGACGGTTATACAATAACTCCAGCCAGCAAGACTGTGAATATCTATTATGCAGCACCGAAGACAGAAGTTGCATGGACAAGTGCAGCGGCAGACGGTGAAGCAAACAAGAAGACGTCAACAAAGATTGATATCGTATTTGATAAAGCAGTGACAGATCTGAAGAAAGAAAACTTCACACTAACAGGTGCAGATATCACTTCGCTCAGCGGCAGCGGAACTACATACAGTCTATCCATAAGTAATGTTACTGCTCAAGGAAACGCAACATTATCCATAACCTCACCTTCTGGCTATACGATCACACCGACCAGCAAGACTGTGCCCCTGAATAAAAAAGCAGATCCGATCAGCGCATCTCTGACCTCGGTTACTGCGGACGGTAATTCAACACAGACAACGACAAAGCTGACATTGACCTTTGATAAGGATATAGCGGGTTTAACGGCCGATCATATCCAATTATCGAATGTCAGCGGCATTGAAAAGGGAGTATTAACAAAAGAAGCGGGAACAGGTATTTACAGCTTACCGATCAGCGGCTTCACTGCTAATGGTACAGTGAGCGTATCAGTCAGCGGTGTCGAGGGTTATAGTATCAACGGTACACAAACGGCCCAGATCTATTATTATAAGGCACCGCAGGCTTCAGCAATGCCAGTGATCCCAACGATCGCTTATCAGAGTGCATTGACAACAGATACCAATAAGAAGCTGAGTGCAGTTGTAAGCAATGCATCTGTATTCAATGAAGCTCTTGATTATGAATGGTACAAGGCCAATGCAGGAGATGTTCCCGGAGAGGGTGTCGGCACAGCGATCGGTTCATCAAATCATGCTGACTATGCATATCCGATGACTGCCGGTGATTATTACTATTATGTAAAGGTAATCGGCAAAGAAGTAGGTAAGACTGCATCAACGGCATACAGCAATCTGATCCATGTGAAGATCAGCGAACCGTTACCTGTTGAAAAGTTCACGATCCATTATGAGATGAATGGGGGAACTGACAGCTTCCCGGACCAGCAGGCAGAACTGAACACGAACGTTACGATTCCAAATACTGTGCCTGAGAAAGAAGGTCATACATTCAAAGGCTGGAAGGTGACAGGCAGTGATGAAATCAAACAGCCGGGTGATACGATCACAAGCGGTACAAAACAAACCATCACATTAACCGCTCAGTGGACAAAGATGATGTAGCTGTATCATTCAGCAATGTGACAGTGAACGGAACAGCGAATACCACTGCAACGACAAAAGTCACGGTTACTCTCGATAAGGCTGTAGCAGGCTTGACAAAGGATAACTTTACTTTGACTAATGCGACAATCGACAGTATGGATGTCAGCGGAAATGTTTATACCTTGACTATCTCAAATGTCACAACTGAAGGAAACGCAGACCTGACGTTAAGCGTACCGGCAGGATACACGATGACAGCGAATATGAAGACGATCGTTCTGCATAAGGATACGAGAATCAATGTCAACTTCACAGGGCTTAGCGCAGACGGGAATAAAAATCAGAATTCAACAACGGCAATTACAATGAGCTTCGACAAGACAATACCATTAACGATGGATAACATCAGAATCACAGATACCGATGGAACAGGAGCTGTCAAAGGAATGTTGAGTCAGCAGGGAAATGATTATGTACTGACCCTGAATAACATCAAAAAGAGCGGCAAAATCAGAATCGAAATTGTGAAGGTACCTGATGGATATACTTTGAACGGTAATGGAAAGGAAGTAACTGTACTTTATGTCACGGATTCTAAAAAGCCGGAAACAGTGAAGTTCTATGACCAAGTCATTGATAACAAAACAGCTTACACTTTAAAGAGCAATGTATTGAATACCTCCGAGTATGACACAATCATCTATGCGTGGTATGTCTCAGACAGCGCAGAAGATACAGGCAGTAAGGTAAGCAGTGATGAAGCATACAGCATCACATTGAACGATGAGACGAAATATTATACTTTGAAGGTCACCGTCACAGAGGGTGATAACAAAGCAGTGGAATACACAGCCGGAACGCTGAAAGTCACAGCGAATGCTCTTGAAAAGTATACAGTTGATTTTAATCTAAACGGCGGAACGGGCAGCTTACCATCAATCAGTCAGAGTATCGGAACAGATATTGTATTGAATGGAGAAGAGCCGGTGCGTGCAAATTATAAATTCAACGGCTGGAAGGATGCCAAGGGAAACAGCTATGCGAAAAACAGCGTGATCAAGAGTCCGGAAACCGCACAGACTTTAACACTTACCGCACAATGGAAAGCAGAAGAATCAGGAAATACCGGCGGCGGAACAGGCGGCGGAAGCTTTGGCGGAAGCAGTAAGAACGAAGGCTGGAAGGAAGAAAAAGACGGCACGTATTATTATGAAAACGGCAAAGCTGGTGACCGGCTTCAAGGAGATCGAGAAGAAAACATACTACTTCAACGATGAAGGAAAGATGGTGAAAGGCTTCAGCGACATCAAGAACAAGACGTATTACTTCGATGAGAAGGGAGTCATGAAGAAAGCGGACTGGTTCAGTGAATCAAGGAAACGCTATTATGCTTATGCGGACGGCGTGATCGCTAAAGGGTGGCTGCCAATTGAAAGTGATTGGTACTACATGAATCCAACGGACGGACATCTGATGAAGGACTGGGTCAGAGACGGCAGTGACTGGTACTTCATGGGACCGGAAGACGGTAAACTGTGGCGTCAGCACTGGGCACCGGATAATAGTGGAAACTGGTATTATGTGGATCTTGACGGTAAGATGATCGTTAACACATGGATACCGAGCCACAGCGGATATTGGTACTACATCGGAAGCGATGGCAAGATGGTAAGCAATGCGATGGTAGAAGGCTGCTGGATCAACAGCCTCGGAATCTATCAAAGCCCGACCTATCAAGGATAAACAAAATAAAAAGGAACAGAGTGATCTGTTCCTCATATGGAGAAGAAGTCGTAACGGATGGATTCTCCACCGGTAAAAGGAGTGATGTTTTCCCCCAAGTTTCATCACTCTCTTTTT
>BBZX01000026.1 GCA_001305055.1 Clostridia bacterium UC5.1-1C12
AAATACTTAGAGAATTAAAGAGGGTAAAACAATGAAAAATTGAAAAAATCAAGCTCGATGATATTAAACGCTGTTACTGCGCAAGCAATATCAACATGAATGGTGAAAATCATGTGATGTTTGCCAGTGAAGATCCAAATGTGCTGTGTGAAATGTTCAGCGGCAAAAATTTTGAAAAGAAAGAAAAAATTTGGGAAACACCGGGCGGCTGTATGTCGATTATTCCAATTCCCGGTAAAGAAGGTGAATTTCTGGCTGTTCAGGAATTCTATCTGAAAGTTTCACCAAGTCTTTCTAAGATTGTATGGGGTAAATATACAGATCATGGTTTTGAGATTAAGGATGTTCTGCATATGCCTTATATCCATCGTTTTGATATTTATCATAAAAATGGTGTCAATTATTTTATCGGTGCTACGATTGCAGCCAGTAAGACATGCAAGGATGATTGGTCAGTGCCGGGACGCATTTATGTAGCCAATTGCCTGAAGATTTGAATGAGGGAATAACGGTTGAAGTTCTTGCAGATGGTCTTTACCGCAATCATGGTTACTGGCATGATCAGGATAATGGTGAGGATGTTGGTTATTTTGGTTCAGATCAAGGCATCGTTAAGGTTACACCGCCGACTAAACTAGGCGGACAATGGAGTGTAGAGCTGATCATGCAGGGTACGATCGGTGAAATTGCGACCATTGACATTGATAATGACGGTGAAAAGGAAATCATGACGATTGAACCATTCCATGGCACTGAAATCAAAATTTATAAAAAGATTGACGGCAAGTATCAGGAAGTCTATCGCTATGATAATGAAATTGAATTTGCGCATACATTAGTCGGCTGCAAGCTGCGCGGTGTAAATACTTTCCTGGCGGGTGTCAGAAGAAAGGATGCGGAGATTTTCTATGTGCAGTTTGTTGATGGAAAATATCAGACGACTGTGATTGAAAAAGGCGTAGGTCCGGCTAATCTGGCCGTTGTGAATGAGGCGGATCGCGATATTATCGTAGCGGCAAATCATACGATGAATGAAGCGGCTGTATATGTCGTAACTGACTAGGAGGATGCTATGCTTGAAAAATTAAAACAAGAGGTTTTTGAGGCAAATTTATTGCTGCCTAAATATGGTTTAATTACATTCACATGGGGAAATGTTTCAGCAATAGACCGTGAGTCGGGTTTGGTAATAATCAAACCGAGCGGCGTTGAATATGACAGCATGAAGGTCGAAGATATGGTTGTTTGTGATCTTAACGGAAAGGTGGTAGAGGGAAATTTAAAACCATCTTCTGATTTAATGACTCACCTTGAATTCTACAAGAATTTCCCAAATATCGGCGGTGTAGTACATACCCACAGCCGTACTGCAACTTCATGGGCACAGGCCGGTGAAGACATTCCGGCATTAGGAACGACGCATGGCGATTATTTCTATGGCCCGATTCCTTGTACACGCCGTATGAGTGATGAAGAGATTAAGGCGCTTATGAGCTTGAAACAGGTAAAGTTATCGTTGAGACATTTAATGAAAGAGGTATTAATCCTGACTACATGCCGGCGGTACTGGTGAATTCACACGGCCCCTTTACTTGGGGAACTGATGCTCATAATGCGGTGCATAACGCGGTTGTACTTGAGGAACTGGCATGTATGGCGCTGAATACGAAGATTATCAGAGGCAGTCTTGAACCTATGCAGGATACTTATTGGATAAGCATTTTTTAAGGAAGCATGGACCGAATGCCTATTACGGTCAGGGTAAATAATATGAAGGCTTATCAGCTGGGATTGTATGAAAAGTCGATGCCTAAAACACTGTCTTGGGAAGAAAAGCTTGAACTGACAAAGCTGAGCGGTTTCGACTGGCTGGAAATCAGCATTGATGAAACTGATGAGAAGCTGGCCCGTCTTGACTGGACAGAAGCACAGCGCAATGAGGTTCGTCATGCCATGGAAAAGACCGGTGTGAAAATGAATACGATGTGTCTGAGCGGTCATCGCAAGTATCCGTTAGGAACAAAGGATGAAAAACACGGCAGCGCAGTCTGGAAATCATGGGAAAAGCTATTGATTTGGCAGCTGACCTGGGAATTCGTATTATTCAGCTGGCTGGTTATGATGTATATTATGATCAAGGAGATGCGCAAACTAAGGAAAATTTCATTGCAAATCTTCATAAGGCATGTGAAATGGCGGCAGCAAAGGGTATCTTGATGGGCTTTGAAACAATGGAGACACCGTTCATGGATACGGTTGAGAAAGCAATGGAATATGTAACCTTAATGGACAGTCCTTACTTGGGGGTTTATCCGGATATCGGTAATTTGACCAATGCTTCACTGCTTTATGGCAAGTCTGTAAATGATGATTTATTGACAGGCAGGGGTCATATCGCGGCGGCACATTTGAAGGAAACAGTGCCGGGTGCATACCGTGAAATACCTTTTGGCAGCGGTCATACAAAATATGTAGAAAATATTGAAGTATTGAAGGAACTTGGGGTGCGGATGTTTGTAGGTGAATTCTGGTATGTCGGTTCAGAAGCATGGCGTCAGGATCTAAAGGATGCCAGTGCTTTCTTAAGAAAACATCTGGATACAGTTTTTAAATAGGAGAGATACGATGAACTATCAAGAGCATGCAAGAAACATCCGAAAGAATATCGTGAAAATGGTAACAGAGGCAGCCAGCGGACATCCGGGCGGAAGTCTGTCAGCCGCTGATATTCTGACGGTGCTGTATTTTAAGGAAATGGAACTCACAAAAGAAAATGCGGGAAGTAAGGAC
>BBZX01000027.1 GCA_001305055.1 Clostridia bacterium UC5.1-1C12
CGTCGTGTTAATTTCATATTTGGTAAAACAAAAGAAGGATGAGTTGTTACCCATTTAATGGAGGAAATATAAATGAGAATAGCAGAAATCAATTACAATCAAGTCGTCAATATCCGAACTGATATTGAGAGTATAGAAGTTGCGTATAGAGACTACTATGCCTCTAATATTTTATTAAAAGAAGCCCATGACGAAGTTCTTGTGGGTTGGGGATATGACGAAGAAAATAATCAATATATCCAGCCGAGTGCAGAAGGTATGACATATTATGCAGAGGGTGAATATTGGATGTTGCTGCCGGATGGTTTAACACAGGAACAGATTGTAGCAGATATTCGGGACTCAAGAATCAAGCAGAATCAAGATATTGTGGATTACTCAATTGACAAATACACAATGGAATTGATTGCAGAAGGAGTAATATCATGAGGACTTATGCTGAAAATCTGAGAATGGGGTTACTTATTGACTTACAGAAATTAAGGAGAAAATATCACATCATGATAAATAATAAATTAAAAATCTCGGGGGGGGTATTTTATAATAAAAAATATATTATGCCGATGATATATTTATAGTGCCCAAAGATGTTACAGAGATATACATAAGCGGGTGTGCTGCGGGCGGACAAGGAAGCCCAACAGGAAAACACGATGATCAGACTGGCGGAAAAGCGGGTCAATATGTATTCAAATATAGAATGTACGTAGAGCCAAAACAGAAAATACCGATTACAGTAGGTATGGGAAACACGATAGTAAACGATCTTGTTCTATTAGCAAATTATACAAATGAATCTTATGAAAATGATTTTATAGGATATAAGACAGGAAAAGCCGGAACTAATGGCGAAGCTTATAGTGGTCATGTCGCAAGTGGTGGGGCTGGTGGTGCTTTTAGATTTGGTGGTGGCGGTGGCGGATTGGATTATGTGAAAACTTCAACTACAACAAGGTATATAGGTGAAAAAGGTGATACCTATAAAGGAGGAAATGGTAAAGGTGAAAAACACAACCACCCTGGAGGAGAAGGAGCTTTTTTTAACAAAATGCCCCCATATCAAACATATGAGAATGCTGGATATGTTGAATCACATACAAATGGAGATTATGCTTATATTGGAAAACCAGGCGGTGGCGGAGGTGGATATGGAGCTGGCGGAGGGGCTAACGGATACAACGGCAATTCGTATGGAGGCTCAATGGAAGGCCCGGGAGGCTCACCTGGCATTGTGATTGTTGAATGGTAAAAGGAGGCAGCATGGAAAGAACATATGCACAAATTTTAAAAGAAGATATGAGAGTGAATCTGATAGGAGGCAGAAATGAGGGATTGCCTATCAATCACCCTGCAGTAATTGTAATAGACATTACAGATCGAGCAGACAAAAACAATATAAAAGTAGCAATGACATACGACCCTGTTACAGATGTTTTTGCTTATGAAAAAACTGAGATTGTTGAACTACCGACGGAAGCAACGCAGCTTGATCGTATAGAAGCTGCAATAGTGAAATCCAAAGAAGAAGTTATTGATGAATACACGCTGCAATTGGTACAGGAAGGAGTGATAGCATGAGAGTACATGTAGAAAGTTTGAAACGATGTTTTGATAGAGGCGAAATAACCTTAGCTAAGATAAAAACGATGACCAGCTTAACAGATGAAGAAAAGGAATACATTCTCACTGGGAAAGACAAGGAGGAAAAATCACAGTATGATAAATAATATGTTAAAATCTCGGGGGGGGGTATATTCTATCCAAACTACTACTATGTTTGCCAAAGGTCATGGAATATTTCAACCCTTTAATACCAATCCTATAAGAAATACTTTAAGTGGTGATGCTGCTACCTACATGCCTAATTTTGGTTATGTTGCTATTGGAAACGATATATATATCAAACACAAAGCATCTGGTAGTAATTCTATATATGTTTACAATACTAGTCTCAAGGCATTTAGAGAATTAGTGTTTTCTGATAATTATCGTATGAGTTGTTCTATAATAGGACATACAACTAAATTTGACTATAGTGATAAAGAATATGTAATTTGTGGTTTCACTGTAGAAAATGGAAGTCACCAATCACTAGGAATCGTAACCTTTGATACAGAATATTATAGTTTAGATATACAATCTGAATATCCTATGTATGGTTATGGAACTCCAACAGCAACTATTGACCCTGATACTGGTACTGTTTATATGGTGCAACGTAAAACAGATAATTCATCAGGCAGTAATTATTTAGCAATCTTGTCTAGAAACATATTGGATTATGACAGTGAATGGACTGTTATTTCAGATAATAAAGTATTAGTATATGGTAGAGATTATGACATGGCACTTACTAACATGAGATATGATTCTTCAACAAGTTCATTATATTTCGTTTGTGGTTATAATAAAAATGGAAAAGGTTTTCAATGTGTACGAGTAAACACTTATAGTAATGAAGTTACTATTCTTGGTTCAATAAGTGGAACTACTGATTTAAATTATGTTGATGTTTCAAAACAAGTTATGATAGCTAATAGTGGTACAAATACGTATATTGTCTTTGGTTCATCAGCTTCTAGCGCTAATAAAAATATAGCATGTTTTTATGAT
>BBZX01000028.1 GCA_001305055.1 Clostridia bacterium UC5.1-1C12
ATCTTTATCAAAGGTCAGTGTCAATTCACTGGTTGTCTGTGAAACACTGCCGTTTGCTGTCAAGTTACTGAAAGAAACTGAAACGTTTACGGCAGGTGCAGAGGCAGCTGCAGCTGAAACAGCTGAGCTGAACGGTGAATCAGAAGTATTCGTTCCATCACCGATAGCTTTGACCTTTGCATAATAGGTAGTACCTGCTGTTATGTCTGCACTGAGTGGAAGAGTTCCGCTCAGAGAATCGGAAGCGACGTTAATCGTATTTCCTACCTTGGTTGAACACTCTGCATCACTGAACAGATCGATAGCATAGCTTGATGCTTTACCGTTGTTTACACTGTCAGTGACGGTGTACTTCAGACCGCCGTTATCGGCATCCGGCTCTAAAGTAAGAGCCGGTGCCTGTAATGGTGCTGTGGTTGGTTCAACAATATTGAATGTAACTTCGATATTCTGAATTACGTTTGTGCCTGTAACATCGCCGCCTTTAACTTGTGAAAGATAAGTAATAGCTAGCGTAAAGCTTGATTTATCAACTAAATTATCCCATTTAGGTTTTAAAGTGTATCCTTTTAAATCAATAGAAGTCATTGTTCCTTTTCCACCATTATAATTCGCAGATTGATAACCTAAAACCTTATCATAACCTGACCACCAGCTAGATGGTGTAGTAGGTCTAGCACTTAAACTCATGGTAGTTCCGCTAGATTCATCTGTGTAATCAATTCCTAACGGCTTACTTGGTTCATATACCTCCACCCCTTGAATATCATACACTGTTGCATCATAATCAATCTCAGATGTCTTTAATACTAATGCAGCATACGATGCTTCATACAATTCTCCGTTAGAATCATTTCCAAAATTAAACTTAATATCACTTCCTCTTGTTAAATTCAATGCAACTTTAAATGGGCCTTCTGCATCATCACATGTTGCGTTCAATTGAAAGCCAGGAGCTGTTGTCATCCAAAGATTATAATAATCTTCACCAGCTTCTTTAATCATATCTGTAATTTCTGGTCTTTCAGGAATCATTGAAATAATTTCTGTCGAATTTATATAAATCTGAGGTTCAGCATAATGTCTTCCCTGCTCTCTAATGAAAGAATCAACAAGAGATGTTGTTGCTGCTGTGACTTCCAATTTTATTTCATTCTTAATAAAAGGTATCACTAATAATACGGCAGTAATTATGCCTAATATCCTTTTTTACTTTTATTCATTGTACATCCTTTCCGCTAATTTCCGTTAACAATAGAAGCTAATTTCACAACATCCTGCATGTCAACTTTCCCATCATCGTTTATATCACCTTCATCTTTTTCATACTTAACATATACTTTATATGTTTTTGTCAATGAGGTATTATTTTCTTTGATTTTAAAATTAACAGCTGAATCCTTGAATGTACGTGTAGATTCTCCATTGATAATTTTTGTGTTTAGTCCTACTAATAATGTTGTATCTTCATTGCTGGTATAGTAAATGACCATATCATCTCTTGACATATTCTTAGGAACTCTTATAACTATTTCATTTTGAATATTATCAATTTTTCCATAATATATAACACCATCTGTTCCCAGTACACCAAAAGTATATATAATAGGTCCTTCTATATCCTCAACCACTACAACATGGTATGCCTTCGTTCTGCCATTACCCATCAGCAGGTAATCTACTCCATTGCTGAAATCATGGCTGCTGACACCGGATATCTGTGTCTGCGTTCCAACAAATGCCATTTGAGCGTACTCATTAAGTGTAAATACTGGCTTTAATTGGCTTATGTCTGTACCAGGCTTAACCTTTATCGTAATTGTGCCTGATACATGGTCAATCAGAATTCCAGTAACATTATCGTTTACAATTTCAAAAGTATTGAACTTCGGCAAATTAACATCTTCATATAATTTCAGCTTATATGTATTAGAATTATTATCTGCATCTTTCAGAATTAATTGCTTAACCTCAGAAAGATTTGTAAACGTCAGACTTTCTCCTGATTGAATTTCAATGCCATTGTACGTAACCTGTACACCTTCATCAACGGTAAACTGATATGTAAATGGTTCAGATAGGATGATTTCTTCGCCGGTTATATCGAATATGATTTCTCCATTCTCCTCATTGACTTTACCAATTATAGTTATATCACCTTGTTTTAATGTAACTGTACCTGTGAATTGAGGTCCATAATCAATCATCGCTTTCACCAGGTAGACTTCCTTGATACCATTTAGGTCGATGACAACTGTTACTGTCTGTGTGAAGTCGATAGCTGTGCCTGCCGTATACTCAACATTATTGATCAATACCTTTGCGTTGCTGTCACTCAATGTAAATTCAGGAATTAAGCTGCTCAGATCAATACCTCTGCCGAAGCTGAATATCAATTCATTCTGCTCATTCGGTTTAGCTTCAATACCATTCAATTTCATCTTCGTTATCTTTGCACTGCCGCTTTCAGCCTGAATGATCAATGTGTATTCCTTATCCA
>BBZX01000029.1 GCA_001305055.1 Clostridia bacterium UC5.1-1C12
CGGATAAGGAATACACATTGATCATTCAGGCTGAAAGCGGCAGTGCAAAGATAACGAAGATGAAATTGAATGGTATTGAAGCTAAACCGAATGAGCAGAATGAATTGATATTCAGCTTCGGCAGAGGTATTGATCTGAGCAGCTTAATTCCTGAATTTACATTGAGTGACAGCAATGCAAAGGTATTGATCAATAATGTTGAGTATACGGCAGGCACAGCTATCGACTTCACACAGACAGTTACAGTTGTCATCGACCTAAATGGTATCAAGGAAGTCTACCTGGTGAAAGCGATGATTGATTATGGACCTCAATTCACAGGTACAGTTACATTAAAACAAGGTGATATTACTTTAACTGGCGCAATTAATGATGAAAACGGTGAAATCTTATTTGATGTTACAGATAAAGTAATTGATATAAATCGTCCTTTTACAATCAATTTCACTTTGGATGAGGGCATAAATGTAACTATAAATGAAACACAGATTCAATCAGGCGATGAAATATCATTTACATCTTTAACAGATGAAAAACAGATTAGATTAAGTAATCAAGATTCAGAAAATCTATATTATTTGAAATTGATGAGTTTTGAAAATATAATAACTATCAATAAATTCAATATCAGAATCAATGGTACAGAAATAGAGGAAAGATACATAAATATCGATTCCGAAAATAAGACAATAACGATAAATATCTTAAATACATTAACTACTGATTTTACTAATCTTGAAGTAAACTATAATATTGAAAATGCTGTATCCATATTATTCAATGGAGAAAAGATGATTAACGGCAACTCTTATGATTTCAGTAAAACAAGTAAATTGAATTTGATAGATATGAATGGAAAGGCACTAACATATACAGTAAAAACGAATCTGATAACAGAGGGTCTTATTATTGATAGTTTTAATTTAAAGGCGATGAATGGCACGGTTTATGAAGGTATCATTGACAATATCGCACACGAGATTTATGTAGATGTACCTATAGGTGTTTCAGGTTTGAATAAAGCAGCTGCAATTTTTACAGTATCAGGCAGTGAAAATGAAATCAGCTTATATAATGGAACACAAAAAATAATTAATGGTACAACACGTTTGAATTACACCAAACCTATAACCTTGCGATTGGAAGATGGTACAGATAGTACAAATATCTATACAGTGAAATTACGATATCCTTCAATAGAAGGTGATTTGGATGGTGATGGATACGTGGATGTTAATGATATTATCTATTTACAAAAATTAATTTATAAATAAAGGAACAGATATATGAAAAAATATAAACAATTTCTGTTATTTCTAAGCTTATTGTTAACGTTTTCGATGATACTAACAACACCAGTTTTTGCGTTAGATACGAATCGGAATTTCGTTATGGAACTTCAAACAACAGAGGGTAAAAGAGATTTATTACAATTAGCATTGAACGAAACTGATGATGAGGATTTTTCTTCAGAAAGTTGTTGTATCTGTTGAAAAAAGTCACAGATCAAGTTAGACATTCATTTGCCAGCAACTGATAATGAGGATTTAAAATTTTATGGAGGTTCTATCAGAACTGAGTATAATGCTTCAGAATTAACAGTAAGCTATGAATTTGGAACAGATGAATATTTTACAATGAAAAAATGAATGATACAATCAGAGGTATGTTTGATTCCATTCCCGATAATCCATATCAGGATGCACTCAGCTTAAATGTTGAAGCAAACGGAGGCACAAGAACGATAACGAGAATTGATGTGGGAAAGATTGTATTAGAACCTAATTATGATTTATTAAAAGAAGATAACAATGGTAATAAGGTTCTATATTTCTCATTATCTAATAATGTACAGGGTAAAGATGGAGAAATAGGATCGGATGATGTGGATATTGGAAATACTGCAGGATTTATTGTAGAAATGCATTTTATAGAACCTACGACAACGCTATTACAGGCACCGGCTCTTACTTTAGAGCCGGATGCCGATAACGGCGGTCTGAAGTACACCGTCACTGACAGTGTAAACAACGGTAAAGCATCAAGCTATGCTATCGATCTGTTCAGTGATGCAGAGTGTTCGACCAAGGTAGGAAATACGATTAACGTCGCTTCCGACTCTCTGAGCGGAAATCTTCCACTCAGTGCAGACATAACAGCAGGTACTACCTATTATGCAAAGGTCAAAGCTATCGGTGATGGAACGAATACTTCTGATTCACCGTTCAGCTCAGCTGTTTCAGCTGCGGCTGCCTCTGCACCTGCCGTAAACGTTTCAGTTTCTTTCAGTAACTTGACAGCAAACGGCAGTGTTTCACAGACAACCAGTGAATTGACACTGACCTTTGATCAAGAC
>BBZX01000030.1 GCA_001305055.1 Clostridia bacterium UC5.1-1C12
CTCATAAAAACATGCTATATTTTTATTAGTGCTAGAAGCTGATGAACCAAAGACAACATAAGTATTTGTACCACTACTAGCTATCATAACTTGTTTTGAAGTATCAACATTATTTAAATCAGTAGTTCCACTTACTGAACCAAGAATAGTAACTTCATTACTATAAGTGTTTACTCGTACACATTGAAAACCTTTTCCATTTTTATTATAACCACAAACGAAATATAATGAACTTGTTGAAGAATCATATCTCATGTTAGTAAGTGCCATGTCATAATCTCTACCATATACTAATACTTTATTATCTGAAATAACAGTCCATTCACTGTCATAATCCAATATGTTTCTAGACAAGATTGCTAAATAATTACTACCTGATGAATTATCTGTTTTACGTTGCACCATATAAACAGTACCAGTATCAGGGTCAATAGTTGCTGTTGGAGTTCCATAACCATACATAGGATATTCAGATTGTATATCTAAATTATAATATTCTGTATCAAAGGTTACGATTCCTAGTGATTGGTGACTTCCATTTTCTACAGTGAAACCACAAATTACATATTCTTTATCACTATAGTCAAATTTAGTTGTATGTCCTAATATAGAGCAACTCGTACCATAATTATCAGAAAACACTAATTTTCTAAATGCCTTGAGACTAGTATTGTAAACATATATAGAATTACTACCAGATGCTTTGTGTTTGATATATATATCGTTTCCAATAGCAACATAACCAAAATTAGGCATGTAGGTAGCAGCATCACCACTTAAAGTATTTCTTATAGGATTGGTATTAAAGGGTTGAAATATTCCATGACTTTTAGCAACCATAGTAGTGGTTTGAATGGTATTATCCCCCCCCCGAGATTTTAACATATTATTTATCATTCTGTGATTTTTCCTCCTTTATTTAAACTCAATTACCTGCCATTCTACTGGTCCGTCACACTCCAATTCAGTTGGTGAAATTAGCCTTGCTGAATACTCCTTAACTGTTAAATCAGTAGTACCACCTGATAATGAAAATGTTTGATTTTCAGTGGCATTGATTCTTGTAGATGTCACTGTGTTTCCATTACTATAAACAGCTTTTGTCCCTTGTGTATACTCATGATCTGAACTACCACTATCATAGACGTCTTTATTTACACGTAATTCAGATTGCCCTCTTGCAGCCACATATCCTGCACTGCCTTTAGATACTGAGAGTACAATAGTCTTATCCATATCAACCTCATTAATTGCAACGGTACTAGCACCAGATGTTATTCCTCTCTGTACTAACACCCCCCCCCGAGATTTTTAATACATTATTTATCATGATGTGATATTCCCTCCTTGTCTTTTCCAGTGAGAATGTATTCCTTTTCTTCATCTGTTAAGGTGATCATCATTTGTATCTTCACTGAGGTGATTTCACCTTTATCAAAACAACGTTTCAAACTTAATACAAATGTTCTCATGATATAACTCCTTCCGTAATCAATTCCATTGTGTATTTATCGATTGTATAATCCACAATATCTTGGTTCTGTTTAATTCTTGAATTTCGAATATCTTCGATGATTTGCTCCTGTGTTAAACCATCAGGCAACAATATCCAATGTTCACCCTCTGCATAATATGTCATTCCATCTGCACTCGGCTGTATATATTGATTATTTTCTTCATCATATCCCCAACCCACAAGAACTTCGTCAGGGGCTTCTTTTAATAAAATATTAGAAGCATAGTAGTCTCTATATGCAACTTCTATACTCTCAATATCAGTTCGTATTGTTACGACTTGATTATAATTGATTTCTGCTATTCTCATTTATATTTCCTCCATTAAATGGGTAACAATTCATCCTTCTTTTGTTTTACCAAATACGAAATTAATACGACA
>BBZX01000031.1 GCA_001305055.1 Clostridia bacterium UC5.1-1C12
TGGTACAGATTTTGTATTAACACTGGTTGATGGCACTGAACAAAGAGTGTCTTTATCAGCCTTTGTAGATACGTATAACTTTATTACCAGTGATACGATACAGGTTATAGAAACGATCGGTAACAGCACAAAAAGGTATACATTTAATATCAGACCTGGATCAATCAAAACTGACATGATGGACCCTCAGTTATTAACGACAATCACAGGCTATGTTGAGAGTGCTTCAGCTTCCGCAGCCAGAGCGGCAAGGAGCGCTGAATCAGCCCTTACATCAAAACAAGATGCAGTCAGTTCTGCAGCAGCAGCTTTAGCAAGTGAACATAATGCAGCGCAAAGTGAGAGTAATGTACTTTTATATAAGAACGCAGCCGAGGGATCGGCAACAAATGCCGAAACATCAGCAACTGAAGCTGCAGAAAGTGCAAAATCAGCACTAGCCAGTAAAAATGCAGCAGCAATATCAGCAGCCAATGCTTTAGCCAGTGAAACTAAATCAAAAGACAGTGAGACAGCGGCAGCATCAGCAAAGTGTCGGCAGAAGCATCTCAAACCGCAGCAGCTGAATCAGCGGTTGAAGCGGCGAACAGTGCAGCATCAGCCTTAGCGAGCAAGAATGCCGCAGCCACATCAGCGACGAATGCCTCAGCAAGCGAAACAAAGGCAAAAGCCAGTGAGACAGCAGCGTTAACCTCTCAAACCTCGGCGGCATCATCAGCGGATCGTGCTGAGGAAGCAGCAAAACGAGCTGAAAATATCGCCGGCCTTGAAGTAGTCGTAAAATCAGATATTATCAATGATCTAACATCGGGAGGCGTAGAAAAGGTTTTATCTGCTGAACAAGGTAAAATCTTGCAAACCAATAAAAGTAGATAAAGTATCAGGTAAAGGGCTATCAGCAAACGATTATACAACCGCAGAGAAAAGTAAATTAGCTGGACTATCGAATTATAACGATGCACAAATAAAAGCAGATATAACATCTGCTAACACAGCTATCGGTCAGCTGCAGACAAGAGTTGATAGCATTGATAACAATAAAGTAGAAAAGGTCAGCGGCAAAGGATTGTCAGCGAACGATTATACGACAGCAGAAAAAATAAGTTAGCAGGATTATTAAATTATGATGATACTGAGTTGAAAGCAGATGTCGAGCAGTTAAAGCAATACCCAATCAATGAGGCATTAACTTTATTAGCTGCTAACTGGTCTAGTTCAACTCCATCAACTTATACAGTAACTGACAGTCGTTATACTGCCACTGTATCCGATTGGGATATTAGACCGGGAGTAAGAATGACTGAAGCACAAACTGAGGCATTAAACGCAGCTGACATTAATATAGACGGCACGCATGATGGGTATTTTGTATTAACAGCAAACGGTGATAAGCCGACAATAGACTTACCAATTTGGTAAAGATATGGAGGTTGTAATGATTGATAATCGATTAGTAAAGGCTGGAGGCTCCAGTAATTTACTGTATGTGTTAGAAACTATAAGTGAGAATACGACATGGATCTGTCCGGAAAATATCGCATCAAAAGTCTGCGTGAGATTGTTTGGCGGAGGCGGTGGTGGCGGTTGTGGAAATTTTAGATATACAAATGGTCCTTTGAATGGGGGCGGTGGAGGCGGAGGCGGACACATGGCTTATGGAGAAATAGATTTAGCTGGTGGAACTTCGGTAAATATAACTATTGGAAGCGGAGGAAGTATTGGATCGAATGCTGGTTCAACAACTAATCTTACTAATGGAGGCAACGGTGGAGCAACATCTTTTGGATCCTATGTATCTGCTCAAGGCGGCGGGGGTGGAAAATCTGCAGGGTCTTATAGTGGA
>BBZX01000032.1 GCA_001305055.1 Clostridia bacterium UC5.1-1C12
CGGTACAGATTTTGTATTAACACTGGTTGATGGCACTGAACAAAGAGTGTCTTTATCAGCCTTTGTAGATACGTATAACTTTATTACCAGTGATACGATACAGGTTATAGAAACGATCGGTAACAGCACAAAAAGTTATACATTTAATATCAGACCAGGATCAATCAAAACTGAAATGATGGACCCTCAGTTATTAACGACAATCACAGGCTATGTTGAGAGTGCTTCAGCTTCCGCAGCCAGAGCGGCAAGGAGCGCTGAATCAGCCCTTACATCAAAACAAGATGCAGTCAGTTCTGCAGCAGCAGCTTTAGCAAGTGAACATTATGCAGCGCAAAGTGAGAGTAATGTACTTTTATATAAGAACGCAGCCGAGGGATCGGCAACAAATGCCGAAACATCTGCAACAGAAGCTGCCGAAAGTGCAAAATCAGCACTAGCCAGTAAAAATGCAGCAGCAATATCAGCAGCCAACGCTTTAGCCAGTGAAAATAAAGCGAAAGCTAGCGAGACAGCGGCAACAACAGCTAAAACGTCAGCAGAAGCATCTCAAACTGCAGCAGCTACATCAGCGACCGAAGCGGCAAACAGTGCGTCATCAGCCCTGGCAAGTAAAAATGCCGCAGCCACATCAGCGACGAATGCCTCAGCGAGCGAGGTAAAGGCTAAAGCCAGTGAGACAGCAGCGTTAACCTCTCAAACCTCGGCGGCATCATCAGCGGATCGTGCTGAGGAAGCAGCAAAACGAGCTGAAAATATTGCTGGACTTGAAGTAGTCGTAAAATCAGATATCATCAATAATTTAACATCGGGAGGCGTAGAAAAGGTTTTATCTGCTGAACAAGGTAAAATCTTGCAAGCCAATAAAGTAGATAAAGTATCAGGTAAAGGGCTATCGTCAAACGATTATACAACCGCAGAGAAAAGTAAATTAGCTGGACTATCGAATTATAACGATGCACAAATAAAAGCAGATATAACATCTGCTAACAATGCTATCGGTCAGCTACAGACAAGAGTTGAGAGCATTGATAACAATAAAGTAGATAAGGTCAGCGGCAAAGGATTGTCAGCGAACGATTATACGACTGCAGAAAAAAATAAATTAGCAGGATTGTCTAATTATGATGATACTGAGCTAAGATCAGATGTCGAAAAGTTAAAACAATATCCGATCAACGAAGCATTAACTTTATTGGCCGCTAATTGGTCTAATTCAACTCCAGCAACTTATACAGTAACAGACAATCGTTATACTGCTGCTGTATCTGATTGGGATATAAGACCAGGTGTAAATATGACAGAGGCAGAGACTGATGCATTAAGTGCAGCTGACATTGATATAGACGGCAGCCATGATGGTTATTTTGTGCTAACTGCAAACGGTGATAAGCCGATAATAGACTTACCAATTTGGTTAAGATTTGGAGGTTGTAGAATGATTGATAATCGATTAGTAAAGGCTGGAAGCGCCAGTAATTTACTGTATGTGTTAGAAACTATAAGTGAGAATACAACATGGATCTGTCCGGAAAATATTGCATCAAAAGTTTGCGTGAGATTGTTTGGTGGCGGCGGAGGCGGTGGTTGCGGAAATTTTAAGTTTACGAATGGTCCTTTGAATGGGGGCGGTGGAGGCGGAGGCGGACACATGGCTTATGGAGAAATAGATTTAGCTGGTGGAACTTCGGTAAATATAACTATTGGAAGCGGAGGAAGTATTGGATCGAATGCTGGTTCATCAAGTGATCTTACAAATGGAGGTAATGGCGGAGCGACATCTTTTGGATCTTATGTATCTGCTGAAGGTGGTGGAGGCGGAAAATCTGCAGGGTCTTATAGTGGT
>BBZX01000033.1 GCA_001305055.1 Clostridia bacterium UC5.1-1C12
CTTATCGATTGCCAGAAGATCTTCCTTGCTCTTGGCTTCCAGCAGTTCTTCAACTAATTCCTCATTCATTAACATTTCACTTAACCGCATCATGTTTTCCAAATGCTTCTCATGATCCGCACTCGCTAATACGAAGAACAGCCGTGCGTCCTTCTCCGGATCTCAGGATCAAAATGTACCGCCTCTTCCACCTTCATGAAGCAGATTGCCGTCTCATTGACTCCTTCCGCTCCTTCCGTACTGTGCGGCATCGCAATGTTGGGTGCGATGATGATATACGGTCCGTATTTCTTTACACAATTGATTACCGCTTCTACATAGACCGGTTCGATCACCCCTTCTTTGATGATCGGCTCACAGCTTGCCGCGATCGCTTCTTCCCAGCTCTCAAACTTTTCTCTGAAGCTGTATCTTCCCGTTTCTACAAACTCTCTCAGCATTCTTTCCGCCTCCTATAAGATGCTTCTGAACGGCACATTCGGCTCATCCGTGAAGCAGTCCTCAAAGCCTCGGCGATAATGATACTGACGTTTATTCGCATCGTTTGGATAGATGAACTTGCCGCCTACATCCCAGATAAACGGTTTGAATTTGTAATCCAACGTATATTTCTTATAATCATACAGCATCAGGATTTCCTGCGGATCTGCCTTGAAGTTGGTCCATACGTCATAATGGAACGGGATCACTACCTTGCACTGCAGGCTTCCGCCATTCTTAAGATGTCCACACTCGTCATCTTATCCTGATTCCCGATCGGATTCTCTCCATAGCTGCCTAACGCTACATCGATCTGATGATCTTTGCCGTGTTTTGCATAATATACGGAATAGTGGCTGTCGCCTGAATGATAGATATTCCCTGCCGGTGTCTTGATCAGATAATTCACTGCCTTCTCATCCATATCCGTTGGACATACACCGCGTACATCTTCATCATTTGTTACTAAGCACGTACGGTCAAAGCTGTCTAGGACAACGATCTCCGTATCCTTGATCTTGATCACATCACCTGGCTTTACCGTGATGCAGCGTTCTTTAGGTACGCCGTAGCTCAGCCATTTTTCTACGCTCTTCAGCGGTCCGATGAAGGGTACGTCACCTTCTACATTCTTTAATACGGCGGCCGCAAAGTAGGGATCAATGTGGTCATTGTGATAATGTGTTGATAACACTGCGTCCACACTTGTTACTGCGAACGGATCATAGACGATCGGTGCCGCTCTTAAATTCGGTTGGGTCATCCGGCCGCCGGTCATGTTGCGCATCTGATGGAACGGTGCCATCTCTTTGGTTTTCTTGCTGCGTTTGCCATTGCCAAACCACAGATCGACTGCAATATTCGTATTATTTTCCGTCTTTACCCACAAACCGGTACAGCCGATCCACCACATTGCGAAGGTACCTTTTTCTACTGCCTCCTGATCGATCTCCTCATTCAGCCATGTTCCCCATTCCGGGAACGCGCCTAATATCCATTTTTCTCTTGTGATTTCTTCTACCTGACTCATC
>BBZX01000034.1 GCA_001305055.1 Clostridia bacterium UC5.1-1C12
GGTACCGGCACAGGAAGTAAGTACACGGACATATGCGGGTGTTGACATTCAGGCACCGGTGGAAAGCCTTGAGGTAAAGACAGATACCCAAATCAAAGTGAATGCCGATGTTAAGAATGTGACAGTTACTGAAACAGCGAAAGATACGAAGGTAGAAATAGCCAAAGGCAGTACCGTAGGAACATTGACAGCTGATGCGCCAGTGAAGATCGAAGGTACCGGTACTGTTAATAAAGTTGAAGCCAATGTTGACGGTGTAGAAGCAGGTAAGGATACAGTAATCAAGGATGTAGAAACAGGTAAAGATGTTGAGAAAGCACCGGAGGTTAATAAACCTTCAACTGGCGGATCAACGGGTGGTTCTGGCGGAGGATCAACAACTCCAACAAAGTCAGAAACCGAAAAGTTCAAAGAAGCATTCGAAGCTGAATTAAAAGGTGCTTTCACAACTAATGCTGAAATGAATGGTGTTACCATTGGAGTTGATAGAACAGTAATTACTGGAGTAATGGAAAATACAGAGAATAAAGTTTGGGATTTTGTTAAGGCAACAATTTTAGACTCCATTGTAAATGTCAATAAAACATACAGCGGTATTCATTCAGTCAAAATAACAGGAGACGCAGGAAATACTGGTGATATGGCAATGAATGACTTAATTGCACCAACTGCACAGAATCTCGGAACATGGGGCATGGCCTTATTTGATAAAACGAATGCCGAGGAATTATTTGCTTTGAAACTAGCTGATGTTGATGGCAAGACTTATACAGTGGCGTTTAAGATTGCTGATAATACTGTTATTGAATATACTGTAAAATTAACTGGCGAAAAAGCACTTGAGGATGAAGCAAAAGCTAATTTGCATGTAAAGGTTGAAAGTGCAGTTAATGCGTTAGGTAGAGATGATTTAGCTGCGGTAACTGTTGAAAATCAAACAATTAAGACTGAATTTTTAAGCGGCGATACGACTATATCACAAGTAACTGGCACAGGTATTTTCTCTATTTTAACTACATTGAAAAATGAAGGAGTAAAGAGCTATACGTTTGATGATATAGCTGGAACTGTAATTGAAACACCGGATTATAATAACTTACTTGGTGTTTTAAAGAATTATCTTGATGAGCAGGATACAACAACCGTGTTGTCAAAAACAGTCAGTGATCTAACCAGTAAGACAGTAAAAGTCACTGTAGCTTATAAAGATGCTAATGGCACCGAAGTAAATGTTGAGTATACCTTTACTTTTGCAATTTCTGATAATGCCGAATAAGAATAATCAATAATCACAAGCAGGAGTTTAGACCTGTATCTTAATAATAGATACAGGTCTTTCTTAAAAGGAGAATTTATGAAAAATAATAAAATAAAAAGTAAGCATACTGCTGTCAGCCTCTCTAATAATGAATTATCTGCCGGTGATTGCTGAAGAAAATTCTGGC
>BBZX01000035.1 GCA_001305055.1 Clostridia bacterium UC5.1-1C12
ATTGAGTGAGTTACCATAGTTATTCTCATTAGAGATTTTAGCTGATTCGCTGACACCTGTTCCGGATAAGCCGTTAGCAGCTAGTTTTTCATTTTAAGCCTTTTTCTGCAAGCATTTTGTTAATATAAGCCTGCTGTGCTGTCATTTCAGCTTGCTTATCATATTCGGGACGTAAGTTATTGATCTGGCCGATTTGTGCTTGTTGACGTTCCAGTTCTGCACGGCGTTGTGCAGCATAAGCTTCCTCAATAGCCGACTGTCGTCTATCATTGTATGCTTGTTGATCAGCTATACCTTGATAAAATTGTTGGTTCCTAATAGCTTCTTCATAAGCAGATTTTGTGTCTGTTAAACTATCTGTACCAACCCATTTACCAGCACTAGAATCCCATGTAGAACCATATTTATATGATCCATCTGCATTTTTAACATCAGTTGTCGAGTTTCCGTACTGATCGGTATATTTCCAGTTCTTATCATCAATAGCTGTCCAATATCCCTGACCACTTCCTCCACCTTTGATATACTCTGCATACGCTCCAGCAGAATCCGCTAATTCTTGTGGTGATGGTTGTTTCTTTTTCTTAGCCATGTTATACCTCCTTCAGATAACCACTGTTATCTGCCTTTAAGTGCAGCTCTGCATTCTTCAGCATCTTCCCGCTTTCCTGAAGCCATACGAACTTACCCTGATAGGAATAAAGTGAGTTACGGATCATGTAGCCATCTTTATCAAACGCATACCAAGCTCCATACTCACTGTCCCATATCATGTCATTTTTAATAAGCCTGCCGTCTTTGCGATATTGCCATTTGGCATTACCAACGGATACCCAGCAAGTCAGCTTGTCTGTGGTCTTTTTCCAGTTGTACCCATCACCATCTTTTACAGTGCAACCGTCTATAAAGAATGCTGATGCAGGGTGTACGCTGTTAGGGAGCATAAACCGCCCTTGTGCGTTTTTGGTGTATGGTTTGACATACTTGCTTTTAGCTACCTCGATGTGGCAGTGATTGCCAGTCGCTTGGCCTGCTGTACCCTCATGATAAAATACTTCGCCTTGTTTTATCGTCTGGCCTAGATGCAAATGTGATACATCATTGCAATGTATAAACATAAGGGTAGCGTAATCGATTGTACCATCGGCAAACTGCACCTTGTCAACGCTCTCAAAAAACAAGCGTTGCCGTTTACTGGTACGTCTTTGTATCTGCATATCATCGTACATGGGGCGTAAACATCATCAATCCAA
>BBZX01000036.1 GCA_001305055.1 Clostridia bacterium UC5.1-1C12
TGGGATTGATGATGTTTACGCCCCATGTACGATGATATGCAGATACAAAGACGTACCAGTAAACGGCAACGCTTGTTTTTTGAGAGCGTTGACAAGGTGCAGTTTGCCGATGGTACAATCGATTACGCTACCCTTATGTTTATACATTGCAATGATGTATCACATTTGCATCTAGGCCAGACGATAAAGCAAGGTGAGGTATTTTACCATGAAGGTACAGTTGGGCAAGCCACAGGCAATCACTGCCACATCGAGGTAGCTAAAAGCAAGTATGTCAAACCATACACCAAAAACGCGCAAGGGCGGTTTATGCTCCCTAACAGCGTACACCCTGCATCTGCCTTTTACATAGATGGCTGCACGATCAAAAATGGTGAAGGGTACAACTGGAAAAAGACCACAGACAAGATTACTAACTGGGTATCCATTGGTAATGCAAAATGGCAATATCGCAAAGATGGCAGGCTTATTAAAAATGACATGATATGGGACAGTGAGTATGGAGCTTGGTATGCGTTTGATAAAGATGGCTACATGATCCGTAACTCGCTTTATTCCTATCAGGGTAAGTTTGTGTGGTTGGAGGAATCAGGGAAGATGTTGAAGAATGCAGAGCTGCACTTAAAGGCAGATAACAGTGGTTATCTGAAGGAGGTATAACATGGCTAAGAAAAAGAAACAACCATCACCACAAGAATTAGCGGATTCTGCTGGAGCGTATGCAGAGTATATCAAAGGTGGAGGAAGTGGTCAGGGATATTGGACAGCAGTCGATGATAAAAACTGGAAATATACCGATCAGTACGGAAACTCGACAACTGATGTTAAAAATGCAGATGGATCATATAAATATGGTTCTACATGGGATTCTAGTGCTGGTAAATGGGTTGGTACAGATAGTTTAACAGATACTAAATCGGCTTATGAGAAAGCAATCAGCGATCAGCAGTTTTATCAAGGTATAGCTGACCAGCAAGCGTACTATGAAAGACAGCAGTCGGCTATTGAGGAAGCTTATGCTGCACAACGCCGTGCAGAACTGGAACGTCAACAAGCACAGATAGGCCAGATCAATAACTTACGTCCCGAATATGATAAGCAAGCTGAAATGACAGCCCAGCAAGCTTACATAAATAAGATGCTAGCAGAAAAAGGCTTAAATGAAAAACTAGCTGCTAATGGCTTATCTGGAACAGGTGTCAGCGAATCAGCTAAAATCTCTAATGAGAATAACTATGGTAACTCGCTCAAC
>BBZX01000037.1 GCA_001305055.1 Clostridia bacterium UC5.1-1C12
GTCAGCTTCATGGAAAACAATGCGGCATGGCATGGCAGTGCGCCGAGTGCAGAACAGTGCGCCCAGGCGATCGCAGAATTGGGAGGCGAATAAGATGGGAAAGACAGCAACAAGAGAAGCGTACGGAAAAGCGTTGGCAGAGCTGATCGTCGAAAATGAAAAAGTAGTGGTATTAGATGCTGACCTGACAAAATCAACGAAAACCAGTGATGCGAAGAAAGCCTGTCCAGAGCGTCATTTCAATATGGGAATCGCGGAAGGCAACATGATGGCAGTGGCAGCGGGATTAGCAGCCAGCGGACAGATCGTCTACGCGTCCAGCTTTGCGATGTTTGCGGCAGGCAGAGCGTTTGAACAGATCCGCAACAGCATCGCCTACCCGCATCTGAACGTAAAAGTGTGCGCGACACATGCAGGCTTGACCGTCGGTGAAGATGGCGCCAGTCATCAGTGCATCGAGGATTTAGCGATCATGAGAGCGATCCCGGGCATGAAGGTGTTCCAGCCATGTGACGCAGCAGAAACGAAAGCGATCATCAAAGGCATCGCGGAAATCGACGGTCCATGTTATGTAAGACTGGGCCGCGGGGGAGTCGAAGATGTATTTGACGAGAACTACAAGTTTGAGATGGGCAAGGGTGTTGTCTTAAAGAAAGGCAGCAAGGCAGCGTTGATCGCGACGGGCATGATGGTGCAGGAAGCATTAAAAGCAAGTGAAGAATTAAGCAAGGAAGGCATCGAGCCGACGGTAGTGAACATTCACACGATCAAACCGATCGATGAAGAGCTGATCGAAGAATTAGCGAAGAGCCATGAAGTGCTGATCACATGTGAAGAGCATAACGTTGTCGGCGGCTTAGGCAGCGCGGTAGCGGAAGTTGTGGTGAAGAAAGCACCGGTGAAGATGGCGATGGTGGGCGTACAGGATACGTTTGGCGAAAGCGGCACACCAAAGGCACTGTGTGAAAAGTACGGCTTAGACGCAGCGGCAATCGTTAAGAAAGTGAAGGAAG
>BBZX01000038.1 GCA_001305055.1 Clostridia bacterium UC5.1-1C12
GCTCGCATTATATCGTCTTCTGCATTATCAAAGTCGAGAGTCGTATGGCTCTCGTGGATTGAAATAAAGATTGGCAGGAGGGTATTGATTGGACACAATTGTCGAGAGTCGTATGGCTCTCGTGGATTGAAATTATGCAAGAGAGGTACAAGAATGAAAATAATAATGTCGAGAGTCGTATGGCTCTCGTGGATTGAAATTATTTATGAGGTCACTATAATAAATTTTCGGGAGTCGAGAGTCGTATGGCTCTCGTGGATTGAAATTGTTTATAAGGTCACTATAATAGATACGTGGGAAAGTCGAGAGTCGTATGGCTCTCGTGGATTGAAATTGCTGCTGTCTTAATATCTTTTTGCGGTCAGCATTGGTCGAGAGTCGTATGGCTCTCGTGGATTGAAATATAGCAGCTACAATATCATTATCAGCACTATCAAGTCGAGAGTCGTATGGCTCTCGTGGATTGAAATCAATACAACACGCCCTGAGCTTACTCACTTACTGTCGAGAGTCGTATGGCTCTCGTGGATTGAAATTTTGTACCATTCAAGCACATCGTAAAAATTGATGTCGAGAGTCGTATGGCTCTCGTGGATTGAAATTTTGATACTCATGTACCCTTTTTCAATGTCCATAACGTCGAGAGTCGTATGGCTCTCGTGGATTGAAATATATTTGCTTTTAATACTTGTGCGCTGCTCTTTTGTCGAGAGTCGTATGGCTCTCGTGGATTGAAATAATAGTGCTTCTTCACCTTTGACTTTGTATGAATGTCGAGAGTCGTATGGCTCTCGTGGATTGAAATAAAGATGTTTTTGCGATGCCAGTGTCGAGAATCGTCGAGAGTCGTATGGCTCTCGTGGATTGAAATCG
>BBZX01000039.1 GCA_001305055.1 Clostridia bacterium UC5.1-1C12
GAATATGCTACCGAATCAAAAACATGGAGAAAGGGAGCGAATACTGTCGTAATGAATTCTTCAATATGTTTTATGCAAAAAAATGATACAGAATGTGTAACTATGTTGAGTAGCAGTTTTAGTTATATATATCATTGTTTCAGCGCCATGATAACCTTACTGCCTTTTTATTTTTGAAAGTAATAGTACGACATTATTTTATAAAGCTTTGATACAAAAAGGACAATGTGTATATGATACATTAAGTAATACAAGTGCGGTTGGAACAAATGCTGCATGTCATATTTGTTGTATCAATCTAAAAACTGGAGCATTTAAACATTTTTCAAATGAACTTACACATGAAGTAATTAAGGCTGGAAATTATTTTTTATATAATAATGAAATTTTATATAAGGCTACTGCAGATACAATAGTATGTGCTTTTGGTTGTGACTTAATGGTTGGATAAAGGAGGTTTTATGCCTTTAAAATGGGTAAAGAAAAAGAAGCGCGATCCGCTCCGCTTCAGTAAAAAGATTATGTTTATTAGTTTTGCGTTCTTGACAGTTTTATGTCATGGGCGCTTTTTTATTGGCATACCGATCCATGACAACGTTAGACAGTCAGCTAACGATATGTGTATTTACCTATTGGGGTACTGAATGTTTTTCGAACGCATGGATCAAGGTTAGCAAAATAAAACATGAAAGCGAGGAAAAGAAAGATGAAATGGTTAATTGAAAATTGGTATTTAGTAGTAGTTGGCATAGCAGCTGCGGTTGTTGGCTGCTTGGCAGTTTACAAATGGGCAGGCAAACCGACAAAAGAACAGATTGCTAATATTAAAGAATGGCTCTTGTACGCCGTCATTGAAGCTGAA